>CAVRPQ010000001.1:0-832092 GCA_963723125.1 uncultured bacterium
AATGTCTCTGCTGCGTGAAAGTGAAACCATACAATAAACCGCCGCCAAATCACCGGCCAAGCGGAGACACAAACGAAAACCAGTTACAGCAATGAGTCGGCCTAAAAGTGTCTATTGGATTCAGACGAAGCGTGGCCCTTGGGGGCCATTTGATTGGAAATTATTGCGCGATTGGTTCGCCTTGGGCTGGCTTACACCGGAGACCCTGGTTTCCGAAGAAATGGGAGGCAATTGGCAACTCGCTTCCGCAGTCGAAAGATTTTGGGTGAAAACAAAGGGCACTGCCAACAAATTTCAAGCATTTGAATCGCTAGATTTAATGTCAGAAAAAGTGCCGCTGTCGCCTGCTCTTGGGGCGCGGATTCAATCTCTCGGCTGGCCTGGCGATCTAGGGCGGTTGAAGAACTATTACTGGGGAAACAAATTGAGGGAAACTTTGGAAAATCTTTTCCCAGACACACAACGGCCACTTTTTGACGACCCGGCTTGGCCTTGGTCAGGCGGCAGCCCAGCAGAAGCCGAACGACGGGCTGACCAGAGGAGACATGAACGTTTAGCCGGCCCGCCGACAAGTAACCAGAACGAAATCCTTCAATTCTTCCTTGGCCTGCATCACGGAATCACCTCGTTTCGTGAAGCTTCACTAAAGACAGGGCAACTGCTCAATGATCCTCAAAACAAAGAACGCTGGGAGGCGCAGCCAGCAAGCCCCCATCAAATTGCACGACTCCAGTGGGCCTCAACCCGTTTGCACAGACCGTTACCCACATCGCTCACCAGAGGCGAGGCGCATGAGTTGATTGATGAATGGTTTGTCAAACTACCCGAACTGGAAGAAGAATTTCCCGATCTCGAAGAGGAATGGCAAGAGGAAAAGCTTAGACGCAGGGAGGAGCAGGAAGAAAAGGAAATGGTTGAAATGGAAGTTTCCGTAATTAGCGAGGACGTGGACGATTGGCGCGAGTTCTACAATTGCAAAAGGGTTCCAAAGAAAAAGGTAACAAATGTGTTAGAATTAATTGGTTCACGAAAGCAAGGTGAACCGATCAATCAGTTTATGAATCGGTTCTTTACCGAACTACGCCGACAAGACCCCACGCTGTTCAGTGGCCAATCGGCAAGTGCCAACAAACGTCCAACACGGCGCGGGACAGGCTGCATGGTTATGCTGTCTGCCGGCCTTTTGATTTTCATTCTTTGTGTGCTTTGTATATTTTGTGTATTGCGATGAAAAAGAAAGAACCTTATGCCGATGGTATTTTGGAATGAAGAAGCCGAAACATAAAAACAAACCGACACCTCTGAAACTTTTGTGTGTCTCTCCCAAAGAAACCAAAGCACTCTCGCTCGAAAAGAAGCGCCGATTGCATTTGATGCCACAAGAACCGAACCGGGAGATGTTGACGGTTCGTGGCGCAGACGTGATCGAGTCGTTGCTGCTGGCTAGAAACCCCGCCGCCTTATCAAAAGACATTCTGCTTCTCCGAGCAAAGCACGCGGCAAAGCAAGCCAAAGCCGATCATCTACCAATAAGTGAACTACGCGGCGTGTCGTGGTTTGCCTATGTGCCTGAATTTTCCGGCGACATAACCAAAGCTCTTTTTGATGAAGGCAATTTCTACGCGAGTAGCTTTTGGGCCGTTTGGAAACGCGAACCGGAAACCGTCTTGAAATTGGTGGCGAAGATTCGCAATCAACTGAAAACCGAGAAGCACAAGGATGTTGAAGACGTGATCACACAGCCGAATCTGTATAGTGCGTCTGGTCATGCTGCTCGAAAGAAGGCGGTGCAACGCGCGCGGGAACGCTTGAAACCGCCGCCGCACGTTGCGGAATTTGCCGCCCGACTACGCCAGCAGCCAAGCATCCGCCGGACAAAATAGAGGTTGGTTTTGTCCCCCCTTACGTCGTGGCAATACCGTTTTGTGACGGTAGGTTGCCTGCGTGAAACGCAAAATTTCGATTCGAAACAACAAGCCAGCAGAGAAAAAAAAGAAAAACAATTATATTGGAGCATCTCGCAAGCGTCGCCGGGCAGAAATGCTTGCTCCAAATTGTCCACTTTGAAAATTCCATGCCTGCCAGTTCGTTGACAAAACAAAAATTACTGAATTTGTTGGCGGACTATGGTAAAAGTCCACAATGCAAAACGCCGTTGTTACACCACTATACAAGCGCGAACAGTGGCAGCGATGGGTTGATTTGTTCGCAAATTCAGATCGCATGACACACACCTTTGATGCGTGGTTTAAGGATCATAAGCAAGATGTCGCCAACTGTAAGCGGCGAGGCTTTATGGTTCATGAGGTGCAGGTTGATATAGATGAATACATCGCCTGGACCCGCACCAATGCGTTGCCTATCAACGGAAGCACACGAACCGATTACCCGAGCCACATCCTTAGTCAGAGGATGCAAGATGCAGGAGATTTTAATGAGTAATTTCATGTTTCGCGCCCAAGCTGGCCAAGGGGGAAATCGCGTCGCTGTCCGGCGCGGGGGATGACCCGCGCTATTTTCAAATCAGCGTGCCGGTGCAGCCGGGCAATTCGGGTGGGCGCTGGTGGATGAGCGGGGCAACGTGATCGGCATCGTGTCGGCCAAGCTCAAAGCTCCGGTCACGGTGACCGGAAATTTGAGAATGTTGTCAAATCCGCGCAAGACGCCGCAGTGCTGGTGCTGGTGTATTGATTCAAAAATTGCCAATTCGGGAAATAATTCAGCCCCCGCCGATTTATGGTTGACAACTGTATCTAGTAAGATACTATGTAAGAAATATGGGATTCATTGAGTTTCCATTCATCGAGGTGCCGAAAGATTTGCGCAAGATTGTCGGCGAGCCAACGCCCGGCACGCGCGCCTATCGCCGGGAGGGGACGCACGCGGAATGCGGCCAGTGGATTGAAGACCTCGGCTTGCATTACAAGGGCGACGTGGGCATTTCACCCGCCGGCGTCACCATGTTCGTGCCCGTCCAGCGCGCCGCCGTTCACAAACGCATCAAGGAAGGCAAGCTGACCGCATTCTTCTTTTACATCACCCACGTTGAAAGCACGTTCTTCGGCACCAAACGCAAAGTCAAACTGCGTCCCTACATTCTGTTGTCCATGAGCGAATGCAAGGCGTGGGTGGCGGAAATGAAACGCCGGATGGGTTATGTGGATGAGCCGGACGAAAGCCTGATGAAACAGCGAAAAAAGCTCAAGTCGGCGGCGGCGGCGGATGAGCCAAAAACCGTGAAGGAAGCCGTGGAAGCCCTGGACTTTGCAGACACCGACCCGAAGGACAAGGGGAACCGGAAAGTCCGATATGAGGAGCCATTGAGCACGGAAAACCGGCAACAGGATATGTTTTTACTGCTGGCCGAGGCGATGGCGGCGATGGCGTCAGACAAGAAGAAGGCTGAATTTTATCAGAAGCGACTGGAACGAGGAATGGAGTGGGACAAAAAAGAAAAGCGATGGAAATGGAAGGAGTGAAGATGAACCCGGAAAATGAATTTAATGACCGGCTGATCCGGCTGCCCGAGCTGGAACGGATTTTCGGCGTGTGCAAGCGGACGGTAAGACGGAAGGCGGAGGCAGGCGAGTTGCCGCCGTTGGTTCGCAGCGGCGGCGTGGTGGGGATGCTCGAAAGCAAAGTAAAAGAATATTTTCGACGGTTGAGCGGGCAAAGTGCAAATTGAACGAAAGGAGAAAAATATGATTGCTTACATTTATCGGCCAAAACGTCAGCGCAATGGCAAACAGGTTTTCAATCGGATTTGGCGGGCGCGGCTCAAACTAAATGGTGACGCCAAGGCGCGGGACATTTCGCTGAACTGCGCGGACAAACAAACCGCCGAACAAAAACTGCGGGACAGCATCCGTGATTATGAAAGGACGGCGGTTGGTTTGCTGGCACCAGCAGCGCAGCGCGAGACGTTTGAAAATCCAATGGAACGGCTCGTGGACGGCTATGTTGCCGATTTGAAGGCGTTGGGACGTTCCACCGATCACGTCCGGCATGTGGACACGCGGCTGCGGCGGCTCATGCGGGAATGCAAATGGCAAAATCTTCGTGAAGCCACGGCGGATTCATTCCTGCGCTGGCGCACTGAACAAAAAAAGTCTCCCAAAACCATCAATGAATATCAGGCGGCGTTGTCGGCGTTGTTTTCCTGGCTCCGCAAACAAAACCGTGTCGCGGCCAATCCGTTTGAACTCGTCAGCAAGGTGGATGCGCGCGGCAAGGAAAGTTTCCACCGCCGGGCATTGAATGACGATGAAGCCCGGCAATTGTTGGCAGGACAGCGCAAGTCACTCTATCTGCTCGCGCTGCACACCGGATTGCGTCGCGGTGAAATCAATGCGTTGCGTTGGGGTGATTTGCATTTGGACGTGGCCAATCCGTTTTATGCCGTTCCAGTGGCAAAGAGCAAGAGCCGCAAGGAACAACCGCGCCCGCTGCATCCCGAACTGGTGAGGGTATTGCAGGCAATGAAATCTGCCGGAAAATTGACGCCGGAAAATTTGGTGTTTCCTGAACGGGTTCCGGCGATGAAAGTGATCCGCGCGGATTTCAAGACCGCAGGCATTCCGCTGGTGGACGAACGCGGGCATCGGGTGGACTTCCATGCGCTGCGAATGACCTACATCACGCGCCTGCAACGGGCGGGTGTTTCGCCGCGTGAAGCGATGGAACTGGCGCGTCACAGCGATATGCGTCTGACGATGAAAACCTACACGGACGCGGCGCAACTGCCGTTGGCGGCAACCGTCCGGGGACTGCCCTCGTTTGATGACTCACACATAGACTCACAAACTTTAGTCGCCGACCGTCAATGCCGTGTCACCATCGGTCATCGGCTTAAAGCCAATCAAAGTAGGTAAAGCCATTGAAAACATTGATGAAAGTCATGGTCTGACTCCGACTGTCGCAATCTGTCACTCTGAACAGAAAAAGCGGTGATTTGGGGTTCGAATCCCCCTCTCTCCGCCAATCTCAGGGTTTGCTTGGGAAATCGCGGTTTTCCGCGTTTCTGGCGAGCCAATAATGGCCGAAACGTTTGTGAACCGTATGCACGCGGGGTCAATTATCCACTATTGTTCAAAAGGGTTTGACCGGCTTCCGTGCGTGGTTTAGAAGGGCTTTGTGATCCGCAAATTAAAGACTTTTGTCTGGGATGATCAGGCCAAGGCGCGGCTGGCGGCGGCTCTCCATGAGGCCGGGCATTTCGTTTCCGCCTGGCATTTGGGTTGCGCGAAAGTCTCGCAGATATGGCAGGCCGGGACGAAATTCACCGGGGCAAGCCGCCACGGTTCAACATCCGCTTTTAATGAGTCGGTCATCGGCTGGGCCGGGCCGGTCGCGGAAATCCGAAGCGGCAAAGCTGTTTGGCAGATGTTCATCCACGGCCAGTTGAGCAACGCGGACACGGATTTGATCAACCGGCACACTGACAAGCATAAAAGCCTCAACCTTGCCGTGAAAATCCT
The DNA here is from genome assembly GCA_963723125.1 of uncultured bacterium. Classification (GTDB taxonomy): domain Bacteria; phylum Verrucomicrobiota; class Verrucomicrobiia; order Limisphaerales; family UBA11358; genus UBA11358. The sequence continues at coordinate 5,478 of CAVRPQ010000001.1, forward strand.
ACGCGACAATGACGAAGCCATGCGAACGGCCACGATGGAAATATTCCGCATGGGCAACTTGATTAACTTTCCAGAATTTAAGCCGTTTTCTGATACACGAAGCGTGCGTAAAAGCATCCAATACGCTTAATCCAATTTATGCAGCTAGACGAACGAATCAAAGATGCCGCTGACAGATTTTGGCTTGAACTTTCGGCGCGGTCCAGCCTCGCGCCTTATCGTGGCGCGGATATGCAATCGCCTGATAACGTTTTGGCAATTGAACGGCTTTTTGAACACCGAGATTCCCACGGCGTGGCCGGGCTGGTTGAGACGTTAACAGCGGAACAACAAGAGCGGAGCATTTTCAATCTAGGTGCTTATGTCGGCGAAATTGTGCGCCACTTCCACGGGGAGAAGTGCAGGTGGGTTGAAGGTTCGGGGGATGAGGGAATTGAACTGCATTTACCCGGTGACAAACCGCCTCTTTTTCCAATGCGGATAGCTGGCGAGCAGATTCGAGAATACAGGGCTGGCAGTCTGGTCAAATGGGCCAGAGGCGCCGGCCTGATAGTCCATGACCGTCGCGACCTACCACGCGCCTCTTTCCAGCCAAAAATCCGAGGTTAATATCTCTTGCCAAAAAATTTCCAGACCGCCCCATTCCCTGCCTCGCTCCGCTTGCACCGTTAAGCCACGGCGAGCTTTGATTGCCTTGACCGTGCCGTAACACGTCCCAAACGCTCCTAGAGCCGTATAGAAACGATTGAATCACAGTGAACGATTTTGAACTGGGTGCAGTTTTTTGCCCGGTTGAGCCTGATTTTTTCGCGCCACGTTGACCGCTGGCGAGCTTTCAGACCGCGCTTGGTGTGACGAGCCGGGGTCTTTTATCCAGCCATTTCGTTTCCCGAACGCTACAGCCTCACGCGCCATTTCTTCAAACCGCTCCGGGTTGGTGATCGCCAGCCGTTCGTCAAAATCTTCGCTCGTTGTCATGCGCCATTCTGGAAATCAGTTTCAATCAGGGGTTGCTGTTCGGGCCGTGGCCATGCCAGGGCCAGCCGATAGTGTGACACGCAAACCACCACGGCGGACAGAATCACGCAGCCGCGCCGCCTTAGTTCGCCGCTGACTTCCAGCAATTCCGGGCCGGATAGCTCAATCTGGGTCGGGTGAGAATCAAGAATCGCGCTACTCATGCAACCAGTTCTCCACAACGTCTTGAAATTCGGTGAAGCTACGCACCACCGCAAACTTGTGCCCGTTCCGTTCCAAGAGCACGCGCCAGCCGATTTGCTCCGGCGTCAGCTTCCCCTTGCGCGTCTTGCACTCCACCGCGAACACCCGCCCGCCGTCCGCGAAGATCACGAAATCCGGCACGCCCTTTGCCGTCGTTGTCGCCGCGTCCATCCGGCTGTGAATCGTCGGCCATAGCCTTCGTCGCCACTGTAAATGGCCGGTGGGGTCGCGTGCGCGTGAGAACATCGCTGGCTTTCGGGGTATTTGGCTTCAATTCTTCACTCATAAATTCTCTTTCTCCGTTACCGTCAGTCACGACAACCGACACGATACGCCGCCTTATATATAGGCGGCTGTCGGTGTGTCGGTGAGCCGTCATTGTCGGTTAATTGTCGGTGGTTTGTCGGCTGTCGGTGATTCATGGTTAAGTCCTTAATTCGTAAAGCCCTCCGAATGTCTTTTTGATGATTCCAAGCGTGACGGCACGGGCTATTTTCCGCTCTGCCGTCCGGGGCACTACCGACACGCGCTTTTTGTCGGTGGTTTTCAGGGCCGTGATTACTGCGTCCGTAAGGTCACTGTGCGACATGGCCGGATGACTTCCGAAAGCGGCTTTGAACACGGCGGAAAGCTCGTCAAATTCCAAGTCCGCTTTGGCGTCTTGCTGGCTTTCAATACTGACGTGCATCCCGGCTTCATTGTCCCAAGCGAAGCGCGGGCCGGTCTTTTTCAGGATTGGCGCGTGCCGGGTTTTTTCTGCCCAAAGGGTGCAAACCTCGTCGTCTTTTTCAACTTTGAAGTTTGTTTCGGCCTTGCGTTCAAGCTGGCTTCCCAAGTGGCCGCGTGTCTTGAAATCCGAGCCGGGGTTTAAGTGGATGGCTGAAACAAGGGTGCAATCAAATTTGATGGCCAGAGCATTTTCATAAATCATATAGCGTATTGGGCGTGTAAAAAGAAGCTCTGGCAGTCGGTGGGGGAGATGGTGTCAAAGGCGGTGGCCGCCGCCCGCAGCAGTTGGTCGGCGGTGCGGGGAGCCAGCGCCCGCAGGATGGCTTTAACCTTGCTCCAGAGGTTTTCAATCGGGTTGAAGTCGGGTGAATACGGCGGCAGATAAAGCAGGCGAGCCCCCGCCGCTTCAATGGCGGGGCGCACCCCCGCCACCTTGTGCGTCGCCAGATTGTCCAGAATCACCAGGTCATCGGGCTGCAGGGTGGGAACCAAACCTTGCCGCACCCAGGCCAAAAACATCTCCCCGTCCATCGGCCCCTCAAACAGCCAGGGTGCGCAAGGTCCCAGCAAACGCACCGCCGCAATCAGCGTGGTCGTCTGATAATGCCCCTGCGGTACCGGGCAGACCAGCCGCCGGCCGACCCGACAACGCCCGTATAAACGGGTCAGCTTGGTGTTGGCGCCGCTTTCGTCCACAAAGACCAGCCGTTCGGCGGGCACAGCGGTCAGCCGTTCATGCCAGTGGCTTCTTTGCTCGGCCACGTCGGGCCGCGACCGCTCGGCGGCGTGCAGCGTTTTTTTTACAACTCAACCCCAACTGGCGCAGCCACAAATCCACGGTCGAAGTCCCGAACCGACGATCCAGTTGCGCCCCCAATTCGGCCAGCGTCGCATCGGGTTGCCGGTCCACCAGCTTTTGCAAACGCGCCTGCCGCCGCGGGGTCAGCAGGCTCTTGCGCCCACACAAATGTGTCTGCGGCTGGAGTGTCCCGCGCTCCCGAAACTGCTGACGCACCCGCCGCACGGCGGCCACGCAAAAACCTGAAAATTCGGCGATCTCCAGCGTGCTTTTGCCTTGTTCGTAGAGTCGCAGAATCCGCTCACGCACCGGCAGGGAAATAGCTTTCATGCCCCCAACCTGCCATATCCTCCCCCTTTCAGTAAAGCTATATGTTTTATGGAAATGCTCCAGCCCGTGAAGCTCGGCAACAAAGGCGTTGCTTTCGGCGGGGTCGTTCACGTCGTCGGCGGCGTCGGCAACCCCGTCCACAAAAACCGAGTGGATGCCGCCAAACCGTTTCCGAGCGTCGGCCATGATGTTCCCATTCAGAATCAAAATAACTTTGCGGGGCCGGTTTAACTTCTTCAACAAAAACGTGCAAATCCCGAAGAAAATCATCGAAAATCCGCTCGCCCTGCGGGGAAAACGTCTGCGGCAGTTGAATTTTTCCATGAGTCACCTTGCCGCCGAAGTCGGAGCGTTGCTCCCCGTAAGCGGACTATAGCGGTTCTGAGCGTCGGCGGTGAGTCGGTATTTCTCTTGGGCATAAACGTAATAGGCCAGAAAACTGGTCGAACCGTGTTGCAACGCTTCCTTCAAATCGCTCAACGCCTTGTCATGCTGCCCGCGCTGTGCGGCCAGCAGACGCCCGCGCCAATGCCGATAAGTGCGCCTACGCTGTAGAAAGCCGCTGCCAGTCGGCAAACGATTCTTCCATTCCAGAATGTCAACACGAAAGCGGCCAGTAATGGGTCCATTGTGGGGTGATCAGTTTGCTGGCTCTAAATTGCGCGAGCCAGTTGGATTGACCCAGGATTTGACGGTGAATACTCCGTTGTAGGATAAAAGATAAAAATCTATCCGACCATAGTTGCCGTTTGGCAGTTGAACATAGAATTTGGTGCGAAGGTCTCCAATCCAATTCTGATTTGTGGCTGGCATGTCAATTACGATTGAAGGTTGGTATCCATTTTCAGGAGCGTCAAATGGGAATTCTTCGTCAGTTTGCAGAAGTCCGCCGCCTGCAACGGAAAGCTGTAATTTCCAGTCAAACGGCTGCTTTTTTAGGTCAGAAATGTCTCGCCAGAATTCCAACTTCAACTGGCCGTTTCCATTGGGATTTGGACTGCCATTCAGTAAATCCAATTCTACTGGCGTTCCATCGTGATGAAGTTGCCAGATTTGGCCAATGCTTGGCGGAAAATCTTTCTCGATTAACGATTCACCATTTCCTTTTTTTCTCAAATGAAACACAACGGGGTTTAATGGATCGGGCGAATAAATATCCGGCCCTAAAGCATACAGGAATCCGGTTTTATCTTTGTGCGAATTATAATATCCCTCTTTGCTGACCGAAACATCCAAAACTCTACCTTTTTTTCCTTGTAAAGAAAACAACCCATCAACATCGCTTGTCGTTTCGGCTTTGGATATTTTTTCGGAATCTCCAGACCACTGGAACTGAATGCTTGCCCCCTCAACTGGATTACTATTTTGGTCTATGACTTTGCCATAAAATTCAATAGGGGTATGCCAAGGAGCGAGCGCCTGTTTACTAAATACTTCGGCAGTTGGCCACGGAACTTTTTTGGGCAAAGAACCGCTCGTATCCACAGGAGCGTTTGTGGTTTGACGCTTTTCAAGAATGGAGGGCTGTGCTGAATAGCTAGATAACTGCTGATTCGTGTGTATTGTTTCAGTTCTCGGTGGCACTTGCTTCTGTGTTAGTGGCCGGTGTAGTAAAAACCACAAGCAAATTGCGAATACTATGCCACAAAATAGTAAGATTCTGGTTCTCATTGGGGAGGAAGTATTTGTGTTAAGATTTCATTATAATAAGAGAGGCTGGTTTGAATTGGTCGCGTCCATTGGGCACTATGTTCGTCAACAGTACCTACATTGATGCCATGAACAAAGACGATAAGGTTCGTGTCGTTGCCGCAAAGATTGGCAACGGCTGGTTGCGATGATTCGATTGTGCTGGTCCAATTACTGATGGCCCCGCTCATGTTGTTTGAAATCGCCGCGCGTTCGTAAAAGTCTTCGATGTCATGCAGATCGAACCATTGCGAGGTTTGGGCGATGAGGTTGCTATTTTTGTAAATGCTCAGGGTCAATTCCCCCTCTCCGATGCCTGCGCCTTCGAAGAGGAAATACTTGTTTGTCCCGTCAAAGAAGTCCGGTGGGAAGGTGAAAGTTCCACTGCTCGGCACCTGCCCGAAAATCAGGCCCGGACCATTGGGCAGGGCCAAGACCGTTTGGGCAGCAGCTACGTTGGTGTCGGTCAAGTAGCCGATGCCGCCGTTGGTTTCGACTGAGCGGAACAAATTGATGGCGGGCGCGCCACTGACAGGATACCACCACATCTGGATGGAATAGCCTTGGGAAGACGGGAGCTTGGGCACGCCGCAAATCCAAAGGCGACCAAAGTTTTCCAAATCCCGTTGCCAGTCAATTTGAGCATCCATGTAATTGGTACTTCCGCCACGATCATTTTCCACATCTACTCCGCCCTGAGTGTCATCACCATCGTTCACCCAAAATTCCATCGGCTTTTCCTGTGACGTGTTATCCGGCCCGCTGAAGGAGGTGTCCATCACGCCATCATGATTGGCGTCCACGTTGAGCGAGATGGCATAGACCGTGCAGGTGCCCCGTGCGCCAGTGTCTGGGTCCGGCATCGTCACCAAAGCCGTCGGGCCGGGCTGTGTGGCAAAGAATTGACCAAAGGGCGACAGAACGCCGGTTACGTTTGTAGTGATGACGCCATTGGTCGCAATCTGATAAGCCTTATCAAAGTATTGGCCCAGGTAGGCATAAACGCCGTTATAGCCATTGCCCAACGACAGTTTGGCGTAGCCATTGATCGTTGTGGATTGGCCAACGCCAGCCATGAGCAAATCGCTTGTGTTGGTCGGCGAAAAGTTTGCCAAGCCCGGAAGGGGACTCCCATAATATGTGGAATAAATAAAATTTCCGTTGGCAGATGTAATATCATTAAGCTCTAAAGTCCCCTGCCAGAAATCATACTCCTTCGTTTGAAACTGCGGTTGCGCCGCGCCCGAATAGATATTAACGGTGGAAGTCGCTGAAGGGGTCGCGTTGCCGCCAGCCGACAACGTTGTGGTTCCAAGACCGCTGCCTGTTCCATACGTCAGTTCGGTGGACTGGAACTGCAAGCCAAAGATGTTTTGGGCGTTGGCGGCCAGTTGATAAGTCGCCGGTGAGCCAGAAATGCTGATGCCTACCGCGCCGGGACTGTCGTAAGGCTCGGCCAGCAGCCATTGTGTTACGTTGGTGGCCAGCAGCGATGGAATGTTTGTTACTGCCGCCCCCGGTGGTTGAAATTGATAAGTGGGCGGATCAAGCAACGCCAAGCCGGAACCTGAACCCTGACCCGCTCCGGTGGTTAGTGCGCCATTACCATCAATGTCCTGATTCGGAGAAAGACTCAACATGAAATTCCGATACCGATAGTTTTCCTCGAAAGGCAGAAAAGAATCAAAATAGTTTTCGGTTCCACCGGAGAGATAAAGTCCGGCATAGGCGTAATTAGCCGGGTAGCTGTAGCCAGTCGGATTGTTATTGGTGTCAATTTCGGTGAATTGGAAGGGGCCGTTTTCATTGGCCGCCCGCAACTGGAAAATCAGATTCTGCTTGAGTTGCGTCCGTCCGTCAAAATACGCGGGTGTCACCGGTCGATTCAAAACCAGCCAGCCGGGGTCGAATCAAAACCGGCCACTCTGAGGCGCTTTATTCATATCAGGTTTTTTGTTGCAAGCAAGGGGCTTTTCAATTTCTTCATCTCTGCATATCTAAGGTTCCCTCTTTTCCGCCTTCCGACCGCGATGTTCTTGTTCGGCGGCGCGTTTCAACCGCGAGAGCGAATCAGCCGGGCTTGTCTTCAATCCGCGGCTGAACAGGATGCGCATGAGCCGACCTCGCCAGCCGTTCGGGAAACCAATATTGCAATGGTAGTTGACGCGACATCGCCCGTCCTCAAGCGGAACGCAGTCCAGCGCCTCGTGAACCGTCAGGCCAAATGGCAGCCTCACGTCCATCTCAAGCTTGTAATGCGTCTCGTCGATGAGGGTGTATTCGAAAGAGCCACCCAGATGCAGCCAGCGTGGGACCTTCTGACCGAAAAGGGCGAGCATGCGCTGGCCCCTGACCGCCGGCCCCGGCGGCTTGACACTGATGACGCGAAGGTCAAAGAAACTGCCCCAGCCGGAGATGTCGGTGAGCAGTTTCCACACAACGCCGACCGGCGCCTCGACTATATCAGTGGGACAAGCCATGTAATTCTTCGTCGTCATCGGGAGCGAGTTTCGTTGGTGGTTGGCCGAACTTTAATTATCCAACTGCCGGTTTGTAGATTGAAACATAAAATCTGGGCTCTCCGGGCCGCGTCCGTCCGATCCAACTTCGTTATTAAACCGGCGCTTACAACCATGCGGCCAATCTGGCCGATTCGCGTCGAAAATCGAGCTTTTTCATAATCGGCCAGAAGCAAAGTAGAACGAGCAGAACCGGATAGCGAGCCATTCAGCTCGCCGGTTCTGCGGCCAAAGGTTCGTTGGACTTGGCTTTTGTCTTTTTGTTTTTATCCTCTTTTACGGCGACGGCGGCGTGGTCTTTGAGCCGGTAGCTCCGGCCAGTGATGGCGATGGTCTGGGCGTGGTGCAGGAAACGGTCGAGGATGGCTCCAGCCGTGGGCACGTCGCCCAAGAGTTTACCCCATTCCTCCAGTGGCCGGTTGCTGGTCATGATGGTGGACCGGTTTTCATACCGGCGCATGATCACTTCAAACAGATGCTCGCCGGAGTTCTTGGGCAACTGCTTCAGGCCGAAATCGTCAATGATCAGAAGCTCCGGGTTGAGATAACGGCGCAGAGTTCGGTCCTGCTGGTTAAAGGCTTCGTCTTTCATGAAGTCGCGCACCAGGTCGAAGATGGAGCGGTAGAGGACCTGAAAGTTCATTTTGATGGCTTCGTAGCCGATGGCCTGGGCCAGATGGGTTTTCCCAACGCCGGGCGGCCCAAGAAACAGGACATCTTTGGCTTGGCGGATGAAGTTGCCGGTGGCCAGATCGAAAATGTCTTTGCGGTGGATGGCCGGATTAAAACTCCAGTCAAAGTCTTCCAGCGTTTTGAGGCCGCGGAAATCAGCGGCCTTGGTGCGGCGTTCCATGAGCCGTTGTTGGCGGACATTGATTTCGTCCTGACAGATCAGTTCCAGGAACTCGGCATGACCAAGCCGGTTGGCGACGGCTTCTTGCAGCCGCACGTCCAGGGTTTGCAGCAGCCCGGAGAGGCGGAGTTGTTTCAGGGTGTTTTCAAGATTGCTCATATACAGTTTGGGGTTGAGGGTTAAAACAATCCGGCGTTAGCGCCTCATAAGCATCCAACGAACGGATCAAGGGGTGAGTGTCCAGGAAATCCAGTTGCGGCGACGGCCCGGTCCGTTCCAGCAACGTGCGCAAATCCCTTAAACGCCACGCGCCGTGATGCAGGGCTTTCTCGGCAGCGCCTTCCAGCGCAGCCACAGGATGTTTGCCAGCCAGGGACAACAGGCCATGCAAGACTCGCGTGCCGATGGGGCCTCGCTGTTGAACCATGGCCTCAGCCCAACTGCCGGTGTGCTTGCCAATCAGACGCGCGCGATCCAGCAGGTAATCCAGACTGTGTTGGATGAGGCGGCGGTGTGGAGAATGCAGATGGTTCGGGTCGGTGGTGAACTTCCCCGGTTCGGCCAGCACATGGACGGCGATGACTTCGCGGCGTTGATTGAACACCCGCACCAGCCGGGACTCCCAACGCGCCCACACCTGCCGACCAACATACTCCGGCGGCACCGAGTAATACGCCCGTTGCAACTCGATGTAGCCATCCCGATGCACCGTTCGCGGTGCCTCTTCAAACACCGGGAACAAACTTGATGGCAGCGGCAATAGTTTGGATCGTTCCACTTCATTGAACACCTTGCCGACTTGTTGCCGGGTGGTGCCATGAATGCGCGTGTCCGCCACACCACTTTCCCAATCTGAAAGATAAATGTTTTGCGCTGACAGGCTTTCAAAACTCCGGCCCTTGAGCGCGTTCTCCTGACCATAATTAATCCCCGATTCGATTTTTCCTTTGTGACGCGGCATGGCCGGACGGGTCGGGAGCATCACAGTGCCGTAGTGGCGGCAGAACTCTTCCGTCTTTGGGTTGAGTTCGGGATCAAACCAGTCGGCCCGCGTGACGGCAGCCCGGAGGTTGTCGGTGATTAGCGTGCGGGGAACACCACCAAAGTATCGGAACGAGTTTTCCAGACATCGGATGAAACTCTCGGTCGTCTGCCGCCAGACCACTTCACTGTAGCCTTTGCGTGAATGGCTGAGAACGATCCGAAACAGGTGGGGCCGCTTCCGCTTGCCATCCACCATCACCCACGCGCCCTGGCCAAAATCCACCTGGGCTTCGGCTCCGGGTTCCACCTCCATCCGCACAAACGGCACCGGCTGTGTCTCGCGCAACTGCCGCACGAACCGTTTAACGGCCTGGTAACTGCCAACAAATCCGTGATCGCAGACCAAGTCCTGATAAATGCGCTGAGCACTCAGTCCGACTGACACCGCTGCCTCAATCTGCGGCAGCCACGGCTGACAAAGGCTCTGCCGACCTGCCGTGGAGCCGAGGGTCGAAATGGCTGGTTTTAAATCTGGCTCAGACTCCGAGCCGGGGGTCGAAATGGCCGGTTTTGACTTTGCCAGCCGCAGATACTTGCCAACCGTCTCCCGATTGATGTCCAGTTCACGCGCAATCCGCCGGTGGGACCAGCCATGCGCCGCCAATGTCAATATCGAATGCTGTAAGCTCACGTTGAGTTCGTTCATCGCGTCCTAATGCGGCATCTGCCGCACTCGACGCAATGCGTCCCTCAAAATGGCTGGTTTTCATTCGACCCTCCCTGGCTGGTTTTGACCGTCCGCTGACAACGCGGGAAGGGCCCGGCTGTTGTAGGGCATTGGAAAATACGTTGGCTCGCTGGGATTATTATTGGTATCTATCGTTTGCACAAACCAACGGTACTGCGACTGTCCATAGGAGTCTGCCGGAGGCGCCATGAGGCTGTTTGGCAACAAATACAGGCCATTGGTCGAGGATGAAACCGGAATGTCAACGATTGAGACCTCTGCAAAACGCATTTGAACGTGGTGGTTGAATAGAAGTCAGAGAGATATGCAAACGACAAGCGATCCCCAATATGGACTTCTGGACAGTCTGATGCCCTCTGCGCCGGCGAACGATTTTCTGGAACGGCTCGACCGTGCGGTGGACTTCAAACCCATCGAAGCGGCGTTGCACCGGATGTATCCGGCCCGGACCGGCCATCCGCCGCATCCGCCGCTGGTGCTTTTCAAGATGAGCCTGCTGCAGCACTGCTACGGCTTGTCCGATCCGCAATGTGAAGAGTTGGTGGCCGACCGGATGAGTTGGCGGCGGTTCGTGGGCTTGGGCTTGCAGGACAGAGTGCCCGACGAAACCACGCTGGTGCGCTTCCGCCAACGGTTGATGGAACATGGGCTGCATGAAAAACTGCTGCAACTGGTCAACCGCCAACTCGAACAAAAAGGGTTCATCCTGAAAACCTGCACACTGGTGGATGCGACACTGTTGGCTGCGGCGCGGCGCGCCCCGGCCAGGGAAGACAGAAGCGGTGGCGACGATGACGCGGGCTTTACCGTCAAGAAAGGCCAGCCGCATTACGGCTACAAAGCGCACGTGGCCGCCGACCAGGAGCACACGTTGATTCGTCAAGTCACTCTGAGCGATGCCAGCGTCCATGACAGCCAGGAATTTGAGAACGTGGTCAAAGGCGATGAAGAAATGGTTGTGGCCGACAAAGCCTATTGGAGCCAGGAGCGCAGCCGCTGGTGTGAACGCAGAAACATTGGCAATGGCATTTTGCGCAAGGCGTTTCGGGGACAACCGTTGGACAAAACCACACTGCTCTTTAACCGGCTGATGAGCCGCGTGCGTTGCGGGATTGAAAGAATCTTCGGCTGGTGGAAGCGATGCACCGGCTACAGGCGAGTGCGGTATGTGGGGCGTGATCCCAACCGGCTGGAGTTGGAGTTCAAAAGCATCTGTTGGAACTTGAAACGCCTGGTGAGTTTGACCAGAGCATGAAGCAATACATCCAGAACGTCCGCGCGGCGGACAAAAACGATGAAAACGGCGGTTCACATCGCCGGACACGGCGTGTCGCCAATCCCATTTTTCGTTGAATAATGACTTTGACATCAAATCAGCAACTCAAACAACCTTTTGCAGAGGTCTCCGATTGTATCAAAGTTAGAATTTCCATAATTTTCCTCCGCATATTCATCCACCGCTTTGACCCGCAGCGTGGCCGTGTCGTTGGGCAGACCCCAAGCCGCCAGATAAGCCGAACCTTGCGGTCCGGCAACCAAGGCCACGGGCAAGCTTCCTCCGATATAACGAGGGTTAGAATAACTTGGTTCCAACTGAACCGGCGCACTCCAAGCCGAATCACCTCCGGCATAATGCGCCTGGACTTGATAATAGATGGGTATTACCGGGCCTAAATCCCCGATAAGCCAGTTGATCTTCTCACCTTGGCCATCGGTTATTGTATCTGGAAAACCGCTGACACTCTGCGAGAAATTGAAGTTCGTCGTTTGATCCGTCCATTGATCATACTTCTGCACCGTGTAGCCGGTGACAGGGCCAAGCGAAGACTGCCAGCTTACGTTCGCCGTGCTGACAACTGAATTAAAGACAGCCGCCAGATTCTGCGGCGCGGGCGGAGTGTGGAAAATTGTTGGATTGTATCCATTCTCAAAATCCTGCCAGATAGTCCAGCCGTCTCCAGCCGGGTCCAAGGCGTTCGGGTCCGCGCCAGTATTGCCGAAATACAAAATTTCCCACCAATCAGGCAAACCGCTCCCATCGCTGCTGATCCACGACCGAATGCGCAGGAACAGCGTCGGCGTGTTTGTCACCATCACGCTGGCCAGTGTTAAGTTGGTAAGTTCCGAACCGTACACAAAACCCAAAGAAAACCAGTTGGGCTGCGCAAGGTTGGTTGTACCTTGGATTTCGTACAGGATGTCCGCAGTACTATTCACCACAAACAGACTGGCAAGGTTGTTCGATATGCTAACTGGAGTGAGCGCCAGATTAGTGCCGTAGGAACTAAAATTTTGAGATGATGAATTGAAGTCCATGTACTCAATGTTATATGGATCAATCAGGTAATTGGGATAATACCAATTGAACAGTGTCGCAATGTCATTGGAATTCAAGGGATAATTGTAGGTCGCAACCAAGTCAAACAATCCGTGGGATTCATTGATGCCGTTGCTCGAACTACCAATCCAAAATCCATTCGTCAGAACTTCCGGGCCTGGATATACCGTCATTGGCGGGCCATTGCTTGCCAGAACGCCGTCGAGGTACAACGCCGTGTTGCTGGCCGAATACGTCAGGACAACGAAATGGAAATAATTGGTTGTCCAGGAAATCGGAGCGGAAACGTAAGTCCAAAAATTGCTCGACAGGTCGTTGGTTTGCGCTGAGAAGTAAATGTTGTTGCCGCCATCGTCCACGTAAATGCTCCACCAGCCATAGCTGGAATCAGGCGTGAAGCCGCCCACTTCAAACAGGCTGCCCCTCTCGCCTGGCCCCATGCCGCCCGCATTAGTGCTGGCCCAATCAGGCGCAAACCAAAAGGTCACGCTGCCTGTATCTACCGTAAGATTCGTCGCTGCGTTGGTGGGTTCATAAACGTTGTATTGCAACCAGGCTGGTTCATTTGTGTCCACAACCAATGAGTACCCGTTGCCTAAATAAGAACGAGCTATGTTTGTGAACGAGATGGGCGACCAGCCTTGGTCACTCGTCCAATTCGTCGGGTCTTGGAATGACCACGAAGCCAGCGGCACATTGGTTGGCCCGCCGTCATCAGGCGGCGGCATCTGAGCCAGTCCGCTGATGGCACCAAACGAAAAGCCCGCGATGAGTATTGCGCGGGCTATTGCCAATCTTGACCACCGAGAAAAACTATTCTCGCCATTGATTGCTTTCATAAGTTTATTTGGTTATCAATTCCATTTCGATGAGTTGTTAACGTTTCACAGCCTGGACGGCAAGAGGAAAAGTGCGACATATTCGCGTCAGTCTGTGTGAGTGTGAACACATATTTTAACCACAGACACGCTACCGTCGCCGTTCGTGACGGACATTCCAAAGAATCTGATTGGCCCGCAGGTGAGAAAACGGCGTGTAAAAAGGGGCTGGTCGCAGGAAGTTCTGGCCATGAAACTGCAACTGCGCGGCTGGAACATAAGCCGCGACTCGCTGGCGAGTCTGGAATCGCAGCGGCGCAGAGTGCCCGATTGTGAAATGCTTTATCTGGCGCGCGTCTTGGGCGTCCGAGTTGAGGATTTGTTCCCTCGGAAACTGGCGTTGAACAAAATCGGCGCGCAGTTCCAATCCGGCGGGAAGCTGGCGGTCTTCCCCACCCGTGCCGAGCAATAATAGTCGTAGAACGTTTTTTTACGTCATTGCCTTTTGTCGGCTGTGAGACAGCAACATCGTATATCAGCATGATTCTTCCTTCCCATTGGCGACAGTAAAACCTGCCGCTCTCAATTCGGCGATGATTTTCTGACATCTGCGGGGATGCACTCTGATTTCGGTGTCCCCGCTGATTTTATCGGCAACCAACCCACAGCGCCGGTGCAACCATTGCGAGGCCGAGCGGTTCTGCGGCTCAAACAACAAGGTCTGATTGGCCTGCGTCACAATCACGTCAACATTCTTCGTTCCAGCCCTTGCACCCGCCGGGGCGTCTCCTGACTGCCATTGATTCATACGCTGCGTGGCGGGAATCTTTCAAAGCACGAGCAACTGCGCAAGGAAAATCTACGCAGCAATGCGCGTAAGCTGGAGACGGGCAATGGTTACGTTGTGTCCCATCAAAAAAGCCGTCGCCAAACTAAACATCATCGGCCCGCAAGTGCGGCAACTCCGCGAACAGAAAGGATGGTCGCAGGATCAGTTTGCCGTGAAATTGCAACTGGCCGGTTGGGATACCAGCCAGGATTCAGTGTCCCGGCTGGAAACCCAGGGTCGCCGCGTCCCTGATTTGGAGCTTTTTGTGGTAGCCGATGTGCTGGGTGCCAAGCTGGAAGATTTGTTTCCGAAGGACACACGCGGGAAAATCAAAGCCCTCTGGCCGCTTTATCGCATCAAACTTTCACGCGGGCAGCTTCCGCCAAAGCAATAAGACGAACGCAGCAACCACCTTGCAACTTGCATCCGCAAGGACTGACTCCGGCGCGCTCGCTGGCGTCCGATTGTATGTCTGGCTCGTGTTTGTCAAGGTTGTCCGAAATTTGAGACACGCGCTTCGCGCCGGATTGTTTTTTGCGGCTCCACCATTGACAAACACCTGCCAGACATGGACGCGGCTGTTTAAGGGTTGCGCCGGAATTTGCAGCCGGAATTTTCAATAATGAGATTATGCAATCACTGGCCGATTTGGCGTCCAAAGAGATACCTGGACAGAAAAGGCGGACAAGATATGCGGACAGGTTCGCTGGACATAAACTTGGCGTCCACCATTGGTTTTTAAGCTCGAAATCAGGCAGAAATACAGGCTGTCCGCCTAACTGCCAGTATTTTTGTCCGGGTATTGTCCGGGTATAACTCCGATCTTGGCGTCTGAATTTGTCCGTGTATCCAAGGCTAAAAATGTCCGCCAAACCCACTTGGGATGACAACAATAGATAATGTCAGCAATCACCGGACAAAGCAGGCTGCGCCAGGAATAGACCTGATAACAGCAGACGATATACCGCCTTGGGGAGTTTGGTGTTGAACCATTTGAAAATGCCATTAGCCTGAAAACCCAAGGCCAGCGCATGAAAAGAAAACAGCCGCCCATCTCGCCACAGGGACACTCCGCAAGGTTCAATGATTTCATCGTCAGCCTGGCATCTTCTGACGCCGCCAAAGTTTCATATACAGGCGGAACGCTGCCATTGCCTTCATTGCTGGACCTGCTCAAAGAGAGATTCGATCTGCGGGTTGAGCGTGATGCTCCCCAATGGGCCAAACGTGCTGCGGATTCGGCTTTCAGTTCACTGGCACCGCCGCGCCGCAAGCAGAAGGCGTCTGAAGCATACAACCTTGGCTTTGATTCAGGCTACGCGCAGGGTGCCTGGGATTTGCTGCCGCCAACGCCTCCCAAGCAGGACTTCCAACTGATCGCTGGAATTCATGGATGCGGCACGATCTTGAAACGTCACTGGGCAGAGCAGCCGGCTGACAAGGCCGCTGATTTCTTTTGCGGTTTCCGAGACGGCGAAAAACTGATGCGGGGCGCGCCGGACCGGGCGCGGCAAATGGCGCAGAGAACAAAAATCTTTTGTGCCATTGCCTCACGTTGGAAGGAAATTGCCCCCGGTGTTCTCCACAGCACCGGCCAGTTGCATCAATGGCTCTTGTCACAAAAGATCATCGTGCCGGGCACTGATTCGGCTGAAATTCGGCTGGTCTGCACCAGGATTGGGCTGCGCTACAAAAAGCCCGGAAAACCGCCCAAATCATAAATGTAGCGGGCGCTTTGGGCCGGAAAACGTTTTCCATTCCCAAGGGCAAGTCGCCGACCAGCTTGTGCAGTTCTTTCGGCACCTCGATGAAAGGAAACTGAATAAACGGCATATTCCCCATCGTAGCATTGTAGATACAGTTGTCAACCATAAATCTCGAAATTATATTTCTGAATTTCCCGTCATCAGCTCGGATGCCGTCTTGCGCGTAGCTTGCCATTGAACATGATTGCTGAAATCTCCGGCTGAAAATCCCGACGCGCCTTCCTAACCAGCCACGTCCCCGGCTCGGCGAGCACTGTCAAGGTGGAGCCACAAAAAGAAAACCCGGCGCGAAGCGCATCGTTTTAATTTGGACAACCTTGACAGGCGCAGTCGAGCCATACAATGGACGAAACGAGGCGCGCCGGAGTCAGCCATTGCGGATGCAAATCAGGAACAAGCAGCAATTTCGCACCGCTCATCGCACGGCTGGCGCTTGGCCTGTCATGTTTCCGCATGGCACGCAAAAAGTGCTCGGCTGGTTCAGCGGTTACGGCTTCAGCGGAACATGAACACGTTTATGCAACAAATGCACATTCCAGTGCCGCCGGCTTTTGTCGCCATATTCCACAAACCGGTTGAAGATTCTCGTGAGATTCATGCTTTATCAGCCCCGGCTCGAAGATTATCTTGCGAGCAAACGCTGGTCACAACCTTTCATGAATTCACGCCCGGACAAGACGGACGACATAGAGCGCAAGCTCCCTGTGGAGGCACTTCAACAAAGTGCGGATCATCTCCGACTTGTCATTGATACGATTCCCGCGTTCGTTTGGAGTGCCGGACCTGATGGCTCCATTGAATTCCTCAACCAACGCGGACTGGAATACACGGGGTTCACGATGCAGCAGCTTCGCGGATGGAACTGGAAGGATTCCAACATACTTCATCCTGATGACTTGCAGGGACTCTTTGAAACGTGGAGTGCCATTGTGGCGTCCGGGCAACCGGGCGAAATCCAAGCGCGTATGCGGCGTTTCGATGGCGAGTATCGGTGGTTTCTGTTCCGCGTCGCGCCGTTGCGCGACGAATCGGGACGCCTTGTTGCGTGGTGGGGCATTGACCTCGATATTCATGACCGTATCCGAGCCGAAGACAAATTACGCCAGAGCGAAGCATATCTGGCGGAAGCGCAAAGATTGAGCCGCACGGGCAGCTTTGGCTGGAATGTTGCAACCGGAGCGCTTGTTTGGTCCGAGGAAACCTTTTGTATTCTCGGATACGACCAGACAATCAAGCCGACTTTGGAACTGGTGTTCAAGCGGATTCACCCTGACGACATCGCTTTTGTGCGTCAGACTCTTGATCACGCAACTCACCACAAAGCCGACCTTGACTTTGAGCATCGTCTGCTGATGCCGGACGGTTCGATTAAGCACGTCCGCGTCTTGGCGCAGCCTGTAAAAACCGAAGCGGTTGCGTTGGAATTCGTCGGCGCGGTGATGGACATTACGGAGCAGAAACGTCTGGAAAACCGGCTGCGACAGAGCGAAAAAAATCTTGCCGAAGGTCAGCGGCTGACGAAGACCGGGAGTTGGATTTTGGATTATCATACCGGGAACACGGATTGGTCCGTTGAGACCTGCCGCATCTTTGGATTTCCTGATCCGCCGCCTTCGCCGCATTACAGCGAGTTCCGCGCGCGGGTGCTACCGGAAGATCGCGAAGCGGTTGATCGTGGTTTGCGCGAGAGTTTTGAAACCGGCGAGCCAAGACCACTCGAATATGTTTTTATTCTGCCAAACGGTGTCAGAAAGAACATTGAAACCATTTCCCAGCCGGTAAAGGATGAAACCGGAACCGTGTTGAGATTGATGGGAACCGTGATGGATGTCACGGAACGAAAGCAGGCGGCCGATGCTTTGCGTGCCTCGGACCTCCTGGCGCGCGGTCAATTGGACGCCCTGAAAAAAACGCTCGACAGACTTTCCCTGGAATCTGAACCGGAAAAATTTCTGGAGCAAGTGCTGCGCGTGATTTGCCAGCAGTTGGATGCACACAGCATCAGTGCATGGGAGATTAACCGCAACATTGGTTGCATGGACTTGGTGGCCAGCTATGAAGACAACCGGTTGCGTCTCCCCACACCGGAAGAAATGCAGGTATTGCCACAAGAAGGTTTTGCGACCAGCCCTCATCCGGTCTGGTCTGATTTCTTCCGCGATGGCAATTTTTGTGTTTATGGCCGGATTGATTCCAATCCTGTGCGAATACTTGTTGCGAAAGACCCCAATGGCCCGTGGCATGACAATTTCGGCATCTCTGCGGCAAACCCGCTCGTTCTCAAGATCTCCGAGCGTCTTTCCACTTTGGGGGTGGCGGCAACGCTCTGTAGTCCCATGCTGGTTGGCGGCAAAGTGATCGGTTTTTTCAGTATCCGCTTCAATCAGAAGCGCACCTTTCGACAAGAGGAAATCGAATTGACCCGGGCGATCTCTCATCAAGCAATGCTCGCGATTCAATTGATGCGTCTGTCGCAACAAAGCCGCCAAACGGCGGTGATGGCGGAGCGCAACCGCATGGCGCGGGATATTCACGACACCCTTGCCCAAGGATTTACCGGGGTCATCATGCAACTTGAGGCTGCTAAAGGCGCGACCAAGCAAGGCGATCTTGTGGAGGCGGAGACCCGTATCGAACGCGCCGGAGAACTCGCGCGGTCAAGTCTCGGTGAAGCCCGCCGTTCCGTCCGGGCGCTGCGCCCGCATTCGCTCCGCAATGGCAGATTATTCATGACCTTGGACAATATGCTCAAGCGCATGACGGAAGGCACGGATTTGAACGCAGAATTTCGCGCGGAGGGTGATGAACGTGCAATCCCTGCGGAATATGAGGACGGGTTGATGCGCATCGCTCAAGAATCTCTCACCAATGCCGTCAAACACGCGAACGCCCGGAATTTCAAGGCGACGTTGAGTGTCGGCGCAAAAACAATCCAACTTCAGCTTGTGGACGATGGCCGTGGTTTTGATCCGCAGACGGAGCATGAGGGATTTGGTTTGATTGGCATGAAAGAAAGAGTTGAACAAATGAACGGCGAGTTCATCATCCGCGCAAAACCCGGCGTCGGAACGGAAATTCTTGTCATGTTGAAAAATCAATCCGCAGTGAACCCGGAAAACGGAAATGATTAAGGCTAAAAAAAACGGCGAAAAGAAAAGTGCGGCTGCAAGCAAGAATCGCATCCGAATTCTCATTGCGGAGGATCACACCGTTGTCCGCGACGGCTTGGTGGCCATCGTCAAACAAGAGAAGGACATGGAGGTCGTGGCTGAAACCGGTGATGGCCGTCAGGCGGTTGAGCTTTGGAAAAAACATCGGCCAGATGTCACCCTCATGGATTTGCGGATGCCCGGACTGGATGGCGTGAACGCAATTTACGAAATCCGCGCGGCTGACCCCAACGCCCGGATTATTGTGCTCACGACATTTGATGGCGACGAAGACATTTATCGAGGAATGCGCGCAGGAGCAAAATCGTATCTGCTCAAAGATGTGAAACGCGAGGAATTATTCCAGTGCATCCGCGAAGTTCACGCCGGCAGGACATTTGTGCCGCCTGCCGTTGCTACGATACTTGCCGAACGGCTGACTGCGGAAGAATTAACTCCCCGCGAACTGGAGGTCTTGCGGCTGGTTGCCGAAGGAAAGCCAAACAAATTGATCGGCGCTGACCTGGCGATCGCGGAAGTCACGGTCAAGAGCCATGTTCAATCCGTCTTCAGAAAGCTCAACGTGTTGAGCCGGACGGAAGCAATTGCGGTGGCAACTCGTCGGGGATTGCTCCATCGGTAAAATTCATTTCTGCCTTTCCTTGCTGCTGTCCTACTTTGGTAGGAGAAGCTTCTCCGTCCATCGTCCAATTCTCAAAAGCGTGCCGGGTGATAGAATTGCGGCATGATGTTTCCAAAAAATGAGCCGCAAAGGGCGACCGAAAATTCGGCAAGTCTCGCAACATCGTGGTGCTAGTTTCTCGTCAACGCTATGATTAAAATTCGCAGAGCCAATGAACGAGGCCATGCCGATCACGGCTGGCTGGACAGTCACCACACGTTTTCCTTCGCGGACTATTACGACCCACTACACGTCGGCTTCCGCAGCTTGCGGGTGATTAACGAAGACCGAGTGCAAGGAGGCCAAGGTTTTGGCACGCACCCACACCGCGATTTTGAAATCATCAGTTACGTCATCAGCGGCGCGCTCAAACATCAGGACAGCATGGGGCACAGCGCAGTGATGAAAGCTGGCGAGGTGCAGCGAATCTCGGCCGGAACCGGCATCGCGCACAGTGAATTCAATAATTCGCCGACCGACCAAGTCCATTTCTTGCAAATCTGGCTGGTTCCAAACCGCAAAGGGCTAACACCGAGCTATGCCCAAGCCTCGTTTGCGGCTGCACCGTTGAACGCGCTGACGCTGGCGTGTTCGGCCAACGGCGGCAACGGTTCCATCAAAATCAATCAAGATGTCAGCCTTTACGTCGGCAAACTATCCCCAAAGGGAAACATTATCCAGCCGCTGGGGGAACAGCGTCACGCTTGGATCCAGTTGATCGAAGGCGACCTTGATTTGAATGGAACGAAACTTTCGCCCGGCGACGGCGCTTCGCTGGACGACGAAAAAGAAGTCCGGCTTGCGTCGGCAAAGGGAGCGCATTTTCTGCTGTTCGATCTGAACTAAACAAACAACAACCAATAACAAAACAAGAAAGGAAATAACATGAACCAATACAATAAACTCTACACGCCGGCAGGATCAGCGCCGTCGTGTTCATTGACCAGCAACCACAGATGACCTTCGGCGTGGCCAGCTCTGACCGTGCGACGATCATCAACAATACGACGCTTCTCGCCAAAGTCGCGAAGGAGTTTAACGTGCCGACGGTGCTGACTGCCGTCGAAACAGAATCCTTCAGCGGCTACATCTGGCCGCAGTTGCTCGATATATTTCCCGGCCAACCGGTCGTCGAGCGTAGTTCCATGAATTCATGGGACGACGCTGGTTTTCGCAAGGCCATTGAAGCCACAGGCCGCAGGAACATTCTCATGACGGGACTGTGGACCGAAGTTTGCATCACCTGGCCGACCATCGAAATGCTCGGCGCGGGTTACAACGTCTATGTTGTCGAGGATTGCTGCGGTGCGACTTCGCCCGCAGCCCAAGAAGCCGCACTCTCCCGCATGGTGCAGGCTGGCGCGGTGCGCGTAACGACTATCGCGGCGCTGCTGGAATGGCAGCGTGATTGGGCGAAGCGTGAACACTACAACAACCTCATGAGCTTGCTGAAGCCGCAGGCGGGTGCTTATGGCGTTGGCGTCGAATACGCCTACACGATGGTGCATCACGCACCGCAATCGGCACAGAAGCCGCAGGTCGTGCCCAAGAAAGCGCACTGATGCGAACAGGCATTCACACCTAACCTCGATAAAATATGAAAACAAAGGTTATTGCCTTGAGCCTTGCGCTGGCGTTCTCTTTCGCCAGCGCAAGGGCTGCGGAGACGTCGGCTCCAAAAGAGAACGTCTTTGCCACGAAGCCACTCGGGATCCAATTGTCCATCAAGATGGTTGGTCCTTACTCGGAAGCAGCGGATCTGCAAATCATCTGCCTGTTCAAGCACAAGCCAACCGGCGACACCTATCAGGGTGCGGCGAAAGACACCGACGCGCATCTCGGCGGCATTCTGTCCGCGTTGCGAAATCGGGGCGAGTTTGTCGGAGAACTTGGGGAAACCATCCTGTTCACGCCGCCCAAAGGTTCAATCCCGGCAAGGCGTTTCATGGTGATTGGTCTCGGCGACGAAAAGGATTTGTCGTTGGATACATTACGGGAAGTGGGACGAATCGCCGCCCGTGAAGCAGTTCGACTCAAGGCAAAGCACGTTGCCTGGGCGCCGGTCATCCGTGACGAAGGCAATTCAGTGATTGAAGTAGGTCTCGGTGACCGCACTTTTGCCGAACAATTCCTTTCGGCCTACGACACAGAAAAGCGGCTCCAAGCGCAAGGGCTTGAACCAAAGTTCAGCATAGAGAGTCTCGTCATCGAAGCCGGGCCAAGTTATTTCGACAGTGCCGTGAAGCAGGTCGGCGAAGGCATTGACTCGATCAGCGCTGGCCTGACTCAACGCGATGCCGCTCCTTACTGCTCGAACATGAAATAACCAATGCGCCATGCCTGGGTCATTTCACTGTTGCTCGTGCTGCCGCCAACCCTTTTGGCCGACGATATGACCACAACCGGAGAAATTCCCTCGCCGCCTCCAGCCTACAACATCCTGCGGTTCGACGAGAATTATTCTTGTCTGGCCAACCCGACGAACCGAACCGATTGGTTTGACCCGATTAAGCATATCCCGTTGCGAACTAATGAACCGTCTTGGTATCTGACTCTGGGCGGCGAGGTGCGTGAGCGGTTTGAAGGAAATTACGATCCCAATTTCGGGATTGGCGGCGCGGGTGCTAATTCCTATCTGCTGCAACGCATCACTCTGCTCACTGACCTGCACTTGGGCGAGCGCGTGCGATTTTTTGCGGAAGGGGTTTCGGGGCTGATGGAGGGCGAATCGCAACCCGCGCCGCCGGTGCAGCAGGACCCGATTGATCTGCAATTCGCGTTTCTTGACGTCGTTCCGTATTTGACGGACGACGAAAGTCTCACGTTGCGTGCCGGGCGTTTCGGAATGAGTTTTGGATCGGGCCGGCTTGTTGCCACACGCGCGGCGGTGAACATCCTCTTTCGGTTCGACGGTTTTGAAGCCATTTACAAACGACCGCTTTGGGAAGCCACCGCATTTCTCACGCAGCCGGCCACGGATTCGGGAGCATTCAATGGGGAGGATCACTCAACGACATTTTGGGGGCTTTATCTCACACACTGGTTCGACGCGCCGCACCAGTCGGGAGTTGACCTGTATTATCTTGGCATTTACAACGAGCAGGCAACTTACGCTTCGGGAACGGCTGATGAACATCGTCATTCGCTGGGTTTGCGCATTTTTGGTGAACGGAACCAGTGGGATTGGAATGAGGAAGATGTTCTTCAAGTGGGCAGTTTTGGAAACAATTCCATCCTCGCTTGGACGGCCAGCATTGATTCAGGATACACCTTCGACGCGATGTGGCAGCCGAGACTCGGGTTGAAAGCGGATGTCACCAGCGGCAGCGGCAGCACCAGCGGCGGACGCCAGGAAACCTTCGACGCACTTTATTTCAAATCCGGCTATTTCAACGACGCCAGCCTGCTCCGTCCTCAAAACATCATTGATGTCCATCCGAATGCGGGCTTGCAATTCACGCGAACTCTCTCTGCTGATGGCGGCGCGGATGTGTTCTGGCGTTATTCAAAAAACGACGCGGTCTATGGCGTGCCGGGCAACATAGCGATACCAGCGTCAGGTAATGCCTCCAGTTATGTCGGCACCGCACTGGATGTGAATTTGACGTGGCAGATTCAGCGGCACGTCAGTTTTCAAGCATCCTACGTCCATTTTTTCACTGGAAGCTATATTCACCAGGCAGGCGGCAGCGATGTAAATTACGTCTCCGCGACACTCGATTTTCTTTTTTGACATAAAGGAATCAAACCTATGAACGAACCCCTCCATGTAGCGATAGTCCGAACAGTAAAGCCCGGTTGCGAAGCGGCATTTGAGCAGGCGTTGCATGATTTCGTGCAGCGGTCGCTCACGCTCCCGGGTCAGACGGGTGTTCACATTATTCGACCCGCGCCGGGCAGCGATTCGCGCGAATACGGCATCATCCGAGGGTTTGCCAACCGCGATGCGCTCTCGGCTTTTCGCACATCCCCTGAATACCTGGAGTGGAATCAATTTGCGCTGGGTTTGACGGAAGGCAGCGGGCATGTCGAGGAACTTTGCGGCTTGGAAAGCTGGTTCACTTTGCCCGGCCAACCGCTCCGTCCGCTGCCCCAATGGAAAATGGCTTTGATTACCTACATCGGGGTTGATGTTGTCACCACGCTCCTGTTTTTTGTCATCGGCCCGGCGATTCAAAATTGGCCGTTTCTGATTCGTAATTCCGCGTTCAACGTCGTCGTCGTCGCCTGTCTGACTTGGATTGCGATGCCGCTACTTACGCGCATTTTTCACAACTGGTTGCAACCCAAACAAGAAAAAATTCCCGCATGAAAAACAGCAACCTTCTGATTTCACATTTAACAACCATTAACGCATTAACAAACAATCAAACATTATGAAAACATCACAGGTTCCCGACCTCATTCTCCACAACGGGCGCATTACTACACTCGACTCTAAATATCCCGAAGCGACTAATCTGGCCGTCAAAGATGGCCGCATCATCGGCGTGGATGACGCTGAAGAATACCAGCACGGGCCGGACACGAAGGTCATTGATCTCAAAGGCCGGCGCGTCATCCCCGGATTGAATGACTCGCACCTCCATGTCATTCGCGGCGGCTTGAACTACAACATGGAGTTGCGCTGGGACGGCGTCCCTTCACTGTCCGATGCGCTGCGGATGCTCAAAGAACAGGCGCAGCGCACACCACCTGGACAATGGGTGCGCGTGGTCGGTGGCTGGACTGAATTTCAATTTGCCGAACGGCGGATGCCCACACTGGATGAAATCAACGCCGCCGCTCCTGAAACGCCTGTTTTCATTTTGCATTTGTATTGCCGCGCGCTGTTGAACAAGGCGGCGTTACGCGCGTGTGGCTACACAAAGGATACGCCCAATCCTCCCGGTGGCGAAATCCAGCGTGACCACAGCGGCAATCCCACCGGACTTCTCATTGCGCGACCCAATGCGACAATTCTGTATGCCACGCTGGCCAAAGGGCCAAAACTTCCGCCCGAACATCAATACAATTCCACGCGCCACTTCATGCGTGAATTGAATAGGCTCGGCTTGACCAGCATCATTGATGCCGGTGGAGGTTTTCAGAATTACCCGGAGGATTACGCAGTCATTGATGAGTTGCACAAGCGCGGCGAAATGACGTTGCGCATCGCCTACAACCTTTTCACCCAAAAACCGAAACAGGAAAAGGAAGATTTCGCGCGCTGGATCAAAATGACGGGGCCGGGCAAGGGAGATGACTTTTTCCGTTGCAACGGCGCGGGCGAAATGCTGGTGTTTTCGGCAGCCGACTTTGAAGATTTTCTTGAACCGCGTCCCGACCTTCCTGCTTCGCTGGAAGGCGAGTTAAAGGGTGTCGTATCGTTGCTGGCTGCTAACAAATGGCCGTTCCGTCTTCACGCCACCTACGACGAAAGCATCACCCGATTCCTTAACGTGTTCGAGGAAGTAAATCACGACGTTCCGTTCAAAGGATTAAACTGGTTCTTCGACCACTGCGAAACTGTGTCTGATAAAAACTTGGAACGCATCAAAGCGTTGGGCGGAGGCATCGCCATTCAACATCGCATGGCGTATCAGGGCGAATATTTCATGGATCGCTATGGAAAGAAAGCTGCCGAGCGAACTCCGCCAGTTCGGAAAATGCTGGAGCTTGGCATTCCCGTTGGCGCGGGCACGGACGCCACGCGAGTAGCCAGTTACAATCCGTGGGTTTCCTTGTATTGGATGGTCACAGGCAAAACGGTCGGCGGGGTTTCGATGTATCCAGACAAAAATTGCCTCAGTCGTGAAGAAGCGTTGCGGCTATACACGCAAGGCAGCAGTTGGTTTTCAAGTGAGAGCGGAAAGAAAGGCGCAATTGCCGCCGGTCAATTGGCAGACTTGGTCGCGCTCACCGATGATTATCTTTCCGTGCCGGAGGAACAAATCAAAGGCATCGAATCCGTTCTCACCATCGTTGGCGGCAAGGTTGTTCATGCAACGGAAGAATTCACCCCGCACTCACCAGCGCCAATTCCCGTGCTGCCGGATTGGTCGCCAGTCAAAGTATTCGGCGGCTACGGCGCACCGTTGGACATTCGCAAGGCGGCGCGCATGGGTGTGCCAATTGCGCAGACGCATGAGCACAGTGCCGAGTGTAATCACGGCTGCACCCACTCTGCGCATCAACTTCTTGCGGGCATCGAAGCCGCGCGAAATCGCTATGCCGACTTCTTCGGCCTGGGTTGCGATTGTTTTGCGTTCTAACTCATTCATGAACCTGTTGAAAAAATCACTAGCGGTCGAACCGATCGGCGCGGCGGCAAATTTCGGGCATGTCTTCCTCCGCGTTTCGGCGGGATTGATGATTTTCTACATTCATGGCTTGCATAAACTCGAAGGCTGGATTGCGTATGTTCAGCACGACACGCCTTGGACATTGGCCGAGGAAGTGGCTGGAATGCACGTGCCCGCACCTCTCGCATCGGCCGTTGCGGCAACATTGGTGCAGTTCATCTGCTCATTGTTCATCGTGGTTGGGTTGTTCACGCGAATCAATGCCGCGCTGCTTGTCTGCGCCCTCAGCGGTGCAATTTGTCAAAACCTGCTTGCCAGCCGCGATCCGCAACTGGCAATTCTCTATACATTGGTGGTCGTCACGCTCGTGTTCTTGGGCGGTGGAAAATATTCCCTCGACGCGCGAATTTCATCGAAAACTGAAATAAAACCACCGCAGAAAAATTGATATGGCCAATACTGGAAGGCAACCGACCGAGAAAGTCTCGGCACTCCATTATGGAGCGGACACCAGCGGTTGCCCTGTTGAATGTGTGCCAGACCTCATCCGCAAACGTGCTTATCAACTTTTTGAAGCTCGCGACCATCAGCCCGGACATGAGTTGGATGACTGGCTCCAGGCCGAGCGCGAAATCAAACATCATTTGAATCTTTGAGGAATACAGAGAATTAAATCCCGAAAAGGGCACACACGATATTCCATGAACGAAACGCCTGATCTGCTGGTCCGGCATGGAATCACCATTTTGTTTGCTGCGGTATTCATCGAACAAATTGGCATTCCACTGCCTGCCGCGCCGTGGTTGTTGGCGGCGGGTGCCTTGGCCGGTGCTGGCAAAATGAATTGGTTGTTAGCACTTGGCGCTGCCGCTTCCAGTTCTTTGCTTGCGGATCTAATTTGGTTCTATCTGGGGCGCAATTTTGGCAACCGGGTGTTGGGTTTCCTTTGCCGCATCTCGCTGGAGCCGGACTCGTGTGCCCGCCGGACGCAAAACCTTTTTGTCAGGCATGGCATGAGAGGCTTGGTTGTGGCGAAATTTATTCCCGGATTGAGCACCCTGGCACCACCGCTTGCGGGCAGCACGGGCGTGACCGTCCCTCGATTCCTTTTCTTCGATGGATTGAGTTCAGTTCTGCATGGCGGATGCTTCATCTTGGTGGGCGTTCTGTTCAGCCAACAACTGGAACAGGTCATCAATGCGATTGCTGGTCTTGGACGAAGTGCATTTGGAGTGCTTGCCGGACTGGTGGCACTCTACATCGCTTACAGATATTTCCAGCGACATCGCTTGTTGCGCGAGTTGCGGATAGCGCGGATTACGGTGGATGAATTGCACCAAAAGCAGGAAGCGGGTGAAAACCCAATAATCCTGGACCTGCGGCCTCGCATTGAACTCGAACAAAATCCTTCGCTGATTCGGGGCGCGCTTCACATGAGCATGGAAGAGGTGGAACGTCGTCAGCACGAAATACCACGGGACCGCGACGTTATTCTCTATTGTTCCTGCCCCAACGAGGTGAGCAGTGCGCGCGCTGCATTGGCACTTCGTCGCAATGGTATTTTGCGTGTCCGACCGTTGCTGGGAGGAATTGATGCCTGGCGGGAGCGCAATTACCCGACTGAACCGCGTGTGGCGGAGGGTGCCGATTAGCAAGATGCCGCGCCTTGCTCGTCATCAGACAGGAGCTGTGGATTTCCAGTTGCATTTTAATGGGCACGGGAAATATTAGCGGCTGGCAAAATGAAACCAACTCAATTTCCGTGATGACAAGCAGCCGTTAATCCGTCACTGTTTCATGCTGTCGGCGATTTGTTAAAGCGTTTCTCGAAGTCGCCGACGACACGAAGGATTTCGTCGAAGGTGGGCACTTCGCCGAAGAACATTTCGCCGCGCATTTCCTGATAGTCCTTGCGCCAGGCTTCAAGGTGGTGAGCGGGCGGCAGGAATCGGAGCGCACCGGGATGGAGCGTGGTGTAGTCCACCCATGACCAGCGGAAAAAGACTTCACGATGCGCGGCCACGCGGTCAAAGAGCGGGCGATCTTGGGCAGCACGCCCGGCCACGCCACGCGTGATGAGACACCAGACATCGTAATAGTGGCGGGCCATACGGATTTTGCGTGGTTTGTCGGCGGGACGAAAAGTTTCCTCGTGCAGCAGCAGGGCTTTTTCCCAGAAGGTGCGTTCGGCGGCGAGAACGCGGGCGGGAAAAGTCGCACCCATTGCCAATTGCGGGAAGACTTCGGCAAGATAGGGTTGAATCGGTTTTTCCTGATGCGGCCAGTCATCAGAGCGGGCACCAAGTTCGATTTTCACAACCGGACGCACATAACCGGCTTCGGTCGGGGCAAAGACACCGGGATAGTGAAACAGAAGGCATTGGCCGTCGTCCATGTCGGGATCAACTTCGAGTTTCCAGCCGGTCTGGCCGAGCGCGGCACTGATGCGGGCAGCGAGGGCGGGTTGTAAAGTTTTTTGCACCCAATGACGGCAGGCTTCCATGAGGGCTTCGAGACGGAGCTTGCGTTGCTTTTTGCTCGGAGCCTGGTCGGGAGAGGCACCACCGGCAAAACCCAAAGTTTGTTTGTCCACGATGAGATCAATGTCTTCGGAGAATCGCTCAATAAGTTTCCACGCCTTGGAAAGTGAAGTGCCGCCCTTGAAGGTAAGGTGCGGTCCAATTTCCGGCAGCTCGAAAAGTTCGCGCAGCGTCCAGCAAATCCAGAAATCTTTTTCCACGCTTGCGGCCTGCAAGCGCATTTTCTCCTCGACCTGAAGGCAGGCGAGCCGACGTTCTTGCGGCGACATTTTTAAGAAGCCATCCATATTTCAGGGCATCCCGGCGGCGAGCCGTTGCAAAATATTCGCGACCCACGCCGGGGCATATTTGCGGTCTTTCAGCAGTTGTGCCTTGTCGGTGTCGTCGAGTTGTCGGTTCAGAATGGCAAGCACCTTGTCGTTCACATGGCGTTGACCCAGATGACGGAGAGCTTGAATGACCGTGCCACTTTTGCGACCTGCGGTGGCGACGTTGCGCGGGGTGGTATGCTTGAGAATGATTTCGCGCTGGCCGAGCTTGACTCGTCGGGATGTTCCGTCGGTCAGGAAGACGATTTTCATCGGCACCTGATCGGAAAGACCGAGGACATTTGCGGCGTAGGCACCGGCGGGTTGAAGCCGGACAGAGTCGCGGCTGACCAGCGCCCTAGCTACCGCGTCAGCGGATGCGGCCACCCGGCCCAATGCAGGATGATTTATCGGATAATCGTAAAGCCCCCGCGCGAGCTGGCGAATAACGCCTTTGCGAGAAAGGCGAGTCAAAGCCATGCCGACCGAACGCGGGTCTCCAAGCTGGGTAAGGTCTCGTGGGGTAAAGACCCAACCCCTGCCGTGGCCAAATATAATCGCTCTCGCTTTTGGCTCAATGACTTGCGTTGATTTCGACTGTCTTTTCATGTTGAAAAAAGTGATATGTTTTTACAACATAAAATCAGTCCCGTCCAGCTTTAATCAGAGCGCCGATGGATTCGTAACATGAGTTGAACTTTCCATTGCAGCGTGCGCTTCCTAAGCGCCATTCTTCCCGGCGAAGCGAGCGCAGTCAATGGTGGAGACGCGGGGCAAAAGGGCGTTCGACCTTGACGGCGCGAGCGAACGCATACAATTCCAGGCGCGAGGCACGCTTGTCTCGGTGATTCGACCAGGCTTCGGTCAGCGCGAAGAAAAAATCGGGCATTGTCGCTATGCCGGTATTTCGGCTAAACTCGGCGCGTTCGGAAAAAGAAATGTCAATCAACTAAATTTTTTACAAAACAATTCGCGTAGCTTCGGCTGCTGTTCACAACGAAACCTAGGAATTTCGACCAGAGGACAGCGTTTGAAGTGCGCCCCAGCCGGGGCGCACTGAAAGCGTTCCTCTGTGGGGCCTCCTAGGTGCCTGTTGTGGGACGTAAGTAAGTGCGTCCTATTTTTATTTCGGGCACCAGAGTTTCCACAGAAGACAGTCACCACACAGCAGGCTGATTTGCGCGCGAGCGAACAGCCATGCCGATTTCCTGGAACGAAATCCGTCACAACGCCATTAAATTTTCTGGCGAATGGAAGGGCGCGACCAGCGAGAGCGCCGAGAAACAGACTCGCGTGTTATCGCCCTGTTGCGAAGCCAATGCTAACCGTGTTGCTAACTCGCGTGAATCGCCGTCTCATTGTATGGCTCGCTGCGCGTCGTCAAGGTCGTTCCGCCCTGTTGCCCTTCGGCTTCCACCTTGACGATGCTCGCTTCGCCAAGAACCCGATGGCGATTAAGGATTCACGCGGGAACTGTCACGGTCGTTGGTGAAAAAGCGAATGCCAGTGAACCATAACCGGCATTTGCCGGACTTGATGGATCAATACGCTTCGGTCTGGCCGTCCTGCTGCGAATGATAACGCGGCAGGACGACCAGACGGAAGCCAAAGGGCAGCCGTGACGAACGCGCAGACGGGGCTGCGCAAGCGTTGGTCACGGCTTTGGGGCGTTTCCTGGCTTCAGGCTGTCATTGAATTCTTTGGCTTCCTCTGCACCCATCATTCTCACATTGGCGATGTGCGGTCCGCGTGAATGGTATGGAGAATATTCTTTTGGCGGCGGCGTGCCATTGCCCGCTGGCGCAGCGGTCGGCGCTGGCGTGGCCGGCGCGGGTTTTGCGGTCACGGCTGGCGCACTTTGGGACGTGGCCGGGATATTTGCGGCTGGCGCGGTTCTCGCCCGTTTGCGCCGCTTGCGCGATTTCCCGCCGTCCAGGACGATGCGGCCGTATTCGGCCACACGCGCCCGGCTGGTCTTGATGCCATTTTGTTGCAGTATTTCCGCAATGAGGAAATAGGACGCATTTTTGTTACGCAATTCCACGATGGAGTCATGGAATGGTTTCAGATTGTTGAACGGGACGCGGTGCGGATTAGGCCGGAATTCCTGAACCGCTTTGCGTAGTGATTCAAGATCGGGCGTTGGTGTGGTTGGTGTGTTCATAATTTTTGGATGTCATGGTTGAAAGCTGACTACGAGATTCCGGGGAGTGGCTTGCAAGATGTTGCGTTGGCCGTTGCGCGAATTGCGGCGCGGCTGTTGCGTGACAATCTTGCGAGTTGTCTCGCAAGTTTCCGGCGCGACCA
The DNA here is from genome assembly GCA_963723125.1 of uncultured bacterium. Taxonomy (GTDB): domain Bacteria; phylum Verrucomicrobiota; class Verrucomicrobiia; order Limisphaerales; family UBA11358; genus UBA11358. The sequence goes on from CAVRPQ010000001.1 coordinate 36,371, forward strand.
TTGCCCGTCCAACTCCGGCGTGACGCAAGTTGTCTTGCGAGTCGTCTTGACGGACGCGCGGCGGCATTGCGGTTGCCACTGCCCGGCCAATACCGGGAAATTGCGCGGACATGGCGCAAGATATTTCGCCGGATTTCTTGCCGGATGTTTCGCGCCCATCGCGCGACCGTCTCGCGGGACTCCGCACAGTTTTCGGCGAGCTATTGGCGAGCCGCAAAAACCTTGTTCTGACAAGGGGTAAGGCTTCTACCCTATAAAAGCATTTGCTAACAGCCATGCGCTTGCACAGTGATTTGAAAATTGTTGCACCGTGTTTGTTATGCTTCGTGTGCATGACCGCGCAAATTGATGGTGAAATTTGTGACGCGAAATTAAACGTGTCGGCGTTCTCGTTTTTGCGAGTGCGCCCAGCATCGCCTGATTGTCGGGAATGAAAAGTTATCATGGTTAGTCCATTGTTTCGTCGTCATTGTTCCATGTCTGCTCGACCTCGATGCCGATGATTGGCGGCGGGGATTGCGTCGGAGGTTGCATCGTGAAGATGATGGCGGGAATGACCGTGGCAGCATTTCCTTTCATCCGTTTCCGCAACCCGCCGCTGAAAATCCAAACGATGGCCAGCAGTGCCAGCCAGACGAACACCAGGTAGAGATAAACGCCGTCGTTTTCAATCAGGCTGTCCAGCGTGTTGAAAATGGGATTGAGCAATTCAGCGGGATTTAAGTTCATAGTTCGCCCTCCGTTTTCAGTTCGTCAGTCTCATGCCCAAATCGAAGCCGTGGCGGTTGCCAGCCTCGCCAGCACGTTTTTCCAAAGCGGCGATCTTCCGAATGCAGCCTGCCCGAATCCCCGGCCTGCAAGCGCGTTAAATTCGATTTGAGGGTGTTCATGTTCAATGTCGGGTTAAAGCTCATGGTGAAATCATTCCACCGATTTAACGATGGCGAGGATTGCCGCCTTGAGTGGGGCCGGAAGTTTTGCCCAAGCCGTGACTACTTGGGACAAGTCGGGGCTTGACGCGACTGGAAATTGTGAGTCTATTTGTGCGTCGTCGTGCGGATTTCCCTTATTATCGGCGGGAAATTGTGGGGTTCGAATCCCCCTCTCTCCGCCATTTCAAAATTTTCGAGGCTTGGGACAAGTTCGGTCAAAACCGTTCTCCCATCGTCAGTTAGGACACATTCCGCAATTTTTTTTGGCGAATCCGTTTGGTCAGAAATACCCGTTTTAAGACCCGGTTTTTCACAATTTAGTGAAGCTATCAGTGAAGGCGGCAAGGGGGTTATTTTGTCCAGTTCGCCAAACAGCGGCAGGCTCATCGCATCGGTGTAAGTTTTCGCCGTGAGCCGCATGTCACTGTGCCGCATCAATTCCATCGCCACTCGCGGCGATACGCCCGCCCGCGCCAGCATCGTTGCAAACGTGTGTCGCAACGCATGAAAATCCAAATGACGGCCATGCTCGTCCACGCCCTTGATGCCGCAATCCGCCAAATCTTTTAGCAGCGTCACTGCTTTGGGCACGCCATAACGGAAAACTTTTCCCGAAATGTTTAGCTGGCGTGCCCGAAATTCCTTTAGCGCAGTGACCAATGGCAGCACCAACGGCAACACGGCGGTCTTTTTATTCTTCGTCGTGGACGCCCGCGCCAAAATGTAAGGACGCGCTTCGTCCAAATGCAAATCTTCCCATGTCAGCTTTTGAATCTCGCCACGCCGTAGGCCGGTGTAAGCCGCCAGCATATACGGTAACGCGCGCTTCCCGCTCGTTTCAATTAGTGTCGCCAATTCAGATTCAGACAACGCACGGCGCACATAACGCTCTTTGCCCCGCGTCTCTGACTTACCCACGATTTTGAGCGGGTTGCGTTCCAAACGCTCGTTCCGTTCCATCCAGTTAAACAGGGCGTTGGCATGGCCAAGATATTCATTGGCCGTCTTGGGTGAAAATGTCTGCCGTGCGCGCCATTTGTTGAAACTGTCCGGCGAAATATCTTTCAGGAAAATCCAATTGCATTCCGCAAACAATCGTTTCAACCGGCTTTTTGTGTGCGAGAGGTGGTTTTTGCAACGCCCGCGTGCGGTGATGTCCGCAATGAAATCCGTCAGATGTTCCAACAGCGGAATTTTTGTGGCGTCACGCAAGGCTCTTGGCTTGATCAAGCCAAGTTTTTCCTCTTCCAATTCCTTCACCAACTGGCGCAATTCGGCTTCCGCAACGTGCCGTTTATCCGTGTGCAACGGCACGTCAAATATCCGGGTATTGTTGCCAATCCGATACCGTCCGCGAAACACGCGGCTGCCTTTGGGTTTGAAAACGAATTGCAGCATATTATTAAGTTGAAGGTTGCAACATTTTTTGCAGATCGCTCCAGCGAATCAATCGCAATCCCCGAATCTTCACGGACGCCAATTGTCCGGCGTCAATCATGCGCCGGACGGTTTTATCTGACATTCGCAAGAACTCGGCGACTTCTTTGATTCGCAGAAGCCGCTCGCCATTGGGCATTTCAACGGATGGATTCATTTCTTTGACGCATTAAGAAGCAAAATGACCGCCGCAATGACGCCCGCTACAATTAACACGTTTTTCAAATCGTCGCGGACTTGTTTGTCTTTTGCTGCAATCCGATATTGGCTTAAAAACGCCACTTGATAGTCAGTGGGCGAAGTAATTCCGCTTTCCCACTTGCTGACGGTAATGGCATGGACACCCATAAGCTGGGCGAACTGGGCTTGGTTCAGCCCCAACAACTGCCGAATTGATCTAATTTCTAAACCTGTCATAACGTTGCTAGTGATATTATTAGTGTTCACTAAATATGTCAAGAGGGAAAATTCGCGCCCGCATTTCGGCGTTTCCACCCAAACCAGCAAAATACCGCGCGCTCGGCGTGGGTTGATTGCCACTGTCCCGCACGCCCGCACTGGCAGGCGGCATGACGCTCAAAAAATCTTTCCGTTCACCATTCATACACCGCAGACTTTGTGCTAAATAGTGACCGGGCGGGCGTTCCAGACACACAGGATTTTAAGCGCGGGTCACAAGCATTGCCGAAATGGAAAGTGTCCTCGTAATCTGTCCAGTCGCATCCGCGATGCAGGCAAATCGGTTCGCACCTGATCCGCAATGGACTGGCATTCGCGTGGACAAAAAACCTTGGTTTATCCCCAAAGATTTATTCGAGCTATATTTGCTGACGGGTCATTTCACTGAAACCAGCAATCGCAGTCAGGTGAGATACCTGTTCCGCAAAGGTCGCCCAACGATAGCAATGCGCGAACGCGAAGAGTGTGCTTACTGGTTGTGTGCCCTTTGCCTGCACCCAATCGGCTATTATGGCGACACTTGGGCCGGGGTCATGTGTCCGACCGATGAGGTCATAGCGCATCTACTGATGATGCGCGGTTCGGAAGAAAAGTTCTGGGCCAATGCAAATCAGCACCCAATCGACCATCCAGCCGCTGGCGTGTAAACAGCCTTTTGCATAAACGCTTTGCGCGCATGAATCGGTCGGGACAAAAATTTCCTGCCAACTGTAAAAACCGGACGGTTCGTGTATAATATCCACAGGAGATTGATGGATATGATTTGTCCTCACTGTAAAAATGTCTGTAAAAAATATGGTTTTTGTCATCGGTCACTTCAAAACCAGCCAGCCGGGGTCGAATCAAAACCAGCCACTCTAAGGTGCTTTATTCATATCAAGTTTCTTGATGCAAGCAAGGGACTTTTCAATTTGGTAATATCTGCTGGCTCCCACTGTTCACTGCTTGTTCCCAACGCGGACGTTTTTTCAGAGTTGCTCTTGTGGCGGTATCAAGCGACCGAGATTTTCGTGTAGCGTCGAGAACCCCTCCTGCTCCCATGCAAACAGCATCAGCCACCCGAGCCGATTCTCATCATGCTGGGACTCTGTTTTGTCGCTCCAGGGCGCAGGCTGCTCTGCCAAGAGGCTGGCGAGCGAGGCCGCAAACTTCAGCCTGAAACACAACATCGTGCGCTCAATGGGGCTCATCACCGGCCATGTACGATGTGTTGCGAACTGACGAACCGCGACTTCCACTGCCTGATTCGTATCACGCTCGTGAGAAAGAAATATGGCAGCAACTTGCTCAGGGCGTGCGAAAAATGACGCGGCGGCTGGCAAGTCGGCTCGTATCCGGACGAGCTCCTTCTGACAAAGTTCAGCGATTTCGTTCCAATCCATAATGTGGTGCCGTGGAGTCGGCGTGTCATCAATATACGGACGGCGTGTCGTTTATTGAAACATAAAAGGCTCCTGGCCGAACCGTCCGATCCGTCTGCATTTTTGAACCGGCGCCTAAACCATGCTGTGTCAGCGCGAGATAAAACGAGCAGAACCGGATAGCGAGCCATTCAGCTCGCCGGTTCTGCGGTCGAATGTTCGTTGGACTTCCGGCTTTTCTTGCTTTCCTGGGTGACCACCGGCGCTTCCTTGACGCGATAGCTTTTGCCGGTTATGGCGACTACCTGGGCGTGGTGCAGGAACCGGTCAATGATGGCCCCGGCAGTGGGCACGTCACACAAAAGTTTGCCCCATTCTTCCAACGGGCGATTGCTGGTCATGATGGTGGAACGGTTTTCGTAGCGGCGCATGATGACTTCCAGTAAGTATTCGCCGGAGTGTTTTGGCAGTTGCTTCAGCCCCATGTCGTCAATGATGACGAGATCGGGCTTCAAGTATTTGCGGACGGTCTTGTCCATCTGGTTGAAGGCTTCGTCTTTCATAAAATCCCTCACCAGATCGAAGATGGACCGGTAAAGCACATGGAAGTTCTGGCGGATGGCCTCGTAGCCGATGGCCTGAGCCAGATGGGTTTTACCGACGCCGGGTGGGCCTATGAACAACACGTCTTTGGCCTCCCGGATAAACCGGCAGGTAGCCAGATCGTAAATCTCCTTTTTGTGGACGGAGGGATTGAAGCTCCAGTCGAAGTCGTCCAAGGGCTTCAAGCTGCGGAAGTCGGCGGCCTTGGTGTGGCGCTCGATCTGGCGTTGCAGACGGACATTGAGTTCGTCCTGACAGATGAGTTCGAGGAACTCGGAATGGCTCAGACGATTGGCAGCGGCTTCTTGCAGGCGCACGTCCAGCGTTTCGATCAGGCCAGAGAGACGGAGTTGTTTCAGTGTGGTTTGGAGGGCATTCATGCTTGGTTGATGGTTGATGTGGATGGAGTAAAACAATCAGGAACGCAGTGCTGGTAGGTATCAAGGCTGCGAATGAGTGGATGTGTATCCAGAAAGTCAAGTTGCGGAGAGGGGGCGGCCTGTTCGAGCAACGTGCGCAGATCACGCAACCGCCACGCGCCGTGATGCAGAGCTTTTTGCGCAGCACTTTCCAGCGCTTTGACCGGATGCTTTTGGGCCAGCGACAACAGGCCATGCAAAACCCGGACGCCGATAGGACCGCGTTGTTGCACCATCGCCTCGGCCCAACTGCCGGTATGCACGCCAATCAACCGTGCCCGATCCAACAAATGATCCAGACCTTGCTGGATAACGCGGCGGTGAGGTGAATGCAGATGGGTCGGGTCGGTGGTGAACTTGCCGGGTTCGGCCAATACATGAACGGCGATGACTTCCCGGCGCTGGTTGAACACCCGGAGCAACCGGGACTCCCAACGCACCCAGACTTGACGCCCCACATACTCTGGCGGCACGGAGTAATAAGCCCGCTGCAACTCGACATAACCATCCCGATGCACTGTACGGGGTGCTTCTTCAAACACCGGGAACAAACCCGCCGGCAAGGGCAGCAGTTTGGCGCGTTCCACTTCGTTGAACACCTTGCCAATCTGTTGCCGAGTGGTGCCGTGAATGCGTGTGTCGGCCACACCACTTTCCCAGTCCAAAAGAAAAAGGTTTTGTGCCGATAGACTCGTGAAGCTCCGGCCCTTGAGGGCATTGTTCTGGGCGAACTTTACGCCGGCCTCGATCTTGCCCTTGTGGTGTGGCATGGCCGGACGGGTCGGCAACATCACCGCGCCATAGTGACGGCAGAACTCCGCCACCTTCGCGTTGAGTTCGGGATCATACCAGTCCGCCCGCGTCACGGCGGCACGCAGGTTATCAATGACCAGCGTGCGGGGAACCCCACCGAAGTAACGGAACGCATTTTCCAGACACCGGATAAAACTCTCGGTTGTCTGCTGCCAGACCACTTCACTGTAGCCTTTGCGCGAGTGGCTCAAAACAATCCGAAACAGATGCGGTCGCTTCCGCTTGCCCTCCACCAGTACCCAGGTTCCCTGGCCGAAATCCACTTGGGCTTCCATGCCAGGCTCCATCTCCATTCGCACAAACGGCACCGGCTGTGTCTGCCGCAACTGCCGCACGAACCGTTTGACGGCCTGATAACTGCCGCTGAACCCGTGTTCGCTCACCAAGTCCTGATATATCCGCTGGGCACTCAGCCCAACAGACACCGCTGCTTCGATCTGTGGTTCCCACGGAAGGCAAAGACTCTGCCGACCCGCATTTGAGCCGAGGGTCGAAATGGCTGGTTTTGCGGCCGGGTCAGCCTCCGAGCCGGGGGTCGAAATGGCCGGTTTTGAATCTGCCAGCCGCAGATACTTGCCCACCGTCTCCCGGTTGATGTCCAGTTCACGCGCAATCCGCCGGTGGGACCAGCCATGCGCTGCCAAAGTCATTATCGAATGTTGCAAGCTCACGTTGAGTTGGTTCATCGCGCCTTTGTGCCTTCTGCATGGCACAAAACGCAATGCGTTCCTCAAAGTGGCTGGTTTTCATTCGACCCTTCCTGGCTGGTTTTGACCGTCCGCTGACAATGGTTTCTTTGGGCGCGGGGAACGCTGCCAGCGTTACCGCTGTAATTCATGCCGGAAAACTTTTTCCGACATTTCGCACCGGCCACTAGGAAGGCTCAAAACGCCGCTCAAAAAGGCAACGCGAATCATAAACCTCCTGGTTGAAGGCATGGGCGTCCGCGCCACGGCAAGGATCACGAAAACGCATCCGAACACCATTCAGGCGGTGTTGGAAGTGGCGGGCGGTAAATCCGCCTTCCTGCTCGACAAGATGGTGCGTGAGGTCAATTTCCCTTTCGTCCAAGTTGACGAAATGTTCTGTTTTGTTGGTTGCAAAGAAAAGAACAACGTGACCGGGGACCCGGAACGCGGAAGGCAATCCATTTTCCTCGGCGTAGACGCGGACAGCAAATTCATCATCAACTGGATGATTGGCAAACGCACTTCCTACACGATTGAAAAATATATGCAGGACTTGAAATTGCGCGTCGCTCGACCATTCCAATTATCTACGGACGGTTACGAACTTTTTGAGGATGAGGTCGCCAAGCCGGGTGAAGACCATCTACAAGCGGCAGGTGTTCGGGCCGGTTCGATTCGACAAAATCAGCACCTCCTATATTGACCGGACGCATTTGAATCGGCGGCTGACGCGCCTGACACTGGGGTTTTCAAAAAAACTTGAACATCTCAAGAATTCCTTAGCACTTTCCATCGCACACTATAATTTTTGCCGCGTTCATAAATCGCTCCACGGTGAAACACCGGCAATGGCGGCGAGATTGACCGACCATGTATGGTCCATCGCCGAGCTTTTGACCGAATCAGGTCAAATCGGTTCCGAGAAGTGGATTTGTCCTTTGCTTGAACGCACCGTTTCACCCCCGATGAAAAATTTCCCAAAACGGCATAAAACCGCCATGAATGTGCCCTTTTGTAATAATTCCCACGAACCTGAGTTCGTCACCACAATTGACCACGACAGTCGCGAGCACCGACGACAACCCCAGTTCGCTTGACTAAAAACTTGACTTACACTTGACTTACTGGCAGGTTGCCCGCGTGAGTTATCAGCCGCAATTCACCATCACCCCGGCGCTGCTCGCCCGCGTGGAGCAGATCGCCGCGTTGCGCGAGCGCATCCTGGCCGGCACGGTGCAGGTGCGCTGGATTCCCGCCCTGCAAAAGGACACCCGGACGCGCAACACCCATTCCTCGACGGCCATCGAAGGCAATCCGCTGACACTGGAACAGGTCCGCGCCGTGGAGGAAGGCCGGGAAATTCCTGCCGTCGCCGCCCGCGCCAAACGCGAGGTGGTGAATTATTTCGCCGGCCTGCGGTTCGTGGAAAAGAATGCCGCCAAGAAAATCATCTCGCATGAGGAAATTTTGCGCCTGCATAAAATCATGGCGGGCGACGTGATGGATCAGGGCACTGCGGGACGCTACCGCACGATGACCGTGCGCGTCGGACGTTATGTGCCGCCGCCGCCCGCAGATGTATCGGGCCTGATGTTCGAGTTGCTGACGTGGTGGAACAAGGAGGCGGCGAATTTGTCGCCGGTTTTAAGCTCCGCCATCGTGCATTATCGTTTTGAGGCGATTCATCCGTTTGCCGACGGCAACGGGCGCACGGGTCGGGCATTGGCGTTGTGGGAGCTTTACCGGCGCGGCTTCGACACGCATCACATTTTTTCTGTGGACGAATTTTATTGGGAGAACCGTCCGCGCTATTACGCGGCGCTGGACGCAGTGCGACGCGAGGGGGAAGATTTGTCGCAATGGTTGGAATACTGCGCCGAAGGTTTGCTGCTGACACTGGAGCGCGTTTGGACGCGTGTGCAGAAACTTTCCGCCCAGCCAGGGCAGGAGAAACTGGTTCTGCGCCCGAAGCAGGAACAGCTTTTGCAATTGCTCCGCGACCAAAAGAGCATGACGCCGCGCGAGCTTTGGAATGCGTTGGGCGTGTCCAAACAGGGCACGTTGGATTTGCTCCGGCCTTTGATCAAGGCCGGTCTGGTGAAGCGTGTCGGCACCAAGAAGGTCGGTCAATACATCCTGGCCTGAACGCTGGTCGGCGCCGCCGGCGTGGCAGAGCGTCAAATTCCGGTTCGTTCCAGAACCGATGCCGACCGGATTCAACCCCGATTTAGCGATTTAATCCAACGATACGTCCGCTGGATTTTTGTTTTGGTGGAAACAAATCGCCCACTGGCACACCGAAAACTTCCGCGAAAACTACAATTTGTTTGTCGGTTGCAATTGTGCGTAAAGTTTCGATATTGGCCAGGATGTCGCGAGTGATATAAAACCCCAAGAGTTGCATTTTGGTGACAAGCAAATCCTGCGACCAGCCTTTTTGGTATCGAAATCGGGCCACGTTTCGTCCAATGACATTTGCGTTTTGCGTCATACTCCGCGAGGTTCGCAGAGATAAACGCATTTCCGCCCTCCGGCTTCGTGAATTGCGCCGCCGATGATACCGCTCCGTTCCGCTTGGCAAGGACACTACGAAACCGGCTCAAACAGCAGCACTCGCCGTTTCGTTCCTCCTTGCCAATGCTCACGTCGCCAGTTGCGGCTGGTTAGGAATTCACGAAGCACACCTGCAAGCCTTTGGCTTTGGGGTGAGGAGTCAAATCAAGCTCGAATAGACTTTACGGTTCAAAGTTTGCTATGATTGCACATAGCAAAGATGAGCACAGAGCTACAACTGGAAAAGCACAGTCCCGAATTCCGAATTGAGGAAGTGGGGCTTGATTCGCCACTGCTTGAAGCGGTTGTCAAATTGCACGCGGCAGGCAAGTCGAAGCTGGGTCCGTTTCCGATGGGCGCTTTTGAGGACCATGCTCGTCAAAAGTTAATTTTGGCAGCCGTTGCCAGCGACAAATCTGTTGCCGGTTATGCGGCAAGTCGCCCATGCAATTGTTGGCGCTGTTCCGTTTTTTGTGACTCGGGACGAGCCGATGCTTGAGCGCAGTAATGCGGTCTATGAAAAATATGGCTTGTCCATTCTTCATCCCACTGACTTGATCAACCGTTGCGATGTTTTGAGAAACATCTGCATTTGAGGTATTTTGATCCGACCCTAAGTGCAGCCAAGGGCCACGAAGACAAGGGACTCATAGAGTGCTTGATGGTAAAATGCGCAAAGGTTTTAGTCTATTGCGAGGGGGAAAAGGAAAGTTATGGTAAGGATGCCGAGGCGGCGATGGCTCTTAGTTTGGGCAAACCGGTTTTATTTTTCTGTGACCAAGGCAAAAAAACCAACTTCTACAGGGATGTTCATCCGCTTGCGAGGTTGATTGATTTTCGCACCGGGGTGGCTGTTGGAGCAATCGTTACCGACAAAGTTGAACAAGTATCCGAACTGCTCCGGCGTATATTTGAAAACAAGATGGAATACAGGATCGAGCACCACGCATCGAGAGCCGGCTATCTAAAATTGATTGAAACGCTTACCAATTCTGTTGTTCGGCTTCAAACCGATGACGAGCTCATCAAAAAAACATTTTGGAACAATTATCGCCGGCAAACGCGGGAGGAATTGCCATCTTTGGCGTCCGGCAAAGAAGTGGAACGCATGACTCCGGCAGGGACCGCTTAATAAATCGGCCCAACCTGTCAGTTGCCTGAACACGAAACGAGTTTGCCGATGTGAATAATTTTCGATTTTTTGAGATTGTTCTGTTAAAAAAACAGGGCTGTTTTTTTAACAGCGTGGTGTTGGGACCAACGTCAAAGTTTTTTTAGTTTCAGCGCTCCGGCAGCAAGGCGAGCAGTTTGGCTTTCACATATTCTCCGGCTTGTTGCGGGTCATAATCAATTCCAGCCCGAAGCAGTTGATTCATGTCCGAACAAAATCCACGGTCGGCCAGGTGCCCGTCTAGCAACTCAACAAACTCGGATTGTCCGGCAACGCTGCCTTCCAATTTGAGATAATGCTGAAACGATTCGATAATCTTGGCGGGAACCACCGCCGGTTTGGCCAGCGTCAGCGCCCAATACAGGTCAAATAAATCCCGGCCGCGCTGGCGCTGAAACAGTGCCCGCATTTTTGTTCCCAGCATTTCATGGATGTCATAACCGCTGACCTGGGTGCTGACCACCGCATCCCGAAACGAAAATTCAAACGGGATTTTAATCACGGGAAGATGCGGCGTGCGCTCGGTAACATTGGCTTCCACCACAATTTCCAAGTTTGTTCCCGGTTCCATGAGGGAGGGAATGGCGTAAGTCATCCGCAGCACCCGCGATGGTTTAACGGTGTTACGGATGGCCAGTTTGAGATCATCCCACACTGACTGCTTCGGAGTTCCCAGCACACCGCTCAAAACGCGATTGAGCGCCCTGCGAATATGACCCTCCGGGCGATCACCGACCACAACCAGGTCAATGTCCTCGCTGTAACGTGAGGCCGGCGCGAGATGAACCTTGTGCAGCAACGTGCCGCCGCGCATCGCAATCTGGCCCTGTAAAAACGCATCGTCGAACAACGCGACCATCGTCTGGCACAACAATAAATCCTGCTCGACCTGACGTTGGCTCGGCCAAGGAACAGCCGCTTGATGGGCCAGCACATCCCGGCGGGTAAGTGAAATCATAGTTCTCCTGAATTATTAAGAACCCGCCAACGCTCGACCACCGGCGCAGTCGTCCGGTCAGCCTTCGCCGGGGCAAGTGGAACCAAAGCGAGTTGAGATGGCAACCAGTCATGGATGACCTCGGCCAATTTTGTCTTGCCAGCAGTTTCGATGATATAACCCAGCCGTTGTGCGGTTGCCGGTTCGTTCTCCGCTTCCAGCATACGTTTGAGTTCGGACACATTCATCAGCGGCAGTAGTGGCGTGAGGGTTTCAACCGCGCGCCCAATCCCACCGATACGTGACGCATACCGGATCAAATCAAACGCCGTTGCCTCGGGCGTGCTCACCCGCGCCGGGGCAAAAGCGTTCGCCAATTGTTGCGTCGGCGTCTGCTCAATCCCGCGCTTGACGAAAAACCGAACCCGTAGGCGTCCGACTTCAATCTCGCGGCGCGAACCGTCAGTCATCACTTGCGTCACTTGCAGTGCTTGCGGATTGGAACCGTAGGTGCCAGCCGCCGATTGAAGTGCCAGATAATAGGGATGCCCCAGCCAGCTAAAATAATCGTCGAGCCACCAGGTAACCGGGGGGGCACCCATCGAGCGATGCTCCGGGCTGACAATCAGGAAAAATTGCTGCAATCGCGAAACCCTGACAACCAGACTGCCCAGCCGCCGCAACTGATTCTTTGCCGCCGTTACAGATAAACCCGTTTCCTTGACAAGATCAGCCAGAGGGAAAGACACACGACCCGCAGCCAGCCGCGCGTCAATAAACGCAGCAGCAGCACCATTTTGCCGAATCTTTTTAATGTTGTCTTCCATTATTTCGTATGCGAATTGTAGCGTCATACGCTCCACTCTGCAAATGATTTATTCATTGGCCAGACAGTAAATGCGAACTGTAAGCCTTTAGATTGAGATGCCGCTCAAAATTATAGTTGACAACTGTATCTTGTAAGATACTATGTAAGAAATATGGGATTCATTGAGTTTCCATTCATCGAAGTGCCGAAAGATTTACGCAAGATCGTCGGCGAGCCAACGCCCGGCACGCGTGCCTACCGCCGGGAGGGGACGCACGCCGAATGCGGCCAGTGGATTGAAGACCTCGGCTTACATTACAAGGGAGACGTGGGCATCTCGCCCGCTGGCGTCACCATGTTCGTGCCCGTCCAGCGCGCTGCGGTCCACAAACGCATCAAGGAAGGCAAGCTGACCGCGTTCTTTTTTTACATCACCCACGTTGAAAGCACATTCTTCGGCACCAAACGCAAAGTCAAACTGCGTCCCTACATTCTGTTGTCCATGAGCGAGTGCAAGGCATGGGTGGTGGAAATGAAACGCCGGATGGGTTATGTGGATGAGCCGGACGAAAGCTTGATGAAACAGCGAAAGAAGCTCAAACCGGCGGCGGCGGCAGATGAACCCAAAACCGCGAAGGAAGCTGTGGAAGCCCTAGATTTTGCAGACACAGACCCGAAGGACAAGGGCAACCTGAAAGTCCGATATGAGGAGCCATTGAGCACGGAAAACCGGCAACAGGATATGTTTCTGCTGCTGGCGGAGGCGATGGCGGCGATGGCGTCCGACAAAACGAAGGCTGAATTTTATCAGAAGCGGCTGGAAAGAGGAATGGAATGGGATACAAATGAAAAGCGATGGAAATGGAAGGATGAAGATGAACCCGGAAAATGAATTTAATGACCGGCTGATCCGTTTGCCCGAGCTGGAACGGATTTTCGGCGTGTGCAAGCGGACGGTGAGACGGAAGGCGGAAAACGGTGAGTTGCCACCATTGCGACGGATTGGCCGCGCGGTGGGAATGTTGGAAAGCCAGGTCAAAGCGTATTTTCAAAGATTAAGTCAACCAAGTTGAGGAGCATCAAAAATATGGAAGCGAGAATTTACAAACCCAAACGGCATCGCAACGGCAAGCGGACAACGGGCCGGTTATACCGGGCGCGCGTGAAACTCACCGGCGACAACAAGGTGCGCGACATTTCCCTCGGCGTCTCCGACAAGCAAGTCGCCCAACAAAAATTAAACAAGCTCATTCAGGAACTGGAACATGAATCGGCAGGACTAATTCCGGCCAAAGCAGAACGGGAGGCGGCGCAAAGTCCGTTGCTTGATCTGATTTCAGAATACGTTAATGAGTTGACCGTTTTGGGACGGTCGGCAGATCATCTGCGCCATGTGAACACGCGGCTGCGCCGGCTGGTGCGGGAATGTCGTTGGACACGGTTGGCGGATGTGACACCCGCATCGTTTCAATCGTGGCGCAAAGACCAGACCACCAAAGCACCCAAGACCCTGAATGAGTATCTGGCCACGCTCTCGGCCTTTTGGACATGGCTGCGCAAGCAAAGCCGCGTCACAGTGAATCCCTTTGAACTGGTGGAACGGACGGACACGCGCGGCAAGGAACGAGTTCAGCGGCGGGCGTTGTCAGATGCACAGGCCATCCAGTTGTTGCAAGTGGCGGGCAAGAATCAACTGGCGTATATGCTGCCCCTGTATGCGGGTTTGCGGCGTAACGAGGCAAAGACGCTGCATTGGTCTGATTTGGTGTTGGGCGATAACGGCGGGTTGCTGCGCCTCCATGCCGCCGTGAACAAAAACCGGAAGGAACAATCGTTGCCGTTGCATCGTGACCTGGCCAAGGCATTGCAACAGCAGAAACCGGCGGACTGCAAAGCGAACGATCTGGTGCTGGTCAACGGCGTCCCGAAGATGAAAGAATTCCGGCAGGACTTGAAAAAGGCGGGCATACCGTTTCTGGACGAACGCGGACACCGCATGGATTATCATGCGTTACGGACAACATTCATCACGCGGCTTTCGACCATGAAGGTGCATCCCCGACTGGCGATGGAACTGGCACGGCACAGCGATATGCGCCTGACGATGAAGACCTACACCGACGCCGGGCAATTGCCGTTACGCGAAGTGATGGACACGTTGCCGTCATTTGGTGCTGACTCCCGAATAGACTCCCGAAATTTAGGCCCGACGGGTCAAACGGTGTCACGACCTGTCACTGAAACGAGGGAGTTTAAAACTGAAAATATCGTTGCAAACAAAGGCGGAAGTCACGACTTGACTCTGGCTGTCGCGACCTGCCACTCTGAACAGCAAAGCGGTGTTGAGGGCGTTCGAATCCCCCTCTCTCCGCCAGTTTCTATTTCGACCAGCCTGATTTACTCTTGCCGAAGAGGGCCTTGTCCATCGAAAACCGACCGCCACCTGCCAGCAACAGGCAGAAGTAACCCGCCGAATAAATAAATGCCAGTTCACCCATCCCCGTTACCGCCTTGTGAACCATGATGAAGGCGACGCCGAGGTCAATCACCAAGGTCAGCGCGGCAAAACGCGTCAAAAGACCCAAAGCCAGCAGCACCGCGCCCGCCGTTTCGGCAAATGTGACCAGCGCCAGGCTCGGTGCCGGACCAATCCCCAGCGGATCGGGGAATTTCGACGACATGACCCTGAAATGATCCAGTTTGTCCAAGCCGTGATTTAAAAACATCGCCATCCCCAGCCAAATGCGAAGCACGAGCAAACCGAAACTTGTGAGGCCGGAGTCGTTTCCGGGAGCGAAGATTTTTTTGAGCATGGGATTTTTGGGATGAGATTGGCAGTATCCGAATCAACTTCCAATTATTTTGGCGATGCGCCGGCGATGCTCAGGGTCACTTCAATGGCATCGGAAACCTTGTCCTCGAATTGACCAGGCATGATATTGAAATCGCTGCGCTTGATGGTGAAGTTGGAACGGATGACCAGCAGATCGCCTTTCTGGTTTGGCACGCGGTCGCCCAGTTTGTCCTTCAAATAGGTCAATTTGACGGGCACCGTCAGTTCTTTAACCACCCCCTTAAGCGTGAACGTGCCGGTCACATCCGCCGTCGTGGTATCACCGGTGGCCTGAACGTTTTTGAATTCCTTTGATTCAAAACTGATTTCCGGGAATTTTGCCGCATCGAGCCATTTATCGCTCAACATGTGCTGTCTTTGCATCGGGTTGGGAACCATGAGTGATGCGGTGGCCACGATGATTTTGCCCTTGGTCGCGCCGGGATTTTCCGGGTCGAATATAATCATGCCGGAAACCCCGCTGGCGCTGCCGTTGATCGATTCGAGCGGCGCATCGAGTTTAAAGCCGGCATTGTTGATGCCTTTGGGGTCCTTGAAATCAAACGTCTGTGGCGCGGCGGGAGCCACGGCCGCCATCGTTATGAGCGCCAAAATGGCAAGTTGCGTTTTCATCATTTGTTTTGAGGAGTGAATTACTTGGATTTTGTCCGGACAAAAAGAGAAACGCCAGCCAAAAGTCCCGCGCCCAGCAGGGCGCCGGCCAGAAAATCCACGCCGGGAACAAATTTATCCTGCCATTCAATTCCTTCCAGGCCCGTGACTTGATCCATGATTTTTGTCGGAACGCGTGTTTTCGTCCAGCCGCGATTCGCACCGGCGGCCACCCAGAAGGCGATTGAACCAACAATCAGAACCGCCGCGACGATACGAAGGGTTTTTTTCACGGGTTCATTCAGGCGCTCAAACCACGCTCACCAAATCCGATGGTTCGTAACGCACCTTGGCCAGGCCGGCGTACTTGTCGTTGGCCGAGCGATAGCCCAGTGCGCAGCAAACCACTGAGGCATACCCGCTGCCGTTCAGGCCGAGTACACGGTCGTATTCGGCAGACACGAAGCCTTCCATCGGACAGGCGTCCACGCCCAGAACAGCGGCACAAGTCATCAAATTGCCCAGAGCAATGTAGGTTTGCCGTGTTGCCCATTCATGCGCGATTTTACCGCGCGGGCCGTTGATCAGGTCGCCCACCATCATACCGCGGTAGGAGTCGAGTGAGCCGGCGGGAATATGGCGCGCGTGGCTGGTATGATTGATTAATTTGTCCACATCCGCTTCGGTCACCTTGGTTTGCGCAGTAAACACGATGAAATGCGACGCGTCCACCACCTGCCTCTGGTTCCAGGAATGGGGAAGCAGCTCGGCGCGCCTGGCAGGTTTTTCAATGACCAGGAATTTATACGGCTGCAATCCGTAGGAAGTGGGTGTAAGGACGAGTGCCTGTTTCAGGGTCTGCCAGATGTCGTCGGGGATTTTTTTGGCAGGGTCAAAGACCTTGGTGGCGTAACGCCACTTCAGGGCCTCGAGGAGCTGCGATGGATTCAGATGGTTCATGATCTTATTTAGTTTTAATTGCCGCTGAAAGTTGCACAGGTTTTGAAAAATGCAAATTCTTCCTGATTGAAATGATTTTCGCCTGCCTGGGTTCCAGGTTTCAGCAGGCCGGCGAACAACGGCAAATCCGTTGTCGTCCGCTGGTTTCGGCATTCTGGCACTTTTCTACCGGTTCCAATTGCGCTAGCTTTGGCCTGTGACCGATTCGCCCCAGTTCAGCGTCCGGCGCGCAACTACCGACGACCGGGAAGGTCTCAAGGCGCTTTGGCGATCCATGCTTTTGCCCGCGGACGAATTGGAGAAGCGGCTCACGGAATTTCAGGTGGTGGAAACCGCCGATGGCAAACTGCTGGGCGCCCTCGGCATTCAAATCGTCCGGCAACATGCGCGGTTGCACAGCGAGAGTTACCTTGACTTCGCCCACGCCGACGAGGCGCGGCAATTATTCTGGAAACGCGTCCAAACCCTGGCCTCAAATCATGGGGTTTTCCGCGTTTGGACGCAGGAAAGTTCGCCGTTTTGGTCTCAATTGGGGTTTCGCTCCGCCGACGCAGCCAGGCTTTCCGAACTGCCGCCGGAATGGCAGCCAGCCCGCGGTGAATGGTTCATGCTCCAGCTCAAGGACGAACAGGCCATCGTCAATGCGTTGGGCAAAGATTTTGCCGCCTTCATGTCTGCGGAAAGACGCAATACCGAACGCACTTATGAGCGGGCCCGCACGCTGAAAACCATCATCACCGTCACCGGTTTCACCATCGGCATCCTGTGTTTTATTCTCGCGGCTTACCTTCTCATCCATCGCAACCCGTTTTCATCAGGTCATTGACGGCAGCGTAAATTCGTCCGAGTGATACGAACTCCGGACCATCGGGCCGCTGGCCACGTGGACAAAGCCCATCTCCCCGGCACGAATCTTGTATTCTGCAAATTTCTCCGGCGTGATGAATTCAATCACCGGCAGATGTTTGAGGGTCGGCTGCAAGTACTGACCGAGCGTCAGGATGTCGCAGCCGGCCTCGCGCAAATCGCACATGGCCGTCCGCAATTCCTCCTCCGTCTCGCCCAAACCGAGCATCAGGCCGGACTTGGTGTAAATTGTGTTGCCGCGCCGGGCCTTCACTTTTTGCAAAACGCTCAACGAACGGTCGTACGTCGCACGGTGACGCACGTCCGGTGTCAGGCGCCGGACGGTTTCAAGGTTGTGATTGAAAATATGCGGATTCGCCGTCAGGACGGCTTCAATGGATTCGTCGTGGTCGTTGAAATCCGGCACCAGTACTTCAATGACAATGCCCGGATTCAATTCGCGCACCTTTTCCACTGTCTGGCGAAAATGATTCGCGCCACCGTCTGCCAGGTCATCGCGAGCGACGGCGGTGATCACGATGTGACGCAACCGCATCCGCCGGGTGGCTTCAGCAACGCGCAATGGTTCGTCCGCTTCGAGCGGGAGCGGTTTGGACGTGGATACGGCACAAAAACCGCAGGCGCGGGTGCAACGATCGCCGGCAATCATGAACGTGGCCGTGCCCTTGCTCCAGCATTCCCAATGATTCGGGCACCTGGCGCTTTCGCAAACCGTATGCAGCTTCAACTCGTCGAGCAGGCCGCGCGTGCGGGTGAAGCTGTCGGATTGGGGCAGGTTGAAGCGCAGCCAGTCCGGCAGGCGCGGTCGCGGTTTTAATTCAGTCGCCATCACCATAATTTTTATCCGCGAATGAACGCGAATTAAAATAAAGCCGAAGTTGATTCGTGTAAATTAGCGTAATTCGCGGATTAATTTATTTCCTTTCCAGCTTTTCCCAGAACTCGGCCAATTGTTCCGATCCGAAGTCCGCCAGCACCTTGCGGTTCACCTCGATCACTGGCGCGAGTTCCTGCCCGGACAACCGGATCATTTCGTCAAAGGCCGCTTCGTCGGCGATGACATCCAGCGTTTCATATTTGACACCGTGCTCATCCAGCCAGCGCATCGCCTTGTGGCACCACGGGCAATACGGTTTGATGAATAATCGGATTTTCATCGGAAGAATTCAGCCGTGGATAACATAGATTTTCAGAGAGGCGTTTTGTGCTTTTCGGAGCTTTTTCTCGTTACAGTTTCAAACACCGATTTGAGCCTTGTATTTTTCGGGAGACAGTAAGGCATCCAGTTCCGCCGGACTGCTCAATTTGATTTTAAAGAACCAGCCGCCGGCGTACGGCTCGGTGTTTGCCAGGGCCGGATTGTCCACGACGGCCTTGTTGGTTTCCAAGATCTCGCCGCTTACCGGCGCGTAAATGTCGCTGGCAGTTTTCACGGATTCCACCACCGCGCACCCATCACCGCTCTGGAATGTTTTGCCGATTTCCGGCAGTTCGACAAAGACGATGTCGGTCAATTCATGCTGGGCGTGGTCGGTGATGCCGACGGTCGCGGTGTCGCCGCTGACGCGGACCCATTCGTGAGACTTCGTGTATTTCAAATCGGAAGGAACATTACTCATAAATTGTGTTGCAGATTATGCGAGTAATGCCGGATTGCTCAAGAGAATCTGCATTGGACAGCGGCGCGCTCTGATGGGGTGAGGCCGCAGACGGGCCGGCTCGCGAGCACGTTGCCCCGTCGGAATTTCAAGGCGTGCCAGGAGTGACAACCCGATTTCGCAAGTTAAGAATGACGCAATTCACTGGTTCTGCTGGTTCAGTATCGTCTGCTGGTTTTGGTCGATCATCTTTTGATTTTGCTTAAGGATCGCGTCATAGCGGCGCTGGTTCGTTTGTTGTTCCTGTTCCTCCGGCGTCTGGCATCCGCCCAGCAAAGCGGTCAGCACAAGGGCAGAGAGAATGAACATGGGCGGCTTCATGGCTTATTTATACGATTTGATAAATCGGTTTCCTGACGGGGAGGGTAGGGGAACGTTTCAGCGAATTCAATCTCAGACCGCATACCCGGCTTCTTCTTTTTATGAGCCATAGCCTGGGTATGGTATAAGCTCGATGAGCGCACGGAGTGGCGCTTTTATTTCCGGAAAAAAAAGCACGGCCTGCTCCTGGCAGGCCGTGCCGGCGAAATGGAATTAAGTTTCAGGCGCGACGGCGCAATACCCGTGTCAGCGACAGAATGCCCAAGCCCAGGAGAGCCAGCGTGGAGGGTTCCGGTGTCGCGGTAGGTCCGATTTGGAAATAGCCTCCCAGAAAGTCGCCGGGACTTCCGACGGGCCCACCCAAGTCGAAGTAGTTGTCGCCAGGCGCTGATGCGGCGTACTGCCCGTTCACGGCATACTCAAAGGCAGGCTTGGTGGTGAGCGGGTCAATGGTGTAAGTGAACGTCATGCCGATCGTTGTGCCGTTCACGTAGTTTGGAACGCTTCCGCCGACGCCCGGATAACCACCGGCCGCAGGGGAGAAGGGGTAATACGAAGGCCCTCCGAATTGGACGACCGTTCCTGCATTCCCACCTTGCCCAACGGCAACGACCTGGTCATCGCCACCAAAGACGCCGGAGGGATTACTGAACAGAAAACCGCCTTCCAAGTCTATGCCGGGCAGGCCACCGGACAACGTCAGTTCGAAAGAAGCAGTGAAGTAGTCACCGGCTTGAAATTGGTAAGGGCTCGCTCCCCCATTGTCGGAGAAATACCAGACATCCCTTTCGAGGCCGGTGCCGGTTGCGTTTTGCACATTCGCCTCACTGAGCAAGATGGATCCGGGATAGCTGTTGTTGTACGTCCCAATAGAGGCAGGGGCGTCGTTGAATACATGGGGTAATATAATGGCTGAATTGATTCCACCAGCCCCCGACCCCGCCGGATTCAGGGCCGTAAAACTGATTTGCGTGAAGAGCGCCGACCCGGAATTTTGCCCTATGGCCGGGCTGACGGCCGCCAAGCAAACACCCGTGAGCACCGAAACATAAAAGCTACGATTGAGAGAGTTCATGGCTGATCCTTGAGATAATTGTTAATTCTGTTTGGTTATACCTTGATTGCATAATCTTTATGACAAACGCCCAAAGGAATGTCAAGCGAAATGTCAAATGGAATTTGTTTCAAATTTTACTTCCAGAAATACCAGCTTTAAAGGCCAGATTCGGTGTTAACTCTTTTGTCCACAGCAATATGGCTGGATCGCTCGGTTTGGGTTGGAACTGCCTTTCGGTTCCAGTTCACGGATGCCGACTTCGACTGGCTTGAACTGCCGCCGATGTGGATGATGAATTCTCCCGGTTCCCAGTCATATTCCAGATTGGAGTTGTAGAATTTCAAATCTTCCGGGGTGACGCGAAACGTCACCTTCCTTGTTTCCCCCGGTTGCAGGGGCACTTTTTGGAAACCGCGGAGATCCTCCACACTGCGCGTCACGCTGGCCACCGGCTGACTCAAATACAACTGCACCGTTTCCTCGCCGGCACGCTGACCTGTGTTGGTCACCTCAATCGAAGCGAGCAATGTCTCGTTGCCGGTGAGGTTGGTCTGGCTCAATTCAACGTCTCCGTAGGAAAATGTGGTGTAGCTCAAGCCATAACCAAACGGATACAATGGATCATTCGATACGTCCAGGTAACGGGAGACGTACTTATATCCCGGATCGCCCGTGTAGGGCCGCCCCGTGTTCTTATGATTGTAATAAATGGGGATTTGGCCGACGTCGCGTGGAAATGTCACCGTCAGTTTCCCTGACGGATTGTAATCGCCAAACAACACATCGGCTATGGCATTGCCGGCTTCGGTGCCCCCAAACCAGGTTTCGAGAATTGCGCCGCAATGTTCCGCTTCCCAGTTCAATGTCAGGGGCCGGCCATTCATCAACACCAACACGAGCGGTTTCCCGGTTTTCACCAGCGCCCGCAACAAGTCCTCCTGGCATTTTGGCAGTCCGAGGTGACTGCGACTCGCGGCCTCGCCGGTCATGCCGGATGATTCGCCGAGCACCGCCACCACCGCGTCCGCATTCGACGCCACCGCCACGGCTTCGGACAACATCTGTTGTGGCGAACGGGTGTCCACCGGAATGTCCTCGCCGAACGCCTTGAGCGTTCCCGGCAGCGCAGGATCATCTATCAGGTTCGCGCCCTTCGCATGCAGGATGGTCACCGCGGAACCAGCCACGTTGCTGATTCCCGCCTCGACGCTGACGGCCAGTCGCCAGTCGCCGGCGGCGCGCCAACTGCCCAGCAGATTTCGCTGGTCATCCGCCAGCGGACCCACCAATGCAATGGTCCCGGATTTCTTCAGGGGCAATATCTGTTGGTCATTCTTCAGCAGCACGCATGACTCATCGGCGAGTTCCCGCGCGACTTTGCGGTTTTCCAGCGTGAGGATTTCCGCGCGTGCTCGTTCTTCCGTGCAGCCTCGAAAAGGATCGGCAAACAATCCGAGCTTGTACTTTGCCTCCAGGATTCGCCGGCAAGCCTGATTGATCATGGACACCGGGATTTCTCCACGCGCGACCAATTCCGGCAGATACTTGAGATAGGTTTCACTCACCATGTCCATGTCCACGCCGGCCTTCGCGGCCAATTTGGCATCTGTTGGCAAATCTCCCATTCCCGCGTCGGTCATCTCGCTGACGGCGTCGTAGTCGGTGACGACAAAGCCTTTGAAGCCCCACTGCTTTCGCAGCACGTCCGTAATCAACCAGTGATTGGCCGAGGCTGGTATTCCGTTGATTTCATTGAGCGAAGTCATGACGCTGCCGACCCCGGCCTCGACTGCTGCCTGGTAGGGCGGCAGGTAATATTGGTACGCCTTAAGACGGCTCATATCCACGGTGTTGTAATCGCGTCCCGCCTCGGCTGCGCCGTACAGGGCGAAATGCTTCACGCATGCCATCAGCGCGTTGCTCCGGCCAAGGTCGTCGCCCTGATAGCCGCGCACCATGGCGCGGGCGATCTGCGCTCCCAGATACGGATCTTCTCCTGCGCCTTCGGCGATTCTTCCCCAACGGGGGTCGCGGCAGATGTCCACCATCGGCGAGAACGTCCAGTTCACGCCGTCGGCGGTCGCCTCGTTCGCGGCAATTCGAGCGCTTTGTTCGACGGCTTCCGGATTCCACGTGCACGAAAGGGCCAGCGGCATCGGGAAAATCGTCTTGTGACCATGAATCACATCGAATCCAATGAGCAGGGGAATGTGCAGACGGCTCTGGTTGACGGCGAGCGATTGCAACTTGCGCACCGCCGACGGGGTATAGACGTTGAAAACTCCGCCCGCCAGGCCGTGTTCAACTTTTGTCTCGATGTCTGTGCTGATTTCCGGTCCGGTCACACCGAAGCCCGCCGACAGCAAATTCAACTGCCCGATTTTTTCCTCCAATGTCGTCCGGATCATCAAATTGTTGATGAACGTGTTCATGGTGGCGTTGCCGGCTGGTGGTGCGGCGTGGAGGCAGCATGGCATCATCACCCCGATCAAGGCCGGGAGCAGTCCGGTTCTTTTCATTTCTCGTTGTGTTTCGTATCCCCGCGGGCTTTTAACACGAATGCCTGGCGCTTGTCAGAATAATTTCACGTCGGGAAAATCCCACGAAGCCATGGCCCAGGACTTTTTGCCCATCGCGGTCCGGTGATTGTCAAAGCAGTTACGGCAGGCCGGGTACTCCGATAGCATGCTGCTGGATCCAGTACAAGTCCGTAATCTCGGGATCGCCAAGTGAAAAATAATGGTCGTTGATCGGGGTCCGCTGGATCGGCTGGGTAATCCAGCCTGGATTCCATTTGTGAAGAATGGAATGGCCGTCGGCAAAGGAAAAGCCGGCGGCGCCACCGATATAGGCGGCGGGAACATCACGCAGATGAAGGTTGCCTGGAGTTTCGTCGGTGCTGAAAACGCCGTCGTTGATGCTATCCGGGCGCTCGTCCAGGAGAAGAAAGGTCCGCGAAGGCGAGTGGACACTGGAAAGGGTCGCGAAGGGCAAGGGCGAGTTCTGCGGGTTGACGGGTTGGGACAAACTGCCACCTGTACCGGACTCGGCCGGATAGCCGATGAAAGTGTTCATCGAATAACTGCGAACTCGCGGATAGGTTTGGCCGTAGAGGGTGTAAACCGATTGGTCCGCCGGGCACTTGAACACTTTGTAATTCTTGCCGAGATAACTCCCAAAAAAGGCGCCATAGAGATACGCCTGGTTGTTAATCAGCATGGCGATATTGGTATTGTCCGTATTACCACCCATGCCAAGTGTGAGCTCTCCCGCCACCCAACAGGGATGTTGCGCATCCTTGCCTGCGACCGGGCCTGGCAGTGTGCCATCCATGTTGGGCACGTTATGATCGTGATTGTCGCCAGCATACATGATTGCCGCCGTCGCCAGTTGTTTGGTGTTATTCATATCGGCGGTGCCTTGCGCCCTGATTTTGGCCGCAGCAAGGGCCGGCAACAGCATGGCTGCAAGGATGGCGATGATGGCGATTACCACCAGCAACTCAATCAAAGTAAAACCAAGCCGGCGTCGCCCGGAAGCGGCTTCCCGAACAGGCTGCATGTGGCTCAGAGGATTCATGGCGACGTTACTTTGTAGAACCGCTGGTTGCCGCCAGTGCTGGAGTCGGTGACGGATTCCACCGCGCCATTGCCGGCGGTCGAGTTCAGCAGGGTCCAACTGCCGGTGGTCAAATTCGTCGTATAAAGGACGCGGTAACCCCATCCGCTCCGGGTTGGGAATGAAATGTTGATGTTATTGCCCGACCGCGCCGCCGAGAGGCTGACGGGGGAAGTTGGCACCAACATGAAAAAGTTCGGATAACAATCGCCGGTAGGCGTTGAGACCTGGAATGTGGTCACGCCCGTGATTTTCACCGTTACCGGAGCAACTTCGCCCGCGTCCGTCAACGGCACCCAGCCGAAGGTGTTGATATTGGCACCATTTGCACTCCATTGACCAATCGGTTTTATCACCTGATTAGTTGTCCCTGCACCGCTGACAACCTGTCCCAGATTCATCGTGAACGGGCCCAGACCGGATGTGCGGGTGTAAACGTTAAAAGTGCCCAACGGATAATCGCGGGTGTAATTGGCCCAGTCACCGCCTCCAAACCAATACAATTGGTAATCACTCGCAAAAATGTTGATGTACTCCGCTCGCAGGTAATCCTGGGCGACTTGCTGCGGAATGCCATTTTGACGATACTGGAAGTCGGAACCGTCCGTCGGCTCGCCTGAATTAATGGTATGGTGGAAATCAATGTTGCTGACCGATACGAAAGACGCATAACAGTCAGGGGCATAACTCGCCGAGGGTACGTACTGTCCGCCGTTATAGTCGAAATCCTCCGCCTCAAACATATAATTGGTCTGGCTGAAGGTATCGAATTGATTGGTGATACTGATGCCGTGGCCGAGTGAATTGGTCGCGTTAATAATCGCCACGTGCATCGCATTGGGTTGCAATGAAGGATACGCCACATTGTTGCTCGAACTCGAGCCGGTGATGACCAGGTTCGAGGAGACATCATTGCCGTCCAGGATTACCTGGATGCCGTTGGCCGGGAAAGTCGCTCCGGCGGTTGTCACTGTGAAACTTAAAGCATTGGTCGGTTCAAATGGATGTTTGCCGTCCGGATAAAGTTTGCTCAGGAAGGGCAAATCCGGTTCAGCGGGGATGAGCATGTAGAAGGTCGGCAGCATGTTGCCGCCGCTGGTCATTTGCAACGTTTCCTTGCCGTTGAGGACCACCGGCGCAAGCTGGCCGCTGCCGTTGGTTTGCAGCAAATAGATGAATTGATAAGTGGTATAGCTCGGATCAGCGGCCGGGTAGGGATTCATGGTGAAGGTGCCCACCACATTGGTCACGCCGCCATTGATCACGCTCAACTGAATGCTCCCGGCCGAACCGGCGCCGTTGGCAAACCGGCCAATAATCCAGTTGGTGCTATTGGGCCAGTCGCGGGTGTAGTTGACCCACTCGCAGCCGCTGTCGTACAACGGATCGCCGTTGAACGGATTGATGGCATAGTCAATCCTGTCCGCGGCAAAAAGGTTTGGCCGCGAGTAATCGCCCGATGGCTTGGTGCCGATGCCATCGGTGGCGCCACGATAGAACTGGGCGGGCGGAGTAATCGTGCTGTACTCGTCCACATTCGGCACGCCCACGACTCCGAAGTAACAATTGGCGCCGCCGGGGGCATTGCAAAGGGTGGGATTATCATAGTACATACCGTTGGTGAAATCCCAGTCTTCGGCCTCCCAGATGTAGGTCGGCGCCTGCACCCCGAGCCAGGTGGTTTGGAAGGTGGTATTGGCGCTCGCGGTAAAGTTGAAGCTGTCCGTCGCCGTAATGGAGACAGTATAGGCGGTGTTGGATTGGAGTCCGTTATAGAACACCGTCCAATTCGAGGAGGAGCCGCTGAAGGCCAGGTTGGTGGAGACATCGGCGCCGTTCAAGACCAGGTGAATGGCGTTGGTGTTGATATGGCCGCTGGGCGAACTGACATCAAAACTCACGCCATTACTGGGCGCCACAAAGATTTCGTTTTGGGGATTTAGATTGTTGATTGCCAGCGGCAACGGGCCGGTTAACTGTTCCAGGTCTGCGTCGTCGAAATACGACGACCCTCCCTCGCTCTGATATTGGAGGTAGCAATACCGATAAACGACCGAGGCGGTTCCCGCCGGAGCCACCAACTGGCTGACCGCGCCGGTGATTGCATAAGTGTTGAAAAACGGGTCGCCGGTGGATACCGGCATCGTCACATCGCAGGTGTTGGTGACCTGGAGTTGAACCCATGCGTTCAACCCTGCGTTGATGTTGAAGTTGCCCGATTTGTAGAGGGCCAGCAGATTGCTGCTGGAATCGTAAAACTCAACTTGAATCCAAACGTAACAATCTGCTCCCAACTCATCGCCGCTGTTAATGTAGAACCAGCCGCTGGCCTGATACGTTGAACCCGAAGTGCTGCCGAAGGTCTGATAGATGCCCGCCACGTTGTTCGTGCCATCATAACAAGCGCCCCATTCTTTCCAGAAGCAGTTGCCCGAGTGGGCCGTGACAATATTTCCATTTAAGGTGCCACTGACTTCGTTCCAGTAGTTGCCGTTCGGTTGATATATTGCGGCGGTCGGCGGCGCAAAACGCGACCAACTCGTCGGAATAGTGTGTTTGTATCCATCAACTTCGAAACTGGGATTCTGAAGGAGATTTACGGCTTGAACCGGGCTGACGGCCAACAATAATCCGACGACAAAAGCCAGTTGAGGCCAAATCGTTAGTTTAGGCGGGTTAAATGGATTCCGAAGGGCCCCGGTGTAATTCGCTGAATCGTTCATTGGTTTTTTCATAAACGGCTTTCATCACCTCCCTTCTCCCGGAAAATGCTTTTGCGCATTCCAGAAGAGGGTCTTATCCGCACTATTTACACAGAATGCAAAGTTGTCAACACGTTTTTCGGACTAGTCCGATTTTCGAAACGGGAAATCAGCATGCAGCATGAACATTCTGAAATTGCCTCCTTCACCTCCCACTCACCTCCGGTGGTCCTCCGATCCCGGCCCGATTCTGTTTTTAATCAGATTTGCGGCTCGGGCATTGCCAAGTCATCGAACAAACGATTTGCCTTGACCGCTTTATATTCGATGCTACGGTACACGTTATAGCTAGCCTAATCGCGAATGAAACGAATTTTGATTCTTCAAATTCTGCTCTTGGCGGTTACCCTTGGCGCCAAGGCTCAACCAGTCGCGCCAACCAATGTGGTGCTCTTTTCGGGCGATCTAAGCGCCATACTGCATTGGGATCCGGAAGCGTCGCCCGGCTTGTCGGGCTACAACGTGTACCGCTCGACCAGCAGCGTCGGTCCTTTCACAAAGTTGAATGCGAGCCTGGTGACAACGTTGGGTTACTGCGATCTCGCCGTCAGTGACGGCCAGACATATTATTATCAGGTTACGGCGGTGAACACCAGCTCCCAGACCAGCCCGCCTTCAGCGACGGCGTTCACGACCCCGAATCCTTTTCCCAGCGACGACGCCTATCTTGACTATTTGCAGCAAGCCAATTTTGATTACTTTTGGTACGCGGCAAATCCCACCAACGGTCTGGTTCCGGACCGCTCCACGACCGGCTCGGCTTGCAGTATTTCATCAGTCGGATTCGGGCTGACCGCTATTGGCATTGCCATTGACCACGGGTGGATCACACGGGATCAGGGCGCGGCGCGAGTGCTGACCACGTTGAACACTTTTTGGAACGGGCCGCAAGGCACCAATGCCTCGGGTGACATCGGGTACAACGGATGGTTCTACCACTTTCTGGACATGAACGCGGCCACGCGCTCGGGCAGTTCGGAGTTGTCCTCCATTGATACCACCTTGTTGTTGGGCGGAATCCTCTATGTCAAACAGTACTTCAATGGCACCAACGCCACTGAAACCAGCATCCAGACAACGGCCAGCGCGATCTTCAACCGGGTGAATTGGATCTGGATGGCGCCAGACATACCCGGCACCAACGGAGTGCGGATGGGTTGGCTCCCCGACACGGGCTTCAGCACTTTTGGCGACTGGGTTGGTTATGACGAAGGGATGTTGATTTATTTGCTCGGCATCGGTGCCACAAGCAACGCTCTACCGGCTTCCTGCTGGAACTATTGGACCAGTGGATACATCTGGGCCAACTATTATGGCTATTCGTTCGTCACGTTCCCTCCGTTATTTGGTCACGAATACTCCCACTGCTGGGTTGACTTCCGCCATGTGGGAGACGCTTACATGAACGCCGAGAATAGCACCTACTTTGAGAACTCGCACCGGGCGGCGCTGGCCCAGCAGGCCTACTGCGCAGCCGATCCGCTTGGCTGGCCGGGGTATAGCAGCCTCGACTGGGGATTGACCGCCAGTGATGATCCTACGGGCTACGCGGCGCACGGCGCCCCGCCGGCCGAGAATGATAACGGCACGATTGCCTTCACGGCTTCGGGCGGCGCCATGGCCTTCGCTCCCGAGATCGCGCTGCCGACTTTGAAAAACTTCTATAAGGGGGGCCGACCGCGCTTTTGGACGCAATACGGTTTCATTGACGCGTATAACCTGAGTGCCGCGTGGTACGATAACGCTGAATTAGGCATTGACCAAGGTCCCATCGTCATCATGGTTGAGAACTATCGGAACCAGAATGTCTGGCGATTGTTTATGCAAAACCCGGAGATTCAGCAAGGGCTGCAAGAAGCAGGGTTTGTCTCTCTGCCGTTTGAGGCGCTAACCGCACAGGCCCAGTTGGCTTCTAACACCGTCACGTTGACCTGGGCTGCCACTTCAAACCGGACTTATCAAGTGGAATACTCGACCAACTTGCTTTCGTGGTTTACCGTCCCGACCGGGGAAATAACCGCCACGAACTCCATCGCAAGCTGGACCGATACCGGCCCTCCCGGCACTTTCACCGTGCCTTTTAGTGATACCGCGAGATTCTACCGCGTTTTCCAGTATGGTACCCCATAGATTATCGCAGTTTGAATGGTGAAGAGTTTGAATCGTACCCGATCCCAACAACTTTCAGTCTTCGTGGAAACAAGAACGGCAGGGTGCGCTTGGGAAATTCACTAATTTCCAGTCTTAGAGCATTTTCATAAATCATATAGCGTATTGGGCGTGTAAAAAGAAGCTCTGGCAGTCGGTGGGGGAGATGGTGTCAAAGGCGGTGGCCGCCGCCCGCAGCAGTTGGTCGGCGGTGCGGGGAGCCAGCGCCCGCAGGATGGCTTTAACCTTGCTCCAGAGGTTTTCAATCGGGTTGAAGTCGGGTGAATACGGCGGCAGATAAAGCAGGCGAGCCCCCGCCGCTTCAATGGCGGGGCGCACCCCCGCCACCTTGTGCGTCGCCAGATTGTCCAGAATCACCAGGTCATCGGGCTGCAGGGTGGGAACCAAACCTTGCCGCACCCAGGCCAAAAACATCTCCCCGTCCATCGGCCCCTCAAACAGCCAGGGTGCGCAAGGTCCCAGCAAACGCACCGCCGCTGTCACCGGTCGATTCAAAACCAGCCAGCCGGGGTCGAATCAAAACCGGCCACTCTGAGGCGCTTTATTCATATCAGGTTTTTTGTTGCAAGCAAGGGGCTTTTCAATTTCTTCATCTCTGCATATCTAAGGTTCCCTCTTTTCCGCCTTCCGACCGCGATGTTCTTGTTCGGCGGCGCGTTTCAACCGCGAGAGCGAATCAGCCGGGCTTGTCTTCAATCCGCGGCTGAACAGGATGCGCATGAGCCGACCTCGCCAGCCGTTCGGGAAACCAATATTGCAATGGTAGTTGACGCGACATCGCCCGTCCTCAAGCGGAACGCAGTCCAGCGCCTCGTGAACCGTCAGGCCAAATGGCAGCCTCACGTCCATCTCAAGCTTGTAATGCGTCTCGTCGATGAGGGTGTATTCGAAAGAGCCACCCAGATGCAGCCAGCGTGGGACCTTCTGACCGAAAAGGGCGAGCATGCGCTGGCCCCTGACCGCCGGCCCCGGCGGCTTGACACTGATGACGCGAAGGTCAAAGAAACTGCCCCAGCCGGAGATGTCGGTGAGCAGTTTCCACACAACGCCGACCGGCGCCTCGACTATATCAGTGGGACAAGCCATGTAATTCTTCGTCGTCATCGGGAGCGAGTTTCGTTGGTGGTTGGCCGAACTTTAATTATCCAACTGCCGGTTTGTAGATTGAAACATAAAATCTGGGCTCTCCGGGCCGCGTCCGTCCGATCCAACTTCGTTATTAAACCGGCGCTTACAACCATGCGGCCAATCTGGCCGATTCGCGTCGAAAATCGAGCTTTTTCATAATCGGCCAGAAGCAAAGTAGAACGAGCAGAACCGGATAGCGAGCCATTCAGCTCGCCGGTTCTGCGGCCAAAGGTTCGTTGGACTTGGCTTTTGTCTTTTTGTTTTTATCCTCTTTTACGGCGACGGCGGCGTGGTCTTTGAGCCGGTAGCTCCGGCCAGTGATGGCGATGGTCTGGGCGTGGTGCAGGAAACGGTCGAGGATGGCTCCAGCCGTGGGCACGTCGCCCAAGAGTTTACCCCATTCCTCCAGTGGCCGGTTGCTGGTCATGATGGTGGACCGGTTTTCATACCGGCGCATGATCACTTCAAACAGATGCTCGCCGGAGTTCTTGGGCAACTGCTTCAGGCCGAAATCGTCAATGATCAGAAGCTCCGGGTTGAGATAACGGCGCAGAGTTCGGTCCTGCTGGTTAAAGGCTTCGTCTTTCATGAAGTCGCGCACCAGGTCGAAGATGGAGCGGTAGAGGACCTGAAAGTTCATTTTGATGGCTTCGTAGCCGATGGCCTGGGCCAGATGGGTTTTCCCAACGCCGGGCGGCCCAAGAAACAGGACATCTTTGGCTTGGCGGATGAAGTTGCCGGTGGCCAGATCGAAAATGTCTTTGCGGTGGATGGCCGGATTAAAACTCCAGTCAAAGTCTTCCAGCGTTTTGAGGCCGCGGAAATCAGCGGCCTTGGTGCGGCGTTCCATGAGCCGTTGTTGGCGGACATTGATTTCGTCCTGACAGATCAGTTCCAGGAACTCGGCATGACCAAGCCGGTTGGCGACGGCTTCTTGCAGCCGCACGTCCAGGGTTTGCAGCAGCCCGGAGAGGCGGAGTTGTTTCAGGGTGTTTTCAAGATTGCTCATATACAGTTTGGGGTTGAGGGTTAAAACAATCCGGCGTTAGCGCCTCATAAGCATCCAACGAACGGATCAAGGGGTGAGTGTCCAGGAAATCCAGTTGCGGCGACGGCCCGGTCCGTTCCAGCAACGTGCGCAAATCCCTTAAACGCCACGCGCCGTGATGCAGGGCTTTCTCGGCAGCGCCTTCCAGCGCAGCCACAGGATGTTTGCCAGCCAGGGACAACAGGCCATGCAAGACTCGCGTGCCGATGGGGCCTCGCTGTTGAACCATGGCCTCAGCCCAACTGCCGGTGTGCTTGCCAATCAGACGCGCGCGATCCAGCAGGTAATCCAGACTGTGTTGGATGAGGCGGCGGTGTGGAGAATGCAGATGGTTCGGGTCGGTGGTGAACTTCCCCGGTTCGGCCAGCACATGGACGGCGATGACTTCGCGGCGTTGATTGAACACCCGCACCAGCCGGGACTCCCAACGCGCCCACACCTGCCGACCAACATACTCCGGCGGCACCGAGTAATACGCCCGTTGCAACTCGATGTAGCCATCCCGATGCACCGTTCGCGGTGCCTCTTCAAACACCGGGAACAAACTTGATGGCAGCGGCAATAGTTTGGATCGTTCCACTTCATTGAACACCTTGCCGACTTGTTGCCGGGTGGTGCCATGAATGCGCGTGTCCGCCACACCACTTTCCCAATCTGAAAGATAAATGTTTTGCGCTGACAGGCTTTCAAAACTCCGGCCCTTGAGCGCGTTCTCCTGACCATAATTAATCCCCGATTCGATTTTTCCTTTGTGACGCGGCATGGCCGGACGGGTCGGGAGCATCACAGTGCCGTAGTGGCGGCAGAACTCTTCCGTCTTTGGGTTGAGTTCGGGATCAAACCAGTCGGCCCGCGTGACGGCAGCCCGGAGGTTGTCGGTGATTAGCGTGCGGGGAACACCACCAAAGTATCGGAACGAGTTTTCCAGACATCGGATGAAACTCTCGGTCGTCTGCCGCCAGACCACTTCACTGTAGCCTTTGCGTGAATGGCTGAGAACGATCCGAAACAGGTGGGGCCGCTTCCGCTTGCCATCCACCATCACCCACGCGCCCTGGCCAAAATCCACCTGGGCTTCGGCTCCGGGTTCCACCTCCATCCGCACAAACGGCACCGGCTGTGTCTCGCGCAACTGCCGCACGAACCGTTTAACGGCCTGGTAACTGCCAACAAATCCGTGATCGCAGACCAAGTCCTGATAAATGCGCTGAGCACTCAGTCCGACTGACACCGCTGCCTCAATCTGCGGCAGCCACGGCTGACAAAGGCTCTGCCGACCTGCCGTGGAGCCGAGGGTCGAAATGGCTGGTTTTAAATCTGGCTCAGACTCCGAGCCGGGGGTCGAAATGGCCGGTTTTGACTTTGCCAGCCGCAGATACTTGCCAACCGTCTCCCGATTGATGTCCAGTTCACGCGCAATCCGCCGGTGGGACCAGCCATGCGCCGCCAATGTCAATATCGAATGCTGTAAGCTCACGTTGAGTTCGTTCATCGCGTCCTAATGCGGCATCTGCCGCACTCGACGCAATGCGTCCCTCAAAATGGCTGGTTTTCATTCGACCCTCCCTGGCTGGTTTTGACCGTCCGCTGACACCGCCGCAATCAGCGTGGTCGTCTGATAATGCCCCTGCGGTACCGGGCAGACCAGCCGCCGGCCGACCCGACAACGCCCGTATAAACGGGTCAGCTTGGTGTTGGCGCCGCTTTCGTCCACAAAGACCAGCCGTTCGGCGGGCACAGCGGTCAGCCGTTCATGCCAGTGGCTTCTTTGCTCGGCCACGTCGGGCCGCGACCGCTCGGCGGCGTGCAGCGTTTTTTTTACAACTCAACCCCAACTGGCGCAGCCACAAATCCACGGTCGAAGTCCCGAACCGACGATCCAGTTGCGCCCCCAATTCGGCCAGCGTCGCATCGGGTTGCCGGTCCACCAGCTTTTGCAAACGCGCCTGCCGCCGCGGGGTCAGCAGGCTCTTGCGCCCACACAAATGTGTCTGCGGCTGGAGTGTCCCGCGCTCCCGAAACTGCTGACGCACCCGCCGCACGGCGGCCACGCAAAAACCTGAAAATTCGGCGATCTCCAGCGTGCTTTTGCCTTGTTCGTAGAGTCGCAGAATCCGCTCACGCACCGGCAGGGAAATAGCTTTCATGCCCCCAACCTGCCATATCCTCCCCCTTTCAGTAAAGCTATATGTTTTATGGAAATGCTCTAAGATCTTCGATAAATTGGCCTGGCGACAAGGAGGGCAGGGGAACGTCTGCCGCGGATTTCAATTTGAATCTCCGTGCCCGGTTTGGCCAATTCCGGCGGGACGTAACCCATGCCAATGCCGATACCCAACAACGGGCTTTGCGTCCCGCTCGTCACGTCACCGACTTTGGTCCCGTTCGCCCAAATCGGATAATGCGGCCGCGGCGGCGGGGATTTTCCGGTCATTTTGAAAGCAACCAGTTGTTTTGGGGGGGCCTTGGCTTTTTGTTCCGCCAACGGCGCGCGGCCGATGAAATCGCCCTTGTCGAACGAAACAAAAAATCCAAGTCCGGCTTCCACGGGCGTCGTGTTTTCGTCCAGCTCATGGCCGTAGAGTGGATAGCAAACCTCCGTGCGCAACGTGTCGCGGGCACCGAGGCCGCACGGCTTCAAGCCGAAAGGCCGCCCGGCAGCAAGAATTTTATCCCAGACAAGTTGGATGGCCTTGTCCGAACCGACGATCTCAAATCCGTCCTCGCCGGTATAACCGGTGCGGGACACCAGAACGCCGCCATGTTCGAAATGAAATTCGCCGATTTGGTTTTTCCTCAAATCGGTGGCCCGTTCAACGCGCGCCGCCGAAATAGACGCGCCGCCGACGCAATCATTGATGAATTCCTTCACGCGCGGACCTTGCACGGCCACGGCCGCGTATTTGTGAGACGCATCGGTGAGTTGTAATTCGCCTGGTTGCGGAAATTTTGCGGCCTGGGCCTGCAGCCACGCCACGTCCGCTTTGACCCGCGAGGCATTGATGATGAGCAAATAAACCTCGTCGCAAAGCCGGTAAACATACAGGTCGTCTATGACGCCACCGCGTTCGTTGCACATCAAGGTGTATTGGCCCTGGCCGGACGCCAGTTTGCGGATGTCGTTGGTCAGCGTGTGGTTCAGGAAATCGGCCGCCGTCCTGCCGCTGACGGTGACTTCGCCCATGTGTGAGATGTCAAAAATCCCGGCGGCATTGCGGACGGCAAGATGTTCCTCAACGATGCTCGCGTACTGAACGGGCATCTCCCAACCGCCGAAATCAATCAACTTCGCGCCAAGCTGTTGGTGCGCGGCGAAAAGTGGCGTGCGGTTCAGCCCCATTTTTCCGTTTTCATCTGCTCTTTGGGCACGCCCATCCCGCGCAGCACCACTTCCTCGGCAAACTCAACCAGTTCGTTGGGGCCGCACGCGTAGAAAATCGTGTTGGGCAGATCGTGGACGTGTTCCTTCACCCATTCGGGCGTGATGCGGCCCCGGCGTCCCTGCCACGGATCATTCGCATCCAGCCGGGTGCAGGTCACGTAAAAACTGAAATTGGAATTTTCAATTTCCAATTGATGAAACTCCTGCTGGAAAATGATGCTGCGGGTCGTGCGCACGCTGTAGAGGACCGAAATCTTTGTGTCCAGTTTACGCCGCGTGGCTTCGCGCACAAAACCGCGGAATGGCGTCACTCCCGAACCTCCGGCAACGCAAACGAGGTGCTTGTTCGGCTCATAGACAGGCAGGAATTTCCCGACCGGCGGAATAACAAGGAGCGTGTCACCGACTTTCGCCCAATCCACCAGCCGCGTGCCCATTTTGCCGTCGCGTTTGATGGTGACTTCATAATAGCCGCGGTCCAGCGCGCAGGACGACAGCGAATAGGCGCGCTTGTAATTCGGCGTGTCCGGCCAGTAAAGCGTGATAAATTGTCCGGTCTTAAAGTCGGGATTGTAACCGTCCGGCCATTTCAGGCGGATGGTTTTCGTGTCCGGCAACTCCATCGTCGCCAATTCAATCGGCATTTCAATGACTTCTCTGGCCATAATCGTATAAAAAAAGTGAGGTTAGTAACTTCCTCCGGGAAGGGCAAGTGTGCATTGCACGAGATAAACCAATTTTTGAGAATCCCGTCTCACATTTTTCCGGTATTCCATTTCGCAGCGTTTTGCCCGTTGGGAACGGCGCTTGAAAGAGATATCGAACGTGGGGCCAAATGTCCGGCAAAGCCCAGCTTGTTTTGCCCTTTCTCAAACAAAAATTTGAAAAATTGAGGAAACCGTTCAGGCGCCTCGTCCACTCCCGCCGGTGTCCAGTCGTTTGAGAACTTCCTGCGCCAGCAATTCATACGCCGCCGAGCCGGAACTGTATTTGTCGTAGTGAATAATCGGTTTGCCGAAACTGGGCGCTTCAGCCAGACGCGTGCTGCGCGGAATGACGGTTTCAAACACGCGTGAGCCGAGCAGATTCCGCACTTCGCCGACGACTTCATTGGAGAGTTTGGTCCGGCCATCAAACATCGTCATCACGACGCCGAAAATGTCGAGGTGTGGATTGACGCCGGTCTCGCGCAATTGCGTCAGCACCCGGTTCATCATCGAAATGCCCTCCAGGGCGTAATACTCGCATTGCAGCGGCACGAGCAACCCATCGCTGGCGGCAAAAGCATTCAAGGTCAGGACGCCCAGCGACGGCGGGCAATCAATAAAAACGATGTCAAAACGGCCGCTTTCCAGAACCGGCTTAAGGACGTTGGCCACGCGCAGCAGGTGATTTTCCAATCGCGCCAGTTCCAGATCGGCGGCACACAAATCCACTTCACTGGGCACAGCCTGGAGGTTTTCGAAAGGGGTGTTTTTTATTTTATCAAGCAAGCCTCCTTCACCGAGCAAAACGCGATACGCGCTGGAACCTTCGGTTTTTTCCAGGCCCAGCCCGCTGGTGGCATTGGCCTGCGGATCGAGATCGAAAAGCAACACGCGTTTGCCGAGGGCAGCAAGACAGGCGGCCAGATTGACGGCCGTGGTCGTCTTCCCCACGCCGCCTTTTTGATTGGCGACCGCGATGACTTTGATTGGCACCCGCCCGATTTAATGAAAAGGGCGCGGCGTATCAAGTTAACAAGCGCAAAACCGCCACCCAAAGAACTTGCAGCAGTTCAGGATTCGCCGCAGAAGGCATCAATTGCCAGAGGATACTGGAAAACTCGTGAACTGTGCGCTGACGGGCATTTGCCCAAGCGAAACAGAAGAAGCGCTTTGAAAGTTAATCACCGGATTCGTACTGTTTTCGGCTATCAGCATTTGGTTCACGGGAGGTGTCAACGGCGTTACGGTCGCCGAAGCCAGAGGAGTCACTTCTTGTGGGGTCGGTTGCAGAATCGCCTGGGCTACGGATTCCGGCCGTTGCGCGATCACGGCTCCGAACAACAGCATAGCGCAAAGGGCCGTGGCAAACCCGCCCGCAAAGACGGGCTTGGTTTCAAACGATTGAAGCAAGCTGAGCAACCAGGGCATATTAGCGAATAACCCGCCAGCCGGGGCTTCGGCTTCACCGGCGCGAATGCGCGCAATCACCTGGCGCGAAAAATTGTTAAAATATCCGGGCGGCGGCGTCTCGTGGCATTTAAGCGACAACAAACGACGTAACGACTCAAAGTTCGGCTGATTCTCGTTCATGTTGGTTTCAAATAATCAGACAACCAAGCTTGCAACTGTTGTCGCGCATAAAACAGACGCGACCTTACAGTGCCAATATTGCATTCCATGACTTTCGCGATTTCTTCGTGCGACAGTCCCTGCACATCATGCAGGACCACGACCAATCTATGTGGTTCTGACAGTTTCATTAAGGCCGTGTTCAATTTTTCCTGCAACTCGTTCAAATTAGCCTCGCGCCGCGGCGTTTTATCGGAAACAAATGCGACCAAATCCGGATCATGTTCAGCGTTAAAATCCAAGTCGTTCAGACTCATGTGGATGCGATTTTTGCGCTGTTTGAGAAAATTAATCGTCTTGTTGACCGCAATCCGGTAAAGCCAGGTATAAAAACTTGAACCGCCTTTGAACGACTTCAGCGCCTGAAACGCCTTGATGAACGATTCCTGGGCAAGGTCATTGGCGTCTTCATGATTGGATGTCATGTGATAAACCGTTGCGTAAATGCGCTCCTGATAACGCTGTACGAGTTCATCGTAAGCTTCCAGATCGCCACCGCGCGCACGCTTGACCAACACCGCCTCGTCGGCAGGTGCGGAAGCCCCGGAATCTTTGCGTGCGACTGGTTCGGCCATAATCATGGGTATTTAACACTAACAGCCAGCGCCTCGGTTTGTTGCGCTAAAAAATCAGCCAGCCCGGACAAACCGGTGCGCCCGTTTGACTCGGGCAGGCGGCGTAGTGATCGCCGGGCCTGGTCCAAAAAATTGGCAATCACTTGGCGCGTCGGCTCAAAGGTTTCATATTTGTCCAGCAGTTCATTGATTGCCGGGAAATTCTCCGTTTGCCAGTCCTTGACCAGATTTTCCAACTGAATGCGGTCAGCCACGTTGGCGTGTTCCCAGGCCAGCAAAACCGGCCAGGTCAGTTTGCCCTTGGCCAAATCCGTGCCGAGAGATTTGCCCGCCGTTGCTTCCGAGCCGAATAAATCCACGCAATCGTCATAAACCTGGTAAGCCTTGCCAAACGCGGTGCCGAAATGCCGCAGCGCCGTGCGGTGTTCCGCGGTGGCGTCGCTCAAAAGCGCCGCTAAATCACAGGAAAGTGTGAACAGTTCGGCGGTTTTCATTTCAATGACGCGGAAATATTCATGCCGTGAAACCTGAA
Organism: uncultured bacterium; assembly: GCA_963723125.1. Classification (GTDB taxonomy): domain Bacteria; phylum Verrucomicrobiota; class Verrucomicrobiia; order Limisphaerales; family UBA11358; genus UBA11358. The sequence continues at coordinate 74,411 of CAVRPQ010000001.1, forward strand.
ATTTCCGGCGATGTTGCGTTTGCAAAATTTCGCCGGAGCAAACCGTGTTCGTCGCCATGGCCACGGCACGACAAACTTCCGGTGTCGGAAAACTGGCCGCCAGCTTCAATGCCTGCGCAAACAGGCAGTCGCCAAAAAGCACCGCGATTTCGTTCCCCCAATTTGCCGCCAGGGTGAGCTGGCCACGACGGATTTCGGCCTCGTCCATGACGTCGTCATGGACCAGCGTGGCCAGATGAACCATTTCAATGATGACGGCCGCGTTGACATGGGCGTCACCGCTTTTGCCGGTGGCATTGGCTGCCAGGGCGAGCAGGGTCGGGCGCAAATGTTTGCCGCTGCCGTTGAGGGCATATTGAGCGTAGGGAACGATTTGAGGGTCAAAACCATTGACCTGTTCGATTAATCGCTGTGTGACCGCCTGGAGAAATGGCTCCAGCGGTTCCACGATGTGTTTCCAGGAACGGTTCGGGTTCGCTTTGAGCGAGTCAGCCGTTTCTGTTCTCGCCACCTTTGATTCAACGGCCAGCATTCACGCGCAATCTACGTTTAACGTGGCACTTAGTCAAACTACTTGTCATTTCGGGCAGTGGTGAAGTGCAACTGATTGAATGGCAGGGCTAGGATTTGAAGTTCCACTTTGCAGTCAAATACTTTTCCGTCGCGAGTCGGCGTGTCTCCTGATCGGGAAAATCAAGTGATGCCTCCGTGGCATTCCAGGCCTTTCCCAGCGCGGCCCTCAACCGGGCGGCCGGTACAGCCAGATTGACAAGAAAGTCGGTGTGGCCACGGCCATTACGATAGTCAGGTTGTTTGGAAGGTATTCGCAACACTTCGTTGATCAACGGGAGGTCAAAGTTAAGCAGAAAGGTCCCATGAAAGAGCAGGGCGCGTTTGTGCCGACGCTGGGAATTGCCGGAAAATTTCCTGTAAGCGACCGGTGCCGGATGCCGGGTGACCAGGGCCAAATCAGTGTGCCCGCAAACCGAGATGGTGACCTCCGGCTTTTGACTTTTGACCTCTGGTTCCACTGCTCCGCGGTTTCGTTCCAGGATAAACCGGTTGGCAGAGGAGATATTGGCAAGCGAAGGATGCGCCCCGATTTGTAAAATCAGTGTGTAGTTCAGGCAACCCGGTCCTTGTAAAACCGTTCCACCGCCAGAACAACGTCGGAAAACCGGGATGCCGTGTGCCTGACAAACCGCGACGTTGACCTCTGTTTCCACCTTGTCCGCATATCCAACCACCACAAAGTATTCCCGTGGTTCCCAGAAGCGGAGGATTTCCCCGTCAACCGCCTCGCTCCAGTTGAGCAAAGCCTCATCACATGCGAGATTCTCAGCGGGCGAAGCGAGCGTCAGGTTCAGTAATTTCATTTTGCAGCGGCTGATTTCACTGGCGTTCGGGACTTGAATCTGGTCTAATTTTTAAGCGCATTTCCGCGCGATTGAAAGAAGTGGATAACACAGTGAAGGCAGACAAAAAAGAAATTTACGGTTCGCGTTCCGGCGCAGCCGATCATTCCGGTGGCAGCAATGGCGATAAATGGAGCCGATCGCTGCAATCGGTCTTTGAACTGGCATTGGAGGGCCAGGGACCGGAGCGCACGGCGCAATTGCTTGAAAAATTGGCCAACCAGTTGCGCGCCGCGCCGCAAGGCGCCAATACTCCGTACCTCAATACCATTCCGCCGGAGCAGCAGGCACCGTTTCCAGGCGACCGCGACATCGAGCGCCGCATCAAAAGTTATATCCGTTGGAATGCCATGGCGATGGTCGTCAAAGCCAACTCCACCACCAATGTCGGCGGCCATATTTCGACTTTTGCCTCATCGGCGACCCTTTATGAGGTGGCTTTTAACCATTTTTTACGCGGGCGCACTGAAACCTTTCCGGGCGACCTCGTTTACTTTCAAGGGCACGCCGCGCCCGGCATGTATGCGCGGGCGTTTCTTGAAGGCCGGCTGGACGAGCGACATTTGCGAAATTTCCGGCAGGAACTCGCCGAAGGCGGCGGGCTGTCGTCGTATCCGCATCCGTATTTGATGCCGGATTTCTGGCAATTTCCCACGGTTTCCATGGGGCTCGGCCCGATCCTGTCGCTGTATCAGGCGCGGTTCAACCGTTACTTGCAAGCGCGCGGCCTGGTCAACTGGAAGGAAGAGCCGAAGCTCTGGGCCTTTCTCGGCGACGGCGAATGCGATGAGCCGGAAACGCTTGGCGCCATCACGCTCGCGACACGTGAGAATCTCGACAATTTGATCTGGGTCATCAATTGTAATTTGCAGCGGCTCGACGGCCCGGTGCGCGGCAATGGAAAAATCATCCAGGAACTGGAAGGCTTGTTCCGGGGCGCGGGCTGGAATGTCATCAAGGTCATCTGGGGCACCGATTGGGATGATTTGCTGGCGCGCGACAAATCCGGCCTGTTGTCCAAACGCATGGAAGAGGCGGTGGACGGCGATTACCAGAAATATTCCGTCGAACCGGGCAGTTATACCCGGAAACACTTCTTCGGCAAATATCCCGAACTGCTTAAACTGGTGAACCACCTCACCGATGAGCAAATCAGCAAGCTCCTGCGCGGCGGCCATGATGCCCGCAAGATGTATGCAGCCTACAAAGTGGCCTTTGAGCATAAGGATCGGCCAACGGTGATTCTTGCCAAGACAGTCAAAGGTTACGGTCTTGGGGAGGCCGGCGAAGGGAGAAATATTTCCCACCAGCAGAAAAAGATGAACGAGAAGGAGCTTCGTGAATTTCGGGAACGCTTCAAAATTCCGGTCAGCGACGATGTTATTGCCGAGACGCCGTTTTTCCGGCCGCTGCCCGATAGTCCGGAAATAAAGTACTTGTTTGAGCGCCGGAAAGCCCTCGGCGGTTTCCTGCCGGAGCGCAAAGCCGCCGCACCGCCGCTCGACGTGCCCAAACTCGATGCCTTCGCCGAATTCTTCCGTGGCTCAACCAGTGACGCTTCGACGACCATGGCTTTCGTTCGCTTGTTGAGTCTTTTGCTGCGGGACAAACGCATCAGCCGCCATATCGTTCCCATCATTCCGGATGAAGCACGAACGTTTGGCCTCGACGCGTTGTTCAAAGACATCGGCATTTACTCATCCAAGGGACAGCTCTACGAACCGGTGGACAGCAAGTCGCTGCTCTATTATCACGAGGCGAAGGATGGCCAGATTCTCGAGGAAGGTATCACTGAAACCGGCTCGATTGCGTCATTCATCGCGGCGGGCACCTGTTACGCCACGCACGGCATGCCGATGGTGCCGTTCTACATCTATTACTCAATGTTCGGCCCGCAGCGCGTCGGTGATTTGTTCTGGCTCGCCGGCGACATCCGGGCGAAAGGCTTCTTGCTCGGCGCGACCGCCGGACGGACCACGCTCAACGGCGAGGGGTTGCAACATCAGGACGGCCACAGTTTGTTGCACGCCAGCACCGTTCCCACGTTGCTGGCTTACGACCCGGCGTTCGGGTACGAACTCGCGGTGATCGTTGCCGACGGTTTGCGCCGGATGTACGCCGAGGGCGAAGAAATCTTTTATTACCTCTCGCTATACAACGAAAACTACCCCATGCCGCCGATGCCCGCGGGCGTCGAGGACGGCATCCTGAAAGGTTTGTACAAATTCAAGCCCGGCCCGGAAGGCAAAAAACACAAGGCTCACATTTTTGGCAGCGGGCCGATCATCAACTCGGCATTGAAAGCGCAGGAAATCCTGGCCAAACGTTACGGCGTTTCTGCCGACGTTTGGAGCGCGACCAGCTACAAGCTGCTCCGCACCGACGCAATCCGCTGCCAGCGCTGGAACATGCTGCATCCGACGCAGCCGCCCAAAAAATCCTACGTCGAAAACCTGCTGGCGAAAGAGCAGGGGAGCTTTGTCGCCGTGTCCGACAACATCCGCACCGTACCCGACCAGATTGCGCCGTGGGTGCCGGGCGGCCTGTTTACGCTCGGCACGGACGGCTTTGGCCGCAGTGATACCCGCGCGCGCCTGCGCCGGTTTTTTGAAATTGACGCCGAGTCCACCGTTATCGGCGCGCTTTTCGCCTTGGCCGAAAAAGGACAAATTGAGAAGCAGACCGTCGAAACCGCCATCAATGACCTGGGCATCAACCCGGAAAAAATCCAGCCGCAGATTGTTTGAGCGCCCATCCCTGTTTTAATCTCCTCGGAAAATTATTTCTGGAAAGTTGCGGCACTTTTCGCCATGCTGCGCGGCTTGTTGATTTATGGATGTGAAACTTCCCAAACTCGGTGAAGGCGCGGATTCGGGCGTCGTGGTCAATGTCTTCGTCAAAGAAGGCGACCAGGTTGCCAGAGGCCAGGCCATCATCGAACTCGAGAACGAGAAGGCCGTGGCCTCGATTCCCGCCACCGCCGGCGGAGTGGTCGCCAAAATTCACGTCAAACCCGGCGATAAAATCAGCGTGGGCCAACGTCTGATTTCGCTGAATGAGAGCGGTGCGGCGGCAAGCGCGCCCGTTGTTGGCAGGGCGGGCAGTTCTCTGCCCGCCGATGGCGCGCACGGAGTGACGCGCCCTGCCGAAATTATCGAGGACGAGGACGAGGACGAGCAAGCAGCTCCGGTCACGGCACCGGCAGCCCCGCCGTCGGTTCGTCGAGTGGCCCGTGAATTGGGCATTGATTTATCCAAGGTTCGCGGCAGCGAGCCGGGTGGACGAATCGTCCTCGGCGACGTGCGTGCCTATATTCAGCGGCTGATCAAGTCTGCCGTCAGGCCGGCGCCGGGCGCGGCCGGCGTTCCAGCCAAACCGGCCGCCGAGCAGATTGATTTTTCCCAGTGGGGGCCGGTGAGTAAAAGGCCGCTGACGCCATTGCGCCAGGTGATTGTCCGGCGGATGTCGGAAAGTTGGAACACCGTCGCGCGTGTCACGCAATTTGACGAGGCGGATTTCACACAACTGAACGCACGGCGTAAAAAGTTTGCCCCCGGATACGAGAAGACGGGCGCGCGCTTGACACTCACGCCGCTGGTGCTCAAAGCACTCGTCGGGACATTAAAAAAACACCCGATTTTCAATTCCAGCCTTGATGAGGCGGCCAATGAGATTGTCATCAAAGAGTATTACCACATCGGTATCGCTGTGGACACGGAGCAGGGTTTGATTGTGCCGGTCATTCGCGACGTGGACAAAAAGTCCGTTCTGGATTTGTCCAGAGAACTGGAGCAGCTCGCGCAAAAGGCGCGTGACCGGAAAGTGTCCGGTGACGAACTGAAAGGCGGCACGTTCACCATTTCCAATCAGGGTGCCATTGGCGGCGCGCATTTCACACCGATTGTGAACAGGCCGGAAGTCGCGATTCTGGGCCTTGGCCGCGGCGCGATGAAGCCGGTCGCCCGCGACGGCAAGGTGGAAATTCGCATGATGACGCCGCTGGCATTGTCGTACGACCATCGCGTCATTGATGGCGGCGAGGCGGCGAGGTTTATCGTGGACCTGGTGGGGGCGTTGCAGGATTTCAAGGAAGATGCCCTGAAGATTTAATCGGCTAATGACGCGAATCGGCACGAAGTGACAGGGGTTGATTCGTGAAAATTGGCGGAATTCGCGGATAAAAAGAGAAAACATGGATCCCATTGAAACTGAAATTGTGGTTGTCGGCGCGGGGCCGGGCGGTTACGCGGCGGCGTTTTACGCGGCGGACCTGGGCAAAAAGGTCATTCTGGTTGAACGTGAAAAACGGCTGGGCGGCGTTTGTCTGAACCGCGGTTGCATTCCGTCCAAGGCGCTGCTGTACGCGACACACCAGATTGTCAGCGCACGCGAATCAGCCCATCGCGGCATTACCTTTGCGGAGCCCACGTTGGATTTGGAAAAACTCCGTGCCTGGAAGGAATCCATTCTGGAGAAACTGGGTGGCGGCGTGGCTACGCTGGCCAAGATGCGCGGCGTGCAGGTCATCCAGGGCCGTGGATATTTTGAGGGTTCCCGGACGCTGCGTGTCGAGACGGGGCAGGGACAGCAGTTTATCCAATTTGAGCAGGCGATTCTGGCGGTCGGTTCCCTGGCCGCGATGCCCAAGGCATTTGACCTCGGTAATCCGCGCGTGATGACCTCGACCGAGGCGCTGGAAATCGAGGATATTCCGGAAAGCCTGCTGGTCGTCGGCGGCGGGTACATTGGCATGGAAATGGGCACGGTTTACGCCGGTCTCGGCAGCAAAATCGTTTTGGTGGAGGCGCTGGACAACATCCTGGTCGGCGCCGATCCCGATCTGGCGCGGCCCGTGGTCGCCAATGCCAGACGGGCCTTCAAGGAAATCCGGCTCAAGGCGAAGGTCATCAAAATGGCCACCGCGGGCAAGCAGATCAAGGTTGAGATGGAACACAACGGCAAGAAACTTTCCGAATTGTACGACCGCGTGCTGGTGGCGGTCGGGCGCGTGCCGAACAGCGCCGACCTGGGCCTGGAAAACACCAGGGTCGAGCTGGATGAAAAAGGTTTTGTAAAAGTCAACGGCCGCCAGCAGACAAACGATCCGGGCATATACGCTATCGGCGATATCGCGGGCGGCATTTTATTGGCGCATAAGGCAAACAAGGAAGCGCACATCGCCGTCGAGAGTATCAACGGCGGAAACAGCGTGCCGTTAAACGAGATTGTCATTCCGGCGGTCGTGTTCACGGACCCGGAACTGGCCTGGTGCGGCCTGACCGAAGCCGAAGCCAGGGGGCGCGGCATTCGATATGAGGTTTCGAAATTTCCCTGGGCGGCCTCAGGGCGTGCGTTGTCCTTCGACCGCACGGATGGCGTAACCAAGATGATTATTGATCCGGAGACGGAGCGCGTGTTGGGCGTGGGCATCTGCGGCGCCGGTGCCGGCGAATTGATTTCCGAAGCAGTGGTCGCGATTGAAATGGGTGCGACGGCGGAGGATATTGCGTGGAGCGTGCATCCGCATCCGACCTTGTCGGAGACGCTGATGGAATGCGCCGAAGCCTTTTATGGCCATGCGACCCACACGGTGTCGAAGAAACGCGAGTGATTTCGCGGTTGAAACCCAAGGCGGTCAGTGTAGAATCAGCTTCCTGGTACGGGGCGTAGCGTAGCTTGGTATGCGCGCTTGCTTGGGGTGCAAGAGGTCGTGAGTTCAAATCTCACCGCCCCGACCATTTTCCCCGATAAAAACGATATATTGGCATTTTTCTATCCGCATTCTGTCATGCGGGTAGATGAAAGTAGGCACAAACGATAATTGGCGCGTTAATTTCGTCAGGAAGATGCCAGCCGTCCTCGAAAGCGGCCTCAGCGAGCTGGGACAAGGAAATCAAGGAAGGCAACGAGAAACGCAACCGGGCAGCGTGGTTGATGGACTGGTGCAAGCGGCACGCCCCGGACCCCCACTAAGGAATCTTTTAGAAAAAATATGCCAGAAACAAGGTGCCAAACCCAAGTCGAGACCCCATGAATGACATCTGAAAATCATGTTACACAATTTGATTTCCGATGAAAATGACGCAGCCCACACCCCCGAGAGGGCGGCGAAGCTCCTGGCGCTGGGTAGTTGTGATGGAAATTCAATAAGGGGTTTTGTCGCGCTTTTCCTTCCATTCCGCGAACACTTTCAGCGCTTCCCTGCGAAGCAATTGTTTCATCGGGATTTTCCGGCGTGAAACCGGCCGCGCGACTTCGCGGTAAAGGAAATCGTCGTCGAACTCAATATCCGCCGCATCCTTGCGCGTGTTCGCGTAATAAATGTTTCTCAGTCGCGCCCAATAAATCGCCCCCAGACACATCGGGCATGGCTCGCAACTGGTGTAAAGCTCACAACCGTCGAGCCGGAAGGTTTTCAGCTTTTTGCACGCTTTCCGGATGGCCATGACCTCCGCGTGCGCAGTAGGGTCATTGGCGGAGGTCACCTGATTCCAACCGCGCCCGACAACTTTCCCATCGCACACGATGACCGCGCCGAACGGCCCTCCGTGATTTTCACGCATTTTTTGAAGCGAAAGCCGGATGGCCGCCCACATGAATTTCTCCTTCATGAGAAGAAAATTAAAGAATCAACGGAATTGAGAAAAGAAATTTTATTGCTCGTCAAAGATTTGCGCGCAGGAATTCGTTCGTTCAAACCCCGATTGGATGCCATACGGTCTTGAATTCAACGGTATCGAGTATCCAATACGGGTCTTCCACTTTTGCGGTAAACCAATCGGTGGGCGCAAGCGAATGGTGGACGTAACGCTTGAGGTTCATTGCCACGCCGGCCTGGAGTTTTCCACTGATGGCCGAGTCACCCGTTCCGTCCACAATTGCGTTCACGTCCATATGCGCCGCGATGTGCGGAACCAGTTCAGCGCGCCGGCCGGTGAGTATGTTCACTACGCCGCCAGGCAGGTCGCTGGTGGCAAGAATTTCCGCGAACGTCGCAGCGGGCAATGGCAATTTCTCCGACGGAATCACAACCGCCGTGTTGCCGCTTAGAATCACCGGCGCGACCAGTGACACGAGTGCCAGCAACGATGGTTCCTCCGGCGCCAGCACGACCACTACGCCGGTCGGTTCGGGCGTGGTAAAATTAAAGTGCGACGACGCGACCGGATTCACGCTGCCGAAAACCTGGGAATATTTGTCCGTCCAACCGGCAAAATGCACCAGCCGGTCAATTGCCAGCGTCACTTCGCGTTTGGCTTTTGCCGTACTGACGCCGGTTGAGCGCGCGACTTCATTCACCAATTCACCGGTCCGATTTTGCAGCATCTCGGCGGCGCGATAAAGAATCTGTCCGCGATTGTAAGCCGTCGCCTTGCTCCAGCCGTCGAATGCGACCCGTGCGGCTACAACCGCCTCGCGGAAATCCTTACGCGAGGCGTGGGCAAAATTGTCCAGATGTCCACCTTTTACGGATTTCGCGGGCAGATAGCGCCCACTCTCGCTGCGAGGAAATTTCCCGCCGATGTAGAGCTTGTAGGTCTTTTTGATGTTGAGGCGATTCATAATTTTTGTTCGCAAATTGGTTTTAGATCAATCCAGCCGGCAATACGCTGCCAACCCTTGCAGGCCGCCTTCGCGGCCAAAACCGCTTTCCTTGTAGCCACCGAACGGACTCGTCGGGTCGAATTTGTTGTAAGTATTCGCCCAGACGACGCCGGCGCGCAGCTTGTTGACCATCTTGAAAATCTTGCTGCCCTTGTCAGTCCACACACCCGCGCTCAGGCCGTAGGGGATGTTATTCGCGCGCTCGAACGCCTCCTCCGGCGTGCGGAACGTCATCACGCTCAACACCGGACCAAAAATTTCCTCTTGCGACACGCGGTTGGCCATTGTGACGCCTGTGAGAAACGTTGGCGGGAACCAATAACCCTTGGCCGGCAAGGCGCAGCTTGATTGTGTCAACTCCGCGCCTTCGTCCACGCCGCTTTGCACGAGCATCTTGATCTTTTCCAACTGCGGTTTGGAATTGATGGCGCCGATGTCGGTGTTCTTGTCGAGCGGATTGCCGACGCGCAACGTCTGGATGCGGTCGCGCAATTTTTTGATGACCGTGGAATAAATTCCTTCCTGCACGAACAACCGCGAACCGGCGCAGCAGACGTGCCCTTGGTTGAAATAAATTCCCGTGATGACGCCTTCGATGGCCTGATCAATCGGCGCGTCCTCGAACAAAATATTTGCCGCCTTGCCGCCGAGTTCGAGCGTGAGCTTGGGAATTTTCTGGTAGGGCGCGTCACTCCGTGCGCGCCGTTCGGCGGGCAGAGGACTGCCCGCCCTACCAGCAATTGCCTTCGCAATCGCCTTGCCAACTTCCGTGCTGCCTGTAAACGCAATTTTGTCCACGTCCGGATGATTGACGAGTGCCACGCCGGTTTCACCCGCGCCGGTAACGATGTTCACCACGCCATCCGGCAGTTCCGCTTCCTGAAAAATCTGCGCCAATCGCATCGCCGTGAGGCTCGTGGTTTCGGCGGGTTTGAGCACAACCGTGTTGCCGCAGGCCAGCGCGGGCGCGATCTTCCATGCGGCCATGAGCAGCGGAAAATTCCACGGAATGATCTGCCCCGCGACGCCGAGCGGCTGTGGATTTTTTCCGGGAAACGCGTACTTCAACTTGTCCGCCCAACCCGCGTAATAAAAGAAATGCGCGGCCACCAGTGGCAAATCCACATCACGGCTTTCCTTGATGGGCTTGCCGCCGTCCATCGTTTCGAGCACGGCCAGTTCACGCGACTTCTCCTGGATGATGCGCGCGATGCGATAAAGATATTTACCCCGCTCACGTCCCGGCATCTTTCTCCAGACCTTGTCATAGGCGCGCCGCGCACACTTGACTGCCCTGTCCACGTCCGAAGCGTCGGCCAGCGCGATTTCCGTGTGCTTTTCTTCCGTCGCCGGGTTGATGGATGGAAAATATTTTCGTCCGTTCCTGCGGGACGGCGCAATAAATTTTCCGCCGATGAACAACTCATGTCGCGGCGCGATGACATAATTCTTGGAATCTTCCGGCGCAGGCGCGTAATTCCACTTATTGCCGAAATTTAATTTCCGCTCGCGCAGCGGTACAACGGCGTGATTTGTCGCAGCGACAACGCGCTTGGGGGAAAGTTTCACGGGTTTGAGTTTTGTTTTCATTTGATTAAATACTCATTCAATTTAATTGAACCCGCACCTTTTTTAACATGCAGCGTGTAACCTTCGCTATTTTTCCTGACTTTGACATGCCAATAAAATTTATCTTCGCGTTCAGTTTTATTGAATCGATCCAGCCAAGATACAAAAACCTTTCCTGGAATCAGTAGTATCGTTTCAGGCGAACCACATCCCAGAGCAACAAATGTTTGTTTATGGTTTTGCAGCAAATCGCGCTGATGCGGGTGAAAAGCAAACCAGTAATCAAGATTTTTTGGTTTTTTATATTCTCGTGAATTGATGCAGATCACTGCTAAATTTTCATCGGGCGAGGAATAAACAGCAAAAGACCTTTTGACGAGTGGCTGGCCGAGATGCTTTTGAACTCTGCTCGCGCACGCATCGCGAAAGTTGCTTGGAATAAATTTTGGCTTTCGTTGTTCTTCCTCTTCGTCATCTGCGATTTCAGGGAGTTCTTCTTCTTTTTTTACGTCTTCTGCGGTTGAAAATACGAGATCAATAATTCCATCTACTTTTGTAAATTCTTGCGGCGTCAAAACTCGACGAATTTTATCCATGATTTTAGGGTCATCTAATTCCTCTTTCAGGTGCATTAGTCGAATCAAGCCGTCTATACTTATAAGTCGAATGTCCCAAGCATGGCGTGAACCTCGAACTTGTGCTTCAAGATCTCCAGTGTCACTGCGACCAACAATAATCAGAATGGAACATTTGGTTTCCTTTGCCCGTCCATTGACAATGAGATTTCGGCGATAAGTTGCAACAGTCTCTAAATCAATTCGATATGCGTCAGTAGTTTTTACTTCGACAACAAGAGCATTTTCATCCGGCGAAATCCAAAGGCCGTCAAAACCAATTTCTCCGGGAGTTCCACGATAACGGCCTTGTTCGACTCGAAAGCCCAGTCGCGTCCCAACTTCGTTTATGACATCTTGCAAGGCCAATCCACTGTTATCGAATTTATCCGTCAAACAATCATTCGCGTATCGAGAAAGGAAATTGGATGGAACAAGCGCAAGGAAATCACGAAACTCTTTTGAGGCAATTCCACCGTCGCGAAGTTTTCCATCGCCAGCAAATCCAATAACTTGTTGGACGTGCTTGTCTTGAATTTCTTTATGCGCAGTTTTCCAAAGCTCAGTAAGTGCCATAGTTAAATAATTTTATTTTTACGGCAGTGAGAAATAATCCGGCCCTTGATAATTTCCCTCCACTTGTTTGGCGATTTGCATGAGCACATCGTTGACGAGCGTGCTCGCGCCGAAGCGAAACAAATCCGGTGTGAGCCAGTCGTCGCCGAGGGTTTCCTTCACCATCACCAGGTAGGCAAGCGCCTGCTTGGAATTGCGGATGCCGCCGGCGGGTTTCATGCCAATGCGGATGCCGGTGGCAAAGAAATAATCGCGGATGGCCTCCAGCATCACGAGCGTGACGGGCATGGTGGCGGCGGGCGAAACCTTGCCGGTGCTGGTCTTGATGAAATCCGCGCCGGCTTGCATGGCGATTTCGCTGGCCAACCGGACGTTGTCGTAGGTGACGAGTTCTCCGGTTTCGAGAATGACTTTGAGATGCGCCGGGACGCAGGCTTCCTTCGTGGCGGCGATTTCATCGAACATCTTCGCGTGATCGCCGGCGAGGAAGGCGCAGCGGTTGATAACCATGTCCACTTCGTCCGCGCCGTCGGCCACGGCGCGGCGGACTTCGTTGAGTCTGGTTGGCAGCGGAAATTGTCCGCTGGGAAAGCCGGTGGCGACCGAGGCGACGTGAACGGGCGAGCTTTCACCAAGAAATTTCCGCGCGTATTTCACCATGTTCGGATAGACACAAACAGCGGCACACGGCGGCACGTTGTATTTTACCTCGGCAGGCTGGAGCGCTTTCCGGCAGAGATAGGCGACCTTGCCGGGGGTGTCCTTGCCTTCCAACGTCGTCAAATCCATCATCGAGACGGCCATTTTCAGCCCGGCGAGCTTGGCCGAAGTCTTGATGCTGCGTTTGGCGAACGACGCGGCGCGTTCCTCGGCCATCACGGCGTCAACCGTCGGAACGGTTGAGTGACGAGTGACAAGTAACGGCTGGCGGGTTGAAAACTCAGGCCGCACTTGTTCTAAACGCGCTGACACCTTCATATTTAGCTGTGATTCTGAAGGCTGAAATGCACGGCGTCAATGCGGTTTGCAGGCTGCCGCGATGTGATTAAGGCGGCCTTTCGAGTTTCAGCGAAAGGAGGCAATCGCCAGGGTTTCGGCCAGAACGCGAGTTCCTTTTGCGATCTGTTCCGGGGATGAATACTCGTCGGGCCGATGGCTGACGCCGCCCCGACACGGAATGAAAATCATCGTCACCGGACAAATTCGCGCCATGAATAACGAGTCGTGATACGCGCGGCTGATCATTTTTTTGCAGGAAATTTTGAGTTCACGGCAAACACGGGACACCGTCCGCACCAGTGCCGGATCGCAAATGGCGGGAGGGTCAACGTTCAATCGTTCAAAATTGATCTTAATTTTGCGCCGCGCACAAATGTCGTGGGCGTGCTTTTCGACTTTTGCCAGCGCCGCGTTGCGCGCCGCCACATTGGTATCGCGCAAATCAATTTCCAAATGCACGCGGCAGGGGATGCTGTTGACCGCGCCCGGCTCGATTTCGAAAATTCCCGTCGTGCCTACCGTGTCGGGACTGCCGCTCGCGAGTGCGGCGTTTTCCACTGCCAGCGCGATTTCCGCCCCGGCCAGCAAGGCGTCGCGCCGGCCCGGCATGAGCGTGCCGCCGGCATGACCGCCGACTCCGGTGAGTTTCAGCCGCAGCGTGCCCGGCGCGGCAATTTTTTCGACGATGCCGATGGGAATATTCGTCTTTTCCAGAATGGGTCCCTGCTCGATATGCAATTCGATGAAGGCGGAATAAAAATTTTCCCGCAGGCGCACTGAATCTAATTTCCCTCGATAGCCGGCCTGTTGGCGCCAGACTTCCAGAGTTTTTCCGTTACGGCTACCCAGGCTGGCGGCCTTTTGCGGGGACAAAACCCCACCGAGCAGCCGACTGCCAACGCATCCCAGCCCGAAACGCGTCGGTTCTTCCGCGGCGAAAATGACCAATTCAATGGAGCGTTTCGGTTTGAAATTTGATTTTTTTAGCGCGCGAATGGCTTCGATCGCGCCCAGTACGCCGACCACTCCATCGTATTTTCCGGCGTTCGGAATCGCATCAATGTGCGAGCCGGTGGCGACCGCCGGGAGATTGTTCCCCGTTCCTTCCCAGCGCGCGAAAATGTTGCCAATGGCATCCTCGCGCACATCCAATCCGGCTGCCCGGCAAAGTTTTTTCACAAACCGGCGCGCCCGCAAATCCGCTTCGGAAAACAAAACCCGCGTGACAACTGGTGGCGGGTTTTCTGAAATCAACGCCAGTTCATCAATTTCACGTTGCAGTCGGGTAATATTGATTACCAACTTCATTCGCTGAGTGGCGCGCGGTTTACGTCCTTGTAGTAAATATAGCTCGCCGGTGTTTTTCCCATCGCCACGAACCATTGCGGACAAAACGGCGCCATCCAAACCACGTCGCCCGCTTTTACGGGATGCCAGTCGGTGTCGAGACGATAAATCCCCTGGCCCTGCAACATTAACAAACCGTGTTCCATGACGTGGGTCTCGACAAACGGCAGCGTCGTGCCCGGCTGATACGTGAAAATGTTCACCGCCATATCGAATTCCGGCTTGTCCGGCAGTAACACCTGCAAGCGCGCGTCTTTATCGCCGAGAAACGGCTGGCCGGAAATGTTCTTTTCATGGCCGGAGCCAATGTCCGGCTTTTTTCGGCCCGCAAGGGATTCAAATTTCTTTTGGAATACCAAAAGCCGCGTTCCCTCCGTCGCCCCGCCAAAATAAAAATCCGTTTCTGGCGGAACAAAGACGTAACTGCCGGCGGTCAAATTGATTTTCTCGCTGCTAATTTTTGCTGCGCATTTGCCTGCGAGAAGGTAAACGAAATATTCCTGCGTGCCGGTATTGCCCTCGCCGGAGCCGTTCCGGCCAAGTGCGACTTGCCATTGGGAAAACCGCGCGCCCAGGGCAGGCGAAATATTCACGATGACCACGGCGTTTTTCCATCCGGGCAGGTTGCCGGGCACAAAACCGTCAGCGGTGAGCAGCGCGTAACGCGATTTGACAACCGTGCGGGTGAATCCAAACAGTTCGTTCATAAAGCACGTTTTACCAGATTGATTGATGCTTTGACCATCCTTTTGCCGCCGTGCAGCGTCCCCTGTCTTTTCCAAGAGATTGAAGAAAATCATTCAGGGTCTCGAGGGCGATTTGCACGTCCTGAACTTTCACGGACTCGTCGGGATGGTGGCTGACGCCGTTTTTGCAACGGATAAAAAGCATCGCCACCGGGGTGATTCCGGCCATGACCGCCGCGTCGTGGCCCGCGCCACTCGGCAAGGACACCAGTTTTTTTTGTTGGCGTTTGACTGATTGACCCAGCAACCGCGATAGATTTTCGGAACAGTCCACGGCTGCCGTTTCATGAACCACTTCACCATCCAATTTCAGCTTTCTGCGTCGCGCTATTTGGAACGCGATTTTTTTCAACGCAGAATGGGCGGCTTTACGGACAGAATCCTTTGCTTGGCGGACATCGAGGCTTAACCGGACTTCGCCGGGAATCACATTGCCTGCTCCAGGCAATGCGACAAGTTCACCGACCGTCGCGACCAGTCCGCTTGTTTTCTTTGCCAGCTTTTCCGCCGCCGTGATGAATTCCGCCGCGGCGCAGAGCGCGTCTTTCCGCAGATTCATCGGCGTCGTTCCGGCGTGGCCGGCACGGCCAATGAAACTGACACGGGCGCGCGTTTGTCCGGCAATGGCGCTGACAATTCCGACCGCCAGATTTTTTTCTTCGAGGACCGGACCTTGCTCAATATGCGCTTCGAGGTAGCCGAGCAAATTTTTTGGATTACACCGTGCAGTTTCTAATTTTGACGGATTGCCGCCAAAGCGTTGGATCGCCTCGGCCATTGAAATGCCATTCGCATCTCTGCGCCGCAGATCCTTTTCGTCGAAGCAGCCCGCCAGCACCTCACTGCCGAGACAGGCGGTCTGGTAACGCACGCCTTCCTCGTCGGAAAAACCCACGACTTCGACGGCGAAGGGCAGCCGGATTTTGCGGCGGTGTAAATTTTCTACACCAGCGATAGCAAGCAGCACGCCGAGCGCGCCATCAAATCTCCCGGCATTGCGAACTGTGTCCAGGTGCGAACCAAGCAGGAGGATTTTTGCATCCGGTTTCTCCGCGTCGTAACGGCCGATGAGATTCCCTATGGCATCCATCCGGGTCTTCATTCCGGCTTCGCGCATCCATTTTGCGACGACTCCGTTCGCGCGACGCATCGCTGGCGACGCAAAGGTGCGTGTAATCTTTCCCGTTTCATCGGAAATGTTTGCCAGCGCCTCGACGCGCTGCATGATTTTTTTTGCGGCGTTCATTCTAACTGCCACGATACGTCGAGTAGGCCCACGGCGAGCAGAGCAACGGAACGTGATAACCCGTACCGGCATCGGCGATGGCAAACCGCACCGGCACCCGGTCGAGAAAACGAATTTTGGGAGGCGTTGCGGATTTTGCAGCGAAGTAATCGCCCACGAAGAAAACGATTTCATATTCGCCGGTTTTCATATCGTCGCCGGACAGCAGCGGCGCATCGGGGCGGCCATCGGCGTTGGTTTGGACGGTGGTGACCAGAAGGCGATCTCCGCCATCGAGCGACCACAACTCGATTTTCATTCCAGCGGCGGGGCAGCCATGCGCTGTGTCCAAAACGTGTGTGCTCAATTGGGCGGGCATATTATGCGCAGATTAAATCAAGCAGGCGCAGTTCGGCAATTTTGAAAATTTCTCCAAGCGCGATTTGAATCTCTTGTTCCCGGGAATTTGATAATCGTCTTTCAAGTCCCCCAAGAATCGCCTCTTTTTTCGTCAGCCGCGCGCAAATCACAAACGGAAAACCAAACTTTTCCCTGTAAACCGCATTCCATTTCTGGAATAAACCTATTTCTGACCGAGAAAGCCTGTCCAACCCGGCACTCGCCTGTTCGCCGGTGGATTCGCGTGTAAGGGTTCCGGAAAGCGCAGCACGTCCGGCGAGATCGGGATGCGCACAAATAAGTGCGAGCTGTTTCTCTCGACTTGCCTCCAGGATGGCTTTGCACAAGGAACGATGCAAATCCTTCATATCAGCAAACGGTTTTTTTGACCACGTTATCTCCGCAATCCACGGCGACTGTTCAAACACCGGACCGACGACGCGGACGAATTCCGCCTGGCCCGCTTGATTGAGCTGGGAAAGAGTGAGGCTCATCAGATCAAACAAACAAATCGGCGCGCTTCAGTTGTACCGCGTCAATCAATCCCTGATCGGTCAGCTTTAACGCGGGGATCGGCGACAGGCTCAGGAATGACAACGCCATGAAAGGCGCGGCCAGCTCGCATCCGAGCGAGCGGGCGGCGGCATTCAATTCATCAATCAGCTTTATCACTTTTGATAGCGGTCTGTCCGAGACCAGGCCCGCAATCGGCAGCGGCAGTTCCGCTTTTACGTTGCCACCAGCCACCACGACCTGTCCGCCCTGCAATCGTTCCAGTTCCTGAATCGCAAACAGGATGTCCGCGTCATTTGTGCCGGCCACCACAACGTTGTGCGCGTCGTGCGCCACAGTCGAGCCAATCGCGCCAGCCTTTAACCTGAATCCGCGTACGAAGCCAACTCCAACATTGCCCGTCGCACGGTGCCGTTCAACGACGACCATCTTCAAAATATCGCGCGCGGTGTCAGGGACTATTTGATCGTTCTTTACTTTCGGCGCGGCAATGATTTCCTTCGTGACAATCTGGTCCGGGATGATACCGATGACACGGATTTTTTTTGTGCCAGACGATTTTACCACAAAGTCCTTTGGCGAATAGCGCAGATTCATCGTGCTGCGGGGCAGGCTGATTTTGGCGGGCGATTTGCCGAGGAATTTCCCGTTTTCTGCAACGAGCTCACCTTTTTTGTAAACCTGTCGCACCTGGAACTTCTTCGGATCGTCGAACACGACGAAATCGGCCCAGTAACGCGGCGCAATCGCGCCAAGATTTTGCAGGCGGTAGTGGCGTGCGGTGTTGATGGTGGCGATTTGCAGCGCGACAATTGGCGGCACACCGCCTTGGATCGCTTTGCGCACGGCGTGATCAATATGGCCTTCGTTCACCAGGTCGCCCGCAAGCTTGTCGTCCGTGGCAAAGGAGCAGTTCTGCGTATTATATTCATTGAGGAGCGGCAGCAGATGTTTGAGATTCCGCTCGGTGCTGCCTTCGCGCAACAATACATGCATCCCCAGCCGCAATTTTTCCCGCGCCTCCCCAACGGAAACGGATTCGTGATCGGAGCGAACACCAGCCAATACATAGGCATTAAGGTTTTTGCCGAGCAAACCAGGAGCGTGACCATCTATCGCCTTGCCCCTGCCTGCGTCAATCTTGGCCAGTTCGCTTTTCGAACCGAGGAAGACGCCGGGGAAATTCATCAGTTCCGCGATTCCAGCGATGCGTTCGTCGTGGATCATCAATTTCAAATCATCGGCCGTCAGTTTTGCGCCTGCCGTTTCCAGATGCGTGGCAGGGACACAACTTGGCAGCATGATGAAAAAATCCACGGCGAGATTTTTCGTGGATTCGAGAACATAGCGGATACCGTCGAGGCCCAGGACATTGGCGTATTCGTGCGGGTCAATGACGGCCGCACCGGTGCCATGCGGCACCACCGCACGCGCAAATTCCGGCGCGGTCAGCATGGAGCTTTCGACGTGAAAATGTCCGTCGATCAAACTCGGTGCGATATACGCGCCTTCCAGGTCAATGGTCTTCTTCGCTTCGTAATCGCCGAAACCGATAATCCGCCTGTCCTCAACCGCGACATGGGTCTTGTGGATTTCACCACTAAACACGTTGACGATCCGGGCGTTCTTGAAAAGCAGTTCAGCGCGCTGCTCGCCACGTGCAACTGAAAGTTTCTGTTGAATGTTGCGCATTTTTCTCCCTTCCAAACTATTTGATTTTCGGACGACTGAAACTGTTCTGCAAGCCGTTTCGGAGCAAAACGGCCTGTCACTCTACTCAATCCGATGAGGTTTTCAACTTTCGGTCTTTGGCTGCCACCACCGCGGCTAACGAACCGGGTCGGCGATTACTTCGCCAACGCCGGTTCTGGCTTTAACAGTTTCCTTGCGTCCGCCCGGTGCTGATTTTGAATCGCCATCCAGATTGCCTCACACGTGGCAGGAGAGGCCAGGGCAATTTCCGTTTTCACTGGACCAAACGCGGCAATCGCGTCGCGAATCGCCTCACGCACGGAAATTGCCAGCATCAACGGCGGTTCACCAACGGCCTTGCTGCCGTGAATGGTATTGTGTTGCGTCGCATTCTTGAAAAATTGCACGTTGCATTCCAGCGGCCGGTCGCCGATGGCAGGAATTTTGTAGGTATCCGGCGAATGCGTCAGCAGAACGCCACGGTCATCCCAAACCAGCTCCTCGCACGTCAGCCAACCGGCGCCCTGCACGAAACCACCCTCGATCTGGCCGAGATTGATGCCAGGATTTATTGAGTCGCCAACGTCGTGCAAAATGTCTGTCCGTAAAATCCGGCTCATGCCCGTGAAGCCATCCACTTCCACCTCCGTGACCGCAGCCCCAACCGCAAAATAAAGAAACGGGTGCCCCCGTCCCTTTTCGCGGTCGTAGTGAATTTCCGGCGTGCGATAAAATCCGGTTGACGAAAGGCTGATGCGCTGAGTGCGGGCAGCAAGCACGACTTCCTTTAACGAGAGCTTTATCTGTCCCGATCCGGCAGCGGAAACAACGTCAGTAGCGAAGACAGTATTGTCCGCGAATATCACCTTGTCCGGTCCAATCTCTCGCCCGCTGGTTGCGGAAAGCAATTTGGCCGCGACCGGCGCAAGTCGTGCACGCAAAATATCACACGCATTTTTCACAGCCATGCCGTTGAGGTCGGTGCCGCAAGACGCCGCCGTAGCCGAGGTATTCGGCACCTTGTCGGTGCTCGTCGGCATGACCCGGATCTTATCAAGTGAAAGCCCGAGTTCCCTGGCCGCGATCATCGCGATGTTTGTATGAACGCCCTGGCCCATTTCCGTGCCGCCGTGGTTTACCTGGGCCGTGCCGTCCTGATAAATTAAAACCAGTGCGCCCGCTTGATTGAGATGCGTCTGGGTGAATGAAATGCCGAACTTCACGGGTGTCATCGCCAACCCGCGTTTGCGATGCGGGTGGTCCAGATTCCATTGCCCGATCTCCGCATGGCGTTTTTCAAAGACGGAACTCTTTTTCAACTCGTGCCAAATCTGTTCAAGGCGATTGTCCTCGATTTCCTGTCCGTAATGCGTTGTGTTCGTCTCGCCGCGGCCGCGATACAGGTTCCGCTCGCGGATTTCTTCCGGCGCTTTGCCCAGCCGCCGCGCGATGCGGTCAATGATTTCCTCGATGACCAGCATCCCCTGCGGGCCGCCGAACCCGCGAAACGCCGTGTTCGACGCGAGATTGGTCCTGGCGACCTGGCCGCTGAATTCCACGGCCGGAATGAAATAAGCGTTGTCGAGATGAAACAGCGCCCGATCGGTCACCGGCATGGACAAATCGAGCGTCCAGCCGCCGTTGGAGATCAATGCGATTTTCGCCGCAAGCAAATCGCCGTCGGAATTGTAGCCGACTTTGAACTTTGCGAGGAAGGGATGCCGTTTGCCGGTGATCATCATGTCGAGATCACGATTCACGCGCACGCGCACCGGACGAGGCGTTTTCGCCGCTGCCAGCGCCGCGAGCGCGGCAAACGTCGCCGCCTGTGTTTCCTTGCCTCCAAAACCGCCCCCCATGCGCGGACTTTGCACCACAACGTGATTCGCCGGCACGTGCAACAGATGTGCCACAATGTGTTGTACTTCGGACGGGTGTTGTGTCGAGGACATGAGGAACATCGAGCTGTCCTCGCCTTGCTCCGCCCAAACCGCCTGCATTTCCAGATAGAAATGTTCCTGTCCGGCAATGGAAAATTCACCTTCGAGAAGCTGCGGCGCTGTGGCCAGTGCGGATTGAACATCGCCGCGCCGGATGAAATTAGGTTCTGTGTGGAAGCTGTTTTGCGCAATCGCTTCTTCGACCCTCAAGATCGGCGGGAGCGGTTCGTATTCGACGATTATTTTTTCAGCGGCGACGCGGCAGACTTCCTGCGTTTCACCAACTACCAGTGCGATGATTTGCCCATGATAAAAAACTTCTTTGTCGGCTAATAAAATTTCGTCCTGACGGACCGCGCCAACGTCGTTCAGGCCCGGTATATCTTCCGCCAGCAAAACCGCGGCGACGCCCGGCATGATTTTCGCCGCAGACGCATCGCGCTTGAGGATTTTGGCGCGGGCGTGCGGCGCGCACACCGGCCAGACTTCCAGCATGTTGTTCCGCGCGGCGAAGTCATCCGTGTAAATCGCCTCGCCGGTCACGTGCTTATGTCCGCTTTCGTGGGGTGGCGCCTTAATTCTTACAGGAGATGACACGAGAAGATTCTGGTTTTCACCTTTTGAACTGAGACTCGTAACCTCGTCTCCTACGGTGACAAAATAAAACTTTTCCAGCAAACTCGTGATCAAACCGCTTCGATATTCCGCTGAGCCGCGCACATCGGAAATCGGTGCAAACTCGGTTCGCAGAATTGGCAGCACGCTTTGAATTGTCCCTTCGCTCCAAATCTTGCCAAGTAATGCCTCTTCCGTTTTTTTTGCACGCGACGGCATCGCGGCCACGCCGCCATAACCGAGTCGAACGTGGCGAATAGCATTTTGTTTGTCCAAATCCACAACGAAGCAACCTGCCACCGTGCTGATGTCCATTTCACGGCGTTTGGAAACCTTGAACCACGCGGATTTGCGCGTCAGGCCCGACTGCGAAATGTCTCGTGGGATGACGATGGTTTTTAACACCTCGCCCGCTCGCAACGCGGTCTTGCGGTACGAAACAAAGAAATCGCCGATGGGCAAAGTGCGTTCGCCGGATTCGGACACCAGAACGACCTTCGCATCGAACGCGAGCAGGACCGGCGCACTGTCCCCGATGGGCGAGGCGGTGACGAGGTTGCCACCCATCGTGGCGCGGTTGCGAATTTGCCGCGAGCCGAACACGCGCAACATGTCGCCGAGCGCGGGAAATTCCCGAGCCAGTTTGTCGTAGATTTCCGTGAGCGTGACCGCGGCGCCGATGTGCCATTCGGTTTCTGTGGATTTGATTGTCTTCAACTCCGGCACGGCTTCGGCGGAAATCAGCGTCGGGAATTTTATGAATCGCTTGGTAATGTCCAGGCCCAGCTCGGTCGCGCCGGCAATGAGTCGCGCATCGGGATTGGTTTTGAGCAGTTGCAGCAACTTCGCGAGCGAGGCCGGGCGAAAGAACTTCTCGCCTGCGAATTCATACCGCGCTAAACCAGGTTTCCGGCTGCGCTTTTTCAACTTTTCGGCAAATGTATCCCGGTCTTTTTTATGGTGTCGCTCCGCAAACGCCTCGATGGCGGCATCGCGGATCGGACGATAACCGGTGCAGCGGCAAAGATTGCCGGCGAGTTGCTCGTCCAGATCGTTGCCGGTTTTCAGATCGTTGCGATAAAATCCCTCGAATAGCGAACAGATGAATCCGGGCGTGCAATAGCCGCATTGTGAGCCGTAGTGTTCGACCATTTTCTGTTGAACCGGGTGCGGGTTCGCGGAACATCCGACACCTTCAACGGAAACGATTTCGCGTCCGGCCATCAGACAAACCGGCACAAGACAACTGTTGATGGCGCGGTAAGTCGGTTTGCCGTTTGCACCGCGCTCGAGCATGGCAACCGAGCACGCGCCACAATCACCCTCGGCACACCCTTCCTTGGTGCCCGTCAGGCCGCTGCCGCGCAAGAATTCCAGCAGCGTCATGTTCGGCGAAACACCTTCCACTTGAACCGGACTGGCATTCAAAAGGAATTCAAACGTTTCAGGCGTCATACTCTATTTCGCCACAATCCATTTCATCGCCTTCCCCGCCAGTTTGTCAAACGCGGTCACGCAAAGTTCGAGATGTTCCTCCTTCGTGTCCTCGATTTTGTTGTGGCTGATACCATGCAGGCTTTGGACGAACATCATCACGGTCGGCACGCCTGCCGCCGCGACTTCAGCGGCGTCATGCAGCGGACCGGATGGCAGCTTGTGCGATTTCCCGCAGGTTTCACGGATGGAGTCATCGCATAAAGCGATGAGATCGTTGTTAAATGGGCGCGGTGCGATTTGCCAGAGACCTTCCCAGGAAACGGTCACATTGCCTTCCCTGGCAAACTTTTCACCGGCCGCGTTTGCCTCCTGAAGCATTCGCGCCAGAGCAGCGGCGTCGAGATGGCGCTGGTCCAAAGTGATGCGGCATTCCTCAACGACGCTAGTGACGATGCCGGGCTTGGTGGTGCAGGAGCCAATGGTACAAACGCCGTTGCCGCTGCGTTCGGCAATTTTGTAAATCTCGGAACTCATTTTGGCAGCGGCGAGAAAGGCGTCCTTGCGGCGGTTCATCGGCGTGCTGCCCGAATGCGCCGCCTGTCCGTGAAAAGTGACAGCGTGGCGTTCGACGCCGAAAGTGCCGAGAACCGCGCCGAGCGGTAAATCCAGATCCAGCAGCACCGGGCCTTGCTCTATGTGCAACTCGAGATACGCGGCGGCATTCGCGAGTTCTTTGCCGCTGTCTTTCGCGCGCTCGAAATCAATTCCAACCGCCTTCAACGCGTCCGGCAACTTAATTCCGTCTTTGTCGACCAGGACGCGCGCCTCATCCAGATTCAGATTGCCGGAGCACGCGGACGAGCCAAACAGACTTTTGCCGAACCTCGCACCTTCTTCATCCGCCCAATCCACCAACCGAACCGTGACCGGCGGCTTGCCGTTGTATTGCGCGTGGATACGCCGCAAGATTTCCACGCCGGTCATGACGTCGAGGCAGCCGTCCAGCCAGCCGCCATTTGGCACAGAATCAATATGCCCGCCGATGAGCAGGCATTTTTTCGATTCGCCGGGCAACGTGAACCAGGTGTTGCCCGCCGCGTCGTTGTGGATTTCCAGCGGCAGGCCTTCGACTTTTTGCCGCAGCCATTCGCGCGCTGTCAGCCAGGTTTTCGTGAAGGCGACACGTTGCGCCCCATTTTGGTCGCCGGTGAGCGCGCGCAGTTCCTTCAATTCGGCGATGGTGCGCCTCGGGTTTAGCGTTAAATTCATGGTCGCAAATTCAATTCTCCCTTTCCATGTAAAATTATTGTGACATTTTCTTGAAAAGCCAGTATAAAGATTCAAGAGGGGAAACATAAGAAGAAGGAACAAAGATGCCAACATTAGCGACCAGGGTTGACGGCCTCAAATTGCCGAACCCGTTCATTATCGGTTCCGGGCCGCCTGGAACAAATCTCAATGTCATCAACAAAGCGTTCACCGAAGGCTGGGGCGCGGTCATCGCCAAGACGGTCAGCTTGGACGCCTCGAAAGTCATCAATGTCACGCCGCGTTATGCCAAATTGCATTCCAATGACGGCAAGGAAATCATCGGCTGGGAAAATATTGAGCTCATCAGCGACCGCCCGTTCGAGATTTGGGAGGAGGAATTCAAGAAGTGCAAAGATCAATTTCCCGACCGCGTGCTCATTGCGTCCATCATGGAGGAATATCGCAAGGACGCGTGGATTGAAATTGTCGAACGCTGCCAGGCATGCGGCGTGGATGGATTTGAATTAAATTTTTCGTGTCCGCACGGTCTGCCCGAACGCAAAATGGGCTCTGCGATGGGTGAAAACCCCGACATTCTTGGCGAAGTTGTCGGTTGGGTGATGGGCGTGGCAAAAAAGCCCGTTTGGGCGAAGATGACGCCGAATGTCACGCACATCGAAGACCCGGCTCGCGCGGCCCTCAAATTCGGCGTGACCGGCATCAGCGCCATCAACACCATCCGCTGTGTCATGGGGGTGAACCTCGACACGTTGCGGCCCGAACCGAGCGTGGAAGGGCACACTACTCCGGGCGGCTATTCATCGCGCGCGGTAAAGCCCATCGCGCTGCGCATGGTCATGGAAGTGGCGCAGCTCATCCGCAGGGAATTTTCCGGACGTTCGCTCTCGGCCATCGGCGGCGTGGAAACCGGCCACGACGCGGCGGAATTTATTTTGCTCGGCGCGGACACGGTCCAGGTCTGCACCGGCGTGATGAAATTCGGCTACGAACACGTCAAGCCGATGTGCGAACAATTGCTCGCGTTCATGGAGAAGCACAAATTTGAGACCCTGGCTGATTTCAAGGGCAAGAGCCTCGATTATTTCACCACGCACGCCGATCTCGTGAAGCGGCAGGCCGAGCGCAAGGCCGCTCAAAAAGCTGCGGCTGCCGCGAAAGTCGTGAAAAGCGACGGCGAATGGAGCGGCGATGAATTTGTGAAACAATCCGCCGCCCTATCGCGCTGACTGGTCAAAACAGATTCGCCCGCCGGTGATTATTCACAAGGTCAAAGTTCATCCCTCGAAAGTCCCGTTGCCAAAAACGGAGCAACTTGCCTGGAAAATCGCTTCCGTCGCCGCGGGCAAGGCGCCGATTGATTCCGCCGCGGGAGAAATGACCGTCAACCGCATTATTGACAACGCTTCGGTCGCCATCGCGGCCATCAATCAGGAGCCGGTTGCAAATGCGCGCACGCAGGCGCTCGCGCATCCGCGCGCGAACGGCGCAACAATTTTCGGACTGCCTCGTGCACAGCAATTTGATTGCGAATGGGCGGCGTGGGCGAACGGTGTCGCCGTGCGTGAGCTGGACATGCACGACACTTTTCTGGCCGCGGATTACTCGCATCCCGGCGACAACATTCCGCCGTTGATTGCCGTCGCGCAACAATGCGGTCGCAGCGGAGCGGATTTATTGCGCGGCATTCTTGTGGCTTACGAAATTCAAATTGATCTCGTGCGCGCCATTTGTTTGCACGAATTCAAAAAAGATCACATCGCGCATCTCTGTCCGTCCGCTGCCGCCGGGATCGGCGCGATGCTCGGCCTCGAGGCAGACATTATTTATCAAGCGGTGCAACAAGCCGTTCACGTCGGATTTTCCACCCGGCAATCGCGCAAGGGGGAGATTTCCAGTTGGAAAGCCTGCGCGCCCGCGCACGCGGGCAAGCTGGCGATTGAAGCCGTTGACCGCGCGATGCGCGGCGAGAAAAGTCCGTCGCCAATTTACGAAGGCGAAGACAGCGTCATCGCGTGGATGCTCGGCGGCAAGGACGCGAGTTACGACGTGCCGCTGCCGGTGTTCGGCGAATCGTGCCAAGCGATCCTCGATTCCTGCACGAAGGAACATTCCGCCGAATATCAGGCACAGGCGTGGATTGACCTTGCATTCAAGCTGCGGAAACAAATCCCCGACCTGAAAACCGTCCGCGAAATCGTCATTCACACGAGCCATCACACGCATTTTGTCATCGGTACGGGCGCAAACGACCCGCAGAAGTCCGACCCGAACGCCAGCCGCGAAACGCTCGATCACAGTATCATGTTCATCTTCGCCGCCGCGCTGCACACCGGTTTCTGGCATCACGTCCGAAGCTACGCGCCTGAAATCGTGAAGCATCCCGACGTCATTGCGCTCTGGAAAAAAATCACAACGCGCGAGGACGCCGAATGGACACGGCGCTATCATGCAACTAATCCAAAAGAAAAAGCCTTCGGTGGCCGTGTCGAAATTGCATTTGCCGACGGCAAAAAGCTCGTGGATGAAATCGCCATGCCCAACGCGCATCCGCTGGGCGCGAAACCGTTTGACCGCGCCGATTACATCCGCAAATTTCAAACGCTCACCGGGGACTTGCTTTCCGGCGATGAATCAGAACGGTTTTTGAATCTCGTCCGGCGATTACCACAATTAACTGCGGCGGAAGTTTGCGAATTGAATGTTTCGCTGCCGCCAAACAAACTGACTTGCGCCACGCGTGACAAACGCGGCATTTTCTAGCCATGCTTCAAACTGCCAAATCGGCCACGGAAAAGCGCCAGGACCTCCGCGCGGCGCTCAAGTCCGGGAAACTGCTGCGCTTTCCCGGCGCATTCTCGCCGCTCGTGGCGATGGCGATTCAACGCCACGGCTTTGACGGCGTTTATGTTTCGGGCGCAGCGCTGGCGGCGGACCTGGGTTTGCCGGACATTGGTTTGATGACGTTGTCCGAAGTCGCAGCGCGCGGAGGCGCAATTGCGCGGGCGACGGATTCGCCCGCGCTGATTGACGCAGACACCGGCTTTGGCGGGGCGCTGAATGTGGCGCGCACGATTCAAACTTTCGAAGACGCAGGGCTTTGTGGTTGTCACCTGGAAGACCAGGCAAATCCAAAACGCTGCGGCCATCTGGACGGCAAATCGCTCGTCAGCACGCCGGCCATGGTGGAAAAGATCCGCGCCGCCACTGGCGCGCGAAGCGACAAAAACTTCCTCCTCATGGCGCGGACGGACGCGCGTGCCGCCGAAGGTTTGGGCGGCGCAATTGCACGGGCGAAGGCTTACATTGACGCCGGAGCAGACGCAATTTTTCCTGAAGCGCTGGCGGACGAGAACGAGTTTGAAAAATTTCGCAAAGCCGTCAAAGTTCCGTTGCTGGCGAACATGACGGAGTTCGGAAAAAGCAAATTGCTCACAGCGAAGCAGCTTTCCAATCTTGGCTTCAACATCGTGATTTATCCGGTGACGACCTTGCGGCTGGCGATGAAAGCGATTGAAAATGGTCTGGCCAAAATCAAAAGCGACGGCACACAAGCGTCGCTGTTGAAACAGATGCAAACGCGCGCGGAACTTTACGAATTATTGCGCTACGAGGATTACGCAAAGTTCGACCAGGATATTTTCAATTTTAAGTTGTAGCGGCCGGCGTAAGCCGGCTCATTTTTTAAGCGAGAGCGGACTCACGTCCGCTGCCAAAGAATGAATTTATGAGCGACGAAATCATTCATCACGGACTCGACGGTGTGGTGGTGGACACCACGGTGATTTCCAAAGTCATGCCGGAAATCAATGCGCTGGTGTATCGCGGTTATCCGGTGCAGGAATTGGCAGAGCATTGCAGCTTCGAAGAAGTTGCCTGGCTCATCTGGCATGGCGAATTGCCGGATTCAACGCAACTCGCCGCGTTTCAAACTGACGAGCGCTCACGGCGGAACATCAGCCCGGCTCTGCTCGACGTGATTCGCAAATGCCCGCGCACCGCGCATCCGATGGATATATTGCGCACCGGAGTGAGTTTTCTGGGCGTGGAAGACGCCACGCTGGAAAAGGCGGATGCCGCCGCGAACCTCGGCCGCTCGATTGGTCTGCTGGCGGCAATTCCGACGATGATCGGAGCGTTTTACCGGCTGCGCCAGGGGCTGGAGTTCATTCCGCCCCGCGCCGATTTGAGCATCGCGGAGAATTTTTTCCACGTATGCTTTGGCAAAGTTCCCGCGCCGGAAGCAGTGCGCGCGTTCGAGGTTTCGCTGGTGCTTTACGCCGAACACGGGTTCAACGCCTCCACCTTTTCGGCGCGCGTGGTCGTGTCAAGCCTGACGGACATTTTCGGCGCGGTCACGGCGGGCATCGCGTCGCTCAAAGGCCAGTTGCACGGCGGCGCGAACGAGGCCGTGATGCGGATGCTGCTGGAAATCGGCGAGCCGGCCCGCGCCCGCGACTGGATGCTCTCCGCGCTGAGCGCCAGGCGCGTGGTGATGGGCTTCGGCCATCGCGTTTATAAGAAGGGCGATTCGCGCGTGCCGACGATGAAAAAATACGCGCGTAAAATGGCCGCCTTCACCGGGCACGAAAAATGGCTGGAGATCTCCAACATCCTCGAAACCACGATGATTGAGCAAAAGGGAATTTACCCGAACCTCGATTTCCCGTCCGGTCCGGCCTATTACATGATGGGCATTGACATTGACATGTTCACGCCGATTTTTGTGATGGCCCGCATCACGGGCATGACGGCGCACATCATGGAACAGCTCGCAGACAACCGGCTCATCCGCCCGCTGTCGAAATACAATGGGCCGGCGCAGCGAAGCGTTATGCCATCAGGCAAAAGGAGTTGAAGACGGACGAACATAATTCTTCAAAAGATTGATGAAATTTCAAAAGATGCCAAACTCATTGATAAATTTGATTTTGACAGCTCTTAAATCTGATGACAACCAAACTCGACCCTTGCCCGGTTTACATCGGCGGCGAATGGCTTGAGCCAAAAGTCGCCGGCACGCCCGTTTTCAATCCGTCCATCGGCGAAATCATCGCCGAATGTCCTGTCGGCACCGCGGCCGACGTGAACGCCGCAGTCGAAGCCGCGCAAGCTGCTTTTCCGAATTGGATGGAAACACCGCCAGTCGAGCGCGCGCGGATTTTGTTCCGGTTCAAAATGTTGCTCGAAGACAACTTCGAGGACATCGTTCACAGCAACACGCGCGAGCACGGCAAGACGCTCACGGAATCGCGCGGTGACGTGAAGCGAGGCATGGAAGTTGTCGAGTTTGCCCTCAGCGTGCCGTCATTGATGATGGGCGACGTTCTGGAGAACGTGGCGCGTGGCATTGATTGCGAGGCCATTCGCCAGCCGCTTGGCGTGTGCGCCGGCATCACGCCTTTCAATTTTCCCGCAATGGTCCCGCTGTGGATGTATCCCATCGCCGTTGCGTGCGGCAACACTTTCGTCCTCAAGCCGAGCGAAAAGGTGCCGCTTACGGCCATCAAAATTGCCAGGCTGTTGGAACAGGCCGGGCTGCCGAAAGGGGTATTGAACATCGTCCACGGGGGACGCGAAGTGGTGGATGCCCTGCTCATGCATCCGAAAATAAAGGCCATTTCCTTCGTCGGCTCGACGCCGATTGCCAGGTATATTTACGAAACCGGCACGAAACATGGCAAACGCGTTCAATGCGGCGGCGGCGCGAAGAATTTCGTCCTGCTCATGCCCGACGCTGATGTGGAAAATTCCGCACGCGGCGTCATTGAAGCTGCGTTCGGCTGCGCGGGCGAACGCTGCATGGCTGGTTCAACCGCGGTCGTTGTCGGCGGCGCGGAGAAAACCGTTTTGCCAGCGCTGATTGAAGCCACCCGCAAAATCAAAGTCGGCCCCACCGACCGCGAGCCGCAGCCGGACATGGGCGCGCTCATCACGCGCCAACACCGCGACCGCGTGCTGGAATTGATTGAAGCCGGCGTGAAGGAAGGCGCCAAAATTCCCGCCGACGGTCGTGGTGTAAAAGTTTCCGAAGCGCCCAACGGATTTTATGTTGGCGCGACGATTCTCGACCAGGTTCACAACGGCATGACCGTGGCGAAGGAGGAAATTTTTGGTCCGGTGCTCAACGTGATGCGCATGGACGACCTGGGCGCGGCGATTGAGCTGGCAAACAGCTCGAGTTTTGGCAACGGCGCTTCGATCTTTACGCGTTCCGGCAAGGCTGCGCGGGAGTTCAAACATCGCGTCAATTGCGGCATGATCGGCATTAACATTGGCGTGCCGGCTTCGATGGCGTGGTTCCCGTTCAATGGCTGGAACGATTCGTTCTTCGGCGACCTGCACATGCAGGGCAGGGAAGGCGTGCAATTTTTTACACAACAAAAAGTCACCACGAGCCGCTGGTTCAGCTACGGCGAAGGCGATATCTGGCATCGGGAAAAATGATCGCAGGAATAAACATGAGCTTACTGATTAAAAATGGAGAAATCGTAACCGCCAGCGAACGTTACGTGGCCGACATCCTTTGCGAAAACGAAACCATCACTCGCATTGACCGAAATATCGCGCCGTCCAAAGGCGCGGAGGTCATTGAGGCAAAAGGGAAATTTATTTTCCCCGGCTTCATTGATCCGCACGTCCATGTCTATTTGCCGTTCATGGGCACGTTTGCGAAGGACAATTACGAATCCGCCAGCAAAGCCGCGCTCGTCGGCGGCACGACGACCATCATCGAAATGTGCTGCCCGCCGCGCTCGGACGACACGCTCGAAGGGTTTGAATTCTGGATGAAAAATGCCGTCGGCAAATCCGCGTGCGATTTTACATTTCACCTGGGTGTTTCCAAATTTGACGACAAAACCGAAAGACAATTGCGCAAAATTGTGGCGCGCGGCATCAGTTCGTTCAAAATCTTTCTCGCCTACAAAGGCGCCTTCGGCGTGGACGACACCGAACTTTACCGAACGCTCAAACTCGCGAAGGAACTCGGCGTCATCGTCACCGCGCATTGCGAAAATGAAACGCTCATCGCCGAGCGGCAAAAGGAATTGCTCGCCGCCGGCAAAACCGATCCCGGCCAGCACCACGAAAGCCGCCCCCCGGCCGTCGAAGCCGAAGGCGTACATCATTTGATGACCTTCGCAGAACTTACCGGCGCGGCGACTTACATTGTGCATTTGAGCTGCAGGGAGGCGTTGGCGCAAGCCATCGCCGCCAGACAACGTGGGGTGCGCGTAAGCGTCGAAACGTTGATTCAATATCTGACGCTCGACAAAACTTACGCGGAGAAGCCCGGATTTGAAGGCGCGAAATACGTCATGTCGCCGCCGCTGCGCGACAAAAGCAATCAGCCGGTCTTGTGGAACGGGCTGCGCGATGGACTGGTGCAAACCGTTGCGACGGATCACTGCCCGTTCGATTTCAAGAAGCAAAAGGTCATGGGCAAAGACGATTTCACAAAGATTCCCAACGGCATTCCGTCGCTCGAAGATCGCATCAATGTGCTTTACACTTACGGCGTCAAGGCGGGGAAGATTGATTTGCACACCTTTGTGAATGTCGCCAGCACTCAGGCGGCGAAGACATTCGATTTGTTTCCGCGCAAAGGGACTATTCAACCAGGGGCGGACGCCGACCTTGTCGTTTTTGACCCAAACTATCGCGGCAAAATTTCTGCGAAAACGCATCATGTCAACGTGGACTACAACGTGTTTGAAGGCTGGAAAATCGAAGGCCGGCCGAGTGTCGTTACCGTGCGCGGGCAAGTCGCGGTGCGCGATGGACGATTTGTCGGCAAACTCGGCCACGGGAAGTTCCTCCAGCGAAAGCCGAGTCATTTCTAGGTTTCTATGGATTTGTTCCTTCAAGCGGCGATTGATGAAGCGAGGAAAGGCCTGGCGGCCGGCGGCATTCCCATAGGCTCGGTACTGGTCTGCGACGGCAAGATCATCGGGCGCGGGCACAACCAGCGCGTGCAGCGGGGCAGCGTGATTCATCATGGTGAGATGAACTGTCTCGAAAACGCCGGGCGTTTGGCGGCGAAGGTTTATGCGCGTTGCACCATTTATACCACGCTTTCTCCGTGCCCAATGTGCTCCGGCGCCATCAAGCTTTACAGGATTCCGCGCGTCGTTGTCGGCGAAAACGTCACGTTCATGGGCGACGAGGAACAGCTGCGCCAGTCAGGCGTGAAGGTGGAGGTTTTACAGAACGAGGAGTGCATCCAACTGATGCGCGAATTCATCGCTGCCAAACCGGAATTGTGGAATGAGGACATCGGCGTTTAACCCAATGATTCGGCCATGAACGCCACCGCAACTGGACTGGCCGCCAACGCACCCGATGTCGAGGCCGACATCGAGCAGAGCCGGCTTTTCAACGCCGACCTCGCCCCAGTGTCGCAGTCGCGGCGCAGGTGGGGTATGTTGAGCTTCGCTGCGCTCTGGGTTTCCATGTCTGCGTGCATTCCGACTTACATGCTCGCGTCGGGACTTATCGGCGGCGGCATGAATTGGTGGGAGGCCATCCTTACGATTTTTCTGGGCAACCTCATCGTGTTGATTCCGATGATTCTCAATGCACATGCCGGAACACGGTACGGAATTCCATTTCCGGTCTATTGCCGCGCATCATTCGGAACGAAAGGGGCAAATGTTCCAGCAGTCCTCCGGGCGCTCGTCGCTTGCGGTTGGTTTGGCATTCAAACATGGATCGGTGGCGAAGCGATCTACAAAATCTGCGTGACAATTTTTAATCTGCATCCCGCGTCTGCGACGAATTGGCTTGGCATCACCGGCGGACAATGTCTGTGCTTCCTGTTTTTTTGGGGTATCAATATGTGGGTGATTTATTGCGGCATCGAAACGATCCGTTGGTTGCTAAATATCAAAGCGCCGCTGCTCATCGCGCTTGGCCTGTTGCTGCTCTGGTGGGCATGGCGCGCGGCAGGCGGGTTTGGGCCCATTCTCTCACAGCCATCGGCATTTGAGATGGGCCAGCTGAAAGCCGGACAGTTCTGGACCTACTTTTTCCCGGCACTGACGGGCATGGTCGGTTTTTGGGCGACGCTTTCGCTCAACATTCCCGACTTCTCGCGTTACGCGAAATCACAGCGCGACCAAATCATCGGCCAGTCGCTTGGCCTGCCGCTGGCAATGGCCTTGTATTCGTTCATCGGCGTCGCGGTCACGTCGGCGACAACGATTATTTACGGCACAACCATCTGGGATCCGGTCGAAGTCCTGACGCATTTCAAGAATCCGGTCGTACTGGTTGTTGCCATGCTGGCGCTGTGCATTGCCACACTCGCCACCAACATCGCCGCCAATGTGGTCAGCCCGGCCAACGATTTTGCACATCTCGCGCCGCGGAAAATTTCCTTCCTCATCGGCGGATTAATTACCGGCATCATTGGTGTGTTGATGATGCCGTGGAAACTGGTCGCCGACCCGAACGGTTACATTTTCACCTGGCTCATCGCCTACAGTGCGTTGCTGGGGCCAATTGGCGGAATTCTGATCGCGGACTATTTCATCTATCGCCGACGAAAACTGAACGCCGCCGCGCTTTACAAAGCCGACGGTGAGTATCGTTTCATAAATGGCGTCAGTGTTGTGGCTTTGGCTTCACTGGCCATTGGCGCGCTGCCGAGTTTGCCCGGGTTTCTCGTTAATGTAAAACTGCTGAACGCCGACAGCGTTCCGCCATTCGTTGCACACCTTTATAATTACGCATGGTTTATCGGCTTTGCCTTGGCCTTCGCCGTTTATCTGGCGTTGCGAACATTTGCGCCAAACAAATAATTATATTTATGAAAAACATCCCATTGCCTCCGTGCAATCATCAACCCAAAAAATATACCGGGCCGACCGCCGCCGAAATCGCCGCGCTGCGCAAGCAGTTCATGAACCCTGGAATTTTTCTGTACTACAAAAATCCCATCATGCTCGTCGAAGGTTCGATGCAATATGTCTGGGACGACACGGGCAAGCGCTACCTCGACGGTCTCGGCGGCATCGTGACGGTGAGCGTCGGGCATTGTCATCCGCATGTCGTCGCGGCAGCGAACAAGCAGACCGAAACGATGCAACATTCGACGACGATTTATTTGCAGCCCAACGTTGCGCTCTACGCTGAGAAGCTCGCGTCGAAAATGCCTGGCGAATTGAAGGTCTGTTATTTCGTCAATTCCGGTTCGGAAGCGAACGATCTCGCGTTGCTCCTGGCGCGTGCTCACACGCAAAATTACGATGTCATCGCGCTGCGCAATGCCTATCACGGCGGTAATGCCTCCGGCATGGGTGTGACGGCGCACAGCACCTGGAAATACAATGTGCCGCACAGTTTTGGCGTGCATCACGCGCTCGCGCCGTATCCATATCGCGGACCATTCGGCTACGACGACCCGGAGGCCGGGAAAAAATACGCCGATGACGTAAAGTCGTTGATTGATTACGCGACACCGGGAAAAGTCGCGGCGTTCATCGCGGAATCCATTCAAGGCGTCGGCGGTTTCGTGGAATTTCCGCAAGGTTATTTGAAACAAACCTACGAATATGTTCGCGCTGCCGGCGGCGTGTGCATTGCCGACGAAGTGCAGACCGGCTTTGGCCGGACGGGCACGCATTTTTGGGGATTTGAAACTCAAGACGTAATTCCTGACATCGTCACAATGGCGAAAGGCATTGGCAATGGCGTTCCGCTCGCGGCGGTTGTCACGACGCCAAAGGTTGCGCAGTCCCTTGTCGGCAAAATTCATTTCAACACTTTCGGCGGGAATCCCGTGGTCAGCGCCGCCGGCAAGGCTGTTCTCGAAGTTATTGAAAAGGAAAATCTTCAGGCAAACGCACTGAAGCTCGGCAATTATATTTTGGCCGGTTTGGAAAAATTAAAGACGAAACACAAGGTTATCGGCGACGTGCGCGGGAAGGGTTTGATGCTCGGTATCGAAATGGTGAAAGATCGCGCCACGAAAGCGCCAGCATCAATCGAATGCGCGCAGGTGGTCGAGACGGCGAAAGACCTGGGCCTGCTCCTCGGCAAAGGCGGTTTGTGGGGACAGACCATCCGGTTCGCACCGCCGATGTGCCTCACCCGGGCCGATGCGGATTTTCTGCTCGCCGTTTTGGATGAATCGTTTTCCGCGCTTTGATTCACAATGAAATTGCTGCATCACAATTATGGCAAGGCGAAGGTTCGCGTCCTGAAAGTATTCCGCGCCGGGAAAAGGCATTCCGTCAAGGAACTCGAAGTGCAAGTGATGTTGCAAGGCGGCTTCGCCGCGTCCTTCACCAGGGCCGACAATCGGCTGGTGGTGGCGACGGATTCCATGAAGAACACGGTCAATGTTCTGGCCAAACAAAAACTGGGAACGGAGACCGAGAATTTTGGGGTAACGCTCGGCGAACATTTTTTAGAAACCTACCGGCACGTCAGCAGGGTTGATATCAACCTGACGGAGCATTGCTGGAGCAGAATTCCGGCCGGTGGCAAGCCCCAGGCACATTCCTTTGCGGAGAAAAGCGCGGCCAGGCCGTTTGCAAACATCATTGCCACTCGAAAAAAGACTGTGGTTGAGTCCGGCATTGAGGATTTGTTGATCATGAAGACAACGGCGTCGGGCTTTGAAAATTTCCTGCGCGACGCATTCACGACCTTGCCGGAAACCGGCGACCGGATTTTTGCCACGAAGTTGAAGGCGGTCTGGATATACAGTCGAAAACCAAAGAGTTATTCGGCGACGAACGCAAAAATCCTGGAGGCCATGCTGATGGTGTTCGCGAAAAATTACAGCCCGTCCGTGCAGGCAACGCTTTTTCAAATGGGTGGAGCAGCGTTGAAAGCGGCACGGGAAATTTCAAGAATCCACATTGCCATGCCGAACAAGCATTGTCTTCTCATCAACCTTGCGCCGTTCGGACTGGAAAACAAAAACGAACTGTTCGTGCCGACGGACGAACCATACGGACGGATCGAAGGAACGGTCACGCGCTGATTATTTCTTCAAAATTTTCCGCAGCGCACCCAGAACGGTTTCAACATTTTCTTTTCGGGACGTTTCGCCCATGAGGCCGATGCGCCAGATTACCGAAGCGCTACTTTCCCTTCACGACGCGTAGAGCCTGTTCCCAGGTTTCCACAAATTCAACCTGGGGAAGCCAGTGAAAGAGATTTTCGCGGTAACCAACCACGATGACACGAGTACCGCGAGCGAGCGCGATTCCGCATTCAACGTGCCGCCCGCCACGAGCGGCGGTTGAGCCGCGCGGCTCGGTGAAGTTTATCACCAGTTCAGCGGCTGTCACATCTTCCCAATCATCCTGCGCAAATTTGGCGCGCAGGACCGCATTTTTCGAGTCATTGCCATCCTCGACGAGTTTTTCGCCGTGGTCGCCGATGGGTGTTCCGTTACTGTCCAATTGATGTTTGCCATCGAGCCATCGCGCCTGGACATCATGGCCAAGAGCCTGGAGCTGGCGTCGGTATTCGCAGAGTTCTTCCCGCCTGCTGTATGAGGCTGCCAGATATATTTTCTTTGTTTTGGTTGCCACTGGTCGTTACGGGAGTTCGCCGGCAACAACGACTTTAAGGCGAGAGAACTTCCGGCAGGCTCAAGCCTCGTTTTCGCCGTTTCTGCTCGACTTCGACGATATATTTTTTTGTCGCCGCGGGCAATTCATGCCAAATCCACAGCGCGATACTGCCGCCGATGACGGCAAACGGCATGATAAAAACCGGCCACCAGTGCCAGTCGCGCGGGATAAAATGGAGATAAGGAACAAACTGGCCATTCGCAGGCGTATTTTTGTCCGGCACCA
Source organism: uncultured bacterium (assembly GCA_963723125.1). GTDB lineage: Bacteria > Verrucomicrobiota > Verrucomicrobiia > Limisphaerales > UBA11358 > UBA11358. The sequence continues at coordinate 111,190 of CAVRPQ010000001.1, forward strand.
AAAAACCAATGCAGATGGATTGCAAGCCGCTGCCGAGGTAGGCGAAACCGTCCACGATGCCGGAGCAGGTTGCGGTGGCCTTGCGCCCGCCAAAATCCGTGGCCGCCGTGCCGGACATCAGCGACGTGATGCCGATGGACGCCATGACAATCAACACCGACGACCAACCGACGATTTGCGGCGCGGAAAAAAGAAACCCGGCCATGAAAACTGACAGAATCAAGACGAGGCCGCAAAGAATCGCCGCCGGCGGGCCCGGCGCGATTGAAACACCCGGTCTGAAATGATTCCGCCGGCAAATCCGCCGATGATTCCGAAAATGCAGATGAACCAACCCCAATGTTGCGCGAAAAATTCCGCGCCGGTTTGTTGCACGCCCTTGCTGAACGGCAAATACCAGGTCCAGATGCTGTAACGGAAAACGCCGGAGGTCAGCTCGACGCACGCGATGAAAATCATCAGACGGCTCGTAAAAATTTTCTTCAGCAAATCGAGCACGGAAAACTCCACATGCATCTGGCCGGACGAGGCGTCGCAGGTGTCGAGGTGCGGAAAGCCGGCTTCTTCCGGCGCATCCTTGATGAGCCACAAATCCATCAGCAGCCAGAAAATCAAAATGATTGCCGGAACGAAAAAGACCGCCCAAGTGGCGTTCACGGTCGAGCCGTTGTGCGTGAAGATCGTTTTCAGCAGATTGTGCGGCGCATTGGCATTCGTCATCGAAGCAATGCCAGCGCTCCAATCGAAGGCAAAATAGGCGCCGGCGGAAATGAACGTTCCGAAAATTGCGCCGAACACACCGCGCTCGCGCACGTGAAACCAATACGCCTTGACCTTGATGATAGACATCGCGCCGTAGCTTTGGAAATACATATTGACGGCGTAAATCAGCGAAAAGGCGGCGACGAGGTTGACCTTCAAATGTTTGACGAGGATGAGCCACGTCAAAATTCCCAGCGCGATGTTGGCCAGCGACGCGCCGAGCGCGGCAATCATGATGCCATTTTTGCCGCCGATTTTTTTGTCAATGAGCGGGCCATTGACAAGAAACGACAGCGCGTAGGTCCAATTGCCGACGGCAAAAATGATTCCGAAATCCTGATTGGGCATGAGCGGCCCCAGCGCGCCCTGGGCGACATTCAAGTTGAAACGCCCCATGCAAAGAAAGGCGTAAGTCATGCCGAGCGGCAGCCAGTTGATGAAGCGGCGCGTCACGAACCAGCTTCCGTGCCGCAGAGGGTTGCTGCAAAAATAAGCGACGATAACCGCCGTGAGGCAAAGCGTGATGGTAATCGCGTAAAAAGAATCCGGGAGCGTTCCCATTTGCGCAAGCAAAGCAGAGTAGCGCGCAGGGGTCAAAGGATTTCATGGAAAAATGAACAATGTGATGCGGGTTTTTATTTAGTTTGAGCGGGCTCGCCGTCCGGGAATTGCTGGCAAAACGACTACAACGCAGCCCGAATTACGGCTTGGAGTCAGTGTTAAATTGTTCCATCATCCGTTTGCGTTACGGAAGCAACAAACTATGCCCCGCACACGTCAGGAACTGGAACAAATCGAACGGCAAATCCTTGCGCCTTACGCTCAATTCAGCGGCGACACGCGCGGGCGCGAATACGCGGAAGCTCCGCCCGCGTGGCGCACGCATTATCAGCGTGACCGTGACCGCGTCATTCACTCACGCGCCTTTCGGCGGCTCGAATACAAAACACAGGTTTTTCTCAATGGCACCGGCGACCATTTGCGCACGCGTCTCACGCACACGATTGAGGTGGCCGCCATCGCGCGCAACATTGCCAGCGCCTTGAAATTAAATTCCGATTTGGCCGAGACCATCGCTCTCGCGCACGACCTCGGCCATTCACCTTTCGGCCACAATGGTGAAAAAGTTCTTGCCCGTCTGATGAAAGGCCGGGGCGGCTTCGAGCACAATCAACACAGCCTCCGCATTGTCGAACAACTTGAACAAAAGTATCCACATTTTCCCGGCCTGAATCTTTCGTGGGAAGTCCGCGAAGGTTTGGCAAAGCACCACACCGCTTACGACCATCCCGGCCGACGCAACGATTTCAACGCAAAGAATGCCTCGCTCGAAGCGCAGATAGCCAACCTTGCTGACGAAATCACCTATTACAGCCACGATTTGGATGACGGGCTGGATTCCGAACTGCTTTCGGAAAATTCGCTCGCTGCCAACGTCCGCGCCTGGGCGCATGCCGCGAAGTTGGTAAAAAAAGAATTTGGCAATCTGCCCGACGAATCTCGCCGCTATTTCATTATCCGCACCATCATTGATATGCAGATCCGCGATGTCGTCGAGAACAGTGAAAGCCTCATCCGCAAGGCTCGCGTCCAATCCGCCGACGATGTGCGATTGAATTCCAAGGCGCTCATCGCTTACAGCCCGGAACGGCGCAAGTTGAATCTGGAGCTGCGCAAATACCTTTACAAAAATCTGTATTTCAATCCCGTCGTGCATCAGCCAAACCTGCGAGCGGTGAAAATGCTTGGGAAGCTTTTCAAATACTACCTCGCCCACCCGAAGCAAATCGGCGAAAGCGCGCAGAAACGCGCCAGGGAAATCGGCCTGTACCGCGCCGTGTGCGATTATCTCGCCGGCATGACCGATCGCTATGTCATGCTCGAATATCAACGGATTTTTGACGAAACATTCAAGCTGCGGGCTTGATTTCGTCGGGCGTTGTCCTAGTTTGCCGTTGGTCGGCCTGCCGCTTTCGCGAGTTTGAAGGAGGCACGCGGGCGAATTTGCCAAAAAAATGGAACTCAGATTCATCAGCTTTGTTGGCTGGTTTGCAATGATTGCGGCCGCGTGGACGATTTCCTACAACCGTAAACTTTTTCCGTGGCGCACCGTCGTTTGGGCCGTCGGGCTGCAATTCGCGCTGGCGCTTTTAATTTTGAAAACACCCTGGGGAGCAGATTTTTTTGTTCTGGCCGGGAAGGCCATTCAGAAACTCATTCAATTTTCCACCGAAGGTTGTAAGTTCGTTTTCGGCCCGCTGGCGGACGAAAATCTGCTCACCGAAAAATTTGGTCCGGGCAACGCGGTGATTTTTGCGATTCTCGTCACCGGCACGGTCGTGATTGTCGCCTCGCTTTCCTCGCTGTTTTATCACTGGGGCATTTTGCAGCGCGTCGTTCACGCCATCGCGTGGGTCATGCGCAAGGCGCTCCGGACGAGTGGCAGCGAAACGCTTTCCGCCGCCGCGAACATTTTCATGGGGCAGACGGAGGCGCCATTGGTCATCCGGCCGTACCTGCCGCGCATGACGCGCAGCGAGCTCATGACCATCATGGTTTGCGGCATGGCGCACATTTCCGGCGGCGTCGCCGCGGTGTATGCCGACATGGGGATCCGTGCCGGTTATCCCAACACCGCCGGACATCTGCTCACGGCGTCCGTTTTGAATTGTCCCGCCGCGCTGATGATCGCGAAAATTCTTATGCCGGAAACTGAACAAAGTGAAACGGCAGCAACGTCCGCCGCGGCTGTGCCGCGCACGACGGCCAATTCCCTCGACGCAATTTGCCGCGGCGCGCACGACGGATTTTTTCTCTCGCTGAACATCATCGCCATGCTCATCGCATTCATCGCCGTCATCGCCTTGGCGAATTATTTAATCGCGTTTCCGCAAATGCGTTTCGGAATTGCCCATCCGGTCACGTGGCAAAACATTTTCGGCTGGCTCAATGCACCATTCGCATTTCTCATGGGCGTGCCCGTGCATAACTGCGCCGCGGTCGGACAAATTCTCGGCGAACGGATTGTGCTGAATGAATTTGTCGGCTATCTCGATCTCACGACCAACGCGAAGCAACTCGCGCTCGACCCGCGGAGTTTTACGATTGCGACTTATGCGCTGTGCGGCTTTGCAAACTTTTCGAGCATAGCGATTCAAGTCGGCGGCATCGGCTCGCTCGCGCCTGAACGCCGCAGCGAAATGGCCAGAATCGGTCTTCGCGCGATGGCTGGCGGCCTGCTCGCCAGTTATATGACCGCGGCGATTGCCGGAATTTTGCTGTGACAATGTTTGCCGCGTCAACCGTTTACTGCCTCCGTCCAGAATTCGGACAAATAAATCCTGTCAATTGCAACTCTTGACCCGGCTACACCTGCGTTGACATTGAACGCTTGGAAGCAAAAAGCTCAGAGACTTAACTGTCGGCAACGGCAGAAGCTGGCCTCAAAGGCATCCACTCGAGGGAATCCTTCAGATTTTGGCAAGTAGCTTGAAATCAAATCCCCGCCGTCCCCGCGCTGGAGGCGTCTTCGTTCCACCACCACCGACAGAAATGTGCCGGTCTTCTTTCATAATGGCATGGTAGCAGCTTTCTTTATGGTTTCACGCACTATGCAAAAATCAACATTCATTATTTTTCTGGCAGTCACCACCCTGATCGCGTTGGGGGTGATTTGGTTCTGGGCCCTGGGTCCGTTGCTAATACCGTTGGTTTCCATTAATTCGACCGAGTTTACGAGTGCAGACGTCGTGCGACGTGTCTGGCATTTGCGGCTCGTGCAGCCGGAGTGGGTCAGTAATCCGACAGATTATGTCCGCTGGTCGCAGGCAGAGTCACTGGCTCGATTTATCGTCGTAGTTCTGGGCTGGCTGGCAGGCATCGCCTTTATCGTTCGAAGCCATTTGGCAAGTCACAGGGGCACGCCGCCTCATACCGCGCCGCAGCCAATAGCCGCCAACCTTCGAGTTTCGGCCGTGATGGGAGATCCGCATTTTTAATGTTCCATTTTTCCTGTGATGGTTTCAGAAATCAGCGGAGCGAGTTTCCGGGGTTTCGCAGAGATTTCAAACGCCGATTTCAGCCGCAAAATTGCGCTTTCGGCCAGTGAATGGCTGGAGGCGTGAACACGGGCGAGGACCGAATCCTTTTCAACGCGCTCACCGGGCCTGGCGATTTTGTCCACGCCGACGCCATAATTGATCGGTGAATCCTTGGTAAACCGACCGCCGCCCAAATGACGAACCACCTCGCCAATGATTCGCGCATCACATCTGGAAACGAATCCGGCGCCGTTTGTCTTTAATTCCAAAACCAAGGGCGTGATAGAGTCGGGCAAAAGCTTCTCGTTGAACGCGTGCAAATCCCCGCCCTGGGCAACGAGCATTTCATTCCACTTCGCGCGCGGTGCGCCGGAGTTCAGGCAACTTTTGGCCAGTTTGCGTGCGGTGGCGAGGCGTTTTGATTTATGGGTTTGCACCAGCAAATGGGCGGCACAGTCGAGAACCAGTTGCCGCAAATCATCCGGACCTTTATTTTCCAGGCAATCAACACTCTCCTTCACTTCCAGCCAATTGCCGGCGGAGCGGCCAACCGGTGTGTTCATATCCGTCAATATCGCGCGCGTGTTCACCCCGCATTGATTGCCCAGCGCAACCATCGCGTTCGCCAATTTGCGGGCGTTGATTTTGCTCCGCATGAACGCGGCGCCGCCAAACTTTACGTCAAGAATCAGTGCTTCCAGATTTTCGGCGAGTTTTTTGGAAAGAATTGATGAGACGATGAGCGGGATGCTGGGAACCGTTCCACTGGTGTCGCGGAGCGCATAAATTTTTTTGTCGGCCGGAACCATCCGATCCGTCTGGCCGCAGATAACGCAGCCAACTTCCTGGACTTGCCGGGCAATTTTTCCGGCGGACAAAAGAGTTTTGAAACCAGGAATGGAATCGAGCTTGTCGAGTGTGCCTCCGGTGATGCCGAGGCCGCGGCCGGAAATCATGGGTACGCGGAAGCCGAGACACGCGAGCAACGGTGCCAGCGGCAGCGACACCTTGTCGCCGATGCCACCGGTGGAATGTTTGTCCACAAGCGGACGTTGGTCCCTGGGGAATTTCAGCACGTAACCGGAATCGCACATGGCGAGCGTGAGTGCAGTGGTTTCGGTCGTGTCGAAACCCTGAAAATAAATGGCCATAAGCATGGCGGCCATCTGGTAATCCGGAACATTTCCAGCGGTAAATTCAGCGATCCATCCGCAGATTTCTTCCGGAGTGAGGGTCAGCCCATCCCTTTTTTTTTCGAGGAGTGATAGAAAGTTCACAGGGGCGTCCGCTGATTGATTTTCCCAATTATTGATTGATGTTCGCGAGTGGTAAGGTTTTATACAACCATTTTTGTATCATTAGTCTTTGTTATTAACTGAGCCTGTGAATAATGTGAATAATTTTTTCAGAAAAATCTTGCAAACCCTTGCCGTTTTTGAGAAAAAGGCGAGAATCGGTTTTAGTTGTAACAAGGTAGAACCAGTTGAAAGCAGAAATAAATGGCGGTGGTTTTGTAGCCGCGTCCGGCGCGGGTTTGGAGGTTTGTCTCGGTCATACTGGCCAATTGATTAATCACGATTTTTTAAAATCAGAACGATTGAATTGTTTCTAAAATGTCACACGGCCAAAACCGCATTCTGGTAAAATCCTTTGCGCAAGTACAATCATGAAATGATAATAGTCGCTGGCAAAACGTTTATCCTATGAAAAAGTTTATACTACTGGGTATTGTTTCTGTATTGGCGGGAATGGTGTTGAACCTTCACGCGCAGCTTTTGTTCTCGGATGGTTTTAATTATTCCGACGGGCTGGTTGAAACCGACGGGTTTTGGTTTTGCTATTCACCCGCCACGCCACACCAGGACGCGTTTGTGAACGACCACCTCTTGATTTTAAATTCAACAAATTACGACTCCGTGGCCGCGCCGTTCACAAACAACACCGGCAACAGCCTTGTGTTTGCCAGTTTTACGATTAATGTTACCAAGCTGCCAAGCACCGGTGGGGGATATTTCGCCGTTTTAATGCAACACAGCAATGACGTGGATGTGGCTGATGTCGGCCATGTCTTTATTGACAGGGAGAACACGGTTGTCCCGGGGACCTATCAGCTGGGCATTGCCGATTTTGCGAATTCCATCACAGTTGATGGCGCAACCAATTTCCCAATGGATTTGGCGACGGGCATTACCTATCAGGTTGTCTTCAGCTTCGACCCAAACAATAACGACCCTCTGACGGGCGCGACCTTGTGGATCAACCCGTCTTCGGAAGGTGATTTGAATGTTTATGGAAACGGAGATGATGCGGCGGTAGCGTCCACCGCGCAGCTCAGCTTCTCAACTCAAAACGCAACGAACGCAATCGGGTTCAGCCAATTTACGGGCGCTGAGGAGATTGGCAATGTCATGGTGGGCCTCAACTTTAGCGACGTGGACGCCGCGATCCCGCAACTTCCCGTGATCGGTGTCCAGCCGCAAGGCGAGACCAATTATTCCGGCAACCCCTTCACGCTCTATACGGCGGCGTCGGGGATTGATGTGACGTATCAATGGCTTGCGAACGGTGTGGCGTTGACGGACAACGGCGTGACGGTGGTCGGTTCGCAAAGCAATGTTCTTAATTTGACCAACCTGCAAGCCTCGGCCAACTACAGCGTTGTGGCCAGTGACAGCGCGGGCAGCGTCACCAGCGACGTCGCGGTGGTTTCTATTGATACGACTCCCACGCTGCCTTTCTTTACTTCGGTGCCGCCAAACCAGACCAATACCCTTGGCCAGGGAATAACCCTGACGGTAGCCGCCAGCGGCACCGGGCCGATTTCTTATCAGTGGTATTTTGCAGCGATCGGCAGCAATACGACCAATCTTCTGTTTGGCGTAAACAAAGCGAGTTATGGTTTTACCGCCGCCACTAACAACTCCGGTTATTATTACGTTAAAGCCTCCAACTCTGCCGGCAGCACCAACAGCCCGGTCTTCTTCGTGACTGCCATACCGCCGGTGTTGGTCAGCATTGCCTATATGCACACTTTTTTAACCAATGATGATAATCTTGACGAAGTTGCCAACGGCCAGGAATTTGAAGTTCAGGGTGTGGTGACAACCATTGGCAACATTTATTACTCGTCAGTATCAACCCACCCCGCATACGCTTTATTCTTTATTCAAGATGGGACGGGGGGGACCGCGGTGTTTGATGAAAATGGCTCCTCTAATAACCCTCCTGCGGGGGCCCTGGTCAATGTCGTCTCTCCGGCAGAGTCCTATTACGGGGAGTTGGAGATGGCCCCGTATCAAAGCGGCACAATCACCATTATCAGCAGCAACAACCCGCTTCCGGCGCCGCAGCTAATGAACATGGCGAACATGCAGTTGATGGCCTCCAATGCCTTTGGCGTCTATGGGTCAAACATCCAATGCTCCGTGGTTTCACTGACCAATGTTTATCTCTCCACATCCGCAACTACCTACACGGCGCCCACTGGCACTTTCCCGACGAATGGCTCATACTACATGTATGCCTGGCCAAGCACCACTTCCTACCCGGGAGAGACAAATTTGGAAGTTTATGTTTACACTTACACCAACGTTAATAACCAATTGAATACAAACTATTGGGGCAAGCCCATTCCCAGCTTTTGTTATGAATTAACAGGAATTATAGGACTTTATAGTCCTACTGAGGCCCAACTTTATCCGACGCGGTATGCTGATTTCGTTACCAGTCCGCCCGCGTCCTTCCGGGTCGGCATCACAAAGACCAATAGCACGCCCACCGTGACTTGGCCGGCGGCGGTCGGCTCGACTTACAGCCTGTATAGCGCCAACAGCTTGCTGGGGCCGTGGACGCAGACATTTGGATTGAGTTATTACCCCAGCGTGGGTGCTTACACGGACACAAATGCCGCGCCTGCGAAGTTTTACCGGGTGAGCAGCCCGTGACTTTCGCGTGCAACCTTATGCGTAGAGAATCCAATGAACCCGGCGTAAAGACAAAATGCTGTATGATTTCTGGCTTCACGCTCATTGAACTGCTGGTGGTCATTGCCATCATTGCCATTCTGGCGGCGATGTTGCTGCCCGCTTTGGCCAAAGCGAAAGAATCCGCCAAGCGGGCCAATTGTCTCTCGAACCTGCGGCAATGGGGATTGGCAATGCAAATGTACGCTGGCGACAATCATGACGGGATACCGCGGGACGGAATGGGGCAGAATGGGCAATACCCGGGCAATGTCTGGAACGGGATCCCGACCGGCACACCCAATGACCCTTACGCATGGTTCAATCTCCTGACGAAGTATGTCGCGGAGCAAAATCTGTCAGTTTATTACAGTCAATACACCAGCGCGCGTAGCACCAGTGCGTCCAAAGCGGCAACCTATTTGCCTTTTCCCGGTGGCAAAGGCCGCATCTGGCAATGTCCTTCCGCCACTATGTCTCTGGGTACAGTTGCCGGGACGGGCGGTGGCACTCCTTTGGCCGGGAAAGGCGCGGATGGTTTTTTCAGTTATGATATGAATATTGACTTAAAACGAGAGGCGGATGGTGTCACGGCAATGCCCTATCCGACCATGCCAAAGACGACTTCTTTTCGAAAGCCTTCCGCGACGGTATTGATGTTTGATTGCGTCTTTAATCCGGTCACTGAAGTGGTTAATGGCTCACCCCAATATGACTCTGTCAATCCAGCAAATCGCCAAAACAGCTTTGCTTCGCGTCATAGCAATGGCGGCGTCATCAATTTTTTTGACGGTCATGCGCACTTTTTCAAAACCACCTACATTCAAAGCAATCCTTCCAGCGGCGGCGAAGGGGAGCCCTTGCTGGGGGACGTCATCTGGGACGCGCCTTATCGCGCGAATAACTAAGCGCCATGACAGCACAATTACAGACGAATCCCTTTGGAACCGGGCATGATTCACACCGGTTTCGACAATTAGCAACAATGTGAATTAAAACAATACAACCAGACGAAACTATGAAAACAAAAGGAGTTAAAAAAATAATGTTGGCGGCCAGCCTTGCTTCGGCAATGGCTGTGTCCAGTTCCAATGTTTTTGCCGATACCGCAGCCAATATTGAGACGTATGCCAGCGGCAGTGCCGCAACGTATGATGGTGGCGGCGTCAATTATCCAGTCGTGACTGCCATCCTCAGCGCGCCCCACGGCTCAGTATATAATCCCGCCGCCACCCTGGACGGCTATACCTACAGTAGTTGGGCATATTTTGCCGCGGACCCAAGCGGTTCGCTGGACATATTTTATTCCAGTTCAGCCGTTGGTCCCTTAGCCAATTACCCCCTCCCCACCGTTGGCGACACGATTCTTGTTCAGGGCACCTACAGTCCTTTTGACGGGATCCCGGAGATTGAGAATGGGAGTGCGCAGGCGATCAATGTTTTCGGTCCCGGCTCACAGGGCAATGCCCCTTATAACCCAGTGCCCGCGCTGACCACCATACCGGTCATCAACGTGGGGACGACTCTCCCTGCTGGCGGCGGCATTAATTCGAGTGGCCTGGCGGGCACCTTGCTGCAACTGAATGATGTCACGATTTCGGGCGCGGGCACCACTTGGGCGACTCACGCCAATACGACGGCGACCATCACAGACGGCAGCGGCAACAGCATGGTGATGTATTTGTGGGCCTCGTCCTATTCTACAGACGGCGCAATAGCAGTTGGCGGCATCAATGCTCCAGATCCCACGGGCGCTCCAGTTCCCACCGGGCCGGTTGACATGACCGGGTTTGTTGACGATTTCTACACCTCATCAACTGGGGTGACAGACGCGGAATTTGTTCCTATGTCGATTACCCAGGTGCCAGAACCGACGGGGCTGGCCATGTTCGGGGTGGGCGGATTGCTGACACTGGCGCTGGCTTTGCGGCGTCGCAGTGCGTAAGAAACGAATGTTATCTGCACAGCGGCAGTCATTGCGACTGCCGCTTTTTATTTGCTCGGAGTTGGGTTGGGAGCAGGGAACGGCTTCCCGGCACGATAGAGATTGAGCTCGAATTGAATTTGCCTGGCCAGATCCGGAATGGATTGCGCCTCCGCCAGGCTCGCGGCGCGCTGCGCGCTTTCCACGGCTTCAGGAAAGCGCCCGGCTTGGGCCAAGGCCGCGGCCAGGGTGCGGAGGATGAGCGGTTTTTCTCCACCGCTCAGCGCATTGGCTTGCTGGGCCAGGTCCACCGCTCTATTGCCATCGCGCAGCGACGCCACCGGACAGGTGGCCAAGAGCCAGGCGAGATTATTTTGGATGCCTGGATTGGCTGGGGCTATTTCCAGCGCCTTTTCGTAGTGCAACTTTGCTTCTTCCATTCGGCCCATCTGGAAAAAGCAAAGACCAAGGTTCAGCTGCAGACCGGCGTCGTTTGGACGGATTTCGAGCGCCCTTTGGAAATGAGTGGCCGCCAGGTCGGCCTTGCCCTGCTGTAGTAGCGCATTGGCAAGGCTCACGCGAGCAGGAAGGAAGTCTGGGTCGATTTGCAGAGCGATTTCATACCGGGCTATCGCTTCCTCTGGTTTTCCCTTGAGGCCAAGAGCCTTGCCGAGGTTAAACTGCGCCTCGGCGGAGCCGGGCGCGATTGTCACCGCTTTTTGGTAATGGACGATGGCTTCATCCAGCAATCCCTTTTCACGAAGAGCATTGGCGAGGTTGTTGTGGAATTGGCGGTTATTTGGCTGTGCTTCCAGCCCCTTTCGGTAAAGGCTAATCGCATCGTCTAGCCTGCCTTGTTCGTAAAGCTCGTGGCCGAGATTCACATAGGCGAGAGTGTTGCCGCTGGTGCAAGCCAGGGCGTGTCTCCAGAGCGTTTCGCTGTCTTTCCAATAGGCCGTCTGTTTCCAGGCACAGACCATCAGAATCACGAGGACGCCGGCCATCAGGCCTCCAAGAGCCATCCGGCCCACCAGCCACTTGGCCGCCAAATCGGCTGCCAGCCAGGTGACGGCTACATAAATCCCAATCTGCGGCAGATAAGTGTAGCGGTCGGCATGGGCCTGCCCCCCCACCTGCACCAGCCCCAGCACCGGCAGCAGCATCACCAGATACCAAAGCCAACCCATTAACAGCCATGGGCGCTTGCGCCGCTCTCCCCACGCTATCGCTGAAATCACCAACAAGAGGATGCCGGCCACCGCCGCCTGCCGGGCTGGGACTTGGGGCGGAAAAGGATAGTATGCCGCCAACCCTGCCGGATAAATCATCTGGACCAGATAGACCTTACAACTCAAGAGCGCGGCCTCAAGGCGCAGCGGCAGCGGAAATGACTCGAAAGATCCCAGCGCTTTGGATTGGGCCAAAAGGGTGACCACGCCGGAGATCACCGAAAGCGCCAGAAAAGGAAGCTTTTCCAGCAACAGGTTTGCCGGCAGCCTGGTTCGTCGCAAGGGCCAGTAATCGAGCAACAAAAGCACTACGGGCAGCGTCACGAGCATGGGCTTGCTCATCAGGCCGAGGATGAACAGCAGAAGCGCCAGGCAATACCAGCGCCATTTTTGATTCTTGATGTTGGATTTTTGATTTTGGACAGCGTCGTTCTCGACGTAGCGTGCATACGCCAACAGCGTCAGCATGAAGAACAATCCACTGAGAACATCTTTCCGCTCAGAAACCCAAGCCACCGATTCCGCGCGCAGTGGATGGATGGCAAAGACCGCTGCCACGAACGCGCTGCGCCAGTCAGCGCCAGTCATCCGCCGCAGAGCCAGGAAAAGCGCGATCGCAGTTCCGGCGTGGAGAAGGACATTGGTGAGGTGATGTCCGCCAGGATGCATTCCGTATAACTGGCAGTCCAGCATGTGCGAAAGCCAGGTCAGAGGAAACCAGTTGGCGGCATAAAAGTGGGTGAATGCCCAGACGAACCCCTTGAGAGAGAAACCCTGGGCAACGACGGGATTATTAAACACATAATCCCCGTCGTCAAAGTTAACGAACCGCTGCTGCGCGGTCTGGCCAAAAACAGCAAACGTCATGACTGCCAGAACCAGACAAATGACCGTCGCCCGCCAGCGCGATGCGGCCTGAGTCGAAGTCCCGGTGTTTGCGATGCGGTGATTCATTATGGGCGCGTTCATTTTCTGAGTTCCCTCTCACCCCGCGAAGTCAGAGGACCCGCAAGGACATCGGACGAACCAGGCGCGCGCCAAGACGTTACCGTCATTTTCAATTAGTGCCGGCGCGTTTTCAATCGCAATTTTTTGCTTGCGGATGCGCTGGAAAAGTTGGAAAATTCCAGCTGGACTATAAACAGAGTCGACCGAATAATGCGCTGGGTAGCCTGCCGCCGGCAGAATACCTCCGGTGCAGGTGGCCAAAACAAAAAACCGGATCACCCGAACCGAGAATTACTCAATCTCAAGGGGCTTGAAAACCGTAGGAAGTTCAATGAAGGGAACATTATCATCGCTCGCGGGAAGCGCTTTGCTCTGGCTTGGCGTCACCCGTGTTGGTGCGTGGGATTATGAAGGCCATTACGTCATCAACCAACTGGCGCTGGCTTCGCTGCCCACAAATTTTCCAGCGTTCGCGCTGACGCCGGATGCACGTGCGCGCATCGCCTTCCTCGCTGGCGAGCCGGACCGCTGGCGCAATTCTCAAGACCTGCCGTTGGAACAGGCTAATCCCCCGGATCATTACATTGATTTGGAGGAATTGAAGAAATACGGGTTGACGCCGGAGACGCTGCCGCCATTGCGATATGATTTTGTAGAAAAACTGGCCGTATTCCGCGCGGCGCATCCATCGGAATTTCCCCCCGAAAATCCGATGACAGACAAGGCACATACTCGTGAACTGGTTGGTTTCCTGCCGTGGAAGATTGTGGAGGATTTTGACAAGCTGAAATCCGAGTTCAGTTACTTGAAAGCCTATCAGGACGCGGGCGGAACCCCAACGGAAATCAAGAATGCCCAGGAGAACATCATCTATGTGATGGGAGTGATGGGACATTACGTCGGGGACGGCTCGCAACCACTCCATACCACCATGTACTTCAATGGTTGGTTCGGCTCCAATCCTCACGGCTACACGACGGATCACACCTTTCATGCGTGGATTGACGGCGGTTATTTCCGGGCGACCGGGGGGTTGAAACTGGAAACAATGATTGGCCAAATCCAACCCGCTGAACGGATATCAGGCGCCTCCTTGCCGGATGGAATGTTCCATGCGGTGATGAACTACATCGTGGACCAAAATAAGCTGGTCGGGCCGCTGTACCAGCTCGAGAAGGACGGCGAACTTTCCGGGGAAGGCGAAAAAGGACTGGAAGGGAAAACTTTTCTCGAACAACAGCTCGCAAAGGCCGGGCAGATGCTCGGTGATATTTGGTTAACGGCCTGGCTGGAAGCTCCGGAAGACACTTATTTGGAACACCAACTCGAAGCGCGCCGGATGGAAAATGCCGGTGCCAATCAAAAATGATGAAGACGTCTATTATCCTTATTGCATTGATCTGTGCAGTTGTCGGCCTTGCGCCGCTGGCTTTGGCCCAAACTCGAACTCTGCGCATTGTCACTTACAACATTGAAGACGACACCGACGGTGCCACGTCGCCGTTGCCCGGCTTGATCGCACCGCCGAGCAACCCAACCAATGTCCAGGCGGGCGGTGTGTTGGAGGGGATTGGCGAGGAGAACGTCGGCAATGATCCGGCGCAGCCGCTGGACATTCTGGCTCTGGAAGAAACGACCAGCAGCAATGACACCATCGTCCCGATTGTGAGCGGTTTGAATTCCTTTTACGACGTTCCCGGCATGTATGCGACGAGCCCCTATCAGGCGACCGAAAGCGACGGTGACCCGACCGACGGAAATGGCCCGAACGCATTGGTTTACAATACTACAACGGTGCAGCTCCTTGCGTCCGTGCCGGTGGATCCGCCTGGCGGCACGGGCTATCTCGGTTCCAGCAGTGGCGAATATCGCGAGGTGATGCGGTACGAATTTGCGCCGGCGGGTGTGATCCCCACGGCGGCTAATGAATTTTACGTTTACGTCAGTCACTACAAAGCGGAAACGAGTTCCACCAACGTCAACGACCGCAATGAGGAGGCGCAGATCATCCGCAATGATGAAGCAAATAATCTGCCCGCCACCGCCCGCGTGCTTTACGTCGGCGACTACAATGTGGACTCCAGCGGCGAAGCGATGTATCAAACCCTCCTCGCCACGAATGCGCCCAATGGCATCCCGCAGGGACAGGGCATTGACCCGCTGAATCCGACGAATAATCCGAACATTGATTGGAGCGTCTCCACCAGCAACACCAACATTCTCGTCATGCTTACGGAAGAAGATTACGAGCTCAGATACCGCGACGATTTGCAGGTGGTCACGACGAATGTTTATTTCGGCACACCGGGCGGTTTGACCCTGGTT
Source organism: uncultured bacterium (assembly GCA_963723125.1). Classification (GTDB taxonomy): domain Bacteria; phylum Verrucomicrobiota; class Verrucomicrobiia; order Limisphaerales; family UBA11358; genus UBA11358. Next base: position 126,380 of record CAVRPQ010000001.1, read on the forward strand.
CCCGGAACGTATCACGCTTTTGCGAACAACGCCACAACAGCTTGGGGCAATAGTGTGAACAACGGCGCGGATACCGCGCTTAGTACAGATCTTGTGATGGACGGGCCGGTGTTCATCAGCGCCTCCCAGCTTTATCTCGACCTGACCGACGCCAGCGATCACCTGCCTATGGTCGCCGATTACGCCATCCCTCTCCCCGCGCCGTTCATCACCAACACCAGCACTGACGGAACGAATATCTACTTAAACGTGGCCGATTGTATAACCAATGAAGTTATCACAGTGTTGACAAGCACCAACATGACGCTTCCAATTGCCAGTTGGACAGCACTGACCGCAAACGTCGCCACCAGCGACAACTTTACCATCACAGCCACCAACGCCGTCAATCAAACCTCTCCCATGCAATTTTACATTCTTCGGGAGCAGTGAATATGGCGATCGTGTGCGGCGCAGCCGGACATCGGGCCCTCGTCCCGCGCAGTTTGACCTGCATTCCAGCAGGCGTGACCAGTTGATTGACCGGGGTTTCAAGGCCGCTGGCGTCTCGGCCAACGATGCTGGGTCGTGGTGTCGAAGTCATCCATGCCAGGTTGCCCGCCCGGGTAGTGCAGGCAAAAGGCAAATCCCGCCAACGACTGTAGCGTGAGACGCCAGATCAAAAATTGCAGCTTCATTCTGCCGATTGCGACAACGATCGGAACTACTGATACTTTGCCCAGCGAAGGCTGCCTCTGTGTCTAGTTGAAAATCGGCGCTGATGGCGATTGACTTTGAACCCACTATATAGACTCAATTCCTGTCGAGATTCGCTGCGGATTTAATTTTAATATCAGTGATTCTTGAGCGTGCCGGTTTAATCGGAACCAAATTAAGGAAAAATGAGTTCAGCCCTCGCATTTCAAACCGCGGTCGCGCGGCTCAAACGAGCCTCCAGGTTGCGTCCGAGGCTGGCCATCGTGTTGGGCAGCGGGTTTCACCACGTTCTGACGGCGTTACGCGTGGATAAAAAAATTTCCTACACTCAAATCCCCGGGTTTCCCAAACCAACTGTGAGTGGTCACGCAGGCGAACTGTATTTTGGCATACTGGGTTGCGTGCCGGTTTTGGTTTTGAGTGGACGGGGGCATTTTTACGAAGGGCATTCGATGGAACGAATAACCCTCCCGATCCGTGTATTGGCCACGTTTGGCATCCGTGATTTGTTGCTGACCAATGCAGCAGGCGGCATCAACAAGAAATTCCGGCCCGGCGATTTCATGGTTTTAACCGACCACATCAACTTGATGGGCGTGAATCCGCTGCGTGGCGAGGCCATGCCGGGCCAGCCACGATTCGTGGACATGACACAAATTTACAGCCCGAGGCTGAATGCGCTTCTGTTCCGTGCCGGGAAAAGTGGCAATCTGAAGCTACACCGCGGCATCTACCTGGCCGTGAGCGGACCGAGCTACGAGACGCCGGCGGAAATCCGCGCATTTGCGCAGCTCGGCGCGGATGCGGTGGGCATGAGCACGGTGCCGGAGACAATGGTGGCGAGGCAATGCGGATTGAATGTGGCGGCGATCTCCTGCATCACAAATCTCGCGGCAGGCCTGGGCAAAGGCCAATTATCGCACGTAGAAGTATTGGAAACTGCGGAACGGATGAAGTTTTTTGCCATAGGGTTGCTGAAAAAATTCGCCGAGTTGTATGGTAAAGAGCACTTATTGAAAACGAATGATGCAAACAAAACCAAACATTAAACTGATCTCGCAAGCCGTTCTCTCAAAGTTGCGGGCGGCTGCGATCAAGGCTGCCGAACAGGCGTATTGCCCTTACAGCCGTTTTCCGGTGGGGGCTGCCGTTTTCACAACCGATCGCAAGATTTTTTCAGGGTGCAACGTGGAAAACGCCTCTTATGGCTTGACGATTTGTGCGGAACGAAATGCCATTTTCAACGCCGTTGCTTGTGGTTCACAACAAATTGCGGCTGTGATGATTTATACCCCCACACTTAATCCCTCGGCCCCCTGTGGAGCGTGCCGGCAGGTGATAAATGAATTCGGTCCGAGCGCGGAAATTTACAGCTTCTGCCAGGGAAAAAAAGTATTGCATGTTTCCATGACGGAGCTATTGAAACACGCTTTCGGGCCGCAAAATCTCGGCTGAACTTTTCATTTTGATGTATCACAGGAGAATACGATCCTTGGCGTCTTTGGTTTGAAGCTCTGCTGCCTGCTCGTTTCACCATCATCCTGAGCCGGAACGATTCAGTTGAAAAGCGAGGTGGCGGCGCGCGTGGCTGCGACGCCCCCGTCGCAGAAAGTGGAGGCGACGCCTCGTCGCCAGCGCCGACGGATGAACCAAACGGTGCGCCAAAAGTTTCGCGCGACGGGGGCGTCGCGCCCACAGCCTGCGACGGGGCGTCGCCGCCACGCGCTTGAGCAACTGCATCGTTCCGGCTGAGACTGGTTGACGCAATAACCCCAGACAGCCAAAATCTTCCGGAGCCAACCTGGCAATGAGAGCCTGCTACATGTCCTGTGGTTCAGGAACAGAGCTGTTGGCAGTCCCCGCCTTCATCAATTTGTGCAATCGATCAAGACCACGGGCCAGGCGTGATTTGACGGTGCCGATGGGCACTTCTAAAATTGCTGCGATCTCAGTGTAAGAATAATCCTGTAAATAATAACTACTGCGAAGACCTCGTTATCAAAAGGCAAACCTCCCTCAAAACCCGCGACCGGGACGAAGCGTTTCGTCTGGTGGCAGCCAGAAACGAGAACGAAGACGCGCCAGCGTTCACCGCCCGACAGAACATGAACAGAAGGTCCCCGCCCGGGTAAGGGATAAACGCAGCAGCTTTGTTTCTATCCATTTCTTTTGATTTTGCTGCATCTTGCTGCATTTCCTGTAAAAGTGGCAAAACGCTTTAATATTTTGATTCCAAAGGGTCTTCACTGTTTCCAACTGTTTTCCGAGAAGGGCCGAAAAGAGTTCAAATCTCACCGCCCCGACCATTTGCATAGGTTTACTGAACGGCAATTTGAGGCGTAAAAGCCAGGTCCAGGTTGTCGATGGAAACGTCGAAAGGTTCCCCCGGATGAGCGAGAACGCGTGCCACATTCATACCCACCGGTCGGCCGTCGGCTCCCGTGGTTTCCATGGTGAGGATGATTTGAACATCTCCGCTTTCAAGCAAGGTTGGGGTCAGGGTACACTGCGTGTTTCGATCAAGGGGGACAGTGGTCGAAACGTGATTCGAAAGCGGCAGCACTCCGAGATTCTTCCGGTTCAAGGGGCCGCTTGCTGCTTTGCTCGAGGAAGGCTGTACCTGATTCTGCACAGGGTGGGTTTTCGCCGCACGGAGTTTTTCACCGAACACCTTTTTGAACGTTTGTTGGAAGGCATTGCCAAACACCTTTTCCATCGGCTTCTTTTCACAAGCGATCAAAAACACGCCGATCGAGATAATCAGCGTTAAAATGACAATGATGCGCATGCGCATACCCTTATTGGAAAGCAAGTATCAGGCCGTTTTGCGGCCCAAAACTTCGAAAAAGAAGGCTATTTGCGGAAATTTTGAACCCTTTTATTCTTCACGGTCGAACACCCAGACATCCTTGGCGGATTTAATCGTCAGCCGCAATCCGTCGGTGCGGGCGGTCATGGATTTGCCATTGAGCGACAAATCGTAATTGGTGCCTGCGTTATTCCATTGCCCCTGCCAGGTCGTCGTTTCAGCCACGGTCGTCATGCCATTTTCCACCCTGAAACGGGGCATGTTTTCCAAAAATGCCTGATGGTCCGCCCCCGCAACGAAAACAGTCTGGGCATAAGCACCGGACCACAAACTCCGCAGCACCCTTATTTCTGCGGCGGGAAGGTTGGGCCGCGCAATCAGCAGCGTGCCGACACTCACATTGACGTTGAAGCCCCACCGGCCGAGAATTTTTTCGGAATCATAGTTTTGCGATTTGCCGGTCTTGAGGTACCGGTTTAAATCAGTCCAATTCGCCTGCAAAATGCCCAGGACCATCGTGGTCACGTCGTTGTTCTTGAGCATCGCCTTGATTTGCGTGTCGCTCAGGAGTTGGGTGATGGGCGTGGAACTTTCCCACGCGCTTTGAAAACTGCTGTCCTGGCCGAGTTGTTTGAAATCATCACGTTCATCCAGGGAAAGAAATGCCGGATATTTTTTTAGCCGGTCTTTCAACTCGGGGTTTTGACGCAACAATCCGGCCAGATTGGCCAGTTGGTAATACGGGTCTGGCATGGGAACGAGAGAACGCGCGGCTCCAGCCAGACCGGTGGCACTGAGATCGGCTCCCATCCGATTAATCACCCGGATGGCAACCGATTCATTGCTGGAGGGAGCAATTTGAATCGTCCAATAGCTGAGGTTGAAAATGACAAAGGAAACCAGCAGCAGATAGGCCGTGCCGTTCAGCAAGCCAAGGCACAGCCCGAGCCGTGAATTCAATCGTTCCCATAGCGCCATCCGCAAATCGCCCGCCTTGTACTTGTAAAACAGATAAACCTTTTGGTGAACAAAAAAGCCGGCCACTTTGAACAGGGTCAGAACGATGATGAAGGCCACAAGTGGCGCCAGCGCCCAGATCAATGTGGGATTTTGAATTCCCACATGCGGCCACAGCGGTTTGAGCAGATTTCCCAGCATTCCGGCGAATAACACGGCGCTTACAATCCCCACGAACGAAATCGCCGTGCGGATGGCTCCTTGGCGCAACCCCAGGCCGGCCCCCGCCCCCAGCAACACCAGAGCAAGAATCCAAATGGTCATGCCACAAAATACAGAGATTGCCACAGAAAAAGCACGCGGAAAATAAAGTCCCTGCCGGTTGGATTCTCAGGTTGAAAGCCGGCCATGGATGCCCCAAGCTGGAGGCGGTGAAAATTTCCATCGTTGTGCCGGCCTTTAACGAGGAGCGCCTGCTGGGCCAATCGCTCACGCAGATGAAATCGGCGGCGGGCGTGTTTGTCGGGCAAGGGTGGGGGGTTGAATTAATCGTGTGCGACAACAATTCCACCGATCGCACGGCCGAAATTGCACGAAGTGCCGGCGCTCTGGTCGTGTTTGAGCCGGTCAATCAAATCGCCCGCGCCCGCAACCGCGGCGCGGCGGCGGCGACCGGCGACTGGCTGATTTTTGTGGATGCCGATTCGCATCCCAGCGCCGGACTGTTCGAGGAAGTAGCGGAACAAATTCGATCCGGCCGGTGCCTGGCCGGCGGCACCACTGTCCGGATGGATGAAAAACATTGGGTGGCCGAATTCTCTACCCGGCTCTGGAATTATACCAGCCGGATTGGCCGTTGGCTCGCGGGTTCATTCATTTTCGTCGAGGCGGCGGCGTTTCGGGAGCTCGGCGGGTTCAACAATGAATTGTTCGCGGCGGAGGAACTGGATTTAAGCCGGCGGCTCAAACAACGGTCACGGGAGACGGGCAGGAGGGTTGTAATCCTGCATCGCCATCCGCTGGTAACCTCCGCGCGCAAGATGCGGCTCTATACCGTGTGGGATCATCTGAAGCTGCTGGCGCACGTGCTTGTCAACCGCCGCGCGCTGACCCGGCGTGAATCCTGCACCTTGTGGTACGACGGCCGAAGATGAACGGACTTACGCCGATACCGCGATGGCAACTTTTTGCCGGCCGTTCAGAAAACCCAGATATTCAATGAAGCGCTGCTTCATCTCCTTGCGCGGGACAAGGGCGTCAATCAGGCCGTGATCGAGCAGAAATTCCGCGGTTTGAAAACCCGGTGGCAGTTCAGCCTGGGTCGTGTCCTTGATGACGCGCGGTCCGGCAAACCCAATCATTGCTCCCGGCTCGGCCAGAATCAGATCGCCCAAACTGGCGTAACTGGCCATGACCCCCGCCGTGGTCGGGTGGGTCAACACGCTGATATAAGGCAGGCGGCGTTGCGCATGATAGGCGAGCGCAGCGGAAGTTTTGGCCATCTGCATGAGGCTGAGCATGCCTTCCTGCATGCGCGCGCCACCACTGGTGGAAATGATGATGACCGGGAGTTCTTTTTCCGTCGCGCGTTCAATCAGGCGTGTGAGTTTTTCACCGACGACCGAGCCCAGGGACGCGGCAATGAAACTGAAATCCATCACGCCGAGGGCCACACGGTGTTCGCCAATCTTGCAGATTCCGGTCAGGACGGCGTCTTTCAGGTTGGTCGCCGTCTGATGCTCCTGAACCCGCCTGGTGTAAGGGGTCTTATCAACAAATTTAAGCGGATCCACGCTTGTCATTTCAGCGTCCATCTCCTCAAACGTGCAAGTCTCGACCAGGGAGTGAATGCGTTCGCGGGCGCCGACCGGAAAATGATATTCGCACTTCGGACAGACCTTCAGATTTTCATCCAGTTCCTTGTCGAAAACCATTGTTTCACACTTCGGGCACTTGGTCCAAAGTCCTTCCGGGATGTCCCGTTTTTTGGATTTGCCCGACCCGAGCTTGGGCTTTTTGGCAAAGTTGGTCTGCGCGCCTTTGGCCGGCGGCGGGGTCAAGGCCGGCTCGCTGGTTTCCAAACCAAGCGATTTTTTGGTGAAAGTGGTCGTGGCCATTAACCTGCTTATATTACTAAAGTCCGCGGGCCACTGTCCAGACGCAAACGTCACCCGACCCGGCGGCCTGTAAAACCGCTGCGCACGCACTGGTTGTCGCGCCGGTTGTGAAAACATCGTCCACCAGAATCACCCGTTCGCCGTCCAGCCGGACCCCCGGGCGAACCGCGAAAGCTCCGCGCATGTTCGCCGCGCGCTGCTGCCGCGTGAGCAACGTCTGGGTGGCCGTGGGCTTGATCCGCCGGAGCCACCTTGAGTTCAAAGGAATCCCGCTGGCGGCACTCAGGTGTGCGGCCAGTCGTTCCGCTTGATTGAATTCGCGCTCGCGGTGTTTCACCGCGTGCAGTGGAACCGGCACGATGAAATCCCAGTTTTGGCGGCGCAAAAGGGGCAGGGCTTTACGCAGGAACAGGCCGGTCAGAAACGGTTCAAACCAAAGCGCGCGTTGATATTTGTAACGATGGACCACTTCGCGCACGACATTGTGTGCTGCCACGGCCGAGCGCGCGGAGCTGAAATACAGTTCCATTTCACAACAATTCGCGCATTCAAACGGCGTGGTGAAGTCGCCGGGATAGGGCAGGCCGCAGCGTTCACAATACGGCGGTTCAATGAAACGAACCTGCGACCAACACGCCGCACAGACAAAGCCGTCTTCGGCCGTCGCGTGTTCCGCCCGACAGACCTGGCAGGTTTCGGGATAGAAAAATGCGAGACTGACATCGAGGCGGTTTTGAAATGATTCAGCCAGCGCGATCATTGGGAAATGGCGAACGGTTCACGTTTGCGTCCAAGCGGCAGGAATTTGAACAGGATCAGCACAGCGACGAGGACAATCAATGTCAGCCAACCGTCAACAATTTTGTCGGTGCCCCAGAACCACGTTGCGGCGTGCGGTGGCGTGGCGGTGAACACGCCGTACGTCTTGAGCCAGAAAACCCAGCCGGCGTGAAGGCCGATGGAAAAATAAAGATTGCCGGTGCGCTGATAGGCTAGGCCGAGCAAAATGCCTACCAGGGTGAGGTTGAAAAAATCGGGCACGAGCGCTTGAAAATCCACAAACCCGCCCATCATCCGCGGCAACAGAACCAGACCGGAATGCCAGTTGACGGCGCCGCTAAAATCCGCCCGCCGCAGGAAATGAACAAGCGCATAGGCCAGGCTGCTGACGATGAGCGCCAGCGGCCAATAAAAGAATTTTCGCAACCCGCCAAAGATACCGCCGCGATACAAAATCTCTTCCATGACGGCGACGACCACCGCGGCGCCAATGGCTTTAAAAATGACCGCCACGGCTTGATGAGCGGTAATACTTTGGACAAAACCCCGGCCGCCGCCAAGAATCGCCACCCCCGCGACAATGGCCAGCGAAAGGAAGCCGATCAACAGGCCGCCGAACAGTTTTTTCCACTGGCCGTGAGGCTCCACCACGCCGGCTTCGTGCCACGAAGTGATGCCCAGCGCGCGTAATAACGGCCACAATCCCGCCAGCGCGAGAATGAGCAGGGAACGGTCCACAAACCGGTTGAACGGTTGAGCGGCGATTTTAGGAAACGAATGGGCAAATTCCTGGGCGAGCCAGTAAAGCCACGGTGCCAACAACGCGCCGCCGACAAACACCACTACAATGTAGATGACCAGCGCCCGCAGAGGCCGCATGCCCTGACAATAAAACTCCCGCCCATTCAAGCCAAGCGCTAATTCATAATTGTACGGCGCTGTGCAAGCCGCATTTCATCCTTTTTAAGGAAGATTGTGGCGGTTGCAAACCGCCGCTTCCGCAAAATGACTCGCCGCTCATTTTCGTGCTAACTTTTTTCGTTGAACAGCGTCTAAGGAAAGTGTGAGGAACATATTTAATTCGCGCTCAAGGATGCGCCATGTTATTAAATAAGCGGCATGGCGAGTAAACTGGAAACAATGGATGGCGTCGAACCGGCGCAAAAGCAGTTCGGGCGGTACTATCTTCAGGAATTGCTGAACAACGGCGGCATGGCCGAGATCTGGCTGGTGACGGATGGTCGCAGCCGCCCCTTTGCTCTCAGAAAGTTGCGCAAAGAGCTGCGATTTAATTTTCTGGCCCGGCGCCGCTTTCTGCACGGCTGCCGCGTGTTGTCACAGCTTAATCAAAGTGATTTTATTGTCGGCTACGTCGAGCACGGCAAGGCCGAAGGCGTTCCTTATCTCGTCATGGATTACGTGGAGGCGGCGAATTTGAAGGAATTATACGGAAGGCAGGACCCGGTCCTGGCCGAAAATGTGGCGCAGATACTCATTGATATGGCATTGGGTTTGAGTCACGTGCACGAAAGCGGATTCATGCACCTCGATTTCAAACCGGAAAACGTCCTGGTGACCCGCAACGGCAACGTGCAGATCATTGACTTTGACCTCGCCCAGCCGATCCCGGAAAAGCCGAAGAAAATGTCGAAAAATCCGGGCACACCCGCTTACATGGCGCCCGAACAATTGCAGCGCCAGCCGATTGATCCGCGCGCGGACATTTTCGCCTACGGCGTCGCCGCGTACGAGCTGTTGACAAACCAAAAGCCATTCCCCGGTGAGAATCCCGGTGAAATTCTGGCCCGGCAATTGGACCTGTCCGGCCCGCTGCCGCCGCACGAACACAATGCCGACATCCCTCCCGCGCTGGAAAAAGTCATTCTCCGGTGCATCGAGCGCGAGCCGGAAAAGCGTTATCCCTTCATGAGCGTCCTCGTGCGCGATTTGCAGAGCGTCCTTTACGTGTAGAAAATTCGGCCCGGCCGCCTGATTGGCACGGTTAGAGAACCTTGTCCCGCGCTGAATTCACTTTACTTGGAGCCTCTCCCAGTTATCCTCGCATTTCTGAATTTTTAGAAATCAGGATAAATTTATGGCAAAATTGACGGTTCGAGATCTGGATGTCCGCGACAAACGGGTCTTTTTGCGCGTGGATTACAACGTGCCGGTGGAAGAAAAAGACGGCAAGATGGTCATCACTGACGCCACCCGCATTGTCGAGACGCTGCCGACCCTCAAGCTTTTGATTGAAAAAGGCGGCAAATTGATTCTGACCGCCCACCTCGGCCGCCCCAAAGGCAAGCGCGACGCCAGCCTGTCGCTCCAGCCGGTCGCGGTGAAATTGTCCGAACTGCTGGGCAAACCCGTGACTTTCGTTGACGATTGCATCGGCGAAAAAGTGGAGAAAGCCGTGGCTGCCATGAAAAACGGCGACGTGGTGCTGCTGGAAAATGTCCGCTATTACAACGAAGAGGAAAGGAACGATCCGGCATTTGCCGAAAAGCTGGCCAGGGTTGCCGATGTTTACGTGAACGACGCGTTTGGCGCGGCTCACCGCGCTCATGCTTCCACGGAAGGCGTCGCTCGCGTGGTCGCCAAACGGGGCGGCAAATGCGCGGCGGGCTTGTTGATGGAACGTGAATTGAAATTTCTGGGTGAAGAACTGGAAAATCCGACAAGCCCCTTTGTCGTCATTCTTGGTGGTGCAAAAGTTTCGGATAAAATCAAGGTCATTGACCGTTTGCTGGAAAAGGCGAACACAATTTTGATCGGCGGCGCAATGGCTTACACATTCAAGCTGGCACACGGCGAAAAGATCGGTAAATCGCTTGTCGAACCGGACCACAAACAAACTGCGCTCGACGCCGAAGCCAAGGCGAAGAAGCTCGGGGTCAAATTTGAACTGCCGGTGGACGTGGTGATCGCAACCCCGGTGGACACGGGCAAGCTCAACAAGAAGGGCAAGCCGGTCTTTGATTTCACCAATGTCCGCACGGTGAGCGGCAATATTCCCGACGACGCAGAAGGTTTTGGTGTCGGTGAGAAAACCGCTGCGCATTACGCCGAAATCATCAAGGGCGCGAAAACGATTTTGTGGAACGGGCCGCTGGGTATGTTTGAAGACCCGCGCTTTGCCGCGAGCACAAACATTGTGGCGCAGGCGGTGGCCGACGCCACGCAGAAGGGCGCCAAGAGCATCATCGGCGGCGGCGACAGCGTAAAGGCGCTGAAAAAGGCCAGACTGGGTGACAAAGTGACATTTATGAGCACGGGTGGCGGCGCGAGCCTGGAATTTCTGGAAGGCGCGCTTCTGCCTGGCGTGGCAGCGTTAACGGACAAATGATTTAACGCAAAGGCGCGGAGACGCAAAGACACAGGGATGAATGAAAATGAAATTAGCAAAGTCATTGTGGACAGCGCGATTGAAGTTCATCGAGAGCTGGGCGGGCCTGGGTTGATTGAATCGGTGTATGAAGAGGCAATGATGGAAGAGTTGCTTCGCCGGGGCATGAAAGTCGAACGCCAATTGCAGGTGCCCATAATTTATAAAAGCAAGCAACTCGGTGTTCCATTAAGATTGGATTTAAAATTAAACGGGCTGGTGTTGGTGGATAACAAAGCGGTAACCGGGTGGAATCCGATTTTCGAGGCGCAAATGTTGACGTACTTGCGTTTGACGAAGTTGAAATTGGGTTTGGTCATAAATTTTGGCGAACAATACGTGAAGAATGGGATTCATCGTGTCGTAAATGGCCTATAAGGGCTTTGCGACTTTGAACCTTTGCGTCTTTGCGTTAAGATTCTCAAAACATGAATAAAGAACGAAAATTGATTATTGCAGGCAACTGGAAGATGAACAAAACGGTGGCCGAGGCGCTGGCCTTGGTGAAAGACCTGAAACTGGAGCTGGCCAACATCCGCGAGGTGGACATTGTGGTCTGTCCGCCGTTCACGGCTCTGGAATCGGTGTCCAAGGCCATCATTGATGATTCCAACATCCGGCTGGGTGCGCAAAACATGAACGAAAACAATTTCGGCGCGTTCACCGGCGAAATTTGCGCCGGCATGTTGAAGGAATTTTCCGTACGCTATGTCATTCTCGGCCATTCCGAGCGGCGGCAGCATCAAAAGGAATCTGACGCGCTCATTGCCAAAAAAGCGGCGGCGGCGCACGCAGCGAGTCTTAAGCCGATTGTCTGTGTCGGCGAAACGTTGGCGGAGCGGGAAGCGGGACAGATGGAAAAGGTTCTGGAAACGCAGATCCGCGGCGGCCTGGCCGGCTTGACGAAAGAACAGATGGTTGAGACGATCATTGCCTACGAACCGGTCTGGGCCATCGGCACGGGTAAAACGGCAACCACCCAGCAGGCTCAGGAGGCGCACGCGTTCGTTCGCGGATTGCTGGTCAAGTTGTTTGGTGAGGCGGTGGCTAAAAAGGTCCGCATTCAATACGGCGGCAGCGTGAAGCCGGGCAACGCGCGCGAGTTGATGAGCCAGCTGGATGTGGACGGCGCCCTGGTGGGCGGCGCGTCGCTGGAAACGCGAAGTTTTGCTGACATCGTCAAGAACTCGATATAAACTTGGTTATGGCTTTCATTGCTGGAATTTTGACGGCGTTATTGGTGCTCAACTGCCTGGTGTTGATCTTGCTGGTGTTGATCCAATTGCCAAAGAAGGACGCCGGGGCGGGCATGGCCTTCGGCGGCGGTGCGGCGGACGCGCTGTTCGGCGCGGGTTCGGGCAACGCGCTGACCAAGATTACAAAATATGCGACGGTGATTTTCTTCCTGCTGGCCCTGTTGCTTGGTTATTTGCAGGACCAATTGCATAAAAAGAACAGTTCCTCGGAGTTTGAACAGCAGGTGCAGCAGAAACAAACGGAAACGCCTGTCGCTCTGCCGCCTTCGCTGCCGGCCGCGCCACCAGCGACGGGAACGAACAATTTGCTGTCCGTGCCGCTGACGACGCCGGGCGCTGCGCCTGCTGCCGTACCCTCCAATCCGCCCGCCGCGCCGCTGCAATCAAAATAACGCGCCGCTAATTTGAAAAGCGCCTCTGCCAGAAGCCGGAAATCGGAAACCGGAAATCGGAAGAGGCAATTTGACACTGGTGCCAAAATGCGGCGAGTGGTTTTGCCCGGAGCCCCAACTTCCGGAGGCCGCGTCAATATGGAACTCCGAACCGTGATGACTCGGGCGCTCATGCTGCGTAACGCATTTCTCTGCCTTTTGATTTCCGCCGGCTGTTTTCTGAATTCCGGCTGCATTCGCAGTGAGCCGCCGGCCGATGTCACAATCATCAACAATGCCGAGCCGGAATCGCTTGACCCGGCCATCATTTCCGGCATCCCGGAATTTCGCGTTGTCATCGGTTTATTTGAAGGATTGATGCGGCTCGATCCGAAGACCGCCCGGCCGATTCCGGGCCTGGCCCAAAGCTGGGACATTTCGTCGGACGGTTGCACCTACACGTTCCATCTGCGCACCAATCTGCTCTGGTCCACCGGCGGGCCAATCACGGCGGACGACGTGGTTTATTCCTGGCTGCGTGCGGCCAGCCCGGCCACGGCGTCCGATTACGCCGGGGAATTTTTTTATTTGAAGAACGGCGAGGATTTTGTCACCGGCAAAATCAAAGACCCTTCGTTCGTGGGCGTTCACGTGGTGGACAAATATACTGTGCGCGTGGAGCTGAATCATCCGACGGCCTTTTTTCTCGATTTGTGCACCTTGCCCGTGATGAGCGTTGTGCCGCGCCAGGCCATCGAGAAATACGGCGACCGCTGGCTGATGGCCAAACCGTTGCCGGTCAGCGGACCGTTTGAACTCGCCTATTGGCGGCCCAATGACAAGGTGCGCCTCCAGAAAAATCCACTCTACTGGGACGCGGCGAACACGCGGGCGCAAATCATTGACATCCTGCCGCTCGGTTCGCCGGACACGGCGCTCAATCTTTATGAAAACGGCCAGGCGGACCTCGTACTCGACCGGACACTCGTGCCCGGGGAATTGCTGGACGTACTGCGAAGGCGGCCCGATTTTCATTCGTTCAATTACTTGGGCACCTATTTCATCCGTTTCAACGTGACCAAAACGCCGTTTGCAGACCCGCGCGTCCGTCGGGCGCTCGCGCTGGCGATTGACAAAGAACTCATCGTCAAAAAAATCACGCGAGCCGGCGAAGTGCCGGCGGCCACGCTGGTCCCACCGTGGACGGCGAATTACACCTCGCCACCTGGGTTGGGTTATGATCCCGCGCTCGCCCGGAAATTGCTGGCGGAAGCGGGCTATCCCGGCGGCAAGGGTTTTCCGAGATTTGAATACATGTTCGACGCGGCGGCGGGCGGCGGCAGCAAACTCCACCAGGACATCGGCATCGAGTTGCAGCAAATGTGGCGCGACCATCTGGGCATCCAGATGGATTTGCGGCAGGTCGAGTGGAAAGTCCTCTTGAGTTCGTATTCGCATCTCGACTATGAAACCGCGCGCTCCAGTTGGATCGGCGATTACGACGACGCGAACACGTTCCTCGACTGTTTTACCAGCAACAATGGCAACAACCGGACCGGCTGGAAGAACGCCCATTACGACGCGCTCATCAATGAAGCCAACCAGCAAACCGATTTGAAGAAACGCGAACAGCTTTTTCAACAGGCGGAAACGTTGCTGGTGCATGACGAACTGCCCATCATCCCGATTTTTTACTACGTCGGTCTGAATTATTTTGACACGAACAGGATCCGGGGTTTCTACCAGAACATTCTGGACGACCATCCGTTGCAGACCATTTATAAAACAGGGCAGGGGGGGAAATAGAACGACAAAATGTATTTCATCCGACGCCTCATCTTCGCCGTGCCGCTGCTGCTGGTCATCAGCGCGCTGGCATTTGCGCTGGTACATCTGGTGCCCGGCGGCCCGTTCGATCGCGAGCGCGCACCCGCGTCGCCGGAAATCGAACACAATCTCCGCGCCGCCTTTCATCTCGACGAACCGGTCTGGAAACAATATCTGCGCTTCTTCGGCCTGGTCTGGGACAAGGACGCCGCCGGTCGTTGGCATCATGCGCCCGCCAGTTTCAATATTTCCTACAAATACCGCAGCCACCGCGTCAGTGACATCATCCAGCAGAGCCTGCCGGTTTCCATGACGCTGGGAATGCTGGCCTTCGGTTTTGCCATGGCCGTTGGGCTGCCGTTGGGATTCTTCACGGCGGCCCGGCGCGGCCGCTGGCCGGATTATGCCGGCAGCTTTCTGGCCATGTTGGCCGTTTGCGTGCCCGGTTTCGTCGTTGCGCCGCTGCTGATCCTGATTTTCTCCATCAAATTGCAGTGGTTGCCGGTCGCGCTATGGGAATCGCCGGCGCACATGATTCTGCCGACCGTAGCCCTCGGCTTGTTTTTCTCCGGCAAAATCGCCCGGCTGTTCCGCGAGGGCATGTTGAACGCGATGCAATCCGAGTTCGTCGCCGCCGCCCGCGCCAAGGGGCTGACCGAAAACATCCTGCTACTCAAGCACGCCGTGCGAATTGCCATCCTGCCCGTCGTTTCGTTTTCCGGCCCGATGCTCGCGGATTTGCTGACCGGCTCGTTTGTCATTGAAAACATTTTCCAGATTCCCGGCATCGGAGTATTTTTCATCAACAGCGCCCTGAATTCCGATTACACCGTAGCGGTGGATCTGGCGTTGCTGTACGCCGTCCTGCTCATCGTTTTTAATTTAATCGTGGACTTTTCCTACACTTTGCTCGACCCGCGCGTGAAATATGAATGAGGCAGACGAGAGACGAGCGACGAAAGACGAGAGCCCAATGCCCTCACCCGTCCTGGCGGACACCCTCTCCCATCGGATGGGAGAGGGGCGGGGTGAGGGTCTTTCTCGACCTTCGACCCTCGACCCTCGACAACAGGCGTGGTGGCGCTTCCAAAAAAATCATTCCGCCGTTGTCAGCGCATGGTTCCTTGCCTTCCTGCTCCTGGCCATCATCACCTGGCCGGTCATCCTGAGAATCTCCGGCGCACACTTCGCCGAACTCCACAACCCGGATCAGCTCTCCAACGCACAATTTTCCGCCCCATCCCCGCAACATTGGTTCGGCACGGACCTGCATGGACGCGATCTTTTTTCCCGGGTCCTGTTCGGCGCGCAAATTTCGCTGCTCGTGGGCGTCGTCGGCGCGCTGGTAAGTCTCATCATTGGCGTGCTGTGGGGCGCGGTGGCCGGTTACCTCGGCGGACGGGTGGACGCCGTTTTGATGCGCATCGTGGATGTCCTTTACTCGTTGCCCTCCATCATTTTTGTCATGGTGCTGATAACCACCCTGGGTGAAGTGCTCAAACGATCGCACTTCATTCAAAATTCGCCGGCGCTGGAAGGGGGACTGCGTGTGACGCTGCTGTTCGTCGGTCTCGGCGCGGTGTCCTGGCTGACGATGGCGCGTATCGTGCGGGGACAGGTGCTTTCGCTGCGGACCCGTGCCTTTGTCGAGGCCAGCCGCGCATTGGGCGGCGGACCGGTGCGAATTCTGGCACGGCATATCATCCCGAACATCTTCGGCGTGGTCATTACTTACCTCGCATTGACGATGCCGGCCATCATCCTGTACGAATCCTTTTTGAGCTATCTCGGGATGGGCGTGCAACCGCCGATGGCCAGTTGGGGCACGCTTATCGCCGATGGCGTTTCCCAAATCAATCCCATCCGCATCTACTGGTGGCTGATTGCCTTCCCCGGCGGGGTGCTGGTGACCACCTTGCTGGCGCTGAATTTTCTCGGCGACGGCCTGCGCGACGCGTGGGATATAAAAAGCCGATAAATCTTAAAATTTTAAGCGCGCGGCTGGGTTGACGCCGCGTGTCTGGCCGCGTGCTGGCGAATGTGATCGAAGTTTCCCTGTTCGCAGCACGCGACAAAACCTTCCGTTACGGTTTTCAATTCCTCCCAGCGGGCGCGGATTTGTTTGGCTTCCGGTGGCGCAATTTTGTCATCCGCGGTGGCAGTGGCGATGACATGCAGCAGATCAGCAAATTCCTGCACAATCTGATTGGTAGCGGGGATCAGGTAATGCGGATGTGGTGCGTTCTTCGGATTGATGATGAAAAAACCGCCGGCGCGCTGGCAAATCCATTGGACCAGCCGGTGATCGCCGGTGCTGGCCAGCAGGGCTTCGATCCGGTCGAGCGGGTTGCCGGTGCCGCTGCCGGAAGCGTTGTTTGGCGGTTCGGCCCATTTATAGACCATGGAGAGCGACAGACCGAGGTCGGCGGCGACCTGTTTGGGTGTCTTTTTCTCAAATACCTCGCGCAACAGTTCGTAGGATTGCATGGCCAGACGATGAAAAAGCCGGGGCCGCTTGGCAAGCGGGAAGCGGTTTGGAATTTGGCCCTTGCCCGGTTCCGACCGGAGAAAAAATCTCTTAACCGCAGATGGACACGGTTTGCCGCATTGATTGAAATTAAAAGGAAATTAGCAAATTGTTTGGAAAATTAAAGACGATTTGGTTTAACCCGCCAGAATCTTTCACTACTGGCGTTAATTTTAACCGACACTTTGACTGACGGCGCGTCTTCGTGGAGGTAGGACATCTTCCGACGCTGTCCAGGTACGGCGATTCTCCCAACCGATTCTTACTTCGCCACCTCCAATGGCACATAGATATCCGTGAACCGAAACGTCGGCGGCATCCCCTCCGGACCATTCGCCGCCACCAAAAGCGACGGGGCCTTCCGTACTTTGCGACCGCTCTTAGGCAGCCATGAGCGGAACAATTTCTCATAGCCCTTGGCGATCGCCATGATCGGACAATTCCTCGCCACCACATAATCGCCGCCCGCTATCGTTCGCACACGCACCGGCTTTGTGGGCACGTATTTCTCATCCATCGTCACGCAGGTGTCATAACGCAATTTCTCTGGCGGCGTGACCTTCGGATTATCCATGGGCACGCCGATGAACAAGGAATCCTTGCGGGGCAACCCGTCCTTCATCAGCCTCGTCGTAAAATCCAGCCATTTCCGATACGCCCCATTGTACGGGCCCACATGCCGCATATACGCGACCCGCTGCGGTTCCAGCGTCGTCACTTCGATGGTCATTGGCTTCGCTTTATTCAGGGGCCGCTTCGGCTGCAACGGCATATAAATATCAAACCGCAGTTTCGTGCGCACGACCGCGTCCTGGGCATTCACCACCACAAAAAAGCTCGGTGCAGGCCGCAACTCCCGGGAACTCCGCGCGAGCCATTTGCCGAACAAATACTGGTAGGCGTCCTTGACTTTCCCGAACGGGCAATTTTTTGCCACGGCGTAATCGCCGCCGACGATGGTCTGCAACTCAACCGGCTTCTTCGGCTTATAGTCTTCATCCACCGTGATGCACGCATCGTAACGAAGCTCCGAGGCCGGGGTCACCGATGGATCATCGTGCCCAATGCCGATGAACACCGAACGCTTGCGAACCTGCTTGTCCGCCGATAACCGTGCCGTAAGTTCAATCCACGTGTGACTGACACTTTCGTATGCGTATGGCCCGACATGCCGCAAATAAGCCACGCGCATCGGTTTGATTTTGGTGGTGATGACTTTCATAACCTTTTTTGTGATGTGACTTGTGTTGAATGTGGTCAAAGGAACTCCCGGCCGGAAATGCACGCCGGACGGCGCGGCGAGAATGGCGATGGGTCCCGTCGTGCGGCGAAACCCAGCTGGCGAAACTCCGTATGCCGTTTTGAACGCCCGCGTGAACGCCGCATGCGCCTCGTAACCCGCGTCCAGCGCCAATTGAATCACCTGCTTCGCGCCCGACCTCAGTTGCATCGCCGCCCGCTCCAACCGCAGCCGCCGCACATGGTCCGCAATCGTCTCACCCGTCATCGCCGCGAAGACGCGATGAAAATGAAAACTCGAAAAACACGCCACCTGCGCCAACTCCTCCAAATCCAACGCCTCATCCAGGTGCTCCTGGATATGCCTCAACACCCGCAGAATGCGCTCCTTATAATCATTCCACGTTGTTTTATGCATTGGCCGTGTGCCGTTCATTTGCACGCTAAACTAGCAAACGCCATTACGAGCTGCTTGACTAATTTTGCGGTTTTGCAATTCCGACATTTTCATGTGCATAGGTCTGAATCATGCACCAGAACCGCCGCGACACGTTGAGGTGTAGTAGGCGAGTTTCAACGTAGTAGTGGCAGAGTAATGGCCAATAGTGCGTGCATCCATCGCCTTACTGACAGTTCCGCTGAAAGTGGCCGTCCAACGCATCAAGAAACCATTTATTTATGCGGATTTTGACAACTTGAACACGGATGAATACAAACAAAATCGGACACATTCCTCGCCCCGGCCTTCTCCCCACCAGGCGGGGAGAGTGGTGACCACAGGCCAAGTGGGGGGATTTTTTTATCCATCTCTCTTTGTGTCCATCCGTGGTTTGAATCCTGTTTACAAATCTGCCGACGGATTATAGGTGCCAACCGGACCGGGCGGGTGTTTGATAAACGCAAGTATGAAGGAACTCCGTAAAAACAAGCCCGCCTTTCCTGCTTGCGTTGGAAGGAGGTTGGGATTTTACTCGTTCCAACCAAAACTCAGCGAGGGCTTATGACCGTATATTCCATTTATCTGTTTTGTCTGGTGGTGGGGCTGGCTTTCACTCTATTAAGCGTCGCACTCGGCCATTTCTTTGGCGGCCATGGCGATCACGTTGGCGGCAGCGGCGGCCATGCGGAGGCCGGCGCTGACAGCAGCGACATGCCCGGCATTTCCATTTTCAGTCCCACCATTATCGCTGCCTTCGTCACTGCCTTTGGCGGTTTCGGCATCATCTTCACGGAAATTCCGCTCACCCACAAGGCCGTCATCAGCGCGCCCCTTTCAATTGTTGCCGCCTTCGTCGTGGCCGGCTGCCTGTATAAATTTTTAGCCATCCTGTTCAGCCACACCCAGGGTTCCAGTGAATCGCACATCGCCGACATCGCCGGCACGGATGCCAGCGTTATTACGCCCATTCCCGAAAACGGTGTTGGCGAAATTGCCTATGTCGTCCGCGGTACCCGCTACACCGCGCCGGCGCGTGTGGAGAATGGCACGGCCATCGCCAGCGGCCAGTCCGTCAGAATCAAACGTGTCATGGGCACGCAGTTTTACGTCGAGATTTCCCATTGATTTCGCCCATCAACCACCAACCAAAATTATAAATTAACATGAACTTTTCCCCCCTCTTTGCCTTGAATTTCCTCGAAAACGGCATGGCCGTCCTCGCGGCGCTGGTCGTGGCCGTCGTTTTGGTTTTACTGTTCATCCTCGTTCTGAGCCGTTACACAAAGGTCGGCCCAAACCAGGTGCTCATCGTGTCCGGACGCAAGCATCGTTTGGAGGACGGATCCGTGGTCGGCTTCCGCATTGTCAAAGGTGGCGGCACATTTGTCTGGCCGGTGCTGGAAAAAGTGGACGTGCTTTCGCTCGAACTGCTGACGATTGATGTCCAGACGCCGGAAGTCTATACGAGCAAAGGCGTGCCGGTAAAGGTGGATGGTGTGTCACAGATCAAGGTCAAGGGCGACGATGTTTCCATCCGCACGGCCGCGGAACAGTTCCTCGGCAAATCCCAGGATGAAATCCGTAACATTGCGACGCAAACGCTCGAAGGCCATTTGCGCGCGATTCTCGGAACGATGACCGTCGAGGAAATCTACCAGAACCGCGATGCCTTCGCCCAGAAGGTCCAGGAAGTGGCCGCCGGTGACATGGGCAACATGGGGTTGGGCATTGTCAGCTTTACCATCCGCGACATCCGCGACGGCCAGGGCTATCTTGACGCGCTGGGCAAGCCGCGCATTGCCCAGGTCAAACGCGACGCCATCATCGCGCAGGCCGAGGCCGATCGCGACGCGACCATCCGGTCCGCGCAGGCAAACCAGGCCGGGCAGGAAGCCAAGTTCCAGGCCGATACCAAAGTCGCCGAGGCGCAACGAGATTACCAATCAAACGTTGCGCAATATCAGGCCACGGTAAATGTGCAAAAAGCGCAGGCTGACCTTGCCTACGATTTGCAGAAGTTCAAGACCGGCCAGTTGGTGAAGGCCGAGGAAGTGCAGGTGAGCATCGTTGAGAAACAAAAGCAGATTGAACTGCAACAGCAGGAAATCCTGCGCCGCCAGCGCGAACTTGAAGCGACGGTGCAGAAACCCGCGGACGCCGAACGTTACCGTGTCGAGACGCTGGCGAATGCGAAGAAATTCCAGTTGGAAACCGAAGCCGCCGGCGCCGCGTCCGCGACCAAGGCAACCGGTTTTGCAAGCGCGGATGTGGCGAAAGTCACCGGTATCGCCGAAGCCGAGGCAAACAAGGCGCGCGGTCTGGCGCAGGCCACCGTTATCGAAGCGCAAGGCAAGGCGACGGCTTCTGCGATGCAGGCCAAGGCTGAATCATTCAAGCAATACAACGAGGCGGCGGTCATCGAAATGATTGTGCGCGTGCTGCCGGAAGTAGCGGGCAAGATCAGCGAGCCGCTGGCGAAGACGGAAAAGATGGTCATTATCAACAGCGGCAACGGTCCCGGCGGTGGCGCGAGCAAGCTGACCGGCGACGTGACCACCATCATCAGCCAGTTGCCGCCCGTATTGGAAGCTCTGACCGGCGTGAAATTTGAGAAATTACTGGAACAGGTCCCGGCGTTGAAGAAAGCGATGGCCAAAGGTGATGACAAAGACAAATAGCCTCAATCCGTTGTAGTCGACGTGAGGAGGCTCTATTGTTCGAGGTTGGTTGAGGGTTCCAGATGAATGGAGCCTCGTTACCTCGGCTGTTACGAAATCGTGAAAAAATGAAACTGTGCCGTTCACACTATAATCGCCGGATCGCCGGAGTTTGCGGCGGACTGGCGGAACATTTCGAATTGCGGTCTTCGCGACTCCGAGTGGCTTGGGTTGTAGGAACCCTTTTCAGTGCTGCGTTTCCGGGCATCTTCCTCTATTTGGCACTTTGGTATTTGCTGCCCGAAGAACTGTTGCCACCGCAGCCGTGGAAGAAATCAGCTTGAAAGTTATGGCCGAGAACGAACAAACGAAAGTTTGCCCGCACTGTGCTGAGACGATAAAGATAGCAGCGAAGGTTTGCCCATATTGCCGGTACTGGCAGAGGAAATGGTCGTTGTATAATCCCAAGGTGCTTACAGCACTTGGTCTTGTTGTCGTGACCGTTTATTTTGTAGGGGTCAGCTTCTTCATGGATAAAGTGTTTGGGCCAAAGGAAGAATTTGCGACATATCGTAACGAAATTACAGTTTTGAATTCGCAACTCAGTCAGCGGGTTTCCACTTCTGGTTGTGATAGTAATGTAAATGTATATGTCACTGTTGTCGGTACACTTACAAATCACAGTGATATCGCGTGGAAAGATGTTGGTGTAGAGGCCCAGTTTTTGGATAAATCCGGCAGACAGTTTGATGCAATAACTGTGAATGCAGATGAATATCGTGGTGTAACAATACTCCCTCGCGGCGAAACGGCCTTTAAAATTGAAGGTAGGGCTGCTCGCCCGGAGTCGGATTACAGCACATATAAAGTCACTGTGCGTTGGGCGAAAAACGTCCACCAGTTGTTCTGATTCGTAAAGCTTATGCGACTTTTTGAAGCCATCATTGACGCGAACCACCGGGCGGTGGCTGGCGACAAGGAAGCCGGCCTCCATCCGGCGGATTTCGAGAACGAACTACCGGTCATAGCGCTGACGTGCATTGACCCGCGGCTGAACGCGTTTTTCCCAAACGCGCTGGCGCTGCCGGCGGACCAGTTCATCTGGTTGCGCAACGCGGGCAACATCATTTTTGATCCGATGAGTTCGATGATGCGCACACTGGCGCTGGCCTGCGCGGTCAAGGGCGGCAAGGAAATCGCCATCATCGGCCACACGAATTGCCTCGTCGGCAAAACCACCACTCTGCAACTGCTGGAGCGATTCAAGGAGTTGGGGATCGAACGGCATCTGTTGCCGGAAAATCTTAATGAATTCTTCGGCTTGTTCAGCAGCGAACGGCAAAACGTCATCAAGTCCTGCGACATTGTCCGGCACAGCCCGCTCATCGGCCCAAAAATTCCCGTGCATGGCCTGGTGCTCAACATCGAAACGGGAGAATTGGATTGGATCGTGAACGGTTACCAAACGTTGGATACGATGGCCAGCCGCCTGAATGAGCCTATCAGCCCGGCTGGCGCGACGCCCGATCTGATGAAATCTCTGCCTTCTTTTCATTTCGGCGAGATGAAATTCCCGGAAGGCAAAATCGGTGAACTGGCAACCAAGGCGGAAGATTGGTTGTCGAAGCAAACCGGCAAAATCGGAACGCCAGCGCAGGAAGCTGTTCGTGACATTGCGCCGGTTGCGGAATCGGTGGAGAGGGTTGCCCAACAGGCTGCTCAATATGCCGAAAAGCACTGGCCAAAGCCGCCAACTCGGCCGCCGAAGATTCCCATCCCACCGCCGATCCGGCCGGTCAAACGGCGCTGAGCCATTATCCATTTTCGGAGGGGCGGGTTATACGAGTCCCCGATTCGTAGAGACTTTGAATATGTGGGCTCGTATGACTCGTCCCTCCGAATCAGGAACTTTGCCGATAATCATTGATGCGCCAATGAAGGAAAGCAGAGCAGTGTTTCGGCGTGGCTTTGTTGCGCAACGGCCAATGGGCTTTGAAATCTTTTTCCAATTTTTGCAGTTCGCTGATGCCACCTTGCGCCAATCGTTTTGCCTGTGACATTTTTCCGAATGCCACCGCCTGCTGCCACAGCATGAATTTGCACGATTGCGCCGCCATACGCGCGCCCAGATCCAATTCCACCAGCAAGGCAGGGCGGGCGGTCCTCTGCCCGCCGCGAGCGTGAACGACGGCGCGCACGGAGTGGTACGCCCTGCCGGCCGCACACAGGATTGCACGCTGTTTTTCGATTTCTTTCAAAGTGGTACGAATATTCGCCGCCGGAATCTTTTCGAACCATTTCAGCCCGTTCTGGCAAAACAATTCACGCTCCTTGGCTGGTGGGGCGGTGATGACCGTGCCGAGCGGCGTTTCATTTGGTACTTTTACCTTTAGTTGGCGATGCACAAAGCCGAGTTGGAGCGCGGCCTCGGCAATTTTGCCGGTCGAATCTGCAAACACATCGCGACTCAAAACCGGGGCCAGTGTTCGCTCGTCAAAATTCTTTGCGTTCCAGGCCAGCGACGCGCCGGCCAGAAACATGGGCCAACTCACAGCCAAAGGCTGCGGATGACCGCCATCACCCCAATCGGCAATGAGATAGCCGATGGCGCCTGATTTTTTCCCAACTTTTGCGGCGGCGCGCAAATTGGCCAGTGCGTTGTCGTGGCGGCCAATCAACGTTTGCCAGGTCGAAGTGCCGGGACAGACGTAAAATGGGATTTTTGATTTGGCGAACTGCCTGGCTTCTTTTTCAAAAGGATGATTCGCCTCGTAGCCCCAGTTCAAAGCGATGATGTCATCTGTAGCAGCGGACGTCAGTCCGCTCTCGTTAAAATGAGCCGACTTACGTCGGCGGCTACGGGAAAATGTTGCGAGTTCCGGAATGAGTTTCGGATATTTCAAAATGATGTCGCCCCAGAACATCATCGCCTTGCCGCGTTCGGAAACTTCATTATGAATTTTCTTCAGGAAATCGAAATAAACCCGGCCGTGGCCTTTGGCAGCGCAAAGCTTTTTACTCTGGCCGCGTCCCAAGTCCCAGGTTTCATCGCAACCAACATTGAAGAACCGGCTCGAAAAATTCGGCAGCAATTCTTCATACAACCCGCGCAGGAAGGGCAGGGTGCCCGGGTGGTTTGGCGCGAGGGTGGAAGGCCGGCGGACAAACGTGGAAGCGACGCCCTCGTCGCTGGTCGGCGACGGGGCGTCGCCGCCACTCTCGTACGGTTCTGAAACCTCGGCGAGCCTTTTAAGACGTGGATGTTCGAGGAAATAGCGCAAGTGCCCGAAGGAATTCTGGTTTGGCACGAGGTCAATGCCGAGTTGCCGGCAGCGCGCGTCAATCCGGCGGATTTCCTCGCCGGTCAATGCGCCCCAGTTTTGCCAGACAGATTTGTAGCGGCGATAGGCAAAAGTATGCTCGGTATAGAGTTGCAGTTCATTGATTTTGAAATCGGCGAGACGTTCAGCAAGTTCGAGCAGTGTCTCCAGCCTGGGCACGCGGCCGCGGGAAACATCCAGCATCACACCGCGCCGCGGAAAATCCGGCCAGTCGCGGATTTTCAGACAGGGCAGACGGCGGCCATATTGCCGGAGCAACTGCCGCAACGTCGCCGCCGCCGCGCGCAAACCACCGGCTTCGCGGAAGCAAATTTCAATACCATTTGGGGAAATGGTCAGCGCGTAACCTTCCGGATGATTGGGCGCGGAGTCGGTCTGGCGAAAACGGATGATTGGAGTGCTGGTCTTCGATCTATCGCGCCGGGCCGGCGGCCGGCGCTCCCGCAGGGTGAACCTGCCGCGGAGAATTCTCAGTGAGCGAGGGCAGGGGAGTAAATTGAAATTTTTAGTTTTGAGTTTTGAGTTTTGAGCCGAACTCATTTACTCAAGATTCAACTAAAAATTAAGAATTCAAAGCTCAAAACTTACTTTGGAATCATCCCGCTCTTCCGCGCGTAATTGAACAAGCCGCCGGCGTCCACCACCGAACGCACGTCGCCCAGCGGTTTCAATTTGAAAACCTTGCCGGTGCTTTTTACGGTGACGGTTTGCGCGTCCAGATCGACGGTCGCCACATCACCGGTTTTTAACGTGTCACAAAGGCGTTCGCTGAGTTCGCAGGGATAAAGCTCGCCGGTGGCGACACTGTTGCGGAAGAAAATGCGCGCGAAACTCTCGGCAAGGACGACTTTGCAGCCGGCCGAACCGATGGCGATGGGCGCGTGTTCGCGCGAACTGCCGCAACCAAAATTCTTTCCGCCGACGATAATGGCATAATCACTGTCAAGCTTGTCTTCTTTGACAAAGCGCGTCGGGTAAAGCGATTCAGGCAGTCCGGCGAGCGCGTAGCTGCCGAGCTTCTCGTATTCGTCGGCCATCGTGGGTACGAGCGTGAGATACTGCGCGGGAATAATTTGATCGGTGTCGATATTGTCGCGCACCACGTAAACCGGCCCGGTAAAAACAGATTTTGTCATGGGTGAAATCTGCCGTGCCAGCAGCAGTTTTTCAATGAGATTCTAAAAACCTGACCTCCATCCCCACCACACAAACGTCATCGTCGAATTTGTCGCGTCCGGAAAATTTCCGGATTTCGGACAACACGGAGGAGAGCATTTTCTTCGGTGGCAGCCCCGCGTGTTTGTAAATGGTCGCGATCAATTGTTCGTGGCTGAAAATCTGCCGGTTGTTTCCTTCGGCCTCGATCAAGCCGTCGGTGAAGAGCATGACCAGATCGCCGGGGCCCAGGTTGCCCCGGGAGGTCGGAAAAGACGCTTCTTTAAAAAGTCCGAGGGCGGGGCCTTTTTTGCCACCAGGACTCGCATCCAGCGGATGCACCTTGCCCAGCCGCCGGTTTAATTGCAACGGATCGGGGTGGGCGGCGCTGGCGTAGCACAATTGTCCCGCATCCAGGTCGGCGACCAGATAAAAAGCGGTGGCAAACATGGTGGAACCGGCCTGTTGAAAGACACTGAACAGGGCATTATTGATCAAGGACAGGAGATGGCCGGGGTCGGTTGCCGTGGTGCTGAGGTCCTGCACCAGGGCGCGCATCATGGCGGTGACCAGCGCGGCGCGCACGTCGTGCCCCATGACATCGCAAATGAACACACCAACGGAGGCCGGGGAAAGTTCAATGACATCGAAGAAATCGCCACTGACCGCACCACTGGGATGGAAAAAAGTAAAAAATTTCAAGGTGCTTTTGTGACCCGGTTTGCCGCCGGATACGACTGGGAATTTTTGGGGGAGCATGGCCAGTTGCAGTTCGCGCGCCATTTTCAACTCGTCCTCGATCTGGCGATTCTTTTCCTGCAACTGCCGGGTGCTCTCGGCCAGTGCTCGCTCGGCACGTTTGCGCTTGGTAATATCGCGGGAAATGCCAAAGGTGCCAACCAGGTGGCCGGATTGGTTGCGCAGGGGCACTTTGGTGGTTGAGGCCCAGGTCTCGCTGCCGTCGGGCCAGGTTTCAACTTCTTCAAAGTTTTCAATGGGGTTGCCGGACCGCAGAATTTTCTGCTCGTCCGCGAGCGCCTGCCGGGCATGAGGTTCCGTGAAATAATCGGCGTCACTACTGCCCCGCGCGTCCGAAGGATCGGTCAGGCCATGCCGCCTGGCCTTGGCGCGATTGATCACCAGAAAGCGACTGCGCAGGTCCTTGAAATAGATCGAGTCAGGGATGTTATCCATCAGCGCCTGCAACAGAAAGCCTTCATAGCCGTGCGCCCGTTGGCCCTGGTGACGGTCAATCGCCTTGCCAATGGCGTTCGCCAGCAACGGACCGTTCAGCTGCGATTTGAGCAGGTAATCCTGCGCGCCCAACTTTATGGTTCGGGCCGCCAGCTTTTCATCCTCCGCGTCGGCCAATACCACAATCGGAGTTTGGGAAATGAGTTTATCGAGCCGGGTGAACGTTTCCATACCCTTGCTGTCAGGTAACGACAATTCCACCAGCACCAGCTCAAAACTATGCGCACTGAGTTTTTGAAGCCCTGCGGACAGCCGGTGTGCCAGGACGACCTCAAATTCATACGGCTTCAACATCTTCGCGCAAGTTTTCCCTGTCTCAACCAGTAAAATTTTGGGAGTCGCTTTCGGCATAATTATGTTAATGCGGCTATTAGCAGTACCAATCCTCCATAATACCGTCCAGCCGGTAATGTCAGTGTTCAGCCGATGATAACTTTTCCCGGCGCCGGCGCAGCGCGATGACGGCGACCACGCAGGCCGTCCAGGTGGGCAGCTCATCCACCGCCGGGACGAGTTCCAAAACGAACGATGGCAACAGCAGCCAGTGGAAGCCAATCAACCAGCTCACCAGCAGCATCGCGACAATATCAATGAGTTGGTCACCAAAAGCCCAGCCGAGCGGCCCAAGCAACAATTGCACGCCGTCGGCGACGACGGCAACGGCAAGCGCCAGAATCATTCTCGTCCTCGTCAATTTCGGTATGCGCAAGAAGCGGCTTGGTTTTTCCAATGACTTCATCGGTCGCAACATTGAACCCAATCGGCTTGCCGGAACCAAGCGCGTTTCTTAAATTGCGCTCGTGCTCGACATCAAATTGATCCGTGAAGAACCCGATTTTGTGCGTCAGCGTTTGGCAACACGCGGGGCCGGGGATGAGAAGCTCGTTGACGAAATCGTCAAAACGGACGAAAAGCGGCGGAAAATTCTGGCGAAGTTGGAATCGTTAAAGGCGCAGCGAAACAGCGTTTCGAAGGAAATTGGCGCGCTGATGGGCCGGAAAAAAATCGAGGAAGCCGAGGCCAAGAAGACTGAAACACGCAACTTAGGTGACGAGATCGCTACATACGAGGAGTTGTTAAGTGCTCCAGACGCCGAGCGCGAGCGATTGATGCTCCAATTGCCAAATCTCCCGCACGACTCGGTCAAGGTTGGCAAAACTGCGGGAGACAATCCGGTCGTGCGCGTGCATGGAGAAAAGGCGGTCTTCACTTTCAAAGCCAGATCACACGTTGAACTATGTGAGTCGCTCAAGCTGGTGGATTTTGAGCGGGCCACAAAACTCTCCGGCAGTGGCTTCATACTCTATACCAACTGGGGCGCGCAGCTGGAGCGGGCGTTGATTCAATTCCTGCTGGATTTGCATATCTCGCAGCACGGCTACACCGAAGTGTCGCCGCCGCTCATGGTCGGGCCGCAATGCTTCGAAGGCGTGGGACAATTCCCGAAGTTCAGGGACCAGTACTATGGCGTGGCCGAGGGCGACGACAAGGAAAAACTCGGCAAGCTGTATTTGATTCCGACCGCTGAGACGCCGGTGGCGAACATTCACCGCGGGGAAATTCTGGCGGAGAAGCAGTTGCCGGTCCGTTACTGTGCTTACACGCCGTGTTTTCGCGGTGAGGCGGGTGCGGCAGGCGTCGGCACACGCGGCATGATTCGGGTCCACCAGTTCGACAAGGTGGAATTGATTAAGATCGTCAAGCCCGAATACAGCTACGACGAACTGGAGAAAATGGTCGGCCACGCGGAAAAAGTTTTGCAACTGCTCGGCCTTCATTACCGCGTGCTGTTGTTATGCACGGGCGACATGGGCTTTGCGAGCGCGAAGACTTACGACATTGAAGTCTGGGCGCCAGGGCAGGGGAGCTATCTCGAAGTGTCGAGTTGCTCGAATTGCGAGGATTTCCAGGCGCGCCGGATGAACCTGCGGTTCAAGTCTGAAACCGGCGAAAACAAATTCCCGCACATTCTCAACGGCAGCGGCACGGCGCTGGCACGGTTATTTGTGGCGCTGGTGGAAACGCATCAGCAAGCCGACGGCAGCGTGTTGATACCCAAACCGCTTCAGTCTTACTTGAAAGCAGACCGAATTACTGCCTGAATTCATGATTGATGGTCTATGATTTGCGATTTTTTTCTGAAGCCAAACATCGATCATCAATCGTAAATCCTGAATGAATGTTCTTCTGGCCAGCAGCGAAGTCCATCCGTTCTCCAAAACCGGCGGGCTGGCTGACATGGTGGGTGCTTTGGGCAAAGCGCTGGCGCGGGCGGGCCATGAGGCGCGCATCGTCACGCCCTTATATCGTGGCATCCGCGAGCGATTTCCCCAAATGCGCCGGGCGGACTGGCATTTCGATTTGCCGTTGGGCAACCGTCATGTCCAGGCAACCTTGTGGTCGCTGGAAATGGAAAAGGGCTTGATGGTTTATTTCATCGAGCAGCCGGTTTTTTTTGATCGTGCCTCATTGTATCACGAAAACGACATCAGCTACGCCGACAACGCCGAGCGCTTTATTTTCCTGTCAAAATGCACCGTGCACCTCGCGCGTTACCTGCCCTGGCGGCCGGATCTGGTGCACGTTCACGATTGGCAATGCGCGCTGGTACCGGCGTTGCTGTTGCAACAACAACGCGGGGAAGGGTGGGGGAATCCGCCGCCAACCTGCCTGACCATTCATAACCTGGCGTATCAGGGTGTTTTTCCGCCGGGCGCCTTTGAACTGACCAACCTGCCATTGGAATTTTTCACCATTGAAGGTGCGGAATTCTACGGCCATTTAAATTGCCTGAAGGCCGGCATTGTATTTGCCGATGTCATTACGACGGTCAGCCCGCGTTATGCGCGTGAAATCACAACGGAAGAATTTGGCCATGGCCTGGACGGTCTTTTGCGCCGGCGCCAGAAACAGCTTTTGGGAATTCTCAACGGGGTGGATTACGACGAATGGAATCCGGCGCATGACCGGTTTCTGGCATGCCCGTATTCGGTGACGCGTCTGGCGGGGAAGGCCGTCTGCAAACTCACGCTCCAAAAGGAAGTCGGTCTGCCGGAGGGCAGGGGCGTGCCGTTATTCGGCACGATTTCGCGACTGGCGGATCAGAAGGGCGTGGACATTCAATTGGGCGCTCTCGAGGAGATGCTGAATACCAACATGCAGTTTGTTCTGCTGGGCAACGGTTCATCCGCCTACGAACGGGGTTATGCCGAACTGGCGCGGCGCTTCCCATCCAAGGTCGCGGCCCGCGTGAATTATGACGAGGGATTAGCGCATCGCATTGAAGCCGCCTGTGATTTTTACATCATGCCGTCCCGCTTTGAGCCGAGCGGCCTGAACCAGATGTACAGTCTGCGTTATGGCGCCATCCCGATTGTCCGCGCCACCGGCGGCCTAGATGACAGTGTGATTGGTTTTACGGAAGACACAACACGCGCCAACGGAATAAAGTTTTACGAATACTCGGCACGCGCGCTGGCCAAAGCCATTCGCAAAGCGCTGGTTCTTTATCAACAGCCGGAGTTGTTGCGACAATTCCAACGCAATGCCATGAAGACCGTTTTTCCCTGGGAACAGACGGTGCGGGAATATCTGAAAGTCTATGAACTGGCCCGGAATTTCAGGACGCGTTCATTGCCTTCCTGAAGGAACTGGCCGCCTGAGTTTGGCGGGTGTCGCGCTCAACCAGGTTGGCGTACCGCCGGGCGCGTTCCACCACGCAAGGCACCGGGTGATCGATCTCTGCCGGCGCATTCCACAAAACGTAAAATTCGAAGTTGGTTGGTGAGCGTCCGTGTGTTTGCTGGAATCGTTCCACGCGCGTCTGCATGATGTTTCGAGCAACACCCAGAGCAGCCCGGGCGTTTTGCGGATTGCCGCCGGGCCAAAGCTCGGCTCGAATTTGGAATCGCGAGATTTCCCCGCAGCGTCCGATGGCCGAATCATCGTCTCCGGTTTCAAGCATAGACAAAGCTTCCCACCGGTTCATTCCTGAAGCGCTTACAACCACCCCCAACGCGGCCAGCGCACACATGGCCAATTTGAATTTCATCACAGATATTAGACACTATGCCTCAATTTTCGTCAAATTAAGAAATTCACAAACTGAATATAACAAACATTGTGTATCTATTATTATTGCGGGTGCCCAACGAAATTCCTCAAAAAAGCACTTTTAGGTGTGCTTTGGACCGGCGAGCCCTCCAAAGCCGGGCTTGACTCCGAGGAACCTGGAGCTCAGATTTTAGGCACGAAAAGCGCCGGCTCGCTTATTTTCTTAAAGCCGAAGCGACTGTGTCTCGTTGCTTGTCGGCCATTTTTTCCTTTGCATGGCTTTACCCACCGGAGCCTTCTTTAAATATTCACTGGACTTGGCATTATTCGCTTTTAGGTTTTGTTGCGTTTCTACCCCTCTGGTTTTTGGTAACGGGACATTCAGTGAGAACGAAACGTGGCTAGGATAATGGAGGCTTCTAGTGGAGCTTCGCCCGCTGCGCCTCACGGATGCCCACGACAAACCTGAAGGCACTCGTCGTTAGTCCCCTGCCCGCTTCGCGCCGGATGCGCCTTTGCTACGCTGTGGCGCGTTGGAAGCGCGATTTCCTGAGATTTCGAACGGAACACTCGCGATTTCTTTGATGGCTGTATTTTCGCAGCAACAGTTGCGCGAATTTTTATTGGAAGAAGAAAGCGTTGGCTTCAATACGGAAGTGGTGGTCCGCAGGGGAAAAGTCAATGGTAGGTGCCCATGTTCTGATCTGCAGCTAAAACGAAAAGGCCTGAAGCAGGAACTTCAGGCCTCTTGAATTTAACCGTTAACCACGCAGGCTTAATTCGCTCCCGGTGGCAATACGTGGTTGTAATTCGGGTCGGTGCCCAGATTGCACGTTGGCTGCGTCTGGACGTCAACCAGCTTGTAACTGGTAGTGAACGTCTTCGTCGAGTCCAAGGGGCAATAGGGCAATTGGCCGTTGGCGCCACGGCCCAAATAAGGTTCGACCTGCGTGCCACTGACCGTGGCCGTTGCGGTCTGTCCTGTCTCCAAGGCCCATTCCTGGATGGAGCCGTCAAGCTGACGGAGGTTGTTAATGCACGCGTTCTGCTGTGAAGTCGAACGCGCTCTTAGGAAGTTGGGAATCGCGATGGCAGCCAAAAGGCCGATAATGGCCACCACAATCATGATTTCCACCAGGGTGAAACCCGCTTTGCGGGAGGTTTTCATTTTCATACTGCTTTTCTTTCTGCTTGGCGGTGTGAACAACACGACAGGTGGTTTTCTATGGTTTCGGTTTTGGTTCACTTTTTGCCTGTTACAACCGCTTTGTGTTTATTATTAAAGCACTTCAGGTGCCATATTATAATAGTTATAATAGCTTCTCATTAGGGTGTGTTGGGGGTTGTACGCTTGGTTGCGTTGGCCGGAAAGTGAGGAATCACGGTATAGAGAGGGATACACGTCGAGGGTATCGAGGCTTGCCTTGGGACATTCGTCTTGGAAAGACCTGACACCGATCAAGCATAATGCAGCTAAAACGAAAAGGCCTGAAGCAGGAACTTCAGGCTTCTTGAATTTAACCGTTAACCACGCAGGCTTAATTCGCTCCCGGTGGCAATACGTGGTTGTAATTCGGGTCGGTGCCCAGATTGCACGTTGGCTGCGTCTGGACGTCAACCAGCTTGTAACTGGTGGTGAACGTCTTCGTCGAGTCCAATGGGCAATAGGGCAATTGGCCGTTGGCGCCACGGCCCAAATAAGGTTCGACCTGCGTGCCACTGACCGTGGCCGTTGCGGTCTGTCCTGTCTCCAAGGCCCATTCCTGGATGGAGCCGTCAAGCTGTCGGAGGTTGTTAATGCACGCGTTCTGCTGTGAAGTCGAACGCGCTCTCAGGAAGTTGGGAATCGCGATGGCAGCCAAAAGGCCGATAATGGCCATTGACAACAACTTCTCACGCCAGCGTCTGAGTTGCTCGCGTGTTCTCTCAGCTTCGTGGTCTCTGGCTCGCGGCCTAAGGGAACCCTCAACTAAGGGCTAAGCTTAACCAACGTTTAACTGCTTCGCAAGGTAAGGATTGACGGTTAGGCGCGGGTGTTGCCTTGGGACAGGTGTCTTAATAAAGTTTGACACTGATCAAACAGTCAGAACGCGAGCTGCTTCTCAGGTTTAATGGTGTTTGTCTGCAGGATCCAAAGTGTACGGAGGGTCCTTGAAGTCATTGTCTTTGTGGCATTCTTCGTGAAAATACTTTACCAGCCGCCTGATTCCAAACAAGACGAGGCCGAAGGCAATCAGGAGAGCAGTCCCTATCGCAAAGGTTTGTGAAGTAATCATTGCTGCAAAGTTCCAGGTTAATCTTTGTTGGTCGCCACCTCTCTAGCTGGTTCTTTGCCACTTTTTAGAAGTTATTGCTTAAGTTCCGTTAAATTTGCCAGCGGTTTTCCTTATGATTGAGCGCGGGCCAAGCCGGGTGAGAAAGCTTAGCACGCGATTTTGCAAACCGGGAATCGCCACTACTCGTTGTTTCCGAAACGCGCGGTGGCCGTAGGCGGCAACCGCTTTTGCGGACATCCTGGCCGGTCGAACCATTCGCGCCTTGTCAGCCCGGGCAATGTTGCCAAAGTTCGTGAGCGTGGGTCCCGGACATAAAGCCGTTACGGTGACGTTGGCGCCGGCCAATTCCTCGGCCAGCGCTTCGGTAAATGACAGGACACACGATTTGGTCGCGTAATAGACCGCCATGCCTGGCCCCGGTAAGAAACCTGCCACCGAGGCGACGTTCAAAATTCCACCGCGCTGGCGTTGTACCATGCCGGGAAGAAACAATCCGGTCAGTTGTATCAGCGCCGTGATGTTGACTTGAAGCATCTCAAGCTGTCTGGAGAGCGGCAATTCGGCGAACTTTCCCCAAACGCCAAAGCCGGCGTTGTTCACGAGAACATCCACCGCGATTCCCCTGCCCTGCAATTCCCTGAAGACGCGCTCCGGGGTTTCGCGCAGGGCAAGATCGGCGGTCAAAACGGATGCCTCGACCTTGTGCGTGCGGTGTAATTCATCAGCGAGTGATTGCAGTGTTTCTGTATTACGAGCAGTGAGCACCAGGCGGGAACCGTCCGCCGCAAAGCATTTTGCCAATTCCCAGCCGATGCCCGACGAAGCGCCGGTGACCAGAACCGTTTCGCTGTTCGCGCCGCTCATGTTGACTGGTCTTATTGATTGTCCCACCCGAACCGTTTGGTGATGGGCCAATAGACAAAGAAAGATTTCCCGATGACATGGTCGCTGGAAAAATCGCCCCAGTAACGCGAGTCGGAGCTGTTGAAAGTATTGTCGCCCATGACAAAATAATGATTGGCTTCCACTTGAAAAGATTCGCCCGGGGCCAGCGCTCTCAGCATCGCGTGTCCATAATAGCGATTGGGTTGATAGTCCAACACCTTTTGACCCGAACGAACGTCAGGAAAAGAATACAGGTTCACAAAATGAGGAGTCGAGGCCGACAAGGGCTGGCCGTCCACCACCAGATGTCCGACCGGTTGTGTCCCCAACATCGGCACGTTCTCGACTTCATAGTCCTGTTTGATAGACAAGGTTTCGCCGCCCAGTCCGACCAGGCGTTTGATATAAAAAGTGTTCTGCTGATCGGGCGGCAGGCTGGTGATGTTATGAGTATCAAAAACCACAATCTCGCCACGCTCTGGCTGGCGGAAATTATACGTCAGCCGGTCCACGAACAAATGGTCGCCCGCCTGCACGCGAAGTTTTATCACATCCTCGCCCCTGTTAAAAACGCGCCCCTTGAGCAGATTGAGGCTCTCGCCGTTGCGCAAGGGGTAATCAATACCGGCGCGGACTTCCAGGGGTTCCTCGCCGTAATCCGGTGGAAACCAGATGGTGTACCACGTCCCGGCAAATTTTATCTGTTGGTAGATGGAAAAAAATGCCGGCGGCCAGGGCTTTGTAATTTCATCCACCGACCCGTCAGTCGGGGCCACAAAATGAACGCAGGAAATGCCGTGGAACCAATCTCGAATGCGCCCCCAGATTGGCGGGATATTTATGGCCTGTTGTAATTTCAACTGGTCATTTATCTCGGATTGGATTTTGGTTCTGTCAGCCAGACCAGCACCGATATCATTGAAGACGGCGCTGAAATCCGGTGTGGAGGTCACACCGTAAAGGGTTGGCTGCATCGAGCCGGTGGGGATTTTGAACGGCTGGATGAAAAACGTCCGGATGCCCATCGCCACGGCGATGGCCACCAGCAACACTTCCACGTTCTCGCGCCAGGCGGCGTTCGGATACGGTTTCAACCATTTATTCGCGGCAAACTCCAGTTCCTCCATCTTGATTCGGATCCGGCCCGTGTTGGGTTTCGCCTCGTCTATCGCGGTTTGCAGCTCGTTCATGGCCAGCGTCACCGCCCCAATCGCCTGGGGCGAAAGCAGGTCGCGCTGCGCGCAATACCAGCGATGGACGTGTTTGCGCATCGCGACGGCTTCGCGAATCGTTTTTGAAATGAGCCAGCGGATCATAAAATTTGTCGAGGGACGAGTGTCGAGGGTCGAGGGCAAAAAAACAAGCCTTCGTGCAAAAACATCCCCTGACCCTGTTTTTCAACCTTCGACTCTCGACTTTTGTCTATGCCTTCAGCACTTCAATAAACGCCTCCTGTGGAATATTGACGTTGCCGATGGATTTCATCCGCTTTTTGCCTTCCTTCTGCTTTTCCAGCAGTTTGCGCTTGCGCGACACATCGCCACCATAGCATTTCGCCGTCACGTCCTTGCGGAACGCGCTGACGTGTTCCGAGGCGACGATTTTCCCGCCGATGGCCGCCTGAATTTTCACCTGGAACTGCTGGCGCGGGATGACTTCCTTGAGTTTCTCCGCCAGCGTGCGTCCCCGGCCCTCCGCTTTGGTGCGATGCACGATGCTCGAAAAGGCGTCCATCGGCTCGCCATTCACCAGCATGTCCAGCTTCACCATGTCGCTTTCCAGATAACCGCCCAGCTCGTAATCCATCGAGCCATAACCACGCGTCATGCTTTTGATGCGGTCATGGAAATCAATGAGGATTTCGTTCAGTGGAATCAGCGTCGTCAACATCACGCGCCGGGCGTCCAGTGTCTCGGCGTGGTCGAGTGAACCGCGTTTCTCGGAAATCAACGCCATCATGTCGCCGATGTTCTCGTTCGGGCAGATGATGAACGCCTTTACCATCGGCTCCTCGATTTTCGCGATGAAGGTCACCTCGGGCAGAAACGCCGGGTTGTCCACTTCCTTGGACGTGCCGTCCGTGAGTGTCACATGATAGATGACGCTCGGATACGTCGCGATGATGTCCATGTCGTATTCGCGGCGCAGCCGTTCCTGCACGATTTCCATGTGCAGCAAACCGAGAAAGCCGCAACGGAAACCGAATCCCAGCGCCACGCTTGTCTCGGCCTGATACACAAACGCTGAATCGTTCAGCTTCAGCTTCGCCATCGCCGATTTCAAATGCTCGTAATCCGCCGTGTTGATCGGGTAAATGCCGCTGAACACCATCGGATGAATTTCCTTGAAGCCCGGCAATACGCCCGAAGGATTTCGCGCGTCCGTAATCGTGTCGCCCATCTTCACTTCTTGCGGCGATTTGATGTTCGCCGTGAAATATCCCGTCTCGCCCGCTTCCAGTTTTTCGCGGACGTAAGGCTTCGGATTAAAGCTGCCGACCTCCTTGATCTCCACATTTTTACCGGAATGGAGCAACTTCACCTGCTGGCCGGCTTTCAATTCGCCGTTAAAGACACGCACATGCGTCACTACGCCCTTGTAAGTGTCGAAAAGCGAATCAAACGCCAGCGCCTGTAAACTCGGCGCGCCCGTCGGCTTCGGCGGCGGAATCCGCGCCACAATCGCCTCCAGGATTTCGTCAATGCCAATCCCTTCCTTGGCGCTGGCGGGAATCGCCGTCTCGCCGGGAATGGCCAGGATTTCTTCAAGCTGCTGTCGTGCTTGTGGAACATTGGCGTGCGGCAGATCTATCTTGTTGATGACCGGGATGATTTCGAGGCTCTGCTTCATCGCTAGATGCACGTTGGCAACCGTCTGCGCCTCCACGCCCTGGGCCGCGTCCACGACCAGCAACGCGCCTTCGCACGCGCTCAGGCTGCGCGACACTTCGTAGGAAAAATCCACATGCCCCGGCGTATCAATCAGGTTCAGCTCGTACGTTTCGCCGTTTTTGGCCGTGTAACGCATTGTGACCGGGTGCGCCTTGATGGTGATGCCGCGTTCGCGTTCCAAATCCATTGAGTCGAGCAATTGGTCTTCCATTTCCCGGTCGGAAATCGTGCCGGTCCGATGCAAAAGCCGGTCCGACAGCGTCGTCTTCCCATGATCAATATGGGCGATAATGCTGAAATTGCGGATATGTGCTGCGTCCATTATTAAAATTCAATTCGGGAGGGACGGCGTGTCGCTGTCCACAAAATTTATTCCGGGTCACCGGCACGGCAACCCTCCCAAAAAGGAAAATCAGGATAGCCGGAAAGCGGTTGAAGAAAAGGAAATTTGCCTGACGAACACCTCAACTTTCTGAGAGTGCAAGCTGTCGAAGCAATGTTTGGCCACCGTCTTTAAGATATTTAAGACTTCGTTTGAAATAATGCCCCACGTTTATCGCCAGATATTTTGACCATTTGGGATTTGTCTCGGCACGCATCCAGGCATACGCGGCCAAGGAATAGGCGAACATTTCCTCCGATAGATAACCTGTTCGCGAAACGCTCCATCCCTGATGACTATGATCCTGCCATTGCGAAAATTGGAACGCTGAATTGGCAGTAAAAATCCCCAATCCAAAGAATACCGTTATCAAATCTGTCAGATACTCGTGACGTTTTTCTTCCGGGGAAATCTTTCCACCGCCGAGCAGAATAACGTGACCAAGTTCATGTGCGGCAGTTGCGATGACGTTGGCCGGGTTTTTGAGTTGAGAAACATTGATGGCAATTCTCTTCCGATTTTCTTGCGATGTTTGAGAGAAGTACAACCCCGCAGCCCCTGAATGCGGGTCCGCATTTCCGGTGCGATGTTTCGCCGCAGTTTCGTCCCGATCAACCAGAAACACCACATCAATGAAACCGGGATTCACATCCATGTAGGCGCAAACACGTTCAACCAGTTTGTCAACGCACTCCTCCGTGCCTTGGTAGTTATCAGGAAAGAAAGACAATTCCGGCAGGATCGTCTGGTGTTTTAAAAAACAATCCGCGCCGAACTCCTCAAGAAGCCACTGAAAGGATTTTTCAATCCATGTTTTCTGTTCTTCATTTACTGGCAATTCTGGAATTTTCGCTCCGAACAATCGGCGCCAGCCGCCAGCGGGTTTCTTTTGAGCCACGGCTGCATCAGTCAACGGCTCTCCGTCCACTGCACACACTGTTGCGTCGTCAGAATACGTTTTGCCGCAATATGAACAGGATTTCATGTCACTGCTTTTGGTTTGGCCACCGGCGTCGCTGCCGGCGTTTGACGTTGACGCCAGTAATTCAGCAGCCGGTATCCGAGCAGAATCGCCAGCACCGCGGCAAACACCAGCGGCTGGCGCGTGTCCGCCTTCACCTGCATGTAATAATGAATTACCCCGCAGATGCCGGCAACGTAAGCCAGCCGATGTAACGCCCGCCAGCGCTTGCCCCCGAGCCGCTTGATCATCCCGTTTGTGGACGTGATCGCCAGCGGCACCATGACCAGCAGCGCGGTGCTGCCCAGAATCAGGTATTTCCGCTTCAGCATTTCCGTCAAGGTACTGGTAATGCTGAACGCGCGGTCCAGGCTGAAGAAACACAGGAAATGCAGGCAGCCGTAAAAGAAGGCATAAAGCCCCAGCATCCGGCGGAACTGAATCAGCCAGTTCAGGCCGGTGATTTTGCGCAACGGCGTCACCGCCATCGTCAGGATCAGAAAAATCAGCGTCATCATGCCGGTGGTGAGGATGAGGAAATTCTGCGGATTGGCGCCGAGTCGGTTGTGGGATTGATCCCAAACCAGCAACGCCAGCGGCACCACACCGTTCACGAGAATCAGAAGCTTGATGAATCGAATGTCGCTTTCTTTCATGCTTCTCAGAAATTTTTCCGCAAATCCATTCCGGCGTACAAATGGCCGACCTCTTCCTCATAGCCGTTGAACATCAGGGTCGGTCGTCGCCCGAATTCGCCGATGCGCTGTTCGGTCGCCTGACTCCAGCGCGGATGGTCCACGTGCGGATTCACATTGGCGTAGAAGCTGTATTCGTTCGGCGCATACTCGCTCCACGTCGTGCGCGGCTGGTCCGCCACCAGCTTGATTTTGACAATGGATTTGATGCCCTTGAAACCGTATTTCCAAGGTACGATCAGCCGGATGGGCGCGCCATCTTGCGGCGGCAACGCCCGGCCATAAAGTCCGCTCGCCAGAATCGCCAATGGATGCATCGCTTCGTCCATTCGCAGACCTTCGACATAAGGCCACTCCAGCACGTCAGTCCGCTGATTCGGCATGCGATGGGGGTCCAGCAAAGTCTGAAAAGCCACATACTTCGCGCTGCTCAACGGCTCGACCATGTCGAGCAGTTTGGACAGCGAAAATCCCACCCACGGAATCACCATGGACCATGCCTCAACGCAGCGCATCCGGTAGATTCGTTCCTCCGGCGGACTGATTTTTAAAAAATCGTCGAGGTCGAAAACCTTCGGCTTGTTCACCAAACCCTCGACCGATACCCGCCAGCCTTTGGTATCAAATCCTTCAGCCGCCGGCGCCACGCCTTCCTTGTCGGTCGAGAATTCGTAGAAATTATTGTAATGCGTGATGTCCTGGAACGATGTCTCCGGTTCATCCACGCGAAAACCATTGACTGCGTCTGTTGTCGTGGGTTTGACGAGCCCCTGAATCAGCGGTGTATTGACCTCGCCCTGTCCAACCGGATTGAGATGCCGATACACCAGGCCCGTAGCGGCAGCACTGGCCGCCAGGATGCCTGCCCGAATGAACGTGCGCCGATTAAAATAAATATCGGCAGGCGTCACCTCGCGGCTTGAAATCTTATTTGGCTCTTTCAACGGACCGGTAATGACTCAAACTTCACGCGCAGATTAGCATATCTTGCCAGAGGGCACAAACTTGAAGAAAACGAAATTAACCGGACAACCTAAACTTGATTGCCCTGGTTGATGATGGCTGTGGCCTTTGCTTCGTCTTCTGGATGAACGAATATTTCAATCATCGGCGCCGTGCCGGATTAGCCGCCTGTATGCACGAGCGAACACTATCCCGAACCTCACCGGGATGGAATATTAGAGCAGCAAAGTTTTTAAGCACAGATGAACGCGGATAAACACTGATTTTGGATTTAGTAAGGAATGCACGAAATCAGGAGAAATCAGTCCCTTAAACGGGCGTCCTCGCCCCAGCCCTCTCGACCAGGAGAGGGAGAATCGTTCGCCGCTTTTCGTAAAAATCGAACGGCTGAATTTGCCAGATGGTCAGCCGCAGAACCGAAAGCGTGAATGCGGAAGTCCTCTCCGGGGGAGAGGATTCAGGTGAGGGTGGGCGTTCAAAAACAGATTTCTCTTTCACACGTGGTTCTAATAACCACTAAAACAAAACAAGTCCCGGCCTTAAGATTGATCCTCTGGCCGGGACTGGAAGAATGAAGCTGCAGGTAGGTTGCTGGCAGACTACGTCAGTACCGTATGGATTCCTGAACGCAATTGACATACCAGGTCCGATTCCTGCATCACCCCTCACAATTCCATCGTTTTCACCCCCGGCACACATTTTCCATTGGTGTTTATTGCTCCGTGCGGCCAAAAGTATTCATGGAAAATTGTGCGCTGCAAAAATCACACGCCGGTATTTGCCGGACGTTCAGCCATCTGAAAAGTAGATGGAAATCAAAAACTCAATCTGTTATTTTATTCACCCGATGCAAGCATTCTCAAAAAAACTGCTGGCCATCGGCCCGGCCGGACAACTTGGGATTGATTTTCGCCCCGCTCGAATCGGTTTTGGGCCATGGCTGGTTGTGCTGCTCACATGGTTCTCGAGTCCAGCCCTGGCCGATTCCTCCGGCGCAAGCGCGAACGCCCAGCAGTTCGCGACCCTGAAGTCTCAGATGAATGCCGCCATCCTGCGGGTTCAGCAGATTGTCAACCAGCCGGTGACGGAGTTGCGGCGCACGCCGGATATGGAGGTTGCCACATTTGGTCCCGGTGGTTGGTTCCATCCGGGCGCCACCAAGCCAAATTTTCTTTTAGTGGATGTCCGCGCTTCACAGGAATTTCCGTACGGCAAGTTCGAATACGTCACTTCGGATTTGAATCCCGGCGTGGTGTTCCTGGGAAGTGAATTGGAATTCAATTCCATGACGAAATATTTCTACACCAACCGCTCGGTCCCCAAAAGGAGACTGACCGAATCGGAGATGCTGGAAATCAACCAGCTTTATCGTGTGATTGGACGGTGTGAACACCTGTTGTTTGACCTGGAGAATCCCATTCCCAAACCAAGCCTGGATGCGTCACAAGGCCCGGATGAGCCGCAAACTCCCCAGCCGCTGCTGGCCACCTTTCACCGCTGGATTTTTACGCACAAACCCATTGCCATTGGAATCGTGGCGGCGTTGCTCGTGCTGCTCATGCTTCTGCGCAAACTGGCCGGACGATCAACCTGATTCCTGGGACGTGATTAGCGAAATCCTCTTTCGGGAAGAGGATTCGGTGAGGCCGGAGGTTAAGGTGCAAACCAAATTAATCGAACGCACCACCCACCCGACCTTCTCCCCCAACTTCGTTGGCGGAGAGGGAGAAATTCTGGCGGCATCCGTGTTTATCCGTGGTGAACCTCCACGGCTTTTCCCCGTCACCATCAATTGTCACGCGTGATGGCCCTCATTTCAGTTTCGAGTTGTTGCCTCAACAATTCACGGCCGGCAGCCGAACTTTCGCGCGGCACCAACAAGGTGCGGCCAATCCTGATGTCACAGCGCGAAAACGGCATCGGAATTTGAAAACGATCCCAGCTTTTCAATTGGATCTTCCAGTTCACATGATACGACACAGGAACCGCCGGCAGCCCGGTCACTTGCGCTAATGCCAGCGCTCCATCTTGCACGATGTAGCATGGCCCGCGCGGTCCGTCGGGCGTAATGGCAATGTCGTAACCCCGTTCGGTCCAGGTCGCCAGTTCGAGCAACGCCTGCGGTCCGCGCCGGCTGCTGGATCCGCGAACCGATTGCACGCCGAATTGCCCGAGAATTGCCGCCAGAAATGCGCCATCCCGGCTTGCGCTGACCAGTCCGGTCAGTCCCGCGGCCCGATGATGACGGAGTTCCAGGACCGAATGCAATTTCATGGAGAGAGCCAGACGATTGTGCCAGGTGCAGTAGATGACCTGGCGAATGTCCTTGCGCGTCATGAATCCATGGGGATCGTTGACACGGTGGCGAATGGTCAGCGAAACCAGTTTGACAAGAATCCAAATTGCCCTTGCACCGAGGCGTTGATGCCATTTGGGCGAATTCGGCACCACCCATCCACTTTTTTTAAGCGCGAATGGTTTGCCGGCGCGGGGTGAATCGGGAACTTTTGGCACTTGTTCCGCCAGTATAACCCTCAAGACAAGAGAGAGACAGCTAATTATGCGGTTACGCAAATCTTCTCCCGTCCGTTTCGTTGTTTCCCTGTGAAGTGGAGCTAAGACTTGGCTAGTCTTTGTTATCCTCTGATTCGTTGACGAATCAACCGATTATACTATCCGCCATTTTTCGTTATTTTACGCATTTTTAACAAGACTGCCTTG
Organism: uncultured bacterium; assembly: GCA_963723125.1. Lineage (GTDB taxonomy): Bacteria > Verrucomicrobiota > Verrucomicrobiia > Limisphaerales > UBA11358 > UBA11358. The sequence continues at coordinate 169,017 of CAVRPQ010000001.1, forward strand.
TTCTTTTTGAGATATTTCTCAATGGTGCTTCGGCCGCCAACGGAGTTGGCAACTCTGACGGCATTGGGCTTGGATAGTTTGTAATGGACAAGCCACTTGCCAATCAGGCCCACCTGAAAATTCAATCCCGCCACTCGCCAGACTTGACCGGTTTCCAAGGGTTGCAAACGAATCCGGCGGGCGGGCTTGGTTTTGCTCATTTCAGAGTTTGCGCCGAAACCGCTGCTGAAACCAGCTAAATCGGACACGAACGGGCCGGGGTTCGACGAGTTTGGAAACCAAGGCGCCTGGCGGAATTGCGAAGGGAATTGGATTCCTTATGGCAGGGACGGATCGCCGAGCCGTCCGCGAAGGGACACTTCACAATTCGGACATCGTGGCGCGATGTCCCTGCCCGCCTGGTTTCGTGATCATTCGTGTAATCCGTGTCAAATCGCTGCGCCCTAAGGTTCAGATTAATTGCGGTTCCGTCACGAACGCGAGAGCAAAACCGTCATAGCCTTTACTGCCGACGGTTTGGAGGACCGTGGCGCTGACGTGCTTATTCGCAGCCAGGGCGTCGAAGAAGCGGCGCATGCCCTGCACTCTCGGGTCAGCGCTGGCCGCGTCAATTACCGCACCTTTGCGCACCACGTTGTCAACGATGATAAGGCTGCCGCGCCGCGACAGTTTGAGTGCCCATGCGAAGTAATCGGCCGTGCCCTGTTTGTCGGCGTCTATGAAAATCAAATCAAACGGGCCGCGACCTTCGGCAGCGAGTTGCGGCAATGTGTCCAGCGCCCGGCCCACACGCAGCTCAACGACACCGGCCAGTCCCGCGCGGGCAAGATTGGCGCGGGCGATTTCAGCGTGTTTCGGATCAAACTCCAGCGTAATCAACCGTCCGTCGCCCGGCAACGCGCGGGCCAGCCAGATGGTGCTGTAGCCGCCAAGCGTTCCAATTTCGAGAATGTTCCGCGCGCCTTGAATTTTCGCCAAAACTTGCAGCAGCCTGCCCTGGGCCGGCGAAACATTGATGGACGGCAGACCGGCAGCGGCGCTGGCGGCGAGCGCGGCTTCGAGAACGGGATCGGCTGGTTCAAGCAAATCCGTGATATAACGGTCAACGGCAGTCCATGTTTCCTGGTTCATAAATTCCGGCGAAAAAGATGGAACAGCCTTCAGCAGTTTGGAAATCAAAAACCAGGCTGTTTTGAAAAAATAATTTGGCTTGGAAGCGAAAATCTGCGATGATTCCCATACCAAGGTTGATCAAGTCACTCTGCATATGAAAACAACCCCGCTCCCAGGCGGAAAGTGGCCCATTTTTTTAAGTTTGCTGGTTTTGGCCACCCAGGCGACGCAAGCGCAATTCACCTCTGTAACCAACAACGGCACGATCGTCATCACGGGATATACCGGCCCCAGTGGACCGGTGACCATCCCCGCTACCATTAGTGGACTGCCCGTCACGGGCATCCAGGGCCCCGGTTTTGAGGACAAGGGCATCACCAGCGTCGCCATTCCCGCGAGCGTGACCAACATCCAGTCTCAGGAGTTCGCGCCCAATCCCGCCCTGACCGTGTTCACGGTGGACACCAACAACCCGGCCTATAGCAGCGCGGGTGGGGTGTTGTTCGACAAAAACCAAGCGACGCTGGTGGAATATCCGCCCGGGTTGAGCGGCAGTTACATCATTCCGGGCAGCGTGACCAGCATTGGAAACAACGCGTTCGCGGCGTGTTACTACCTCAGTGGCGTGATGATTTCCAACACCGTGGCCAATATCGGTGCAGAAGCGTTCGGGTTTTGCTTCAGCCTCACCAATGTGGCCATTCCCGGCAGCGTAACGAGCATTGGCCCGGAGGCCTTCATTAATTGCACCAACCTGCTGGCCTTCACGGTGGACCCCGCCAGTTCGTTTTACAGCAGCGTCGGCGGTGTTTTGTTCGATAAAAACCAGATGACGCTGGTTGAATACCCGACGGGTCTTAAAGGCAGCTACGCGATTCCCAACGGCGTGACCACGATCGGGACTGGCGCGTTCATCTTATGTAACGGACTGACCAGTGTGACGATGACCGGCTCCGTCACGACCCTCGACGATAGCGCCTTCGCTGATTGCAGCGGCCTGACCACCATCACCCTCGGCGCCGGCGTCAACCAGATCGTCTATACGGCCTTCGCGGGCTGCAACCAACTGACTGCGATCAATGTCGATCCGGCCAACCCGGCCCTGAGTTCCATCAACGGGGTTGTGTACGACAAGAGCGTAACCACGCTCATTCGATTTCCAACCGGCTTCGCGGGGAACTATGCTACGCCCGGCTCCCTCACGACCATCGCGGCCTATGCCGCTGAAGACTGTAATCTGTCCGGCCTTACTCTCAGCGCTGGCGTCACCAACATCGGCGAGATCGCCTTTCAAGGCTGCGGTCAGTTGACCAACGTTACGATTCTCAACCCGGTCACCAGCATGGGACTTTTCGCGTTTGCCGACTGCCCCAAACTGGTCACCGTGATCATTTATGGCAGCGGCATCACCTTTGGTACTGACGCATTCGTTTATTGCACCGGCCTGACGGGCATCTATTTCATCGGCAACGCGCCGGCTGCGCCGGATCCTTCCACCTTCACTGGCGACAGCAGCACCACCGTTTATTATCTGGCCGGAACCAGCGGCTGGAGCTCCAGTTTCGGCGGTCTGCCCGCCATGGAGTTGCAAACGATGGGCATCACGGCCAATCCAACCAACGGCCCGGCACCGCTGACGGTAAGCTTCACCGCCGCAGCGGTGGACAACGGCGGTAATCCGGTCACCAATTGGGACTGGGATTTTGGGGATGGCTCGACCAGTGTCGCGCAGAAACCCTTGCACATCTACACGGTCATCGGCGTATTTACCGCGGCGGTGGTGGAGACGAACAGCATAGGAATCCCGGTCGCCGGATCGGCGGTGACCATCCAATCCACGGTGCCGCAACCCGGCATTGGCGGGCTGAACGTATCGGGGGCGAATCTGGTGCTTGACGCAACCAACGGCCAATCCGGTCAGACCTATTATGTGCTTTCCAGCACGAACGTGGCCCTGCCATTGAACCAGTGGCTGCCGGTGGCAAGCAATACTTTGAGCTTGAGCGGCAATTTCACCATTACCATCAGCAACACCGTCACCTCTGCCCTCCCGCAACGATTCTACATTCTTAAAACCCAGTAGCTGCGATCCATGTCCCTGCTGCAACATTTCATTTGCTTTTATTCGTGCCATTCACGTACACTCGTTGCACCCAGGCACCCCGGCTTTGATAAATCCAACCCGCCAATGTGGTGTAACTAACGATGCCGAACAGGCCCTGCAACACGGAATCAATTGGAGTCGAATTTCAGTCCCCGCGCGTGGAATCGCCTTCGTCTCCATCTTGCGTACGGTACTACGCAGCGGCGGCGGTTTCTCCGAGGGCCAGGTGGACGGTGGCAATCAACTCGTCCATGTCGAGCGGTTTGTGTAAAAATGCCTGCGCGCCGGCCGCGAGGCTGAGCGGTTCGTATTTGGCCGGTTCGGTGCCCGATATGATAATAACCGGAACATTCCTGGCTTCACTCATGTTGCGAAGCCACCGCATGATGGCAAACCCGTCCCAGTGCATTCCCACGTCCATGGCATCGGGGGGAAAAAGGATATCGAGCAAAATCAGATCCGGAATTTCCCGATCCACAATGTTCACCACCGAAGCGCCGTCAGTGGCGGTAACGACCTGGTACCCGTTTAATTCGAGAACCTGAGCTACGGCCTTCAGGATGACTTTGTTGTCATCCACCACCAGAATTTTTTTCGGCCGGGCACTGGCTTGTTGGTCCATAAATTCTATCGGCTCACCAGTTGGTTTGCAGCACTAAGGCTGCCAGAATGCCCACTCCACTTCGCTCCCATAACCCGCCGCCGTTCATGGGATTGCAGATGGACTTATCTGATTTTGGCAATATATTTCCCGAAATTGCCATTTGAGCATGTTCGTTTGCTTTGGCCCGGAATTTGAACAAAAGAGTGGATAGAAACACGACCGGGAGTCGAGGTCACTATGATAACGGAATGGTTGGGAAAGCGGTTGTTTCCGCGGTGGCAACACTATCGCCAAAAGCGTGAAATCAAAATTCTCATGGTGGCGATGTGGGTGGGGCTCATTGTCGCCGGTGTCATGACGGCCATTCTGTTTTTGACCAATTCCATGTCCGTGGGCCCCTAAGTTCCCGCCACCGTATTTGAAGTCAATCGCTCATCCTCTGGCAATTTGGAATTATTTTCGGCGAACAACGTTTTTTTACGGGTTCTGCCTGGCAACCTGGCTTTCACGCTTGGCTGGTGTGATGTCACAGAAATGCCCTTCCATGTGAATGAAACAGGAACCCCGCACCCGGCTGGAAGCCACCCCTCCCCGTCAGGCAGGGCGAGGGACGCGTCCAACTGGCTTCTATGTCGCAGAGTTGTAAAGAAGCGTTGGTTACACCACACTAGGGCCATGCAATTGGTGCTCGATTACCTGAAACGCAACCAGGCCCGCTTTGTGGCCGAATTGTGTGATTACCTTCGCCTCCCCAGCGTCTCTGCCCAGCCCCAGCATAAACAGGATATGTGCGCCTGTGCCGAATGGCTGGCCAGGCACTGCCGTCAAATCGGACTCGACGCCACCGTCTGTCCGACCCGCGGCCATCCCATCGTCATCGCCAAAACGCCCCGCGATGGCAGGGCGCGTCACTCCGTGCGCGCCGATCTGGATTCGCGTGATGCGGCGCGCAGAGCACTGTGCGCCCTGCCCAAAAAGCACTTCATGGTCTATGGCCATTACGATGTGCAACCACCGGAACCGCTGGATCTGTGGAAATCGCCGCCCTTCGAGCCGCGCATCGCCGGTCGGGCCATTTTTGCCCGCGGTACGACCGATAACAAGGGCCAGCATTTCGCCCATCTCAAGGCCGTCGAAGCCTGCCTGAAAACCGGTACCCGCCTGCCCTGCGACCTTACGTTCGTCATCGAAGGTGAAGAGGAAGTCGGCAGCGCGAACCTGGCAAAATTTCTCAGGTCACACCGGAACCAACTGAAATGTGACGCCGTGGTCGTCTCCGACACCGGAATGCCCGATGCCGATCATCCGGCGCTTACCTACGCCTTGCGCGGCATCATCGCGTTTGAAATCACGCTGCACGGCCCGTCGCGCGATTTGCATTCCGGCATTTTCGGCGGCGCGGTGGACAACCCGGCGATGGCTCTGAGCCAGTTGCTGGCCAAACTGCGCGACGCGAACGGACGCGTTGCCGTTCCCGGCTTTTACGACGACGTGGCGCCGCTCTCGGCCTATGAACGCAAACGATTCAAACGCCTGCCCACCACCGACCGCGAACTCCAGAAATTGGTGGGCGTAAAAAAATTGTTCGGCGAACGCGGTTTTGCACCTACGGAACAGCGCAGCGCGCGGCCGACGTTTGAAATCAATGGCCTTACCAGCGGCTACCAGGGTACGGGCAGCAAAACCATCGTGCCGGCGTGGGCGCGCGCCAAAATCACCTGCCGTCTCGTGCCGAATCAAAGGCCAGCCCGCATCCGCAGAGTGGTTTGCGATTACCTGAAAAAAATTTGCCCGCCCACGGTACGGCTGGAGATCGAAGCCGGCCACGGCGCGGAAGCCTATCTTGTTTCCCCCGCCAGCCCACAGGCACAGGCCGCGTTACGCGGGTTACGCACAGCGTTTCACCGTGAGCCGGTCTTGTTGCGCGAGGGCGGTTCCATCCCCATTGTGAACGATTTCAAAAAAATCCTCGGCGCGGATTCCCTGTTGCTGGGCCTGGGTTTGCCCGACGACAACGCGCATTCACCGAATGAAAAGTTCGATTTGGATTGTTTTGAAAACGGCCAGCGGATGAGCGCATTACTCTGGCAGGAATTAAGCCGGGCTTGAATTCGTTTCGCGCATGGAATAATTTCAAAGCATGAGTTCGGTTGAAGAAATTGAACGGGCGGTTGAGCGGCTGACTCCGGCGGATTTTGACCGGTTGGCGTCGTGGTTTATCGCGCGCTACCATGATTCGTGGACGCGCCGGATGGAACACGATGCGGTGGCGGGAAAGCTGGATTTTTTGTTTGAAGAGGCCGACACCGAGCGCGAGTCCGGCCAGCTTCACGACTGGCCGCCAACCGAAAAATGATCTCGAAAGCCACCGGCCGGTTTTGGCGGTGTTATGAGTCATTGCCTGAACCCATTCAACGGCTGGCGATGAAAAATTACCGGCTCTGGCGCGACAGTCCTCGCCATCCTTCCCTCGATTTCAAGAAACTTGGCGGCGCTGGTGAAAGGTTTTCCATTCGCGTGGGCGATCATTACCGCGCGTTGGGACGCAAAATTGACAACGGAGTTGAATGGGTCTGGATTGGCACGCACGAAGATTACAACAAGCTCGTCGGCTAGGGCGTTTCTGGGAAAACTGTAGCCGCCGACGTGAGGAGGCGGATCCTCTTGGCCAATTTCGCCTCGTTACCTCGGCGGCTACGAGATTAAACGGCCAGCGGATGAGCGCATTGCTCTGGCAGGAATTGTGTAGCAACCGACGTTAGTCAGCTGATTTCAATTCCGTTTTGCAGGACTCATCCCTCCCATTCCATCGGAACGTCCTGCCTGACCGGTGGAAAAGGACACAAAAGAATGAACCTTTTGGCATCCTGCCGTTATTAACGGACGGACAGAATTGCCCAATTCGAACATGACCATGAAAACCTTGAAATCCATCTGCCTTTTATCGGTGATTTTAACGGGAACCGTGTCCGGCTTACGCGCCGAGCCGTACCGCACGGACATCAACCCGGCGCTGCTCTATTATCAGGCGTTTATTCTGCAGGGAGAGTTTTCCCAGGCCGACCACGACTATCTGTTTACCAATCAATGGCAAGGCCAGAAACTCCCGGCCCGGTTCGGCGAATTGGTGGACCAGTCTGACAACGCCTTCAAACTCGTGCGTCGGGCTGCGCACGCCACGGTGCCCTGTGATTGGGGCATTGATTGGAGCGCGGGTCCGTACACCCTGCTTCCTCATTTGGCCCGCGTCAAGGCAACCGTCCAGCTGGCGCAGTTGCGTGCAATCTGGGATTTGCAAAATGACCGGCAGACCGACGCCCGCGACGATTTGCTCGCGGCCTACGCGCTGGCCCGGAATGGTTCCCGTGACCACAGCCTGATTGCGGTGCTGGTCCAATTCGCCGCTGAAACCATCGTCTATTCCACCGTATCGGCGAATTTCGGCCGGTTCTCACCGGAGACCTTGAAGCAGTTGGTGGATGGATTCGATGCGGCCCCGGCCCGGGGCACGGTTGCCAATGCCATCGCCACCACGGAAGGGCATTGCTTCTCCGACTGGGTGGAAGCCAGAATCCCGGAGTTGCGCAAGGAGTATCCCGGAGACGATGCCAGGGTGCTGGACAGCTTTCGCGGTGTTTTTGAAGATTCCGGAGGCGGAGGACAGCCGGATACCAATACCTGGCTAGGGATTGTTAAGGCCGCGGGGGGAACGAGCGATGGGTTCCTGAAACTGGTGCGGGAAATGATGCCGATGTTTGCGCGGGCTGCCGCGATCGCAAGCCTGCCGCCGGCGGAATATGACGAGCAAATGAAACTTTTCAATGCGGACGTTCGGAAATCGTCCAACCCGCTGATCCAATCCGTCATCCCCGATTTTGCCAGGGCCGGGGCGCGGGAATTTGCGACTCTGACGGATCAGGCCATGGTCCGCGCGGCGGTGGAATACGAACTGCACGGGAAGGCCGGATTGGAGAGCGTGAAGGATCCTTATGGGCACGGCCCATTTGAATTTCAACGTTTCGTTTTCGACGGCCTGGACCGTGGGTTTGAACTCACATCAGCCTATGCCGGACGCGGCTATCCGGAGACAATGATCTTTGTCGAGAAGGATGGACCTCCATTTTACGTTAATGGCGGACCGCAACGGCTTGGCAAGGCGATACAGCCATGATTTACCAAAGTAGAATTGGCCGGCGGACGGTTTCACCATGGAACTGTCCCCGTTTTTCAGCTATAATCTCGATGTGTTCAGTTTGACTCCAACGTTCGTGGAAATCGAAACCCCAGACACGCGGAGCCTCCTGGACCTGGCTCGGGCGGGCGATGCCGAGGCGTTCGGCGGGCTTTGCCGGGCTTATGAAACGCGGCTGTTACGGCAGGCCACGCTGCTTTGCGGCAACGCCACCCTGGCTGAAGACCTTGCCCAGGATACCTTGGTGGAAGCGTGGAAATGCCTCCGCCGTTACAACGGGCGATGCCAATTTTTCACCTGGCTTTACGCCATTCTCTTGAATCGCCACCGCAACCTGCTCCGCCAGAAAAGTCCCCTGCCCTTTTCAGCCTTCGCCCGGCTTGACCGTGATGAATTTCAAAAAAACATCGGCAATCTGGCCGATCAAAATTCCCGCCCGGATGAAAGCGCCCAGTTTCAAGAACAAGCCGCGCAAGTGCGAGCCTGCATACAGGCGTTGCCGGCCAGACAGCAGCAGGTTGTTTATCTGCGCTTTTACGCGGACGACTCATTGGAGGGAATTGCCGCGGCCCTGGGCTGTTCCGTGGGAACGGTCAAGTCCCGGTTGTTTTATGCCCTGGACAAGCTGCGCGGAATGAGCGTCCTCAATGCACAATTTGCGAATCCCCGGACCAAAGGCGGGCAGTTATGAAACCTTGTGTCAAAAACCAAAAGCTCATTGCCTGGCTGGTGCTGGACGCGTTGGACGCCCGCCAGGCGCAGCCCCTCCGCGAACATCTCGCCACGTGCGAAGGCTGTCGCCGCTATCTGGCGGAAATTTCAAACGTGACCGAAAGCCTCGCCGCGGTGGAGATAAATCCTGAAGTCCAGGCTTCCGAAAAATTCCACCGGAAATTGGCCGGCAGATTGCGGTCGGCAAAACAGGATTCTCTCGGGGAAATCCTGGCGGCGTATTTGGCCCGGCTAAACTGGCGCGTGGCTTTACCGGCCGTCGCGGCCTTGGTGGTGATCGGCGTGACCGTCGCCACCTGGCGGCAATCATCGGAGGTTGCTTTGTCCCCGCAACCCGGCACTCCAACCGCTTTGGTTTCGAGCACGGACACGGATCTGGCACCAACCATTGCGAACTACCAGAGGGTGGCCAATCAGTCTTTGGCCAAATTGGACGCGTTATTGACTCAACAAGGTAACCAGGCGTTGCCGTCCATGCCAATCTACACCACCTCGACGCGTACACTTGCGAACGGGTCGTTTTGAAAAACCTGGCGGGTGAGCGCGTTGCTGCTGGCAGGAATTGTCAGCAGGAGACGACGTAAGGAGTCTCTGACGAAAATTCAAGTTCAGGAAATTTGAGACTCGTTACCTCGTCTCCTACGATAAAATTACACACTGCACCGTCGCCAAATACCGCAACGAACCGGGAATCCTGGCGTCGAATCTGCGAAAAGTTTATTGATCTTTATTCGCCGAACTTACAGCGGTGGCAGCGGACAAGAAGTGCGGTGGCGCCAATGGCCAGCAACCCCAAGGCCGACGGTTCAGGCACAGGCAAAGTTTCACCTTGGATGGCTAGTCCAAACGGATTTTGCAACCCGGAGGCAAAGGTGCTTTGCGCTCCGCCCGGCGCGATTTCAGTGATGATGCCACTGACGCCCCCATTTGCCACAAACAGGATGCCGCCAGCATTTTTACGTCTTGCGGCGATGGAACAATAACAAAGATGACCCGCTCAAACCCGCCAGTGCCAGCGTGGTCGGTTCGGGAACCGGTGTGAGGATAATCTCATCCATCGGTATCGAAGCGATGCCCGCAGGACTGACACCATTGTTGTAACCGCTGGCGCTGATCGTTATCGAAGTTATTCCATCACCGGTAAGCGTAAAGGTTTCAGGGCCTTGGCCGGTCCAAGAGTCAAAGTAAGGCGATCCGACGGAATCCACCTCCATGTTGCCGACATAAGCGGTTACCGACCACGGCGGCGTTTCACTGTCGCCTTCGGGATCACCGCCCCGTTCAAAGGAGAAGCTGGTCAACGGAGTGCTGAAATTCATCGTGTAGGTCACGTCAGCCGGTGCAGGCGGAGGACCTGAAGGGAGTTCAATAAGAAAATTAGGCGGTGATGACAGTTCTACGTCGCTATTGCCGCCGCTGTTGGCTTCAATGTCAACCGACGCCGTATACCCTGGCCCTGTTGGGTCCGTAGTCATAACGCTGCTCAGGCTGATTCCATACGATGCCAGAAAACTTGTGGCATCTACTGGTCCAGCACTGGCGTCCACACTGTTAAGGTTCAATTCGATGGTTTGCGCTGTAGTTTTGACCGCGGTGGCGGACAATATCAGACCGGTAATGGCGCTGATTAACAAACTTTTAATTGGCATATTTGTCCTTTGTTTAAATTGTTCTGGATTGTGGTATCCCTCGGCTTTCAAGGCCGACAACTGGACCGCTCCCGCGCAGACTGTTCCGCCGAATGAATGACATGCGGCACTAATGAAGGATTTGAATTTCGTTTTCATAGGTTGTTACAGGGTTCGTGCGAGGTCAGAGAGTCAAATTCAGTTTCCGCAATGGGCTTAAACGGCGGCGCGGCGGCGGCGGCGGATGAAGAGCGCGGTTACACCAACGGCCAGCAACCCCAAAGCCGACGGTTCAGGCACGGGCAAGGTTACGCCTTGGAAGGCCAATCCTTGAGGATCAGGCAACCCGGAGGCAAAGGTGCTTGCCACTCCACCCGGCGTGAATTCATTGATGTTGCCGCTGAAGGCATCAGCCTCAAACAGGTCGCCCGCATTGTTAAAGGCCAGTCCCAAAGGGCCACCCAACCCGGAGGCAAAGGTGGATTGCACGCCCCCCGGCGTGAATTCGTAGATGATGCCAGCAGACTGTTCTGCCACAAACAGATCGCCCGCGCTGTTAAAGGCCAGTCCAGTAGGCTCATTCAACCCAGAGGCAAATGTGCTTCGCGCTCCGCCCGGCGTGAATTCATAGATGGTGCCGCTCATTAAATCCGACGTAAACAGATCGCCCGCGCTGTTAAAGGCCAGTCCCCAGGGATAGTCCAACCCGGAGGCAAAGGTGGATTGCACGCCCCCCGGCGTGAATTCATATATGTTGTCGCTGTAGGCATCAGCCTCAAACAGATCGCCCGCACTGTTAAAGGCCAGTCCACTAGTGCACTGTAACATTGACTTCTGATACATTTGTTTGTTATGGTTTTGACCATGGCAATCACACTTAAAGTGAGTTCCGCTGATAAATCTGAATTGGCGGCCAAGCTTCGTTGCCGCAGTCTTCCTGCGGAGGATGTCCGGCGCGCCGATATCATTCTGCGATTGGCCGAAGGACAGGCTCAACGGGCTGTGGCCCGGCAGATGCGCTGTAGCGTCAATACCGTGCGGCTTTGGCGAGAACGTTATGAGGTTGAAGGCCTGGGCGGGCTCTACGCTCGTCATCCGGGCCGGGAGATTCAGGCCCAGAGTCCTGCACTGGAGGCCAGGATTTTGGACTGCACGCGCCGCCCGCCCAAAGACGGCTCGACCCATTGGAGCACGCGCAAAATGGCCGAGGAACTGGGAATCAGCCATATGCGGGTGGCGCGAACTTGGGCCAAAGCCGGACTGCAGCCGCATCGGATGCGCCGGTATATGGCCAGCGACGATCCGCAATTTCACAAGAAAGCGGCCGATGTAATCGGGCTCTACCTGAAACCGCCCACTAATGCTGTGGTTTTCTGCGTGGATGAGAAGACGGCGATTCAGGCGCTGGATCGGCTGGACCCGGTTCTGCCACTATCTGCAGGCCGCGCCGAACGTCACGGTTTTGAATACTTTCGTCATGGGACGCTCTCCCTGTATGCCGCATTGAACACACAGACTGGCCAGGTGCTGGGCAAGACAGCGGGCAAACACACCAGTGCGGAGTTTGTGGCCTTCCTTACCGAGTTGGCCAGTGGTCAGCCCAGGAAGCGGCGGATTCATGTGATCGTGGATAACCTTTCCGCTCATAAGACCGAAAGGGTGGAGCTCTTTTTGCAGGAACATCCTCAAGTAAAATTGCATTTTACGCCGACCTATTCATCGTGGTTGAACCAGGTCGAGTTGTGGTTCTCGAAGATCGAGCGCGATGTCATTGCCCGCGGGGTGTTCAGCTCCGTCAAGGATTTGGCCAAAAAGATCATGCGCTACATACGCCGATATAATCACCAAGCCAAACCCGTGAAGTGGACTTACAAAAGCACGAGAAACCGCATACGCCCTGAGTCAGATTCAAATGTTACAGTGCACTAGGTTGATCCAACCCGGAGGCAAAGGTGGATTGCACGCCCCCCGGCGTGAATTCATATATGTTGTCGCTGGAGGCATTAGCCTCAAACAGATCGCCCGCACTGTTAAAGGCCAGCTGCTGCGAAGTAGTCGGCGCAGAAGCAAAGGTGCTTTGCGCTCCGCCCGGCGTGTATTCATAGATGTTGCCGCTGCTGTAAACCGACACAAACAGATTTTGCGCCGACGCGCTGGTGGCAACCATCAGGACCGCTCCGGCAAAGACCGCTGCGCCGAATGAATAGTTATTGGCCCGAAGTGTGGATTGGCCCGAAGTGTGGATTGGCCCGAAGTGTGGATTGGCCCGAAGTGTGGATTTGAGTCTCTTTTCATAAGCTATACTTCTAATTTTTGAAGTTTAAGCAATTTCGTGGCTAAAAGTCAAGAAAAAAGATAGAATCTATTAGCCAGGATGATTAAGACGAAGAAATCAGTTTAGACAGTTTAGAGTCTTTGTATCATAAGTGCCTGTGTGTCAACGCTACAGACTGGCAAATTTCAAATGCCATGTAGTTGGGATTCAAAACCAAAAAATTCGGCTCATCGGCTGCCTCGATCATACTTTCTGCTCTCCTCATACCAATTGCAGTTTGATATTGCACTATTCTGGGGATGCGGGTAAAAAAGGACATGCCGAAACGATACCATCTGAACCGGCCTGATCTGGCACAGGCTGTGGCCGTTGAATTGCGGACTTGCCAGGATGTCAAAAGCCAGCAGCGCCTGTTGGCCGCACGCTTGGCCGCCAGCGGGCAGTTGACCGCCGCGCAGATTGCCGGGCAGTTGGGCATCAGCCGCCGCCGGTTTTTCGACTGGATGAACGCGCTCAAGGCGGGCGGGCTGGCCGGACTGCTGGAGCGTCAGCACGGTGGCGGGGCCGTGCCGCAAGTGCAAGGCGACGCGCTCAAAGAACTACAGGCCGGACTGCAATCGGGTCGGTGGAAGCGGGCCAAGGAGATTCAGCACTGGCTGCGGGAGCGGCATATGATCCGCCTCAAGCTGGCCGGGGTGTATTACTGGCTGGGAAAATTGGGCGGGGTCTTGAAAGTACCGCGCAAGACCCACGCGCAAAAAGACGCGGTTCAGGTCGAAACCTTCCAGCGAACGCTCTGCGAACAGTTGGCGAACTTGAACGTGGCTGGTGGAAGGCCGGTGCGCCTGTGGGTGGCCGATGAACATCGTTACGGCTTGATCCCGGTGGTGCGCAAATGCTGGACGCTGCGAGGGGTGCGTCCGACGGTGCCATATCGAACGAAATATGAATGGGGTTACCTCTATTCGGCCTTGGAAGTGGACGGGGAAAATGCGGCGGAGTTTTTGTGTTTGCCGGAAGTGAGCTTGGAGATGAGCGGTTTGTTTCTGGCACATCTGGCGGCGAGCGACCCCGACGCCGAACACATTGTCATCTGGGATCAAGCGGGATTTCACCCCAAACCTGAATTGCATGCCGTGCCGGAGCATGTGCATTTGGTGCCGTTGCCGCCCTATAGTCCGGAACTGAATCCGACGGAGGCCGTCGGCGATGTGATCAAAGATCGGATTGGCAATGAGCTATGGGAGAATCTCGACGACCTGGAGCAAGCCATCGGCGAGGAACTGCGCCCGCTTTGTGAAAAAGCTGAATGCGTGCGGAGGTTAGTCTCTCACCCCTGGCTGGTCGAACAAGCAAACGCTACCGCAACCGAGAATAGTGCAATTACGTGCTCAAAGTGGTATCAGTCAACGCTTCCCCCCATCGTCGAATTTCTTCCTTCAGGATTTCCACCGGCAATCCGACTACATTGCTGAACGAGCCGGAAATTTCCGAAACAATCGTGTCGCCGTGTTCCTGGATGGCGTAGGCGCCCGCCTTGTCCAGCGGATTTGTTTTTGAGAGATAAATGTTGATTTGCTCGGCGGTGAGCGGATGGAACGTCACGTCCGTGCTGGCGGCAAAAATCCGTTCGCGATGCATGCGCAGATGAATCACGCTGACGCCGGTGACGACCTGATGCGTCCGGCCTTGTAATCGCCCCAGCATCCGCCGCGCCTCGGCAACGTCGGCGGGCTTGCCCATGATTTCACCTTCGAGGAACACCAGCGTGTCCGCGCCGAGCACCAGCGCGTCGGGATGTTTCTTGGCGATGACGCGCGCCTTGCGATGCGCATTGAGCTGGCAGAGTTCCAGCGGCGACAATTGCTCGTCAAATGTCTCCGCGATCGTGCCGGGAACGATTTGGAATTCCAGATTCAACTGTTTCAACAACTCCGCGCGCCGGGGCGACGCGGACGCCAGAATCAATGGCGGCAATTTCATGCGAAAAATCTAAACCGTGCCGGCAAAGCTGTCGAGCGGCGCCTGTTCGGGTGGGGCGAGGCTACGGAACGTTCTCACCACATAGGTAACAAACGTTCTCACTACATGGGTAACACTTTTGGGTTTGAGTGGCCTCATGGAGGCGAGCGAAGCGAGCCGTAATGAGGCCACTCAACGGGCTGCTGCGGACCTTCGGTAGCGTGCCAGGCGGATGTTGCCCGACTCGTTTTCGCGCAGCTCTCCAATCAATCTCGGACCAAAATAGACCCTCCACCTTCCCGTTCCTTCGGGCTTCAATCCGACGTAATCGTTCACAAACGCTTCCCCGATAAAACGCCGATTCCCACGCCAAGCGATTTCCCCGCTGCCTTTGACCCATCGCCTCAGCCAACCCCGCGGATACCCCCAGGGCTTTGTCTGCTGCGGCAAGCGCCGCCGGCTTTGACGGTATAACGCCATTGGCACTTTCATCCCCAGCCCTTCATGAGGTCGTTCCTCATTATAAAAACGCAACCAACGATCACTCCGCCGTTGCTGGCCCCGCCGATGTTGCGCCGGCTCGGGCACGACCTCGGCTTGATACACCCGATGAAATTGTTCATGAGCCCCATTTTCACAGGGACGCCCACGCGTGATAAACTCCACTTCAATCCCCAGTTTGACCCACCAGGCACTCAACCGCGTCAGCCCCGTCGGTCCACCCCCGCCAAACGGTGTGCCATTGTCACAGCGGATGCGCTCAGGCAGCCCGTATTTGCTGAAGATTTTGCGGAACTCTCGTTTTACAACCGCAATCCTCTGGTTGGGCAGCAACCGCACGCCCAAACCGTAGCGACTGTATAAATCCCGTACCGTTAAGGGATCCACCCGCTGTCCATCTCCAGTCCGATACCACCCCTTAAAGTCAACCGTCCAGACTTCATTACAACGGCCCGCCAGCCTCAACCCCGCAGTGAAAACCACCGGCCCGGTTCGGTGCCGCCGTCGTTGCGCCACCAGACCCCACCGCTTCAGCCAGCGACTCCAAGTCGCCACGGCCGGCAAACCCGCCGGCCCGTATTGTTCACCCAGTACATGCCGCAACTTCCGGGCTCCCCACGTCGGTCTCCGCCGCCGCAAACGCCCGCACCGCTTCAACCATAGAGCCGACGTCCGTCGGGCCACCCGCCGCGGACGCCGCGAACGATCCACCAAAGCTCTCAAACGACCCACCCGAAATCGCGCCCGCCACTTGTAGGCCGTCTTGCACGAGATTTTAAAACGCCGGCTCAACTCCCTCACCGATTGTTCCCGTTTCATCATTAATCGGATCAGCTCGTAGCGCTGCTCCTGTCGATTCTTTGTCTTCCAAGGCATATGCCTCGGAAATGTGTCACCTATGTTATGAGAACAAAGTGTTACCTATGTGGTGAGACTGTGCCGTACCCGCGAGCCGTTGCCTTTGTTGCTGAGGCCGGCTCGCAGGGATCGGCCTTCGCAAGGCTTCGTCCCGACCGGCGCCCGCCCCGCCAATTATCGGCGTGCGCCGCGCCTGAAAATCCGCTAAGTCATGGCCGTGAACAACCCGCGCCACCTCGTCAATCTCGCGCTCATTGGTTTCATGGGCACGGGCAAGTCCTCCGTGGGACGGCTGGTGGCTGATCAATTGCACTTCGATTATCTCGACACGGATGAATTGATTCAATCGCGCACGGGCCGGACCATTGCGGATATTTTTAAGAAAGACGGTGAACCGGCTTTTCGCAAGCTGGAACAACAACTTGTCTTTGAACTGGCTGCCCGCAAGCGGATGGTCATCTCCACCGGCGGCGGTTTGCCGGCCAATCCGGTAAATCTGGCCAGCCTCAAATCCCATGCCCTGATTGTCTGTCTCTGGGCCTCCCCGGAAAAAATCTGGGAACGGGTGCGGAACCAGACCCACCGGCCCTTGTTGTGCGATCCGAATCCCAGGTTGAAAATCCGCGAATTGCTCGCCGCCCGCGAACCGTTTTACCGGCAGGCCGATGTGCTGATCAACACCGACCTGCGCTCCGCTCGCGAAGTCGCGCAACAAGTCGTGCATCAATTCAAGTTCGCGCAATCCGGCCGGCAATGAAGCAAGCCACGGCACGCTTTGGAACTTTGGTGGGCCGCAGGGAAGGTAGGGCGGGCAGTCCCCTGCCCGCCGCAAATGGGCAAAATCCAGTCGGCGCGCAAGAGACTGCACGCCCTACCAGAACAAAAGCATGAAAGAAGCCATCCGAGGACGGGCGCGCGAATTGGGGTTCGACGATTGCCGTTTCACGGGGGCTGCCCCGCCGGCGGGCGCAAATAAATTCCAGGACTGGCTTGGGGAAAAACGCCATGGTGAAATGGCCTGGCTCGAACGCTCCGCGCCGAAACGAATTGATCCGCAAAAAATCCTGCCCGGCGCAAAAAGCATCATCTGTCTCGCCGCAAGTTATGCCAGGAGTGACGAGTGCCGGGTGGCGAGTGACGCGAAATGGACGCTTGCGACATCCTGTCACCCGTCACCTGTCACCTGTCACGCTGCGATAGCCCGTTACGCCCGTTTCACCGACTACCATGACGTGCTCGCCAAACGCTTGAAACCATTGACCGCGTTTGTGGATCAACTCTGCACTCCCCAGGCGCGCTCGTTGTGGTACGTGGACACCGGTCCGTTGCTGGAACGCGACTTCGCGCAGCGCGCCGGGCTGGGCTTTGTCGGCAAGCATACGAATGTCATCAGCCGGAAATTCGGCAACTGGATTCTGCTCGCGGAAATCATCACCACCCTGGAACTGGAACCCGACTCGCCTGAGGAAAATCATTGTGGTAAATGCGCCCGCTGCCTTGCGGCCTGCCCCACCAACGCCATCACCGCCCCGTTCCAGCTTGATGCCCGCCGCTGCATTTCCTATCTGACCATCGAATTGAAAGGTGCCATTCCCGTCGAGCTGCGCCCGGCCATCGGCAATCGCATCTTCGGCTGCGACGACTGCCTCGCCGTTTGCCCCTGGAACCGGTTTGCCCGCGAAGGCCAGTTGATGAAAGCTCACTCGCGCCCGGAACTGGAAACGCCGGACTTGATTGAATTGCTGCAAATTGACGAAGCGGGTTTCCAATCGCGCTTTGCGGGAACGCCGATTTTGCGGGCGAAACGTCGTGGCTTGTTGCGCAATGTCTGTGTCGCCCTCGGCAATGTCGGCGACGCCTCCGCCCTGCCCCATCTGCAAACAACTGCTCAGGGTTCCGAGTCCCTGATTGCCGAACACGCCCGCTGGGCGATGGAACAAATCCAATCACGGTTGTAGCGGCGCATCACGAACGCCAATGCATTTCGAGAAACGTAGCCGCCGTTGTTAAACGGCGGAACCATTCTCAACCTTGGTGGGGTGAGCGTCCTCGCGAGCCAGACAAGGCGCGCTGAAGTCTTGCGAAGGCGGCTCGTCCGCAGCCTCGCCCCACCAAACTGCGCCATTACCAGTTTCCGCCGCTCCTTGACTTCTGCCAATCGCCGGGCAGTGTGTTCAGGAAATTTTTGCGCCGATATGAAAGCCTGTCAACTCACCGCTATGACCGGGCCGGAAGCATTGCGGCTCGTCGAGCTTCCCGAACCCAAACCCGCCCGCGGCCAGGTACTGGTGCGCGTTCGCAGCACGTCACTCAATTACCGCGACCTGCTTGTGTCCGACGGCCGTCATGGCAAGGTCGCCCTGCCGCTCATCCCGCTTTCGGACGGCGCGGGCGAAATTGCCGCCGTGGGCGAAGGCGTCATGCACTGGAAAACCGGCGACCGCGTGGCCGGCACATTCTTTCAAAGCTGGCAATCCGGACCATTCCGGCGTGAGATGGCGAATACCGCACTCGGAGGCGCTTTGAATGGCATGTTGGCCGGGTACGTGGCGCTCTCCGCCGACGGCGTGGTGGCCATTCCGCCGCATCTGAGTTTTGAAGAAGCCGCCACCCTGCCCTGCGCCGCGCTTACCGCCTGGCAGGCCCTGGTCACACGCGGAAATGTCTCTGCCGACGAAACCGTCCTCCTGCTCGGCACCGGCGGCGTCTCCATCTTCGCCCTGCAATTCGCCAAAATGCACGGCGCCCGCGTCATCATCACTTCCAGTAGCGACGAAAAACTCGCCCGCGCCAAATCGCTCGGTGCGGATGAAACCATCAACTATCGCATCACGCCTGATTGGGAAGAGGAAGTCTTCCGCCTGACGGACAAGGCGGGCGTGGACCAGGTCGTCGAAGTCGGCGGCACGGGGACTTTTGTAAAATCACTGCGCTCCGTCAGCCCGGGCGGACAGGTTCATCTCGTGGGCGGCGTCAGTGGTTTTACCGCCGATGTGCCGCTCACCGAAATCATCCGCAAACTCGTCATCGTGCGCGGCATTTACGTGGGCAGCCGCGCCATGTTCGAGGCCATGACCCGCGCCATCACGCTGCATCAAACCAAACCCGCGGTTGACCGCGTCTTTGAATTTGCCGCCGCTCCCGCCGCCTACCAATATCAGCAGAGCGGCAAACATTTCGGCAAAGTCGTCATCTCCGTTTAAACCGGAACGATGCCGTTCAACGCGACGGACAATGCCGCGCAACCAAATCGCTGCAGGCAACGCGGGGCAGCGCCTTCAGTTTGCCGAGAAGTCGCTGGTAGGCGGATGTCACCAGCCCCGCGTGCCTGAGATTTTGACGTTAGGCGTCATTGACGCGCCGGAAATTTAGAACACTATGAAAAAAGACATCACATTCACCGAGATTCGCGCCGGAGTGATTAGTTCGCTCGTGCTGGCGACTGGTTATCCTTACGTCACCCCATTTTCCAGCCAGTTTCATGTTTGGGCGTTCATGGTTTTGGTTGCCGTGTGTTTTGTTCTGATGATGAAGTCGCTCGTTGATTTGTTTGCCTGGGCATTCGGTCTAGCAGCGGCTTTTTCCGGCAGAGGTCTTGGCAGAGCTGTTAGATTGATTCGTAGTTTATGACGCCTCCTGAGAAACAAGCGGAGTAAGTCATTGGGATACAATCAAGCGATAGCCGAGAGCGGCGGCGATGTAATCCTCCAGCCGTTCGGGAAACAGAAGGGTTTGGGAACGGTCCAAGCCGGTTCGATGGTTCATGCTTGTCAGACCCAGGCCCACGAGCGATGTTCAATCTCATGAACGACTTTTTACACAGCCTCTCGCCGGAGCCAACCGCCGTTGGCGCTGTCCGTTCCGCTATCGCGGTTCACGTCGCGAGTCGCCGGTGGCTCAGCTTTTTTCGTTAGGCATCATTGCGCGCATGAATACTCTAAAGACCACATGCCTAGTGTTCGCCGGCTTGATTTTGGGCTTGAGCGGCTGCTCGACGACACACCCAACCAGTAGCGCGAAGGCCGATTCCGAGACGGTGCTAGTTACATATCGAGACCTCTGCAAAACGCATTTGAACGTGGTGGTTGAATAGAAGTCAGAGAGATATGCAAACGACAAGCGATCCCCAATATGGACTTCTGGACAGTCTGATGCCCTCTGCGCCGGCGAACGATTTTCTGGAACGGCTCGACCGTGCGGTGGACTTCAAACCCATCGAAGCGGCGTTGCACCGGATGTATCCGGCCCGGACCGGCCATCCGCCGCATCCGCCGCTGGTGCTTTTCAAGATGAGCCTGCTGCAGCACTGCTACGGCTTGTCCGATCCGCAATGTGAAGAGTTGGTGGCCGACCGGATGAAGTTGGCGGCGGTTCGTGGGCTTGGGCTTGCAGGACAGAGTGCCCGACGAAACCACGCTGGTGCGCTTCCGCCAACGGTTGATGGAACATGGGCTGCATGAAAAACTGCTGCAACTGGTCAACCGCCAACTCGAACAAAAAGGGTTCATCCTGAAAACCTGCACACTGGTGGATGCGACACTGTTGGCTGCGGCGCGGCGCGCCCCGGCCAGGGAAGACAGAAGCGGTGGCGACGATGACGCGGGCTTTACCGTCAAGAAAGGCCAGCCGCATTACGGCTACAAAGCGCACGTGGCCGCCGACCAGGAGCACACGTTGATTCGTCAAGTCACTCTGAGCGATGCCAGCGTCCATGACAGCCAGGAATTTGAGAACGTGGTCAAAGGCGATGAAGAAATGGTTGTGGCCGACAAAGCCTATTGGAGCCAGGAGCGCAGCCGCTGGTGTGAACGCAGAAACATTGGCAATGGCATTTTGCGCAAGGCGTTTCGGGGACAACCGTTGGACAAAACCACACTGCTCTTTAACCGGCTGATGAGCCGCGTGCGTTGCGGGATTGAAAGAATCTTCGGCTGGTGGAAGCGATGCACCGGCTACAGGCGAGTGCGGTATGTGGGGCGTGATCCCAACCGGCTGGAGTTGGAGTTCAAAAGCATCTGTTGGAACTTGAAACGCCTGGTGAGTTTGACCAGAGCATGAAGCAATACATCCAGAACGTCCGCGCGGCGGACAAAAACGATGAAAACGGCGGTTCACATCGCCGGACACGGCGTGTCGCCAATCCCATTTTTCGTTGAATAATGACTTTGACATCAAATCAGCAACTCAAACAACCTTTTGCAGAGGTCTCATATCATGTTAAGTCTGGCAAGGAGGCGGAGTTTCAGGCGGTGCTCAAACACGCTTGGGAGGTCTATCGGAGCGAGCATTTAGTATTTGCCGACCCCCACATCCTTGTCCAGGACACCGAAGATGGAGGCAAACCTCGGTTTGTCGAGGTATTTACATGGATTAGCAGCGCCACGCCCGAACACGCTCCCAAGAGCGTAAGGACAGTTTGGAAGAAAGAGGATTCACTTTGCGAATCGCGGGACGGACGTTACGGCATCGAGCCTGACGAAGTAGAGCTTATTACTGGCAGGTGATGCCTCCTGAGAAACAAGCGGAGCCATTGAAGGAAAGGCTGAAGGCTGAAAGAAATTGCGCGATGAAATTTGAGAGTCCAGATTGCATCCAAAACCTGGCCGCTCCACCGTCCGCAGTAATTCTGCTACGGAGGACGGGCGGCCTGTCCTGTCATAGCTTCGGAGCGAAGACGGCCGGCCGTGGTTCCCCTCTTCGCTCTTGCCGAGCTACAACCCGGCAGGCAGTTTTGGATCGTCAGGCCTCATTGTGCCATGGGTTATACCACCACTATTATCATTAGTGCACTTGCGGGAGTCATCCTGACTGTTGTCAAGTGTCGGACGGCTCAAACGCGTCATCAGCGTGCCCGTTGGTCTTTCGCTTTTGTTGGGGCATTGCTTGCAGGCATTATCACGGTGGCCTTCATAGACCGATGGGATCTCTTCCATCTTGACGAATTCATTGGCAACAAGTTTTTGGTGTGGGAGGCAGTTATCCTGGATTTCATGTTCTCAGGCGCGGTTGCACTCGTCTTGACCTTGCTTGTCGTGTATCATTACCGGGTCAAGTTCAGAGATTTTGAGGTCTGACACGACGCTGGCGCCAATGGCCGTTGGCGCCTGTAGTTCCGCCGTCTGGTTTACTGAATTGTCTGCCGGGGATGAACTGCGGGTATGGTCAGAATAAAAGTGGAGCCTTCCCCCGGCTTGCTTTTGGCGGTGATATCGCCGCCATGATACGACGCAATCTTTCGAACAATGGCCAGGCCCATGCCGGTTCCCTCATATTCGTTGCGGGTGTGCAATCGCTGAAAGGCGTCGAATATGCGATCCAGATATTTCTCGTCAAAGCCAATACCGTTGTCGCCCACCGTTAACCGGCAAAGTTTCTTTTCGGGCGAGTCGGGGTCGGGAATAATTTGCGCCTCGACCTTGACCACGGGCGGCACTTCGGGTCGGCGGAACTTGAGGGCGTTGCCGATCAGGTTTTGCAGCAACTGCCGCATTTGCAACGGCTCCGCGTCAATGACCGGAAGCGTGAAATGTCCGACTGGTGATAGCAAGATTAGCGCCACAAATTATTCTATAATATGTTATCAAGTTTTTGAATTACCAACCAATCACCAGGTGGCCATCATCCGATTTCGTTGGGGTTGCCCGTTTCAAAGCAGGGCATCGCGGGCGGAAACGGTATTGGCGCTTTTGCGTTCTGTAACCGGGTGCCCGGACGCCGCTTCGGCCCGGGTTTGCGAAGCGAAGGTTCGTCAGTAAACCTTCCGCAGGTTTGAAGGGAGGATGTTCAGTTCAGAGCGGTATTTGGCGACGGTCCGACGGGCGATGGTGATGCCCTTGTCGCCGAGCATCTTTACGACTTCCTGGTCCGACAGGGGTTTGGTCGGTTCCTCGTTCTTGAAGATTTCGGCAATCATGTCCTTCACGCTGGTGTTGGACACGCCGTCGCCAGTGGCGGTCTGCAAGCCGGCGGTGAAGAAAAATTTCATTTCGAACACGCCCTGCGGCGTCTGCATGTATTTGGCGGAGACGGCGCGGCTCACGGTGGTTTCGTGAACGCCCACCACTTCGGCCACTTGCGCCATCGTCATCGGCCGCAAATGAGCAACGCCCTTTTCCATAAAGTCGCGCTGGCGTTTGACGATTTCCCTGGCGATGTTGAGGATGGTCTGCTGGCGCTGGTGGAGGCTTTTGATGAGAAATTTCCCGGCGCGGATTTTTTCGCGGATATAATTTTTCACCTCGGCGGAATTTTCGCCCTGCGACATCAGGTCTTTGTAGATGTTACTGATGCGCAGGTGGGGAATATGTTCGTCGTTGGTGGTCACGACAAAATCGCCGCCGACCTTTTGCACGAACACTTCGGGCAGGACATAGTGGTCGGTGTCCGGCAGGAAAGCCCGGCCGGGACGCGGTTCCAGGCGGCCAATGCGGCCGAGCGCGTCCTGAACTTCTTCCACCGTGTGGCCGGTGCCGCGGGCGATCTCCGGGATGCGCCGTTTGCCAAGTGCGTCCATGAAATCACGTACGATGCGATATTCGAGTGAATCCTGGCGGCCAGCGCGTTGCAGTTGGAGCACGAGGCATTCACGCAAATCGAGCGCGCCCACACCCGGCGGATCGAAGGTTTGAATGACGTCCAACACCGCCGAAATTTTCTCCTCCGGCAAGTTGGCGGTGGCAGCCATTTCCTGAGGGGTGGACTTGAGGTAACCGTAATCGTCAATATTACCAATGATCAACTCCGCGATGTGGCGTTGTTCCTCGTTCAAATCCGTTTCACGCACCTGATCCATCAGAACCTGTGCCAGCGTGGTACCCGCGGCCAGCGAATCGAACATGAACTGGCGTTTTTCCTCATCATCGGCCGACTGACGGATGGGAATATTGGTCTGCGCAAAATGGTCGCGCCATTCCTGGTCGAGTTGAACCAACCGGTCAAATTCCGCTTGAAAATCATCCGCCGGGGTGTCGTTGCTTTCACCGTTTCTCAACAACGCAGTGTCGTTGAGCAAGGTGGTATCACCGGTACTTTCCGCCGATGGTTCCGCGTGTTCGGCGGACGCATCGGTTTCCTCCTCGTCGGCGGCCAACCGGTCGCCGAGTTCGGGTTCCGGCGACGACACCTCTTCCAGCACGGGGTTTTGTTGCAATTCCTGTTCAACCAACGCCTTCAATTCCAGCGTCGGCGCCTGCAGCAATGCGAGCGACTGCTGTAACTGTGGCGCCAGCACCAGGGATTGAGTGAGGCGAGCTGATAGTTGTAAACTTTGCACCATCGGCAATTTAATTTTAACTCAGTTCCATCAAAGCACAAGCAAAAATGGCACAACATTCGCTGTGCCCATTGAAATTTGCGGAAAAACTGGATTTTACCGCTGTTTAAATCCATCTTTCCCGTATGAAACTGATTCTTTCGACGCATAATGTCACCCTGACCAAGTCCCTCGAAGATCATGTGCTCGGCCGGCTGCAAAAACTCGACCATTTTGACAAACGCGCTCTCGACGCCCGCGTTACACTGGAACACGACCACACACGCGCACCCGAAAAACAATTCAGTTGTTCGATGCGTCTGAGCGTGCGCGGTCCGGATCTGTTCGCCGAAGACCGCGAGAGCGACCTGTACGCGGCCATTGACCAGGTAACGAAGAAAATCGAACAGCAGATTCGGAAATGCCACGAAAAACGGACCGCGAGAAAGCGCAACCTGGCCGCCCGCACCAAATCCCGCCGCCAGGAATCGAATCTTTGATGATTCTTCGCGCCCGAACGGTCCTGCCCGTCTCCTGGCCGCCCATTGAGAACGGCGGGGTGCTCATTGCCGGTAACCATATTCGCGCCGTCGGTTCATGGTCCGATTTGAAATCGGAAGCCGGGGAGGAAATTAATGATTTGGGTGAAGTGATTTTGCTTCCCGGCCTCGTCAATGCCCATTGCCACCTCGACTACACCGACATGGCCGGCGAATTGCCGCCGCCCAAAACCTTTACCGACTGGATTCCGCTCATCACGGCCGCCAAAACCGCGTGGAGCTATTCTGACTACGCGCATTCCTGGCTGCGCGGCGCCCACATGCTGGTGCGCAACGGGACCACGACGGTCGCGGATATCGAGGCCATGCCCGACCTTTTGCCGGAAGTCTGGGACGCCACGCCTTTGCGGGTTTTTTCCTTCCTCGAAATGACCGGCATTCGCGCGCGGCGAAAACCGAAGGAAATCCTGCAGGAAGCGCTGGAGAAAATTGATTCGCTTTCCCATGCGCGTTCCTCGGCTTCGCTTTCGCCGCACGCCCCCTATTCCACCCTGCCGGAACTGCTCCGGCTCAGCGCCCGGGTTTCGCGCCAGCGCCGCCGGCCGCTGTGCACGCATGTGGCCGAATCCGAGCAGGAATTTGAAATGTTCACCCGCGCCGGCGGAATGATGTATGACTGGCTTAAACGGAATTTTCGCGACATGAACGATTGTGGGCTGGGTTCACCCGTCGAACACCTTGCCCGCAACAAAATGCTCGGCAAAAACCTGATCGCCATCCACGCGAACATGCTGGCGCGTGGCGACGCCGCCTTGCTCGGCAACCACCGGGTAAACGTTGTCCATTGTCCGCGCAGTCACGCCTATTTTCGTCACCCGCCATTCATGCGTGAACGGCTGGCCAACGCCGGCGCCAACCTTTGTCTCGGCACCGACAGCCTTGCCACGGTTCGCGCTGTGGGAAGACAAAAGCCGGAACTGAGCCTGTTCGAGGAAATGCGCGCGCTCGCCGATGCCGACAGGGCTGTTTCTCCGACGGAAGTTCTCCGGATGGCGACTCTAAACGGGGCACGGGCACTGGGCCAGCGTGGGCAAATCGGCGAACTTCGACCCGGCGCCTTCGCGGATTTAATTGCGATTTCCGGTTTGGACAAAAGCGAGCAGGTTTACGAAACCGTGCTCGCCCATGATGGCCCGGTGCAGGCAGGCATGATTGGCGGGCGCTGGGTGATTCCGCCGAAGTGATCTACGAATTCCGGTTTGCGATTCGTGGTTTTCCCTTTTTGCTCGTATATCATAAATCGTAAATCGTAAATTTCCCGCGTGCTTGCTTTCGATGCAGAATTGCGACAACGCCTCGACGCCATTCGCGGCCAGGGTTTGCTTCGCGAGCTCCGCCGCGTGGATTCGCCGCAAGGCGCGCGCATCCAGGTCGGTGGACAATCGTTGCTTAATTTTTCATCGAATGATTATCTCGGACTGGCCAACGACCCATTGCTCAAAGCAGCGGCCATCAGGGCGGTGGAAAGATTTGGCGCCGGTGCCGGCGCGTCGCGCCTGATTTGCGGCTCACTGGCGCCTCATCACGAACTGGAGCAAACGCTCGCCCGCTTCAAAGCCGTCGAAGCCGCGTTGAGTTTTTCGTCGGGCTATGCCACGGCCGTCGGAACCATCTGCGCGTTGCTCAACAAGGATGACATCATCATTCTGGATAAACTCGTTCACGCCTGCATTGTGGATGCCGCCCGGCTCAGCGGTGCTAAAATCCGCATCTTTGCCCACAATGATCTGAATGATTTGGAAGACAAACTCAAATGGGCCGCGAGCAGTTCCCGTCACCCGTCACCTGCCACCCGTCACATTCTGGTCGTGACCGAAAGCATTTTCTCGATGGACGGCGACGCGGCACCGCTGCGCGAAATTGCTGCGCTCAAGGAAAAATACGGCGCGTGGCTGATGGTGGACGAAGCCCACGCGACCGGGCTTTATGGAAAGCATCGCCGCGGCCTCGCGGAAGAACTCGGAGTGAGTGACCGGATCGAGATTCAAATGGGCACGCTCGGCAAGGCGCTCGGCGCCAGTGGCGGTTGCATCGGCGGCTCGCGCGTTTTAATCGATTTTCTCGTCAATCGCGCCCGCAGCTTCATCTTTTCCACCGCGCCTGTTCCCGCTGTTGCCGCCGCCGCCCAGGCGGCGGTTGAATTTGTCCAATCCGCCGCGGGTGAAACCCGGCGAAAAACCCTTTGGACGCGGGTTGAACAATTCCAATCAGCCATCGGCCATCGGCCATCGGCAATTTCCAGCGCCATCATTCCATTGATTCTCGGCGAAGAAAATAAAGCTGTCGAAGCCGCCGCCAAATTACGCGAGCAACATATTTTCGTTCCCGCCATCCGATATCCGACCGTCGCGCGCGGCCAGGCGCGCTTGCGGGTGACCGTAACGGCAGGCCATACGCCCGAAGATATTTCCCAACTGGTACGCGCGCTGAAAACTTTGGACCTTGGGCTTTAAACCATGAACGGTATGAACAAATTCGCCCGGCTCGATCACCAATTTGTCTGGCATCCCTTCACGCAAATGCGTGACTGGCTGCAGCGCGAGCCGATTGTGATTGCGGATGGCAAAGGCGCCGTTTTGCGCGATGTTCGCGGCCGGGAATACCTCGATGCCAATGCCTCGATCTGGACGAATTTGCACGGCCACAATCACGCGAAGATCAATGCGGCCATCCGGCGGCAGCTCGGAAAAATCGCCCACAGCTCCGCTCTCGGATTAACCAACGAGCCGGCGTCCTTGCTGGCTGAAAAACTGGTAGCGGCGGCTAAGCCGCAATCCGCAATCCGCAATCCACAATTGAACAAGGTTTTCTTCTCGGACGACGGCTCCACAGCCCTGGAAGTCGCGCTCAAGCTTGCCTATGAATTTACCCGCCGGCAGCGCGGCAAGTCTGTGGGGCGGGTGTCCTCACGAGCCGGACAACCAAAATTCCTTTCACTGGAAGGTGGATATCACGGTGACACCGTGGGCGCGGTCGCACTCGGCCACATTGATCTGTTTCATCAGAGTTATTCCGGACTGTTGTTCAAAACGGACAAGGTCATGGCGCCGTATTGCTATCGCTGCCCGTTCAACCGGGCCAGACCCGAACGCGCCGATGCGCGCGAATACCGGAAGTGCCATTGGGAATGTATTGGCAAGGTTGAACAGCGTTTTTCCGCGCAGAAGAAAAAAGGAAACCCTTATGCCGCCTTCGTGTTTGAACCGTTGATTCAAGGCGCGGCGGGGATGATTCCGCAACCGCCGGGCTGGTTGCGGCAGGCCGCGGATATTGCCCGGGCACATGGCGCCCTGTTGATCGCGGATGAGGTCATGACCGGATTTGGCAGGACAGGCGGCTCGCCTGCCTCCAATTTCCCAAAAAAAATCGGAGTCAGAGACAGGCTGGAAGCCTGTCCGACGCTGTTCGCCTCGCATCACGAAAGTGTGCAACCGGATTTCCTTTGTCTGGCCAAGGGTTTGACCGGCGGTTATCTGCCAATGGCGGCAACGCTGACGACCCGAAAAATCTTCAACGCCTTCCTCGGCAGATACGAGGAGTTCAAAACTTTTTTCCACGGCCACAGCTACACCGCCAATCAACTGGGCGCGGCGGCGGCGCTGGCGAATCTGGAAATCCTGCAAAGCCCGGAATCCGTCCATTTACGGCAGGCGCTCGAGAAAACGCTGCATGAGGAGTTGCAAACGCTTTGGTCTTTGCCGAACGTCGGCGACGTCCGGCAGGTCGGGTTGATGGCCGGAATTGAGCTGGTGAAAGACTGGCGGGCGCGCGAGCCGTATGCGTTGCGCGAGCGCGCAGGTATCCGCGTGTGCGAGGCCATGGCCAAACGGGGCGTGCTCACGCGCCCCATTGGCAACGTGATTGTCCTGATGCCGCCGTATTGCATCACTCGCGCCCAAACCAGGCGCATGGTTGCCGTCCTGGGTGACAGTGTGCGAACAGCGTTCCGGTAGGAGACGAGGTAACGAGTCTCACATTTCTTCAGATTCGCAAGCCCGGCCAGAGACTCCTAACGTCGTCTCCTACTTTTCAACGACCCGTTGATTTTGAATCAACCAGCCTGGACCGGGCCGAGCGGCAAAACAGTCCTGCGCGCCAGTTCATTGAGCACCTGAGCCAGCCCTGCATACATCGCCGACAGGCCGCAGACAATTCCTTCGTAACCGGTGAAGTGTTTAAAGCCGGGACCGACACCGCCAACCTCGCCGTAGGCCAGCAGGAGAAACAGAATAGTCAGCGAGAGAAAAATGAATTGCAGGGCGCGATTTAATCGCAACGTGCCGATAAACATGACGCCGGTAAAGACGCCCCAGCAGACGAGGTAGGCAGCCTTGGCATTGTCGTCGGGTCCGCCAATCGCACCGGTTTTGGGGAGCAGCACCAGCCCCACAAATGTCAGCCAGAACATGCCGTAGGAGGTGAATGCCGTGGTTCCAAAGGTGTTGTTTTTCTTCCATTCCATGGCGCCGGCGATGACCTGGGCAAGACCGCCGTAGAAAATGCCCATCGCCAGGACCATGCTGTTAAGGTCGTAGAGGCCCGCGTTGGACAGGTTGAGCAGCACGGTCGTCATTCCGAAAGCGAGCAGTCCCAACGGAGCCGGATTGGCCGTCGTGTCCTTCATTTGAATCGAGTTTGATTCTGTCATATAGGTTGTGGGTCAGGGGGTTTTGCCGGTGTTCGGCAGATAACTATCCTGCTCCCACTATTCGGTCAAGCACTCCCCTTATCGAAAATGCTGTGACGACGACAAAAATTGTCCAGTGACTGAAATCAAAAGACATTGACTCAAATGGAATTCCTTTATCATGAAGTTTTGCTGTGAACAGTCAGATGCAGTCGGGTCCGGTCGGAATGCCGGCCCAGACAATGAAGAGACCACGCGACGCACGTTTGGATGCGTTGCGCGGTTTGTTTTTAATCATCATGGCCGGCGTACACGTCCCCACGCCGGTATCGCACGTAATGCAGGACCCGTTAGGCTACAACGGCGCGGCGGAAGGATTTATTTTTCTCAGCGCCTGTCTGGCCGGCGTCATTTACGGCAGAACCTACCGGCAGGTGGATTGGAGGGCGATGTCGCGTCGCGCCTGGAAGCGGGCCGGGCAGATTTACCTCGTCCACCTGGCGGTGCTGGCGCCCGTCGTGCTGATTGTGTGGATGCTGGCGGGTTTGCTTCCGCCGTTGGCCATCCATTTCAGTGATTTCCTTGCCCACCCCTGGGGCAGTCTGGCACTCATGCCGCTGTTGCTGAACCAACCGCCGCTCTTCGACATTTTGCCGCTGTACGTGATTTTTTTGCTCGCCGTGCCCTGGCTGCTGTCCATCGCGCGCCGGCACGGTTGGGGAATAATTTTGATCGTCTCAGCCCTGGGCTGGCTGGCCGCGCAGTTTAAATTGGACGCACGGCTGATGGGCGATCCAACGCGGCTGTTGCCGTTGCGTTGGGGATCCTTTGACTTTCTGGCCTGGCAATTTCTTTGGGTTTGCGGGCTGGCGCTGGGGGAAATTTCCCTTCGGCGAGCCGTCATCAAACCGCAACTTCGACTTCGGCTGGCCATCCCGGCGTCCTTGATTGTGCTCGCCGGAATCCTGTCCCGCCATGGATTCTGGCCGCAAGCGTGGCAGAACCCCGACATTTTCCTCTGGATGGACAAGTGGACATTGGGACCGTTGAGGGCGCTAAACTGTGCCGGATGGGCTGTTCTTTTGCTCGCCTGGAATCCGCATCCGCCAACCTGGTTGCTCGCGCCGACAGCACTTTTGGGGCGAAACTCGCTGGCCGTGTTTGCCTTTCATTTGCCGCTGGTCATCGTAGCCACAGTCATCGTCCAGCAATTCGTCCCGTCCAATACGGTGCAAACGGTCATCGGCCTGCTGGTCATTGCCCTGCTCTTCGTCTGGGCGGCCGGGTGGGAACACCGCAAAAAGCGGCGCGCCAAGGCCATGGCGACCGCCGCCAAAAGTGTCAAATCTTCGTTCCCGCCAGCTCGAGCAACCGCATAAACTGCCCGCTCGTGACGGGCATCACGGACAGGCGAGACTGTTTCACCAATGCCATTTCTTTCAGAATCCGGTCGGGCTTGATTTGCGAAAGCGCAACCGGATTTGCCAGCGGCTTGACCGGCGCCAGATCAACCGCCGACCAGTCTTCTTCGCCGGCTGTTGGGTCGGGGTATGCCTCCCGCGCAACACGGGCCAGACCGACGACAGATTTGGTCTCGCCGCTGTGATAGAAGAAAACGAGGTCACCGGCCTTCATGCCCCGGAGATTTTTCCGGGCCGGAAAACTGCGGACGCCGGTCCAGGCCGTCTTCCCGTCCTTTAAAAAGCCGGACCAGGAATAATCTTCCGGTTCCTGTTTAACGAGCCAGTAGTTCATTTACGATTCATAAGTTATAATTTAAGATGGCGGCGTGAGCCTGGCTGAAAACTTTGAAAAAATCCAGCAACGGATTCGTGAAACCTGCGAACGCACCGGACGCGCCCCCGACTCGGTCGCCTTGCTGGCCGTGACAAAAAGCCAGCCACCGGAGATGGTGCGCGCGGCGGCGGACTGCGGCCAGATCCTTTTCGGCGAAAACAAGGTGCAGGAGGCGAAGGCGAAAGTTCCGCTGTGTCCGGGCCGATTGCGCTGGCATTTCATCGGCCACCTCCAATCCAACAAATGCCGCGACGCGGTCCAGTTGTTCGAAATGATCCAGAGCGTGGACAGCCTGTCGCTGGCGCAGGAAATCAGCCGGCGCGCCGAACAGGCGGGCAAGACCCTGCCGGTTTTGCTGGAGGTCAACGTGGCGGGCGAAGCGAGCAAGTTTGGTTGCCGGCCGGAGCGGTTGCGGGCGGAGTTGAAGGAAATCAATGCGCTGCCGAGGATTGAAATCCAGGGGTTGATGACCGTGCCGCCATGGTCGGACGAACCGGAAAAATCGCGCCAGCACTTCCGGCGATTGCGCGGGTTGAAACAGGACTGCGAACAAATCCTCAGTGTTCTCCTGCCCCATTTAAGCATGGGCATGAGCGGCGATTTTGAAGTGGCCATCGAGGAAGGCGCAACCCTGGTGCGCATCGGTACGGCTTTGTTTGGTCCGCGCGTCACGGCAAAAATGCGGGTGACGCCGGAATGAATTTATGCTGCAATTTTCGCCGGAAGGTCTATCTTGGCTGCAATGACTATCGAGCTGTACAAACGGGAGATTGCCGAAGCCGTCAAAGCTTACGAGCGGTACATTGTGTGCATTGACAAAACGCCCGAAGATTTCGAGTCGTCGCTGACCTCACTGATGGGCAAGGCCATCAAGGCCTACGAGAGCCGCGGTGAAGGATTGCGCCACGGCATCGCGCTCGACAAGCAGGTGACCATCATTTTGAGCCAGACCGACGAACCCCGCCCGTTGTGCGGCATTTATTTCAACCTCCATTCGCCGTATCGAAAAACAGCGGTGCCGAAAACCGTCAAGTCATTCAGTGACAAACCCCAGGAATAAAAGCGCGAATCCAATGTTTATTGGTCACGCACTTCATCACCCATCTGGGCGGTTCCAGTAACCAGGTCAGCCACGATGTCGTTGTCACGCTGAGGGCCGGTGATTTTGACCTCACCCACTTTTAGACCGTTGCGATACAGAAACAGGGTTTGATCCATGGCCGGCATCCGGCCGATGGGAAAACTCAGGACAACAAAGCGTCCGGCGTCATTGTAGGAGGCGACCCTGGCCGTGAGCGAATTGTCGGGGGTCACAATGGGATTCAACGTCGTGGATGGAGTAGCGGGCGCCAAATAAGCGCTGGCCGTTGCCGGCGGCGGCGGTTGCTTCCGGTGGTGGAAAAGGGCGCAACCGTTCGCCAGCATCACAACCAGGAGCAAAACCCCGAACGTCGAAAATTTCATGACCATAGTTAAGCGTGCGGCGGCGAACAGGTCAATTCACGATTGAGATACTCCGATATGTGCAGCGTCGGGTCTCCGGCTCAAAATCGGCGCATCGCGCCGACACTGCAACCGAACAGCACACCTTCACGATTCGGTGATGACGGTGTCGTCGTGTTCGTAAGCCGGCGCGCAACAGCACAGCAATCGCAACGTCTCGTGGCCGCTATTCCAGAGCTTATGTTTTTGGCCGGGTAATATCGCCACGGCATCGCCGGCCTTCACCTCGCGGATTTCACCTTCAATGCGCATCTGTCCGGTGCCATGAGTGATGTAGTAAATCTCCTCAGTTTTGACATGATAATGCTCCTGCGTGGCGCCACCCGCGGGCAGGCGCGCCTCGGCGAGGCTTTGATGACGGATGGCCGAGTTGCGGTGCGCCAGCAGTTCGCGGATTTCCGAGCCGTCCTTGGTGATGAACGGCAAAACTTCGTTGAGATTTTTAATGTCCATGATCTTTTTGCAACTGATTGGAATCATACCTTTGATAAACAATCAACTCGTTTATCTCTCCCCACGCTCATGCACCGGAAGAAGATCAGGGGAAGGAGGTTTGAGCTTCATTTTGTGAAATCGGCACCACCTCACCCCGGCGCTCTCCCCCGCTTCGTGAGATATTTGCCTCCTTAAACAGGCCCGGCATGTCAAACAACATGATTATTAAGCCGGTCAAAAGTGTTCCGATGCTCTGGAAATTCCCGGCCAATCGGTTTGCCCGATGATGACGCCGGCCACAATCAAAATCATCGCCGCCCAGAATGTGGGAGTGACCGGTTCGCGCAGAAAGAAGTAAGCCCAGGACATCGTGCTGAGCGGAATCAGGTTGTTGAACAGCATCACCCGGCTGGTGCGCCAGCGGCGGAGGGCGTCGTTCCAAAGCGCGTAGGGAATCACGCCGCCAAACACAACGCAGAAGGACAGCACGCCGAGGCACTCGGGGTTGACGGGCAGGCCGCGCGTGACAATCTCCACCAATCCGAACGGCAACAACAGCACCCCGGACATCCACATCGTGTGAGCCGTGACTTCCGTTCCGCTCAATTGCACGCTCAAGCAACGCATCTGCCGGCTGAAATACGCCCACAGAATACTGCAGGCCAGACCGCAAAATTCTCCGAGCAAATCCGGTTTGGCTGTCCACAACGCCGGCCATAACAGGACCAGTACGCCGCCAACGGCCAGCAAGGCCGCGCCATACCGTTTTGCGCTCGCCCAGCTTCGTCGCGGCCGTTCCTCCCACAACAGGGCCCAGACCGGGGACGCGCCAAGATACAACGCCACATGCGACGCACTGGTCAGCCGTAGCGCCCAGTTAAAGGCGACGATATACGCCGCGAGACTCAAGCCACCGTACAACCATAATTGCCGGCTCAGACCGGGAGTCAACGGATGGCATTCACCCAACCACGACGTAAAGCGCAACACCGTAAGCAACACTGCCCCGGCCAGGAGAAAACGAATGCTGCCAGTCCAGATGGGCGGCCAGGCCGTGACCAGCCATTTGGTGCCGGCGTTGTTTCCGCCCCACAAAAAAACGGTAAACAACAGACTGCCCGCCACCGCCGCGTTGTTTTTGGATTGCGACACGCGGCAATTAAATCGTTAAGAACCGGCAGTTGCCAGAATTCGTTTGGGAAATTCGTTCAAAATCTCGTCCTCATGATCAACTTTTTAAGAATCTTGTAGCAGCGGACGCAAGTCCGCTCATTCTTTTCCGACAGAGTCCCGTCCCGCCGACTGCCGGCTTAAATTGATTTGACCGTTACCGACCGCGAATTAATTTGGCCGTATGGATCATTCACCCGGCTTTCTCAAACTTGTGAACGACGCCAAATCGCGCGTCCATGAAATCACCATTGAACAGGCGCGCGAACGGCTGAAGCAAAATCCCAGGGCGGTCCTGATGGACGTGCGCGAAGACCGCGAATGGCAAAAGGAACACGCTGTCGAAGCCATCCATCTCGGCAAGGGGGTTTTGGAGCGTGATTTGGAGAAAGTGTTTCCCGACCCGGCCACGGAAATCATCATGTACTGCGGCGGCGGGTTCCGGTCAGCGCTCACCTGCGACGCGGCGCAGAGAATGGGTTATCGCAACGTGCATTCGCTCGCCGGCGGTTACAAGGCGCTGGTTCAGTCCGGCTGGCCCATGAAAAGCGGCGCGTAATTTTCTGTAGCGTCGAGCCTGTGGCTCGAACAAATCAGCGCATAGCGCCGACACTACAACTCAAATCAGAACACTACCGCCCGTCGGTATTCAATTTAGGGAAAAAGCGGATTTCGCGGGCAAAACTCTTTTCCGAGTCCGAGGCGTGAATCATGTTGAACAGGAATTGGTCGTCGCCCGGTTGTTGGAATTTCAAGCGATACGGAGCGTTCGCCTCCTTGGCGCCCGGGAAGAAGTCGCCGCGAATCGTGCCCGACTCCGCCTTCCATGGCATCGTTGCCCCCACGGCCTTGCGGACCTTCTGGACGGCGCCGGCTCCCTTGAAATGGATGACCTTCACCGGGCCGTAGGCCATATATTTCGATGTCCCGTCCAGACACGGGGGCCGGTCGCCGATGGCCGGAAAATAAAATTCCCGCCACTTTTCTTCCGGCAGGTTGTTGTTTCCGGCGAGCGTGCATTCCGCCACCACGGTCAGTCCCAATGCGTTCAGCCGAGCCTCGACCTGGCCGTTCAGATTGCGCCAGAACGTGTCCGGTTTGACGATGACTAACGTGTCCTCTTCCCTATTATCTGACATGGTTTCTCCGGGGTCTAGTCTGCAGCGGCGGGTGGCTCCAGCACGGTCTTAGTCGTTGTATGCCACTCATAGCTGGATGAATCTCTCACCCGTTCTTCTTCCTGCCTTCCTTCGGAATCAAGGTGGCAGAAATCATCTTGCCAGTCTCCCTCTCCAAAGAAATCTCTATCTTCCCATCGTGCTCGTCACTCTCGAAATAAACAACCACCGCCTCTGGAGCGTTTCTGGGAAAACTGTAGCCGCCGACGTGAGGAGGCGGACCCTCTTGGCCAATTCCGCCTCGTTACCTCGGCGGCTACGAGATTTATTGAACCGCTCTGAAGCTCTAGCCTTCGGCACCATTTCTAAAGTGACGCCAGTTCCGTCAAGGTCTCCAAAGCCTTTGGCGTGCTTTCTTGCCTCAATAATCAATTTCTCAAGTGTCATTTGTCGAATGACCTTCGAATGACCTTTAACCTAATATTAGGCTGCAAAACTGCGGTTTGATTTCTCTGCCGTCACTGCAGCAGACGAAACACTGCGGTGGGGGAAACAGACGCGGTTGAGCGCGTTGGCGAGCGCAACGACCTTCTCGCGCGTGCATTCGCCCATCAGGCAGACCTGAATCCAATTTTTCCGGCGCAGATATTCGCTGTTGCAACTGAGCAGATAACCGGCTTGCTGCATGGCTTCGCCGGTTTTTGTTGAATTCATCTCCGGTGGCAGCGCAAGAGTAATGACCGCCGGCGATAGCAGCGCGCCGTTGCCAATCAGATGGAAGCCCGTTTCGGTCAGCCGTTCGCGGAGCCAAGCCGACCATTCGGCGGTTTCGCCGAAGCGTCGTTCCCAATTCACGCGCTTGACCGCGGCGTGCAGCGCGTGCAGCAGGTTTGAAGAAAACGTGAAGGGCGTGCCATCATGTTGTGCGCTGAAACCGAGGTCCAGGTAACGCGGCAGTTTGTCCGCCGCGACGGGCGCATCGTAATGGTAAAATACCATCGAAAGCCCCGGATAGGCGCGCAGCCCCTTGCCGCTGGAACCGGACGCCAGATAAACGCCGGTCAAATCCACCGGCATGGTCCCGATGGTGCTGATGCAATCGAGGCATAATTTGGTCCCGTGCCGGGCGCAGAGATCTTTGAGCGCAGCCAAGTCGGCCAGAAGGCCCGTGGAGGTTTCACAATGCGCGCACCAAAGCCAGTCAATTGACGATTGATGATTGACGATTGATGATTTTCCAGAATGAGCGGACTGATGTTCTTTGCCGGGAGTTTCTCGAGCGGCCGCACAGTATCTTTTTTCGACCATCGCCAAATCCAGCGGTTTGTCCCAGTCAAATTTCAAGCCTTCGAATTCCAGATTAAGCCGCCGCGCCTGGTCCATGAGACGTTCACCAAACTCGCCGTTGCTCAAAATCAAACCGCGCCCGCCCAGCAGTGATAATTGCCCGGCGACCACGTCGTTGGCGAGAGTGCCGGAACCCATGAACAACCCGACGTTCCTGGCGTGAACGAGTTCGCAGAGGATTTGCCGGGCTGATTGGAAATCCTTTTTGAAGCTGTCGCCGCGATGCGATTCCGGCGCCTGCTCGAATGCGCGGCGCACCTCGCGCCGGATCGCCACCGGCCCCGGCAGGAAATTCACCGCGCTGGGTTGGAACGAGCGCGCGGGCGACGAGCGCAGGAATTCGCGCGCCGTCACCTCGAAGGTTTCGAGCGTGACATACATCGGCTGAAACTGCGCATCGCCGCTGCCGACGACCGGGCCGAACGGCACAAAACCGAGGTGCTGGTACAGTTTGAACTGCCGCGTGGTGCCGGAGATGATGGCGAGGTCGTAGCCTTTCTCGACGCCGTGCTGCCAGAGCAGTGCCAGAATGCCCTGCAAGATCTGGCCGCCGCGCGCGCCGCGGAATTTTTTCTCCAGGGCGAGCAGCCGGATTTCGCAGATGGTCCGGCCCCGTGGCAGATGAACATCGAGGTCGGGCAGTTTCTGGTCGAGCGAGAACGGCCGGTTGCCGCGCACGGCGAGCATGCCGACGAGCTTTTGATTTTGCAGGCAAATCAGGTACGTGTTCTCCGCGTGAAATTTGTCCACGAGGCGGCGGGTGGCGGACGGATGGTGTTGGGGAATTTCCTCGACGAAGGTCTTGTAATTGAGCCGGTGAATCTGCTCGAATTCCAAATCCTCGTTCGCGAATTTAAAGACCAACGGTTCCTGTGCGCTCATAGTTTTGGCTGTTCAGGTTTGGCGGCCGCGGTGCGGCGTGCGGCCAGAGCGGTGAATTCTTCGGTCAAATTTTTCCGGTGTGCAATTAAAATCGTTATCGCCAAAATCGTCAACATCGCCACCGTGAAATTGCCGCAGTCCAGAAACCAGGCGATCATCGGCAAACCGGCAAAGGCAAACATCGCGGGCAAAAGGGATTTGCGCGCCAGTGCGAACCCGGCCAGGAACAACACGGGAAATATCAAAGCGACGCGATAATCAAAAACCAGCAACGCGCCGAGGGAAGTGGCCACGCCTTTGCCGCCGTGAAAACGCAGTTGCGCCGGCCAGAGATGGCCGAAAACGACCGCCAACAGGCCGAGCAAAGCGAGACGGTTGTCCCCGGTCCATTCCCGCGCAATCCAAACCGCCAGCGCGCCCTTGCCGAAATCGCCCAGCAACGTGATGGCGAAACCGGCCTTGCCCAGAACGCGTCCGGCATTGCGCGCGCCAAGGCTGCCGCTCTCAATCGTCCGAAGGTCTTTGCCCGTGCGGGCGCGGATCAGGTAGTAACCGGTGGCGAAGCATCCCAGCACATAGGCTTCCAGCGCGCAGCCAGTCACCCGGTGCCAGTTTGCGGACTGCAGTTGTTGTATCCAGTCCATGTAGGCGGTCGCGTCTGACGTTTTGGCGACTCTACTTCAAGCCCGGTATTTTGGGAAATTAAAATTTTTTCCCGGACATCAACTAAATCAATGTGCGAAAGGTTTTGTCCCGGAAGCAATTTACGACCTTCATTTCATTTTCCATATCTGGAAATGACAAATCGGTCAAATAAATCGTGACAAACGCGGCGAAGCGACGTAGAAGAAGGTCGTTTTCCCCGAACAATGGCTCGGCTCATCGTCAACCCCGGAAGAGAGGGCACTTGGGAAATTCCGTTACGAGACGGAGTCACATCCCTTGGACGAGGCGAACACAATCATTTTCAGATCAACGAGCCATCGGTTTCCACCTCGCACTGCCTGATTCTGGTCAATCATGGCGGCATTACCATCAAAGACCTTGGCTCGACCAACGGCACCTTTGTGAATCAAGCGCGTGTGACGGAAGCGCCATTGCGGGCGGGCCAAACGCTGCGGTTGGGCGGAGTGGAAATGCTCCTGAAGGCGGAAGCCCCGGAGAGCCCCGCGCCCGCTCCGCCTCACTGCCGGCATCCGGATAGACGATGAACGCCTCGAAATATTGGCTCGTTTCGTTCATGCTAACGATGATTTGTGCTCCGGCGGGAGTTCCATTTCAATCAAAAACCAAAGACCATAAATCTCCAATTCAGAGTTGAAGCCCGCCCGGTGGTACGGCAGATTCTCTCTTGCCAGGGCCCATGGAATGTGGACTTACGAACCCCGCCAGGGCCGGAAGGCAGCAACGGTAGTCTGCTC
Source organism: uncultured bacterium (assembly GCA_963723125.1). GTDB lineage: Bacteria > Verrucomicrobiota > Verrucomicrobiia > Limisphaerales > UBA11358 > UBA11358. Next base: position 208,097 of record CAVRPQ010000001.1, read on the forward strand.
GACATCTGCCGTGGTCACCCTGGCCTTTGAATTTATGATTTTTAATTTACGATTTACGATTTGAAAAGCGGCCACTATCTGGCACACAATCATCAATCATAAATTGTAAATCATAAATTTCTTCGCCATGGCCTATCAAGTCATAGCTCGAAAGTACCGCCCGCAGCGTTTCAGCGACGTCGTCGGCCAGGAACACGTCACCCGGACGCTCACCAACGCCATCGAACAAAAGCGCGTTGCCCACGCCTACCTGTTTTGCGGCCCGCGCGGCACCGGCAAGACCACCATCGCCCGTATCTTTGCCAAATGCCTGAATTGTGAAGGCGGACCCAAAATTGATTTCAGCGACAAGGACCCGCGTTGTATTGAAATTGCCGAAGGCCGGTCGCTCGATGTGCTGGAAATTGACGGCGCGAGCAACAACGGTGTCGAGCAGGTGCGCGAGCTTCGCGAGACCTGCAAGTACGCGCCCGCCAATTCAACGTTCAAAATCTACATCATTGACGAAGTCCACATGCTCTCGACGGCGGCATTCAACGCGCTGCTCAAAACGCTTGAAGAGCCGCCCGCGCATGTGAAGTTCATGTTCGCGACCACCGATCCGGAAAAGGTTTTGCCGACGATCCTTTCGCGTTGCCAGCGGTTTGATTTGCGCCGCATTCCCGCCGCGCTCATCGTCAAGCACCTTACTCATATCGCCAAACTGGAGAAGGTGAAACTTGACGAACCCGCGCTCTACGCGATCGCCCGCGGCGCTGACGGCGGAATGCGCGACGCTGAATCCACGCTCGACCAACTCATCAGCTTTTGCGGCGACAAAATCGAAGAGGCGGACGTGTTGACGATGTTTGGCCTGGCGGCACAAAGTCAGATTCTCGGTCTGAGCAAGGCCGTGCTAGCCGGCGAAATCCAGACCGCGCTCGGCTTATTGAACGAACTCGCGCAAAACGGCAAAGATCTTGGACGATTACTCTCCGATTTATTGAACCATTTCCGCAACCTGCTCATCTTCCAGGTTTCCCGCGGCGACTTGAAATTGCTCGAGGTTTCTGAGGTCGAGGTAGCGACATTGAAGGAACAAACCGCGCTGGCCACCACGGAATCACTTACCCGCATTCTTGAAGTGCTTGCCGACTCCGAACTGCGTCTGCGCGACGCTGCCTCCAGGAAAATCCTGCTGGAAGTCGCGTTGCTCAAGGCCATTGAAGCCCGCAACGCCGTCAGCCTCGATTCCGTTTTGACCCAGCTCAATCAATTACGCGGCCAAAGTGGGCCGTCTATCACTTCCCCGACCGCGGCCGCCGCGCGTTCGGCTGCAGCCCCGTCCGCCCCTCGGAAGGAATCCGGAACGCGGAAAGCCGCAGCTTCGCCGGCACCGGAACCGACTGGCCCCGTTTTGGCTGAAACCATTCCCGCCGCCGCCGATTTGGCCGGGCTTTGGGCCGGGTTAATTGAGGCGGTGGGCCGTGCCAGCCCGTTTACCCGCAGTTATCTGGTGGACGCCAACCCGGTTTCGTTCGAGAAGAATATTCTGACCATCGGCTTTGACCCCGAATTCGAGGACCATCTCGGGTTGGTAGATAACGCCCGCAACCATGCTCTGCTCCAAACCAAACTGGCAGAATTGGGCCACGTTGGCGCGCAGATTAAATTCATCAAGGTGGAGGCACCCACCGTCCGCGCGATCCAACCAACAGTTGCCGCACCGGTCGTTCCGGTTGCCTCCGCCCGGACGGCCGTTGCCGCCGCGCCCGCAACCAAAGAAAAATCAGCGGCCGTTCCTTTTAACAAAAACGATTTCAAAAACGACCCGTTGATTCAAAAGGCGCTGGAAATTTTCAAAGGCCAGATCGTAGAAGTCCGCGCCTGATTTTCCCGGACTCAAAAACCAAAATTCCAGATCCGATTTTATGTCCAGCATCGGCAAACTCATGAAACAGGCTGCGCGGATGCAGCAGCAGATGGAACAGGTCCAGGCGCAGCTCGCCGCCCGCACGGTCGAGGCGACCAGCGGCGGCGGCGCGGTTAAAGTGGTCGCGAAGTGTGATGGCTCGCTCGCGTCCATCAAGATTGACCCGCAGGCGCTCAATCCGTCCGACGCGCAATTACTGGAAGACATGATTGTGACTGCCGCGAATCAGGCGCTGGGCCAGGCCAAGGACATCGCCAACACCGAAATGGGCAAGGTCACTTCCGGCCTGAGTTTGCCGGGGTTTTGACCAAATGAAGAAGGCAGAAGGCAGAATGAAGAAATTGGTCTCCGAGCAAATCGCACCCATTTTGTTTCTGCATTCTTCATTCTTCCTTCGGCCTTGATCATGCTTCCCGATTCCATTAGCGCCCTCATCGCCGCACTGGGCAAGTTGCCCGGCGTCGGACCGCGCTCCGCCGAGCGCATTGCCTTGCACCTGGTGCAAACCGATCCGGCAGCGGTGAAACAACTGGCGGAAACCATCTTGCTCGCCCGCGACAAAATCCGGTTTTGTGATATTTGCGGTTCGTTGACCGAGCAATCCCCCTGCCCCATCTGCACCGACGGGCGGCGCGACGCCTCGCTGGTATGTGTGGTTGAACGCGCCGTGGACATTTTGAGCATTGAAAAATCCGGCACCTATCGCGGCAAATTCCACGTGCTCGGCGGGAAAATCTCACCGCTTGATGGTGTGGAACCGGAAGACTTGCGCATTGGCGAATTGGAAAAGCGCCTCACGCGCGAGCCGATCAAGGAAATCATCATCGCCCTTGGCACGGATGTGGAAGGCGATGCCACCAGCCATTATCTGGCCAAACGGCTCGCCCGTCAGGGGCTGAAAATCTCGCGCATTGCCTATGGCTTGCCAGCCGGCAGCGCATTGGAGTTTGCCGACGAGTTGACTTTGAGCCGGGCGTTGGAAGGACGCCGGGAAATGAACTGATTTCCGCCCGCGAAAAAGCGCAGAAAGCACAAATCCAAAACTCAAGATTGGCTTCTCAAACACTTTTTGCGACTTTTGCGCCTCTTTGTGGCTATGAAACGTGAAATTGTGGTTTTTGACTTGGGCAAGGTTCTGGTGGATTTCGATTACACAATTGCCGTTTCACGCATCGCCAGGCAGAGCGCCCTGTCGGCGGTCGAGGTGGAACAATTCTTTTTTCATTCCCCTCTGCTGGTGGACTACGAATCGGGCCGGCTGACCCGGAAGGAATTTTTCGAGCAGGCACAGCGGGCCACCGGGTTTCGTGGGACGATGAATGAATTTGGTGATTTCTTTGCTGACATTTTTACGGAGATTCCGCCGATGATTGGGTTGCACGCGGAATTGCAACGGCGAGAGGTTCCGACCTATATTTTCTCAAACACCAACGATTTGGCAGTCGAGCATATCCACCGGAGTTTCCCATTCTTCCGGAATTTTGACGGCTACATTTATTCGTATGAAGTGGGCGCGATGAAACCGGAATCGAAAATTTACGAGGCATTGGAAAAGCTGGCCGGGCGGCACGGCGCGGAAATTGTCTATCTGGACGACCGGCCGGAAAACGTGGCAGGAGGCGCAGCGCGCGGGTGGCGCGCGATTCTTCACGAAACCCCGGAGAAATCCCGGGCGGCGTTGGAAGATTTCAAATTGTAGAGTCGGCGCTGTGCGCCGATTCTTTCGAGCCGCAGGCTCGACGCTACAGCCTCAATTCGCGCGCGGCTTGTGCCGCTTCAGGCCGACTTCCTGGGCGATGTCGTCGAATTCCTCGCGGCTGACCTCTTCGAGCTGTTTGCCGCGCGCCTTGAGTTTCTCATTAATCTTGACGGCTTTTTCGGTCATTCGTTCGTGGGTTTCCTCGGTACCACCGACGAGTGCAAAATTTTCACCAGCCGTGATTCGCTTGTGTCCGTCAGAATCCAATCCGAGGCCGAGAATCACGGCTTTGCGCTTCTTCTTTTGCGGTGGGTCCGACATCAATCCAAACTAGGGGTGAATGGAACTGCGGTCAAGCGCGCGGCCTTGAGATCGGGGGGAGTTCCGATGATTTCCTCTTAAACCGGTACAGTCAATTGGCGGCCGGTGTCGGAAGGATTGATTTTCAGCAAAAATGGCACGGCACGTTTGGCCCATTCCTGCGGCGATGGGTAACTGGAAGCCGACCCACCGAAACAACTGCGCAACATGTCGGTGGCAATGATACCGGGATTGAGCGGCACGGCGGCCATGCCGGAGGGCAGTTCCTGCGCGAGCGCCTGGGTGAGCCCTTCCATCGCCCATTTCGAGGCGCAATACGGCGCGACTTCAGCGTCGGTCGAACGTCCCCAGCCGGAGCTGAAATTCACGATGATGCCGCTGCGGCGCTTGACCATCGCTGGAACGAAATGGCGGATGACGTTCGTCACGCCCTTGATGTTCACGTCAATCAAGTCGGAAAATTCCTGCGCCGGGACTTTCCAGAGTTTTGCGTTGCGATTGATGAGCGCGGCGTTGTTCAGCAACAAATCCGGCGGATCGTGCGACGATAAAATCCGCCCGGCCCAGGCGGCCACCTGTAAATCGTCGGCCACGTTTACAACGGCAAAGTCATTCGGCGCGGCGAATTGTTTTTGCAATTGGACAATCTCCTTTTCTGACCGGCCACAACCCACGACGACGCGCCCGAGTCGGATAAATTCCTCGGCCATCGCGCGTCCGAGACCGCGTGTCACGCCGGTAATGAGGATGGTTTTCATTTCCATCGGAAGGACGATCTCTGCGAGTCCCTGATCTTATGGATAAAATCGCCAGAACCGCCCCCAACTCAAACCTGCTAAAATAGGGACTCGTGTAACTCGTCCCTCCGATTCCGGCTAAATTCGCGGATTGAATTTGGATTCACGCGAAAGTTGTTCCCATATCTTTTTCTCGACGTCGGAAACTTTTACCGGCACCGCAATCCTGGTAACGACCATCAGATCGCCGTGACCGCCGTTCCGGTCGGGCAGGCCGCGGCCACGCACGCGCAGTTTTTGACCAGTTTGCGTTCCGGGCGGAATTTTGATGTTCACGCGCCCGTCGAGCGCCGGCACGGAAAGGTTTGTTCCCAGAACCGCCTCCCAGGGCGCCAGTTCAGCTTCATAAACCAGGTTGTGGTCCTCGACCTCGAAATCGGGATGCCTGGCCAATCGCACCCGAAGATACAAGTCGCCCGCCGCACCGCCGCCGCTGCCGGCTTCGCCGCGACCGGCGATCCGCAAGCGCTGGCCTTCGGTCACCCCGGGGGGGATCTTGACCTGGTGCGTTTCGGTTTTGACGGAGCGCCCGACGGTATGGCGCACATTGACAGTGCGCACCGCCCCGTGCATGGCCTCATCCAACGTCACCATAATGTCGCCTTCGATGTCGCGTCCGCGCTCGGCCGCTGCCGGCTCTTCGAAATTTGAAAACCGTCCAAAGCCGCCGCGCCGTCCGCCCATCGAACCGAAGAGCTGCTCGAAGAAATCGCTGAAGCCGGTGCCGCCGAAACGAAATTCAAATTCCTCACCGCCCTGTCCCCGGCCACGAGGGGTCTGCCCGCCGCCAAAACTTTCCCAACCGGGGGGCGGACGGAATTCAGCGCCGGATTTCCAGTTCGCGCCGAGTTGATCGTATTTTTTGCGTTTTTCCGGGTCGCCCAGAACTTCGTAGGCTTCGTTGAGTTCCTTGAATTTTTCCTCGGCCTTCTTTTTGTCCTTGGCCACGTCCGGATGATATTCCCGCGCGAGCTTGCGAAACGCCTTTTTTATTTCGTTGTCATTCGCGCCCCGCGGGACATCGAGGATTTCGTAATAATCTTTGTATTGAACGGGCATACACTCCGGCCACGCTGATGGCCGCATTCAGGTTGGAATTTGCCCGTTACAGAAAAAATTGTCAAAAGTTTGCCACACCCGCAACAGGCGGTTAATTGGTCGGTTTCGTGGTGTTATCCACGCTCAAATAGGTCATGCCCGATAAGTCACCACTACGACGCCAGACTCGCAACAAAATACGGTCTCCCTTGGCATGGGTGCAAAGTTTGACCGCTTCCTCGGCGTCCTTCACCGGCTGGCGGTTGATTTCCACGATGACGTCGCCCTGTTGCAAGCCGGCATCGGCGGAATTCGAGTCCGGCCCGACTTCCGTCACCAGGGCGCCATGCACGTTGTCGGGAATCCTCAATTCCTGCCGGGTTTGCGGGTCCAAATCGGACACCGTCACTCCATCGAGCGCGTCGGCGTTTGAATTGCCCGGCTGGTTATTTTGATTTTTGTTGCTCTGCCCGATCTGGCCTGGCAATTCGGCCAATGTGACGGTGAAACTTTTTTCGCGACCATCACGAATCACTTTCACCGTAGCTTCGGTGCCCGGCGAACACTCGGAAACCATCAATGAAAGATTTTCCGCATCGGTCACCTTCTTGCCGTTGAATTCAACAATCACGTCACCGGACTGGATGCCGGCCTTCTGTGCCGGCGTGCCCGGATTCACGTCGTCAACCAACGCGCCATTTTGGTCCGGTAAACCGAAACTTTCCGCCAGACCGGCGTTGATGTCCTTGGGTTTAACACCGAGGTATCCGCGTGTGACTTTGCCGCCCTGAATCAAGCGGTCCATGACATGACGCGCCAGATTGATGGGCACGGCGAAACCGATGCCTTCATTGCCATAGGTGCTGCTGACGATAAAGGTGTTGATGCCGACCAACCGGCCTTCGGCGTCCACCAGCGCGCCGCCGGAATTGCCCGGATTAATGGCCGCATCGGTCTGGATGAAATCCTGATAATTGGGGCGGTCGGTGTCTCCACCAAATTGGAAACCACTGCGACCCAGCGCGCTGATGATGCCCATGGTGACGGTTTGTTCCAAACCAAATGGGTCGCCAATGGCCAGCACCATGTCGCCGACCTCCAGCTGATCGCTGTTGCCCAGGGTGATGGCCGGCAAATCCATGGCGTCTATTTTCAGCACGGCAACGTCCGTCGGCGGATCAGTCCCGATGATCTTGGCGCTGTACTCCTTGTCCCCGTTGGCCGAAGTGACTTTGACTTTGATTTCATCCGCGCCTTGCACGACGTGGTTGGCCGTCAGAATGTAGCCGTCTGACGAGACAACGACTCCGGAGCCAAGGCTTTCCTCCCGGCGCGTACGCGGTTGATCATTTTGTGGAAATTGGTCGCCAAAAAACTGACGGAAAAACGGATCGTTGAGAGGACTGCGGTAGGGACGCAAATGAACGATGCGGGTGGAATAGATGTACACCACACAAGGAGCGGCCTTTTTGATGACCGGTGAAAAACTGACGCCGGGTCTGACATCACGATTGAGCGGCGTGGCATCAACCTTGATGTCCGGCCCGGGTTCCCGTCCCCAGGAAGTAAGATGAAACAACCCCACGATGGCCAATGCCCCTGCTGTGGCTGAAAAGAAACCTATTAGCGGCCGTGAAAGACGATTCATAAAATAACTGAAATAATTCATGGAAATTGACAGCGCAATTGCCCGAACGTTCAAACCCCTCCACTTCCGCCACCGGGGGCAATCAGCTAATTGGTGGCTTGTGATTGCTGCTGTGCTTTTTGCACGTCTTCAGGTTTTATGATTTCAACCTTCGCACCGTTTTTTATTTCTTCGGCCGAAGGCACCTTGATGATATCACTGGTGACCGGCTGGGGATGCTCGATCGAAAGCAGTTCGACCGTAAAAATCAACGTGGAGTTAGGCTCAATTCCGGGACGGCCAGACGGCCCATAAGCCAGCTCCGCGGGGATAAACAACTGCCATTGGGAACCAACCTTCATATGAGTGAGCGCCTCGGCCCAGCCGCGAATAACGCCCCCAACGCGAACCTGTGCCTTGTCCGAACTGTCGAATTTCTTCCCGTCAATGAATGTGCCTTTGTAGCTGACCGTCACGGTGTCATCGGCCGCGGGCGACGGCCCGCTGCCTTCGGTGATGACCTTGTATTGCAAGCCGTCCGGCATGGTAATGACTCCTTTTTTCTTCTTGTTCTGCGCCAGGAAAGCGTCGCCGGCTTTCTTGTTTGTTTCGGCAGCTTCCTGGAAGTGTTTTTCCGCCTGGGCCCTGAGCTGCTGTTGAAATTGGTTCAGCGTTTCGCTCATTTCCTGCTCGCTCAAGAGGGTTGTGCCTTTGTTTTCGGAATCTTTCACACCCCGCAGCAGCATATCGTAGTTCAGGTTGGTGATGTCATGCGCCTCCCATTGCCGGCCCAGCATCATGCCGATGGCGTAGCTGACGCGCGACTTGTCATCGCCCAGCACATTGGTGTCGGCGGCCAGCAAAGGCACCCCGACCGATAAGAGGAGAATAGCGGTTAATATAATGGCTTTCATGGTTAATTTGCGCGATATTCTTGAGGATTTGCCTTCCGATTGCAACACCGTTTTAAATATTGTTAACTCCGGTGCATGCAAAATGTTTCCCCGGTGCATGAATCCTGCTATAGTCAGGGCGATTTGTGCAGACAATAACGTGCCATTCCAACCATGACAACTCATCCCGAGGTTCGGGCTTGAAATTTTTCGCGCTGCTCGCGCTGGGGATTTTCCTGCGTTTCAACGCCTGGTCGGCGGGCAACACCAATGCCCCTGCCGCATTGGCGCCCGGCCCCAATGATGGCCACATTGCCTACGTTACGGCGCGTCTTTTGGAGACATATCATTATTCGCAGCACCCGTTGGACAAAGAGATGTCGGAGAAGTTTTTTGACGGTTATCTGGACTCCCTCGACCCGCAGCATCTCTATTTTTTGAAATCGGACGTGGCGGAATTCTCGCACTACCGCACGAACCTTGACACCCTTACCATCAACAATCGTGGAATCGCCGATCTCACGCCGGCCTACCAGATTTTCGAACGTTTTATGGAACGCCTGAAGCAACGCGTGGCCTATGATGACAAGCTCCTGAAGCACGACCGGTTTTCCCTCGATAGCCAGCAAAGCATTCTCCTGGACCGGCGCGCAGCACCGTATCCGAAAAATCTGAGCGAGGCGAGGCGCCTCTGGCAACAACGGCTGGTTTACGACTATCTGCAGGAAGTCCTCAGCCGCAGAATCTCCCCAACCAATAGCGGGGTAATTTTGCCCCTGCCCAAATCCGCCCCTCAGGAAATCGCCGACAAACTCACGCGGCATTATCACTGGCAGTTGCATCTGTTTGCCAACTGGGACAGCGACGACATCCTCCAAACCTATCTCAACGCGCTCACCCATGCTTATGATCCGCACTCGGATTATCTCAATGTCAGCCATGCCCAGGACTTTTCCATCAACATGAGCCTGGCGCTCTTTGGCATTGGCGCAGAACTTCGTTCCGAGGACGGATTTTGCACCATTATTTCACTGGTGCCCGGCGGCCCGGCGGCCAAAAGCAAGCAAATCAAACCCCAGGACCGCATCATCGCCGTCGCGCAAGGCAAACAATCGCCCGTGGATGTGGTGGACATGGATCTGGGCAAAGTCGTCCAGATGATTCGCGGGCCCAAAGGCACCGAAGTGCGGCTGACCATTATCCCCATTGACAATCCCAATTCCCGGCACGTCGTGACCCTGATTCGCGACGAAATCAAACTGGAAGACCAGGAGGCCAAGGCTCAACTGATCGAAATGCCCGATGGCCGTGGCGGCACCAATCGCCTGGGGGTTCTTGACCTCCCGTCCTTTTACGCAACGGTTGACCTGCCCGGCGACAATGGCGATTTGTCCGAAAAAAGCACCACCGCTGATGTCAAACGGCTGATCAAAAAACTCGAACAGGAAAACGTCAACGGCCTTATCCTCGATTTGAGAAACAACGGCGGCGGGTCGCTGGAGGAAGCTGTGAACTTCACCGGGTTGTTTGTCACGAACGGGCCGGTTGTGCTGGTGCGGTCACCAGAGGGGCATGTCGTGGTGGACCAGGACACATCCACTTCCGCCCTTTATCGCGGGCCGCTGGTCGTCCTCGTCAATCGGTTCAGTGCTTCCGCCACGGAAATCGTGGCGGGCGCATTGCAGGATTATGGGCGCGCCTTGCTTGTCGGCGACACTTCCACGTACGGCAAAGGCACGGTCCAGAACTTGAATCCGTTGCGCCCATTTATCTGGTCGGCGGATGATTCAGCGTCCAACGATCCGGGCACGGTCAAAATCACCATCCGCAAATTTTATCGCATCAGCGGCGCCTCCACCCAGTTAAAGGGGGTCACTCCCGACATTGTGCTGCCGGACGATTTGAACGCTTTGACTGACATTGGCGAAAGTTCGCTGCCCAACGCCATGCCATGGGACATCATTCCCAAGGCGGATTACCAGCCAGTGAACCAGGTGGAGCCTTATCGCTCCGAATTGCGCAAACTGTCCGATGCGCGCGTGGCCACCAATCAGGATTTCATTTATATCCGCCAGGACATTGATGAGTTTAGAAAGCAGCAGGCCGAGAAAGCGGTTTCGTTGAATGAGCAGGAAGAGCTTCACCAGGCGGAACGAAATGCGCTCCGCCAGAAAGCGCGCGATACCGAACGCGCTCAACGCAAGGCGCCCGACGAAAAAATCTATGAAATCACGCTGGAAGACGTCAATAAGCGCGGCCTGCCGCCACTGGGAACCAACACCGTTGACTACGCGAAATCAGGCGAAGCACAAATTGACGAGACGGCAAGGCTCGACGAAACGGAGCATATTCTTGAAGATTACGTCTCGCTCATGAAGACGAATGAGACCCGCCCCATCATTGCCAGCCATTCTGATGAACCAGCCGACGCCAAAAGTTATGTGCCCGACGTGCAAAAAGTCCGGTGATTGGTTCGCCACGCCGTGGGGTCCGTTCTGTTCGAAACGTTGCAAATTGATTGACCTGGGCAAATGGTTCAGCGGTGAGCATGTCATTTCCGAGCCGTTGCGGCCGGAACATCTGGAGAAATACGCCGCCCCGTCGGCCAACGGACATTTGGACCATCCGAAGGCAGGTGATAACTGAATAAACATCCGTCAGGCGGTTAAGATTTTACAACTGGAACGTCTGTGCTACGTTCAGAACAGGTTGCAAAGCAACATGAAACGAATGATTTATTTCCTGCCGGCCATCGCCGCGCTGAATTTCACCGCGCTGGCTGATCCCCCTGCCAATGCCATGAACACAAACGAAACCAACAAAATCGAAATCGCCGACCTCGGCGGCGGTTGTTTCTGGTGCATGGAAGCCGTCTTTGAACGGCTGCCCGGCGTCATTTCTGTCACCAGCGGTTTTGCCGGCGGCAGCACGCCCAATCCCACTTACGAACAGGTTTGCACCGAAACCACCGGCCATGCCGAAGTGACGCAGATTGAATTCGATCCGGTGAAAATTTCCTATGCGAAGCTCCTGGACGTGTTCTGGCAGGCGCACGACCCGACCACGTTGAACCGGCAGGGCGCGGACATGGGCACGTCCTATCGCTCCATCATCCTTTATCGCAACGAAGCACAGAAGCTGATGGCCGAGAAATCCAAGGCCGACGCGCAGAAGAACTTCAAGCATCCCATCGTCACCCAAATCGTGCCGCTCACAACATTTTACAAGGCGGAGAATTATCACCAGCAATATTTTGACAACAATTCAAGCGCGCCCTACTGCCAGATGGTCATCGTCCCCAAGTTGAACAAACTGGAGAAGGAAAAGGTGATTCAGACCGCGCCACAAACGGGAAAATAAACCGCGGATTACACGGATTTCACGGATTGCTTTTTACATCCGCGCTATCCGTACCATCGGTCATCTTTCTATTTCTTTGGTTCACCACGCGTTTCCATTCCAGTTTGGCGTTTTTGAAGTTGAGGAGCAACGCCACTTGCAGGCCGGTGATGTTTAAATAACCGAGCATCTGGGCAATATGAGTCTCGTTAAAAGCCGTGATCACTTTTGGATCCGCAATAACTTTTCCATCCACGATGAGGTCCGGGATGAGTTTGCCGATGAAATGGTCGTGATAGTGCACCGGATATTCCCGCTGCTGCTCAATTGAGCGACCGCGCTCCTGGAGCTCGATGACGAGGGCGTTTTCATAAAGCTTCTCATCCAAACCTGGCTTGAGCTCGTTAAGAACGGCCGCGGCGCCGATAATGTCTTGGGTGATTTTTTCATGGAGCATGGGAAATAATTAACCGCGGATTGCGCAGATTTCACAGATATTTTTATCCGTGTCATCCGCGCCATCCGCGATTAAAAAGTTCGGCAGGTTTACAGCCCTTTATTGAGCATGAACTTGATCAAGTCGCCCACGCGGCAACTGTAACCCCATTCATTGTCATACCAGCTCACCAGCTTGAAGAACTTCTTGTTCAACTCCATACCGGAGCCCGCATCAAAAATCGAGGACAGTTCGCAATGGATGAAATCCGAGCTGACGACCTCATCATCGGTGTAGCCGAGAATACCCTTCAGGTACGTCTCGCTGGCCTTCTTCATCGCGGCGGAAATTTCCGCGTAACTCGTTTCCTTGACGGTGCGAACGGTCAAGTCCACCGCGGAAACCGTCGGCGTCGGCACGCGGAACGCCATGCCGGTCAGCTTGCCCTTCACTTCCGGCAGCACCAGACCCACGGCCTTGGCCGCGCCGGTGGTGGAAGGAATCAGATTAATGGAAGCGCTGCGACCGCCTTTCCAATCCTTCTTGCTCGGGCCGTCCACGGTCTTTTGCGTGGCGGTGAAACTGTGGATCGTCGTCATCAAACCTTCTTCGACGCCGAAGCCTTCCTTGAGCAGCACATAAACCACCGGCGCGAGACAGTTCGTCGTGCAACTCGCGTTGGAAATGACATGATGCTGCTTGGGATCGTATTTGGCTTCATTCACGCCCATGACCACCGTGAGGCAATCGCCCTTGGCCGGAGCGGAAATGATGACCTTCCTGGCGCCGGCAGTGATGTGGCCCTTGGCCTTCTCGACATCCGTGAACAGGCCGGTGGATTCAATCACCAAATCCACGCCCAGCGCCTTCCATGGCAACTCGGCGGGTGATTTGGCGCTCACGACCTTGATTTTCTTGCCGTTGACAATCAGCACGTCGTCATCCGGCTTGTCGGCGGCGGATTTCTCCGAGCCAACCTCGCCCTTGAAGCGTCCCTGGATGGAATCGTACTTGAGCAGATACGCCAGGTTGTCCGCCGGCACGATATCGCCGACGGCGACCACTTCGATGTCCCTGCCCACCATGCCTTGTTCGACCAGCGCGCGGAAGACCAGCCGACCGATGCGCCCGAACCCATTGATTGCAACTTTCACTGCCATAATTTTTATCCTTCTACCATGAGATGTTTAACAAAACCGAAGTCACAATTTAGCGGCAAACGCCTCAGCGTCAATTCAGAATTCCGGAACGAAATTGCCAAACGCGAACCATTTTTTGCAACGAATTGACACCAGCTTCGATGGTGCGAACCCATGTGATTGTTGGTTATCGGACGCAAAGCTTGTCGAAACAAGCCGGGCTTGGTAAAAGCACACCCATGTTAAATCGCGCTTCACAAATTCTCGATTGTCTGCTGGACGCTTCCGTTATCGCAGTCGAGCCCGGATTTGTCGTTGAATCGCGAACCTCTTACGGTATTCATGGCGGGAAAGACGACTTGGCTTTTTCAGTCGAATGGTGTGATGCCGAAGGATGTTTGTGGGCGGCTGATTTTTCGCAAACCGCGTTGGCACTGGCTGAATTACAAACGGCCACCGTCTCATTGCGCGATGCGGATGGGGTCAAAGTCGTGTTCCAACTTTATCAACCGGCAAAACAAATTGCGATCTCGTAATAAAATGAAAACAGCATCTACAAAAATTCAGCTTAAAAGCAATTTGGTATGTCCGAATTGCGGCAATGGAAACCGCTTCATCGAAGTCATGGCCGAAGAAGCCCACATCGTCAACGGCCGTCGCGACTATATCCGTCTCCTCGAGGCTTTTGTTGATCACTACGTGTGCTGTGACTGCGGCGAAACGATTGAATTGGATGAGCCTTCGATAAATTAGCCCGTGTGAAGGCATAAAATCAATCCGTGGCATCAACTATCAAATATCCGGAATCAAAAACAGACGACGGCGTCTTGCTCCGTTTGCGGGAGGATTACACGCAAGCCGTCCTCGACGTGTTCGACTCGGACACCGAGGCAAGCGAGGTTCGTCCACGACTTGAAGTTGTCGGCCACACTTCCAATTTTCTCGATAACATGCGCCTGCCTGTCCACCGGTGGTTCCGCTACAGTGCGGGCTTTTCCGCCGAATGGGTCAAATGGCTGCTTGCTGAAAGGAGCGGAATCGAGTTGCGTGTGTTTGATCCGTTTGTGGGTTCAGGCACGACTTGTCTGGCGTGCGATGAAATGGCCGTTCCGTCTTATGGGTTGGAAGCGCATCCGTTTGTGCATCGGGTCGCCCGCGCCAAGTTAAGTTACGCTGCCGACCCGGACCGGTTTTTAGCCAAGGCGGAGAGTGCGTTCCGCTTTGCCAAAAGAGCACGAGGCGCGAATGGTTATCCAGAACTCATCGAGAGATGTTTCTCACCCGCAACGCTCGACTTTCTCGACCGGTTTCGTCGGGCGGTGGAAGCCGAGCAGGATGGCACACGCGAGGCGGAATTGCTCTGGATGGCGCTCGTGTCATCATTGCGGGTCGTATCCAAAGCAGGCACCGCTCCGTGGCAATACGTGCTGCCAGGTCGGCGCAAAACCACACCGCCAGCGCCAGAAGTCGCGTTGCACCGGGCCGTGCAGATGATCGCCGTTGACATCCGCTTTCTGGCGCGCCGGGCCAAGCCATTGGCCAAACTCCGTGCGGATGACGCGCGCCAATGCGTGACTGTGCCCGATGGTTGGGCCACACTCGTCATCACGTCGCCACCCTATGCGAACAATTACGATTACGCGGACGCCACACGGCTGGAAATGACATTCATGGGTGAGATTCACGGCTGGGGCGATCTTCAGGAAACGGTTAGGCAACATTTGGTCCGCGCCTGTTCGCAGCACGTCCCCCCAAACGCGGTGAATCTCGACGAGATTTTGGCCTCGCCGGAACTGGCTCCTATTCGTGACGAGATTGTGCCGGTCTGCCGCGAACTTTCCTCGGTGCGGCTGGAGCGCGGTGGAAAGAAGACTTATAACAACATGATCGCCTGTTACTTCCTCGACATGGCCAAGGTGTGGTTGGCGCTCCGCCGCGTTTGCGCATCACCGTCTGAAGTTTGTTTTGTCATTGGCGATTCCGCGCCCTACGGCGTTTACGTGCCGGTCATCGAATGGTTTGGCAAACTAGCAAAGGCCGCCGAATTTGATTCATGGACATTTGAAAAACTCCGCGACCGGAACATCAAGTGGAAAAACCGAAAACATCGCGTGCCACTCTGTGAAGGACATCTTTGGGCTCGCGGATAATCGGAAAACAATATGGCCGAATCACTCGCTCATCGCTGGGGACAAATCATCGGAGACGTTTTTGAAATGCTCGTCCGCACCATCCTCGCGGATGTGGCGAAGCAGCATGGCCTCTATCTCGACTTCAAACGTCCCCGCAAAGCCAGAGGCGGCCAGGGCAAGGTGACATGGCAGGATGGCTACGGAAACAAACACGACCTCGACTACGTTCTGGAACGCGGCGGAACCGAGGACACGCTGGGAGAGCCGGTGGCTTTCATCGAATCGGCTTGGCGGCGATACACCAAACATTCAAAGAACAAGGCACAGGAAATTGAAGCCGCTGTGATGCCGGTGGCGCTCACATTCTCGCGGCATCAACCGTTCTGCGGCGCGGTGTTGGCCGGTGAATTCACCGGGAATGCCCTCCACCAACTGGAATCGAAAGGCTTCGCTGTCTTGCATGTCCCCTATGGATCCATTTTGATGGCATTCGAGGAACTCGGCATTGACGCTTCGTCGAAAGATCGTGTCGGTGGCACGAGCGAACGCGAATTCCGGGCGAAAATTGCGAAATGGAAGACGTTGCGCCAGCCGGAGGCCACCAGTCGTCTCTTGGCCAAGCTCCATGCGTTGCACAAGCATGAGATTACCAGCTTCAAGCAAAAACTCGAAGCCTCCATCACCCGCCGGGTTTCCTCCGTCCGTCTGACGGTGTTGCGTGGCCATTCCGTGGAATGCACCGACATTGCCAGTGCCATCGCCTATTTGATTGAGGAGGAGAAATCTTACCGTTTGCGCGAGGATGGTGAGCAACGGGAATGCTTTGAAGTTCAAATCCGGTTCAACACCGGCGCGAAGATTGATGCGACGTTCCCCAAACGTGCGGAAGCAATTACCTTCCTACGCAGTTTCACATGAAAACCTTTCTCAAACCCGCCGACAAAGCCAAGCACGACCGGATGGTGGAACTGGTGGAGCAAATGCTGGCGGCGCGGAAGCAACTGGCCGCCGCGCAGAACGACAAGGACAAGAATTTTACACCAACCGCCGTGACGGCCTTGCCCGAAAAGCCTCGCAGCAGCAGACGCAAGTTCGCTCCAACCCATCTGAGCCGATTCACATCGGTTGCTATGGTTTTCAGAATCGGGAGGCGAAACATCCGCCCACGTTTTGTCCACGGCTGCGAATTGCTGACAGTTTAAAGCGCGGAGTAACGGCCGTGCCACTGCTTCAATTCGACCTGGTTTCGACGGTTTTCAATTCGAGCTTGAGCGCGTGCAGGGACAGGTTGATGTCCCAGATGAATGCGATGATGGAGCCGAACAGCGACGCCATGGAGCCGATGAAAATGAGGCTGGCGAGCACGGCTTGCTGCCATTGCAGCAGCGCGGTCACAAACAAGGTGATGATGAGCGCCGACGCCAGCAGCACGCTGATGGCCGCCAGCAATATGCTCATCCGGATCATGCGCGCCCGGCGATAAATGATGGCCACCTGCGCCAACGTCTGCTCGCGTTCGTGACCGGTGCGCTCCGGCAGTTCACGTTTGAGCTGCCGGGCGCGGTCAATGGCGCGGCCCAGCCGGTTGGTCATGGTGAGCAGCAGCAGGCCGACACCGGAAATAAGAATGACCGGGCCGATGGCGTCCCGAAGTTCGGGAATCAGTTGTTCAAGAGAAGTCGGCGGCATTTTTCGAGTCTAAGCGAAATTGAATCCTCACGGCAAGCCGGCGAAAGACAGGACACACCGGATCGATTTAACGTTTTGGTTCCGGCACCGGGTGGGCGCCTCAAATTTCATCGCCTTCAAATCTGGAAACATCAACCCCCGCCTCTTTTAACGATTGGCAAAATTGTTTGCTCGGAATTTCATAAAAAAAGCGAAACGTCAAGGAGTGGGTGCCGTCGTTGCACGGCGTAAATTTCAGATGATCCACCTTACCGTCGTCATATTGAATGTTCAGCACTCCGGTCGGTTTAAAGCCAAAAAAAGTGAACCGGGCCTGGTTCAGTTCCTTCAGAACCTTCTCACAGGCGGCGCGATTCGTTATGTCTGTGTGATAGGCAATTTCCTTTGAGAAAGGCCGGAACACCACCACCTCAATGGCCTTGGGCGACGTACCACCAAACCGCGGACGTTGGGCATAGATGGAAAAGGAAAGCAGGAGCAGAGCCAAAACTCCAAACACAACCAAAGTAAACGAGATGTTGCTCATGGCACAGTTCGCCCTCAGATGAACTATTCATTTAACTGCTGATGCCACTTGTCAAGCGCGGGATTGTTAAATAATTGCAAGACGGCGCCGACGCATCGCTCCCGCCAGATCGTGATCCCGCCTGTCTCCATCACGCTCGACATGGAACGAACGGCCAATACAATCAGTTCGGACAGCCGCCTAATTTCAATTTATGCCCGAAGCCAGCCACGACCCGACGAGCCTGAAAATCCTTTTTATTGGCGGCACCGGAAAAATCAGCGCCACCGTCAGCCGGCAGGTGCTGGCCAATGGGCACGAGCTGTACCTGCTCAATCGCGGCCAACAATCCAAAAACCCGCCCGGTAGCCGTGCCCTGATCGCCGACGCCAACGACCTCAAGGCAGCCCGCACCGCACTGCGGAACCTGGAGTTCGACGTGGTAGTGGATTGGATTGGTTTTACGCCGGAGCATATTGGGCGCGACCTCGTGTTGTTCAAGGGCCGGACCCGGCAGTTCATTTTCATCAGCTCGGCTTCCGTCTATCAAAAGCCGCCGACGCATTACCTGATCACGGAGGCAACCCCGCTGTGCAATCCCTTCTCGGATTATTCCAACAACAAAATCGCCTGCGAAGAACGTTTGCTCCGCGCGTACCGCGAGGAGAATTTCCCGGTGACCATCGTCCGGCCTACCTACACCTACAATCATTACTTTCCCGTCGCCGTCGGCGGTTTTGGCGGTTACACCTTGGCAGACCGGTTGAAACGGGGCAAACCCATCATCGTCCACGGCGACGGTTCGTCGTTGTGGGTGATGACCCACGCGGAAGATTTCGGGCGTGGATTCCTGGGACTGCTCGGCAATCGGCAGGCCATCGGCCACGCGTTTCACATCACCTCAGACGAAGTGCTGACTTGGAACCAGATTTATCAAACCATCGCTGAAGCGCTGGGCGTGGAGGCGAAGATGGTGCACATTCCGTCGGACTTCATCGCTAAAACGGCACCGCAATATGCCGGCAGCCTGCTGGGTGACAAATCGTGGAGCGTTGTTTTCGACAATACGAAAATTAAATCCTTTGTGCCCGGATTTCAGGCCGTCATCCCTTTTCGTGACGGCATTCGGCGTACGACGGCCTGGTTTGCTGCCGACAAGAAGCGTCAGGTCGTGGACGTGGCCACCGGCCGGCAATTGGACGAAATCATCAAGGCCTACACCGGCCGAACCGCTGGTTAAAATCTCGGGAAAAACGTAGCCGCCGAGGTAACGAGGCGGACAGAAGGTTACGCTTTTGGAACGCATTCCGCCTCCTCCCGTCGGCGGCTACAATTTGACTTCATTGATTCTGCGCCGCGAGGAAGCGTTCCGCGTCTATGGCCGCCGCACAACCCGCGCCGGCGGCCGTCACCGCCTGTCGGTAAATATGGTCCGCGCAGTCGCCCGCTACAAACACACCCGGCACATTCGTCATCGTGCCTTGTTTCGGAATAATGTAGCCGTTGTCGCCCAGCTCAATCTGGCCTTTGAAAACTTCCGTGTTCGGCACATGACCGATGGCGATGAATACACCGGCACAGTTCAGGACCGATTCCGCTCCGGTCTTGAGGTTCTTCAACTTCACGGACGTCACCTTGTCCTGTTTGACGTCGAGCACTTCCGTTACGGCAGAATCCCAGATGGGTTTGATTTTGGGATTCGACAAGGCGCGGTCGGCCATGATTTTGGACGCGCGTAATTCATCGCGGCGATGGACCAAATGAACCTCTGAGCCAAAGCGCGTCAGGTAGAGCGCCTCTTCGCAGGCGGAATCACCGCCGCCGACCACGACGAGCGGCTGGTTGCGAAAAACCGGCAGGGCGCCGTCACAAGTGGCGCAGTAGGTCACGCCCTTGGTTTCCAGCAAATCCTCGCCGGGCACACCGAGATGCCGATGGCTTGCGCCGGTGGCGATGATCACGGTCTGCGCTTCCACCTTTTCACCGTCCACGGTGAGCGCAAACGGTCTTTTGGAAAAATCAACAGCTTCGACGGACCCGAAACTGGCGCGCGCGCCGAAGCGTTCCGCCTGTTTCTGCATCCGCGTCATCAATTCATAGCCATCCACGCCTTCGGGAAAGCCGGGATAATTTTCAACGATACTGGTGGTGGTGAGCAGGCCGCCGGGCTGCTGGCCGGTGAACACCAGCGGCTGGAGATTGGCGCGCGCCGTGTACAGCGCCGCCGTCCAGCCCGCGCAACCCGAACCGATGACGATGACCTTTTCCATAAGCGCGCGAAAGGTAGTTGCTGAACGCGCCGGTTGCAAGTTTCCGCGAAACGGGGTGGTGGTACATTTTGCAACCTTCGGTGGGGGCGAGCGTACCCGCGAGCCGTCGCCGCTTCGCTTTGGCGCGCAAAGGCCGGCTCGTCAGTAGCCTCGCCCCACCAAACTACTCCAGTACCCGGGACAGCAGCCGGGACCACACGGCGTTGGCAGCCATAGTTTTCCTGGTTGCTTTGCAGGCCAATCAGGTTTTGACTCCGGATGTCCATAATGTCGCAAACAAAGCGTCGGAAATTGTCGGGGCAAATCCGTTCGCAATCCGTCTAATGAACGTGCCCTTGAATTTTTAGTCAAAGTTGTATCGGCCATGAACCCCAAACTCCCCCTCTGCCTCGCACTGGTTTTGAGCGGCGAGTTAGCGGCCTTTTCATCCAGTGCCGCCGACATGAATTCACTTCGAGTTGTCGTTATCCCGTCCAAATCGGACGTTCGCGCCGGGGAACATCTTAATTTGGCACTGCGAGTTGAGAATCCGACAACCACAAACCAATATGTGCGTGTATGGTCGTGTAGCTGGCCTCAAAATTGGCAGATTAGCAACCCACGCACCATTCGCCCGGATATTGTTGATATTTGCGAATTCAACCCGCCAATAACGGAAAAAATTCCGGCCGGCGGCTCAATCAGGCTCGACCTCGAAGTGATTGTTTCCAAGCCGATTTCGCTGATTGAACCAGGCACAAGAAAGCTTTCCTTCCAGATGGGGTTTACGCCAATTGACAGCAAGAAAACTTTTTGGAGTGACGTAGTTAAAATCAACATTCTCCCGCCCGACAAATGAATTCCAAATTCCTTCTCTGCCTCGCGCTCGTTTTGAGCGGCGGTTTGAATTGTTCCGCGGCCATCCTCTATCCCAAAGCCCCGGACGGGGGAGAAAAGATTATCCATGAAGCGTTCCAGGGGCTGTCGCGCAGCATCTCTCGTTACCTTGGCGGTTTTCAAATCGAGGATTTGACCATCGCCGCTCCCTTCCGGGACTATTCCATCGGGTTGACGAATCTGGCTGCCGGTCAATTGCTCCCGGCGGCCCGGGCTGGCACCTGGCGGTATCTGTTGATGCACGGAACCAACGCCATGGCTGCGGCCGAATTGATGGCCGACCCGACGAATGGCACGGCATTAAAATTTGCCGGCCTGGATACCAGTGACTTTTCCAAGGAAACGCAGGAAGCGCTGCGACGGGCGGAACAATTGCCACAAATTCAAAAACAGGATTATGAACTTCGCCGGTTGGACTGCCCTGCCATCCTTTTCGTTGCAGTCTGGCTGCACGGGAAATCAGACGATATTCTCATTCCCCTGCCACCTACCTGGAACCGTTGGAACGCCTACCAACCTTATTCCGAGAGTCAGATGATCGAGTTGTTGCAGCCGCAGGTGGAGAAACGGTTGAAGGCTGGCACCGGAACCTTTGATTAGAGTTCTTTCGAAAATATGTAGCCGCCGACGTGAGGAGGCGGAACTGATTAGCGGATCCCGCGTTTCGCCTGCCGGTTACTTTGTCGTCGGCTTTTCCAACGGGCTGTTGGCAGCGGGAGTGTTCGTTCGGGTTACCACCGGTTTTGGAACCAGAAGCTGCTCGCGGGTTTTAAGCAAAGGGTCAACCGTCCAGACCGGCACATAATAAACCCATTGGTTGTACGCGCTTTCCCGTGCGAGTTTGTCCTGCAACTCCTTTAAGCGGGCCTGAAACGATTGATCCGATGCCGCCGGCGGTTCCGGCTTTTCATTTTTGGCCGGGACCGGTTCCGTGGGCAATGTGGCGGACGTGTGGACGGTCAGATAATAATTGTCGTTCGTCTTTTGACCAATCTTCATCGAGTAATCAAATCCATCAAACGTCTTGATTTCAACACTGGTCGGCCGGTCCAAACCCGTTTGCATCCGGTTCATGTCCACCGCCACGTCCATAAAGCTCGGCGAGGAAAATGAACCGGCCGTTTCGGAAACCTTCGAACTGTCCAATTTCTCGCCCGGCTGCGCGCCGGCCAGCTCCCAATCGTTGGTTTCACTCGAACGTGTCAGTTCCCATGAATTGGTTGCTTCCGGGAAGTTCACGGAAATGCTTTGCGGTTTTTCAATCTGGAAAAAGGTTTTGTCGAGCCACTGGTCCGGCGCCTGGCTCACCTCATTCAACGGATCACTGATCACCGCCACCGTGGTTGAATGGGCGGCGGTCAACACATAGCGCCCGTCCGGCCAGCCGTCCTCCGCCGCATCCGGCGAAGGCTGGCTGCTTTGCTGCGTATGCGCTTTGCCAAGCCACAATGTCTGGATCGGCTGGCCGCCGGGATCGAGGAATTCCAGCAACGTCGCGGAATTGGTCCCCTGCCCCGGCGGCGCCAGTTCCAATCGCGGCAGTTGCGACGGTCCCACCTCCTCGGTCTGAACAATTTTCAAATCGCGCAGTTTCAACAGAAACTGGCTGATTTGGCTGAAATTGCCCGGATAATCATCACGCTGTTTGACACACCAAAGCCCGTTAGTTTTGGCCAGGGTCAAATCATTCGTACCCTGTTCAATCCGGATTTGCGCGACGTCGTTCACTTGAAAATCGCCGAGCAGTTTCCGGCCCAGTTCCGGGCTTTGATTGTTCCAGCCAGCCGTCTGTTTGCAGTAATGCAGCCAGGCGGCGCCGCCCAGCACAGCCACCAGCACCAGCAACACAATGAATTGTTTGCGGTTCATCCGGCCGAGCTCCGTTTGCGTTTCCACACCGCCAACCCGAGACCGAACACGCTGACCAGCGCCGGCATGCCGGCGATGTTGAGCCATTCAATGTGACTTTGCAGAGAAACAACGTCCTGGCGCAGGTCTTTTTGCACCTGCTTTAAATCGGTCCTGACTTTGGTTTCCTGTTTTTGGAAATTGTCTATCTGCGCCTGCTGTTCCGGCGACAGGATGTACCGCTGGTTCTGGCTCTTGGTTTGCTGCAACTCGCTCAGCCGTTGCTCGGTCGCCGCCAGACTGTCCTGTAATTCCTTGATCTTGCCCTGGTATTGCATCTCGGCCGCCGCCTCCATTTGCTTGATGACGATAAACGGACGGTTCTCCACTCCGCGGCTGCGCATGGCGATGAGGTCGCTGTTACCGGACATCTGCCCGATCGCGTTCTGGGCAAAACTCAGATTGTCGTTTATCTCCATCGCCATGGTGCCAAAGATCGAGTTGACTTCACGTAGTGCGAATTGGTCCGACAACATGTCCGCGTCACCAACCAGAATAACCGTGTTCTCGCCCGTGCCTTCCTTCAGAAAACCGGCGGTCCTGGCAACAGTATTCGTGCCTTCGGCCGGCGGGCCATCGGGAAAGGCGGTTTTGAATTTACCGGTCAACTTGATGGCCAGCGGATATTCCACGCCCGTCGCGCTGAAATTTTTCAAAATCTGGTCGCCAGTCAAATCGTAGATAATCGCATCGGCCAGTTCCGATTCCTTCGTGCTTTTCACCAGGACGGTCTCCTTGAGGCCGGTGCCCGGCACCCCCGTAAACGCGCCGGCATAAGGCAGCCACAAGTCGGTCAAATCGCTGGTGATGATGTCGTTGGTGTTGATGCCTTCGGAAGTCACATCCAAAAACGCCGGGGCGTCGGCGGGCTGTCCGTTTTGATCCGCCACCTGCATTTTGAAATTCAAGTCGGCCACCACCTTGCTGGTGTCAAAATGAACGCCCCACGCCCCGAGCAGCTTGTCGAGAGTGGAGGCCCCCGCGCCCGGCTCGCCCATCATCGGATTCTGGCCGCGCGCGTCGGCGATGCTCAACGGATCGAGAAAAGCGATCAATTTACCGCCGCGCAAAACAAACTGGTCAATGGCATATTGCCCGGCGGAGGTGATGCCGCGTGGATGAATCACCAGCAACACGTTGATATCGTCGTCAATTTTATCCGTGTCCAGCGGCACCGGCCGGAGCGTGTAATCGCCGTTCAACTCATTGATGAGTTCCCACGGCGGTGTGCCTTGCTGTCCTTCCTCCTGCATCATGGGATTGGCTTGCTGGCCAAATACGGGCAGCGAACTCATCACGCCCACCACCGGTTTTTGCGGATGCACCACCCGCGAGATGGCGCTCGAAATGTCGTATTCCAGCAGCCGCTGGCGGTCGGGCGACAACGCCACGGTCTGCTTGGCATCCAGCAGGCTTACCGCCAGGCCCAGATAAAATTTGTCGCCCGTCGGCAGCGTCTCCGCTTCAATGCCGTCCAAACGTGCCGAATCTTCGGCGTCCGAATCCGGCTCCGGATCAAATTTTTGAATGACGATTTTGCCATGCGCCGACTGTTTGTATTCGTTCAGCAAGTCCTCCACCTGCCGGGCGTAATTTGCCAGATAGAGGCTCTCGGCGGTCGGCGTGACGCTGCGGGTGCAGTAAAAGCGTATGGTTATCGGCGTGTCGAGCTTGCCCAAAATCGCCCGGGTGCCGGGCGAAAGCGTGTAGATTTTTTCCTGCGTCAGATCGGCCCGGGCCGGGAATTCCGACGCGATCAGGTTGATTGCGATCAGCAACATCGCCATCGCCACGATGCCACCCGCGGAATACAATAAAATTTCAAAGGATTTCCGTTTCATTGCCGATGTCCGCGCAAAATTACCGCGGTGGTGAACAGGGAAAAAGCGATGAGCGACAGGAAGAAAATCATATCACGCGAATCGAGCACGCCTTTTTGAAAATTCTCGAAATGAGTGATGACACTGCACGCCGCCACGGTCTGCACGACGATCGGGCTGGCCCAGCCGGAAAGAAACTGGATTACCGGTGAAAAGCCGGCCAGCAGCAGAAAGAGGCACAACACCACCGAGACGATAAAGCTCACCACCTGCGACCGGGTCATGGCTGACGTGATGCAACTGACGGCGAGATACGCCCCGGCCATCAGCCAACTGCCAACGTAGCCGCAGAAAATTACGCCGTTTTCCGGGCGGCCAAGATAGTTCACCGTGATGACCAGCGGAAACGTCAGTGCCAGGGCCAACGCGAGAAATAGCCAGGACGCCAGAAACTTTCCCACAATTGCCTGCCAACTGGTGATGGGCATGGTCAGCAACAGTTCCAACGTGCCTACGCGCCGTTCCTCTGCCCACAGCCGCATGCCGACCGCCGGCACCAGAAACAAATAGAACCACGGGTGCCAGATGAAAAAGGTGTCAAGCGACGCCTGCCCATGTTCGAAAAAGGTGCCCATGCGCGTGCCGACCATGAATGTGAAAAATCCGCACAACAGCAGAAAGATGACGATGAACACGTAGGCCAGCGGCGACGCGAAATAGGCGCCCAACTCGCGTTTGGTGATGGTCTTGATGTTCGCCATGGCATTCATTTCCGCTCTGCAATCGCTGTAGCGCAGATTGGCAATCTGCTGTATCGCCGACAGGCAGTCGGCAGGCGTACGCAGGTTGCCAACCTGCGATACGGCAGACTATCAGTCTGCGCTACGACGGCGACCGGGTCATCGCGTGGTTCGATTTTCATCGCTTCGTCTCCGGCATGGTCAAACTGCGGAAAACCTCATCGAGCCGGCCATCCTCGGTTTGCAACTGCTCAATCTGCCAGCCGCCCACCGCTGCGCCGATGGCGCTTGCGAGTTTGCCATCGGCGGCGTTCGCTTTGGGAAACGCGCGAAGGGCGGCCGTGCCGTTCCTCTCTTCAAGCACGGCCACCCGTTCCACTTGCGGGATTTGCGCCAAACGCGTTGAAACTGTGATCGCGGCCGTGCCCCGAACACGCAACGTCACCGCCCCGGCCGTTTCCGATTTCCGTCGCAACTCCGCCGGCGTCCCGTTGGCGACGATTTTACCCCGGTCAATGATGATGGCCCGCGTGCAGACGGCGTCCACCTCCTCCAGGATGTGCGTCGAAAAAATAATGGCCTTGGTCGCACCCATGCGGCGGATCAAGCCGCGCACCTCGTGTTTCTGGTTGGGATCCAGGCTGTCGGTCGGTTCATCCAGCACCAGCACGTCGGGATCGTGAATGATGGACTGCGCGAAACAGGTGCGATGGCGGTAACCCTTCGAGAGCGTTTCGATGCTTTGATGCAGGACGCCTTCCAGAAAACACATTTCCACGACGCGATTCACGGCCTTCGCCTTCGCCCCGCCGCGCAACCCGCGGATTTCCGCCGCGAAATTCAAGAAACCCCACACCGTCATGTCCGTGTAGGCGGGCGCGTTTTCGGGCAGATAACCGATGAGTCGTTTGGCGGGAATCGGCTTTTCCGTCAGGTCAAAACCGCCAACCGTCACGCGCCCCGCCGACGGCGGCAGGAATCCCGTGATCATCCGCATGGTGGTGGATTTGCCCGCGCCGTTGGGTCCAAGGAAGCCGAGGACTTCACCGCGCGCCACGGAAAACGAAATTCCATCCACGGCGCGTTTGTTGCCGAATAATTTAGTTAATCCATCCGCCCGAATCATGCCCGTTCAACCAATCATTTCCGCCTGTTAAAGTTTTGAAGTCCAATCAGCGGTTTACATTTTGAAAAGAGACGGACTTGAATGTTCAAAAAAATTACAGCCGTTCGCGGCCACCGTAACCGCTTTCGAGATCGTGCCAGAATTCCACGTCCTCCTCGTCCTGTTCCCAACAGAGAAAAACCTCCCGGCCGCCGATGATCGCCGGGAAATCCACCAGCCCGCGTTCCAGGTCCTTGATAAAAATCTGACGTCGCTGAAACTCGGCCAGGATTACCTGCACGTCCGCCAGTGTGCGAACCTGGTCATTGACGGTTGGGCCGCCTACGTCGTGTCCCTGTTTCATCAGGGCGTCCAGCCGCTTTTCCTGGCGTTCCAGGAGCTGGCGCAACTCCGTGAGCCGCTCCAGCCATTTGCGGATTTGCGGCAGCAACGCCCTCACCTCGTCCCGCGTGTAATGTTTGTTAAAACGATGTTTCATCAGCACAACCTGCTGGCAATAAGGAAATAAATACCCTTCCCGGCGCTTGCGCAAACACAAACGCCTTTGAACGGGTGAACCAAGTCGCGGCAGACAATTATTTCTGCCAGGTGCGCTTCTTGTGACGATGCAAACGCAGCTTCTTGCGCCGTTTGTGTCGGTTAATTTTCGCCTTGCGGCGTTTTTTCAGTGAACCCATAGCGGATTTATGATTTTCGATTTACGATTGACGATTTGATCGGAACGGCCTCGTATTCCGAAAATGCTGGTTGATTTGAATTATTGGTCACGACTCGGTTCCGAGATTAAATGGCCAATCATCAATCGTAAATCTTAAATTAATACACCACCTTGTTCAGGGGATACTCAATGATTCCTTCCGCGCCGGCAGCCTTGAGCCTGGGAATCAGTTCGCGCACGATGTGTTCGTCAATAATGGTTTCCACCGCCACCCAGCCCTTCTGGCTCAGGGTGGAAATGGTCGGGTTGCGCAGTGCGGGTAGCGATTTGAGCAGATTCGCCAGGTTCCTCTCGGCGATGTTCATTTTCAAACCCACTTTCGTTTCCGCCTCCAGCGCGCCCTTGAGCAGCAAAGCCAGCGTCTCGATTTTTTTGCGCTTCCACGCATCCTTCCACGCCATGTGATTGGCGATGAGCCGCGGCGTCGAGGCCAGCAGCGTATCAATGATGCGCAGCTTGTTCGCCCGCAGCGACGACCCGGTCTCCGTCAATTCCACAATTGCGTCCACCAGTTCGTGTGCTTTCACCTCCGTCGCACCCCAGGAAAATTCCACGTCCGCCTTTACGCCGTGTTGGCGGAGATATTTTTTGGTGAGATTGACCACCTCGGTGGCAATGCGTTTGCCCTTCAAATCTTTGACGGATCTGATTTTTGAATTTTCCGGCACGGCCAGCACCCAGCGCGCCGGCTGCCGCGTCACCTTGCTGAACAGAAACTCGCCGACCTCGTGCACGTTGGAGCCGTTCTCAACAATCCAGTCATGCCCCGTGATGCCGCAATCCAGGTAGCCGTGCTCCACATAGCGGCTGATTTCCTGGGCGCGAATCAGCCGGATTTCCAGTTCATCGTCGTCCACGTATGGCACATAGGAACGGCTGCTGACGGAAATATTGAAGCCTGCCTTGGCCATCTTTTGGATGGTGGCGTCCTGCAAACTGCCCTTCGGCAGACCGAATCTAAGTTTTTTGCTCATTAGAAAATGACGGTGTCAATCTGCCAAGAACCGTCGCGGAAAGCTACTTTCTTCTTTGTTTTCCATAACCGCGAAACACGCCAAATACACGAAATCAAACAGTCCCAATCGCAAACAATCCATATCTGGCATCAAATCTGAAAAACTTTTCGCGTGTTTTGAGTATTTCGCGGTTTAATTCTTCTTCCAAATCACCCGCCGCCCAACCACCGAAATCTCCCCGCGCGCAATGGCCGCCACGCACTTGGGATAAAGCTCATGTTCCGCCCCGTGAATGCGCTGGATCAAACTGTCGGGCGTGTCGCCGTCCAGCACCGGCACGGTTTGCTGGCCGATGATGGGGCCGGCATCCACCCCCGCGTCCACAAAATGCACCGTGCATCCCGTCACCTTCACGCCATGATCCAGCGCCTGTTTCCAGGCTTCCAAGCCAGGAAAAGACGGCAACAGCGACGGATGAATGTTCACAATGCGCCCTTCAAACGCGCGGAGGAAATCGCCCTTCAACACGCGCATGAAACCAGCCAGTAAAACCAAATCCACTTTCGCTTCCTGCAATGCGTCCACGAACGCCCGTTCCGCCTCCTCGTCCAGTTTGGTGCGGAATTTTCCCGGTGGAATGAACCGGGCCGGAATCTTTCGCTCACGCGCATGCGTCAAAATTCCTGCGCTTTCGACATCGCTCAAAGCCAGCACGACATCCGCTGGAATTGTTCCCGCCGCGCACGCCTCGGCAATGGCGGCAAAATTCGAGCCTTTGCCGGAACCGAGAATGCCAAGTCGAAAAGGATTGTTCACTGCGATTTGAATAACAGAGCAAACCTCCAAAACAAGTGAAAAGCGGCTTTTTAAGCCTGCACGCGTTGAAACCAAAAACAATTCCCGGAGACAGCGGGCCAGTTACTATTCCCTCAATGGCCCAGTGACAACCGATAGAACATCTCAGCGTTGGTCGGCACCACAGTATAGGGCGAAGCCGCAGGATTTGTCACCCATGGTCCCAATACATTGGTTGCCTGCAAGAGCGTTCCGGCGGTCCAATTTAACACCGGATTTGCAACACCGGCTTGCATGTAGAGGTAGTTGGTCAATCCCCATACGCCCAATTTGCTGCTGGTTCCCACATACACCTTCCCGTTCGCTATCGTCGGGCACGTCATCTTCACATACGTCCCCACGCTACCACTCCACAGCAACTTCGGAAAATTCACCGCGTCATACGCCCGCAGATTGCTGTCACTGCCAATTTCCCATAAAATGCCGTTGTTCGTTCCATTGGCCGAAAGTGAAAGCCCGCCACAACGATCGCTCATCGAGAAAGATGCCGTCCCCAACGGTGTGGTGATGATGTTCGTGCCGGTAAATTCAAAGGATTTGGTCGGGCTGCTGCTGTGCAGGACGAAAAGATACTGCAGGCCCGGCCCCTGCCAATAAACTGGCGACTTGCCAACCGTATCGCCATACGACTGGGCTGAGAAATCCTGCACAAAGTTGCCCACGTGACCCATGTTGTTAATATCGGCCAGACATAGGTTCCCATCCTTGCCAATCCCAACCACATAGTGCGTCGGCAGCAAAACCGGCCCGCCGGAGCCGAAGTCCTCGTCACCATTGTTGAGCGTGGTATAATCGCTCGGAGTAGCATAATCCTGCACCCCCAAACTGCCATTCAATTTGATCATTGACTCGCCAAAGTTGGCGCTCCCATCAAAGGTTCCGTTGCCGGTCATGATGTAAATGTTTCCATTTGTATCCGCCGCCGGCGCCATGCCGCCGGACCAGACCGCGCCCTGGCTGCCGGTGGGCGTTGTGTTGAAATCGTATAGCAGCGTAAGATTGGTGGCATTGTAACCCAACACAAAGCCGTGGTAACTTCCCTGGTCGCAGTGCGAACCAAAGCAAACATACACCACGCCGTTCAACAGGAGGAGGCCCGGACGCTGATGTTGCAGGCTGGCGTTAAAAACGTTGTTGGTGGGAACAGTCACCGGCCCGCCGAATTTCTCGTTGCCGGTCGTAATATCCAGCGCATGTAACTCGTGAGCAGGTCCTGATTCCAGTTTCGTATCCACATAGAGCGTCCCGCTGCCTGAATCGATCACCGGGGTACCCGTGATGCCGACGACCGGTGTCAAATCGCTACAGCTGGGAGTATAGGGTGTGCCCAGATTGGTTTGCCAGTACGTCACGCCGGCTGTGTCAGCATCAAACGCATAGACACTGTTGTTCTCTGTGCAGACAAAAACCACATCATGTGTCCCGCCGGATATGCCCAGGTTTTCAACGTAAAGTGGCTGGGCATAGACCTGGCCGTCCACGTTGTCGGTGAACAGCATGCCGAAATTGGTCGAATTGACATTGGCGGGCGTTAGTATGGTTTCCGACGTGTTGGCCCCGCTTCGCGAAAGGTCGTTGTGCTGGGTAAGCACATCCACGGCCCGTGCCTGAGAGAACCCTAATGCGCTGGCAAGCAAAACAAATCCGCACCAGATGTTACCCCTCTTTTTACAGCGCTTCATTGAATTATTTCCTTCTGGCACACAGTATTCGCACAAACCCGGGTTCTGTCCAGATAATTTCTTCCTGCGGAGGCATTAACCCTGCCAGTTGGACGATGTCTCCGTCCTGGGAAGGTTTGAAGAAACCCGTTTGAGGCGGATGTTTTTGAAACGCGCCTTCGCTCCTTCGAGAGTTTCGTGCTCGTCATCGCTGATCCAGTCACGGACCTGCAACCCGATGAAGCCTTTCAACGTCATCGAATCGTGGATGTGCGCGCAGGGGACGCCATTGAGATATGTTTTTATTGAGTCGCCCACGGCCTCGATCCGGAGGTGGTTCCAATCGTTGGTCTTGAAAATTTTCATGCCCAGTCTTGAAAAATCGTCCGGGTCGCCGCCCAGAAAGCCGGGATAGAGCCAGAGCCGCCGCATCTCGTCATAGATGCCGCCCGTCCACCAGCGCTGATCATAGAGCGTGGCGGTCCACCAGCGATGAATTGGGCTTGGATCAATCAACACCAAATATCCATAGACATGTCCTGCGGGAATGGTCAGCGGCCGGTCATCCCACTTCCAGGGGGTCTCTTTCGCGGCATACTGGCTGCGAATCTGAACGCCCGAGAAAAGTTGATGATCAACCTTGAAATCCAGTTCAAGAATGAAATTGCCGTAAGCCTTCTTTGTGCAGAGAACAGTGTTCGTGTCGCTTTCGGAAACGACCTGGCCGACGATGCAGCCATCGTCCACGAAGAATTTGTCGTTGCCGGCTTTTTCAGTCCAACCCGAAAGGTCTTTGCCGTTGAATAAATTAATCCAGTGTTCTTTGGCGAATAGCCCCTGCGGGGCAAGGAACGAGAACGCGAAAAGAAGCACCCTGAATTTTCGCATATTAAACAACATCTTACGCGTATGTCCGGGGATCTCTGCTTTCGACATCGCTCAAAGCCAGCACGACATCCGCTGGAATTGTTCCCGCCGCGCACGCCTCGGCAATGGCGGCAAAATTCGAGCCTTTGCCGGAACCGAGAATGCCAAGTCGAAAAGGATTGTTCACTGCGATTTGAATAACAGAGCAAACCTCCAAAGCAAGTGAAAAGGGGGCAGGCCCATGAACGCTTGCGGTGTACCGCATCAAGCCACATCCTTGAACCATGCCGTTTGCTGTTACGCAACCACTGAAACGACCTCCGACATTCGCCGAACTCCAAGCATTGGCCGGACAGCATGATGTCCATATCCACGGCAATGAATTGGCCGGAGACTTCTACCATCCCAACCCGGCGCAACCCAAAATAACAGGCCATTATGCATTTGAGGCGGATGGCGACCTCCGCGGCGATTTTACCGGCCAAGTCATGGGGACGCTGGCCGGGAGTTTTGCGCTGAAGACGGGAAAGGCCGAGATTACCATCACCGAAAAACCGTTCATGCTGCCCGAGGTGGTTTTGAAATCAACGTTGTCCACAGCGCTAAAAGACTTCTGCGCCAGATTTGAAAAGAGTTGAGGGTTGCAGGTTGAAAGTTGAGGGACAAAAACCCCCTGAATTCGCGTTCTCCCGTGGCTATCTGCGATAAAAATGTGCGGTTCGGAAATCCAGTTGCAGGAGGAGCGGATGGGCATACATTACCTCCAACAGCCATGGACCGACAGACGACAGGTGGTGGTCGTGGAAGTATTTCCACCGATGCGTTCACTTTGATTGAACTGTTGGTGGTCATCGCGATTATTGCCATCCTCGCCGCGCTGCTGTTGCCGGTATTGAGCCTGGCCAAAATGAAGGCGCAAAGCATCGCTTGCGAGAACAACCTGTACCAGCTTGAACTCTGCCTCCACCTTTACATCACGGACAATCATGATTATTTCGTGCCCAACAATTCGATTGCCGCCGCCGGCGAGCCTGGCGATGGAATTAGCACCGGGTTGTCCTGGCTGCCGGACCTGAATGCCGTCACGGAGATCAACCCATCCAACATTATCAACGGCCTACTGTTCCAGTATAACCGGTCGCTGGCGATTTATCATTGCCCGGCGGATTATTCCACCCTGCAAACGCCCGGCGGACAACCCCTGCCCCAGTTGCGCTGGCGCAGCTACAACATGAGTCAATCCATCAATGGCTACCCTGCGGGCGATCCCTATAATCTTTATCTGCCGGCTTGGACGAAATATACCGCCGTTCGCCAGCCGGACCTCACGCACCTTTTCGTTTTCATTGATGAGAGTTCGGCCACGATTGAAGACGCGGAGTTCGGCAATCCGCCCGTCGGTTCCCCCGTCTTCGTGCAGAATGTCTGGTGGGACATGCCATCCGACCGGCATCTTCAGGGCGCAAACCTTTCGTTTGCCGACGGACACGTCGAGCATTGGAAGTGGAATGTTCCCAAAATATTCCAAGAATGGGTGCAACCGGTTCCTCCCGCGGAAATGCCCGACTACCAGCGCATCCAAAATGCCATGAAACAACCTTACGATGATTAACGGCTCGCGCGGATGCGTGATTCCGGTATCGAAAAATTCGATGCCGGCAAATGTTTTATCAATTTATGCCAGCAGCCGGCCAGGCTCATAGTTGCGGCATGAAAACTTTGAAATCCATTTCTGTGATCGGGGTCACTCCCTGCAAGAGTCGTGGAGATGTGACTAAATGGGTCCTGTTCATACCCGTACTGATAGCGTTGCTCGCAGGAAACGGCTGCGTCCATTTCAACGATGAAAGCGAGCCTCCGTCCTGGCCAAAGCCCATTTCTTCCAAAGACACGAAACAGTTTGACGGAGTTTTTAAGAACCAGAATGTCAACGCCACGGCCTACCGGTCTGGCATCCCCATCACCGACCTGTACGACTTCATCAATGGTCGAAGTACTGTGGACGGGATGCGAGGGAGTCAGGTGGAAATACGTACATCCAAAGATGGGAGTGCGTTGGTCGTTCGTCTATTGGATGGGAAGGGGTTGGAAATTGCAGCAAGCGACTTGCATCGTGGTTCGGACTTTGATTTATCCAGCGGCGCCCTGACTTTATATGGACCCTTTTCAGGCTATCATTGGAGCCATGGAAACCTTGGCGTTGGAGTAGAGCATCACCGCGCCAGATTGTATGTTTCTGTGAGCCACGATTTGCTCGGGACACAGTCCGAGGCCAACGTAGCACTTCTGTTTTATTTCGTCCCAAGCGCACTCGGCGGCAAGGATTGGATTCTCTGGCCAAGGCTTGGCCAGGAGGAAAAGAATTAACCGGCGTGGAAGGAGGGATGGCTCCAGAATTTTGCTGAATGTCTATTATGTGACGTATTACAGGCAGGGAGTCGTGATTCCGGTGGATTCGATGTTCATTCTCTTAAGCCGAACAGCCATGGAATGGGCATTATAAATGTTTCCTCCGTGATTTCAGTGCCGTTTCCAGGTAATGACTGGCGCATCAGTGTCATCGACTCAAGTTGCGGTTCATAATGGTTGGTGAATGAAGCCGGAAAAGAGAAAGGCCGGACAACGGGTCCGGCCTTACACACGGTGACACCTGAGAACTGGTGTCTAAATCTGGTGCCAGCATACTCCCAATCCCCAGCCCGTCATGTCACCAATACTGGTGATACACGTGCACGGGACTATAGACTTCACGGACGCACAACAAAACCCGCATGAACAAAGGAGAAAATAATTTTTGCGCTATGTCAATTTGGACCGAATTGGTGTCGAAATCACACGATTGCATCTTTCGCAGCCCAAGTCGGGAGAGTTTCATTTCAATGAATTTGAAATCTTTTACCTCGCCGGATCGTACACGTCGCCCATGAATAGCACCGATTGGGTCTGGCTGTCTTCAATTACGAAAAAGAACGGCCGGTCCACAATCATCTCAAACGCCTTTCGCGGTCGGAGAACCGCCGTCGCCCGCATAATCCCCACCGTCACCGCCGCCGCTTCCGTGCCTTCTTCATTCACCTCAACGTAGCTCTTCTGCTTTACCTCGCTCACCTCCAACGGTTCGCCGGACATCGCGGAAAAATCTCCACCGTGGAACGCGCGTTTTATTCCCAGGGCCTGCAACGGGTCGTTAAGCGTTATGTCGTATTCGAGCTTGAATCGCGGCAAGGCGAGATCTCCGTTCTGTTCCAGGAACCCTTCGAGCATTCGGTTCCGCTCCGACGCGCTTTTGAAACGGGCCAGCAGCTTCGCCAGGTTGGAATCGGTATCCGGCAAGAAGACCTCCATCCACAACCGCCTCCCCGCGTAGGGCAGCCGCACCGCTTGAAAACCTTCACCGCTCTGATAGTCAAAATCGCCGTGCTGCCACATCGTCGGCACCTCCTTCTCGCCGCCGCCGGCCAAGTGGAAAGAATGCAGCCTGGTTTCCTTCCGGTCAAAGGGCCGCTCCCACTTGCCTTTGAAATAAATCGCGTTGGCCAGAACCACCCGGGTGGCGGGATCAAACGGCCAGCGGACAATATCCTGAATTTTCCCGTGTGTGCTCCGGTCCGCCCAATGATTGATGGTTTGGGCGGATTGCGGTCGGGCAAAATCAACGGCGCCCAATTCCGCCTGGAAAAATTTCCGGTTGATGGAAACAAACGCCGGTTTCAGCGGAATTCCCTGCTGGTACCAGATGGCGTTGGCCAGTTCCAAGATGACGTTGGTCTGCGAATTCAGGGATTGATTCAGACTGTCGCAGGCGGCGTTCAATGCGCCCCCTGGCAAGCGGTCCGTGTGTAAGGCCTGTTCCAACTCCTGTTTGGTTGCGCCCACCGCACCGTTATCGAGCATCTGCAAAACCGTCGAGACACTGAACGGGGAAATGAAAACATTGGCACCCGGTTGCTCCGGAACGATTTGTTGGAACAAATCAAAAGCGAAGCCGGTGTTGGCGGCGGCCAGTTTGGCCTGATCTTCTGCAGAATCCGCGAGTACCGGCATGCCTGCGGCACAAATTAAAATGCCCAGCCAAATCCTTCCGCAATTGATTTTGAAATGACGCATAAATTCGCATTCGTTCGACAGTCTTCAGGCTGCTTCCGTTTGACCGGCGGCGTCAAATCATGGCAGCACCCGGTTGTAGTGTCGGCACCCTCCGCCGATTCATTCGAGCCACAGGCTCGACGCTACGGCAACTCATCAAACGCCGCCAAACCGCCGGTGCCGGCGGGTATATTCCTCCAGCGCCTCAAAAAATTGCGGCTTCCGGAAATCCGGCCAGTACGTGGGCGTGATGACGAGCTCGGAATAGGAAATCTGCCAGAGCAGAAAATTGCTCACCCGCATCTCGCCGCTGGTCCGAATCAGCAAATCGGGGTCGGGAAAACTCCGCGTCCAAAGATGTTGTGAAACGACTTCTTCGGTAATATCAGCGGGTTCGAGCTTCCCTTTCTTCGTCTCCTCGGCGATGCGACGGACAGCATCCACGATCTCAGTGCGGCTGCCATAACTCAATGCCATGATGAGGGTGAGGCCGTTGTTTCGGGAAAGGACCTGGATGGATTTTTTCAGATGCTCCTGCACGTTTTCCGGCAGGCGCCAGATCTGGCCAATGACTTCCAGGCGCACATTGTTTTTATTCAGTTCCGGTGTTTCAGTCTTGAGATAGTGGATGAGGTACTTCATCAGCGCATCCACCTCGTCTTTGGGGCGATTCCAATTTTCGACCGAAAAGGCGTAAAGTGTGAGGTATTTGATGCCCAGTTCGCCGGACGCACGAATAATGATGCGGGCGGATTCGGCGCCCTGACGATGTCCCTCGATGCGAGGGAGGCCGCGTTGTTTGGCCCAGCGCCCGTTGCCATCCATGATAATGGCCACGTGCTTCGGCAACGAAGCTCTGGCTTCAGCGCTTAAATGCGGAGCGGAACTCATTTATCCGCAGATTATGCCGATCGCGCAGATTCAAAAAGCAAAAATCCGTGTTATGAAAATATCTTGATAATACCGCGCTAGGTATTCAAGATAAGCATAAGCGTGAAATCAAACTGTCTTCGCGTGGGCCTGTTAAGTATTGCCTCACTGTTCGCGCTCAACGGCAGCGCCCAATCCATAATCCAGATTGCCTCCAGCGACAACGTCAGTTTTTTCGTCAAGAGCGATGGCAGCTTGTGGCGAGGAGATTTTGCCCATGCACTGGCAAAGTACGAGGAGAGGGTGCAGCGCCTCAGAGATGAACTCAAACAACACCCACATTCAACCCTGGCGTTCGAACAACTGCGCGAAGAAGGAAAGCACATAACCTCTGCCAACTTTGAGCCCGTTGACCTGATTGTTTCCAACGGTGTAACCACGGTTGCCATGAACGGACAGCGTGACACTTTTTTCATCAAGGCTGACGGCAGCTTGTGGGCGATGGGGAACAACGAAGGCGGTTTCTTGGGAGATGGCACTTTCAACACCACTGACCACTCGATTCAGATTGTCCCCAGCGGAGTGACGGCGGTGGCCTGCGGCGAAATGTTCACTCTCTTTCTGAAAGACGACGGCAGCTTGTGGGGTTTTGGCTGGAACGGCGATGGTAATTTAGGTGATGGCACCCGGGACAATATGGTCATGCGCCCGAAACAGATTATCAACGGAGGCGTCGCAGCCATTGACGCTGGGTATCTGCACACTCTGTTTATCAAGCGCGACGGCAGCTTGTGGGGCATGGGAAATAATGGTTACGGACAGTTGGGGCTTGGCACCAACGTCAATCACACCCTTCTGCCCGTTGAAATAGTGGCTTCCGATGTGGTGAGCGTGGCCGCCGGCGCGAATCACACTCTGTTTGTCAAAAACGATGGCAGCCTGTGGGCTATGGGGTTGAATGACTGGGGACAAATCGGTGATTGCACTATTGATTGGCCTTATCGCCCTGAGCAAATAGTGTCTAACAATGTCGTCGCGGTTACGGCAGGTTACACGGGGAGTCTCTTTTTGAAGAAGGATGGCAGCCTGTGGGGCATGGGAATTAATTGGGGAAGTGATTATGGCGAAGGAATAGAATTCAGTTCAAAATGTCCGGTGCAGATTTTCGCCGCCAACACTTCAGCTCTGGTTGCCGGCTATTACTACAATGCCCAACTCAAGACTTGCGCCAGTATTTGGGCCGGCAAATTTAACAATAACCCGGCTGGAGTGAGCTCTGCCAATAATAAAAACGGACTTCAGTCAAGTGCCGCAAGTTTGCCGGGATACAATTTGATTACCATCGAACTATTGGCGAACGGAGACGTCCGGTTGACCTGTTTTGGCAATGCCGGCGTAAATTATGCGCTTGAACGTTCCTGTAGTTTGGCCAATCCCAATTGGGTGTCATTGGTTACCAATACTGCTCCCAATGATGGCGTGCTGGTGATCACCAATGCACCCGATACTACGGTGAATAATTTCTGGCGAATCCGCTCTGTGCAGAAATAGCAGTTCTACCAGCTAAACAAAAATTGTTTGCTCTCTGGCCGGGCCGACGGAGGCGATGAGCAATTTCGCGCCGCTCAATTCAGCGATGGCCTTCAAATAAGCACGGGCTTTTGCCGGAAGTTGCTTCCATGAGCGCGCCCGGTCGGTCGGCGTGCGCCAACCTTCAAACTCGACATAGACCGGCTGGCACCCGGCCAGCGTTTGTGCGTCGTTGGGCACGAAATCGTAGCGGGCTTTGCCATGGCGATAAGCCACGCAAACCTTGATGGTTTCCACACTGTCGAGGCCGTCGAGATTGGTGACCGCCAGATCATCAATGCCGTTGACCATCGTCGCATGGCGGGTGGCGACGGAATCGAACCAGCCGCACCGGCGAGGGCGGCCGGTGGTCGCGCCGAATTCACGGCCCATCCCGTGCAATAAATCGGAAATCTCCACGTTCTCGGTCGGCAGCGGCCCCTCCCCGACGCGTGTCGTGTAGGCCTTCATCACAGCCACCACGCGATCCATCCGATGCGGCGGCACACCGGACCCGGTGCACGCGCCGCCTGCCGTAGTGTTGGACGACGTGACAAACGGATACGTGCCGTGGTCAATGTCGAGAAACGTCCCCTGCGCGCCTTCAAACAAAATATCGCGGCCGCGCTGCATCGCCTCGTGCAGCAACACGACCGTATTGGCGACGAACGGCTTCAAATAATTTCCGGCGGCGCGGTATTCGGCGAGCACCGTTTTGAACGAGAGCGGTTTCGCGCCCAACGCGCGCAACACCTCATTGTTTTCACTGATTCGCGAGCGAAGTTTGCTCTCCATCCGTTCCGGGTGAACCAGGTCAATCATGCGCAAACCGACGCGCGCGGCCTTGTCACCGTACGCCGGGCCGATGCCGCGTTTGGTCGTCCCGATTTTATTTTTGCCCTTGAGCACTTCCCGCTGCGCGTCCAGCTCGCGATGATACGGCAGGACCACGTGCGCGGTTTCGCTCACCACCAGATTGTCACCGACCTTGATGCCGAGTTTTCGCAGTCCCTGAATTTCTTCGACGAGACTGACCGGATCCACGACCACGCCATTGCCGATGACGCACAGCTTGCCTTTGCGCAGGATGCCGGAAGGCACCAGATGCAGGATGTATTTCTTTTTTCCGATAAAGACGGTATGACCGGCGTTGTTGCCGCCGGCGTAACGGACGACGACGTCCGCCTTCTCGGTCAGTACGTCAATGATTTTACCTTTGCCTTCATCGCCCCACTGGGCGCCCACCAGAATTGTATTTGCCATAGATTATTTCCCCCAGACAGGGCGCGAAGTCCCCGCCGCGCCGCCCTGCCAGCAATAAAAATCCCCGAACGTGAATTCGGGGCAAAGTGGGGTGTCTTTGCCGGTTGAAAGTAGAAAAGCGTCCTGCCGGTGTCAATCCCGCAAAGTAAATTCAGTGCTGCGAATTCAGAGACAAACTGTTATCCCTTGGCGCGGCTCGAATCCATGCGATGAAAGATTTCAAACTCTGGTTTTGCGCGGCAGTCCTGTTGCTGGCCGTCTTTCAGTTTTCAGAAAATACGGTGGACCCGGATTTATGGGGGCACGTCGTTTTCGGCCAGCACATGCTGCAAAGCCGCTCCATTCCGAAGGTGGACATTTATTCCTGGACCGCCAACGGCCAGCCCTGGATCAATCACGAGTGGGTGGCGGAAATCATCCTGGGCCTGTTTTACACGGCATGGGGCGGCTCGGGAATCCTGCTCTTGAAACTGGCCGTCGGGCTGGCGGCCTTTGCCGTGTGCCTGCGTCTCGGCGCGCAAAGCCTGTCGTGGCCGGCCCGATTTGTGGCGTGGGGATTTGCCGCCCTGGCCGTGGTGGAAATTTCTTATGGCTTTGCCGCTCGTCCACAGATTTTTACGGCGCTTTTCATGTCCCTGGAGTTGCTGCTGCTGCACCAAATCCATTCCGGAAAGCGGTTTTGGGCATTGGTTCTGCCGGTTTTGTTCCTGGTTTGGATCAATACCCACGGCGGGGTCCTGGCTGGGTTTGGATTGCTGGGTTTGGCGGCGGGAACCACCACGATCCAACTGATTTGGGATAAAATTCGGAAAGTGCCTGGCCGGATTTCCTCCAGCGAATCTGCCGATCAACAGCCGTTAAAGACCATCGCGAGTTTATGGCTGGCGGTCATTGCCGCCGGCGCCGCGTTGCACTGCAATCCCTGGGGACCGAAGCTAATCCAATGGCTCATTGGCAGTATCCTTTGGCTGCGACCGCAAATTGCCGAATGGAATCCAACGCCGCTGAATTGGGACCACGCGGCATTTTTCATTGTGTTGGCACTGACTGTCTTCGGCTGGGCGTTCACACGACAGAAACGCGCCTGGTGGGAACTGGCCGTGTGCGGCGCGTTTGCCCTGCTGGGCCTTCGTGCCATAAGAAATACGCCGCTTTTCTGTCTGGTGGCGCTGGCATTGGCGCCACCGCATCTGGCCAGCGCCCTCGCCCGATTCCGGCGGCATTTTGAGCATCTCGCAGAGCTCGGCCAGGGGGATGGTTTTCAAAAAATCGCCACCATTCTGTTTGCCGTAATCTCCGCAGGAATCGGAATCGCCGCCTTTACACTGCACAAGGAACATCCCCTGACGATGGAAGTTCCACGCTCCCAATATCCCACCGCCGCCATTGACTTTTTGCGGGAGCATCAATTGCACGGGCGGACGCTGGCCTTTTTCGATTGGGGTGAGATGCAAATCTTTCGCACTCCGGGCTGCCCGCCATCCATTGATGGGCGGCTCGACACCTGTTATTCACGCGAATTAATCGCCGCCCATTGGCAATTCTACAACAATGAGCCGTTCGACAAAAAAGTGCTCGACGTGGACCAGGCCGATCTCGCCCTGTTGCCGGCGAATCTGGCGGGTACGACCGCGTTGGCGCATCGGCCCGGTTGGACGGTGATTTATCACGATGACCTCGCGGTGATTCTGGCGCGGGATGTGGAACGCTTTCCGGAATTGCACGGGCTATCCATCCCGGTCGCCGGCCCCAAATCCGCCGTTGTGGGCCGCGCGCCGTTTCCCAACCACAGCGCGCGCTGGAATACGGAGTAAATGACGGATGAAACCTCAGGCGCCGGAGAAAAAATTATATTTCACAATGCAACGCAAGGCGCTGACGCCATCCTGCCATCTCACTTTTTTCCCTTCGGCATAGGTCCGTCCATAATAAGAAATCGCCACCTCGTAAATCCGCACCTTCAAACGGCTCACCTTGGCGACA
This sequence comes from uncultured bacterium, assembly GCA_963723125.1. Classification (GTDB taxonomy): domain Bacteria; phylum Verrucomicrobiota; class Verrucomicrobiia; order Limisphaerales; family UBA11358; genus UBA11358. The sequence goes on from CAVRPQ010000001.1 coordinate 249,192, forward strand.
ATTTCCGGTTCAAAGCCAAAACGGTTTTCCTGAATCCGGATTTTCTGGATGACCTCCCGGCGGAACGCTTTGAAGCCCGCTTCCATGTCCGTCAGGTTCAGATTGGTGGCCATGTTGGAACAGGTGGTCAAAATCCTGTTGCCGAGCGAATGCCAGAAATAAAGCACACGATGGGCACTGGAACCCATGAACCTCGACCCGAAAACGACATCGGCCTTGCCGGCGAGGATGGGATTAATCAGAAGCGAATACTCACCCGGATCGTATTCGAGGTCGGCGTCCTGGACCACCACCAACGGCGCGGTGACCTGGGCAAAGCCCGTTCGCAACGCCGCGCCTTTGCCCTGGTTTATCTCATGACGAAAAAGTCTTATGCGCCCATCGGCCTTCGCCAACGGCTGCAAGGCCGTCCCGGTGCCGTCATTTGACCCGTCATCCACTACAATTAATTCCCGCACCAGCGGCTGGGCCAGCACCGTTTCGACAACGTTGGCGACGGTCGCAGCTTCATTATACACCGGAATCACCACGGCCAGACACGGCGAAGCCATGGGTTGTGTGGAAGAATCAATCATGCTGATAAAGCTTGCGATTCAAACGCTGCTGGAGATTTCTATGGAATCCCCTCAAGGTCAATGCAAATTAAACGGTTGTCCCGCGGGTGGTTCGGAGCAGGGAAACGAAGGCGACATAAAATGATCTCCGAAATGATTCAAACCTTATAGAAACGGGAGAAACTCCATGGCTTTACCCGCATATTCATGCCTCAAATCATCTGCAGTTGTTCGTTGAGTTGTGGACAACCAGTTGCATATACTGGGAAACGCAAACCGGCAACATGCGTCAAAGCATCAACCAAAATCTCAAATGCCATGAACAGAATTCAACCAAAACCGAGATGCCTGCTTGCCACTGCTCTCATCGGGTGGCTGGCAATTAATTCTTGCGTTGTTTCAAAGGCCGACCCATCCAATTTAAGCACCCGCAAATCGCCCGACTGGCTTCGGAGCGCGGTGGTCTATGAAATCTTTCCTCGAAACTTCTCCCCGGAAGGAAATCTCAATGCGATTACCGCCCGATTGGATGAATTGAAGAATCTGGGCGTGGACATTCTCTGGCTCATGCCGATCCAGCCGATTGGCGAAAAGATGAAAAAGGGCACCATTGGAAGCCCCTTCGCGGTGCGTGACTTCTATGCCATCAACCCCGACTATGGCACCACCAACGATTTCAAGCGGCTGGTCGAGGAAGCCCACAAGCGCGACATGAAAGTGGTCCTGGACATGGTGGCGGGTCAAACCTCGTGGGACAGCGTGATGATGGAACACCCTGAATTTTATCTGCATGGGACGAATGGCGCGATCATCCCGCCCAACCCGGCCTGGACGGATGTGGCCGGGCTGAATTATGCGAATCCAGATGTTCGCCGCTACATGATTGAAATGATGAAATACTGGCTGGGGGACTTTGGCGTGGACGGGTTTCGTTGTGATGTGACTCCTAATGTACCCCTTGATTTTTGGGAAGCGGCCCGGACTGAACTGGAGAAGATTAATCCTCAAGTCATCATTCTCGCTGACGCGGGAAACAACCCGGCCTTGCTTTCCAAGGCCTTCGACTTGGATTCCTCGTGGGGCATGATCAGCATGCTGAACAATGTTATTTGCACCGGACTGCCTGCCAACTACGTGAAGGACGAATGGCAATACGAGTACCAGCGGTTCCCCAAGGGCGCGTTGCACTTGCGCTTTACCGACAATCACGAGGAAGTCCGGGCAGTCGTGCGTTACGGCGTGGATGGCGCGCTGGCGGCCCAGGTGTTGATGTTAACGCTTGATGGCGTGCCGCTTTTTTACAACGGCATGGAAGTAGGTGATGCCACCGAGTCCGCCGACCCGGCCTTGTTTGAAAAAATGCCGGTCTTTTGGCATCCCGGCGGCCGCCCTCCCCTGCGCGACATCTATCGGGACCTGATCAAACTTCGCAAGCAAAACGCCGCGTTCTACAATGGGGAGGTTGCCTGGCCTGATAACACGGCCCCGGCACAAGTCGTCAGTATCCTCCGGCAGGATGCGAACGATGAGTTTCTTATTTTAATCAACCTTTCAGGTTGCCACGTGACCGGGTCGGTTCAACTGCCAAATGCGGAAGATTTTGAACCGGTAAAAATCAGCGGCAGCCCCATCCCGGTGGACACCCATCTCCCTGACTTTAACCTCAACGGCTACAGTTGGTACATTTATCATCGAGCCACTCCCAAATGAGACAATAGGACGCTAGGTTAGCCTTCCGGCGGCACAGTGCTGCCACTTCTCGAAGCCTCCCCCGCTTTACTCGGCTTTGCCGATGTATAAACAATGGCGTCGGCTCTGAATACGCAGCGTTGGCCATTCGGTGGATTCAAGTTCGAAGTGCGACAAATCGGAAGAGCCTGCCACACAGACATTTCTGTTCCGCCGCAAGCCCCTTCTTCCTATTGCGCAAGGGTTTGCGTCGGAACAAAAATGTCTTTCTCTCTGTAAGCTGTTGCTGATCTGAAGCATGTTTTGTCGCACTTCAAATTTGATGTCACCCGGCGCGGGTTTCGTATCGAACTGGATAGTTTCATCACAGGCTTCCCGTCAGGTGACCACGATCAGCCTTCGTCTTTCAATTCCCAAATCTGCAACCGAATCTGATGTCGTCGCTCCACCCAATCTCTCATCGCGACCGCGGTGGGGGTTTGCGATATCATTACTGAACCAGGATCCCCGATCAGAATGAGATGCCGCACGTCCTTGCCGGCATCTTTGGCCAATAACGCCTTAAAAATCTCCTTCTCCAACACTGGCGGTGAACTCAAGATATTAAACTCCATCTCCAGGATTGTAAATTCGTCCTCCAGCCAAAAATCCACAGTTTGATGACTGGCTTGGTTCAGAATCTGGTTGACCACGCCCACACCCAATTCCTGAGCCACAACAAATTTCAAATGATTGATGACCTCATTGACAAAAGGCGTGGCCGCTCCGGAGCGCCTCAGTGCGAAGATGCGATAGGAATTGGCATTCTCCTGCGCCAACTGCAATATCCGTTCGGTCTTTTTCATCTCTGTAAACTTTCTGGCCTGCCCACAAGTCCCTGCACCATGCGGGGCCAAATCGCTGCCTAACGATCCAAAGAGCCACGCCGACGGGCAAGTGACTCCGCAAGCTCGATAATCGTTGTATAACCTGAACCATCCATAAACTCAAGGGGCAGTCGGCTTAGAGCTCCAGCGCGGAGGCCGAAAATTAACCCTGCGCTTTTGGATGCCTCAAAAGAAACCACTTATCGCCATTCGCCGTAACACAGAAACTGACCACGCTCCATCCCTGTGCCATCGGAGTGTTGAGAATCTCGTCACTCGTGCTCGAAACTGTCTTATACTCCCATCTGCTGGCATGGTAATCAGTCTTCGCTCTCTTCAAGAGAAACCACTTGTTGCCGTCTGGCGTGACGCTAATGCCGACCGGAATCCACCCCTGCGCGACTGGCGTGTTGAGAATTTCGTCGCTGGTGCTTGATACCGTCTTGTAATCCCACTTGGCAGCGTGCTGCGTGGTGGAACAACCGGCAAGAGCTAACAGGACGCTGCAAAACGGGGTAATTTTTGCCTGAACTGTTTTTGGGTCATGGTTAAATCGATTATGGCTCACTGCGGAGCACGGATTTTTACCCCGCCGCTTTCCCGCTCGGCTGCTTCGACCGAGCTTTTTGTCCGATGGGCGCAGCCTGTTGATCTGCCTCGTCTTTCATCCGGCCTGCAAACTCAATCCCAGATTGGTTATCCGCAGCAAATTATAGGTTCCGGCCACGAAGTAGGCCCACGCCTGCGTCCGCTCCACTCCGCGATAGCGGGTGCGCCGCAATCCGCCCACCGTTTTGATCCAGCCAAAGATTTCCTCGACCCGTTTGCGTAGGCGTTGACTGGTCCGATAGCCGATACCCCCTGTCGTGCGTCCGTCCAATCCCGGGATCGCAAACCCCGCCTTGCACGCCGTGTGCGGCGAGATTTCCCGCTGGCGGCACCCGGCCACAAATTTCTTTTGGTGATACGCTTTGTCCGCCCCAAGCGTGGTGATTCTGGCGGTGTGCAGTTGGCGATGTTCGTCCACCTGCGCCATTGCCACCGTTGGCTCGTCTTGGGCAATGGGATTATGCACCGTGATGGCCGCGCACAGCCCATGTCGGTTCTCCATCAACACTTGCGTCCCAAAACACAACTTGCTGGCCTGACCGTTGGCTTTCCGATACAGCACACTCTCCGGATCAGTCGTGCTGCGGTGCGTGGCGTTGCGCCGCGGTTCCCCGTGGAAATTGATCGTCGGATTGCCGGGGTCGTCGTCTTTGGCCGACGCCACTTTGGCCTGATCTTTCCCATCCTTGCGCACAAAACTCTTGAGGCTGGCCCACGCTTCGATCAGCGTGCCGTCGGCCGTAAAATGCTGGTCGCTGGTCCAGCCTTCGGCCCGCGACAGATCATAGATCTCCGCGAAAAACAGCTTCGCCGCGTCCGCCGACAACACCCGGTCATAATTATGGGTGAACACCGTCGGGTCGAAGCTTCCCTCGTCCAGTTCCCGGTCCAGAAACCAAAGCCACAGGAGATTGTAGGCCAGTTGCTCGCAGAACAGCCGCTCGCTGCGCACCGAATAGAGTGCCATCAAAATCCGGCTCTTGAACAGTTGCTCCGGCGGAATCGACGGCCGTCCCTCGCCGGCGTAGAGCTCATCGAACAGCGGCGAAAGCTTGGTCAATACCTGGTCCACACCTCTCTTGATCCCGCGCAAGGGATGGTCGGCCGGCACCCGCTGGTTCAGGTTGATCGTCGTCAGAAATTCCGGTTGGGCTTGAGGTTTTCCACGCATCCTTCTCTGACCTCTCCACCTCGCCTTTATTCAAACTTTCGGCGGGTTTTTCAGCAAACTGCTAAGGCACTGACCGCGAATATGAGTGTGATGACTTTTTTCATGGTGTGTTTTTTGTTTGATGTGCGATTTCGGCCTAACGTCCCAAAGCTGAGCTACCGCCACGAGCCAAACCGCCGCCAGGCATCGTGACCAGCGACCAAACTGCAAGAGGTCCGGCGGTTGGGTCAGCTGCTGGGTATTGGGAAACAGATCGTTGGCAACCAACCGCCCAACGCAAGAACAGATTGCGAAGTCTTTTGAATGTGCTGACCATCACAGGCGGCACCCTTCAGCGACTGTTCAAGCTTGACCGGCTGGCGGTACAGGCCGGCTTGAACAAGTTTTCGGCAAGTCGATCTCCTGTTTCAGCGGAGCAACTCCCACTGGTAAAAGGACACGTCCCGAAACAAACAAACTCCCCACCATTCGGGACGTGTCCGCTCCTTGGCGTATTAACGCTCGTCATTTTGATTTAATAACCAGTCATCGGTGGCGTGGAGGAAGCGACGGAATTCTTCTTCGATTCCGCTGGAGCAATTCGGTTGACCACATTCACCCCGTTTACGTCATCGTAACTGAACGTGAGGCTTTCACCGGGCCTTAGGTCAGTCAACTTACCATTCGGTTTGCCGTTGATCACCACAGCGCAGTCATCGCCCACGTTGAATTTCCTTGCGCTGAACGTGGCCTTGGCCTTGATCGTCTTTTGATCCAGGTCAATCGCCGTTAGATCACCAGTGAACGTCTCGCTGGTCTGTGCGATTTCCCGCGCGGTGGGTTTTCCATTCGGAACTTCGTAGATCACCGTCACGTGATCGCCACTTTGAATGTCGGCAACCGTGCCGGACTTGTCACCCCGTAACTCAACTGTGCAATCCGCTGGAAGCTGGAACGTCTTGTCCACCATGCCTAGATGCAAGGTCAAAGTCTGTGCGGTCGGGTTGATGACCTTGACCATGCCCTCGTTCCGCATCGGTTGTTGCGTCACGCGCTCGGCCACCAGCACACCATTGGCGTTCTGATAACCCACTGTCACCCGTTGACCGGGCCTCAGGTCGCCCACGGCGCCTGTGTCCTGGCCCACAATTGCGTACGTGCACGTGTTGCCCAAGTCGAACTTCTTGTCGCTGAACAGAAAACCTTTCACGTCCAGGAGGCTTTCCTTCGGGTCAACGGAAACAACCGTGCCCGTGTAGTTCTTGTCTTGTTTCGCAGCCGGTGCGGTTGCCGACGCGTCATCCGCCGACGCGCGGTACGCCGCCGCCATCAAAACAGCCATGCAAACTACCATCCAGTTTTTTGATCTGGTCGTTTTCATATTATTCCTTTCATTTGTGGTTTGCTGTGTTCGTCAGAACCAATAAACGCATACCGGTGCTGCCGGGGATTTCAGCTCGAACCGCACGGCAAAATCAACAGCTGGTGTGAAATAGGGGCAAACCGGTCGTTTTTATTGGTCGTGGTTGAAGAAACGACCGGCTTGCCATTTGAAGACGCTGGACATATTTGGAGTTGTGCCCACAGGCATTCATTAGTTGTCTGCAACCGCGCCATCATGTGGTTGGTGTCGTTGGATTTCCATTTACCTTCCAGACTTTTGAGGAGGTGCCTTCCTTCGGCGGGATGTAGCGAAATCCCGCGGGTCGCCCCATGAAGCGCGCCCAACGCTCTTCGGCCGGTTCTTGCAAAAGGTTGTGGATGGTGTGAAAAAGTCTTGTGAAATTGAGTGGTTTTTCCAGCAAGGCGCCGATGCCCGATGCGACTGCGTGAAAAAACTGGTTGGGACGGTCAGTGATCAGGATGACCGGCAACAGTGGATTTTGCGCTAAAAGCCGTCCGAAAGTTTCCCACCCATCCTCAACCGGCATGCTCAAATCCAGCAACACGAGGTCAAACTTTTTGGTATTAACGAGTTCGAACGCTTCAACGCCGTTGGCCGCTGTCAGCACGAGAAAATCTTCCCCGGCCAGAAGCTGCAACAGAACTTGACGCATGGCGGGATCGTCGTCCACCAGCAGGATTTTGCGTTTTGCCGGCTTTACGGTCCTCGATTTCATGAGAGTAAAACGTGTTTCAACGGTTGCATTCATAATTTGTTTTTTTTACCGCCTTGTTGATTTTGTTTTATTCGCAGAACTTCACTGCTTCTTACGAATTTGTTCTGCAAAACGACCTGCAGCGCAGGGCGTGCCAACACGCTAAAACGCAGTCCGTTCGTCTTTGGAGTAGGATTTGTGCAACTGAAGTACACTTCACATCTTGCAGGTGGTAAATCTTGTTTCGTCGCTGGTAATTTCTTGACCAACGCGGCGCTCACCAATGGGAAGCAATGGTGGAACGTTCCCACCGATGGCTTTTCGCCCTTGGCGGTGAATCTTGTCGAATCAATTACCAAATTCACAGTATCCAAGGTAGAAGCTGTGTGACGTTTTTGAAAGTGGGTGAAGGCCCCAAACACGTGGGCCGCGAACCCCAACTTAAAGGACGATTCCATGGAGCGCACCTAGCGGTTGTAATAAGCGGTTGTAATACTTGCTGTCAACCCCGGTATCAAAAAATGGGGTATATACCTACTACGCTTCTCCGGTCTTGACCTCTAAACTAGGGCTAACGATTCTGAAAACGAAAATCGCGAAACGAAACATGAGAGAAAAGGCATTAACACCCCTGACAAAGAGGTTCCAATGAAACGCATAGCCAAAAAATCCAAGCCAAGCCCCAGTCGCTCCACAACAACCGCCACGATCAGCCCGCCGGTTAGCGAATCCAGCGCCGCGCTGCTACGCGAACTGGTCTCCCATCTGCGCCAGAACCGGACGCAACTACGCGAGGAATGGGCGCGGCGCATCACCGAGGCGCAATTGCTCATCGCGATGACCAAGGACGAAATCTTCACCGAAGCCACCTCGGTGTATGACAACTACGTCGAAGTGTTGGAAACCGGCAGCGTGGAGGCGTTGCAGGCTTACGCGCGCAACCTTTCCGAACGCATCATTCCCCGCGGCGTGGAAACGAACGAAGTCGTCGGCATTGTGTTGCTGCTCCGCGACGTGCTGGCGCGGTCGTTGTTCAAAAAATATCAGGCGGACTTTGAGCTGCTCAACAAGGTGCTGGACGCCTACGAACCGGCGGCCAATCGTATCGCGAACACTGTGGCGGTGAGCTTTGTGCAGGAACGCGAACGCGTCATCCGCCAGCAACAGGAAGCCATTCGTGAATTGTCCACGCCCGTGCTTCAAGTGCGCGAGCGGTTGCTGATTCTGCCGATCATCGGCGTGATTGATTCGCAGCGCGCGCGCCAGTTGACCGAGCAATTGCTGCGCGGCATTCGCAACAACCGCGCGAAAGTCGTCGTCGTGGACATCACGGGCGTGCCGACGATTGACTCGACTGTCGCAAACCATTTGGTGCAGACGGTGGAAGCCTCGCGGCTCATGGGCGCGAGCGTAATCATCACCGGCTTGTCCTCGGAAATCGCGCAGACGCTGGTGACGATTGGTGTGAATTTGAGCAAGATGAACGCGGTCGGCGACCTGCAGGGTGGCATTGAGGAGGCTGAGCGGCTGCTGGGTTACAAGGTCATGCTCACCAGCGAGGCGACGGCGCAGGAACAACAGACCTAGGTGCATTTATGCATGTTCCCGTTCTCAAACAGGGGAATTATCTTATCGCGAGTGTCCAGTCCGTGCTGTCGGATGCTGATCTGGTGCAATTGCGCGACGATCTCGCCGAACGGGTCGGACAGTTCCGTTCCCGCGGGGTCATCATAGACGTGACGGTGCTGGATGTTATTGATTCCTTTGCGACGCGCCTGTTGCGCGAAATGTCCCACATGCTCAAGCTACGCGGCGCGGAAACCGTCATTGTCGGCATCCAACCCGACGTGGCATTTGCCATGGTGCAGTTGTCACTGACCTTGGAAGGGGTGGGGACCGCCTTGGACTTGGAGGAAGGGCTGGCATACCTTGATGGGCTGATCAAGAAAGCCAAAAAACATGCAAAGTGAAACGCGAGTCACGGTCGGTTCCTCAGCGGATATCGTCACGGCACGCCAGACAGGGCGCACACTCGCGATGAAACTGGGCTTTGTCGGGTCGGATTTGACCGTCATCGCCACTGCCATTTCCGAAGTGGCCCGCAACATTATTGACCATGCCAAGCAAGGGGAGATCATTGTTGCACCGGTCAACAGCAGCAACAAACATGGCATCCAGATCGTCGCCCGGGACGACGGTCCGGGCATAGCAGACATAGCCCAAGCCATGCAATATGGTTACTCGACACGCAAGGGGCTGGGTGTGGGACTGCCGGGGGCCAAATGGTTGATGGACGAATTTGACATTGATTCCGAGGTGGGGAAGGGAACAACAGTAACCATGAAGAAATGGCTGCACTGACACATGAGTTCAACCACGGCCCAGAATCAACAATTGATTGATTGGAGCGTCGCATCGCGGACGTTGGCCGGGCAAAAAGTGTCCGGGGATTTGCACCTGGTCGAACGGTTACATCACGGCGTTCTGTTGGCGGCCATTGATGGAGTAGGGCACGGCGGAGAAGCTATTTTAGCCGCCCAAACGGCTGCGGGCGTCTTGAAAGAACACAAGCAAGAGTCTGTCATCTCACTGGTCAGGCGCTGCCATGAAAAATTGACGAAGACCCGGGGTGTTGTGATGACCTTGGCATCACTGCACGCACTCGAAGGCACACTCACCTGGCTGGGGGTCGGCAATGTGGAGGGGCGGTTACTGCGCGGCGAACCCGGCACCGGCCACCCGAAAGAAAATGTTTTGCTGCGCAGCGGATTGGTGGGTTATCAATTGCCCGTATTGCAGGCCAGCGTCGTTCCGCTGTCGGCAGGCGATGTGGTGATTTTTGCCACTGACGGAATTCGTCCTGGATTTGCTGAAGAAATCAACCTGAAGGAATCGCCAAAGCATATCGCCGAAAACATCCTCAACCGGTATTTCAACGGGACTGATGACGCGCTGGTGCTGGTTACGCGTTATCTCGGCATGGCGCATGAATAAACAACTGTCCAAATTGACGCGGCGATACGTCGCAACCCTGCGGAAATACCTGACGGACGGTCGGGAGGCAGTTTTGGAGGAGGCTTATGAACTGGGGCGAGTGGCGATTGCCAGCGGGCTGGGTGTATTGGACATGGCCAGGCTCCAAGAGGCAGCCACAAAAAACTTGTTGCAACCTTTGTTGGTGCCGGAAGGCCAGGAGCAGGTCTTGAATGCGAAGGAGATTTTTTTCCTAGAAACGCTCTCCCCTTTTGAGGCGGCACATCGCGGCTTTCGTGAAATCAATTCCAAATTGCAGGAACGCAATTTGGAATTGGAATTGGAAATCGGCGAACACAAACGTACGGAGAAAGCCTTGCGTGAGAGCGAAAATCATTTCCGTGAATTGTTCAATCGAGCCCAGCGCATGGAGGAAAACCTGCGAAACCTGTCGAATAAAATTTTGCATGTGCAGGAGGAGGAACGGAAATGCATCAGCCGCGAGTTGCATGATGAGATCAGCCAAGCCATGACGGCGGTCAGCATAAGTATCGGGGCGCTCAAAAATAACGGCGCGGGAAACCACGAAAACCTCAGTCGAAAAATTACGGATACGCAGGCCCTGTTGCAGCGGACGATGGAAACAGTGCATCGTTTCGCTCGCGAGTTGCGGCCCGCCATGCTGGACGAGTTGGGCTTGCTGCCCGCGCTGCGATGCCATCTAAGAGACTTTGCGAACCGAACCGCACTCCGTGTTAGTTTTCGCGGCAATCCAATCGCTGAAAAATTGGGTCCCGATCAAAAAATAGCCCTGTTTCGTGTCGCCCAGGAAAGTCTCACCAACGTGGCCAAACACGCGCGAGCCAGTCAGGTGAGGATTGTGATTTGCAAACGCAAGAAAAACGTTTGCATGGAGGTTGCGGATAATGGCAAATCGTTCAAGGAAAGCCCGCTAAATTCCGCAAAGGACAAAATGCGGCTTGGTTTGTTGGGCATGCAAGAGCGTCTGCGGCTGGTCAATGGCAAGTTCACAATCAAGCCGTATCCCGGCAAAGGAACCACCGTTAGTGTGGAGATTCCCTTGACCAATGGAGGCACGCTGATGCCCTTGAAGGAAGATCGCATGGCCGTGCTAACAAAAGGAAAGGCCTCCGCGCGTGCAGAGGAACTTGATCCGAAGATTTTTACTGCACCCAGGAGTCAATATGGAAAAAATAAAAGTCTTACTGGCTGATGATCATACGGTGGTGCGGCAGGGGTTACGCGCCCTTCTCGAAGCCGAACCGGATATTTCTATTGTAGGTGAAGCGGATACGGGGCGGCAGGCTTTGCGACTGACCTTGGAACTGCTGCCCGACGTGGTGCTGATGGACCTGGCGATGCCTCTGCTCAATGGTTTGGAAGCCACCCGACAGATTATCAAAGAAGTTCCTACGACCAAGGTGCTCATTCTCTCGTCCTATAGCGATGATGAGTATGTGCATCAAGTGACCGAGGCGGGCGCCGCGGGTTACCTAATAAAACAAACCGCGGCCACCGAGCTGATCCGGGCAGTCCGCGAATGCAAAAGTGGAAACGCATTTTTCAGTCCGGCGATCTCCAAACGCCTGCTTGAACAGTGCCGCGAGGCGTTCTTACGAGGCGTTTCCGCGGGAACCCGGACTAACCGACTCACTCCGCGTGAGGCGGAAGTGTTGCAACTGGTCGCCGAAGGCAAAATCAACAAACAAATCGCCGCTGAACTGTGTCTCAGTATCAAGACCGTGGATAAACATCGCCAGGAGCTGATGAAAAAATTGAACATCCATGACGTGGCGGGCCTCACCCGCTACGCCATTTCCAAAGGGATCATTGAAAGCCATGTCAGGTTGCGGCTGGAACCCTTCCACGGCAAATCTGATAGCTAATGCACGAATTCCAAATTCCTCAGACGCACATTTATCTTGATTGGCAGTTGTTTCTGGTTGCGTCACATCGAGTGGCTGTCGGTCAATCGCACAGAAAGTCACGTCATCCGAGTATTCTGTGCCACAATACCGTCGGACGTTCGCAGAACGGCTTCTACCGTTCCCAACAATTGCTCGACGGAATAAGGCTTGGGCAGAGTAGCCAGGGGTTGTAGCCAGTAATCTCGGTTCATTAATTTCTCCATTGGTAATGTTCCGGAGGCCATGATGACCGGCAGGGCCATGTGTGCAGCGCGCACCCTCTCGACCAAGTCCAGGCCCGTCAATCCCGGCATGTTGTAGTCTGTAATCAGGAGATCGTAGCTGTCGGGGGCTTGGCAGGTGGCATGAAGCGCATACCAGCCCGTAATGCCATCATCGGCGGTGTCCACCTCGTAACCAGAATCCTTCAATACCACAGCATTAAGACGGCGGATTTCCGGTTCGTCCTCCACCACGAGAATGCGTCGGGGCGGATACGGTTGGTATTGAACTGGTACGCGAGCCAACTCCTCGTTTTGCAATGTAGTTTTAATCGTCATGCATGAACTTTAAGCTGGAAAATATTGCGGGTGCTAGTAGGGGTTTCCCCCAATTCCGGATTTGATAGACCCAGCCTCAAGTTCGAGGACAAAATAACACGATGAGGGCGAAATCGCCTATCAGTTCAACTTGCGAGCTCAGACATCAGGCGCGAACCGTAGAGACCGTTAATATCTTATCGTCTGCTGCAAAATGAACTGCCCGGCATCTCCGTAGCTTTTGGTGAAATGCTCGGTAGCGCAACCGCAAGCCAGCACAACGGCCAGCGTAAAAAAGAATGTGTGAATACGCATAAGTGGCAGGTGATAAAACACTAAGAGCAACGTCACCAAAATATCACTGGCCCCATTGAACTTTTCTGCCAGCATTGTGTCTTAGTTTTCTGAGAGGAAGGAGGTAAAGTATGAAATCAATCATTACGACATACCCGGCGTGTCAAACTCTACCGCGCGAGATCAAAATCATGGTTTTAGCCATGGAAGGTCACGTTTTCGACAAAACGGACTCGCAGAGAAATAAAGGACGGGAGAAAGTTCTCGAAACAACACCTGGCGTTGCTTCAGACGTAACGATTCGAATTCAATCTGCCGGATGTTGGAGTTGAGCCTATGCCCACTGAAATTCTTCTTGAGCAGGAGACGCAGGCGGATGCGAAACTGCGCTTGTTCTCCCTTTATGTTGATTTTGCCGCTTCGGTGCGGGCCAGATGGGCCAGCGGCATGATCACCAAACTGGCCGGTTCCCGTTGGCAGACTCGAAGTGAAATGTGGAATCTCGATTCTTTCCATGCCGGCCCACAGGTACGGGAAATAATGCTCCAAGATGCGGTGGGAGCTGACGTGCTGCTGATCGGGCTCAGTTCCTTGGATCAGCGCGAACCAAAACTGATGGAATGGCTGAAGGCGGTGGTGGATCAAAAGGCGGAACGCCCGGTTTCTGGATTATTCATTGGCCTATTGGGCGATGAAGACCATGAAGCGGGCGAACTGGGATGGACGGTCGAACGGTTCATCCATTGCGCGCAAGAGATGGGAAGGGATTTCATCTGGCATTGGATGGGCCAAGAGGCGATAAACGACACCTCCTGGCTGGCTGACAATGTGGAGAAATTTTTGGCCCGCAAGTTGTCTTGGCTAAATATGGCTTGCTTGGATTTCACATTATGAAAATGATTATATGGAAAAAAATTGGCTTTGCGGTGGGCATTTCCAGCATTGTGACTTTGACCTTGGTGCTCGTGTCGGGTTGCGTCATTGAACCGAACGGGCGGGTCGCCTTTGCACCCGTAGTTGTGGCGGCTCCAGCACCCGTGGTGGTAGAACCAGGGCCGGTGGTAGTTGAGGTGCCTGACGATTACATCTGGGACGGTTACGAATACGTCGGTGTGGTCGGCGGTGTCTATTTCTATCTGGGGCCGGGCAATGTCTGGTTGCGTTGTGAACCGTGGAGGCTTGAGCGCTTTCACGGATGGGAAAGAGAGCATGCTGATTGGCGGCAACACGCCATTCGCAATGATCGTTACCGAAACGACAGCCATGGACATTATCAGCCAAGGCACGACAAAGGGGATGAGGGCGGGCATTGATTCTTGGCCGAAGGTTGGAGAGAGCGACTTTGCTGTTTGCACAGTCCCCGTCAAACTTGGGGACGAGCTGGTATCGAAATCCAATTTTCAGGTGACGGAAGACGAGCGGTGAAATTTTGCAGTTTAGAGCATTTCCATAAAACATATAGCTTTACTGAAAGGGGGAGGATATGGCAGGTTGGGGGCATGAAAGCTATTTCCCTGCCGGTGCGTGAGCGGATTCTGCGACTCTACGAACAAGGCAAAAGCACGCTGGAGATCGCCGAATTTTCAGGTTTTTGCGTGGCCGCCGTGCGGCGGGTGCGTCAGCAGTTTCGGGAGCGCGGGACACTCCAGCCGCAGACACATTTGTGTGGGCGCAAGAGCCTGCTGACCCCGCGGCGGCAGGCGCGTTTGCAAAAGCTGGTGGACCGGCAACCCGATGCGACGCTGGCCGAATTGGGGGCGCAACTGGATCGTCGGTTCGGGACTTCGACCGTGGATTTGTGGCTGCGCCAGTTGGGGTTGAGTTGTAAAAAAAACGCTGCACGCCGCCGAGCGGTCGCGGCCCGACGTGGCCGAGCAAAGAAGCCACTGGCATGAACGGCTGACCGCTGTGCCCGCCGAACGGCTGGTCTTTGTGGACGAAAGCGGCGCCAACACCAAGCTGACCCGTTTATACGGGCGTTGTCGGGTCGGCCGGCGGCTGGTCTGCCCGGTACCGCAGGGGCATTATCAGACGACCACGCTGATTGCGGCGGTGCGTTTGCTGGGACCTTGCGCACCCTGGCTGTTTGAGGGGCCGATGGACGGGGAGATGTTTTTGGCCTGGGTGCGGCAAGGTTTGGTTCCCACCCTGCAGCCCGATGACCTGGTGATTCTGGACAATCTGGCGACGCACAAGGTGGCGGGGGTGCGCCCCGCCATTGAAGCGGCGGGGGCTCGCCTGCTTTATCTGCCGCCGTATTCACCCGACTTCAACCCGATTGAAAACCTCTGGAGCAAGGTTAAAGCCATCCTGCGGGCGCTGGCTCCCCGCACCGCCGACCAACTGCTGCGGGCGGCGGCCACCGCCTTTGACACCATCTCCCCCACCGACTGCCAGAGCTTCTTTTTACACGCCCAATACGCTATATGATTTATGAAAATGCTCTAGCTTCACATTTGAAGTGCGACAAACCATGGTCCTCCACCTGATCAGGGCACCGAACTCAAATGGTGGCGTTTCCCCACTGAGCCCAAGGCCTTGCTCCAACACCTCCAGGCCATCCCTGCCACCGACAAACGCCTCATGCTCGAAGAAACCAACCTGGCCCGCTGGATCGGCCAGCTCCTCCGCCCCCACGTCCAGCAGTTGGTCGTCTGCGATGCCCGCCGCAACCGCCTCATCAGTTCCCACCCCAACAAACATGACCGCCGTGATGCCTTCGCCCTGGCCCGACTCTTGCGCCTGGGTGAATACAAACCGGTCTGGCAACCCACCGATGAACGGCGCGTCCTCTTCAAACGCGCCGCCCAGGCTTACGACGACGCCGTCCGCCGCCAGACCCGCCTCAAGCTCCAGATCAAATCCCTCTTCCAACATTGGGGCCTCTTCCCCACCGGCGCCGCCGTCTTCTCCCCAACCGGTCGCCAACGCTGGCTTGCGCAATTGCCTCACGACCTGTTACGCCCGCAAGCCTTACTGCTCTATGATCTGATGGACCGCCCTCCTGGCCCAACAGCAGGCCCGCCGCCTGATGCTCCAGACCGGCCGCCCCTTCCCGGAAATCCAACACCTTCGCTCCGTCCCGGGTGTTGGCATCATTGGCGCCCATCTCTTTGTCGCCTTCGTGCAAGACCCGACCCGCTTCAAAAAGTTCTCCCGCCTGACCCGCTACTGCCGCCTGGCCATCCACGACCAGTCCAGCGATGGCAAACCTCTGGGCTTTGAACAACTCGACCGCCAGGGCCTCTCGGTTTTGAAGACCATCACCTATCGCGCCTTCCTCCAGGCCGCCAAACGCCGTTCCGGCCCGGTCTGGGACTTTTATCAACTTTCCCTCCGCCACGGCGGCTCCACCACCCATGCGCGGCTCAACACCCAACGCAAACTCCTTAAAACCCTGTGGACCCTCTGGCGGCATCAAACCGACTTTGATCCAAAACTGTTTTCCCACCCCCGGCCATAAACACGGAATGCCTTGTGCAGGTGTCCCGCGTTCGGGCTGAGCCGGTCGGCTCGCCACCGGGCGGAACGGGAGAAGCCTGGAGATCCCTACACCGCGCTGAACCTCCAAGTTCCAGCTCCTGATTGATCCCTGGCTTCCGTCAGCTCCCCAGTGACCCTGAACCTCGCCGACCGGTTAAAGCAACGCTGCGACCGGCCGGTCCTTGAGTTCCCCATGTCTGCCTGAGAGCGTTCGACTTTCTCGCACGGTCGGTTGAATCCGCCATCCCTGTGGCTCGCCGCCGCCTCACCGGCCCGATTGGCTTCGGACTCCCTGCCTCATTCCATTGTCGTCCTGCGGCGCCAAAGATTTTTCTGCGGCTTCCGTTGTGGGAAATTTCTGTCTTGACCCCGCTTTTCATGTCAGCGCGGTGTTAGAAAACATGAGGGCAGACAGCGGGCGCACCCGCGCCACAGACTGTCTGCCTGTATGACAATACACAATTCATCTACTATTCCGGCGGTTGCGAATGTGCAACCGGTAAATCAACCACTTCTTAAAATCGCGCTGGACGTGCATCTGGCCTGGTACGTCATCGCCGTGCAGGAGGACGGCAGCAGCCCCAAACCACCGCAGCGGTTCAAACCCGCCGACTGCCTCAAATGGGTCGAGCAAAAGCTCGCCGCGGGCTATCGCCTCGTGACCTGTTACGAAGCCGGTCCTTTCGGCTAAATTTCTATACCGGCAAGGAATTGAACGGATGCTTCACAGTGATCGAGTGATACAAAGTGGGTCAATGCGCAAGGGCGTTTTTCACAAACAGCACGACAATCATTATAAGAATTCCACCCCAACCCAACAAAATAAATCGTTCGTATTTGTTCATTTCGATTTTCATTTCTTTTCCTTTGAATCCAGCATAACGACGCTCTAGCCGCCATTACTGGCCGAACGTGGCGCAATTCCGATGCCAATTGGAAGGGATTAGATACAAGAATCGAGATTAAAACACTCTATGGCAATGATGATACTCTCGCGCAGCTTTAACTCCTTAAGAACGGTGTTTACTGGTGCTGGGGTTGGAAAGCTTGGCGGGCTTCGTTGACGGAGGCGCGGCTGGCTTCGTTGTCGCAACCCGTTTTTCCACCAGCCACGTTCACGACTGCGGCAAACTGCCAAGAGTGAGGACTGACCCGTTTATGACACGTTTACGTTTCTTTGCCCCGGGTTGGGCGGGGTGGAACCGGCTTAGGGTTTTGCGCAATTCGCGTGCCCGCGGTGGTTTGCTGATGATGCCATCCACCTCCTCCGGCAGGTTGCCGTCTTCCTTCATGAACGCTCCCCAGCCCGTGAGCATGATGACCGGTGTGGTCGGCGATTCTTGTTTGAGCGCCTTGGCGACCTGCCGTCCGTCAAGATAAGGCATTCCCAAATCGGTAATCACAACATCGAACGGTCAACCGCGTTGGCGGGCAATCCGGAATTCATCCAGACCGGATTGGCCGCTGTCGCTCACTTCGACTTCGTGGCCGTCGCGTTCGAGAATTTGCTTGATGAGTTCGCGCAACAACGGTTCGTCATCAATGCAAAGAATCTGCAGTGGTTCAATGGCCACATCATTTTCTTCCTCCTGGTTGTCCTTGCCCGATTTAGTGTGCACGGGAAGGAACAGGCGGAACGTGGTGCCTTTGCCGAGTCTCGCTTTGGATTTCAATGTTACCCTGGTGGCGTTCAATAACGCCATAGACCATCGCCAGACCGAGGCCCGTGCCGCGTTTGCCTTTGGTGGAGAAGAACGGTTCGAGGCAGCGCTTGCGTGTTTCCTCATTCATGCCGGTGCCGGTGTCACTGACTTCCATTACCACCTGGGTTGGATACTCGCCCTCATTTTCGCGGCCCAGAACCGACGTGCGCAGCGTGATTCTGCCTCCCTCGGGCATCGCATCCACGGCGTTCAAGACCAGATTGGTGAGCGCCTCGCGGATTTCGCTTTCAATGCCTGCCAATTTCGGCACCTCCGGCGCAAACTCAGTCCGCACTTCAATCGTAATGCCCTTCGATTGCGGGATGTCACGCCAGCGCGGACGCGTCATGTCCACGACCTGCTCGGCGAGCGCGTTTAGATTGAGCGGTTGCAACGATTCGTTTTCCTCACGCGCACGATAAAATTCCCGCAGCCGCGCCACGATGTGCGCGATGTCGTCACCCGCCGTACGGATGTATTTCAAATATTTTTCTCCCTCCAAGTTCAAACCGTATCCACCTTGCAGGATGATTTCAGAAAACCCGACCACCGGCGAGAGGGCGTTGTTGACATCGTGTGCGATACCACTGGCCATCTGGCCTAAAGCCTTGAGGCGTTCCTGCTGCAAAACCGTTGCTTGTGTCTGGCGCAATTCGTTGTAGGCCTTTTCCAGGTTTTTGTGCAGACGTTCCTGGTGCGCGGCCAGGGCGACGTGCTCGCTTAACATGCGGAGAAATTCACAATCACTACTGTTGAAACCGTGCGTTTTTAGCCGGGCGGAAACCAGCACACCAAAAAGTCTTTCTTCCAGCATCAGCGGCACGGCTACGGCGGAGCGCCAGCCGGCGGCGGCCAGTTTTTCCACGAACGGGGCCATCTCCTTGAGTGTGTCGGCCAAATAAACTGTCTGCCGCTTTTCACACAATTGAAAACCGGTTTCTTTGAGGGAGAGTATGCTGCCTTCGTGTAAATCGAATTGGGCCGCCAGCCGGGATTCTTTTACACACAGCGCCGTTACATTCAGGGTTTGGTTCTTGGCGTCAAACAGGGCGACCAAACCCAGGTCAAGCCCCATGTGGCTTTCGAGTTGGCGCAACACCACATGAAAGATACTGTCGGTGTCCTGTCGGTCGGAAACGGCTTGAGTGATTTGATTGAGCAGGCTGATGCGGACAAATTGCCGCTTCAACTCCGATTCGGTGCGCTGGCGCTCGGCGATTTCACCGCGCAAATCCTTTGTGCGTTCCGCAACGCGGATCTCCAGTTTGTCGTGTGCCTGCTGCAATTCTGAATCGCGCCGCTGGATCTGTCCGAGCATTTCATTGAAACTGTCAATAAGCTGCCCCAGTTCATCGCCGCCATGTTTGGTCGCTCGCAGGGAATAATTTTTTCCGCCGGATACGGCCCGGGCGGTTTCTGCAAGGTGGAAAATGGGGCCGGAAATGACGCGTTGGAGAAATGCGGAAAGAAGCAGCGTTACCCCCAATGAGGCGAGCATTAAAAGCAAAATCATCGCCGCATAGCGTTCAATCCGCTGGTTGATTTCCTGCAAATCGGATTTTAAATAAACTGTGCCGATAAAATCGCCATCCAATCGAATTTCATGAAAAAGAACCAGCGCGTCGTTTCCAAAGCGCAGCGCCTCCGGCTCCGGACGGTTCGGAAAAGAGACTGCCGGAGTATTGCCGCCGGAATATGATGCGAGCAAGCGCCCGTCCTTGTTGTAAATCGCCGCGGCGACCACATGTTTTTTGGCGCTCAAGGCGGCCAGAATTTCCTTCGCCGCATCCTTGTCCCCGTAAGTCAGCGCCGCCGTGCTCTGGTTGCCGATAATTTCGGCCAGCGTCGAAAGATCGCGTGACATCGTCTGCCGGAAGGTGACCAGTTCATAGGTCGCGAAACCGGAGGACGCCAGCAGGAGAGCAACTGTACTGGCAATCATGATGATTGCCGTCAGCTTGCGCTTGATGGAAATGTCCTGAAATCTGGGCACGGCTGTTGCCTTTCAATACGAAGCGCAAACCTGTCTTTTTTGGCGCTCCGCCCCAAATTGAAGCGATTTTCATTCCGCTAAAGGATTCAATGACCGTGTGTAGCGAGGCTTAAAAGTTTGGAGCTGATTATTAGTCCAGACTTTTTGGCGGCGGCATTGTCGATTTGAAAATGAACTTCGTTGTCTTCGATGTCGAAATTGATCATACCGCCGGCTTCGATGAAATGATCCGTTTCACTGACCGTTAAAACACTTGTACCTCTCAGACCGTTCAGGATTTTCGGCAACCGCTTCTTTTCTGATGGGCTGATGAACAAAATTTGGCAATTCGTTGCCTCCTTGACCGAATGAAATTCCCGGAACTCGAAAGGGTGGTTGTCGATTGTCTTATTGCGGATGGTCCGCTCCAAATTGTCGCCAAAAACGTTGTCTCCCAGCACGCCGATGACCATGGGCGACCCGGGGCCGGCGAAAGCTTGCGGGGGCCATCGAACAAATTTGGCAAAGTTATACAGGAACGCCGCCTTGATCTGGTATTCGGATGGCGACGAATCCTGCGCGAAGCCTGCGAACCTGGGGGCGAACATCAGGCTGAAAACCAAAACCATCGCCTTGAGCGGCATCCGTGTTCCGGGAACGGCTTTTTTCTGAAGGCGGCAAACGGTGTTTTTTTCCAAGCGCGCGGTCGGCACCCGGGTCGGGGCGCGGCGGAGAAAACGGCTGAATTTTTTCTGTTCGCCGGTCACACAAGATTGGCTTTTATGACGGTGCATTTGCCGGACATTGTCAAGTTCTCCGGCTGTTTCAAAATGATACAATCCAGGCGGTTTTCGCCATTTCTGCTTGTAGCTAGCGGGAAGCAGACCACAATTCTTTTTCAGGACAAAATGGCAACAATCGTGCTGGGTTGAGGTTGCCAGCGTTACTGGCGTTGGACCCAATGAATTTGCCGACGATTCCTTAACAACGCTTGATCCAGAGCATGAACAAAAGAAGCCGTCTTTTGCCAATCCTGCCCGCCTGCTTGCTTTTGTTCCGGCATTTTGTGTGTGCGTTGTGCTTTCTGGCAGCCAGTGCCCGTGCCGACAGTGGCACAAATCAGGCACCGGCTTCGGCCGGGCCGATGGCGGCCGCCGGCGCCAGCGCCGAAAATACCTCAAACCAGGCGCCGGATTTGACCGAGTTGTCGCTGGAACAACTGATGCAACTCAAGGTGCCGGAGGTCTACGGCGCCTCCAAATTTGAACAGAAAGCCACCGAAGCGCCATCGTCCGTCACGGTCATCACTTCGGACGAAATCAAGCGTTACGGCTACCGGACGCTAGGCGACATCCTGGCCAGCGTGCAGGGATTTTATGTCAGCTACGACCGCAATTACGATTTTCTGGGCGCGAGCGGCGTCAACCTCGGCGATTTCAACAGCCGCATTTTGCTGCTCATCAACGGACATCGCATCAATAATGACCTGAACGACGGCGCGTACGTTGACACGGCGTTTCTTTTGGACGTTGATTTGATCGACCGGGTGGAAATCATCCGCGGCCCCGGCTCGGCACTTTATGGCAACAACGCCTTTTTTGGCGTCATCAATGTCATCACGCGCCAGGGAAAACAAATCAACGGCGTGGAAGAGTCAGGCATGTATGGCAGTTACAACGCCTATTCGGGGCGTGTGACTATCGGCGACCAGCTCACCAACGGCCTGCAATTTTTGCTCTCCGGCACGATTTACCACGACGATGGGCCAGAGAATCTTTATTACCCGCAATTCAATACGCCGTCGCTGAACGTCAACAACGGCATTGCGCACAACATGGATGGCGACGACTTTGGTAGTTTTTTTGGCTCGGTCAATTACCAGGATTTCACTGTGGAAGGCGGTTATATCAATCGCGTGAAAACCAATCCCACGGGACAGTACTCGGAGTCTGCGCCGCCCAGTGTGAATTTGACGACTTTTGACGATCCACGCATGCAGACGGTGGATGACCGGAGCTATGCAACGTTAAAATACGCGCACAAATTTTCCGACACGCTGGATATGTCGGGCGACGTTTATTATGACCGGAGTGACATCCAGATTGGCATTCCATTGTCAGGGCAGATCGGGGGAACGCCGACGAATTTCTTTTATGTGGACCAACAAAGCGGCCAATGGGCGGGTGGCGAGGTTCAGATCAATAAAACCATCTTTGGCCGGCATATTATCACCCTCGGCGCGGAATATCGCAACGACTTCGAACAGGAAGACCAGGAAGTGGATCAAACCACGGGAATGCTCCAATACGACCGGCGTGGTCATCGCCAAAATTACGGTTTTTTTGCTCAAGGCGATTTCCTCATCCTGACCAATCTCCATCTCGATGCCGGGGTACGTTATGATCAATACGGCGATTTCGATCCATCCGTGAGTCCGCGCGCTGCGCTGATTTACGATCCATTCCAGCAGTCCACACTCAAATTGATTTACGGCACAGCGTTTCGCGATCCGAACTTTTTGGAACTGAGCAATCCGAATTTTCAAAACATCCAGCCCGAAAAAATCACCTCCTACGAGATGGTTTATGAACAGGGAATCGGCCGGAACCTGCGCTCTTCCGTTTCCGGTTATTACAACCGCATGGACGACCTCATTGATTTCGAAAATGGAAACTTCGCCAATTTCAACGCCGACACGCTGGGCGCCGAACTGGCGCTCGAAGGAAAATGGGAAAATGAAATCATTACCCGGATGAGTTACACGCTGCAGCACACGGAGAACCGGGACACCGGCGCCGGGTTGCCGGATTCGCCTATGCATTTAATCAAATTCGACACCAGTGTGCCGCTGTGGCGGGATAAAATTTTTGCCGGGCTTGAAGTTCAATACACGAGCAAAAGCCACACGGTTTATGAAGCCTTTCCGGCCACGCTAACCGGGGCGGACGTGCCCGGCTACGCGGTCGTGAATTTCACGTTATTCAGCCAGAATCTCATCAAAAATCTAGATATTTCCGCCAGTGTCTATGATTTGCTGGATAAAACCTATTACGACCCCTCTTCGCGTTACCATCTGCAAAATGCCATTCAGCAGGACGGCCGCACTTTTCGCGTGAAATTGACCTACCGATTCTAAATTTTAGGCACGATAATAGCTGTGAGTATCTCAAATTATAATGAGTATGGCTCGTATTTGCAGACTCATCGGTCGCTGGCAGGCAATTGCCGTGTGCGTGGTTTTCTCGGGTTTATTGGCAATTAACAGCTACGGACAACTGCTGCCGCCCATTATTACAATTCCGCCTTTGGGCGAAACTGTCCAAAATGGAGGCACTGCTGTCTTTTCGACAACAGTTGTCAGCCTGACCACGCCTACTTTTACCTGGCTTTTCGACGGTCAGCCGATTTCAGCGGGTACCGATGTCTCGGTTGTGAGTTTGCCTCTTTTGGGAACCAGCACTTTAACGATCAGCAATGTGGTTCCGGCCGACGCCGGAAAGTATTCTGTACGGGTCAATAACGGCTTGACCGCGACCAGCACCAGCGCAACTTTGGTCGTCCTTACCAACCCGATTCCGAACGTAGTGACAATTGTCTCTGCTGGGATGGACACGACGGCCGGCGGGTTCAAACTCCAACTGTCCGGGCCGGCTGGCTCCAATTACGTGATCCAGGCCTCAACCGACCTTAAAAACTGGATTCCCATTTACACCAACGCGGCTCCGACGGGAAGCGTCACCTGCACAGATGCCGCTGCCTTAAATCTTCCGTTCAGGTATTATCGCGCAAAAATACAATAGGGTTATTGCGCTGCGGCGTCCGTTTTCAGGTGTGGTGTCGGGGGCTGCGCACCGGATGGATCGAACCATCCGCCTTCGCAGCGGGCCAAAGGCCGCTACGGCCCGAAGGCGGCAGACTCCGGTGAAATGAAGCGCCAATATTGCATGTGTCTTTGCATAACAAAATTCGTCCGTCTAAGACCCACCTTCCCAAACCCAGTCGGGTTCATTGCCGTGACGAACATGAATTGAAGCGAAAATTAAATTGGAGTATCAGAATTGGAGTTCAAGAGAATGCAGACCGAAAATGCCGCTTAACACAGTCATAAGTGGCTCCAGCACAATGTTAGGGGCTCCAGCGCCGTGTTAGGCCGCTCGTTTAAAAAATCTTATTCGGTTTCGACGGCGATGTGTTCGGTGGTGCCTCGCATCTTACGACCGACACTTTCCTAGGATGCCCGACCCCCTGATACGCCTTCATGATAGCACGGGTAGCCAGTCGGGTAGTCAAGCCAGCTACGCGAACTTGGCGAATGATCGGTAGAACAATATGACCGTCCGTGTCTATTGTTTGATAAATATCAGGACCTGAATGATCCACAAAGTGAATCAACACACACTCACCAAGCCGAAGCCCAGGGTCCGTCACTGATGACGAGGATACTCCTGACACAGAGTCACACATGAAAGCCAGAAGCAATATTGCGAAAATGAAAGAGCGCATAGTGCGGCCTAACGATCCAAAGCTGAGCCACGGCCACTGGAGGCCAAGCTCCGAATGCAATCTGGACTCTCAATCTTCATATCTCAACCGAAAACTCAAGGGGCGGGCGGTGTTGGCTCCAGCGCCGTGTCAGGCATCGTTTCACCCGCTCTCTTCAACGCCTCGCGTTGCCGCTTGGCTCGCAAGATACGCAACCGCCAACGAAAAAGACCGATAGCGTAGGTGATGTAGTAGCCCGCAAGCAGTCCAAACACAGCCAGGGTGAGCGGACTACGTGCAAAGTCACCCATTCCGTGTGGCCTCGTCGGTTCAATGGCATAGACCTCGAAGAGACGATAGACGATACGCGCGACGAACAGCAACGAGAGTGCGATGCCCAGATGCGCATGTGGCGTGTAAAATAAACCCTTCGGCGTAGGTTCAAAGCGCGTCTTCTTCAGGCCGAATAGGCCGAGCAAAGAACCAAAAGCCACGCCACCTGCAAGCCACCAAAACCGCTCTGGATGGGTGCGCGCGGCGAAACAGAGCAGGACAAGCAATGTAGGATAGATGGCCAGCGTGACCCGCAGACGAACCTTCGACAATCGCTGCCGCCCGACCATACGACGAAAACGACGATAGACACGCCACGCAAATAGCGGAATGAGCACAAGCAGCGTGATTGTTGAAGGGTTTGGAGTGTTCATGGTGCTCGCCGATGCCTAACGATCCAAAGCTGAGCCACGCCGACGGGCGAGTGGCTCCGCAAACTCGATAACCGTTGTATAACTTAAACCATCCATAAACTCAAGGGGCAGTCGGCGTTGGCTTCAGGGCGAGGCTGTGTAAAAAGTCGGACATGGATTGAACATCGCGCCCGGAGGCGGGTCTGACAAGCATGAACCATCAAACCGGCTTGGACCGTTCGCAAACCCTGCTGTTGCCCGAACGGCTGGAAGATTACAGCGCCGCCGAAAATCCTGTCCGTTTCCTCGATGCCTTCGTCGCCCAACTGGATCTGGCGGCGCTGGGCTTTGCCCGGACGCAGGTGGCCGCCACCGGCAGTCCGCCCTACGACCCGGCCATGCTGCTCAAACTCTATCTCTATGGGTATCTGCATCGGATTGGCTCCTCCCGGTTATTGGAAGCCGAATGCCAGCGCAACGTGGAAGTGATCTGGCTGACGGGCCAACAAGCCCCCGACCACAAAACCATCGCCAATTTCCGCAAGGACCCCCCCAACCCTTCCAAGCCGTTCACCGCCAATTCCGGCTGCTATGCCATAAACTGAACCTGTTCGGGGCGCAATTGGTGGGGGTGGACGGGACCAAGCTGGCGGGAGTCAACAGCCCGGACGCCAACTTCAACGAAAAGAAACTGCGCGAACTGATGGCGCGGGCCGACCGGCAACTGGCCGAGTATCTGCAAGCCCTGGACGCAGCGGATGCCGCCGAGCCCAGCGAACCGGCCTTGAGCCGGGCGGAGCTGCAAGCCAAGATCGCCGCATTGCAGGAGAAGCGGGAGTGGCACGCCGAACTGCTGGAGCAACTGGACGCCGAACAAACGCAAATCTCGGTCACCGACCCGGAGGCGCGGCGGATGCGCACGGCCAAGGGCAGCGTGGTGGGCTACAACGCGCAGGCGGTGGTGGACGACAAAAACAAGCTGATTGTGGCCCAGGACGTGACCAATGAGGAAACGGATTTGCGGCAACTCTCGGGCATGGCCCAAGACGCCAAGGCCAACCTGGGAGTGGAGCGGCTGGAAGGGGTGGCGGACACGGGATACTGCACGACGGCCGAAGTGGCGCAATGTCAGGAGCAGGGCATCACGGCCTATGTGCCCAAGGCCGACACCAGCGCCAACACGGCGCGGGGATTGTACGGCAAGAGCCGGTTCCGGTACGATGAAGCGAAGGATGTGCATGTGTGCCCGGCGGGAACGGCACTGACGTACCGATTCAGCACGGATGAAAAAGGGCGGCCGGTGCGCTACTACCGGACCAGCGCCTGCAAGGGTTGTGCGTTGCAGCGGCAGTGCACGCGCAACCGGACCGGCCGGACGATCACGCGGGAGCAGGACGAAGCGGTAATGGAAGCGATGGCGGCCCGGGTGGCGGCGCAGCCGGAGAAACTCAAACTGCGGAAGCTGTTGTGCGAACATCCCTTTGGGACCATCAAACGTTTCTTGGGGTACAGCTACTTTCTGATGAAAGGGCTGGTCAAGGTGCGGGGCGAATGGAGCCTGATCACACTGGCTTACAACCTCAAACGGGTCTTGAACCTGGTGCGCTTCGAGAAAGTGATGATGGCGGTGGGGATCAAAGTCCCGCAACGGGCTTAAAGCCAGGCGGCGACGCTCTCTTTTCATTCCTCGATCCTGGCATTCACCCCAATCGCTGTCCGGGCCGATTCCCCTCCCGGAAGTTAAAAGCCGGCCGTCCTTACGTTCGGACTACCGGCCCTTCTCTCTTCTGCTCACTCCGCCAGACTTTTTACACGGCCTCGCGCATGGTTAGACCAATGGCCCCTCATTCTTAGCGATTTGATCTGCCGACACATACCAAGGAGCATGCTCCGCCCAATAGATATTCGCCTGAGGCCTCATACCTGGATCCGAATCCAATAATCCGCTCGGCACGACCCAGAACTGCCGATTGCGGCTCAACTTTGGCACAGGTGAACCGCAACTCCTGCAAAAGCAACGCGGGAAACCCGGGTTCTCTTTCGTATCCACAAAGAGTTCGATGAGGTCTTCGCCCTGTGTCCATCTCACAGAATCTTCGGGAAACGCCAGGTTCGCAGCATGAACGGACCCACTCGATTTTTGACATGAACGGCAGTGGCAATAGATAAACCTAATCGGAGTTCCGGTAACCTCGAAGGTCACCTTACCGCACAGACATGACCCTGTGATCAGCTTCATAGTATTTGGTCTAACTATGGTTATACGACCATTGGTTCCTATATCACAATTGGCTTTTATCGGCAATTGGCATTTTGTATCCCATTGCTAATCAGCGCTTCGACTCTCTGATATGCGAACCAGCCGTCGCATATCCAAACACGCCAGGACGCGCCGGGGCACCGTTTAAGGTGAATGGACGTTCAGGTATCCAAACGCCCCCCGTGGCTTACAGGTGCAAGCAAAGCACGCCAAAATTTTCTAAGAGGCCCGGTTGCCGAAGTCAGTTGCCAACAGTTGCCAAAAAACAGGTATTTCAACGCCATTGGAGCGCATTGGAATAGATTGAGTCGAAAAAGGACAATAACGATTTTATCCTTTATTTATACATGTTTATGGCGGAGAGAGAGGGATTCGAACCCTCGATACCCTTTTGGAGTATGCACGCTTTCCAGGCGTGTGCCTTAAACCGCTCGGCCATCTCTCCCGCAATTCGCCAACCGATTGACAGGATACGAAATGATGCTCTATTTCACAAGCCTGCCCGAGGGCAAGCCATTCTGCGCCGGTCTGTGATGCTGCCGGCAAACCGGTTGACTCGGGAAAAATCTGATGGATGAACCAAACGAATGTTTGAATCGCGTGGGTGAACTGTGATAATCTGACTTTCCCAATGCCGAGGACTTTGTCATCAATCAGTTTTGCGCCGCGACCGGCGGCAACAACACAAACGATGAACATGCATTTGAACGAACGACGGAATTTGACAGGGAAACAGCGCGCCGCCATGTCCGCAGTGGTTGCCTTGGCCGCGCTGGCGCTGGCCGGCTGCGGCCACAATCAGGGCGCCGGTGCTTTCAATATGCCGCCGCCGGAAGTTGGCGTGGTTACCATCGCGCCGGAAGCCGTCGCGCTGACGACGGAATTGCCGGGGCGCATTGATCCCATGCGGGTGGCCCAGGTGCGTGCGCGGGTGGACGGCATTGTGTTGCACCGGAATTTCCGCGAAGGCGCCGATGTCACCAACGGCGACCTACTTTACGAGATTGATCCCGCGCCGTTCAAAGCCGCGCTCGACAGCGCGAACGCCAGCCTGATGCAGGCGCAACAACTGGCGGAACGTTACCAACCGCTGGTGGCTATCAATGCCGTGAGCAAACAGGATTATGACAATGCCGTGTCGGCGGCGGCCCAAGCCAAAGCCGCCCAGGAAATTGCCGCAATCAATCTCGGTTATACCAAAGTCACCGCGCCGATTGACGGGCGGGTCGGCGCGGCGTTGGTCACCGAAGGCGCGCTGGTCAGCCAGAGTGCCGCGACGGAAATGGCCCTGGTCACGCAACTGGACCCGATTTATTGTGACTTCACCGAATCATCCACCGAATTACTTCGGCTCCGGCGCGAAATGGACAATGGCACGCTCAAAACGGTCGCACCCGGCGAGGCCAAGGTGACGCTGCTGCTGGACGACGGAACGACTTACTCACAACCCGGCAAATTGCTGTTCTCTGACATCACGGTGGACCCAACCAGCGGGATGGTGACGTTGCGGGCGGAATTTCCCAATCCCGACCATTTGCTCCTGCCGGGCATGTTTGCGCGGGGCGCGTTGGAGCAGGCGGTGGACAACCAGGCCATTACCGTCCTCCAACGCGGCGTCAACATCGGACCCAACGGCGCGGCCACCGTGATGGTAGTCGGCGCGAACGGCAAGGTGGAAGCCCGGATGATTAAAATCGGCCAGGCCATCGGAAACAAATGGATTGTCACCGACGGCTTGAAGGCCGGGGAACAGGTCATTGTCGAAGGTTTGCAAAAAGCGCAACCCGGCATGGTAGTCAAACCGGTTCCATTCAATCCAAACGGCGGTAACGGTTCAACGCCGCCAGTTTCGGCTCAGGGAAATTAACTTAGACAGATATCGCCATGCCGAAATTTTTCATTGACCGCCCGATTTTTGCCTGGGTGATTTCCGTGCTTATCATGATGGCAGGAATTCTGGCCATTACCCATCTGCCGGTTGCTCAATATCCCAGCGTCGCGCCGCCGTCCATTTCCATCACCGCCAATTACGCGGGCGCGTCGGCGGAGACGGTGCAGGACACGGTCACGTCCGTGATCGAGCAGCAGATGAACGGCATTGACCATTTGCTTTACATGTCATCCAGCAGCAGCGCGAGCGGGCAATCGCAAGTGACGTTGTATTTTGATTCCGGCACCGACCCAGACATCGCGCAGGTGCAGGTGCAGAATAAATTGCAACTGGCCGTTCCCAGTCTGCCGCTGACGGTGCAGCAACAGGGCATTACTGTCCTCAAATCCACGCGCAATTTCTTGATGTTTTTCACGCTCTCGACCACGAACAACAGCATCAGCGACATCGCGCTGGGCAATTACATATCAGCTAGCGTGCTCGATCCGATCCGGCGCGTCACCGGCGTCGGCGAAGCGGATTTGTTCGGCACGCAATACGCCATGCGCATCTGGCTGAACCCGAACCAGCTTGAAAGCTACAATCTCGACGCCAACGACGTCATCGCCGCGATTCTGGCGCAGAATGCGCAAGTTCCGGTCGGCCAGCTCGGCGACCGCCCGTCGGTGAAGGGACAGGAAATTAACATTACGCTACAGGGCCAAAGCACGCTGACCACGGTCAAGCAGTTTGAAAATATTCTGCTGCGGGTAAACCCCGACAGTTCCCGCGTCTATTTGCGCGATGTCGCCCGCGTGGAAATGGGCGGCGAGAGTTACGGCTTGCAGGCGCGGGTGGACGGGCGGCCGACTGCCGCCGTGGGCATACGGCTCGCGCCGTCGGCCAACGCCGTCGCCACCGCGAACTCCGTCCGCGCCAAGGTCGCGGAGCTTTCCAAATTTTTCCCGGCGGGCGTGCGGGTGGATTTTCCCTATGACGCTTCCGAATTTGTCCGCGCTTCCATTCATGAAGTGGTGACGACGCTGGTGGAAGCCATCGTGATGGTGTTTCTGATCATTTTCCTGTTCCTGCAAAATTTCCGGGCGACCTTCATTCCCACCATCGTCATCCCGGTGGCGCTGCTGGGAACGTTTTCCGTCATGTATGCGCTCGGTTTTTCCATCAACGTGCTGACCATGTTCGGCATGGTGCTCGCCGTCGGCGAACTGGTGGACGACGCCATTGTGGTGGTGGAAAACGTGGAACGCATCATGAGCGAGGAAGGCCTGCCGCCGCGCGAGGCGACCATCAAGGCGATGAAACAAATCACCGGCGCGCTCATCGGCATTTCGTTGGTGCTGACCGCGGTGTTCATTCCGATGGCGTTCTTCGGCGGATCGGTCGGCGCGATTTACCGGCAGTTCTCGTTGACGCTGGTTTCGTGCATGTTGTTCTCGATTTTTCTGGCGATGTCGCTGACGCCGGCGTTGTGCGCCTCGCTGCTCAAGCCGGTTGAAAAAGGACATCATTTGCGGAAGGAAGGGTTCTTCGGCTGGTTCAACCGCGGTTTTGCCGCCACGCGAAAGAATTACGAAGGCTTCCTGGCCCGGACCCTCAGCAAGGCGCCTCGGTATGTCATGATTTATCTGGCGATTGTCGCGGCAGTAGGCTGGTTTTACTACCGCCTGCCGTCGTCATTTCTGCCAGACGAGGACCAGGGTTATTTCATCACGCTCATCCAGTTGCCGGTGGGCGCGACCGCGCAACGCACGCTGGACGTGCTCAAACAGGTCGAGAGCTATTATTTGAAACAGCCGGAAGTGGCGGGCATGGTGGACGTGGCCGGCTTCAGCTTCAATGGCCAGGGGCAAAACGCCGCGCTCGCGTTTGTCCATTTGAAAGACTGGAGCCTGCGCCACGGCACGCAACACCGCGTGGACGCCATCATCGGCCGCGCCTTCATGTGGTTGAGCCAAATCAAGGACGCCGTCATTTATCCCATCAACCCGCCGCCGATTCCGGAGCTGGGCATTTCGGCGGGCTTCGATTTTGAATTGGAGGACCAGGGCGGCCTCGGCCACGACAAACTCATGCAGGCGCGCGACCAGTTGTTTGCGCTGGCCGCGACCAATCAGGACATCACCCAGTTGCGCTTCGTGGGATTGGAGGACACGCCGCAGCTCAAGGTGGACATTGACCAGGCCAAGGCCAGTGCGCTCGGCGTTTCGCTGGCGGACCTGAACACGGCGCTCGAAACTTATTTCGGCTCCGATTACATCAACAATTTTGTCAACGGCAACCGCGTCCAAAAGGTGATTGCCCAATTGGACGCGCCGTACCGCATGTTGCCGCAGGACGTCAGCCAGGTTTTTGTGCGCAACAGCGGCGGCCAGATGGTGTCGCTGGCCAGCCTTGCCACGCTGCACTGGATTTACGGTTCGCCGTCGTTGCAACATTACAATGGTTTTCCCTCGCTGGAACTCCAGGGACTCGCGTCGCCCGGCAAGAGCACGGGCCAGTCCATGACCGCCATGGAAAATCTGGCCAAAAAACTGCCCAACGGCTTCGGTTACGAATGGACCGGCCAATCCTTTGAGGAACGCCTGTCGGCCAAACAAGCGCCGTTGCTCTACGCGCTGTCCCTTATCGTGGTGTTCCTGGCGCTGGCGGCGCTCTACGAAAACTGGTCCATTCCGGTGGCGGTGATTCTGGTCGTACCGCTCGGCATCATCGGCGCGCTGCTCGGCGCTACGTTGCGCGGTCTTCCCAACGACGTGTTCTTCAAAGTCGGTTTGCTGACCATCGTGGGTTTGTCGGCCAAGAATGCCATCCTGATCGTCGAATTCGCCAAGGATTTGCAGGCACAAGGCAAAGGCCTGATTGAAGCCACGCTGGAGGCGGCGCACATGCGGCTGCGGCCGATTCTGATGACATCGCTGGCGTTCATTCTTGGCGTGATGCCGCTGGCGTTCAGCAGCGGCGCCGGCTCGGCCAGCCGGCACGACATCGGCACCGGCGTGGCAGGCGGGATGATTACAGCCACTGCGCTGGCCATCATCTTCGTGCCGGTGTTCTTCGTGCTCGTCCGCCGGATTTTCAAGAGCCAGAAACCATCGCACACGATGATGGCGCCCAAACCGGCCGGCTTCGAGGAAGACGCGGGCAATAATCATTCGGCCAAGCCATGAGCAAATATCTTGAATCATGTAGCCGCCGAGGTGAGGAGGCGGTGCATTGGAACAGCCGGTTGATAAAGGCCCGCCTCCTGACGTCGGCGGCTACTTTATTCATCCTGGCGCTGGCCGGTTGCACGCTCATGCCGAAATATCATCGGCCGGCAGCGCCGGTTTCTTCGACATGGCCGAAGGTGCCGGGTTATCGCGCAACCCCGACCAACGCTGCCGCCGTGCCTGCTGCCGATATCGGCTGGCGCGACTTTTTTCACGACGCGCGCCTGCAAGAACTCATCCAACTGGCCTTGACCAACAACCTCGACCTGCGCGTGGCGGTGTTGAACGTCGAGCAAACCCGCGCGCTCTATCGTGTTCAACGAAATGAGCTGGTGCCCACAGTGGACATCAATGCCAACGGCGCGCGCCAGCGCATTCCCTTCGGCTTCGGTGGCCAAGGTCAAGGGTTCACTTACAGCCAATACAACGTCAACCTCGGTGTCGCCTCCTATGAACTGGACCTGTTCGGACAAGTGCGCAGCCTCAAAAAGCAGGCGTTGGAAACGTACTTCGCCACCGAGGAAGCCCAAAAAGGTGCCCAAATCGCTCTGGTGGCTCAGGTCGCTGGCGCCTACCTGACCGAACGTGAGGCAACCGAACAACTCGCCGTGGCGCGGCAATCATTGAAAGCGGCGCGGCAAACCTACGACCTGACTAAACGCATTTATGAAGCAGGCGTCCTCTCCCAGCTTGACTTGAACACCGCCGACACGCAGTTGCAGAGCGCGCGCCTCGTCGTGGCCGGTTACGAGCAGCAACTTGCGCAGGCGGAGGATAACCTGGTGCTGCTGGTGGGCCGCCCGTTGCCGGGCGATCTTCCGCCGCCGCAACCGTTCAATCCGGACATTTGCCTGTCGGACATCCCGGCCGGATTGCCATCCGATTTAATTGCGCGCCGTCCGGATATTCTTGAAGCCGAGCACCAACTCAAGGCCGCCAACGCCAACATTGGCGCCGCGCGCGCCGCATTTTTCCCGACCATTACTCTCACCGGTCAGGGAGGCACTGAAAGCACCACGTTGGAAAGTTTGTTCGCGCCCGGTTCGCAAGCCTGGAGTTTCTCGCCGCAAATTATCTGGCCGATCTTTGCCGCCGGCACTGCTTGGAACGAACTCCAAGCCGTCAAAGCCGCCGAACGCATTGAAGTCGCCACCTACCAAAAAGCGATTCAAACCGCTTTCCGGGAAGTTGCCGACGACCTGGCGGCACGGGACACGGTTCAAACGCAAGTGGCGGCCAACCGGGCCACGGTCAAGGCTCAGCGGCAGAATTATGAGCTGACCCAGGCCCGTTTTAACCAGGGCGTGGACAGTCTGCCCACTTTGCTTGCTGCCCAACAAACTCTTGATAACGCGCGACAAAATTTGATCCAATCTCAATACTCGCGGCTGTTCAGTCTCATCAATCTTTACCAGGCGCTCGGTGGCGGCTGGACCGAACATACCGTCCAGGAACAGTCGAACAAATCGCCCTAACCCTGTAAAACAGCAGGAGCCGACGTGAGGAGGCTCATTTCAAATTCCGGATCTGAATTTCCAGATGAATCAGAGCCTCGTTACCTCGGCTGCTACGAGGACTACTACCCTGACTTGCTGTCAGATGCCTTTTTTGGCAGGATTTGCGGGCAATGAAAAAGTCAAATTCTCCCGATTCCCTTCGCCCCTTTTCCAGCATTGTGTTTGACGGCGATGAACGCGCCGCCGCCCGCGCCATGCTTTATCCCATCGGCTTCAAGCCGGAGGATTTCAAGAAACCGCTCATCGGCGTCGCCTCCACTTGGGGCAACGTCACGCCCTGCAACATGCACATTGACAAGCTCGCGCTCGAATCCGAGAAGGGCGCGAACGAGGCGGGCGGCAAGGCCATCGTCTTCAATACCATCACCGTCTCCGACGGCATCTCGATGGGCAGTGAAGGCATGAAATACTCGCTCGTCTCGCGTGAGGTCATCGCCGATTCCATCGAAACCGTCGTGGGCTGCGCCGGCATGGACGGATTTGTGGCCATCGGCGGCTGCGACAAAAACATGCCCGGCTCGCTCATCGCCATGGCGCGATTGAACCGTCCGGCGGTGTTCGTCTATGGCGGCACCATCCTGCCCGGCTGCATCACCGGCGACACGCGCAAGCTCGACATCGTGTCTGTGTTCGAAGCCATCGGCGCGCACGCGAACCATAAAATCGGCGATGAAGAATTTCAGGCCATCGAACAATGCGCCATACCCGGTCCCGGCTCGTGCGGCGGCATGTACACTGCCAATACCATGGCCAGCGCCATCGAAGCGCTCGGCATGAGTCTGCCGAACAGCTCCGCGCAAAACGCCATCTCGCAGGCAAAAATGGACGATTGCCGCCGCGCCGGCGCGTGCGTCATCGAAATGCTCAAAATCGGTCTGCGCCCGCTCGACATCCTAACCAAGAAAGCCTTCGAGAACGCCATCACCGTCGTCATCGCGCTCGGCGGCTCGACCAATGCCGTGTTGCACCTGCTCGCCATCGCCCATGCGGCGAGGGTGAAGCTGTCGCTCGACGATTTCGCCCGCATTGGCAAACGCGTACCCGTGCTCGCGGATTTAAAACCGAGCGGAAAACATTTGATGAGCGAGCTTGTGGCCATCGGCGGCATCCGGCCATTGATGAAGACGCTGCTCGACAAGGGACTGCTCCACGGCGACGCCCTGACTGTGACCGGCCAGACCATGGCGCAGACCCTCGGCGGCGTGAAAACGTATCCGGCGGGTCAGACCATCATCCAGCCGTTCGACAAGCCGATTAAAAAGGACAGTCACTTCGTGATTTTGCGTGGCAATCTCGCGCCTGAAGGCGCGGTGGCAAAGCTGACCGGCAAAGAAGGACTGCGTTTTTCCGGCAAAGCCATCGTGTTCGAGTCCGAGGAAAAGGCGCTCGATGCCATTCTCGACGGCACGGTGAAGAAAGGCCATGTGATTGTGATTCGCAGCGAAGGCCCCAAAGGCGGGCCGGGCATGAGGGAAATGTTGTCGCCCACCAGCGCCATTATGGGCAAGGGATTGGGCAAGGACGTGGCGCTCATTACCGACGGCCGGTTCAGCGGCGGCAGCCACGGCTTTGTGGTCGGCCACATCACGCCCGAGGCGTATGTGGGCGGAACCATTGCGCTGGTGAAAAACGGCGACTCCATCACCATTGACGCCGGCAAACGGGAAATCACCGTGGACATTCCCGCGAAAGAAATCGCGGCCCGCCGCAAGGCGTGGAAGAAACCCGCGCCGCGTTACACCCGCGGTGTGCTGGCCAAATACGCCGCCCACGTCACGAGCGCCTCATTAGGCGCGGTGACGGATATGGATTTGAAGTTGTAAGCGACACCCAATGCGACTGTCAGCGATCAAAGCTCAGAACGTTCCTCCAATTCGTGCCTTCGAAGTGTCTGGATTGAGCGACGTCATTGTCTTGGCGGGTCCAAATGGTGTCGGAAAGTCGCGTCTCATCTCGCAAATCCTTCAACATTTCCAAAATCCGGCAGGTAAGGATATTTCACTCATTGTTGAGGCGACAGACTCAAGTGAGGAAAAGGTCTGGGGAAAGAAAACTTTGGACACGGCAAATTCTCAGGACGGCACGCTTCTGCAGCAGTTACTTCAAAGGCAAACACAACGGTGCCGTAATTTTCGTAGTAATGTGCTTTATTTTGAAAGCGACCGCTCAATCCAGCATGTCAACCCCTTTCCCTTTTCGTGGGATATTAAAGACCCATGGGACGAACAAATCAATTGGAACGTTGCTTTTGGCGGACTGCGTAATCGCTTTCAAGACACCCGGTTCAGCCAAAATGGTTTTACAGTCTGAATGTTTTCGAGAATTTAATTTTCATGGCCTCCGCCTTCGCTTGTCCGGCCTTGACCGCCATAGTGTGATATAATATAAGTTGAGCGATGAATAAGTGGATGCTCCTCATTGGGTTGCTTTGTCTGGCGGGGCTTTGCGCGCCTTTCATGCGGTCGCATGACTCGAAATTTTATTTTGATCGAGGTTCGGACACCTTGTCCACCGCGAGTCCCGGCAGTAAGTGGGCTTATCGTTGGGACTTGAACAGCGCCGAGGGTGACTTCAGCCACGCCATCCGATTGAATCCCAACTTCGCCGCCGCTTATGCCAGCCGCGCGGGCATAGAATCCATAAGGGGCGATGCGGACGAGGCGATTAAGGATTACACCTCGGCCATCGGATTGACCCCGCAAGACCCGAACAATTACGTGCAGCGGGCGAGAATCGAGGCGGCGGGACGTGATTTTGAACACGCGCTGGGTGATTATGAAAAGGTCATTAAATTGCAACCGGACAATCGGAGCGCATACCGCGGACGGATGCGCATCAGGGAAATGCAAAATGATTTTACCGGCGCCCTGATGGAACGGGTGCGAATGATTGAAGAAATGGGCCCCGCATTCACCGGCCCCGGCCTGAGCAATGCTGGTTTTTTCGCGCGCTACCCGGACCGCCAGCGGGACCGCTTTTTACAGCAACTCGATCGCGCCCTCGCCACCGACACCAACTTCGCCTGGGGATATTATTATCGCGGTGTCTGCAATTCCCTGACCAACGACTGGGATGGCGCATTGGCTGATTTTCAACGATGTCAGAATTTACCCGACGGCAAGGCTAGAGATTATGCCGCCTTCCACATCTGGCTGGTGCAAACCCGAATCGGCGAGAGGGAAAAAGCCAACCAGCAACTCGTGGCCTATTGCCGAAACCGCACGAACGGAACACCCGCCGACTGGCAGATGCAGATCGCAAAATTTCTTTTGAATCAAACCAGCGAAGGGGATTTTTTTAAAGCGATTGATCCTTCCGACACCGGAAGGGCACAAAGTGAATTCTGGTATTATACCGGCATGAAACATCTTCTGGCCGGCGACAAGGCGGGGGCGAGTGATTGTTTCCGAAAATCCCTGGCCACCCCAACGCGACCCTGTGCCGTCTTCTTTTCTGCCGGAGCCGAGTTAAGCTCGCTCAACCCGGTCGCGCCAGCGGAATGAACCGCTAAACCAAAGGCATATGACAACTCCCGATTTGGCCCGGCGCACCATTACTCTCTTCGCCGAAATCAAAAGGAAACATTGATTTAACCATTTCCGGGTTGCCGGGTTTCGTGGATTGCATTCCCAGCGCAGCCCCTATTGTCCGGTTCCAGGAGTTCCCGCCTGGGTTTGGAGGAGCTGGTTTCTTTGCACGGCCAGATAATCCGTGAGATTGTCTTTGGTGATCCGCTGCGACGGAATAAGGATTTTCCCGTTGTCAAACTGCGTTTTGTCGCCGCGCAGATATTTGTCCATGCGGATGATGGTTTGGTAACCAATCTTCAAAGGGTTCTGGACAATCGTGCCGTAAATGTCGCCGGCGGCAATCCCGACCATCGTTTTGTCATAATCTTCAAAACAAACAATCTTCACCTGCCCGGCTTTGCCCGCCTGCCGCACGGCGGTAAGAATGGCCGGTCCTTGATAGCCGTTCAGGCAAGCCATGCCCGCCAGATCGGGATGCTTCATCAGCGCGTCTTCCGCGTTTTTCTGGGCTACTTCACTGGCGGTGCCGTCCCACAGTGTGTCAATAATCTGTATGTTCGATCCGGCCAATCCCTTTCGGATGCCTTGGGCACGGTCCTGGGTGTTTTCCGCGTTTGGATAGCCGGCGAATAAAATGACTTTGCCGCCCTGGGGCAGCGCGGCTTTGAGCAATTCCGCCGCCTGCATGCCGGCGGCAACATTGTCCGTGCCGATGTAACAGGCACGCTTGCTTTTTTCCGCGTCGCTGTCGGCGCAGACCAGCAGCGTGTTGGTGGCCAGGTTGTTGAGGAAATCCGTCTGGGTTGCGGGGTCGATCGGACTGATGACAATCCCATCCGTGCCGTTTGTGACGAGAGTGCTCAACAGCTCCTGCTGTGCCGCCGGGGTGCCGTTTTCGAGAAAGCGGAAATCCAAATCCACGTCATTGACCTGGCGCGTGGCGAAGTCACAACCCAGCCGCACCACCGACCAGTAATTGTCCGGAGTGCCGCCGATAAAAACCAGGTGCAATTTTTTTTGCGTTACACTGTTTTCGCAACCTTGAAACAAGCCTGCCGCACACAAGGCCAGGATTAAGAAGCAGGATTTTTTCATAATTGAATTGGTCGAATGCGTTTTCGTAAACTTCGTTCCGGCTGATAGGCTGGAGATTATTCCCGGGGCTGAATGTTGTCAAAGTTAATACCGGCGTGGGCAGGCCGTTTAAGATCCTGTGTTTACAAGGTCGAAACGGGTGCGCAGAATCATGCCCTCATTTGGCATTTGTCGTTCGGTTTGACCAATATGGGTTTACAGTCCCGATGATTTCGAGAATTGTTATTTTTATGGCCACGGTCGCTATTGTGTCACCGGCTTTCAGCGCGCCGGAAGCGGTGATTTTGTTGCACGGCCTGTGTCGTACCAGCCATTCCATGACCAGGATGGAGCGCGCCCTGACCGGGGCGGGTTACCAGGTGCGAAACGTCAGTTATCCCTCGCGCACGGCGTCCATTCAACAGCTCACGGATGACGCCATTGGCAAAGCCATCACCGAGTGCCAGCGGGACGGCGCGACCAGGATACATTTTGTCACGCACTCGCTCGGCGGAATCATGGTACGCAGTTATCTCGCGCGCCATTCCCTGCCGTCGCTCGGACGGGTGGTCATGCTGGCGCCGCCCAACCAGGGCAGCGAGGTCGTGGACAAGCTCGGTTGGACGTTTGTTTTCAAATGGCTCAACGGACCGGCGGGAAATGAACTGGGTACGGACACAAATTCCCTTCCCAACAAACTCGGCCCGGTAACGTATTCCGTCGGCGTCATCGCCGGCGACCGTTCCATCAACTGGATCAACAGCCTGCTCATTCCCGGCCGCGATGACGGAAAGGTATCCATTGAACGGACCAAACTGGCGGGCATGAGCGACCACATTGTCATTCACGCGACGCACCCGTTCATCATGAAGAACCGCGAAGCCATTAGACAGACAATCCACTTCTTACAGACCGGAGCCTTTAATCACTAGCAAAACCTCATAAATACAAGGCACAAGCGAGATTTAGCCTGACCCCTGCCAATGATGTCGAATTGTGTTTTTTTGGCAACTACTGGCAACCGAAACTGGTGTGAGCCGATGAAACTGAATTCTGGCGTTTCCTGCTTGCGGGGTAAGGCCACGGTGAGCCGCAATCGCGTGAACGCCAGCCCCCCCAAACGACGCCCCGGCGCGTCCTAGGACATTTGGCGCGGTCAATTCCGCTTTTCGCGATTTTGTGGCCGAACGGCGGTTTTTTGTTTCGGCGATAATCCTTGATAGAAATTCGCAAACGTGCTTTCATTGAGCTATGGCGACAGTAATCTTTACCCCAAAGGTTCTAAACGAAAGTGATCAAGAGTATCCATTAGATAAAGGGAAGGTCTTACCCATATTCGCGCAGAACCTTGTACGGGAATCGGTAGCAGAAATGGAGCGGGGAACAACGTGCTGTGCGAGGAAGAAGATCATACCGTTAACAGAACGAAGATGGACTGCCAACCTCAAGGTATTGCTCCCGTGATTTACGAACCAATGGTCGTTGGTCGTATAACCATAGTTAGGCGGCTTCGCGCATCACAAACTATGAAAACAACAGACACACTGAAATCGGCGATGGATCACCCGTTCTTTTTGCTGGCATTCATCGCAGTCTTGTATTTCATTCCGCACTCGATGTTTGTCGTTTGTCCGGCTTATTTTGCCGTTCAGCTTTCGTTGTTTCCAGACCGTTACCGCAGCCGAAGCGGTTCGCTGACGATGGCATTTTGTTTGTTCGGAGCTATCTCGTTAGCTTTAGCCATCATTGCCATTTATTCGCTGATTCAAGGACATTGGATGTGAGATACCAGGCGCCTAACACCGCGCGAGGCCGTGTAAAAAGTCTGGCGGAGTGAGCAGAAGAGAGAAGGGCCGGTAGTCCGAACGTAAGGACGGCCGGCTTTTAACTTCCGGGAGGGGAATCGGCCCGGACAGCGATTGGGGTGAATGCCAGGATCGAGGAATGAAAAGAGAGCGTCGCCGCCTGGCTTTAAGCCCGTTGCGGGACTTTGATCCCCACCGCCATCATCACTTTCTCGAAGCGCACCAGGTTCAAGACCCGTTTGAGGTTGTAAGCCAGTGTGATCAGGCTCCATTCGCCCCGCACCTTGACCAGCCCTTTCATCAGAAAGTAGCTGTACCCCAAGAAACGTTTGATGGTCCCAAAGGGATGTTCGCACAACAGCTTCCGCAGTTTGAGTTTCTCCGGCTGCGCCGCCACCCGGGCCGCCATCGCTTCCATTACCGCTTCGTCCTGCTCCCGCGTGATCGTCCGGCCGGTCCGGTTGCGCGTGCACTGCCGCTGCAACGCACAACCCTTGCAGGCGCTGGTCCGGTAGTAGCGCACCGGCCGCCCTTTTTCATCCGTGCTGAATCGGTACGTCAGTGCCGTTCCCGCCGGGCACACATGCACATCCTTCGCTTCATCGTACCGGAACCGGCTCTTGCCGTACAATCCCCGCGCCGTGTTGGCGCTGGTGTCGGCCTTGGGCACATAGGCCGTGATGCCCTGCTCCTGACATTGCGCCACTTCGGCCGTCGTGCAGTATCCCGTGTCCGCCACCCCTTCCAGCCGCTCCACTCCCAGGTTGGCCTTGGCGTCTTGGGCCATGCCCGAGAGTTGCCGCAAATCCGTTTCCTCATTGGTCACGTCCTGGGCC
The DNA here is from genome assembly GCA_963723125.1 of uncultured bacterium. Lineage (GTDB taxonomy): Bacteria > Verrucomicrobiota > Verrucomicrobiia > Limisphaerales > UBA11358 > UBA11358. The sequence goes on from CAVRPQ010000001.1 coordinate 290,341, forward strand.
ACAATCAGCTTGTTTTTGTCGTCCACCACCGCCTGCGCGTTGTAGCCCACCACGCTGCCCTTGGCCGTGCGCATCCGCCGCGCCTCCGGGTCGGTGACCGAGATTTGCGTTTGTTCGGCGTCCAGTTGCTCCAGCAGTTCGGCGTGCCACTCCCGCTTCTCCTGCAATGCGGCGATCTTGGCTTGCAGCTCCGCCCGGCTCAAGGCCGGTTCGCTGGGCTCGGCGGCATCCGCTGCGTCCAGGGCTTGCAGATACTCGGCCAGTTGCCGGTCGGCCCGCGCCATCAGTTCGCGCAGTTTCTTTTCGTTGAAGTTGGCGTCCGGGCTGTTGACTCCCGCCAGCTTGGTCCCGTCCACCCCCACCAATTGCGCCCCGAACAGGTTCAGTTTATGGCATAGCAGCCGGAATTGGCGGTGAACGGCTTGGAAGGGTTGGGGGGGTCCTTGCGGAAATTGGCGATGGTTTTGTGGTCGGGGGCTTGTTGGCCCGTCAGCCAGATCACTTCCACGTTGCGCTGGCATTCGGCTTCCAATAACCGGGAGGAGCCAATCCGATGCAGATACCCATAGAGATAGAGTTTGAGCAGCATGGCCGGGTCGTAGGGCGGACTGCCGGTGGCGGCCACCTGCGTCCGGGCAAAGCCCAGCGCCGCCAGATCCAGTTGGGCGACGAAGGCATCGAGGAAACGGACAGGATTTTCGGCGGCGCTGTAATCTTCCAGCCGTTCGGGCAACAGCAGGGTTTGCGAACGGTCCAAGCCGGTTTGATGGTTCATGCTTGTCAGACCCGCCTCCGGGCGCGATGTTCAATCCATGTCCGACTTTTTACACAGCCTCGCCCTGAAGCCAACGCCGACTGCCCCTTGAGTTTATGGATGGTTTAAGTTATACAACGGTTATCGAGTTTGCGGAGCCACTCGCCCGTCGGCGTGGCTCAGCTTTGGATCGTTAGCCGTCATGCACACCTCCCGACCTTCACTTGCCAGATATTTGTATGCTCGGCTTGGGCCAGGATCACGCGGACAGTGCCTTGGGCATATGTTCTCCCGGGCGTTTGGAGCCTCAGATTTCACTCGCTTCTGGCAATACTGGAATCCCTTGGGGGGCTATTTTCTGGGGTACTTCTGCTATGCCCCCTTGCGACGTTTTGCGCCACGACCACCGTGCCTGATCGTCACCTTTGCACTGAATGGATTCCTTCATGATCTGGGATTTGTGTGGCCTTGGGGCATCGCCAGGACCGAACGCCTGCCGTTTCCGTTTCCCGTCTTTACTTTGTCTCTGACCACGAGTGCCGTCATCATTCTGGTCGCCGAAAGCTATCGCCTCACACCTGCCAACCTCTCTTTGCCCATGCGCGTCGCTTGCCACCTGCTCGCGTTTGCTGGCCCATTCGCCTGTTCAATCGGCATTCTCCTCCTCATACGAATATGACGGCTAACACCGCGCTGGAGCCCCTATGAGGGTTGTCAAGTTGGTGCGAGTTTTTTTCTAAGATTTCATAAGCGTTCTTGCGGTGAGCCGCAGCGGAGCGGAGGCGAATCCGGCGCGGTAGCGGCAGGGTCAACTGGGTGAGGTTGGGTTTTCATTTTTCCCTGGTCTTGAATCGGGTGTGTCTGACTTAAATGCTTTTGGGTCACAGGGCGGGCTTCCATATGAGAGCGGAGGGATAATGCCCCCGCACCAGCTCCTATTGGAGCATCCCACAGAGCGGGAGCCCCAGATGTATTTCTCAACGGGAAGCCGCTGGGGGAACGCGCCCCATCTAACAGCCGGACGCACGGAAGTGGTCCAACTCCAGCGCCGGGCAACGTGCCACCCTGCGGCCCAATTGCTTTTGTCAGGTCTGGGTTCAAAAGGTTAAGGGTTGCCGTTTAATAATTGAGCAGTCCCAATTCCGCGAGACTCGCCCGTCCGGTGCGCCAGCGCCAGAGGTCCACCGCCAGTTGGCGGGCCAGGGCCACCACCGTCTTCTTGCGCAAGGCGGTGCCGGTAGTCATGCGGGCGATGAGTTTGCGGCGGGCAGGCCACAGCGGCTGATAGCGCAACAGGCGCCAGAGCGTCTCGACCAGCAGCCCCCGGACATGTTTGTTGCCATGCCGGTCAATGCTGCCCTGGCGTTGGTTGGGACCACTGCTGTGTTCACTGGGACAGCAACCGGTGTAGCTGCCCGGAGCCTTGCGATGCTTGAAGCGATCCCAGTCGCACACTTCACCATCGAGCAAGGACAGGGTCAGTCGGCCCAGTCCTTTGGGCAGCTTGGCTTCTGTCACCAAGGCTTCGATTTGCTGGTGGAGCTGTTCCAGTTGCGCCTTGGCCGAGGCGATCTGTTGGCGCAGCGGTTCCAGATGGGTGCGCAAGAACGCGGACAGTTCGGGCAGCAACTGTTTCCATTTACGCGGTCCGGCCCAGCCGGAGGGCAGGGTTTGCAGTTCATGCTCCAGGCGCAGGGCGCGTCCGTGGTTTTCCAGTTGCCGCACCTGCTTGCTCCAAAATTGACGCTGGCGGCCCAGTTCGCGCCGTTGTTGTTCGGCCACGGTGGGGATGCGAATGGTGGGCAGTTCGTCCTTTTGCCCGTCCAGATACCGCGACAGGCGCAGGCATAAGGCCCGCGAATCGAGCCGGTCATTTTTGCGGCGGCGCTGGGGATGCAGGCGCACCGGGCTGATGACCAGGCTGCGGGCTCCGACCTCGACCAGTTGATAATGCAAGGTGTAACCGAAGCCGCAGCTTTCATAGACGGTGCAGACGGTGTGACCAGCGCGGACTTTCTCTTGCACCCATTGCACCAGTCGCCGAACGCTGAAACTCATAGCGGGCTTGGGATGTTGATGGTCGCATTGAACGGTGACGGTGATCTGTTTGAGGTCCACGTCCAGACCCAGTTTGATCGTCGAGGCGACTGAGGGATTGCTTTGCGAGGGGTTTTGTGATGGTGTGTTCATGTCATGATTGGGTTGATGGTTGGTATTAGTCATACACCGATGCGTGTGCCCGTTTTGCACGCGCTCGTCAACCCATCATGGCATCTAACGCCGACTGCCCCTTGAGTTTTGGATTGAGCACCGGGTTGGGCGTTCCTCTGTCACAGTGGCCGCGACAGTGTGAGGTAATTGGCTTGACAATAACTCCACCACCATTAGAGTTTGTTCTATTCAACTGCTTCAACCCGGCCATGTTAAAAAATCAGGAGCACGCTATGAAACAGCACTCGTTGCTTTCAATCATTCTTGTATTAAGCATCACCACTTTCGCCAATGCACAGAATCTATTTTTATCGGATTACTCCACCGGCAATATTTATGAATACACACCGAGCGGCACGCAAAGCACCTTCGCCTCCGGGTTGACTGACCCTGATGCTCTGGCCTTTGACAGCGCGCGCGACCTGTTCGAGGCGGATGGGTCCAGCGGCAACATCTATGAATTCTCGCCGAGCGGAACGAAAACCACCTTTGCCTCCGTCTCGCAGTGGGCGTATGGAATAGCCTTCGACAGCGCGGGAAATCTCTATGTCGCGAATTCAACCCAACCCGGTTTTGGTCCGAACGACATCATTGAAATTACGCCCAGTGGAACGGAAAGCGTTTTTGCCTCCGGCCCGGAGTTGGATAGTCTTGCTTATCTGGCCTTTAACAGCGTGGGTGATTTATTTTATGACCAAGGACCCGGCAGCGCCGAAGCCGTCCTTGAATTAACGCCGAACGGGGTCCCCATAGGTACTTATGCCGATGGGCTCAGGCTCCAGCCTGGCGCAATAGCCTTCGATACTGCGGGTAACCTGTTTGTGACGGTTACGGATCAGAATCTGCCTGGCCACATTTATGAAATTACGCCCAGTGGAACGGTAAGCATTTTCGCCTCCGGTGTGAATTCTTTTGATGGACTAGCTTTCCAAGGTATAACTTTGCCAGTGCCTGAACCTTCCACTCTGGCGATGCTTGGATTGGGCGCCTTAGTGGTGTTCGGCTTTGGTTCCAAGCGTAGCATTAAATACCTAATATTGCGCCAAAGTCTGCGGCCACTGCCCCTGAGATTTCCAGATTCCAGGAAACTTTCAGTTTGCTGTTTTTAGGGTTTCGTCGGTTGGATTTTTCGCTTCACGTTGACCATGCGGTTTTCATTTGTTGACCTGTCCTGAAATTTGCGGGTTAATTTCCGTTATGCGCAATAAAACAGACCTCGAATCACTTCTGCGTAAATACAAGGGCGTCTCTCCCCGTGATTTCTTAATCGCTCGCATAGCCGCTAAACTGGATGTGATCGAACTCACTTTGGTGGAGAAACTATATCCGAATGCTGACGCAAGACAGGCCGCTTTCGACCAGCTTGATTCGGGCGACCTTTCAATGACAGAACTTTATTTAGAGTTTTTACAGCGGAACAAAGAAGGCGGAAACGGAGACGCTCCAACGCTTCAAAGCAATTAAGAGCTTTTTGTGTGTTCATGGCTCAATAGCAGGTTTTGAAAAAAATCTGGACTCGGTTCTAGTTTTTCTGGCAGCCGGAGCGGGTTTAAGACCGGGGTTTTACGAAACTAGAAATGCACGGCTTGGCATGTGAACAGTATCCGTCTGACACAGCACGTCTGGTTTCAAGCGTCAGATACTTGACAGGTGCCGCTTGGTTCTGGCTCCGCCGCCGCCAAAATCGTCCCAAAAACCGTAGGGATCTGCCATTTGACAGGCGCATACCGCTTTGGCATAATAGCCACTATAATGCGCTGGATTAGAATCCATTTCTCCCTCATCCGGGCAGCGTCAAGCAAATGGCGGCGTTTGAAAAGTGGGTTCTTGTCAGTCATAACCTTATCGGTCGCCCTTGGCGCGGCTGACTTCGGCCTCGCGCAGACTCTGCCGCCCCGACAGCCGTTGGGCATTTATGACCGTCTCGTCATACAAGGAGACACTGACGCGAACATATCAAACAAAATCGCGGCTGCACTGGCCAACCCCGCGATTTCAGGGATTTTAGCTGCTATGCAATGGAGCGACCTTAATCCTACGTTTTCGACCAATTCACTGGTCGGGACCAATGATTGGAGAACCTCGGATGACCTTTTTAACGATGTTGAACAATGGAACGAGGCCAACCCGACGAATACTCCCAAAACCATCCAGCTTACCATAAGCGCCGGATTTCACACCCCGCCATGGGTTTTCAGTAATCTGATGTCTTGCGACGCGATGTTTCTGACGAATTCACAGGGTTCGATAGTGGTGACCAATTCACAGGGGAATCTGGTGCTGATCGGCGTGGACACGTCGAGAGTCACCAACACATGCGGTTGTGCCAGTTTCCTGCAGGCGGAGGATGCAAATCCAACGGTTGCACCGCTCCCGCTGCCGTGGAACCAGTTCTACACGAACGCCTGGAAGTCCTTCATTCAGGCAGTTGCCGGGAGATACGGAACCAATACCCTCCTGGTCTCTATTGACGTTGCTGGCCCCACTTCCTCTTCGTCAGAAATGATCCTGCCCAACGAGACGAATGACACCACGAATTACTTAAAGTGGAATCCTCTTTTCGCCCTTGAGTTCCCGGACGATCCCTCCCTCACCAACTCGGATACGGAGTTCATCAAGGAATGGGAGGATGCCATTGACGTGTTTGGCAATGCGTTCAGTAATTTGACCTTGGTCGTCACCACGGGCAGCGGACTTCCCAACTTTCTCGACACGAACGGGGTGCCTTACACCAATTACTCTGTGCCTCCCGGTTTCTGCCCGGATTGCGCATTAACAAATAACAATGCCCAGGCCAATATAATGGATTGCGCGGCCGAGACGACGATTCTGGCTTACTTCATGAATCCGCAACACGGCGGGAACAACGCCAAGGCTGTTCAAGAGGATGGGATGGGGGCTGCGGGAATACATGTTTACCCTCTGGGCGGCGGTGATCTCGGCGCCGCCGGTATTAAGTGGCTCTCGCAGAATACGACGGGTGGCAACGCGCCGCTGCCGGGAACAAGCAACGTCGTTTCCCGGGTGCTCGGGGGGTTGCAAGTCGGTGGAAGAGCCGGCATCATTACCCAAAACGCCGATACGGAAGGATGCCCCCTGGTTTATGGCAGCTGCACCAATATCTCGCCGGAGCAGGCGATTTACAATGTCCTGACCACCTATTTCGACGGCACGCCGGTCGGAAGTAATTATGGAATCGTGAGTAGCAACTTCCCACTCAACTACCTACAGATTTACGACGCCGATGTCCTCTACGCCAACACGAACACCACCGGATCCCCCGTCGTGGATGGCTACCTCATCACCAACAACCAGACGGCGCAAATGTTGTTCTCGAACGCCAGCTTCCAGATTTCCGAGATCGCCGAATTTGACCTCGAACTCAGCGTCCAGATGGTGGGGCAGACCGTGCAATTAACCTGGCTGGCCACCACTCCCGCCGCGTATCAGCTCCAGGTCAACCACAAGCTCTCAGATCCCAACGGGTGGTCACTGGCCCCGCAGACGCCAACGTTCATCGGCGATTACTACCAAGTATCCCTCAACCCAAACGCCAATGCGTCGTTTTTCCGCATAGCGCCGCCCTGACCCATGCCGCCGGGGTAAACTCGTTGATCTGAGTAATCTTGGCCACTGGCAAACGTGTGAACAAATCTTTCAAATAATCGAATGGGTTGACCCCATGCCGTCGGCAACTGCCCAGCAAGGTGTAAATCACTGCGCTGCGTTCCCCAGCTTCGGGATGGCCCACGAACAACCAATTTTTCTTTCCAAGTGCGCTGGGCCGAACGCTGTTCTCGATTAAATTATTATCAATCTCCAGTGTGCCGTGCGTTATGAACTGGCTCAAAGCTGTCCACCGTTTCAACGCGTAATCAATCGCCTGACCGAGCAATCCTTGCGGCAGGGTTTTTCCCCGTGTCAACTCCATGGCGCGATGCAGCCGATTCAATACCGGTTGCGATTGCCATGCCCGCATCGCCTCTCGCAGAGATGGCCCCGCTTTTTGTCCGCGCAACTTCTTTTCCACCGCGTAGAGTTGGCCAATCTGCCCCACAAACCATGCCGCCAATTTCGTCTCTGCCAACGCTTCGTGAAAACCCCTGCGAACATGCGCCCAGCACCCAACCAAAGTCAGATCAACACGGGCTTTGGCCAAAGATTCGTATGCCCCATAGCCATCGGTCTGGAGTTTGCCCCGGAAGTTTTTCAGAAATTCCTGCGGTCCTGCCCGTGACCGGCTCACTCGCCATTCAAACAGCACATCACATCTTGGTCGGCTATAAACCCAAAAATAACCTTGCTGGCTTTTGCCCTTCACATCCGGGTCTAAATACCGGATCGGCGTCTCGTCGGCTTGCAGGTAATTGCCTTTTAGCAAATCTTCCCGAATCGCCCGATACACTGGTTTCAGCAACTCGGCGGCTTGTTCGACCCAACAGCCCATCGTCTTGCGGCTCAATTCCACCCCAAACTGTTGGCGGAACATCTTCTCCTGCCGATAAAGCGGTTGATGATATTCATATTTGCTGACCAAAATCTGCGCCAGCAAGCCTGGCCCCACCATGCCTTGCTCAATCGGCTGTGGCGGCAGTGCTGCCAGGGCGAAACGTTCCTGCTTTACGTAACGCGGACGAATGAAAACTCGTTTGATGATTTTGGGGGCGACCCAGTCCAGTTGGCTGGTGCGTTCCTCGCTGATCTTTTTCCAGCCCTCGGGCTGTGCCTGAACTTCCACCGGTTCGATCACGATCTCCTGCGTCTCCAACTTGTCTTCGGCCAGCATCCGCCGTACTGGATGTGCCGCACCATTGCGCGTTGCAGTCGTAGTCTTGATCTCCGGTATCGGCAAAACGATGACGTTGGGGAAGCCTTGGAGCAGTAGTTCCAGTTGGTGTTTGTCCAGACCTTCATTGCGCCGACCGCCGAAGTAATGACGGATATATTGGTCAAGTTTCTGACGCAGCAGCCGGTTCTCCACCTCCAACGCGACGACCCGCGCACTCATCTCTTCATACTTTTCGAGTAGCGTGGTGTCAGTCACATTACTCAGACGTGGGCACAAAACTTTTGTTCAAACTCGATTGAGCTTTTTCTCAGCGACGATACCAGTTCTTTTTTGAACGCACTTCCAGCCCGTGAATCAACGCGCTGAACTCCTCCCCACGCAAATTTATCTGACCACTTTCACTCACCGGCCAGGTGAAGCGTCCTTGTTCCAATCGCTTCGCGCAAACCCATAAACCATCGCCATCCCAGTAAAGCACCTTGATCCGGTTCCGCCGCCGGTTCGTGAATAAAAATAGATTGCCGGAAAGGGGATCGCCTCTGAGTTGCTCAATCACCAGACTGTAGAGCCGGTTGAAGCTGCCGCGTAAATCTACCGGCGTAGTGGCGACCAGCACCCGCGTTGCGCTGGTGACACTCAGCATGGCAGCGCCCGTAGCAGCTCGGGCAACTGCTGCACATCCGAACCGCTTTGCAGCCGCACGACCCATCCTTGCGGACTGACGACTTCAACTGGCCAGCACGCGGCCGAGTTGGGCATCCGAACTTCTTGAAACTTTACCTCCGTGGGCACGGCGTCACGTTCCAGACGCAACCACTTGCTCAGGGTGGACAATCCAACGCCATGCCGAGTGGCAAAATCCCGTAGTTTCATTTTATTTTGGTGGAAACGCGCCAGCAACCGTTGCCGCTGTTTAGGAGTCCAACGCCGACGCCCTGATCCAGTTTTTGATGTATCCATGCCACCATGATTTCATAATCCAGAGCGACAAACTAGACGTAGCCCGCCAGCCGGATACTGTGAACAAGACCCCTGCCGCCAAAGTATTATGTCGGTTGGCGGTCGGCGGGCGTTTCTGGCTTCCATCGGCTGACAAGACAGCTTGTCTTGTGAGCTTTGGCAACTGGTGGCAACCGCCAGCCTTTAATTCATTGGTGTTTTGAATCATCATAAAGACTCTACTAGCCATCCGGCAGACGATTCAATTCCTGCGCACCGGCGTTTTCAACCACGCCACCGGGTGAATCCATCCATTTTTAGTCAATCACCCGCGGCGCAAAACGACGGATGGCTTCTTCGGCAGCCTGGTTCGAATCTTTACCATTTCCGCCGTGGTCGGTGAGTTCATCGTAATAGTCGTTCGCCTGCTCGCAGAGGTCCCGGATGTATTTCATATATTCCGTCCGCAATTCATCAGTTGCCCTGGTGAAGGTTTCCGTTCTGGCGGTTTTATAATCTGCTGCTGACGAAGTCTGCTCCATTCCAGTCAAGAGCCCGCCGGCACTCTGCGCTGCGACCGGGCCGAGGGAGTAAAAATATTCGACAATTTTCCTGTGACCTTCCTCATGTTCCTTCAGCTTGCCGTGTTCACCCCTGGGCAGGATGATGCGGATCATCAGGTCAAGATTGATGGTTATGGTCTTGATGCGGAAACCAAAAGGTTCGCCGGCGCCCGGATGCGTGTTTTGAAAACTAAAAGTGGGGCTGCAGCCAAAGGCATACTGGGTCACCCCATCCATCTCACCAGCGATTTGCGATGGTTTTGGGCCGGCGGGATCGTAGTACGAGTACTCAACAACGGGCTTGTCCGCCTTGACCACAACCGAAGAGTGGGTTGTCTGGTCCAGCACGCCGATACTTATGTTTTCGTCCTCCCGCATTGTGCGTGTCAGTTCCGTCATCACATTTTTTTCGCCTTCCTGATAAACGGAAGCCTGCTTCGGATCATAGCCAAACTGCTGCTGGAGTGATTTCGAAAGGTTCACGAACTCAAGCCGCGCCAATCCCATTCCGCCGGAAACCGGTTGGTATTGAACCAGCAATCCATCCGGCAAAACCCGTTCGAGTTTTACCGCGTTGTAGGTTTTTCCGTCGGCCGTAATGATTTTCGACGGCAAGGCGTTTGAAGAGGTGACCGGGATTTGATTGGCCGGGTTGAATAACGAAGGAGCCAAGCCGGCAAAGCCGGGCGGCGTCACGGACAAAATTAAAGCGGCCACCGGGAGCACCCTCCCGGCGCAAAACGATTGGCGATAGCGACTTTTCATCGTGTGATGCCAATAAAAGCAGGATTAAAGCCAAGCGGAGGAGAACGACAGGCTGCGAACACGGTTGAGATTCGAGAAATGAGCAACGGAACGAGCGATTCAGCCCGCTTTACGCCGCGCTCCCACCGGTGGTACAAATTTCCTTCCCTGCCCCGCCCGTTTCTGCCTTCCTGGCGGTTGTCCAAACCAAAACCAACACCATCATCATGAAAACCTGCATCCAAACTCTCACCATCGCGGCCTGCGCCTTGGCGTTTGCCGGAACCATCCGCGCCGATGACAGCATCGCCGGGACCTGGAAAGCCCAGTTTGACAGCCAGATTGGCCGGCAAAAGTACACCTACGTGTTCAAGCTGGACGGCACCAATGTCACCGGCACGGCCACCGGCGAACGGGAAATGGGCACCAACACCGTGGCAATTACCGAGGGCACGGTCAGCACAAATGGAATCTTCTTTGTCGAGCCGCTCAAGTTTCAAGACAACGAACTCCGCATCGAATACACGGGCACGGTGAACGGCGACCAAATCAAGTTCCACCGCAAGGTGGGTGATGTGGCGGAGGAGGATTTTGTGGCCCACCGCGTCAGGGAATCCAGCGTTGCCTCCGGCATGAAGCGCGAGCCCGTGGCGGACACGAACGCGCCACCGGCCAGGCCGTAGCCTTTTGCACAGGAAGCGAAACTTCGACGCAACGGCGGATACGGGTTTGCTTTTCTGAACGCCCGACCATGAACCGGGTCTAATTCAGCATGAAGACCCTATTAGCGCCTGCACTGCTTGCGGTTGCCGCGTTGGTACTGGGAACAACACTGGTTTTGACCTGCGCCGAACCTTCGTCCGTTCCGACAGGATCTAACAGTACCGCCATGGACCAGAATGCTGGTCTATCGACGCCGGCGCCACTTGGGTTTTATCAGCAGCCAACGCCACGTTTGCCTGACCATGGCGTTCGTCAAACCAATGCGCAGTCTGTTATTGCCCTTTTTCCAGGCCGGAGTGCGGCGCTCTCCGAGCCCACCCCCATTTACCTGGACAAACAATCAGGCAGTCAGCCGCTTCAACCCGGAGTTTATCAGACCTATCCTTGGACCATCATTCTCGTCGTGCCGGGTGCCGAGACGGACATCCGCTATTTCGCGGTTAAACCAGACACCAACTCCCAGATGCCCATCATCAAGCCGCACGTGGAAGTGATTCCGAAATGGTAGCCCGAGCCGCAACTACGCCGTCACGCCGCCGGCAATGTATTGTTCCATTTGGGCAATCGCGGCGTCCTGGGCCGAAATCGTCCAGTTCACCAGGTCGCCGATGGACACAACGCCGACGACCTTTTCGTTCTCCAACACGGGCAGATGGCGCACGCGGTTTTCCGTCATCAATTTCATGCATTCCTCGATGGTTTGACGCGGGGTGACAGAAACAAATCTGCTCGAAAGAATTTCCTGAACCTTGGTGGCCTTGGAGGTCTTGCCCTGCAACGCAATTTTGCGCGTGTAATCGCGTTCGGTGAATACCCCTACCAGCCGGTCGCCCGACATGACCAGCAGTGAACCGATGTTTTTGTCTGCCATGAGCTTGATGGCCTCGAAGACCGTCGCCTCCGGCGCGATAGACCACAGCGCCGTGCCCTTGTGATGCAACAACGCACTGATTGGAACACTCGATTTCATAAGATGATTGGATTAACTGTATATCCACCTCTTCTGCAATTATTTCAAGCGGTTTTTTTTGACCGGATCGAAACCAGGACCGCAACCACCACGCAAGTCCAGCCAAACCAGTCGCCGTGGCGATGGTAAAACGTCGGCGCACGCCCTGCACCATTCTGTGTCACCGGAACGTCAACGGTCAGCGCGCCCGCACCGTAAACACTGCCACCGGGATCTCTGAAAATTTCCCGCATGCGACCGCTGGCATCAATCCAGCACGTCACACCGTTGTTCGCGCACCGAATCAGCGGCAGATTGTTTTCGACAGCGCGGAAGACGGCGCTGGCCATGTGTTGCCACTGCGCCGCGCTGTCGCCGAACCAGCCGTCGTTCGTCACATTTACCAGAAAATCCACGCCATTCCCGGCCGAAGCGCGCGCCGTTCCCGGAAACGTGTCCTCAAAGCAAATCAGCGGCGCGGCGTTGACATGTAGGTCGCCCAGCGCAAACGTCACCGCCTGGTCGCCCGGCGTGAAACTGCCGGTGATGGGCGTGAGCCATTTCACAAACGGCAACCACTGCACCAGCGGGATGTATTCGCCGAACATCACGAGTTTGCGCTTGTGATAGATATTCGCCAGCCGGCCAGCCGGTGCGACCAGAAAGGCGCTGTTGAAATAATTGGTCGTGTCCGGCTGGAACACCACATCTTCGCTGTTGAAAATGATCCAGACGCGGTTTGATCGCGCGAGCCGGCTGATGGCGTCAAAGGTATCCTCATCCAATTCCGGCACGGCGGATTCGGGCCAGATCAACACATCTGTTCTTTCGGAGGGGCGGGCGATGCGAGTCCCATTTTGTCCTTCATTCTGATTTGAAGAATTGAGGATTTGTATCACCTGCCCCTCCGGGTCCCGCTTTCTGCTCTCAGCCAGTGCTTTCTCCGTCAATTGGACCAGTTGTTGGAACCGTTTCTCGTCTTGAGCCGGATTCCAAATCAATGTCTGCGGAATGCTCGGCTGGACCAGCGTCACGCGCAGCATCGCTTCCGGTGAATTCCCCTGCTCCGCCCGCACGTAGCCGAAGATGAACAGGCCGATGACGGTTACCAGCGGCAAAGACATTTCTGCCTGCCAGACAAAACGCCGGGCCGGATCGCCGAAAATCGCGCGCGCGGCGGAGAACAACGACAAGGAAAACCAGGCGACCAGAAATGAAACGCCGTACACGCCTGTCACCGACGCGATTTGAATGAGTGGAACCATCCGGTATTGCGAGACGCCAAGAAAGTCCCACGGAAAGCCGCCGAGCAACCGGGCGCGCACCATTTCCAGCGCCACCCAGACCGCCGCGCCGGCGAGCGACCAACGCGCCCGGCGCGCCCAATCGCCCTCGCCAATTTTTCCGGCCAGCAACCAGACCCAGACGGCGATAAACAGTGCGAGCACGGCGGCCAGGGAAATCCAGCCCAAAATCGGGAACCAGGCCGCCGGAATCAGCAGCAGCCAGTAAAGCGACGAAAGGAAGTGCGTCAACCCGGCGACATAACCGATGCGAAAAGCGTCGCCACGGCTCTTGCCCTGTGCGATGGCGAGCAGCAAACCCGGCACAATCCAGGCAAAGCCGGCAACACCGAATTTGGGAAATGCCGCCGTCAACAAAAGCCCCGCGCCGATTGCCGCCAGGTAGCCGCTGCGCAGGAAAAGTTCATTAAGAAACCGCTTCAATGTGCCGAACGGCGAATAATCCATGGTAAACGCCGGGCCGGGCCGGGCGTATTCGGCGGCGCGTTTGACCAATCCGGGACCGGCGTTCACCACAATCGCCAGACGCGCGCCGCGCCAGACGGCGAGATCCGCGGACGAATTACCGGCGTAATCAAAACCGCGTTCACCAAATTTTTCCGTGAGCGCCCTGAGTTTGTTTGCGCCGCGCAGATTGGTCCGGCCGTCACTGGCAAGCACTTCATCGAACAATCCAACGTGGCCGGCCACCGGCAAGGCCATGTCGCGGTCGGACGCCGTGACCAGCACTAGTTTCCGGCCCGCACTTTTCTGTTCGCGCAGAAACGCGAGGAGCGACTCCTTGTAAGGCAGGGTGGCCGGGTCAATCGCCACATGCCGGGTGAGTTGGTGCTTCAGGAATGCCCTGCCGCGTAGCCACCACAAAAGAACCGGGAAAAGCCAAAGCGGATTGCGCCGGAGCAGCCGCGCCAGTGATTCCCAGAGCAAATCAGTCTTGATGAGTGTGCCATCCAAATCCACGCAGAGCGGGACCTGGCTTTCGCGCGGCGCGTCAGGCGATGGCGACATGATTTTGATTACCCTTTGAGTGCGCGCTCCAGCAAGGCTTTTTCTCGTTCGCCGTAATTTAATTTCAGCGCCTCAGCCCGGGCGGCGGGCGTCATTTTTTGCCAGGATTTTTGCAAGGCGTTGATGGTCTTGTCCTCGGCGGTCCTGGCGGCCAGATCGGCGAACTGGTATTGGAGAAACACAAGGCAGAGTGCGTCCTCCAAAACCCGGGCTTCCGGGTCCCCCGGAAAATGCGTCTTGAGGTTCAAATCCTGAACACGGTGAATGATTTCCTCCGCATAATCGAGTTCGCGTAGAATGTCACCGGCTTTGTGCGCGTGGAATTTTTTTAACACCGCGCGCCATTGTAGATAACCGGCGCGGGTCATCGGATACGAATGGCGCGGGACTTCCCAGCGGCACAGGTGCTGGCATCGCGCCGCCAGACGCAGCGGCTCGGAAGCGTCCGGGCAAAGGCGCAACACCCAGTCGCTCAACCGCCGCGCGTACAGCCACTCGCGAGGGTGTGTCACACCGTCGAAGGTTTCGGTATTGGGGTCGCGCGCGTTTTCCTCGTCGAAACGGCGGAACGCCGCTTCCAAGCGCCGGGGATCGGCTGGCTGAAACGGTTCAGACATCGCAGCGTCTTAAGCCAGAGGCGCCGGTTGCGCAAGGCTGTTTCGTAGCCTCTTCCTTACGTTAGGGCGTTTCTGGGAAAACTGTAGCCGCCGACGTGAGGAGGCGGACCCTCTTGGACAATTCCGCCTCGTTACCTCGGCGGCTACGAGATTTATTGAACCGGGCTAGCGGGCGTCGCCGTCATCGTCTTCCAATCGGGCGAAGTAAAAGCAGCCGGCGGCAATCAGAACTGAGACTGCGGCGATGAGAAATGCTTGTGTGCCCGGTTGTTTCAGGTCATCGGACAGTTCCAGCGTCAAAAGGCCCATCTTGCCATACAGCAGTCCCATTTGATGCGACTCCAACCTCTCATTTCCCGCCAGCAATTCGTCCTCGGTCGGTTCACCGGAGTGCGTTCGAATCCAATAAAGCGCACCGGCGCCGAGAAGTCCCAGCACTAACACGACGCCGCCAATCACCCGGAGGCGCTTCGATTGCTTGCCCGGCGGATTGCTGCCGGCCGCTTGATGGTTTTCGGACATGACACAAAACGTTCCTCGCTCTGTTTGCCAAACACAAGCCGATAAAAGATCGGTCAATGTCCTGATTTAGTGTAGCGTCGGGCCTCCGGCTCGAATGAATCGGGGCACAGCGCCGGCACTACAACGCAAATTAAGACACTGCCAAAGATGGGACGGGCGATGAAACGGAGGTTCCCTCCTTAGCCGGAACGATTCAGTTGAAAAGCGAGGTGGCGGCGCGCGTGGCTGCGACGCCCCCGTCGCAGAGAGTGGAGGCGACGCCTCGTCGCCAGCGCCGACGGATGAACCAAACGGTGCGCCAAAAGTTTCGCGCGACGGGGGCGTCGCGCCCACAGCCTGCGACGGGGCGTCGCCGCCACGCGCTTGAGCAACTGCATCGTTCCGGCTTAGGCAGCACGCCTATATCAAGACCAGGGAGTTACCGACTTGACATCTTGCCCAATCGGCCCATGGTTCAAATATGAACCCGGCGACGCAGCTATTGAACGGCACAAACGGCCCGGGTGGACAGGTGCGTCTGGAAATTGCGGAGACCGACATTGAATCGGTGGTGGACGAATCTGAAAAGATGCGGGAGCAGATTCGGATACAGGCGACGGAGATAGGTCCGATTCTTGAAGCGTTGCTCCGTGACACACGCGGCCAAATCCGGTGGGGCTTGAACGAATAAGGAGCCGGCCGGATTGATTTTGTGCTTGAGCAAAGGTCCTACACGCTGAGTACGAGCGCAGGAGTACGATGGGGACAAGCTGGAAATCCGCATTGAGAAAGATTTTACAAAACCTTCCACGCGCGGAATCCTGAATTCACCGGTTTCAGATTGACGATTGCCACGTTAAGCTTCTTGTGCGGCTAATCTTTTACGGCTGAAGAATGCCAGACCCAGTCGCCCTGGTTGATGTCAACTCTGCCGGAAGAGCCTTTATCCAAGACAACCACGCCGCCGTCGTCTGTTTCATTCCAGCCGACGGAATAGAGCACGAATTGGCCGTCAGCCGTCCGGCGATAATGCAGCGGCTGGCCTTTGATGATGTCGTGCGGTAATTGGGCAATGAACTGTGGCGCGAGCGCGTCCAGTGATTCAGGGTATTCCCCATGCGCCAGGCGATAGCGTTCCAAGGTGATGGCGACCCGGGCCAAATCCACGGACTCCTGTCCGTAGGCAAATCGTTTTACGGCGTTGCCCAATGCGGGCAGCAACCACATTTCAAAAAAATTCCCCGGAGTCCGGTGACTCAGCTCCCGCCCAACTGCATCATCGGCAGCAAAGGCCGCAGCCGTGGAGACGGTTCGGTTCTTATCATCCACCAGCGGCAAATACCACTTTTCGTAAAACCGGCTGACGGACAGTTCATTCTGATAAAACCAGCCGTTGGGACACAGATAGTACAAAATGGCACCCAGGCTTGATTGGGTATGGTCATTGTCTCCAAAAAGACCAAAAGTTTCCTTAAAATTACGGTAATTTCGGTGCCGGACAAATTCTATTGCCCCGGTATTGCAATCCCGTTCGCCCCGCATTGCGAGTTTGTAATCTGCCAAAAAGTTAAGGTCCGCGAGGTCTGAATCAAGTTCCACGAGCTGCGCGTCCGACCATTGGTGTTCCACCAAACCTTCCCAAATCGGCTGCAGGGCCAGATTCACGATGGCAATGCGCACCAGATGGGAAATGAGAATTGGTTCGGTCCGAATCGAATCGCTTAACCGCAGCATGAGTTTTATGTCGGCCAGAGACTTGTCGCTTTGGTCATTTTGCAGTTCAGCGATGGCACGCAGTTGGAGCACTTGGGCACACGGCTTCACCAGATTCAAGTGCGGAAGCACGATGGCCGCCGGGTCATCCTTATCATATTCCAATGGGAATCGCGAGTAAGGCAGCGCGCTGTCCTGCCGCAATCGTTCAATGACCGGATTGAATTTGCTCAACGCCAGCAAAACATCTTGCGCGGGCGTTTGCGGCTGCGGTACAATGGGCATTTTCGCCTCGGGATTGGTCGTTTCCAGGTCACGGTAATACGACTGCCACGGCTTCAAGTCTGTCATGCGGCCTATTGGCCAACTGCTCGAAACTTCAGGTGTTGGAGGCCACCCATACGCCCAATTGGTTCCCACCAATCCCGACACGGAAACCGGAAGCCGGGTAATGAGGTTGGAAACCTCCTGGCTGTAAACCCGGTCGCCATACCATGCTTCCGCCCTGTTCGGAGCGGTCTGAAATAAATATCTGAGTTCGGCCACCCACACCGGCGACATGGCGAAATTTTGATCTTCCGGCACAGGGGGTGGAGCAATGCCAGCCATATCAAACCGTTCACCCTTGGCCTCCCCTTCGCGTTTGTATTTCTCCCAGTCATGCTTCCCGCGCCAGTCTTCCTCGGCATAAAACAGCGCCACCAGGGTGATGAAGCAGGCCAACCCGAACAGGAACCGGCGGAAATTCCTCCAGCACCAGACCCAGCGGATGAAAATAAAAACCGAAACGCTAACCAGAGCGCAACCCGCGGCAATGACCGCCGCCATTCCGGTGGGATTTGTCTTACCCACAACCAGACAAATGGATAGAAAGAACCCAAATGCAAGCAATGTCAGTGAAATGAGCCAGAGCAAGAGGCCCTGCCGGCCGGTCCAGGATTTTTTCCAGATGTTTTTGGGTTCTTCATTCATAAATTTCAGATGGGGACGGCGACACGCCGTCCTTCCCGACTTACACCGACAGAATCCCCGTAAATTCGCTTCGAGGTCGCGGCGGCGCGGATTTTGACCGGTCGGCCTCGCGCGGTTCACGCGGCCCGATCAATTCGGCCAGCAACCGTTGCTGTTGGCGTACTTCTACAATGACTTCCGTTGTTGGCGGCGAAACTTTCTCCGCCATTGCCGGCGTGGAGTCGCGCGTTGAGAAATCCACGGCGAAGATGAAAATCCAGACGGCCGCCAGACCGGCCCACGCAACCGGATGAGGCCATAGAATGGTTGAGAGTTGAGAGGTGAGGGTTGGGAGAAAAGAGCGACGAGTAACCGGTGACTGGTGACACGAATTCGCGGCGGCAAGGATTTCCTCGCGCCATTCGGAGGGAACCCGACGGAGCGGCTGACGGCTCAGACGTCGTTCAAATTGATCCGGTTCTTCATTCATCATTCTGCCTTCTTCATTTCCTCGTAAAGAGGACGCAGGCGCTTGCGCAATTTGTCTAGGGCATAGCGATACCGGCTGGCGGCGGTGTTGGGAGGAATATTCAGCGCGTCAGCAATTTGCTCAAAGGTCAACCCTTCCCAGAGCTTTAGATGCACGACGGCGCGCTGATCGGGTGGCAATCCGGCCAGCGCCCCCGCCAGTTCGGTGCGAAAGGTCTGTTCATCAGAATTTGAAGCGGACGCAAACGGAGAAATGGTTTCGGCGGCGAAATTTTCCTTTGTTCGTTCGCGCGTGCCTCGGCGCCGGATCAAATCAATTGCCGCGTTTTGCGCCAGCCGGATGAGAAACGCGCGTTGGTCGCGAATACCGTCCAGCAATTCAGGGTTGCGGGCGAGTTTGACAAATATTTCCTGGAGCAAATCGTAGGTGTCCGATTCATCGCGGGTGAAACTGAGCAGAAAGGCATAAAGCGCTTGGGCGTGCTCGTCGTAGAGCCGTTCGAGTTCCGGTTCCCGCCGCATTCCACCTTACATGACGCACCGGGCGACGCCATTTGTCTAGCGAAATCAAAGCGGCGGATTCACGGCGGCAACGGTTCGGACTTCGAAGCCTCTCTGGATGAAATTGGCCGGTTTCAACCACGTTGACAAATGGCGCGATTGTGAGATGCTACGGGTCCTCTTTTGAGTGCCTCGGTAGCTCAATTGGTAGAGCAGTTGACTCTTAATTTTGGAAGGTAAATTGCTGAATAGTTCCCTCTGTTAATCAGCGTTTCAAAATGCGGCGATTCTCACCGTCAGCGCGGTTTAGTGTTTCCGAATGTTTCCCAAAAATGCCCCTTGAACGGCTCGCGGTATCAAATGCGGTATCAAATGGGCGGCGCGCATGTTGGCGTCCAAAATCCCCAAAAACCACCAGTCCATTTTTGCTTCCCACGGTATCCCTATCGCGCCTGATTCGTTCGCATTTGCTCTTGACGCATCACGCGCTGGTGAGAAGCTGAAATGGAGCGTGTCCGGTGCGATGCATCGGCGGTTCGTCATGTCCGGCTTTTTGGCGTGGTGCTCGCGTCGCGGCGGGGCGTGGTGAGGCGTTTCGGATGCGGACGGGGAATCCAGGCGTGCGGCGGTTCCGGCGCGTTGTAGGGCGTTTACGGCGCTCGTTTTCCTGGTGGCTTGCTCGGCCGGTTGCTCGTGGTGGCGTTATACGCGGTTTTGGTCCAGCGATTTTTTGCTTGTGAGTGATGATGTTGATCGTTTTGGGGATGAACCGGCGGAATCTTCGCGTCAGGATCGCGTCAGAGCGGCGATGATGCAGTGGTCCGGTGTCGTGAGACGCGGGGAAATCGGATTTTGTCTCAGCCTGGGGAATGTCCGTTCAGATGTTGGTGTTCCCAAAAATCAAAAATGCTGCCAACGACAGTTTCAGGAAACCGTTTTAGGTTCGTGAAGATCGCGGGAAATTCCTTGGTCCAACCGTTTCGCGCGTCATGCCGGCCGTTGGCGACTAAAATCTGTTCGGCGGAATACACGCCAACCACCAACGGCGAATTATCGGGGCGTCTTGGCCGACAGTGCGTGGCACGTTGTTTGCGAACCTGCCATAAAGGATTTGCCGCCTTCATTGCCACTCATGCAGCCGGTTCAGCCGGTTTGGTCCAGTCCATGTCACGCACACGTTCGAGCGTCAGGCCGTGGTCAGTCATTAGGTTGTAGCCGGGATTACCACCTTCCTGAAACATGGCGATCAGAACGTGCTCAACGCCTACGTGCCCACTCTGGTCACGGTCTGCTTCGATCTCGGCCATTTGTAGGATGCGCGTGAGTTGCGGCTGATATTTTTCGGTAGTCATTTTTGGTTTCGGTTTACGGCCGGTCGTGCCCGGAAAATGCTTCGCGTCAGTACCAGTGTCAGCGGACGGTCAAAACCAGCCAGGGAGGGTCGAATGAAAACCAGCCACTTTGAGGGACGCATTGCGTTGAGTGCCGGGGAAAGGGCACAAGGACGCGATGAATATACTCAACGTGAGCCTGCAACATTCGATTTTGACCTTGGCGGCGCATGGCTGGTCGCACCGGCGGATTGCGCGCGAACTGGACATCAACCGGGAGACGGTGGGCCGGTATCTGCGACTGGCCCGGTCAAAACCGGCCATTTCGACCCCCGGCTCGGAGGCTGATCCGGCGGCAAAACCAGCCATTTCGACCCTCGGCTCCACTGCGGGTCGCCAGAGTCTTTGCCAGCCGTGGCAGCCGCAGATTGAAGCGGCGGTGGCGGTCGGGTTGAGCGCCCAACGGATTTATCAGGATTTGGTCGGTGACCACGGCTTCACGGGCAGTTATCAGGCCGTCAAACGATTTGTGCGGCACTTGCGGCAGACCCAGCCGATCCCGTTCGTGCGGATGGAAGTGGAGCCGGGGGCCGAAGCGCAGGTGGATTTTGGGCAAGGGGCGTGGGTGATGGTGGATGGCAAACGGAAGCGACCGCATCTGTTTCGGATTGTTTTGAGCCATTCACGCAAAGGCTACAGTGAAGTCGTCTGGCGGCAGACGACCGAAAGCTTCATCCGGTGTCTGGAAAATGCGTTTCGCTATTATGGCGGGGTTCCCAAGACACTGGTGATTGACAACCTGCGTGCCGCCGTGACCCGAGCGGATTGGTTTGATCCCGAACTCAACGCGAAAGTGGCGGAGTTTTGTCGGCATTACGGCACGGTGATGCTGCCGACGCGCCCGGCGATGCCGCAGCACAAGGGCAAGATCGAGGCGGGCGTGAAGTTTGCCCAGAACAACGCGCTCAAGGGCCGCAGCTTCGAGAGTCTGTCCGCGCAAAACCTGTTTCTCTCGGATTGGGAAAGCGGCGTGGCCGACACCCGCATTCACGGCACCACCCGGCAACAAGTGGGCAAGGTGTTCAACGCCGTGGAACGCCCGCAACTGTTGCCGCTGCCGGAGAGTTTGTTTCCGGCGTTTGAAGAAGCCCCGCGCACGGTGCATCGGGATGGTTACATCGAGTTGCAGCGGTCGTATTACTCGGTGCCGCCGGAGTATGTCGGGCGGCAGGTCTGGGCACGCTGGGAGTCCCGGCTGGTGCGGGTGTTCAACCAACGCCGGGAAGTCATCGCCGTCCATGCGCTGGCCGAACCGGGAAAGTTCGCCACCGATCCGAACCATCTGCATTCCCCGCATCGGCATGTCATCCAACAGGGTCTGGATTATCTGCTGGATCGCGCACGGTTGATCGGCGCGCACACCGGCAGTTGGGCTGAGGCGATGGCGCAACAGCGCGGTCCTATCGGCATCCGGGTCTTGCACGGCCTGTTGTCGCTGGCCGGCAAACATCCGGTATCCGCCCTGGAACGTGCCGCCCAAATCGCCTTGCATCATGGCGCCTGGCGCTTGCGCGACCTGCGCGCCTTGCTGGAACAGGCCGGCCCGGCACCGCAACTGGACTTTCTGGAAACGCATCCCCTCATCCGTAATTTGGAAACTTACCGGGACTGCGTTCCCGATTGTTTTGCTCCCTCAACCATCAACCAAGAACCATCCATATCACCATGAACACCACCAACCTCGAAACCACCCTGAAACAACTCCGTCTCTCCGGCCTGGGCCAGACCTTGAGCGTCCGGCTCCAGGAAGCCGCCGCCAACCGTTTGAGCCACGCCGAGTTTTTGGAACTCATCCTCCAGGACGAACTGAATGTCCGGCAACAACGCCAGTTGGAACGCCGCACCCAGGCCGCCGACTTCCACAGCCTCAAACCACTGGAAGACTTCGACTGGAGCTTCAACCCCTCCGTTCACAAAAAGGAGATTTTCGATCTGGCCAGCGGCAAGTTCATCCGCGAAGCCAAAGACGTGCTTTTCCTGGGTCCGCCCGGCGTCGGCAAAACGCATCTGGCCCAAGCCATCGGTTACGAGGCCATCAAGATGAACTTTCTGGTGCTCTACCGCTCCATCTTCGATCTGGTGCGCGATTTCATGAAGGACGAAGCCTTCAACCAGCAGGACAAAACGCTGCGCAAATACTTGAAGCCCGATCTGGTCATCATTGATGACATGGGCTTGAAACAGTTGCCCAAACACTCCGGCGAATACCTGCTGGAAGTCATCATGCGCCGCTACGAAAACCGTTCCACCATCATGACCAGCAACCGCCCGCTGGAAGAATGGGGCAAACTCCTGTGTGACGTGCCCACTGCCGGGGCCATTCTCGACCGATTCCTGCACCACGCCCAAGTCATCGCCATCACCGGCAAAAGCTATCGCGTCAAGGAAGCGCCGGGAGTAAGCCGGGAAAACAAGAAAAGTCGAAAGGCCAACGAACCCGCGACCGCCGGGGCCGCGAGCTAAGGCTCGCCGCTCGGCCCCGGCTCGTTTTATCTTGCAGCCCGAACCGCTTGATTGACGTGGAAGATTCGTAATCCATGATTTATGCCAGCGATAAAAGCCCGAATCTCTAACCATGTTTGGACGTTGGAATAAATCGTCGGTTTGTTGCCTTGATTTTAGGAATCACAAGGGTAATTTATGCCTATTGTGTTTCTATGAAACTTGAGCGCTCAAGAGACATTCCAGCTTTCAAAGGCAAAAACTGGCGAGAGCGATGGGCCTATATAATCAGGCCAGACAGCGTGATCCCTGGATTGACGGGCTTAGGTTATTGGGGTATTTCCTGATCCTCGCGCCAACAGTTATGTTGGCGTACTGGTTGGCAAATCGGTTTTTCCCACGCCAATTTTTACTAGCATTTTTTGGCATTTATGTACTGTGGTATCCAGTCTATTGGTTGTTTGAGTCGTTGTTCATTACACCGAGGATTCGCAGGGCATTGGAATCGGACGTAAAGCCATCGGCCTGACAGCTCGTTGGAGTCAAACTGATTTCAAACTGACCCACTACCTCAAAAGCCCCTTGCTTGCATCCAGAAATCTGATATGAATAAATCACCTCAGAGTGGCCGGTTTTGATTCGACCCCGGCTGGCTGGTTTTGAAGTGATCGGTGACAGTCATGGCATACTTTCCACTTTTAGCCGCTCTCGTCCGGTCATCTTGGCTGCAAGTTCACGGGCTAATTTCGACGACGTGGACGGCTGACGTTGAACGGTGTTGAGTTGCGTTGATCCGAGGCGTTGAATGCCGTTGAACCCGTCAACACCCTTCAACGCATTTCAACGGTGACTGGCCGTCGCACCTGCACCGCCTCTACTGACGTAAGGGGATGGTGTCTTCCCGCAAATCAAGTTTCCAAGGCGCTTACCAGTTCAACATTGAGTGCCGTAACTTTGATTTCAATCGTGATGGGTATTCCGCCGGTAATAATCAGACGGCCACTCGCAGTATCGAATTTGACTTCATTGACATCGTAGTCGCGCACTTTCTCCGTGTCATTGATGGTCAGTGCTTCGACGTTTTTTATGAGCAGCCTGATTCCATCTTTTGAGCCACCCGAAAGATTCGCTTTCTTTCTTTCGAGATGGAGCGCCACAGTCTTCTGTTCCTGGTCAGAAACGATTTGCTCAACATTGAACCAACGGTCGTGAACCAGGTTCAGCAAATCTCCGAGTTGAGTTGCACTTGTAATTGTCATGGTGGGAAGCCGGGGGTTCCTGGGGGAACAGGTATGCGGAGCGCACCGCCACTTCCTTTCACGCCAGCCTGCCACCAGTTGAGTTGCACGTGTGGCAATCGGCCTAGCGGCCCAAATTCATGATGAGACCCATGACACGCGATTCGAGTCGAAATCCCTGCTGCGTCAATAGCAACCGCAGCCGCAGTTGCCGCAGCAGCCGTGCCGACAGCCGCCCTAGTTCCATAGTAGGTGAACGGGTCGGCGTCCTGGGTTTGCCCGAAAATGCCGGAATCGTAGGCGTTCGCAACCTGATCCCAGTTTCCAGCCGCCGCACCGCCAAGTGCTTGACCTATCGAGTTAGCCGAGTCAGACCAACTGCCGCCAAAGCCGCTCCAAGCAGCCGAAAAGGTTCCTGGGCCACCAAGTCCAGTGAGGCCAGCAATCCCGTCATACCAAGCCAATCCATAAGGGTCTATCCGGTTGATTGGGTTGTTCCCGACGTAATCGTAAAGGTTCAACCCCCCAGCTTCCTGGATGGGGTCACGATTTAGCCAGCGTTGAAGCATCGGGTCATAATACCGACGAACGAAATAGTAGAGATCGGCGTTGCCATTCCATTCCTTCGATGCAAACCTATAAACATTGAGACTGGCCAGCGGTCCGCTCATCGAGAGCGTGTTCCCGAACGGATCGTAAAGATATTTGGCAGCAATGATTTGATTATTGTAGATCAACATCGTCACATTGCCGTTGCCGTCCGTGTGATAAAAGGCTGTTGTTGGGCTGCCTGGAATCTCCTGCCCATAATCAATGCGGGCCAATAAACTGCTGCCACTGCGCGTGTACGTCACCAGCGGATTGTTGCCGGCATTGCGCTCTTCAGTTACCACGTTGCCATCGTAAATGAAGTGGACTTCATTCGTCTGAACCCAGGCTCCGCCTTGCCATTCAAAATCTTTCTCGATTCTTCGGCGTAATTTCCCGTCATAGACGAAGCTGTTGCTATAGACATCGGCCACGGAAACACCGATAAGCTGATTTTCATCGTCATAGGCAAAATTCCGTGTGCCATCACTGGTCAGGTTGCCATTGGTATCGTAGCTGTAGGTGTTCGTGGCTTGCAGGCTTACCGTCACGCTGTTGCTGCTGACCCGGCCATAGCTGTCCTGGCCAACCGCGGTGTAGGAATTATTGCCGTTGGTCCAAGGCTGATTGGTGCTGGCAAAGGCGTTGTCGGCGTACCGCACAGCATTGGAGGTATTCACCGTTACGCTCGTCGCTGGAGTGGTGGTCGTGCCTGCCACTGTCAACCTGCCGCCATTGGTTACTGTCGTCAATTCGTTCAGATCGTTCACGCTGAAAACACCTAGCAAATTATTATTCGTCCGGTAGTTCAAATTGCCCGCTGCGTCATATGCATAACCCAGTTGTTCCTGCCAGCGGTTGGTTGTGCCGCCTGCTTCCTTGCCGATGGCTGAAGTTAATTCACTGGCTTTGTCATAGGTATAATTCCGAAAATCACCCGCCGTGTTTGTCTCGACGGTTCGTTGGCCAGCTTGATTGTAAGCGTAGCTTTCAGAGTCCAAAATCGTTGCACTGGAATTTAAGAGCTTGGTCGAAAGCATTCGGGCGACGGAATCAAATATATTGGTGATAGTAGCGCCATTGGGCAAGGTGAGTCGAGTGACGAGTGTCGAGGGGCCGGATCCGGGATACTGGTAACCAAAACTGCCCGCCTGCGAGGTCACGTTTGTAAGCCGGCGTGTGACATCGTAGCCGTAGGTTTGCGACCATGACCCGCCGGGCTGGCTCAAACTCAAGCCCATCCGCAATCGGTTGGTGTATGTGTAACTCACGGTGTCACTGGCCCACGGCCCAGCTTCGCTCAAAAGCTGGCCGACGCTATCGTAGCTGTAAACCGTCGTGCCCACGGCATCGACCATGTTTGTCAAACGATTGAGCACATCATATGCCAGATAAACCGATGGGGTTGACACGGTTCCGCCCGAATAATCCACGTTGGTCAGGTTAGGAAGGTTCAAATTTTCAAACTCAACGACCACCGGCCTTGAATGATTCACCACCTGGTAAGGCTGTCCGGAAGGGTGTCGGCCGGAAATGATGCTTTGGCTTCCATGCGATCTAAACTCGCCTGCTTCCAAGCCGGATCTGCTTTTGAACGTGAAGGTGCCGGGATAATTGCCGCGCATCCGCATCCAAAATACTCGCCCGCGTGCCCCGTGCGTTTGGAGGGTGTTTGCCAAGTGAGGATTCGCCGACAGGAACGGTTCAACCAACTCATCCACGTCCACGTCCACCACGCACAGATGGCCGGACTTTTCGCCCAGCGCGACGCCAACGTTCCCGGTGGACAATCGTTCCAAATATCGCGGGTCGTTCATGGCTTCGATAGTCAAGTGTCCCCATTTTCGCGGAGTGCCTTTTGAGCCAAGCGGCCACTGGAGCAAGAGCACGTCTTGGCCAAGCAGTTCGCGTAGCTCGCTGATTCGGGTTGACGATTCGATTTCAAGAGCGCAATTTGTATTCATCGTTCGTTTTGCCGTCGCGTTTTTCCTGTCACGGAGCGCGGCGGCTTTTCACTTCGCTGTTTCTGTCAGGAAACGTTCAAGTTCTGAGCGCGCAATTCGGGGACTTCGCAAGCTACTGTTGAAATGAAGGAGTCCACGTTGCCTCAATCTGTAGATGCTCACGCGACTCACCTGCAATGCTTGCGCGGCCTGTGAAATAGTGAAGGCCAGCAATGGAACGGCTGGCGCGTCCGGCTGATTATTGCCGGGCCTGATTCTGTTTTTTTTCTCTTGATCTGGCATGGCTCGCCTTTCTCTTTGCTCGCCGTGCCGTCTCCTTAAAAAGTAAAACGGCCACGACAATTTCATTGTCAGTGGCCGCTATTGAACCGGCAAACTGTGCCGCTTCGAGTAATGGTCGGATGGGGATGGAGGCTTTTTTCCCTTTG
Source organism: uncultured bacterium (assembly GCA_963723125.1). Taxonomy (GTDB): domain Bacteria; phylum Verrucomicrobiota; class Verrucomicrobiia; order Limisphaerales; family UBA11358; genus UBA11358. Next base: position 317,148 of record CAVRPQ010000001.1, read on the forward strand.
CCTCATAGCCATGCCTGACCCGCCGCTATCTAAATTTGTGTCCGGGCTTATCCCGAACGTTGCTGAGTATCCTACTACTGCGTCACCATGTCAACCGAATTTCAAAATAATTTTCTACTCAAACTTGCCGTTGGAGTTCCGCAGCCTGTGTCACTGGCAGAGGCGTGACGTTCTCCGGCAATGTCTGGCCAAACGTCACCTTTGCGGCCATGTCTTGCGAGTGCGCCCGGCGAAGATGACCGTAAACCTTCATTGCCAGCGCGCCGCCGTCAACGTGGCCAAGCCAGCGCGATACCGTAGGAATGTCCACGCCCGATTCAATGCAGTGCGAAGCGAACAAATGACGTAAATCATGGTGAGTGATTCGCGGGCAGCCAACAATTTTACACGCCCGGTCCAACGATTTTTGACACTCGCCAAGTACGCAAATGCGCTCAATGGCCGCTGATTGGTTTTGCACGCGCAATCGGTCGAGCAACCGGCGCATTGGCGGAATGATTGGCACGAAACGGACGCTGTGAGCCGATGATTTTTTGCTGCACTTGGCGTTGTGGATTTTGATTTCACCGCGCTCAATGTCCACGTCCTGCCACGTCACCATGCGCGCTTCGCTGATACGGCAACCGGAGTAGGCGAGAAATTCAACCAAGTCCGCGCAGTGGCGGGCCTGTCCCGCGCCACTGGTTGCAACCATCTCGACCAGCTTCTCAAACTGTTTCGGCTCTGGCAGCGTCAATTCCTTTGGCTTCACGCCAAGCCGGTCGAGAGCGAACGCGGGGTTTTTGTCACGGCCAAGCCCGCCTCGCTTTAGGATATTCCGTAACGCAGCGAGCGTATTATTGAAATTCACGGCCTCAAACTTTTTGGCGAAACGCCTACCCCATAGCCTGCACTGTGGCAATGTGATCTTGTTCAACTTCATTGAATCGAGACGCGGCCATGATTTGAGCAACGCCGCAACCCGGTATTGCCAGTAGCGTTTCGTCTCCGGCGCGAGCGCGTGATCGTTCTCAATGTCGGCAAGGTAGAGCAACCGGGCATCGTGGAAAGTCTCGACGGTCGTTTCCGGCTCCGGTTCCCTCAAATCGGTGCGCTTGTCCCGTAACCGTTCTTTGGCCACGGAGAACACCACAGTTTTGAGGCTGGCGCGCTTCACGATACCCCGGACCTTAACGCGGGCAAAGAACACGTCCGATTCGAGGTATTGCATCAAGCCTGGGACAGCGTGGTAGGATTTCCACTTGCCGTCCGCGCTGGTAGTGGTTAATTTCCGGCTACCTGTTGCAGCCGCCGTTTGAATAAGAGTGCCGTTTGGTACTGTCATACACAGTCAGAACCTTACGGTATCAAAAGGCGGTATGCAATGAGGAAAAGGAGGAAAATTGAGGCGATTAAATCGCCAATGTTTACAATAGTTTTGCCTCGGTAGCTCAATTGGTAGAGCAGTTGACTCTTAATCAATTGGTTTAGGGTTCGAGTCCCTACCGGGGCACCAATTCACCGTCAACGACCCGGCGACCCGGAAATTACATTTGAACGACCTGCCGTTGGCCATCGTAGGAGATCGTTTTGTCGGGATGATCGGTGATTTCGATTCCAATGCCGTGGTCTTTGTCCACCAGCACGATGTTGAAGGAGCGCTCCTTCAGCATGCCGGGGAAGGAGCCTTTCCGATCGCCAATGGTGAGCTGGCGTTTCGCATCGTCCCAATGGAACGCGATGGTGGCGTACACGCCTTCTTCGTAATTGTAATTGTCGTTCTCGTCTTCGTAGAGCGTGAAATTGCCGTCGGCACCGGGATAGACCCGCAATTCGATGGGGTCGGCCGGTTTTTCAGTGGCATATTGGACGAACGGTCCCAGCGGGATAATGGAACCGGCCCGGATCAGCAACGGAATCTTGTCAATGGGCGCGTCCGCCGCAATGGTCTGACCGCCCGGCAACGTTTGGCCGGTCCAGAAATCAATCCACTGCGTTCCCGCCGGCAGATAAACCGGGCGCGTGGTCGGCCGTGGCTCGACGATTTTTTCTTTTGCGAACATTTCCGGGGTCTTCCAGTAAAGTTGCGCCTTGAAAGCACCCAGGACCGAGTTGGCCGTTTCACAGGCAAAGTCGTATTCCTTGCCGGCCTGGAGTTCCACCGGAACGGTCTCGGCTTCCATCGCCGAGTAACTGTTGTTCAACAACCGGCCGTCCAGAAAAACTCGTTTCGGCCCGAAACTCTTGAAGTGGAACCGATAAGTCCCGGTCTTCGTCGGAACCAGTTTGCCTTCCCAGCGCATCGAGAATTTGGGACTGGTAATGTAATCCGGCCAGCCGGTGTACCAGAACAGATTGACATTTGTCTCCACCGCTTCGTGACACAGCATTCCGAAGTGGCCGTCGCTGTAATACTTCACGTTCAGGCCCGGCTGGCCGTCTTTCGTCCGGAACTGGTCAGCGGAAATGAGCACGCTGGCCTCGGGCGGCCGATGGAGCATGTACTCCGTTACCGGGCAGACCATGATGGCCGGGCCAAACATAAACTGGTCGTCAATGGAATAGGTCCTGGTGTCATCGGCAAAATCCATGGGCAGTCCACGCATGATGCTGTAGCCCTGGTCGGTCACCTGCCAGGCAAGTGAATAGATGTAAGGAAGCAGGCGGTAGCGCAGATTGTCGAACTTCACGAGCACATCGCTGAAATCGCCGAACCGCCAGATTTCGCGGGGCGTTTCCGAACCGTGCGAGCGGAAGATGGGGCAAAACGCGCCGAACTGGAACATGCGGGTGTAAAGTTCCTGATAGGCGGGATCCTGGCCGCCACGGTCGAAAACACCGCCAGCGCTGTCGAGCACAAACGCGCCGATATCAAAAGTCCAGTACGGAATGCCCGCCATGCTGTGATTGATCCCGGCCGGGATCTGCCGTTTGTAAACGCCCCAATCCGCGCCGATGTCGCCTGACCAGGTTGTCGCTGCTGCCCGTTGCTGGCCGGCGAATGTGGAACGGGTCAGGATATAGACCCGTTTCCGGTCGGTTTCCCGGCGCTGATGTTGATAGACCGACTCCGTGTCCAGGAGGGAATATGGATTGAGATAGCAGGCGAATGACCCGAGATAATTGGTCCCAACCCGTTTCATTTCGTACTCCTCCGATTCCTTGGTCAGGGCGTTGACGATGTCAGGCTCGGTCGAGTCCATCCACCAGCCGTCAATGCCCTTCGAGAATAAACCCTTGCTCACGTACTGCCAGTACAGGTCGTTGGCTGCCGGATTGTAGGCATCGTAATACTTGAACCCGGCCCAGCCGGTCGGCGGATAGAGGTACCCTCGTTGTTCCATGTCCTTGTAAATCGCGGTGGCCGGGCCAAATCCGGCCCAGATGGAAATCATCAGATGAAAATTTTCGCCGTGCAGAATGTCAATCATCCCCTTCGGATCGGGATAAGTTTGTGGGTCGAAGAACATGCTGCTCCAATTGGAATTGCCGCCCCAGTAATCCCAGTCCTGGACGAGGCCATCAATGGGAATCTGGCGCTGGCGATATTCCCGGGCAATGTTCAGCAGTTCGTCGCGTGTCGCGTAATGTTCCTTGCTCTGCCAGTAACCGTAGGCCCATTTGCCATACATCGGGGCCTGCCCGGTCAGGTCCCGATATCCAGCGATGACCGCATCCAGGTTGGTCCCGGCGATAAAATAATAGTCCACATTGTCGGCCACCTCGGACCAGAGCGACATTTTCAGTGGATTATCGGCGAAGATGGTCTTGGAGTAATTATCCCAATAGATGCCATAACCCGCGGTGGAAATCAGGAAAGGCGTGACCGCATCGGTATTGGCCTGCATCAGCTTGACGGTGTGTCCGCGATAATTCAACCAGCCGTATTGGTGCTGGCCCAGACCATAGATGCCTTCTTCCGGCGCCAGCATGAAATCCTGTTCTACATTGAACGCGTTCGTTTCATACTTCATCCGGACCGGCGTGATGGCGGCCGGCCCGTGCTCCTGCAAAATGACCCGGTTGTCAGGGGCGAGATATTGAATCGCGCCGTCAATTTTAGACAACTGTACGCTGAGGTTCGCGGCAGCCAGTGTGATGGTGTTGGCGTTCTCTTTAATACGGATGTCCAAATCCGGCAAGTTGGTTTGAAGCACGACCAGGCTCGATTTTTCGGGCGTTCCATCAGTCGTCCACTTGACGATGCGGACGATGTCGTCGGCGTAGAATTGCACCTTCACGTTTATGTTGGCGGTGTGCAACTGGACACCATTTTGAATGCGTTCAGTCCCGGCCTCGGACTGAAGAGCACCCGTGCTTTGAACCGCGACGGGCTGGGTCCGACAGGAAACCAAAACAAAGTTCAAGCCCATGAGGCAAAACCAAGCCATCGGCTGGCAGTTTGAAGACCGCATATTCATACGTTGTAATTCCCTTTCAATTCATCTACAGGCTGACCAATTGTTTTCTTGCAGCAGCCGAGGTAACGAGGCTCAATTTTCTCCACAAAACTCCGTTCGGAGCCTCCTCACGTCGGCTGCTACGAAATGATAACGGTGGGCAAATCAGAGCCAGTTCGGAATTCATGTTTTATTTTTCAGATTTTACGTTACCTTCCAGCACGGCTTCGACCCGAATGGGTTTGGAACGCGGTGGACACGCGGGCAGAAGGTTGCCGGTGATTTCCTTCCCGTCCACCCGCAGTTTTTTTACGCCGCGCTGTTTACCCTTCGGATTTTTCACCTCGATCACATAGGTATTGCCGCGGAACCGGCGCGTAACGGCAAAACCCTTCCATTTGGCCGGAATCACCGGGTCCACGCGCAGCCCTTCGTACTCGGCACGAATGCCCAAAATCCACTGCGTCATGGTGAAGTAGGTCCACGCGGCGGTGCCGGTGAGCCAGGAATTTTTGGCTTCGCCGTGCGTGGGAGCATCCTTGCCGGCGATCATCTGCGCGAACACGTAGGGTTCGCACCGATGGATCTCGCCGATATTCTCGCGCGCGGACGGATTGATGCGGGTGTAATAATCAAAGGCGCGGTTGCCGTTGCCGACCATGGTTTCAGCGATGATAATCCACGGATTGTTGTGGCAAAAGATGCCGGCGTTCTCCTTGTAGCCCGGCGGGTATGAGGAAATTTCACCCAGGTGGATGTAATACTTCGAAAAGGCCGGCTGTTGCAGCACGATGCCGTGCCGGGTGGCGAGATGCTGGTTCACCGATTCGAGCGTGATCCCGGCTTTGCCATCCTTCAGGCCGACGCCGGCCATGATACACATGCCCTGGGATTCAATAAAAATCTTCCCTTCCTCACAAACCTTTGAGCCGATCGGTTTGCCAAAATCGTCGTAAGCGCGCACAAACCACGCGCCGTCCCAGCCGTGCTTGAGGATGACTTCTTCCATCCGGGCGGCTTCAGCCAGACACCGGTCGGCGTCTTTCTTCGAACCGCGCCGGGTTGCAATCTTCGCCAGTTCCTTCGCCGCCAAAACAAACAAGCCGGCGATGAAAACCGACTCGGCCACCTTGCCCTCCTTGTTGGTCGTGGTCTGGAATGACTGGCCCGGCGTGTTCGAGAAACAATTCAGGTTCAGACAATCATTCCAGTCGGCGCGGCCTATGAGCGGCAGGCCGTGCGGGCCGAGGCGCTCGAGGGTGTAATTGAAACTGCGGCGCAGGTGCTCGTAAAGCGGCTGCTCGGAACCAGCTTCATTCTCGAACTGCACCGGCTCATCAAGAATGCCCCAGTCGCCAGTCTCCTTGAGGTAGGCCGCAACCCCGATGATAAGCCAATGCGGGTCGTCGTTGAAATTGGCACCGAGGTCGTGATTCCCGCGTTTGGTCAGCGGTTGATACTGGTGAAACGCGCCGCCGGTTTTGAGTTGGGTGGCCGAAAGATCGAGGATGCGTTCGCGCGCGCGGCTGGGAACCATGTGAACGAAACCCAACAGGTCCTGGTTGGAATCGCGAAAACCGAGGCCGCGGCCGATGCCAGATTCGTAGAACGACGCCGAGCGCGACATGTTAAACGTGGCCATGCACTGGTAGGCGTTCCAAATGTTGACCATGCGGTTGGCGTGCACGTCAGGCGACCGCACCTGGTAGAGGCCGAGCAGATTGCCCCAATACCGGCGCAATTTATCAAAAGCCGCCCTGACGTTTTGGCCATCGAGATATTTGGCCATCACCGGCTTGACCGTCTGCTTGTTGATGGTCTGCGAATCCGGCGGGTCGAATTTTTGGTCCACCGGGTTTTCGTGGTAACCGAGGACAAAGATGATTTCCTTCGTTTCACCCGGTTTCAAATTCACCTTGATATGATGTGAACCGTGCGGCGCCCAACCGTGCGCGATGGAATTGAAGGACTTCCCCCGCTCCACCGCCGCCGGATTGTCCCAACTGCGATAAGCGCCCAGGAACATGTCGCGTTGCGTATCGAATCCGGCGAGCTTCTCCGAACAGGCGAAGTACGCGAAATGATTGCGACGTTCGCGATACTCGGTCTTGTGATAAATGACCTCGTCCACGATCTCGACCTGGCCGGTGCTGAAGTTGCGCTGGAAGTTGGTGGCGTCGTCCTGCGCATCCCAGAGACAGAACTCGATGCTGGATAAAACGGAAAGCCGGGCCGCCTTTTTGCGGCGGTTGGTCACCTGAAATTTCCAAATTTCCAGAGTCTCGCCCAGGGGCACGAAGTAACATGTTTGCGCCTCAATCTTTTTATAGGTGGAACCGATGATGGTGTAACCCATGCCGTGCCGGCACTCGTATTTGTCCAGTTCGGTGCGCGTCGGTTGCCACGAGGGCGACCAGAACTCGCCGGTGTCGTTGTCACGGAGGTACACGTACCGGCCGCCGACGTCAAACGGCGCATGGTTGTAGCGATAGCGCGTCAGGCGGCGCAGGCGCGCGTCGCGGTAGAATGAGTAACCGCCGGCAGTATTGGAGATGAGTCCAAAATACGCTTCGCAGCCAAGGTAATTGATCCAGGGCAGCGGGGTCTGAGGTTGGTTGATAACGTATTCCCGTTGGTCGTCGTCGAAATGTCCAAAACGCATAGTTAATAGGAAATTCAAACAATTAACCGGCGGCAGGTTTGGCCGCGCCAGGCTGGTCGCGCGGTTCAGGCGCGGCGTCCGGCGTGGGCGCGGGCAGTCTGTCATACCACGTCTTCTTCAGGATGAAACAGGTGATTACCAGCACGACGAGGGTGATGACGGCATTTTGAAAATGGCGGGTCACCAGGAACATGGCCAGCACGATGAAACAGGTCTGCCAGATGGTGCCAATAATGATGTTGAACATGTCGCGGAAGAAATCCTTGTTCGGCTGAAAACCGGGATCTTCCTGCATGACCTTTGCCCGAATCGGCCCCCAGAAACCCCAAGGCCGCACCCGACGATAAAATTCCTTCAAGACATCTTCGCTGTCCGGCGGCGTGAGGAACGTTCCCAGCAAGGCCGCCACCAGCGAGATGACCAGAATGATCGGAAACTTGTTGATGTCATGAACGTTGGGCAGGACCAGGGGTGAGGCCATCACCACGGCGCTGGTAATCCCCACGGCCATGCCCCAGAAATAACCCCAGCCGTTGAACCGCCACCAATACCACTTCAGCACGTTTGAAACCACGTATCCGCCCCATAATCCGGACACGATCCAGGTCACAATTGAATTGATGGACTGGGTGAAGATGCCGAAGGTAAGCCCGACCACGACGACCCCAAAGGAAGCCAGGTAGCTGAGCATCACATACCGTTTCTGCGGCGCATTGGGGTTGATGTACCGCTTGTAAATGTCGTTCACCAGATAGGCCGGCGCCGCATTGACCGTGGCGGCGAAATTCGACATGAACGCAGCCAACAACCCCGCCATGAGCAGGCCAAGAATGCCCACCGGCACAAATTTTGCCAGGGCCAGCGGCAGTATTTTTTCGAGGTCCAGCTTGTCCCCCATCGCCGCCAAATCCGACGAATAGAAAGCCAGCGCCAGGATTGTCAAACCGGTAATCATCATGTACCGCGGAAAGAACAGCACCACGTTGACCGTCGAACTCATCAGCGCCGATTCGCGGGGTCCCTTCGTGGCCAGCACGCGCTGCATGTCATAATTTGGCGCCGGCCCGGCGGCGCTGACCAGGATGCCCTTGAACACCATCATCATGAAGAAAATGCCAAAGAGCGAATAGCCATCCGAGGCAAGCCGGTTGTTGATTTCAGGAATGGAGGTCCAGTTCAAATCGAGCTTCCAGCCAAAAAATAGCTCATGCCAACTCGATGGCACTACCCTGTTCAGCATGTCCGGGGCGACCTTGACCATGGCAATGATGCCGATGGCGATGGAGGCGACCGTCAGAACACAGAACTGGACGACCTCGGTGAACACCACGCTGAACATGCCGCCCTTGACGACATAGAAGGTCGTGATGCCCATCAGAATCCATGCGTAAGTATCGTCCGAGAGATGGCCCGGCAGAAATTCACCCGCAAACTTGCCGATGCCTTTGGCCGCGTAAGCCAGAAAGCCGATGACGCTGACCAGGGCAAAGACCACGACGATGATATGCGAAGCCGTCGCGCCCGGCCCTTTCCCGAATCGGGTCTGAATCCATTCCGCGCCTGTCATCACGTTGGAACGGCGCATCCAGATGGACATATAGACCATCAGAAAAATCTGGTTGAAGACCGGCCAAAGCCAGGGGAGCCATACTCCTTTCAAGCCATAGGCGGCCGTTACATAGACCAGCCACATGGTTCCCGAAATATCGAACATGCCGGACGCGTTGGAAACGCCGAGCATATACCACGGCAGCCGGTTCCCACCGAGAAAGTAGTGTTTCATGCTCTGGGAAGCCCGCTTGGAAACCCAGAACCCGACACAGATGGTGGAAATGAGGTACAGGATGATGATACCGAGGTCGATCCAGGAAAGTTGCATAGGGTAATGTGATTAGAGAGCTGATTGGTGAGCGTGTGTTTTGCAGACGGAATGCCGCGAGGCGGAAAAGCTTCGGAAGGGGCAATTCATGCTTATGAGCATATTTTGCCAATGATGAGCGTCAAGGATGAACGCCCTAAAAGCTTGTCACTGAATTTGATTACATGATTTGCCCGGTAACGGCTTGTTCTCAAGCGCGAAAAACGATTGATTGTCCAAATGACCACGCAATTTTTCCGCCTGGGCGTGGCACTCGCCCGGCGAAGCTTCGTCACGGCCGTGTTCACCACTGTCCTTTTGGCGTTCCTGCCCGTTCATCGAGCCGCCGCGGTGGAAGTACCGTCGCCCATCCGGCTCAACACAGTTGGTTATCCGCCCGGGGCGCAGAAAGCCGCGTCCATCGCTGCGCCTTGCACGAATTTTGCCGTGATTCGCGTCACGGATGGCGCGACGGTTTTCCAAGGCGCCGTCACCGGGCCGGTTTCGGATCCAGACACACGCGAACAGCTTTACACGGCTGACTTTTCCAAACTCAGACAGCCCGGCGATTATCAGCTCGATGTGCCGGGTGTCGGCCGATCCGCGCCGTTTCGCGTGGAAATGGACATTTACCGCGAACCATTCTACGTGGTCATGCGTGGATTTTACCTGTGGCGTTGCGGCACGGCCGTCAGCGCGACTTATCAAGGCACAACGTTCGCCCACGACATCTGTCACACCAACGACGCCTGGCTGGATTTTGTTGGCGGCGGGCACGTGCAAAAAGACGGCACCAAAGGCTGGCACGACGCCGGTGATTACAACAAATACGTGGTCAACGCCGGCGTCACCGTGGGAGTGATGTTCCGCGCCTGGGAGGATTTCGGCCTGCAAATCAAAACCGTCCGGCTCGACCTTCCGGAGTCCGGCGGCCCGCTGCCGGATTATCTGGCCGAGATCAAATGGGAACTGGACTGGCTGCTGACCATGCAGGCGCCGGACGGTTCGGTTTACCACAAATTGAGCACAACGCGCTTTGGCGGTTTCGCTCCACCGGAATTCGAAACGACGGAGCGCTATTTTACTCCCTGGGGCAGCGAGGCCACGGCGGATTTTGCAGGCATCCTGGCACAGGCGGCGCGAATTTATCGTCCGTACGACCCGGCCTTTGCCAATCGTTGCTTGCAAGCCGCCCGAAAGAGTTACCAATTTCTCCAGACGCACCCGGAATATCATAAGGCCGACCAAACCGGCTTCAGTACCGGCGCCTATGAAATCAACGAACCCAACCACCGCCTGGGCGGCGTTCCTGAAAACCGGCTGTGGGCGGCGGCGGAGATATGGGAAACCACCGGCAACCTCAACGCGTTGCGCGACCTGGAGAACCGCATCCGCTCGGTGCATGGCAAACTGGACAGCGATTTCGATTGGGACGAAGTGAAAGACCTTGGATTGCTCACCTATCTGTTTTCCGAGCGCTCCGGTCGCGACAAGTCTCTGGTGAATCTGGTTCGCAGCAACCTGCTGGCGGCGGCGGACGAAATCGTCCAGGCCCGCAACCACGATGCCTACGCCCGTCCCCTGGGGTCGGTTTACTACTGGGGTTGCAATGGCGGAGTCGCGCGTCAAACTGTCATTCTCATGGCCGCCGACCGTGTCACGTACCAGAATATTTCCCGGTTATCATCCAAGAGCGTTTATCGCGATACCTGTCTGGATGCATTGAACCATTTGTTTGGCCGCAATTACTATGGCCGGTCGTTTGTCACCGGCCTCGGGTCCAACCCACCGCAGCATCCGCATGACCGGCGTGATACCGGCGAATATCTGAATCATCCCTGGCCCGGCTATCTGGTGGGTGGTCCTCATCCCAAGGCGACCGATTGGCACGACGAACAGGCCAACTATCAGGTCAACGAAATCGCCATCAACTGGAATTCCGCGCTGGTCTATGCCTTGGCCGCCAGCCTGAATGATTGAACTTGAAAAGCCGGCGACACAAAGCGAAACAACCGAGACACGAAGCAATTTGAACCGTCAAGACGCCAAGACGCGGAGATTTGACACGGATTGCACGAATTTTCAAGGGGATGGCGAACGTGAAAGCCCTCTCCTTGGGGAGAGGGTTGGGTAATGGAGGACAAATAAAAAATCCCTCGCCCAGCGGATGGGAGAGGGTGGTCCCGTCCTGCGGGACCGGGTGAGGGTGTGAGCATGGCCGGGGTGAGGTCGGACGTTAAACCATTTGGAATCCGCATTCCGAATTCCGCAGGGGCAACGGGTCGCGTGACCCATCGCACGAAGCTTGGCGAAGTCGGAAATCAGACTTGTCGCGCACTCCGCAATTCGCAATTCGCAATTCGCAATTGTCATGTCTCTTTTCCGGCATTCAGTTTGGGATGGACGATTGGGGCAAATCGGTTTGCAGGGGTTCGCGCCCAGGAAAGCCGCATTCAGCGGGTGACCGAAAACACTGCTGCATGCGGCTCTTAAAACCTTCAATGATTGTGGCAACCGCAGCCGCCGTCACCGCAGGAGTGGTCCTCCAAATCCTCCGCCTCGGGAACGCGTCCCAGTTCAAGGGTTTTGGAGACGTACTTCTGGATCGAATGCTGGATTTCGTGAAGCTCTTCCCGGGCGTCCAGAAAGCCGCGGCCGACGGGATTGTTTAACAATGCGTCACGGTGTTTCTCGAAATCGGCTATTTCGGCGCTGTCCAATTGCGCGCCCTTCGCTTGTTTTTCCTGAAGCGCCTGGCCTTTGTTTACCACGGCTTCATATTGGCTGCGCGCATTCGCGTCGGCCAAAAAGGCGTCAATTTGCCGGCGAATGGAGCCCATCCCCAGATGGTCAACAATGCTCTGACACAGCGCCCTGGTTTTCTCGAGAATCGCATTTTCTTCAGTTTGAGTCGTCATTGGCACACAGTCTAACACAACCGGTTCAATAAGTCAGGCCAAATCCAAAGGGAAAGAGCGGCTCCCCGGTCATGTCATTCGCCGCCGCCTGGTCCATGCTCCTCGGCCATTCGCGCGGCAGTTTGCCGGTCGGTTTGTAGTCGCCAAACAACACATCAGCCACGCCCTGCCCTTCGGTTCCAGGCAGCCACGCGGCAATGAAGGCGTCGCTGTTGTCCAGGGCGGAACTCAGAATCAAAGGCCGGCCGGAAAGAAGGATGGTCGTAACGGGCGCCCCTGAAGCTTTGGCCTGTTCCACCAGCGCAACGTCTCCTGGATCGAGATCAAGGCTCGCTGCGTTGCCCTGCCATTCGGCGTAAGGTAATTCCCCCACCACGGCAATCACGGCGTCGGCATTCGTAATGCCGCTGGCGTCCGGAGAATAGGTCACTTGCGTTTCCGGCGATACCGCGCGGCGGATCGCGGCCAGAACGGTGGTGCCGCCGGTCGTGGCCTCGCCAGTCCGGCCCTGCCAGTCAATTGTCCAGCCACCGCATTGAATGCCCAAATCATCAGCCGCCTCCCCGACAACGACAAGATGTTTCACCTTCCTCGACAACGGCAGCGTGTGATTTTCGTTCTTGAGCAGCACGAGCGATTCCCGCACGCACTGGCGGGCGACCTGCCGATGCGCCGGGGAACCAATAGCCGCCGCCAACGCCGGGTCGCCCGTGTAGGGATGCTCAAAGAGGCCCATCTCGAACTTGACCCGCAAAATTCGCGATACGGCGTCATTGATCCGGGTTTGTTTGACTTTTCCCTCGGCCACCAGCTCCTTGAGGTCTTGGATGAACTCGACATAGTTGTTCGAGTGGTCCGGTCCTCGGGGAATCATGGCCATGTCCAGGCCGGCATTGATGGCGCTCTCCACCGCTTCTTTGTAATCCGGCGAAATCTGGTCTATGCCCGCATCGTCAGAAACAAGAAAGCCCTTGAAACCGAGTTCCTGCTTGAGCACGCCGGTGAGCAGATATTTATTGGCGTGCATTTTTTTGCCGTTCCAACTGCTGTACGAAACCATGATGGACTCGACCCCGGCCCGGATGGCGGCCCGATAAGGCGCCAGGTACAGTTTGCGTAACGTCGCTTCGTCGCACACGGTGTCACCCTCATCCGTGCCATACTGGGTGCCGCCGTCGCCGACAAAATGTTTCGCGCAGGCGAGGATGGAATCCGGCCGGGTCGAAAGTTGTTTGCCTTGAAATCCTTTGACCGCGGCCATCGCCATTTCCGAAACCAGTTCCGGCGATTGCCCGAAGCTTTCGTAGGTGCGTCCCCAACGTGCGTCCTGGGCAACCGCGATGCACGGGGCAAACGACCAGCGGATGCCCGTGCCGGCCATCTCCAGGGCCGTGACGTGCTCGGCCTGTTCCACCAGTGCCGCATCGCGCGTCGCGCCCAGGCCAATGTTGTGCGGAAAAATAACGGTGCCAACAACGTCATTGTGGCCGTGAACGGCGTCAATACCGTAAAGCAGCGGGATTTTCAGGCGCGTCTGCAAGGCCCGCGATTGATATTCATTCACCATTTTCAGCCAGGCGGCGGGATTGTTTTCCGGCGGTTTGGAATTGCCGCCGCTGAGCATCGCGCCCAGGGCGTACGTTTGAACGTCGGCGGCGTCCGCGACCGCCCCGGAATCCGCCTGCGCCATCTGGCCGACTTTCTCGTCCAACGTCATGCGCGAAAGCAGGTCCCGGACACGCGTGTCAACCGGCAGATGGGAATTGAGATAAGCCGGAACTTCCGCGGCGCCAGTACGGTCGAGGTCAAGGGTAAAGGCCATTATTGTAAAAAGATTCAAGAGATACAAAGGCCGGAATTTGAATTTCCTTGTCATTGCCAGGCTTGGTTGTGTCGCGGCTTAATCAAACTTTGTATGTGCCGATATACAGTTGGAACGGAATTGCTGTCAATGGATTTTATCCTGCTTCGTGCCGGTTCCTGATTCTAACCACGAAGCAACAAGGCAGCCTGGCCGGCAAAACTTTGTTCCTTCGTTGCTTCGTTGTTCAAAACTGTTACCCATCTCTTGACAACTGAACACTGCCAGGATGTCCGCAACAGTGGCAATGTGTTCCCCAACTCCGAACTGCTGTTTTCCAACTTCCTGATGGCTGTCCAGCGGACCTTTGACCCCAATGCCCGGCTTCGATTTTCCTCTCCGCCTCGAACGCGGAGCGGAAGTAAAGGTAAGGTGTCGAATCTTCGCGCTGCGCTCCCCGCCCCGTAGCCGCCGTTGTCAAACGGCGGAAACCCCCGTAGCCGCGTTTGTCAAAATGCGCAAGTCCTTATTCCTCAATCCCGGTGGTGCGGTCGTCCTCGCGAGCCGGGCCAGGGACATCGCGCCCGCGATGTCTGCTGACCAACGCGCATTGCCCTGTGGCTCAACGCACGCCCGGCGCGGGCGAGCTTTCGGAAATTGCCTTGTCAGGATTTTGTCTCAGTGCTTCACTCGGAGTTGACAGTGTTGGGACAATTTAAAGCGAATGTGCTGATGCACTTTTGGCAAGCGGGGGTGCAAATGCGGAGCTTGTTTTCCACATCGGGAACCCATTCAAGAATTATCCCGGTTTCGCCCGCCTGATCCTGCTCCCTGTCCATCACTTTGATCACCATGAAACCTAAACGACCACGCCTGGCAAATTCAAATCCCGCCCATCGGATGCATCGCCGCCGGACAGGAGCCAACGCCGACTGCCCCTTGAGTTTATGGATGGTTTGGGTTATACAACGATTATCGAGCTTGCGGAGCCACTCCCCCGTCGGCGTGGTTCAGCTATGGGACGTTAGGCCATTAACCAACCATAAAGATGGGAATTATTAAGCACATTACTCGGTTCGCTCTTTGCAACCTAGCGCTATGTCTTTTGGGCGGTTGCGCGACTCAAGACCATATCAATATGGCGTGCGACCTGAAAAGCGGCCAACCGATAGCCAGCGGACTGCCACATCCTGAGACCTGGGTTTATCTGGGGATGCAGAGAACTTCGGACAACAAGTTGCAGGCGCTGGCCTGGGTAAAACCTGTCGGTATGACTCCACGTCCAAATCAGAGCGGCACTATGTCAAGCGCAGCCTCTGCTCAGGTTGCGGCTTTATTTTTAAAACCTCGGGAGGAATATCCGCATGAATGGTCAGAGTCGTTCGAGTATCAGGACTTACCGCGACCCGCGATGTTACCACAGGCATATCTTGATTTCTTTAAGGCGCAGCAAAAACGTGCCTGCCCCTCTGGAAGTGTGACGCCTATAATTGTGAACAGCACCGAGCTACTGCTAGAGGCAAAGTCGGGTGGCTGTCAGCGTTTTGGCGACCAAGATGAGATTGATTGCTTTCTCTTTGGTAAGACCGATATGTTCCATATGACCTACATGGTTAAGACACTTGAGATGACTCCCGAGCAACGTGAGGTTGCTATTAAGGCGGTCACTGCGTGGAATATACAGTGATTTGCTCTATTCCCATTAGGCGACTTCGCCATGCACAAAGTCAACACAACAAAAATTGCCGAGATTACTTGGTCGTCGCCGAAAGGAAAGTTCGTCGGCGCTGGCAAGGAGATTTCAGAAGAGTTAGGACGCAAGCCACAGTCCACAGACCTGAACGAGCGGCATCCGTTCGATGTCGAGATTTGCCGCATTCCGCCGGGGAAGACTCCGTATCCATACCATTCGCATAGCGCGCAGTGGGAGTTCTATCATGTGATTTCAGGCAGCGGCGTCGTCCGCCACAAAGATGGGACGACTCCGATAGAGGATGGTGACGCATTCCTCTTCAAGCCGGGGGAGCCGCACCAGATTACCAATGTCGGCATGCAGGATTTATTTCTTTATGTCGTGGCGGATAATCCGGTTGGCGAGTCCTTCCACTATCCAGACAGCAACAAGTGGAGTGTGCCGATACCGGAGCGCAGACTTGTCCGTTCAGACGCGCTGGATTATTACGATGGTGAGGAATGAGACCGTCGCCTCCTAAGAAACATGGCTGAAGCAGAGGAGCCGGTTTTACTGGGAAATTTGCGGATTTGCTTTGGAAAGAAGCAGGCCAAAGGCACCACAAATAGTCCGACATGAAGGACAACATTTTCACGCGGCCAATTCAGTTACTTGAGATGTCTGAACCGGAGGCGGGCCGCACGGTCGAGAGAGCAAATAAGCAATCTCCTAAGCGGGGTCGTCGCCACGTGCCAGGCATCGTGGCGCGCCGGTCAGCGGCGTGTTGGTCAATGCCCAGGAGGATGCGCTCGTAGAGCGGGTTTGTCTCTTGCGAAGGGGCCGGGATTGTGGTGAGGTTTTCAGTGTGAGTGTTGGCGTTCATTTCGGTGTGAGTGTTGGTCTTGATCTTCATAATCGAATGTATAGTTTGTGTGTTCATACAGACTCAAGATGCCGCCCGTTGCGGCTCTTGCCAACACTCATGCCATCTTTGGATCGTTAGGCGCACTCGTCTCATGAAAAGAAGCGGCATTATTTTATCACTAATCGCATTTTCGGTGATTGTCGCCGCCATAATTCTTGTGCCCGTAGCGACAGCGCTGGTTCGCGCGAATCGCGACAGTGTACTCAACTCTACAGGGGCGTCACTTCAGGTGGCTAGAGTTTATTTAGCTCAAGATGGCATCTTGACAAACTGGTCGCCGAATGTCTGTCATCTTTTCCAGTTCACAAACCATTACACCATTTCTGGCACCGATTATCAGTGTGTTGTGGCTGCCGATTCTTGGGATTATCGAGCCCGCAGCAACTTGCTGGCGATTACAACAAATGGTGTGTATCTGTTTATTGACAGCCACGGTGTGACAGAACTAAGAGACTGGCATAAGGTACCCGATTATTGATACGACCCGTGCGCCTAACACCGGGGAGCCAACGGCCACTGCCCCTTGAGTTTTGGATTGAGTTATGAAGATTGAGAGTCATTATTGCATTCGGAGCTTGGCCGCCGGTGGCGGTGGCTTTGGAACGTTAGGCGGCAGTAAAATATGAAAACTATTATCCCAATCGAAATTATCGGCGTTGCGCTACTTCTTGTCAGTGTCAGTCGGGCCGGGCAATTTAACGTCACGTTTGACAATGTGCCTGATCAGGTGCAGTGCGGTCAGACATGGACGAACAATGATGTCATTCTGAGTTTCAATGAGTCAATCGCTTCTGAAGCGGGCTTTGCAGGTGGTGCAGGTTATTGCGATTTTGAGGTTGATCCTGGGTATGTGTGGTTATATCCCTGTCGCCTGATTTTAGATTTTTCTTTCTTGAACCAACCCGTTTCAAGTATCAGCGTTAGTATAGGATATGACTTTACCGGCCTTTTTGCGTATCAGGGAACAAATAATATTGCTCAGGATGAGGACACATCGAGCGGAACTCTCTCGCTGACTTTCACCAACTTATATCCTGACTATTGCGCATTGTTCGCTTTTGAGGGAACTGTAAACGGGATTACAATATCTACCGGAGTAATCTATCCGCCGCTTATAAACGTTGAGCAAACCAATGGAGTGGTGATTATTTTTTGGGCGACGAACCAAAATTCGTTTGTTTTGGAAACCAGTAGTGATCTAACGAATCCATCCGGATGGGTTGCACAGACAAATAATATTCTGAGACCTCTGCAAAAGGTTGTTTGAGTTGCTGATTTGATGTCAAAGTCATTATTCAACGAAAAATGGGATTGGCGACACGCCGTGTCCGGCGATGTGAACCGCCGTTTTCATCGTTTTTGTCCGCCGCGCGGACGTTCTGGATGTATTGCTTCATGCTCTGGTCAAACTCACCAGGCGTTTCAAGTTCCAACAGATGCTTTTGAACTCCAACTCCAGCCGGTTGGGATCACGCCCCACATACCGCACTCGCCTGTAGCCGGTGCATCGCTTCCACCAGCCGAAGATTCTTTCAATCCCGCAACGCACGCGGCTCATCAGCCGGTTAAAGAGCAGTGTGGTTTTGTCCAACGGTTGTCCCCGAAACGCCTTGCGCAAAATGCCATTGCCAATGTTTCTGCGTTCACACCAGCGGCTGCGCTCCTGGCTCCAATAGGCTTTGTCGGCCACAACCATTTCTTCATCGCCTTTGACCACGTTCTCAAATTCCTGGCTGTCATGGACGCTGGCATCGCTCAGAGTGACTTGACGAATCAACGTGTGCTCCTGGTCGGCGGCCACGTGCGCTTTGTAGCCGTAATGCGGCTGGCCTTTCTTGACGGTAAAGCCCGCGTCATCGTCGCCACCGCTTCTGTCTTCCCTGGCCGGGGCGCGCCGCGCCGCAGCCAACAGTGTCGCATCCACCAGTGTGCAGGTTTTCAGGATGAACCCTTTTTGTTCGAGTTGGCGGTTGACCAGTTGCAGCAGTTTTTCATGCAGCCCATGTTCCATCAACCGTTGGCGGAAGCGCACCAGCGTGGTTTCGTCGGGCACTCTGTCCTGCAAGCCCAAGCCCACGAACCGCCGCCAACTCATCCGGTCGGCCACCAACTCTTCACATTGCGGATCGGACAAGCCGTAGCAGTGCTGCAGCAGGCTCATCTTGAAAAGCACCAGCGGCGGATGCGGCGGATGGCCGGTCCGGGCCGGATACATCCGGTGCAACGCCGCTTCGATGGGTTTGAAGTCCACCGCACGGTCGAGCCGTTCCAGAAAATCGTTCGCCGGCGCAGAGGGCATCAGACTGTCCAGAAGTCCATATTGGGGATCGCTTGTCGTTTGCATATCTCTCTGACTTCTATTCAACCACCACGTTCAAATGCGTTTTGCAGAGGTCTCATTCTGTTTGATGGAACCAACTTTTTTTACAACATTGCAACTCCGGTTGGCAATGAGTACTTCCGGTTACGACATTGATTGTGGGTTTAGACGCGACGACTAACACCACGCTGAGCCAACTCGCTATGGCGCGACAAGCAAGTTTTCGGTTGAGTTATGAAATTTGAGAGTCTAGATTGCAAGCGTGGGCGGTGGCCAGTGGCCGTGGCTGAGCCTTGGAACGTCCGGCAACATTCACACTTATGAAAAATACATATCCAATCATTATATTTTCCATCATGCTGACTTACAGCCAAATCATGTCGGCGCAAGACATTCAGAAGCCGTCATCAACCGATACTGCGCTTTCACAAAAAGTTAGCGGCATTTGGTTGCTGGATGACGATTTACTTAATGGGGTTGCTCATGTAACCGGCACAATCAACCTGGCCACAAATGGCGATTATACGATAGAAGCTACAATGAAGGTTACCGAGGGTGAAGCCAAAGGGATGGAATCAGCCAACACGAGCATGGGGAAATGGCAGGTTAAGGATGGGTGCCTGGTGATGACGAAGCTGAAGACGCATACGGCAAATGGGGGTGATCAACAATTATCAAAACCTGAAGTTTCCACCGTCAAGATTGTTCGCGTAAACGACAATGAGTTGGTATATATCTCGGACGCGTCTATCGAGAAGACCTGGAAACGCAGCAAGTGATGCCTGACGCCGCGCGGGCGCCAACTCCGATCAACAGCATCGCGAGCGGGCTTGCCACTGCCTTGAGAGTTGAATGATGAGGCTTGCGAGTCATTGTTTCAGTCGGAGCCTGGCCGTCGGTCTGTCCCGTCGTAGTTTCTGAGCGAAGATGGATGGCCGTAACTCCCTTCTTCGCTCTTGTCGAACTGTGACGCGACAGGCAGCTTTGGGTTGTTCACTGTTTGAAATCCTATGAAAAAGCTGTTCATTCCCCTGCTGGCCGGTCTGTCAGCCATGATGTTGTTGACCGGATGTGAAACTCATCTTGGAGGCGGCACGACCAATAGAATCGAGCAGCCTACGGTCGGACAGCAATTGATTGACTTGCAGAGGGCCAAAGAGGCCGGGGCAATCAACGACACAGAGTATCAGGCCCAAAAGGCCAAACTGCTCAACAGCAAGTAAAGCGGAGCAGTTCCCGGGAGCGCCGGCGTCCTCGCCGGCAAGTTCACGGTTGCAATTTCCAACACGCCGGCAAGATGCCGGCATTGCTTGAACTTTTATTCCGGCAGCGCTTTCAATGTCTCGCCAGTGAACGGCTGCGGATGGGCGCCCAGTTTGGCACGGATGGCTTTCACATCGTCGGCGGTCACCGGGCTTTCTTTGTTGCCCCATGAACCGCGGATGTAAGTCAGCACGTCGGAGAGGTCGGCGTCGGACATCGCCGCGCCCATCGCCGGCATGGAGAGGCTCCAGGTCTGGCCCTTGACGGCAAGCTGGCCGCTGACGCCCGACAGCGGAATGGATACAAAGCGCTGGATGCCCTTGGTATCCACCCATTCGGAACCGGCCAACGGCGGCGCCTGACCGGGTTTGCCGAGGCCGTCAAGGCCGTGGCACAGCCCGCAAACCTGGTCGTAACGCGCCTTGCCGCGCGCGAGGATGGCGGCTTCGCCGGATTTGGGTTGATACAATTCCAATTCCTCGGAAGAGGCATAAGGGCCATAGACCTGGGAATTGAACCAGCCGCCGTGGTGGTCAAAAGAGACCATGCCCAGGAACAACAACATCAGTGTCAGCACGATAATCCAAATCGGCACCGTCGAACGCGAGGCGACCGGTTCGGCGTCAGACGTTTGGGGCGAGCTGGATTTAAATTCGTCGCTCATGGTTTGGGTGCGGCAACCGTTTGGGTAAAGGGCGCGTCATGCAGCGGAACATCCGCGTGCAAACTCAACAAATAGGCCGCCAGCTCCTGCGCCTGCGGCATCGGCACCACCTCATAACCGGCGGGCGGCCCGAAGCCTTTCGGAAAAAGCAAGGCGTCCGGCGAAGGTTCGCCGTTGATTTTCCGGACATGAAAAAGATAATGGAATGGCGGCATGGCCGAATCCGTCACAACGCTTTGCGGCGCGAACAGATGAACCAACTGCCAGTTGGCATCCGGCCGGCTCGTGCCCACGTCCGCCAGGTCCGGTCCGATGCGCAGGCTGCCCAGTTGCACCGGATCGTCGTAGAGAAAATCCTCGGCCACACTGTGCCGCCGACCCCAGCCGCGGGTAATGTCCGGCCCGGTGGGAATAATGTGGATTTCAGCCTTGCCGCCGGCGGCGGTGATTTGCTCCACCAAGGCATCAGCGCGGTCCTTGTCGAGGCTGTTTAATTTCAGAGACGAAATCAGATTGGTCACTGCCGCCGGATTTTTGCCGGCACCGGTGAGCACCACGTCACACGTCACCCCGCTCTGCTGGACCTGTTCAGTATGGCAGGCGGCGCAACCATTGGCGCGATAAACCTGCAACCCTTGATTCGCCAGGCCGGGCCGGCCCATCGGATACAAGTCGGTTGAATTGAGAATGGCGGTTTGTTTTTCGCCGCCCAGTTGCAAAACCGGCGCGAGCACGAAACCGCACCAGGAACCGGCGAGCGCGATGAGCGAGGCTAGGAAGACCAGAAAACCATTTTTCATGATCCCGCCTCCAAGCCGTTCAACAGTTCAATTTGCGCGTGAACGCCGTTAATCGCTCGCCGTCCTGGACCGCGGTGGCTGTGACACCGCTTTGGAAGAAACCAACTCATGCATCGGCTCGGCGTCTTCGAAAGCGGCGTCGCGCTCTGCTTGCCGCCGCACTCCAATACGCGAGCGATTTCAGCATCTCTGTTGAAAGTATTAAAGCGCCTCACGATTCCACCTCCGCAATTTCGAGCGGCGATTTCACAAACGCGATGAACTGTTTGAACAGCGCGAGTTTCCAACGCAGCGTCAGGCCCATGACATTGACAAAAAACAGCAGGTTGCCCAGCAACATCAGCAGCAGGCCGGTGGTGCTGATGCGCAAAAAGGGCAGCATGGCTTGGGTGGTGTCGGCGAAAGCGACATTGGGATTTTGCAATTTTAAACCCTGCACCACGCCGCCAATGGCCAGCGGCACGACCAGCAATGCGACACCCGACAGTGACAGCCAGAAGTGTGCGCGGACAAGTTTCGGGAAAGGAAATTCAATGCCGACGGCGCGGGGCAGAAGGTAGTAAGCGGCGCCGAACATCGTCATGGCGAAGAAACCGTAGAGGCGCAGTTGTGTTTCCGCCGGGCCGAACCAGGTGAATTGCGTCGCCGGAATGATTTTCGGACAGGCCATCGCGATCAGCATCAAACCGGACAGGCAGAAGCAATCCAAACCGGAGCCGATGAAGCAAAACACTCCGTTGTCCCATTTGCATTTAACCGAGCCCCACACCGTTTGCCACCCGACAATCGCGATGGCGAGTAACGGCACGAAAAACAATGCGGTGGCGGTGGCGCTCAGCGTCGGCATCCAGACCGGCACGGGCGCACCCGGCGGGATGCCGCACCAGGCAGCGAAAAGGATGAACGTCCAGAAGGCGAACAGCGTGAGGTAATAGCTTTGCAGCGGACGAGCGGTGAGTTTCGGCAGGAAATAGAACGCGGCGCCGAGCCCGACCAAGCCCGTCCAGAC
Organism: uncultured bacterium; assembly: GCA_963723125.1. Taxonomy (GTDB): domain Bacteria; phylum Verrucomicrobiota; class Verrucomicrobiia; order Limisphaerales; family UBA11358; genus UBA11358. The sequence continues at coordinate 339,419 of CAVRPQ010000001.1, forward strand.
GACGAGCAGATTGTTGGCAAACCACCAGCCGATGACGGCCTGCGCTACACCCCGCACCGGCCAGGCGACCAGGAACAGGTTGGCCGTCGAGTAAATCCATGGAAACCAGAAGAGCGCAGCGACTAAAAACCATTGCGACGGGTAGAGCGCGCGTTCGCGCCTGCCTGCGAAAATCATCATTGCCCACAACGCCAGCAACAAATAGGCGAAGAAAATCAGCACTGAACCGCCGCGCGGAAATTCGAGCCACGTGAATCCGGTGCTGTCACCGATCAAAATGGCAAACAGCCCGACGAGCACGCCAAGATGCCAGAGGTTCGCGGCGACGATAGGAACGATGGCTCCACGCAACGGCGTCTGACTGAGGCGCGCCAGCAACCATAGTGCCACACCGAGTCCGGCAGGCAAACAGAACCCATATAACAACGCGTCATCCGCCGCCGGTTGCAACCGGCCATAGGTCAGCCAGGCGCAATTCGCGAGAAAGTCGGGCGCGTGAAACTTGATTGAGGCAATCAAGCCCAGTACCGAGCCGACGAGCAGCCACAGCGCCGCGCCGCCCAGGAGCGCCAGCAAGGGCACGCAGCAGGAACGATCAATATCCGTCGGAGAAATTTCATCCGCGGGGGCGAAGCCGGTGGCGACCCGGCTTGCAGGGACGCCCGCCCCACCAAAGCCTGAAAGTTCGTCACGGCCGGATTTATCGTTCGTATTCATTCAAATAAGTTCGGCTTGGCCGGGGCCACGGGCGCCGGCGCAGTTGCCTTTTCTTCGCGGACAATCAGGTTTGTGCGCGCGGCGGCGGGGTTTTGCCATTCCTGCGCGGCGATCTGGATGGCGAGGTCAATCGGCAGGCGCACAATGCCGCGCTGCGGGTCAATCCAGCCGGGATTATTGAGCGCCTGAACTTCCGTCGCGCGGATGTCGGCCAAATCTTTGGACCGCAACGCGGCACGGTCGGCATCAATTGCCGGAACGCACACGGAGTGCCTCACCGCCAAAGCCAGAATGGCAAAGAGAAAACCCGCCACGAGAAAACCGAGGCCGATATGCCACACGGGACGTTCGTTGGCAGCTTCCGGGTTCATGGATGACCTCCCGTCATTGAGGCCGTGGCGGTGATTTCTTCCGGTGTTTCGTATTTGACGCCCATGGCTTCCAGCAGGCGCGGGTCCTTCTTCGGGAACGGCGCGTGGGCGTTGAAATTTTTAATGAAAACGCGGGCCAGCAACCCACCCATGAACGCGAGGCAGCCGAACTGCAACCAGAGCCAGCGGAACGGATAACCGTCCGGGTGCCGCACAGGCAGGATGTTGAAGGCCAGGTCGGCAAAGTTCATGGCCCACGCCCACAGGCAGACCCAGAACATGATTTTGAAATTGGACTTCACGCAAATGGGCAGCAATACCAGGAACGGCAGGAGGAAATGGCCGAAAATGATGAGCATGTCCAGGCACCACCACGAACGATTTTCGCGGATGAGATACCAGAAGGTTTCATCGGGAATATTGCCGTTCCAGACGACAAAGTATTGTGCGAAACCGAAGTAGGAATACAGCAGGGTGAAGGCGAACAACAGCGTGCCGAGATAGTAAAACGGGCTGTCACGGAGCACGCCGCTCAACACGCGCTGCCGTTGCAAAATCATGGTGATGAAATAAGCCGTGGCCACGCCGACGAACGCGCAACTGCCGAAGAAATACATCCCATAAATCGTCGAGGCCCATTGATATTGGAGCGATTTCATCCAAAGCACAGACGCCAGGGTGATTGTCGCCGCAAAGGCCAGAATCCCCCACCCCGAATGGAAGCGCATCCGATAGGTGCAGAGCGCGGTGCCACTCTCATCCTGCTTGAGCGACCAATATCGAAGCCGCGATGACAACAGCCACCAGATACCGAACAGAATGATCGACGCGACGATAAAGCCTGGCCAGGTGAACAGCGGCCATTTGGCGCTCAAGACGCGGTCGTCATGCGGGCTGAGGGTCATCCAGGTGTAAATCTTAGGCGCGAGGAGCAAAACCGGCACAAACAGGATCGCCAGCCACGGGAACAGCAACGCACCGAGGTGTTCGCAGAACCGCCGGATGCCAACCGACCAACCGGCATCGGTCAGATGATGGATCATCACCAGAAACAATCCGCCCAGCGCGACGGTCAAACAAAACATGAACGCCGTCAGCCAGGCATAACCGAATTCCGCCGGGCTTTTCACCAGGCCAATGACCGAAAGCACCGCGCCGACCACCAGCAACCGGCCGGGCAGCTTCCGCCAACCGGACAGGTCCAGCGGCGGCGGTTGGTTCGATTCTTTTGACGGATTCATGGTCGTTATTTCAGTGTGGCTTGCAGGTTCGGCGGCAAATCGTTGGTCGAGCCGAGCCAGCTCAATTGCAAGGCCCGCACGTACGCGATAATGGCCCAGCGGTCCTTGATGGAAACCGTCGGACCGTAGGCGGCCATCAAACCTTTTCCGTGGCTAACGGTGTTGAAAATCTCGCCGTCGGTCATTTCCACAATGCGTTTGTCGTGCAAATTGGCCACGGCCGGCATGACGCCGAGTTTCCTCATGATGCCATTCCCGTCACCGAGCGCACCATGACACGGGGAGCAATAAATTTCGAACTGCTCGCGTCCATGCTGAAGGAGCGCCGGTGTGACGGGCAGCGGATTTGTCTCTACAAAATTGGTAGTGCCGGTAATCAATCCCGTGTTGGCCGGCGAATCTTCGTAGGGATAAACCGGGCCTCCGACGGTTTGCATCGGCTGGCTGCGCGGAACGGTGCCCGGCGGTGGCAACTGGGAACTGAGACCATTGGCGAAAAAGCCATTCGGCTGTTCCGGGCGCAGTTTGAACTGACGGTTCAGGTCCGGAATAATCAGGATCGGCGGCTTGCGCGACAGATGTCCGCGGCGACCGGCGATGCCGAATACCACGGCGACGACCGTCAGGAAGATGAGCAGGAAATAGCGCATTATTCCACGGCCAGTTCGGTGTGCGTGCTGCCGGCGGACTCCAGCAAGGCACGGGTTTCAGTTTCAGAAAATTTCGGGTCAGACGTCTCAATTACGAGGAAAAATTTGTCACGCGACACCAGGGCAAAGCGGTTGTGCTTGAACAGCGGATGATAAAGACGCGGAAACCGGTTCAGAGCCACCATGCCGACAAATGCGCCGACCGCCGACGCCAGCACGAGCAGAATATAGGAAGGCACGAGCGCCTGCGGCGGACTGAACATCGGCTTGCCGCCGGTCAGTATCGGGTAATCGTAACCGTTCATGTACCAGATCATCAACATGGACCCGATGAACGCGCTGCCGCCGAAGACAAGCGCGAACCAGCCGACCAGTGAATTCTTGAAACCCATCACCTTGTCCAGCCCGTGGACCGGGAACGGAGAGAACACGTCCCAACGCTGGAACCCGGCGTCACGAACCATTTCCGCCGCGTGCAGCACGTCCGCGGGTGTATCAAATTCCGCAATCATGCCATAGGCCCGGGAGTTCATTGATGGCCTCCTTTCGCGCCGCCGAGCGGGTGATACGGGTCGGCCTGCGGTGTGATGGCCTTGACCTCCGAAACGGCGATCATCGGCAGGAACCGGACGAACAAAAGGTACATGGTGAAAAACACGCCCAGCGTACCGAGGTAAGTGCAGGCGTCCACCCACGTCGGATAGAACGGATGCCAACTGGACGGCAGAAAATCCTGATAGAGCGAGCCGACGATGATGGTAAATCGCTCGAACCACATGCCGATGTTGATCAATACAGCGATGACGAAGATGAGCGCCAGATTTTGCCGCACTTTTTTGAACCAGAACAACTGTGGCAGCAGCGCGTTGACCAAAATCATGATCCAGCCACCAAACCAGTAATAATGACCGAACAACCGATGCACAAACACCCAAGCGTCGTACGGACTGCCGGAATACCACGCGATGAAGTATTCCATCACGTAGATGTAGCCCATGATGCAGCCCATCATCAGCGTCATTTTGCAGACCCGGTCAATGTGCCGCAGGGTGATGATGTCCTCGAGATGGCACCATTTGCGCAACGGAATCAACAACACCAGCACCATGCCGAACCCGCAAAAGACCGCGCCCGCCACGAAGTAGAAGGGGAAGATGGTCTCGTGCCAGCCGGCGAGTTGCGACGTGGCAAAGTCCATGCCGACGATGGAACTGACCGTGAACACCAACAACGTTGCCAGGCCGGACAGAACCAGATAGGCCTTCTCATAATGGTGCCACTGCCGGGCCGAGCCGGTCCAGCCCAGCGCGAACAGGCCGTAGAGAAACTTTCGCACCCGTGACTTCGCCCGGTCGCGCAGCAACGCCAGATCGGGGATCAAGCCCATGTACCAGAATAACGAAGAAACGATGAGGTAGGTGTTGACGGCGAACACGTCCCACATCAGCGGCGAACGGAATTGCGGCCACATGCCGGTGGTCAATGGGACCGGAAACAAATACCAGGCAAACCAGACGCGCCCGACGTGGACGGCCGGATAAAGCCCGGCACACATGACGGCGAAAACGGTCATGGCCTCCGCCGCTCGCCCGATGGCCGTGCGCCAATGTTGCCGAGTCAGAAACAGCATCGCCGAAATCAGCGTACCGGCGTGGGCGACGCCGACCCACCACACGAAATTGATAATGTCCCAGCCCCACGCCACCGGCACGTTGTTGCCCCAGACACCAACGCCGGTGGAAATGAGGTAGGTCAGCATGGAAGGCAACACCACGGCCGCGCAGAACACCGCGGGAAGGAACAAGACCCACCACCATAGGGGCGTCTTCCCTTCCGGCATGGCGGTGAGATGGTCGGTCAGCCCGCCGAGGCCGCGATGATAAGGCGCCTGCGGTCCGCGCCGCAATTCCATCGGCGGCACGAGCGCTTTCAGTTGGGTCGTGGATTCAGCCATTAATTCCCCCGGTTTTCAACGCAAAGACGCGAAGACAGAGAGACACAAGATATTTGCGTGAACGCGCCAGCAGTCTTGGACTGCGGTGGCCGTGACACCGCTTTGGAATGTTGCGCAATCGTCCCTGACCAGTCGGGACGCTCAAAAGCGGCGTCGCGCTCTGCTTGCCGCCGCACTCCAAAACCTTGCGGCAGTTCGGACGACCCATGGAAATTGCACGACTCCCGTCCGTTGTCCCGTTTTATTTGTTCTCTGCGTCTTTGCATGTTTGCGTCTTGGCGTTAACTCTTTTTCGTTTCGACGGGATGGAATTCGCCGCCGTGCTTTTCATATTCCTCGGTGCTGTAAGGCTCGTGATCGGGCATCGCCGGGTTGGGATTGCGGATGCGCGCCAAATAGGTCGTCCGCGGCTTCGTCAGCAAATCACCAAGGACGGCATAATTGCGGCTGGAACCCTTCCATTTGCTGACGGTGCTGTCCGGGTCGCTGATGTCGCCAAACGCAATTGCCTGCGCCGGGCACGCCTGCTGGCAGGCCGTCCTGGGAATCGTGCCTTCGGATTCCTTCAGGCGCACGTTGCCCGACGGCCCGGCCTTGACCTTTTGCGCGATTTCCGCGCGCTGGATGCGCTGGATGCAATAAGTGCATTTTTCCATCACGCCACGCTGCCGCACCGTCACGTCCGGGTTCTTGGCCATCTTGAGCAAATCCCATTCATCCTCCGGCCGCATGTTGCTCGTGTTCGGATTTTTCCACCAGCTCAACAAATCCCATCGGCCGTTCGTCTCGTGCAGGAGCGGCGTTGGATAGAACGGTCCCTTCAAATCAGCCAGCGGCCGTTTGTTGAAATCGAGAAAATTGAAACGGCGGACTTTGTAGGGACAATTGTTCGAGCAATAGCGCGTGCCAATGCAACGGTTATAGACCATCACATTCAAGCCTTCCTGGTCGTGCATCGTCGCGTTGACCGGGCAGACGTTTTCGCACGGCGCGGCCTCGCACATCTGGCAAAGCATCGGCTGGTTCACCGCCTGCACGTCGTCAATCCACCGCTCGAACTGTTGTTCACTGTCCTTGAGGAACGAATCGGCCTCCGTCTTCTTCGCCGGGTTGGCGGTGTAATAACGGTCAATTCGCATCCAGTGCATTTCACGGCTGCGCAGGACCTGGTCCTTGCCGACTATCGGAATGTTGTTCTCGCTCTGGCAGGCAACCACGCATGTGGCGCACCCGACGCACGACGTCAAATCCACCACCAAACCCCATTGCTGCAACGCCTTCTTCTCTGCCTGGTCCAGCGGATTAGGATACAGCGGCGCAACCACGGGCGGTTCTTTCTCGTGCATTTCCGGCGCAGACTCCGGATTCGTTTTGAATTCGCTCAGGTTCGCCTCGCGCACGGCGGGCCGGCCCTCCAAGGACCAGTGATTCTGCGTACAGGCAATCACATGCGTCTGGCCTGTCTTGCGAATCGTCGCCCCGGTCTCGATGTATTTGCCGTTGAAAATTTTATACGCGTTGAACCCGACGCCCGTACCAATCCGCCCTGCCCTTTCGCGTCCGTAACCGAGCGCCAGGCCCAGCGAATAATCCGCCATACCGGGCTGCACCCAAATCGGACCGGTAACGTTGCGGCCATTCAATGTGATTTCCACCAGGTCGCCGTTTTGGACACCCAATTCGCTGGCTGTCTTGCGGCTGACGAGCACCGCGTTGTCCCAAACCATCTTCGTGATGGGATCAGGCAGTTCCTGCATCCATCCGTTGTTGGCGTAACGCCCGTCGTCCATTTTTGCATCGCGGAAGAAAATGACTTCGAGATTGTTGCTGGCCGGCGAATCGGTTTTCCCGAGGCTCGGCGCTGGAACCGGGGCGGAGACAACCACCGGCTTCGCAGCGGAACCGGTCAGAAAGCCGTTAAACAAAAACTTATTCCAATTCTCCATTGAAGAAAAGGCGCCATAAGTCGCGCGAACAGCCATATAGGACTTAAAAAATGACGCTTCACCAACCATTCGCCAGAGAAATTCCAGTTCCGTCAGCCCGCCAAACAACGGCTGAATCAAGGGTTGGATTGGCACCAGGGTTCCGTCGCTTGTCACCGCATCGCCCCACGATTCGAGATAATGCGCCGCCGGAAAATGCCAGTCGCTGATTTCAAAGGTTTCGTCCTCGTAATAGCCCAGCCGGACAACCGTTTTCGGTTTCCGCCGCGCCGTCCAATTTAAATGGTAAACGGGATTGCTGCCCAGGATGACCAGGGTATCAATGGTCGCGGCGTTGAACTTCGTTAAATCCGTTCCGGCATTTCCCATCGCCGGCAGCAGGGTCACCGTGGTGCCAATCGCACCGAGTGCGGAATTAATGGCGTGCGCCAGCAAATGAACTTCCAGCGGCTGCCGTTGGCCGGCAACTACCAATGAATGATGGCCGTTCGCCTTCAGATCCTTTACGCATTCAAAAAGCCACTTGGGATCGATGCCAGCGGGAATCACCGTTGTCGAACCGGAAACCCGCGCCAGGATGGCCGCGGCAATCTGTCCGACCAAACTCGCCGGAATTCGCAGCCGATGATCCGCATTTACCCCGCTCAGAGTGAAAAGACTCTCAACCTGATACAGGCGATTCATCGAATCGTTGGGTCCGTCGAGACGCCGGGCTTGCGCGAAACGGCGGATGTTGTCGTACGCATTTTCTTCCGAGCCGATGAAATCACAGTCCAATGACAGAATCACGCGGGCGAAATCGTACCGGTAAATCGGGCGCACCGGCCGGCCGAACGCCTGCGTTGCCGCGCGCTGGTGAATGCCGGAATCAATCGCGTCGCAGGTGAACCATTGTGATTTCGGGAACTTTTGCGCGATGATTTTTTGCAGCCGCGCCCGCGACGGCGAGGTGCTGCTTTCCGCGAGGAATGCCAGTCCTTCCCCCTGGTTCGCCGCGAATTTCTTCGACAAGTCATCGAGCGCTTTCAACGCCTCATCACGCGAAACCGTCTTGCCGTCTTTGGCGAACCGTTGGGCGCGGTCGGGATCGTAGAGGTCCAGGATCGAAGCCTGGACGTAGCGGTCGGTGCCGCCGTTGCCGCCGGGATACAGCGCGTTGCCCTCGATTTTAATGGGCCGGCCGTCATAGGATTTGACGACCAGCGGAACGGCACCGGTGCGCATCGGCATGGCCGTCGCAAAATATTCCGGCGTACCATAGTTGTAGCCATCTTCCGGTGCCTTTGAAAAAGGCACCAGTTCCTCTTCCGGTCGCCGGCAGCCGGACGCCATCAGCCCAAGGCCTGCCAGCGCGAATGACGCGGACATGATTTTGACGAAATGCCGCCGCGAAAGCGGGTCGCTGAACTCGCTGGCACCCTGCGGAAACTCACGATGCAGCCATTCCCTGAACTCCGGCGCGTCGGACAATTCATCCAGGCTGCGCCAGTAGCGGCGGCCGGTCATCGGAAGCGAAACTGGAGTTGTGGAATTGGAATTCATTCAGAAACAACGGACAAAAATTTTGGCACCAGCCATTTATGATTTACGATTGATGATTGATGATTGGGAAAAATTCCCACGCGACGCCCGTTCGCCGGGGCCAATCGTAAATCGTAAACCGTAAATCGCAAATTCATCATCGGTGGCAGGCTGAACAGTTGTCGAGCGATTGCACATGCCAGGCAGCAACCAGATTCACCCCGTTGGTCGCCTGCATTTGCGCGGCGACATCCGCATTCGTGCTCCATTGCCAGCCCAAATCAGTCACCTTGCTTTCGGGCCGTATGAACGCCGCCGGATCGCGATGGCAATTCAGGCAAAACAGCATGGTCAAAGGTTGTGCATGGCGGACCTCGTCCATCTGGTCCACGCGCCCATGGCATTCCACACAACTGATGCCGCGGCGCACGTGAACGGAATGATTGAAATACACGTAATCGGGCAGCCGGTGGATTTGCACCCAGTGAATGGGCACGCCGTTGGTGGCGCTGTCGCGAACCAAGGCCAGCCGCGGATCGTCCTTCAGCACCTGATTGTGGCAGTTCATGCACGTGGACGCGGATGGGATGTTGGAGAACCAGGATTTTTCAACGGTGGTGTGGCAATAACGGCAGTCAATGCCGAGTTGCCCCGCGTGAACGGCGTGCGAGAATGGCACCGGCTGGATCGGCTCGTAGCCGACGCGGGAATATTTGGGTGTAAAATAATAGGTAACCCCAGCCGTGACGGCGCCGCCCACCAGCACCAGGCCGGCGGCAATCAAAAAAGGCAATTGGTTTGTCCACTTGGGGAAAATCGCTGGCATCTCAAAAACGCCCCTAATCAATCACATTTTGTCCACCACTCCGCAAACATTGGGCATGATGTTTAGCGATTGATTCGTTTCTCCGCAAGAAAGTTTGTGAAAAATTTCACGTTTTCCGGTCAACGGGCAGTTTCAACAAGTTGCATCGGGGCGTTTCTGCAAAGAAACGATTTCCCTTCAGGTCGGAATCAGCGAATGCTCCATTGACGTTGCCACCGCTCAACGGGCATCATCCTTAAATGGAAAGTGATACGCCACGCCCGGCGCGGGTCCTGGTTTTGTACTACAGCAAAGACGGCCATACTAGAGCATTTCCATAAAACATATAGCTTTACTGAAAGGGGGAGGATATGGCAGGTTGGGGGCATGAAAGCTATTTCCCTGCCGGTGCGTGAGCGGATTCTGCGACTCTACGAACAAGGCAAAAGCACGCTGGAGATCGCCGAATTTTCAGGTTTTTGCGTGGCCGCCGTGCGGCGGGTGCGTCAGCAGTTTCGGGAGCGCGGGACACTCCAGCCGCAGACACATTTGTGTGGGCGCAAGAGCCTGCTGACCCCGCGGCGGCAGGCGCGTTTGCAAAAGCTGGTGGACCGGCAACCCGATGCGACGCTGGCCGAATTGGGGGCGCAACTGGATCGTCGGTTCGGGACTTCGACCGTGGATTTGTGGCTGCGCCAGTTGGGGTTGAGTTGTAAAAAAAACGCTGCACGCCGCCGAGCGGTCGCGGCCCGACGTGGCCGAGCAAAGAAGCCACTGGCATGAACGGCTGACCGCTGTGCCCGCCGAACGGCTGGTCTTTGTGGACGAAAGCGGCGCCAACACCAAGCTGACCCGTTTATACGGGCGTTGTCGGGTCGGCCGGCGGCTGGTCTGCCCGGTACCGCAGGGGCATTATCAGACGACCACGCTGATTGCGGCGGTGCGTTTGCTGGGACCTTGCGCACCCTGGCTGTTTGAGGGGCCGATGGACGGGGAGATGTTTTTGGCCTGGGTGCGGCAAGGTTTGGTTCCCACCCTGCAGCCCGATGACCTGGTGATTCTGGACAATCTGGCGACGCACAAGGTGGCGGGGGTGCGCCCCGCCATTGAAGCGGCGGGGGCTCGCCTGCTTTATCTGCCGCCGTATTCACCCGACTTCAACCCGATTGAAAACCTCTGGAGCAAGGTTAAAGCCATCCTGCGGGCGCTGGCTCCCCGCACCGCCGACCAACTGCTGCGGGCGGCGGCCACCGCCTTTGACACCATCTCCCCCACCGACTGCCAGAGCTTCTTTTTACACGCCCAATACGCTATATGATTTATGAAAATGCTCTAAAATGATGGCGGACCTCGTCGTGGAAGGCGCTACCGGCGTTTCTCCTGCCGAAGTCAGACTCAAGAACGTCAGCGAAGCGTCCGCTGACGACCTTGTCTGGTGTGACGGTGTTGCGGTTGGATCGCCGACGCACATGGGTACGATTGCCTGGGAGATGAAGCAATGGTGGGACGTCACGGCCGCGCCGCTTTGGCCAAAGACCGAGGGAAAAATTGGCTGTGCGTTCACCTCCTCCGGCGGTTATGGCGGCGGCGGCGAGTTGACCTGCCTTGCGCTTCAAATCGTGCTCATGAACTACGGCCTCCTGGTTTTCGGCATACCGGACTACGTTGCGCCGGGCCAGACCCTGCACTACGGCGCCATCTGCGCCGGGCGCCCCAGCAATGACGGTGAACGCGAAGCCTGCCGCCGGTTGGGCCGCCGTCTCTCCGAATGGGTGCAAACGCTCATTTGCCACCGGCCGGAACACGATCCCCGAAGGGCCGCCTACCCCCGATTCCCAGCCGAATAAGATTTTTATAAAGGGATGCAACGGCGCTCTTTGAGCGCCGCCGACCGATATAATTTCCCGGAAATGCCCGGCGGTCACAGACCGCCGCTGCAATGTTTTATTCCTTTTGCTTAAGCGACGTTTTCTGCGTCGGTGTGCGCAGCGGATAAAGTCCCGGGCAACACCCGAATGTCTCGTGAAACGCCTGGCTGAAATGGCTCAGACTCGAATAGCCCACCTCCAGTGCGGCTTCCGTCACGTTGAATTTGCCCGAACGCAGCAGTTCCGCCGCCCGTTCCATGCGCAATTGTCGGATGTATTGTGGAATCGTCATGCCCGTCGCCGTGGAAAACGTCCGGCTCAAATGAAACGGACTGCAACCGACCGTGCGTCCGATTTCTTCAAGGTTCGGCGGGCTTTCCAGATTCTGGCGGAGCAGTCCGATAACCTTTTCGACGCGCTCGGCGGAAAGCCGCTGATGCCGCTGGCAAAATAATTCCCGCTCGCCCGGCGCGAGGAAAAACAGTTCCGCTGCCAGTTCCAGCGCCTTGGTCTGGTACCAAAGCTTCTGCGCCGCTTCGAGCACGGGCGCGTCACGCAGGCTCGCGAGCAATTGCTGTTGCCGGCTCGTCAGCCGAGTCGGCGTTACCACGGCGGACTTTTCGGATTGGCCGGCGACTACTTCCCGCACGAGCGGATGTAATGAGGGTGCAAAATCGCCCAGATGCCGCCGCAAAAAATCAAACGACATTTCGACCGTTAAAAATTGATGGCGTTGTTCCGCCTGCCGCGCCGCGCGCAGCGGCTGTTCGCCACGCCGGTAGAAGCCGACGGTCAACGGCGCAAATGCAACTTCCTGGCCGTTGAAGGCGACGCAGCCGTTACCGGCGAGATTCAAACAGACCTCGATACTGCCCGGGTGAAAACTTCTGCCCCAATCAAATTCCTTGTGCGACTTGAAGTCGTGCCACTCAAAACTCACGCCTGCCCCGCGCACGCTGCCGTGCAAATGCCGCCAGCCCTTGCCAATCGCAATCCACGCCGGCCGCTCGGTGAACACAGGAACACCGGGAAGTTCCACCATTTCGCCGGCTTCGGCGGGTTGCTTGACTGGTTTCGGCACGGTCATAATGTGCCATTTTTAACGCCATGAGCAAATATCTTGTCATTGGCAGGGCAAGATGAAGTCATTTCTTATGGGAGCGCCGGCATTTAGCTGGCGTATCATACGAAGCGTGGCTGTTTGAGCCGCAGCACGCATAAATGAAAAGGGAGAGTTGATTATAAAAATGTCCGCTGCTTGAGACGGTGCTTTACAAACATTAAACCGCGAACTATGCGGAACACGCAAAAGTCGGGCGTTATTACGTTATGCAAATGTTAAGGGCGCAGGACCCAGGTTCATTCGTTTAACGAATGCCTGCCCCAATAAATTTGAAAAACTTTTAAGCTGCGGTTGAGTTGAACTTCGCCTATTGTAGGGTCACAACACAATCAGGCATTGCCGCCGAAGTGAAGGGACAGAAATGAACACTCCGCTTAATGAAGCAGCTATCAGGGGAATGATTGAGGCAATACGCAAAACAGACCCGCAGATAACGAGCGAAGATGTCGTTAAACAAATTCGCGCCAGCCGGGAATCCCAGGGACAGGCATGGAGCGAGGATTTGGAAAGAAAAATCAGGTATTGTATCCAGATAGACCCAACGTAAGCATCGCCGGTGACAAAATTGATTTTTAACCGCGGATGAACGCAGATGGACACAGATTTAACCGCGAACCACACGAAATACGCTAAAGGATTTTGCTAAATTCTTTTTCGCGGGTTTGGCGTATTTCGCGGTTATTTCTGTTGAACGAACCCACCGCTTGCTGGTCGAACTTCTGATGAACCTCACAACCTTCCATTCCCGTGCCCGCCATTGGTGGCGGCAGGAAATTCGCCCACTGCTGATTCTGGCGCTGATACTTTTCTCCATCCGCTCCTCGCTTGCTGACTGGAATGACGTGCCCTCCGGCTCCATGCAGCCGACGATTCTTGTCGGCGACCGCATTTTCGTCAACAAACTGGCATACGACCTCAAGGTGCCGTTTACCACCTGGCATCTGGCGCATTGGTCGGACCCGCAGCGCGGGGACATTGTGGTGTTTTACTCGCCCCGCGACGGCACGCGCCTGGTCAAACGGGTGGTCGGTTTGCCGGGCGACACGGTCGAGTTGCGGAACGACCAACTGATCATCAACGGCCAGCCGGTCAATTACGCTCCGTTGAGCGCTGGAATATCGGCTCAATTGCCCGAAACCGAACGCGAACACAGTCTGTTTGCCACTGAAGAATTGTCCGCTCACCCACATGCCGTGATGGCGATACCGGAACTTCCGGCCAAGCGGACCTTCGGCCCGGTTCAAGTGTCCGAGGGCCATTACTTTATGATGGGCGACAATCGCGACAACAGTTTTGACTCCCGTTACTTTGGCGCGGTGGCACGGAACCGGATCGTGGGCAAAGCGACCGCGGTGGTGATGTCCCTCGACCGGAATCACTACTGGCTCCCGCGCGAACACCGTTTCTTCAGCCCGTTGGACGCTAGAGCTTCTAATTAAGGAAGCTCAGGCTCAGAAATCACCGCCCGCAATGCCACGGTTCTGCGTCTGCGAACAACGATTGCTTTCTAAAGTAACGGGCATAAACCGCGAATCACACAGAATCAGGACGAGCAGGGAGGAGCGGCGGAGTAGTTTTATGGTGAGGCTATCGAATCTCGCGACAAGTGCGGCTGTAAAGAAAAATCACTTCTTCATATGAAATACTCAGAGGGTCAGGAGTCAACTCGATTGCGCAACGACAATCAACGGCGACCGGAAACTCACTGCAGCATAATTGATAGCGCTTCGTTGTGACTTTTTCTCTAATCTTTTTTTCCAAATCATCCAGCGACGGCGCGGTTCTGGACTGATTGAATCGAACAGATTGGCTTCGGTTTTGAAATGAGATTAAACTCGGGCGTTATGGACAGTTTTCGAATCTTTGTGGATTTTGCTGTGACGCCGGAGGTTTTGGAGTTGTTGCAGGCGGGAACCCGAGGACATGAATTGGTTTTTCCCAAAAGACCTGTTGCTTCCGTTCTGGCCAGGGAGGAACGAGACCCGCAATTCGCCACGGTGGATATCGCCTTTGGCCAGCCCGAACCCGAAGCGATTGCAGAAGCCAGCCAATTGAAATGGATTCACGTCAGCACATCGGGCATCACCCGTTATGACAACCCGCAGTTTCGCGCGCTGATGGCGGAACGCAAAATCCCGGTGACCAACAGCGCCAGCGTCTATAACGAGGCGTGTGCCATCCATGCCCTGAGTTTCATAGTGGCCCAGGCCCGAAAGCTGCCCCTGGCGCTCAAGACACGGGCCGCCAGCGGCACGAAAGCCTGGAAGGACATTCGCGGTACCTCTGGAACACTCCGGGGCGAAACCGTTTTAATCGTGGGTTACGGCGCGATTGGCAAACGGCTGGCCGAATTGCTCCGACCTTTCGACATGAAAGTGATGGCCTATCGCCGGAAACCGCGCGGCGATGAAGGCGTGCCGGTGGTTACCGAGGACCAACTCGCCGGCGCGCTTGCCGAAGCCGATCATATCGTCAATATCCTGCCAGACAGCACGGCGACGCGGCATTTCTTCGATGCTGGCCGCTTTGGGATGATTAAACCAGGCGCGATTTTCTTCAACATCGGGCGCGGCACGACAGTTAATCAGGATGCCTTGCTGGAAGCCTTGCGTTCAGGGCGAATCGGAGCCGCCTGGTTGGATGTAACCGAACCGGAACCTTTGCCGCATGAGCATCCGCTAAGGGCGGAGCCGAATTGTTTTATCACTCCGCACGTAGCAGGCGGGCACGCGGGCGAGACCAAAACGCTGGTCTGTCATTTTCTAACGAATTTTGAGCGGTTCGTTCGCGGCGAACCCCTGCTGGATCGTGTGATGTAGCAGCGTTCTGTGAGCGCCGAAAATTTCAGCGGCGGTTGTTGTAGTGTCGGCACTGTGCGCCGATTTGTTCGAGCCACAGGCTCGACGCTACAACAAATTTCGGTTGGGCTCGCTCTCTTGCCGCGGCGAAGCCACTGGCGCACCCGGGCCGAGCGAGCCGCGGCGCGATAGGGATATCGCGCCCTATCTGGCGACGGCGTCCGGTCGGTGCAGCGGGCCGATCCTACCCATTTTTTCAGGCGATTTCTGTGGACAGACCGCTGGAATCGGTTCTTAATCGGCGCGTCTCCGGCAGTTCGTTTGCCGGGACGGTTCCTCATCTTTCCGGCGCCGCCCGTGTGGGTTGGCGCTGCAAATCCAGCCGTGGCGTGTCATTGACCGGTCTTTCCGATTTTCGACGCGCCAGGGCAACAACCAAAAAAAACTCGCCCGCGAAACGCGGGTGGCACGAACATGAAAGATCGAGTTGTCGGCGTTCCCAATTGTCTTCGCGTCTTCCACGCGTTTGGCGGGTCAACCACCCTGACCCATCATGAATGCCATCATTTCCAAATTGTTAAGCCGCGCGTGCGGCCTCGCCGATGTTGAACCCGTCATCGCCCTGTTCCTGGGCGCCGCCCTGCTCGCCGTTTTTCTTACCGCCCTGTTTCAAACCAAAAACTCCGCCGAACCCGGCGGCAGCCCGGGCCTCCTCTGGACGCTCCACAAAAATTTTACGCGCCTGTTCTGGGGGCTGGCGCTCGTGGCGCTGCTCATTGGAACCATCTCCATCCTGCGCTCGTATTTGCGGCAGGCAGTAAACGATTTTCAGCGCACGCACGGCCGGATTACCCAGGCAAATTACAACGCCGTCCAGACCATCTGGGGCTCGGAACAGGTCCAGGGCGAATTGAACGTGGACATTTATCACAACGAGGAGGTTACCGAGCGCATCGAGTCCGAGGACCCGTCGAAACCGGCCCTGCTCCGCAAAAAGACGCAACACGTTTCCGTCACGGGCAATCCGTTCGTTGCGGCGCGACATGAAATCACTCTGCACCAAAACGCGCGCAAGAAAGGCTCGGCCTTTTATGGCGGATACGAGACCGATTGCAGTTTCAACTGGCAGTTGCGCAATCCGGCCGCGTCCAACCAGTTTTGCACGCTCACCTTTCCCCTGCCCGCCTCCGACGCGATGTATGACGGGCTGGTGGCGACACTGGACGGCAAGGACGTCCTGCCGCGGATGGAAATCAAGGATTCGAGTCTGGTCCTGAAACGCGACGTGCAGCCGGATGAGGTGATGAATTTCCACATCGCATTTAAGAGCCGCGGCTTGTCGTTTTGGTATTTTCAGGTGCGCGAAGCGCGGGAGATCCGCGACTTCACACTCGTTCTAAACCTGCCCGATCTGCCGAAATCAAAGTTGAATTATCCCGACGGCTGCATGACACCGACAGATATTGCGTCAACCAAAGACCATCAAGGAACGATTTTGACGTACCGGCTCGACCACGCGCTCAATGACAAGGGCATGGGCATTTCCCTGCCACAACTGTCGCAGCCCGGCGAAACCACGCGCGCCGTGCTGGGCAAGGTCGGAGACGCCTGGCTGTTGGTTTTCGGCGCCCTGGCGCTTTCTCTCACGCTGGTCGGCGTGCGCCACGCAGTATTGCTGACGGTCCTGTTTGCCACGGCAACGGCCCTGGGTTATGGCCTGCTGGCTGACTTCAGCGATTTGCTGCTTGGATTCTGGGGCACGGCGATTTTGGTCCTGGCGCCTTATTTCCTGCTGCTTGCAAAATTACTGATGCGCGCTGCGCCGCAAATCGGCCAATGGCTTGCCGCCCAGCTTCTACTGCTCGGCGTCGTTTATCCCTGTCTGGCCGGGCTGGATGGCGACCGTCAATCGTTGTATTTGAATCTTTGTGCGCTGGCATTCCTGTCATTTGCGGCCTGGCTTCTTGTAAAAAACGTGATGAAGGAGAAAATTCCCGTGCAAGGAGCGGCCGTTATCAATCCAGCGGTTTAATTTGGAGAAAACAAAACGCCGCTCCGGAAGGCTGGAGCGGTTTTAAACCATGCAGCCGCGCTTTCACAAGCGCGGCTGCGGGACTATTTCTTCTTCGTTTTTTTGGCAGCCTCTTCCTCGAGAGCGGCCTGAGCGGCGGCCAGGCGGGCGACCGGCACCCGGAAGGGTGAACAACTGACGTAGCTCAATCCCAGCCGATGACAGAACTTCACGCTGTCGGGATCGCCGCCGTGCTCGCCACAGATGCCGAGCTTGATTTCCGGCCGGGTCTGGCGGCCTTTTTCGACGGCCATCTGCATTAACTGGCCGGTACCGGCCTGATCAATTGAGGCAAACGGATTCTTCTTGATGATTTCAAGTTCCTGATACGGTCCGATAAATGAACCACTGTCGTCCCGGCTCATGCCCAGGCAGGTCTGCGTCAGGTCATTGGTGCCGAAGCTGAAAAACTGTGCCGTCCGGGCGATTTCATCGGCGGTCAGCGCGCCGCGCGGCACTTCAATCATCGTGCCCACCAGATAATCCAGCTTCACTCCCTTTTCCTTCATTACTTCCTGCGCTACGCGATGGACGACTTCCACCTGCAAATCCAATTCTTTTTTGAAACCGACGAGCGGAATCATGACTTCCGGTTTCACCTTGATGCCGGACTTTTGAACTTCGGCTGCTGCTTCAAACACGGCGCGCGCCTGCATCTCGGAAATTTCCGAATAGACAATGCCCAGCCGACAACCGCGGAAGCCGAGCATCGGGTTGAATTCGTGCAGTTCCTTGACGCGTTGCTGAATCTTCTCCACCGGCACACCCATCTTTTCGGCCAAATCATTCTGCGCCGCGTGGTCGTGCGGCAGAAATTCGTGCAACGGCGGGTCGAGAAAACGGATTGTCGCCGGCAGACCTTTCAGTTCCTTGAAGATGCCGACAAAATCCCCCTTCTGGTAGGGCAGAATTTTTGCCAGCGCTTTTTTCCGGTCGTCCAGATTGTCGGCCAGAATCATTTCGCGCATGGCGTCAATGCGGTTGCCCTCAAAGAACATGTGTTCGGTGCGGCAGAGGCCAATGCCGGTGGCCCCGAATGCGAGCGCATTGGCCGTCTGTTCGGGTGTGTCGGCATTCGTACGGACCTGGAGCCGGGTGACCTTCAAACACCAGTCCATCAGCTTCTTGAACATCTGATAAGTCGTGCTCTCCTTGCCATCGAGCGATTTCTCGACCAGTACCTGAACGATTTCCGAGGCCGCCGTTTTTATCTCCCCCGGGTACACTTCGCCGGCGGTGCCGCTGATGGACAGGTAATCACCTTCCTTGTAGGTCGCCCCGGCCACCGTCATCGTTCTCGCCTGATAATCAATCTGCAACGCGCCGGCGCCGCAAACACACACCTTGCCCATCTGCCGCGCAACCAGGGCCGCGTGTGAACTCACGCCGCCCTTGGCGGTGAGAATGCCTTCGGCCGCAATCATGCCGCGCAAATCCTCCGGTGAAGTTTCGTTGCGAACGAGCAGGACCTTTTCGCCTTTCGCCGCGGCGGCATCCGCCCGGTCGGCGTTCAGATACATCTTGCCGGAAGCGGCGCCGGGCCCGGCGGGCAATCCTTTGGCGATGCACTTTGCGGCCTTGACCGCCTTGCGGTCAAATACCGGTGCCAACACCTGATCAAGCTGGTCGGCGGGTACGCGGCGAATCGCTGTCTTCCAATCAATCAGCTTTTCCTTCTCCATTTCGATGGCGAAACGGACAGCCGCGAGGCCGGTGCGTTTGCCGTTGCGGGTCTGGAGCATGAACAGCTTGCCGTCCTGAATTGTAAACTCAAAGTCCTGCACGTCCTTGAAATGCGATTCCAACGTCTTGCGCACCTGTTCCAATTCGGCAAACGCCTGGGGCAGATGATTCTTGAGCTGGAGCACAGGTTCGGGCGTGCGCACCCCGGCCACGACGTCTTCGCCCTGCGCGTTGATGAGGAATTCGCCGTAAAAAACCTTTTCGCCGGTCGCCGGGTCACGCGTGAAGGCCACTCCCGAGCCGGATTTGTCGCCGGTATTGCCATAGACCATCGCCTGGACGTTGACGGCGGTGCCCCATTCGGAGGGAATGCCGTATTTGCGGCGATAGACGATGGCCCGGTCGTTCATCCACGAACCGAACACGGCGCCAATCGAACCCCAAAGCTGCTTCCAAGGGTCCTGCGGAAATTCACTGTTGGTGCGTTCCTTGATCAGAGCCTTGAACCGTTTAACCAGCTCCTTCAAATCAGCCACTGACAGTTTGGTGTCCTCCACGTCATCCGCGTGCCGGTCGTGCTTGAGTTTGTGAATAACCACTTCAAACGGTTCATGGTCTTCGCCGGCGCGTTTTTGCACGCCCATGACGACGTCGCCGTACATTTGAATGAACCGGCGGTAGCAATCCCAGGCAAACCGTTCGTTTTTGGTCGCCTTGACCAGTGCGAGAACCGTTTCGTCATTGAGGCCGAGATTCAAAATTGTGTCCATCATGCCGGGCATCGAATCGCGGGCGCCGGAACGCACAGAAACCAGCAGCGGCATGGCGGTCTGGTCGCCGAATCTAGTGCCCATGATTTTCTCGATCTGGGCGATGCCGGCCTCGACCATGGGCGTAAGCACCTTGGGATAGGTCTTTTTGTTCTGGTAATAATAGGTGCAGACCTCGGTGGTGATGGTGAAGCCCGGGGGCACGGGCAGACCGATCCGGCTCATCTCCGCCAGGTTGGCTCCTTTGCCACCCAACAACGGCTTCATCGAGCCGTCGCCGTCGGCCTTCTTGTTCCCAAATAAATAAACGTACTTCGATGTTTTGGACATAAAATCAATTGTTAATGTTTGCGTGTTAGAACCGGAAAAAACCCAAAAAAAACGAGCGCTGAATCTAACAAAGGCAATCGCCGTGTCAATGCTCGACTCCTGTCGTTTGCTTGTCGAGCACTTAATATCATCATATCATGATGCGTTGATTTTTAATTTGCAAGGCGCAGGGCTTTCCGTTATTTTAGGACCGGTTAATGGAGCAAGCCGATGCCGGACCGAATCGAACATCTTGAACGCTGGTTGCGCGAGCGCCTCGTCATCCTCGACGGCGCCATGGGCACGATGATCCAGCAACGCAAGCTGGAGGAGGCGGCTTTTCGCGGCACGCGGTTTGCCGATTGGCAGGGCAAGGACCTCAAAGGCTGCATTGACTTGCTCAATCTGACGCAGCCACAAATCGTCGAGGACATCCATGGCCAGTATCTCGCGGCCGGCGCGGACATCATCGAGACGAACACATTCAATTCGCAGGCCATCTCGCTGGCGGATTATGGACTGGAATCGCTGGCGTATGAACTGTCGAAGGCCGGCGCGCAATCTGCGCGGCGCGCGGTGGACAAATTCGAAAAGTCCCAACCCGGCCGGGTTTGCCTGGTGGCGGGGGACATCGGACCGACGACCAAAACGTCGTCCATTTCCACCGACGTAAACAATCCCAGCGCGCGCGGGACGACGTTCGACGAGCTGGTCAAGGCTTATCGCGAACAGGTTCGCGGCCTGCTCGACGGTGGCGTGGATTTGTTGCTGGTGGAGACGATTTTCGACACGTTGAACGCGAAGGCGGTATTTTTTGCGATTCAACAGGTTTTTGAGGAACGGGGCATTAAACCCGTTGAAGGTAGGGCGGGCTCTCCGCAGCCCGCCGCGGCGCGTTCGGAGAACGCGCCCTGCCAAAAAACCGTGCCCATTCTCGCCTCCGTCACGTTCATCCAGGCCGGCAGCAACCGCGGCGTGACCGGCCAGACGGTCGAGGCATTTTGGAATTCGATTTCAAACGTTCCCCTGCTCTCCGTCGGCATGAACTGCGCCCTGGGACCGAAGGATCTCCGGCCATTGATTGAAGAACTTTCCGGCCTGGCACCGATTTATCTCAGTGCGCATCCCAATGCCGGTCTGCCAAATCCGTTGTTGCCGACCGGTTTTCCGGAAACGCCGGAGACGTTTGCACCGCAGTTGCAGGAATGGGCGCAGAATGGCTGGCTGAATATTGTCGGCGGTTGTTGTGGGACAACGCCTGCCCACATCCAGGCGATCGCCACGGCGGTGAAGGGGTTGCCGCCCCGCGTGCCTCCGAAGGTTGAACCGTATTTGCGGTTGAGCGGGCTGGATGCGTTGACCGTCCGGCCGGATTCCAACTTTCTGAACATTGGCGAGCGCACGAATGTGGCCGGTTCGCCAAAGTTTGCCCAGCTCATCAAGGCCGGCGATTTTGAAGGCGCACTGACCGTCGCGCGCCAGCAGGTTGAGAACGGCGCCCAGGTGATCGATGTCTGCATGGATGAAGGGATGATTGACGGCGTTGCAACGATGACGCGCTTCCTCAACCTGGTCGCTTCGGAGCCGGATATTTGCAAGGTGCCCGTGATGGTGGACTCGTCGAAATGGGAGGTCATCGAGGCCGGTCTGAAATGCCTCCAGGGCAAAGGCATCGTCAATTCCATTTCCCTCAAGGAAGGCGAGGAAAAGTTTCTGCACCAGGCCAAACTGGTCCGCCGTTACGGCGCGGCCGTGGTGGTGATGGCGTTTGACGAGCGCGGCCAGGCCGACACCTTTGAGCGGCGCATCGCCGTTTGCCAACGAGCCTACCATCTGCTCGTGGAGAAGATCGGCTTCCCGCCCCAGGACATCATTTTCGATCCAAACGTGCTCACCGTCGGCACCGGCATGGAAGAACACGCCAATTACGCCGTGGATTTCATCCGGGCGACAAAATGGATCAAGGAAAACCTGCCACTGGCCAAGGTCAGCGGCGGCATCAGCAACGTTTCATTTTCCTTCCGTGGCAACAACGTCGTCCGCGAAGCAATGCACTCGGCGTTTTTGTATCACACCATCAAGGCGGGACTCGACATGGGGATTGTCAACGCCGGCCAGCTCGCCGTTTATGACGAAGTCCCGAAGGACCTGCTCGAACTGGTCGAAGACGTGCTGCTGAACCGGCGGCCGGATGCCACGGAACGGCTCACTAAATTTGCCGAATCGGTAAAGCAGAAGGGCAAGGCCTTAGTTGTCGAAGACGAATGGCGCAATGGCACGGTCGAGGAGCGACTCGAACATGCGCTGGTAAAGGGAATCACTGATTTTATCGAGGCCGATGCCGAGGAAGCACGGCGGAAATATGGCCGTCCGCTCGCGGTCATCGAAGGGCCGTTGATGGCCGGCATGAATGTGGTCGGTGATCTGTTCGGTTCCGGCAGGATGTTTCTACCGCAAGTTGTCAAATCCGCCCGGGTCATGAAAAAGGCGGTGGCCTGTCTGCAACCGTTCATGGAAGCGGAAAAAAAAGCCGCCGGGGGAGTCCATAAGAACGCCGGCAAGGTCCTGCTGGCCACCGTGAAGGGTGACGTGCATGACATCGGCAAGAACATCGTCGGCGTGGTGCTCGCCTGCAACAACTACGAAGTTATTGATCTCGGCGTGATGACGCCGTGCGAGAAAATCATCGCCACGGCGCTCGAACAACACGTTGACATCATCGGCCTCAGCGGGCTGATTACGCCGTCGCTGGATGAAATGGCGCACGTGGCGCGTGAACTTGACCGGCAAGGGTTGAAACTGCCATTGCTGATCGGTGGCGCGACGACGAGCAAGGCGCATACGGCGGTGAAAATCGCGCCGGGCTATCGCGAACCGGTTGTCCACGTCCTTGACGCCTCACGCGCGGTGCCGGTGGTCGGCAGTCTGATCAGTGCCCAACAAAAACCCGGTTTTATCAAACAGGTACGCGAGGAATATGAGCGCGTCCGGTCGCAGCATGGTGGCCAGCGTGCGACGTTGGTTTCCCTCGAGGCTGCCCGCGCCAACGGACCGCAACTGAAGTTTGATGATTTGCCAAAACCGGAGTTCGTCGGTGTGCGGATCCTTTCCACTGATGTAGCAGCCGAGGTAACGAGGCTTACTTCTCCGCCATTTAAGGAATCAGATGGAGCTGACTCACGTCGGCGGCTACAAGTCACATTGGAGGATCTCGTGCCGTTCATTGACTGGACGCCGTTCTTTCACACCTGGGAGCTGCGCGGTGTTTACCCCAGGATTTTACAGCACGAGAAACACGGTGACGAGGCGCGGAAACTGTTCGCCGATGCACAGAAACTTCTTGGGAAAATTGTTTCCGAAAAATTGCTCCAGCCGCACGGCGTTTGCGGTTTGTTTCCAGCCAACCGGGTCGGTGACGATGTGGAACTTTACACAGAGGAATCGCGCGCCAGGGTTCTGACGACGTTCCATTTCCTGCGTCAGCAAATCGAAAAGGCGGACGGCACGCCGAATTGGTGCCTGGCGGATTTCGTTGCATCGCGGGAGGGTCGGCAGGTTGCAGGCCCAAACATCAGGGACGGCGGCAGGCCATCCCGCCCGGATTATCTAGGCGCGTTCGCGGTGACGAGCGGGCACGGGTTGAAGGAGCTGGTGGAGAAGTTCAAGGCCGACCATGATGATTACAACGCCATCATGGCGGAGGCGTTGGCAGATCGCCTGGCCGAAGCCTTTGCGGAATTTCTACACAAACGTGTCCGGGAAGAATGGGGTTACGGCCGGAAGGAACAACTTACAAACGACGATTTGATTGCGGAAAAATACCGCGGTATCCGGCCGGCAGCGGGCTATCCGGCCTGTCCCGACCACACGGAGAAACAAATTCTATGGAGGTTGCTCGACGTGGAAAAGAATGCCGGCATTCAGCTCACTGAAAGTTGTGCGATGTGGCCGGGCAGTTCCGTGAGCGGGCTCTATTTCGCTCATCCGGAATCCAAATATTTCGCCGTTGGGAAACTCGGCCGCGATCAAATTCTGGATTATCACCTGCGCAAAGGCATGACCTTGCAGGAAGTCGAGCGCTGGCTGGGCCCGTGGTTAAATTATGAGCCGCAAGGTATTGCGCCGGGATCGCCCGTCCATTGCGCTTGTGGCGTTCGGCATTGATAAAAAAACTCGACGACGGACGGCTTTGAGCCTACAAAAGTGGCAGACTCAACCGAAGGAAAGTTATGGCAACGGTAGCCCAACCAGTCAAAATGGTGCCGGTGGACGCGGATTTGTTCGAGGCCATCGGTTACACCCCCAAAAATCGGAAGCTCTACATCAAATTTCGTAATTCGCCGGCCCTGTGCCTCGACAACGTGCCGGGGTTCCGTTATGAGAGCCTGCTGACCGCACCACGCAAAGACGCCTATTACCGGACATTTATCAAGGACCGGTTTATAGCCAAACCCGTGGAACTGCCGTCGCAAACCTGATTCAAAGCCGGACTTGTTTTTCGCACGATTCGGCCTAAATTGGAGGCATGAAGCAAGACGTTGTGCCAGTTCAAATTCGCGGAATCATCCCGGCCAACAGCGGTTGCGCGCTGTTTGTCGGCAATGACGAGAAGGTTTTCGTCATCAACGTCGAACCGCAAATGGGGGCGGTGATTGGCATGTTTTTGCGCCAAACCCCGAAGGAACGCCCCCTCACCCACGATCTTATCAACCGGATGTTTCAGGGTTTCGGCATCACGGTCGAACGCGTGGTCATTACCGATTTGAAAAATTCGACCTACTTCGCGCGGCTGATACTGCAACAGCAGAACGAGCTGGCGCGAAAAATCGTGGAACTCGATGCGCGCCCCAGCGATTGCCTGGCCCTGGCTGCGGCCCAAAAAAAACCGATTTTCGTGGCCGCCACCCTCTTCGAACAGGTCGAGGACATGAGCGAAGTGTTGAACAAAATCAACGAAACCGGCAGCGAGGCGGAGTAAAATGCCCGCCGCCAAAACTTCATCGCCGGCTCTCATTTGCGGTGACGATGAGTTCGCGGTAAAGCAGCACGCCCGGCAACTCTACCAGCGGTGGTGTGATGAAATTGGAGGCATGGACCATGAAATTATCGAAGCCACCGTGGCCAACGGTGGCGAGGCGCTCAGCGCCCTGGCCCGGCTGCGCGAAGCGCTGCAGACCCTGCCCTTCTTTGGCACAGGCAAGGTCATCTGGCTGCGCGATTGCAATTTTCTCGGTGATGAACGGGCCGCGTCCGCCCAGGCGGTCACGGAATCGCTTGGCGATCTGGCGGAGGAACTGAAAACTTTCGCGTGGGCGCGCAACAGCGGTATCCGGCTTTTGATCAGCGCGGGCAAGGTGGACAAGCGCAAAACCTTTCTCAAAACGCTCGACAAAATCGGTTCGGTGGAAACTTTCGCCGGCTGGTCGGCGGATGACCGCGATTGGGCGGAACGGGCGGAAGTTGCAGCGCAAGCGGCTGTGCGAAAGCGGAAAAAGGAAATTTCCCAGGAGGCCCTGGCCGAATTGGTGAACCGGGTCGGACCCAATCCGCGCCAGCTCGACAATGAGGTTGAGAAGCTTTGTTTGTTCGTCAGCGAACGGAAACAGATTGAGGCGGGTGACGTCAATTCGGTTTGCGTCCAAAACAAAACGGCGCGGGCCTTTGCGCTGGGCGACGCCCTGGGAGACCGCGACTTGCCCCGTTTGCTGCGGCGGCTGGACGAGGAATTGTGGGAAGTAAAGTTTGATTCCAAAAAATCTGAGATTGGTTTACTGTACGGTCTGATTGCCAAAGTGCGCGCAATGCTGTTGTTGAAGGAGATGTTGCGTGAAGGCTGGATCAAGGCGGAGATGGATTATAACCGTTTCAAGGCCCAATTGCAGCACGTTCCGGCGGACAAGTTGCCCGGCGACCGCCGTTACAACCCGCTGGCATTGAATCCGTATGTGCTTTACAAGGCGTTGCCTCAGCTAAAACGTTATTCCGAGGCCGAGTTGATACGGGCGATGGATTTGTTGTTGCGTTGCAACCAACGATTGGTGTCCAGCGGCCTCGATGAAACACTGGTTCTGCAGCAAACGCTGGTGCAAATTGTCACGCCGCCGGCGGCGGCCGCGTGACAACCAAAAAGGAACTTTGAAAAATGGCGACACCGTCGGCAAAAATGTTGGTGCTGGCATGCAAGAACTTTGCCTGCGTGAAAATTGTGGGCCGCGCGAATTTTACCTACGGCCCTGATTTCAAAACACTGCTCACCGAACTGGTCCGCAAGGGTTACGGTCGTTTCATCATTGATCTGTCGGAATGCGCGCTCATGGACAGCACCTTCCTTGGCATCCTGGCCGGCTTCGGCTTGAGGCTGAACCAGGCGGGCGGGCCGGACAACCAAGGCATTGAATTGCTGAATCCGAACTCACGCATTGCGGACCTGCTCGAAAACCTGGGCGCGTTGCACCTCTTTAAAGTCACCACGGGAAGCTTGCAATTACCGGGTGAGGTTCAGACCCAGACGCCGGATTCGGTAAATCCAACGCGCCAGCAAATTACACGCACCTGTCTCGAAGCACACCAGTCGCTTATGGACGCAAATCCCGATAACGTTGTGCGTTTCAAGGATGTGACCCGGTTTTTGGCGGAAGACCTGAAGAACCTTGAACACTCTTCTTAACGGCACGTGGCTTGCTATGTTGTCCGTTGACTGTCAACCACCAGCACTGTTTGCGTTATGAAAATTAGCCGGAGACTTTTAGCACTCCTGGTGATCGCGTTGTTGTCTGTTCTGCCGACTCCGACTCGCGCACAAGACGACACGTCAGACACCGCCACCTCTGACAGTGACACCAACGTGCCGCTGAAGGAATTGATGCTCAAAAGTGACCAGATCACCAACACCGTCGGCATCGTTTTGAAGAAAATTTCAGCGGGGCTTTGGGCTGGTATGTATGAGGTAACGCAAAAGTCTTATCAAAAAGTCATGGACAGCAATCCCAGCGCTTTTCAGGGCGGAGATCGTCCGGTGGATTCGGTGAACTGGAATGATGCCATGGCCTTCTGCCAGAAACTGACCGAACAGGAACAGAAAGCCGGCGAATTGCCGAAGGGTTACATTTACAACCTGCCGACGCAGAGCCAGTGGGAAAATTTCGTTGGTGACGCTTCGCTGAATGACGCGGTGATGAGCTTGAACATGCAACGCCGATCCTCCACCGCGCCGGTGGGCAGCCTGGGACCGAATAATTACGGGCTTTACGACACGCGCGGCAACGTGATGGAATGGTGCCTTGATCCGCAAGACAAACCGTATCATGTTTTGCGCGGCGGCGCGTGGGACACATATATTGGGATTAACGCTCGACCCGAATTTCGCGAGTACTCAGCCCCCGACAAGACGAAAAATGATTACGGTTTCCGGGTCGTGTTGGAACCGAAGTGATGGAATTGAACTTTTGCAAAAGATGGTAGCGGCGCTCTGTGAGCGCCGCTTGCCTTTTTGGGGGAGACAGCCACGGGCGGCGGTCGCAGACCGCCACTGCAGTAAAAATCAAACCGGCGCGGGCGCGGGCGTTCCGAGTCCGGGCAGCTTGGGCGGCGCTGGTTTAGGCGGGGTTTCCGGCAGCGGCGTGCCGGCCGGGGCGCCCAGAAGCGCTCCGCCTTGAGGCTTGGGCGGTGGCGGCGTAAACTTGCCGGTCTTGACGATTTCCTCGACCTGCGCCCGATCGAGCGTTTCATGCTCCAACAGCGCGTTGGCAATCAATTCGAGCTTGTCGCGATTGGTCAAAATAATGTCCTGCGCCCGTTTGTAGCCCTCGCCAATGAGGCGCTTGATTTCCTCGTCAATTTCGCTCGCCGTACTCTCGCTGTAAACCTTCGTGCGGGCCATTTCGCGACCGAGGAAAACGTACTCGTCGTCACTGCCGTATTGCACCATGCCGAGCTTGTCGCTCATGCCGTACTGGCAAACCATCGCGCGCGCCAGATTCGTAGCCTGCTGGATGTCCATGGCCGCGCCCGTCGAAATATCACCCGAAATGATTTCCTCGGCGATGCGGCCGGCCATGGTCACGGCGAGATCGTCAAACATTTCCTTGCGCCGCCGGTTCAAAATGTCCTTTTCCGGCAACTGCATGGTTGAGCCGAGCGACTGCCCGCGCGGAATGATGGTAACCTTGTGCAGCGGATGCGTGTGCTCCAGCAACATGTTCACCAGCGCGTGCCCCGCTTCATGCCACGCGGTGCATTTCTTTTCCTCGGCGGTCATGGCCAGGCTGCGGCGCTCGCGGCCCCAGCGGACCTTGTCGCGCGCCTCTTCCAACTCTTCCATGCCGACGGCCTTTCGGTTCAGGCGCGCCGCCAGCAGCGCGGCTTCATTCAGCAAATTTGCCAGTTCGGCGCCGGAATAGCCCGGCGTGCCGCGCGCGATGATGGATAAATCCGCTTCCGGCGCGAGCTTAACGTTTTTGGCGTGCACCTTCAAAATCGCCTCGCGCCCGCGCACGTCGGGCAGATTGACCACCACCTGGCGGTCGAAGCGGCCCGGACGCAACAGGGCCGGATCGAGCACGTCCGGCCGGTTGGTGGCGGCGATAATGATGATGCCTTCCTGCGTGTCAAAACCGTCCATCTCGACGAGCAACGCATTGAGCGTTTGCTCACGTTCGTCATTGCCGCCGCCCAGGCCGTGTCCGCGGCTGCGCCCCACGGCGTCAATTTCGTCAATGAACACCAAACACGGCGTGTTGCGGCGCGCCTGTTCAAACATGTCGCGCACACGGCTCGCGCCGACACCGACAAACATTTCCACAAAGTCCGAGCCACTGATGCTGTAAAACGCCGCGTCCGCCTCGCCAGCAATGGCCTTGGCCAGGAGTGTTTTGCCCGTGCCGGGCGGTCCCACCATCAGAACCCCCTTGGGTATTCGCCCGCCGAGTTTCTGGAATTTTTTCGGGTCTTTCAGGAATTCCACCAGTTCGGAAACTTCCTCGATGGCTTCCTCGATGCCGGCCACGTCCTTGAACGTCGTCTTGTTGCGGTCCTTCGCCAGCATCCGGGCCTTGCTCTTGCCAAAACTCAACGCGCCCTTGCCGGCAATTTTGATCTGGCGGATGAAGAAAAACCAAAACAGAATGCCAATCAGCAGAAACGGCGCGATGCCCCACACCACGCTCATCAACATCGTATTTGGCTGGCTTGCGTCAATTTTGTCCGAGGCGAACAACAGGTCCTGCTTGGCCTGGGTCAAATAGGCGTTTTTAACCACAAACGGCACTTCCACCGGCTTGCCATTTTCTTTGACGATGTTTCCAGACGGATCGGCCTGATAATAATAACCGCTGATTTCCGTCAACGGCGCCGTCTGCGGATTAAAACTGACGGTTGCTTGCGCGATGAGGCTGGACTGGAACTTCTTGAAAAATTCAGCCTGCGACAGCGTGCCGGGCTCGGTCGTCATGTGATTTTTCAACAACATTAACGCCGCGATGCTGCCAATGATGGCAATCCATGCCACCCACGTTGTCGGCGGCAGTTTAAACCCGCCCGGCGGCTTTTTTTGGCCGCGGTCATTGTCTTTGTTCTGGTCTTCGCCGAACATACTTTTAAATAATGTCCTGACAAGCTAACATGCCGTCTCCGCTTCCGCAATGCACGAATTCGCTTTTCTCTGCCACACCCGAATGAATCTGCTATAATGGCGGTCATGCGCATCGGCTCGCTGACGTTGACGTCCAACCTGCTCCTGTCGCCGCTGGCGGGTTACACCAACCTGCCCTTCCGGCTCATCGTGCGCGAAATTGGCGGCATCGGCCTCTGCACCACCGATCTGGTCAACGCACGTTCCCTCCTCGAAAAGAATCCCAAAGCGTTCAAGCTGATTGAAACCCGCCCCGGCGATTCGCCGCTGGCCGTCCAGCTTTTTGGCTCTGTGCCGCAGGAAATGCGGGAGGCGGCGCAAATGCTCGAGGCACGCGGGGTGGCCGCCATTGATATCAACATGGGCTGCCCGGTTCGCAAGATCTGCAACGTCGGGGGTGGCTCAGCCATGATGACAGAACTGAACAGGACCGCCGCGCTCGTCCGCGGCATGGTCGGCGCCGTCAAAATTCCGGTAACGGCCAAAATGCGGCTTGGCTGGGACGATCAGAACCTCACCGCGCCGGACCTGGCGTGTGCGCTCGCAGACGCCGGCATCGCGGCGATTTTCGTTCACGGCCGGACGCGTCAACAGGGGTTCGGCGGCACGGTCAATCTTGCCGGCATTCGCGCCGTCGTGCAGGCCGTGAAGCAGATTCCGGTCATCGGCAACGGGGACATCATCTCGCCGCAGGCCGCGAAAAAGATGTTCGACGAAACCGGCTGCGCCGGCGTGAGCATCGGCCGCGGCGCGTTTTACAATCCCTGGATTTTCCAGCACACGCTGCATTATCTCCAGGCAATTCGGAGGGACGAGTTACACGAGTCTCAAAATTTAAGGAACGCAATAACCGTCGGGGCCTCGTATAACTCGCCCCTCCGAGAGCCGTCCTTTGCCGAGCGCGTCCGCGTGATGTGCCGGCATCTGGACTTGATGATTGAAGTTTTCGGTGAATCGCTCGGCTGCCGGATGTTCCGCAAGGTCGCGCCGTGGTACTCCAGGCAGTTCGGTCCCTGCCACGAATTCAATAAATACGCCGTGCAGATCTCCACGCGCGCTGAATTTCACAACGTACTGGAAAATTATACCCGCTGGCGGCGGCAGTTCCTCGATGACAACGGTGAATTATTGTCACGCTTTCAACCAGCGCCAATGGTCGCGTCCTTCATGCGCGACGAACCTGCGGTTGTTCAGCGCGAACAGATCCCCGTGCCCAAAGGACCGGTGGAAGTGTGGTGATTTGGGCGGAAGAGCCGTGAACCGGCCGGCCACCCGGCTGCGCACCGGGGTTTTACAGTTGAAAAATTTCGCCCGCCGGATTCTCATCGCTACGCGCATGAAAACCCGGAATTGTCGTTACCATCCTTTCGCATGGGCATTGGTTCTCTCCATCCGCGCGACCGTTCCCGGCGCCGGATCTTCTTTCAACATTTTGGATTACGGCGCGCACAACGACGGCTCGGGCCAGTGCGACGGAAGCGATTCGTTCCGCCATCCAGGCGGCCAGTGCCGCCGGTGGTGGAACCGTTTGTATTCCGCCGGGAACTTATGTCACCGGCCCGATTGAGCTGACGAATAACCTGGTGCTGGACATTGAGGCGGGCGCCACACTGAAGTTTCCCGCCACCCGGCTTCCCTTTACTCCAGGACATCGGAATGCGCGGTTCATTCACCGACACCCTGGAACTGCAGTGACGCGCGGAGGCCGTCGGAAGAAACCCCGCAATTTCCAGTAACCCTCGGGCCGGCTGAAAAACGAGTCGGGCAAATGTCCCACCACCGACCAATTTTAAAAACAGGTTTCAACCGGTTACGGCCCAAGCTGAACCCACTGTGTTTGTGTTCGATATTGAAGCCCATCCACAGTCATAACGGTGGCATAAAAAGGGTGCAACCCGGCCCACAGATTGGTGCCGTTCACCTGAAAAATGGCTGTGGATACATTGGTGGCTGTGCTCAGCGCGCCGCCGGTGCTGAACAAAGTGATCAAACTTACATCGTTGGTGTTGGCGGCAACCTGGATGTGGTAGGTGCCTTGCACCGGGGCTTGATTGGTCAGATCGAGCAGCGTCAAGGTCGCGCTCAGGGACGTATTCTGGATTTGGACGGGCACGGTCACCTGGGTTTCGGTTCGTGCATCGCTGCCTTCGTAGGCAACGGCCGTCAAGTTGTGATATCCATCGGCCAAAGTTGTGGTATTCAAGGGGAACGTCACAGCCAGGCTGGAAGCGCCGGCGTTGATGTAAAGATGGTTCCGGGGTTGGAGGTCGGAAAGATTGTAGGTGAGGGTGCCCCCGTAAGTTGTGAACGAGGGGACCAGTGCCGATACCGTGGGGGTGATTTGTATTGCGGCAGCAGGGTAGCCGGGGCTTCGGGCATACAAATTAAAAACTGTATAGAAGAACGTGCCGTACTGGTCCAAAGCATAATCCTCGGCCACAACCCCGTCACTGCCCTGCAAGGCGGGGGTCGCGTTAATGGCGTTGTACAACTGGCTGGCGAGTGTAACCGAATTGCCCGCAGACTGATTGGTGACGGCCAC
This sequence comes from uncultured bacterium, assembly GCA_963723125.1. GTDB lineage: Bacteria > Verrucomicrobiota > Verrucomicrobiia > Limisphaerales > UBA11358 > UBA11358. Next base: position 371,416 of record CAVRPQ010000001.1, read on the forward strand.
GACCACCGTCTGGCCATTGGTCTTGGTAAAAGTGAACTGCATCCAGGAATTGGCGGGAACTGAATTGCTTAACTCAGAGTATCCCTGCACACCAAACGCCTGCGAGGCCAAGAACGCAGGCTGGCTGGCCCGTACAAATGTCGAGAGCACGTTACCCGTTCCAATCGCACTGGCGGCGGTGGTTTGGATCTGGCCAATGGCGAAATTGGTTCCCAGCGGTGTCCATTGACCCTGGTTGGTGGAGATCCCAATCGTGTAAGGTTGCGCGGCGTTGTTAACTTGAACCAGGGTGAGATTGCTTGCCAGGTTCAGCACCGTGAAGCCGGGCGAACCCGGTGGCACCAGCCATGCCCGATAAAATCGGCTGGATGAATTCGCAATACCAGTATCAACGAAGTTCGTCGGCCCGCCGAGTTGATTGGTGAAGACAGACGTCCAATTAACGAGGTCGGTGGATGATTGAACCGCCCAGGGCAAACCGGGCGTGCTGTCCACCTGCATCTGGAATGTCCCCGAACCGGTAATGACTGGCGCAGACAATTGGGGAGGTTGATCCGGCACCGGCCATGTCATGCGATAAAAACGGGCAGGATAATTGGTGGAGTCATAGTCGGTAAAATCCAGCAACCCCGGGGATGCGCTATTCGTGAAGATCGGTTGCCAGTTCATCAAATTCGTTGAGGCCAGGATGACGTAGGGCAATGTGCTGGGAATCTCCACCGCCATTGTGAAAGCTCCACTTTTATCAAGGCCACTCGGGGTCATCTCAGGCGGAAAAGTATCAGGGAGATAATTGACGCGATACGAAAGGCCGGGCGTATTCGTGGGAGCGGTGCTGACAGCGTAGAAGGGGACAGTCATCAGGTTGGTGGCAATGGATTGCAGTTCGATACGGTCACCGTGAACGAGCGCCTTCACCTGGGTGGCATTGGTGGCGGCGTTGATGAGAGCTGCCAATCCGGACGCCGCGGTGCTTAAACTTGAGTTGGTGGGGACGGTATAGGTAATGGGATAACCGTTTAACGCGACGGTCAGCAAATTGCCCGGGCACGGGGTTAAATTGGTCAGAGTACTGAAATACTGGCCATCCACAAACAAGTCAACTTGCTGCAGAGCTTTTCCATAGGTGGCGGCGAACTGTACAGAGAGCACAGGAGTGCCGCTCAACACGGAGCCGGGAGGCAGGTTCGTGCTCCATTCTCCATAACCGGTTACGGCAAAAGGCGCTGCCAATGGCTCGGCGACTATAAGCCCAAGATACGGCACGTTGATGCTTTGATAATAGCTTTCAGCCAGACTGAAGCCGCGGGCCTGGTAAAAGTAAACCTGCGGGTTGGGAAACTTTTGTGTGTCACCGCCTGGCTCTGCGACCGTGCCATAACTGCCCGCCGCCCCGGCATTGATGAACGCCAGCAAATTGGTCTGGCTATTGGAGCCGAAGATGATGCCACCGAAAGACGTCAGACTGTCGGCCACGGCCCCGGGGACGAAGGTGTTTTGTGGGACGCTGAACTGCGCCAGGCCCGTCTCATAACCCAGACAGCCGTTTGGCCACGAAACGGCATCGGTGTTGGTACGTAAAATTGAGGAAACGCCCAGAATGTTGACGTTGAAAATGGCGTTGTCGAAATACGTGTAGCGGATGTTGCGGGCCGGGTCGGAACTCTTCGCCAGAACCACCGGCTGTTGGGGAAAAGTCCCATCACTCGCTACGCCCTGGTCCACCAACTGCTCCGCCTGGGTGAGTGAACCACCCGTAATCATGGTGGCAAGAAAAGAATAGCCGGGGGAGCCGACGACCGGCGCTGCCGGGCTGAAGGCCGCTTCGCTGGCGGCATAGCTGTTGGTCGTGCCAAGAGGATCGGTCCCATCGCCCAGTCTTAAACCATAGAACAGCGCCGAGGTCGTGCTGTTAACAGTGGAACCAAAACTGGTCTGAAACGGAATGTCCATTGAGAGAACGACATAATCAATCTGGTTGGTCAACTGGCGCGTCGTCAGCATGTTCAGCAGAGGTGTTACCAGGTTGGTTTGAAAATCATTGTTGGTCCACAGCGTGTTGCCGCCCGACCAGTTGATGTATAGAACATTCTGAGGCGGCACCTGCCGCTGTTGGCAGTAGTAATTGCCAAGTTCGCAGGAGTTGGAACTGGTCTGGTTGACAATGACAACCGTGTTCAGGCCGCTGCCGCCAGCCTGTAGTTTGCAGGCCAAGGCACAGGTCAATAAAACCGTTCCCACCATTCCGAAACCAGGAGTGCTGTGCATACACTTAGCCCCTCAAGCAAACGAGATGCTTACTGTCAGGTGGTAGAACTCCTCCATAATAAAGCTTTCAGCCGCGCCAGTACAGAAAAAAAGCCGGTCATGGACCGGCCGTTCATCTGTTGCCACTGTAAACGACGTAATTCCGTTCTCAGGCCTGCTTGCGGCGCAGCGACAATCCCAGAGCGCCAATCCCCAGCACAATAAACGCCAGCGAAGACGGCTCCGGAGTAAGCGTAATGGACAAGCCCTTGTCTTTGGTTATGTCCAGCATGGCGCCTGGGGCGAGGTTTAATGCCTCCCATTGAAATGCCCACGTCACATCACCATTGGCCGCCGAGGTATTGTCATTAAGCGTATAATAACTGCCCGAATTAAGTTCATTCAACGTTGTGGGGGCGAACCCCGCTTCAGCGTAATTTGCCAATGGTGCGTCAATGACCTCCGCTATACCACTCCCGTAAGACGCGTTGGCCGTTTGCGTGGCACCAGTATAAGCACCGGGACTCCCGCCAATAGTGACGCTATTGTTATTGTTCTGAAACAGATTAAAATTGGAATATTGATAGAACTCGAGGTTGATCGAACTTGCGGAATTATTCACGATCGACAGGTCCTCCATCATATCGGCGCTGCCGGAATTGTCGCCGCTGCCCGATAAAACATATTGAACCTCCACCGTCAACTGCGCATTTTGATATTCTATCCCCAGGTTATCAATCGGGCTCGCCGGACTGCTGAAGTTGAAAACTGAAGCCGCACCGATGGTATTAATGGGCTGTTGCGCAGCACCGTTTACTGAATACCAAAACCATTGCTGATTCAATTGACTCCCGCTAACGCCTCCCACAGTCCAACTATTCATTCCCAGAACACCGGTATTGCCAACATTTATAGTCGCCGTGGAGCCCCCATTGCTCATGGTATATACTTGAGCCATGACACTGGTTGGCAACAGGAAAACTCCTGCCGCAACCAAACCCGCACATAGTGGTGCCAAACGTTTCACATTGAGAACATCTTTATAATGGCGATTCATAAATCCTCTGATTCTGTTGGTTAGGCAAACTTTTTAACGTAATCCATGTTGAAAATCAAGCATTATTAATTTCCGCGTCGCCGGGAAATTAAAGCCAAGATGAACATTCCCGACGAAATCAAGGCCATTGACGAAGGTTCAGGCACGGGAGAGGGATAAGTCGCGTTCTCACTGATCGTAAGTAGGTTGCCTGCCAGCACGCTCCCTGAGAATTCATAGCCAAAGACCGCATAGGTATTGATGGCAGCCAAAGTAGCATTGTCAAGATTGCTCCCCAACCCGATGAAAGGACCAAACGGAGCCCCGCTGGAATTGGCCTGCACCAGAGTAGTGCCGGATGGAACATCACCGTTCCAAGTGAGCGCCAATCCCCCTCCCGTCTGATTAGCCGTGGCATATCCCCCGCCCGACGCCGGTGTCATGGTGACAGTCTGACTTCCCGCCGCGCCGGAACCTCCCAACACAAAGTCCGAGTATTGAAATATGCTGATGTCCAGCCCACTGGAGCCTAAGTTGTCGAACTGGATGGATTCGCTCAACGTGTTGCCGTTGATGGTCAGTGTGTCCGCGATGTTCCCGTTTGGAATTGCAAACGTCGCAGTGATGTATTGCGAGGTGAAACCGGAAGAACCCGTATTAACGATGGCACCGGTTAGCGGGGTCACTGGCCCGCCATTCATACTGTAGTAGAGCGATTGCAAACCGAGCTGATTCGCGCCGTTCTCTGACCAGGCACTAAAACCATTAACCGAGTTGTTGTAACTCGCGGAGTATGTGTTGCCATTAATTGTTGAATTGACTGTGTAAATGGTCGCCTCGCTTTGAATGGCCAAAACGGCTGACGAAATCACAATTAAAACACCCGCATACAACCGCACCGAACGGGCGAAAGACCTTTTACAAATCTTCATGTTGCTCTTTGGGTTTTAAGGTTATCCAATGCTTTTTATGACGCAGCCCGCGTATAAAGTCAAGACATTTTTGTCGTAAAATGAGCCAAAAACATCTATTTCATCTCGGATTTAAACGGGATTAAACGGGCCATCCCGGTTTGTCTGCTACTTTGCACAACCACAGCGATTTACGGTAGTGTCCTGATTGGGCTGGAGCGCGGCTGTGTTGCAGACCAGCCCGCAGCGCTGCGACTGGTGCTTCGCACACAGTCGCGCTCCGAGAAATTTGAAATTAGGACACTATATCCTATACCCGATTTACATGGAATTTGCAGTTATCACTTTCCGATGCAAAATTGGCTGAAAATGGAGTTGAGAAGGTCCTCCGTCGCCGTTTTGCCGACAATTTCGCCTATGGCATTGACGCCAATGCGCAGATCCAACGCCACCAGTTCCAGCGTGACGTCGCTCCGCAGCGCGTCAACCGTCCTTTGCGCCGCCGCACGCGCGCGGTTCAGCGCGTCCTGATGCCTGGAATTGATCATCACCTGCAACATCTCGGCCTTGATTTCGCCCGACCAGACCAGTTCCTTGATGGCATCTTTCAAAGCTTCAATCCCCTGCCCGCTCAAGCAACAAACGCCCACAGTTCGGCATTCGGCATTCGGAGTTCGAAATTCGGCAAGTTTCGCCGGCAAATCTGTTTTGTTCCGCACCAGAATCCGTTTCTTGCCCGCAAATTGGGCCAGAAATTTTTCATCCGCGTCCTTCAACGGTTCGCTGGCGTCGAGCACATGCAGGATGAATTCGGCCCGGGCCAGCGTTTCATGGCTGCGGCGGATGCCTTCCTGTTCAATCTCGTCACGCGCCTCGCGCAAACCCGCCGTGTCAATGAACACCACTGGCAGCCCGCGGATGTTTGCCGTTTCTTCGATCGTATCACGGGTCGTGCCCGGAATCGGCGAGACAATGGCCCGGTCGCGCCCGAGTAACTGATTCAGCAGGCTGGATTTGCCAACGTTGGGCCGGCCCACAATCGCCGCGCGGATGCCGCAACGCAGAATCTGCCCCTCGTTCGCCGTCCGCAGCAGTTCGTCCATGAACTTCACGCCGCTTTCCAGACGCTTTAGCAACTGCTCCCTGGTATCGGGCGCAATGTCTTCGTCGGGGAAATCAATGTGTGCCTCGACATGGGCCAGGGTTTCCATCATCTCGTCGCGCAGTTCGTTGATGCGTTGGGACAATTTGCCGGCGAGTTGTTCATTGGCCGCAACCAGCGCCAGTTCCGTGCGTGAATGAATCAAATCTGCCACCGCTTCGGCCTGCGCGAGGTCCAGGCGACCGTTGAGGAAGGCCCGACGCGTGAATTCGCCGGGGTCGGCCAGGCGCGCGCCGTTTTCCAAAAGCGTATCCAGCACGAGCTTGGCCGGTAAAATGCCGCCGTGACAGGTGACTTCAACGGTGTCCTCACATGTATAAGTGCGCGGCGCGCGCAGGACGGCCAGCAGAACTTCATCAACGGTTTTCCCGGCGCGGACAATCCTGCCGTACTGAATCGTGTGCGACGCTGCCGCGGAAGGTTTTTGCGACCTTTTTCCGAGCGGCAAAAAACATTGATCGGCGATGGTGAACGCCTGCGGACCGGAAATCCTGACGACGGCCAGACCGCCTTCACCGAGCGGTGTGGCAATAGCAGCAATGGTGTCAGAAAACATTTACGATTTTTGATTTATGATTTATGGTTTGTACGCCGCACGACAACCTGCTCGTCAACAATCGCCAATCGTAAATCATAAATTCAGACGTGCCGGCAACTTCCAGCCTGGTTCTCCGCGTCGCGGCCCTGTAAAAAGAGCCGGGCTTTCTCGTAACTTTTCTTCTGGAAATAATGCAACAGGGCCGGGGCGGTGTCGCGCGGCAATTGTTTCGCCAGCCCGTCAATGCGCGCAAACAGCGGGAGCAAATCCGCTTTGGGACTGGCCGACGGCATGGATTTGACGGCGATATCCAATTCAACCAGTGCATTCAGCAAATTCTTTTTTAGCGACGATTCCACACGTGCAATAATACTGGATTTGCCGCCGTCCTGACAACTGAATCCGCATTTCGGTGGCGTCTGAATTCAATCTAGCGTCGGGCCTGTGGCTCGAATTCAGCGCACAGCGCCAACATCATCATCAGCAATCTGGCAACGTCATTGCCCATGGTTTACGTTCAGCCGTCGGAGGTGTAGCTTCATGCCATGAAACGCATTGCCCTGGCTTTGCTGGCATCGCTTCTGTTCACAGGGTGCGTCACGCCAACGGTGGATTGGCAGGCGCGCGTCGGCCAGTACACGCAGGACCAGGCCATCACGGATTTAGGGCCGCCGGACAAATCCGTGAAACTCTCCGACGGCACGGTCGTGGACGAATGGCTCACGCAACGCAGCCATGCCATCGTCGCGCCCGAGCCGTATTTTCTGGGGCCGGGCGGTTATTTCGGCCCGGATACTCCCAGCTACACCGAGACCTATGCGCCGGATTATTTTCTGCGCCTGACGTTCGGCCCCGACGGCAAGCTCAGGTCGTGGAAAACCTTTGCCAAATAAATCTGCTTCCGCCCGCCTAACGCCCGTGGTTTACTCGACGCGTGAACGTAAATCTCGGTATCTGGAGCAAATTGACCCAGGCGACTATCGCACTGGTCATCATCGCCTTCGTGCTCCTCTTTGGCATGTGGGACCTCCCCTTGATCGAGCAAAACGAGCGCATGCGCGCCGACATTTTACGCCTGCAAACCCAGCTGCAAATCGAAGAGACCAAATCCAAACAACTCCAGTCCCAGATTGACGAATTGCGCAATGACCCGGCCGCCATCGAGCGGCTGGCCCGCGAAAAACTCGGCTACGCCAAGCCCGGCGAAACGGTGATTCACTTTGAACCCGCCACCAACGCCCCGCCGCGCTGACCATTTAAGATTTATGATTTGAAACCTCTGCAAAACGTGTGGCGGCGACGCCCCGTCGCCGGGAGCATTCAATTTTCCAACGGTTTTGGCCAGTCGCCCAAAGCGACGAGGCGTCGCTTCTACCCTTTTGCAGAGATCTCAATTTACGATTGATGATTTAAAAACGATGGCTTGCCCCCGCTTTCAAATAACGAGCGTCAATCGTGAATCGTAATTCGTAATTCGTAATTCGTAATTCCCTAGACCGTCATGATTTCCTTTTCCTTGTTCGCGACGTGTTGGTCAATCTTGGCGATGGACTGGTCGGTCAGCTTCTGCAAATCCTTTTCCGCCTGTTTTTCCTGGTCCTCGGTGATGCCGCTGTCGTGTCCATGCTTTTTCAATTGTTCCATCGAATCGCGGCGCACGTGCCGGATGGCCACGCGCCCGTCCTCGGCCATTTTCTTGATGAGCTTGACGAACTCCTGCCGCCGTTCCTGGCTCAATTCCGGAAACGCCAGCCGGATGATTTTTCCCTGGACCGCCGGGTTTAGCCCGATGTTCGACTTCTGAATCGCCTTCTCAATCGGATGCAACGAGTTCATGTCCCACGGTTGCACCACCAACATGCGCGGTTCCGGCGTGGTGATGCCCGCCAATTCCCGGATGCGCATCTGCGAGCCATAGACCTCCACCATGATGTTTTCCACCAGGGACGCCGACGCCTTGCCCGTGCGCACGCCGGCGAATTCGTTCAAGACCACCTGCTCGGTCTTGATCATCTTGTCCTCTGCCTCCAACAAAATATCGTCGGGTGTCATAGAGGTTCCCTTTTTGCCTTTTTTTGCGCTTGCGGTCTAGCGCAAAACAAAGTTGCAAAAAGGCCGGTTTCCTTTTTGCCCGTTTTCGAGCTTGCTGTATAGCGTAAAAACGGATGCAAAAAGGCTGTCGTCAGGCTAACAATCCCACGCCGCCGGGTCGGATGAAAATTGTCCGTTCCGTTGCGCCGGGGCCGGGCCGTTGCTAGACTGGGAACGTGGCGGACATTGTTTTAACCACCCTCAACGCGAAATATATCCATGCCGCGTTCGGCCTGCGTTATCTGCTGGCCAACCTGGCTGAACTGCAGCCGCGCGCCTGTCTCGCCGAATTTGACATCAACCAGCGCCCGCTCGACATCGCGGAAGCCCTGCTTGCGCGAAATCCTAAAATCGTCGGTTTCGGCATCTACATCTGGAACGTCGAACCCACTGCCGAGGTCATCGCCGCCATCAAGCGCGTCCGGCCGGACATCAAAATCATCCTCGGCGGCCCGGAAGTCAGTTACGAGACCGAAAGCCAGGCCATCGTTCAACTGGCCGACCACGTCATCACCGGCGAAGCGGATTTGAAATTTGCCGAAGTATGCCGGGCGTTGCTTGTTTCACCCGTAGGAGACGAGGTAACGAGTCTCCATTCAAATTCGGAGTTCGGAACTCGGAATTCGGAATTTAAAAGTGAGACTCCTCACGTCGTCTCCTGCCCCAAAATCATTTCCGCTGAACTACCAGAGTTTTCCCAACTCGTCCTGCCTTATGATCTTTATACTGACGACGACGTCGCCCACCGCATTATCTACGTCGAAGCATCGCGCGGCTGTCCGTTCACGTGTGAGTTTTGCCTGTCATCGCTCGACATTCCGGTGCGGCAGGCTCCGCTGCCGGCTCTGCTCGAACAATTGCAGCGGCTGCTTGACCGCGGTGTGAAACAGTTCAAATTTGTTGACCGCACCTTCAACCTCAATGTCAACATCAGCAAAACCATTCTCGAATTCTTCCTGAAGCGTTATCAACCCGGCTTTTTTTTCCACTTCGAAATGATTCCCGATCGGCTGCCGGCATCGTTGCGCGAAATCATCGCCCGTTTTCCGCCGGGCGTGCTGCAGTTCGAGGTCGGCATCCAGACCTTCAACGAGGAAGTCAGCCATTTGATCAGCCGGCGACAGAATTACGAAAAGCTCGCGGATAATTTTCGCTTCCTGCGCCATGATACCGGTGTTCACATCCATGCCGATTTGATTGTCGGGTTGCCCGGTGAAACGCTGGAAAGTTTTGCCACCGGGTTTGACCGGCTCATCGCGCTCGGTCCGCAGGAAATTCAGGTGGGCCTCCTGAAGCGGCTGCGCGGCACGCCGATTGTCCGGCACGATGCCGAGTGGCGGATGGTTTATAATCCGCATCCGCCCTACGAGATTTTACAGAACAAGCTGATTGATTTCGTCACGATGCAGAAGCTGCGCCGGTTTGCGCGCTACTGGGATTTGGTCGGCAACAGCGGCAACTTCATCGAATCCACGCCGCTAATTTGGAATAAAACCCTTTCGGTGGGGCGAGACTCCCGGCGAGCCGAACCCGAAGATGAACCTCGGCTCGCGAGGACGCTCGCCCCACCTTCCCCTTTTGAAGATTTCCTCCATTTCAGCCAATGGCTGTACGGGCGAACGGGCCGAACGGACCGCATCGCGCTGGCGCGGCTGATGGAGTTGCTTCTTGAATTTCTCACCGGTGAACTCCGGCTCGACCCGAAGCCAGTGGCCGAAACGCTTTGGCGTGATTACCAGCGCGGTGGCCGTCATGACAAACCGGTTTTCCTGAAAGATTTTCTGCCGGTGGAAGAAACGGTGATTCCGTTGCGCAAAACCAAGGTCACCTTGCCCAAACGCCAGGCCCGGCGTCTGGCATAAATCCAAGTCTGTCGAAAAGTTGTTAACAACTTTTTTCCTTTTTTCCTTTAAGCTCCGGGAACATTTGCTAAAGATGGTTGTCAGAACTGATAATGCTTCTGCGGGACAGACATCAGGTCGTAAATGTGGTTACTGCCATTGTGGTGGCGCTCATGGTTTGCGCATTTTTGTTTCTGACGGTTTTTTTGTTTCTATCGCCGACCCTGCAATAAGCGCGTTATTTTTCATCCCATTCAGCCGGCGCTCGAAACAACTTGCGGATGAACCGGTTGCAAGGCCTTGTATTCCAAGAACTTCAAATTAGCTTGCCAGAGTTTTGGAGATTGGTTATGATTTTCCCGACTGTTGGATAACTTGTCTCTTACGGTCATGGAAAATCCTCAAGTGAACCTGGTTCAGTGATGATTTGAAACCCGGCAGTCGGGAACGGTCCGCGAAAGGCAGCTAGTTTGAACAGGAAATCATTAAATGAGCACGAAATTGTTTGTAGGAAATCTTTCCTTCAACACGACCGAAAATGACCTGCAAGAGGCGTTTGCCGCCCACGGCACGGTCGTCGAAGCCAACCTCATGATGGACCGGATGAGCGGCCGCTCACGCGGGTTCGCCTTCGTCACCATGTCCACGCCTGAGGAAGCGCAGAAGGCGATTGCGGCCATGAACGGCTCGACGCTGGGCGACCGCGCGCTCACGGTGAACATCGCGCGCCCGAAAGAGGAGCGTCCGCGGGGCGACCGCGGCCCGCGCCGTGACTTTCGCGGTGGTGGCGGCGGCGGTGGCGGCGGCCATCGGGACCGTTATTAATCAGAAATAATCAATTTGGTCGGGGCGATGTTCGAACTGGGCGTCGCCCCGAATTGTTCTTGTCCGCAGAATTCTTTTCATGGAAGAACACATCGAAGTCGAAGGGCGCATCACGTCGGTGCTGGCCGGGACGATGTTTCGTGTCGAACTGGACAACAAACACCAGGTGCTGGCAACCATTTCCGGCAAGATGCGAAAACGGTTCGTCCGCCTCACCGTCGGCGACCGCGTGAAAATGGAAATGTCGCAATACGACTTGAACAAGGCGCGCATCGTCTGGCGGCTGGGCTAGGCCGGGCGACCAACGCCTTTTTCCGGGCATCCTGGTGACACCAAAGATGGATAAACGCGCCCCCGCCCTGCCCTCTCCCGCCCGGCAGGGAGAGGGGTTTCATTTTATGGGTATGGCAAGGCGATTTTGGTGACACCACACCACACCAGACCAGTTGAACGGTCGTCGCCTGATTTCTACCGCACGCCTTCCTTCCTGTTCTCCGCCAGAATGGTGGCGGCCTGCACGGCTGGTTTGAACAAGCACTGTTTTTTAAAAATTCTTCCGATGGTTTGCCCGCGCTCACGGTGTTGAGTTAATGCAATTGTCAAGGGGCGGTCACGACGATAGCTTGTGGCGGTTACTATGATGCCCGCCCAGCAGATGGCCACATTGAATGCGGCGAATTGTGAAGTCGCCTTCGATAATCTGACGCGGCAACTCTATGCCACCGACGCTTCGCCTTACCAGATTGTGCCGCTGGCCGTGGCCTTTCCGAAAAACGCGACACAAGCCAGTTCCATCATCCAGGCGGCGGCACAGGCGGGCGTCTCGGTAATTCCGCGCGGGGCGGGCACCGGTCTGGCCGGCGGGGCGATTGGCGAGGGCTTGATCATTGATTTCGCGCGGTACAACCGGCTCATCAGCAAGTTCAACCCGGAAAATCGCAGCATCCGCGTCGGCGCGGGTGTCGTGCTGGACCAGTTGAACGATTTCCTCCGGCCACAGGGCTTTTGTTTTGGCCCGGACGTGGCAACCAGTTCGCGCGCGACCCTGGGCGGCATGATTGCCAGTGATTCATCGGGTGCCCATGCGCCGTTTTATGGCACAACGGGGATGCACGTCAATGAATTGAGAATCGTCATGGCGGACGGAGAGGTCCTGAAAATCGGTCCTGGCACCGACAACCTGCCCCGGCAGCGCAATTTGATCGAGGACCTGTTGGCGCTGAATGCGCTGCAAATTGCTGAACGTTTTCCGCCCGGCCTGTTGAAACGCTGGCCCGGTTATGCGCTGGCGCGTGCCGCCAACGAGCCGGGTAATCTGGTCCCTGTCCTTGCCGGCAGCGAAGGCACCCTCGCGGCGGTTGTTTCCGCCGATTTGAGGATCGTTCCGCTGCCGCCCGAGCGCGGCGCCGGCCTGATCTTTTTTGCGTCGGTAGCCGAAGCGATGCAAGCCGCCACGGAGCTGCTCGATTTGATGCCGGCGGCCATCGAGCACATTGACAGCCTGTTGTTTGAGCAAACCCGCGGCCAGCGTGAGTTTCAGGCCGTGCGGGATTTGCTGGAACTCGACGTCAAACCCTGCGAGGCGATGTTGATTGTCGAGTTTTTCGAGGATGCCGGCGGCCGGCTCGCGCAACTGCAAAAGCGGCGGTTGGGTTTGCGCAAATTGATTTTGCGGACCCAGGCCGAAGCCGGCCTGGTATGGGCGATGCGCAAGGCTGGACTGTCATTGTTGACCGGCTGCAAAGGCGCCGCGAAACCCGCCTGTTTCGTTGAAGATACCGCGGTACGCCCGCGCGATTTGCCAGCCTATTTTGCCGGTTTGCAGAGGCTGATGGCGCGGGTGGGCGTGCAGGCGTCCTATTACGGCCACGCGGCGGCGGGGCTGTTGCACGTGCGCCCGGTGCTGGATTTGCACAGCGCGGATGATTTGAAAAAATACCGGCAGATCGCCGATGAAGTGGCTGCGCTGATATCGCAGTTCAAAGGCACGCTGGCGGGCGAGCACGGCGTCGGCATTGCCCGTACCGAATATCTCAAAGACCAGGTCGGCGACGAGCTTTATCAGGTCATGCGGGAAATCAAGCAGTCCTTCGACCCCGACAATTTGTTCAATCCGGGCAAAATTATTTCCGACGGCCGGTACAAGATTGACCAACACTTGCGGATGGGCGCGGGTTATTCGTTGAAACTGCCGTTTGAACCGCAGCTCGCTTTTGCCGCCAGGGACGGTTCGTTCACCGCCAATCTGGAACAGTGCAATGGCTGCGGTGGTTGCCTGAAGCAGACGCCGACCATGTGCCCGACGTTCATCGCCACCGGCGAGGAAATCATGTCCACCCGGGGTCGGGCCAACGCGATTCGCGCGGCGCTGGAATTGCGTGAAATCAAAGGCGACCCGTTGCGTTCGCAGGAATTGGAGACGGCCTTGAGCAATTGTCTGTCCTGCAAAGCCTGCACCACGGAATGTCCTTCCAACGTGAACCTGTCGCTGTTGAAGGCGGAACTGCTGAACGCGCGCGTCCGCCGTGACGGCTTGAAGCTGCGCGAACGGTTGTTCAGTTCGGTGGACCAGTTGGGTCGTTGGGGCTGCAAAATGCCGCGCGTGGCCAATGCCTTGCTGGAATTCTTTCCGATGCGATTCATCAGAAACCGCATTTGGGGCATTACCACCCGGCGCCCGATGCCGCGTTTTGCGCCCATTCGATTCGACCATTGGTTTGCCAAACATCAACCCTCCGCCGCCGCGACCCGCGGCCGGGTCATCCTTTGGGACGACACGTTCATGCGCTATTACGAGCCGCAGGTCGGCACGGCCGCCGTGGCGGTGCTCGAGGCGGCGGGTTTTGAAGTTACCGTGCCGGCGCAGCGCCAATGCTGCGGACGGCCCGCCTTCAGCCAGGGCAACCTCGACGAAGTCGCCCGGTTGGGCCGGCACAATCTCGCGTTGTTGAATGCGGATGCCGGCGGCACGCCGATTATTTTTCTCGAACCCTCATGTTTTTCAATGTTTGTGGATGATTACCGCGAGTTGAAGCTGCCGGACGTGGAAAACATCGCGCGACGCTGTTTCCTGTTTGAAGATTTCATCGAAAATTTCCTGAACTGGGAACCCGGCGGACTCACTTTCAACAACCGGGCCGGGCGGTTGATTATTCATCCGCATTGCCATGCCCGGGCGCTGTCCAATCCCAACCTCATGCGGCAACTGGCCGAGCGGCTGCCGGAAAAGACCGTGACCCTGCTGGACTCGGGTTGCTGCGGCATGGCGGGCGCATTCGGGATGCTCGAATCAAAATACGAACTTTCGATCAAGATCGCGGAACCACTGATTCAAAAGGTCATGAACCAGCCATTTGGAACCACCGTCGTGGCCTCCGGCGCCAGTTGCCGCCAGCAAATTCGACATCTCGCAACCGTCCGGCTGCGTCACATGGCCGAAGTGCTGGCCGAATCCCTCGCCTGAAGGGCATCCCGCTGCAAATCCGCGCGGTCTCCGACAATACATCGAATGTCCAACATTCAACTTCGAAGTTCAGCGTTCGATGTTGGATGTTCGATGTTCCCCTTCGTCACCCGTAAATGTCCGCCAAGGCGCCGGGCAATTCCGAAAACTGGAATTTAAAGCCGATTTCGAGAAAATGCCTGGGCTTGCAACGCCGCCCGGTGAGCGCCAGGGACGGTTCCGTCTCCATCAATCGCGAGCCAAGCCGCACCGCCCAGACCGGCGCCGGTGGACACCAGGGCCGGTGCATGGCCCGGCGCAGCTCGCGCATAAATTCGGCGTTTGTGACCGGGTTGGGGCTGGTGGCGTTGAACACGCCAATAACATTATCCTGTTCAATCGAATCCATCCACATCTGGTTCATGTCCGTCAGATGAATCCAACTGACGTATTGCCGGCCGCTCCCGGCTGCGCCACCCAGAAACCATCGGGTTAATTTGCCGAGCACGGAAAGCGCGCCGCCGTGGCGGGCCAGCACCAGTCCAATCCGCAGCAACACCCGGCGCGTGTTGGCCAGGGGAACAATCTTGAACGCATTTTCCCAAAGCCGGCAGGTTTCCACTGCTGCACCCCGGCCGGACGGAGTGTTCTCCTCGCACCATTCATCTCCCAGGTCGCCGTAAACGGCGAGCGACCCGGCCTGCACCCACGCGCGCGGCGGATGCGCCACGTTATGAATCGCCGTCGCCATGGCGTTCACCGAATTGATGCGAGACTCATTGATTTCGTGCAGGTTCTCCGGCGTGTGCCGGCAATTCACGCTGCGCCCCGTCAGATTGACAATGGCATAGGCGTCCTCCACATATTGCACCCAGTCGCCGAGTGACTTTCCATTCCACGCCACTTCCACTATCCCATCCTTGCGTTCGCGCGGCGAACGCGTCAGCACCACCACTTCGTAGTTCTTTTTCAGCAATTTTCTGGCGAGCGCCCGGCCCAGAAAGCCGCTGCCGCCCGCGAGTACAACACGCCTTTGTCCCATACCATTCACTTTCGTATTCTCAAAGTTTATCTCCGGGAGCGCCGGCATCGTGCCGGTCCGCTGCGGTGTAAAACACGGACTCTTTCCGGCCGGATGCCGTTGCTCCCATGGTTGTGAAATTGTTATTTCTCATCTATTTCCAATTTCAATTCCGGCGCGGTCTGGTTCGTCAACGGATTGACGCCAAACCGGCCCCGTTCCAGCTCTCCCAGCCATTTCCGGGCCAACTGGCACGTGATTTCCAGGTTCAAATGTTCATGAACGCGCGGATATTTCTCCAGATTGGCGCAGGCAAGCTTGAACAACGCGCCAGCAGGTTGCGGGTGGTTTCGCTGCAAGTGCACAAAGGCCCCGGCCAGTTGAATCAGCCCCTTGTAAAAGAAACCATTCGGGCCGTGCCGGTCGCCGAGCCATAGATGTTCCAACACCTCGTGGGCCTCGTAGAAAAGCTGTCGGTTGAAACAATGGAAATAACCGAGATAATGCGGATTAAGCTTCTGCCCGTGATGATCGGCAACCATTTCGGCGACGCGTTTGCTCTTGCGGCTCACGGATTCAGAGTAAAGCCAGGATGACAGGTGACAAGTGACAAGTGGCACGAAAACGCGCGAATTGCTGAATTCATTTGGAGATGGACGATTGGGGGAAACCGAACTGAACGCGAAGACGCGAAGGCGCAAAGCCGCGAAGCGGCACCGGAAATTAGCCGGGGACAACGTCCCCGGTAATAGGTCCATAAATTATTCGTCCCAGCGGGACGATGGAAGACAAACGGTGAATTTCCACCGTCCCTTCAGGCGGATTTTGTTTTGGACGTTGCACCCGGCACGGTGTGCCAGGCTAATCTCCGGTTGTTCCCGCCGGGACGGGCAAAGGCGAGCGGGTCCGCAGCCGTGCTCGTTCTCGTTTATTGAGTAGCAGCCGATGTGAATCGGCTCATTCTTCCGCCGGGAGGATTTTTAGATGGAGCGAACTGACGTTCGCTGCTACAGACGGCGGCGTTGGTTTTGATTTATTGAATAAGTAAGGCAGGAAACAAGGAATTGATTTTCCCTGATTTCATGTTTTCCTTATTAAATCCAATGGCGGCGGCGCTGGTGCTGGGTATTGATTGGTAGGGACGCCGCGCTGCGGTCGCCTCGGCGAGGCGACCCTGCCTGACATTGACAACTCTCCCGCCCTGCGACACCCTGCGCGCATGGCGAAACCTGCATTGGGACGCGGCCTCGGCGCGTTGCTGGGCGGCAGTCCGGTTCTGACCCAACCTGCCCCGGCGCCGGGTGTTCAGTCCCCTGCTCCAATCCCGGTTCCTGCTCCCGCGCCCGATACGCGCGAACTCGTCCAACGCGTGCCCTTGGACCGGCTGCGTCCCTGCCCGCTCCAGCCGCGCAAGGATTTTTCCGCCGAAGCGCTCCGCGAACTGGCCGATTCCATCCGCGAGCAAGGCATTGTGCAGCCGCTCATCGTTCGTGACCGCAACGGTTATTTTGAATTGATCGCCGGTGAACGCCGCTGGCGCGCCGCCCAACTGCTGCAACTGCCGGAAGTGCCCGTCATCGTCCGACAAGCCGACGACCGCGCGGTGCTCGAACTGGCGCTCATCGAAAATCTCCAACGCGAAAATCTCAACGCCATCGAAGAAGCCCACGGCTACGCGCAACTCGCCGAACAGTTCCAGCTCACCCAGGAGGAAATCGCCGGCAAGGTCGGCAAAAGCCGCGCCGTGGTGGCGAATGCCTTGCGTTTGCTGAAACTGCCGCCGCCCGTCCAAAATTTCATTCGCGACGGCCGCCTCTCGGTCGGCCATGCCAAGGTCATACTGGGGCTGACCAGCGAAAAAGACCAAAAAATCGTCGCCGAACGCGTCGTCAAGGAAGGCCTGAATGTCCGCCAGACCGAAGGGCTGCTGGCCAGGTTGCAGCGACGCGGTCCCCGTCAGGCGGCGGCCAGGCCGGAAACAGTGGCTGCGCCCGCTGGTGATCCGCACGTGGCCGCCCTGGAAGACCGCCTGCGCGAAGTCTTTGCCACCCGGGTGCAACTCCATTACGCCGAAGGCAAAGGCTCGGTGGAAATTTCCTTTTTCAGCGACAAGGAACTGGAACGGATTTTGCAAATTCTTGGTGTCAACCCGGAGTAAGTGTCCTGATTTGTGTAGCGTCGAGCCTGTGGCTCGAATGAATCGGCGCACAGCGCCGACACTACCACCCAAATTAGGTCACTACCAATCCGGATTAGAAATTGCGCGCGCCGTCCGGTTTTTGCAAAATCCCGGAACGAATGAACACGCCTGAACTCCGCGAACAGTGTGCTCAGCGATTACTGGCCGGTGCAGCCACTGCCGGGCGCCTGACGGCTTTCGTGGGCCTGGACGGGTTTGTGGATGAAATTCTGCACGTCGTGGACAAGCGCGACAGCGAGAATTCATTCCAACGGCTGGCCACCATTTCAAAACTGGCCGAGCGCCTGGCGGCGGCGGCGGGCAAAAGCACCAACGTCGAAATCGTCAACCGTGTCACCAAACTCGGCGGCAACGGCCCCATCATGGCCAATGCCCTCGCCAGTTTCGGCCTCAAGGTCACCTACCTCGGCACTCTGGGCTGGCCCCAGTTGCACCCGGTCTTCGCCGACTTCGCCAAACGCGCCGATGTGCATTCCATCGCCGAACCCGGCCACACCGACGCGCTGGAATTCGACGACGGCAAGATCATGATTGGCAAAATCTCGTCGCTCAATGAGGTGAACTGGCCGAACATTCAGTCGCGCTTCGGCCGCGACCGGTTCACCGCCCAGTTTACCGGCGCCAATCTGGTCGGCTTTGTGAACTGGACCATGCTCACCCACATGGGCGAAATCTGGGAGGCGACGCTCAAGGAAATCTGTCCCTCCATGAAAGGCAAACGGCGCGCGCTGTTTTTCGACCTGGCCGACCCCGAAAAGCGCAAACCCGGCGACATCCGGCAGGCGCTCAAGACAATTGCGGAATTTGAAAAATACTTCGACGTGATTCTGGGTCTGAACGAAAAAGAGGCGCACGAAATCGGCGAAGTGTTGGGATTGCAGCCGACCGGCAAATCCCCGGATGCGCTTTCCGTGCTGGCGCTGGAAATCAACCGGCTCGTGCCGGTGAACACGCTGGTAATTCATCCCGTCAGCTATGCCTTGGCCGCCAGCAACGGCGCCGTCTCGCTGGTGCAAGGCCCGTTCACCCCCAAACCCGTGATTACCACCGGCGCCGGCGACCATTTCAATTCCGGGTTTTGCCTCGGCAAATTGCTGGGCCTGGACAACGCGCAATCCGTCCTGACCGGCGTCACCACCAGCGGCCATTACGTCCGCACTGCGCAAAGCCCCGGCATCCCGGACCTGGCAAAAATGCTCCGGTCCTGGCCAAAAGAAAGTGACAGGTGACGAGTGGCGGGTGACGTGATTCCTTTGCGATGCCAACTGAGTGAACAACGGCTATTTTATGGAACAGACCTCAACCGAATCAAATCCGGGAACTGACCGGTTGGAATCGTTTGGCATTTACCGACTGGCATGGCAGCTATTCGATGACTTTTGGCATGATTCCGAACTTTTGGAAAGGGATTTTCGCGGGCGCGAGCTGGCGAAGCAACAAATCCGCAGCTTGGATTCCATCTGCGCCAATATTGAAGAAGGCTTCGGGCGTGGCTTCGGCAAAGAGTTACCACAGCACCTGAAAATCGCGCGCGGCGAAGCCAGGGAAAGCCGCGGTCGCTATAAGCGTTGCCGCCATTTGCTTCCGCCAGAAATCATCGCCGAACGGGTTGCTACTCTCACCCACATCATCGGCGGCTTGACCAAAACCATTACAAGCATCGAAAGACGGCAAAAAAATGTCCGAAACGCGCCGGATGCCGTTTCTCGTCACCCGTCACCCGCCTGCCGAGCCGAAGCTTCTGAGCGAAGGTTGGTCACTTGTCACTTGTCACCTCTCACCTGCAAATGATTTTGCCTGTCGTTAAATACGGCCATCCTGTGCTCCGCCAAAAAGGCGCGCGCGTTGAAACTATCACGCGGGAAATCAAAACGTTGGCCGCGGACATGTTGGAAACCATGCACGCCACCAAGGGCGTCGGCCTCGCGGCCCAGCAAATCGGCCGCGCCGTGCAATTGACCGTCATTGACGTGCGCGACGTGAAAGACCGCCCCTCCTGGCTCGAACTCGACGGCAAACCCGCCGACGTCAATGCCTTCATGCCACTGGTTCTTATCAATCCTGAAATCACACCCCTCGGCGAGTTCGTTTCCGGCGGCGAAGGTTGTCTGAGTTTTCCGGAAATCTTTGGGGAGATTGCGCGGCCTGAATCCGTGGACGTGAAGGCGTTGAATGAAAAAGGCAGGCCGGTGGCATTTCGCGGCGGCGGATTCCTCGCGCGGGTCGTTCAGCATGAGGTGGATCATCTGAACGGCATTCTGTTCATTGACCGCATGGACAAAACCACCAAGGAGGAACTGCGTCCGCAACTGGACGCCCTTCAGGCCGCCACCAAAGCGGAGTTGCACAAGAAATAACCCGGACTTCTCCCTCGCCCGCGGGTGCGGGAGAGGGTGGCGCGAAAACGCCGGGTGAGGGTTGTGGGGTTAAATTCTCTGGGTGGGATGCCAAGGAAATGCGCCGTTGGTTCGCAGCCGCCATTGTCAAACGGCGGAAACCCCCGTAGCCGCGTTTGTCAAAACGCGGAAGTCCCTATTCCTCAATCCCGGTGGGGCGAGCGTCCTCGCGAGCCGTAACCTGATCCCCGATTGGGCGAGCCGGACTCAACCTGTCCCGTAACCGCCATCGTCAAACGGCGAAAACCCCGTAGCCGCGTTTGTCAAAACGCGGAAACCCCTGTAGCGGCGTGTCTGCGACCGCCGCCATTCTTTTCCCTCTCCGCGTTGCGAAGCAATGGGGAGAGAATAAGGGCGACGTGCCGCTCATCCATTGGACACCTCGTCCTGTTGCTATTTCAGATGGCCATCCGTCTGGTGCCCAAGTCCGACGCAGCGCTGGCCAGAAACGGGCAAATTTTTGTCAGTAGCGGATTTCCGTGGAATTTCTCAGAGCCGGCTTGCCCGGGATAACGACGCAAGCACACAACATCAAAGCATTTACCCAAAATGAGCAAGTTCCCTTAATGAAAATATGCAGTCATGCGGGACTGGCCCTTTACAGCGGACGATCTTTGGGAAATTGCCTTGTCAGGATTTTGTCTCAGTGCTTTACTCGGAGTTGACAGTGTTGGGACAATTTAAAGCGAATGTGCTGATGCACTTTTGGCGGCCGGGGGTGCAAATGCGGAGCTTGTTCTCTGAATGGTGAGAATGGATTTAAAACGCGTCATGGCTCGAAAGCCATTCTCCAAATTTTCCAAACGACGGCTGGACCAACTCGCCGCCGACCTGGAATGGGACTTTCGCGATTTGCCCGTCTGGCAGCACTACGTCCGCCAATTCGGCTTGAAACGGGCGCGCCAAATCCTGCGCCAAGGCCTGCTCATCCACGAAATTACCGATGGCAACCCGGAGAATTAGTCGGGTTTCAAATCCAGCGGACTTTTGATCCCCAAGCCCGGCTTCTGCATCACATGCGTGTAAATCTGCGTCGTCGCCACGTCCTTGTGGCCCAGCAACTCCTGCAACGTGCGGATGTCCGTCCCGTGCTCGGCCATGTGCGTCGCAAAACTGTGCCGCAGCACATGCGGCGTTACCCGCTTGTTCAATCCCGCCCGCTGCGCCGCCCGCCGGATGGCCTCTTGAAACGTCGCATCCAATACATGATGCCGGCGGCGCAGCCCGGTCCGCGGATCCCGCATTCGTTGACGCGATGGAAAGAACCATTGCCATTCCCAGGATTTGCCCGCGGTGGGCCATTTCCGGTCCAAGCCTTCAGGCAACCAAACGCCCGGCGCGCCCTGCGTTTGATCCTCCGCATGCAACTGCCGCAACCGTTCCCGATGGGCCAGCAGCCGTTCCACCAACACCTCCGGCAACACCGTCACCCGGTCCTTGCCGCCTTTACCCGCCCGTACCAGCAACTGCCGCCGCTCCACGTCCACGTCCTTGACCCGCAATCGCAACAACTCCATCAACCGCACCCCGCTGCCGTACATCAGCTCCGCCATCAGTCGCGGCGTGCCCTCCAGCGCCTCCAGCAACTGCCCGCACTCCACCCGGCTCAACACCACCGGCATCCGCTGGACCGCCCGGGCACGCACAAACCCGCTGAAATCCGCCAGGGGCTTGCCCAAGGCATCTCGCAACAGAAACAAAATTGCATTCAACGCCTGCCGCTGCGTCGCCCCCGCCACCCGCTGCCGCGCCGCCAAATCCGACAGAAACTCACGCACCTCGATTTCACCCGCGTCCGCCACCGCGCCCCCGCGCCCCTTGAGCCAGGCCGCAAACCGGCCCGCCCACATCCGATACGCCTGCTCCGTGCGCCACTGATAATTGCCCTGACGCAAATGCCGAATCAACGCCCGCTCCCAGCCCGGCCCGCCCAAATCGATTGCCGCCAACGGCGGCTCCTTGCTCCGCGCCACCGGTCTCGGCGATGGCTCCGGCCCGCTGACTTTGCGGGCCGCCAGATGTGCCTGACGAAAAAACCAGTTCAACCCTTCTTTCCAGGCAGCCGTTTGCGAAATCCCCAGTTGCCGTCTGGTTTGGACTTCGGCCATGAACGCCCGGGCCGACTCCACTGTGGCCCGCTGCCGCGCACGCCTGCAAAACGCCAAAAACCGGCCGATGGCCAGCCAATACGTTCGCCGTTCGATGTCCTTGAGCCGCGCCCCGGCCAGCACCTCGGCCCACTGGGGAAACCACACCCCTGAAGTTGAAGTTGAAGTGGTCATATAACAACAGTGGTAAAAACAAACTCAGTTTGTCTTTACGCCCATTGATATGCAAGCCCAAAAAAACGATCATTTCACAGCCCTTCCCCGGATCGCAAGTGCTTGAAAATCAGGTTGACTACAACGCCCCTTTGGCGGAAGTTTGAGTTATGAACAACCAAAAACCTGCTCGTGTTATGCCAAACTCAGTTTGGGTTAATAACTAGGTTAGGCCACTCGACACATCACACATTATGAAAATAAAAACACGCATAGGATTGTATGGATTAGTCGGCGCATTTGCGCTTACTGGCATTGTTGGTTGCAGCCGTTCAGACACAGTCGCGGAAGGTGTTATCTACTCCGTCGAGTATCAGTTGCCGGGCGGCGGAACGGAAGGATTTACGCGGGTCAATAATTTCAGATGTGTCCCCGCAGGTGGCGGCAGTTGGAATGTTGATGCTCGCGGGAAACTGACCCACGATTTTGTTTTTATCACGCGGCAGCAGCAGCCGACAGAGATTATTCCAGTGTCACGATTGGTGAGTATTCAGTTTGGCGATGGCGGCATTGCGCAAGTGGACAAGCAGGCAAACCCTGGAAAGTGATGACCATACCGTGGCCTAACAAGTCGCCGGAGCCAACCGCCGTTGGCGCGGTCAGTTCCGCTGTCGCGGTTCAAGCCGCGAGTCGGCGGTGGCTCAGCTTTTTTCGTTAGGCCGAAAATGTTCTAATAAATCCACGACTCAAGTGTCATTATAGATATGAAAAAGATCATCCTTGTTTTATTTTGTCTCATACTGACCACAGCCGCCACATTTGCAAAAGATTATCACTTGGTGGCGACACAGCTTCGTGATGCGCCAGATTCAGGCACGCCCGCCAAGTTTCCAGTGGTTTACGTTCTTCTGGCACCAGATATGACAGGACAGCTTAATCCGATGGTATACAAAACATTCGATTCAAAACACATGGAACTGGATATTAGCGCTTTGATACGATCCGGCATCATTGCACCCGGCAGTGTTTTGCATTTTGACCCATCACCCATACTGAAACGACCGACGGATGCAGAGATACAGTCGCTTACAGACTATTGCAAAAAGCTGGGCATCAGCCTTGTTGTGAGCATAACAGAGTGAATCGCATGATTCGGCCTAACACCGCGCTGGAGCCAACGCCGACTGCCCCTTGAGTTTATGGATGGTTTGAGTTATACAACGATTATCGAGTTTGCGGAGCCGCTCGCCCGTCGGCGTGGCTCAGCTTTGGATCGTTAGGCATCGTTCGCGCCTATGACTTCGCAAATCTACAACGAGGAGCATCGGCAGTTTTTGAGTCGCAAGGTTGTTGCGGCGGCACAGAGCATTCTTTCTGGCGAGCTTGGCATTATTGCCGGGGCACGGCAGCTTTGTGGCTTGGGACATAAGATTGGCGCAGAGCGTGACCCGGATTTTACATTTTTCGTGGCCATCGAGTCAGAGAGTGACCATTTGCCTGTCGGCGAGGTTCGGCAGCATTGGAATCCAGAAGCATTGCGAGCGAAGGATGCAGAGATAGCATCTTTCGAGGCATTTTACCGAGAGCAGGCGTTTGAGATTTGCCGGAGATTGATTGAGAGATATGACCACGATGCCTAACACCGCGCGAGGCCGTGTGAAAAGTTTGGCGGAATGAGCGAAAAAAGGTTGGCCGGCGATCCGAAAATTCAGGTCGCCGGTTTTTTAGTTTCAAAGAGAGGATCGGTGCGGACAACCGCCGGGGACGATGCGAGGAGTTGGCGAGCAAAAAAAAGCTCCGCCCGCCAGTTTCAGGCGTTTTGTGGAACTTTCACTCCCACGGCGGCCATCAATTTCTCGAAGCTCACCAGGTTCAAGACCCGTTTGAGATTGTAGGCCAGCGTCGTCAGACTCCACTCCGTTCGTACCTTCACCAGGCCCTTGAGCAAAAAGTGCGTGTACCCAAACCACCGCTTGATCGTCCCGAAGGG
The DNA here is from genome assembly GCA_963723125.1 of uncultured bacterium. Classification (GTDB taxonomy): domain Bacteria; phylum Verrucomicrobiota; class Verrucomicrobiia; order Limisphaerales; family UBA11358; genus UBA11358. Next base: position 395,377 of record CAVRPQ010000001.1, read on the forward strand.
ATGTTCGGCCAGCGTCTTGCGCAACTTAAACTTCCAGGGCTCGGCTTTCATCCGGCGTGCCATCGCTTCCATCAACCCCTCATTCGCTTCCCGCGTAATCGTCCGATTGTCCTGGTTCCGCGTGCACTGCCGCTTCAACGCACAACCCGCGCAGCCCTTCGCCCGATAATATCTCAGTTCACGCCCCAGTTCATACGTGGCGAACCGATACGTCAGTTCCCCTCCCGCCGGACAAACGTAAACGTCCTTGGCCGCGTCATATTTAAACCGGCTTTTGCCGTACAATCCCCGCGCCGTGTTCGCGCTCGTGTCCGCCTTGGGGATGTAGGCGGTGATGCCCTGCTCGGCGCAGCGACTCACTTCCGCCGCGTTATAGTAACCCGCGTCGGCCACCACTTCGGTCTGTTTCAACTCCAGGTTCCCCTTGGCCGCCAGCGCCACGTTGGCCAGTTGTTTCAAGTCCGTCACCTCGTTGGTCACGTCGTCGGCCGCGATCAGCTTATGCTTGGCGTCCACCGCCACTTGCGCGTTATAGCCCACCACCATCCCCTGTGCCGTCGGCATTTTGCGACTGTCCGCATCCGTCACGCTGATTTGCTTCTGTTCCTCGTCCAGTTGCGCCAGCAGTTCCTTGTGCCACTCCTGCTTCTCCCCCAATGCCGCGATCTTGGCCGCCAGTTCCGCTTTACTGAGCGCTGCACTACCCCGCTCCGCCGCATCGGCCTGGTCCATCGCCTCTAAATACTCCGCCAGCCGCGCATCGGCCCGCGCCATCAGCTCCTGGAGCCGGGCCGCATTGAAGTTCGCCTCCCGCGCGTTGACCGCTCCAAACTTGCTCCCGTCAATGGCCAGCAGTTCGCCCCCGAACAACTCCAGCTTCCGGCACAGCAGCGTGAACTGCCGGCTCACCGCCCGCAACGGCTTCAGATTGTCTTTCCGGAAATCGGCGATGGTTTTGAAGTCTGGCGCCAGCTTGCCCAACAGCCAGATCACTTCCACGTTCCGGTGGCATTCGGCCTCCAGCAACCGGCTGGACCGAATCCGGTGCAGATAGCCATACAGGTACAGTTTAAGCAGCGCCCCCGGGTCATACGGCGGCCGGCCGGTGTTCGCCACTTGGGCTTTGCCAAAGCCCAGCCTGTGCAAATCCAGGTTGATGACGAAGGCATCGAGGAAGCGCACCGGGTTTTCGGCCCCGATATAATCCTCCAGCCGTTCGGGGAACATCAGGGTTTGCGACCGATCCAGTCCTCGTTGATGTTTCATGCTTGTCAGACCCGCCTCCGGGCGCGATGTTCAATCCATGTCCGACTTTTCACACAGCCTCGCCCTGGAGCCAACGCCGACTGCGCCTTGAGTTTATGGATGATTTGAGTTATACAACGATTATCGAGCTTGCGGAGCCACTCGCCCGTCGGCGTGGCTCAGCTTTGGATCGTTAGGTTGCATCGAGCATTTTATGAAAACCCTCACCAAAGACCAAATACAACACCTCAAACCTGAGCAGCAGGAGATGCTGGCAGCTATTGAAGTCCAGCGCATCAAAAAGCGAGATGAGCTTTTGGAGCAAGCTCGCCGTTATCGCGGTCAGCAGTGGTTGCCCGCACTTGGTTTGGTTGTTTTGTTCCTTCTACCGGTGTTCACGTTCGAGCGGTTTCTCCCGTGGTGCATTATCATTCTTGTCGCAGTTCTTTGGGGTTTGATTCAGTTCCACGCAACGGGTGTCAATCGGCGGCTTGATGCGCTGTTTGAGTTGATGGAGGCAGCCAAGAAGAAAGAGGACGATGATGCTGCCTAACACCGCGCTGACATGAAAAGCGGGGTCAAGACAGAAATTTCCCACAACGGAAGCCGCAGAAAAATCTTTGGCGCCGCAGGACGACATGGGAATGAGGCAGGGAGTCCGAAGCCAATCGGGCCGGTGAGGCGGCGGCGAGCCACAGGGATGGCGGATTCAACCGACCGTGCGAGAAAGTCGAACGCTCTCAGGCAGACATGGGGAACTCAGGAGCCAACAGCCACCGCCCCTTCCGCCTTCGCTCCCTTCTGCGTTGCACTTCGACGCGGCGTTTCGCTACGGCGCGACAAGTAAGTTTTCGATTGCGCTATGAAATTTGAGAGTCCAGATTGCAGTCGAAGCATGGCCGCCGGTGGCGGTGGCTCATCTTTGGATCGTTAGGCCGACACGCGCGAGATGAATTTACATCGTCCATTTCCGAGAAGTCGCAAGGTTTGGTTGTTGATGAGTGTTCTTGTATTTATTGGCGCTTGGTTTCTTCCAACAGCCAAAGGAGTCTCCGGTGATGTGCCGATCGGTGAAATTTGGCATTCCTTCATTACGGGCGACTACATCGGCTCTGCCAATGAAATGCTCGTAATGCTTGCTGTCACGACTTGCAGCTTTGCACTGGTGGCCGTGGTAGCTGGATGGCTTTTGCAGTTCCCCATTTGCATTGTTTGGAAGTATCTTCATCGGCGCGGCAGGAACAAGCCGTCGGCCTAACCGCGCCGGAGCCAACGCCGACTGCCCCTTCCGCCTTCGCTCCCATCTGCGTTGCACTTCGACGCGGCGGGTCGCTACGGCGCGACAAGCAAGTTTTCGATTGCGCTATGAAATTTGAGAGTCCAGCTGGGAGCTTCGAAGGCCAGGGGTCGGTTTTCTGCCGGGTGTTTTGGCTCGAACCGCATAACAAGGAAAAAGGCCCATCCCGTTCACATCCCCAAGCCCGAATCCAAAAAAAAAGCCACCGGAACGGAAAAATTCATTCCCAACGGTTTGAGTTTGCGAAAGAATTTTGATTCTTAGTACAAGCACTTGGCCAGGTAACCAGCCAACGCGGTGTACCGTTGTGTGGAGCGGAATTGGGCAATCTTTTTCCGATCCACCTTGAGTGCGCTGGCCCAAAGCCGCTGCAGATTGGCCGCACTGGTGCGCAGGATGTCGGCAATATCCTCCTCCCGGTCGGTCCGCGGTGCCTTGACATCAAACGCGAGTATGCCTTCCCATCTGGCGTCCTGCAGAACCACACACAAGGCCAGGTCCTTCAAAGGCTCCATGTAACCGAAGGGCATGTCCTGATCGTAACGGCTGGTGTCTTGTGAATTTAAATGGATGTGGAAAAGTTTCCCGGCTTGGAGGCAAAGTTCCACGTCCCAAATATAATCCAGACCCGCCATCCGGCTGTGGGCCGCTTCAGGATTCACGCCGAAATACGGCTGGACGGCGGGATCCAAACGGCTGATCAGATAAAGCACCTCACCGACGTTGCTCAGATACATGTTGGCGCGCGGCTCGTTCGGCTTCGGTTCAATGGCAAACATCGGGGATTTTTTCCCGTACTTCTTCAAGGCGTGCTCGCCCACGGCGTTGAAGCCGTCCACCATCCGGCGAAAGGCGTCCTGTCCGTTCTTGGCGAGAACGAAATCAAAGCCCTCGCGGCCGTTCCAAAAGACCATGACTTCGGCGCCCAATTCCACCGTGGCGTCAACCGCCTGCAGCGCATTGCGCAACGCCAGTTTGCGAACAGCGCTGTCGTTGCTGGTCATGGCGCCGTCCTTGAAAACCGGGTTGGCAAAAAATGACGGTGTGTACATGCCCATCTTGAGGCCGTACTGGCGCAACAGTTTCCTGGCCATCGGAACCTCACCCAGGGAAATCTCCACATCGTGCGCCTCAACATACGTGACGCCAGCCTCGGCCAGCAGCGGGATGCGATCCATGACGGGAATTTCCCGACGGGTGGGACCGCCGAACGGGTCGCGACCCGCGCCCAGATTCCATACGCCGGCACCGATGCCTTGTTTTCCCTTTTTTGGTGAAATGATGATTTTGCTCATGAGGTTGCTGCCAGGGTTCTTTGGGTTCAATTTTTAATGGTTGACTGTAAACCTGTAGATGATGGTGTTGCGATAAATCCGGCCGGGCTCCAAAACCGCCGACGGGAAACCTGGTTTATTGGGCGAATCCGGAAAATGCTGCGGCTCCAGGCAGATCGCCCCATAACGCGGATGAGCCTGACCGCTCTTGCCGGTGCTGGAGCCGTCGAAGTGATTGGATGTGTACAACTGCACGCCCGGTTCGGTGCTTATCACTTCCATGACCCGGCCGGACTTTGGCTCATAAACCCGCCCATGCAGGCCGAGTTGGCCCGGTGATTTATCGACGACAAAATTTTGATCGTAGCCCCCGGCGAACTGGAGTTGCGGGTCGTCGGCCTGGATACGTGTGCCGATGGCCGTGGGTTTGCGGAAATCAAAAGGCGTCCCGTCCACCGGCTTTAATTCGCCGGTTGGAATCAACCCCGCATCCGCCGGCGTAAACCGGCTCGCATTGAGGTGAAGCTCATGTGCCAGCACATCGCCTTTGCCGGCCAGATTAAAATACGAATGGCCGGTGAGATTGCAGAGGGTCGGCGCGTCGGTTGTCGCCGTCAAATCAATCCGCAATTCGTTTTCATCCGTGAGACAATAAGCGGCCTTCACCTTGAGGTTGCCCGGAAAACCTTCTTCACCATCCTTGCTGAAATAGACCAGTTCGAGCACAGGACCTTCCGACGACTTCGCGGTCTTTGCATCCCAGACAACCTTGTCGAATCCCTTGACACCGCCGTGGAGGGAATGGGCGCCATTGTTCGGGGCGAGTGTATAATTCCGGCCGTTTAACGCGAATTTTGCCCCGCCGATGCGGTTGGCGTAACGCCCGATCAGCGCGCCGAAATACGACGCGCCTTTCAAGTAATCATCCAAACGGTCATGACCCAGCACCACGTCGGCAAAGTTCCCGTCGCGATCCGGCGCGGTGAGCGACACGATGATGCCGCCGTAATTCGTGATGCGCGCTTCCATGCCATTGCGATTGCGCAACGTGTAAATCTCAACAGCCTTGCCATCGGTGGTTTTGCCGAAAGCAGTGCTGATGATCGAACTTGTCGAACCGTCTGAATGGGACATCGCAGTGGGAGCCTACAAATTCAAACGGGCGGAGTCCAGATTTAGTTCGAGGGCTGGACAAAACAACGATATAGGGTTGACAGGGCCGCTGGAAGCCGTTAAAAGCACCGGCATTCCATATGCAACCAATTCACCTCGCCTGGGTTGATTACACCATTCTGCTCGCCTATGTCGCCTTTGTTCTGGGCATCGGCTGGGCGCTCGCCCGCTACATGAAGACGCTCGTCGGACTTCCTGACGTCCGGCGCGCTCGATTCCGACCTGGGTGACCGGTCTGGCCTTCATTTCCGCCAATCTCGGCGCGCTGGAACTGGTCGGCATGGCCGCCAGCGGCGCCAAATACGGCATCGCCACCGCCCATTTTTACTGGGTCGGCGCCATTCCGGCGATGATCTTTCTGGCGGTGTTCATGATGCCGTTTTATTACGGCTCCAAGGCGCGTTCGGTGCCGGAATATCTGCAAATGCGGTTTAATAAACCGGTCATGGGATTGAATGCCATTGCTTTTGCCGTCATGACCGTGTTCGCCTCCGGCATTTCCATGAACGCGCTGGCCAAGCTGCTGCCAACCAGCTGCTGGGCTGGAATTAGTCCACTTTGGCAGCTACGATGTTTACTGTGGATTTGCTCCGGCGTCGTGCTGATTTACGTTTTGAAAGGCGGCTTGACCTCGGCGATTTACACCGAAGTGCTGCAATTCTTCATGATCGTCCTCGGCTTCGCGCCGGTGGTTTATCTCGGCTTGAAGGACGTCGGCGGCTGGAGCGCGATGACCAACCAGCTCCATGCCGTCGCCCAAAATCCGGCGGCGCTGGATTTGAACAGCCAACATCGTTCGCGCCGGACGCCTGGACCAGCGCGTGGAAGCCGCTGCTGGGCGGCCCGACGCCAATCCGATGGGCGTGGACTGGTTTGCCATCGTCTTCGGCCTCGGCTTCGTGCTTTCGTTTCGGTTACTGGTGCACCAACTTCCTCGTCGTCCAGCGCGCCATGGCGGCCAAGAACATGACCGCCGCGCGCAACACGCCGCTCGTCGCCGCCGTGCCCAAGATGCTCTTTCCCGCGCTGGTCATCCTGCCCGGCATGATCGCCGTCGCCTTGACCTCGATGCCGGACAAAAATTACCGCATCCCGCCGCCGATCATTGCGCCGGCGGCCTACACCCAAGGCCGTGGCCGCCGTGAAAAACGCCAACCCGGCCGATCCGTCCGCCGCTGTCAAAGCCGTGAGCGACGCGCTCGGCAAAAAGGTGAATGCGGACAAAATCACCGCGCTGATCGCCGCCAACGCCGCGAACAAACTGTCCGACGACCAGATCAAGAAGGGCATTTACAACAGCGTCGCCGAATACGACTACGACAGCGTCATCTTTTCGCTCGTGAAAAAATACTGTCCGCCCGGCCTGCTCGGCCTGGCGCTCACCGCCTTGCTGGCCTCGTTCATGTCCGGCATGGCGGGCAACGTCACCGCCTTCAACACCGTCTGGACCTACAACCTCTACCAGGCCTTCTTTGTGCCGAACAAAAGCGACGCGCATTATTTCTGGATGGGCAAATTCATCACCGTCGTCGGCATCGTGCTTGAGCATCGCCTGCGCCTATTTCGCCAAGCAATACAACAACGCGATGGACATCATCCAGCTGGTGTTCGGCTTTGTGAACGCGCCGGTGTTCGCCACGTTCCTGCTGGGCATGTTCTGGAAGCGCACCACCGGCATCGGCGCGTTCCTCGGCCTGTTCGGCGGCATTGCCGGTTCGACCCTGTTCCACGCGTTCACCATCGCCCACGGCAACCTGCCGGGCGTCAAAGGCGGCTATCTCGGCAGCCATTTTGGCGGCAACATTGAATTCCCCAGCGAAATGGCGCAGAACTTCTGGCTGGCCACGTTCGCCTTCACCGTCTGCTTCGTGTTGACGCTGGTGATTTCGCTCGCGACCCGCCGCACGAAGACGGACGAGCAGTTGAAAGGCCTGGTCTATTCGCTCACGCCAAAGATCGTGGATCACAACCAGCCGGTCTGGCAGCGGCCCGCCGTCGTCGGCATCGTGCTGCTGATTGCCTGCGTCATCCTGAACTTTATTTTCTGGTAAAATCCGCAAATCATCAACTAGAACAGAAACATAAATTTATGGGACTCGATATTCGCTGGCCAATCGGCCTCATGTTCTCGCTCATCGGCGTGTTGCTGGCCGTCACCGGCCTGGTTCACGGTCCGGACGCCCGCTCGCTCAACATCAACATCAACCTTATCTGGGGCATCGTCCTGCTTGTATTCGGCGTGCTGATGCTGCTGGGCGCCGTACGGGGAAGGAAAACCCCGCCGTCAGCCTGAAACCATTTGATTTTCATTTCGCCGGCAGGTTAAAGTGTCCGGCGAATTTTATTTATTCATGACACTTTCGGAACTCACCGCCCACGTTGCCCAACAATTCATAAAAACCTACGGACGCCCGCCGCGCTGGATTGTCGCCGCGCCCGGCCGCGTCAATGTCATCGGCGAACACACTGATTACAACGACGGCTTCGTCCTGCCGATGGCCATCGAGCGTTACGCCGTCATGGCCGCCGACCGTTCCGCCGGCGGCAAAGATTCAATTCAAATCCGGGACATGGCCGAAGGCGTCGAGCCCGCGATGATTGATTTGTCCATGCCGATCAAACCCGGCAAGCCGAAGTGGGCGAATTACCCGCGCGGCGTCATTGCCGGTTTTCAAGCTCGCGGCATTAAATCCCGACGGGCTGGACGTGTTGCTGCATTCCACCGTGCCGCTGGGCGGCGGACTTTCCAGCAGCGCCGCGCTCGAAGTTTGCACCGCGACCTTGCTCGAAGCCGTCACCGGCAAAACCCTTGACCCGGTGGAGAAGGCGTTGCTTTGCCAGAAGGCCGAGCATGAATTTGCCGGCGTGCCGTGCGGCATCATGGACCAGTTCATTTCCGTCATGGGCCGGGAAAATCATCTGCTCCTGCTCGATTGCCGCTCGCGCAAGACCGAACTGGTGCCGATGAACGATCCGTCCGTCGCGTTGCTCATCGTCAATACCAACGTCAAACACGAGCTTGGCAGCAGCGAATACGCCAAACGCCGCGCCCAATGCGAAGCCGCCGCCAAAATCCTCGGCGTTGCGTCACTGCGCGATGCGACGGCCGATGCGCTGGAAGCCGGCAGGGGCAAAATGGACGATGTGGTGTATCGCCGCGCGCGACACGTCATCGGCGAAATTGAGCGCACGGTGCACGCCGCCGAAGGCATTCGCGCCTCCAACTGGTCGACTGTCGGCAATTTAATGTATGCCAGCCACGCCTCGCTGCGCGACGATTATGAGGTCAGCTGCGCGGAACTCGATGCCGTCGTGGAAATTGCCGAAGGCATCGGCATCAAAGGCGGCGTTTACGGCTGCCGCATGACTGGCGGCGGTTTCGGCGGCTGCGCGGTGGCGTTGGTGAAAGCCGAAGCCGTGGAAGCGATTTCAAAAAGGATTGCCACCGAATACAAAAAGAAGACCGGCATTGACGCCGCCATTTTCAGTTCGCGCCCGGCCAGCGGCGCAACCCTTGTGAAAGGTTGAAATCAGACGATTTTGAAATCGCAGGAGACGAGGCAACGAGTCTCACTTCTTCAACTCCGAGCTTCAAATTGTCAGAGCCTCCTCACGTCGGCTCCTACAAAACCTCAATCCCCCAGGCATGTCCCCACGTGCCGGGCGGTTTCAATCCACGAATGATTCGGCGGCACAACCTTCCGTTTGCCGGCGACTTTCTCCAGCGGCACCGGTTCGGTGCCGTCACCGCGCGCTGCCACCATCACGCCAAAAACGTTTTCGTGGATCAAATCTCCACAAGCGCTCCCCAGCCGCGTGGCCAGCAACCGGTCCGCCGGCGACGGCGTGCCGCCGCGTTGCACATAACCGAGGATCGTGACGCGCGATTCCAGGTGCGTGAGTTCCTCGAGCTGCTTGGCCAGTCGCAACGTGTTGCCCTGATGCCGGGCTTCCAGGGTGGCAAATTCACGCTTGGCGTCCCGCTTCTGCTCCTGCGACCTGGCGCGTTCGATTTTCCCCTCGGCGAGGGCGAAAGCGCGCGCGTCGTCGTGGCTCATCGCACCTTCCGCGACGGCAACGATGCTGAAATTGGTCCCGTGCCGGCTGCGGCGACGAATGGCGTCGGCGATTTTCTCCACGTTATAAGGAATTTCCGGAATCAGAATGACATCCGCGCCGCCGGCAATGCCCGCGCCCAGCGTGAGCCAGCCCGCGCGGTGGCCCATGATTTCAGCCACGATGATCCGATGGTGGCTGTGAGCCGTGCTGTGCAGACGGTCAATGGTCTCCGTCGCGATGTCGAGGGCGGTGGCAAAACCGACCGTCGCATCGGTCATCGCCACGTCGTTGTCAATCGTTTTGGGCAGCGTGACCACATTCAATCCGGCTTGCTGCAGGCGCAGCGCGTTTTTCTGCGTGCCGCCGCCACCGAGGCAGACAAGGCAGTCGAGTCCCCATTTCTTGTAATTTTCCTTGATGACAGCCGTCATGTCGCGGGTGCGTCCGTCAATCAACATGCGGTGCGGCTTGTCGCGGCTCGTGCCCAGAATGGTGCCGCCGACGGTGAGAATGCCGGAAAGCGTGGATTTATCGAGCTTCAGCCGGCGATCTTCCACCAGCCCGCGAAAGCCGTCGCGGAAGCCGACGATCTCCAGCCCATAGAACCCGAGCGTGGTCTTGCCGACACCGCGGATGACTGCGTTCAAGCCGGGGCTGTCGCCACCCGATGTCAAAATCCCGATGCGTTTGGTTTTGGCCATTTGCCGCTGTGAAACTAGCAATGCGCCGCCCGCTGTCGAGCGCAACTTCTAATTTTTTTCGAAATCGGAAAGTGAAACGACGGGCAGGTATTCGCCCAGCGGTTCCCGTTTCCACCAGGCGCCGGTTGCGCGTCGCCCGGCAAAGCTGGTAAACCGGTAATCGTAAAACCCGGCGCGGAGATAACGCGGCGGATGATTCGGGAACGGGTTTTTCTCCAACAAGGCCAGAACCTCCGGCGAACCTTGCAACAGGCGGAGGCAGAAGTTTACGAACCACGGGTTTTGCCGGTAATCGCCCAAGGCGGCAAACCACATCTGCCAATCCAACCGCGGCTGATGCGGCGCGACAAATGCGGGACGCCGATTTACGTCTCCGGGTTTGTATTTGAATTCATACGGCAGCCAGTTCACGCCGTCGTTGCTGCCTTCCACGACGATTTCACGCCGCTCGGTGGTCATCACGGCAAACAGGCCGTAGGTGTTGAACGTACGAAACGGCTCCAGCCAGGCGTTGGCAACGGCCACCGGATAGAACCAGACCGGTCGCACGCCGAACAGGAGCGACACTTGAAACAGATAAATCCCTGCCACAACCACCGCGAGCGGGATGGTGACGAAGCGGGGCCAGCGAAGGGGTTTGTCGAGAGTCGAGGGTCGAGAGTCAAGCGGCATTGTTGTTGGGGCGAGGCTACTGCCGAGCAGGCTCGCGGGGACGCTCGCCCCACCAACATTGCAAACGGTGTCACAGTCAGGTCGGGAACTAATGGTAAAATGTCAACGTAATACCGCAGGTGCAAACTTCTTCAGCGCGAAATCATCCAGCAGCAACAGGCACAATGCCAGCGTCAGCCAGTTGAAGAAGGTGTAGTTGCCCGTGAGCAAAATCAGGATTTGGAGAAACGCAATGGCGGCTCCGCCGAAAAAACGAATCCGCCGCGGCGCGAAAATCAGCCACGGCGCGCCCAATTCGATGCCAAACATTCCGGCGCACGATAATTTTTGGAACCAAAGCGGCAACTGGCTCGCATACCAGCCAATCCAAGTCGGCAGCGGCTGGGTCTGATAGTGGAACGTGAGTGCCGTGAGATTGCGCCAGTTCGGGTCACCGCTGGCCAGTTTCACGCAGCCGGACGAAAACATGAGCTTGAACAGCAACAACCGCAGCAACCAAAGCGCGATTCGTGACGGCGGCGAGGTGGTTGCGACGCCCCCGTCGCAGAAAGTGGCGGCAACGCCTCGTTGCCAGAGTTGCTGCAAATGGAAGATTAAGCGAAGAAGTGGCGACGAGGGCATCGCGTCCACGTTTCTGCGACGAGGCGTCGCAGCGACCCGTGGCCACAGTTGCCATGGCGCAAAGAAGATGGCTAAAAAGCCGGCTTCGAGCAGCAGGTTGTCCCATTGGAACCCAAGAAAATCCCGCCCGACCGTCGCCAGCGAGAGATACAGCAGCCACAGCAAAATGAGACACGGCACAGGTGCCATGCCGATAATTAAAAGAAGGGCGAGCACTGCGCCCGCCGCACATTGGAAATCAAGAAAGCCGTCGGAGGAATCGAACCAACACAAAGTTGGCAACAAGTGAAATCGCTCCAGACCGATCCCTTGCAGATCGCATTGTTGCTGTGCCGCCGACATGAACTGGTCGGTGGGCAAAATGCCGTCATGGCCGATCAATCCGCTGATTTGCGTCCACAACGAAACGAACGCGATGAGATAAATCAGGCCCAGCGCGCGCAGAAAAAGCCAGCGCGTAAGAAAGTACGTTGGCTGCTCAACGTGCCGCCCCCAGAACCAGCGCGTCAACCGCGAAAAAAAAGTGCGGTTGCGAGCGACCCGGCGATAAGCCCATTCCGTGACGTTGGCAAAGGCCGGCGAATTGTCGTAAGTGCGCAGCGGCCATTGACGATTCGGACAGTGCGCCAGCGTGCGGAAGACGGCTTCCGCCCCGGAATAAACCGCGCCATCCGTTTCAATGAGCTGGACAGCCGTGTCGAACTGTTCGCGTGGAATTTCGGGAAATCGGGTTCCAATTGCCGGATCCTGGGCTGGCAGATAATCCACGCTGTCGCCGGTCATCTGCTGCCAACGACGAACCCAAAGTGTGCAGAAATTGCAGTCGCCGTCGTAAACCATCAATGGTTTCGGCGGCGGCGTGGCGACACGTGAGCCGCTTTGCATGATTCGACGTTAAACCGGTTTCGGTGTAGCGTCGAGCGTGCGGCTCGATTGAAACGGTGCAGCGCAGACACTACAATCACGGCACCAGCACGGCCGCGCCTTGAAGTTTGCCCGTGCGCAAACGCGCGAGCGCCTCGTTGGCCTCATCGAGCGGAAACGTTTGCACTGTAGTGTGCACCGGCACCCTGGGTGCCAGCGCGAAGAATTCCTCGCCGTCGCGACGGGTGAGATTGGCCACGGAACACAACGTCCGCTCCTGCCAGAGCAAATCATACGGAAATGACGGAATGTCACTCATGTGAATGCCGCCGCAAACCACCGTGCCACCTTTCGCAACCGCCTTCAACGCAAGCGGAACCAGGTCACCGACCGGCGCGAAGATGATGGCCGCATTCAATTGTTCCGGCGGTGACGTCTCCGAATCACCCACCCAAACCGCGCCCAGCGATTTCGCGAACGTCTGTGCCTCCGAATCGCCTCGCCGGGTGAAGGCGAAAATTTCGCGCCCTTGAAATTTTGCGACCTGGGCAATGATATGTGCCGCCGCGCCGAAGCCGTAAATGCCAAGGTGTTTCGCATCTCCGGTTTTGGCCAGCGAACGGTAGCCAATCAGACCCGCGCACAACAGCGGCGCGGCCTCGTCATCGGAATAGACATCCGGAATGCGAAAACAAAACCGCTCGTCGGCAACGGTGAGTTCGGCATAGCCGCCGTCTAGCGTGTAACCGGTGAAACGCGCGCGGTCGCACAGATTTTCGCGACCACTGCGGCAAAACTGGCACTCGCCGCACGTCCAGCCTAACCACGGAATGCCCACGCGGTCGCCGATTTTGAAGCGTTCTGCTCCCCTGCCCGTTTCCACAATCGTGCCGACGATTTCATGACCAGGCACAAGTGGCAGTTTCGGATTCGGCAATTCGCCGTCCACGACGTGCAAATCCGTGCGGCAGACGGCACACGCGGCGACTTTCACCAGCACTTGCGTGGCCGCCGGCTTCGGCATGGGCAAATCAACGGCTCGCAGCGGTTGCCGCGGTGTTTCAAGCAGCATCGCACGCATCTTCAGTTGCCAGTTGGCCGTTGATGGTTCATGGTTCAAGCAGAATGCGCTATCGCTTTTTGGACTATCAACCATCAACTTTCAACCATCAACTACGGTGAAAATTGCCATCGGGTCGGACCACGCCGGTTTCCGGTACAAGGAAAAAATCAAGGAACTGTTGCAAAGCCTCGGCCACGACGTTGCGGATTTCGGCACGCACTCGGAGGAACTGGTGGATTATCCCCTGTTCATCCGGCCGGTGGCGGAAGCCGTCGCCCGGGGCGAATTTGAACGCGGCGTGGTGCTGGGTGGCTCCGGCAACGGCGAAGCCATCACCGCCAACCGCGTCAATGGCGTCCGCTGCGCGCTGTGCTGGAATGTCGAATCCGCCCGATTGGGACGGCTCCACAATAACGCCAACGTCATTTCCATCGGCGAACGGATGGTCAGTCTCGACTTGGCGCTGGAAATGGTCCGTGTCTGGCTGGACACGCCCTTCGAAGGCGGAAGGCATCAGCATCGGATCGAGTTGATTGATGCACCGTCTTCAGGCGGTAAACCATAGCGCACAATTTTCGCCGCCTGACAGTCTGTTAATGAAGTAGGAGACGACATGAGGAGTCTCTAAATGAACCTTTGTTTCCGAAGAAGTTTGAGCCTCGTTACCTCGGCCCCTATGCTAACGGGTGGCGATTGACGCTGGTGACACAAGGTCTTACGCTGTCGCAGATTTATGAGCGAATTGCAAAATTCCCTGCTGGAATTAATCCGGCGCACCTCGGCGGAAATTCCCGACGACGTCAACCAATCCATCCTCGCCTCGCTCGAGCAGGAGAAGAAAGGCACCATTGCCGAGAGCGCGCTAAAAATCATAGACCAGAACATCCAGCTCGCCAAACGCAAGTCGCAACCCATTTGCCAGGACACCGGCAGCATCCTGTTCTATGTGGATTGCCCGGTCGGCTTTGACCAGATCACGTTCGAGGAAACCGCCAGGGAAGCCGTGACACTCGCGACGAAAAAAGGTTATCTCCGACAGAATTCCGTGGATTCGCTTACCGGCAAGAACGACGGCACAAATGTTGGCCCGGGCGCACCCACGTTTCATTTTCATCAACATCGTTCGCCGGAAGTGAGCGTGCGGCTGGTGCTCAAGGGTGGCGGCTGCGAAAACGTCGGCGCACAATACTCGCTGCCCAACGAGAAGCTCCAAGCGAACCGCGATTGGGACGGCTGTCGCAAGGCGATTCTGGACGCGGTGTTGCAGGCGCAGGGTAAAGGTTGTGGGCCGGGCATCCTCGGCGTGTGCATCGGCGGCGATCGCGCAACGGGCTACGAAATGAGCAAGACGCAATTTCTGCGACTGATTCCCGACCGCAATCCGAACCCGGAATTGGACAAGCTGGAGCAGGACATTTTGAAGACGGCGAACGAACTCGGCATCGGCCCGATGGGATTCGGCGGCAAGACGACGCTGCTGGGCGTGAAAATCTGCGCGGCGAACCGCCTGCCGGCGTCCTATTTCGTCAGCATCAGCTACATGTGCTGGGCCTATCGGCGTCAGGGCGTGACCCTGGATGCGGATGGGAAAATTGGGAAGTGGTTATACTGATCTTCCACAATAATAAATGCAAGGAGGTTGAGTTGCCCAGACCAATTCGATAGTCTCATGCTTGCATAAAACAAGTTATGAACGCATTACAGCGAATGTCATTGACCGCGTTCAAATCCATCCGAGAAGTCCGCGACCTGGAGTTCAAGCCGCTAAACGTCCTCATCGGGGCTAACGGTGCCGGTAAGTCAAACCTCATTTCATTTTTCAAGCTCCTGAATTTTGGAATGACTAATTCGCTCAAAGAATACGTGGCAAGAGCGGGTTATGCGAGTTCCTTGCTTCATTTTGGCTCGCAGCAGACTAAACAGATCACTGCAAAGCTGGCATTTCGTATGGAACGTGGCACCAATACATATGAATTGACCCTCTCGCAAGCTGCCGAGGATTCTCTAATTTATACGGAAGAGGCTGTCACTTGGCATGAAGATGGACATGTACGCCCCAATCGAACGGTTCTCGGATTTGGAGTCGAGAGAACTCTTCTTAATGATCCAGAACGTCAGAAAGATCCGAAAGTAAGGGTTGTCCGCGCCGTGTTGTCGGACGCCCGGGTTTATCAATTCCATGACACATCCGCAGGTGCGCCGCTGCGAAGCAAATGGAGGCTAGATGATAACCGTTATCTTTTCGATCACGGAGGCAACCTTGCTCCGCTACTTTTCTACCTACGCGAACGAAAAAGAGACACCTACGACATAATTGTCAACACAATCCAGCAGGGCACTCCTTTTTTTGAGGATTTTGCCCTACAGCCAGACCGCCTGAACCCGACAGTTATTGACCTGCGTTGGCGAGAGAAAGGAACAAACTACGAATTTGGTCCGCATCAAATTTCCGATGGGACTCTGCGTTTCATTGCTTTGGTCACTCTCTTAAGTCTGCCACCCGAAGACCTTCCCGGAATCATCATTATTGATGAACCGGAACTTGGTTTGCATCCGTCTGCCATCGGCATCTTGGCAGACCTGCTGCGAGCAGCTTCCGCCTCGTCGCAAGTCATCGTTTCCACTCAATCGGTGACGTTGGTAAATCAACTAAGTGCAGAAGATGTTATTGTGGTGGATCGGGAAAATGGGCAGTCGGTATTCGGAAGGCGCGATGAAGCTTCTCTTCGAGATTGGCTTGCGGAATATGCGCTCGGCGAGTTATGGGAAAAGAATGTCCTTGGGGGGCGCCCGTGACAAAGAAAGTGTTAATTTTGGCAGAAGGCCCGACTGAAGAAGCTTTTATCAAGCGTACGCTTGCACCTGCACTACCCGGTGTTTGGTTGATTCCAACTGTGGTGAAAACAAAAGTAACCGGAGCAAAACCCGAAAAGGGCGGCACTGTGACTTATCATGAGTTCAAGCGTCAATTAAACCTTCTGCTTCGTGATTCATCGGCTTCCTTAGTAACGATGATGCTCGACTATCAAGGTTTGCGTTCGGACTTTCCGGGACGAGAACGACCTAACGGCAATACGCCTGCTGCAAGAGTTTCGTTTGTCCAAGAAGCGATGGGTGCGGATGTCAACGATGCACGGTTTCTTCCTTTTCTGACACTCCACGAATTCGAAGCACTGTTATTCGTGAAACCGCAGATGATCGCTGATGTTTTGCGAAAGCAGGTTCTAGCGAAACCTCTACAAGTCATTCGGGAGCGATTCCCATCAACGCCAGAGGATATTAACGACTCGCCTTTGACAAGCCCCTCAGCGCAGATTGAGTCGGTTTGCGCAGAGCATTGTGGCTCACCAAGAGTGTTCCAGAAGCGGACTCATGGGCCGATAATTGCTGGACGCATTGGGTTAAAACAGATTCGCCAAGAGTGTCCACATTTCAACGACTGGTTGAACAAGCTTGAGGCCCTCGCAAAGCTTAACAAATAATTTTACAAGCTATGACCAAGCCGACCTTTCCCTTCACCGAAGACAAAATCCGGGCGCTGAAGGTCGGCGACGAGGTGCTGATTTCCGGTGTCGTGTTCACCGGGCGCGGCATGGTTCTCTGAACAATGGAAACCATTTACATTGAGACGACGGTCGTGAGTTATCTGGTCGCAAATCCGAGCCGGGATTCCATTCTCGCTGCGCACCAGCAACTCACCCGCCAATGGTGGCAGGACGAGCGGCAGCGTTACCAGTGTGTGACGTTGCGCGAGGTGTTGCGGGAAGCCGGCATGGGTGACGCGGAAATGAGCCGTCGCCGGGCCGAGGCGCTTGCCGGATTGACGGTTCTAAAGGTGGAGGATTCAGCGCGCAAACTGGCGCGAGCGATCGTGGCTGAAAAGATTCTTCCGCCTGCCGCCGTGTCCGATGCCGTTCACGCGGTCGTGGCTTCGCAATATCAAGTGAACATTCTACTGACGTGGAATTGCCGGCATCTGGCAAACCCGCATTCACTTGGAAAGCTTCGGGAGTTCATGGCCAGACACGGACTGGTTTTACCGGAGATTTGCACTCCTATCGAGCTTGTAGGAGAATAAACGTATGAAAGCCAATCCCATTCTCGAAGAAGTCTGGCGTATCAAAGATCAACTGGCCGCCGAGGCGGGTTATGATGTTGACCGCTTTTTTGAAAACCTGCGCAAATGGGAAGCCGAACATTCGCCCACCGGCCCGGTCGTCCGCAACGCGGAAGAATTGCGCCAGCTTGTGGCCCAAAAGGAGCGCGAGCGCGCCGAGCAAGCGGCAATGGCCCTCAACAGCAAACCGCCGCGCAGGAAGCACGGTCGCGGTTCCAAGTTGCCATGACCAAGTTAACTTTCCCCTTCACCGAAAAAAATTCGGGCGCTGAAAGTCGGCGTGAGGTGCTGATTTCCGGTATCGTGTTCACCGGACGCGATGCGGTCGGACTTGCCAGTGTCTGCCAGCAGCAGTAGATTGCCAGCATGAGCGCTAAGGAAATTCGGGAAGCCGTAAAGCGACTGACCAAGGCCGAACAGGAAGCATTGCGCGACTGGCTGGAAAACCTGCTTGAAGACCGGCTTGAATTGAAAGAAGAATTCAAGGCGGAGATCGAAGCCGGGGAAAAGGACATTGCCGAAGGCCGTTATCGCGTTCGCAATCCAAAAGTCTCCCGGCAGTTGGAGGTTGCCAAGGATGTTGTGCGCCGTTATCGCCACACATTGCGCGAATTGGCGAAATGAAGATGCCGGTCTGGATTCTGCGCGAGACGGCGCTCACGTTGCATGAACAAACCTTGGCGGAATCCGGCGGTGAAGCCGGCCTCCGCGATGAAGGTTTGCCCGACTCGGCCTTGGCCAAACCGCAAAATCTCTTTGCCTACGGCAAACCGACCTTGTTCGAACTGGCCGCCAGTTATGGCTTCGGTCTGGTAAAAAATCATCCGTTCATGGACGGCAACAAGCGCGTGGGTTTCCTTCTGGCCGTCATTTTTCTTGAGCTTAACGGTCATCATTTTCAAGCAACCGAGCCCGAAGCCGCTGTGCGCACCCGCGCGCTGGCCGCCGGTGAGATGTCCGAGACGCAGTACGCCGCGTGGTTGAAGGCAAATTCACGCAAGGCGTGATGGACTTTTGAATGAGTTTGGAGTGAAATGCGGATTATGACCAAGTTAACCTTCCCATTCACCGAAGACAAAATCCGGGCGCTGAAAGTCGGCGGCGAGGTGCTGATTTCCGGCGTCGTGTTCACCGGGCGCGATGCGGTCCACAAGTACCTGCACGAAGGCGGCCAGTTGCCACCTGAAGTGAAATTGCGCGACGGCATCCTGTATCATTGCGGCCCGGTGGTCATGAAGCAGGATGACGGCTCCTGGAAGGCCACCGCCGCCGGTCCGACGACGTCCATCCGCGAAGAGCCGTATCAGGCGCAAATCATCAAGGATTTCGGCATTCGCGGCGTCATTGGCAAGGGCGGCATGGGCGACAAGACACTGGCGGCCTGCCGCGATTACGGCTGCGTGTATCTGCATGCAGTCGGCGGCGCAGCGCAGGTGCTGGCCGATTGTATCAAGAAGGTGCGCAATGTGTACTTCTACGAGAAATTTGGCGCGCCGGAGGCCATCTGGGAATTCGAAGTAGAAGATTTCCCGGCGGTGGTCACGATTGACGCCCACGGCAATTCACTTCACAAGGAAGTCTTTGCCAAAAGCCAGGCCGAACTGGCAAAAAGAATTTGAACCGCCAAATACACGAAATACGCGAAAGAGTTTTTAAAAGATCCTGTATTTCGCGGTTAATCCAGAAGAGATAAAAGCAACCTCGGCACGAGTGTGTTCCCGCACCGAGGTTTTAAATATCTGCCGTGGGTGGTTAGTTTTTCTCCGCCATTTCCTGGTCGCGCTCTTCCATGGCGGCCTTGCGCGACAAGCGCACCCGGCCCTTCTCGTCCACACCGAGGCACTTGACCCAGATTTCGTCGCCCATCTTGACGATGTCCTCGGTCTTTTTGACCCGGAAATTGGCCAGTTCGCTGATGTGCACGAGGCCGTCCTTGCCGGGCAGGAATTCCACAAACGCGCCGAATTCCTTGATCGTAACGACCTTGCCGCGATAAATCTTGCCCACCTCGGCTTCAGCAGTCATCCCCATGATGGCATCGCGGGCAATCTTCATGCCTTCGGGCGTCACCGAGAAGATGTTCACCGTGCCGTCGTCTTCGATGTCAATTTCGCAGCCGGATTCCTCGACGAGCTTCTTGATATTCTTGCCGCCAGGCCCGATGAGCGCGCCGATCTTTTCCGGATTGATCTTGATGGTCTCGATGCGCGGCGCGTACTTGCTGATTTCCTTGCGCGGTTCGGCCAGCGTTTTGGTCATTTCCGCGAGGATGTGCATCCGGGCGACACGCGCGTTCTCAATGGCCTCGGCCATCATCGCGTGCGGCAGGCCTTTCAACTTGAGGTCAAGCTGGAAACCAGTGATGCCCTTTTCCGTGCCGGCGATCTTGCAATCCATGTCGCAGTAATGATCTTCCCAGCCGATGATATCGGTGAGGAGCTTGTATTTCGCGATTTTGTTGTCGGCACCGTAGGCGGTGCAAATGCCGATGCTGATGCCCGCAACCGGACGAATCAGCGGCACGCCGGCATCCATCAACGCCAGGGTACCGCCACAAACCGTCGCCATCGAAGTCGAACCGTTCGATTCCATGATCTCGCTCGTGACGCGGACGGTATAGGGATAATTTTCGAGCGGCAGCATCGGTTCGATGGAACGCTCCGCCAGCGCGCCATGGCCGATCTCGCGGCGGCCGGGGCCGGCAATGCGGCCCGTCTCGCCGACGGAAAAATTCGGGAAGTTGTAGTGCAGAATGAATTTCTTTTCATTCTCACCCCCGGTGTAGGAGTCAAATTCCTGAACGTCGTCGCCGGTACCGAGCGTGACGAGTGTGACCGCCTGGGTTTCCCCGCGAGAGAAAATCGCTGAACCGTGTGCGCGCGGCAGGATGCCCACCTCGCTGGAAATGGGGCGCACCACGTCAAAGGCGCGGCCGTCCAGGCGCCTGCCACTGTCCAAAATCAGACTGCGGACCGCCTCTTTTTGAATGTAATAAAAGGCGTCTTTGATGACAAAATCGGTCACTTTTTCCTCGCCGAATTTCTCGACCAGCTTCGCGCCAACTTCGTCCTGGATCGCTTTGCAGGCGGCTTCGCGCGCCAGCTTGCCGGGCGTCAGCAGCGCGGGCACAAAACGGTCGCCGGCCAGCTTTTTCGCTTCCTGTAAAATCTCGTCCGGAACAATCATCAGCGCAATTTCCCGTTTCTTTTTGCCGGCCTTCACGACCAGTTCCCTTTGGGCGGCAATCAACGGCTGACAGCATTCCTGGCCGAACTTCAACGCGGCGTTGAAATCGGCCTCGCTGATTTCTTTGGCCGAACCCTCGTACATGACGATGTCGGTTTCATTGCCGACGTAAACGAGATCGAGATCGCTTTCCTTCATCTCGGAATGCGTCGGGTTGGCGATGAACTGCCCCTTGACGCGGCCCACGCGCACCGCGCCGAGCGGCCCGGCCCATGGGATGTCGCTGACCATGAGCGCCGTGGAGGCGCCGACGATGCTCAAAATGTCCGGGTCGTTTTCGCCGTCCGCGCTCAGCACAATGCTTTGGACCTGGACCTCGTTATACATTCCCTTGGGGAAAAGCGGACGAATTGGACGGTCGGTAAGGCGTGAGGTGAGAATTTCCTTTTCGGTCGGGCGCCCTTCGCGTTTGAAGTAACCGCCGG
The DNA here is from genome assembly GCA_963723125.1 of uncultured bacterium. Classification (GTDB taxonomy): domain Bacteria; phylum Verrucomicrobiota; class Verrucomicrobiia; order Limisphaerales; family UBA11358; genus UBA11358. Next base: position 416,134 of record CAVRPQ010000001.1, read on the forward strand.
GGAATTTTCCCGCCGCGGCCGCCTTCTCGCGATAATCCACGGTCAGCGGGAAGAATTCCTGGCCTTCCTTGGCCTTGGTCGCGGCCACCGCGGCCACGACGACAATGGTTTCCCCGAGTTGAACGGTGACGGCGCCGTCGGCCTGTTTGGCCAGTTTACCGGTTTCAATAATGACTTGTTTGTCGCCCACCCGGGCGGTGATTTTTTCTGACATGTTCTAACTTTCCACGTCACCGCCGGAGGAACTTCAGTGAACCCCGCTCTTCCACGGAAGGGCGGGACTGAATGAAATTTCCCGGAGGTAACGAATTTTTCATACGCGATGTGTTTGGTTGGGGAATCGGGCCGTTCGCGTGTCCGGCTCAAATCCGAAAGCGGAAGGCAGGTTGCTGAAAAAAACCAGACCCGCGCCGCCGCAAATTAGTGGCGCAGTTTTAATTTCTTGGTAACGGTTTGATAGCGTTTTTTGTCCTTACTCTGCAAATAATCCAGAAGTCGGCGGCGCTGGCCGACCATCATCAGCAGCCCGCGGCGCGAGCTGTGATCCTTTTTGTTGCCCTGCAAATGTTCGGTCAAATGATTAATCCGCTCGGTCAACAGCGCAATCTGCACGTCCGCCGAACCCGTATCCTGGGCGTGCAATTTAAATTGTTCAATCGTCTTCGCCTTCGCTTCCATAATATCCAAAATCAATAAGAAGCGCGGAGTGTAACCGGCCATCTTCCCGGTGTAAAGCTCATTTCCGGAGGCGTACGGAATGGGGCGCCCGCGGAATTCACTCCTTTCGCCGCCAACCTGTTCAACGCAAATCACATCGCCAGTGCCAGACCAGGCGGCACGTCGTCTCCGGTGTCAGCTTGAATGGCTCCGCCATTCGTAGATTTTGCACCCAGAAAACCGTGCCGTTGGCGGCCTCGGCCAAGGCCAAATCGTGCCGGCGCGAGCGTGGGATTTTCTGGTTCGTGAACAAATCCTGGAGCTTCACCGCCGATTTCAGGCCGATGGGTTGAAACCGGTCACCCGCCCGCCAATGACGCAGGGTGATTTGTCCGCCCACCTTGTCCGCGTCGAAATATTCACAGCCGCATTTTCCGGCCAAATTCAGTTTCTTTTTTGTACTCTCGAATTTCCAACGGAATTGGACGCCGTTGAAAACCACCTGCCCTGCCCTGTCCGCCAAATTTACCATGAGTTCACCGACTTTGAATTCGACTGGCGCCTGCATCCGCAAACTTACCCTGCCGACTGAATCGCGTGTCACAGAGAAACCCGGGCTGACACTGACGGAGATGTCCGATGAACACCGAAGCCGTTCGATCAACTCGAAATCCACCCAAACATCAAGTTTCGCCAGTTGCAATTGTAACACCCGCCGCTGAACCGCAATGGGTAATTCGGCAAAATCAATCCCTTCATCCGGTCTTCGGCCACCCGCTCTTCGCCTGGGGGGGAGAGCGACGGGGCGAGGGGCACGTTTATCCTTTTTAACACCATCGAGCCAGCGCCGCGTCATTTCACCAACAACTTCCGCCTCCGCGCCGACGAGTTCCATCAGCCGTAAAATCGTTCGGGTCAGCGCCGGCTGATAACGTCGCCGGAGCAGCGGCAGCAATTCGTTGCGGACCCGATTGCGCGGCAGATCGAGTCGCGCGTTCGTAGCATCTTCGCGAAAGCGGACTTTGTTCTCACGCGCGAAGTCGCGCAGATCAGCCTTGGCGGCGGCGAGCATCGGACGAACCAAAGTGATTTTCCAGTCAGCCGGCGACGGTGAACGCCATTTCATCCCGGCCAACCCTTCACTGCCTGCGCCGCGCAGGAGGCGTAAAAAGAAGAGTTCGACCTGATCATCGGCGTGATGCGCCAACGCCACCACGGAGATTTTCCGCTCCCGGGCGGCGCGCACATAAAACTCGTGTCGCAACTTTCGGGCGGCCATTTCAATCGAGAGCTTTGATGTTTTGGCGAATTTTCGAACATCAGCCCGGGCAACCGCAAACGGCAGCTTTAAAGTTGCGGCAGTTCTGCGAACCAGTCCTTCATCAGCGTCACTGCTCCGTCCGCGCAATTGATGGTTGAAATGAGCAACGGTTAATTTCCACTTATGCCGCATCGCAAGCTCCCGAAGTATTTGCAGCAACGTCATCGAATCCAATCCGCCGGAAACCGCGACCAGAACCATTTGACCATCTTTCAGCAAATGCCGGCTGAGGATATTTTGTTCGACACGTTGGAGCAAAGCGGTCACGGCATCATGCTACTTCATGGCGGAATTGAAGCAAGATTGCGGAGACCCGGGTAGCGATGCGCTTTTCAACTTGAGGTGGGGCGAGCGTCCTCGCGAGCCGCCTTCATTTCACTCGGCGGGCAAAGACCGGCTCGTCGGCAGCCTCGCCCCACCAAACTGTGTTACTGGCAGATTATCTGTTTGCCATGAGCTGTTGAAAAAATTTGCCACATAACTTCCGCGCGATTAACGTCCGTCTGTGGCCGTCAAATTCACCATTCTCGGCAGTGGTTCCGGGGGCAATTGCGCCTACATTGAGACTGCCGAGGCCCGCGTGCTCGTGGACGCCGGGTTCAGTCCGCGCCAGATCCGTCTGCGCCTTGCCGGTATCGGGCGCGCGCCGGAAAATCTCACCGCCATTCTCGTCACGCACGAACACAGCGACCATGTCTATGGCCTGACCGGCATCGCGCAAAAACTGAACATCCCGATTTACTGCAACCGCGCCACCCAGGAAGCGCTTGAATTTCAACTCCAGACCAAATTCAACTGCAACTTGTTTGAAACCGGCGCGAGCTTTGAAATCGCCGACCTGCTCGTGGACACATTTTCCATCCCGCACGACGCGCAGGATCCGGTTGGGTTTCTGATTCATACCGCCGCGGGCAACATCGGGTTCGTCACTGACCTTGGGCACATGACGAAACTGGTTGTCGAACGCACCCGCGCCGCGAATGTGCTGGTGCTGGAATCCAATCATGACGTGAAGATGCTGCGGGAATGTCCGCGCCGTTCCTGGAGCCTCAAGCAGCGGATCCTCGGCCGTCACGGCCATCTCTCCAACGAAGCTGCCGCCGAAGCCGCTGCGCAAATCATGTCCGCCGACCTGCGCCATCTTTACCTGGCCCACCTGAGCCGCGAATGCAACAAACCCGAACTCGCGCACTACGTCATGGCCGAGCAACTCCATCACATCGGCGCGAGCCATGTTAAATTGCAACTCGCGCCGCAGGATGTGCCGTGTGCGACGCTGGAGTTTTAAGATTCCAATTTGGAATCCTGAAGGGAGGATTGAATACCAAATATGTGCCGTAGGTTTGGAAGGCGTCGGCCCGAATCTTTCAGCGCCATAGGCGCGACATCTTTGTAACCCTGGCATCACATAGAAACAAAGCTCCGTAGGAGCGGCATATCTCCCGACTCTTTCGCTCCTTCGGAGCTTGATTAATTTTTGAAACCCGATTCTACAAATATGCCGCGCCTACGGCGCTCTTTAACCCACCGATCGGATTTACCCGATACCTGAGAAGGATTTACCGGAATTTTCTCCTTTGCGATTCAACATAGTCGCGCAAAAATCGTCGAAATGTTCCGGATCGAGAAAATCTCCTCGTTCGATTTGCCCGAACTCCAGCCTTACGCCACCATGAAGCGTCCCCTGGAGCACGAGCGACAAGGCATTTTCGTGGCTGAAGGAACCAAGGTTGTGCGGCGGCTGCTCCAAAGCCCTTTCACGGTCGTCTCCGTGGTGTTGCCGGACAAATGGCTGGATGATTTTCGCCCGCTGCTCGAAGGGCGAACGGAACCCATTACGGTTTATCTCGCGGACAAGAAATTACTCGAGACGCTGACCGGTTTTTCGATGTTTCAGGGCGTCCTTGCCGTCGGAAAAATTCCGCCGCCTGCTTCGCTGGATGAAATTCTGTCGAAAAATCAAAAGCCGCTGTTGCTGGCAGCGGTGGATGGACTCACCAACGCAGAGAATCTTGGCGCGCTGGTCCGGAATTGCGTTGCGTTTGGCGTTCAGGCGTTGATTGTCGGGGAAACTTCCAGCAGCCCGTTTCTGCGGCGGGCCGTCCGCAATTCCATGGGCACGATTCTCCAGTTGTCTGTCATTGAATTGGCGAAGCTCGGCCAGCGCCACAAATTTGCCACCAAACCGCACGTCACGAAGTCCACACTTGTGGAATTTTTGAAGGAATTGCGCCGACGCGGCGTCCGCTGTATCGCGGCGCATCCGCACACGGACAAAAAGTTTTTGTCACAGACAGATTTCTCCGGCGACTGTTGCCTGGTCTTCGGCAGCGAAGGCGATGGAATCACTCCAGCGGTTTTGGCGGCGTGCGACAAAGCGGTGGCCATCCCCATGCCGCCGACGGTGGACTCACTCAATGTGGGTGCCGCCGCGGCGGTTTTTCTTTACGAAGTTGCGCGTCAACGAGGTGCGGCCTGAGCCTCGACTCGCGTCAAAATGATACTGTAGCACCCGCGTCCCGCGGGTGATTTCGGGCGTCTCGCCCGAAATCTTTTTCACGACCTGCGCCTGTCACCCGTCAGATTAATACCAATCGTGTGGCCCAAAAGCAGTTCGGCGGGACGCCGAACTGAACCCGCCAGCGGCGGGTGCTACACTCAACTTATTCTGATTCCTTTTCCTTCCTTGCGCCTTGGTGTGTCCGTGACAAAACTTTTTCATAAACTTCGCGAATCGCCTTTCGCCATTTCGCCAGCGCTTTTCTGAATGCCCCGGGCGTGGCAAATCCGCAGCGAACCGAGACACGATAATAGGGCGCCGGATCCTCGGGGAGAACGATTTCACCTTCATAGCTCCACCGGCGCAAAATTCCCTCGACCAAACGCAGGTGGCGATAGGCATCGAGCAGTTTGTTCCAATCTGCGGCTGTAAGTTGGAGTTCACACTTTAGCGTGCCGGCTGCCTTTTCGGAGCCTGAAGGTTGAACTCCAGCCGCTTCACGTCCGCGTTCCAGCGCCCGAAGTGTATTCGGCTCATGCCAGCCATTTTCCAGGCAGAGCATTTGCGCGAAGAATTCGGCATCCATCAAACCCCCTTTGCCGGTCTTGATGGCTAAATCATCCTGACCGCGCGGTGTGCGTTCCTTTTCGATGCGCATCCGCATTTCATGAATTTGCCTTTTCCAATCCGGCGTGTAGCAGCCGACGTGAGGAGGCTCCGACTTCTGATTTTCGGCTTCCGATTTCCATTTTGATGGAGTGAGCCTCGTTACCTCGGCCGCCACGGAAGAGAAATCCGTCAACGCCACGGCCAGCTTCTGAAATTGTTCGCCCAATTTCAAATCACCGGCCACAGGCCGCGTGCGGGTGAGCGCCTGGATTTCCCAAAGCTGCGCACGATGGCGATAGTACTCCGCGCAGGCGTCCAGCGTGTTGACGAGCAGTCCTTTCTCGCCATCCGGCCGCAGGCGCGCGTCCGTGTAAAAGACAATTCCCTGCTCCGTCCGACGCGACATCAATTCCATAATCTCCACCGCCAGTCGTTGCAACTTCGGCAAATCCTTCGCCTTGGCGACGGTCACGAACAAAATGTCCAGGTCGGAACCGTAATCAATTCCACGACCGCCCAACTTGCCGAGGCCGATGATGACCAGTGGCGGTTTCCTGATTTTGTTTTTGCGCATGACAACCTCGAGCGCGTATTGCAGGCAGGCATCAGCGAGCGCTGACAGTTCCGCCAGGTTCTGCTCGAAGTCAGCCAGACCCAGAATATCGCGCAGACCGAGCCGCATCAGTTCGGTCTCATGATATTGTCGCAACCAAAGGAATTGGTCGGCATCCTCCCGGCCATAGCGCAATTCCTCCAGGATTTGCCCGGTGGTCTTGCGCTGGCGCAGGCGGCCGCCGGCCACCACATCGTCAATCAAATCCGGAGTGCGAATTGCCATCTCGGCCAGGAATTCGGACCGGTCAAACAACAACAACATCAATTCAAAAAGTTTCGGATTATTGTTCCAGAGCTCGAATAGCGTAGAACGCGAGCCGTAGGCGGCAATATAACTGTCCAGCCGCGCCAGCACGCGATCCGGATCAGAAAGCCGGAGGCCCGAAGCAATCTCTTCGGTCTCCGCCTTCTGACTTCCGGCTTTCCCGGCTTTCGGCTTCCGCTTCGGGCACAGCGCCAGAAATTTCAGGATCAATTCCCGGGCCAATTCCGTCGTATGCGGTGAGACATGCACATCACCGGGCCCTTCGGCGAATTCTTTGAACAATCGAAAGGCCGCGTCCGGCTCGCGGAAGGAATGCGCCGCCAGCAATATTGACCATTCTTTTTCCGCGCCGGCAAACTCCAGCGGCAGCTCTGTCGGCGTCTCCGACGACTCGCTTTTCAGCATCCGGTCGTAAATCCTCCGTACGTTGCCGGTGTGGACCTGCAACGCCGACTCGAATTTTTCCAGCGACGTGAAACCCATCAGCCGGGCGAGCCGCAACCGCGCGTGTTCCTCCACCGGAAGAGTGTGCGTTTGCAAATTGTTTTCCATCTGCAGGCGATGTTCGACGTCGCGCAGAAAACGATAGGCGACGCCGAGTTGCCGTGTCTCTTCGTCTGCTAACAGGTGGTACTGCGCGAGCTTGTCGAGGCAAGGGAGCGTTTGGGAAATTTGCAGAAATGGCGAGCGGCCCGCATGCAATACCTGCAATGACTGGACCACGAACTCGATTTCGCGGATGCCGCCGCGGCCCAGCTTTACGTTGCGCGCCAGTTCGTCCGCACCCACTACTTCCCGCTCGATGCGGCCTTTGACCGCGGCGACTTCGTGTAAAACGCGCTCGTTGATGAAATGGGGAAAACGAAACGGCTGGATCATTTCAATAAACTCAGCCGCCAGAACCCCGTCACCGGCGACATGGCGCGTCTTGATGAGCATCATGCGCTCCCACATCTGGCCCCACTGTGCATAATAATTTTCGTAGCTTTCCAGCGAGCGCACCAGCGGCCCGGCTTCGCCTTCCGGCCGCAGGCGCAAGTCCACCCGGAACAAGAAGCCGTCTGCCGTCATCCGGGAAACTTCGGCATTGAAGGCCTCAGCCAGTTTGCTGAAAAACTGGTGGCTCGACATGGCGGTGCGCGGTGGCTTCTTTTTCGTGGGCGGTTCCTTGAACACTTCGCCCTCGTCGTCATAGACAAACATCAGGTCCACGTCCGAACTGTAATTGAGTTCCTGGCCGCCGAGCTTGCCAAGGCCAAGCACGCAAAACGCCGTCGGCTGCCAGCGGCCATCAACGTCCTGATGAAAGGGCCGGCCAAACCGCGCAATGAGTTGCAGCCGGACAATCTGGAAAACCGCCTCCAGACAAACATCGGCGACATCGGAAAGCTCACGGGTGATTTCCATGACATTGCTCAAGCGGGCGAGGTCGCGGGCGGCGATGCGGAAGAGCTCGCGTTGCTTGAACCGGCGCAGTTGAACCAACGCAGCCGCGTAATCCTGTGCTTTCAACGCCGTCCCAAGCAGCCGTCCCAGTTCCTGCTGAAAACCCTGCGCGCGGCGCGGAAATTTCAGTTGTTCGATGTCCAGCAGCGACAACCAATCCAAATGCGCCAGCAACAGGTCACCGAGCGCCTGCGACCCGCCGGACAGCGCGGAGAATACGCGTATGGAATCAGCGGAGAATTTTGCCAGTTGCGATCGCGCGCCCTCGGAAGTGAGCGACTCAAGTAAATGCCGGGAGCGCTCCGGGTCGGCGGAGACCTTCAACGCCTTGGTCCAAAGTGAATTTTTCACGATAGGACATACCAATCAGTCCGATGCCGGTTGGCAAATTTTATTTCCAAATCTTCCAAGGGGCTTTGCCGGATTTCCAAAGATTGTTCAACAGCTCGAACTCGTGCGGTGTGTCCATGTGATGCCAGAAACCTTCATGCGCATACATCATCAAGTCGCCCGCCTCGGCCATGCGTTGCAGCGGTTCGCGCTCCAGTACCAGATCCTCATGGTCGTTCAGATAGCGGTCGAACACGGTGCCGTTGAAAACAAAAAAACCGCCGTTGATGTAACCGGTGCTCACCTCGGGCTTTTCGTTGAACTTGACGACGGTGTCGCCTTTAAGCGTCAACTCGCCGAACCGACTCGGCGGATGAACGCCGGTGAGGGTGGCCGTCTTGCCATGTGACTGATGAAAATGTTTGAGCGACGTGATGTCAATGTTGCCCACGCCGTCGCCGTAGGTCAGGCCAAACGAGCCGTCCGATTCCAGATAACGCCGGGCGCGCCAGAGCCGCGCGCCGGTCATGGCCTTTTCACCGGTGTCCACCAGCGTCACGCGCCAGGGTTCGGCGTTTTCCTGACGAAAAATCAGGCAGTTGGAATCGTCACGGCTCAATTCCGCTTTTGCATCGCCGGGGCCGTTCAGTAAAAAATTACGGATAACATCGCCCTTGTAGCCGAGCAGCAGCACGAAATCATTAAAGCCATGCGTGGCGTAAATCTTCATGATGTGCCAGAGGATCGGGCGCGGGCCGATTGGCGCCATCGGTTTGGGAATGACGTCGCTGACCTCGCGGAAGCGGGTGCCTTGTCCGCCACAAAGGATGGCTGTTTTCATGCGCTGACGCTTGTTTGCTTTGGCAATGTCCTGATTCAGGTTGTAGTGTCGGCGCTGTGCGCCGATTCATCCGAGCCACAGGCTCGACGCTGCACAAATCAGAACGCTGCCTTCCAGTTTTGACATTTCACGCTCACACCGGCACGGTTTCGAATCGAATATCTTTTTCCGCCACCGGCGGTGGCCGTTTGATTTTTATAAACAAACCACGCCAGAAACCCAAGCCGTAAAGCAGGTTGGTCAACACAATTAAAGGCATAGCCAGCGCCGCCAGTCCTATATTGCCCTGAGCCGCCACGTTGATCACCTGGCCGAGCAGTACCAGCAGATAAAGCATCAGCGGCAACAGCAACAGGACGAGCGCGGTTTTCATGGAAAAGCAGGCGGCGATCAAAAACGGCAACGCCAGCAAGTAAAGACAAAACAACGGCGGAATAAAATTGATAACAACATCGGCGCTCGGGTACAGACGAAATTGTTGGGCCCGTCCACCTCCGTAAAACAGCAACATCTTCGCGTAGGCGTAAAGCGTGCGGCGCGGGCGGCGGCGGGAAAGGAATTCGGGGTCATAAAGCAGTTTGCCACCGCGCTGTTTGATGCCGTTCATCATGGCGTTTTCCTCGTTGGGCCACAGTTTAGGGTCAAAACCCACTTCCAGCACCGCGTCCCGCCGGGCAATCAGATGGCTGGAAATCAACTCTTTCTCGCCGCACTCACGCAGCTTGCCCACCGGGTGATAGCGCGTGCGACTGGGACCAAAGGCCAGCCAACTGCCCATCACCAAACCCAACACCCGCTCGAACAGCGGCGCATCCGGCGGGCAGACATTCGGGCCGCCCACCACTTTCACCTGCGGATCGGAAAAATGACGGACGGCGCGCTTCACGTTACCCGGGTCGGCGACCGAATCGTCGTCCAAAAAATAAACCAATTCACCGCGAATCGCCTTCAGTCCGGCATTGCGTTTGACACCCGGTCCAATGGACAAGTCCGTGGTGCGCACGATGACGATTTCCAGTTTATCGCGCGGATAATCGAATCGCCGGGCCGCCTCGGCCGATTTGACCTCCGTCACGTGCGGATGGACCGGAATCAGCACGCTGACCAGCGGCAACTCGTCGTTCATGATGCCCGGCGTTATAAAGTTTGAACCGGGGAGTTCCAAGCCAAAACCTCGGGCAACTGGCTTGCCGAGTCGTAGCTCGGAGCACTTCTTGCAAATTGGCGTTACTGCGGCCCGCCTCCATTTCACTTCGGCCCGGCAGTCTTCGCTCCCCGCATCGCTCCGAGCGAAGGAGATCAAAGAAAATGACGACGGGCGAATGAATGACCGGAACCGCTTTTAAGATAACGCTCGAAGCGTTGCGCCTGGCCAAGCGTTTCAAACGCAATGTAATTTTTCAGCTTCCAGGGAGTAAATTTTGCTATGTAAACGCAGCGGCCAGCATTGTGTTCAGCGATGCGTTGCTTCAGGTCGGAGGTGTGCCCAATATAACGTTTCCCCGGACTTCCAAGGCTTTCAATGATGTACCTATAGAACATCGTTTAAATCGCGAAGGATGGCCTGCCATCCGTAGCTCGGAACTCGCGGCGTAAGGTCCTCCTGCGCCGAGGCTACGGAGGACACCATCCTTTGCTCGGAACCGACACTCGGAGGTTTCGAGCAAAGGATGGTGGAGCCGAGGGGATTCGAACCCCTGACCCCCACAATGCCATTGTGGTGCTCTACCAACTGAGCTACGACCCCATCCGGAGTTCAAACACTCTAAATTGCCGCCCGCCATTGTCAAAAGAAAATGGAATCGTCCTCCTGTGCTTTTGGATTCTATGAGTGCAATTATTATTCGACCTTGTAGCCCAGTTCGCGGAAATGCTGGAGCTTGTAGAGCAACGCGCGGCGGCTAATGCCCAGCGCCCTGGCGGTTTCGGTGCGATTAAAATCATGCTTTTGCAACGCCTGCATGATGGCCTGCCGTTCGATTTCCTCCAGCCGCGCCGGGTCGGCGGCTTCGGCGGCAACCGGCTGTTCCGCCGCAGCCCGCACGCGCGCCGGCAGGTGCTCCGGCAAAATCAATTCGCTGCGGGAAAGCAGCACCGCACGCTCCATCGCGTTGCGCAATTCGCGCACATTGCCCGGCCAAGGATAACGTTCCAGGCACGCCGTCACCGTGTCCGAAAACCGCGCGCGGCCTTTGGTTAATTCCTCAATGAACCGGCTGGCGAGTGGCAAAATGTCTTCGCGCCGCTCGCGCAACGGCGGAATGTTCAACTCCACGACGTTTAACCGGTAAAACAAATCCTCGCGGAACCGGCCGTTTTTGACTTCCTCCTCCAGATTGCGGTTGCTCGCGGCGAGAATCCGCGCGTTGGTCTGAATTTCGCGGTTCGAGCCGACGCGTTGAAACCGCCCGTCCTGGGTCACGCGCAAAAGCTTGGCCTGAAGGGAAGACGACATCTCAGCGACCTCGTCCAGAAAAATCGTGCCCTCGTTCGCTTCCTCGAACCGGCCGATGCGCTGGGCGCGCGCGCCGGTGAACGCGCCCTTTTCGTGCCCGAACAATTCGGCTTCGAGCAGTGTTTCCGGGATGGCGGCGCAGTTGATTTTAATCAACGGGCCTTTCGCGCGCGAACTCCAGGCATGAATGACGTCCACCACCACTTCCTTGCCCGCCCCGCTCTCGCCGGTGATCAACACCCGGGTCTCGGACGGCGCAATCAACGAGGCATCGCGGAACACGGCCTGCATGAGCGGACTGCGGGCAATGACCTGGTCCGGCAATTTGTATTCCGTGTTGTATTGCAGCGGAATGGGTTTCGATATGCCGATCGCCTGCCGAACGGAATTGAGCAGCTCATCGAGGTCAATTGGCTTGGCGAGGTAATTGACCGCGCCATCGCGCATCGCAGCCACGGCATCGCGAATGTCGGTGAAGGCGGTGACGAGCAGGACCGGCAGCGTGGCGTGTTCCTGACGCGCACGGCGTAGGGTTTCCAGGCCGGACAGCCCCGGCATCCGCACATCGGAAATCATCATGGCAAATTCCCCGGCGCGGAGCATTTCCAGGGCGCGTTCGCCGGAGTCCGCCAGCGCCGTTTCAAAACCCTGGCTGTGGAGAAAAGAATTCAGCAGACTGCGCTGACCGGGATCATCGTCCACAATCAGGATGCGCGGCGCTTCAGATGCCATGTCCCCAAGTTATCCGAATCAGGCGGCAACTTTCAAGTGAGTGATGCGGAAAAGGGCGCCTTTCGGCTCGTTGGCCAGACATTCAATCTCCCAGCCGTGGGCAAGCACAATTTGTTGTACCACCGCCAGGCCCAAACCGGTCCCCTTTTGATTGGTGGTGAAATACGGTTTGAAAATTTCCTGACGCCGGTCGGACGGCACGCCGGGGCCGTCGTCGCGGATTTCGAGCGCCGCTTCGGCACCGTTCATGTGCCGCGTTGAAATTTGAATCCGTCCATTCTCGCCGACCGCCTGGATGGCGTTGAGCAGCAGGTTGAACAAAACCTGGCGTAGCAGTTGTTCGTCGGCCTCGACGGCCACCGGGTCGCCGCCGGTCTCAACCTGGAGTTTTTTTTCCTCGATGTCATGGGCCAGGGTGCGCACCACTTCGGTGACGGCGGAATTGAGCGCGATTTTCGAGCGGCGGACCTCGCGGGGGCGTGAGTAATTGATAAATTCATTCAACTGGGCCGTCACCTTGTCGGTTTCATTGACGATCGCGCGCGATTTGTCCCGGATGTCCTCCGGTGACACGGCGGTCTGTTTGGAAAGCATCTGCGCCATGCCGCGAATGATATTGAGCGGATTGCGGGTTTCATGCGCGAGGCCGGCGGCCGCCAGGTTCATTTCCCGGAGATGGGAATTCAATTCGCTGGCGCGGACAAGGCGGATTTGCAAATACGATGTCCTGGAAATGTTGCGCCAGGCCAGCCCCAAGCCGATGACTGAGATCGTGGCCAGCACGGCGATGATGGAGCGGAGCCAGAAGTCCTGGTCGCAAATGGCTTCAATGGGCTGGGTGGACATGACAATCACAAAGCTATGCACGCCTTGTTTCTGAAGCAGGGACTGGTATTCATCTTCGCTCATCCAGCGGGGCCGGCCGAAACGGAACCGAAAATTACCTGCGCGGGGAGGCTCCTGATTGGTGCCCAACCCGGGCGGCGGCATGGCTCCGGCGTCTGGGGTGAAATTGGTCGGGTTCTCCGCCGGCGGGGGTTCAGATGGCGGTCGCAGAGGCGGCATGTCCATTCGATTGGTGGCCAAACGATTGGTAAAATCCTGATGGGACAAAATAATCGGCGGATTGGTGCCTTCAAAGTCGTAGGTGAGGTTCGTGCCCAAATCCACCGGATTCACCAGCGTGACGGTCAGCGCGTCCCAATGTTCGGTCACGGCCGTGGTGCCATTGGGTTGGAAATCGGTCCCGCTACCGGCGGAAGCCACCATGTCACCGGCGGCGTTCAACAGCGCGATGCTTTTTAATTCCGCCGATTCCTGTTTGACCAGTTCCGACAGCGAGGCCTCGAGGCGCTCCTTGGAAACCACGCCGCCAAAGCGCCGTTGTGATCGGAGCACGATGCCCAGCGTCGTGGAAATGTCCTTTGCCCGATTGACGAGCGCGGTGCGGGCCGCGTTCCTGACCCGGACGTGTTCCTCGACCTGCCAGGCGACAACCAGCAGCCAGACTCCGAACAGGAGTCCCCCAATGAGCAGGCGGCGGGTTGACTTCATGATTTCTTTTCAGTTAAGCGCCGGAACAGAATAAATTCAACCCCGGCTTGCGGGGTTCACTTCGCCGGCAGGCGGTCTAAAAAGCGATCCAATTCCTGCTCGGAATACGTTTTGGGCACAAGCATGTTCTTTTGTTCGCTGGCGGCCAGCGAAGGCAAATCCGACGGCAGTCGCACAATGTGCGGCGTCAGAAAAATCATCAGCTCATTTTTGGTGTCGCTGCTGGTTTTGTGCTTGAAAAGATTTCCGATGACCGGGATGTCACCCAGAATCGGGATTTTGTCTTCACTGGAGGTTTTGTCGTTTTCCATCAGGCCCCCGATGACGACCGGTTCGCCGTCTGGCGTGATCACGACGGTATCAGCGGTGCGGGTGTCAATTACCGGCGCGTTCACGCCGGCGGCAATCGGCTCCGTCTGCGTCGGGTCAATCTCCGAATCCTGCGGCGTCACAATCATTTCCACGTAGTTATCCTGGGAGATGAAAGGCGTGACGTTCACCTGAAGGCCCACGGGGGTATAGGTCACATTATTGATCGGGATGGTCGAATTGCCGACGGCCGTATAACTGACACCGGTGATCAAAGGCACCTGCTGGCCGACCAGAATGGTCGCCGGCTGGCCGTCGCGCGCGAGCACGGAAGGACGTGAGAGCACTTCCACCTTGCCGGCAGTGGCAATCGCGCGCAGCGTCGCTTGAAAATTATTGCCCATGACCTGGTAAAAGCCGTTGGCGCCTCCCGCGGTTGAGGGGGACAGCGCGGTGGTGGCCAGCGCCGGCCCAACAGGACTGAAATTAGTCACGATCGAATTCAGTCCATTCAACCCAAACACGCTGGCGGCATTGTTGTTGACGCCATTGCCGAGGCTGTTGCCATAGGCGCCCTCGACGCCAACATCCAGCGAACTGTTGTGCTGCACCTCCAGGAAGACGACCTTGATGAGCACCTGTGGTTTCGGGCGGTCCAGTTGGGCGATGACGTTGCTGATCTGTTCGCTGGTCGGCTGGTCGGAAATGACGATGATATTCTTGGTGTCGGGGTCCACGTAAATGGTCGCATTGCCGACGTTGCCGTTATTGTTGTACTGGTTGGCGGTAGTGTTGTTGGCGCCGTTGCGGTTGAAATTATTGAAGCCACCAAAGCCGCCAAAACCGCCAAAACCGCCAAAACCGCCGCCGCCGCCGGTGGTGCGTTGTTGCGCATGGATGGTCAGCGCGGCGCAGAAAAGAAAAGCCACAACGCCGCCGAGGTGTCTCCAGTTTTTATTCGTTTTCATAATCATTTTCATTTTGAAAGAGTTTGGGGTTAAGGGAGCCGGGAACCCACGCCGCTGCCGCTGCCCATACTGTTGCCACTACTGCCTCCGAGTGACGACGTTGTATTTCCGGCGGATGTTGCGCCGGCGTTCTCGCGGGTTTGCAGCGCGCCTTGCTGCGAGCTGGTCGTGGACCGGCTGTTGCTGTTGCCGAAGGTGTTCTGCAACACCTGCACCACCTGGTTCGGGTCGCCGTGGTCGAGGTGATAGATATAAACGTTCTGGTCCCGTGGCGAAGCCACGTCCAGGTCATGCATCATTCCCGCAATCTGGTCCATCAAATCCTTCGGCGCGCTCACGATGACCGCCTGGATGCGGTCATCGGCCACGGCGGTCACCTGCGTCTCCTTCTTCATGCGGTCACTCGAGCTGTTGTTGTTGCCGGCATTCGCCGCCGCCAGACGCGCAAAAAGCCCGCCCGGCCCGCCGCCACCGAAGCCACCGCCAAAGCGGACCGGCATCTGGGCATTACTGCCTGAACTGCTGCTGGGAAAAATGTTGCCCAACTCGGTGGCCACATCGCTGGGATTGGCGTAGTGCAAGCGGAACACGCGGATTTCCGTCTCCGCCTCGGCACTGTTGTCCACCGCCTGGATAATCTGCGCCAGATGCTTGATGTTGGATTGAGTATCGGTGACAACGATGGAATTGCCGGCCTCGTTGGCGACGATCGTCGCCTGCGGCGAGACGAATGACGACAAATCCGAGGCCAGTTGCCGCGCTTCCACGAACCGGATGGGGATGATTTGCGTGACGATCTCGTCGTTGTCGGGAATGGCATCCGGGTCGTTGCCGGTTTTCACCGGAATATTGCGTGTCTTGGCGTCGTTCTTGTCCAAAATCGTCAGTTTCCGTCCGTCCCGGATCGCGGCGTAGCCGTTCTTGTTCAGAACGGAGTTCAACAAATCCACGGCCTCATCCCTGGTCACGGGCTGGTCGCTCCAGAGGTCCACGCGGCCGTGGACTTGCGTATCGAGCACGATGATGAAGCCGGCGGCATCGCTGAGGTAATCCAGCACGGAATCGAGCGGCGCACCACGGAAATTCAACCGCAAACCATTGGTGTTGGCGGCACTGGTGGCCGGCATGGTTGTGGCGTCGCGCGAGAGAATGGCAGTTGCCGTTGACACGGTGGGCGCAGGCGCAGGCGCTGCGGCTGCGACCGCGACCGCAGGCGGAGTCTCAGCCGGGGGCGGCGCGCCGCTTGACTGTGCGTCGGTCCTGAAGGTTCCGGCGGTCAAAGCCGCCGCCAAAAGAAATGTCATGATGGTTTTCATTGTCCTGGTCCTGATCCTAATTGTTGTTCTTCCTGCGCGCGGCGTTGCATCAAACGCGTCAATGCGTCGCTGGCGCCACCCGGAGGGGGCGCGACGACCGGCGCATTTACATCCGTTCCCGCATCAACCGCGCCGTCGGCCGGCGATGGGTTTGAGTCGTCTGGTTGCAAATTATCGGTTGCCGTCGTGGAGCCTGCGCGGAAGCTGCCATAACGCAGGCGACCGGAAGAACGGCGGGCCGAACCGGACGTGTATGAATTGCCGGCGCTGGCATAGGACGCCGATTCGGTTGAGACCACCCAATGGCCGTCGTCGTCACGGCGCATTTGCGTGCCCAGGGGCAGAACCGTTTCATTGGTGCCGGATACGAGGGTGACGGACTTGGCGGTGATGGCGGTGACTTTGAAATCGGCAATGCTGCCGTCGAGTTCCAGCACTTTGCGGAAGTCCGGACTGGTGCCGTCAAAAAACGCGAAGTTGCCCTTGGCATAGCTCATCGTGCCTACAAAGGAAAACGAATCAACGACGCGTGCGGTGGGACTGGAGGAGCGCCGGTGCGGCACGCGATTGGGATCAAAAATGTTCCGCTGCCCGATGATTTGGAACGAGGCAAAATCCGTTCCGTTGGTGGACTGTGCCGACACGGGAAACACGACGGCCAGCAGCAAGGCAACAACCGCGGTTGCCGGAACAGCGGGTTTTAATTGAAATATTCTTAAATTCATTTTGTTTCCGCTCTGAGTGCCAGCCCGTTGATTTGCAGCCCGAGCGTAAATTGCCGGCCCGTCTCATCGCGGGCACTGACGTCCACCGATTGAAGCTCCAGCGCCATTGGCCCCTGCTCGATGTCGTAGAGGAACCGGGCCAGGGAATCGAGATCCCCCGCCGCCTCCACGCGCAAGTCCACGGTCACATAATTCGTCGCGTCGTCGTTCCACTGCGGAGTGATGCCGGTGATGCCCGCGCCGCTGTCCTGCGACCAGTTGTCAAACGCCTTGAGCACTTGTTGCTCCGCCAGTGACGTGTCGGCGGGCAACGTGTTTGTGCGCATCTGGGCCCATCGGCTGCGGATGGCCTGCTCGCGCTGAATCAACAGTTTCCCATCCCTCACTTGCTTGCGCAGGGCGGCAATGTTCTGCGAACGCACCGACCACCAATTCGCCAGGGGTTCGTAAATCAGGCGTTCGCCAACGAACAACGCGGCGACGGCGATGGTCAGCACGACCAGGAATTGCTGGCGGGTCTTAATTTTCACTGCCGCCTCCGTTTCCGTAATGAATGTCGAATGAGAATTGCATGGGCGATTTGCCGCGAATCTGCTGCAGCTTGACGTCCGTCACCCCGTCGGCGGTGCGCAACTGGTTCAACGTCCGCAGCAGCGCGCCATTATCCTGCGCCGTGCCGGTGCAGGTCACGGTGTTGCCGTCGCGAATTTCCACCGTCCTGGCCGTGACCGAACCGTCCTCGGGGAACGCCATGGTCAACTGGCGCAAAATCGTCAGGCTGCGGAAGGAATCGTCAAACCACGGGCGGTACTGCCTGATTTCCTGCTGCAAACCGTCCAATTGCTGCACCCTGGCCGACATCGCCGACCACTGCGAACGCAGCAGGATGAGTTGGATTTCCTGGAATAAAAACAATCCGCCGACCAACACGACCACACCGGCACCCACCGCCCCGGCGGAGCGCAACCGGCCGGAAGAGTAGCGGGCGACGAGCTGTTCGAGCGCAGAGGGTTTCGGCGGTAAAAATTCAAAAACCGGCGTTTCACCCATCAACCACCACGTTCCCAGGCTGAAGGCAGGAGAAACCGGAGCTTCCGCTGGAAGCTGGGCGCCAAATTCGTTCGGTGCATAGACGGAAACGATTTCGACCTTCAATCCCATCGGCTCGAAACGCAGTTCCATCTCGTCGGCGAGTTGCTGTGCCAGTTCGTGTGGGCCGAAAATACGGATGCGTTTTATGGCGTCACGCAGTTCCGCCGGCAATTGTCCCAGCGTGATACGCGCCTCGCGCGCCACGAGATCGGCATGCAGCTCACGCCGGCCGGCCTCATCTTCGATGGCACCTTCCAGCGCGCGCAAAGCCGCCACACCACCGCGGGTGATTTGCAGTCCCACCTGGCTCTCGCCGATTGCCAGTGCCAGCACCCCTCCGGACGTTTCCCCGCCGGGCGGTTGCAAGGCGGTGAGGCCGAGTGAAAAGCTGACCGGCTTTAATTTCGCCGACGCCAACACCTCTTCCAGCGCCGTCAGTTGGGCGTTGGGAATACCCGCCAAGGTCACGAGTTGTTTGCCAGCAGGGAGCGGACAACGTGAATTTCCCAGCCGCAGCGTTGCCACATCGCTTGGAAACCCGCGTTCCGCTTCGAGTTGCAGCAGACTGGCGGCGTCCTCCTCCGGCAATGGCGGCAATTCGGTGTGCGCCGTCAGCGCCCACTTGAGCGGCACGCCCACCACGCAGTAGCGTTCGCGCACGCCGGCGGCGTCAAGGTGATTGCGAATCTCGCGACCGACGAGTTCCGGCGCTGCCGTCAGCGGATCGAGCGAAAGCGCGACGGAAACAGTCTGGCGGATTTGCAGCGAGCCGTTGGTCCGGCGAAGCACCACGCCTTCGAGACGGCTGCCGTCCAGGGTCAGTCCGAGCACACTCGTCAGCCGTTTGCGTTTTCCGAAATTAATTTTCAGGATGTTATTCATTGCGTTGCGGTCGCGACAAAGGTTTCACGGGCGTTTTCGCCCAATGCCCAGCCGAGCCGGCTGAGGTCCTGGCGGTAAATGATTATGGGCGTGCCATCGCTCGTGTCGAAAATGAACCTCACGCGCCGGTAACCCCGGCCAAAAGGGCCAACGGCGGCGATGTCGGCAGTAAACTGGTAACTTTGCGTGGTGACGTAGTCGCCCCGGGCCAGTGCCTGAACGGCGGAGCTGGTATTGCCGAGCGCATCCACCAGCCACGCAACCGAACTGAGGTTGTTGGGGTTTTGCTGGCGGTAGGTGATGAGCGATTGTGCCGTACCCGACGCGGTGTTCTCATCCAGACCGGCTCCCGCCAGCAACGCGGTCAGCACGTCAAGGCTGGCGGTGTTGATATTCACGCGCCCGCGAATGTAGGCATTGGTAGTCGTGGTCACGTTATCGGAAATATTGGCAAAATCACTCGAACTCATGCCGAACGTTTTGCACTGGACACAAAAGGCCAGCAACCCTGCATACCCACGAAGAGGTCTTTGCGAAATCAGTTGTTCGGCCAGAGAACTCGCGTTGCCAACTTCGGCGTCTTCAAAAAGCGTTTGCAAATCCTGCCGGCGCGCCGTGTTCACGTTGGTCAGCGTGGTGCCGTCAGGATGGAAATTCGGTTCGCGGGTATAAACCGTGGTGTATTCCAGCAGGCCGTAATTCATTTCGGCGCCACCGGTCGAATTCGTTTCATTCACGTCGAGCACACCGTTGCCGTTGAGGTCGTCGCCGGTGAGCAAATCCATGGTTGCGCCATACACCAGCCTGAGCTCATCCACCGTTTCAAACGGCGCTTCCTTTTCCTGGTAGCCCAGTTGCGCGTAGTCCAGTGAATAAGTGCCGGAACTGTTGGTGCTGCGCCAGTCCACAATGGCCTGGGCAAAATCGGCCGTCATGTTGGGCAGATAGGAAAGGACGTTGGTGTTGACGGTGTTTAAATTCAGTTTGGAACCTTCGTCAATCAGGCCAAAATATGGTTCCGTGGAAGGTGTGCCGGATGGATTGCGGCCGATGAGCCAGAACCGTGCGTCACCGACGGGCACGGCGGCGGCGGCATACAGGTTGGTGGCCGGCACCACGCCGTTGGTGGCGTACAGAGCCAGCACGGTGCTGACGTAGCGCGCCGCGCCTTCAATGGCCTGGTCGGTGGCCAGACCGGAGGCGCGGTTGTCCGACGCGCGGAGTTCATACGACATGGAATTGGCAAAATAGAGTGCGATGGCGACCAGACCGATGCACACCCAAAGCACAATGATGAGCACCGATGCATTTCTGCACCGTTCATCAAGTCTGAGCTTTGAATGACCCAATTTCATTTCAGCCTCCGCTGGTGGTGACGCCTCCGGTGGCGGTCGTATTGAGAACGGCATTCGTGCGCGACTGAGAATCAACCGGCACCAGCATTTCGATGGGTTGCGTCGTAGCGGGGTTGTTCCCGGCCAGTTGAATCCGCACGCGGACGGCGAGCGGCAGATTGGTGTTCACGGAAGTGATGCCGGTGGTGTCCCAGGTATCGGACCATTGCGAACCGTCGAAACAGGAAAACTCGATGCTTTGCACACCACCCAGCATCCATTGGTCGTCCACGTCCGGCATGGTGGTGGCCATGACATTCCGGGTGACGCTGCGATATAAATCCTTCCCCGACGCGTTGCGGTCGGTCGGGTCTCTCAATTCGTAGGTGACTTTCTGGATGTCACCCCAGGGCGCGTCATCGCGCAAGGCGCCGGTGGCGGTGTACATCTCTATGGCCACGGGCTGGCCGATGCCCGGACTGGTGAGGGTCCCAACCCGGAAATCACCGGACAAAACCTTGGTGGTGCCATTGGTGGGCGTCACGGCGCACTCCAAATCACGACGCATCACCGACAACGCCAGGTCCACCGGGGTCGCCCCGTCCACCGCCGCCTGCGTCACGTCGCGCAGATGCAGGGCGGTAAATAATACGCTGCTCACCACCGCCAGCACCAATGCAGCCACGCCCACTGCCAGAATCATTTCGATCAGCGTGAATCCGCGCAAGCGTAGCGCAGATTGGCAATCTGCTGTGTCGCCGAATGGCATTCGGCCAGCCGTGCGAAATCCAAGGCGCCAACCGTTGAGCAACGCACTGCGGATTACCAATCCGCGATACAGCAGACAGGCTGTCTGCGCTACAGTGGCAGTGTGGTGGCACGCTTGCAGATTGTTTGCATTAATTTTCATGGTTGCGTGCCCGTCGTGGTAGCCGGTGTTTGTGAGCTTGCCAGTGTGCTCATCGCGACTGAATAATCATGGCCCTGCGCTGAAAATGTCACCTCGGCGGTCAGCAAGCGCATGGCTGCGGCTGTGTCCACGGGCCAGTTCTGGTTGTCCAGCGTCCAATGGAATTCCTCGGCCCCTTCGGCGACGGTCCCATTTTGCGAGCCTACGTTCCAGTTGGTCGTCACGATGCTTTCATTCAAA
Organism: uncultured bacterium; assembly: GCA_963723125.1. Taxonomy (GTDB): domain Bacteria; phylum Verrucomicrobiota; class Verrucomicrobiia; order Limisphaerales; family UBA11358; genus UBA11358. The sequence continues at coordinate 437,235 of CAVRPQ010000001.1, forward strand.
ATCCGGTCGCCGATGCGCGCCGCGACACCTTTGCGCGCGGCGACCTCGCCGGCGAGGCTGGCGACGTGCAGCGCCTCGACTGCCGCCGGAATGACGATGGCCAGAAACAGCATCGCTGCCAGCACCTCCGCGAGCGTAAAAGCGGAAGCGTGACACGTGACGCGTGGCACGTGACGCGAAATGCCCGCCGGCGCGGCGGTTCTATTCGTGCCACAGGCCACCTGCCACCGGTCACTTTTCTGTGTTCTGAACTTCATAACCATTACGGTTGCGCGATTCGATCAGCCAGAGCGCATGGCCCCTGGCATCCATCAGGCGCAACGTCTGCGGGCTGTTTTCATCCACCGTGCCGTCCGGCAAAAAACGGATGGCTGGCAAACCGCCAAACCTGGTCGTGCCCGCCGAGCCGGCGCTCACAACCGCGATTTGCAAACTGGCATCCAACGACAGGTTTTCGGCTTTCGGATCGCCGTTCCGCCCGGTGGTCTCCGCCTGGAGTCCGTAGGCGCCCTGTTTTTCGTCCACCCAGAGCACCATCGGCAAGCCTTCCGAAACCGCGCGGCTCTGGCCCGCATGAATCAGCGCCATCAACCGCCGCGCCTCGGAATCCAGCGCCTGCCCGCGGATGAAGTTCGACATCGCCGGCGCCGCCAGTGACGTGATGATCACCAGCAACGCCAGAACGAGAATCAACTCGATCAGCGTGAAGCCAGAGCCGTGACACGTGACACGTGACACGTGACACGACCGAAAGGCCACGCGGGTTGTTTTCATGTTACACGTCACTTGCCACCTGCCACTTTCTCTATTTTGTCCAGTTGCCGATGTCATCGTCGGTTCCGGCTTTGCCGTCCGGTCCGACGGAGGAAAGGTCAAAACCATTGGGATTATGCCGGCCGGGATAAGCATAAATGTAAGGATTACCCCAAGGATCCACCGGAAGGTTATCCAAATACGGCCCGTGCCAGTTTCTGGCGTTGCTGGGCTGTTGGATCAAATCCTGCAAACTTTTGGGATAGAAACCGTTGTCCACCTCGTACGCGTCGAGCGCGGTCTTGACGGAGGAGAGATCGGCGTGAGCAGCCGCCTGGCGCGCCTGCTCGCTGCGGCCCACCATCTTGGGAATGACCAACGCCGCGAGGATGCCGATGATGGTGATGACCAGGAGCATTTCGACAAGTGTAAACGCGCGGCGACAATTTCGGAGTTCGGATTTCGGATTTCGGAGTTGGATTTTCATGGTTGATCAGATGTTAAATTTTATTTGATGTACTCCTGCAGCGAGAACACCGGCAGCAACATGCCGATGAAAATGATGCCGATAAACCCGGCAATCAAAAACAGCATCAGCGGTTCGGCAAACGCCACCGCCGTCTTCAAGTGACGGTCCAGGTCCACTTCGGTGACGCTGGCGATGCGAACGAGCTCGGAGTCGAGCTTGCCGCTTTCCTCGGCCACGGAAATCATTTCCAAAATGGAGCCGGCGAACAGGTCCTTGCACTCCGCGAGGCTTTGACCGAGCCGGCCGCCCTGCTGGACGCGCTGAATGGATTCCGAAACGGCGTCCACGAGGGTCTGGTTGCCGATGGATTTGCGCGCGACATTCAAGCCCTGCACCAGTGGCACACCTGCTCCGAGCAAGGTTCCGAGCATCCGGCAGAAGCGTGCCATGGCAAATTGTGCCACCAGCGGACCGACCAGCGGCGAGCGCAACACCAGCCGTTCCCAGACACGCCGGCCTTTTTCAGAGGCAAACCAGGTGCGCACCAGAAATACCAAACCGAACAAACCCAACGCGATGAACAAGCCGTAGGAGCGCACGGCATGGCTGACGCCGATGATGAGTTGGGTGATCAACGGCAACGCTCCGTGAACACTGGCGAAGACCTTCTGGAATTTCGGAATGAAAAACACCAGCAACACCGTCAAAACCACCAGGGCAAGACAAAGCAGGATGCAGGGATAAATCATCGCGGTCAGCACCTTCGACTTCAGCTCCTTTTCACGCGCCTGAAAATCGGCGATTTGCGCCAGCACCACGTCGAGAAATCCGCCGGCCTCACCGGCCTCCACCATCGCGACATAGACGCGCGGAAACACGTCGGGTGATTTTGCCATCGCATTGGCCAGCGACATACCGTCCACGACCAGGTCATGGATTTCCTTCCATTTGGCCGCCACAAAAGGCGCCGAGGCTTCCTTGTAAAGGATCACCAGCGCACGGCTCAACGGCACGCCGGCGGCAAGCAGACTGGACAGCAGACGTGTGAAATTTTCCAGTGCCTTGGCAGAGACCTTCCGCGATTGGATCTTAAACGAAATTTTGCCGAGGTTTTCCAAACCCGCCGGCAAGCCGGAACCGTTTTTAGCGGCCGCGACCGCCTTCTCAACGAGATTCACCGGGCGCAGGCCCTGCGTTTCCATCTGGCGCAACGCATCGGGCCGACCCGCAGCATCAAGCACGCCCTCGGCCATTTTGCCGTCCGCTTGCAACGCTCTGTAGGAAAACGTGGGCATGGTTCAATTCACTTTGACGCGGCAACCGCCTGGATCTCCGCTGATTTGTCCTTGGCCGACCGCTCCACCTCCTTGGCGGTGGTCACACTCAAAACTTCTTCCACCGTCGTGATGCCCTGGCGGACGAGGCGCCAGCCGTCCTCGGCCAGCATCTTCATGCCTGCCCGCCGGGCGACCTCGCGAATCTGGTCGGTCGAAGCGTTTTTCAAAACGAGCTGGCGGATTTCGCTGTCGGTGTCCATCCATTCAAAAATGGCGTGCCGGCCAAAAAATCCGGTATTACGGCATTCCCGGCAGCCGGTGGAGCGATAAATCGTGGTACTTGCCGGGATGCCGAGTTTTTCCTTGAGCGCCGACGCGGTCGGTGAATCGTCCGCCTGCTTGCAATGCGGGCAAAGCACGCGCACCAGACGTTGGGCGAGCACGGCTTCGAGCGATGACGACACGAGGTACGGTTCGACGCCCATGTCCACGAGACGAGTGACGGCGCCCGGCGCGTCGTTCGTGTGCAGTGTTGAAAAAACCAGATGGCCGGTGAGCGAGGCCTGCACGGCAATTTCCGCCGTTTCCTTGTCGCGAATTTCACCGACCAGAATCACATCCGGGTCATGGCGCAGGATGGAACGCAATCCGCGCGCGAAGGTCAGCCCGGACTTCTCATTGACCTGAATTTGATTGACGCCTTTGAGCTGGTATTCCACCGGATCTTCAATCGTGATGATTTTGCGGACAGCATCGTTGATTTCATTGAGCGCGGTGTAAAGGGTGGAGGTTTTGCCACTGCCGGTCGGGCCGGTGACGAGGATGATGCCGTGGGGCAATTGGAGAACGCGGCGGAAACATTCCAGCTCGCGCTGGTCCATATCCAGTTCCTTCAGGCCGCGCAATGTGGCATTTTGCCGGAGCAGACGCATCACGACCGCTTCGCCGTGGAGCATGGGGATGATGGAAACGCGGATGTCCACCTCGGCGTCATCAATGCGCACCTTGATGCGGCCATCCTGCGGCAGACGCTTTTCGGCAATGTTGAGGTGGCTCAGAATTTTGACACGCGAAACGATGGCGGGTTGAAAACGCTTGAGTTGTGCGGGAACGGAAATGTCCTGCAACACGCCGTCAATGCGGTAGCGGATGCGAAATTCGTCCTCGAATGGTTCCAGATGGATGTCCGACGCACGCAGTTCAATCGCGTCCTTCAATACCTGATTCACGAAGCGGATGATGGACGCCTCGTCTTCCTCGGCGCTGCCGAGGTCGGTGTCCTCGGCGTTTTCGTCAACGACTTCCAGGGCCTTTTCCTCTTCGAGTGTGCCGATCGTGTCGGCGCCGACGCCGAGGCGTTTTTTGATTTCACGCTGGATGGCTTCACTGGAGGCGAGAATCGGCTTGAGATTCAGGCCGGTCAGGGTTTTCAGTGCATCCAGTCCTTGCGTCGCGAACAGGCGGCTGGTGGCCACTTCCACCGTGCCGTTCAGGCGCCTGAGTGGCAGCAATTCCTCCTTCAAGAGGATGCGTGCGGGAAAAAGCGAGAGAAGCTGACGATCCGGTTCAACGTCGTCGAGCGTGGTGTAATCAACGCCATATTCGTTGGCCAGCCAGCGGAGAACGTCTTCCTCCCGTTCCATCGCCGGCCGGGTTTTGGCCAAAACCGCCGCGTCAATGGCCGACAATTGCTTGGCGGCAACCATGCGCTCAAGCATTTCCTTCAAAGGTGGGACTGGATTGGCGGTTTCGTTCATGACAGCGTCAGCTTCTCCCGGATACATTCACATTGTTACTGGAGCAATCCCAGCAAGGTGGCCTGCGCTTCCTGTTTTACGGTCAGCACCTGGCGGAGTTGTGCTTGCGCCTCGGTGAGCTTGTCTTGTTTGGCCTTCTGCGCGGCCTCGTATCTGGCCAGTGCGTCTTTGATTTGCGCCGGCGGTGAATTGTCATCAATCGTCTTTTGCAAAGCCTCGGCCTCCGGACTGGGCTGGCCGCCAAAGAAACCGCCCCGGCGACCACCGCCGTTGGCATTGTCACCATTGTTGCCGCCACGGTTGCGGAACATCATGCGCCCCATGCCGCCGCCAAAACCAACGTCGCGGCGCGCGTCCATTACCTTTTGGATGAGCGGCTGGACGGCGCTCCAGTCGGTGTCGTTGGTAAAACCGAGTTGATCGCGGATATTGTCCATCATGCGTTGCTGGAACTGGGCCGGGTCGAAGTTGCCTCGACCAAACCCGCCCTGCCCGCCTCCGCCCCCACCATTGTCGTTTTGTGCCAGAAGACTGCCCGTGCTCAGGCACAAGGCAGCAGCGACACCCCAGATTGTGAACGTTTGATTCAGTTTCATTATATTAATGCGCTCAGGTTGAAGTGTGGTTTAATTTTTTGAGCCGTTTGCAGAGGAACAGAATTCCCAAGCACACGACTACGACTTGTTGCTAGGCAGGGAATGTGCCAACCGATAAATCCCAACAAAACCCCAAGAATCGGGCTGAGGACCGCGCAAATGTTTCTCAGGCGAGTTCATGTCGCGCAGAATTTGCGCATCCGGACCAGTTAAACCTCGATTTACATTTTGACTAACTGACTCTAGCCGTTGTAGGCTGAAACCGGCTGGCAAAAAGTGCCAACCGACGTTTTGCCATATTGGATTCCGCAACCATGATCAATTTAGAAGGCGAGGCTATCATGAGAAAAAATCCCGGCGGGAAAACCGTTCAACCAGGAGGTCGTCTCTGCTTGCGATTGGCGCAATTTATATTGGGGATGGCGGCCCTGGCGGCGGTCGCGGGTTGTCAAACCGAGTCTTCACCGTTCCCGCCAGCGACTCCCGTCGTTGCCACTCCCGTCCATCCGGTCCTTCCCGAAGCGGTGTCCTCTGCTGCCGCCCCCGCCACCAACAACCCGGAAGCCTATATTTTGCGGGAAGGTGACATCCTGAAAATCTCCTTCCCAGGCTCGCCGAATCTGAACAGCCAACATCAAATCCGAACCGACGGAAAGATTACATTGCCCCTGGTCGGGGAAGTGGATGCGGCGGGATTGACCCCGGATGCATTGCAAAAGAGGCTGATGAATTTGTACGCCCCGCAGCTTTCGCCCAACGAAGTTACCGTGGAAGTGCAAAGCTCCTCCTTCCCGGTCTATGTCACCGGGGCAGTGCTCCGCCCGGGAAAAATTTTATCGGATCATCCCATCACGGCCCTTGAAGCCATTATGGAAGCGGGCGGGTTTGACTACACCAAGGCCAACCTGAAAAATGTGACGATCATCCGGCAGGACAGGTACCTGGGTTCGAAGAAGTACATCCTGAATTTGAAGCAGGTGATGGAAGGCAAGACAACAGAACCGTTCTACCTGAAGCCGGCCAATATCATTTATGTGCCGGAAAAATTCTCGTGGTTTTAACCTTGCCGCCCAAGGAGATTGCCGGGAAGCAATGTTTCAATATGCAAAGCCGATTTCGAATCCGACCTGGTGGCTGGCGAAGCCGAAACCGGATTGGGTGGAGGAATCATTGCTGAATTGGTAGAAAATGGCAACGGTGCCTCGTTTGAGAAAGGCCGTGCTGAGGCGGGTATTGAAATAAGAGTAATCGTCCGCTCGCGTGGGGCCCGGGGTGCCGTTTGAATTTACGTATTTGACGTGTTGATAGCCGCCGCCGAGGTCCAGAAACAGCCTGCCTAACAATCGTTGATTCAAGTCTCCATTTAAACCGACGCTTTCGGTCACTTCGTTCTGCAACTCGGACACGGCCACCACCCGTTCAGCATCCAGGGAAATCTTCGTGTGCTCAAATGGCTGGTACTGAATGCCGCCGCCAAAAACCGGGTTAAGTGCGTCACTGGTGCTGCTATCCAGAAATTGCCGGTCTTCCAATCCGCCATTGATATGGAAACTGATTTTGTCCGTTGCCCGCCATTGGACCCGCCCCTGATACTGTTCGAAAAGCATGTTGGGGCCTGTTTCCATATCATCGTACCCCAATCCCACGCCGAGAGCCACATTGAACCTGGCCCAAAATTGATAATTCAACCAATCCAACGTTGACCATTCGCGGTAACTTTGAAACTGCTCGGCGAAGGAGAAGTTCTGGTTGACGGCCAGGTCCAGCGACATTTTGCTGTTGATGGTATAGGTGCCGTTGAGTGCGGTGACATAATTTTCCAGATGAGTCTGAGTCGCCGTTTCGACCTCGGGCACGTCAGATTTCGAATAACTTTGTGAAAGCCCAAGAACCCAACTGCCAAAGGACGTGCCACCGGTCAGTTTGACATTCTGGTCGAAAGTATCCTGGAAACTGCGGCTGGAATAAACCATCCAGGTGGGGGTGTAATCCAAAATCCAATAGTCACCGACATCCAGCCGAAAGCCGGGGGAAATTTGCTGGATTACGGTGTTAACGGGCTGGCCGGGAGCAGCCAGAATTCCATTTGCGTAGAGGACACTATAATCGGGATGCGGCCGCAGGGTTAAAAACTTATAGCGAAACGGCTGGGCGGGTTCTTCCTGAGGCGTTCCCGCCGGGGTAAACACATCCATTTCCGTGGTCGCAAACGGTTGTAACGCCGGCGGAGTTTCAGTGGTTGCGGGAGCCGAACTGATCACTTGCTGCGCCGGTGATCTGCGGGTCCACATCAACAATCCAAGCAATACCGCCCCACGGAGCAGCCAAAGATTCCTGTTTGCAAGCAATAACAACCATTTCGTTTGAGTTTTTAGTTTCATATAAATCGGGTCGTGTTGTTTCAGATTTCAGCGGGAAAGCACAGAGACATTTCGTGGCGCGCCGCCATTCACACGCACGGAGGCCACATTCCAATTGCGCAATGAATCTTCCAACGCCTCCTCCACCGGGCGTATTTTCACCCCCGCGACAAGCAGTTTGGAAACGTCCAGCACACAATTGGAACGCAGCGCCTTGGCGCCCAGATGATAAAATTCCTCCTCGTCCTTCCAAAATTCAAAGCGCCGGTTGGGCTTGAGGATTCGTTGAATCATCCCGACGACCTGCCGGGTCAGAACCGCGCCCGGGTTGGACATGTTGTAAACGCCAAACGGCGCCTGCCGCTCCCACAGATCCAGACAGGCCCGCACAAAATCGTCAAGCTGGGACAGCGAATTCACCCCATCAAAAACCTTGTGATAGTTTTGAATTCTCCAGAGGAAATTCCTGGGTTCACTTCGCTCGTTGAATGGCATTCCCGGGCGCCACAGATACACGTCCCCCACCCCGCGGATGGCTTCTTCCGCCAGGGTCTTGGTTCCACTGTAGAAATTGCACGGCGCGCTGCGGAACGAAAAGTTGGGCTCGTCCCATTCGGTGTACCCAAAGATTTTCTCGGGACTTTCCGCAAACCGTTGCCGCAGTTCCGCCCCTTCGACAATCCGTGTTCCCCTGTCATCAATGAATTTGGCGCCGTGATAAATGCAACCGGAGGAAATATGGCCCCAAGGCGTGCTCGTCATCGAGCAGGCACGGGAAACGGTCTGGGGAAGCAGTGTGTTCGCGAAAAGCGTTTCCTCACGGGCCGTCTCGCAGGCGTCCACATTCGGCCAGCCCGGATAACCCGCGGCATTGATAATAAATTCCGGTTTCAGTTTCCGGATGTAATCGAACAGAAGCTCAAAACTCGTGTAATCAATCGCCTTACGGGTAAGCGGAATAAAACTGTACCTCCGGCGGCGCAACTCCGTTGCAAACGCCTGCCCCATGTGGCCACTGGCTCCCAACAGCAAAATCATGACGAATGGATTATGGGTCCGGTGAAATTTTGATCTGAATAACCTGAAACCGCGGGACAAAATTCCGTCATTTCAAACGCCGGTGTTGGACGGCGCCAATCGGAAAAGCGCAATCATTCTTTGCGCGATCCGGGGGAGACGCTCCAAGGAAACCAACGTGCAGAGTGTTTTCAACGAATAAATCCCGGCCAGCAACGTGAGCAATACCCCGATAATTGCGGTGGCGATGTAGGGAAGAAAGTACCAACTGACAAACACGGCCGCGATTCCGGGCGTAAACATGGCCGCCACCCGCAGGTTGGCTCCCGACCAGCGGAATCCGCTTAATCGGCGGACGACCAGGTAAATGCCCGCGCAATAGACGGCATACAATCCAAAGAAGGCGATGCCTGAGCCATTTAGTCCGAATACGGTCAAACCGGCCCAGATCAAAAACACGAAAAGTCCGTTAGCCAGAAGCTCGGTCCAGAAATAGATTTTTCGTTCGCCGCGGGCGACCAGGATGAAGGCCATCGGCCAACTGGCCACGCGTAACATCATGCCCAGACAAATCCAACGGAGGATTTCCACCGCCGGCACGAAAGTGGACGAGTAAAAGAGCCAGATGACCAGCGGGGCAAACGTGAGGGTTGCGAGCACTCCCGGCCCGGCGAGCAGCAGGCCCACTTCCGCCTGCTCATTCACAAGCCGGTTACATTCCCGGTGGTCGCCGACAACGGCGGTAAGGCGTGGATAAAAATCAGCTCCCATCGCCTGCGTTATGAATCCAACATAAGTTCCACCCAGCACCGCAGCCGCCTGATAACAACCCACCGCGGCCAGGTCGAACTTGCGCAACACCATGATGTTCACCAGATAGCCCGCCCCCAGTGGCATCAAGCCGGTCGTCATAAAAACAACTCCCAACTTCAACAAAGCAGAGATTTCCTCCCTGGACTGCCGCATTGTCAGTGTCACCGGCTCAATCATGATTTTCCGCGAATACCACCAGGAAGTGAGAATGCTCGCCGCCGCCGCACAGACCAGGGCAGGGACCACGCCGTTTTCATGGAAAAAATAAACGATGGGGATGCTGAACAGTGTGCCATAAAATGCCCCCAGCACGCTCATCCGGGCAAGGTCCGAGATTCGCCGCATGCCCTGTACCAGGGCCGCCTGACCCTGGGAAACATCCGCGAAGAACACGGCCAACGCGAGCAATGCCACTGAACCGGTGTGCCGATAATCTTTGAAGGTCAGCCACGAAACCGGTTTGCTGAGAGCCACGAGCAGCAAGGCGCCAATGGCCCCGGAACAAAAAGCGACGCGCCGCAGAGTCGTTGCCGTCCGGGCCAGGCGTTGGGCATCTCCCGTCCCGGCGGCTTCGGCAATCTGGCGCACGCCACTGCTGTTGATGCCCATGCCCGCGATGCCTCGCGTCAGGTCGTTGACGTATCCATAGAGGCTGAACAGTCCCACGCCTGGTCCACCCAGAATTAGAGCGATGGCCTTGGTTCGCACCATGCCAAAACCAATGTTCAAAATTGAAGAACCACCGATTAAAGCCGATGACTTCAATATCTGCCCGTAGGAATGTTTTCTGGGTTCGCTCATGTAGATTTTCCACTCAGCTCACACTTCGAGCGGAGCGGGCCGCTTTCCGGCAAGCGACCCCAGGATGTGGCGTATGCCGGCCACCACCTGGCCGGTTTGTTCCCGCGCAAGGTGCGGTCCCATCGGCAGGCTCAGCACACTGTTGGCCAATTCTTCCGCAACAGGAAACGCGGCGCGTTTCCATCCGGCATCCGCATAGGCGCCCGACAGATGAGGTGGCACGGGATAGTGAATCAACGTCCCGATGCCCGTGTCGGTCAGCTTTTGTTGCAAGGTGTCGCGTCGGGAATGGCGGATGACAAACAAATGCCAGACCGGTTCCGCCCAGGCCGGCACGAAAGGCAGTGTCAGACCGCCCCAGCCGGACAGCCCGGCCAGATAATGGGCCGCCACTTCACGACGACGCAAATTCCATTCGTCCAGCTTTTTTAATTTCACCCGCAAAAACGCCGCCTGCAATTCGTCCAGCCGCGAGTTATATCCTTTCACGTCGTTGTAATATTTTTTCTTCGAGCCGTAATTGCGCAGCGTGCGAACCCGGTCAGCCAGTTCCGGGTCATTGGTGGTCACGGCACCGGCTTCGCCAAAAGCGCCAAGGTTTTTACCGGGATAAAAACTGTTCCCGGCGGCATCGCCCAGCGAACCGGTTCGCCGTCCCTTGTAACGGGCGCCCTGCGCCTGGGCGTTGTCTTCAATCACTTTCAATCCATGCTTGCGCGCAACCTGCATGATCGGATCCATGTCCGCGGGTTGTCCGTAAAGATGCACCGGCATGATCGCTTTTGTTTTGGGCGTGATGGCCGCCGCAAGACGGTTCGGATCCAGATTGAAGGTTCGCGGATCCGGTTCGACCGGCACGGGCTGCGCTCCCGCGTAGGAAACCGCCAGCCAGGTGGCGATGTAGGTGTTTGAGGGCACGATTACCTCGTCGCCTTTGTCAATGCCACAGGCCCGGAGCGCCAGGTGCAGCGCCTCGAGGCCGTTGCCGACGCCGACACAATATTTGACGCCGCAGAAGCCTGCATATTCCTGTTCAAAAGCCTCAACCTCTTTGCCCAGGACATACCAGGCCGAGCGCATGAACCGAAAGTACGCCTCGTCCAGCTCGCCCTTCAGTTCTTCGTACGGTTTGACAAAATCCAGAAACGGCACCTTCACGTCTCGGCTCCTCCCCTGACCCGCAGATATTCACGGTAATCGCGGAAATAATCCTTTTCGTCGTAGGTCTCCGAGGCGAGTGCCAGACACACCGAACCGGAGGAAAAATTATCAATTTCCCGCCAGATCATGGGTGGCAGATACAGGCCGTAATAGGAGCGATTCAGATGAAACCGTTGTTTTTCCTTGCCGTCATAAACCACCACATCGAAGCTGCCGGACATGGCAATGAGAAACTGGTGACATCGTTTCAAGGCATGACCCGCGCGGTCGGCGCCGCCGGGCACATCATAAAGGTAAAATACCCGTTTGATGGCAAACGGAACATGGCGGTCGCCTTCGAGGAAGGTCAGATTTCCCCTTGGGTCAACTATTTTCGGCAGATTGACTATCTGGCATTGTTTTAAGTCCATAAATATTCCTGATTGGGAGTGGCCGATTAATTTCTGCCTTCCTCCCAGGGTTGCCGCTTGCCCCTTTGCGTTTGTTCCCATTCCAAAATCTGTTTTCCGGCAATTTGCGCCAACGGCAGTGCCCGGTCACGGCGTTTTTTCCATTCATCGGCGGTAAACACAAACTCCACCATGTCCACTGCCTTGCCGTTAATCACCTGGGCGGCGGCAACTCTGCCAACTTCAATAAAGCCGGACTTTCGATGCAGCGACAGGACCTCGGTATTGGTTGCCACGACCAAGGCCCGCAGCTCGCGCAACGCCATGTTTCCGAACGCCAGGTCTGCGGTCAATACCGCGCAGGGCACCCCCGCCATCACCTCCGGACGCATGATGTGTCTCCCTCTTTCCGCACTTGTTTTGCTCACATTATAAATGCCGTGGGTACCCAACGGGATGCCGCTTAAACTTTCGACGATCCAGTAATAGTCGCCTTCCCGGTCAAGATAGGTCCTCAGCCAGGCCTCTTGCGCGGCAATATCCGTCGCGGAATCGCCGACATTGCCCTTCACGAAATCAAGGTTGCGGAGCCACACGATAAATGCCGCGTCCCCGATACGAACCGGACGTACCCGCAGGTTAAAACCTTCCAGGAGGATGTTATGGCGCATTGGCTTTGAGCGTTTAGTACTCCGGTTTCGCTACCGGACTTGAATGACAATATCCTGCTGGTAGTGCAGGACGATCCGCTGGATGCCTACGATTCGCAAGGCGATTTCCTTGACTTTCTCGATCAAAACCAGAGCCAGACCGAGGCCGGCCCGGCGCCCCGGGAGGGCATAATCCGGATGCACGGCCAGATGCAAAATGGCAATCTCAGCCGGATCAGTCCGAATGAAAATCACGACGCCAATCGGGTTGCCGGTGGGGCGGTCCCCGTCAAATGCAAAGAGGGTCTGCGCCTCCTGATTACCGACCCGGATGGATAAACCATCGGCCGTATCTTCAATCCGGGGATGCCCGAATTGCCCCAGGGAACTGACGATTCCTTCTCTCACACGATACTGCCGGGGATTGAAAAAAAACAATTCTTCCAGCGCCGGGCGAGCGTCTTTCATGGCTTTCGACGTAAAAACGAGGTTCAAGAACTGCTCTCCTGGCTTTGACCGAAATGAAAACGGGCTTTCATTTCCTTCTCTCTCGCCACCGCTTCGGCCTGCATGGGGGAACAGACCGTCCGGCCGCCGTCAACGACCAGTTCGTGGCCGGTAATCCAGCGCGCGCGATCCGAGGTCAGGAATTCCACGGCATCAGCGACGTCGTCCGCGCGTCCCGGACCCAACGGATAAAAACCTAAAAAATCCGGGTCTTCAAAATACTGTTGGGTCATTTCGGTTTCGATAATTCCCGGCGAGATGCAATTGACCCGCACGTCGGGCGCCAATTCCACGGCCAGGGAAAGGGACATGGCATTTACACCACCCTTGGTGGCGCCGTAAATCGAGAGGCCGATGCCCCCGAGCCGGCCGGAGATACTGGACATGAACGTGATGGTACGCAACGACCCCTGGTTGATACTCTTCCGGGTCAGCGGCTGAATGATTTCCATGGTGGAAAACAGATTCACATTAAAAATCTTCCGCACGAATTGCATTTCCACTCCGCGCACCAATTGGAATCCGGTGAACCCGGCCGAATGGATGAAATGGCCTATGCCAATTCCCCGGGTCTTCATCAAATCAGTCAAATCCTGAGCGAGGCCGTTGATCTCACTCAAATCGCGGGGCCACAAAATATGCCTGTCCGGGTTGGCGCACCGACGACGCACGGACTCGAGTCTCTCGACGTTTCGACCGGCAAGAATGAGCCGGTGGGCAGGCGCCAGCCGCCAGGCAATGTTTTTGCCAAAGCCGGAAGATGCCCCGGTAATCAGGGTGTAGGATTCCATGGTTTCAAAAGGCGTCCCGGCCAAGCCATCCCGGGTGGTTGAGTAGCGGGCGAATTTTCATTTCACTGGCAATAACGTTTTGCCAATCGAGCGGCCTCCATCCACAACCAGTTCCTGGCCGGTGATCCAGCGCGCGTGATCCGATATCAGGAACACCACCGCATCCGCCACGTCTTCCGGCCGGCCGAGGCCCAGCGGGTGCATGGCCCTGATGGAAGCAAGGAAATCAGCCTGTGCGAACTGGTCCTGATTCATCCCGGACTCGATGTAGCTGGGCAGGACGGTATTGACCCGAACCGTCGGGGCCAGTTCGAGCGCCAGCGCCAGGCACAAACCATTCACCGCGCCTTTGCTTGCGGCATAAACGTATTGGCCGGGAGCGCCCACTCGGGTGCCGATGGAGGAGATGATTGTGATCGTCCGCAGGGCACCGCCGTTGGTCTTCTTTTGTGTCAGGGTCCGGATCAATTCGATGGCAGCGAACAGATTGACGTTGAAAATGCGTGAGACAAATGCCATGTCATGAGCGCGCGGAAATTGGAGACCGAAAACTCCCGCCGAGTGGATGTAATGTTCGATGCAAATATTTTCTTTTAACAGAAAAACGGCGAATTCCTCCGCCACACTCTGGTTGAGATCACGCGGCCATAGCAAGTGCTGTCCGGACCTGGCACAGGTGTTCCGCACAGTCTCCAGTTTCCCGGCGTCCAGATCGGACAAAATGAGCCGTTTGGATGGCGCCAGTCTCTCGGCAATGTTCCGGCCGAATCCAGAGGCAGCTCCGGTGATTAATGTAAACACCTCACTCACGTTTGCGGCTTACGATTCGTAGTCCACGAGTTTGCAGAAGTCCAGCGGGCCCAGATCCAGCACCGCGGAAGCCCACGTCAACCCGACGCCAAACCCCGAGAGGCACACGCGGTGCATTCCGGTCAGCATGGGCTCGCGGCAGTTCAGCGCAATATTCAGCGGAATCGTGGTGGAACTGCAATTGCCGTAAAGGCTGACCACATTATTGGGCACCTTCGCCGGCGGGATCTTCATTTTTTGCGCCATCTGGGTAACGATGAATGGATTTGGCTGATGGAGAAAGTAGTGTTCAATGGAATCCCAGGTGTCTCCGGAAAAGGCGAGTACGTCGCGGATCTGCGGCGGGACGTCGTCCATGGTAAAATTGAAGATGGCGGCACCATCCATATTGGCGTGTTCGAGGGATTTGATGACCCCCTCTTCCACTTCACGGAGTTCCAGCGTTTCCGGCGAAGACGGCATCCGAAAGGCGCCACCCGGAATCATCAGCGCCTTATAGCGGGAGCCGTCGTTCTTGACGTCCATATAAATTGTCCTTTCCTCCGGGCAACGTTCGACCACGGTGACCGCTCCGGCATCACCGGTAATCGGGTAGGAAATACGATTTCGCTTGTCCACCAGTTTGCTTGAGATGTCACCGGTCAGGAGCAGCACCTTGGAGACCGCGGGAATCTCCAGAAGCAGGCAAGCCTGCTGCAGCCCGGTCACAAAGCCCGCACAACCCTGGTTCAGGTCGAGACAAATCACGTCCTGGTCCAGGCCCAGCCTGCCATGGATCACATTGCTGGTGGCCGGCAGGATGTAATCCGGGGTCTGGGAAATGAACAGGATGGCGTCAATGTCTTCCTTTTTCAGAACACCGGCCGCGAGCAACTGCTGTATGCCAAATAGACAAAGGTCCGAAGCGCAAACATCCGGCGGCGCAATCCGGTGCCGGTCCAGGCTCATCATCTTCTTGAAGCGCTTTGCCTGCGCCTCGGTCATTTTGTAATATTGGTATTCGTCGTCGAAACGAAATTCCTGACGAGGCGCCACCGTGATGATCGAGCTGATGCGCTTGTGCTTAAAGGTGCATTTCATGTGATTGTCGCGCCCGGGGACGAGCTTGGCGGCACTTATTTCTTCAGTTTGGCTTCGACCAGATTTGCCAGGTCCTGCGCGGTGACCACCGAGCGAATTTCCGCAGCTTTGATCGATACACCGTATTTCGCATCCGCCATCGCCAGCACCGACAGAATGGCCAGTGAATCCCAGCCGTCAAAATCCTTCAGCACATTTTCCGGCTGCACTTCTTCGATGTCGAGAATTTCCGCAAGTCTGTGATAGAACTCAGGTTTGTCCATATGATTTCCTATTTGTATTCAATCAGTTGATTAAAAGCAAGTTTGCCCAGCCTGAGCAGCATGGCGCTCCAGGCCAATCCGCCGCCAAACCCGGCCAGGCAGACCTGCAATTGTTCCCGCAGCAGGCGTTCCCGCAGGTTGTATGCCATTACCATGGGGATGGTCGCACCACTCGTGTTCCCAAAATGTTCCACCATCGTGTTCGGCATGCGGGCATGGGGCACCTTCATCTTGTCGGCCAGCTTTTCGAGCATAAAGCGGTTCGGTTGATGACACAGGAAATAATCGACTTCTGCTGTCGTCACCCCTGCACCGGTCAGCAAATTTTGAATCAGCGGTGGCACCTCCGTCTGTACAAAGTTGAAGATGGCCGACCCGTCCATAAACACGTGGTCCTTGGCCCGAAGATTGTTGTCGCCTACGTCTTCCAACCGCGCGGTCTCCGGGCTGGATGGCAGGCGCAAACCCCCGGCCGGAATCATCAACGCCGCATTGCGCGTACCGTCCATCTTGAGGTTGGCATGAATGATCGAGTCTTCCGTGTCACGTTCCACCAGGGTGATGGCGGCGGCATCGCCTATGATGGGATAGATATTGCGATCTTTCGGCGAAGTTTTACGGCTTAGCACATCCGCGTTGACGAGAACCACCTTGCGAACACTCTCTTGCTCCAGCAAGAGAAATGCCTGCATCAATCCGATCACAAACCCGGCACAACCCTGGCTGATGTCCAGATAGAGCGCATCCTGCTTCAACTTCAATCTGCCCTGAATGACGCTGCTGGTGGGCGGCATGAAGTAATCCGGGGACTGGGTGACGAGAATCAAAGCGTCAATCTCATCACGATCCAACCAACCATTATCGAACAAATGCTCCAACCCACATACCGCCAGATCGGAAACGCACACGCCAGGCCGGACAACCCGCCGCTTTTCGAAGCCCATGACCTCCTTTAGCTTCAGGGAACGGGCTTCCGGAAAATTAAAATGCCGCATCTCCTCCACAAATGATCTCTCCTGAGCGGGCACGACCGCCAATATTCCCGAAATGCGTTTGCGTCGAAAAGTGAAGTTCATTCGGTAACTCCGCATTTTCGCAAGAGGGCCTGTATTGTCTCCGCGTTCTTGAAGTTTTCCGGCACAATTTCATCACCCGGAATTGAAATGCCGTACGTCTTGTCGAGCGTTGACACCAAAGTGATAACATCAAAGGAATCAAGCAGGCCATCCATGACGAAATCCTGGGAACTTGAAAAATCCGATTCAGGTCGGATGGATTTGAGAATTGAATGAAGGTCACGCATGTTTAGAATCAATTAAGCAATTATTCGCAATTCAAGATGAGTTTTTTGCCTCCGCTGCTCAACGTAAACCGTTTATCGGACAATGCGACGCCCGGTTCTCCCGAGGTCATTGAGGTATTGCGTTCAAACTGATAGCTTACAATGGAAAAGTCCCGATCCAAAATCCGGACTTTCGGTGCCGGGAATACCCTGAACTTGCCGTAGTCCAAAGCCCGCAAAAAGGCGTACGCCTGCTCGATACTCCAACCCAGGTCGAACCTTCCGCCGTTGGGAACGTCCACCGACCGATGCAGGCTTTCTTTCCCGGTCCGGACCATGCGTGCGCATGAATATGAACCATCCAACAGCGACGGCAGGATTTCCTCAAACGCCTGGCCTGCTACATCCAGCGTCTTGAGAGTCAACTCAAGCGCCGTAACGTCGGGACCAATTTCAATCCGCCTTTGAACAATGATGTCGCCCGTGTCCACCTGCGCATGAACCTGATGCCAGGTGATGCCCGTGACCGTTTCCATCGCGTAAATGCTCCACGAAGGCGCGTTACGCCCGCGATGTTCCGGCAGAAGCGAATTGTGAAAATTAACCACGTTTAACGCGCCATTCTCCAAAACCTTTTTTGGGAACAGGAAATAATTGAATGAACTGACCACAAGGGTCGGTTCCGCGATTGAAAGGAACAAGTCCGTCAGCCGTTCTCGCTCCAGCATCATTTCATATTTCACACTGCGTTTCCTGCAAAGGGCAGCCAGCGGTGAAAAAGCCTGCTTTTCGGATTCGACGCACATGGCCGGCAGGGAGTATGCCAGGCACGCCTCCAAACAGTGGCAGGCAAGCCGCCCGGTGCCAATAATGATTATACCCTCAGGTTTCACGCCGTTCACAGAGCAGTGGCCACCAGTTTCGCCCGGTCTATTTTTCCGTTGGGATTGCGCGGCATGAGCTCCATCCAATGGAACGTCGTCGGCAACATATATTTGGGCAGCGAAACCAACAGTCGCTCACGCATGAGCGCGGGAGACAATTCCTTGTCGCATTCGTAAAAGAGCACAATCTCCTTTTTATTTTGATCGTAAGTGACGCAGCAATTGCGGACGCCGTCCACCTGCAGCACGGCGTGCTCAATTTCACCCAATTCGATCCGGTAACCCAGGTGTTTGACCTGAAAATCTTTCCGGCCAAAGAACATGATTTCACCCCGGCTGTTCCAACAGCCCAGATCGCCCGTCCGATAAATGAGTTCCGAATAATGCGGGTTGAGCGGGTTCTGGACGAATCCCTTCGCCGTCCGCTCCGCGTTATTGTAATAGCCCAGCGCCAGCGAACTGCCGCGCACACAGATTTCACCCTGCTCGTCCACCTGCACCAGTTGGTTCTGTTCGTTGAGAATCAAGATGTCTGTGTTGCGCATCGGAAAACCGATAGGGAGTTTCTCGTCGTCGGCAAGTTCGCGGTCCACAATGTAGTAAGTACAGGCCACGGTAATTTCAATCGGCCCGTAGAGGTTCACAAACGTCGCCTCCGGCAGGTGCCGCCGCCAGTAATTGAGGTGCCGGGTTGGGAAAACTTCGCCGATGAAGAACACCTTTTGGAGGCGGTCAAGTTTGATTTTGGCCAGTAGATCCAGATTGGCAATGTTGACCATGATGGTCGGCACCCAAAAAATGAAGTTGATGGGCTGGGCCGCGACGAATTCGACCAGTTTGACCGGAAACATGGCATACTGTTCAGGAACGACAACCCAGGTGGCGCCCTTTGCCATCATCGTGCAGAATTCCAGAGTGTAAGCGTCGAAATAAATCGGCGCAAGACTGCCCATGATTTCGCTGCCGTCGAGACCAAGCCGATCAAACGCCCAGTCGGCGAAATCAATCGTGCTGCGATGATTCAAGCCCACACCCTTGGGAATGCCCGTTGAACCGGAAGTGTGAATGACGCAATAAGGATCCGTGTCAATGATCGAATCCAGCCGTTTAAGCAGAGCGGCATTGTCATAAATGGATTCGGGCACCATTGCTTCCTCCACTGACAGCAGTTTTTCCTCCGGAATTCCCAAAGCACGCAGCGCAGCGACCTGCGCCTGAGAAGTGATAATGATGATGGGATCGAGATTCTCCAGCATCCTTTGGAGCCGTTGCGATGGAGATTTGATATCAAGATTCGCGTAGGCGTTGCCGCTGTAAAGAACGCCAATGTCGGCGACAATATTTTCCGCGCTCTTCGGCAGAAATACCGGCAACGGCTGGCGAATCATATCTTTGCGTTTGAGAATCAACGCCGCCAGGTTCTTGGCAAAGCGTTCAATCTCTCCAAAGGTGTATTGGCGATTGGTTTCCTGAACCGCCACCTTGTCCCGGCATTTGACCAATGCGCCCTTCTCGAAATACTCAAGAACGTTGATTTGCATGAAGATGAATAGTTTCCCTCTGCCACCCGGCCAGATCCAACCGCCTGCTTTATTGACTGATTACCAACTTGAAAAAGCGTTGAGGTGAAGCCCCAAAATTATTGGTTACGATGATGGAATTGCCCGTGCCCGGAACAGGACCAAACACCAGCGTCCATGCCGGCGCAGTGAGATTGTCCTTATATTCGAGCTGATAGTTCTGTCCCGGGATAGTTGGCCACGAAAGGGTAATCTGGCTGCCTGCCAAAACCGCACTATTCAACTGGGGCAGTGCAACCACCGTCAATGTCCCGTTCACAAAGGTAAAGATATAATTGGCCGCGCTCAACGTCCCGGCACTGACCACAATCGGATACGCTCCCGGCAGGCTGTTGGTGGTGGCCGTGGTGCTTACGCTGGGAGCGCCGGTCAAAACATTTGTTCCGTCACTGCCGACAAAACCGTTGTAATTAACAGCCAATGGCGGGTTCGGCAATCCATAGGTTTTGCTCTGGCTGACCGCGCTCACCGTTAATGTGGCCGGCGTGATGTTGGCCGACAATACGACCGGCTGACTCAGTATGTAATTCCCCGCTGCCGGTCCCGTCAATGTCAAGCCATTCAACAGCACGGGTATGCCCGCACCCACGTTTGCAGTAGTAAAGTTTGCTGTGTATCCGCTCATCGTCACGTTTACATTCCCCACATCCACAGCCAGCACGCCATTCAACAACACACTGTTCGAAGTGACCGTCGCTGCCGTCGTCCCGTCATATACCTTGTTGTTGGCCGCAAAACTTGGATTCGGCACCATTACCCGGTAGAACCGTTGCTGAACATTACTCACAATGTCAGTTTGAGCGGCTGTTAAACCGATCGCTGTCACATCCGGTGACAAGTTGCTCCAGGTGCCGCTGTCCAGATTGTTGATGTACTGCACTCTGTAGGTTCCGTTCGTAACCGCAGTCCATGTAATGGTAACAATGCCGTTGGTCACACCTATTGATAGGATTACCGGTGGAGGCACTGCCACAATTGTAAGAACTTTAGGTGTAATATTCGCCGTCAGGTTTGTCGGCTGGCTCAACACGTAATTCCCCGACGCACTCCCGGCCAGGCTCAACCCGCTCACCGTCACCGGCACGTTGTTGCTCACATTGACACTCGTAAAGTTTGCCACGTAGCCGTTCGTCGTCAGCACCACATTGGCCGCATCTCCCGCCAACACCCCGCTCAACACCACGTTGTTTGTCGTCAACCCCGCCACTGTCGTCCCGTCATAGACCTTGTTGTTCGCACTTATCCCGCTGCTGATCGTCACACCAAGACCCGTGATATTCGCCGTCAGGTTTGTCGGCTGGCTCAACACGTAATTCCCCGACGCACTCCCGGCCAGGCTCAACCCGCTCACCGTCACCGGCACGTTGTTGCTCACATTGGCACTCGTAAAGTTCGCCACGTAGCCGTTCGTCGCCAACACCACATTGGCCGCATCGCCCGCCAGCACCCCGCTCAACACCACGTTGTTTGTCGTCAACCCCGCCGCCGTCGTCCCGTCATACACCTTGTTGTTGGCCGTGATGCCTGAAGTAATTGTTACACCCTTGCCCGTAATATTCGCCGTCAGGTTTGTCGGCTGGCTCAACACGTAATTCCCCGACGCACTCCCGGCCAGGCTCAACCCGCTCACCGTCACCGGCACGTTGTTGCTCACATTGACACTCGTAAAGTTCGCCACGTAGCCGTTCGTCGCCAGCACCACATTGGCCGCATCTCCGGCCAGCACCCCGCTCAACACCACGTTGTTTGTCGTCAACCCCGCCGCCGTCGTCCCGTCATACACCTTGTTGTTCGCATTTACTCCGCTGCTGATCGTCACACCAAGACCCGTGATATTCGCCGTCAGGTTTGTCGGCTGGCTCAACATGTAATTCCCCGACGCACTCCCGGCCAGGCTCAACCCGCTCACCGTCACCGGCACGTTGTTGCTCACATTGGCACTCGTAAAGTTCGCCACGTAGCCGTTCGTCGCCAGCACCACATTGGCCGCATCTCCGGCCAGCACCCCGCTCAACACCACGTTGTTTGTCGTCAACCCCGCCGCCGTCGTCCCGTCATACACCTTGTTGTTGGCCGTGATGCCTGAAGTAATTGTTACACCCTTGTCCGTGATATTCGCCGTCAGATTTGTCGGCTGGCTCAACATGTAATTCCCCGACGCACTCCCGGCCAGCGTCAACCCGCTCACCGTCACCGGCACGTTGTTGCTCACATTGGCACTCGTAAAGTTCGCCACGTAGCCGTTCGTCGCCAGCACCACATTGGCCGCATCGCCCGCCAGCACCCCGCTCAACACCACGTTGTTCGTCGTCAACCCCGCCGCCGTCGTCCCGTCATACACCTTGTTGTTGGCCGTGATGCCTGAAGTAATTGTTACACCCTTGTCCGTAATATTCGCCGTCAGGTTTGTCGGCTGGCTCAACATGTAATTCCCCGACGCACTCCCGGCCAGCGTCAACCCGCTCACCGTCACCGGCACGTTGTTGCTCACATTGGCACTCGTAAAGTTCGCCACGTAGCCGTTCGTCGTCAGCACCACATTGGCCGCATCGCCCGCCAGCACCCCGCTCAACACCACGTTGTTCGTCGTCAACCCCGCCGCCGTCGTCCCGTCATACACCTTGTTGTTGGCCGTGATGCCTGAAGTAATTGTTACACCCTTGTCCGTAATATTCGCCGTCAGGTTTGTCGGCTGGCTCAACACGTAATTCCCCGACGCACTCCCGGCCAGCGTCAACCCGCTCACCGTCACCGGCACGTTGTTGCTCACATTGGCACTCGTAAAGTTTGCCACGTAGCCGTTCGTCGTCAGCACCACATTGGCCGCATCTCCCGCCAACACCCCGCTCAACACCACGTTGTTTGTCGTCAACCCCGCCACTGTCGTCCCGTCATACACCTTGTTGTTGGCCGTGATGCCTGAAGTAATTGTTACACCCTTGTCCGTGATATTCGCCGTCAGGTTTGTCGGCTGGCTCAACATGTAATTCCCCGACGCACTCCCGGCCAGCGTCAACCCGCTCACCGTCACCGGCACGTTGTTGCTCACATTGGCACTCGTAAAGTTCGCCACGTAGCCGTTCGTCGCCAGCACCACATTGGCCGCATCGCCCGCCAGCACCCCGCTCAACACCACGTTGTTCGTCGTCAACCCCGCCGCCGTCGTCCCGTCATACACCTTGTTGTTGGCCGTGATGCCTGAAGTAATTGTTACACCCTTGTCCGTAATATTCGCCGTCAGGTTTGTCGGCTGGCTCAACATGTAATTCCCCGACGCACTCCCGGCCAGCGTCAACCCGCTCACCGTCACCGGCACGTTGTTGCTCACATTGGCACTCGTAAAGTTCGCCACGTAGCCGTTCGTCGTCAGCACCACATTGGCCGCATCGCCCGCCAGCACCCCGCTCAACACCACGTTGTTCGTCGTCAACCCCGCCGCCGTCGTCCCGTCATACACCTTGTTGTTGGCCGTGATGCCTGAAGTAATTGTTACACCCTTGTCCGTAATATTCGCCGTCAGGTTTGTCGGCTGGCTCAACACGTAATTCCCCGACGCACTCCCGGCCAGCGTCAACCCGCTCACCGTCACCGGCACGTTGTTGCTCACATTGGCACTCGTAAAGTTTGCCACGTAGCCGTTCGTCGTCAGCACCACATTGGCCGCATCTCCCGCCAACACCCCGCTCAACACCACGTTGTTTGTCGTCAACCCCGCCACTGTCGTCCCGTCATACACCTTGTTGTTGGCCGTGATGCCTGAAGTAATTGTTACACCCTTGTCCGTGATATTCGCCGTCAGGTTTGTCGGCTGGCTCAACATGTAATTCCCCGACGCACTCCCGGCCAGGCTCAACCCGCTCACCGTCACCGGCACGTTGTTGCTCACATTGGCACTCGTAAAGTTCGCCACGTAGCCGTTCGTCGCCAGCACCACATTGGCCGCATCGCCCGCCAGCACCCCGCTCAACACCACGTTGTTCGTCGTCAACCCCGCCGCCGTCGTCCCGTCATACACCTTGTTGTTGGCCGTGATGCCTGAAGTAATTGTTACACCCTTGTCCGTAATATTCGCCGTCAGGTTTGTCGGCTGGCTCAACGTATAATTCCCCGACGCACTCCCGGCCAGGCTCAACCCGCTCACCGTCACCGGCACGTTGTTGCTCACATTGGCACTCGTAAAGTTCGCCACGTAGCCGTTCGTCGCCAGCACCACATTGGCCGCATCTCCCGCCAACACCCCGCTCAACACCACGTTGTTTGTCGTCAACCCCGCCACTGTCGTCCCGTCATAGACCTTGTTGTTGGCCGTGATGCCTGAAGTAATTGTTACACCCTTGTCCGTAATATTCGCCGTCAGGTTTGTCGGCTGGCTCAACACGTAATTCCCCGACGCACTCCCGGCCAGGCTCAACCCGCTCACCGTCACCGGCACGTTGTTGCTCACATTGGCACTCGTAAAGTTCGCCACGTAGCCGTTCGTCGTCAGCACCACATTGGCCGCATCTCCCGCCAACACCCCGCTCAACACCACGTTGTTTGTCGTCAACCCCGCCACTGTCGTCCCGTCATAGACCTTGTTGTTCGCACTTATCCCGCTGCTGATCGTCACACCAAGACCCGTGATATTCGCCGTCAGGTTTGTCGGCTGGCTCAACACGTAATTCCCCGACGCACTCCCGGCCAGGCTCAACCCGCTCACCGTCACCGGCACGTTGTTGCTCACATTGGCACTCGTAAAGTTCGCCACGTAGCCGTTCGTCGCCAACACCACATTGGCCGCATCGCCCGCCAGCACCCCGCTCAACACCACGTTGTTTGTCGTCAACCCCGCCGCCGTCGTCCCGTCATACACCTTGTTGTTCGCATTTACTCCGCTGCTGACGCTCACCACTGCCTGAGTCACTGACAGTGTGCCGTTCACAAATACCAAACTGTAGTTGCTGGCACTCAACGTGCCCTGGCTGATGGTAATTGCGTAATTACCAACCGGACTGTTGTTGGTGGCAATGGTTGTGATGATAGGCGCGCCTGTAAGCACATTGGTTCCGTCACCGTTGACGAAACCGCTGTAGCCGACTGTGAACACCGGATTGGTCGTTCCATAGGCCCGAGCCTGGTTGCTAACTGTGGCCGTCAAGGTTGCAACGCTAGTAATTGTGACAGTAGCCGAACCTAAAACAGTCGTTCCATCAATTGCCGAATAGGTAAAGCTGTCGGTTCCCACATAGTTGTTAGTTGGGGTATAAGTAAATCCTCCGTTACTGCCGAAATTTAAGATGCCGTGGACGGGACTGGTGAGCAACGCCGCCGTCAACCCGGTCCCATAAACGTCCGTGTCGTTAGTCAAAATGCCGGGAGCAGAGACAGTCAACATCGCATTGTTGTTCACACTATAGCTGTCATTGGCAACCAGGGGAGCCACAACAACATTGCTGAACGAAAGCGTGTAATATGTCGGATCCGAATACATGCCTGCACTAATCCCGCCGCTGGCAAATGATGCTGAATCGTTGGTGTTGATTTTCCGGATGCCATCGCAACTCACCACGATGTTTGTCCCTTGGAATGCCAGTTGCAACGTATGCCAGTTATTGCCTACGTTCGGCAGATTCACCTGCGCCATAATTGTGTACGTTTGGTTAATATCCCCACCCCAAGCCGTGTATCTGAGCAGTTTTAGCACGGCTACCCCGGTCGGTGGGCTTGGGTAATTATCTCCCTGCGATCCTTCGGGATAAACCCAGGCTGCATAATGCGCCCCCGTCGTCGGATTCACGCGTCCGCTAATGCCGCCGCCCCAGCCGTTGGTTGAGGAAAACAGAATCTGCCCCTGCACAACATAGTCGGTCCAATTGTTGCTGAGGTAGGCCTCAGTGTACGCATAGGGACTGGAATTGTTTGTGCCAGTCAATGTATTGTTCGTTATGCTCCAACTTGCCGTCTGTACCACCCATGGCCATATCAATGAACGGGTGAAATTGTCCACCAGGAGCTTTCCAAGCGGTGTGACCTCAATCGCCACCGCAGCCACGCCAGATGTGCTTATGCCATCGGTCGCTTGATAAGTGAAATCATCAATACCAAAGAAATTATTTGTCGGCTGGTAGCTGAACCCTCCTGAGTTGGCCAGATTCAAAATGCCATGGAGCGGTGCGGAGGCCAACAAGGCGGAGAGGCTTCCGCCGCCGCCCGTGTCATTGGTCAAAACCCCCGGCGCGGGCACATTCAATATCGTCCCCGGAACCATCCCGAAGATGTCATTGTTAGCCGTTGTTGTAGCCGTTACCGTAAAGGTCACTGTTGCCACACCGGAGGTGGAGGTTCCATCGGTAGCCTCGTAAGTAAAACTATCCAGCCCGGTAAAATTGTTCGCCGGCGTATAGCTGAAACTGCCATTGTTGGTCAGGGCCAATGTTCCATTGGATGGACCGCTGACCAGGATGGCTGAGAGGCTTCCGCTGCCACCGGTGTCGTTGGCCAGGATTCCCGGAGGCCCCACGGCCAGAGTGCTGTTTTCCGCAACGGTATAACTGTCATTGTTGGCCACCGGAAAATTATTTACCGTGATGGTCACCGTCGCCACGCCGGAAGTCGTCTGGCCGTCGGTAGCCTCATAGGTAAAACCGTCCACCCCGGTAAAGTTGTTGGCTGGCGTATAGGTGAAGCCACCGTTGTTGGTGAGCGTCAGGCTACCGTGAGAGGGATTGCTGATGGGAATGGCTGTCAGGCTTCCAATGCCACCGGAGTCATTGACCAAAACCCCGGGTGCAGCGACGTGCAGGGCCATGTTCTCTTCGGCGTTGTAACTGTCATTGTTGGCCGTGACCGCCAAGCCACTTACAATCACGTTGTCCACCGTCATTGCGTACGTTGTCGGCGGCTGCGTCCACATGTCCAGAACGACGGTTCCATTGGTATATGCCGGTTGTCCGTCAATCGAGCCATTGTCAATTACGTTAGTTATCAAAACACCGTTGAAATAAGCACTGATACTATTCGTTTGGAGAGTTAGTCTTAGTGTGAATGGATTCGTACTTATTCCGGGCAGGGATATCGGATTCCCGATGTCAGTGTAAGTTGTCCACGATTCGAACTTGACCAGTTGCAACGTGGCTTTGCCATTTCCCGGTGAGTAGGGTGAACCTTCCGGATCAACCCAGGCTGCGTAATGCGCTCCACTGACCGGATTCAGCCTCCCACCGATGCCCCCGCCATATCCATCCGCTGAAGAATACTGGATTTCCGCCTGCACGGAAAAGCCATTCCAACTGGCATTATTACCGTAATAGGCATAGCCGTAGCTGTTGAGTGGGCTGGTTCCAACCAACGCATTGTTGGTTATGTTCCATGCGCCAAGTTCTTGAACCCAAGGGAAGATGTCCTCGGTATTCGTCGGGCGCACGAAGGTATCATAAACGAATTCACCCGGTGCCAAAACCATCAGGGTCACCGTGGCCACGGTCGAGGTCAACGAACCGCTGACGTCCTGATATGAGAAGGCATCCGCGCCGGTGAAATTGCCCGTGGGCGTGTAGGTGAAGGAACCATCCGGGTTTAATGTCAACGAACCACTCGATGGTCCACTAACCAGCAAGGCGGTCAGATTGCTTCCTCCACTGCCTGCCGTGTCGTTGGCTAAAACACCCGGAGCTGTCACCACCAAGGGAGAACCTTCTTGGCCGGTAAAAACATCATCCTGAGCGGACGGAGGAATTAAATAGCTGATGACCGCGTTGGAAACCGATGTGCCGACCAGCACCTTGATAACCTGGCCGTTGGTCCGAAAAACACTTGTGCCCGCCACAGTGCCATTGGTAGAAACCTGGAGGGCGGAATAAGAGGAACTGGGCGCCAGAAGCTCAACCGCCGCATTCGTGTTGCCCTCGCCAGTAATGGAAAGCGTAGTCACGCATTGCCCACTGATGTTGGTGTAACTTGCGGTGACTTGGGCGTTGGATTGCTGGAGCCACCACGCATAGATCCCCACTACATTGGTGGACCAGATTCTTGGTTTGGCTAGGCTGTAGGTAAGATAAGTACCCGGCAATGAACCGGCTGGACCACCGCTAGGTGACTCGCTGTGACAATAGAGGTTGATCAAAGCTCCCAAATTGTAGTAGGCGTCAACCAACGCTTGCACGGTTTGCGTGGTGTGGCCGGCTTCCATGGCTTGCGCAATTTGTACTATTCCTTGATAGGGGACGAACCAATCGCTGACCGGCAGTTGTAGGATCGGATATAACTTGTCCGGCGTCTGCGTTGAGAGGGTCCAATGAGGGAAGGGGGATAGTTTGGTATCTCCCGTGGTTTTGATGCCCAGTTGCTGTTCAATTTGGAAGGAGCCTTCGCGGGTGGCGTTAAAATAGGGAGACGCCCATCCCAGTGGAGTCCCATTCGTAAGACCCCATCCGGCAAGATTAACGATGGAATTTGAAATGGAAGCCAGCGCATAGGCGCTGGCACTGGCATAACCGGCAAGATTATTGGTCTGATCCAAAATCTCATCCGGCCCCCAGTGCCAGTAATCATATTCCAGGCCGTTATTTGGAAAGCCGTCTAAAATCGGATCGGTATAAGGTTCCAAGGTAACCAACCAGCCATCTGATAACAACTGGCTCAGATCAGCTTCGATGGAAATCAAGGGGTCGCCAACACTCGCATAATAAGTATTAATGTTGGTGAGCCCCCCATTGTGCGAGTAAATGGTCGCACCGTCGTTGGTGATCGCCCGCTTCAGACTGGCAATGGTATTCGTCAAGGTCGGGTTGGGCATGTCCAGGCGCAAAGTGCCGGTACAGAAGTAATAGTCTCCGCTTGCCCCGTTTGTGTGCTCATACTGGGCCGACGCTTCGATGCTGATGATGTTTGTCGGGATGGCCTCCATGTCGTGGCGGAATATAACCGCCGCGTTGTAAGGATACGGCCAAGGACTGGACTTGACGACCGGCAGTCCGTCGGACTGAAACGCCCATTGGATGGCGTTTCTGAATATACTGTAGGTGTACATCCCTGGCGCCCAACTGCCATGCCCCAGCAATGGTTGCATCGCCGCTTCATATATGAAGTAACCCTTGCCGTAGGGTTTAACTGCAAGATACGGGACACCCCCATCTCCCTGGGCAATGACGGTGGCACCATTTGCTTGCACCTGCCACACCAAATGAGCAAGACCGGGGGCTGTCGCATCCGGGTCTTCACCATCAAAACGGGTGTCCACCGGCCAGGATATTTCGTCCGATGACGCAGGCAGTTGCCACTCGAGTTGCCCGCCGGGAAACATGCTGAGAAGAGGGTGATTGACGATTTTGGTAAACGTGCTGTCCAGAAACCAATTGGTAAGACCTGGAACAACCATGTCCACCCCCATTGCATTGGAAATCGCAAAATCACCGCGAGTCGTTCCATTGGTGTTACGCGTAAAGGACGACGAACCCACGAACAAGAAACCGCCGGCGGCAACATAGTTGGTCAACTGCGCAATCTCGCCGTTATCAATCGCCTCGGAAGCAAGGCTGATGAGGATGGGGTATTTGGGAGAACCGTCAGCATTGGTCAAAACCCCGGCCAGTATATTTGAGTCACCAACCACGGTGTAAGCCGTTCCATCAGAACGCAACGTTTCCTTGACCGAATCAGGCATCACAAAGTAATGCCATTGTGTAATCCACCACTGATTGCTGGTTGTTCCAGGCCCCGTGGGCGTTGCACCCGATGCCGTCATCGTTTCCAGCGCCCGCGTCAATTCGGAGTCATGGATGGCAACGATGGGCAGTGTTCCCACACCACAGGCCGGAAACGTCAAGCCAAACAGGCAAAGAAAAATGATGGCCAGAATATTTGCCGACAAACACCTGCCTGCCCTGGATATTTTGAGATGATAAACGAGACTTATTCCCGCATTAGTCGGAGCCAAGCAGGATAAAAAATGGCGGGTCGTTTCTCTCATTATTGTTTCACTTGGAACAGATGACCGCGAAATACGGTCCTTTAACGTTTTTTTTCGCTCTTTCTGAAAAGTCGCATAGGACTCTTGATTATAGCACAAAAAACGGGAATGGCCAACAATTCCAAGCCAAATTGCCTTTATAAGCCACATATTTTCATAACGTCGAACTTTTCACGATTTTGAATTTTAGCCCTCACCGGGAAAACTCACCTTCTGCGTCTGTATCTTGCCAAACAGTTTAGACGTTAACCGGTGTCGCCGGCAAGGCGGAGGCCGGATGAACAGTTTCCCTTGGACGGACAAGCCTTTTCATCACATATCGAACGAGCCAAAGGGGATAGTTTGTCAGGTAAAGCATCCTGGGAGTCCGGATCGCGTCAGCTTCCCGAACCAGTTCAAGAAAATGATTCATGGAGTTATCCAGAACATGATCCTGCATGTGGGCATATACCAACTCCGCCTCGGTCTGATATTCCGCGGAACTAAGACGCAGGATGCGCTCGATTTCGTCCACCACCTTAAGCCTCGCCGGCAATGCAATAGAAGGGCCAATGCTTCCTCGCGGGAAACGATAGACCGAGCCGTGAGTTATGCCTTCGCGATCATAAGCGAGGGCATTCACATTGGGAACCTTGAACAAAGCTGCCTCTAAGATAGCCGTTCCCATTCCCACAAAAACATAGGCATCCTCCAAAACCTTCCAAAAACGGTTGTAAGGAACGGCCCCCTCCATTGAAACCACCTGCTGAAGACCGTGCTGCTCAATGCGGTCGCGCATTCGGCTTTCATACTCACCAGTCCCATACACAGACCAAGTGACGTCATGGCCCTGCTTCCGCAAGGTTGTGATAACGTCAAACATGTAAAAATTGTAATCCTTCATTGGAGACAAACGTCCGACGGAAACGATCCTGCCCCATTTTGGCTTCCGTGAAGCAGGCAGGAACTGTGTCGTATCAATGGGAATCGGCCATAAAATTCCCCCTTGATGGTGCACCTCTTCAAGTTCCTCAATTTGATCGACCCCGCAGAAGACACGCGCACTGGCGGGGATGCACTTCAAATAGTTTCTCAAGTAAAACCGTTTAGTACTCCATGGCGGCAGTGATTCCGGCGCCCAATACCACTTAAAAATGGAAGGGTTGTATATTCCCGCAATCACCTTGCAGTTATTGCGCATTATTCCGGCCAATTGGCATGCTATCCAAGAAGATCCTAGGTCGAAGCTTTTGATCACGTCCGGCTTTTCGATTCCCAATGAATCCCAGAGTCGTTTAGCATGAAAGTAGTAATAAAGTTTCGGGAATTGCTTGTCCAAAACAACACATCTCGCGCTGCGTGGCAAAAGGTCCGTCCATTCTCCCGGCCGGTCTATGAACAACGTCACCTGATGATTATTTTCGATGAGCCACCGTGACATTCTGGCAACGAGCGTCTCAATTCCGCCCAAGACACCCGTGCTCGGATGAATAAACAAGAAATGCATAAAAAAACGGTCTATGGGCGGGGAACGAGCCCACACACGATTATGCGACGCATGGCCCGGCAAAAAATGCCGAACGCCCGCAAATCTATCAGGGATGATTTGACGATATTCCACAACAAACGACCACCGGCACGCCTTTTCCCGATACCGCATAATTCAGCGCCCATGTTATAAACGACCTCTCTTTTAACGGACGGCGACAGGTCTGGGTACTGTTGCAAGATTCGGTGATAAACCTTGAACCGATTTACACAACAACTGCGTTTCTGCACCAGATTTGTGCTGTGACCATGCACGCGGTACTTTGCTAAAGGTTCCTTGGAGTAGAGGAAACGACAACGACGAGAAAGCCTGACCCAATACCACCAATCCTCCACCCACCTGATGCCTTCATCAAAATATCCCGTCTCCAGCAAACATTCCCTTCGCGTGAGGACGCTTTGCATATTGATAAAATTCCGTCGGACGAGGTGTGGGAAAAGCCAGCCGGAAGCCGGCTTAGGCGGGGGAAATCGCTTACTGAATCGCTGCCCCGTTGACCTTCCAGTCTCGTCAATAATCATCGAGTCACAATAGGTCGCGCCGTAATCGGGATTTTTGCGGAGAAGCTTCATCTGGAATTCCAGTTTTCCGTACTCCCAAATATCATCCGCATCGCAAAAACCAATAAAATTGCCGCTCGCCATTCGCAAACCATCATTTCTCGACCTGGACGCTCCCAAATTACGAGTATGCCTGATGGATTTGATCCTCGAATCCGTTTCAGCCAAGCCTTTAATCAATTCCCATGAATTGTCCGTTGAACAATCATCAACAATGATCAACTCCAAATCTTCCTCAGTTTGGCCAAGGATACCGGTGACGGATTCAACCACGAATCGCGCGTGATTAAAAGACGGCATGATGACGCTGACACTCGGCATACTCGATGGTGCCCAATAATAGCGGCCTCATTTAACCAGTTTATCCTGGATATACATGTCAGCTTCCAAACCGCGCTTCCGAATTTCGGCAAGTCCCAAGAGGCGGCCATACGATTCGCTGCCAAGGTGATGGATATAGCTGCCTTTGGACCACACCACCCGAAAATTGTGCCGCTTCAATCGTCTGCAAAGTTCCGTCTCATTCCCATAATCTGCCAACTGTTTGTCAAATCCTCCCATTTCGTCCCAGGTAGATCGGCGAACAAAAAAGGCAAAACCGCCCACTCTTGCCAAGTCAATAATAGGAGACTTCAAATGGCGTGCGACGTATTTCTCGGCGAAGCACCAAATTTGCTCGTCCGACCAGTAATGACGGCAGTATAAAGCGCGCGGCACGACTTGAACAGTCACAGTATGGCTCGTGGACGGTCCAACAACGGCTATCTTTGGGGAAACGTCAAATGCCCGTACGATGCCCCACCAACTTTTGGGCGTCAAAACCGTATCTGAATTCAGCAAACAAATGTAAGGTCTGGTTGAGACGGCAATGCCAGCCTCTGAAGCACGGCTGTGACCCAAGGGCGCCTCAATTCTTATTAATCGCCAGTTATTAAGACTGCAAGCCTGCCTAACCAACTGGCGGGTGGCATCAAGTTTTGACCCATCGTCCACCACAATTACTTCTGACTCGCCGCCGAAGCGCCGTACACTTTTCAAACAACGCCCCGTAACTTCAGGAGAATCATGGACCGCAATGATCACCGATATTTTGGAAGAAGCTTCTTGTTCTTCTTTCGAAAGATGGAAACCATGATTCGACTTAAGGCCACAGCTCAACAATCTGCTTCTCAATGACCGATAACCGGTTTTTATCCACTCGGGCATCAGCCCGCGCAAACCATCCCTGGTGTATTCTTCCATATCACTCGACCGTAGTTCAGTTACCGCCGCGCTTGAAGCACCCATTCTCTCGCCGTAAACATCCCCATCGGAATCCGAAGGCCTTCCAGCCAGGCATACTTGATTGTATGTCTTAGCCACTTCACACATGTAACATGGAAACCGTAATTGATCAGGTGCTTTCTTAATGTCCGCGGACCACAGATAGAAATTCCACCTAAGCTATAATCGCGTAACATCCCGAACTCACCAAAACCTATTAAGCGTTTAACGAGACACGGAACACGGCCAAAGTTTGGACCAGTAATAACAAGCGTTCCACCGCCTCGAACCAATTTCGCGCATTTTTCGAGCAATTGATTCGGGCTCGGCTGCAAATGAAGCAAGTTGGTCATCAATACGCAGTCAAACTTTTGGTCTTTTAAAGAATTCAACCCCTCTGCCAACGTATGATAAATCACTTTAATTCCATGAGTGGCAGCAACCGCTCCGATTACAGAATCCAGCGGAAGGGCGGTGACGACCGCGCCCCGCTGTTTCAGCTCGAGCTCCGTCGCCCCCCATCCACATCCTATGGAAAGAACGGTCTTCGCTTCACGGGGAACCGTTTTCAACAATTCTTCATTGGGCTTTTCGTAATACGCCTTCTGCCAGTTGAAAGGCAAAAGTTTTGACTCCACATCGCAAAGAGTGGTTGCCGGGTGGGCGCCTTCACAAATTTCCATCAACGTTTGAATCTGCCCTTTGAGCGAAGCAAGCGATACTGGAAGTCCGTTCCCCCAGCGATTGGGCAGGTGCTGGACCAGGAAGTTTTCCAAGTCAGAAATGCAGATCACCTTGCGGAAGCCGCAGTTCGTATATGGATCCGTTGCCGCCGTTTCTGGCCAGTTGTAGCGGCCCCGATACGGTCCACGTAGAAAGCCTCCTGAGGTAATCGCGCGTTTTAGTTGTCCTTGGGTCAGGATATAGAATCCCGCATGTTCATTGGTAAATTCCGCAATAGTATAACCACCCCGGTGCCGCACCGATTCCGGTTTCCAATGATAGTGACCCCAGGGTTCCGCAACAAACCATTTCCCAGATTCATCAATTTCGTATCTCATGAACCCTGCGATTTCATCTGCGGCCAACTGGTTTGTTGCGTCCAAGAATGCACGGATTTGAGTTTCATTAACTTTAATGTCATCCTCGGAATATATGAAGAGGTCGTACCGGTCCGCCCTTTGGGCAAAAACAGCCTTGTGAGCAAACGGCAGAGTCCACGGATTTTTTGACGGCAGCCCAACAATAACTTCAACTTTTGGACCAAGTTCTTTCGGCGCCTCGGAGAGCACCACTACATCCACATCCATGGCCATGCTTTGATAAGTCTGAATAATCTGCTTGAGATATTTCAAATGACTTTCTCCATAACTCGCAATTGCCACTAAAAGATGGAGCCTGCGATTCATTCTTTCCGAATCTGTCTTTTTTCTGTTCTCCTGTGCGGTTTCCATGTGAAGCGCCTGAAGGCAAACTTGTTCAGTCAGCAAGCATCAAAATCATTTTCTCAAACTGAGAATCGGTTGCCCGCAATTCACACAATTTCATTTATTCTTAAAAGCCAGCATGGGTGGATTTCACCCCTCTTGAAAACGAACTGCGGGAATGAAACACCGACCATGTGGGTGCTTGGCGGCAGGCCGCCATTTTATTTTTTGTCAAAATAAATAGAAACCAACCATTATTGGTTGTATGGGCCGGATGAAAGAATCCGCAAGCCGGAAGGAGCGGCAAGTGGCGATTGCAATTGAACCGAACTTGCCGACCCCAATTGCGATTGAACTAACGTCACCACTTGCAATAGCGTAAAACTCGCCATCGCAGTGCCGGGTTGCCCCCCAACAAAAATGATCTGGTGCTGGCCGGCACTCAGGCTAAATATCTTGGGAATAATCTGGTCATTGTTTTGACTGCCGTTGCCCCGCCAACTGACAAGGCGTTGTTCAAATCCAGAAGTGACCGGCAGGATGTCCCAGATCATGGTCGGAATTTGCGGCTGACCATCAATGTTGACCAGAAATGAATTTGCATTCACGCTGGGCGCATCAACCAATGCTTGAATTTCATAGTTTCCAGCATTTGTAACCGTGAAATTGTAAACAGCCGTTCCACCACTTATGTCTCCTATCGATGGTAACGGCTGATAAATATAGCTGGTGGGAACTCCATTAATCATGGTACTGGCTGTCAATAAGCCGCTCAAAGGAGCAGATGTCGCCATAAAAGTAAGTCCCACATTTGTCGTCACTGTTCCACCAGGAGCCGGCGCCGTCTCCACCTGCAGGTTTGTCTGCGACTCCGCCCACGCCTGGCCATTGCTCACCACCAGTGTCCATAAATAGCTGTTCCCCACCGTGTTAGTGTCAAAGTAATAACTGATATTTGTTATCGGGCTGGTGCTATTTGTATAAATCACTGGAGAACTTCCATTGACGGTATAACTCCATTGCCATGTCTGCGCGTTGGTCGCCACCGCTGAAAATTGAACTGTCGTCCCCGAGTAAACCTGCAACCCCGGCAGGCTTAGATCCACATCCGTTGCATCCACACTGATCGCCGACACCGCAGGCAGAACCGGCGCGTTGGTCGCGCTTCCCCTCACACTCACACTTGCCCCGCCTCCTCCCGTCAGCGTCACGTTCTGACTGTAACTGCCCGCGCTCCCCGGATTGAACGCCACCACCACCGTCTGACTCTGGTTGCTCCCCAAATTGTAACTCCCGCCCGACACGATGCTGAACGGCGACCCCACACTTGCCGTCCCGCTCAACGTGCCACCCCCCACGTTCGATACCACGAAACTGTTCGTCGGATCCGCACCCATTAACACCGTCCCGAACGCCAGACTTCCTGGCACTACCTGAATCGCTGCCGGTAACAGCGCATTGGTCGCGCTACCCGAAACTCCCACACTTGCCCCGCCGCCTCCCGTCAGCGTCACGTTCTGACTGTAACTGCCCGCGCTCCCCGGATTGAACGCCACCACCACCGTCTGACTCTGATTGCTCCCCAAATTGTAACTCCCGCCCGACACGATGCTGAACGGCGACCCCACACTTGCCGTCCCGCTCAACGTGCCGCCCCCAACGTTCGATACTGCAAAGCTGTTTGTCTTGCTCGTCCCGCTCAGGATTACCCCGAACGCCAGACTTCCTGGCACTGCCTGAATCGCTGCCGGTAACAGCACATTGGTCGCGCTACCCGAAACTCCCACACTTGCCCCGCCTCCTCCCGTCAGCGTCACGTTCTGACTGTAACTGCCCGCACTCCCCGGATTGAACGCCACCACCACCGTCTGCGTCTGACCCGCTGCCAAACTGTAACTCGCACCCGCCACCACGCTGAAGGGCGCACTCGCACTCGCGCTCCCGCTCAACGTGCCGCCCCCAACGTTCGATACCGCAAAGCTGTTTGTCTTGCTCGTCCCGCTCAGGATTACCCCGAACGCCAGACTTCCTGGCACTACCTGAATCGCTGCCGGTAACAGCACATTGGTCGCGCTACCCGAAACTCCCACACTTGCCCCGCCTCCTCCCGTCAGCGTCACGTTCTGACTGTAACTGCCTGCGCTCCCCGGATTGAACGCCACCACCACCGTCTGCGTCTGACCCGCTGCCAAACTGTAACTCGCACCCGCCACCACGCTGAAGGGCGCACTCGCACTCGCGCTCCCGCTCAACGTCCCCGTCCCCACATTCTGCACCACAAATTGGTTCGTCCCGCCCGCCCCCACCGCCACCGTCCCGTAAGAGACGCTCCCCGGCGTCACCTGAATCACCGGATCCACCGGCGGCGGATTGGTATTGCCCCCTGTAAATTCATATGCCCCCCTTGTCCATGTTGTTCTGGTATTTCCCGCCGGGTCAACATTGTAGGGCGCACCCAGATTGGCCCCCGCTATCGTGTTGGTGACCAGTTCGTAAATGTCGCCGGCTTCATTGACAAACGGGTTGCCACTGCCGGTCTGGAGGTGAGCATCCCCATTATTACCCGAACAGGAAAAGTACGCGCTGTAGTCCACGGTGCCGAACCCGGACGGAACACCCCCGGCATTCATATTGTAGAACAAGTTATTCTCAGCGTTACCGGTGAGCACTGACCCAGCCGAAGCGTCCAGATTATTAAGCCAACCCCCAGTACAACTGTCAAAAGTGTTGTTGTAAATGTAAACCCCGGTGCAGGACACCCCGCCGCTGCCGGTGCCGATGATGCCGTTACCGCCGCTGCTGCAACCCTTAAACACATTGCCGTAGATGTACCAGTTTGAGTTGGCGCCAGTACCGTTTAGTGCCGGGACTATGATAGCGGTTCCCGTATCGTTCTGGAAAAGGTTGTAGCGAATGGTGATGTATTGGGCGGTGCCGTAATTTTCACTGATACATTCCGAATGGGCATCGCTGTAGTAAGCGGTGTTCAGCATGACGTTCCCTTGCACCAGCCAGTTCTTGTCAGTTTGCGCGGTGGTGGCCACATCGTTCTGCCAGTCGTTCATCAAACAATTGCTAACCGTAACGTTGTCCACCTCTGAACTTGCCGAAGTGGTGGAGATGCAAAAGGCGTTTCCACCACAACTACCGCTGGCCGGGTCGCCGCTGTAGCCAGGACTCGAAAAGTGTGCAATGACATAATTAGTAGCAGTGCCTGAAGCACTCGGGCCAAGATGGATGTCGTTGCAAAGCTGGGCGGTAAAAGCAAACCCATAGTCGGCTGCGTTCTGGTCCCAGTTTGTGTTCTGGGGCACTTGTCCGTCAAAGACCCAATTGCCGGTCGTAAAAGTAAGACCGGAAGCAAAAACAGCCTGCGCCGCCATGGCACTGGTCCAGCCCGTGCTGGTCACATGGTCTGACGCGATTGCTTTCTTGATAGTGATAAGGCTGCCATTGTCGGCAACCGAAAATGTCTCGCCCGGATAGGTTCCCCCCTCCAGATACCAGGTGTCGCCACGATTGGGGCTGCTGCTCCACCCTTTTACATTGTTCCAGTCCGACCCGCTGCCATTGCCGCTGGCCGCAGGACCCACACAATAAACATTTTGGCTTTGGCCCGAAGAGGAACTGAAACAGAGCGTCAATACTCCGACGGACAAACACAGAAGAAACGACTTGATGTGCATCAGAGAGCGCTTTCAACAAGAACTGTGCCACTTTCAGGCAAAGTGCCCACTCGACAATGGATTCGTTGAGGTTGACCAAAATATCCCACGTTCTGGATTCGGCCACGGCTGAATTGGACGAAGTTTGGTCACTTTTAAGACTCATGACTGATTCCAAGACGCAGGGCTGGTTGCTAAAATTTGTTCACCGCCCCAATATTAACCCCCTGAATACTGTTCATTTCAAACTTCTCTGCCAGTAAGAAGCCATTGGAGACAGACCAAGCTTCGTCGGCACTTATAGGCAGAATCCAACCCCCTGCCGAAGACTGTTTCCACACCCCGGACCAACAGTCTGGTTGTATGGTGGATAACGGATAAAAAAAAGAAAAATGCCAGACCCATCGCTCCGTGGTGCTTTCTCCAATAAGCCAAATTGGCACGCAACAACTCTATGCTATAACGTAATGGAGCAGCACCGGAACTGCCACCGCCGAAATGCGTCGCGGTTGCGGCCGGGACAAACGCCACCTTCCATCCCGCATCTCCAAATCGCTTGCACCAATCAAGATCCTCCGCATAAAAAAAGAACCGCTCGTCCAGCCCCCCCACTTGCGCGACCGCCTCGCGCCGCGCAACCCAAAAACAACCACTGAGCACCTCGACTTGAACCGGACTGCCATTGACCCAGCGATTCAGCTTTCGTTTAGACAAGCGGGAAAAGATTTTGTCCAGCGCCAGGCTCCGGCAAGCGGTGCTCCAAATTGTGGGAAGTTGCCGGTATGTCGGCTGTAACCGGCCGTCTGGCCCGATCACTCTGGGACCTGTCAATCCGACTTCACTGTGCGTTTCCAGATAATTAGCCAGTTGCTCGAGACATCCAGGCTGCACCACGACATCGGAATTGACCAGTGCCAGCCAGGAACCTGAAGCTCGCTCGATACCAAGGTTATTTCCACGGGCAAATCCCAGGTTCTCCTTCGAACGAATCAGCGTCACCTCAGGAAACTCTTCTGTGACCATATCCGGCGATCCGTCATTGGAAGCGTTATCAACGACAATAACTTCCTGGACCAACGGGCCGCCCGATGTTCGAATCGAATCCAGGCAATCTTTCAGAAACCCGCGGGTGTTCCAACTGACGATGATGACAGAGATTCGCTTCATGGCTCAATCGCTTCATGGCTCAAGGGGGCATCAATAACCGTTTCATGCCCCGATTCCACTTCTGTGGCGGGGGCAGCCTGAAGAGTGGCAATCGCGGCCAAAACAAAATACAGGAAAAAAACAGACTGATCAAAATACGAAACCGACAACATGGCCGTTACGTGACCAAACAGAATACAACCCAGTGTCCACATCAAGAATTGATCCTGCCTGGGGACTTTGTTGTTTGCCTGCAGCGTTCTTGCTATCATACCAAAAGCGACCACTAGACTTCCGATAAACAGTATCAGCATTGGCAACCCTCCCCAGACGGCCATTCTTATGTAATGGTTGGTAATGTCGGTATTGTTTTCATCATATCCGGCCTCGGGCGTCCAATCACGGGTATAGTCGGTTCCCCCCAGCCACCAATCACCTACGTGAGTGATTGCAGACTCGATCAGGACTGCACGATGCCAACCGGTGCTGCTGCCAGTCAGGTCAATCCGGTCCAGGATATAATAAATGGGAGCATTCATCACCAAGGCAAGAGCCAGAATCGCCAACACACCACCCCAACGGATCATCCGCATATATGTCCTGAACCGCCAGAGGACAAGTGCAAAAATAATAAAGAATGCCGTCATCACCGGTCCACTCGATCTACTGGTCAACACCATGGCTCCCGTGACAGCCAATCCCAGCAGTGCCAGCTTACGATTTGATTTCCAGAAAAGGATCGCCAGGGGCAGGCAGGCCGCTCCAACGGTTCCGGCCAGAATGGCGTGGTCAAAAGGTCCTTGCGCGCGCACCTTGCCGCCGCGTATTTCACTCAGTTCCGAAACTCCTCCGAACAGAGAAAACAAATCTTTCCCCGCCCTGGCTTCAACGATCATTTCAGCCGCAATCGGAACCAAAGCAACGATGATCATCTTGCAGACTCTTAAAAGGTCATCTGCGTCTTGAATGAAGATCCGGATCAAAAGGTAGAAACCTAAAACATTGAGAACCAACCCAAGCCGGAAAACAAGTGCGGTTAAAAAATCCTCATGAAAACAACTGCTGCACACGCTCCATACCGCCCAGGCAATCAACACCCGATCCAGCCTGTTTAATCCCCCTCCTATCCGTTCCCCTCTTGCGATCACCCGCAAAATGCCAACCGCCACCAGGATACGGACGCTTGTAAAATGCAGCGGCCCCAAGTCAAGAGAACTGTCCAAGGACATGTATGTGGCCCCGATCACCAGGGGGACAGCCGCCCAGTGCCGAGGCAACCTCAATAGAAAGAAGCCCGCTAGAATGGTAAATATGACGGCAGGTAGATTCAAAGCTTTTTGTCAGTAGCGCACCAATTGCAACTGCAACTCAATTCTGCAGAAATCGCCGGTGCCATAATTCCAAAGACACGAGCAGGTAGATGTGGCGTCGGTATTGTTCCTTGCCGGTGCGGTCCCATTCCAGCATCCTCTTAATATACTTCTGATCAAAGTAACAGGACATGGATGAGTCACCGCTCAACAGGCAATCTTCGACAAAAGATTTCATCCTTACGCGAAACCAATTTTCAATCGGATTGGCGAAACCCTTTTTTTTGCGGTATACAATCTGTTTAGGAAGCCACTTTTCCACCGCTTTTTTGTGAAGATATTTCCCGCTCAATCCTTTTAATCTCAGGTTCGGAGGAAGGCTCTCAACAAATTCAATCAACCGGTAATCGAGAAATGGCACTCGTGATTCAAGTGAATTCGCCATCGAAGTCTTGTCCGATACCATCAGAAGATCATCAGGCAAATTGGCACGCGTATCAATGTAGAGCATCTGAGTCAGCGGATCCAGACCATCGACATCCTTTTGAAGGCGGCTCAATGCCTGCCTTGTTCCATAGGCATCTGCACCGAAGCGCTCTTTCAAAGCCCCACAGTATAGTTGGGATTTCATATCGGCGCTGAAAAAGGAATAAATCTTGGTGAATCGCGTCAGCATGTCCGGTTCGCTCAAAGAAGCCGCGCCTCGTTTGAGTCGTTCCATGCGACCCGGCATCCTGGAGACGAGCGCCGCCACCCCGTTAGTGACCACGGGGGGCATCCGATGGTAGAGAGCGGACAGCTTTACCCCTTTGTACCGATCATAGCCGGCCCACGGCTCATCGGCTCCCTGCCCGGTCAACGCCACCTTCACTCGCTGGCTGGCTATTCGTGCGACAAAGTAGAATGCGGCAGCGGTTTCGTTTCCGACCGGCTCCTCAAGGTCCCACATGTAACGCTCATAGTATTTCACATAGTCCTCGGGAGTCAGCATCTGGAAGTAATGCTCCGCCCCAAACATACGCGCCATGGCTTTTGCATCTTCGACTTCGTTAGTCTTCTCGCCTCCTTCAAAACCGATGGTAAACGTTTGAACCGGCCCCTTGGCATATTTGGTCATTATTGCCAGCAATGATCCGGAATCAACGCCGGAACTAAGGAACAGCCCTACCGGGACATCGCTTCGCATTTGCAACCGCACCGCATCTTCCAACAAATTCCGATACTCCTCGATAAGTTCGATTTCCTTGTATTGCCCCTGCAAACGCGGCGTCCAGTTCCAGAATCGCTCAACTTGCAGACCGGTCCGCGACACTTTCATGAAATGCGCGGGCGGCAGTTTCAGGATTCCTCGAAAAAGTGTTTTGGGCGATGGGACATAGCGAAATGTGAAGAGTTCCGCCAAGGCTTCCAAATCTACTTCGCGAGGGCAGCCTGGATGTTGGAGCAGTGACTTGATCTCGGAGGCGAATAAGAACTGACCGCCTGTCGTCACATAGTAAACTGGCTTGATGCCCAAGTGATCACGCGCGAGAAAGAGTTCACGATTCCGCGTATCCCAAAGAGCAAACGCGAACATGCCGTTGAAGCGCTTGACGCATGCAGAACCCCATTGCTCGTAGGCGTGGACGATGACTTCGGTGTCCGACCGCGTCTTGAACTGATGACCAAAACGTACCAACTCATTTCGCAATTCGATGAAGTTGTAGATCTCCCCGTTAAAGACAACCTGAATGTTCCCATCTTCGTTCCCAATCGGTTGTCCGCCACCGCCAACGTCAATGATGCTGAGCCGCCGATGACCCAAACCGATTTCACGATCCACGAACTCACCCTCACCATCCGGTCCCCGGTGTTGAATGATGGAACGCATTTTGACAAAGGTTTCCCGGTTAATGGGATTTCCCGTCAGATCAAAAATGCCGCAAATGCCACACATACAAAAGTCAAGCAGCCCGTCGGCCTCAAAGTTCACAGCGGAGCGGAAACTTCAACTATCCGAGCAAAAGCGGAGTACTCTGATCAGTTTGGTTCTTTGTTCCGTCCTCAAAAATTTAACAACCTCAGCCGGCAACACAACCGGACGTTGATGAACCATACTGTTGATATATCCAAGCAAAGCCGCTCCACTCCCAATGATGAAGGGGTATTCCTTCAGCCGGTAGATACAGCGAAGCAAATAAAACATCGGGTCATATCCCAGTGAATGGAAATGGCTGCCCTCAAGCATTTTCGCTCTCAATGGTGTTCCCCATGCGAAGCTGGTTGGACGATGCTCAAAGGTTTTATTCTCGAACGATTTTCTTACTTTCCATCCATTCATTCTCGCCATAATCTCTGCGGCTGTGTCTATGCCGCCATGTTTCAGTGGTATATATCCGCCCACAGATTCAAAGCATTCCCGTCGAAAAAGCTGGACCTTTCCACCCACGCTATCAGCCGTGGTGTCATACGAAACAAATTTGTCCGTAAATTTTGTATAAACGATCCCTCCCGAGATGCCCAACCGGGGGTCTGACTCAAACTCCTTCAGTATGTTTTGGAAGTATTCCGGTTCGAATGACATGTCCGCATCCACATTACCGATAAAATCGAAGGCGAGATTTTGAACTTCTTTGAAACCTGCATTGAACGCAAGCGCCTTACGGGCGAAGTTTCTTCCCTCATCACGGCGCAGGTTCACGAGTTGGATAAATCCGCAGCGTTCTGCCCAACTTTCAACGATCGGGGCCGTCCGATCCACCGAACCATCGTTCACAATGACCCATTTAAGCGGCGGAACCGTCTGCGCTACCATTGAATGGATTGTTTTCTCAATGAAAGCTTCTTCATTGTGCGCCGGTGTGATGACAATGTACTTGCTCATTCGCACTGAATTCTTAAGCGTTTGAACCATTGAAACAATCTTTTATCTGGCCGGCTGTGTAGGCGATCATCTCGTCGCTCATTTCCGGGAAGATCGGCAATGATAGAATGAGCGATTGATTGCGATAGGCCGCCGGGAAATCCGACGGTTTGTGTCCCAGGTAGAGGTAAGCCGGATAGAACGGCAGTGCCTTGGGATAATTCAACACGGTGGCGACGCCTGCTTCGGCCAGACATTTTTTCAAGGCATCCCGCTTCTGTGTTCGGACGACATACAGGTGGTAAACATGATTCCGGTCGCGGCCGATTTTGGGTGTTACGATGTCTCCAACCCCGCTTAAAAGTTCGTCGTAACGGGAAGCGACCCTTCGTCGAACCTCGGTCCAGTCAGCCAAATGGGGAAGCTTGACATTCAAAATAGCGGCCTGAAGCCCATCCAACCGGCTATTGATGCCTTCCATCACATGATCCCCTTTGCCACCATGACGGGCGAAAGTAGCCGTCCAATCCGCCAATTGATTGTCATTGGTCACAATGCATCCAGCGTCGCCATAAGCACCAAGGTTTTTACCCGGATAAAAAGAAAATGTCGCCGCGTTTCCGAAAGTGCCCACCAGCCGGCCTTTGAACCGCGCCAGGTGAGCTTGAGCGCAATCTTCAA
Organism: uncultured bacterium; assembly: GCA_963723125.1. GTDB lineage: Bacteria > Verrucomicrobiota > Verrucomicrobiia > Limisphaerales > UBA11358 > UBA11358. Next base: position 480,843 of record CAVRPQ010000001.1, read on the forward strand.
TCACCCATAGCTTGTGTTTCGAGGCAATGGCCATGATGGCTTCCATGTCCGCAGACTGGCCATAGAGATGGACGGGGATGATTCCTACGGTGCGTGGGGTTATTTTGGATTCAATCAAGGCAGGGTTTATTGTGAATGTGTCCTCATCGGTGTCACAGAACACGACCCGTCCTCCGGCCTGGGTGATGGTTTCGGAAGTGGCTATCCAGGAGTGAGCGGTGGTGATAACCTCATCTCCCGGCTTCAATTGCAGCCCGCGCATGGTTATGTAGAGCGCATCGGTACCATTAGCGCAGGAAACACAATGGCGCAGGCCCAGGGTTTTTGCCCAGGCTTGTTCGAATCTTTCAACATGCGGTCCACGCACGAAGGCCGACTCGGCAATGACCTCGCCGATGGCGGCATCAATCTCCGACTTGATGCTCTGATACTGAGCATGGAGGTCAACGAATGGAACTTTTATGTCGTGCGTCTCGCCAGGATGCGTCATTTGAATGGAAGCCATAAAATAAGACTGTCAGTTATACCCGGCCAAAACAGGAAGCCTGGATTGGCGTTGCATCAGGCCTGCGTGTTTGATATCCGGCCGGTCAATCCAGGATGTTCCATTGGCCCCGTCAGCTCTCGCAAGAGGCGCGCAGGGTTGCCCGCGTAAATGCCGGCCTTGGAAATGTCCCGCGTCACCACCGAACCGGCACCAATAACGACCCTATCGCAGATGGACACAGGCAGAATGGTCGCATTGGTCCCTATGCTGACCCGATCGCCAATTTGAGTGAACCGCCAAGCTTCGCGCTTTCGCATCGCCGGCCCACCTGATACAAAAGGATCGTTGATAAACATCGCGCCGTGTGAAATGAAACAATCATTACCAATGGTCACCATGTCACAGATAAAGGCGTGAGATTGAATCCGACAACGTTTTCCGATGACAGCTCCACGCTGAATTTCGACGAAGGGGCCGATGGAACTGTCGTCTCCAATTACACAACCGTAGAGATTAACCGGCTCGATGATGGTCACATTCCGGCCGAAGGTAACGTCCACGATTCCGACGCGTTGAATTTTGGGTTCACCCATAAATTTCCGGCTTCCCGGGTCTAACCGCGGAATGGTTTCGAACGTTCGAGAATTGAAACCACCTTGCGCGCGTGATCAATTCCCGTCAATGGCACACGCTGGTTGCGGATGCAATCAATATAATGCTCGGCTTCCGCCCGAAGTGGCTCGCTGAATTTGATTTGCGGCATGAGAATGTCCCCGCTCCGATAATCGAACTGCAGCCGGCGGGGATTGTCGAAGTCCATGTTCTCGCCCAGAACAGCCCGCCGATCAATGCCCTTGTCGTAAATGGCTATTTTGTCGTCTGCCACGTCGTCGTACACCACCATTTTGCGGGAGCCGACCACAATCATTTTACGGACTTTTTGCGGATCCAGCCAGCTCACGTGAATATTGGCCATGATCTTGCCGGGATAAACGAGGCTGAGAAAAACAACATCGTCAATTTCTTCCTGCATGTAATCCATCCCCTGGCGAAAAACGGACAATGGCTCGGGATTCCCCAGCCAATACTGGATGATGCTGATGTCGTGAGGGGCGAAATTCCATAATGCGTCAATATCGGACCGGATACGGCCCAGATTGAGTCGCTGGCTGTAGATGTAGCGGATTTCTCCCAGTTCGCCGTCCTCCATCAATTTTTTCACATAGCGGACAGCGGCATTGTAAATGAAAGTGTGCCCCGCCATGACAACGAGTTTTCGCTCGGCGGCATATCGGGCCAGCTCGTCCACTTCTGCCACTTTGGTGGCCAATGGCTTTTCGACGAATACATGCTTGCCTGCTTGAAGGGCTTGCCTGGTAAACGCAAAGTGCGTTCCGGCGGGAGTTGCGATGATTACCCCTTTCACTTCCGGATCGGTCAAGACCGGGTCAATTGATTCTACTGCCTGAGCATGGGGAAAGTTTGCCTCGACATAAGCCCGGCGTTCAGGGCTTGCGTCCACTACATATTTCACCCGGCAATTCGGAAGGGCGGAGTAGTTCCGAAGCAGGTTGGGTCCCCAATACCCGCAACCCAACTGTGCCAATACGATTGTGTTGTTATTCATGGCCTGAGAAAACAGCGCTTTCGCGATCAATCCCCGGCATGGAAGCCTGGTACCTGATTTCCGTATCAATTTTTCCATTGAAGGCCAGGTCCACGAATGTTGGTGACGACTGGCCAGTTTTTTTTCTCAAGCCGTTCCATGTTCCAGGTTTGTGTATCCGGATTTTAAGCCCGGGCGCCTTATCGCTCGATCCGGCCGAGGCTTTGATTCTGATTCTTCCATCCTCCATAAGTGTAGTCTCGATCGCCGCCGTACGGCGCTTTCTGAACCAGGAAACAGCTTGCCGCGCAGTTGCGAACCAGGCGCCCCTGCCCTTTAATTCCCGGAGCAATTTCAAATAGAACCCATCCCACAACCGTTCCGGTGCAATACTACGGTCATGCCAGTTAATCGTCAGGACGCCTCCAAACTGGCCCATGTCATCGATGAACCGCCTGACCATTCGCCAGGCATCCCCATCGTTGAGAGCCAGAAAACCGGGAAAAAACAGCGCGGTGTCCATGATGTGCAGCGGTAACTCGAGCAGATTTGCTGCTCCAAGTGGTCTGTACACTTGCGTCGTGCCGGCACGATAGCCCACCGTCTCATTGTAACCAACTGTTGAATCGTACAAAAAACCCGCCCGCTCCAGCACTGCGGGGGAGGTTTCGTCGAAAAACAACCAATGCATCCGCACTCCGGTTACGGTTGTGTTCAACGTTTGTGTCACCCGATTGCGTTCCTCACAACCTTTGGTGCTGTCAACCCAGGCATCAATCCCATGCAACTCAACCTCGCAACCTGACGATACGATTTTCTGTAATTGCGGACTGACGTCGCTGACATCGTAACGCACAGCACGCCTGGAAAAGCTCTTGCCCGCAAACGGATGCCCCGGGTAGTTCTTCGTGGGGATGACAAAGTAGGTTGAGGCCAGTCCAGCTTCCATTTCGACATAGCGATCAAACTCGCGCCAGAAATCTTTTGCCATCCCCAGATAGATAAAAGGCAGCCGTAATGCCGCCGCCCAGTTGATACGCAGGTCTCTCAGCGATTTCCTTCGGCAAAAGACATCGATGACGGTTCCTATGGTGGCGCGATACAGGAAACCAACCATCGTGTGATCACAACAATGATTCCGGAGAATGGGGTGATCAATGTCGTGGGTCAAACAGGTAATGAAGCTGTGTCCTTCGGGGATCGGAGGGATTTCTACGACTGGAATTCCGGATTTTGTGATCAAATCCCGGAGCAGGGCAATGTGCAATTCCAATGTGGCGCTCCCGGCATTGGCTGCCGTTTGCCCCGTTTTGAGCACATGCCGCACCTCGGTGAATAAATTATATCCGATCCGCAACAGGGTTTTGTTGCCGCAACTGTTTTTGAACGTCGCCGGTTCCCCCGTATTTTCTTCGACAACCGGAGTGAACCGGCTTCCGGGAAATGTTGCAGCAGTGCCGTAAATCGGAATGCGCTTGCCCTCATAAACCAGCATCGTACCACCACCCTGTGATTTCACCAATAATCCAGACTGCGTGTCTGGTTCTGTCACCTCGGCACTGTAAAGCAGGACGAGTTTCGCGGCGTTCCGCGGCACTTGCGCACACGTACAAATCAAGACATCGTAACAGCCGTCGTCTCGATGGAACTCCCACGGGGTTTTGAACAGTTCGAAGAATTCCGCGACTGCGTCCCGCTCCGCTGGGTTTAAGGCTACTCCTATCATTTGGAACAATCAGCGGGATTCCAGCCAGCAAACACGGTCTGGAAAGTCCCTTTAAAGGCAGGTGAAAGCATTGTGTTTTCCTCGTTTCCGGGAAAACGCGCCACGGCACCTGTTAGTTGTAGGCGGCCAGCAATTCACCCGCCAGATTCGTGAACTTGGTCCGTTCCACGCTCCACTTGTGGTTCCGATAGACCTCGCGCCCCAACTCCACCACTTTTTCTACTTCTTCGGGGTGAAGACAAACATATTCGAGCTTGCGGGCCAGATCGTCTGCATTGCCCAACTCAAAAAAAACCAACTGGCCATCGGAAAAGTAATCCCGGATCCCCTGCGCTGCCGGAACGATAACCGGTTTGCCCCGTGACAAATATTCAAAGATGCGCGTCGGGGTATTGATTTCGGTGAAAATGCTGCGACGGTTCGGGATAATCCCGACATCGCATTCATCAATGGCTTCCACGATTTGCTCGAGCGTCCGGGGACCGAGGTAACGGACGGAGTCTGCAGGTTGGAATGGCGTATCGAATTCAAGACCTGTTCCAGGAACGGCGTGCTCTGCCCGTAAATCCTGAGTTCAGCATGGGGAATGGTTTGTTTGACAATACGCAAAGCGCCGACTCCAATATCCAAACCATGCCTTTCGACCAGTGAACCGTGATACATGATGACGAATGGCTTCGCGGGACCGCGCCCGGTGGAAATTTTCCGCGCATCCCGGTATTTGAAAATGCTCTCGTCAGGCGAATTCATCACCACATGAATTTTCTCCGGCGGACAACCCCGGTTCGTAAAAAGCTGCTTGCAGGCCTCATTGACGGTCAGCACTGCATCGGCGAATTGGATGCTCCACCTCTCAAACCTCTTCAGAAGGCGGACCCCGAAGCTTTCCGGCGCCAGACCAAAAATTGTCATCATCAACTCCGGCATGGGATCGTGAAGATCCAGAATGACTTTTGCGCCGGACACTTTGGGAACCAGGGCGGCAAAGACCAGAATATCCGGCATGTTATGTACGTGGACAAGATGATAACGACGCGATAACGAACGAAATGCCAGTACAACAAATGAAACAAGCAGGAAAACTGAATACTGAAACATATACGAAAACTTGCCACCCCGGCGGCGCTTCAACGAAATTCGCCGGATGCTGACTCCTTTGTAAATTTCACGGCGAGGTTCGTATTTATCCTGCTTGAGACAAATAACTTCAACGTTCACACCAAGCTGAACAAGAACTTCAGCCGCGCGGCGCGGCCGCGGGTCACTTGGATAATGGGAAAAAACAATCACAGCCGCCCGCTTGCCACGGAGTGCTGCCGGATCCGAACTTCCGGAAATGCGCGAACTCGAAGATTGGGTTTCTGGCTCCGGAGAAATCATCTTCAAATCCCGCACGCCTTGAATCAGCGCGCTTTCCTGCACGAATTACAGCACCCTCATCATCGGGCTGCAGCTCGTACACCCTTTACATGCTGTCCAGAAACTCCTGATGCAACCAACGAGGCGCGTAGGTCCGCGCCTTATTGAGCACCGTACTGACGTTGGCTTTTGACTCGGCCAACAACGCCGCCACCCGCTTGACAACCTCCTGATTGGTTTTCCCGGCCTCAATGACGAGCAACGTCTGATCCATGAGCCTCGCCAGGCGGAAAGTCATGGTAGTTTCGGCCACCGGCGGCATATCAAAAATGATATAATCGTAACCGCTGTTCCTGATTTGCGAAATCAGCCCCGCAAAGCGTTTGGGCAAAACCTGCGGCAGCGCTTCGGTGCGCATCGGCTCAGCCGCAACATACAGGTTTTCCTGGACAAGGGCATTGGCTTTTGTCTCGGTTTTCAACGCGGATTCCAACCCGCAATTGGGCTTTCCTTTATGGAAGTGCTGAGCGGCTCCTCCCTCAACATTCATGTCCACCAGAAGCACATTCCCCTCTCCCATCTCCGAAAGGGAGGCCGCCAGGCCGGTGGCGATGCTGCTGACACCGGCACCCTTGGCGCAGCTCGTCACGCCGATGAGTTTTGGTTTGTGGACGAGATTCCTCACTTCGAAATAGACAATCAGACGATCCCTAAGCCCCTCGCAAAACCGGCGCAATGGATTCTGGCGATTCATTGGATCCACGCCGGCTGGATGAGGCGTATTCTTTCCGGAATTTTCAGACCGGTTGCCCCCGGCATCCTGCAGGAGCAAACGATCGTTTTCCGGCGCCAGACGACGAAAACCGTTCTTGGTCAGGTCTGGGATGGAAATAAACAGGGGCAGTTGCAACTTTGTCTCGATTTCCGTCGGGCGTTTTATGGTACGATCCAAAAACAGCTCGATGAAAAATGCCAAAGCCACCCCGGCCAGGACCCCACCAACCGCCACCGCGCCCACCTTTTTCTTGAAAGCCTTTGACCAACCCTTGGCCGGCGGAGTCGGCCATTGAATGATGCTGATATTCGCTGCTTTATCTTCCCCCAAAGCCTCGTTAATGCGGGTCTGCTCCAGATTATTCTGGAAATATTTGAGATTGGCTGCTGCAAGGTCCCTTTTCTCTTCCAATTCGGAAATGGTTGTTCTCACTCGGTCGAAATTTGTCGCTTCCGACCAAACCTGATTCAACTGCGAATTCAACACCTGAATTTTGGCTTCCAGCGCCGCCACTTGTTCAGAACCCGATCTCAAATCGAATGAAGCATCTCCGGGCTGGGGGATGGCAGTCTCCGACGCGGGAACATCCAGCGTAACAAGCTGCGGATATTTTCCTTCAAGGTTCTTCCTTGTTGTTTCGTATTGATTAATCAGTCCACGGACCTGCTGGACCAGCACATTTTCCATGGTGAATCCTTGCACGGTCAGATAGTTTTGCTCCCTTGCTTGCAGGGAGGCGAGCTGGACGCAAACTCGTCTATAGGTATCAACCTGATCGGAAGGAATCTCTGTTGCTGATTCCGAATTTGATGTTTCCGGTTTTGCTCCCGATAACTTTGTCAATTGGCCTACCACCGCTCGATATCCGGACAATTCAACCTCGGCACTGAAGATTTCCTGACGAATTTTCGAAATCTGGTCGGCGTATCCTTTTTGTGTTTCTTCGACAGAAACCACTCCGTTCGCATTTTTTAGCTTGCTGAGTTCAGCATCGGTCTGGACAAGTTGAGCCTGCAATTGGACAACCTCATTGGTCAGAGATTCATCCGGCACCCCTAATCCCTGGTGCAACTGTACATGTTGGTAGGCAACAAGGATTTCACTTAAGATCGGCTGGACCAGCGCAGCGTCTGGAGACTGAAAGGTAACCCGGATGACACTGCTCTCGGGAAGGGGTTCCACGATCAAGCCATTTTTCACCAGAGAGGCAGCCCAATTGACATTCGTGCCCCCACCCTCAGTCGCCAAAATTCTTTCCGGTGTTATGGCTTGAACCACTTCCTTGGCCAGATCAAAGCTGAACAAAGTCGCCACTTCAGTATTGATAATACTGTCCCTCTGTAGATCCAGGGTTCTGGTGCTAAGTTGATCCCCGGGCGGATTCAAGGATTTCCCTTCCACCACATATCGTATGGAGATCATCGCATTAGATTGATATTGCGGCGGTTTGATGACAAAAAGAAGCAGGCCGGCACCCACGATGCCCAACAGAGAGAAGGCAAGAATGATCCATTTCTGCCGGAAAAGAATGAAATAAACATCTCCGACAGACATTCCACCAGCTTGTAAGTCCTGCCGCTTTTCGTTCATGCTAAATAGACTTGCCGATATCCGGGTTATTTTTCCAGCAAAATTGACCGCATAATTCTGGCTGGATTACCCGCCACGGTCGCCCCGGCGGGCACGTCTTTTGTAACCACGCTGCCCGCACCAATCATGGCGTTTTCACCAATCGTAATTCCGCAAAGTAACGTAGCACCAGTACCAATGGAAGCACCCCGTTTAACGTGGGTCCGAACGCATTCCCAGTCAGTTCCGGTTTGCAACTGGCCATTCCCGTTGGTGGCGCGGGGGTAACGATCATTGGTAAAAGCAACATTATGTCCAACGAAAACCTCGTCTTCCAGGGTCACCCCTTCACAAATGAAGGTATGACTGGAGATTTTGCAGCGGTTCCCAATCTTGACCCCTTTTTGAATCTCCACAAACGTTCCGATCTTCACATCGTCCCCAATCTCGCAGCCATAAAGGTTGACGAAATCGTGAAGCCGGACATTTTTACCCAACTTTACGTCGGGAGCTATCCGCTGAAACAAATGCTGTGAAGAACTCACTTAACAAACTCAACGCCCTCGCGCCCGAAGTTTTACCTGTGTTTTCTGAGTTGGCTCACGACGGGGTTTCTTTGCTCCCTTTTCAAAAGTTAATATTGACACGCGAAGCGCTGCCTCGGAAACAGAAGAATCGCCATTGTGCCCATTTTGTCGCGCCGAAAGGCTGATGGGGGCACCGCCTTTTTTCAGAGATTGAGTGGATGCTTCCAAAATGCGCACCAATTCCAAACCATCTTCGCCGTCCGTCAAAGGTTGTGTTCCCTGTCTGATGCAATCCAGAAAATGCTGGCATTCATTTTTCAATGGCTCCTCCTGCTTGATATATGGAATATAAACATCGCCGTAGTGGTAGGCATAATGAAACTCAGCGAAGGTATCGTAGTGCGGCGGTCTTTCCACCCGCGCGTCAAAAATCCGGATTTTCTCCAGCGGCGAAACATCGTCGTAAACAATCATCCGTTTGCTGCCCACGATGGTCATCTCACGGATTTTTCTCGGGTCGAGCCAGCTGCTGTGAACAATCGCCGAGCGTTCTCCGGGAAACCCGAGCCACATGGTCGTTACATCTTCCACTCCCGGAGTAATATGAGCACTACCCTGGCAGTTCACAACGGTAGGACGATCCTCCATGATATGCAGAACAATGGAAATATCATGGGGGGCCAGGTCCCAGGCCACATTGATGTCTTTTTGGAAAAGTCCCAGGTTCAATCGACGGGCGCAAATATAGCGGATCTCTCCAATGTCCCCGCACTTCACAATTTCCTTAATCTTTCTCACCGCCGGTGAATAGAGAAAGGTGTGTCCTGTCATCAGCACCAGTCCTTTTTTCCGCGCAATTTCGATCAATTCCTGACATTCTTCAGACGAGGAAGCCATCGGTTTTTCAATAAAGGTGTGTTTGCCCGACAACAGGCTGGCCTTGGCCATTGAATAGTGCGACTTGACCGAAGTGGCAATGATAACCGCGTCAAGACCAATTCCGTTAAGCATATGGTTGTAATCCGTTTCCCCTTCCACCTCGGGATACAATGATTTGAGATGCAACAGGCGTTGTTCGCTGATGTCGCACATTATTTTCAGCTCGCAATCAGGCAGAGATCTAAAATTGCGAACCAGATTGGGCCCCCAATATCCACAACCTACAACTCCAACTTTTATTTGCTTTGGCATATTACAATTTCGGTTTGTTCCTTTCCAAATCCAAATGCCCCTGCCGTTCCGCACGGACAATCTCGACAAAGGCGTGCTTGTGCGTGGCATACGCCGGGGCGGGATGACTTCGGGAAAGAATCGTTTCTGAACGGACCGGACTGGAAAGCATTTTTTCCCGGCGGCGTGTCTCCCACACCTGGGTGACTAGGGCCGGAATGGTTCGTAACAAAATTGCCGTATCGAACCAGAGGGTTTTTTCTCGCGCATATCTTATGTCCAGTTGAATCATTTCCACGAACGTAGTCTGGTTCTTGCCACTAACCTGCCAAAGCCCGGTAAGCCCGGGCACCGAGGAAAATCTTTCTTTTTGCCACGGAAGGTAATTCTCATATTCGTAAGGCAGACAAGGACGCGGCCCTACCAGGCTCATTTCACCCCGCAACACGTTGATGAGTTGTGGCAACTCATCCAGTCCGCAAGAACGGAGCAACAAACCAAAGGGAATGATTCGAGGATCACCTTCCGAATCCATCTTCGTCATTGGCGTATTCGAATCCATTAAATAACGCAGATGGCCCTGATGCACTGCCGCGTCCGCGCCGACAAACATGGTCCGAAACTTGAAACACATAAATCGCCGCCCCAAATAACCAACCCGTTCCTGTTTGAATAAAACCGGCCCCGCAGAAACAACCCGAATCAAGACGGCAACAACCACCATCAACGGCACAAGCAACGGCAAGGCCAACAGAACAGCGCTAACGTCCAGAATCCGTTTCCAACGCAAAACAGAACCTGGTCCGGGCGGGAAAACGTCGGCCGGCAAATCATGTTGATTGGGAAAGGCCATGATTACGAAGAAGGGAATCGGGCAGTATGATAACGCGGGTTGGGAAGGAAAATTGAATGACTTGCGTCCCGCTTAGAAAGTTGCAGATTCACAATCGGCATTTTGTCCAATATTGCCTGTCCTGACATAAAGCTCCGCACTTGTTGGCGGAAAGCAATTTTCGCCAAACCAAAAATCCCTGCTCCGAACAGCTTGACCGGAGTGTCCCTTGATATTTGTTCCAACTTCAACCTGAAACCGCAAAATCTCCCGCACGAGGCGCCGCCAAAATTGGCACCAACTCGGCCACCGCATTTCGCTCCAAGACAACCGAACTCTCATCAATTTCCGCCGGGGTAGGCCGGCCTAAAACGTCAAGCAACACTTGAATACGTTTTCTGGCCGGCATGACCCGCAAGACGAAGGCGCGCATTCCTGCAAAAGCGCCATCGGCCAGCAATACTTCATCGCCTGGCGAAATGCGATCTTCGACAGTCATCGTTTCTTCGCCCGCAAAACATTCTTTCAACTCCTCAATCACTGAATCCGCTATTGTCGGAATCCGATGGGAAAAATGCACAACCGTACCAATTCCATTCGTACGCTGAATTTCATTCAAATTTTGCTCAATAACGCAGCGGATGAAAATATAGCAGGGGAACAATGGCTCGTTAGCCCGGACAACTCCGCGCCGAGTCGCCCGCTCAATGCGCAAGCGGGGATGAAACACCTCCAAATTAAGGTTTTTGCGCAGATTCGCCGCCGCGATGTGCTCATGCTTTGGCTTCGTCCGAGCACAGTACCAAGCCAGGGGTTCTATCCGAATTGTAGAATTTAATAGCATCAAATAAACTTTCCAACCTTCATTTTAGGGTTTTGGGCAGAAAAAAGGCAACCACCACCCCTGCCCGACTTCATGTCCGCTCCGCCAATTGCAGAACCACATTGCAGTACAACTTTTCCACTCCAGCAACTGTCGCTGTTTTGACCTCGATCAAACTTGTACAACCCCTCCATCTGATAAGTGTTCGTTAAAACGTCAACTGGCAAATAGTAAACCACATTCCGGAAGGTTTATCCACAGTGCCTAGCACTATTATCTTGTAGGCATAATGTTTATTTTTTTGTAGCTAAATTCACTACACGCCGCCCTTGTCTTTGTCCGGCCGGGTTTTGAAGCGGGCATCGGGGGGTGCTCTATCTGTTGTTGCCCCTTGGCAACATCTGGAAACGAATGGCGTACTGAAGTAATTCCGAGGTGCTCTTTAAATTCAGCTTTTCTTTGATCCTGGCCCTGTAGGTTTCCACTGTGCTCGCGTCAATATGCAACATCGCGGCAATCTGTCGCGTGTTTTGCCCTCCACCCATCAATTCAAAAACCTGTAGTTCCCGATCTGTCAGCAGGTCCACCGAGAAATTAGACGACGGGCGTGGCCGGGAGGCGATCTGAGAGGCAACCCAGCTGGCGGCTTTTTCGCTCCAGTAAATTTCTCCGCTCAAAACTTTGCGAATGGCCAGTAAAATTTTTCCCGGGGGCTCTTCTTTGGCCACATATCCGCGCGCACCTGCCCGAATCGCCCGCTCAGCATGCAAGGTCTCCTCGTGCATTGAAAATACCAGACACATGACCTTGGGATAACTGTCATTCAAATTCTTGATAAGTTCCAATCCGTGGGAATCCTTTAAAGTAAGATCCAAAATCACCAGATGTGGTTTGGTTTCGGCAACCAGCTCCAAGGCCTGACCGCCATTGTCCGTTTCACCACACACATTCAAATCCGGTTGCTGTTGAATGATGCGCTTCAGCGACTCACGCACCAGGGGATGATCATCGACAATAAGGATGCGAGTGTTTTTCTTCTGCCGCGCTGTGCCGGAATCTTTCATGTTCCTCCAAGGGGAAATTTATTCTGAATTACGCCACAAACGCCGCCAAAATCGCGCGCATCCGTCAACAACAATCTCTTCGCAACGTCAAGCGACGCGTCACCGGTTTTGTAATCACTCATAAACGAATCCAACCCACTGAACGATGACCGCTTCCTGCCCGTCCCGATTACCCTGCCGAGTCTCTTGAACCCAGCCATTGAACTTCACCATTCAACGCCTATAAAATTTCACTCAAAGTTACAAGGAATAATTTGGTTAAACATAAAAGATGTCATTTCGCTGGTCAGAATTCAAAATTTGCGAAGAAGGGACAAACAGAAAACGCGCTTCCCCACTCGAAACGCTTTGTTTGCCGGGCCATCATATCCCGAACGGGGACGTCAACCCCCCATCTCCGATTACGCTCCTGAAGGAGTCTGACAGCCGCCAACAGAAAGGCCGCTAATCTTCCCGTGGATGCTGGATGCCAAAGTGAAAACCTGTTTCGTCCTGATACCCGAGTGCGATATGGTTATTCACTGCGGCGCGCAACCTGGCGAGAATGCCCACCAGCACCAGGTTCACTGCAATAATATGCAGCCACGTTTTGTTCATGTCTTTTTCGCAGCATCAGCAGTGCCAGTCATGTTCAACTTTTTACCGTAATCCGTTGCCATTTAACCACACTTACGCCGGAGCCCGAGGTTCGTTTTTTGGAAATCTGTGCAATCCCACGCCAAAATAATCGTTAAACAGGCACGCCTGAAAAATTCTTCCGGTAAATCTGCGGAAATTTTGGGAATACTTGAAACTGTCAGTGTCTCAAACAAAGAATCACTGTCTTAAAGGGAAAACCACAGTTCGCTTTTGGGGCACTTCAACCGGTTTAACCACCGTTTTCCATTGATTTAAGCGGCAAAAAACCTTTGGCAATAATTTTGCTAAAGGGAGGTGCAATTGGTTTTTTGACGAAAGTTGTATAAATGGATTTTGGGAAAGAAAGTCGTAAAAGTCGTACTTCTACAAGCCGAGGTGGGAGATTAGGAACAATTTTACTCGCCCTGGTTTTTTGTTTTAACACCGCACACGGCGCTCAAAACGTACAACTGGTATGGAACGCTTCAAAGAGTCCGGCCGTGGCTGGTTATTTCCTCTACTGCGGCAGCGAAAATGGGATGTTTACCAACAAAATTGATATTGGAAACAATACAACCGCCTCCGTCTCGGGCTTGCAGGAAGGAGAAACCTATCATTTCGCCGTCACGGCCTATAATTCAACCGGAGTGGAAAGCGCCCTGTCGAGCGATGTGGCCTATTTAACCCCGGGAGTGATCAGATTGCTCGGAGCAATGAATGCCAATTCCATGGGCATGGAATTCCCCGTAGCCCCAGGCCATTGGTATGAAGTTCAAGCGTCCACAGACATGCAGACCTGGATGACTATTGATAAGACAGGTGTGGCAACTTCAAACGTGTGGACTCAATTTTCAGATTCTCAGGCGGGCCAATTCTCAACCCGATTTTATCGGCTGGTCCTTCACTGAGCAGAAACGGGCTGATTCGAAGAAATCCCGGCACAGAAAAAACTGTAGTTCAGTACTGCGCCAGCTTCACGCCGAGTCCCAACAGCCTCCGCACATCAGTCTTCGACTTTGCCTCGGCGTAAATCCGCAGAATCGGTTCCGTCCCCGAACCGCGCAACATGAGCCACGACGAGTCTTCGGCTATAAATTTAACACCATCGAACGTTTTCATGCCGGTTAATGCCGAGCGCAGCAGTTTCGCCGGCGGATTTTTTTTTAGAAATTCCATCAGGGCCGCGCGTTTTCCCAAAGGATAATGTGTGTCAATTCTTCCGTAATAATGGGGGCCGAATTGCTTTTCCAATTTCGCCAGCATTTTGTCAACGGATACGCGTTCGGTCGCGAGCAATTCGAGCAGCATCAATCCGGCAGCCACGCCATCACGCTCGGGAATGTGTCCCGGAAAACCGATGCCGCCGCTTTCTTCCGCGCCGAGCAGCACGTCACCTTTGAGCATTTCTGCGCAAATATATTTGAAACCGACACCGGTTTCGACCAGCGGCAGGCCATGTGCCGCGCACATCTTATCCACCATCGAAGTGGTCGTAAGCGCCTTGACCACCCGCCCCCTGCCCTTTCGATTCACAATCAAATGATGCAACAGCAGGCAAATGACCTGGTGCGTGGTGAGGGCGTCGCCACGGCCGGTCATGCCGCCGACACGGTCGGCGTCACCGTCGGTCACGAGGCAAATGTCGTGCGGATGCCGGCGGAGAAATTTATGGGTGCGCTTGTAATTCTTGTCAATCGGCTCGGGATTGATGCCGCCGAACAGCACATCGTGCTCCGCATTGAGGGTCGTGACCTTACAGCTTGTGCCCGCGAGCAATTGTTCAAAACAGCCCGCGCCAACACCAAACAGAGCGTCATGAGCGAAACGCAATTTCGATTTCGCAACCAACTTGAAATCCACGAGCTTTTTCAGACCGGCGAAGTGCGCGGGGCGGACGTCTCGAATGCAAATTTGTCCAGCGCATACCGCTTCGTCGAATTTCACAGACCGAACGGGATTGCAATCCAGAAAACCCTCGACCGCGTGACAGGTTTCCGGATCGCTTGAGCCGCCGTAGAACGATTTGAGTTTAAACCCGTTGAAAATCGGTGGATTATGGCTGGCGGTAATCATCACACCACCAACAGCGCACTGCGCCTTGACGGCAAACGAAACGGACGGCGTTGGTGTTGGCTCCGGCGTGAGCACCACTTGAAACCCATTCCCAGCCAGAATTTCAGCGGCGGTCCGGGCAAACCGGTCCGAAAAAAACCGGCGATCAAAGCCGACGACAATTTTTGGTTCACGCCCAAAAACTTTGGACTTTGGACTTTGGATTTCAGAACTCCAATAATCCGCCGAGGCCTGCGCCACACGCGCGACATTGGCAAAGGTGAACTCTTCCGCGATGACCGCGCGCCAGCCGTCCGTGCCAAACGTGATATTCATAACGCACCGGTCAAAGCTTCAAATCCGCCAGCGCCGGATCATGGGCGGTTACGATCTGACGCATCTTTTTTACCGCGGCGTGCAGATTGTGCGCGTGGAATAAAGTCGTCCCGCTCACAAACGTGTCTGCGCCGACACGCGCGCATTCAGCGGCAGTCTGAAAATTGATGCCCCCATCCACGCTGATGCGATATGGCAATCTCCGCTCATGCCGCCAGGCATCGGCTTGCTGAACCTTCGGAAGACACTCATGAATGAACTGCTGTCCGCCGAATCCCGGATTAACTGTCATCACCAGCAGCAAATCAATCTGGTCCAGATACGGCTGGACTTCGGCAATAGCCGTAGGAGGATTGACGGCGAGGCCGACCTTTTTATTGAGCGATTTGATTTTCCAGATCAACGGCGCGACCTGTTCGCCAAGTTCAACGTGAATGATGATTTCGTCCGCACCAGCCTCCGCAAAGGGTTCCAGCAAGATCTCCGGGCGTGAGCACATCAAATGAACATCGAAAAAGAGCTTGGTCAGCGGTCGAACCGCGCGGATGACTTCGGGCCCAAAGGAAATATTCGGCACGAAATGCCCGTCCATGATGTCAAGATGCAGCCAATCGGCACCGGAGCGATTCGCGCGCTCGACTTCCTTGCCAAAACGGGCGTGGTCGGCGGCCAGCAACGAAGGCGCAATGATCATGTACGGAGTTTAAGCGAAACCCGTCCGGAAAGAAAAGTTGGAAGATGCCTGCGGTTCAATTTCGTTTGCCGTCGAGACAACGGCGCACCGTCATGGCCAGCATTTGCGGATGGTAAGGCTTCTGCAAAAAGTTCAGCTCCGGTTCCAGTTTGAAATCCTTGCCCACAATGTCGGCGCTGTAACCACTGGTGAAGATGACTTTGAGCTCCGGTTGCTCGGCCCGCAACTTTTCCGCCAGCTCGCGCCCGTTCATGTGGTTGGGCATGACCAAATCAGTGAGCAACAGGGCTATTTCATCCTTGTTGTTTCGCCAGACTTCTACGGCCTCGGTGCCATCGTTCACTGATAAAACCTTGTACCCATATTTGGCCAGCACACGGGAAACGAGTTCGCAGACTGGCGCCTCATCTTCGACGAGCAAAATCGTCTCGTGGCCACCGCGCACGGTAATCTGCGTGGTGGGTTTTTCCGGTGCGCTTTGCCCCGCCCCGGCATAAGGAAGGTAAATCCGAAATGTCGTGCCCTTCCCAACCTGGCTGTCCACCTCAATCCACCCCTGATGCTGTTTTACGATGCCGTAAGCCGTTGCCAATCCCAAACCAGTGCCTTTGCCGATTTCCTTGGTTGTGAAAAACGGTTCAAAAATCCGGCGCAGATTTTCCGGCGAAATGCCTGTTCCGTTATCCGTGACACTCAAGCAGACGAAACGGCCGGCGCGGGCCTCGGAGTGTCCATGGCTGTAAGCTTCACCCGGGTCCACAATGGCGATGCGCAGGGCAAGCTGGCCCCCTTTGGGCATGGCATCGCGCGCGTTGACGGCAAGGTTCAATAACACCTGTTCCAACATGCCGGCGTCGGCATCCACCATCGGTGGCGTCTGGCAATAATTCAATTGCAGCGCCACATCTTCGCCCAAAAGCCGGCCAAGCATGTTCGTCATGTTCCCGACAATTTTGTTCACATCCAGTCTTTTGGGTTGGATCAGCTGGCGACGGCTGAAGGTGAGCAATTGCCGGGTCAACTGGGCGGCGCGTTCGGCGGCTTGAACGATTTGGTCGGCCGATTTTCCCGCCAATTCACCAAGATTGGCTGCCGAAAGCAACGAGGCATGTCCCTGAATTACGGTGAGAATGTTGTTGAAATCATGCGCGACACCGCCCGCGAGCTGGCCGATGGCTTCCATTTTTTGCGATTGGCGCAATTGTTCCTCAAGCTGCCGCTGGGCTGTGACATCTCGAAACAGGCTCAACATCAGCAGCGGTCGCTCGTGAAGCTGGATGAATGAGTCAATGATTTCCAGTGTCACGGCGTTACCATTGTGCAAAACATACCGGCGTTCGGGCTTGCGGGTGACGCTGCGGGCAAGAAAAGCTTCACGGTGTTGCTCCAGGATTTTGTCGCGGTCTTCGGAGGCGGCAAAGATTGCCGTGAAGGGCTGGCCTTCCAATGCCTGCGCCTCCATGCCGACCAAACGGCAAAACGCATCATTGACAGCAACCATAACGCCTTGTTCATTGGCCAATCGCAGCCCCGTCACGGAATTTTGCCAGACAGAACGGAAGAGTGTTTCCGAACTCTGCAGGGCGGCCTCGGCTTCGCGGCGTTCGGTGATGTTGCGCACGTGCAATAACACGGCTGGCTGCCCTCCGTATTCGATGCGGCTGGCGCGGACCTCCACCGGCGTGATCCGGCCCTCAGCGGTCAGGCTTTCGCTCTCGGCCTGTGTCCATTTACCACTGGTCATTTTTTCAAAATCCTTCCGGGTCTGCTCCCGGCGGGACTCCGGGACGAGGTCCGTCAAAACATTTTTACCAACCAGCTGCTCCTGCATCAGACCATGCAACAGACAACTGGCAAGATTTACATCCAGTACGATGCCATTCAGGTCCACAACAAAAATGGCATCGGGTGAGTTTTCAAAGAGATCGCGAAAGCGCCTTTGGCTTTCACGCAGCGCCTCCTCGGCGTTGACGCGTTCCAAAGCGCCGCCGCATTGATCAGCCAGGGTCTGGAGCGTTTCCAGGTCCCGGTCAGAATAGGCGCCGGCCACGCGGTTTTGGACGAACAGGACGCCAATAAGGCGGGCGCCTTTGCGCACAGGCACGAGCATGGCATCGGCGGCATGGCCCTTGGGGCCGGGAGTGTGCACCAATTCTGCGCCTTTGGTGATGACACGCCGGATGAGAGTGTTTGCACTTTTGGACTGGGAAGATTCGGGGATCTTCACCCGCTGTTCGTCCACGGTGGCGATGTTTAACAATGAAAAAACCTCGTCTTTCTCCGCGGAATACAAATCCAGCGCAAAGTCATCCCAGGCAAAGAGCGCATCAGACGCTTCACAAATAATCGTCGCTGCTTCGGCGGCCGTCGTGGCCGAACTCAGGCGATGGCTGAGCTTGGAGAATACCTCATTGCGGTGCTCATTGCGGCGGCGTTCCGTCACGTCCGTAACCATGGCTAGCGCCGCAAAACGGTTGCGAAACGCCATCGGACTCCAGACCACTTCCACGTCAATGAATGCGCCGTCCTTTCGTCGGTGTCTCCAAATGTGGCCGCTCCCGGCATCACCCAAAGTGGCATCTTTGGACTGGTCCCCTTCAACCCGGCAGAGATCCGACATTTTCATCGCCAGAAATTCTTCGTGCGAATAGCCGTAATGTTGTATGGCGCTCTTGTTAACCTCAAGAAATGCGAGGGTTTCCAGGTCAAAAACCCACATCGGATTGGGGTTGTCCTGGAAAAGCAGGCGGTACTGCTTCTCGCTTCGGCGTAATTCCTCCTCCGCCCGCCAGCGATCGGTCATATCCCGCCAATTGGTTACGATACCCGCGGCATCCGGATCCTCGAGGCGGTTTTGGCCGACCAATTCCAAACGTTTCCACGTCCCGTCTTTCTTCTGATAACGAAATTGAATTTTTAAGGCGCAATCCGGTTGTTGTACCGTATTGTGAAACATTTCACGCACCAGCGGCAAATCCTCAGGATGGACATGCGCGAAGGAATCCGTCCCTCGCAATTCTGCCGGCGCATAACCCAGCACACGCTCCATCGACGGACTGGCATAGAGGAAATTCCCTTCCCGACTCAAAATGCAAAGGATATCGAGGGTGTTTTCCGTAAGCGTGCGGAAATATTTCTCGTGGCGGGCTAATTCCGTTTCCACCTGCCGCCGTTTGGCGCGTTCACCGGCTTCCAGCGCGGCACGGCGAACCGCCGAGGCCAACCGCTCCGGATTATGTTTAAGCACGTAATCGGTTGCACCCGCCTTGAGACTCTCAATCGCGGCATGTTCGCCGATGGTGCCCGAAATGAGAATGAACGGCAGGTCAGGGTGTCCTTTGCGAACAAAAGCCAGCGCCTCCAGGCCCGTAAATTGGGGCAGCCGGAAATCAGACAAAATGACGTCGAACTTTTCGTTGTCGACCGCCGCTTCAAATTCCGCGCGTCCAGCCACACGCTTCAATTCCGCCTCCAGCGCATCCTCTTTAAGCAGCGTCCGGACCAGCTCGGCAAAATCCGGGTCATCCTCAAGGTGAAGAATGTGCAACGGCTTACTCATTTATCCTCCGGGCATGGCTACCGTTTGAATTTTGTACAAACATTGCAGGCTTTTCCTAACAATAAACGTGCCAAAGTAAAGCCCGGCGAAACGGGGTGCGAATCGGGGTTTTAAGGAAATGGTTTCCCTTGACATTCAAGCGCGTTTGCTTAAAGTCGCTGCTTTTTAAGCGAAACGAAAATTCAACCTATGCCGAATACGAAGTCAGCCGAACGACGGATGCGCGCCAACGAACGCAAGCACCAGCACAACCGCAGCGTCAAATCACGCCTGCGCCATCTGGAAAAGGACTATCGCGCACTCCTCGCCGCCGGCAAAAAGGATGAAGCGGCCAAATTTCTGCCCGGCCTCCATTCTGCATTCGACAAGGCCGCCAAGGCCGGCGCGGTGCCTCGTCCCACGGTCAACCGGAAGAAATCACGCCTGGCCGCGGTTTTGAATTAAACAACCCCGGCCGTAACAGCCTCATTTTCGCCAGCCGAAATGTGAGTCCAACCGCTAGACATTCCCAGCCATATTTAAGACTGTGGCGGAAATTGATTGAAGACGCTTCGGCAAAATATTTTGTCGGGCAGCTTACCTCGCCAATCGTAAATCCGTGCCAGAGAATCTGTGCGAGCATCTGATTATCAAAAACAAAATCATCTGAATTTTTTGTGAGGTCGAGTGTCTCCAAAATTTCACGCGAAAACGCGCGGTAGCCGGAGTGATATTCCGAAAGTTTCGCTCCCAGCAAAATATTTTCCGCCAAAGTCAGAAAACGATTGGCAACATATTTCCACCACGGCATACCCCCCCTGAGCGCATAGCCGCCCAAAATGCGGCTGCCCAGCACACATGGATGCAATCCATTCGCAACGATCGAGGCCATTGCCGGGAGCAGCTTGGGCGTATATTGGTAGTCCGGATGGATCATAACAACAATGTCCGCGCCTGCCTCCAAGGCCAGCCGATAACACGTCTTCTGATTGCCACCATAGCCCGTATTGACCTTGTGCTCATGGACGCGCACACCTTCGAGTGAACGCGCCACCGCCACCGTATCGTCGCGGCTCCGGTCGTCCACCAGAATGATCTCATCCACGATGCCCTGCTCGCGCACCTCGTTGTAGGTTTGAAGCAGTGTCCTCGCCGCATTGTATGCCGGCATCACAACGACAATTTTCTTCCCGTGATACATAGTGAGTTCGCCCGGTCATGTTGTATGAAGAGGCAAGCACTCAAAAGTGAAAAATCAACGGGATTGAACAACGGACGGCTTCCGCGTCCGTTCCCGACGCGCTTTTTTGTGGACAAGCGGGATCGTCATCCCCCCTACTATGCGGCAATTTGCCAACCGCCAAAATAATTGTGAAAATCTTATACAAATTTGGCGCGATTGGTGTCTATGGGGTAAAACCGTGAACGGCGAAATGGAATTCCACTGGTGCCGGTGGCTTTATGAAAAAAAGGCCGCGGAATTGATTCTTTATGGTCGGGCGCTGGGTTTGAGCCATGGTGAGGCGGAGGATGTGTTGCAGGAAACCTTCCTCGCGCTGATGCAGAAGCCCCAGGTTCCCTTGCGGCCAGAGCATTATTGCGTGCGCAGTTTCAGGAATCGCGCATTGAATTATCGGCGTTCATTGTGGCGCCGCCTGACGCGCGAACTGGAGTCGCAACGATGGTTTGAGAAATCTCCTTCGGAAACTCCCGCGGAACGCGCCGCCATGCGCTGTCTCGCCGAACTGCCGATGGAACAACGTGAAGCCATTGTCCTGAAAATCTGGCACCGATGTACGTTCGAGGAAATTGGCGGGTTACTGGATATTTCACCGAACACGGCCTCGGGCCGGTATCGTTACGGTTTGCAGAAAATAAAACTCCAACTGGAAGGAACGGTTTATGAAAGAGATGGATTCACTGGAGACGCAGTTGCGTTCCTGGCAGCCGCGCCGCCCGTCGGCGGGGCTTGAGCAACGCCTCTTCACCACGCCGGTCAGCCTCATGCCCAAAATCGCATGGTTTGTGGGCTGGCTGGTACCGGCCACTGCCTGCGCACTGCTTACTTTTTCGGTTTTTACCCCGGGAAATGGCCTTCCTGGCCGGTCATCCCGCCCTGAACCGTTGGTGACCACGATGTTAAGCAACAAAAGTTTCCTGGTGCCAGCAGCGGAAAGCCCTTGGAAAGGGCAAAATGAGTTATCCTCTGTCACTTTTGATTGGACAAACCGCAGCGGTTCGACTTCTAGTATGCCCTCCTTTCCGCGAAACCGGATGAATTGATTGCGATTTATTATTTATAAATGAGCGCTGACAAACGTAAGAACCAAAACGCCAAATCATCACCACCCAAGGTCGCCCCGCGCCCGGTTGCCGCCCCGCCCCCAACCGTACCGCCGTTATTCCGTCCGGTGGACTGGCTCGCATTCGGAATTTCCGCCCTCGTGGTTTTCGTCGTTTTTTTCCTGACCCTGGCGCCAAACGTGACGCTGGAAGATTCCGGCGAGATGGCCACGGCCTCGCTCTACGGTGGCATTCCACACGCACCGGGTTATCCCGTTTGGACCCTTTACACGTGGTTGTGGACGCATATCCCTTACGGAAGCATCGCGTGGCGCGTTGAACTGGGCAATGCCTTTGCCGGCGCCCTCGCGGCGGGGCTGCTGGCGCTGGTCGTTTCGCGCAGCAGCAGCATGATCATTGAAAGCGTCGATGCCTTCAAAAACATCAACCGCCGTTGGGAAGGCCTGATTTGCCTGGTCGCCGGGTTTGTCGCCGGCGGTTTGAGCGACTTTGACGGTTTCATGTGGAGTCAGGCGGTCATCGTGGACAAACACACCTTGAGCATTGCCTCACTTATGGGGGTGCTGGTTTTTCTGTTGCGCTGGGTTTATGCGCCCCACCAACACCGGTACCTGTACGCCGCTTTTTTCATGTATGGAATCTGCTTCAACAACCACCAGTCGCTTCTCCCCATCATCATGGGCATGCAAGTGCTGATGTGGATGGCCGAGCCGAAACTGGGACGCGAGTTTTTCTTTGGAAACACGATGATTTTCCTGGCTTGCAGATTTTTGATCAAGCCTGGATTGCTCTTAAATAATCCAACGGTTTTGGCGGTTTTTTATATCATTGGCATTACGTCCGCCGCGCTTTGGATCTGGCTGGTCATCAAAACCAAAAAGACCGCCATCGAATTTTGCCGTGACGCGGCGATGATCGCGCTTTTGGTTTGTTTGGGATTGTTGTTCCTGGGCTTCACCGACTATATCCCTGCCATCAATACTACGCGGGAGAATGCTCCCAGGTTCTTTTTGATCCTGATGGCCACGATTGTCGCCAGCGGCGTTTTTACTTATTTCGTCAAAAAAACCGCACACCTTTCCAAGGAATGGTTTATCGTTCTGGTCTGCGGCCTGGCTTGGATATTGGGCGCAGCCTTCTATTTCTACGAACCCATCGCCTGCATGACTGACCCGCCGATGCAGTGGGCTTATCCCCGCACCGTCAACGGATTTGTTCACGCCATAACCCGCGGTCAGTATTCGCCCATTAATCCGACCGCCGGCGTTGGGAATAATATTATCGAAAAAACCGTCAACTTTTCTGAAACCTACGGCCTGCAACTCTGGCGCTATCTCGAAGGCACCGCCCAGCAATTCAACCTGTTCTATTTGCTGCTGGCCCTGCTGGCTTTCCTGACCTTTCGCCAGCTAAAACGGCGGGAACGGGTGTGGATGATCGGCATGCTCGCCGTCTACATCTGCACCGGGCCATTTCTGGTTTTGCTACTCAATTTTTCTCCTGACCGTCAATCAATTAACATCGCTGCGCCGCTGTTCGCCCTCAGCCATGTTTTTGTTGCCATGTTCGGCGCCTACGGTTTGACGATTGCGTGTGCCTACATGGCCACCCAATACGAGACGATGCGCAAATGGCTGCTGGTCGGCGGCTTTTGTGCCTTGGATTTTGCCGTGTTCACAGTGGCTTCAGACTGTCAGACCCTCATCGGCAATTCGGACGTTGAAATCGTCGCGATATACGGGTTCCTGAAAATGGTATGTTGGATTTTTGCGGGCATCACGATTTTGATCCTTCGGAAAGGTGGTTTGCAGAACGATCGTTTATTGTCCTTCGGACTTCCAGGCTTGTTCGTGTTGTGTTCGCTAATGCTCACCATCGCCACCATTTTGCAGAACCAGTTCAGTCTGGGCGGTTTCTCCAATTTCTTCCACAACCTCGTCCAGGCCTTCCGTCCCGAGCAGTATGGCCTGCCGGTTTATGCGGCATTGATTTTGTTTGGCGTGGCCTTGATTTTCTTCGTATTGGTCTGGGTGCTTCGCCAAAAGGCTCCGCTGGGAATGGCCCTCATCGCCTTCGCCACGATTCCCTGTTATTCGGCAATGACCCATTGGGCCCACAGCGAACAACGCAACCACTGGTTCGGCTACTGGTTCGGGCATGACATGTTCACGCCGCCTTACGGCATTTACCGGGAAATGGCCCGCAATGCGATTGAATTCGGCGGCACCGATCCCGGGCGTTTTGTCCCGACTTACATGATCTTCTGCGAAAGCTTTGTGCCGCCAGGTTGCAAGCCGATGGACCCGAATTTTGACCGTCGCGACGTTTATCTCATCACGCAAAACGCGCTCGCCGATGGCACCTATCTGCAATATCTCCGCGCCCAATATTTCCGCAGCGCCCAAAAAGATCCGTTATTTTTTCAAGAGCTGCTGCGCGGCCCGGAAGAGCGCACCGAAAATTACTATACCAATGCCCTGGCACGTCTTGCCGGCACAATCCTGGACGGACCGCTGACAAGGCGTGGCGCGCGAATTGAAGCACAATGGCGCAAGGAGGCGGTCTATCCTCCCAGTGAAATTTACATACCATCGTCGGATGATTTGCAGAATTCCTTTGCGGAATATACCCAGGACGTCAGCCACCGGGCGCAACTGAACGAGTTGCTGCCGGGCGAAGTCGTAAACCCCGTCACCAATGCCCAGGGCCAGGTGAGCGTCCAGGTAGCCGGCCAGGTGGCCGTGATGAAAATCAACGGCCTTTTATGCAAGGTCATCTTTGATCACAACCCCGGCAACGAGTTTTATGTGGAAGAAAGTTTCCCGCTGGATTGGATGTTTCCTTACGAAACGCCTTTTGGCGTCATCATGAAGATCAACCGGCACGTCGTGCCGTCGTACTCGCCGGATGTTTTCCAGAAAGATCACGAATTTTGGAGCCAATACTCTGGACGGCTCATCGGCAATTGGATTACCTATGATACCAGTGTCAAGCAAATCGCCGACTTCGCCGAAAAGGTTTACATGCACCGTGATTTCAGCGGCTTCAAAGGCAGCCAGAAATTCATCCGTGACGAACACGCACAGCAGGCTTTCTCCAAACTCCGCAGTTCCATCGCCGGCCTTTATGCGTGGCGTCTGGGTGTGTTACAAGGGGTTCCCACGCCGCCTGAATATCTGCCCAAAAACGAGGCCGAACGACAGGGGATGATTCGGGAGGCGGATTTTGCC
This sequence comes from uncultured bacterium, assembly GCA_963723125.1. GTDB lineage: Bacteria > Verrucomicrobiota > Verrucomicrobiia > Limisphaerales > UBA11358 > UBA11358. The sequence continues at coordinate 505,553 of CAVRPQ010000001.1, forward strand.
TTCAAACAGGCTTTTGCCTTCTGTCCCTACAGCCCGGAGGCAATTTATCGCTATATCAATTTTCTGGTCATGCTTAACCGCATTGATGACGCAATTATGGCAGCGCAAACCTGCCTTGATTTCGATCCTTATAACGATCAGGTTGCCAATCTGGTTAGACAGTTGGAGGCAATGAAAAAGCAGTCCGCCGGACGAACTCAAATTGAATCCCAATTACAACGCATGGAGAGCGAGGCGCGCACCAATCCGACTAATTTCGAAAACATCTTAAACCTCGCCGGCATTTATTATCAATTGCATCAAACGGATCGCGTCATGGAACTTTTTGATCAGGCATCGGCCAGCCCTCATGTTCCGCCGGATGTATTGGGCGTCATTGCCCAGTTTTACGCGCAATCGGACAATCTGCCCAAACTTGAAAGCACGCTTGAAAGATTTGTCGTCATCGTGCCGAATGAGCCTGAACCCTGGTACGATCTGGCCGCCATTAAAGTTGTACTCGGCAAAACCAACGAATCTCTTCAAGACTTGAGTACGGCGCTTGACTTGAGTGCCAAACGCCTGAAACAAAACCCCAAAGCCCGCAACCTCCTTGCCGAGGTGCGCACAGATCGCCGCTTTGACCCGCTGCGCAACTCGCCGGAATTCCAAAAACTGGTTCCTCCCGAATAATCCGCGTCCGGGCTGCAACCTGCAGTCCGCCGGGTTTCCGGCCCTCGGCATCCATCGGGACATATCCGAGTTGCCGGCTGCCGGCCAATAGGTTACTTTGCTGGCTTCAGAATGATTTTGCACCAGTAAGAGAGCATGAAGAAGGCAGATTCACACATGCAGAAGGCGGAAGCGTCACCCGTTGCGCCCGCCGCGGCGGAGGTTCCCCCACCGGCGGCTGAAACGACCCCGGAACAATTGACTGAACTCAAAACCCGCGCCGCCAAGGCCGACGAGCATTGGGATCGCCTGTTGCGCACCGCGGCTGATTTTGAAAATTTTAAAAAGCGCGCTGCTCGCGAACGCCACGAAGCCGCGCAATCGGCCACGGCCAGCCTAGTCCACAAACTGTTGCCCGTGCTCGACCACTTTGAAATGGCGCAGGCTGCCGCGCAAAACGCACCGGCCCCGCAAAGCGGGACGGCGGCCTTGCAGGACGGTATCGCCATGATTCAGCAGCAGCTCAAAGGCATTCTCGCTGAAACCGGCCTCGAAGAAGTGGATGCCAGCGGCCGGCCCTTTGACCCGACGTTGCACGAAGCCGTTTCACAATTGGAAACGACCGACGCCCCGGAGGGCCAGGTCATCCAACAAATCCGCAAGGGCTACAAACTGCGCGACCGTTTGTTGCGACCGGCAACGGTGGTTGTCGCCAAAAAACCCGCCGCGCCTCCCGCCACCCCGCCCGCCGTCTGAGCCATGGCCAAGCGTGATTATTATGAAGTGCTCGGCGTTGACCGCAACGCCAGCGACGAGGAGATCAAGAAGGCTTACCGCAAGCTGGCTGTGAAATTTCATCCGGACAAAAATCCGGGGGACAAGTCCGCGGAGGAAAATTTCAAGGAAATCGGCGAAGCCTACGAAGCCTTGAGCGATTCGCAAAAACGTGCCGCTTATGATCAGTACGGCCATGCGGCGTTTGATCCCCGTGCGCGCGCCAGCCGCGGAGGCGGTTTTTATGGCGGCGGCTTTCATGATCCGTTCGAAATCTTCCGCGAGGTTTTCAGCGGCAGCAGCATTTTTGAGGAGTTCTTTGGCCGGCACGACCCCTCGCAACCACAACGCGGTGACGACCTGCGTTATGATCTGGAGATTACCCTCGAAGAAGCCGTCCTTGGCTGTGAAAAGAAGATTTCCATTACCAAATCCGTCCGCTGTGAAACGTGCGCCGGCTCGGGCATGGAGCACGGCTCGAAGACGCGCGTCTGCCCCACGTGCGCTGGCCACGGCGTGGTGCTGACGTCACGCGGCTTTATCAGTCTCCGGCAAACCTGCCCGCACTGCCAGGGTTCCGGCCGGATTTTGGAAAAACCGTGCAAAACCTGTCATGGAGACGGCCGGCACGAACATAATTCAGAAATCAAACTGCGCATCCCGCCGGGCGTGGATACCGGTTCGCGACTGCGCTCATCGGGTAACGGCGAAGCCGGCTTTCGTGGTGGACCGGCAGGCGATTTATACGTCATCCTGCACGTCAAATCGCACGACTTGTTCCAACGTGACGGTGATGATTTACTCTGCGAAGCTCCGGTCAGTTTTGTCCAGGCGGCGCTCGGCGCGGAATTCGAAGTCCCGACGCTGGACGGCAAGGTCACAATCAAAATCCCCGCCGGCACGCAACCGGGCGCCGCGTTTCGCGTCAAGGGTAAGGGCGTAAAAAACCTACAGGGCTATGGCCACGGCGATTTGCACGTGCGCATTCAAGTCCAGGTGCCGACCCACCTGAATGCGGAACAAAAGACAAAACTGCGGGAATTTGCCGCGTTGAGCGGCGAGGACATCAATCCAACTGATAAAGGTCTTTTAGGAAAAGCCAAAAACCTGTTCCGGTAAATTGACTGCGCCCCGTTTTTATCTGCCGCCAGAAAGCTGCCCCGGTAATCCTCTCCGGATCGAAGGGCGCGAGGCGCACCATGCGCTGCATGTGTTGCGGGTCAAACGCGGTGAACCCGTTGTGGTCCTCGACGGCGCGGGCCATGAATTCCTTTGCGAAATTGCCAATGCTTCGCGTGACGCGGTGACGATGTGCGTCAGGCAAAAGAATTTCGTTCCACCTCCACCCTGTCAAATCACGCTGTTGCAGGCGGTGCCCAGGGGAAAAATCATTGAATCCATCATTCAGAAATCCGTGGAATTGGGCGCGTACCGTATCGTGCCGCTGTTGACTGAGCGGGTTGTGACCCATTTGGAGGAAAAGGAAAGAGCGAACAAACAGGAGAAATGGCAACTGGTCGCCATCGAAGCCATCAAGCAATGCGGCTCAGCCTGGCTGCCGAAAATTGAAACGCCAAAAACAATTGAGGAGGTTCTGGCCTGCCGGAACGCCGAGCACCGCCCCGGCGCGTCTTTAAAATCCAAATCTGCCGGGACGGTGCCCGGCGCTCCACCCTTGTTGCCGGCTCTATTTGAATTGTCCCTGGTCGGCTCGTTGCAAACCGAGCGCCGCCATCCGCGCGAATGTTTTCATGAATTTCAGGCAAAGCATGGGCGCCCACCGCAAAACGTGGCTGCCTGGATTGGCCCGGAAGGCGATTTCACACCCAACGAATTGAAAGCCATCCAGGCCGGCGGCGCATTACCGATTTCGTTGGGGCGGCTGACTCTCCGTGTCGAAACCGCGGCGATTTACTGCCTTTCGATTCTTAACTACGAATTGCAGGGGGATCGTTGAATTGGACCAAAACACGAAAGGCACGGCCTAAATGCTCCGGGTGGGTGAGCGTTTGAAATTGGCGCGTGCGCGAAGTGGTCCATTCGCCAAAAGATTTATCTTTTACAGCCTGGTCCAGAATTCGTGTCAGAAATTGCGCCTGCGTCAAAAAACTTTTGGTCGTCAGTCCGGCGGACTCGCCGGCGGCCTGGATTGCCGGAAAATTGACGTGCGCGGTAAGGTCCTGTTCACCGACATTGGCGAGAATGTCATCGGAAACGTGATGACGAAAATAGCCACGCAGCGTGCCACGCGGACGACCGGGAGAAAACAACTCATCGGCAGTCAGACCGTAGTCGATTGTCATCAAGTGGCCATGTCCCAAAATGTTCGCCGCTTCGCGCCACCAGTTCTCGGCGGCGGGAGAAATCTCAACGGTGTAACCATCGGGCAGAACAGCCAGCAGAGCGGATGGCAGATGACTGAGGACGGAGGGCAAATTCCGTTCTGGTTTCTGACTTCCGACTTCCGGCTTCAGGATCCTTGCCCAGACAAACGTTTCGGCCTCAAAGGCGACACCCCATTCAAACCATTTTTGGGCGCTGGCGTCCCAGCCGAAACGACGCACCGGCATCGCATCCAGCAGTTCGTTGCTGAAAATCACCCCAGGAAGTGGCGAGCGACGAGTGACGAGCGACAAGGTTTGCAAATCAGCGTACCAGCAGACGAGCGGTGCGAATTTTTCCAGTTTTTCTTTTTGCCAGACCCGTCGGCGGGCAGATGGTTCAATAATACAGTATTGGATCCGGTTAAAAAGTCCCGGCCGTGCCAATTGTAGCCAGTTCAAAACATCTTTCGCCAGGGTCCCGTCATGCGCTCCAGCTTCGATAATCCGGGCTTCTGACTCCCGACTTTCGATTTCTGTCTCAAGCCATTCGGCAAACTGAAAGGCGAGCAGTTCTCCGAACAGTTCGCCGGTGCTGACGCTGGTAAAAAAGTCGCCGCGTCGGCCGGGATTGTCTTTTTTTGTTTGGTAATATCCATAATCTGGACAATAGAGAGCGAGCTCCATGAATCGGGCAAAAGGCAAAACGCCGTTCGCAACAATTTCGCATTGGATAAGTTCAATTAGCGGTCGCATTTTTCAGATTTGGCGCGGCTCTAGCTTAATGTGCGCACAAGACAAAAGAATTTATGGCCAAAATCGATGCGTTTTTCAACTTGATGTTTGAACAGAAGGCGTCCGACCTGCACATGGCCTCCGGCAACCCCCCCATGCTGCGCATCAATGGCGAGCTTCAGCGCGTGGACTATCCGCCGCTGGAAAGCGATGCGCTCAAGACCATGCTCTACGAAATCGCGCCGGACTACAAAATCAAACAATTTGAGGAAACCGGTGACGTGGACTTCGGCTATGAAATTCCCAACGTCTCGCGTTTTCGCGTTAACTTTTTCAACGAGAAGAACGGCGTCGGCGCCGTCTTTCGCCAAATCCCCAGCCGCGTCCTCTCGTTTGAAGACTTTGAAAAACTGGAGGCGCCGCTGCCCGTGGTGCTCAAAAAATTTTGCATGCTGAACCGCGGCCTGGTTCTCGTCACCGGCCCCACTGGTTCCGGCAAATCCACGACCCTGGCGGCCATGGTGGATTACTGCAATGTCAACCGCAAGGACCACATCATCACACTGGAAGACCCGATTGAGTTTGTTCACGAAAGCAAAAACTGCCTGGTCAACCACCGCGAAATCGGCCTGCACACCAAATCGTTTGCGTCGGGTCTGCGCGGAGCGTTGCGCGAAGACCCGGACATCATCCTGGTCGGTGAAATGCGTGACCTGGAAACCATCGAGCTGGCCATCACCGCGGCGGCAACAGGCCACCTGGTGTTCGGCACCTTGCACACACAAAGCGCCGCCAAAACGGTGGACCGCGTTATTGACGTCTTTCCCGCCGATCAACAAAACAAAATTCGCCAGACGCTCTCCGAAGCGTTAAAGGGCGTCGTGGCGCAAACCTTGTTCAAGCGCACCGACAAAAAAGGCCGCGTGGCCGCGTTTGAAATTCTGGTATTCAACACCGCCGTTGCCAACCTTGTGCGCGAAGGCAAGACGCACCAGATCAACGGTATGATCCAGGTGGGCAAGAAGATTGGCAACCAACCGTTGGACGACCACATCATGGAACATGTGCGCATGAAACGCATCGCGCCGGAAGAAGCCTACGAGAAATCGCTGGATAAAAAGAAATTCCGCCCGCTGCTGGCCCATCCTCCGATTGATGAAGATGCTGCGTAATTATGCGACGTGCCGAACTGGACCAAATGCTGGCCGCCATGCTGGCCTCTCAGCCCGAAGTGTCGGATCTGCTGTTCACGGTGGACCGCCCGCCCCAGGTTGAAGCTTATGGCGAACTCAAGCCGGTAGTCCTCGACCCGCCGATTGAGAAGCTCAGTCCTTATCAGGTTGAGATCATCGCCCTGAACATTATCGGGGATAACCTCTGGCACATCGAAGATTTGCTGCAACACGGTTCATGCGATGCTTCTTACGCCCTTTCAGACCGGGCGCGGTTCCGTGTCAATATTTTCTCGCAACGCGGAAATTTTTCGATTGTCTGCCGCCAGTTGAACGCGCAGATCCCGACGCTGGATCAGTTGAAACTGCCGGAACTTTTCAAGGAGATACCCAAGGAAAAAACCGGCCTGGTGCTCGTCACCGGCGCGACTGGCTCCGGCAAATCCACCACCCTGGCCGCCATCCTCCACGAGGTCAACCGCGCCAAACCCGTTCATATCGTTACTTTGGAAGACCCGGTCGAGTATGTTCACAAGCATGAGAAGGCAACCTTTAACCAACGGGAGTTGGGCGTTGATTTTGACAGCTATGCCAACGGTCTGCGGGCTGCGCTCCGCCAGGCCCCGAAGGTCATTCTCGTCGGTGAAATGCGTGATCAGGAAACTGTCAAAATCGCGCTGAGCGCGGCGGAAACGGGCCATCTGGTCCTCAGCACCCTGCACACCATTAATGCCGGTGAAACCATCAATCGTATTCTCGGCATGTTCGCCCCGGAGGAGCAGGAACAAATTCGCATCCGCCTGGCAGATTCCCTGCGCTGGGTGATCAGCCAGCGGCTGGTGCCCAAAATGGGCGGCGGGCGTTTCGCGCTTATTGAAACCATGGGCGCCAACCTCCGTACCCAGGAGGCCATCCGCCTGGGTGAAAGTGAAGGCAAGACCTTCTACGAAATCATCGAAGCCAGTTCTCCCTTCGGCTGGCGCACTTTTGACCAGGCCTGCCTGGAATCCTATGAGCAGGGACTGATCAGCGAAGAAACAGCAATGCTTTTTTGCACCAAACGCAGTGTGGTCGCGCGGGGCATCGACAGCATCAGAAAATCCCGTGGCGATATGAGCTCCACAGCCGGCATGCTGCGCATGAAAATGACGATGGATCGATCAGCACCTCCGCTGCTCAAAATAAAATAACCTATGGCTGGCTCATTTGATTTTATCAGTACCGAGGACAAACCGGCTTTGATTGCCTTTTCCACACCGGAATGGTTGGAGACCGCCAAAACCGCCCTGACTGAATTAGGGTATAAAGTCCACACCGCTGCCACGCACAGTGATTTTTTGGTGCGCTTCACCCAGGTGCACTATCAGGTGGTCGTCATCGAGGAATTGTTCGGCGCCAACACCCTTGATGAAAACCTGACATTGCAGGCACTGCAAAACATGCCCGTCAATCAGCGCCGTCACGCCACAATTATTCTGCTCGGCGACTCGTTTCAAACGTTCATGCCCATGGAAGCCTTCAAGCAGAGCGTCCATGCCGTGATCAACAGCGCCGAACTGTTTCTGCTTAAACAGCTCGTCGAAAAGGCCGTGGCCGACAACGCGCTCTTCTACCACAGTTTCCGCGAAGTCCAAAACCGTCTATACGCCACCAGCAATCACTTGTGATGACTGCCGGTTTCGGATACTCTCCCGCAGTATTTTTAATGACTCGCCTCGACCAAGCTCTGGTTGATCGTGGCCTTTGCGAAAGCCGCGAACGCGCCAAACGCGCCATCCTCGCCGGACAAGTCCGCGTCAACACCCAACGGGCGCACAAACCCAGCGACGCCATCCGACCCGATGATGCCCTGGCATTGGAAGCCGCCGAAAAATATGCCAGCCGTGGTGGCCATAAGCTGGAACACGCCCTGCGCCACTTTCAACTGGAGGTTGCCGGGCTCATCGCGCTCGACCTCGGAGCGTCCACCGGCGGTTTTACTGATTGCCTGCTCCAGCACGGCGCCGCGAGAATTTTTGCAGTGGACGTGGGCCAGGGCCAGCTGGCCTGGAAACTGCGGCAGGATCGCCGGGTCGTGGTCATGGAAAAAACCAACGCGCGTCATCTGACCCCTGCGCAGTTTCCGCAGCCGTTTGTTCCAGCCGATCTCGCCGTCATTGATTGTTCGTTCATTTCCCTGCGAAAAATCCTGCCCGCTGCGGTTGCTTTATTGAAAGCAAACGGCAAAATTGTCGCGTTGATCAAACCGCAGTTTGAAGCCGGCAAGGCCGAAGCCGACCGCGGCCACGGCGTCATTCACGACCCGGCGGTGCACGAGCGCGTATTGGGCGAACTGCGCGAATTTGCCGCGGCGCAGTGCGATTTGAACTGGCGTGGCGTCGTTGAATCGCCGCTGCTCGGTCCGGCCGGCAACAAGGAATTTTTGGTGCTGATTGAAAAAAAAGGCTGACAAAATCAAGCGCGTAGGCCTTATCGGAAATTCCGAAAAGGCCGCCTGCGCCGATATCGTCCGCAAAGCCGCACGGCTGGTTTCACGTGCCGGGCGCAAGGCGGTCATCAACCCGGACACCGCCGCGCTGGCCCGCGAAGTGGATTTGCTGCTCGTGTTCGGCGGCGACGGCACCATGCTGCGCGCCGCGCGTGACATCGCCGGTTCCGCCACTCCCCTGCTTGGCATCAACATCGGGGGCCTCGGTTTTCTCACTGCCGTACCGTCAGGCGAACTGTCTCGGGCGCTTAACCACGTTTGGAACGGTGAATTCAAATACGAATCCCGCGCCTTGCTCGAGGTGAGCGGCCGCTGTTATGGCCGGCCGGTTTGTGAAATGGCCCTGAACGACATCGTTGTCGGTCGCGGCGCAGTTTCACGTCTCATCGGACTCGACGTGAGCGTGGACGGCGAGCTTGTCACGCATTACCGCTGCGACGGCCTCATTATCAGCTCGCCAACCGGTTCCACGGCTTACTCGCTGTCGGCGGGCGGCGCGGTCGTTTTCCCCACGGCGGAAGTGTTCGCATTGACGCCGATTTGCCCGCACGCGTTGTCCAACCGTTCCCTCATTTTTCCGCTGGCTTCGGTCATTCGGGTCAAAGCTCTCAATCCGGCACCCGCAACAATTTTGAGCGTGGACGGCCAGGTGGTCGCCGAGCTTGATGCCAACGACGAAGTAACGATTCGCCGCAGCCGGCGCGCCGTTCGATTGATGCATCTGGCGGATAGTTCATTTCTGGAAACCCTGCGCCGCAAACTGCAATGGCGTGGCGCTTACATTTGATTTTGCATGGTTCGCTTAAAGGACATTGCCCAATACGCCGGCGTTTCCGTGATGACCGTCTCGAAAGCGTTGCGCAATGAGCCGGACGTTTCCGCCGCGACCAAAGTGCGCATCAAACAACTGGCGCAACAAATGGGTTATGTACCCGACTCCACCGCACAGGGTTTGCGCACCCGCACCACCAAGCTGTTCGGTTTGGTCATTCCTTCCATCACCAATCCCATTTACGCGCGCATCGTTTTCGCCATCGAGGAACGCGCCCACGAACTCGGCTACGACATCCTGCTCGCGCACACGCATAACATCCCGGCCCGCGAGGAAACCTGCATCCGGCGGCTGATGTCGCGGCGCGTGGACGGATTTTTCATTTCGCCGGTTTATCGTTTTGAAGCCGAAGCGCGGATTTATGTGGAGCTGGCTGCCCGTAAAACTCCGACCATCCTGCTCGGCCCGCCCGCGCCGTTCTGTAAATTATTTCCCAGCGTGGAAACCGAGGAACTCGCCGCCAGCGCCACGGCCACGGAACATTTGTTGAAACTTGGCCATAAACGCGTCGCCTATCTTACCGGGCCGCCATCCGCGCCTTGGGCGCACGAGCGCTTTGAAGGCTACCGCCGGGCGTTGCGGGAAGCCGGATTGGATGTGGACGACCGGCTGGTGTTCCAGGCCGGCAGCACGATTGAAGACGGTACCAAGGCCGCGCTGCAAATGCTCAATGAATCCTGCAACGCCACCGCGGTGCAGGCCGTCAATGACCTCGTCGCCATTGGTTGCGCCGAAACGCTGCTCTCCCAGGGCCTGCGGATTCCCGAGGACATTTCCGTCGTCGGCTTTGGTAATGTAATGACGGCGGAATATTTCCGCGTGCCGCTGACCACCATCCGCCAGCCCAAGTTCCGGCTGGCCATGGCGGCAATGGACATGATGAACAATTTGCTTCGCGGCCAGCCGGTGGAAAGCAAACGTTTAACCGCCGAACTCATTGAACGCAAAAGCACCGCAGCCTTCAAAGCCGCCATCACCACCGCGCCGAAGAGCCGCGAATAAGCGCGTCAAACCAATTGCAACGGTTCGAATTGACGACCGAGAATCGGCACGCTTTTGGTTTTGAGCCAGCTTTCCAGTACACCGGCATAGATGCTGCGGAAGTCCGTGGTATATTTGATGTCGCCCTCAAACAAATCCTGTGGCGCCAGGCTCGGATAACGCCCCAGTAATCCTGCTTCTACCCGTTCGCCGATGACAAACAACGGTGCCGCTGCACCGTGGTCGGTGCCGCCGTTGGCGTTTTCCGCCACGCGCCGGCCGAATTCACTGAAGGTCATCACCAACACGCGCTGCAAATTGCCTTGCGCCTCCAGATCGCCGACGAACGCGCTGACGGCGTCGCCCAGTTCCTTGAGCAACCGGTCCTGTGTCCCGGCCTGATTGACGTGCGTGTCGTAACCACCCTGCGAAACATAATAAACCCGCGTGGGTAAACCACCGGCAATGAGTTGGGCTACCAATTTGAGGTTGTTGCCGAGTTGCGTCGCGGGATAGGACGTTCTGATTTTTCACCCGCGCGACGATGGCACGGATTTGATCGGAACTGACCTGCGCGTCGAGCGCGGTGCGCTCAATGAAGTGCAGTACTGAGCCGCCCGTAGGCGGCATGCCGGTGGCCAGCGCGCCGATGCTACCGCCGGAATTTACGTCGGGCGTCCCGTCAGGCATCTCATTCATTTTTTCGTAGGATTCCTCCAGCAAATCCACCTGGCCGGGTTTGAAACGTCCCGGCGACATGAATCGGTAACTTTGCGGGTTGGCGAGACTGATGCCGGTGGGCGTTTTGGCAAAAAACGCCTGTGGTGTCTGGCCACCGATGTCCACTCCCACCGTCGGGTCGCAACCGGCACAGGCGTTGTCAAAATAACGCCCAAGCCAACCGTATTTTTCCACTTGGTCCGAGTCGCTGGCCGTCTGCCAGATTTCCGTCGAGCGGAAATGCGAGCGGTTCGGATTGGGATAGCCAACACCCTGCACGACAGCCAGATGCCCGGCATCGTAAAGGTTTTTGAAACCGGTCAACGCATTGTGAAATCCGATTTCACCATTTAAGTCCAGGATCTGTTGCGGTGTGAGGCCGAGTTTCGGGCGCGCGTTGCGGTAATAATCGTTGGTGTACGGCACTACGGTGTTGATGCCGTCGTTGCCGCCGGCCATTTGCAGCACCACCAGAATCGTGGCGTCTTTGCCGGTGACGATTTGCGTGGCGGAATCGGCGGCTTCGCTGTGCAAGGCAGCAAACGTGTCGGCGAGAAACGCCGGAACCGTCCAGCTCAGCGCGCTGCCCAATACCGAGGTGCGCAAAAACTGGCGGCGCGTTTGGAGTGTGATTTCGTTTTTCATTGGCCACCTCATGTTACTTGATATTCCGGCGTGCACATCACCAGACGGATGGCCGAGCGAATGTCGGCCTCGTTCAATTTGCTCCGGGTGCTGAGAAAGTCGCCCAACGCCTTCGCCTGATCGTCTTTGAGCGCCGATTGTAACAGCCGGTGTTGCAACGCGGCCACGAGCCGGTTCTTGTTCGCGCGTTCATCCGGCGAAACGATTTTTTCCACATCAACGCCGCCGACGTGGATTCGTTGACCCGTGGCCTCCGACGGGTTGGCGGCCATTTGAGTCATCTGTTGCATGGCCTCCAAACGCGCTCTGGGCATCTCGGCGCCCTGTACAAGGATGGCCGCGGTATTGTAGCGGTCTAAAAGTGTGGTGGTGGTGATCCAGGAAATGCCACCATCCCAGCCCTTTACGTTGGGCGGCGCGAACAAGTCCTGCCCCATTCGGCGTGTGATACCCTCACAAATCTGCGTTGGCGGCAAATCGCATTCCAGCATGCGTGCGGTGCCGACGAGCCATTGCACCGGGCTTTTCACCTGGTTGCGGACGATGGCGGGTCCATAAAATTCCTCGCTCCGGAACATGACGCGCAGGAACGGTTTGAAATTATTTCCGTTCTCCTGGAAGACGGTCGCCAGCGCATTGTTTAATTCGTCCGACGGCATCTCTCCGGCAAAATAATTCCACAGTTTGGCGGTGATGAACCGGGCGGACGCCGGTTGGGCGACAATCTGGGCGATAACGTCGTCGCCGTTGAGATTACCGGTCAGTCCCAGGAACGTCTTGACCCCATTGTCATGAAAAAACGGACGGTAAACATAGTCCTGATTCAACCGGTCCAGTGACCAGCCCGTCAGCGCGCGGGCGCCCTCGGTCACGTCTTTTTCGGTGTAATTGCCGATGCCGAGCGAAAAGAGTTCCATGACCTCGCGTGCAAAGTTTTCGTTTGCGTGCGGCCGGCGGCTCTCCGCCTGGTCCAGCCAGATGAGCATCGCCGGGTCCTTGCCCACAAACGTGAGCAGCTCCTGCCAGTTGCCCGTCGCGAGCCGGCGGAACAGTTCGTTTTGCCGCCACATGTAATAGCTGTTGCGTACCTTTTCAAAACTGGTGGCAAAATGGCCGTGCCAGAACAGCACCATTTTCTCCTGAAACGGTCGCGGCCCCTTGGCCATCCGGTTCAGCCACCATCCTCGCAATTCCATCAGACGTTGAAATTGAACGCGCATTTCCTGCTGATACAGCTTGCGACGTTCGTCCGGCGACGCGTTTTTCGCGGCGTCACGCAGATGCCTCACTCCTTCCGGGTCGGGCTTTGCCCAATCCGGGTCGGGCGTCGGGTCGTCATACTGTTCGTAATCAAGCAGGGTCGAAAGAGCATCATCGGGGCCGAGATTGGCCAGCTTTTCAATGACTGTCGGCGGGCCGCCGAAGCCGGCCCGATTCAACAAATGCGCCGCCGTGTCATAATCCCAGCGGCCTGCTGAAAGCGCTTTAAGCATACGTTCTTTAAGACGTAAGTAAGACTAAGAACGTTTCACGATAATGCAATTCCCATGCCCAACCGAATGGCCGCGAGCAGGGTGTAACGTGATCCAGTTGCCAGTAATTCGCTCCGGATAATTTCAACTTCCCGCACTGTCCATTCGCCGAACTTCCAACTTTTCATCGTTTCCCCACCTGCTATTAATTCATTTATGTCAAGCCACTTGTGTTGATTGAATCGCCCCAAAGTGACGTGCCCGGCAAACCGTTCGCTGCCCGGCCCTGCCGAAAACGGTTGAACCGCATCCTCGATTTTCCTTTGGAAATCTGCCAACCGGTTTTCGCCGTCGGTAATGCCGATCCAAATGACGCGCGGCGAGCGGGCATTGGGGAAAAAGCCGACGCCTTGTGCCTGCAAATGCAGTGCGGATTCGCCGGAACAAACGGCGCGTACGGATTCGCGCAGGGCCGTCAGGCAATCAGACGAAACGTCGCCGAGAAACCGGAGCGTGAGGTGGAACTGCTCCGGTTTCGTCCAGCGCACCACACCCTGCGGTGCCACCGGCTGTAGTTCGTGCTGAACGCGGATCATTTCGTTCCGAATCGCCTCCGGAATCGAAATTGCCACAAAGAGTCGGAACCGTTCGATTGCACCTTCATCTGCCATTGCCCTTATTCAACACTTGAAACTTGAAACTTGAAACTTGAAACTTGTCCCATGTCGTTGCCCGCCGATTATCACATGCACACGCCGCTCTGCCGCCATGCGCGCGGCGAGCCGGAGGAATACGTCCGGCGCGCGCTGGAAATCAGTTTAACCGAAATCGGCTTTTCCGACCATGCCCCCATGCCACGGGACGATTTCGACAATTGGCGGATGAACGCCGACAAACTCGACGAATACGTCGCCAAAGTCCGCAAAGTGCAGAAGGACTTTCCACAACTGACCATCCGACTGGCGCTCGAGGTGGATTATCTGCCCGGTTACGAAGACTGGATTCGCGATCTCGCAGCACGACACCCGTGGGACTACTCCATCGGCTCGGTCCATTACGTCTCTGATTCGTGGGCCGTTGATGATCCGCAGAAATTGTCCGAGTGGAAACACCGCGACGCCGGGGAAGTCTGGACGATCTATTTCGAGCGATTGACGAAGGCGGCCGAAACCGGCTTTTTTGAAATCATCGGCCACGCGGATTTGCCCAAGAAATTCGGGCACCGCCCGCCACGCGATTGCACCCCGCTCTACCAAACTTTTTTGGACGCCGCCAAAAAACACAACTGCGCCATCGAACTCAACACCGCCGGCCTGCGGAAGGATTGCCGGGAAATTTATCCCAGCCGCGAAATCCTCCAACTGGCGTTCCGAACCGGCGTGCCCATCACGTTCGGCTCCGACGCCCACGCGCCGGAGGAAGTGGGGATGAACTTTGCCGAAGCCGTCCAACTGGCGCGCGAAGTGGGTTACAAGGGAAGTTGCCGATTCGCGCAGCGGAAACGGGAATGGGCTCCGTTCTAACACTGGACTTTGGGGCGCAATTTGAAAAACTCTCCGCAGTGAAACAATCAATTGTCACCCTGGACATGGAAGGCGTGTTGACGCCGGAAATCTGGATTGCCGTCGCCGAGAAAACCAAAATCCCGGAATTGCGCCGCACCACGCGCGACGAGCCGGATTACGACAAGCTCATGCGCGGCCGGCTTGCCCTCCTTGACCGTCACGGCCTGAAACTGTCGGACATCCAGAATGTCATCGGCACGTTGCAATCCGCTGCCCGGCGCCAAAGAATTTCTTGATGAACTGCGTTCACTCGTGCAGGTCATTATTCTGTCCGACACCTTCGAGCAATTCGCCAGTCCCCTGCTCCGCCAGCTCGGCTGGCCCACGCTGCTTTGTCACCGGCTCGTCGTTGAGAACGACCGCATTGTGAATTACCAACTCCGCATCCGGGAACAAAAGCGCGGGGCTGTCGCCGCGTTCAAGCGGCTGAATTATCACGTCATTTCCGCCGGCGACTCCTATAACGACACCGCGATGCTGCTCGAAGCCAACATCGGCTTCCTCATTCACGCGCCGGAAAAGGTGAAACAGGAATTTCCGCAGTTCAAAGCTGTCGAATCGCTGCCCGATTTGCTGAAACTGATTAAAGGCGCAATGGAATAACGCGGAATTCGGAGTGCGGGGTGCGGAATAAATCCAAATCAACGACGGCTCATAGATTTTCGTGCTGTGTTGATCGAGGCAACGGCAATAGCAGTCAGTTCGCCGGCTTCCTGCAATAGTACGGAAACTTTGGCCAATTTGACTTTGCTGGAGTCCGTCAACAATTCCATCCAATACCCGGATTCGTCTGCTTCTTCTTCCACTGTACCCATTTTGGAAATGAAATCAGGCGCGGATTTGCCGCGGCAAGCGGCGCGATAGTTCGCGCCAACGGAAGTTCCAGATCGAAGCAACTGTTTACCAAGAACGTTCGAGGTCATGTCGTGCGGCAAACTTTCGACCAGTTTGATAATCCGCAAAGCAAATTGTTTGGTTCGAAGTTTCAGGTTTTCGTTGCGCATAGTTTGCCTTTCGTTTTTTATGATGTTGCCAGTGGTCAACAGAAAATTCATTTTGCACTCATCCTCCAAATTTTTTTATTCTGCATTCCGCACTCCGTACTCAAATCAGTCCTCCGCCTTGAATGCCCTTGAAATCAAATCGCGCACCGCTTTCTTGGGGTCTTTGCCTTCGTACAGCAACGCGTGGACCTCGTCAATAATCGGCGTCGGCACCTTCTTCTCGCGCGCCAACCGGTGCGCGGAGCGCGCCGTGGGATAGCCTTCGGCCAGCTTCGGATGCGACGCTTGAATCGTCACCATGGTTTCGCCGCGCCCCAGACGTTCGCCCAAATCGCGATTGCGGCTTTGCTTCGAGAAACACGTCAACATGAGATCGCCCAGACCGCTCAGACCGGAGAAGGTTTCCGCCTGGGCACCGCACGCGACGCCCAGCCGGCGCATTTCCGACAGCGCCCGGGTGACGAGACCGGCCTTGGTGTTGTCGCCGTAGCCCAGGCCGTCACTCACGCCCGCCGCGATGGCGATGATGTTTTTCAGAGCGCCGCCATATTCCACACCCAGAATGTCCGTGCTGCGGTAGATGCGGAATTCGGGGCGATGAAACAATCCCTGCACCGTGCGCGCCGTGCCGTCGCTTTCACTGGCGCAAACCACCGTGGTCGGGATACCGAGCGCCACTTCCCGCGCGAAACTCGGACCGGAGAGCGCCGCCACGCGGTTGGCTGGGGCGTGTTCGCGCAAGATCCGGCTCATGGTTTCGCCGGTCTCAAACTCGATTCCCTTGGTCACGCTCACCATGATGGCCAGGTGCCCTTTCAACTTCGCCGTCACCTGCCGGAATGATTGCGACGGGATGGCCATCACCAGACACTCGGCGCCGCCAACCGCCCTTTGAAAATCCTCCTCGACTTTCCAGTCGGTCGGCAATTTCACACCGGGCAAATAACGTTCGCTGTGTCCGCGCCGGAGTTCCGCCAGGGTTTCGGCGTTGATGTCCCAAAGCGCCACGGCATTGCCGTTTTCACACAGCACCTTGGCCAGCGCCGTTCCCCACGCGCCGGCGCCGAGGACAGTGATTCTCATGTTGTTTCCTTTTTCTTGAATCGCAACCGGTTTTCGGTTCCGGCGATGAGGCGTTGAATGTTGCCTTTGTGTTTATAAATGGCCAGCGCCCCCAGCACCGTCGTGACGATGCCGAGCAATAAATTGTGCGGCGGCAGAATCCAGACTGCGGCGGGCAGCACCACTGCCGCCGAAATGGAACCGACCGAAACGTATCTCGTCGCCAGCAGTGAGAGAAGGAAAACTACCGCCGCGATCAGTACCGCCCAGGGTGCGAGCGCCAGATAAACGCCGGCACTCGTCGCGATGCCCTTGCCGCCTTTGAACTTGAGCCAGCAGGTGTAATTGTGGCCGAGCACAGCAAAAATTCCGGCAATGATTGCACATCGTTCTATTCGCCCCGTATATTCATCAAACGCTAGATCAGAAGAATCCGCTCCAAAACCGGTAATTGAATGCAATCCGCCAAAATCTAGGCCGGGACCAAAATAGATACAAATGAGCGCTCCCAAGCAACACGCCACGTAGCCTTTCAAGGCATCGATTAGCAGCACGCAAATTCCCGCCGGTTTGCCGAGCACGCGCATGGCGTTCGTCGCGCCGATGTTCCCGCTGCCGACGGTGCGGATGTCAATGCCCTTGGCCCGCGCCACCAGAAAGCCGGTCGGAACCGAGCCCAGCAAATACGCCACCACCGCGATGATGACATAATCAAGAATTGGCACGGCGAAAGTTTATAAGTTCAAAGTTCAAAGTTCAAAGTTCAAAGTTGCGGTGCATGGTAGCGCAGGTTGGCAGCCTGCCGTGTCGCCGATTGGCAATCGGCAAGGCAGCGGGTTGCCAACCCGCGATACAGCAGATTGACAATCTGCACCACTTCTTTGATGCGAGATTTCTGATTTCAGTTTTTGGTTTTCAATGGCAAACTTGTCGCGTGGCAACCGCAACCCCTAAAATCCGGGTGGCCGTTCTGGGCGTCGGCTCACTCGGACAGAATCATGCCCGCATTTACGCAGAACTGGCCAAAGCCGGGCAAGTCGAGTTCGTCGGCATTTTTGACACGAACGTTGACACCGCCCGCAAAATTGCCACCAAACACAACACTCGTGTCTTTAATTCCATTGCGGAAGCTGCAGCGAACACCGACGCGCTGAACGTCGTCACGCCTACCAACACTCATTTCGAACTCGCGAAACAATTGCTCGCGCAAGGCAAACACGTGCTTATCGAGAAACCGATGACTGACGACACCGCCCAGGCCGCCGAACTCGTCCAACTCGCGCAGCAGAACAATTGCGTCCTGCAGGTCGGTCACGTCGAGCGGTTCAATCCCGTTTTCAAATATCTGGAAACGGCCGCGCCAGAGCCCCGCTTCATCGAGTGCCACCGGCTGTCGCCTTACCCTGCCCGCTCGACCGACATCGGCGTCGTGCTCGATTTGATGATTCACGACCTCGACGTGGTGCTCGCGTTCGTAAAATCGCCCGTGACCAGCGTGGACGCCGTGGGCATCCCGGTTTTGAGCAAGAGCGAGGACATTGCCAATGCGCGCCTTCGTTTCGCCAACGGCTGCGTGGCCAATCTCACGGTCAGCCGCGTCAGCCCCGAGCGGATGCGGAAAATTCGCGTGTTCAGCGGCCCGACCCATCCGTGTTACATCTCGCTCGATTATCGTGCGCAGGAAGGGTTCATCTATCGCGTCGCCCGCGACGATGAGTGGGTAAGTTCCAAGTTGAGAAAGCTGTTGGCCCTTGCTGGCAGCAACGTGACGGTTGTCAGCGAATTTGCCGGCAAAAAAATCGTGCGCGAGCCGGTGCCGATTGCCAAGGACGAACCGCTCAAGCTCGAATTGCTGGATTTTGTGGACTGTGTCCGCAAAAAACACACCCCCGTGGTCAGCGGTGAATCCGCCAAACGCGCGCTGGACCTGGCCTTTGAAATCACGAGGCGGGTGCAGCAAAGCAAATGAATAATTTTTCGCCTATTACAGCGCCAAAAAAGTAAACTACATGAACCTAAATGATCTATTGCGCGGGAAAAAAATCGATCCGCAAAAAGTGCTCGTGTTTCGACACCGTCCACAAGAACCTGAACTCAGAGAAAAGCTCCCGTGGTTGGCAGCCGAAAAACCAGATGTCTTCAACGCTTATCAACAAACACAAAGCCTAAAGCTTGAGCGCGTAATGAAGGCTATAGTTGGTTCTGGTTTTGTAGCCTCTTTCATCGGACATCAACCCGGCAAAGCGCTATTCGTTGGTCTGTATTCAATTGCCGGATCCAAGCCTTTAACCTATGAACAATATTGGAGCGTTCCGGCCTACGTCGAAATGAAAAGATATGCAATGGTGGGTAGGACACAGAAAACGGATGACGTTGGAAGAACACAGTGGTTTGATCTCCAACGAACAGATTTTTATCCATCATGGCAAGGCAAGTTGATCGTCAGCTGGCCGCCCCCGGAACGTTCATGGTGGCGACGTGCTCATCGCAACGAAATTCCAGTAGATGCAATTCTTGAAGATTCTGCGCTTATTCCCACAATACCTAAATGGGACGAAGTTGTGTTCACTTGGCAGCAACTTGGCAATCTTTCAACTGCTTGGCAATCCGCCCTGCTACAATGGCGTGGAATTTATTTCATTTTTGATGTTTCAGATCGGAAGGGCTATGTCGGCGCCGCTTATGGTGAAAGCAACCTGCTAGGCCGTTGGTTGAATTACGCTGCCAGTGGCGACGGAGGAAACTCGTTACTTCGGAAGAGAAATCCTGAAAATTTTCGATTTTCCATTTTGGAAACGGTCTCTTTGAATATGGACGCGAGTAAAATCGTCAAGTTGGAAACTTCTTGGAAAAAGCGTCTCCATACCGGACCACCGCATGGCCTCAATGGTAACTAGCTAAGGAATGAAACCGAAAACCTTCATGCTCATTGCCGGCGAAATAGCTGCGGAGCAGCGTGCGACAGTAGCCCATAGCGCCAGCTATGGGTCTGGTCGTCCGCATATTTCAAAAGCTCCGGCAGGAGCGAAAGAAACATGGCCCACACCTTCACCCATTTGCTGACACACGTCATTTTCAGCACGAAAGACAGGCGTCCACTCCTGGATGCGGATTTGAAGGCACGGCTGTTTCCCTATCTCGGCGGCATCATCCGCGCGCATGATGGCAAGGCGCTCATCATCAATGGACCGACGGATCATATTCACATCCTCGCATCGCTCGCAGCGAAACACTCGCTGTCCGATTTAATGCGCGAGTTAAAAGCAGATTCGACCGGCTGGGTTCACAAGAATTTTCCCAACCAAAAATTATTCGCATGGCAAATCGGATATGGAGCGTTCAGCGTGAGCCATTCCAATCTGGTGGAAGTTGAAAAATATATCGCGAACCAAGAGGAACATCACCAGAACATTCCGTTTCAAGACGAGTTCGTGACATTTCTCAAGCGCCATGAAATCGAATACGACGAGAAGTTTTTATGGGGATGAATATTCTTCCGCCCCTGCCGGGGCTTAAATTGTTTTGGGGAACAAGTTCCCACAGCTATCGCTGTGGGCTACTATCGTGCGCCGCTCCGCGGCCTAAACCGTGAAACCGAAAACCTTCATGCTTATTGCCGGCGAGACGAGCGGGGATTTGCTCGCGGCGGAATTGGTTTCTGCTCTGCGTGGACAATTGCCGGACGCAAAAGTCTTCGGGGCGGGCGGCACGGAGATGGCCACGGCAGGCGTGGAACTGGCATTCGACCTGACGGAGCACTCAGTCGTCGGCTTTTCGGATGTACTGAAAAATTATTTCAAGTTCCGGCGACTTTTCCATCAGTTGCTCGCGCTGGCCATCGAACGTAAACCCGACGTCATCGTCGGCGTGGATTATGGGGGATTTAACCTGCGTTTCGGCCACGCCATCAAGCAATACACCCGCGAAAATCCCTTTTCCAAGTGGAACCCGAAAATCGTTCAATTCGTTTCGCCGCAGGTTTGGGCGTCGCGACCGGGCCGCGCGAAACTGCTGGAAGCGGATTACGATTTGCTTCTGAGCATTTTCCCGTTCGAGAAGGACTGGTATGCGCAGCGCACGCCGAAATTGCGCGTGGAATTTGTCGGACACCCGATGGTGGGTCGCTTTGCTTCGGAGGGGCGAGTTACACGAGCCCCCATTTCAGAACAATTTGGGACTCGCGAAGCTCGCCCCGCCGAAATTTTACTTCTGCCTGGCAGCCGGACGAGCGAATTAAAACGGCATTTGCCGGTGATGCTCGATGCACTGGAATTAATTCAGAGAAAGCTGCCGGAGGCCAGGGCCCGAATGGTGTTGCCGAATCCGGCCTTGCAGAAACTCGCGGACAAACTGTCCACGCCTCCACCCAACGTCGAAATTCAAATTGGCAACCTGCCTGAATTCCTTGCGCTCACGGACATCGCCATCGCTTCAACCGGTACGGTGACGATGGAGTGCGCCTTCTTCGGCGTGCCGGCGGTGACGCTCTACCAGACGTCGTGGTTCAATTTTGCAATCGCGAAGCGCATCGTGACCGTGAAATGGGCGACGATGCCGAATATTCTCGCCCATGAGGAGGTCTATCCTGAATTTATCCAAAGCGCCGCCACGCCGGAAAACATCGCCGGCGCCACGCTGGAATTGTTGCAGAACGAATCGCGCCGGCAAAAAATCAAATCGCAGCTCGCTAAAATCGTTTCCTCGCTGGGCGAACCGGGAGCCAGCCATCGCGCGGCAACGGCGATTTTGAGTCTATTCGCATGAGAGACCTGACCCATCCGACCTGGATCAAGGTGAAAGGATTATTATTCCTGCTCCTCGGAATTGCCGCGGCCATCCTGATTTTCCTCGACCGCCCAAATTGGAAGACGGCCATTCTGCTCGTGGTGACCATCTGGAGTTTCTGCCGATTTTATTATTTTGCATTTTACGTCATCGAAAAATACGTTGACCCGGCCTACAAATATTCCGGGCTGATTTCGTTTGCGAAGTATTTATTTCGGCGGCGGTGAGTTCGGTGGGGCGAGCGTCCTCGCGAGCCGGATTCACGACTCAAAAACGGCTCGTCAGGAGCCTCGCCCCACCAGTTTTGACTTTCAGGGACACAACAATTACCCTGCCGGCATGGAATCGCTGCACGCACCGTGGCGGATTGAATACATTCTCGCGCCCAAACCGCAGTTGGACGCCAGCCTGTTCACGCGCATTGCGCAATCCAGCGATGACGAAGCCAATTACGTGATTGTTCGCGACCGCACCTGTTTCGCACTGCTAAACAAATACCCCTACGTGGGCGGGCATTTGCTGACCGTGCCTTACAAGGAAGTCGCTGATTTGAACAGCCTGACCGACGAAGAACTCGCCGACTTATGGAAGCTGACGCGGCGGTGCGTAAATGCGTTGACGAAATTGATGAAACCAGACGGATTCAACATCGGCATCAATCTCGGCAAGGTCGCGGGCGCGGGCGTGGCGGAGCATCTGCACATCCACGTCGTTCCGCGTTGGAATGGCGACACGAACTTCATGCCAGTGCTGGCCAACACCACCGTTTTACCCCAGGCCTTGAGCGAACTGGCCGCGAAACTGCGCGCAGAACTGGCAAAATAATCTGTAATGGCCACGGAAACTCTTCATTTCGAGAACGCACGGTTTGCGCAACAGCTCTTCAACAACGAACCGCGCAATTTGCAGTCGCTCGAAACCGAACTAGGCGTCAAGGCCACGTCGCGCGAAGGCTGGATCAAGCTGGAAGGCCAGGCCGACGCTATTGAACGGGCCAAACATCTCTTTGTTTCGCTCGAAACCCTTCTCAAAGCCGGCACGCCCGTTCGCAATCGCGAGTTTGCCCATGCGCTGAACGTCGTGAAGCATGAAGGCGTGGAAACGCTCAAGGATCTGGTTAATGACCGCGTGTTCACGCACGACCGGAAACCCGGCGTGACCGCCAAGACCGTCGGCCAGAAAAAATACCTCGACGCGATTCGCATACACGATGTCACTTTCGGCGTCGGGCCGGCGGGCACGGGCAAGACTTATCTGGCGGTGGCGATGGCACTCGCCGCGCTGCGTGACGGGAAAGTTTCACGAATCATTCTCACCCGCCCCGCCGTTGAGGCCGGCGAGGCACTCGGTTTTCTACCGGGTGATCTTTACGAAAAAATCACGCCGTACCTGCGCCCGTTGCAGGACGCATTGCACGACATGCTGCCCGCCGAGGAAATCCAGAAGCATACCGAGCGCGGCACAATTGAAATCGCGCCACTGGCCTACATGCGCGGCCGGACGCTCAACAACGCCTTCATCATTCTGGACGAAGCGCAAAATTCGACGACGGAGCAGATGTTGATGTTCCTCACGCGTCTTGGCCACGGCTCGAAGGCGGTCATCACGGGCGATGAAACGCAGATTGATCTGCCGCCGAACAAGCATTCCGGCCTGCTGGAAGCGCACCGCATCTTGAAAAACGTGGAAGGCATCGCCGTCATCGAGTTCAGCAAACGTGACGTCGTCCGCCATCCACTCGTGCAACGCATCATCACGGCTTACGAGGAACATCGCGGCGGGGCGAAACCCCAATGAGCATCGTCGTCGCCAATCGCCAGCGAACGCAAAAAATCGATCTGCGTTCACTGAAGCAAATCGCAAATACATTGCTGACTGATTTGAAGATTGAGGACGCGGAACTCGGCGTTCACCTGGTCGCCGCGCCCGAAATGACCCGGCTCAATGAGACATTTCTTCGACACCGGGGTTCGACGGACGTCATTACATTTGACTACACAGATCGTGGCGGGCAGTGCTTCGTCACTACCCAAAAAATCACGGCAACGACGAAGCGTTGCCCCCCATTGCACGGCGAGATTTTCATTTGCGTGGACGAAGCAGTTTCGCAGGCACGCCAGTTTCGCACGAGCTGGCAATCGGAAATCGTGCGTTATCTCGTCCACGGCGTTTTGCATTTGCTCGGCCATGATGATTCGCGGGCCGGTGAACGGCGGAATATGAAACGCGAGGAAGACCACCGGTTGGGCGAACTTTCGCGGCGATTTTCGCTCGCACAACTGGGCCGTACCGCTAATCTTTCCGGGTGCAAAAATCGCTAATCGCGCGCTGGCGCGCCAGTTTCCTGACCGGCCTCGCCATCGTGCTGCCCGGCGTCATCACCCTGGCGGTGGTCAAATGGCTTTTCGGCACGGTTTCCAGCTTCACGGACACCCTCCTTTTTTTCATTCCGTACTGCCTCAGTCCCCGAGCGATTTATCAGGACGGCATCTCCGGCCCCATGTTCTGGTATTGGAGCCTGCTGGCGTTGTTCCTGTTCATCGCCATCGTGTCAGTGGTCGGGGTACTGGCGCGGAATTATTTCGGCAAGCGGCTGATTGCCTGGGCGGACAGCATGATGCTGCGGGTCCCGGTGCTGAACAAGATTTACGGCACCATCAAGCAGGTGGACGAGGCGTTTACGTCTGGAAAAAGAGCTCGTTCAAGACGGTGGTGCTCGTTGAATATCCGCGCGAGGGAATTTATTCAGTCGGCTTCATTACGAGCGAGCAGGCGGACGAAGTGGAGAAAAAAACGGGCAGGAAATGCGTGTGCGTCTTTATCCCGACGACGCCGCTTCCCACCGGCGGTTTTTTAATCGTGGTGCCGGAGGAAAAAGTCGTGAAACTCGACATGTCCGTGGCCGACGGGTTCAAATACATCATCAGCATCGGCGCGCTGGCAAATGAGTCCGCCCCACCGCCGCCGCCCATCAAATGATTCAATCCGCCACCGGCTTGATTCTGCGCACCCGGCCGCTTACCGAAACCAGCCTTATCGTCCACTGGCTCACGCCGGATTTCGGGCGCATCGCCACGGTAGCCAAAGGTGCGCGGCGACCTAAATCGCCGTTTCTGGGCAAGCTCGATTTGTTTTACGTGGCGGACTTTTCGTTCAGCCGCAGCCGGCGCTCGGATTTGCACATTCTCCGGGAAGTCGGTTTGCGCGAGCTCCATGCCGCATTGCGCGAAAACCTGGCGAGCCTGCACCAGGCGACCTATGCCACCGCATTTGTTGAACAGGCGACGGAAACCGATACGCCCCTGCCCACGGTTTACGATTTGATGCTCGATTTTCTGGAGCATCTCTGCGAACGACCCGATGGACCCCGGGCCGTTTTCAGGTTTGAATTAAAACTGCTTCAGGAACTCGGCTTGAAACCGGATTGGGAAAAGACCCGGCTTTCGCCCGGCGCAAAAAAGATCTGTCGGGTCCTGGCACAGGGCGGCTGGCCGGCCTGCACGCGACTGAAATTGAGTCATGTCCAAGTCACCGAGTTGCGGGAGTTTTTGCACGGTTTTTTGATTTTCCATCTGGGCCGGTTGCCGCAGGGGCGGGCGGCCGCGCTGGCAAGCCAGGATACAAAATGACTCAAAAATTGGTTTGCGATATGCTACTAAAACAGGCTCGGAACCGATAAAATGACCAAGAAAATTCTGAAAAGGTTTTCCACGGTGCGAATGCAGTTGGTGGCCAGCGTGTTTGTAGCCATTGCCCCTGCATTGGTGTTGACGTTTCTCATCAACCAGACCTGGTTCTGGGAATTTGCGCCGGGCTGGTTGAAACAGTATGCCTTGGATGTGCCCTGGACCAGTTTCGTCGTCGGCCTGCTGGCACTCTTCGCGGCGTGGTTCGGCGGCGAACATTTTATTTTGCGCCAGGTGCGCGCGCTGTCCGAGGCGGCCCAGCGTTTCGCCAGGGGTGATTTCAATGCCCGCAGCGGGCTGGAGCCCACGGAGGATGAATTCGGCCAGCTCGCAAAAGTTTTCGACAGCATGGCTGAGTCGCTGCAACAGCGCATCAACGAGCGTGAACGGGCGGAAAAAATCCTGCTCAACCGCGCCCTTCAGCAGACCGCCATCGCCGCCCTGGGGCAATTCGCGCTGACCGAAAATGAAATGGCGCCGCTGTTGAATCAGGCCGCCCTGCTTGTCGCCCACACGCTGGAATTGGAATACAGCGCCATCTGGGAACGATTACCCGACGGCCAGTTGTTATTACAGGCGGGCGCAGGCTGGAAACGCGGCTGTGTTGGTGAAATCAAAATCCCCGGTGACAATCACTCGCAAATCGGCCTGACGCTGAATTCCGGCGAAATGATTGTTATTCCCGATCTCAAAAACGAGGCACACCTTGTCGTGCCGCCCTTGTTCGCCGAGCATGGCATCGTCAGTGGCGTCACCGTTGCGATTCCGACCCGTGCGCGGCCTTTTGGCGTCATCGGCACCCACGCCACAGAGCGCCGCGACTTCACGCCGGACGAGATGCAATTTTTGATGGCCGTGGCCACGGTGCTGGGCATGACGGTGGAACGGAGACGTGCGGAAGCCGAAATCGAAAAAGTCGCCTCCTTCGCCAAATTGAATCCGGCAGCCACCATGGAGTTCAGCGAAAGCGGAACGATCAGTTATTTCAATGACGCCGCGCAACAACTCGCGTTGTCCGTCCGAAAAAAACATCCGCGCGACATTTTGCCTCCGGAGATCAACGACATCATTCGCGACTGCCTGACCACCGGTCGGAGCAAGGTGCGTCTGGAAACGGAGATGAATGACCGCACCTTTTCATGGATGTTTCATCCCGTGCTGCCGAGCCGCGTCGTGCATTGCTACGTAGATGATATCACCGACCGGTTGAATCTCGAAGAACAGCTGCGTCAGTCGCAAAAAATGGAATCCGTCGGCCAGTTGGCCGCCGGATTGGCGCACGATTTCAACAACATGTTGACCATCATCCAGGGACATTCCAGCGCGTTGCTCGCCAAGCCGACACTGCCTCCGGATGTGCTGGATCCGCTTCAGGCCGTTTATTTTGCCGCGGAACGCGCGGCGGGCCTGACCCGCCAACTGTTGATGTTCAGCCGCAAAAATGTGATTCAGCCCGACCTGCTTGATTTGCGCGAGGTCGTCGGCAACATGTCCAGGATGCTGGAACGCCTGCTCGGTGAGATCATCCAGCTCGATTTTCGGTCGCCACCCGAGCTGCCGGCCGTCGAAGGTGACGTCGGCATGATCGAGCAGGTCATTATGAACCTTTCCGTCAATGCCCGTGATGCGATGCCGCAGGGCGGCCGGCTCACCATTGGAATTGACACACTGACGATTGACGGTGACTACGTGAAGTCACATGCCGATGCGCACGCAGGCCGGTTCGTTCGTTTGCGTGTTACGGACACGGGCATTGGCATGGACGCCGTCACCTTGCATCGCATTTTTGAACCGTTTTTTACGACCAAGGAAGTCGGCAAGGGCACCGGCCTCGGCCTGGCGACGGTTTACGGCATCGTTAAGCAGCACGAAGGCTGGGTCGAAGTAAACAGTGAACCCAACAAAGGTGCGACGTTCGATGTGTTTTTCCCTGCGAGCGAAAAAAAACTCGCACCCGAAAAAGAATCGCCTGCCCTGCCGGAATCTGCACCCGGCGGCGGAACCGAAACCATTCTCATCGTCGAGGACGAACCCATTCTGCGCGAAATGGCGCGCGATATTCTTTCCGGGTACGGTTATCGCATCTTCGAAGCGTGTTCCGGTCGGGAAGCGCTCAACACCTGGCAGCAGAAATCAGACGAAATAGACTTGTTATTGACAGACATGGTGATGCCCGAAGGGGTTTCGGGCGCGGAACTCGCCCGGCAATTGCTTGCCAATCATCCCCATCTGAAAATCGTTTTTACCAGCGGTTACACCGCCAACGAAGTCAACACCCGATTGCTGATGAAAATGAAGGCGCGCTATTTGCAAAAACCCTATACCCACGCCGATCTCGCAAAAACCGTCCGCGAATGCCTGGATAAAACCGCCGAGGACACCGCCACCGTGGTGGTACCACTCTGATATCGAATGGGGGCAAACGCACCAGGCGATGTTACGGTTGCCATTTTAAGTGACATTCACTACGCAGGCGCTGCCGAACGCGCCCGCGGCGAGGATTACGAACTGCGCGCCATCGCCAATCCCGTGCTCCGCACGTTCGCCCACGCCTACCGGCATGTGGTCTGGATGCGCCATCCGCTCGATCAAGCGCCGCAATTGGATCGTTTCCTCGCCCAGGTCGGCCCGGTGGATTACGTCGTGGCCAATGGCGATTACTCCTGCGACTCCGGCTTTGTGGGCGCGAGCGACCCGGCGGCCGGTCAAAGCGCGCGGGAATGCCTGGGCAAACTGCGCGCAAAATTCGATGACCGTGCACGATTTATCATCGGTGACCATGAATTGGGCAAACAGGCATTATTCGGCGGCGGCGAAATGTGCCTGGCGAGCTGGCGTACCGTAACGGAATCCCTCGGCTTGCCGCCGTTCTGGCAACTCCTCATCAGTCGCTACACACTCATGGGAATGACTTCGTCCTTGATTGCCCTCCCCGTGCATCAGCCAGACACATTGCCGAAGGAATGGCCGGAATGGCTGCGGTTGCGGGAGGCGCACCTGGCTGAAATCGGAGCCGCGTTCGCCGCGTTGCCATCGAATCAACGCGTGATTCTGTTCTGCCACGATCCGACGGCACTGCCATTTCTCTGGCGGGAGGAATTCGTTCGTCGCCGTCTGCCGCAAATTGAACAAACCATCATCGGGCACCTGCACACCCAACTGGTTTTGTGGAAGAGCCGGGTGTTGTCCGGCATTCCGCCCATTCGATTTCTGGGGCATGCCGTCAGCCGGATGACGGCGGCTCTGCATGAAGCCCATCAGTGGTGGCCGTTCCACGTGCGGCTCTGCCCTGCCCTGTCCGGCATCGAACTGCTCAACGACGGCGGATATTACACGATGCAATTGGATCCGGCAGCGGGCCGTCCGGCGCGGTTCACCTTCCATCCATTGCCGCGATGAAACAATGTCCGAATATGCTTGTTCACGACCGCACATTTTCATACCCGCCAACAGGTTCCGCTTGCTCATCCTGTCTGGCCGCCAGGATATTTTAACTTTGCAAAAAGCGAACGGTGAGGCAGGCTTCGCACTCAACATGAGCGCTTTCAAATCTTTGATCCCATTTTTAACGGTGTTGGCGGCGGCGGCAAACTGCGTCGCGGCCGGAAATGCCACCAACAATTGTCTGGTCGTGTGGGATGGCGAACAGGCAACCACCGGCTCGGGCTGGACCAATACCACCGGGAGCGGCACCGTCAGCCTGCGGCCGCAAACTGCCGTTACGCACAGTGGCAACACCGCTCTGGAACTGCACTGCAAAGGCAACCTATGGCTGGGTGCCGGTTGGGATTGGGTGGCCTTCGCCAAAGGTGAAGGCACTGATGTCCGGGCGATGAAGCGACTGACGTTCTGGGTGAAGTGCACGGGTAAAAACGGCGACCTGGAAATCAATTTGCTCTGCGGCGGCCAGAAACTCGATACCCCCGAGCATCACACCGGGAAAGTGCTTCTGCGCAAATATTGTTCCACGCTCGGGGACGGCAACTGGCACAAAGTTGCCATTCCGTTGGCTGACATGAGCACCCCTCCCGGCTTCGACCCGACCAAAGTATGCGAGTTGCAAATGGGCCTCTATTCACCGCAACCGGTGGATTGCAGTTTCTACATTGACGACATCGCATTCGATGACGCGAAATGACGCCGCGTCAGATGTTCGTCACGGCAGTTTAGTGGCGGTCGAAAACGTAAAACGTACACGGCCGCCTTCGCCAAGACCTGAGGGCATTTGAATCGAGCACTTCGTGCCGGCGGATTCATGCAGATAATAATTTCATCACCGCTTCCACCGCCGCTTCGGCCTTGACGGACTGCAACGTGCCGCCGCGCGGTTTGATTTCCACTTCGCCTTTGGCCAGGGATTTTTCGCCAATACCCAGACGAATCGGAAAGCCAACCAGGTCCGCGTCCTTGAATTTCACCCCGGGCCGCTCGTCGCGGTCGTCCAGAATCACGTCCACACCGCGCGCCGTCAGTCCGGCATAAAATTTCTGTGCCAGCTTCATCGCCTCGCTGTTCGGGTCCACGTTCAACGGCGTGATGCAAACGCGGTAGGGCGCAACACTGAGCGGCCAGATGATGCCATCCTTGTCGTTGCACTGCTCAATCACCGCCTGCAACGTGCGCGTGACGCCAATGCCGTAACAGCCCATCACGGAGAGTTTGCGGGCACCGGATTCATCCAGGTATTCCGCGCTGAACTTCTCGCTGTATTTCGTGCCGAGCTTGAAGACGTGGCCGACCTCAATCGCGCGCCGGATTTTTAACGACTTGCCGCACTGGGCGCAGGGTTCACCGGCGGTAACGGTCCGCAAATCGTGCCATTCCGTCACCTTGATGTCGCGCTCAATGGCAACGTTCTTCAAATGGAAACCGTCCTTATTTGCGCCGGTGGTCATGTCGTTTGCTCCACGTAACCGTTCGTCGGCAATAATTTTAAGTTCCTCAAAATGAGCATTACGACGTACATCTAAAAGCTGTTCGCTTTCCGTGGAAGCCCATTGCTCAAACTGTAAATAAACTGCTCCTAGGCTTCCTGGTTTCGCACCGAGTATAATTTTGCATTCCTCCGGCGTCGCCGGTCGCACCTGTGCCGCGCCGGTCTTGGCCATCAACTTCGTTTCATTCAACTGATCGTCTCCGCGAATCAAAACGATGACCGGCTTGCTGTCAGCAATGTAAACCAGTGTTTTGATCTGGCGATTGGCAGGAACTTTGTAAGGTTCCTTGCTCAGTCCCTCAATCGTCACCACGCCGGGTGTGGCAAACTTCTCGATGGCCGGGCCAATTTCACGCGCGGCGGTCTTCGGTATGCCGCTGGTGGCTTTCTCGATGTTCGCGGCATAACCGCACGCTTCGCAAAATACGACTTTGTTCTCGCCGGTTTCCGCCGGCACCATGAATTCATGCGAAAATTTACCGCCGATAACGCCGGTGTCGGCCTCGACCGGAAACGCCTTCAGACCACACCGCTCGAAAATGCGCGCGTAGGCATCATACATTTTTTGGTAGGTGATTTGCGACGCCTCGTCGCCCACGTCAAAACTGTAGGCATCCTTCATGATAAACTCACGGGCGCGCATCAAGCCGAAGCGCGGGCGGATTTCGTCCCGGAATTTCACACTGATCTGGTAAAAGTTTTTCGGCAACTGGCGATAGGAATTGATTTCTGCGGCAGCGGTGGTCGTGATGACTTCCTCGGCCGTCGCGCTGAGAATCCATTCACGGTTGCCGCTGTCCTTGGCCTTGAACAGCACGTCGCGCGCGGTTTCGTAGCGGCCGCTCTGCTGCCAGATTTCCGGCGGCTGAAGCGCCGGCATGAGGACCTCAATGGCCCCGGCACGATCCATTTCTTCGCGGACAATTTGCTCGACCTTGTGCAAGGCGCGCAGGCCGAGCGGCAGAAAGGTATAAACGCCGCCGGCCAGCTTGCGAATCAGTCCGGCGCGGAGCAGCAGTTTGTGCGAAAGGATTTCCGCCTCGGCGGGAGGTTCACGGAGAGTCGGAATCAAGGTTTGTGTCCACTTCATACGAAGGGCGAAGTGTGAAGTGTGAAGGGCGAGTTGCCAATTCTATTCACGGGCTCGCTTTCTTGAGGCAACCACAATAGCGGTCAGTTCGTTCGCTTCCTTTAATAAGCGATTCAGTTCCGAATGTGGGTTTGTCGCCAATTCGGCCAGACACTCCAACCAAAACAGGGATTCATCGGCCTCTTCTTCAGTCGTACCAGGCTTGCTGATAAAATCGGCTTTGGATTTGGCGCGTTGTGCCGCTCGATAATTTGCCGCCACCGATGTTGCCGAACGGATAAGTTGGCGTTTGATGATGGTGAATTCATCACCGCGCGGGAGCTTGCGTGAATAAAGAATCACATCCAACGCAAACTTCTTTGTCCGTGGTTTGAGGTCATTCATTGATTTCGATTTACCAAAACACCCGCCCTTCGCACTTCAAACTTCTCACTTCACCTGGTTCACCAGCGGCGCCAGTCCCTGAATCCGCACTTCCAGCCGGTCGCCGCTTTGAATCGGCCCGACGCCGCTGGGCGTACCGGTCAGAATCACGTCGCCGGGCAGCAACGTCAGGTTCGTGGAGATAAAACTCACGAGCTGGCAACAGTTGAAGATGAGCTGGCTCGTGTTCGAGTTCTGGCGCAAGTGGCCGTTTTGAAAAAGTTGAATGGTCAAATCGTGCGGATCCAGCTTCGTTTCCACGAACGGCCCCAGCGGCGTGAAGGTGTCGAACGATTTGCAGCGCGCCCACTGGCTCTCCGCGTTCTGAATCGTGCGGTCGCTGATGTCCTGCGCGGTGGTGTAGCCGAAAATATAACGTGACGCCGACGCCGACGTGACATTGCGGATTTTGCGGCCAATGATGATGGCCAGCTCCGCTTCGTAGTCCGTGCGATGATGCGGAAAGGGAATCTCAATCCTCCCGCCATCGGGAATCAGCGATGTGGTGGCCTTGAGCCAGAACAACGGTGTGCGCGGCAACGGCTTGCCGGTTTCGCGCGCGTGCTCGATGTAATTCAGCCCGACGGCAATGACTTTCAAGGGCACGACCGGCACCAGCGTCTTCACGCCCTTTCGGGCGGTCGGTTTGCGGTCAAACGATGGCGAACCAAAGATGTCGCCGCGCAGCCGGAACAATTCACCGTCCACGACTTTGGCATAAAAAATCTCGTTCTTCTTCTGAAATCGGCCAATCGCAGCCATGGTTATTATATACGACGATTATGATGTTAGATTAACGATTTACACGCAAATTCCGTGTGTCAACGGCGGGCAATCGTAAGGCGCGGACGGAAAATCGTAAATGGCATTGTTGCCGTTTGTCTCATTTTGAGATATATTGGGCGCGTGAATTGGCTGACGAAACAGGAACAACTGGTTCTCTGTATCGTTTTGGGGCTGTTGCTGACCGGCTGGGCCGTCAAAACGTATCGCACAGCTCACCCGGCGCCGGTGGCAACTCAGCAGGTTAAACCTTAAAAGATGCAAGAAATCAACTTTGACGAAGCGGTAGAATTGATTCTCACCCGGGACACACGCTTTTCGCGCGGCGCCTACATGTTTGTCCGCGAAGCGCTTGATTACACGCAGAAACTCATCGGCAAGGAGACCCGCGGCCAGATCCGTCACGTCAGCGGCCATGAACTGCTCGATGGCATCCGGCAGTTTGCGCTCCAACAATTCGGCCCGATGGTCATGACCGTGTTCGAGGAATGGGGCGTCCACCACTGCCGTGACTTCGGCGAAATCGTTTTCAACATGGTGGAAATCGGGCTGCTGGCCAAAACCGACAGGGATACGCGGGACGATTTTCAAAACGGCTACGATTTCGCAGAAGTTTTTCGCGAACCGTTCCGGCCACAAGGCAAACTAAATCCAGAATCCAAGTCGCTGGCCAACTAAAGAGCCCGACGAACTCTTATGGTTTTACACATGCTGCGAACAACAAAGCCGCCAGACGCAGTCCTGGCGGTTGACATTCATTGTCTCGGCGCGCCTCGATGCCGCCGACGCGGCCCGGGCCCGGTGTGTGTGAACGTTATCGAGACAAATTCACCCGTCTGCTTTTTCGAGCCCGCGGCAGCAAGCATCCTGTTATGAACCCGACCGCGTATCACGCTGCTCTTACTTCGGTCGCGCAAATCAGCCAGAGCCTGGATCCATAAAAGAAGTCTATGAAAACATTCACACCATTCGCGGGCCGGCCACTGTGGCTCGAACTTCCGCTTGCCCCGCCCATTCGTTTCACCAGTGGGACAACGGCACGAATAAGGCTCGTCCTTGCCGTTCTGGCCTTTGGAGCCTGTCTGACAGGACGAGCGCAGCTCTCGGGAGTTGATGTGATCAATTCGACTTACACCACATCTGTTAGTTGGTGGGGTTACGGGAGCTTTTTTGGTAACCCGGATGTATCCGGGTCAAGTTCGGCGGTTTCTGCTTCTCCAACCAGTATTGACTATATTAACCAAGGCCCAAGTATCATAACAGGGCCTAACTACACTACAGTCTGGGGCAAGGCGGATGCCGGGCTCTTCCAAAGTTACGCATTCTCCAATACCTCCCAGGGACAATATAATAACAGTTTTTGTGACGTCAGCGCGATAAGCGACATATCATTTGCCCCGTTGCTCTCGCAGACAGCAACCATAAATCTCCAATTCACTGGCTATGCTAATTGGGATCAAAGCGACTGTTTGGTGAGTCTGAAGGATGTAACCTCAGGTGAAACTTTGTGGCAGTACGGCTGGACCGCATTCACCGGCGCTCCCGGCACCCCGCAATTCATTAACTTGCCCCAAACGGACATGGATAATTCTCTCACCCTGGCAGTGCCAACGCCTTTTGTAAGAGGCGACATCTACGAAGTGGTCATGGACACGGATGCCGAATCAAATAATGATAATGGTGGAGCTCAGGTCCAGTTATTCGGCGACATATCTTTAAGTTTTGTCCCCGAGCCTTCCACTTTCGCCCTTCTCGGTCTGGCGGCCATGTTGCTGCTGTTCCGCCGCGTGCCGCGCTGGAGTCTTTCAAGGCTGATGCTCCAGGCTCGTCCAGTGGTAAGACCGCGCCATCCCGGCCAAAAAATATTTTAGCGCCGCGCCGCACCTTCCTCCGGATGGTGCATGCTTTGGCATGGCTCAAAGACTCCGCTGTTCTCCTTCAAGCGAGTAATGCTCCGTTGACCCAGGCGGTCATTGTCCGCTCCACACCAAATTGGTTTGCCCAAAACACATTTCCGAATATCCTGCCCGTCCAACTTGTGTATGAGTGACACCGCTTTTTCGGCCAGAATTCTGGCCATGCAAACTCCGTCGCCGCCCGCCGGCGTCACTATCACCACGCTGGACAACGGCCTGACCATCATCGTGCGCGAAGACCGCAGCGCGCCGGTCGTGTCGGCGCAGGCGTGGTGCATGACTGGCAGCATTCATGAAGGCCGCTGGCTCGGCGCCGGGCTATCGCACATGCTCGAACACATGCTTTTCAAGGGCACCACCACACGGCCCGGCAACCGCATTGACCAGGAAGTGCAGGAGGCCGGCGGTTATATGAATGCCTACACGAGTTTCGACCGCACGGTGTATCACATTGACGTGCCGAACACCGGCGCGCGCGTCGCCATTGATATTCTCTGTGACATCATGCAGAACGCGACGTTGCCGCCCGAGGAACTCGCCAAGGAGCAGGATGTCATCCGCCGCGAAATGGACATGAACGTGGACGATCCCGGGCGCCGCGCCGGCCGACGCCTGTTCGAAACCGCTTACACGCGCAGTCCGTATCGCTTCACGGTTATCGGTTATCCCGACATTTTCAACGAACTGAAACCGGACGATATCCGCGGTTACTATCACGAAAAATACGCGCCGAACAATGTCTTCTACGTCGTGGTGGGCGACATGAAAAACGACGAGGTCATTGCGCACATTCGTGGCGCCTACGAAAAGTCGAAGGCGCGGCCGCAGCCGCCGATGGTTTTACCCGAGGAACCCAGGCAGACCGCGCCGCGCGAAATCGTCGAGGAAGCATCGATTGAGCTCGGTCACTTTCATTTCGCCTGGCATATCCCCGAAATCCGCCATTCCGACGTGCCGGCGCTGGAAGTCCTGGCCGTGCTGCTCGGTCATGGACGCAGCTCGCGACTTTATCAGGAGGTGCGCGAACGGCAGGGCGTGGTGCATCACGTGGACGCGTGGACGTACAGCCCTGGCCACCCCGGGTTGTTCGGCATGAGCGCCATCGCCGACGCGGACAAATTTGCCGACGCGCGCAGCGCGATGTTGGCGGAAGTGGAGAAAATGAAAGGCGGGCTGGTGCCGCCCGGCGAGTTGGAAAAGGCGGTTAAACAATTCGTTTCTGCCACCCTGGCCACGCGCAAAACGATGGATGGACAGGCCGGCGACCTTGGCGGAAACTGGATTGTGGCCAGCGACCTCGGTTTTTCCGAACGCCAGCTCGCCGCCGTCAAGCTCGTCACCCCCGCGGACATCCAGCGCGCGGCCCGCGAATATCTCACTCCGGAAAACCGCACGCTTTACGCGTTGCTGCCCGACGGCAGTGCGCCGAAATCAAAAATCGAAACCGAAGCGCAAGGCGACCAGCCGGTTCGGAAATTCGACCTGCCCAACGGGTTACGCTTGCTGGTAAAGGAAGATCATCGCCTGCCCTTCGTCGAGTTTCGCGCGGCGCTCAAGGGCGGCGTGCTCGCCGAAACCACGGAAAACAACGGCATCACCCAGTTGCTTGCCAAAACGCTGCTCAAAGGCACCCGGCGCCGCACCGCCGCCCAGATTGCCACGGAAATTGAATCCGTGGGCGGCGGCATTGACAGTTACGGCGGCAACAACAGCTTCGGCGTCAACGCGGAAGTGATGAGCAGCGATTTTAAAACCGGCCTTGAACTCGTCTCCGATGTTTTGCTGAATCCGATTTTCCCTCCCGGGGAACTGGAACGCGAACGCGATGTGCAAATCGCCGGTATCTATGCCCAGAAAGATGATCTGCTCAAGAGCGCGAGCCTGGCCATGCGCCGGGCGCTGTTCGGCGACGGCGGTTATGGCCTCGATACGCTCGGCACGGAAGCGGCTGTCCAGAAGCTCCAGGCCGATGATCTGAAATCATTTCACCAACAGCTCATGACGCCGGATAATTGCGTGCTCGCCATTTACGGGGATGTGAAGGCGGATGAAGTCAGGGCCGCTGTCGAAAAGGTTTTTGAAGGTTGGAAGCCGGCAGGGTTCGCTGTCTCCAGCGAATCGCCCGGCGGCGCGTCAGGGACAACGCGCCCTGCCCTGACTGCGCCGAAACGCGTCACAGAAACCCGCGACAAAAAGCAGGCCGTGCTGGTAGTCGGTTTCCCGGGCACGACCATGTTCGATGACGATCGTTACGCGTTGGAGCTGATTCAGGAGTCGTGCAGCGACCTCGGCTCACGGTTGTTCCTTCGCATCCGCGAGCAGCTTGGCCTGGCTTATTATGTTGGCGCGCAGAATCTGGCCGGGCTCATACCCGGTTACTTCGCGTTCTACACCGGCACCGAGCCGGCCAAGGTTGAACTGGTCGAAAAAGAATTGCTCAAGGAAGCCGAATTACTGCGCAACGAGGGTCTTACCGCCGAGGAACTCAAACGCGCCAAGGCCAAAATCATCGGCCAAAAGAAAATCGCGCGGCAGGAGCTCGGCCACCTCGCCTCCACCACCGCCCTCGATGAGCTTTACGGCCTCGGCTACCAACGCACAGAACAGGATGACGCCAAATACGAGGCCGTCACGCTGGAACAAATCAAGGCCGTCGCCCAAAAATATCTCAAGCCGGATGCTCTGGTGGTGGCGGTGGTGAAGCCGGGAAAACCGGACTAAACGCCTCAGATCTCTCGCCTGGAATAATGCTCAGGCCGACAGTTGGCCGTAACAAACGAGGGTGTCATATTCAAAGACAACTTTTCCATCCGTTTGATATTTGGCAAAGAGCGCATTCAACGCCTCCAACATCGGAACGCGCCTGGGATGCCCCGGCTCCGGCGCATAGGAAGATGACAGGAGCCGCCCTTTCAATCCGTCCCAATCGAAAACCTGCCGGTTTGGAAATGCAGCCTGTTCATAACCGTTCGCGCCAAAGAACGGGCCAATCACTTTAGCATCGGCAGGTTTGTGGTTTACCTCCTCGTAATCTGTTCCGTAAGTCCGGAGTAAATGTTCGTAAGCCTTGGCAAACGGGCTGGCTATAATCCGTTCGTTCCAAATCAACACCGTCCAGCCACCGGGTTTGAGAATGCGTAGAAATTCCCGGCGCGATTGCTTGCGATCAAACCAGTGAAACGCCTGGCTGGCGGTTATGAA
This sequence comes from uncultured bacterium, assembly GCA_963723125.1. GTDB lineage: Bacteria > Verrucomicrobiota > Verrucomicrobiia > Limisphaerales > UBA11358 > UBA11358. The sequence continues at coordinate 542,795 of CAVRPQ010000001.1, forward strand.
GTCCACGCTTTGGTCCTTCAGTGTGCTGGTTTCCGCCGTTCCGGAAATGCTTGTGAGGTTCGGATATTGCCCCAGCAGCCGTTCGGCGGCCTCGCGCATATCGCGATTGGGTTCCACGGCGAAAACCCGGTTGCCGTTCCGCAAGAACAATTCCGTCAAAATGCCCGTGCCCGACCCGATGTCCGCCACGACGGAACCGCAGGTCAGTCCGCATTTTTCCTTGAGCAAATCCGGAATGGCCAACGGATAGCCGGGCCGGTACTTGATGTAATTTTCCACCCGGTTGGAAAAGCGTTTCGTCGAATCAATCATGACATTTCCCGCGACGTGATTCCAAACGAGCCCGCCGTTTTTTTCATCCCAGATGATTCGCCACGTCGGCGAAGCCGGCGACGATTTCCTCGCGGGTCTTCAGGTTCCGGATGCGTACATAGGCGTCGCTTTCCACCCGGGCGGTGAAGCCCACCTTCAACTCCTGCGCCCGCTTGAATTGTTTGTCCGGTTTGGCCGGCGTCAGCGGATAATCCACCGCAAACCCGGCGGCACGCAAATCCTGCACGAGCTTGAGCGATTGGACGCGTAATGTTTCGTCTTCAATCAAAACAAAAACGTCGGTGACCGCGTCGAATTCCGGCAACAGGCCGCGCGCCTTCAACAATTCCAGCAGCACCACGTCGCCCATGCCAAAGCCGAGCGCGGGCAGGTCCACCTTGCCGCCGCTGACGAGCTTGACGAGATTGTCATAACGCCCGCCGCCGGCGATGGCGCGGAACTCGCCCCTGGCATCGAAGGCCTCAAATACCGTGCCGGTGTAATACGCCAGCCCGCGGATGACGTGGTAATCCACCTTCACAAAATCGCGCAGACCACGCGCGGCCAGATTGTCCAGAATGCTCTGCAGCTCCGTCGTCGGCTTGCCGGATTCGATGAACCGGTTCACGCCAGCCAGCGAGAAACCAAGCGCGGTCAGGTTCTTTTCACTCTCTTCCGGCGGTGTACGCTCCAGTTTGTCAATCGTCTGGAAAAAATTGTATTCGTCTGATTTTTGGGACGGCGACACGCCGTCCCTCCCGGCCTGGTAGAAGTCGTGCCAGGCGTTCCGGCTGCTCAGGCGGATGACAAAATCCCGTTCGGTCAGCCCGAATGACCGCAGCGTGTCAATCAGCAGCGCGATGAGTTCCGCGTCCGCTGCCGGATCGGTTTCGCCAATGAGGTCGGCGTTGAACTGGAAATGCTCGCGCAACCGGCCTTTCTGCTGGCGCTCGTAGCGGAACAATTGCGGGACGGCGAACCATTTGATGGGTTTCTTGTAATTGCGTTCGTGCGCGGCGGCCATGCGCGCCAGCGTTGGCGTCATTTCGGGCCGGAGCGCGACGGCGCGATCGCCCTTGTCGGTGAAGTTATAAAGTTGGCCGACGATTTCATCGCCGCTTTTGGTGGTGAAGAGTTCGAGCGATTCGAGTGGCGGGCCATCGTATTCGCGGAAGCCATAGCGCCGGGCGGTTTCACGCCATTTATCGAAGACATACTGGCGGGCATCAAAACTCCATCCCGTGTCGCGGGACGGCAATGGTTCGGGATAAAAATCGCGGAATCCGGGCAGTCGTTCCATAAGTCAGCCGCAAAAAAGCACAAAACCCGCAAAAACTAAACAAATCTTTTGCGGATTTTTGAAAAGTCCGGTCATCAACTCCGTTAGCGCGCCTGGCCCGCTTGATACAATCAAGCCGAGGCGGCTGGCGACTGTGCTTTTGGCGACAACTTGAAGACGTCGGCGCGCATTTCCTTGCCGGCCTTGAATTTCACGGTGGCGCGGGCGGGAATGGGCACGTCGGTTTCTGGTTTGTTCGGATTGCGGCCCACGCGCGCCTTGCGCACTTTGACTTCAAAGACGCCGAAGTTGCGGAGTTCCACTTTGTCGCCCTTGGCGAGGGCCTCGGCGATGTAGTCCAATGTTTTTTGTACCACGTCAAACACCTGCTGTTGGACGAGGCCGGTTTCGTTACTGATGCGAATAACGAGGTCGCGTTTGGTCAGAGTCATAGTTTTTGTCAGGTTGGGTTCATTATTACTGAACGACATGGATTGTCCAGAAGTCACTGGCTAAATCTTCATCGGTTAAATAGGCATAAGGTAAGGTAAAATAGCCCTTAAGTCCCCACCGGTTGCCCCATGAATTCCGGATAATGAACCATTGTTTCGCGTCCTGATAGCCGACACCGACGACAGCGTGGCCGCCGATGGCGCGTTCGCTGGCGCCCGGCAGCGAAGCATGGCCGGTCCGGGCCACCTGCGGACTTTCAAAGCTTTCATAAACGGTGAAACCAAAAACAAACGGGTAGCCCGAGGCGAGGCAGCCTTTTAACTGGCTGAGCACCGGCACCAGGCGTTGATACAACACCACGCGGTACTTGAGCGCGTCGGTGTAACATCGCAGCGGCGGTTTGGTTTTGAATTTGGCGATGACGTATGGCCATTCGGTTTCAGGACAATCCCCCTGTTTGGCCACGCTTTTGATGCCGTCACGGATTTGGGCGCCGCTGTCGGCGTCCACCGTGTGTTCGATCAGCCGCTCGTTGTAATAGATAAACAGGCGCGACGGCGTGAAATCGGCCACCTTTTGTTTCAGCCGGTCAAATTCAATCGCTCCGGCGATCGCGTTGGCGCTGCAACTGCCGAGCTGGCCCTGGTCATAAACCGGCGGACACTGGGCGCGCAAATCCGTGCTGGCGGGCAGAACCGCCGCCCGCTCGACCGGCGCGGCGTAATAATGGTCCCGGTGGTCCGGCAGATCCGGCAGCCAGCCATATCTGGAAATCTTGTAGCTCATGGCCTGTTCAGTGTCCGTCCAACCGCTGGTTTACCAACTAGGAGAATTTGCCAAGTTTGTCCAACACAAAAATTTAAGTTTCTTATGTTGCTTCCCGTCGGCGGCTTAAAAGCCTTTACAAGCACCGGCCCAACGTTGCACACTAGGGGCGTGTTGACTGAAAGCGAATCAAGGGTTCAGACGACGCAGTCGCCTCGCGCGGCCCGACTTCAAACCGACTTTGAGAGAGAAATCGAGACGGCGATTCTGCGATCACAGGAGCACCTTTTGGGCCTGCAAAAGCCCGAGGGTTACTGGATCGGCGAATTGATGGTGGATTCCACACTCGTGTCCGACACCGTGGCGTATCATCATTGGAACCGAAAGGTTGATCGAGAATGGCAGCGCAAGGCCGTCAATCACCTTTTCTCCATGCAATTGCCCGACGGCGGCTGGAACATTTATTACGGCGGCCCGTCGGACGTAAACGCCACCATCAAGGCGTATCTCGCGCTCAAACTCGCCGGTGTGCCGGAGACCGACCCGCGGATGCTGCGTGCGCGCGAAGTGGCGTTGCACCTCGGCGGTGTGCCGCGCATGAACACGTTCTCCAAGCTGTATCTGGCGCTGCTCGGGCTTTATTCCTGGGAATACGTGCCGACCATCCCGTGCGAGGTGATGATGCTGGGCAAATGGTTCCACGTGAATTTCTGGGACATGAGCAACTGGTCGCGCGCCATGCTCGTCCCGCTGGCCATCATCAACCATTTCAAACCCACCCGACCCGTCCAGGTGGACCTGGATGAGCTGTATCCGGAAGGCCTGCACGAACGCGACCTGGCGCTGGCGCCCGACCCGGACGCGCTGTCGTGGCGGAATTTCTTCCTCTGGCTCGACCGGTTGCACAAGTTCGCGGAATGGTTTGCCGAACATAAAATCCATCCGTTCCGCAAACGCGCGCTGCGGAAATGCGAGCAATGGATGCTGGAACGGTTCGAGCATTCGGACGGGTTGGCGGCGATTTTCCCGGCCATGCTCAATTCGCTCATCGCATTACAGTCGCTCGGTTATCCCGACGCCCATCCGGAGGTCGTCCGCGCCACCCATGAATTGAAGAAGCTGGAGCATGAAACCGACGATGACGTGCGTATCGAGCCGTGCTTCTCGCCGGTCTGGGACACGTCGTATGTGATTATTGCCCTGCACGAATCCGGCATTTCCGAAAATCATCCCGCCCTGAAAAAGGGCGCCACCTGGCTGATGGACCGGGAAATTCGCATTCGCGGCGATTGGCATCACAAAAATCCCACACGCGTCGAACCGAGCGGCTGGGTGTTTGAATTCAACAATCAATGGAACCCGGACGTGGACGACACCGCGATGGTGCTGCTCGCGCTCCGCAAAATACCCACCGACCATCCGGCCCGGCGCGACGAATGTTTCCAGCGCGGTCTCACCTGGATGTTGACCTTCCAGTGCAAGGACGGCGGCTGGGCGGCGTTTGACAAGGATTGCACCAAGAACGTCCTGGAAAAGGTTCCGTTCGCCGACCACAACGCCATGCTCGATCCCGAATGCGCCGACATCACCGCGCGCATCCTGGAATTGCTCGGCGCGGAAAATTTCCGGCTGAACCATGCGCGCGTCAAACGGGCGCTGGATTACCTCCGCTCGCAACAGGAATCCGACGGCTCCTGGTACGGACGCTGGGGTGTGAATTACACCTACGGCACCTGGCAGGTGTTGCGCGGCCTGCGCGCGATGAATCTGGACATGAACCAGGCGTGGCTGCTGAAGGCGCGTCACTGGCTGGAAAGCGTCCAGCACGAAGATGGCGGCTGGGGCGAACGTTGCAATACCTACGACGACCCGGTTTTCAAGGGGCGCGGACCGAGCACGGCTTCGCAAACCGCCTGGGCCGTCATGGGTCTGTGCGCGTTCGACAACCCGGAAAATCCGCACCTCAAGCGCGGCATTGAATATCTCACCCGCACGCAAAATCCGGACGGGTCATGGACGGAACATGAAACCACCGGCACAGGTTTCCCGAAGGTTTTCTATCTGAAATATGACATGTATCGCAACGCCTGGCCGCTGCTCGCGCTGGCGACGTATCGCAAAATCGTTGAACGCGCTGCCGCCCGGCAGGCCGAGGACGCCAGCCGAAACGGTGATGTGGACGGCCAGCCTCATCCCGCCATGGAAACTGCACCCGAAGTCGTCCGCCCCGAATCTTAATCTTAATCTTCCCCTTAATCGTAATCCCCCGTTTTCACTGATTAAGAATTGGATCGAACCGCAAGGAAGACAAAGAGCACAAACACCGGGATAGAAACCGCGGAAAACACGAAATTTGCTTTTTTAAATCGTAAATCGTAAATCGTAAATTGATTTAGCCTTTCACCGCCATGACCCCCTTGCGGTCCAAACTGGAGCAGAGCCTCGGCTGGATTGTCCTGCTGGCGCTGCTGGTCGGCTGCCTGCTCGTGTTGCGGCCGTTTGTGTCCGCGCTGCTCTGGGCGGTGGTGCTCTGCTTTTCAAGCTGGCCCATCTATCGCTGGCTGCTCCGACTGGTCGGCAACCGGCGCACGTTGGCCGCTTCCCTGATGACCCTGGCCATGGTGCTCATCATCCTCCTGCCGTTCGTCATCATCGGCGCCACCCTCGCCGACAACATCAATCAACTCACCGGCGCGGTTAAAGCCTGGGCCCAAAACGGGCCACCCGGCCCGCCCGGCTGGCTGGCTCGGGTGCCGGTGGTCGGTGCCTCCGCGACGGAATACTGGCAGGGCCTGACAGCGGACACCGCCAGACTATGGGCGCAAACGGAGCAGTTCATCAAACCCGTGAGTGCTTGGCTGCTTCAACGTGGACTGGCACTGGGCGGCGGCCTTCTGCAACTGGCGTTGAGCATCTTCATCGCGTTCTTCCTGTTCCGCGACGGTGTGGCTGCTGCTGACCGGTTGATCACGGCGGTGGAACGCATCGGCGGCGAACAAGGCAAACATCTGCTGACCGTGGCCGGCCAGACCGTCCGCGGCGTGGTCTATGGCATTCTCGGCACCGCGCTGGCGCAGGCGGTCATGACCGGCATCGGCCTGCTCATCGCCGGCGTGCCCGGCGCCGCGTTGCTGGCGTTGCTGACCTTTTTCGCCTCCATCGTGCCCGTCGTGGGGACCGGGCTGGTCTGGATTCCCGCGGCGCTCTGGCTGTTCCATCAAGGAACGACCGGATGGGCCATCTTCATGCTCATCTGGGGCGTGGGCGTGGCCAGCCTCGACAACGTTGTCAAGCCGTGGCTCATCAGCCAGGGCAGCAACATGCCGTTCATCCTGATTTTCATCGGTGTGATTGGCGGCGCGCTGGCCTTCGGCTTTATCGGTGTTTTTCTCGGGCCGACTTTGTTGGCAGTGGGTTACCGTCTGGCGGAAGAATGGATTTCAAGCCGTCGTTCCGCCCCTGTCCTCCAGAGTCCCGCCTCGCAGGACGACGGAGGACCGCCTCCTACCGGATAACCAGCAAAAGTTGTCTTAATCTTAATCTCCCTCTTAATCGTAATCTTTCCCTTATGACCTCCACCAAAATACGTCCGTCCGTCAGCTACAGCTTCGTCATGCGGCTGACCTACCCCAACCGCATCGGCATGTTCGCTCGGCTCACCCATGTCATCGGCCGGCAGGGCGGCGATCTCGGTGCGGTGGACATTGTGAATCCCGACGCCAAACACATGACGCGTGACGTCACGGTGCGGGCGCGCGGCTATGAACACATGGAAGCCATCGTGCAGGCCATCCGCAAACTGAGGGACGTCACCGTGGCCAACGTTTCGGACCAGGTTTTCCTCCTGCACCTGGGCGGGAAAATTTCGATTCAGAACAAAGTGCCGCTGACGACGCGGGACACACTTTCGATGGCTTACACGCCCGGCGTGGCGCGCGTATGTTCCGCCATTGCGGAGCAGCACGCCAAAGCCTGGCAACTGACGATCAAGGGCAATTCCGTCGCCGTGGTCAGCGACGGTTCGGCGGTGCTGGGCCTCGGCGACATCGGTCCGGAAGCCGCGATGCCCGTCATGGAAGGCAAGGCCATGTTGTTCAAGGAATTTGCCGGCATTGACGCCTACCCCATCTGCCTGCGCACCCAGGCCACCGAGGAAATCATCGAAACTGTCGTCAATCTCTCGGTGGGTTTTGGCGGCATCAACCTCGAGGACATCTCCGCGCCGCGCTGTTTTGAAATCGAGCGGCGTTTGCAGGAACGACTGGACATTCCCGTCTTTCACGACGACCAGCACGGCACGGCGGTGGTGGTGCTGGCGGCGCTGTTGAACGCCACGCGCTTGGCGGGCCGCAAACTCGCCGGGCTGCGGATCGTGATTCTCGGCGCGGGCGCGGCGGGAACCGCCATCGCGGTGATCCTGCTGGAGGCGGGCGTAAAAGACATTGTCGTTTGCGATCGGAAAGGAATCCTCAACCGCCGCACGCGGACTGATTTGAACGAAGCCAAGACGCAGCTCGCGGCCGCCACCAATCCCCGCGGCTTGAGCGGCGGGGTCGAGGACGCCTTGCGGAAGGCGGATGTGTTGATCGGCGTCTCCGGGCCGGGATTAATTGCGGCGAAGTCGCTCCGGCGCATGGCGGCCCGGCCGATTGTCTTTGCGATGGCCAATCCCATCCCGGAAATCATGCCCGAGGAAGCGGCCGCGAAAGCGTGGATTGTGGCGACCGGTCGCAGCGACTATCCCAACCAGATCAACAACGTGCTGGCGTTTCCGGGAATTTTCCGGGGCGCCTTGAACGTGCGCGCCCGCCGCATCAATGAGCCGATGAAGCTGGCCGCCGCGCACGCCATTGCGGGCTGCATAGCGCGCCGGCAATTAAGCCCTGAATACATCGTGCCCAGCGTCTTCAATCGTGAAGTGGTGCAACGGGTCGCCGCCGCCGTCACCGCCGCCGCGATCAAGACCGGTGTGGCCCGGAAAGGGCGCCCCCGCCGCTAAACTGCGGACCACGCGAAAATTGCTTTTTCAATCGCAAATCGAAAATCGTAAATTGGGGTAGTGGTACGTTTTGAATTTTGAATGCGTGTTTTGGGCATAAATATTCATGGCCACGCGCACCCAAATCGGCGTTGGTGCCTGTCCTCAATAATTCCAAACTCGCCAAATCTCTGGCCGGAGCGGCCTATATTTTACGAGTACTACGCAAAAGAGCCAGAACGGATAGAATTACGATGACTAACGCTGCGCTGGGAGCAACCCATTCGTCAACGGCAAGCAGCGGCATGAACAATAATAGGTGCATGGTTTGCCTTTCCTTTTTTGATGGCAATTCATTTGCCATCACTCTGCGGGAGAGATAACAACCCCCATTCCCATGATAAGCAAGCTAAATATTTGGTAGTAAATTAATGATTTCCTCCAAGCTCCAAATGTGGTCAGTGATTCCAGCCTCCATCGCCGGTGTCACGCGCAAGGATTGATGGATTCGGGCGAAATTGTAATGCATGTAATGAAGGGCGATTGCCGCTTCGTGATTTTCAATCTCCGCCGCAGCTTGGTTCAAGAACCGTCTCGTGAGCATTTTGAATTGCCCAATCTGTGAGCGCTTGGGCAAGGGGCCTAGGAGTATCAAACCGCCCCAAGCTGCGGCGCTCCTTTTGCGTGATCGCTGGGAATTCCATTGTTTAGCAGAGTCAACAGCAGGAATGACGCCGTTGAACGTCAATTCTTAGGCTAAAACGCGAGTCTCCAGAATGCATGTCGCAATAGTAACTTTCTTGGTAAGAGAATGCAACGAGACGCTTTGAGTCTCGCGATCGTGGCGGTCGGCAGTTTCTCCTTGCCAGCGAAGGCGGCGGTGCCAATCTGTCCAAGTAAAGCTTCCACCGTCGTCTGGCAAAGCGGGACTAAGGTGGACAGCCCGCCACATGGCGGGCTGTGATTCGCGACAGCAGTGTTGAAACTGAACGCTTAAACCGGAAAGGATCTGTTTATGGGTAAAATCGCCCGGACGTGGTCGTTGATGTCGGAATGCTGGCGGTGCTGAAGCAGGACAAAAGCCTGCTGGTGTTCCCCCTGATTTCCGGCATTTGTTGCCTGTTGTTGCTGGCTTCATTCGCCGTCCCCATCTACACCACCGGCCATTGGCAGCCGCCCGGCCATGACGCCACCACCCAACGGCAGGCCGCCTATTACGGCACGCTCTTCGCCTTTTATGTCTGCAATTACTTTATCGTCGTGTTTTTCAACGCCGCCATCGTCGCCTGCGCCGCCAGCCGCATGGGCGGCGGCAATCCCACCATCGGCGACGGTCTCCGCGCCGCCGCGTCCCGGTTGCCGGTGATTGCCGGATGGGCGCTGGTCTCGGCCACCGTCGGACTGGTCCTGCGAATCATCGAGGACCGTTCGGAAAAGATCGGCCAGATTGTCGCGGGCCTCCTGGGGATGGCGTGGACGGTCGTCAGCTTTCTGGTGGTGCCCATTCTGGTCGTGGAAAACAAAGGCCCGATTGCGGCCTTGCAGGACTCCACCGCCCTGTTGAAAAAGACCTGGGGCGAACAGTTGGTCAGCAATTTCAGTTTCGGGCTGATCTTTTTCCTGCTGGCCATACCGGCCATCGGGCTGATTATTCTGGGCGCCGCGGCGGGCAGCGCGGCCGTCTTGGTTGTGTGCGTTGGATTGGCCGTGATTTATCTGATTGTGCTGGCACTGGTTCAATCCGCGTTGCAGGCCATCTTCCAGACCGCGCTTTATCTGTACGCGCGCGACGGCCAGGTGCCGCCCGGTTTCCACGCTGAAGTTCTCGGCACGGCGTTGAAGTGAGCAGCAGATTTACGATTTACGATTTGCGATTTCCGATTTATTTAACCGCAGAGCAAAGTTGGGAGGGTCTAACGGCGAGGTTCGGGAAAGGCTAAAGGCTGAGTGCTACCGATGTTCTGAACCTACACTGTTACCTTTGTTTTGAACCTGCACCCTTAGCATTTTTGCATCGCGGTTTTCATCCCATCTTTGTTCCCTCCGTTTCCTTCTGTAAAAATCTTTGCGCCTTTGCAGTCATGATTGGTGTGAATTCGCGCAATTCGCGTCAGCACATCCGTTTATCTGGTTCCCTTCACCCGACGTTGACAGGGTTGCCGCTACCGACCATGCTGGCGGTAGCCATGCTTCAGCAAACCCGAACCGTCCTGTGAAAGCCTTTCCCCACGACAAATGGTTCGGCTGGCTGAGCCTCATGATGGTGGCGGGTTACTTCGTGGTGGGGTTGTGGCCGTTCGAGTTCCACCCTGCAAACCGGGTCAGTTGGTTCGCGGACCCGCCCGGCCTGCATTTTGAACCTTATGGAATCGCCTATGACCCCACGCCGTTGCCAGCGCCAAATGACACCGCTAGATCATCCGCAAATTTTACCGTCGAGCTGTGGCTCGAAGCACAACACGAACCGGTCAACAATGTCTTTGACATTCTGACGATTCACAATCGTCATTTGCCGCTCGATTTCACCCTGTACCAATGGCGAAGGGACTTCATCCTTCAGGCAACGACTCAGCCGCCACAACCGGCCGGCAGCCGCTCCGAAGCAGGCGTGGATGATATGTTGTCGGAACACACGGTTCAGTTTATCACCGTCCGGGGTGATGCAGCCGGAACCGATTTTTACCTGAACGGATTGGCCGCCGGACATTTTCCTCAATTCGTGGCAAGCCCGGAGGCATTGGACGGACAACTCATCCTGGGCAACAATGCGTCTGGAAAACATTCATGGACGGGGCGGCTGTTGGGATTGGCCTTGTATCGCCGGGCACTCGATGCGGCGGAAATCGCCCGGCATTCTGCGCTCTGGACCCACGGCCGCGCCGGACAACTCACTAATGCACCCGGCCTGACCGCACTCTATCTTTTCGACGAAGGCCCTGGTCAGCAGCCGGGGGACTCCTCCGGCAATCACCACCGTATAATCATTCCCGCCATCTTTGAACCGGTCCACAAAGAGTTTTTGATTTCTCCTTGGAGGGACATCGCTTACAATCGGCCGGACTATTCGGACATCGCTGTCAATATTTTTGGTTTCGTTCCCTTCGGATTCTGCTTTTTACTCCATCGCCACCGGCTCAAACCCAATCAACGGGCGGCTAACGCTTTGCTGGTTGTTCTTGCCGGAGCGGCGGTCAGCCTGGCAATTGAACTCATCCAAGCCTGGCTGCCCAACCGGACCTCCTCCGTGACCGACTTGTTAACGAATACAACCGGCACGCTGCTTGGGATGGTCCTGGCCCTGGCGATCCAATCCAAAGTCACGGACACCAAATCCACTCCGGAAACCCGATAACGGCACAGGTGGTGAGGCGAGGCTGCTGACGAGCCGCCGGTGCTTTATCATGCCGGGTCTTCGGCTCGCTCGCCCCACCCGGAAAAATAAACTGACTCATCACGGCCCGTTCACACCCAAAGTTGACAGGTTTGCCGTTGCCGACCATGCTGGCAGTGCCGATGCTTGAGCAAACCGTCCAGATAATCTCCAACGAGCGCGATACCGATTCTTATTTCCGTCTCGTCCTGCGCGCGCCGCAAATCGCGCCGCTCATCCAGCCGGGACAGTTCGCCCACGTCCGCGTGCTGCCGCTGAAGGATGCCCTGCTCCGCCGGCCGTTCAGCATCTTTCAAGTTTCCGGCGACGCGTTTTCCATCCTCTACAAAACTGTCGGCAAGGGCACCGACGCGCTCGCCCGGATGGGTGCCGGCGAGGAATTGAGCGTCATTGCGCCGCTCGGCCACGGATTTACCGTGCCACAACGCGGCGGGGAAACTCCCCTGCTCGTTGCGGGCGGTTACGGCATGGCGGCGATGTATCTGCTGGCGCAACGCTCGCCGCAGAAAGGCATCGTCTTCGTCGGCGGCCGGCGGCGTGTGGATATTTTGTGCGAAAAGGAATTTCAGGCGCTCGGCTGGGACGTGCGCGTGACCACCGAGGACGGCAGCCACGGCGAAAAAGGTTTGGTTACACAGCCGCTGGTGGCAGAACTGCGTAGGAGCCGAGGTAACGAGGCTCAAACCGAACTCCGAACTCCGAACTCCGAAATCCGAAATCTGAAGCTGTTCGCCTGCGGGCCAACGGGGATGTTGAAGGCCGTTGGCAAAATCGCCGGGGATTTCGATGTCCCGGCGGAACTTTCGATGGACGAACACATGTGCTGCGGCGTTGGCGTCTGCCTGACGTGTGTAATTCCAGTCAAAACCGGCGACGGTCCGCGGCGCGTCAAAGCGCGCCAGCGCGACGGCGGCTGGGAATACCAGCGCACTTGCACCGAGGGCCCGGTGTTTGATGCGCGGCAGGTTGAGTGGGAAGTAATTAAATGAAGTCTAAAATCCAAAGTCCAAAGTCCAAAGTCACGGCGGCGGATGACGACGTGAATTTGTCTGTCCAAATCGGCAAGTTGAAGCTGCAAAACCCGGTAATGGTGGCCTCCGGCACATTCGGTTACGGCGTCGAGTACGCGCAACTCCTCGACTTGAACCAGCTTGGCGCGGTTGCCGTCAAAGGCATCCGGCTTGACCCGGTTCGCGGTAACGCCACACCGCGCACGGTCGAGGTTGCGAGCGGGCTGATCAACGCTATCGGCCTGCAAGGACCGGGCGTGGATGGATTCATTGAAAAATACTGGCCTTTTCTCAAAACCCTGAAGGTCCCGACCATCATCAATATCTGGGGCACCACGGTCGAGGAATATGCCGACGTCGCGCGGCGCTTCGACGCGCTCGGCGGCTTGGGCGCGCTGGAACTCAATGTGTCCTGCCCCAACATCAAGAAAGGCGGCGCGCAATTTGGCACGGACTTGAAATTGCTGACCCAGGTCGTCGCGGCCTGCCGCAGGGTGACGAAGCTGCCGTTGATTACCAAGATGAGTCCGAACGTGGTCAGCATCGCGCCTTTTGCTCAGGCGGCGGAAGACGCGGGCAGCGACGCGTTGTCCATCATGAACAGCTATCCGGCCATGGCAATTGACATTGAGACGCGCCAGCCAAAACTGGCAAACGTGACCGGCGGCCTGACCGGTCCGTGCATCAAGCCGATCGCCATCAAGCTGGTCTGGGAGGCGGCCAAAGCGGTGAAAATTCCCATCATCGGCATGGGCGGCATCCAGAACGTAGCGGACGCGATTGAATTCATGGTCGCCGGCGCGACCGCGGTCGCGGTGGGCACGGCAAATTTTTACGAACCGCAGACGGCATTGCAAGTGATTGCCGGCCTCCGTGAATTTTTGCAGCGGCATGGCCTGAAGGATGTAAAAGAAATTATCGGCAGCGTGGCAGTGAAAAAATAATTTACGATTTGCGATATACGATTTACGTGCCGCCGCCGATTTTCAAGACACTCGTAAATCGAATATCGTAAGTTCAAAATTGATATGTTCGAGCATCGTTCAAAACCGCTGTTGCCGCGCAAGGAGTATTACCGGCGCATAGCGCGCCACGCGGCGCTTGGATTTTCGATCATCGTTGTTGCCCTTGGCATCGGCATGACCGGCTATCACGTTTTCGAAAAACTGCCGTGGATTGACGCGTTTGTGAACGCCGCCATGATTCTTTCCGGCATGGGTCCGGTCGCCACGCTGCAAACCAACGGCGGCAAGATCTTTGCGGGTTGCTATGCGCTCTTCAGTGGCCTCGCCTTGATTGCCATCCTGGGCATCATCTTCGCACCCGTCGTCCACCGCTCGCTGCACAAATTCCATCTGGAAGATGAAGGCCGTCTTAAAAAGGACAAATAATCCTGAAACTGTTTTGCGCATCGCGCCCGGCGCGGTATGCTGGATTCATGCTGTGGGCATTTACCAAATATCACGGGCTGGGCAACGATTACATCGTCATTGACCCGAAGAACCTGCCGTCGCCGCTGACGGCCGCGCAGATCAAGACGATTTGCCATCGTAACTACGGCATCGGGTCGGACGGCATCCTGCTCGGTCCCCTGCCCTCCAAAAAAGCGGGGTTTGCGGTGCGCATTTTCAATCCCGACGGCAGCGAGGCGGAAAAAAGCGGCAATGGTCTGCGGATTTTTTCGCGCTACCTGTGGGACAGGAAACTGGTCGGCAAGGACGAGTTCGCCGTCGAAACCGCCGGCGGCCTGGTGAATGCCACGGTAACGGAACGTGGCAAGGTGGTGCGTGTGGAGATGGGCAAGGTCAGTTTTTGGAGTGACGAAATCCCCGTGGCCGGCCCGCGACGCGAGGTCATCAACGAACCGATTCATCTGCGCGGCGAACGATTCAACTTTTGCGCCGCCACCGTGGGCAATCCGCATTGCGTCCTGCCGTTGTCAAAAATCAGTCCGGAAATCGCGAAGCAGATGGGGCCATTGCTGGAAACGCACCTGCGTTTTCCCAACCGTACCAACGTGCAATTCATGCGGGTGATTGACCGGAACAACATCCAGATTGAAATCTGGGAGCGCGGCGCCGGTTACACGCTGGCGAGCGGCAGCAGCAGCAGCGCCGCGGCGGCGGTGGCGCACCGGCTCGGCCTGTGCGACCGCGAGATTTCCGTGCACATGCCGGGCGGCATCATTGAAATCGAGATTGGCGACGATTACGCGATTCGCATGACCGGTGCGGTGGCCAAAGTGGCCGACGGCGTGATCGCCAGGGAAATGTTCAGTTCACCAATTACGGTTTAAGAGAATACCGGCTTACCGTACTACGACGCAACGAAGGCGAAAGAAGCCACACGCCTGGATTTACTTCGCCGGCTGCAATCTGGCCCGCAGGACGTGGATGAGGGCCTTGACGGTGAGTTCGATGAACAGGAACGGCTTGGCGATAAAATCGTTGCCGCCGGCCATCATGGAACTGGTGCGGCTGTCGAAATCGCTGAGCGCGGTGACGAAGACGACGGGGGTTTTTTTATATTGCGGCATGGCGCGCAGCTTGGTGCAGAGTTCGAAACCGGTCATGCCGGGCATGTCCACGTCCAGGAAAACGAGGTCGAACTTTTTTTCCGTCAGCAAATTCAGGGCGGTGTTGGGATCGGCGGTGCTGGTGGAAGGCAACTGCGCTTTTTCCAGGGCATAAATCACGGCGCGCTGCGAAATCGGCTCGTCATCCACCACCAGAATGTTGACGGCCGGCGGGTCCGGATTATCCGGCTGCTTGCCGCGCTCGAAGAGAGAGCCAAGGAAATCCACGGCCGCGGCGACGGTACGCAGGGTGGAGGTATTGATGCTCCTTGGTTTTTCGTGAAGCTCCTTGAGCAGCGCTTCCACCGCGGCGGACATTTGCGAGACGTAAATGAATCCGGCGAGGCCGGCGTTGCCGGCGAGCGCATGGGTGCGGCGGTAAAGCTCATGGATGTCCTCGAGCTGGTTGGCTTCGTGGTCCGCCTTGATGAGGTTTTGCAAACCGCTGCGCAACGCCGCCAGCGTGGCCGGCTGGCTTTCAATGAACGCCGTCCGCAGTTCGGTCAGAAATTTTGTGTCCCCCTCGGTATCGGTGAAATTGGGCCCGGCGGAAGGGGTCGAAGCGGTCCGCACCGCGGGATCACGCGGGACGGAGCCGCTGGCGCCGATGGTCTGGCGGACAACTTCCAGAACGTCTCTGGGCGTGCAATTGGTCTTGGAGAGGCATTTGTTCGCGCCCGCTTTCCAGGCTTCCTGAATCATGTTGGTCAGGTAAGTGTTGGAAAAAACGATGATGGGCAGTTTGGTAAAATCCGCCTCGCTGCGGGTGTGGATGATGAAATCCACACCCGACATCTTGGGCAGCATGAGATCGAGCAGGATGACGTCGGGCTGAAACGCCCGCATGGTTTTCAAGCCGCTTTCGCCGTCGAGCGCGACCTCGGCCTGATAACCTTCGGTCGCGAATTTATTCAGGTAGATGTTCGCTATGACCTGATCGTCTTCGATAATGAGAACTTTTTTCATGAATGAACCGTGGTCGCAACCGTTCCAGTCAGGGCCGGATGCTTCGTCAGGAAATCCTGGGTACGCTTGAATTCGCGCTGGGCATCAGCGCACAATTGTTGCGCGTTGGTCAACCGGCCGGCCTTGCCCTGCCGCTCCAACTCCCGCAACAAAGGCACCAGCCGCCTCATGCCAAGGGTGGCGCTGGCGCCGGCGCAACTGTGCGCCACCTGGCGCACTTCCTCGGCCTTGTTCGCATGAACCGCCGTCTCCAATTCCGCAAGCTGCCCGGTCGTCTGCTTGAAGTAAAGGTCCACCAGTTCGCGGAGGCTTTCCACATTCCCACCGCCCAAATCCAGGAGTCGGTCCATTTCGACCGGCGATTCTTCCGCGTCCGGCGGGGTGGCGACGGGCGGGAGCACAGGTTGGGCCGGGGCCGATGAACTCAACTCGGAGCTCCAGCGTTCGATGATGGCGCGGACATCCTTCGGGCGGACGGGTTTGGCAAGGTAATCGTCCATGCCCGCGGCGATGCATTTCTCACGGTCGCCCTGCATCGCCTGCGCCGTCATGGCAACGATAACGATGCGGGAGTTGAAATTGGTCTTGCCCCCGGTTTTTTGGAACTCGCGAATCGCGCGTGTCGCCTCCAAGCCGTCCATTTCCGGCATCATCACGTCCATAAAAATCAAATCATAGGGCTTCCGATCAAGCGCGTCGAGTGCCTCCTGTCCGTTGACGGCCAGGTCCGGCTCGTAACCCAACTGCTGCAAGATGCGGATGGCAACCTTCTGATTGATAGCGTTGTCGTCGCACAATAATATGCGCAATGGCTGACGGCGGGCAAAAGTTGTTTGATGGTGCTCAACCGGCGGCGCTGTTTTTTCCAGCCCGGGTTTGATGTCGGAAAAAGTGCGGATGACGGTCTCTAAAAATTGCGCTGGTTTGACGGGCTTGACGGTGAAAACAACGAACGAAATGGACGCCATGGCGGGCGCTTCCGGGCGCGCGCCGAGCGGCGTGAGCAACAGCAGGGGCAGTGTCGCCGTATTCGGCAACTGATGAATTTCGGCGGCCAGAGTGAAACCATCCATGCCCGGCAAGTGCGCGTCGAGAATCGCCAGATCAAACGGGTTGCCGTCGCGAAGGAAACTCATCGCCTGCTGCGCGTCCCCGGCGTCGCAGGGAATCATCCCCCACCGGGCCAACTGCTCGGCCAGCACGCGGCGGCTGGTCGCGTTGTCGTCCACAATCAACACCCGCCGGCCCGCCAATTTTTCCTGCCGGCCTGCCAGCGGGTACGGGGCGGTTTGCGCCTGGGCCAGTACATTGATGGTAAAATGGAATGTTGAGCCTTCACCCGCCACGCTCTCGGCCCACATTTTGCCGCCCATCAATTCGACCAGTTGTTTGCTGATGGCCAGGCCCAGTCCCGTGCCGCCATAACGATGCGCCGTGGAGGCGTCGGCCTGCGCGAAGGGCTTGAACAAACGCGCCAAGCGGTCCGGTGGAATGCCAATCCCCGTGTCCCGCACGGAAAAATGAAGGTGCAACAGCGAGCGATTTTGCTTTTCCTCCTCTTTGGCCGAAAGCAATTTGATTTGCACCAAAATCTCGCCGGTCTTGGTGAACTTGATACCGTTGCTCAAAAGATTCACCAGGACCTGGCGCAGGCGCAAGGCGTCGCCTTCTACCAAAGAAGCAATCTCGTCGTCCATCTGGTAAACCAGGTCAAGATTCTTTTCGAATGCCTTCGCGGCCATCAAGTCCAGTGTTTCCTCCACGCACGTGCGCAGATCGAATGGCCGCGAATCCAACTCCAGTTTGCCGGCTTCAATTTTGGAAAAATCGAGGATATCATTGATGATGGTGAGCAAGGCCTCGCTGCTCGCATGAATCGTTTCCAGGTAACCCCGCTGCTCGCCGGTCAACTGCGTTTCGAGCAGCAGACCGACCATCGCCACCACGCCGTTCATCGGCGTGCGGATTTCATGGCTCATCGCCGCCAGAAAATCCGCCTTCGCGCGTGCGGCGGATTCGGCGGCAATCCGGGCTGACATCAGTTCGCGCTGTCGGTGGAGCAAGTCGCCAAACTGCCGCTTGATTTTCAACGCCGCGTGGAGGCGGGCACGGAGTTCCGGGACCTCAAACGGCATGCTCACGCAATCGTGCGCACCCAATTCAAACGCACGGATCTCCTCCGCCGGAGCATTCGCGGCGACGAACACAATGACGGGAATGGTTTGGGTGGCCGGGACTTCCTTGAGTTCCTGCAGTAACTCCAGTTCCGCGACGTCGAGCAAAATCAGTTCGGGGGGCTGGTCGCGAAGCATTTCAAAAATCCCGTCGCCCGACGGCGCCAGCCGGATGGCGATGTCATCCGCCCGCAGCAGCTCGGACAGCGTCGCCAGCAATTCCGGATTGTTGCCAACCAGAAAAATTTGAGCTGCGGCTTGTCTCATGACAACGACTTCAATTTGATTTGCGATGTCTATTTTAAGGACGCTTTGCCTCAGGCCGCCCATTCAATATCAATTTTGCCACTTTGGCCAACCCGTTTTTTTTGTTTACCGCATTTCCAATGCCGAAAGAAACGTTGCTGGCACAGGGTCTTAGCGGTAAAATCCACCCATGCTGCAAACGGTGCTTGAGCCCGGCACAGCGGAAAACACGGCTTTATTTCGCGAAACGTATCTGGCCGCTTACCGCTTCATGTTGCTGGCGCGTTTGTTGGATGACAAATTCGCCGCGCTTTGGCGTTCCGGTAGAATCCATGGCGGCGTCTTTCTGGGACGCGGCCAGGAAGCCTTGAGCGCGGCGATCGGTGTCTCCCTGAAAAAAAGCGACGTGTTTGCGCCATTGATTCGCGACGCTGCGGGGCGGCTGGCCTTTGGCGAAACGGTCCTGGACGCCGCGCGCACCTACCTCGGCTCGGCACTGGGGCCGATGCGCGGACGTGATGGCAACGTCCACCGCGGCAAGCCGAAGGAAGGTTATTTGCCGATGATCAGCCATCTCGGTGCGATGATTTCCGTCGTGAACGGCATTCTGCTGGCGCGCCGGTTCAAAAAAATTCCCGGCGCCGTCGGCGTCGCCAGCGTCGGCGAAGGCGCGACCTCCACCGGGGCGTTTCACGAAGCGCTCAATCAGGCGGCGGTGGAAAAATTGCCGCTCGTATTGATTGTTGCCAACAATCAATACGCCTATTCCACGCCGACCTCGCGCCAGTTCGCCTGCCACGACCTCGTGGACAAGGCGGCCGGCTACGGCGTCGGGGTGGATTCCGTGGATGGCACTGATTTGGACGCGTGTTTGAAAACTGTCGGCCAGGCGATTGCACAGGCACGCGCGGGCCGCGGGCCGCAAATGGTCGTGGCCACATTGCTCCGGTTGTGCGGCCATGGCGAGCATGACGATGCCGGTTACATTGAGCCGAAGTTGAAAAAGTCGCCGCTGGGACGCGACTGCTTGAAGGTGGCCGAGGAACATTTGATCCGGCAAAAATGGGCGGACACCGCGACGCTGGCGGCCTGGCGCAGCGAAGCCATTCATGAAATTGAACAGGTCATTGCCCAGGTTCAGCGCGAGCCGGCGCCCGACCCGTTCACCGAGGAGTGGCGGGCGATTTCTTCAAAACAATTGAGTGAGACCCACGACGAAACTGAAAATTAATCCGGCATGAGTGTCACCTACCTCGAAGCCATCCGTGAAGCACAGGCACACGCCCTGCGCGACGATCCGCGGGTGTTTATTTATGGACAGGATGTTGGCGCGTTCGGTGGCGCGCACAAGGCCACGAAAAATCTGGCCCGGGAATTTCCCGGTCGTGTCCTTGATTCGCCCATCAGCGAGGATGCCATTATGGGTCTGGCCATCGGCGCGGCGATTGAAGGCATGCGGCCGATTGTGGAAATGCAATTCGCGGATTTCTCCACCGTCGGTTTCAATCAGATCGTCAATCAGGCGGCGACCCTTTTCTGGCGGACGAACGTGCCTTGTCCGGTCACCGTGCGCCTGCCGTTTGGCGGGACGTCGGGCAGCGGCCCGTTTCACAGCCAGTGCATGGAAACGGTTTATGCGCATTACCCGGGACTGATCGTGCTGACGCCCGCCACGGTCGAGGATGCCTACAGCATGTTACTGGAAGCGGTGGCGATTGACGACCCGGTGATTTTCTGCGAGCACAAATTTCTTTATTATCATCTCAAGGCCGAAAAATTGCCGAGCGAAGCCCTGCCGGTCGGCAAGGCCCGCATTGCGCGCGAAGGCCGCGACATGACCATCATCGCCTACAGCGCCATGGTGCACGAGGCGCTGGAAGCGGCGAAGGAACTTGCGCCTGAAGGCTGGGAAGTGGAAGTGGTGGACTTGCGTTCCGTGAAGCCGATTGACACCGACACGGTGATGGCCAGCGTAGCGCGCACCGGACGATTGCTCTGCGTCGGTGAAGCCTGGCCCTGGGGGGGAGTGACGGCGGAAATCATCGCGCGCGTGACGAGTGAGGGCTATGGCTTGCTCGATGCGCCGCCGCAACGGCTCAATGCCAGGGACACCCCCGTGCCGTATCATCCGAATTTGTGGGCGGCCCATCGCCCGACGGCACGCGCCATCGCCGCCGCCGCCAGAAAACTCCTGAGGCTTTGAAAAATTATGCCGCAGATTCCGATCATCATGCCGCAGCTCGGTGAATCCATCGCCGAGGCAAATATCATTGGCTTTCTGGTCAAGCCGGGCGACACCGTTGAAGCCGGCCAGGACTTGATTGAAGTGGAAACCAACAAAGCCAACATGACGGTGACGTCGCCCTGCGGCGGACGCATCGAAAACTTCACGGCGCAACTGAATGAAAGTTACGCCGTTGGCGCCACGCTGGGCCGTATTGAAACCACCCAGGAAGAAGCCGCGCGGCTGGGTTTGGATGTTTCCGCGCCAACCAAGCCGGGTGACACCGATCGCGTTGCCAAGGGGGGTGGGAACGGCAGTTGGAGCCGTGTGCAGCCAACCGTGCGTGGTCTGCCCGTGCCGGCGAACGTCGCCGGCGCCAGCTTTCTTTCCCCACGGCTCAAGGCGCGCATGACGGAACTGGGCTTGAGCGCCGCCGACCTCGCGGGCGTCGCCGGCAGCGGTGCGGCAGGACGTGTGACCGTTGAAGATTTCGAAAAATTCATCGCACATCTTGAGAAACAAAAAATGAGCCAGGCTTCGACGATGCGCGTGACCGTGGCCGACGCCATGCGGCGCAGTTGGACGCGACCCATCGCGCACGTCGGGATGCCGGTTTGTCTTGACCCGCTTTTTGCCTACCGCAAGGTGACCCGGCCCAAACCCGGCCCGGCACTCTGTGCCTTGCGGGCGCTGGCGGTGGCCCTGGCGGAAAACAGCGCCCCGGCCGGCCGCCTGGTAGGAAACAAGATTGTGCATCCTTCCTCGATTGACATCGCCTTTGCCGTCGAGGCCGAGGAAGGCGTGCTGGTTCCCGTCATTCGCAACGCGGACAAGCGGCTCCTAAAGGACTTGATTGCGCCCTACGATGAACTGGTCAGGCTGGCGCGTGACCGCAAGCTGCCGCCGGATGCCACGGGCGGTTCCATCGCCACGGTCACCAATTTCGGCACGTTCGGTCTGGAATGGGCGACGCCGATTCCGCTGCCGGAACAAACGCTCGTGTTGGGCATGGGTGCGGCCCGGCACGCGCCCAGTTGGGATTCCGTGAAAGGCCAGTTCGTGCCGCTCATGGAGGCAAACCTGACGTTGAGTTTCGACCATCGTGTGATCGACGGCGGCGCGGCGGGTCGGTTGCTTCAACACGTAGCGGATTTGATGTCCAGGCCGGAAAAACTATAACCTCGTGCACTGCGAGCCGGCTTCAAATCGCATTGTCGTGATCGAAGGCGACATCACGCAACTGCGGGTGGACGCAATTGTGAATGCTGCGAACACATCGTTGCTTGGTGGCGGTGGTGTGGACGGCGCTATTCATCGCGTGGCGGGGCCGGAGTTGCTGGCGGAATGCCGTACCCTCGGCGGTTGCGCCACCGGCCAGGCCAAAATCACACATGGCTGCAAACTTCCCGCCCGATGGGTGATCCACACCGTCGGCCCGGTCTGGCGCGACGGCCATCACAATGAGGAGGAACTGCTCGCCGGTTGTTATCGAAGTTGTTTCGCACTGGTGGAGCAGCGGGGGATAAAAACCCTGGCGTTTCCCTCCATCAGCACCGGTGCCTATGGTTTTCCAATGGAACGCGCGGCGGGAATTGCGCTGCGCGAGACGAAAAATTTTCTGGAACAAAACCGCTCGATGCAAAAGGTGATTCTGGTTTGCTTCGGTGCGAGGGCGCTGGAGGTTCACCAAACCGCGTTTCAGGAAGTTTGCATTTGATATGGTTGCAAGGCGTCTGATAAAGCTTGTTCCGGCAAGGCATGAACTCTCTTAAAACAACATTTGCCGTGTTGGCCTGGTTCACCCTGTTTTACTGCAAGGGAAATGGCCAGCCGGCTGAGACCGGACTCCTGGCCAGTCAGACGCGCCCGTACGATTCCGCACTTGCACCAATGTCTTTGCACACTGACGGCACCAGGATTCTTGATGCCCATAACCGGCCGGTCTGGCTCTGCGGGGTCAACATCGCGTCGCTCGAATATCGAACCGACGGCGACCATGTGCAGGAATCCATGGACCGCGCCATCAACGATTGGAAGGCAAATCTGATCCGCCTGCCGCTGGCACAGGACCGCTGGTTCGGCAAAATAAAAGACCAGCACGATGGCGGCGCGACTTATCGTGCCCTTGTAGATCATCTTGTGAATACCTGCGCGGCCGCTCATGTTTACATTGACCTGGATTTGCACTGGTCGGACTGTGGCAAATGGGTCAATGAAGGCGGCCGGCTTGGCCAGCACAACATGCCGGATCAAATTTCCGTTGTTTTCTGGCACGACCTGGCCACGCGCTACAAAAACCATCCCGGCGTCATCTTCGGACTCTACAACAAACCGCATGACGTGCCTTGGGAAGTCTGGCGCAATGGCGGCGTGGTCGATGACATACCACCAAACTGGAACCGCGATCAGACCAGAACCAAATACGATTCAGTAGGCATGCAGAAGCTTTATGACACGGTCCGCGCGACCGGTGCGCAAAATGTTGTGACCGTTGCCGGACTGGATTGGGGCTATGACTTGAGCGGCGTGTTGGACGGCGACGCCATCACCGGCACAAATGACTCTTCCTGGCTGTCATGGACGCTGGCATCGCTCAGAGTGACTTGACGAATCAACGTGTGCTCCTGGTCGGCGGCCACGTGCGCTTTGTAGCCGTAATGCGGCTGGCCTTTCTTGACGGTAAAGCCCGCGTCATCGTCGCCACCGCTTCTGTCTTCCCTGGCCGGGGCGCGCCGCGCCGCAGCCAACAGTGTCGCATCCACCAGTGTGCAGGTTTTCAGGATGAACCCTTTTTGTTCGAGTTGGCGGTTGACCAGTTGCAGCAGTTTTTCATGCAGCCCATGTTCCATCAACCGTTGGCGGAAGCGCACCAGCGTGGTTTCGTCGGGCACTCTGTCCTGCAAGCCCAAGCCCACGAACCGCCGCCAACTCATCCGGTCGGCCACCAACTCTTCACATTGCGGATCGGACAAGCCGTAGCAGTGCTGCAGCAGGCTCATCTTGAAAAGCACCAGCGGCGGATGCGGCGGATGGCCGGTCCGGGCCGGATACATCCGGTGCAACGCCGCTTCGATGGGTTTGAAGTCCACCGCACGGTCGAGCCGTTCCAGAAAATCGTTCGCCGGCGCAGAGGGCATCAGACTGTCCAGAAGTCCATATTGGGGATCGCTTGTCGTTTGCATATCTCTCTGACTTCTATTCAACCACCACGTTCAAATGCGTTTTGCAGAGGTCTCATTATGTCTATGAAACCCATCCCTACCCCAACAAGAAAGATTGGGACAAAAACTTTGGCGAAATCAGTCTGAAATATCCGGTGTATGTGGGCGAATGGGGTTTTGGCGGACGGGCTTTTAGCGGCACGAATGATACTGCTTACGGACAACGGTTGATGAGTTATCTAAAGGCACATGACATCCGGATGTGGACTGCCTGGAATTTCAGCGCCACAGCAGGACCAACCATCTTTAAAAATTGGTCGTATGAGCCGACGATATTTGGGGAATTCGTTGAAAAACAACTGGCCCAGGCAGCCACGGTACGGGGTTCAACCAAATAAATCGCCAACTCCGACCACTCACCGGCGCGTGTCAGCCTTGCCTTCCAATTTTAATCCGAACGGACACGTTCGAATGAACCGAGAGGCTAATCATCCAGACCTTCGAGAACAAGTAGGATAAAAGCACTTCGGTCATACATGACCGGTTGGCAACTCACCCGTAATTCCACTTTGACGGGCTGGCCCCGCCGGATAAATTCTATTTCCACCCACTGGCGCGTCACCGATTGGCCCCGGGAAGCTGCACGCACCGCCGCACGCAACCCGCAGTCGGAACAGGCCGTTGCACCACCGCACCCTTTCGGCGATTCCGTCATGTGCAGACAGTGCAATATATCGCCTGCCTTGCGTTGCCTGCTGGTTTGCTTGCCTGGTTTGAACAGCCGGGCCGCTGCTGCATTGCATTCCAAAACATGGACGTCCTTGTCCACAACGAATACCGGCATCGGCATGGCATCGAACAAGACGCGATGCAGCCCTTGATCCAGAAATTGAACGGCGAGCCTGTTCATAATACGGCCAGTTTAGCAAAACTGGTCGGTAATCAAAGAACAAAAAGCAATGCTAATCTAACGAAGCGGCCTTCTACGGGCGCCACTGCATCCTTTTACAGAAGCTCACTTCGTTGCCGGCTCCGCCGTGGTCTTTTCTTCCTTTTCGCGCACGAGGGTTGCGCCCTTGCCAAGGCGTTTGCGCAGGTAAGTAAGCTTGGCGCGGCGGACTTCGCCCTTGCGTTCGACTTCAATCTTATCCACGCGCGGCGAGTGCAGGGGAAACACGCGCTCCACGCCTTCACCATAGCTGATGCGGCGGACGGTGAAAGTCTCATTCAAACCATGCCCGCGTTTGCCGATGACAACCCCGGAGAAAATCTGGATGCGCTCCTTTTCGCCTTCGACGACCTTGGTGTGCACGCGCACACTGTCGCCGACGGCGAATTTCGCGTCGTCCTTGCGATACTGCTCCGATTCAATTTTTCCCAACAATGCCTGGTTCATAAAATCAATTTTCCGTAGGAGCCGAGGTAACGAGGCTCAAATTTCAATTTTGCGTCTTTTCTTTTTTCAGAGCCTCCTCACGTCGGCTCCTACATTAAATCCGGTCTTCGTTCTTTTGTCCGCTGTTTTGCCTGTTCCCGCCGCCATTTTTCAATTTCCGCATGATGGCCGGACAACAATATTTCCGGAACCTTCATTCCGCGAAATTCCGGCGGCCGCGTGTACTGCGGGTATTCCAGTCCCGGCCGGCCGGAACCGAACGATTCATCCTGCGAACTTTCGTCATCACCCAGCACGCCGGGCAGCAGCCGGGCCACCGCGTCAATGACCACCATGGCCGGCAGCGCACCATTCGTCAGCACATAGTCGCCGATAGACAATTCGTCATCGGCCAGTTTTTCCCGCGCGCGCTCATCAAAACCTTCGTAATGGCCGGTGACCAGCAGCAGATGTTCCTGCCCGGCCAGTTCGCGTGCGATGGCCTGATTAAATTTCCGGCCGGCCGGTGACAACAAAATCACGCGGGCGCTTTTGCGCTGCAAATCCTCAATCGCTTCAAAGAGCGGTTCCGGCTTCAGCAACATCCCCGGCCCGCCGCCAAACGGCCGGTCGTCCACCGTCTTGTGCCGGTCATGCGCCCAGTCACGGAGATTGTGAATCTTCACATCCAGCAATCCACCGGTCCGCGCGCGCTTGATGATGCTTTCATCGAGCGGCCCGGCGAACATCGCCGGAAACAAAGTGAGCACGTCAATCTTCATCAGTCAGTAGTCAATGGTTAATAGCCAGTGGCAATTGCACCCGAGTCGTTTTGCTACGGACTACTGACTGCCAACTACTGACTGCCACCCGCCGGTTTGTCCTCGATGATTTCCACCGAACAACGCAGGCCCTTTCGGGCGCTGCCGGCCAGCAACAAGGACCGGATGGCGTTGATCGTCACGCCGTGCCGGCCGATAATTTTGCCAACGTCCTGCTGGTCCAGGCGCAGTTCGTACACCGTCATCCCCTCGCGTTCCACCGGCGTAATGGAAACCGCCTCGGGATGTTGCACCAGTCCCTTGATGACGTATTCCAAAAACGCCTGCATGGCACAAAAACCCGGTCAGGCCGTAACCGTGGCCTTGCCTGCCTTCTTGATAAAGCTGGCGACGGTCTCGCTCGGCTGGGCGCCCTTGCCCAGCCAGTATCTGGCGCGGTCAAGGTTTAGCGAGAAATTATCGCCTTTCTTCAACGGTTGATACGTGCCGATTTCCTCGATGAACTTGCCATCGCGCGGACTGCGGCCGTCAGCCACTACAATGCGAAATACCGGGGCGTTCTTGGTCCCGACACGTTTCATGCGAATCTTTACTGCCATAAATTATTTAAAAGAGCGCAGAGAGTAGCGTCACATGGCGTGCTTGGCAAGTCCTGTTTTCGAGGAAAAAGGCTGCTTGCCGAGTTTGCCAATCATTGGTTTGCTGGGTGGAGTGAGCCGGCCCTATGAAGAAATTTTAAGCGGCGAAACCTTCCCCCGCTCCGCGCCGGGTGCGCGGCACGAAATGATTTGCGAACGCCTGCACACGTTGATGACGGCCAGTGTTGCGAATCTTCCTGCCACGCAATTGCTTGCGCCACGCGCCCGGGTCCGCGTTTCCTCGTCCACCACGATTTGCCCCGACCTTGCCCTGGTCACGGTAGCCACCGGCAAACTTTGGCTCGCGGTGGAGATTATCAGCCGGGAAGATCACCAAGCCGATACGGTCGTCAAAAAGCAACTCTACGAAGACATCCGCGTGCCGCGCCTGTGGATGATTGATCCCCGCTATGACAACGTGGAGATTTATCACTGCACCGAGTGGGGGCTGGCGCTCAAAGGCATCCTCGCCGGAAGTGAAGTGCTGGGGGAGACGCTGATTCCTGAATTTCAAATCGTGATCGCCGAGCTGTTCGCCACGCCGCCGAAGGCGGATTAATGACTTGCTTTTTGCTTGAATAAAAGCCACAGTTAAGCTGTCTTAATTCTGATGTTTAATCTTGATATCCGGTAAATTAAACAACCTATGAAAAGATCCAAATGGTTCCTCGCCCTCGCCGCCGGGCTCCTGGCGGCAACGTTCGCAGCGCGCGTGCTGGCCGCCGACAGCAGTGACGTCACCCTCAAGGGGATGATGGTTTGCGGCAAGTGCAAATTGCACATCACCCCGGAGTGCCAAGACGTGCTGCAAGTTGATAAGGACGGCAAAACCGTCAACTACTTTCTGACCATGAACAAGGTGGCCAAAGACTTTCACCCCAACATTTGTCAGAATGATGGTGAAAAAGTGACCGTGACCGGCACGGTTTCCGAAAAGGACGGCAAGGAAGTGATGGTTGCGTCCAAAATCGAAGAGGTCAAATAAAGGTAGTCTCCGATTCTCTCAACCGCCGCCGCAATTTTTCATCTGGCGGCGGTTGAATTTTACGCAGTCTTCGTATTTTACGCCCCGGCCGCCAAAAATGTCCAGCGCCGAGCCGATGGTGAGATCCACCTTCCCCCGCCCCAGCTCCGTTACTTCCTCCAAATCGGCAATCGAGTTCGCCCCGCCGGCATAAGTGGTCGGCACCGGGGTCCAACGACCGAGTTTCCCGACCAGTTCGCGGTCAATGCCGCGACACAGACCTTCCATGTCCACCGCGTGAACCAGAAATTCCGCACAACTCCGGGCGAGGTTCCGCAGTGTTTCCGGAGCTATGACCAGTTCCGTGAACTTTTGCCAGCGGTCGGTGACGACAAAATAATTGTCGCCGCGCCGGCGACAGCTCAGGTCGAGCACCAGTCGTTCTTTGCCGATGGCTTTCACCAGTTTGTTCAAGCGTTTTTCATCCACCCGGCCCTCACGGAAAACCCAACTGGTGACAATGACGTGTGACGCGCCGGCATTGAGCCACCCCTGCGCGTTTTGAGCGTTGACGCCGCCGCCGACGTGGAGTCCGCCTGGAAACGCGGCCAGCGCCGCGAGCGCCGCGGCTTCGTTGCCAAGACCGAGCATGACAACGTGGCCGCCGGTCAAGCCGTCGCGCTTATAAAGTTCGGCAAACCACGCGGCGGGTTTCTCGGAGACGAAATTCGTCTGCAAGCCCGAATCGCCCAGCGAGCCACCGACGATTTGCTTTACTTTGCCTTCGTGCAGGTCAATGCAGGGACGAAACATGGTGTTAGCCTAAAATCGCCGCGGGCCGGTTCCAAGCGCCAATTTAATCATATCCGCAACCGGACAAGGCGGGGAGTTGGCTGACGGGTCCCAGGAGAAAGACCGCTTTATTGATGGGAAAGTTTTTTCCATGGATACTTTTCCGGGTTTCTTTTTCCCGCAAGGAAAAATGCCGCCGCAAAGAAAACACATTTTATCAGCCGTGCCGGGTCATTGGATTTGACAGCCTCCCGGAAGTAAGTGAGTCTGGACAGGTTGTTTCGATGAATATACGACCAATGGGGCTGGAAAAGTCCAAGTGGCGCCGACTCACTGCCCGGCTCCGGAAATGCCAGCGGACATTGTGCCTGATTTTGCTGTTGCCGGCCGGAATTGCCCCTTTAGCCCACGCCAATCCTTACGGACTTGATTCGCGCCCGGCCATCGGTGCTTTTTTGAATGGGTCAATGCCGGAAACCGCGCCGGGCATTTCGGGCGACTGGTCGGCGGTGGCCGCATTCCCGAATCTGCTTTTTACCAACGCCGTCGGCCTCACATCGGTGCCGGGCACGGATAAATTGTGTGTCTGGGAACGTGAAGGCCGCGTCTGGACGTTTAAAAATGATCCGGGCGTGAAGCAAAAGAAACTTGTGCTCGACGTCCACAACCAATGCCAGGGCTGGGACGATTCCGGTCTGCTCGGCGTGGCGTTTCATCCGGGCTTCGCGACGAACCATTACGTCATCGTCTATTACAC
Organism: uncultured bacterium; assembly: GCA_963723125.1. Taxonomy (GTDB): domain Bacteria; phylum Verrucomicrobiota; class Verrucomicrobiia; order Limisphaerales; family UBA11358; genus UBA11358. The sequence goes on from CAVRPQ010000001.1 coordinate 571,637, forward strand.
CTGGTGTCCGCCCGGCAAGGTCGCCGGCAGCCCGACGGTTCGCCCGCCGCCGACCGGCAATTACCACGATCGGCTCGAACGCTACACGCTCGACGCGAACGGCGTGGCGATTCCCGGTTCCCAAACCATTTTGATTGATCTGGCCGACCAGACCATCTGGCATCACGGCGGCGGCATTTTTTTTCATCCGATGAACGGATTTCTCTACCTGACCATCGGCGATAATTCCGTTGGCGATAATGACCAGGTCATTAACAAAAGTTTGTTCGGCGGCGTGCTGCGGCTGGACGTGGATTGCCGCGGCGGCGTCATCAGCCATCCGATTCCGCGCCAGCCGCTCAACGGCCACACTGCGAATTATTTCGTCCCCAACGACAATCCCTTCGTGGGCCAATCCAACGTGCTGGAGGAATTTTTCTGCCTCGGCCTGCGCAGCCCGCATCGCATGACCTACGATCCGGCCACCGGCCGGATTTTCATCGGTGACGTCGGCGAAAGCGCGCGCGAAGAGGTGGATATCATTGAGCCGGGCGAGTCCGGCCTGAATTTCCAGTGGCCTTACTGCGAAGGGACGTTGGGCAAGATGCCATCAACTTACATCGGCACCAGTCGCGGGCCGGTTTTGGATTATCCACACACTGACGGACGAGCGGTCATCGGCGGCTACGTTTATCGCGGCAAACAATTCGCCGCCGATCTTGGCGGCAAATACATCTTTGGCGACAATGTCTTTCGAACGGTTTGGGCGCTCGACGAAACCACCACGCCGATGGAAAAAGATCTTCTTTGCGTCATGCCAAAAGGCAACGGCCCGAATTCCGGCTCGGATTACACCGGGCTTTCGTCGTTCGGCACCGATGCCAACGGCGAAATTTATTTTTGCCAGATGAGCAGCATCGGGGGACACATCTATACATTGGCGCGTGGCGGCCCGCCGCCGCCGAGCCAGCCGTTTCCAAAGTTGCTGTCGCAAACCGGCGCATTTCGCGATTTGCAAACGATGGAGCCGGCCGACGGCCTCATCCCCTACTCTGTCATCACGCCGCTCTGGTCGGATGGCGCGGTCAAGACCCGTTGGATGGCGCTGCCGGAAAAAACTAAAATCCATTTCGCAACGGCCGGCGAATGGCAATTTCCCGCCGGAACGGTCTTCGTCAAAACTTTCCAACTGCCCGTGGACGACACGAATCCGCAAATCCTGCGCCGGCTCGAAACCCGCCTGCTCGTTCGCGACACCAACGGTTACGTGTACGGCGCCAGCTACAAATGGCGCACCGACCACAGCGATGCCGATTTGGTCACCGCCGGCATTACCGAGCCGATTAAGATCAAAACTGCGACGGGCACGCGCACGCAAAACTGGTTTTATCCCGGTCGGCAGGATTGTCTGACCTGCCATACGACCGCGTCCGGCGGCGTGCTCGGCATTAAAACCCGACAGCTCAACGGCGATTTCGAATATCCCGATGGCGTGACCGACAACCAGCTCCGCGCCTGGAACCACATCGGCCTTTTCGATACCCGGCTCGACGAAGACGACATTCCGCGTTTTGCCAGATTGGTCGCCGTCACCAACACCGCCGCGCCGCTCGAGCTCCGCGCCCGTTCTTATCTCGACGCCAACTGCGCGCAATGCCATCGCCCCGGAGGCGTCGAGGCGTTTTTTGACATCCGGTTTGATACACCGCTGGAAAAGCAGGGGCTCATCAACGGTCCCGTGGCCAATCCCCTCGGGATTTCCGGCGCGAAAATTATCGTTCCCGGCGATGTGTCCAAATCCGTTCTCTTCCATCGTGTCAACATGGTTGGCGACGGACAAATGCCGCCGCTGGCCCGGAACGTGACCGACACCAACGCCGTCGCCGTTCTCGCCGCGTGGATCCACTCCCTGTCGCGGGTCGCGCCGTCGCTGCCACTGGGTTGGACGCATGCGGACGTCGGCGCGGTTGGCGTAGCCGGCGACGCCAGCTTTTTGAACGGCCGTTTCAACCTCATCGCCTCCGGCACCGATATTTGGGGCACGGCCGACGGCGGTCATTTTGCCGGCGCGCCGTTGACGGGCGACGGACAAATCATCGCGCATATCGTCTCGATGCAATACACCGATCCGTGGGCGAAGGCGGGCGTCATGTTCCGGGAGAATTTTTCCCCCGGCTCGAAGGACGCGATGATGATTGTCACCGCCGGCGGCGGCTCGGTTTATCAACGGCGCCTGAAGACGGACGGACCCACCTGGAACACCGATGGTCCGGCCGTCAACGTGTCATGTTGGGTGCGCCTGGTTCGCGCCGGCGACAAGTTCACCGGTTATGTTTCGGCGGACGGCCAGGATTGGAAATGGGTGGACAGCATCACCGTACCGATGAACCAGACCATTTACGCCGGCCTCGTTCTCTCCGCGCATAACAACACGGAGTTAAACTCCACGCTCTTCGACCACGTCACCGTCACGCCGTGAATAAAATGGTAGGGCGCGTCACTCCGTGCGCGCTGGGGCTGCCTTCGGGACGAGCGGCGGGCAGAAAACTGCCTGCCCTACCTTGTACGCTTTGTCCCGCTGGCAGGTTTTATTATCATTAACTCATGGACTTGCCTGTCCGTAAAAAATTACCGCACACCGTTCCTCAGCGGGTAGCCGAGGGCAGTTGGTCTTTCATTACCATCAAGTGCGTGCCTCCCGGAATGAATCAGCTCTGCCGGGCAGACTTCGGTGACAATGTACTTGGCGCGATGGCGCATAATCACGACAAGCTCATCTGGCATTGCCGCCTCTGCCTGTTGATGCCCGATCATTTGCACGCCATCATTGCTTTCCCGCGCGAACCGGGGATGCAAATCTTGATTGCAAACTGGAAACGATTTGTGGCCGGCAAATTCGGCGTGAAATGGCAGCGCGATTTTTTTGATCACCGGTTGCGCGACCGCCACGAATTGAAGGAGAAAACCAGCTACACCCTGATGAATCCGGTCCGCAAAGGATTGTGCGAACAGGCAGAAGATTGGGTTTGGGTCTATCGGCCCGCCGACCGTCCACCACCCACGCGTGGGTAGGGCGGGCGGTCTTCTGCCCGCCGCGGGGGTGCAAATTGAATGATTGGTGTCCATTGCCCGACGGCGCGCACGGAGTGACGCGCCCTACCAACAAGCCGCGCTTGCCAATTTGTCGCAAACGGACTATTCCCAAGCCATGAACCCGAAGCTTGCTGCGGTTACGCTGGCCGCGCTGGCTTGGAGCAGCCTTGCCTTCTGCGGCGAGATTCATGACGCGGCTAAAGCTGGCGACTTGGAAAAGGTCAAGGCGCTGCTCAAAGCCCATCCTGATTTAATTTCAAGCAAAGACACCCACGGTTTGACGCCTTTGTGCTGTGCGGCACTTATAGGCTACAAGGACGTGGTGGAATTGCTGCTGGCCAACAAAGCGGACGTCAACGCCAAGGACAACTTAGACGGTTCGACGCCTTTGCAAATCGCGGCGTATCACGGCTACAAGGACGTGGTGGAATTGCTGCTGGCCAACCGGGCCGATGTCCATGCAACGAATTATCTGGGCGAGACGCCTTTGCACCTGGCAGTGATGATGGGCCACATGGGCGTTGCGGAATTGCTGCTGGCCAACAATGCCGAGGTCAATGCCAAGGACACTTTCGGCGGGACGCCCTTGTTTTTCGCGGCGGGCGAAGGCTACAAGGATGTCGTGGAATTGCTGCTGGCCAACAAGGCTGATGTCAACGCCAAGGCCAACGACGGCTGGACGCCTTTGCATGCAGCAGCGATGAATGGTCAGAAGGACGTGGCGGAACTGCTCCTGGCCAACAAAGCGGATGTCGATGCCAGGAACAACAAGGGCGAGACGCCGTTGCACATGGTATTGGCATTAGCAACTGATAGTCGCTACGGGCCGGAGACGGAGTTGGGGAAGCGCAACAAGGACATGGTGGAATGGCTGCTGGCCAACGGGGCGGACGTTAACGCCAAGGACAATAATGGCTCGACGCCATTGGATTATCCGGCCAGCAATTTCAGAGATTTCGCCAATTTGTTGCGCCAGCACGGGGCCACGAAAAATTTTCACTGAACCTTCAAACTGTTCTTCCCGCCTCGACAATGGCGGATTTTTTCTTAAATTGTTGGAATGTCGTTGGCCAACCAACCGTTGATTATTGCGGGCAGAATTTTCCGGTCGCGCCTGATTCTGGGCACGGGCAAGTTCTCGTCGCCGGAAGCCATGCGCGACGCCCTGGACGCCAGCGGCGCGGAATTGGTTACCGTTGCCCTGCGCCGGGCCGATTTGTCCGGCCAACATGACCCGTTCGCGAACATTCTGGAATTCATTGATCCGAAAAAGTTTCTACTGCTGCCCAACACGAGCGGCGCGATGAACGCCGAGGAAGCCGTCCGGCTCGCGCACCTCGCCGCCGCCGCCAGTCTGCCGAAATGGATCAAACTCGAAATCCATCCCGACCCGCGTTATCTGCTGCCCGATCCGGTGGAAACTTTCAAGGCCGCTGAAATGCTGGTGAAGGAAGGGTTCACCGTCCTGCCTTACATCAATGCCGACCCGGTGCTGGCGAAACGGTTGCAGGACGCCGGTTGCGCGACGGTGATGCCGCTCGGTTCGCCCATCGGTTCGAATCGTGGCATCCAGACGCGCGACCAAATCCACATCATCATCGAGCAGGCCACGGTGCCGGTGGTTGTGGATGCCGGCCTCGGCGCGCCGAGTCACGCCGCCGAGGCGATGGAAATGGGCGCGGACGCCGTGCTGGTCAACACGGCCATCGCTGTTTCGAGCGACCCGAACCGGATGGCGGTTGCCTTCAAAAACGCCGTCGAAGCGGGTCGCGCCGCCTATGAAACCGGCCCCGCCGCGCAACAGGAAACCGCCAGTGCCACGAGTCCATTGACGGCGTTTCTGGATTAGACGAGCCGTCACCGGATCGAAACCGGGAGAATTTTACAGGACAGTTAAACGGAATTTTAGGCACCCAGCGGATTGCCCTGAAAGGGCGGGAGGTTTTGTGCCGGAGCAATCCAAAAATTAGAAAACTGTTCCTTCCTACCGCCTATTCCCGGATTCCGAACCGGATTTTTGCGGTTGCCTGCTTCCCAGAAATATTCGCACGTGAGCGCCATGGCATTAGAGTTGCTATTGGTCGCAAGCGGAAATGAATATTCGTTCAATCACAAGCGCCGTTGCCGTTCTCGTCATGTCCACTGCGGCTGGATCCGCACAGGATTGGACAAAAGGTTCACAAGGTTCAACGGTCTGGACACTCCCCAACTCCCAACCTCAAACGCAGAATCCACAAGTCCCGACCGGGGACTCGCAGTTTTTTCTGACACGAAATCTGTATGCCTACATTGACGGTGGTATCGCGTACCAACAAGACGCAACTCTGGAGGAGACAATCTCTTCAGGCACTCCGCCGGCCATCTTTACCAGCGGGACGGCCACCTTTAATCCGGGCATCCGGGGAAACATCGCCTTGGGCTACGACATCAATCGGTCATGGGCGGCAGAATTTGATACGGGCGTGCTTTGGAATTCCGTAGATGGATTCGACGGTACTTCCTTAAGTTCCGTCGGCGCGAGCTTTGACACCTACACTATTCCCCTGCTGGTAAACATCGTTTACAGGATTCCCATCAAAGGCCCATGGTCTTCCTATTTAGGCGCAGGCGCCGGTGGCGCAGCCAGCATTCTTTCGTACTCTCAAACGTACCTTGGAACCAGATATAGCTGGGACAACTCCACCTTTGTGTTCGGTTATCAGGCGAAGGCCGGTTTGCAATACAAGTTGAACAAGAATGCTTCTCTTGACGTTGCCTATGAATTCTTCGGCTCAACCGACCCAAGCTGGAGTTCCACCCAAACTTTCGGCACACCAGCCGATTATCAATTCAAAGAAAAAGGTTTTTACACCCACTCCCTGGTCATCAGCTTTACCTGGAATTTTTAACCCCGCACGAAATCAGATTGCGCGTCCGGGCCCCAATTCGCGACCGGGGGCGCGGAAATTTTCGCGCCGGCCGGGCATCAATTCTTTGTTTCCTTCGCCGGTCAATACCGGTTAAAAGATGCCGGTGAACTATACCTCATTACCGGTTGAGCGCGTGCGGAAATTGCTGGCCGCCGCGCATCGGGCCCGCGTCCTGGTCGTCGGCGACGTGATGCTCGACCAATTCATCTGGGGCGGCGTGTCGCGCATTTCGCCGGAGGCGCCGGTGCCGGTCGTGGAATTCGAACGCGAAAGCTTCATGCCGGGCGGTGCGGCCAACGTGGCGCGCAATCTGGCCGCACTCAATGTCTTCACGGAAGTTTTTGGCATGATTGGCCGGGATGAAAATGGCCGGCGTTTGAAAGACCTGCTCTGCGGACAAAACATCCACTGCGGCGGCCTGCTGGCCAACGCCGCCCGCCTGACCAGCGTCAAAACCCGCATCGTCGCGCACCAGCAACAGGTCGTCCGCATTGACCGCGAAACCCGTGACGGTCTGGACGCGCGCCTGACCGGGCATCTGCTGGCGGAAATCAAAGCAAAACTCCCGAAAGCCGACGCCGTGATTGTCGGTGATTATGGCAAAGGCGTCATCACCCAGCCGTTGCTCAATGAACTCAAATCGCTTTGCCGCGCGCGGGGCGTCTGGTTGAGTTTCGACCCCAAACCGGTTCACCATTTGAACCTGGCCGGCTTTTCGCTCATCACCCCCAATCGCAAGGAAACTTTTGAACTGGCGAATCTGCCGGACGAAACGCGCTGCCCAAATCCGCTCGCCGACAAAAATCTCATGCTCGCCGCCGAACGTTTGCTCAATGAACTGCGCCCGGCGGTCTTGCTTGTCACACTCGGCGAACTGGGCATGTTGCTTTGCCAGCACGGCCTGAAGCCGTTCCACATCCCCACCGTGGCTCAGGAAGTGTTCGATGTTTCCGGCGCCGGTGACACCGTCATCGCCACGTTTACGCTGGGAATTGCCGCCGGTGCGTCGCCGCTGGAGGCGGCGGTCCTGTCGAACCACGCGGCGGGCATCGTGGTCGGCAAGGTCGGCACCGCCACCACCACGCCGGAAGAGTTGCTCCAAAGTTTCAGCCACAGATGAACACAGATAAAAGACTTTGTCCCTGTATCCGTGTTGATCTGTGCATATCTGTGGCCCAAAAATGAACTCCAAAATCACCGTCGAAACGATTCGCGCGATGAAAAGCCGCGGCGAGAAAATTGCCGCGCTGACGGCGTACGATTTTCCCATGACAAAACTGCTCGATGAAGCGGACATCCCACTCATTCACGTCGGTGATTCGCTCGGCATGGTTGTGCTCGGCCATCCGGACACCACGCACGTAACAATGGCAGAAATGGAACATCACGTGCGCGCCGCCGCCCGCGCCCAACCGCGCGCGTTGCTCGGTGCCGACCTGCCGTATCGCAGTTACGAGACAACGGATGAAGCGATTAAAAACGCGAAGAGGCTTGTTGCCGCCGGCGCGGAATTTGTGAAGGCCGAAGGCGGACGCGGAATCCTCGAACAGGTTTGCGCGATTATCGCCGCCGGAATTCCGTTTTGCGGGCACTTGGGCATGTTGCCGCAACACGTGGTCGAAGAGGGCGGTTATCATGTCAAAGGCAAAAAAGAAACGGAACAACAGGCATTGCTCGATGACGCGACGGCGCTGGCAAACGCGGGGGCGTTTGCGATTGTTCTGGAACTGGTAACGCCACCCGTTGCACAAGAATTGACCAAAACCCTTCCGATTCCGACCATCGGCATCGGCAGCGGTTCCGATTGCGACGGGCAGATTCTGGTGACGCCGGATTTGATTGGCATGTTCCCGTGGTTCACGCCTCGTTTTGTGAAGCCGCGGGCTAATTGCGCGGCGGAAATCAAGGGCGCCGTGGCCGCCTGGAAAAATTCCCTGATCAAATCTTAGAACTTTTCATTGGCCCAAGTGTTGCTTTAGACAGGTTGAAATCGCATGGAATTGGAATCATTGATTGAATCGGCGGCGGCCAACGGCGCCAGTGATCTGCATCTGGAAGCCGGAATGCCGGCGGCATTGCGCATCCGCGGCGCCTTGCGCGTGGCTGGCGAACCGATTGCACCGAAAGCCCTGCTGGACATGGCCCGGATGCTCATCGGCGAAAACCAGTGGCCAGCCTTTCTGGAGCGGCGTTCTTATGACCTGTCCAAAACCATCCGCGGTGTCCGCTGCCGGATTAACGTGCTGCAATCCTCGCGTGGCGTCGGTCTGGCCATCCGCCTGCTCGCAGCGTTTCAGGCCACGGTGGAAAAACTCAACCTGCTGCCGGACCTGAAAAAACTCGTCAAAAATACCCACGGCCTGATTCTGATTTGTGGTCCGACCGGCAGCGGCAAATCTTCGTCCCTTGCGGCCTTGATTCAGGAAATCAATCTCACCGATAGCCGGCATATCGTCACGGTGGAGAGCCCCATTGAATACACCTTTCGCCCGCGCCGCGCCTACATCCGACAACGTGAAGTCGGACGCGACACGCCGAGTTTTGAGCAGGCCCTGCTGGACGCCTTGCGCGAGGACCCGGATGTGCTGATGGTCGGCGAAATGCGCGACCCGGAAACGATGCGCCTTACCTTGAGCGCGTCGGAAACCGGCCATCTCGTCCTGGCCACGGTCCATTCCTCGACCTGTGCCGAGGCGATCCAGCGCGTGGCCTCGGCGTTCCCGGCAGAAATTCAAAGCGCCGTCTGCTCACAACTGGCTGATTGCCTCGTTGCCGTCGTCGCGCAACGGCTCCGGTTCCGGCAGGATTTGAACATTCTGGTTCCCGAATGTGAAATCCTGATGGCGACCCACGCCGTGAAAAACTTCATCCGCACCCGCGAATTTTTCAAAGTGATAACGGCCATTGAAACCGGCGCCGATCACGGCATGTGGACCTTCCAGCGTTATGCCAAATGGCTGGAAACCCGGGGCAACTTCTTCATTCCCGGTCAGGCCGCGGAACCGCCCGATAACGAACCGCCCGAGTCTCTCCCGGCCGCTGCCACATTGCCGGCCATGACCAGCGCGCCGAAAGTGGAAAAGAAAGCCAGGCCCCATGTGACCCACGAAAGCGGCCGGATTGAAATCGAACCGGTCGAAGGCGAGTTCGGCAAAATCCTCAAGAAACCGTAGCCAGCAACCAGCGCATGCGAAAGGCGGGCCCTTACGCGGCCTCATGCCTGACAGATTGAAGTTGAACGGAGGTTGGCGAGCGGCGACCAAAAGTCTTTCCAAAAGAAACGGCCTTCAAGCGGCTGGCCCAGCCGCTAATCAGGCCATTTCCAGTGTGTTTTCCGTCCAATTGTCATTAACCGAAAATTTTAATTTCACAATTTGAGTTGGAACGTTCTCTCCACAAACACCAACCGTCAGCAGGTATTCTCCGCATTCCTGAAAAATAGGTCTGCCGTCGGTATTCAATGCAGGCATCCCGCCTTTTATGCAAATGTACACGTTGCCACCTGCTATAGCGAGAATGTCTAAATGGTATGGAGTGTTGGGGAAAATTGTCTTATCCAAAGAATCTTCAGCCTCCGATGGAGCAAACGGCAAATCCCGCCTGTCATAATCAAATAGCACGACACGTCCTTTTTCAATTTTAGAAAGGTACCCCCTGCATTTGTGCACAGCGGTTACACAATCGGTTTTGACCAATAATCGAAAATAGCGGGTATTATTCCCGGGGCTGTTAACTGCGCACCCAGGAATGTCGTTGCCGCAGGATATTTTGAATTTGGGTTTTTGCCTGTCAAGCAGAGCATAATTGGCGAGGCCCATACGAATCACGCACACCCACAACGCCAAAAATGCCAGAACAGAAAAATATATCCGAGGAGAGCCTTCCCAAGCCAGGGCTATGAACGCCGATGCTACGGAAATGACCCCACTCATGAACGTTAGCCATCCACCACAAATTGAACCGACGGTGGCGAGCCATTTGGGAGTCGCAAACATGTTTCAAGAGCATCGGCAAATCAGCCCGAATCGTCAAACTTGTTATCCGGTATCCCCGCGTTCAATAAGCCCGACATGGTGAAGGCAAAAGGCTTGTTTACGCGGAGGCAAAAGCGGCGTAACGTTTGAGCCGGAAATGAAAGCTGCGAAAAAGAAGCCGATGCGTGCCAAGGGAGAACCTTCACGCGGGCCGTTACCAGACAGGCTAAAAATAAACGGAAGCTGGAAGGCGGAGATCAAAACGTTTTTTCAAAAGAAACGACCAAAGAAGGCTGGCCAAAAGTAGAAGCTTAACGAATTAAGCAGGGACTGCCTCGGTAGGAGTGTATTGAGCACGCGAAAAATCCATTTCGGGAACTTTTACTGATGCCATTTTCAATAAGGCGTGCAATGTAAATTGCCTTATCCCTATTGCTTCAATTCCAACCACTTCACCCCGTGAATCTAAATCAACGGCAATGGCCATATGTTCTGATTCTTGTGGAACTGTCTTAGCAACTGCGGCCCTCTTAAACCTCACATAAACGGCCCTCGCCTGAGAATCCACCTCAATACTGGGAGGTGATGTTCCTTTTACAATAAAACGATGTTGCTCAGTCTTCATAGTATACAGTGGCTAACCAACAATCATTTCGTTTGATTTCAGCAATCACCGTTAATTTATGTTTCCCATCGCTTTTTGTAAAGCGCTTTAAAATCCCACCATGAGGGCCATCCTGTAATCTTGTCTCATCGGTCGCATAGTTAACCGTATTTTTAGCATGTTCCAAGGGAATTTTTCGCTCCGCCATGCGTATTGCCATATGCCGAGTGATATGAAATTTAAGATGATCGTGCATTTGTTTAAAATGCCGGTAACGTGATAAGACCTATAAACCTCGAAAAAGTCGAGTTTTCCGCGATTTGCGTCAAGTACATACTCCCGTTTTTCTTTTCGGTTGGACAGCGTTTGTCCAACCCATCCTGTTACGATGCCGTCAAAATAAAAGGTTAGATATGAATAACGAACAACTCGAACTCGGCATCAACGGCGGTAAAGTCCTTCCGAATCCCGCAACGCACAACCGGCGCACCCGCGCCAACTGGTGGTTTACTCAGATGCGGAATATCGTGAGTGGCGCGATGGATTGGGAAGCCGCCGGCCAACCGCGCCCGGAACAGATCTGGATTCCTGGCGCGCACCGCGAAGTGGAAGTCTAGGAATTTGTTAAAGCAGTAGCAGCCGACGTGAGGCTCTGAATACACAATCGTTCCCCGGGAAATTTGAGCCTCGTCACCCCGGCTGCTACGGGGGAGTACATTTTCAAACAAGCCGCCCGCCTCACTGAACGACGGGTGCCGGTTATTCCCCCGCGATGGAATAACCAGCACTGACAAAATCCCGAATCAGCACGATTTCGTCCTCGATCATGGTGTGGACCTTGTTGAACTCGCGCCATTCTACATTGATGCCGGCGGCCTTGAGCTGCGGAATTTGTCCGCGAACCGGATCAATCCGTATCAACGGGTCGCCGGTGCCGTGCGTCATGAGCAGCCGCTGTTGACGGGCGACCGGCGAAAGTTCCTGCAACAATTTCTCCAGTTGGCACACCCAGCCGCTGATGCCGACAATTCCGGCAAACCGACGCGGATAGCGCAAACCGACGTCAACGGCCATCAAACAACCCTGCGAAAAGCCGCCGAAGGTGATTTGCTCCGCCGGAAATTCACGCGCGCGCAAATCGTCGAGCAGTTCAAAAAGCAGTTTCCGGCTGCGCTGCACGCCGGGCACAACGTCGTTCAAGTCAAACCACGCATAACCGCCGTAGTAGTCGTCCGGCCCGTTGACGAGCAGATAGTTCAGCCACGGCAGATTCATCGCTTCCGGCAGCCAGCGGTAGCCTTCAATGCTGTCGCCCAGACCGTGCAGCATCACCATCAACCGACGGGAATTCTTTTCCCGGGCCGGGATCAGTTCGCCATGGAGCATGATTTATTTTCCTGAAGCCGCCACAGTTTTCAAGCGTTTAACCTCCTGATCGAGCCATTGAATCAATTGCTGGCGTTGGTCGGTGGTGAGCCGGGCTGCCGGGTGGATTGCCTGGTACTTGGCCGGCGGCATTTCGTTGTAACCCAATTCTTCGCTGGCGTTTTCCAGCCGCTTGGCCGCGCGTTCCGGGTCATCCACCGGCCAGTCGGAAAGATTCAAATGCCGGCGCCCACCCTGCACGTCGTTGGCAATCAGCCACGACACCGGCGCGATGTGACTGTACCACGGCCACCGGGTTTCGTAGGAATGACAATCGTAACACGCTCCGCGGAACATGGCGGCGAGGGGTGGTGGCGGCGTTTCGGCGGCCAGAAAATCATGAACGACCGGGGGATTCGTGCGCGCGGGATTCGTGAGCTGCAACAACACGAAAATCACTGCCAGCACCCCGAGAATCCATATCAATTTTTCCTTCATCCCTCTAATCGGATGCACAGACAATGGGGAAAGTTCCCGCCCGAAGCAAACCTGAAAACGGTATCACCGCCTTCCAAACTTGTTGTTCAGTCTGTTCAGGTTCAGCCTTCATTACACTAAACCGCTACCCACCAACCCACGAGGCATTTTATGCCAGACTGATTCAAATTCTGGTTTTTCTGGCCATCCTTGACCTGGCGGCGGCCCAACCCATCCACACCGAATTGACCAACGCCACCACACCGGCAGAGGACACCAAACCGAACAGCGACAAAGTGCCGGATGTGTATGCGCTCACCGGCCAGTTCGACCGCGTCCCCGTGTTGCGCTTCAAAAACCAGACCGATCTGCTGGCCGGTCTGGAACGTATGGTAAAAGAATGCAAAATCCGTGACGCCGTCATCCTGTCCGGCATCGGCTCGGTGAAAAGCTATCATTATCACGTGGTGAGCAACGGCATCTTTCCCTCGAAAAATGTCTTTGTGAAGAATCCCGCCGGCCCGGCCGACATCGCCGGCATGTACGGCTACGTGATTGACGGCGGTGTCCATGCCCACATCACCTTCGCCGATCCCGACCGGGCGTTCGGCGGATATCTCGAAGCCGGAACGACCGTGTTCACCTTTGCCATCGTGACCGTGGGTGTATTCAAAGACGGCATTGATTTCAACCGGGTGGACGACAAGAACTACCGGTAACAGCCGTTAATCAGCAGCTAACGAGCTACAGCCGTTTTATCCCATTATAAATACTTCCCGACATTCATTGCGCTCGGCAAAAATCTTTGCCCGCTTTGAACTGGAGCCAACCGTCCGTGCGACCATTTTTGGAGCCGGTAAATGGCGCCGAACGCAAAATCCGGCGCCACCCCGCCCTGCCCGCCGACCAGTTCCGCGCCGCGCCACACATTGTCAACCATCCACGCCGGCAACCGCACATGATACGGATTGCGCCGGACCTCGCCGGTGTGGCACGCCAGGGCCGCGACCAAATCGCCAACATCTGCAGCACCCAGCTCGACCAGCAGATTGGGTTCCGTCATTTGGCCCCAAAATTCCGTCTCAACGACGTGGCATTGGAAACCGGCGGGCAACGTCTTGAGCGCGTCCAAAACCAGAAAATGCGTGCCGACGTGGACGGGATGCCCGTCATGCTCATGCGGAACGAAAATCACGCGTGGACATTGTTCCGCCAGAATTCCGGCAATGACTTTGACCGCCAGTCTCCAATGTGCCCGGTTCTGTTTCCGTGATTTAAGAGTGATGCGCTCCAGTCCCTGCTCCTTCGGAACCATCAAACCAAAGCCCAGCGATGCGCAGGCGCTTCGCAGTTCACGAAGGCGCGCCGTCCGCCGCTCCCTTTTGCTGCCAAGCGTGACCCCAACGTTGACGACGTTCCACTTCGACTCGCGCAACAACCGCAATGCCAGCCCGCCAACGATGCACTCGTCGTCCGGATGCGGCGAGAAAATCAAAGCCTTCGGTGTGTCACGTGACAGCCTGCGCTGGCGCTGGAATTTCGGCGAACGACCCAGCGGCAGCTTTTCTCCACGGTGCAGAAGCTGCGCCAGATCGGAAACATATTTTTGGAAAGGATTCACAAATTCAACCGGCCCTGATTAAACACGACCAAAACCGGAATGAACAGAAAAGTTTCCTCTCTCCTGCCGCTCCGCGGGGGGAGGGATGGGCAAAGGAACAAATTGATGTTCACCCCGAATTTCATCCACGGGCAGGCTATGGTTGCCTCGGCGGTGTGCCGCCAAACAACAATCGCAAACTGTTCATCACCACGACGACGGTGCTGCCTTCGTGGCCAACCACGCCGACGGTCAGAGGAATTTTTCCGAGCATGGCAAACGACACCAGCACCACCACGGTGCCGAGTGAAATGAACAGATTTTGCCGGATGATGCGCCGGGCCCGCTGGCTCAGGCGAAATGCGGCAAGAAAATTTTCCAGCCGGTCGTTCATCAACACCACGTCCGCCTGTTCGAGCGCGGCGTCGGCGCCCCGCGCGCCCATCGCCACACCGATATGCGCGGCCGCCAGGCTCGGCGCATCGTTGACGCCGTCGCCAATCATCGCCACCCGGCGACCGCCTTCGCTCAGCGCACGAACCGCCTCGACTTTTTGTTCCGGCTTTAACTCCGCGCGCACGTCGTCGAGGTTTAATTTTGTGCGCAGATGTTCTGCCGTCGCCTTGCGGTCGCCGGTCAGAACCACCGTGCGCAAACCTTCGTTCCGCAATTCCTGAATGACGGCGACCGATTGCGGACGGATGTCGTCGCGCAAAATGACGCGGCCCAGCAAATCGTTTTCCTCAATCCAAACCTCGGAAAACCCGGCATCCGTGGCCGGCGCGCGCGCGATGGCCTCCGCGTGGTGACCTTGCACAAGCCAATCGCGTCCGCCGAGCGAACAAACGCCGCCGTTGTGGTTTGCGCGCAAGCCCTGTCCGGTTACCGATTCAAAATGTTCAAATTCAATCGGCTCCAGTTTCTGCTGCTTGCCGTGGCGCGTGATGGCGCGGGCGAGCGGATGCGTCGAAAGCCGTTCCAACGAAAAGGCCAGCCGGGCGATTTCCGATTCGCGGCCGGGCGGGAAACTTTCAATTTTTTCGACCCGCAATTCGCCCGTGGTGAGCGTGCCGGTCTTGTCGAGCGCCACGATGTTCGTCTCGGCCAGTTTTTCCACTGCCGCGCCGCCGCGGAACAGGATGCCGTGCCGCGCGCCCCATGCGATGGCTGCCAGGACCGCCGACGGAATCGAAAGCACCAGCGCACACGGCGAGGAGACGACCAACAGCGTCATGGCGCGGTAAAACGCGCTGTGCGATTCGACGACGGATTTGAACGGCGCCAGACCAAAACCAAGCCACCAGGCGAAAAACATCACAAACGAAAGCCCGATGACAACGTAAGTGTAAACGGTGCTGAATTTGTCAGTGAACTGCTGCGCGGGCGCTTTCCGCTGCTGCGCGTTCTTGATGAGCGTGATGATTTTCTGCAACGCGCTTTCGGCGGCGGGCCGCGTGACAACGACTTCGACCGCACCCCAAAGATTGATGGTGCCCGCCAGCGTGGTGTCGCCGACGGCCTTCTTTACCGGCATCGCTTCGCCGGTCAGGTTCGATTCGTCCGCGGCGGTGTTGCCCCTGGCGATTTCGCCGTCCACCGGAAATTGCACGCCGGGCTTGATGAGGAGGCGCATCCCGCGCTTGAGCTGCTCCACCTTGGCCTCGTGTTCCATTCCCTGAGCGTCAATCACCGTGGCGACCTTGGGCGCGTCGCGGAAAAGCGAGCGGATTTCCTTTTGGGTGCGGCCGAGCGCGTAATGTTCCAACGCGCCGGACAATGAAAACAGGAACAACAACGTGGCTCCTTCCGCCCAGGCGCCAATGGTGGCAGCACCCACAGCCACGAAAATCATGAGGAAATGCACATCAATCGTGCGCTTCCGCAGCCGTTCCCAGACTTCTTCCGCCGGATAAAAACCGCCGGCCAGATAGGCCACGATGAAACTGAGAACCGACAGGGTAGCCTGGCCAAACCGCCCGAGGAAAAAGCCGGCCAGTCCGAACACACCGCACAAAATCGCGGCAGCAAGCTGGGTTTTCCATTCATCAATCTCCCCGACGTGTTCGAGAAATTCGACGTCGCGCGGCACAACTTTCGGAAACGGCATGTCCCGCCAGCGCCAAAAGGTTGGTGCGGTCGGGCACGTGACCCGCGCGATGGTCGTCGCCGGACCGTCGTTTTGGATGGTGATTTTCTTGCGCTCGTCCTCGGACAACGGTGTGTCGCACGAGAAGCAGTCGCCCTCGCCGCTCAGCAAGGAACAGGTGCGACCGGCATCGGCGGCCTGGACCGTCTGAAATTGGGTGGTGATGCGCTCCGTCAGCCGGGCTACATCGGCGCGGCCCAGCGTAGCCACGGAAATTTTCCGCTGGGTGCGATCAATGGTTACCGCTTCCAGCGTCGGCTCCTCGGCCAGCGTATTCACAACCGAACGCGCGAGGCAGGTGTTGCCCTTGGGGGCCCCGGCGCGATGGGCGGACGGCGAATTCATTCAATTTATCTTTAGCATATCCCGAAGCATGGTGCGACGCAAAAGGAGCGCACAAAAATTAAATTTGGACTGTTCAACCTGCTTCGGCTCTGGCAGCTTGTGCGGACATCCATACCTAAAAGTAACGCATAGACATAAATAATGAGCAACGCATACGACAAACCGCAGACTGCCAATAAAAATATTCTGAATTGGGTCCGGCAAATGACCGACCTCTGCCAGCCGGAGCGCATCCATTGGTGCGACGGGTCGGCGGTGGAGAATCAGATGTTGTGCGAGTTAATGGTCAAGAGCGGCACTTTTACCAGGCTCAACGAAAAAAAACGCCCCGGCTCGTACCTGGCGCGTTCGCATCCCAGCGACGTGGCGCGCGTGGAGGACCGGACGTTCATTTGTTCCAAGACAAAAGAGGAAGCCGGGCCGACGAATAACTGGGCCGACCCCGCCGGGATGAAGCAAAAACTTCTCGGCCTGTTCAAAGGTTCCATGAAAGGCCGAACGATGTATGTGATTCCGTTTGCCATGGGGCCGCTCGATTCGCCAATTTGTAAAATCGGCATTGAAATCACCGATTCACCTTACGTCGTGGTGAACATGCGCATCATGACGCGCATGGGCAAGACCGTGTTGGACAAGCTGGGCGCGAATGGCACGTTCATTCCTTGCCTGCATTCGGTAGGCGCTCCCTTGAAGCCCGGTCAAAAGGACGTGTCCTGGCCATGCGAAGGTGATCCGAAAAATAAATACATCGTCCATTTCCCCGAGGAACCCTCAATCTGGTCGTACGGCTCCGGCTATGGTGGCAACGCATTGCTGGGAAAAAAATGTCTCGCGTTGCGCATCGCCTCCACCGTGGCGAAGAAGGAAGGCTGGATGGCGGAACACATGCTCATTCTTTGCCTGACTTCGCCGCAGGGCAAAAAGTATCACATCGCCGCGGCGTTTCCGAGCGCGTGCGGAAAAACGAACCTGGCGATGATGCAGCCGACGATCCCGGGTTGGAAAGTCACGACACTGGGCGACGACATCGCATGGATTCGCATCGGCAAAGACGGACGACTTTACGCGGTGAACCCCGAAACCGGCTTTTTCGGCGTCGCGCCTGGCACTTCCGCAAAATCAAATCCAAACGCCCTGGCGGCCTGCGCGAAGAACACCATTTTCACCAACGTCGTACTGACACCGGATAATGACGTCTGGTGGGAGGACATGGGCGTACCCGCGCCGGCCAAAGGCATTGACTGGCAGGGCGACGAATGGACACCTGACAATGGCAAAAAAGGCGCGCATCCGAATTCGCGCTTTACCGCACCGGCGGCGCAATGCCCGGTCATTGATCCCGACTGGCAGAATCCCGAAGGTGTGCCGCTCTCGGCCATTCTCTTTGGCGGACGCCGGCCCCACACCATTCCGCTGGTGAACGAGGCGTTTGATTGGGAGCACGGCGTGTTCATGGGTTCCGCCTGCGGTTCGGAAACCACCGCCGCTGCGCTCGGCCAGGCGGGGGTGTTACGCCGCGACCCATTCGCCATGCTGCCGTTCTGCGGCTACAACATGGCTGATTATTTCGCGCATTGGCTCTCCTTTGCGCAACGCACCGACCGCGCCAAACTGCCCAAGGTTTATTTTGTGAACTGGTTCCGCAAAGCGGCGAACGGCAGATGGCTCTGGCCCGGCTACGGCGAAAACAGCCGCGTGCTCAAGTGGATTTGCGAACGGGTCGAAGGCACCGGCAAGGCACAAAAGACGCCAATCGGGAATTTGCCAACGCCAGACGCACTGGACGTCTCGGAATTGCATCTGTCCGCCGGCGATCTCCCGGAACTCCTCGCGGTGGACCTGGCCGGCTGGAAGAAGGAGGCCGAGGACGTGGCTGCGAACTACGCAAAGTTTGACGGTAAACTGCCGAAGGCGCTCAGTGACCAGCTTGATGGCCTGCGAAAACGGCTCGGCTGACCGGGTCTTATCATTTTTTCCGGTATAGGCAGGGGCTGGCTGTCCAACAACAGCTTTAGTCTTTGATAGGAAGCTTGATTTTAACCATAAAAACAGCCTGTTGAAGCACAGAACCAACTCCTTGCGGGTCAAAAACAAGGGTTGGTAACAATCTGTCACCGGTTCTGACATTCCAATTGTGGCCTGCCACTATCCGTGAAGATTGAACAAAGAAAATGGGCCGCTTCAAACGTGTGGACTTCCACCAGTTCCGAAAATCCAGGAGACCGCCCAGTTGGTACTTTTTTTGGCACCGTCTCCATACCTGAACAACCGGGACCGAGGGAAGCCATCAGAAAGTCATATCCGGCGATTCTCATTAGTTGCGTTGGCAAACCGACATGTATCCAACAAAGGCCCAAGGGTCTTACTCGGAGCGGAAAATGCTATAGCCAACGTCATGTGTCACACACAACGCGGCATAAAATTTTACGATGACGTTGTTGCTGAACAACTTATCGCGTCGTTTGAGGCAGTTCGTGCAAGTATTGATGATAACTTAACAAAATCCAGTCGCTACCTCGGGAGCCAATCCCCGCTTGTCATGTTGGCCTTAATATCAGGTTCAGAAAAACGTGAACTTAACCATTTTGAGTGTTTGAGAGCGCGGATCAGCTCCGGTGCGGCGGAAGAACGTTTTTATACCGCGTCCCCGAAATCATCCTTTTTCCCAACAGTCTGAAACAGCAACCGCACATGCAATATTCTTTCCCCCCATTTCCAGGTCGGTCAGATTCGTTTCGGAATTGCGTGCCGGGCCGGATCTTCAAGAAGGCTTCCAAATCAGGCTTGATCCTCTTCCTTATCGGATGTCTCGTCACGATGGCGCGGGCGAAAGAGGAAACGGTGTCCATCCTGGTGGTAAGCCAGGGAGGCTATCGTCCGGTTTACGTGGATTATCTCTATGAAGTGCGGCCGATCCTGACGACGAATTTGTCAAAGCACGTGGTCATTTATCAGGAGAACCTGGATTTTACTCGGTTTGGCGGAAACGAATACCGCGAAGGGTTGACGGGATGGTTGCAGAATAAATACGAGGGGCAAAAACTGGACGCCATCGTCGCCTCGGGCCAAAAGTGCATTAATTTCGTTTTGAGGGCACGACCGAAAGTTTGGCCGCAGGTTCCGCTAGTCACCATCGGCGGCGCAGAAACGATAACCAATAGTCTCGGTGGACAGACGAACGTCACCGGGTTCATGGTTGATATTGATGTGCAGGGCACTTTGGCCGCAGCGGTGCGGTTGTGCCCGAATACGCGTCGAATCGCGTTTATTTCCCCGGGTGATGCGGGGGAAGATGGATCTTCAGAATCCTACCAGCACAACCTCCAGCAGGCCGAAGTTTTTTGCACAAACCGATTTCAATTGATCAAGCTGGCCGGCCTGACAATGGCCGAAACCAAGCAGCTTTTGGCTCGTTTGCCGTCCGACACCGTCGTTTTTTACGACGGTATTCGTACGGATGCGTCCGGGCGAATCATCCTCCCCTGGACCGCGATGGAGGAATTAAGCTCGGTGACGACAGCGCCCATTTTCAGTTATTCCGAGTTTTACATGGGATATGGCATGGTGGGAGGAATGTGCATCAATCGTGGGATGCTGAACGAGGAGATTGCCAGTCAGATTGCCGCCGTTATCCGCGCGGGCAATGCCAGTTCTGTTCCGGTTGCGAAAGATCAAAGCAGCCGCTTTGTATTTGACTGGCGGCAGTTGCAAAAATATGGATTGAACGCGCAACGGCTTCCCCCCAACAGCGAGGGACGATTCCGCCCGCCCACTTTGTGGCAGGCTTATCATGTGATTGTCATTATCGTTCTGGCTGCTCTCACTGTGCAAACTTCATTAATCCTGGCGTTATTATGGCAACGCCGTCGGATGCGGAAGGCCGAGGAGGAATTGTCCGGTTCCCAACTGATGCTTCGCACCGTGCTCGACACCATTCCACACCATGTTATCTGGAAAGACCGCAATGGCACCATCCTCGGCTGTAATCGGGCGGTTATCGAGGAGTGCGGGAACATCGTCGGTAAGACTGACTTCGAAACCGGCGCTGCCGAATACGCCAAACAGTACCACGTTGACGACCTGGAGGTGATGGAAAAGAACCAGCCCAAACTCAATTTCGAGGAACCGCAAACCCGGAAGGATGGTTCGACCGGATGGTACCGATCCAGCAAGGTGCCGTTGCATGACAAGGGCGGCCGGGTCATCGGCATTTTGGGGACATACGATGACATCACCGAACTCAAGCGGGCCGAGGCGGCGGTACGCGAAAGTGAGCGGAGATTACGGACCCTGGCTGAGGCTTCTTTCGAAGGCATCTGTGTCAGTGAAAATGGCCAAATTTTGGATGTGAACCACCAATTCGCCACCATGTTCGGTTACGAGCGGAATGAACTGATCGGGCGTGAAATTTACCATCTGATTGCACCTGAATGGCGTGCTACCATCACCGAACGGGTCCGCTCCGGCGAAGGGAAACGGCTTGAACATCAATGTCTGCACAAAAATGGAAGTACTTTCGAATGCGAGGCGCAGTCAAAGACTCTTTTCTGGAACGGCCGTGAAGTGCGCGTGTCCGCCGTGCGCGATCTGACCGAGCGCAAGCAGTTGGAGTCGCAATTGCGCCAGTCACAGAAGATGCAGGCCTTCGGCCAACTGGCCGCCGGGGTGGCCCACGATTTCAACAATATCCTGACCGTCATCCAGGGCAACGTCTCCCTCCTGCAAATGGGCCAGCTCTCCCAGACTGAACAAGCCTCCGCCAACGCCGAAATCTTTCGCGCCGCCCAGCGTGCCGCCAACCTGACCCGCCAGTTGCTCACCTTCAGCCGCCGCCAACCCATGCAACCCAAGGACCTCGACCTTAACGAGGTCGTCGCCAATATCACCAAAATGTTGCGCCGGCTCATAGGCGAGGACATCGCTCTGGAAACCCGTTACGCCCCCGGCGGCGCCCCCATCCACGCGGACCCGGGCATGTTGGAACAGATCCTCATGAACCTGGCCGTCAATGCCCGCGATGCCATGCCCAAAGGCGGCCGGCTCACCGTGGAAACCGCTCCGGTCACCCTCGCCGACACCACCCGGTTTACCAAACACACCGCCCGGCCCGGCAACTTTGTCCGCCTGTCCATCACCGACACCGGCTGTGGTGTGGCGCCCGAGCATCTGCCCCACCTCTTTGAACCCTTCTTCACCACCAAGGACGTAGGCAAAGGCACCGGTCTGGGTCTGGCCACCGTCTTTGGCATTGTCGAACAGCATCAGGGCTGGATTGAAGTCGAAAGCCAGCTCAACCAGGGAACCACCTTCCACATTTATTTCCCACGCCTGGCCCAGAAACTCGTCAATGGGGAGCAGCCGACGGCTCCGGCCCAGGTGCCCGGTGGCAACGAGACGATTCTGCTTGTCGAAGATGAGATGGTCTTGCGCCGGTTGATGCAACGTGTGCTGGAGCGTCATGGCTACCATATTCACGCCGCCGTTTCGGGCGTGCAGGCCCTGGAAATCTGGCGCGAGCGCCGGGAAGGCATTGACATCCTCGTCACCGACATGGTCATGCCGGACGGCATGAACGGCCGCGAACTGGCCGACCGCTTGCGCACCGACAATCCCAACCTCAAGATCATTTACTGCAGCGGTTATGCCAACAACATGCCCGGCCGCGACACACCCCTGCGCGACAATGAGAGTTTCCTGGAAAAACCCTTCGAACCCGCCAAACTCCTCCAGAAAATCCGCGACTGCGCGGACATGACAAATTAATTTGTCGGCAAGTACGCTGCCAATTCAGTGAACCTTGCCATTCCGATGTCCATTTCTACGTCCAAGCCGTTTGGGATGTTCATCCAGATTTCGCGACAGATACACGTGCCGGGTTTCCCGACCGAAGCCTGTCTGACGCAGGAAGGCCAAGGCATCGGCATTGTCCTCGTCGGTGTCCACCAGCATGATGCGCGCTTCGCGATCAATGAAGAGTTGCGTTAATTGGTTCAGCAACCGCTGGGCGATGCCAAGTCGTTTGTAACGCGGTGCCACGCCGAGCCATTCCAGCCAGCCATATCGCCAGGCACTGCGCGGTTTATCCATCATGCAGCCCAATGCAAAACCGATGATTTTTTCATCGTCCTCAGCCACCAGGCAGGTTTCTTCGTCCGAACGAAACAACTCCAGAATCTCGTATTCGTCCCAACTGCGATACAGTGTCGGCAGGTCTTCAGCCGTGAAAAGCCTTTGTCCCAGTCGAAAAACCGGGGGCAGGTCATTTAACTGCATCTGCCTCAATACAATATTGCCATTTGGGGCCTTGCTTGGCCCCCGATTGTGTTTCATACCGGCTGAATTCTACGGGGAGGGATTATTCGGCAACAGGGAAAAAGAAAAAAGTTTTCATAAGTACTTTATAATCAGAAAAATAATGTATTGTTGGCAGTAGAATGCCAATCCGTGGCAAAATCGGTAAAGGGCAACCGCAAAAACTTCTAAGGACGCACAAAACAACCTGTTTTGACCTTCAATGCAGCAACGTTTTGACCATAACCAGCGCCTCGTCCAGTTTGCTGGCATCTTTGCCGCCACCGCGCGCGTTGTCCGGTTTGCCGCCGCCCTTGCCGCCGACGATGGGCGCGATTTGCTGAATGATTTTGCCGGCCTGCAGCTTCCAGAGGAAATCAGATGTGACCGCGGCAACGAGCGCCACGCTTCCAGGTTGCGAACCGCCGCCAAGAACAATGACTCCTTTGAAACGCTCCTTCAATGAATCGGCGACGGCCTGGAGGAAGTCGCCGTCCACCGCCCCAAGGTTGTGGATGATGACCGGTATGTCGTTCACTTTCTGAATTTCCTCCAGCAAACGGCTGGCGGCATTTGAGGCTTCGCGTTGTTGCGCGGACTTCAGTTGCTTTTCAACTGTTTTCTGGTGTTCGAGCAGCGTCTCAATTTTCTTTTCCAGCTCGTGCACCGGTGAATTCACTTTGTCGGCGAGCGATTGGATAAGCGCGACTTCGTCGGCGGCCCGGCGATACGCTTCCAGGCCGGCCACGGCCTCAATGCGCCGCACCCCGGCGGCAATCGCGCCCTCACCGATGACGCGGAACAACCCAATCTCGCCCGTGGCCCGTGTATGCGTGCCGCCGCACAGTTCCATTGAATATCCGTCCAACTTTTTTGGCCGGCCGCCGATTTGGACGACACGCACGGTTTCGCCATATTTGTCGCCGAAGAATTGCATCACGTCCCTGCGTGAT
Organism: uncultured bacterium; assembly: GCA_963723125.1. Lineage (GTDB taxonomy): Bacteria > Verrucomicrobiota > Verrucomicrobiia > Limisphaerales > UBA11358 > UBA11358. The sequence continues at coordinate 595,373 of CAVRPQ010000001.1, forward strand.
TTCACGGCGGCGTAGGGGACTTCCGTCCAGCTTACGCCGGCGTTTTCGAGGATGCGTTCGTTGACGAGTTTCTCAATGTCGGCCACCTGCTGCGGCGTGAGCGGTGCGCTGTTGAAATCGAAGGTCAGTTTGTCCGGCCCGACGAACGAACCTTTCTGCGAGGTGTCGCGGCTCACGACCTCGTGCAACGCCCAGTGCAGCAAATGCGTGACGGTGTGGTGGCGTTCGATTGAATTTCGGCGGCCCTTGTCAACCGAAAGCGTCACGTTTGCTCCTGCCGCTGGAACGTCGGATAAATTTACGATTTGCGATTTGCGATTTACGATTTCTTTGTCAGTCGTAGCGTCGCTGATGAAATGAAGCCAGGTATTGCCGGATTTCTGCGTGTTCGTGATCCGCCAGAGTCCGCCGCCTCCGTTCAGCTCGCCGGTGTCGCCGACCTGGCCGCCCATTTCGGCGTAGCAAGCGCTGGCGTCAAGGACGATGGCGGTTTTGTTTTTAAGCGACACCACCTCCAAAACCCTGGCCTCCACCACAAGCTGGTCGTAGCCGACGAACTTGGTCGGCGTGTTGGTCTCCATTTGCGAAAGCGAAATGACTTCCTTCTTTTGCGCAGCCCGGGCGCGGGTACGCTGCTCTTCCATCAACTTTTCAAAAACATCCCGGTCCACCGTCATGCCGCGTTCGCGGGCCATCAATTCGGTGAGGTCGAGCGGAAAACCGTAGGTGTCGTAGAGTTTGAAGGCAAATTCACCTGAAATCACCTTGCTGCCAAAATCAGTGATCTCAACAATCGGACCGCCTTTGGGCACCGGAAACTCGACGAGGTTCGTGGAAACACGGCGGGCCTCTTCGGCAAAAAGATCAATGCCCCGGTCCAGTGTCTTATTGAACATTTCCTCTTCAACGCGGATGACTTCCTGGACGTGTTTTTTCCGGGCGCGGATTTCTGGAAAAACGTCACCCATCGTGTCGGCGAGCACGGTCACGAGTTTGTAGAAGAACGGTCCCTTGAAACCGAGTGAACGGCTGTAGCGCACGGCGCGGCGCAGGATGCGGCGCAGGACATAACCGCGCCCCTCATTGCTGGGTTGAACGCCGTCGGCAATCGCAAAGCCGAGCGTACGGATATGATCGGCGATGACACGGAAAGCGATGTCAATTGTGTGCTGGGGACTGAGCGTTGAGAGATCCACCGGCGGGAGTGTGCTGCCATATTTTTTCCCGCCCAATTTCTCCAGCGCGTCAAAAATCGGGCGGAAGATGTCGGTCTCGTAGTTCGAGATTTTTGCGTTGGCGAAATCCTTGAAATTCTTCGTGCCCTGGATGATGGAAGTGACACGTTCGAAGCCCATGCCGGTATCCACGTGCCGGGCCGGCAGCGGGCTGAACGTGCCGTCAGGGTTGGCATTGAACTGGATGAAAACAAGGTTCCAGATCTCAATGCAACGGGCGTCGCCTTTGTTCACCAGACTGCCGTTGGTGTTGCCGCCGGGCGTGAGGTCCACGTGCAGTTCGGAACAGGGACCGCACGGACCGGTGTCGCCCATCATCCAGAAATTATCCTGCTTGCCGCCATAGACAATGTGGACCGCCGGATCGAGCCCGGCGGCGCGGAATTTTTCAGCCCAACAGTTCCAAGCCTCCTCATCACGCTCGGAAGGGTCGCCCTGGGACTTGTCGGGATTATAAATGGTCGCATAAAGACGTTCCGGGGGGAATTTCCAGACTTCGGCGACCAGTTCCCACGCCCAGTCAATCGCTTCGGTTTTGAAGTAATCGCCGAAGCTCCAGTTGCCGAGCATCTCGAAGAACGTGTGGTGATAGGTGTCGAGACCGACGTCTTCCAGGTCGTTGTGTTTGCCGCCGGCACGGATGCATTTCTGGGTGTCGGCCGCCCGGCCGGGTTTATACGGGCACCGGGTCTGCCCCAGGAAAATGGGCACGAACTGGTTCATGCCGGCGTTCGTGAACAGGAGGTTCGGTGAATCGGGCAACAAACTCGAAGACGGCACAATGGTATGCGACTTCGACTTGAAGAAGTCGAGGAAGTCCTGCCGGATCCGGCTGCTCGTGCGAATTGAAGCGGAGGTCGTCATGGCAAAAATCAGAGAGGCAGATTAGGCCATTGAGCGTGGCAAGGCGAGTTGGAAGTTTTCCCAGGCTTTTTGCTTAGACACCAGGGGGCAAAGCCGGTTGAGGTCCCTAAAACGGCAGAAATCCTGCTGCCTGAATAACATAGCCATCGCGATACAAGAAAACGTGTGAATTGGATGCATAGGAACAAACATAGGAACAAAAATTGATTTCAAAATCGCAAAATTGGTTTAACGGCAAGTCAAGGCGCGAGGTACGGTTGAATTGCCACAATCTGGATGAAAAATAGACCGGCCAAAGTAGCGCTGCGCACCTGTTTGGTTTACGCCGCAATTGGGAGCGCGTGGATACTGCTTTCAGGCCGGGTGTTGTTCGCTCTGGTTTCCGATCCGGCCACCCGCAACCGACTGGAAATCTACAAAGGTTGGGCATTTGTGGCCATCACGGCACTGGTGCTTTACTTCCTGCTGCGAAGCCAATTGCGGCGCACGGCAGAGGAAACCGTGGAACGCCGGCAGGCCGAGGAAGGGTTGCTGGAAAAAACCGCGCTTCTGGAGGCCCAGCTCAATTCCTCCATTGAAGCGATTCTGGTCGTGGATAATCAGGGAAAAAAGGTCATCCAGAATCAGCGCACGATTGATCTGTGGAAAATTCCACAGGACATCGCCAACAATCATGATGACGAAAAGCAGGTCCAGTTCGTCATGAACCAGACCAGGAACCCGGAAAAGTTTGTCGAAAAAGTCGTTTACCTTTACTCACATCCCAACGAAATCAGCCGGGACGAAGTTGAATTGAAAGACGGGACCGTTTTGGAGCGATATACTTCCCCTGTGATCGGTAGAGATGGAAAACACTATGGAAGAATCTGGAGTTTCCGTGACATTTCCGAGAGGAAACGGGCGGAAGAGGCTCTGAAACAAAGCGAGGAGCGGCTGCGGGAAGTCATGCGGAGCACGCGTTGCATCCTCAATTGCGGAGAAGCGGAGGCGCCCGAAGGCTGGCGGGAGCGGGCCATGCAGGAACTGACGATCTTCCGCTGGAATTTCCCGGTGTTGAATGAGGAGGCGGCGCAGGAGGTGTTTCCACTCGAGGTGCCGCCGGACAAGACCTATCAGCAGGTCTGGAGTGAGAGCCGCAACCCGGATGATTTCAATGAGATGCATAAGGTTACCCGGGAGGCCTTCCTCAACAACGCGCCATTTTATCGCAACGAGTTCCGTTGCACGGACAAAGACGGGGTTGAGCACTGGATGCAGGAATTCATTACCATCCATAAGCTGGCCGAGAACCGCTGGCAGCTTTTTGGCATCAACACCGACATCACCAACTTGAAGAAAAGCGAGAGCGCCCTGCGCGAAAGTGAAGCTAAATTCCGCTCTTATGTCGAAAACGCGCCACTGGCGGTGTTCGTGGCCAATGAGAAAGGCCGCCTGGTGGATTACAATCCCGCCGCCGTCGATCTGCTGGGTTATGAAGTCGCGACTTTGCTGGGCACATCCGTCACGGATTTGCATCCCGCCGAAGACCTTGAGGAAGTGCGCCAGGCGTATCAGCTCCTGGCGACCCAGAAACATGTCAACGGTGAATTCCGTTTCAAACGGCGCGATGGAAAATTGATCTGGGTTTCACTGCGTGCGGTCATGACGGAAAGCGGCCTTTCCATCGGTTTCTGCCAGGACATTACCGAGCGCAGACAGGTGGCGGAAGCCATTGCCAACGAACGCCAATTGCTCCGCACGTTGATTGATCTGCTGCCCGAAACCTTTTACGTCAAGGACCGGGGCAGCCGGTTCCTGATTGCCAACGAAGCGCTCGCCAAACACTTCGGCAAAGAAACCCCCGCTCAACTTATCAACCGGTCGGACGCGGACTTTTTTCCCGCCGAACTGGCCGCCAAATACCGCACCGAGGAATTGAAGGTCTTAAATGGAGAACCGCTCATTGACCATGAGGGCAAAGGTGTCAGCCCGGTCGGCCGGGAGTGTACGCATTTGACAACCAAGGTGCCATTCCGAGACAGCCAGGGACGGATTCAGGGTCTGGTGGGAATCGGGCGCGACATCACCGAACGCAAGCAAGCCGAGGAGGAATTGCGCCGACTCAACCGGTCACTCCAAACTCTCAGCAAATGTAACGAGGTGGTCGTGCGGGCAACCGACGAAATCAAGTTGCTCACGATGATTTGTCAAATCCTAACGGAGACTGGCGGATTTCGTCTGGCTTGGGTGGGCTATTCGGAGCAGGACGAATCCAAATCCGTGCGTCCCATCGCGTGGGCCGGGGCAGAAGCCCACTATCTTGAAAATCTGCAAATCTCCTGGGCGGACACGGAACGCGGCCGCGGCCCAACCGGTACGGCCATCCGCACCGGCCAACCGACCACTTTCTCGAATCTGGCCGAGAGCCCAACTTCGCGCCATGGCGGGAAGAGACGTTGCGTCATGGTTTCAGCTCCAGCATCGGCCTGCCACTCAAGGCGGATGACAAAATATTCGGCGCTCTAACGGTTTACGCTTCACAGGCTGATGCCTTCAGTCCCCAGGAAACGGCATTGTTGATGGAGCTTGCCAATGACCTGGCCTTCGGCATTGCCACCCTGCGAAACCGGGTCCAGCGCAAGCACCTGGAGGAACAACTCCGACAGTCGCAAAAGATGGAAGCCGTCGGCCAACTCGCAGGCGGGGTGGCGCATGACTTCAACAACCTTCTCACCGTCATCCAAGGCAATGCTTCCCTGCTGTTAAATCCGCAACTTGACCCCAAAGAGAGGGCCGGTTGTTCGCGCCAGATTGTTCAAGCCGCCGAACGCGCCGCCAGTCTGACACGTCAGTTGCTCATTTTCAGCCGCAAGCAGGTCATGCGATCGGCCAACGTGGACTTGAACGAGGTGGTAGCCAACATGACCAAAATGCTGCGGCGCATGTTGGGTGAGGACATTGTGCTGCAAACCAAGTATGCGCACGAGCTGGCCATTATTCACGCCGACACCGGCATGATCGAACAGGTGCTCATGAATCTCCTGGTCAACGCGCGCGACGCGATGCCCGCCGGCGGACAGTTGAGTATCAGTACCAGCAAGGAGGATTTTACCAAGGCGCAGGTGGAAAAAAATCACGACGCGGTCGCCGGGACGCACGTTCGCCTTACCGTCAGAGACACTGGTTGCGGCATTCCCAAGGAAAACCTACCGCGCATTTTTGAGCCGTTTTACACGACCAAGGCAGTGGGCAAGGGCACGGGGCTGGGACTGGCCACCGTTTACAGCATTATCCAACAACATCACGGCTGGATCACGGTGTCGAGCGAAGTCAACAAAGGCAGCACCTTCAGCATCTATTTCCCGGCCGTGGCAGGTGAGCGAGTGGAAAAGGAGGCTGCCTTCGCCGTCGCCAAGCTGCCCCACGGCACGGGCACCATTTTGGTGGTTGAAGATGAACTGGCTGTGCGCGTGCTGGTTTCTAACATGCTCCAGCGTTGCGGTTACACCGTCCTGGCGGCGGAATCCGGCGTGGCCGCCATGAAAGTCTGGCAGGAACATCAGGACCGGATTCAACTTTTGCTGACCGATATCATAATGCCCGACGGCATGAACGGCTATGAACTGGCCCAACAATTGCAGACCGCCCGCCCCGGACTCAAGGTCGTCTATACCAGCGGTTACAGCGGCGAGGTGGTTGGCAAAAGTCTCAATTTGATTGACGGCGTCAACTTTCTGCAAAAACCGTATCTACCCCAAAAACTCCTGCAGATTTTACAAGACCATCTCGGTCGTAACTAGGAAGACGTTACGGGCTGGATTCGCTTTCCCTTCCCGGAGGGGGCCGGAAGAAAAGCGCGAGCGCAGCCGCCGAAATCAGGGCAACCGTCAGCGGCACCAGGAACAGGTGATGGAAATCGGTCGTACCATTCCGCAGAAACGTTTCCTGCGCCAGCCGCGGACAGATGCTGTTGGCCACCAGCACACCAACGCCGAGAATCATGATGTTGAAAAGTCCCTGCGCGCTGGCCCGCACGTCCTTGGGAAAATATTCCTCCGCAAAAATGTAAACGGCCGCGAAGAAAAAGGCGTAGCAGATGCCGTGGAGAATTTGCACCAGAATGATGAGCGCCGGATTTTGCGGGAATAATGCCCAGACAGCGAAGCGTACCGGATATGCCAGAATGCCGAGAATCATGATCGCGCGGTAGCCGAGGCGCCTCAAGGTCGCGCCGAGGATGAACATCGTGAGCAGCTCCGCAATCTGGCCGACACTCATCACCGGCATGATCCAGTTGCCGGGGATGCCGACGCCACCCGCATCCCTGCGCGCGCCCAGAAACGAACCCGCCCAATTGAAATAACAATTGTGCACAACGGCATCGAGAAATGTGACCACCCACAACACCAGCACAAACGGATGCCGCAGCAGTTTCATCGCTTCGGCCCAGGCCAATTTTTCCGCGCCGCCTTCACCCGCTTTCTTGGGCGGCGTATGCGGCAACACCAGACTGAAGGCCGCCAACAACAGTGATGCGACGCCAGCGACGACGTAAGTCCATTTGGTCGCGTTCTGCAGTGCGGGGCCGGTCAGTCCATTGGCCAATGCCATGCCGATCCAACCGGCAATCCCGTGCGGATGGGCGGCATGCACCTTGTCCCAGTCCACCAGAATAAACGTGAACGGCCAGGCAGCCAGAATCCAACCGAGCGTGCCGCCCATGCGGACAAAACCAAAGTCCTTGGCGTCCTTCAAGTGCGCGAACGCAATCTGATTGGCAATCGAAAGGGTCGGCACGTAAAGCAGGCAATACACCAGCATTAAGCCAAAGAACGGCCAGAATGTCCTCGTCATCGCCAGGCCGAGCAGTGCGAGTCCGCCCACGAGATGGCTGAATGACATGAATTTTTCCGCTGCAAAATTCCGGTCGGCGAACTGGTTGCTGAAGAACATGCCGATGATGGCAGCAACCGGAAAGGTGTTCAGAATCAAGGATTGCTGGAACGGCGCAAAATTCAAGCCGGGCAGATAACTGAAAATGAGCGGCAACCACGCGCCCCAGATGAAAAACTCCAGAACCATCATGCCGAACAGCCTGATGCGGGGAGAACGGTTCATGAACGGGCACGAGTTTGCAACCGGTTTTCGCGGTTGCAACAAAAAATTTACAGGAATTTTTCTTGAGAAAATGCCGGACTAAAGCGATATTGGAACGGTCAGAAACATGAATTGCTCTTTGATTGACAACCTGAATTTACCCTGCCCTGTTCGTGATTAGGCAACTAATCCTTGAACCGTAATAATACGATCCCGGGACCCAAGCCGGGGCTGTGGCCGACACGCCTTCGTTGGAAGTCGAAAGCAGTCCAGCCCGTCCCACATGTTGCAAAACATGTTCAAAGGAACGGTTACACACGGCAAGGGCGGGGTTTTCTTTTTGCCAAACCAAAGCCCGCCTGACGGCGGGTTTTTTGTTTTGGGCAATTGCTTCGCCGGTGTTAATTTCAATTCATGGCGCGCGATGATCTGTTCAGCTCCCCCGCGGCGGAAATGAAGCCGAAGCCGCCGGCTGCACCGGAACCACTCCGCAACCAGCCGCTCGCCGCGCGAATGCGACCGCGCAACCTCGATGAGTTTGCCGGCCAGACGCACATTCTAGCTCCCGGCCAGTTGCTCCGCCGCGCGATTGAGGCCGATCGCATCCAATCGCTGATTTTCTTTGGGCCGCCCGGCACCGGCAAGACGTCACTGGCGCAAATCATCGCGCGGCAGACCAAAAGCAAGTTCGAGCGGTTGAGCGGCGTGGAATCCAATGTGGCTGACATGCGCCGGGTCCTGGCCGCCGCCGCCAACCGCCTCGAAAATACCGGCCAGCCGACGATTCTGTTCATTGACGAAATCCACCGCTTCAACAAGGCGCAACAGGACGTGCTGCTGCCGGATGTCGAAAGCGGCGTCGTGCGGCTCATCGGCGCAACAACGCACAATCCGTTTTTCTTTGTCAACTCGCCCCTGGTCTCACGCTCGCAAATCTTTGAACTGCGTCCATTGAGCGAAGAGGAATTATTCGCGCTGCTGCAACGCGCACTAACCGACACCGAACGCGGCCTCGGTTACCTGAAAATTCAAGCCGGCGAAAACGCCTTGCGGCACCTGGCCAAAATCGCCGACGGCGACGCACGCAAGGCGCTGAACGCGCTGGAAATCGCCGCGCTCACCACCGCACCGGACAAAAAGGGCGTCGTCCACATTGACCTCGCCGCCGCCGAGCAAAGCATCCAAAAAAAGGCCGTCGTGTATGACGACGAGGACGCACATTACGACACCATTTCCGCATTCATCAAATCCATGCGCGGCAGCGACCCGGACGCCGCGTTGTACTGGCTGGCCAAAATGATTCACGCCGGCGAAGACCCGCGCTTCATCGCCCGGCGGATTGTGATTTGCGCAGCGGAAGATGTCGGGCTTGCCGATCCGATGGCTTTGGTGCTGGCGAACTCGGCGTTGTCCGCATCGGAATTTGTCGGCTGGCCGGAGGCGCGGATTCCATTGGCCGAGGCGACGGTTTACATCGCCACGGCCAACAAGAGCAACAGCGCGTATCTGGCCATTGACGCCGCGCTGGAGGATGTGAAGTCAGGCCGCACGCTGCCGGTCCCGGAGCATTTGCGCGACACGCATTACCAGGGTGCGGAACGGCTGGGCCACGGCAAGGGTTACAAATACGCGCACGACCATCCGGACCATTTCGTGGCGCAGGATTATCTCGGGACGGACAGGATTTATTACCAGCCGACCGAACAGGGTGTGGAAAAGAAAATCAAGGAGAGGGTGGAAAAATGGCGCGCCGAGCTGGCCGCCGCACGTGGAAAAAAGGAAAAATGACTATTGATTTGCACGGGCGAAAAAGCGCGCTGCGGAGGCAAATTTACGAAGCGCTGCAAAAGATTTCCCCGGCGGTACGGGCGGTGGAATCCATCGGGCTTTGCGACCGACTGGAACCCCAGTTGCAAAGCGCACGCGCGATTTTGTTGTTCGCGCCGCTGCCGGACGAACCGGATGTCTGGCCGTTGCTGGAGAAATTGCTGCCGACAAAAAAAATCTGCGCGCTGCCCGCTTTCGACTCCACCACCCAAATCTATTCGGCGCGACGGGTTCAAAATTTAACGACCGACATTGCCGCCGGGAAATTCGGCATCCGCGAACCATCCGCAAGCTGCGCGGAAATTCCGCTGGAGAAGTTCGATTTGATTCTGGTTCCCGCGGTTGCCTTTGATCGGCACGGACACCGGCTGGGACGCGGCAGGGGATTTTACGACCGGCTGCTGGCGAATGCGCACGGCATTAAATGCGGTGCCGCGTTTGACAGGCAATTGGTGAAGGAAATACCCGCGGGAACCCGTGACGTCCGGATGGATTTTATTGTGACTCCCACACGGCTGGTAAAAGTCTCCGGCTGATTTGCCAGGAAGATTTTATTGGTGCTGCTGGTCGAGCATCGGCGAACCGCTCTCCCAGCTTTGGGGCGAATTCCATGGACGAACCGAGGCATTCTCGGGTTCGTTGGTTTCACAGCCGGTGATCCCGAAAAGAAGAACACCCAACATGAACAGCAAAAGCCATTTGATGGCCGGGCCTTGCATTTCAGGAAGCTGGATGGGCCGGGGTGACCTCGTCGCCTTCAATAACATCTCCCAGTTGCCAGCCCGGAACAACATTGGCGATGCTGCGGTCCTTTTGAACGCTGCGAACAATGACCTTGGCCACGAGCTTGCCATCACGGCTCACCAGCATTTCACCATCCGGCAGCACGCCCTGGTCCCCACCGATATTCAACACCACAAAATCCCACTTGGGATCCACGGCGACGATCTTCCCCCTCAGATCCGCGCGCAACGTGACGACATAATTTGTCCCGATTAATTCGTTAATCTGAGCGGTTAACCGGCTGACCGTGCGCTGCAAAACACCATTTTCCTCCTTGACCGCCTCAAGCTCATTCTGGGTGGATGTGAGCGCCTTGTTCAAACCACCCACCTGGTCGGCGGTCAGGCCCGTTGCCTGGTAGGCCGCCAGCTTGGCCTGCGCGTCATCACGTTCCTGCGTTGTCTTGGTCAGTTTGTCCGATAATTCATCGGCCCGTTTGGTTTGCGTCTTGGCGTCGGCCACGGCCTTGTCGCGCTGGGCCTGGGTGTCTGTCAATTCCTGCTGGGTCTGGGTCAAATCATCTTTCGTTTTGGCCAGGTCTTTTTTCGTGCTGGCGAGTTCGGTCCGGGCCTGGTCTCTTTCGGTGTGGAAATCGTCCCGCTGGGAAATCAGCGTACTGATCTTGTCCCGAACTTTGACGATGTTCAGTGCGCCCGCGAGCAGCCCCGCAACGATCGCCACAATTAAACTGATGCGAATCAACATGGATGGGTCACTTCAATTTTGTGTTAAAATATACACTTGCGCCAAAGATGTCAACGCCGGTTTACGTCTTGCCAAACGGGGATTTCGTACCATCTTTTAAACATGGACCCGGAACAACCGCAGTACGGGTTGCGCCACGCAAGCCGGGCCGGAACAGAAGTAAACGCGGATAATCGGAAAACCATCGGCCATGCGATTAAATCACGGTCTGCATCTGGCTTATTGCACCAATATTCATCGCGGCGAAACCTGGCGTGAGACATTTGACTCGCTGCAAAGCCATACCCTCGCAGTGCGCGAGCGGGTTTGTCCCCAAAAGCCGTTTGCCATCGGCCTGCGCCTGAGCAACTGGGCCGCGCAAGAGTTGAGCGAGCCCGCCACGCTGCTGGCGTTTCAACGCTGGCTCGCGCAAAGGAATTGTTACGTTTTCACGATTAACGGCTTTCCCTACGGCCAGTTTCATGGCGGCCGCGTGAAGGAGCGGGTTTACCTGCCGGACTGGACCTCGCCGGAACGGCTGGCCTATACCAACCTGCTGTTCGAGCTGCTGGCAAAATTATTGCCGCCCGGCGTTGAAGGCAGTGTCAGTACCCTCCCCGGTTCCTTTAAGGGATTTCATCTCCACGCCGATGCGCTGAAGGCCATCCGCCAGAACCTGTGGCATTGCGTCGAACACATCGCGCATCTGGCCGAACAGACGGGCCGGAAGTTGCACCTCGGGCTTGAACCCGAGCCGCTGTGCCTGCTGGAGAGCAGTGGCGAGACCATCCAATTGTTCGACCGGTTGCGCATCGAACATCCGCGCGATCCCCGTCTGGCGGAACATCTCGGCGTCAACTACGACACCTGCCACTTCGCCGTGAATTTTGAGGAACCGCAAAATGCCCTGCCGTGCCTTTGTCAGCATGGCATTAAAATCAGCAAAATACACCTGAGCTCCGCGCTCAAGGTCCACCCCACGGCGGAATCGTGCGGGTTGCTCAAAACCTTTGCCGACGATGTTTACCTGCATCAGGTGGTCGTGCGCGAGCCGGCCGGCAACCGGAATATTTATTACGACCTGCCTGATGCGCTGGCCGACCCGGACGCCCGGCGACAGAACCCGGCCGGCGTTCTGCCCGAATGGCGCGTCCATTTTCATGTTCCGCTGCACGCCCCCAACACACCGCCGTTTGAAACCACCAGTGACCATTTGCTCGCGGTGCTGAATTTATTGGGCGAAAACCCAAAACTCTGTTCGCATCTGGAAATGGAAACCTACACCTGGGAGGTATTGCCGCCGGAACTGAAAAGCCGGAGCGTCGTCGAACAGCTCGCGGCGGAATACGAATGGTTGCTGCCGCAACTGGCGGAACGCGGACTGGCCAATCAGTGAGTTTTCTGATTTATTCCGCGTAATGAACCGGGATTTCTTCCGCCAATTCCGTACCCTGGTGATTTTGGGGCGGGTGTCGAACCTGCCGACGGTCTGGTCGAACTGCCTGGTTGGCTGGCTGCTCGGCGGCGGGGAGAATTATGCCAATCTGCCTTGGCTGTTCTTTGGTGTCAGCGCGCTTTATCTGGGCGGGATGTTTTTGAACGACGCGTTCGATGCGGATTTCGACCGCCAGCACCGCCCGGAACGGCCGATTCCCTCTGGCGCAATTTCGTTGCCGGCGGTCTGGGGCTGGGGATTGGCCTGGCTGGTGCTGGGCGCGTTGAGTTTGATTATGATCGGGAAAATAACCGGCGCACTGGCGTTCGTGTTGCTGCTGTGCATCGTCGTTTACGACGCCACGCATAAAGTCATCATCGCCTCACCGTGGCTGATGGGAATGTGCCGGTTTTGGATTTATGTCATTGCCGGTTCCTGTGGCAGTTGGGGTGTGAACGGCTGGCCGATCTGGTGCGGCGTAGCACTGGCATTTTACGTCGCCGGCTTGAGCCACGTGGCGCGGCTGGAAAGTTCGCGCGGGCGCGTTCCCTATTGGCCGCTGGCCCTGCTGGCTGCGCCGGTTTTGCTGGCCCTGTTGATGGATGCCGGAGAAAATCGTGTTCCGGCCATCTGGTTGTCGCTCGTCCTGGTGCTTTGGATTGCGCGTTGTGCGCGAACAGTTTTTCAGGGAGGCGCCGTGAATGTGGGACGAATCGTTTCCGGCCTGCTGGCGGGAATCGTTTTGGTGGATTGGCTGGCCGTTGCGCCGGGCTGTCCGCTCGCATTGAGCGCGGTGTCTTTAATCCTGTTCGGCGCAACGTTGGGGCTTCAACGATTTGTGCCGGCAACCTGAAGAAAGGCTGAAGGCTAAAGGCTGATGACCAGACTTTAGCATTTAGTCTTCAGCCCTTCAGGAAGCTCCACAAGCCGCGCTTGAACAGGCAATCACCTTCCGCCTTTTTGCATCCGCACCTGCGCTCGCGCCTTTTTTTTGCCCATACAGCATGCTTAAACCGGCAAAAAGGAAATCTACTCGCGCATTGCGGGCAAAAAGGAAACCTGTTATTTTAATTGTTCGTTTATGAGTACAGAAACTCCTCGTGAGTTGACGCACAACGAAGAGATTAAGGAAGCGATTCCGACGCTCGCCGGCACCATCGCGTCCAGGCTGGCCGACCCGACCGCCGATTCGTTTTCCGGCGACGACAGCCAATTCCTGAAATTTCACGGCGTTTATCCACAGGACGACCGCGATTTGCGCTCTCCGGCTGGCAGGAAATTCATCATGATGATTCGCAGCCGTATTCCCGGCGGCGTGATGACCGCCAACCAGTGGCGCGTGTTCGACGAACTCGCGTGGCTTTACGGCAACAACACGCTGCGGATTACCACCCGCCAGACCATCCAGTTTCACGGCGTCGTCAAGGCGAACCTGCGCCTGGTGGTGAAAAAAATCAATGAGTGCCTGCTCTCCACGCTCGCGGCTTGCGGCGACGTGAATCGCAATGTCCTCGCCCCGCCCACGCCCGCCTACACCAGGGCGCGCGATGAAGTCTATCGCGATTGCTTGCGCGTGGCGGATGCGCTGAAGCCGCAGACCCGCGCTTATTATGCCATTTGGATTGACGGCTACCAACTCAAGATTGACGACCCGTTCAATCGGGCGTTCGTTGACCCGCTTTATGGCAAAACTTATTTACCGCGAAAATTCAAAACCGCGTTCGTCATCCCGCCGGTGAACGACCTCGACGTTTTCACCAACGACCAGGGTTTCATCGCTATCGTGGAGAACGATCAACTCGTCGGTTACAACCTCGTGGTGGGCGGCGGCATGGGTCGCACGCACGGCAACAAGGAAACTTATCCGCGTCTGGCGAGCGAACTCGGATTTTTGACGCCGGACAAATTGATTGATGTCGCCAAAGCCGTGCTGACGATTCACCGCGATTTTGGCGACCGCACGGACCGCAAGCACGCGCGCTTTAAATACGTTGTCGAGGAACGCGGCGTGGATTGGACGCGCGCCGAAGTCGAGAAACGCGCCGGCATCCAATTTGCGCCGATCAGGCCTTACCAGTTCACGACGACCGCCGATTTGCTCGGCTGGCACAAATCCACGGACGGGCAGAATTTCTTCACGCTGTTTGTCCAAACCGGCCGCGTGAAAAACGAGAAAAAAATCGCGCTGCGCGAAATCGCGGAGAAGTTTCCGCAAATCGAATTCCGCCTGACCACGAATCAAAACGTGATTCTCGCCAACGTGAACGATGCGGATAAAGCCGGTATCAATTCAATTTTTGCCGCCCACAAAATTCCGGTTGAAAATCAGGCGAGCATCCTGCACGCCGCCGCGATGGCCTGCCCGGCCCTGCCCACTTGCGGCCTCGCGCTCGCAGAAAGCGAACGGATGTTGCCCGGACTCATTGACCGCATCGAAAAGCTTTGCGGCGATTTGGGACTGGGTGACGAGGAAATCATCATTCGTTCGACCGGTTGCCCGAATGGCTGCGCGCGGCCTTACATGGCAGAAATAGGATTCGTCGGCAAAGCGCCGGGACGTTATCAAGTCTGGCTCGGTGGAAACGTTTCCGGCACGCGCCTCAATCGCGTGTGGAAGGAGACGCTCAAGGACGCGGACATTGAGAGCGAATTGCGTCCCGTACTGGCGCGTTATGCGAAGGAACGCGGCCACGGCGAGCGCTTCGGCGACTGGTGCGACCGTGTCATTCTAAACGAGAAGATGAATTAACAATCACGATGCAAAGTAACGAACACTTTTGTTTCTTCGTTACTTTGTTGTTCAACAATGACCTCCGACCAAATTGCCCAAGCCAATGCCGAGCTGCGTGCTAAATCGCCGCTCGAAATTGTCCGCTGGGCGGTTGCCCAGGCGAAGGGTCACGCGATTGTCTCCACCAATTTCCGGCCTTACGAAGCGGTGATTCTGCATTTGTGCGTTCAGGTGCAACTGGACATTCCGGTATTGTGGGTGGACCACGGTTACAATCGCCCGGCCACTTACAAACACGCCGAGGCGTTGAAAAAGTTGCTCAAGCTGAACTTGAAAACCTATCTGCCCAGGATTTCCGCGGCGCATCATGACGCCATTCACGGCGACATCCCGTCCACCGATGACGAGGCCGGTTTGAAACGGTTCAGCGCTCTGATGAAGCTGGAGCCGTTCCAACGGGGTATGAAGGAACTGGCGCCAACGGTCTGGATTACCGCGCTGCGCAAGGTGCAGAATCCGAATCGCGCCGGACTCGACATTGTTTCCGAGGACAAAAATTTTGGCGCGCTCAAGGTCAGTCCGGTTTTTTATTGGACCGACGCGGACATGGAAAATTACCTGAAGCAACACCATCTGCCGAACGAATGGGATTATTTTGACCCCGCCAAGGCTGACGACAAACGCGAATGCGGTCTGCACGCAAGCTGGGGATCGCAGGCGCTTGGCTCTGGTATCTGAAACAAAAGCTTTGACACGGATTACACGAATTTCTAAATGAGTAATTGGTTAAATGAGTTAAATCAGTAATTGGTCGAACCGCCTATGAATACACCACTGGATGAACGTACACCGGTTTACCGTTCGTTCGAAGATTTGGAGGTCTACAAAGCGATGCGAGAATTTCGCAAGGCCATGTATCGGGTTGCTAAACGATTACCGGACTTCGAGAAATTCGGTTTGGCTTCCCAAATCCGACGCGCCGCAGTCTCACTTACGAATAATCTGGCCGAAGGCCACGGCCGATTTCATTTTCTCGATCAAATCAAATTCACGCTCATCTCCCGCGGTTCGTTGGCTGAATTAATTGACGACTTGAACGTTTGTTCCGACGAAAATTATTTGCCGTCGAATGAAGTCGTCACATTGAAAAATACCGGCTGGCAAGTTTTGAAATTAACGAACGGCTATTTACGCTATCTCCGCGATCGCAAGTTGGGTTCGAGTCTTGAGTTGCGTGAAACATCTCAGCCTGGCCGAGCCACCACCGTTGACGACGAATCTATGGAATGGCTCGAAGAACTACTGGAACAGCATCCCGACCTGTTGCCTTCCGCCAGGCAAGGTTCTGATTACCAACCACTGATTTAACTATTTAACCCATTTAACCAATCAACTCCTGACTCCTTGAACAGTTATCACTTGGACCATCTGCAGTACCTGGAAACGGAAGCGATTCACATCATGCGTGAAGTCGCGGCGGAATTCGATCGCCCCGCCCTGCTCTTCTCCGGCGGCAAGGATTCCATTTCCCTGTTGCGCCTGGCCGAAAAGGCATTCCGCCCGTCCGACATCCCCATGCCGCTGCTCAATATTGACACCGGGCATCATTTCCCCGAACTGAACGAATTCCGCGACCGGCGCGCCAAAGAACTGGGCGCCAAACTCATCGTCCGCAAAGTCGAGGACGCCATTGCCAAAGGCATCGCCGTGCCGCGGCCTGGCGAAATCAGCCGCAATCAACTGCAAATCCCGACCCTGCTCGCGGCGGTTGAGGAATTTCAATTCGATTGTCTGATTGGCGGCGCGCGGCGTGACGAAGAAAAGGCGCGTGCCAAGGAGCGCTTCTTCAGTTTTCGCGATGGTTTCGGCCAATGGGACCCGAAAAACCAACGGCCGGAAATCTGGAACCTTTACAACGCGCGCGTCAATCCGGGCGAACACATGCGCGTCTTTCCGCTTTCCAATTGGACGGAAACGGATGTGTGGGAATACATCAAGCGCGAGCAGCTGGCCGTGCCCACGATTTATTTCAGTCATCAGCGAAAATGCGTCCGCCGCAACGGCCAGTGGCTGCCTGTCTCCGATTTGCTGCCGCCGAAAGACAAGGAAACGGTGAAAGAACTGGTGGTCCGCGTCCGCACCATCGGCGACATCATCAGCACCGGCCTGGTCGAGTCGCCGGCGGATTCGGTGGACGACATCATTGCCGAAATCGCCGCTGCGCGTGTGACCGAACGCGGCAGCCGCGCTGACGACAAGGCCAGCGAAGCAGCGATGGAGGACAGAAAAAAAGCAGGGTATTTTTGAAAGTTG
This sequence comes from uncultured bacterium, assembly GCA_963723125.1. Classification (GTDB taxonomy): domain Bacteria; phylum Verrucomicrobiota; class Verrucomicrobiia; order Limisphaerales; family UBA11358; genus UBA11358. The sequence goes on from CAVRPQ010000001.1 coordinate 612,321, forward strand.
TGATTGGTAACTGGTTAAATGAGTTAAATTGTTGCATCTGAAAATCGCGCTACCGTGTAATCGCTTATACTTATTTAACGAATTCATGCCCCATACGCAACATCCCGTTGAAATTCTGCGCTTGAACACCTGCGGTTCGGTGGACGACGGCAAGTCCACACTCATTGGACGGTTGCTTTATGATTCCAAGAACCTGATGGAGGACCAACTGGAAGCGCTCGAACGCAGCGCTGACATCACCGGCGGCGGCCAGATTAATCTGGCCAACCTCACCGACGGCCTGCGCGCGGAACGCGAGCAGGGCATCACCATTGATGTCGCCTATCGTTTCTTTGCCACGCCCAAGCGCAAGTTCATCGTCGCTGACACGCCCGGCCACGTCCAATACACGCGTAACATGGTCACCGGCGCTTCCACCGCGAATCTGTCCATCGTACTGGTGGATGCGCGGCAGGGCGTCACCGAGCAAACCCGCCGTCACACCTATCTGGCTGCGTTGCTTGGCATCCCCCACCTGGTCATCGCCATCAACAAAATGGACCTGGTGGACTGGAGCGAGGAACGCTTCCTGGAGATTCGCGATGAGATTGAAGATTTCATCCCGAAACTCGACGTCTTCCGCGACGTGAAATTCATTCCGCTCAGTGCGCTCGAAGGCGACAACGTCGTCATGCCGTCGAAAAAAATGCCCTGGCACCAGGGCCCGGCGTTGCTGGGCCATCTGGAGACGGTCCACATCGCCAGCGATTGGAATCTCAACGCGTTCCGGTTCCCGGTGCAATGGGTCAATCGCCCGCACAATCCCCGCGACCCGAAGCTGCACGATTTTCGCGGATTGAGCGGACAAATCGCCGGCGGCATCGCCCGAAAAGGTCAGACCGTCATTGTACTGCCCACGGGTCTAAAGACCACCATCAAGGACATCTGGACCTACGACGGCACGCTGGCGGAGGCGTTCTGTCCGCAATCCGCCACGCTTAGTCTGGCCGATGACATTGACGTCAGCCGGGGCGACATGATTGTGGGACTGGAAAATCTCCCCGGTTGCGGCTCGGATCTGCACGCGCGAATTTGCTGGATGCACCAGCGGCCGTTGCAATCCGGCAAGAAGTTTTTCTTCAAGCACACCACCCAGACCACGCAGGCCGTCGTCACGAGCCTGGAAAGCCGCATCAACATGGCCACGTTCGAACCGGAACCGGAACCGCCGGTGTTGGCCACCAATGACATCGGTGTCATTCGATTGAAAATTTCCAAACCGATTGTGTTCGATGGTTATAGCACGAACCGGTTGACCGGTTCATTTATCCTGATTGAGCAAGGCACGAACGCCACCGTTGCCGCCGGCATGCTGTCCCCGCCCACCGAGGCCGTGAAACCGGAGTACACCGATTTCGCCATTTAATTCTGCCGGAGTGACGGGTCATGCGAGCCCTAAAATTTCAGGGACTCGTGTCACGTGTCCCTCCGACTTTAATTTGATGCGAAAGGGTTGACGGCGCGGACGATTCGGCGGATGCTTTCGCACCGGAATAATGAAGGCAAACTTTTGGAGTTCGGTTCCGCCGCGCCGGCGCAAACTGGTGGTTTGGATTCTTGGTTTACTGCTGTTCTACGCCATTCTGGGCTTCCTCATTCTGCCGCCAATTGTCCGCGCCATCGCCGTCAAACAGTTGTCCCGTCAGCTCGACCGCGACGTTTCGATTGAAAAAATCAAAATCAATCCGTTTGTGCTTTCGACGACCGTCCGTGGCCTGCTCATCAAGGACAAGGACGGCCAGCCGTTCATTTCGTGGGACGAAGTTTATGTGAACTTCCAGCTTTCGTCCTTCTTTGGCCATCCCTGGGTCTTCAAGGAAATCAGCGTGACCAAACCGTACGCCCGGGTGCAAATTAACAAGGATTACACGCTGAATTTTTCCGACCTGGTCGCCAAGTTCTCGACGAATGCGCCGCCGGCGGCGCCCGCCACGCCGCCCAAGCCGCTCGCGTTGCGCGTGGGCCGGCTGCAAATCACCGGCGCGGCCGCATCGTTCACCGACTTTACCACGCGCGAACCGTTCAAGCGGACCATCGGCCCGCTCAACGTGACGCTCCAGGATTTCCGCACCGACCCGGACAACAAGAATCCCTACTCGTTCGCCGGCACCACCGATGCGGGCGAAAGGTTCGCGTGGAGCGGATTTTTTTACCTGGACCCGTTGCGTTCCCAGGGCGAGTTGACGCTCGACGACCTGACGCTCAACAAATACGCGCCGCTCTATCAGGATTTCGTGCGCTTTGAAATCCGCAGCGGTGTCATTGGGGTCAAATCAGATTACCACTTCGAGCTTAGCGCCAGCAATCGCGTCGCGGCGGTCACGAACACCGACTTTTCCCTGCGCCATTTCAGACTCGGCAGTGCCGGCGATACCAACGACATCGTTGACCTGACGCACTTTGCCGTGACCGGCGCAAGCGTGGACCTTGAATCACGGCAGGCCGAGGTGGATTCGGTTTCCGCCGATGGTGCAAAACTGTTTGTGGAACGCGACAAGGACGCCACCATCAACGCCCTGGAAGCCGCCAAGCCGGTCGAAAACGAGACGAACGCGCCCGGCGGCATTTTGCTCCTGCTGCGCTCGGTCACGAACGCCGTCGCCATGCTGCTCAACAGCACAAACCAGTGGAACGCGACCGTCCACGACGTGAATTTCACGGATTGCGGATTGCACCTCGAAGACCTTGTGAATTCGCGCCCGGCCAGACTGGATTTGGACGACGTCACGCTCACGGCCAGGAATATTTCCAACCTGCCGCATACGAACCTTACCGCGGAACTGTCCCTGCGCTGGAACACCAATGGCACCATTAACACGGAAATCGCAGCGTCTCTTTCCCCGCCGACAGCCGACATTCACCTGTCGCTCTCCAACCTTGATCTCGGCACGCTCGACCCCTATCTCGAACCCAAATTAAATCTGTTCATCCTTGGCAGTCGTCTCGGACTCGATGGCGATATCCGTCTGCGCACGCCGGAAAATGAACTGCCCCAGGTCGCGTTTACCGGTGACGCGCGCCTCGATGATTTCCGGACCGTGGACGGCGTTACGGCCCAGGATTTGTTGAAGTGGGATTCGTTGCGTTTCAATGGCATTGACGCCAACCTTAATCCACCCTCCGTGGCCATCAAACAAATCACGCTGGACAAAGTTTACGCGGACATCGTGATCGAAACCAATCACACCATCAATTTACTGATGGCGTTGCGCCCGGCGGAAACCAATGCGGTCACAACCACCAACGTGATAGCGGCCGCCCCGACAAATTCGGCTGCCACGAATACGGTCGCTTCGGCGCTGCCGAACATTTCCGTCGCCAACATTGTCATCTTCACCAATGCCACCGTCAGCTTCACCGACCGTTCACTCACGCCGAATGTGCATCTGGCCATTCGCCAGGCGGGCGGAACCATTGGGGGCATTTCCTCCGAGCAACTGCAACACGCCGATGTGAACTTGCACGCGGCCGTGGATGGCGTCGGGCCGGTGGACATCACCGGCCGGATCAACCCGTTTAGCGGCACCGAGACGAATCATCTGCAAGTTCTGGTAAAGGACGTGGATTTGACACCGATGAGTCCCTACGCTGCAAAGTTCGCCGGCTATCGCATTGCCATGGGAAAATTGAACATGGACCTGGACTACAATCTGGTGGGGCAAAAATTGGAGTCAAAAAATGTCATCACGCTGGACCAGTTCACCTTTGGCGAAAGAGTGGAAAGCCCAGACGCGACGCATCTGCCCGTGCGACTGGCGGTTGCCATTCTCAAGGACCGTGACGGAAAAATCGTCCTGGACGTGCCGGTGGAAGGCAGCCTGGACGACCCGAAATTCCGCATCAGCAAGGTAGTTACGCGCGCCATCCTCAACATTCTTACCAAGGTCGCCACGTCGCCGTTCTCGTTGATCGGTGCGGCCTTTGGCGGCGGGGGCGAGGAGTTGGGCTATCAGGATTTTGCACCGGGTGGCGCGGAATTGACGCCCGCTGACAAACAAAAACTGGATACGCTGGTTAAAGCGCTTTTTGCGCGGCCGGGGCTGAACCTGGAAATTTCCGGCAGCATTGACCCAATTGCCGACCACGACGGCCTGCAACGTGTTTTCCTGGAAAAACAGCTCCAGATGAGGAAATGGCTGTCACTCCGCAAATCCCAGCAGGCGACCGTGACACCGGAACAAGTCAACTTGACGCCGGCGGGACGCGCGGATTTGGTGAAAAAACTCTATAACGAGGCGTGGGCCAAGGGTCAAATCACACCGGCCATGCTCGCCGCGAATACAAATCTCGCGGCTGCGGTGGCCCAAATCAAATCCAAAACGCCCCGGATTCAAAAAGACGCGACGTATCTGGTGAAAGGCCTGCCAACTTCGGCGCAACCGACTCCCGGTGCGGGAACGGTCACACTTTCACAGACAAAACTTCCGCCGATTACCGACCCGATGGAGGTTTTGTTGGTGGCGTCAATTCCCGTCACCGACAACGACTTTGAGGCACTCGTGTCCGAACGCGCCAAAGCCGTGCGCGCTTACCTGTTGGCGTCTGGCAAAGTGGAAGCTTCACGGCTGTTCCTGGCGGAAAACCAGACCGGCGGCGTGCGCAGCGACGGCAGCCGGGCCTATTTGCAGTTCCGATAAGACAGTCAATGGTAGGGACGTTCGCGCCGCGACGTCCGCTCCACAGAAAACGCTTTCCAATCAAATCGCTGGACAAAGTCGGACAGCAGGGGTATTCAGCAAATCAGTTTCAACGGCAAAATAGCCATCACCTCGACAAAATTGATTTTATGATTAAACGGGTCAAGATATGCGATTTTAAGAGCATTCGCGAACTTGAATTGGTTCTTGATCCTGTCACAGTTTTGGTAGGGCGGAGCGGCACAGGCAAATCCAACACCGTCCAAGCATTGAGATTTCTTCGCAATTTCCTACTCGGTGGTCATGAGAATGCGGTTAATTATGAATGGGGATGGGAACGGATCGTTCCGGTTGGAGAGAAAAAACCCAAAACTTCAATCGAGGTCACTTTTTCACTTCCTGGAGAAGAAAAAGATTACACGTATGCTATTGCCTTTGGCTGTCCCGGGCAGCAACAATTTCCAAGCCAAATAGCTCTTCGGGCGGAAAGCCTCGCAATTGCCAAAGACATAATTTTCTCGCGAGTTTACACAGATCAAAATCGCTGGGATTGGCAAAAAGCCCCTGATGTTGCGGCGTTACCTCAACAACATCCAGGACCTATGATCAGTCATTTTCCGTCATTGCAAAAAGTTGTTTTTGCCTATGCAGGATTATCTTCTGGTATTGGTTATTATCACTTCCCTGCGTCAACCTTGAGCGACAATATCGGACCAGATCAAAGATTTCAATTTTTGCAGAGCGTTCCGGGATTGTCCGACAACGCGCATAATTATCTAAATGTCATGCGCGGGATAACCCAGGACTTTCATCATCCTATCCTCGGTGAAGGACACGGTGAAGTTTCCGCGCTTCCGATTTTGGCCAATAGGATCTTGCAGGAAAAAGACGCCGAAGGACGGCTGTTTGTGGATGATGCCATCATTCGCGCCCATAATCCATCTGGATTAGTGAAATGGAACAAAGAGCAGCAACAGCCGGAATTTGAGGAGTGGTTCAAACGCATTAGGATTGCTGCCCGCAGGCCTAATCTTGGAGGCATATTGGCAGTGTTTGATGGTGATGCCAAAAAATTTCCCGCCGGTGCTACTTCGCCCTTTTGTGCAGCTACAGCGGCAAAGTTGATGACAGAGGCTGCAACCAGAATTGGTGCTGGCAGGAATTTCTCGCTTGCAGTCGTGTTTGCCTGTGTTGAATACGAGTCATGGATAATCGCTGGAACCGAATCGCTGGCTGGAAAATTATTCGAAGATGGCCGCCCGATTTTGCCTAGTGCCACGGCATTTCCCGGAGGCGACCCGGAATCTCACGGCAAGGGGTGGCTGGAACATAATTGTCTTACTGGTTACCGCCCGCGTCGAGACCAGTGTCCGTTAACCAAGTTGGTTGACCTTCAAGTCGTGCGCAGTAAACGGCTTCGCTCGTTTTCCCGCCTTGATCATGCCTTCGAACAAATACTAAATGCCGTGAGTAGGAATGTCTGCATTGTAACGCCTTAAACCAAATTAACTCGCTGTGACCCTTCCCCAACCATTCCAATATCAAGGCAGCAAGCGGGCACTGGCCGCATTGATTCTGCAATATCTGCCGATTGGCTTGACGAGGCTGGTCGAGCCATTCTGCGGTTCGGCGGCAGTCTCCCTTGCGGTGGCGGCGCGTGGTCGGGCAAAAGAATTCTGGCTGAACGATTTCAATAAGCCGCTCGCCGAATTGCTGGCGTTGATGATTAACAGCCCCAAGGAACTGGCAAAATCTTACGCGGAACTCTGGAGGGCCGACCATGAGGACGCGCTGGAGCATTATTATCAAGTGCGCGAGTCGTTCAATCGCACGCAGGATGCGCGGCTGCTGTTGTATCTGCTGGCGCGATGTGTAAAAGGCGCGGTGCGTTACAACGGGGAAGGATTGTTCAATCAAAGCCCGGACAAACGCCGGCTGGGCACGCGACCTGAAACGATGAAGGCAAACATCGCCGCCATTTCCGCATTGCTGCGCGGAAAGACCATTGTGACGTTGCTGAGTTACGAAGACGTTCTGGCAAATGTGCGCCCGGACGATGTAGTCTATATGGACCCGCCGTATCAAGGTGTTTGCGGTGAACGCGATTCCAGGTATTTCGCCGGAATTTCCTTTGACGATTTTGTTGCCGAGCTTGAAACGCTGAATCACAAGTATGTCCGCTACCTTGTCAGCTATGACGGACGTTTGGGAAACCGCACCTACGGCAAACCGTTGCCGGCAAAATTAAATCTTACGTTGATGGAAATCGAAGCAGGGCGTTCGTCACAGGCCACATTACTTGGCCGCAGCGAAATGACGGTCGAATCTCTATATCTTTCTCCCGCGCTGGCGGATGAAATCACGAGGAGGCGGAATACTGCACTGGCCTTTCAAAAAACGCCATTTGCTCCGTTACCTCTTTTCCCTACGGCAGCGGGCCGACCGGGAAGCTGGTAATCAAAGCTTCAATCATGGGATGACGCAAATCTTCCGTTGAGCCGACGTGATAAAAATGTTCGCGCGTTAGCAGATGGAAGCGCGGGTCTTTCCAATGGCGTTCAATCATGGCGTTTGTCCTGAACTCGTTGCTGTGCCAGGTTGAAAGAATAAAACGGCATGGAAGCTGTTTGAGCAAATTCCCTAATTCCGCTTCGTCGGATTCAGACCAGGAGTTAAAATAATCGACATGCCGGCCGGCGTACGGCGGGTCGGCATAAACCAAATCGCCCGGTTGAACGGACGCCAGTGTCTGCCGGAAGTCGGCGACAACAAACGTCCAGTCGCAGGCGGAGATGGCCTCGGAGATGCGGCGGATTTGGTTTGTGATTTTGGTAATGTAGGCTTGGGCGAAACGCTCCGGCTTGTGGCCATAGGGAACGTTGAATCTCCCGTAACGATTGAACCTCATCACGCCGTTGAAACAGGAACGGTTCAGAAAAAGGAAATCGAGCGACACAGGCTGGGTATTGAACCGCTCGCGAACGGCGTAGTAATAAGACTCGCCGCCTGCGCGCAATTTTTCGCCCTCTTCTATGAGAAAAGCCTTGGCCAGAGCTGGCGTCAAATCGCCGCGCTGAATTTCCTGATAGAGGCGGATAATATGGACATTGGAATCGGCCAACAGTGCGCGTTTGGGCTGCACGTTGAGCGCGACAACGCACGAACCGCAGAACGGCTCGACCCAGCGATCAATTTCCTGAGATTGAGCGAGTCTTCGGATTTCTCCCGCCAGCTTGGTTTTAATGCCCTGACATTTAAGCGGAGGAACAAGGGGCGGTAGATTCATTCGCTTTCATTCGTAGCAACTGCCTTCTCAAACGTTGCCGCGTGTGTCTGGAGTTTCTTCAGAAATTGCTCGCACGTCATTACTGGCAGTGTGATGGAATCAGTTGTTCATGGCAATAGTATCGAAAACCAACCTTCCGCCGTATTGACCTCGTTTGGCGGGGCGAAGAAATCCGGCAATACGAGCAGTTGAAATCGGATGCTGCCAGGTCGGGTTTGGAACTTCCACACTTCGTCAAAGACATTCTGGCAAGAGCGTTGAAATAGTCTTCGTAGGAGCCGAGGTGACGAGTCTCAGTCTAAAAGGTTAGAGACTCCTTACGTCGTCACCTACTCATCAATACTGGAAAATTGCATGGATAATTTTCTTGCCGCCGAAAATCCAAATGGCCGCCGCCAGCGCGATATAAGGCCCGTAGGGCATCCGGGACGACCATTCGCGCCGCCGCAGGATGATGAGCGCGACGCCCACCACCGCGCCAATCATCGAGCTGATCATCAACGAAAACAACACCCCCTGCCAGCCGATGAACGCGCCGAGGGCGCCCATGAATTTCACGTCACCCAGGCCCATCGCCTCGCGGGGCAGCACAATTTCCGCGCTGACCGCCTCCAGAAACGGCACTTGGTGAGGATCAAGGCGTTCCCCGCCGATTTCCAGCCAGCCTGACCGGAGTGCCAGCCGCACCATTACGTCCTTGTAGCCGCGATCCACCAGTTCCACTGTCCGCGCGTGCAACACAATCACGTCCGACTGGCGGTAAAATAATTCGTCGTAGGGAATCTCCCGGTCGGGCAGGAGCACGGACGTTTCCGTGAAGACAATTTTTGTGTCTGCGGGCAATTTCAACCGCTGCCGACCGAACAACAATTTCCCCAGCCGCAGAATCGCATAGATGATGCCCGCGCCGGCGACGAGACCGAGCACGCTTTGCCACATCCCGTCGGTCAGCGACCGGGCATCATGCAGCGCCGGAAACAAAAATGAGGCGACGAGACCGACCGCCATGCCGCCGTACGTGATTTCGTCGGGAATAATGAAGTGCTCGAAGTCAATGAAGGTGGCGGCAATCAGGCCGGCGAGAAAAAGGGAGTAAATAAGGGCGAGGATTGGCGACCCGCCGCCAAACACCAGCCAGCAACTCAAAAACGTCACGCCCGTCAGCAGTTCCACCACGAAGTAACGCGGCGAAATCGGAGCGCCACAGTTTTTGCACCGGCCGCGCAGGACCAGCCACGTGACTAGTGGAACGTTGAGATACCACGGGATGGAATACTGGCAATGCGGACAATGCGACGGCGGCGTGACGATACTCATCCCCCGCGGCAGCCGGTGGATACACACGTTGAGAAAGCTGCCGACGATGCAACCGAACACAAAAAAGACCAGCGACCAGAAATGGAACGGCACCAACTCCCAGTTGTGCGCGTCGAAAATCGGTTCAATGCCCATAGATGTTTTGTTCCAGGGCACCGCGCATCACGTCAAGAGGCGCGCGTCGGCCGGTCCAGATTTCAAACGCCTTGGCGCCCTGATGCAGCAACATGCCCAAGCCGTTGGCCGTCTTGCATCCGGCCCTTTTGGCGGCCTTCAGCAGCGCGGTTTCCGCCGGACGATAAATCATGTCATAAACAGCGCCCAACCGCTTCAATGAAAATTGTGATTCGTCCAGGGGCAACGCATCGCCGGGCCTCAAGCCAAGTGAAGTGGCATTGATTACCAGATCAATCTCGGAACCTGGATGTTTTGGATAATCAAGGCCAACATAGACCGATGGGAACTTTTTTCCGATTTCATTTTGGATCTCCACAATTTTGGAAAATGTCCGGTTAACCAGAAAAAGCTCCGAAACGTTTTCCGCAGCAAGCCGAAACGCCGCCGTCCGCCCCGCCCCCCCTGCGCCAAGCAACAGAATCTTCGCGCCGCGCAATCTGATTTTCAAATCCTCACGCAACGAATTTACCAACGCGTCGGCGTCGGTGTTAAATCCAACGGACCGGATTTCGACGGGTGGATTTTTTTTGAATTGCCGCAGCGGCAGCCATTTGCTTTTGCCGGCGCGGCCTTCAAAACGAATCGTATTCACCGCCCTCCACATTTTCGCCGATTCATCCAGTTCATCCACCATGTCGAGCGCCAGCAACTTATGCGGCACGGTGAGGTTGAGTCCGGCCAAGCCCATCGCCCGCGCACCTTCAATCGCGGCGCGCAAATGGTCGGGATGGACTTCAAAGGCGAGATAACGCCAGTTCAGGCCGAGCGCGGCAAACGCAGCGTTGTGCATGGGGGGCGACGCGGAATGGCGGACGGGAAAGCCATAAACCGCGCAACAGCGCGTGGCGGCATTGATGGCAGGTTGGCCCGGTTCAAACACGCGGGATTTATATGCGGCAGCACCACGACTTCAAAGCTCAAAGTCCGCCAGTAAGGCTTTCCCTTATATGGGTAGTGTATTGTCCCTGCATCCAATCAGGCCGAGCACCAGTTGTAGGAATCCACGCCTTCACCTAATTTGTCGTCATGCAAACAACATTTGTTCGGCACGATTCGGGCGGCCATCCGGCTTCCGTCACTTCCCAAGAGCATTCCGGTACCGTCCCCCAGCTTCAACCGCGTGACACCGGCGCCGTTGCCGCCAAGAGCGTTGCTAATGCCAAAAGGGACAACACCGTCGTTTCGCCTAATGGTCATGGCAACGGTAATGGCAATGGAAACGCCAACCGCGCCCTGGTTGAGGCGCTCATCACGTCCAAGGTCTATCAGGAATACGAACGGGCGTTCAACGACATGACCGGATTGCCGATCGCACTGCAACCCATTGAGACCTGGCAGTTGCCGTATCACGGCAAACGGAATGAGAATCCGTTTTGTGCATTGATGTCACAGAAAAGCCGGGCGTGTGCGGCGTGTTTGCAGGTGCGGGAACGCCTTTGCGAAAAAGCGGCGCTCGAACCGCAGTCGCTTTCCTGCCACTCAGGGCTTTGCGAAACCGCCATCCCGGTGCGGTTGAGCGACCGGTTGATTGGTTATCTTCAAACCGGGCAGTTGTTCCGCAAGAAACCGACCCAGGCGCAGTTTGGACGAATCGCCAGGCAGGTGGAGGAATGGGGTTTGGAAGTGGACCATGACGCTTTGAAAAAGGCCTATTTTGCCGGCAAGGTGGTGGCCGCCAAAGAACACGAATCGGTGGTCAAACTGCTCACAATTTTTGCCCAGCACCTGGCGATGATCAGCAACCAGGTTTTCATTCAGCAGGAAAATTCCGAATCGCCCGTCATCAAACGGGCCAAGGAATATATTTGCGAGCATCAGGCGGAAAAGCTTTCGCTCAGCACCGTGGCCAAGGCGGTCAACATGAGCGCCTTCTATTTCTGCAAGATGTTCAAACGGGTCACCGGCATCAACTTCACCGATTACCTTTCGCGGGTGCGCATCGAAAAGGCGAAGAACCTGCTGCTCAACCCCAACCTGCGCGTGAGTGAAATTGCGTTCGAGGTCGGGTTCCAATCGCTGACGCACTTCAATCGCGTGTTCAAAAAGCTGCTCGGCCAGTCCCCCACCGACTACCGGGCGCAGTTGCTGGCACACTAAAACGTGACAAGTGACGGCTGACACGTGACGTGAGCAGAAAAGCCACAACGCGCAGTGCCCGTCACGGGTCACTCGCCACTCGTCACTCGTTTGCAGTTGGCATCGGCGCGGATTTTCCCGATAGTCTTCTCGCTTTCGAGATGAAGGACTATCGGAAAATGTCCCGGGCCGAACTGCTGGCTTGGATCCAGCAGCTTCGCTCCAAACACGCAACGCGCACCCGGACGCAGCGCCGGTTGGCCGCGACCGCGTTACGCGACAGTGCCGAACGCCTGCGCGCAATTCTGGAAACGGCGGTGGAAGGCATTATCACCATTGACGAGCGCGGCATCATCGAATCCTTCAATCTGGCGGCGGAGCGGATTTTTGGTTACAAAGCGCACGAGGTCATCGGCAGGAACGTCAGCCTGCTCATGCCTTCGCCACATCGCGAGCAGCACGACACTTACCTCGGAAATTACCTCCGCACCGGCCACGCCAAAATCATCGGCATCGGCCGTGAAATCGTCGCCCGCCGGAAGAACGGCACGGTGTTTCCGATGGACCTGTCTGTGAGCGAGGTACAACTGGCCGACCGGCGGTTGTTCACCGGATTCATTCGCGACATCACCGAGCGCAAGCGGCTGGAAAAGGAAATTCTGGAAATCAGCGAGCGTGAACAGCGCCGCATTGGCCAGGATTTGCACGACGGCCTGTGCCAGCATCTGGCCGGCATCGAGTTGATGAGCCAGGTGCTGGAACAAAAATTGGCCCGGCGCTCGAAGGCCGCCGCCGTCCGGGCAGGTGACATCGCCAAAAACGTCCGCGAAGCCATCAGCCACACGCGCCTGCTCGCGCGCGGCCTTTCGCCCGTCACCCTCGAATCGGAGGGACTCATGTCCGCACTGCAGGAACTGGCCTTGAACACGGAGACAATTTTCCGCGTCGCCTGCCGGTTTGACTGCAATCCGCCGGTGCTGGTGTCGGACTATGCCGCCGCCACCCACCTGTTCCGGCTGGCGCAGGAGGCGGTTTCCAACGCCATCAAGCACGGCAAGGCGAAAAGGATTTTGATTCGATTAAAGGAAGAACGGGGACGATTGGCTCTGAGCATCATTGACAACGGGTCGGGATTTCCGACACAAATTCCCAAATCGAAAGGCATGGGCTTGCGCATCATGCAATCCCGCGCCGGGATGATTGGCGGCACGCTCGCCATCGAACGGAATGCCGCTGGTGGCACCCGTGTGACCGTGGCGGCCCCCCGTGGAACCGCCCGGCAAAAAACGAACAATCATCATGCCCGCAAAAAATAAACCATCTCCAAAACGGTTGCTGATCGTTGACGACCACCCGATGATGCGCACCGGGCTGGCGCAATTGATAGATAACGAGAATGACCTGAAAGTTTGCGCCGAAGCCGACAATGCCCGGCTGGCAATGGACATTGCCGTCAGTCAGGCGCTCGATTTGATCTTGCTCGATATTTCCCTACCCGACAAGAGTGGCCTGGAACTCATCAAGGACATCCGGGCGCTCAAGCCGGGGCTGCCGATTCTCGTGGTTTCCATGCACGACGAATCGCTTTACGCCGAGCGCGTTCTCCGGGCCGGGGGGCGCGGCTACATCATGAAACAAGAAGGCGGCAAAAAGCTGCTTCACGCCATCCACCAGGTGTTAAACGGACAAATTTATGTGAGCGAAAAAATGGCCGCGGGCATTCTGGAATCGTTTTCCGGGCGGCACGCCGAGGCGGCGGTTTCCTCGGTCCAACAGCTCTCCGACCGCGAATTTGAAGTGTTTCAACTGATTGGTCAGGGCGAAAGCACCCGGGAAATTGCCGCGCACCTGCATTTGAGCGTGAAGACCGTCGAGGTCCATCGCCTGAACATCAAGAAGAAGTTAAAATTGCAAACGGCAACCGATTTGGTCCGCCATGCCGTCCGCTGGCTGGAAACTGAAAAACCCGGCGCCTGACCGTTTTTTTAAACGTAGCCGCCGAGGTAACGAGGCGGACGAAACGCCATAAATCCTGAACGAATTCCACCTCCTCACGTCGGCGGTTACAATCGAATCCGGTTCCCAAGCAGCCTTTGACCGTTCATTCGCCCACGCCGGCGTATTCCTCGTCCACATGCAGATCTGCGCCCATGAACACGTAATCGTGCGGAACGGTCTTCATGTCCAGCACGTGCCGTGGCAGGCGCATCAACTGGGAGAAGCCGAGCTGTTCCAGCGCGTTAATCGCCACCTGGCGCTCGCCGTTCAATTCCGCCTCCAGCCGGCGCAGGCCCAGTGAGCGCGCGATTTCCACCAGCTCCGCCACCAGAATTTTGGCCACGTCGCGCCCGCGATACTGCGGATGGGTCAGAACCGTCACCAGGCCGATGTGCCGTTTCCAGCCGCCGAGTCGTTGATGCAGACACGCCTCGCCAATGATTCTCTCCTCATGCAGTATGATCAGCGGCAGATTGTGCTCGAAATCGGCGTCGTGGCACCATTCCTGGAACAACGCGCGTTCGGCCATCGGTTGTTTGATGAACAACCGTTCCTCTTCGGGCACGGCGAGAAAAAACTTGTGCAGCCGCGCGGCGTCCCGTTTGCCCAGCGGACGCACAACGCATTCCGTGCCGTCGCGCAACTTCACGTGCAGCGGAAACTTTTCCAAAGCATAATCCATAATCATAAAATGCCTTTTGTTGTCTGTTTCCACTATAATACATAATGAGTTATACTGAAACAATAAAATTGTTACAAAAGAATATATTATTGTCTGTACGCTCCATTTAAATCCCCGGTTTGGGCAACAACCGCTCCGGTACAAAGATGCGCCTTTGCCAAAAGGGATTCAGGCGGCAGAAGTGAGGGAAGATTATGCTGGACAGGACTTTAAGTCCAACTTACAGTCATTTCCCTGAAACAGGATAGGCTGCAAAACAGGCCGCCTATTCACTGTTAGGCTGCATGGAATGCTTATGAGAATTTTGGCCGTCATGGTTGTTGCGCTTCTTTTAGTTGGCTGCGAGAGTTCACAGCAGAGTGCAGGACTTACCGCAGCCCAAGCCGGGACGCTCGCCCTGCGATTGGCCAACGACAAAGCTGATGCGCTTTTTCATCACCGGCCATTTCAAGATGGTCAGCTCGCACAGTTTACGGCGGGGCATTGGATTTGGACAGACAGTCATGGAGCAGGCTTGTTGCAGTTTCAGGCGACGGTTGAGCTTGCGGCAGATGGTTCCACGAACATTGTAGATGTTAAGCTTTTGGACGACGCTTTGCTTCCGATGCGCACTCGATGAGGTTCGGAGGATGCAGCCTAATGCCAGGATAGGCTGAACAAACAAATTCTTCGTCGGCTGGTGTAATGGTTGGTTACGCAAAGGAGAATTCCATCCTGGTATGATTCAGGGATTATTTCCGGGCTTGAAATTGCTTTTCCCATCCGGTCCGACCAAACTCTGCAAAATCGGTTAAGCCTTTACCAAGGTTTGGTAAGTAACATGCCGGAAAAAGACGAAGTTATGTTCCGGCGGAATTTTTATGCTTGAGACACTGTTATATCCGAAAGCCGTGGCCGTGATCGGCGCGTCCCGCAGCCCCGAGAAAGTCGGGCACGCGGTGCTGGCCAACCTCGTCAACGGCGGCTTTAAAGGCGCGATTGTTCCCGTCAATCCTGGTACCGATGAAATCCTCGGCCTCAAATGCTACAAATCACTGGGCGAATACAAGAACCCGATTGACCTCGGCATCGTCGTGGTGGCCGGCAAATTCGTGAAGGACGCGCTGCAAAGCTGTCTGGACGCGGGGGCGAAATCCGTGATTGTCATCACCGCCGGGTTCAGGGAAGTGAGCGCGGAAGGGGCCAAGGCCGAACAGGAACTGGTGAACCTTTGCCGCGCGCAGGGCGCGCGCATGGTCGGGCCGAATTGTCTGGGCGTGTTGAACACGGACCACCACCTGAACGCGACTTTCGCGCCATCGGTGCCGCCGCCGGGAAAAATTTCCGTCATCTCGCAATCCGGCGCGTTGTGTGTGGCCATCCTCGACTGGGCGGCCAACCAGAAGCTCGGTCTGGGCAAGGTCATCAGCTTCGGCAACAAGGCCGATCTCAACGAGACGGACTTCATCCAGGCGCTCGCGGAAGACAAGGCCACCAACGTCATCGCCGGCTACCTGGAAAGCATCAAGGAAGGTGACAAATTTCTGCGCGTGGCGGAACAGGCGGCCGCCGTCAAACCGGTGGTCATCCTGAAGGTTGGCATCACGCAGGCGGGCGCCAAGGCGGCTTCGTCGCATACCGGCAGCCTGGCCGGCGCCGATATTGCCTACGGCGCCGCTTTCAAACGCGCCGGGGTCATTCGCGCGGAAAACTTTGAGGCCTTGTTCGATTATGCGGCCGCGTTTGCCATGCAGCCGCTGCCGAACGGCGAGCGCGTGGCCATCATCACCAACGCCGGCGGACCGGGCATCATGGCCGCCGACGCCGCCGAGGGATTGGGTTTGAAAATGGTTTCTCCGAGCAAGGAAAGCGACGCCAAACTGCGGACCTTTTTGCCGGCCGCAGCGGCGTTTGGCAATCCGGTGGACGTGATTGGCGACGCGGAACCCGACCGTTACGTGAAGGCGTTCGAGGTCATGCAGGACGATGAAAAGACAGATGCGATTGTGGTGGTGGTGACGCCGCAGAACATGACGCGCCCGTTGGAATTGGCGGAAAAGCTTGGCGCCGCGCACAAGGGCAAGAAGCCGGTGCTGGCCGTGTTCATGGGCGGCACGGAAGTGGCCGCCGCGAAGGAAAAATTGATGGCCGTGGGCATCCCGAATTATCCGTCACCTGACCGCGCCATCATTGCATTGCGGGCGATGTGCGATTACGCGGCGTGGCGCCGTCGCCCGGCCCGGATTGTCACCCGGTTCCCGGTCAACCGCCGCCGTGTGGACCGCATTATTCACATGCAGATGCGGAGCGGCGAGGCACAGATCGGTGAAGTCGAGGCAAAGGAAATTCTGCGTGCCTACGACTTCAACGTACTCGGCGGCCAGATTGCCAGGACGGCCGATGAAGCGGTGGAAATTGCCGAACGGCTGATTTACCCGGTGGTTCTGAAAATTTCGTCGCCGGACATCATTCACAAATCCGATTTCGGCGGCGTGCGCATCAATCTGGCCAATGCGGAGCAGGTGCGCGACGCGTTCGACCTGATGATGTTGCGCATCCAGAAACGCGCGCCCAGCGCGCATCTGCGCGGCGCTTACGTGGAAAAGATGGGCCAGCGCGGGCGCGAGGTGATTCTGGGCATGACGCGCGATCCGCAGTTCGGCCCGATGCTGATGTTCGGCCTGGGCGGCATATTCGTCGAGGTGATGAAGGATGTGACCTTCCACCTCGCGCCCATCACGGCGGAGGAAGCGATGCAAATGTTAAAGGGCACACGTTCCTACGCGCTGCTCCAGGGCGCGCGCGGCCAGGCGCCGGTGGATCTGGAAGCCATCGCCGGCTCGCTACAGCGCATCAGCCAGTTGGCCACGGATTATCCGGAAATCAAAGAACTGGACATCAACCCCTTTATCGTCGGTCCGGTCGGCATGCAGGCGTATGTGGCGGATGCGCGCATGACCCTTGCCAACGTGGTCACCGCCGGGAGGAATCATGAGTAAACCGATTTCATACGACCCCCACTGGCAGGAAACTTACCAGCCGCAAATCCTGAACGCGGCGGACGCCGTCAAAAAAATCCGGCCTGGCCAGCGCATCTTTATCGGCACCGGCGTCGGCGAACCGTTGCAACTGGTCGGCGCGCTGACCAAACGGGCGGTGGAACTGCCCGACACCGAGATTGTGCATCTGCTCACGTTCGGCGCAGCCCCTTACGCCCACCGGGAACTGGCGCAGTATTTCCGCGTGAACAGTTTCTTCATCGCCGAAAATGTGCGTGACATCATCCAGGAAGGGCTGGGTGATTACACGCCGATACATCTGTCCGACATCCCTCGCCTCTTCGATTCCGGGCAGCTTCCGCTCGACGTGGCCTTGATTCAGGTGACGCCGCCCGACAAGGACGGGATTTGCAGTCTGGGCGTTTCGGTGGACATCGTGAAAAGCGCCACTGCGAATGCGTCGCTGGTCATTGCCCAGGTCAATCCCCGGATGCCGCGCACGTTGGGCGATTCCTTCATTCACGCGTACGACATTGACGTGCTGGTGCCGGGCGAGGAGCCCATTCTGGAAGTCAAACCGCCGGAAGTCACCGACACGACCCGGCAGATCGCCGAGAATCTTTCGGCCTTGATTGAAGACGGTTCCACCCTCGAAATCGGTCTGGGACGGATCCCGCAAGCCCTGGTCAGCTTCCTGAAAGACAAAAAGGACCTCGGCGTGCATACCGAAATGATTTCCGACAACGTCATTGAACTGATTGAAGCCGGCGTCATCACCGGGGCGCGCAAGACCGTGGATCGGGGCAAGGTGGTGACCAGTTTCTGCCTGGGCACGCAGAAGCTTTACGATCTGGTGGACAACAATCCCATGTTCGCCTTCCACCCGACCGAATACGTGAACAGCCCGTTCATCATCCATCAGCAGCACAAGATGGTGGCCATCAACACCGCGCTGGAAGTGGACCTCACCGGCCAGGTCTGTGCCGATTCGCTGGGCGCAAAATTTTTCTCCGGTGTCGGCGGCCAGGTGGATTTCAACCGCGGCGCGTCCAAATCCCCCGGCGGCAAGGCGATCATCGCCCTGCCCTCAACCGCCCAGGGCGGCAGCGTCTCTCGCATCGTCGTGCAGCTCAGTCCCGGCGCGGGCGTCGTCACCACCCGGGCGGGCGTGTTTTATGTCGTGACAGAATACGGTGTGGCCTATCTGCACGGCAAAAGCGTGCAGGAACGCGCGCTGGCGCTCATCAGCATCGCGCACCCGAAATTCCGCGCCGACCTGCTTCGCGAAGCCATCGAAGCCAAATACCTTTCCGCCACTATGTCGGACAAGGAAGGGAAAATCCTGGTCGGCCCAAAAGAACTGCGCACCACCTACCTGCTCAACGATGGCACCCTGCTCAATTTCCGCCCGATTCATCCGACCGACGAACCGCGGATGCGCGACTTGTTTTACAAACTCTCTGAAGCGACGATTTATTACCGCTTCATGAGCCACCAGAAACGGGTATCGCGGCACCAGATCCAGGACTTCGTTTACATTGATCACCGCAACGACGTGACCATCGTCGGCACGCTGCCCGAGGCCTCCGGGGAGGAAATCCTCGCCGTCGGCAGTTATTATCTCGACCACAAAACGAACCTGGCGGAAGTGGCGTTTGTGGTGAGTGACAAATGGCAGAACCACGGCATCGGTACGTTCCTGTTGAAGCACCTGATGCGCATCGCGCGGCGCAACGGCATCCGCGGGTTCACTGCCGAAGTGCTCACCGACAACAAGTCCATGCAGGCCGTCGTCAATAAAGCCAACTGCAAGATCAAGAGCAAACTCAGCGGCAACGTGTACAGCTACGAGATGGATTTTGAGTAGGCTGCCGGAGCGGGTGGGGACGCGGCAGCGCCGCCGGCCGCCAGCGGTGGCAGCGGCTCTTCCATCAAAAAGATGATGGCCCGCAACGGCGCACGGACGTTGTCGGAATGTCGCCGCAATTCGCAGCCCAGTTCGTCCATCACCTGGTTGAGCAGGTAAGCCAGCAGCATCACGCGCAATTTCTCCTCGTCGCGCGGAAGCAGTTCGGATTTTTCGAGGCCGCGGAAGTAGGCCTGCAAAAATTCCCGGCTCACCGTCACGTTCCAATGCCGGACCCACGGCTCGAACCGCGTCAGGTTTTCTCGGGCGATGACGCCCAAATCCACCTGTTGGTGAAAGCCGGCGTAGGCCGCGTGGTGGAAGGAGCGCAGCATCCGGGCCACGTCGCGCAACGGCGAGCGTTTGAGGCGGCGCTCACTAATCGGCTTGGTCGCGTTGCCTTCAAAATCCAGGAAGACAAAATCGCGCCCCGTCCAGAGCACCTGGCCCAGATGCAGGTCGCCGTGGATGCGGATGCGCCGGGCCTCGAAGTTTTGCTCCACGAGCCGGCGGTAACGCTGGAGAATCGCCGGTTCCAAATCGGCGACCTGCTGCGCGACCGGCGCCAGTTCCGGCGGCAGGGATTTGATTTGTTTGCGGAGCAGCCGCAGGTTTTGAACCGCCAAAAAGCGCATGGACTGGAACGTGCCGCGCAGGTAATGCGGCGTCATTGGCTCCGGGAAAAATTCGCCGCCTTCTTCGCCGGAGGCGAGTGCAAGATGCAATTCGGCGGTCCGTTCCCCCAGCAGCCGCGCGGATTCCAGATAGGTTTCGACGTGTTCCGCGGCCTCGGCGGTCGGGTAGTGATGCACCGGCTTTAGCGGGCCCACGGCGGGCGTGGCTGAGGGGTTGTGGCCTTGCGCGGCGTCGGCGAACACGCGGTCGTAATAACGGGTGATGGCATCCAGCGTGAATTTCCAGCCGTTCTTGGCGTGCGGCACGAACACCTTGGCGACCGCCAGCGTCATGGGTGCCTCGGCGTCGGCGTGGTATTCCAGCGCGCCGAGCAGCTTCGGGCTGTGCCGGAAAATTTTTCTCTGTGAGAAAGCGGCCAATTTCCAGTTCAGGATTCACGCCCGAACCGAGCCGGCGGAAAAATTTCAGGACAATCTGGTCGCCGAAAATCAGCGTGGCGTTGCCTTCGTCCGTGTTGTGGACGGAGGGCTCCGGTACCGTCATACCGTTCAGAATTTCCCGCGACACCGGCAGGCGCATGGCCTCCACCTCGCCCTGTTCGTTGTGGAGGCGCTCGCGGCGGCGGATCAATTCGAGCAGCGAACGGGCGAACGCCGGAGCGACAAAGGCTTCATGGACCAGGCCGAATTGTGGGTCCTCCGGCAGTGTCAGCGCGGCGATCGCGTTATCGCGGACCGGCCCGGCAGCGGCGCCCGCCGCCACTTCGCTTTGGCGCGGCAAGCCGGCGACAAAGGCCAGCGGAAGCGCGAACAATTCCGCATTCGCATCCACGTATTCAATTTGGAGAAGTGCCAGCGCGGCGGCCGTTTCATCCGGCAGCGGCACGTTGAAAACCTCCTTGAGCGTCACCAGTTTGATGGTTCCGGCTTTGCTGGAAAACCACGGCCGGGACTTCAGATAATCGGGCAGGAGGGCCTCGAATCGCGCGCGCGGCTTGCCGGTAAAGATGTCCTGCCAGTGTGCGGTGACGGCGATGGCCGGCAACGGCGCCACCGCGCCGGTTTCCGGCTGTACCAATTGCGGTTGCAACTTGGGTTCGAGCGAAAACCAGAAGAAATTGTGCGGGCCGAGCGTCAGAAAATACGGCGCGTCCGTGATGGCGGGAAATTTCGTCCGGCCAAACAGCTCGATGGGCACCAGGGTTTTGAACGCCGACAAATCCAGTTCCACCGGCTGGGTGAAGCGCGAAAGGTTGGCGACCACCAGGATGGTTTCCTGTTCGTGGCGCAGGATGTAACTCAAGATTTTGTTGTTGTCCGGCTGGAGGAATTCGCATTTGCCCTCGCCGAGCGCGCGCCAGCGTTTGCGCAGCGCCAGCAGCCGGCGCATCCACCAGAGCAGCGAATGGGGATTGGCCAGTTGCGTCCTCCACGTTGACGGCTTCGTAATGGTAGGCCGGGTCGAGAATGATCGGCAGGTAAAGGCTCTGCGGATTGGCGCGCGAGAAGCCGGCATTTTTGTCCGAACTCCATTGCATCGGCGTGCGCACGCCGTTGCGGTCGCCGAGATAAATGTTTTCGCCCAGGCCGATTTCGTCGCCGTAATAAAGCACCGGCGTGCCGGGCAGCGAGAAGAGCAGCGCGTTGAGCAATTCGATGCTCTTGCGGTCGTTGCTAAGCAGCGGCGCAAGGCGGCGGCGGATGCCAAGGTTGAGCCGCGCCTGATGCACCTGCGCATACATCCGATACATGTAGTCGCGCTCCTCGTCGGTGACCATTTCCAGCGTCAACTCGTCGTGATTGCGCAGGAACAGCGCCCACTGGCAGGTTTCGGGAATGGGCGGCGTCTGCTCCAGAATGTCCACAATCGGCAACCGGTCCTCCATGCGCAACGCCATGAACAAGCCGCGGCATCAGCGGAAAATGAAACGCCATGTGGCACTCGTCGCCGCGGCCCTGCGCCGAAATACGTCACCGCGTCCTCCGGCCATTGGTTCGCCTCGGCCAGCAACATGCGGTCGCCGTATTTTTCGTCCACGTGCGCGCGCAGTTCTTTCAGAAAGGCGTGCGTCTCCGGCAGATTTTCGCAGTTGGTGCCCTCGCGCTCGTAAAGATACGGCACGGCGTCCAGCCGCAAGCCGTCCACGCCGAGGTCGAGCCAGAAATCCACCGACCTTGAACATAGCCTCGTGGACTTCCGGATTGTCGAAATTCAAATCGGGCTGGTGCGAAAAGAAACGATGCCAGAAATACGCCTTGGCCATCGTGGTCCCACGTCCAGTTGGAAACTTCCACGTCCTTGAAGATGATGCGGGCTTCCTTGTATTTCTCCGGGCGTGTCGCTCCAGACGTAAAAATTCCGCCAGCGGCTGCCGGGCTTGGCGCGGCGCGCGCGCTGAAACCACGGATGCTGGTCGGAGGTGTGGTTCAGCACCAGTTCCGTGATGACGCGCAGTCCGCGCCGGTGCGCCTCGCGCAGGAACATTTTGAAATCGCCCAGCGTGCCGATACATCGGATGCACGTCGCAGTAATCGGCGATGTCGTAGCCGTCGTCCTTGAGCGGCGAGGGATAAAACGGCAGCAGCCAGATCGGCGGTGACGCCGAGGTCCTTGATATAATCCAGCTTTTCGGTCAGCCCGCGAAAATCGCCCGAGCCGTCGCCGTTGGCGTCGTAAAAGGCGCGGACATGCACCTCGTAAATGACGCCGCTTTTATACCAGAACGGTTCCGGGGCAAGTCCTTCGCGGTTGCGTTTGGGGTTGGGCATGGTCGTTACGCAGCCGGCGCGGCGCCGCCCAATTCCGCTCGCAACCGCGGCAGGCTTTGCGGATGATTTTTCTGGAGGTAGGCGATGAATTTTTCCCGGATGTCGCAGCGCAAATCCCATGCCTTCGGGGAATCGGCGGCGGTGGCCCGCACACGGATTTGCATGGTTTTTTCGGTGGCATCGGTCACCTGCAAATTCCAGAAGCGCTTGTCCCAAAGCGGATGGCTTTCGATGATTTCCTTCAAGGCCCGGCGCGCTTCGTCCAGCGGCAGCGAATAATCCGCCCAGATTAAAACCGAGCCGAGCAACTGGGCCTTGGCGCGCGTCCAGTTTTGAAACGGCTTTTCAATGAAATAGCTCAAGGGCACGACAAGCCGGCGTTCATCCCAGATTTTGACGACGACATAGGTGAGCGTAATTTCCTCGATGTTGCCCCATTCGCCCTCGACGATGACAACGTCGTCCAGCCGAATCGGCTGCGCCATGGCAAGCTGGAAGCCGGCGAACAAATTGGCGATCATCTTCTGCGCGGCGAAACCGAGGATGATGCCGACGACGCCCGCTGAAGCCAGAATGTTCGCGCCAAAGCGCCGCACTTCCTCGAACAACATCAGGATCGAGGCCACCGTGAACAGGCCGAGGATGACGTAGAGCGTTTTGATGATGACGTGGACCTGCGTGTAAATTTTCCGCGCCTGAAGATTGTCGGCGGCGCTGATGTCGTATTTCATCAGCACGGCCTTTTCGCCGAGGTTCACGGCTTGGAACAGAATCAGCGCCACCGCCACGATGAGCAGAATGCTGGTGCCTTTGGCGACGACCTCGGCATATTCAGGCGGCAGATTCAGAATCGGCAGGGCAAAAATGACGCCCACGACCGGCACGATGACGCGCAGGCTTTTGCCGACGAGCGGCACGAACAGGTCGTCGAACTTGCTGTCGGTTTTGGCGGCCAGCGCCGCCAGCCGCGCCTCCAGCACGCGGGTGAACCGGAAGAAAAGCCAGAACAGGGCCGCGAATGCGCCGAGGTCGGCCAGCTTGTTGAAAAATCCACGAACGAATTGCAGTTCCTCGTCCGGCGGCAGTTTCAGCAACAGCGGCGTGGCAGCCACATAAACGCCGAAAATCCAAATCAGGAGATAAAGCGGCTTGCCGAGCGCGCCAAAGACGTGATGGTGCAGCTGTTTGGACTCATCCTTCGCGGCCTGCCGGACTTTGCGCCGCACGAAAGCGGCGGCCAGACCGTTCACCAGGAGAAAGAACAGCACAAAGCAAAGCACCACGCCAAGGTCCGCCCAAGTGATAGAGTCAAAAACCGGCGTGTTGACGCCGGGGCCGAACAGGTCCTGCATCCCGCGCGTCAGCAGCGCCGTCAATGCGGCGGCGGCGGCGTTCAACGATTCAGTTCCAGTCATGGTCATGTTTGTGATTGAGTTTTCAAGGCGTCGCGCCGGCGGCGGGTTTTTCGCGTTGTTCCTGACTCAATTCGCGGAGCATTCGCCGGACGGCGGTGTGATTGGTCAGATAATACCGCGCCGCGGTGTTTGCCAGGCCCACGCGCACCGAAAACGCCGACGGCGGCAGCGCGCGGAACAAATCCTCGTCCGTCCAGTCGTCGCCGATGCCGAGGATGAAATCCGGCGCGTTGCCGGTGAGCCATTCCATCGCCGCGGTGCCCTTGTTGACGCCAGCGTTGCGCACCTCGATGACCTTGTTGCCTTCAAACACCTGCACGTCAATGTTGCGCGTGTAACCGGCCATGTCATCCAGCAGTTCCTTGGCGCGCTGCGACGCCTGGTCCGGATCGGCGCGGCGATAATGCCACGCCAGCGAAAATTCCTTTTCTTCCAGCAACGCGCCCGGCAGGCGATCCACGTAAAGTTGCAAAATCGGCCGCACGCGCTCCCTCCATTCAATCGTGATGGTTTTTAGCGTGCGCCATTCTCCACCCTGACGGCGCAACCACACGCCGTGTTCCGCCACCAGCGAGATCGGCAAACGCCCGAACCAGTCCTCCAAATCGCGCCGCGATCGGCCGCTGATGATGATGACCTCGTTGGCGGCATCGTTGCCCAACGCCGTGAGCAATTCCAGCAATTCCACGTCCGGCTTCGCCAGCTTGGGTTCCGTCGCGAACGGCACCAGTGTCCCGTCGTAATCCAGCAACAGCGACCGCCGCGCCGCCGCGCGATATTGCTGCAACAGCCCGGTGAACGCCTTGCCGGTCAGCAGCCGCGCGCGCTGCGCCGCCTCGGTTTTTTGCGTGGACACCATCGCCTGGACAAATTCATCCGCCCAACGGTTCACGTCGTAACGGCGCAGCCGCTCCTGCAAAATCTGGTTGCGCCGGATTTGCTCCTCGACCGGCATCGTCAGTGCCTGCTCCAGCGCGCGGGCAAAATCCTCGATATGCACCGGGTTGATGATGATGGCCTCGCCCATTTCCTTGGCCGCGCCCGCCATCTCGCTCAACACCAACACGCCTTTCTGGTCGGAGCACGACGCGACGAATTCCTTGGCCACCAAATTCATCCCGTCGCGCACCGGCGTGATCAAAGCCACGTCGCACAAACGATAGAGCGCGACGATTTCCTCGAAGGACAGGTTGCGGAACTGGAAAATCAACGGCGTCCAATGGACGTTGCCGTAGGCGCCGGTGATGCGGCCCACCGTCTGTTCCAGTTCCAGTTTCATGGCCTGATAACTTTCCACCGCGATGCGCGACGGCGCCACGGAGATGATGAAAGTGACCTTGCCATGCCATTGCGGATTGTTTTTCAAAAACAAATCATAGCCGCGCAGCCGGTTGATGAGGCCCTTGGTGTAATCCAGCCGGTCCACCGAAAAAATCACCTTCTGCCCGATGAACTTCAGCCGCAATTCCGCCACGCGCTGTTCCGTTTCTCCTGATTTTGCGGCATTATTGAACCGCTCGAAGTCAATCCCCATTGGGAAGGTGTCCACCTTCACCACCCGGTCGCGCAGCGTCAGGATGCCGAGTTGGTGCTCGTAACCGCACGTGCGCAGCACCGAGGTCAAAAAATCGCGCGTGTAATCGTGCGTGTGAAAACCAATCAGGCTCGCGCCGAGCAGTCCCTCGATGATTTCCTCGCGCCACGTCCGCGGCAGCAGCCGGAAAATTTCCCAGGACGGGAACGGGATGTGCAAAAAAAAGCCGATGGGCATGTCCGGGAATTTTTCGCGGATGATTTTCGGCAGCAGCATGAGGTGATAATCATGCACCCAGACCATGTCGTCGGGCTTCAGCGCGTTCACCACCGCCTCGCCGAAGATGCGGTTCACGTTCCGATATTCCTGCCAGTATTCCTCGTTGTAAACGGCCAGCGTCGGGAAATAATGAAACAGCGGCCAAAGGGTCTTGTTGCAAAAGCCGTGGTAAAACCGGGCCATGCTTTCCTCCGGCAGAAAGACCGGGCAGCATTTGTGCTGCTGCTCGGCGAACGACCGCACCGCGGCTTCCTGCTCCGGCGCGACGCTGGCCCCCGGCCAGCCCAGCCAGAAATGATCCGGACGCTGATTGGCCGCACCCGCCGTAGCCTGGCGCAGGTAACTCGCCAATCCCGTGCTCAAGCCGCCGGAACTGATCTTGAACTCCGGCGTCCCCTCGTTCAGAGACACCGTGAACGGCAGCCGATTGGAAACCACCATCAAACGCATAGGCCAATTTTCCCCTTAAAGACTTTGGGCTGGTTACCTCGATTTCGTTTCAAAAAAATACCCGGTTCGCCTTCCTTCCGCAAGTTCAGGTTTCAGAACGGGAACGGCAACCCACCCAAAAAAAATCAAACAATTAGCAATAATGGTTGAGCAATATTATTTTTATGAGTTTAAATTATTCACGCAAGCTTGGATGGAGCTGTGCCGTTTGCGGCATCGGTGCGGATAAAATGGACCGGTTCCCCCTCAAATGTGGGATCGGGTCGCCATGGAAGAACCGGTGCGGGTGCGGGTGAATTTTGCAGAACGGTCGCATCGTAAGTTTGCCGGCGGAGACATGCCCACCGCCGGGCGAAATGGCATCACAACTGGTCGCCGGAAGACGTTCCTCACAGGGGAAAAGTCCAGCGCCGGACAGGATGAGATGACCGTGATACGCGAACAACCATTGGCTCGCCAGGCAACAGAGCTCTACAGGGGCCCTTGCGGAAATTTCCATGCTTCGGACGTGCATCTCATCCGCACTTCCCTGCCCATGAACGCGGAACGCCGAGCACCGTCTCGGCCAGTTTCCAAACCATTCTCGCACCGCGCCGAGGCGGTGCTCGGCGCTCCAATCGCGTTGTCCATGGCCCCAATGCGCGTCCAATGTTGGAGCTCGAAGCTTCCCATAAAACGGAGCACCGGTCTCCGACCCGGCTCGTCCAAGATTCTCCCCAACATGCCGCATCGGAGACCGGCGCTCCAACGCCGCGGTTCACAGACTCAATGCGCGTCCGTTATTGGAGGCTGCCCATGAACAATCGCACCCTCGCCTTCCTCTACCCGCCTGAAGTCGAACGGCTGAGTTACCCGCCGGATTGTCCGTTCAAAGCCCAACGCGTCGAGCTGACGCGCGAACGATTGAAATCCTTCGGCCTGCTCGGCGGTGAAGGACGCATGGAAATTGCGTCACCACCGGCCTCACTGGACCAGTTGCAATGGTTTCACTCGGCCCGTTACCTGGATGAACTCCAGCGGGCCGCCACCGGGGACTTGACGGTGCAAGGCTGGAACATGGGTTTGGGCGGACCGGACACGCCGGTGTTCAAGGACATGTTCACGTGGGGCGCCTGGGCGTGTGGCGCCGGATTGACAGCCGCCGATTTGCTGCTGCAACACAAAGCCAACGTCGCCTTCAATTTGCTGGGCGGTTTTCATCATGCCATGGCCGAGCGCGCCGCGGGATTTTGTTATCTCAACGACGTGGTGCTCACCTGCCTGAAACTGGCCGGGGCCGGCCGCCGGGTTTTGTATCTGGACGTGGACGCGCATCACGGCGACGGCGTGCAGTCGGCCTTTTACCGGCGCGACGACGTGCTAACCATCTCTCTGCATGAAACCGGACGTACGCTTTTCCCGTGGGGCGGTTTTGAAGATGAAATCGGCGAAGGACTGGGCCTTGGATTCAACGTCAACGTCCCTTTGCCGCCGGAGACTTACGATGAGGCTTTTTTGAAAGCGTTCGACCGCGTGGTGTTGCCGTTGCTGGAAGCCTATGCGCCCGATGTCATCGTCCTTGAACTCGGGATGGACACACTGGCGGGTGATCCGCTGACGCATCTGCGCCTGACCAACAACATCGTAGCGGAAATCCTCGAACCGTTGCTACAATACCACCGTCCGTTGCTCGTGGCGGGTGGCGGCGGGTATCACGTCGAGAACACCGTGCGCGGCTGGGCGCTGGCCTGGCGCACCTGCTGCGGCGAGGACGTGGAAGATTTTGGGATGGGCATGGGAGGCGTCATGCTGGCCAACACGGAATGGGCGGGCGGTTTGCGGGATCGGACTCTGGCGGTGACGGCGGAACAACGCCAGGCCGTTGAACCGGAATTGCAGGCCACGATTAAAAACATCACTCACCACATATTCCAATTTCACGGGATTTGCGCCAGTCCCAGGAGAACCGTACCGGCGCCCAGATGGTCCCTTCCCACCAACGAACACCTCAAACCCAACCGGAGAGCATTATGACAACCACACTGACCCAACCCATTTCGACCAGTTCCCTCTTGCAGGAACGCCGGACCTTCCCGCCCGACCCGGAAGTGATTCAACATGCCCTCCTCAACGCCGGGCAATACCAAAAAATGTACGAGCGCTCGATCAAGGATCCGGACGGATTCTGGCTTGAACAGGCCGCCACGCTCGACTGGTTCAAATCGCCGACCAAGGGCCGCAAATACATCTGGAACACATCGGCGAAAATCGTCGAGCACACGTGGTTCGAGGACGGCCGGCTCAATGTGTCAGTGAACTGTCTCGACCGCCATTTGAAAACCGGGGCGCGCGACAAAACCGCCCTCATCTGGCAGGGCGAACCGGAGGACGACGTTCCGCACGTTCACTTACGCGCAGTTGCATCAGGAAGTCTGCAAATTCGCCAATGTGCTGAAATCGCTCGGCCTCAAAAAAGGCGACCGCGTCTCCATTTATCTGCCGATGATTCCCGAATTGCCCGTCGCCATGCTCGCCTGCGCGCGGCTGGGGATCATTCATTCGGTCGTGTTCGGCGGGTTCAGCGCCGAAGCGCTGGCCGGGCGCATCAACGACGCCACGTGCCGTCTGCTGATCACCTCGAACGTTTCCCTGCGTTCCGGCAAGAGCATTCCGCTCAAGGGCATTGCCGACGAAGCGCTCAAACAGACCAGGAGCATTAAAAAGGTCATTGTCGTCAAACGCAACGAGCAGCCGTGCAACATGACGCCGGAACGCGACGTCTGGTATCATGAGCTGATGGCTGGTGCGAGCGGGGATTGCCCGCCCGTGGTCAACAATGCCGAGGACCCGCTGTTCATCCTGTACACATCGGGTTCGACCGGCAAACCCAAGGGCGTCGTTCATTCTAGCGCCGGTTACCTGCTCCAGGCCAGCCTCACCCACAAATACATCTTCGACGTGCATGACGACGACATTTTCTGGTGCACGGCCGATATCGGCTGGGTGACCGGCCACAGCTACATCTGCTACGGCCCGCTCTGCAACGGCGCGACCAGTCTGATGTATGAAAGCGTGCCCACCTTCCCGGACGCCGGGCGGTTCTGGAAGATTGTGGATAAATTCAAGGTCACCATCTTCTACACCGCGCCGACGGCCATCCGCTCGCTCATCCGGCTCGGGGAAGAATGGCCGGACAAATACAACCTCGGCACGCTGCGCCTGCTCGGTTCCGTGGGCGAACCCATCAATCCCGAAGCGTGGATGTGGTATCACCGCGTCATCGGCAAGGAGCGTTGTCCCATCCTGGATACGTGGTGGCAGACGGAGACCGGCGGCGCCCTTATCTCGCCCCTGCCCGGCGTGCACACGCTCAAACCCGGCAGCGCGAATCACCCGTTCTTCGGCGTTGAACTGGTCATCCTGCGCGACGACGGCAAGCCGTGCGGCGTGAACGAAGGCGGCAAGCTGTGCATCACCAAACCGTGGCCGGGCATGATGCGCACCACGTGGGGCGACCACAGCCGGTTTATCGAAACCTACTTCACCATGTATCCCAACATCTATTTTACCGGCGACGGCTGCCGCATTGACGGGGACGGCGATTACTGGCTGATGGGCCGCATTGACGACGTGGTCAACGTGTCCGGCCATCGCATCGGCACCGCCGAGGTCGAGAGCGCGCTGGTCAGCCATTCCAAGGTCGCCGAGGCCGCCGTGGCGCCGATGCCGCACGACATCAAGGGCCAGGGCCTTTACGCCTTCGTGACCCTCAAAGACGGTGTGCCCGAAAGTGATGAACTCAAAAAGGAACTGAGCAATCACGTCCGCAAGGAAATCGGGCCGATTGCCGTACCGGACAAGATTCAGTTCGCGCCCGCCCTGCCGAAGACCCGCTCCGGCAAAATCATGCGCCGCATCTTGCGCAAAATCGCCGAGAACGCCGCCGACCAGATCGGCGATGTTTCGTCGCTGGCCGACCCGCACGTTGTGGAACTTCTGGTTAAAGGGAAACAGTAAAGTCGGAGGCGTGTTGCCGGGGCCAACCGCCCCGGCAACCGCCCCGGATTCCAACCTCCCTCCACCCATGCTGCCCAACGCATTCATAGGCAAATCGCATCCGCCCACCGACGCCGAATTGACCGACGCGCTGGGTCCAGCGAAAACGCTCTGGGACCGGTTGTTGACCCGCCTGGCGGATGAACACCAGTTGACCGTCGTGGAATGGAACTCCTACTCACCCAAAGCCGGCTGGTCGCTGCGGCTTAAGAGCAAGGGACGCAACATTGTGTATCTCGGCCCATGCAAAGACGCGTTTCGCGTCGCGTTTATCCTCGGCGACAAAGCGGTGGCCGCAGCACGTCAAAGCAACCTGCCTCCCGGTGTGATTAAAATCATCAACGAAGCCAAACGCTACACGGAAGGGACCGGCGTCCGGTTCGAAATCATGAGGGAGAAAGACATCGGGACCGTGACCAAACTCGCGGGAATCAAGCTCGCCTATTGAGCACACCAAAGATGAAAGCCAATCCAAATGGAGCCTCAACCGTGACTCACCCAACCGGAATTTGTTTTGCCGCCACTGCTAGACTGGTAGCGCAGATTGGTAATCTGCCGTGTCGCCGACAGGCAGTCGGCGGACGCTTGCGGATTGACCATCCACGATGCAGCGGAATGTCAGCCTGCGCTACGCTGGTCGTACTGCTGGCCGGTCCTGCCTTCGCGGCCGACACCAATCTGACCTGGAAAGCCGACGGCACGCTGAAGGAAGGCTACGACAATAACGTTTACATCACGGACATCGCGCCTCTGCCGGCGAATGTTACCGCGGCAGCCGCCGCCGGGCTGCACGCCGTGTCCCCCATGAAGTCGTCTTTCGTCACCACCGTCCTTCCCCGGCTCAGCCTGAACTATCAGCCTGGGGAGGCGTTCAACGTGACGGCGGCCTATGCGCCGGAGATTGCGCTCTACACATCGGCGGAGGATGAGGATTATGCCGCGCACCGTGTCACGCTCAATTTCAACGGCAAAATCGGAGACGCCACCTGGGAGTGGCTCAACGGCGAGACCTTTGTCGAGGGCAGCACCGTCGGCCCGACGTTTGCCCGGCCCGATGATTGTCCGGCCATCGGCGGTATTCCGCTGCGCGACCGGCGCGAGCAGTTTGTTGACCGCAACAACTTCCACTTGACGCTGCCGTTCGGCAAATGGTTCATCCGCCCCGTCGCGTCGGCTTATTACCACGATTTCCTGACTGACCAACGGCTGAACGTAAACCCGGCTTATACCTACGAAAACTATCTCGACCGGCAGGACGTGAACGGCGGCGTGGACGTCGGCTACGACGTAGGCCGGAAAACGTATCTGGTTCTCGGCTACCGTTATGGCCGGCAGGACCAGTTCGTCGGCCCGAACGCCGCCAACACCGCCTTCACGGACAGTCCCTACGACAGCCAATACCATCGTATCCTGTTAGGTATTGAAGGCACGCCGGTCCCGTGGCTCAAACTGGCCGCGTTGGGCGGCCCGGAAATCCGCGTTTGGGCGGACGGCACGCCTGCAGGCTTCGACCGCAACCGCCAGCTTTATTGGGTGGACGCCTCGGCGACCTTGATGCCGGACAAAAACGACACGATGACACTGTTGTTCAAGCGCTTCGAGCAGCCGGCGTTTTCCAGCCAGAGCGTTTACGAAGACATCACCTACGGTGCGACCTGGAAACACGAGTTTGACGATCATTGGGCGGCGAGCGCCGGGTTCCAGCTTTACATTGGCGACTGGCAGGCGCCGGTGAATCGCGATGACTGGATTTACACGCCGAGCGCAGGACTAACCTACACTTACAACCAGCACCTGAGCGCCGAGCTGTCCTGGTCTTACGATTTGGTGGACAATAAAGTGCCTACGACCGCGGCGGGCGCAACCTACGCGGACGGCCGTGAATTTTCGCGCAATCTCGTGTCGCTGGCGGTGAAATACACGTTCTGAACGGCAAACGCGAATTGACGCGGACAAAATTCCGACGCACATTCACCGCGTCATGGCAAATCGGAGGAAAAAACTTCCTCCAGAAGAAATGCGGAGGCTCATCCATTCCTTTCACGGCAAGATCAAACTCAAAACTGGCGGCAAGTCGTTCAGCCAATGGTGGGCGGATTACAAGCGCGAGGAAAAGGAATTGGAGGAACGAAAATTTCAGCGGCTCACCGCTTTGGGTCGGAAATCAAAATCAACTGGCTGAAATTCGGTTTTAAAAAT
Organism: uncultured bacterium; assembly: GCA_963723125.1. GTDB lineage: Bacteria > Verrucomicrobiota > Verrucomicrobiia > Limisphaerales > UBA11358 > UBA11358. The sequence goes on from CAVRPQ010000001.1 coordinate 644,733, forward strand.
TGTAGCAATCAAACAGGATTTTGTGCAGAAATTCACGAGGCAATCACCCCAATCAACATCTCGTCTTCGCCTCCGCGCCATAATGCAAAGAATGCTACAATTCCGATGCCGGAATTAGGGCGTGGAATCCGCGTTCGTCCGCGGTTAAAATTTTGCGCTTTTTGAGCCTTATTGCGGCAAAAGAATTTCGCGTTGTCGGTGCGCTTCGTGGTTGATTTCTGCCGCGCCTCCGGGGCTTGGGAAAATATGTTGGGAATTTTCCCGGGGCGTTGCCCCGGGCTATTTTCTGTCAGCCTTTCAGGCTTTCAATTGGTGTCAATTCGTGAAATTCGTGGAAAAAGTTTCTGTGGTTTTATGCTTTTGAAGCAAGCGATGTTGCTTCTTTGGCAAAATAAGTGGGGGTGGCCGCCCCTTTACAAACTATGCTGATTTCAGGGTCGTTGGCGATGAGCCAAACTGGTTGAAACTCAGCGCCGGAACGGCCGTTTCAGCATTCAATGATTTTAAATTTTTCATCAAAATGAGCACGAGACCGAAACTTACGCTGGACGCCAACGAAGGCGTTGCCCACGTCGCCTACCGCCTCAACGAGGTCATGGCCATCTATCCCATCACGCCGTCGTCGCCCATGGCCGAGTTCTGCGATCAATGGACCGCCGAGGGCAAAAATAATCTCTGGGGCACCATCCCGTCCATTGTGGAAATGCAAAGCGAAGGCGGAGCCGTCGGCGCCGTCCACGGCATGTTGCAGACCGGTTCCATCGCCACCACGTTCACGGCGTCGCAAGGATTGCTGTTGATGATTCCCAATATGTTCAAAATCGCGGGCGAATTGCTGCCCACGGTGTTCCACGTCACCGCCCGCGCGGTGGCGACCCATGCCCTTTCCATTTTCGGCGATCACAGCGACATCATGGCCGTGCGCTCCGCCGGCTGGGCGATGCTCGGCTCGGCCAGCGTGCAGGAGGCCGCTGATTTCGCCCTCATTTCGCAGGCCGCCACCTTTCGGTCGCGGATTCCGTTTGTGCATTTCTTCGACGGGTTCCGCACGTCGCATGAGGTGCAAAAGATTGAGATGCTGACCGAGGACGATTTGCGCGCGTTGATTGACGACAAGTTGATTGCCGAATTCCGCGCGCGGGCAATGTCGCCCGACCATCCGGTGCTGCGCGGCACGGCGCAAAATCCGGACGCTTTCTTCCAGGCGCGTGAGGCCTGTAATCCGTTTTATGCCGCCTGCCCGGACATCGTGCAGCAGGCGATGGACGATTTTGCGAAACAGGTCGGCCGCGCCTATAAACTTTTTGAATACGTCGGCGCGCCGGATGCCGAGCACGTGCTGGTGCTGATGGGTTCGGGCTGTGAAGCCGCGCATGAAACCGTCGAGTATCTGAACGAGCGCGGCGCCAAGTTCGGCCTGGTGAAGGTGCGGCTGTATCGCCCGTTCGACGGCAAACGGTTTGTGGAAACCCTCCCGCGGTCGGTCAAAACCATCTCGGTGCTGGACCGCACCAAGGAGCCGGGCGCGGCCGGCGAACCATTGTATCAGGATTGTGTGGCCGCGGTCCTCGAAGGCATGGCCAATGGCTGGGGCAATTTAAAATGGCTGCCGAAAGTGGTTGGCGGCCGCTACGGCCTTTCGTCTAAGGAATTCACGCCCGCGATGGTCAAGGCCGTGTTCGACAACATGGCCGCCGCCAGACCCAAGACCCATTTTACCGTCGGCATTAACGATGACGTCGCCCACACCAGCCTGCCGGTGGACCACAACTTTTCAACCGAACCCGACGATGTCATTCGCGCGTTGTTCTACGGTCTTGGCGCGGACGGCACGGTGGGCGCGAACAAGAATTCCATCAAAATTATCGGCGAAGGCACGGAGAATTTTGCGCAGGGCTATTTCGTTTATGACTCGAAGAAATCCGGCAGCATGACCGTGTCGCACCTGCGGTTCGGGCCGAAGCTGATTCGCTCGACGTATCTGATCTCGCGCGCGAACTTCGTGGCCTGCCACCTGCCGATGTTTCTGGAGAAGTTCGACATGGTCAAACCGCTGGTGCCCGGCGGGACGTTCCTGCTCAACACGCCTTACCCGCAGGACGAAATCTGGTCGAAGCTGCCGACGCCCGTGCAGGAATCGCTCATCGCCAAGAAGGCGAAATTTTACGTGATTGACGCGACAAAGGTGGCCCGCGACAGCGGCATGGGCGGACGCATCAACACCATCATGCAGGTTTGTTTCTTCGCACTGTCCGGCGTGCTGCCGCGTGACAAGGCCATCGAAGCCATCAAATATTCCATCAAGAAAACGTACGGTAAAAAGGGCGAGGAAGTCGTGGCCATGAACCTCAAGGCCGTGGACAACACGCTGGAACATCTGCACGAGGTGCCGGTGCCCGGGGATGTCAACGGCAGCGGCGACCTGCTTCCGCCCATTTCGCCGGGCGCGCCGGCGTTTGTGAGAAACGTCCTGGGCCGGCTCGCCGCCGGCGAAGGCGACGAAGTGCCCGTGAGCGCGTTTCCAGCGGACGGCACGTTCCCGACCGGCACGGCCCAATACGAAAAACGCAATCTCGCGATGGACATTCCGGTTTGGGACGAAAAAGTCTGCATCCAATGCCTGAAGTGCGTGGCGATTTGTCCGCACGCGACCATCCGTGCGAAGGTTTACGAGCCGGCGGCGCTGGCCAATGCGCCCAGGACGTTTAAGAGCACGGACAGCCGCAACCCCGAGTTCAAGGGCTGGAAATTTACCCTCCAGGTCGCGGCGGAGGACTGCACCGGCTGCTCGCTGTGTGTGGACATCTGCCCGGCCCGCAACAAGACGGAGACCAAGCTCAAGGCCATCAACATGCGATCGCAGGCGCCACTGCGTTTGCCGGAGCGCGAGAACTGGAATTTCTTCCTCGGTCTGCCTGAAGTGGACCGGCGCAAGGTCAAGCTGACGCAACTCCGTCAGCAACAACTGCTGCGGCCGCTGTTCGAATTCAGCGGCGCATGCGCCGGCTGCGGCGAGACGCCCTATCTCAAAATGCTTTCGCAACTGTTTGGCGACCGTGCCGTCATTGCCAACGCCACCGGTTGTTCCTCAATTTACGGCGGCAACCTGCCGACGACGCCCTACGCGAAGAACGCCGATGGCCGCGGCCCGGCCTGGTGCAATTCGTTATTCGAGGACAATGCGGAGTTTGGTCTTGGTTTCCGTGTCTCGCTTGACAAGCAAAAGGACTTTGCCGCCGAACTGGTGAAGAAACTCGCGCCGCAACTGGGCGATGATCTGGTAAACGGCATCGTGAACGCCAATCAAACCGATGAAGCCGATATTTTTGAACAGCGCGAACGCGTCGCCGCGTTGAAGGAAAAACTGCAGAAACTTGACTCGCCGGAGGCGAAATTGTTGCTGGGCCTCGCGGATCAACTGGTAAAAAAGAGCGTATGGATTGTCGGTGGCGACGGCTGGGCTTATGACATCGGCTATGGCGGTCTGGACCACGTGCTGGCCAGTGGCCGCGACGTGAACGTGCTCGTACTCGACACGGAGGTTTATTCCAACACCGGCGGGCAGATGTCCAAGTCCACGCCGCGCGGCGCGGTGGCGAAGTTTGCCGCCGGCGGGAAGACGATGGGCAAGAAAGACCTCGGCCTGATCGCCATGACCTACGGCCATATTTATGTGGCGAGCGTGGCCCTGGGCGCAAAGGATGAACAGGCGCTCAAGGCGTTCGTGGAGGCCGAATCCTATCCCGGCCCGTCGCTCATCATTGCTTACAGCCATTGCATCGCGCACGGCATCGCGGTGGACATGGGTGTGGGTGCGCGCCAGCAGAAACTCGCGGTGGACTCCGGCCAGTGGCTGCTCTACCGGTTCGACCCGCGCCGCACCGAACGTGGGGAGAACCCGTTGCAACTGGATTCCTCGGCCGCCAAGGCCAAGGTGCAGGATTATCTCCTGTCGGAAAACCGGTTCAAGATGCTCACCAAGAGCAAGCCGGACGCGGCCAAACGGCTGTTTGCCCAGGCCCAGGCCGACTCCGAGCGGCGCTGGCAGTTTTACCAGTACCTGGGCGGACGCGATCTGAAGACCAATGGGAACGGGCACGCGGCAACGCCAAAACCGGCCGCCACCGCGGACCAACAACCGTGAGATTATTTATGATTTAAGATAGATGATTGATGATTTTTACGTCAAAGCGCCTATGAATCCAATCGAACTTAAAGAAAGGACCGTTCAATTCGCCGTCCGCGTGCTCAAATTTGCCGACGCCCCGCCGAATAAACCGTCGGGAAAAACGATCGCCGGTCAGGTGGCGCGCAGCGGTTGTTCGGTGGCATCAAATTATCGCTCTGCCCTCCGCGGGAAATCGCACGCGGACTTTATCAACAAAATTACCACCGTCCTGGAAGAAGCTGACGAAACGGATTTTTGGATTGAAATCGCAAAACGGGCAGCGCTGGTTTCGGCGAAGCGGGTTGCAAAATTGCAGGCGGAAGCCGTCGAGTTGATCAAAATTTTCAGCGCCACGCGACGAAAGGCCCGCAATCATCAATCATAAATCGTAAATCATAAATGATGTTATGAACCTGACCACCACCTATCTCGGCCTGACACTACGAACGCCGCTGGTCGCGGCGGCCTCGCCGTTGTCGGAGGAAATTGACAACATCAAACAGATGGAAGACGCGGGCGCCTCGGCAGTGGTGTTGCATTCGCTGTTCGAGGAACAATTGCGACTGGACCGCGCCGAACTGGCACACCACCTCGAACAAGGCACCGAAAGCTTCGCCGAGGCACTGACCTATTTCCCCGAGCCGGAGGAATTTTGTCTCGGCCCGGAGGAGTACCTGCATCACATCGCCAAGGCGAAAAAGGCGACGCGCATCCCGATGATTGCGAGCCTGAATTGTTCCGCGACCGGCAGTTGGACCAAATACGCCCGGCAGATTGAGCAGACCGGCGCCGACGCGCTGGAATTGAACATCTATTACATTCCGACGGATTGCGCTCTGTCCGCCGCGATGGTGGAGCAAACCTATCTCGACATTCTCAAGGCCGTGAAATCCGAGGTGAAGATTCCCGTTGCCGTCAAGCTCAGCCCGTTCTTCAGTAATTTTGCGTACATGGCCAAACGGCTCGACGAAGCGGGCGCGGACGGCCTGGTGCTGTTCAACCGGTTTTACCAGCCGGACATTGATCTGGAAACGCTGGAAGTAAAACCGAACATCCTGCTCAGCACACCGATGGCCATGCGCCTGCCACTGCGCTGGATTGCCATTCTTTACCTCCGCCTCAACGCCAGTCTGGCGGCAACCAGCGGCTTGCATCGCGCCACGGACGTATTGAAGATGCTCATGGCCGGCGCGGACGTGACGATGTTGTGTTCCGTGCTCATCCGGCACGGCGTCCGGCAGATCGGCGTGATTGAACGGGAACTGGTTGCGTGGATGGAAGAACACGAATATGAATCGGTGACCCAGCTCAAAGGCAGTCTGAGCCAGAAAAACTGCGCCGACCCGGCCACGTTCGAACGGGCACAATATATGCGGGCGATTTCAACCTATCCCCTGCCCTCGCCGAACCGCTGATCCTGAACTTCGGGCCGGAGTTGCCGGGCTCGGTCCCCCGAGGGATGCGCACTTTGCCTTTCCGGTGCCGCCGGCAACAGAATAAACTTCTGTTCAATGCCCAAGTGTTCGTTGCAGTTCCGGCAACTTTTCGGCAACCCACGGAAGCAGCGCCAGGCTCGTCGCGTCAAACATTCCATGCGCAATCACGGCGGGCCAGATGGAGCGATGGAAGACCATGATCAGCCCCAGTCCGAAGCCCAGCAACCCCGCGACCAGTACGTTGACCAGGCCCAGGCCAAGATGTCCAAAGCCAAACAGGATCGCCGCGATGGCGACGGCGGCAACCTGCCCGGCGCGCGAACCGAAATGTCGCGGCCAGAGCGCCCGCAGTCCGGCCAGAAATGCCGAACGCCAAAGTTCTTCGCGCAAACCGGCCACGACAAAACTCACCACCGTCAACGTAAGCCAGAAATAAAGCGGATCCTGGCGCATGGCGGAAATATCCACGATGGTTTCCAGGCTCGGACGATTGACGGCCAGAAATCGTTGCAGCGATTGCGCCGTCACCGCATGCGCGGCAATCAACGCAACCACGGTAACCATCGTTATCATGACCACGGCAAAACGGATGGCGATGGAGTAACCGATGCCCAACGGCACCGGCCAGAAACCCTGGCGCCAACGCCACAACAGCTCGTCGTGGGACGCCCGGGAGGCCATCAATGCCAGGCCCAGCACGGCCGCAAAAATCAAAAGCTCGATCCCGCACACCACGAGCAGACCACCGGCGGTGTGTGACAGCGCCGGCACCTGGGCGCGTGCTTCGTGGCGTTCCCTTCCCATCATTCCCACCAGCAGGAGGTAGGCGCTGACCAGAATCAGGTGAATCCACCAGCACCGCCGGTTGATGCGAGCTGCCCCTGCGGGTGGCGCATCCAGCCGGGGTGGCGGCCCCGCAGGCGGAGATGAGGTCGCGTTCATCGCGTTCCCTTACTCGAATGGCTGGTCACTGACAAGCGAGTTTACAATCCGGCAGTGTCCTCGTCTGAAGTTGTAGTGTCGGCGCTGTGCGCCGATTCCGAGCCACAGGCTCGACGCTACAGCAAATTAAAACACCACCTACAATCCGGTTTGTAAAAAAGACGTTCCGTGGCTAAATAGAGCCGTCATGGCTGTGAAGGAACTGCGGAAAGGATTGGGCGCGCCCACCCTGATGGCTTCATTGCTCCTGTGTCTGGCATGTGGCGGCTGCACGTCACCCGGCAAGCTTGCCCGGACCGCGCTGCAGGCGCCGAATCAGCACATCAAAATTCCCGCGGAATTCGAACGGTTGGTGGCGATCCTGGCCACGAATTTCCCAATCGAACGGATCGCCGTCGGCCCGCCACCGGCGATGCTGGATTTGATGGTTATGGAACCGGGAGACTATGGCGCCAAACTGAACTCAACCATTACCGTGCATCATCCGCAACGTCATAGCGACACCAACCGCTACGATTTCAACTTTACCTTTGATCTGTCGCGCTATTCCCCGAAATCGAAGCCGTTAGCGGAGGACATTCGCGGCACCATCTTCTTGTTGCACGGTTACGGGTTGAACAAGGAGATCATGTTGCCGTGGGGGCTGGTCCTGGCCGAAGCGGGTTATCGGGTGGTGCTCGTGGATTTGCGCGGGCACGGCCATTCAACCGGCGACCGCATCTATTTTGGCGGCATTGAGCGGACGGATTTGGTGCAATGCCTGGATGCGCTGGTGCAACGGCACGTTTGCGAGGGACCGGTCGGGGTGCTGGGCGTTTCGTATGGCGCTGTGCTGGCGTTGCAATGGGCGGCCATGGACCCGCGCGTGCAAAGCGTGGTGGCCATCTCACCCTATCCGGACCCCCGTGCCGCCGTGGACCGGTACCTCAAGACGTTTGCCCCCAACCTGACTTGGAGAACCGACCATAAAGCGGCCGCGCTGGTGGCGTCCCACCTCGCCGGATTCCCCGACCTGGCCACGGAGATTGCCGTCCGGCAGATGAAACATCCGATTTTGCTTATACGCGGTGAACGGGATGAAGTGTGTCTCCGGGAAGATTTAAGCCGCTTTCAAGCAGCGTCGCCGCCGGGATCGGAAGTGCAGGAAGTTCCCCTCGCCAACCATCTGGTGACGGGCATGTGCATCAGTCAATTGCGCGATCCGGTAACGGACTGGTTCCATCGGCAGTTAATCCGCTGATGCACACGGATTTTTAACCGCCAAGACGCAGAAATTCGGAGACTCAGGTTTTTGGCAGAGACATCACGCCGGGATGTTTGCCCGTTCTCGGATGTGCGCCACGCGACTTTACGCCGTGTCATCCGCGGCAAGCCCTGGCAAGACTACGGTCTTAAAACACTTCCGCCTTGAGGCCGGTGATTTGCCGCACAATTTGCGCGATGTGCGACAGCGTCTTCAGCGGCAGATGCCCGCACTCGGTGTGGGACATGGGACGCGCGGCGGAGTAGATTTGCACGAGGGAAATCTGGGCGCCGCGGGCCTTCAATTCCTTGAGCCGTTGCGCAAATTGTTCGATTTCCTCCAGCGACGGTTCCTCTTCGTTGATGGCGGGGAACAAGCTTTGGATGACCACCGGACGCTGGCGGCCCAGCGCCAAAATGTTCGCCAGCACCTTTTCCAGCGGAACACTCGGCCGGTCCACCCGGTTCAGATAATCCTGGGTGCCGCCATCGAGTTTCACCCAGATCTCGTCCGACTTGGTGAGGCGCTTCAGGCTTTCCTGCACCTGCGGCCGGTCCAGGCCGGTCGCGTTGGTGATCAAAACGATTTTGAAAAACGGAAATCCGCCCAGCGCGCGGACGTGAATTACTGCCTGCAGCGCTTCGGCAAAATTCGGGGCCAGGGTCGGTTCACCATCGCCGCTCAACGCCACATGGCGCAATTGCAGCAATTCGGCCGGCAGCGACTGGTATTGCGGACGTTCGTGCAACTGGCCTTGCAGGATGTGCGCCAGCGTCCGTTGAAGTTCGCCGGCCATGACACCCACGTCCAGCGCCGTCTCAACGGGCGGCGTGCGGCGGTCCACCTCGCAATACAGGCAGTCGAAGTTGCATTGCTTGTCGGGGTTCATGTTCACGCCCACCGACAGGCCGTGCGCGCGCGACGAGATGACCACGTAAACAAACCGGTTGTTCAGAAAGTCACGCGGCCGGTCGAATGCGGCTTCGCGCACCGGAAGGTGATTCCTCTTTTCCGCATTCCCGTTCACCGGAGAATTTCTGGTCTTTGATTCTTCCACGATTCTCACAAGGCACTTTAAAACCGGGCCTCGTCACGCACTACACGCTTATTGGCATAATTTCGCCATACCTTGCAGGAGAAAAAGCCAGATTTTACAATGGGATTTAACACGAACTGACCCGGGCCGAAAATGCCGCCAATCGGCGATCTTAATCCGGCGAACGGACGGGTCAAAAGTCTAAGCCGTTGAGGTTTGCGGATTTTGGCAAAGAAAGAACATCTTTTGGGAATATCGCCCGGCTTATTGTTTATCGAAATCACTTGAAGTAAACTGATGACATGAATGCGATAAAAAATGATCGGGCGGCCTGGCTGAAAGCGGGCAAGGCGGTTTGCTCAAACCCACCCCTCAAGGCGCCAGCAAAGGCCTGGCGGCTGGTCCTGCTGGGCGCGCCGGGCGTCGGCAAGGGAACCCAGGCGGAATTGCTTCACCAACGATTGGGCTCCTGTCACCTGTCCACCGGCGATGTTTTTCGCGCGGCCAAGAGTTTGCCCGACGGACAAAGAAGCCCGGCTCTGAACGACGCGCTCGATTACATGAAACGCGGCGAGCTGGTGCCGGACAAAACGGTGCTGGACATGGTCGGCGAACGGTTGCGCTGTCTGCATTGCTGCGGTGGTTTTCTGCTCGACGGTTTTCCGCGCACCGTGGCTCAGGCCGAAGCTTTGGAAAAATTGTTGCGCCGCGAAGAGGTGATGCTGACGGCGGTGCTTAATTACGAACTGCCGCTGGAGGAAATTGTGGCCCGCATCAGCGGCCGGCGCACCTGTTCCAAGTGCAAGGCGGTCTATCACGTCACCTCACGCCCGCCGCGGGTCGCGGACGCCTGTGACCATTGTGGCGGAAAACTGTTCCTGCGCGAAGATGACCGGCCCGAATCCGTCCGTGTGCGCATGGCGGCCTATGAAAAGAGCACCCGGCCACTGATTAAATTTTACCAGGAGCGCGGCTTGCTCGTGCCCATCGTCGCCGGCGGCACGCCGGAGGAAACGTTCCAACGCACAATGATTGCGCTCGAAGGCGTCCTGACGGATTAGCAAATCCTCGGCAGTTGTTCGCCGCTGGGCATGTCGAGAATGCGGCTGGCGCCAATCGTGCTTTTCAACGTGACGAGCGGCGCGGCACTTTCGACCACCCGGCCAATCGCCGCCGACCCCGCGCCGGTGCTTTGGCCGCGCATGATTTCCAACGCGCGCTCCGCATCCTTGGCCGCAACAAACGCAACCAGGCGCCCTTCGCACGCGACGTGCAACGGGTCAAGACCGAGCATTTCGCACGCGGCGTGAACATCCTCGCGCACGGGAATTGATTTCTCCTCAACTTCGATGCGCACGCGCGAGCCTTCGGCGATTTCGTTGAGCGCACTGGCCAGTCCGCCGCGCGTCAGGTCGCGCAGGCAATGAATTTCAACGCCGGCCTTGAGCAATTCCAGAACGATCTCGTGCACGGGCGCGGAATCGCTTTCGATGGCGCTCTCGAATTGCAGCCCTTCGCGCACAGCCATGATGGCCATGCCGTGCCGGCCCAGGTCGCCGCTCACCAGAACGGCATCGCCGGCCCGCACGTTTTGCGGCGCGATTTTTTGGTCATGTTCGACCACGCCGATGCCGGCGGTGTTGATGAACACGCCGTCGCCCTTGCCCTTATCCACCACCTTGGTGTCGCCGGTGATGATTTGCACGCCGCAACGTTGCGCAGCCTCCTGCATCGAACAGGCGATTTTCCAGAGCGTTTCCATCGGCAAACCTTCCTCGATAATGAGCGCGGCGCTCAGGTAACGCGGCCGCGCGCCGCTCATGGCGAGATCGTTCACCGTGCCGTGGACAGCCATGGAGCCGACGTCGCCGCCGGGAAAAAACAACGGTCGCACCACGTAGGAGTCCGTCGTGAACGCGAGTTTTTTACCGGTCAACTCCACGACCGTCGAGTCGTGCTGCATTTCGAGCAAAGGATTGCGGAACGCCGCCAGAAACATTTTGCCGATGAGCTGGTGCATCAACCGTCCGCCGCCGCCGTGCGCCATCAGCACGTGCGGATATTGCGAGATGGAAATGGGACAACTCAGCGTGAAATTGTTGTTTTGTGCCATGATTGCTCTCGATTTCTGATTTACGATTTACGATTTACGCGCCGCTCCCGAATTCGAGGTTGGCGCGTAAATCGCATATCGAGACCTCTGCAAAACGTGTGGCGGCGACGCCTCGTCGCCGGGAGCATTCAATTTTCCAACGGTTTTGGCCAGTCGCCCAAAGCGACGAGGCGTCGCTCCTACCCTTTTGCAGAGATCTCATATCGTAAATCGTAAATTCAACGCCGCCGGTACCGGTAATACGCCGCGCAGGCGCCTTCACTCGAAACCATCGTCGCGCCCAGCGGATGTTCCGGCGTGCATTTTGTGCCAAACGCAGAGCATTCGTGCGGCTTTTTCAATCCTTGCAGCACCAGGCCGCTGATGCACTCGACCGGCTCTTCGGCGTGATGTTCCGCCACGCCGAATTTTTTCTCGGCGTCGAATGCCGCGTACGCCTCGCTCAAACCCAGTCCGCTCTGCGGGATTTCGCCGACGCCGCGCCATTTGCGCGGGATGATGCGGAACACCTCGCGGATCAGTTTCTGCGCGGGCTGATTGCCTTCGCGGCACACCACGCGCGCGTATTGGTTTTCGACCCCGGCCCGGCCCGATTCCAGTTGTTGCACGACCATCAACACGCCCTGCAGAATGTCCAGCGGTTCGAAACCGGTCACCACAATCGGCACATGATATTTCGCCGCGATGGGAAAGTATTCCTCGAAACCCATTACGGTGCAGACGTGGCCGGCGGCAAGAAAGCCCTGTATCCGGCAATTCGGCGATGACAGCAACGCTTCCATCGCCGGCGGCACCAGCACGTGCGAGATGAGCATGGAAAAGTTTTTAAACTGTCCCTGCGCGGCCTGATAAACCGCCATCGCCGTTGCCGGGGCGGTGGTTTCAAAACCGACACCGAAGAAAACCACTTCCTTCGCCGGGTTCTGCTCCGCGACTTTCACGGCATCGAGCGGCGAATAAACGATGCGTACGTCGCCGCCCCTGGCCTTGACTGAAAGCAAATCCGTCGTGCTGCCCGGCACGCGGAGCATGTCGCCGAACGAGGTGAAAATGACGTTGGGCCGCGCGGCAATGTCGAGTGCCTTGTCAATCATTTCAAGCGGCGTCACACAGACCGGACAGCCGGGGCCGTGGATGAGCGTGATTTGCCCGGGCAACAGTTCATCAATGCCGAACTTGACGATGGCGTGGGTCTGGCCGCCGCAAACCTCCATGATGTTCCAAGGCCGTGTCGTGAGGCGGTGGATCTCCCGCGCGAGTCGTCGCGCGAGGTCGCCGTCGCGATATTCGTCGAGGTATTTCATGGCCTGCCGGGTAGCGCAGGTTGGCAACCTGCTGTGTCGCCGACTGGCAGTCGGCAAATCGTTCGCTCGCAGGCTGGCAACCCGCGATACGGCAGACTGCCGGTCTGCGCTACGAAATTGGATGCGCCGTAATTCACGGCCCGGCCTTTCCATCGCCCAGCTCGCTCAGTTCCTCCATCTGCTTTAAATACTCGAAGACCCTGTGCGCCTCGTTCTCGTCAACCCGGTTGAGGGCGAAACCAACGTGAACGATGACATAATCGCCAACCTTCGCCTCCGGCACATAGGCCAGACTGGCTTCTTTGAGAATGCCGCCGAAATTGATTTTGCCCATGCGCGTCAACGGATCGTCGCCGCCGATGCTCTCAATCCTTCCTGGAATGGCCAAACACATGCGCCTTTAATCTAACCGCTTATGCGCAGCGCAGCAATGACTTGTCCGAGGGCGATGCCGCCGTCGTTCGGCGGCACCCGTTGATGCCAGTACGGACGGAACCCTTCCGCCTGCAACCGTCGGACCGTGCGCTCGGTCAGATAGCGATTCTGGAAACAACCTCCGGAAAGCACGACCCGGTTCCGACCGGCGTGTTTGGCGACGGCGACAATGGCTTCCACCAACGCGTTGTGGAATTTGGCGGAAACTTCACCCATGGAAATGCCGGCTTTCATGTCAGCCAGGATCGCCTCGATCATTGGAAACCAATCCAAAACAATTTCGGAGTTCGGAGTTCGGAGTTCGGAGCCGGTCGTGCTACGAAGGGTACTTTCATTCCGCACTCCGCGCTCCGCGATCGGCATTTCGTAGTGTTCGTCGGTTTCGATCCCATCGAGGGCAAATTCCAGTTCCATCGCCGCCTGGCCTTCATACCGGATTTGCTGGCGAAGATTGACGAATGAGGCGACCGCGTCAAACAACCGGCCCATGCTGGTGGTTGCCGGTGAATTTAATTTTTTTGAAACCATCGTTTTTAGGGCGGCCAGTTCCGTTTTGGAAAAGGCAGCCAGCGGCGCAAGGTCTGTTTGTCGGAAAACGGCGTCGCCAAAAATTTCATAAAGCAATCCGAACGCGGTGCGGCGCGGTTCCTTGACTGCCTGATCGCCACCGGGCAGAGGAAACGGGCGGAGATGAGCGATGCGTTCGACGTTTCGGTCGCTAACGAGAAAAAATTCGCCGCCCCAGATGGCGCCGTCCAGGCCGTAGCCGGTGCCATCCCAGGAGACGCCGAGCACCGGTGGCGGCAATTCGTTTTCCGCCATGCAGGACAGCACATGGGCGACGTGATGCTGGACGCCAATTCTGGCGGGGCGCGATGTCCCCATCGCGCCGCCGGCGGGCGGCGGGGAGCCCGCCCCGCCCGCCAATTCATCCGCAAACTTCGTCGAGAGATAATCCGGGTGCAGATCGGTGGCGATGATTTGCGGCCTGGCGTCGTAGAGCTTCTCAAAATCCGCGATGACGCGGCGAAACGCGGTGTGCGCCTGCTCCGTTTCCAGATCTCCGATATGCTGGCTCAGAAAAACCTGCGGGCCGACGGACAAGGCGACGGCATTTTTAAGATGAGCTCCCACGGCCAGCACGACTGTGGACTGTGGGCTCCGGACTGTGGACTCCAAAAGCACGGGCAACGGCGCGCAGCCGCGGGCGCGGCGCAAGACCAGTTCGCGGTCGAGCATGACACGCACCATTGAATCGTCCACATGCCGGACAATGGGACGGCCATGGATGAGAAAAGCGTCGGCGATGCCGCCCAGCCGTTCCAACGCTTCGCGTTCATCCGTGCAAATCGGTTCGTCGCTCAGGTTGCCGCTGGTAGCCACGACCGGAAATCCCAGTTCGGCCATCAGCAAATGATGCAACGGCGTGTACGGCAGCATCGCGCCGAGGTTGGGATTGCCGGGAGCGACGGCATTTATGATTTGCGATTTACGATTTACGATTTTTTTAAGCAGGACGATTGGCGATTCAGGGGAGCGCAATAATCGTTCTTCCAAGGAGGAGACTTCGCACTCGGCTTTAATCCTTTCAAGCGAGGGAAACATCAGCGCGAACGGTTTTTCTTCGCGCTGCTTCCTCTCACGCAACAACTTGATGGCCTGGTTGTTGCGTGCGTCCGCCATCAAATGGAACCCGCCGAGTCCTTTGACCGCGACGATTTTTCCCTCACCAATTGCTTTTACGGCAGCGCACAAAGCAATGTGGCCGCGTTCGTAAGAACGCGGACCGGGCGAAGAGCCGTCCGCGATCTTACAAGCGCGGCTACGATCCCACAATTCCAGATGCGGCCCGCAAACCGGGCAGGCATTCGGCTGGGCGTGGAAACGGCGATTGCCGGGGTCGTCGTATTCGGCCTGACACTGCGGACACATCGTGAATACCTTCATCGAAGTGTTCGCGCGGTCATAAGGCAGTGATTCGATGATGCTGAAGCGCGGGCCGCAATTCGTGCAGTTGGTGAAAGGATAACGGTAGCGGCGGTTGTTCGGATCAAAAATTTCACGAAGACAATCCGGGCACGTGGCGATGTCCGGCAACACGAGCGCGGTTTTGTCACCGCCGGTCCCGCTCTCCCGGATTTCAAAGCCGGCATGACCGACGGCATCAAGCCACGAAACTTTGAGGCTTTGGATGAAACTGCGCGGTGGTTTTTCGTTCTCGAGCCGCAGCAGGAATTCTTCCAGTACGGCGCGCGGCCCTTCAACTTCAACCAGGACGCCTTGCGAAGAATTGTTGACCCAACCGGCAAGTTTAAGTTCGGACGCGAGACGGAAGAGGAAAGGTCGGAAGCCGACCCCTTGCACCGCGCCGCGCACGGCGAGCTTCAGTCGCGTTGCCGGCGGTGCGAACATAGAATCCTTTCAACGCTCGATCTCAAAACGTTCGAGCACCATATCTGTGGAATTGACAGCCTGGACGTTTACCGAAGCGCATTTGGGGCAAACGTCGGGCAAGCTATGGCCGTGGAACCGGTGGCCGCATTGATTACAGACCAGCGTCGGCTCGACCTCGGTGAGCTTGAGCACGGCATCCTGGACCAGCGGAATCTCCTTTTTGACGATGTCAAAGCTGAATTGCACGTGGTCGCCGCTGTGGCTGGTGAGCGGATTAAAACGAATCTGGACGAGCTTCACGCACCGGGCCTTTTGGGCCGCGGCCTGTTTTTCAACGGTTTCCAGAATGGCGCGAACAAGATGGACTTCGTGCATAAATGAGTGTGTTGCGGCGGCGGCATGATTGTCAACCCGCCAGACGATGGAGGTTCTTGATTTCCTGAACGGCTTTTTCAAAACCGCATCGGGCGGCGGGCGAAAGGCCGTCGCCAAAACCGAGTTTCACGGCAGGAATGGTCAGCCACCAGGCTTCCGGGCAATGGCCGAAAACGTCGCGCGCCAGCGCCAGCATCGTGCGCGGGTCGGCGGCATGGGCCATGAGTTGAGAGGACTCGTTCGGCTCCAGCTTGCGCAACAGTACTTCCTTCGGCGCGTCCACGGAGGCATCCACGAAGACCACCGTGCGCGCCCGGGCAATCGGTTCGGCGTGTTCGGGTGACAGTTGCTGGCAAACCAGGGTGCGGACCGCTGGCAAATTCAATTCTTCAATCGCTTCGACGACCCTGGGTCCCACACCGTCATCGCAACGCAACGGATTGCCGTACCCGATAACCAGCAAGCCGGCGATTTGAAGTGGTGGTTGGTTTTTGCTCACGGGACAAGTTTAAATGGTATGATTCCGGACACCAGTTTCTTCAACCGGCACAGGGTTATGTGCCGTCGCGTGAGGCAACAGCAACGCCGCGACCAGCCAACCATAGACCACCGAATCCAAAAGCAGTTCGACGGTATGAATGCTTCGCAGTGTCCACGGCATCCAGTAAGCCTGAATCAACCCATAGAGTCCGGCAACCACAAACAGATTCAGGCCAAAAATCCACGCAAAGCGCTGCCGCGAACCCGGCCAAACCACGAGAAGGGGCAACGCGGCCAGCAAGGCGACAAGGCTGCGAACGAATTGCACACCGATGACGACGCCCAGCGACGGCATCTGGAGGCCAAACGATTGATTTTGATAAAATTTCCCGACCAGCAGACCCACCGGCATGCCAAAGAAGAAATAGACAACTGGAAAAGCCAGCACCGCCAATGAAAACCGCAAAGCCCATTGCCTAACGGTGCGATCGGCAAAGAATCGGCGTAAATTATCGGAAAATGATTTTCCGTGTTTCCGATTGCCGAACAAAAGCACGACTGCGCCGGCCACGGAGAGAGACGGAACCAGCAAGGTCACAATCACCGCAGGCCCGCCGCCCATGGTGGTGAAAATGGACGCTTCGATGGTATTGTTGATCCCCAGCCACGCGAACACGAACCAGGCAACAACCGCAAAACGCGGCCAGTGCTTTCCCGGAAGCCATGGCGATAACGCGGCGAGCGCGAGAGAAAGCACCAATCCGGCGCCGAGACAGAGGACAACCAGCAAAGGCATATTCATTGGCCCGGGAAGTTTGGGCTGCTCCAGGTGCAATGCGCTTGAGAACATACCGCCAACCAGGGTGCCGATCACCGAGCTCAACGCGCACAGAAAAATTTTCCCGATGTATTTCATGACGTTAAACGGGTTTTGTTTTGTCAGGCTCGAAATGGCGTTTCCGGCGCCGCTCGGAAAATCTGGCCATCAGGGAGGGAATAAATCCGAGCAGTAGAAACAAAGGCATTGCCACCATGGAGCCTTTGAGCACCCAGAGAGTCAACCCCGTCGCCTGTGGCGTGAAAAACTTTGCCGCCAGCGGGTCGTAAACCCCCGGGCTCAGGGCGTGTTTTCCCCACGCCATGGCTCCGTTGGCGTAATAACCGAACACGGCCCCACCAATCGCAATCGGAGCCAGCGCTATTCCTCCCATCGCCAGCCACAATCCCACCGCTGCGCTGCCGACCGCGAACACGCCCACCGCCACGACCGACACCGAAATCAACCCATACCCAAAAATACCGCAGGCAACCACGCCCACCGCCACGTCTCCAAATGCAATCACGCCCCACGGATGGCATCCCACCGCGATGATTCCCTTCGCGGTGCGCTTACGCCCCGTTGACGGGTCAACGCCCGTCGCCACATGGATCAGCGGCCAGCCGAACAACGTGGTCCTGGTGCGATATTCATAGCTCAGCTTCCGGCTTACTTCCGGCGAAAGCCGGGAGGCAACGCCCGCGATGGCTTCCAATTGCAGCCGGACTTCACTGGCACGCTGGCAGCGCCGTCCGGGATTTCTCTCCATGGCGTGCAACATCAGTTCGTCGAGCCGCGGGTCCACCGCCGCCTTTTTCGAGGGCAGCTCGAACCGGCCCAGCGGCAATTCACCGGTGAGCATTTCGTAAAGCACGATACCCAGGGAATAAATGTCCGCGCGCTGATCCACTGCGAGCGGCTTTTCGAGCTGCTCGGGCGCCATGTAATGCATCGTGCCCAGGACCTGGCTGGATTGCGTCAACTGCATGTCCTGCGGTCCTGGTTCAAGCAGTTTGGACAGTCCGAAATCGGCAACCTTCACGCGGCCTTTCTGGTCCATCAGGATATTTTCCGGCTTGATGTCACGATGAACGATGCCCTCGCCGTGCGCGTATTCGAGCGCTTCACAAATCTGCGGCACGATGCCCAGGGTCTCCCGCGGCGTCAGCCGGTGCGATTGCAGCAGTCGCCGCAGGTTTACCCCGTCCACGAATTCCATCAGGAAATAATAAAGCGAGCCGGATTTTCCGAGGTCGAAAACCGTGACGATGTTCGGATGGCTGAGCCGGGCCAGGGCGCGGGCTTCGCGGGCGAAGCGCTCGGCAAAGGCCGGTTCGGTGGAAATCTGCGGCGGCAGAATTTTGAGCGCCACCATCCGGTCCAGGCCGCGCTGGCGTGCCTGGTAAACCGCCCCCATGCCGCCATGACCCAGCAGGCCAAGAATTTCGAGTTGGGGAAAAAGGCTTTTCAGTGCCAGCGGATGCGGCGGAGAAAAACCAATGCCCGGGCGCGGCGACGGCCCAAGGGTTACCCCCGCCTCCCGGCATTTGGCACACAACCTCTGCGTTGAATCCGCAGGAAGCTCTGCCTTGCAAGACTCACAAATTCGCAGCGTTTTCATCTCGGCTACGGGCGCGCGGCCCCAATTTCCAGTTTCGGCCCGGTGCAAAGAATTGTTCTCCCCGCAATTTGGCTTTTAATCCACTTCTTTTGCGTTCAACGAAAATGCCACTGCGAATCACGGTCTAACCGCGCGCCATTTCGCTGAGCACCGCGCCATCAGGCGCAATGAGCCGCACCAGCAACGGCATCTGGCCGACAGCGTGGGTAGAACAGCTCAGGCAGGGATCGTAACAGCGGATGCCGTGCTCGATGCGGTTGAGCATCGGTTCGGGAATTTCCCGGCCGTGCACATAGTGCTTCGCGATTTGCGCCACCGTCTGGTTCATCGCCAGGTTGTTCTGCCCGGTGGCAACGATGAGATTGACCTTTTTCAGCAGGCCGTTGCGGTCCACCGTGTAATCGTGGAACAGCGTGCCGCGCGGCGCCTCGCTCACACCCACGCCGCGCAGGCTGTTGATGCCGGCGTCGGCGCGCAGACAATCGCCGGACAAACCCGGGTCGTCCAGGTAGCGTTCGATGTATTCGATTGACGCGAGAATTTCAATGAGCCGCGCATAGTGATACAGGAACGACGACGTCACCGCGCCGTGGCCCATTTTCTTGAAATTTTCCAGTTCGGCATCCGCCCGGGGCACGCCCATGCGCTCGCAAACATTCAGGCGCGCCAGCGGCCCGACGCGATACATGCCATCCGGGTAACCCAGCGGCAGGTAATACGGCGACTTAAGATAGGACGCGTTCTGAACCGACTCGCCGATGTATTCGTAATATTTTTGCGGGTCGAGCTGGTCGGCAATGATGCTGCCGCTGCTATCGGTAAACCGCAGTTTGCCGCCGTGATGTTCCCAGGCGCCGTCCGGCGCGACCAGGCCCATGAACAGTGACGGAAAATTGCCGAAGATTTGGACCTCTTTTTCGTGCGTCGAAAGCGTTTTTTTGAAGAGGTCGAAGGCGACTTTTGTGGTGGCGAAGGCCTCCGGCAGCCAGGCGCGGATTTTCGCCCGGCCTTCCTCAGTCAAAGCGCTGCGCACGCCGCCGGGCACGGCCCACGCAGGATGGATTTTTTTGCCGCCAAGAATTTCGATGATTTCCTGGCCGAACTGGCGCAGGCGGATGCCGGCGCGGGCGAGGTCGGCGTTGGAGGCAATCAAACCAAAAACATTCCGCTGCGCCTGCGGCGTGTCCCAACCCAGCAGGAAATCCGGCGCGCTCAGGTGGAAGAAACTCAGCGCGTGGCTCTGGACCAGCTGGCCGAGATTCATCAGACGGCGGAGCTTGTCGGCGGCGGGCGGAATGTTGACGGCCATGATGGCGTCGCCGGCCTTGGCCGAGGCGAGCAGGTGGCTGACGGGGCAGATGCCGCAAATGCGCGGGGTGATGCCGGGCATTTCGCTGTAGGGCCGGCCTTCGCAAAACTTCTCGAAGCCGCGAAATTCCACGACGTGAAACACGGCGTCGGACACGTTGCCCGCGTCGTCCATAAAGATGCTGATCTTGGCGTGACCCTCAATGCGAGTCACCGGATCGATGACGATGCGCTTTGACATAAATTTCTTTCAACCAAATTTCAAATTCGAACCTTCCAGCTTCGGTGTTTCACCGCTCAACACCTGGACCATCAGCGACTTGATGCGGCCGGCCGGCGGCGGGCAGCCGGGCAGGAAATATTCCACGTGGACGGCTTCGTGCACGGGCGTGACGCGTTTGAGCAGCAGCGGCACGATGCCGTCGGCTTTCGGCACGCCGGGATTGTTCTGTGCGTTTTCGATATACGCGCGCTGGAGCACGCTTTCATCGTTGCCCAGTCCCAGTTGGTTGCGGATGGCGGGCACGTTGCCGGTGACGGCGCAATCGCCGAAGGCCACCAGCACCCTGGTGCGGGCGCGGATTTTGTGCAGCAGTTCAAGGTTGTCCTCGTTGCAGACGGCGCCTTCAATGAGGCAGACATCCACATTTTTCGGATATTCCTTCACATCCACGACCGGGCTGTAAACGAGTTCAATCTTGCCCGCGAGTTCAATGAGGAACTCGTCAAGGTCTAGGAAGGACATGTGGCAGCCGGAACAGCCGCCCAACCAGACGGTGGCTACTTTTAAGCGATCCATTGTTTTTTCTCCCTCGCGTTGACGATGAATTCAAGTTTGGTGCGGTCGCGTTCCATTTCGGACACCGTCGAACCCTTGTAGAACAGCGCGCCGGTCGGACAGGACATGACGCATTTACCGCAGGCCGTGCAGGTCTCGGAATCGCCCCACGGCTGGTTGAGGTCGCTGATGATGGTGGCATTGCCGCCGCGACCGGAAACGTTTTTGGTGCCCGCGCCTTCAATGTGCCAGCAGACACGGACACAACGGGTGCAAAGGATGCAGCGGTTATGGTCCATGCCGAACAGCCGGTGCGTGGCATCCACGCTCCATTTCGGAAAGCAACCGTCATAGCGCACATGGTCCATGCCCTGGCTGTAGGCGAGCGTTTGCAGTTCGCAATGACCGTTGGCCACGCACACGGCGCAGACGTGATTGCGCTCGGCGAACAGCAGTTCCAGTGTCATGCGGCGGTATTTGCGCAGACGCTCGCTGTCGGTCTTGATGTCCATGCCTTCGGCGACCTTGGTTGTGCAGGCGGGCAGCAACTTGGCAATTCCGACCACCTCCACCAGACACAGGCGGCAGGCGCCTACGTCATACACGCCGTCCAGATGGCAGAGCGTCGGGATTTTGATGCCGGCGTCAGTCGCAACGTCCAGAATCGTCGCGCCTTCCTCGGCGCTGATTTCTTTTCCGTCAATGGTTAAAGTTTTTGCAGCCATAAAATCATTTGGTTTGAATCAACTTGAGCGACTCGGCGCTTAAAGCCATTTTGTCTTTGCCGCCGAATGCTTGTCCGGTCGTGTTGATGCCACCGACAAGGGTTCCATCAGTGAAATTGAGAGGAATGAAAATGCCATCTCGCGTGATGCCTTCGGTGGCGACAATTGGGCCATTTAGTTTCCCCTTGATAAGGTAGTCAGAATACAAATTGAGTTTTCGGCCAAGCCAACCGCGATTTAGTTCAAAACGGCCTCCAACGAGCGTGGCATCGCCAATTTTCCCCGTCACGCTTCCATCTGCGTGAATGTCCACCGCAACAAGAAGATTTGTTTGATGACACCAGGAAACAATAATCCGGGCATTCCCTTCCCAATGACCCGTCATTGCCGATGTGACGACGCTTTCGGCTGAATACAAATTTGAGGCCGTCCACAGTGCGGCAAGCACCACAATCAATCTGAAAATAGATGATATTCCATTCATAGTTATTGTTTCAATGCGCTTGAACTGTTCCTTTTTCCAATTCGCCGTTCCCGCCCGGACCACTGGTGTCCGGCTGAAGCAGTTCCTCGTATTCCTTACGGAAATAGCGCAGCGTGCTCAACGTCGGGTTCGGCGCGGTCTGGCCAAGGCCGCAAAGGCTGGTGTTTTTCACCATGTCACAAAGTTCCTCCAGCTTGGCCAAATCACGCGCGGTGGCCTGGCGATTCAAAATTTTCTCGAGCAGATGCAGCATCTGCACCGTGCCGGCGCGGCAGGGAATGCATTTGCCGCAAGATTCGTCCACGCAGAACTCCATGAAATAACGGGCGACGTCCACCATCTTCGTGGTGTCATCCATGACGATCATGCCGCCCGACCCCATGATGGAACCGAGCTTGGTGAGCGAGTCGTAATCCACCGGCGTGTCGAGCGCGTCGGCGGGGATGCAGCCACCGGACGGCCCGCCGGTCTGGACGGCCTTGATTTTGCCGCCATCCGGTGCGCCACCGCCCATTTCCTCGACGATCTGCCGCAACGGCGTGCCCATCGGCACCTCAATGAGGCCGGTGTTGGTGATTTTGCCGGCGAGCGCGAACACCTTGGTGCCCTTGCTTTTTTCCGTGCCAATGCCGGCGAACCACTCCGCGCCCTTGCGAAGAATCGGCGGCACATTGGCAAAGGTCTCGACGTTGTTGATCAACGTGGGGCAGCCCCATAATCCGCTCTCCGCGGGGAACGGCGGACGCGGACGCGGCGTGCCGCGTTTGCCCTCGACGGAAGCCATCAGCGCCGTTTCTTCACCGCACACAAACGCGCCGGCGCCAATGCGGATATCAATGCTGAAGCTGAACGGCGATTCAAAGACGCCGCTGCCGAGGAGGCCCAGCGTCCTGGCCTGCTTGATGGCGTTCTGCAACCGCTTGATGGCCAGCGGATATTCGGCGCGGCAATAAATGAAACCCTGGTTGGCGCCAACGGCATACGCCGCGATGGCCATGCCTTCGAGCACGCTGTGCGGGTCGCTTTCCAGCACACTTCGGTCCATGAACGCGCCGGGATCCCCTTCATCGGCGTTGCAGATGACGTATTTCTGCGCGTTTTGGGTTTTGGCGACCGTGCCCCATTTGAGGCCGGTGGGGAAACCCGCGCCGCCGCGTCCGCGCAAACCGCTTTTGACCATCGCCTCCACCACTTCCTTGGGCGTCATTTCGCGCAGCACGTGGTGCAACGCCTGATAACCGTCGGCCGCGATGTAGGATTCAATCCGTTCCGGGTCAATTTCGCCGCTGTTGGTCAGCACGATGGAAAGTTGCTTCCTGAAAAAAGGATGGTTGAAGTCGCCGCGTTTGACCCTGGTCCTGCCGCCCTTCAACGTTTTGACCAGTTCCAGGGCGTCATCCGGCGTGACTTTTTCGTAAAGCGCATTGTGCGTATCCACGCTCACCAGCGGGCCTTCGCAGCAAAGTTTCATGCAACCGACACCGCGCACCTCGACTTCATCACCCAGGCCGGCATCCTTCACCGCCTGTTCGAGGTTTTTTTTGACGGCTTCCGAATTGGAGGACATGCAGCCCGCCGCCATGCAGCAACGGATGACGGTTTTCTTGCGGGCAGCCCGCTCCTTCTCGGCAATTGCGTTGAGATCATCAATGATCATTTTGGATCCATCCTTTCACATGTTCGAGCGCGGCTTCGGGGGTTTGACGCGGCGTAACCGTCCCGTCATAAACGACCGCCGGCGCAATGCCGCAGGCTCCGATGCACCGCGCCGTCAGCAGGGAAAGCTGGTTGTCCGGCGTGGTTTCACCGGCCTTGATTTTCGCCTTTTGCTCGACGGCGGCCAGCACCCTGGCCGAGCCTTTTACATAACAAGCCGTGCCGAGGCAGACGACGCAGGTGTGTTTGCCCTGCGGTTTGAGCGTAAAGAAATGATAGAAAGTCGCCACGCCATAAACCCGGCTGGCGGGCAGTTTCAGTTTGTAGGCCACGAACAGGAGCAGGTCGTCGTCCAGATAACCAAACAATTCCTGCGCCTTGTGCAAAATCTCGATCAGCGCGTCGTGCTTGAACTGGTATTTCTTCATGTGCGCTTCAAGTATCTTGAAACGCTTGTCGCCGCTGGCGTGCTGCATCACCCGGTCAGCCGTCTTTTGTTTGTCGTTTAAGAGAGTGGGTAACATAAAACTCAACCTGCCGTTTCTTAAATTCCACAGACTACTGTGAACCTATAAAGACTTCACTAAATCTAATGTGGCGGCGGCCGGCTGCAAACTCTCCCCGCAATTTGTTTTTGTGTGCACATTTTTTGCCGGAAAGAAATGGCCGAAGATTTACCGGGACCCGAAAAAGTCCCTGGCATTCTGAAAACTACGGGGGACGGACGGACCGGCCGGCGGCGGCGCCGGCGGTCAGCGCGCAACGCGCGGCGTCACCAGAGGCCGTCAGAAAAAGTGAAGGTATTGCCAAGATATGTGGAGAGACATTCGACCGATGTGTAAAACTTTAAGGTGTAAGCGAGATTGGTTTTTTATTTCGCCAGTGAACATCACACAAACGACTGATTAACAATTTATGGCTAAAGCATCGAAGACATCAAAGTACGTATATCAATTTGGAAACAAGCAGGCCGATGGGGACGGCTCCATGAAGCCGTTGCTGGGCGGCAAAGGTGCGAACCTGGCCGAAATGGCCCGCATCGGATTGCCGGTGCCCCCGGGTTTCACCATCACTACCGAGGTCTGCACTTATTATTACCAGAATAAGAAGACCTATCCCAAGGTGCTCACGCCCATGGTCGAGACCGGCGTAGCCCGGATCGAAAAAATCATGGGCACCCGATTCGGCGACAAGACCGCCATGCCGCTGCTGGTCTCCGTCCGCTCCGGCGCGCGCGACTCCATGCCCGGCATGATGGACACGATCTTGAATCTGGGTCTCAACGACGAAACAGTGATCGCGCTGGTCAAGGCGACCAAAAACGAACGATTTGCCTGGGATTGCTACCGCCGGTTCATTCAAATGTACGGCGACGTGGTCATGGGCGTCCAAAAGAGCGCCCACGAAGACCATGAGCCATTTGAAGTCGTCATTCACAAACTCAAACATGACCGTTACCACACCGAAATTGAGGACACTAAACTCACCGTGGCCGATTTGAAGGAACTGGTGAAACGGTTCAAGGCGCTGATCAAAGAGCGCACCAACAGTGAATTTCCGCAGGACCCATGGCAGCAGCTTTGGGGTTCGATCGGCGCGGTGTTCGGCTCGTGGATGAACGACCGCGCGATTGTTTATCGCCGCAAATATGGCATTCCGGCCGAATGGGGGACTGCTGTCAATGTCCAGGCGATGGTTTATGGTAACACCGGCGACAAGTCGGGTTCCGGCGTGGCGTTTACGCGCGACCCGGCCACCGGCGAAAAGGTTTTCTACGGCGAATTCCTCATCAACGCGCAGGGCGAAGACGTCGTGGCCGGCATCCGCACACCGGAACCGGTGGCGCAGCTCAAGGGCCATTTGCCTGAAGCGTTCGCCGAACTGGAAAAAGTCCGCAAGACGTTGGAATCGCATTTCAAGGACGTGCAGGACTTCGAGTTCACGATTCAGGACGGCAAGCTGTTCATGCTCCAGACCCGCAACGGCAAGCGCACCGGCCTCGCGGCTGTCCGTTTCGCCATCGAAATGGAGAAGGAAAAGCTGATTGATTGGAAGACAGCGATTCGCCGTGTACCCGCTGACCAGCTTGATCAGGTGTTGGCACCGGTGTTTGACCGCAAGGCGGTCAAGGCCGCAAAGTGCATCGCCAAAGGATTGCCCGCCGGCCCCGGCGCCGCTTCCGGCAAAATTTATCTGAACGCCGACCGCGCCGCGGCCGCGGCCGCCAAAGGCGAAAAAGTCCTGCTCGTCCGCAACGAGACCACGCCCGAAGATTTGCGCGGCATGATTGCGGCCGAAGGCATTCTCACCGCCAAGGGCGGCGTGAGTTCACACGCGGCCCTGGTTGCGCGGCAGATGGGCAAGGTGTGTGTTTGCGGCGCGGGCGCGTTGCAGATTGATTACAACACCAGGACGATGGCCGTGAACGGCGACAAGTTCAACGAAGGTGATCATCTGTCCATCAGCGGCACCGCCGGTGAAGTTTATCCGGGCGAATTGCGGACCGCCGCGTCTGAAATCGTCCAGGTGCTCGTCGAGAAATCGCTCGACGGCAAGGACAGCGCGACCTACCGGATGTTCAAGAAGCTCATGGACTGGTGCGCGAAGGTTTCGCGCATGCAAGTGCGTGCCAATGCCGACCAGCCGGAACAGGCGGCCAACGCCATCGCGTTCGGCGCCACCGGCATCGGCCTCTGCCGCACCGAACACATGTTCTTTGGCGGCAACCGCATTGACGCCATGCGCGAAATGATTCTGGCCGAAAACCTCGAGGAGCGGAAAGCGGCGTTGGCGAAATTGCTGCCCTATCAGCGCGACGATTTCGTGGGAATTTTCCGCGAATTGAAAGGGCTGCCCGCGACCATCCGCACGCTGGACCCGCCGTTGCACGAATTCCTGCCGCATGAAGACGCGGCCCAACAGGATTTGGCGAAGAAAATGAACGTGCCCGTCGAGAAGATCAAACAACGGGTCAAGGAACTACATGAGTTCAACCCGATGCTGGGCTTGCGCGGCTGTCGCCTCGGCATTGTTTATCCCGAAATCACCGAGATGCAGGTGCGCGCCATCATCGAAGCCGCCGTCCAGGTCCAGAACGAGGGCATCCCGGTCAAACCGGAAATCATGATTGTGCTGGTGGGCTTCTCGAAGGAGCTCCAGAATCAGCTCGAAGTGGTCCATCGCGTCGCCCGACAGGTGCAGGACGAAAAGAAGACCCGGGTCAAATACTCGGTCGGCACAATGATTGAAATCCCGCGTGGCGCGCTGGCGGCCGATGAAATTGCGAAGGACGCGGAGTTCTTCAGCTTCGGCACCAACGACCTGACGCAGACCTGCCTGGGCATGAGCCGCGACGATTCGGGCAGTTTCCTGCCGCCTTACACCGAACTGGAAATCATCAAGAAAAATCCGTTCGCCACGATTGACCAGACTGGCGTCGGCGAGTTGATGAGGATCGCGGTCGAGAAAGGCCGCAGCACCCGCAAAGACATCAAGCTGGGCATTTGCGGCGAACACGGCGGCGACCCTGAGTCGGTTAAATTTTGCCATCGCCTCGGGTTGTCCTATGTAAGTTGTTCGCCGTTCCGCGTGCCGGTGGCCCGTCTCGCCGCCGCCCAGGCTGCGCTGGAAGAAGAAATTGCCAAAAAAGCGAAAAAGTAACCAAACCACCACAATCCTATGCAAAAAAATAAATCACTCCTCCGAAATGGAATCGTGCTGGCTGCGTTGTTTGGCGCGGCCAACGCCTTCGCCGGCGAAGCCGACATCAAATTGCCCGACCTGAAAGGTGTGACCTTTCTGAACGGCAGCCTGAGCGGCCCGGTCCTGTTGTACCTGGGATTGGCCTTCTGCGTGATCGGCTTGCTGTTCGGCTTCTATGAGTACAAGCGCTGCCGCGCGCTGCCGGTGCATAAGTCCATGGGCGACGTCTCCCACATGATTTGGGAGACGTGCAAAACGTATCTGGCGCAACAGGGAAAATTCCTCGTGGTGCTTTGGGCGGTGATTGCCGTGTGCATGGTTTATTACTTCGTCGGTCTGCCGTGGAACGATCCCGCCCGGACCCATGGCGAATTGATTCGCA
Organism: uncultured bacterium; assembly: GCA_963723125.1. GTDB lineage: Bacteria > Verrucomicrobiota > Verrucomicrobiia > Limisphaerales > UBA11358 > UBA11358. Next base: position 672,132 of record CAVRPQ010000001.1, read on the forward strand.
GCGGCATCGTCGTCCTGTTCTGCTCGGTGCTGGGCATCCTTGGCAGTTATGGCGTGGCATGGTTCGGCATCCGGATCAACACCACCGCCAACAGCCGCGCGGCGTTCGCCTCGCTCCGGGGCAGCGCGCTCCAGACGCTCATGATCCCGCTGCGTTCGGGTATGAGCATCGGTCTGCTGCTGATTTGCGTGGAACTGATTTGCATGATCGGCATCCTGCTGTTCGTGTCCCCTGCCCTAGCCGGCCCCTGCTTCATCGGGTTCGCCATCGGCGAATCCCTCGGCGCGGCGGCGCTGCGCATCGGCGGCGGCATCTTCACCAAAATTGCCGACATCGGTTCGGACCTGATGAAAATTGTGTTCAACCTGCCGGAAGATGACCCGAAGAATCCCGGCGTCATCGCCGACTGCACCGGTGACAACGCGGGCGACTCGGTCGGTCCGACCGCAGACGGTTTTGAAACCTACGGCGTGACGGGCGTGGCCCTGATTGCCTTTCTCGGGCTGGCCCTGGCGACGGAGCCGACAATCAGTGCCAAGCTCATCGTCTGGATTTTTGCCATTCAAAGCATGATGGTAATTACCTCACTGGTATCCTTTTACGCGAACAAATTTGTCAGTGACTCGATGTTCGAGGGCAAAAAAGATTTCAACTGGGAACTGCCGCTGACGAATCTGGTCTGGTTGACCTCCATTGTTTCCATCATTGTCACTTTCATCGCGAGTTGGCTGCTGTTACCCGCACGCGGGACGTTCCCCGGCATGGACAACCCGAACCTCTGGTGGGTGCTGGCCGGCATCATTTCGTGCGGCACGCTCGCCGGGCCGCTCATCATGGAATTCACCAAAATCTTTGTCAGCACCAAGTCCCGGCACGTGCGCGAAATCACCACGGCGTCCAGCCAGGGCGGTGCGTCGCTGAACATCCTGTCCGGTTTTGTCGCGGGCAATTTCTGCGCGTTCTGGATGGGGCTGGTGATCATCACGCTGATGGCCACGGCCTACAAGTTTTCGCAGAATCCGGCCCTGCTCGTCCTGATGCCCGACCAGTTCAAATGGGCTGCGCCCATCTTCGCCTTCGGCCTCGTGGCGTTTGGCTTCCTGGCGATGGGGCCGGTCATCATCGCCGTGGACAGTTTCGGCCCCGTGACCGACAACGCCCAGTCCATTTATGAATTGAGCCGCATCGAGTCCGTGCCGAACGTCCGCGCGGAAATCGAAAAGAATTTCGGGTTCAAACCCGATTTTGAGAACGCCAAGCTTGAACTGGAAAAGGGCGATGGCGCGGGCAACACCTTCAAGGCCACGGCCAAGCCGGTGCTCATCGGCACCGCCGTCGTCGGCGCGACCACGATGATTTTCGGCATCATCATCATGCTGCAGAACATCGGCCTGCAAAATGACCCCAGCTTCGACATTAAAGCCATGTTGAGCCTCGTCCGTCCCCAGGTCATCCTCGGCCTGCTGATGGGCGGTGCGGTCATTTACTGGTTCACCGGCGCTTCGACACAAGCGGTGGCCACCGGCGCCTATCGCGCGGTCGTGTTCATCAAAGAACACCTCAAGCTCGACAAAGCGGAGGCCTCCATCGCCGACAGCAAACGGGTCGTTGAAATCTGCACCATTTACGCCCAGAAAGGCCTGCGCAACATCTTCATTGTGGTGTTCTGCATGGCGCTGGCGCTCTCATTTTTCAATCCCTATTTCTTCGTCGGTTATCTCGTCGGCATTGCGTTCTTCGGCCTGTTCCAGGCCATCTTCATGGCCAACGCCGGCGGCGCCTGGGACAACGCCAAGAAAATCGTTGAGGTGGAATTGAAGCAAAAGGGCACCGAACTGCATGCTGCGACCGTGGTGGGCGACACCGTGGGCGATCCCTTCAAGGACACCAGCTCCGTGGCGATGAACCCCGTCATCAAGTTCACCACGCTGTTCGGCCTGCTGGCAGCGGAAATCGCCGTGACGATGAAGAACCAGGAATTGAAGACCATCATCGGCTTTATCTTCTTCCTGATTGCGTTGACGTTCGTTTACCGCTCGTTTTACTCCATGCGCATCCCGGTGGACAAACCGTCGGCGGAAGAGAACGACTCGACACCATTGGTTCCACCCATTGACGAACTGGTGGCGAAATAATTGCAAATCATATCACTCACCGGCGCGTCTCAGGACGCGCCTTTTTGTTTAAACCACGGTGAACACCAACGAACCCGGATATTTTCTCACCCCAACTAATCTTAACCGACGATGGCTGGAGCGGTTCAATAAATCTCGTAGCCGCCGAGGTAACTAGGCGGAATTGTCCAAGAGGGTCCGCCTCCTCACGTCGGCGGCTACAGTTTTCCCAGAAACGCTCTATGGCGGCTGGTTTCCGGCTTCTGTCTTCGGACGTCCGATTTCTGGCTTCAGTCGGGAGCGAACCGGCCGATGGCCCATCGCAAGGTATCGAGTTCGAATGGCTTGCAGATGATGGAATCAACTCCCCCCAAGGGGTAGGCGGAACACTGAAGCTTTTCGGGAAAGGCCGTCAACATCACGACGGGCTGGTTGGGTGCAAGCATCTTGATGGTCGCCGCCAGTTGATCACCTTTCATGTCCGGCATGAAGTAATCGGTGAAAACCATGTCGAACTTGCCGGGCTTGAACAGGGCCAGCGCCTGAGTGGCGCTTTCGGCCTCTTCAACGATATAACCCTCATCTCTAAGCAGCAACTGGACGGTGTAGCGGACAAGGGGCTCGTCATCTACCACCAATATGCGTTTAGGTTGTCCAGTGCGCTGATTCATCATTCCTGTCCGAAAGCGGCATATTCCGTGCCAGTTCTTTACCTTTTGTAACCGCGGATGAGGGGGGATGAATGCAAAGCGGCAGACCGTTTCGATAAAAGAGAACGATGGAAACAAAGACGGAAACAGGTGACCAGCCTTCGCTCAGAAGCTTCGGCTCGGCAAGCAGGTGACAAGTAGCACTCTGTTCACTTCGTTGCCTCCTGTTGAAATTCGAGCCTCGATTTTCCAGAATTCTCCGCACTCAACACTCTGCACTTCCAGCGCTCCGCATTCACACGCCCCCTCATTTGTTGAACCGGAAGTTCACCACGTCGTAATCCTGCATCACGTACGTCTTGAGTTCCAATCGCAGTTTGCCCGCGCGCTTGGCCTGCGTCTCGCCGCCCGCCGCCACCAGATCCGCAAAGCTGATGACCTCCGCGCGGATGAACCCATGTTGAATGTCCGTGTGAATGGTGCCCGCCGCTTCCCACGCCGTCAGACCGGTGCGGACCGGCCACGCGCGGTTTTCCTTGCCACCCACCGTCAAAAAGCTGATGTAGCCGCTTTCGGCAAAGGTCCGCAACAGCAATGCATCCGGCGCCGCCAGTTCGGCCTCGGTGGCCACCACCACCGGCTTGCTCGAATAAAAATTGTGCGCCGAGATCACCGCCAGCTCGTCCGCCGTGAGGCCCGCGGCGTAAACAGGCTGCTCGCTCACCAACGCGTAGGCGAGCTTTTGCAACACCGCCTTCTCCGCCCCGCCCGCGTCGCGGCTCATCCGCGTTTCCACGAAATCGAGGTCCTTCATCAACAGGTCGCTCAACGCGGCGCGGCTGGTGAGAATGGCGTCACAGGCAAGCAACTCCTTTTCCGGCACCACGTCCACCTGGGCGCAGGTCTTCTTCTGCGCCACCACCAGTTGATCGGCCTGGTCCAGCCGCGGGTCCTTGAGATTATGTTTGCCCGGCGTAATGCTGGAAATGCCAAACAGGCAGATTTTCATGCGCACTGCTTAGGGCCGGGCGGGCGCGCGGTCAAGGTTGGAAACCGGCAGGACACGGGTCAATCAACCACAAAAGGGCGCAAAGGACAGAATATAACAGAATGAAACCGCAGATAACGCAGATTAACGCGGATTCTTCTCTCAACTTTTCCAGAATCCACAGTTCCCTTGGACTTGCCGGCAGTTTGAAACCAATTAACCTGCCGCCATGCCTGAATTGAGCCGATTCTACGGCATCATTATCCGTATGTTTTACGGCGACCATCCACCGCCGCATTTTCATGCGGTTTATCAAGGCGAAGAAATCAAGTTGAACATCAATAATCTCGAAGTGATCGAAGGGCGCATGAGCCGGCGTGCGCAGGCACTCGTTTTTGAATGGGCGGCGTTGCATCGAGTGGAACTGCGGCAGGCGTGGGAACTGGCCAGCCGCAATCAGGAGCCTTCCAAAATTCCGCCGTTGGAGTAGAATAAGGACATGAATCGGATTGTTTCCGCCGAACCGCTGCCGGGCTGCCGGTTGAAAGTCGCTTTCAACGACGGCGTGAGCGGCATTTTTGCCGTCGAACCCGAACAACGCGGCGGCGTGTTCCTGAAATTGCTGGACGCGAAAATTTTCAACGCCGTTACTGTCAATCCGGATTTCGGCTGCGTGGAATGGCCGGGGGGTATTGACCTTTGCCCGGACGTGATGCATCAGGCAATAGCCGGTTCCGGGTCTGAAAAAGGACGTCCCTTGGCCGCGGCATTGCACGAAGATGCGAAGCCAGCAGACAAGTCTTCCCACAAACGGAAGCATTGAACCGCAAAGAAATTTTGGAGCGTGGATCTCTGCGACTCCCAAACTTGATTTGACCGCAACCTGTCTCGCCATGGCCTCGGCGACGGCGGAAGAACGTAACGAACACAAAGGGCACGGAGAATTTGGCCGCAGATGACGCGGATTTTCCGAAGGCCTCTTGTCACCCGTTACGTGTCACGGTTCACCCGGCCGGTGGAGCGAGACTCTGTCCAGCCGTGCCTTAACACGGCTGGGCGCCGATTTCACAAATTTCACCTCGATTTCGGCACCGGAATTGCGGTGTTTTGCCGCCTATGCCAGAGCGAAGACGGGATAATGATTGGCTGAAACCCATTGTTGCATTTGTGGGTCTTGCCGTACTTGCCATCGTGTTTATTCCGGACTTCCGCCCGATTTTGTTCGCCGTTGGGATTATAGCCCTGATCGCTTTTGCCGTGGTAGCCTTCGGTTCCGTGGCCGTTGACATCTACCGGAGGCAGGTAACCGGTGACAAGGTTTCAACCACGGATGGACGCGGAATTTTAACCGCCCGGGCGACGAGTCGCGAAGAGTCCCTGCCGGTTACTTACGTGAAAACGGATGGGGCCGGAACGAGTGATGGAGCCCCAGGATTCAATCCTGGCGAATCCGGGTTGGAAAAGGATCGGCAAAAGTTCAATCCTGATGGTTCGTAACTGAGAAATGATTGGCCAGGATAACCGCGGAACACGCCGGACACTCGAAATTTCGGAGGGCGGAGTTTCATGAGGCCCAAATTTCAAACCGCGGATGACGCAGATGGACACAGATTGTCAGGCTGCTGCTACAGAAGATATCCGCGAGCCGTACTTTAACCACGGATGGACGCAGGTGCACACGGATTTTATTGTAGCGTCGAGCCTATGGCTCGAATGAATCGGCGCACAGCACCGACACTACAACCAAATCAGCCTACTTGGAAATCATCCCGATTGTCCCCAGCCACATCTCCGCCAACTGAGGCCATCCCGTCACCGGAAGCTTCGTGCGCCTCAACCCAAACCCGTGCCCGCCCCGCGCATACAAATGCATCTCCACGGGAACCCCGGCCTTCTTCAGCCCAACGTAATAAACCAGCGACTGTTCGACACCGTCCACGTGGTCATCCTCCGCCTGTACCAAAAACGTAGGCGGCGTATTGGTGGTAACTGGAACATTCGGATTCAACTTTAAATCTTCACCGCGGTCCCACAGATGTCCCGGATAACAAGCTATCGCAAAATCCGGGCGGCAGCTTTCCTGGTCGGCCGCATCCACCGCCGGATACAAACGCCTGTCAAAATGCGTGCTCATCGCTGCCACCATACACCCCCCTGCCGAAAAGCCGATCACGCCAATCTTGCGCGGATCAATATGCCACTCGGCGGCGTGAAAACGCACCAGCCCCACCGTCCTCTGCGCATCATCCAACGCCATCGCTGACTCCGCATACGGCCCCACTCTCTTCGGAGTCGGCACGCGGTATTTCAAGAGCACAGCCGTGATGCCTCTCGACGTCAGCCAATCACAAATCTCCGTGCCTTCAAGGTCCATAGCCAGAGCGTTATAGCCTCCGCCGGGAAACACGACTACCGCAACCCCCGTATTCGTTCCCTTCGACGAATAGACCGTCATTGTGGGCTGCGCAACGTTGCAGACCCAAAGCACCGGCTTGCCGGCAACCGGGTGGTCGTCCTTCACAATCATGTATTCCGGCCCCGGGACAGGCTGCGCATCCGGCACAGCACCCGGCCATATCAGGATTTGCGTATGTCCTGCCGCGGGCTGCCAGACATTCGTCTGCGCGCGCAGATCGCCAAACGCAAACAAAATCAGCCCCGTCAGAAAAAGCGGGAATTGCCACATGCCTTGAGATTATAAACTTGAAAGGATGGATGCGAGCAGAGGTTTTGAGAGAGATCCTCCTGTTAACCGCAGATTTCGCAGATGAACGCGGATTTTTTCTCCCTCGCCACGGCGAAGTCTGACGAAGGCGGGTGGTTTCTGAATTCTGTCTTCAATCCTGTCCCTCGATGTTGCTTGAAGCCCCTCGGCCTCCGCTTTAGGGCGTTTCTGGGAAAACTGTAACCGCCGACGTGAGGAGGCGGACCCTCTTGGACAATTCCGCCTCGTTACCTCGGCGGCTACGAGATTTATTGAACCGCTTAAAAACAGCGTCATGCGTATTCTTGGAATGTCACTCTGGCCGGAAAAACTTTCGGACGAACAATACATTGAGCGAATTCGAAAGGGGTTGCGGACGTGGCACCGATGGCGGTATTTGCCCGCTGCCATCGAGCTTTGTGTTATGGCCGTGGTGATCTGTACCGCCAAAACAACAAAGGCCAGGAGCAGGAGCGTGGCATTTTATTTCTCAAAATCGAGATGTTCAATGCGAGCAACCTTTTAGCATGGGGATGACTACCCATAAAAGAATAATGAAAGCAACCCAGATGATTCCCCAATGCTGACGGACTTTGTCCATGAAACTATATTTGCGAATGACAGGAGAAATGGGTTCGGTGGATTTTTTACTTGCCGGTGTAAATGGTGGTTTGGGTTGGATGTTCGGCGGCAGTTCACCAAAACCGGATGGTGTGGCCGGGCGCGGATAACCAGACCGAAGGTTCAATATGCGGTTGCAAGTGTTTGCCACTTTTTCCGCGAAAGTTATATGTTCTTCAATCAACTGCGAAGGCACGGCGTCGGCCTTGGTTTGCAGCGCCAGGCGCGTGGTGAAATGGCCAAAGCCAGCTCGATCAGTGCGGCTGACGACGGCGAATTTTGTGCCAACGTCGGTGCGTGGCTGTTTTATCCGCACGCGATTGATGCCGCGATTGTCCACATCCACGACGTAATTGATGGCACAGGGATACGGCAGCAGGAACGGATTGCGGCGTTCACCCTTGGGTGGCATTGGGAGGACAGTGCTGAGCCAATTGCTGGGCAGAAAAAAAACGCACAGCTTGGGATTGGCATGCTTGCCCATTTTGAATTCAATCTCAAAAACTTCGGTCAGGACAAACACATTGGCGTCACGGTCATCCTGACATTTGAGCGCGCCGACGCGCCTGGCACTGCGATAGCGATTGACCATGGATTGCAACCGTTGCTTGCTCCATTCCTCCAATCCGAGCTTTTTGAACTGGTAGCGGTGCAGGTCGGCTTGATTGCCCTCGACTTGCAATGTGACAGCCATCAGGGAAGAACCATTTCGCGTGTCGAGTAAAACATGCTCATGCAAATCAAACAGGTTGGAAACTTCCCCTATTGGCGCTTCAACCAGGCTGGTCGCCACCGTATCCACTGGCAGGCCGCAGCCATAAGCGGGAATAAAACGATTGAAAGCATCGCCACCTTGTTGTTTGAACGTAGTGTCAATCCAACGCCGTTTGCCGTTCACCTCGAACTCCACGATGGCGTGATTGAACAACGACGGCATGGGCATGAAATTCCGGATTGACTGGCGCAAAAGTGTATTTACCAGCAGTGTGCGGGCCCGAACGCCGAGTTTTCCCAACAGGTTTACCAGCAGAAAGGAAAGATCCTTGCAATCACCATAACGGCGTCGGGCCACTGCACCCGGCGGAGTTGGAATCTGGCCGCCGAATTCGAGATTAACACTCAAATAACGGCATTCATCCTGAACTAATTGGATGGCGCGCTCAATGCGGCGTGGCACGCCCGGTTCCTTGCCTTCTATTTCTTTTGCGATTTCTGAAATGGTCGAATCATCGGTTTCCGCAACCCACATTTTGGAAATTCCCGCCGCGACCGTCTGCCAGTCGGCAAAATCCGAGACTTGGATCCATGGATGGCCGACGTGCCATGACGGGGTGTTCGCTTCCAGTTTCGGCGCGTAAAATTTTTCTCCGGACCATTCCCAGAAAGTCATGCCGTTTTCGCGTCGTTCAACGGGCGACAATTCGGCAGAGGAGGATTTCCATTTTCTCTGCCGCGCATCAGCAAATTGACAGGCAAAGCGGTATTTGCCGACTGACATGCCTTGCGGCAGCGTAAAGAAACTCCCGCCTTGATCCGGAAATAATTCGGACGAACTTTCAATCGTATAGGCAAAATCCAAAATGTCGCCGGGGCGCACATCTTCCAAAATCATCAACAACGTGAACCATCCGAGCATGACGAAGCGTTCCAGCCCTTCCTCACGCTGCAAAAAATGCGCCTTCTCCAGGTTGGATTGGTCAATTTCATTCTGGCCGCGCCTGATTTTAAGTGAATGAAGTGTAATTATCTGTCGCTTGGGTTCAAATTGTACTTTCCATTGCGACCAATTTTGGACCGCCTCCATTGTCTCCAGCCGGATGACCTGACGAACAAACAACTCATGCCGCTCCGCATGAACCTGGTTGTCAATCAACAGATATGTGATTTGCGCTCCGTTGGAAGTTTTGAAGCTGTCGTCAAAAGCGCAGGAACTGATCCAGCCGGGAAAAGGTGCGTTGCGCGCACGGTCCTTTGCGGAGGTGGTGGAGTTTTCCATTGTATTAAGGGCCAGATAAAGCGCGATTCACCTGCGCTGTGGTTTAGCAGTTTTAAATTATCTGCGCGAGCAATTCTTCTGTCAGGCCGGATGTCTTGAATCTATTGGCCGGTTGGCTTCAACGCATTGCTCGTTGTATCCGGTGAACACAGGTTTCCGGATGTTTTGCCAGGTCACACTCCCAAATCCGGAGCACCCGCCACCCTGCCCTGCGCAAGGTTTGGTTCACCACGCGGTCGCGGGTTTTGTTGCCAGCCAGTTTCTTTTTCCAGAACGCGCGATTGTTTGCCGGCTTGGTCGCGTGCTTGGGACAGCCATGCCAGAAACAGCCGTCCACGAAGATTGCGAGCCGCACCTGCCTGAAAACAAAATCCGGTGTGACTCTTCCGGTGGGGCGAGGCTCCCGACGAGCCGGTCTTAAAGAACCTCGAACCTTGCTTGCCGCGCCGAAGCCGTGCGAAGGCGGGAACTTTGAACCCCGAACTTTGAACTTCAGTACAAAATGTCGTCGCCAGCCTTTTATACCGTGCTGACGCAACGACCTTGCCAGCGCCAGTTCCGTGTCCTTGTTTCCGCGTCCACGAATCCGCGACATCACCTCCGACCGCTTCGCCTTGGTGAAAACGTCAGGCATGGTTTTCGTTAAAAAGTTTAACGACGACTTCAGCAATCTGTCGTGCCAGTAATGGTGGCACGGCGTTGCCGACTTGTTTGTATTGCTCAGTTCGTTCACCTTCAAAAAAATAATTGTCCGGAAAGGTTTGTAAACGGGCCGCCTCGCGCACAGTCAAGCTCCGGCACTGTGCTGAGTCGTAATGAATGTAGTAGTGCCCATCTTTCGCAATATGCGAAACGACTGTCGTCGAGGCTTGGCCTGCCAATTGAACACGAAACCGGTCATTAAATTTGTTTTCCTGCAATGCTTCTTTCACGTTTTTATGTTTTGGCAACAATGCTTTCGGAAAGTCTTCCAATAAAGGTGAACGTCTATGTTTCCGAGCAAAGACGGCTGCGAAGAAATATCGATGAAGGTCGGCACGAATGTGACTCCGAGTTTCATGATTGCAGATCCCTCTTAGCTTCGTGTCTACATACCACTTTATGTGACGTTCCGGTTTGGTGCTTCTCTCTATAAAACGATCTCCACGGCTCAAGCTCATTCCTACATGTTTGGAGGCCCTAACCAGAGCTTCGCAAAGTTCATCAGATACTTCATCTTCCTGAAATATCTTGGCGTTCACCAGTTTGTGAACTGCATCACGCCAGGCCCTAGCCGAATCTGGCTCTTTTGACAATCCACTGCGAAGCTTTGGAAGATCCTGGATCACCTGTTTAACAGTAGCTGGATTTCTCTTGGCGAGAACGCCCGGTTTCCGCCGAATGTCGGAACGCACACCAAGAATAATAATGCGATGCCGTGTTTGGGGAATGCCGTGCTTTTCCGCACGCAAGACAAAATCTTCAGGTTTATACCCTCTGGGTAAATCAGTCCGGTCAGCCGAAAGTGGGTAGAGATTGTATTGAACCGGCTTAGCGGCTCGTATCCTAGGCAATGCTTTTGTTGGGCTTTTCAAGTCAGACAAAATTCGCTTAAAAACGTGTTTCTCTTTTACTTTCACCGATAACAAGCCTTTGACATTTTCCATGACAAATACCGGCGGCTGGTGATTAGCGAGAATACGGAGATACTTGGTGTAGGTCCGCCAATAATAATCCCGCACCCCGGAATCTGTTTTTGAACGTTGGATGGCCTTCACGAGGTCTGGCGGCAACTGAATTTCAACCTTCTTTACGTCGAGGCTGACATCCACATCGAAATCCGGGTGCATGTCAATTTCAACCCGTGCAAGTGAACGATGCGGTTCGGCCTCACGCATTCCATTCCAGCCCCCACCTTGAATCAGCCGATTGTTCCGATAAAAGTAGAACCCTTGGCGGCTGTTAGCACCACCAGGAAGCGCATATTCGGGAGTTTCAGAGTTTGGCGGCCAAATGTGACCAAAAATCTTGATACGATTCTCGTATCCGTCAGCGGCAACCAATTCAGCAGGGAAACCTTTTCGTCCAGTGGCATCGTATCCGAATGGATTCAGTGGCTCCAAAGGCAATGGCAGACCTTCAAGGCTTGAGTCTCCATCAAATATATCGATCTCCATTCTGACAAGGCGCGGTTTGCCGGCGAGGAATCGATGAAACGCTATAGAAAGGTAATCTTTGAGCCGGCGCATAAGCTTTTGCGTATGCTCGTTCGGGTCGGAGTAATTCTGGCCGACACGATAGAGATATGACCACCACACCACTGTCCCTGATTTCTTCCAAGGCCGGTCGGGGACAAGAAGCTTGAGCATTTCGCGACATTCTGCGGGGCCGAGTATGGTGGACATGAAACCAGACGAAATTCCCTCCTCAAGCCAACCTCGCCCGGAAGTTTTGGAATTGTTGTGACTGAAAACTCTGAGTTCTTTCGCTTGGCTCAATGAGGCCAGTTTCAATCCCAGCCCAAATTTACCAAGTCTGTCTAGTTCCTGTGTTACGTCAGCGCCGAAGCGCATCGCTTCTTTGAGGGTGCTTGGACTCATTCCGTCGCCGTCGTCTAGTATCACGAGATCCAGCGCCTTGTTCTTTCGGAGTATGAACCGAACAAGAACGTTCCGGGCCGTAGCGTCAATGGAGTTGTCAATAATGTCGGCGACCGCAGCCTCGAAGCTGTAACCAATCGAGCGCAGAGCCTTGTCAAGACGCCCGAAATTTGGTGGAAGATGTTCCTCAACACTCATAACACGTACCCGACCCAATTTGGTGATTATGCGTCTAGTCCTTTGCAGAGTTGATCCATCGAGACGCGGAGTGCGCGGGCGAGCCGTAGGACGGTTTTGATTCCCGGATTGCGAACGCCTCGTTCGATACCGCTCAGGTATGTGCGGTCGAGGTCGGCTTTTTCGGCCAGTTTGTCCTGGGACAGGCCAGCCTCGTTGCGGAGGCGGGCAACGTTACGCCCGAATTGAACAAGGGTAGAATTGCGCTTAGGCATAACGGTGATGTTATGCCATTTTGCGCGCACGGCGTCTGTGGACTATCGGCTACATGATTTTCGGAGACCGAAAATGGGAGCCTGGAGTTGGGAGATAGTAGTTGGGGAAAGGCACAAGGCCGAAGGCTCCCGCCGTCGCGATGCTATGGCGCGGCGAGGAAGACTGAAGGCGGAGGCCAGAGGCCAGAGATCGGAGGTCGGAGGACAGAGGTCGGCCAGATCGGTTCGCAGACAATGGTGAATCAAACAACCGCCCGTGGCGGGATGATTAACTCATTTGCGTCATGGACTGCTCAGGCGGAAGAACAGATTCCCCGGGGATGGGGCAAGGTTCAGAGTAATTCGTGCCGTTGGAGGCCGTCGAATTGCTGTTGACTGACCAGCCGCCGGGCATGGCCAGGTTGCTGTTCTGGTACAGGTTCCAGCCCGGCACATTCTGCCAATATACCGTCACCAGGCTTCCGGATGGGGTGATGTAAAGCGTCGGCATGGCCTGGCCGACAAAAGTCACCACGCTCATGGCCGGCAGCGTGTAGGTAAATGAAGCACCACTCACGGGAACGGGTGCCTGGCTTTCCAGTGAGAGATTGCTGGTGGTCATCCAGGGCGTGACCGGGGAGGCGATGAAGTTTGTGAGATGGAACGTCTCACTGACATCCGTGCCAGCGTTGGTATTGATGGCCACGATGGCAAACGCGGGGGATACGGAATCCTTGTAGGCGCTGATCATGATGCCGACGTTATCATTGGTGGCCCCGATGCGATAGTAATTGGGCCGGATGAACCGGCTGAATTGGCCGAGCGCGAACATCCGTTTGCTGGGAATGTCACCCGTGCCCATGAGACCTTCATTGTCGGAGGGCGTGGTGCCCGTGATGAGATACCAATAATGCCAGGCGCTGGCTTGAGCCACGGTCATAAACAGATGGATGCGCGTTGCCCAATACATGGCATTGGTGATGCTGGGATCGAAGTAATTGGTCACCGAACCAGAGCTGAGGGTGGACACCTCGGTTTCCCACAAAGGCTTCCCGAAGCCGGGCAGCGCCGCCGGCGGGTTCTGGTCGCCATCCACATTGTCAGCCACATAATTGTGATCGGCAATGATCCCCACGTCCGCCGCGGCGTTGGAATCGCTCATGGTGGCAAGATAAAGGTTGGTCTGCCAACTTTCATCCTCAGGCAGCATGACCCTGGTTGAAACCACGTTACTGGCCTGGAAGGCATTGTACAGGTTGGTGGCAAAATCATGAATCTCCTGCGGGGTCCAGTGACAGGAAACATAGCTGACGTTCGCATCCGGCTCGTTTTGAATGGAGACGGCGTAGATATTGATGCCGTTGACTATTTGATTCGACACAACGTAATTGGCCAGTTGGGCAGCGTAGGCTTCGTTGTTGGTCGCGGCAAACCAACTTCCAATGGTGGTATTATTGCTGGTGAAGGAGGCCTGCGGGCTCCACGGCGTGCTCCAAATCCGGGCTCCCAGGGGCTGGACCAGTTTCATGAGGCTCAGTTCACTGGCATCCACGTAGCCGCCCGGCTGGATCTGGTTGCGCAGCAGGGACAGGCCAAGGCCGTTGTTGGTGTAGGCGTTGCCCGATTTGTCGAAGTAAACCACGTTGTTACTGGTGGAGAAAAAAATGTTGGCCGTATAGCCCGCCCAAGTCCGCCCGGAAAAGGCGCAAGACGCGCCGAAGCCATCGATCCGCTGATGCACGTCGTTCCAATCCACCGTGCAGGTTTGGGCGCCTGATGGCAGCGCGAGGATGACCAACAACGCCAGCGCGACCAAAGGACTTCGAAGGTGGCTTCTCATAAACCTCTTTTGCAGATGTGCGATTACAGGGTTAAAGCCCTTCTCCAGGACTCAGCGCGATTCCCGGGAAAAGCCGGCTGCCATGGTTGTCACACGTAGATTCCCACAAGCTGAGGCGTAATTCAATCACAGAATCCTTGCCGTCGCCCTGCCGGAGCGTTTATTAGCGCTGCTGTTGCCACCGACATGCAGAGGCGCCCGGCGTCTGCGGACAGTCTAACAAATGCTGAAGGCTGAAGGCTAAAGGCTGAAGTCCGCGTAAAGCTTCCAACTTCGTCCCACGCGGCGGGACTACGATGGACGGGTCGCCACGCGGCGGGGAAACATCGAACATCCAACATCGAACACTGAACGTCGAACCGTGGTTGAGTGTTCGCGCCCGGTCATGGCATCGGTCACCAGACCCGATGCGGGCGGCGGCGAAGTAGCCATGCGGCCACGCCGACCATCAACACGCCCACGGCCGAAGGTTCCGGCACGGGCAAGGTGATCCCTTGAAAGGCCAGTCCATCCGTGGTGGGAACCGTGAATCCGGAGGCAAAGGTGCTTTCGGACCCGCCCGGCGTGAATTTAAGGACGTTGCCGGCGCCATCCGTTGCAAACAGGTTTCCCGTGCTGTCGAAGGCCACCCCGCCCGCACCATTCAACCCGGTCGCAAAAGTGCTTTCGACTCCGCCCGGCGTGAATTCATGGATGCTGTTGTCGTAGCCACCTCCGACAAAGAGATTCTGTGCCGGCGCGCTGGTGGTGACGAGCAGGACCACACACCCGCAGACTGCTTTGCCGAAAGATTGAAACCCGGCCTGAATGTTGAATTTAAAAGTCGTTTTCATAGGTTTTCTGACGTTAGATTTTTTCCCGCTGCCGGGGCCATTTTACATCTCCAGCTAATCCTGTCAATCCATTTGATTATGGGGCTGCGTCCTAATTACGGTAGGGCGCGTCACTCCGTGCGCGCCGTTTTTCGTATTTGCGGCGGGCAGAGGACTGCCCGCCCTACCTAAACTTTGAAATCAGGACACTGCCGATTATGGGAGATGGAAGATAGGGCCGCGTAAAGCTGCGCCACGCGGTGGGGAACTTCGAACATTCAACATTCAACGTCGAACATCGAAATCAAAACGGCTCGCGAGGACTCTCGCACCACCTTTTGCGGCTTTTGTGCCTCTTTGCGGCAAAAAACTGTCCGTCTATTTCTCATGTTTCGCGGTTTATTCCTGCTTGCCGCTTTCGCCTTCCGGTGTTACGCCCGACTCAGTGAACCGAATGATGGAACCCCGGGAGACAAAGACCGATTGACCGTTCTCCTGTTCCAGTTCCACGAATCCCGAGAGCACATCATACTGAGACTTTTGAAACAGGTGCTTGACGCCTTTAAATCGAACGTTGCGATAGACGGTCACACCCTGACTCCAATCGGTGCAATGGACATCGTAACGCTTGCTGGCGTCCACGGGTTCGCCCGGCAGCGGCGATGACACGGATTTAGGCTGAGGGGGACCTGGCTTTGCCGGCACGCCGCCGGACGAATCAAAGTTGGGGTCGAGCTCTTTCAGGATTTCCTGCCGCGTCTGTTCAATGTCCACCCCAAGACTTCTTAAGATACGGGCGGCGACACCGTCGCCTTCGCGAAGCAGGCCAAGGAGGATATGTTCGGTTCCAATATAGGTGTGGTTCAGCGACCTGGCCTCCTTCTTTGCGAAATCCAGGACTTTCTTCGTGCGCGGCGTATAAGGAATGTTGCCGGTCGTTTTGTGGTCCGGACCGGTGCCCACCTGCTTTTCGACTTCAGCGCGGACCGTTAAGAGGTCAACTCCCTGTTTTAAAAGGACGTTCACCGCCACGCCCTTTCTGAGAGCAACCAGTCCCAACAGCAAATGTTCGGTGCCAACGAAGTTGTGATCGAGTCGTTCGGCTTCCCGGCGCGCGAGCACGAGCACCTGCAGGGCGCGCGGAGTAAATGTTCCGGAGTAATCGTGACCAGGCAGCGGCTGCCGCATGCCCGGCGGAGGTCCGCCGAAGATTTGTTCCAGGGTGGGCGGTGTCTCCGCCGGCGGCGCAGTCAATTTTTTCCAGAATGATTTAAACCAGTTCATCAGTGATTGACTGATTTCCTCTTCCGACCGGCCATGAGGCGATTTTGCACCCGGCCAGCATTGATGTAAACAGGAGATAACAGAGTGAACTGAGATGATATTCAATCCTGGCTGCCTCGGTTGGCTCCTGTTTAATTTTTGCCGTTAAATATCTGCGTTCATCCGCGAAATCTGCGGTTAAAATTTTGCGTCTGTTGCGACTTTTTGCGGCTGAAATGCAAAATCAACAGAAGCCAACGAAGTAAACGGGGGTTCCATTGATTATTCTGATTCCCGGTTTGATATTTTCAATTCACGCTTTTTCCAACATGCGGTTAACGTCTCCCGCATGAACGGAGAAAATTCAAACCGAACAGTCATGAAGATTGTATTCGCCCGCCTGCCCGTGTTCCTGCTGGTGATTTTGCCGGTCGCCTTTACCCCGGGTTGTGCGACCCCCTATCTTTGGAACCGCACGTCAGAATTCCAATGGAAACCAGTGCCGTTCGCCCGGGTGCTGGCCGTCACCAACACGAACCATGAATGCGAAACAGTGGTGATGTTCAAACAGAGTGCGCAGGTGGGCATAAACTACTTCTCCAGAGATGTTGCCTGGCGCGTCAGCCAGTCGCCCGACGACCTGGCCACGACATCCGGGGCCATTCGTCAGCTCACCAATTCCTCGCTCGGGGTTGAATCCGTCCCGGTGTATTGGGCGGATAAAGTGCCCACGAACGCGACTGCCCTGCCGCCAGGTTATGCGGTCCTGATTCACTCATTTACCCGGCCACCGAGCCAGGTATTTTTGAACCGGACGAACGTGCAACTGGCGGTTTACCGGGACGGGGTGCCTTCCGGTCCGTACACGTTGCCCGTCAGCCCGCATCCAAAAAATACCACGCAACGGGTTTTATTAACGCCCCTCGCCGTACTGGCGGACGTGCCGTTTTGCGCCTTTGGGCTGTTTGTTTATGTCGCGCTCCATTTGTAGCCGCGGGCCGTTCGTGTTTGCGGTTATTATGGCTGAGAAACGCTCGCCCCCACCGATTGGGTTTAACCCATGTCACTTGTCACACGTCACCCGCCACCCGTCTTGAGAAAGGTCCCTTTTTGCAGTTCCTCGAAGGCTTGCTGGAGTTGTTCCTGCGTGTTCATCACGATGGGTCCATACCAAGCCACGGGCTCTTGCAGCGGTTTGCCCGACACCAGCAGGAATCGGATGCCATCTTCCCCGGCCTGCACTTCCACGTCGTCGCCGGTGTCGAACAGCACGAGCGAACGGTTGTCCGCTTCCGTGGGCGGTGTGGTGTCGGCCCAGCCGAGACTTTCGGTCGGCACCGCCAGCGGGGCGGACGCGTTGCAGAACTTGCCGCTCCCGGCAAAGACGTAGGCGAAGGCATGGCTCGATTTCTCGACGCGCAGCCGCTTGCGTTTGCCGGGCGGCACGATGATGTCAAGATAGGTCGGGTCGGCGGCGATGCCTTCCACCGGGCCGCGTTTGCCCCAGAAATTGCCGCAAATGATCCGGGCCATCGTGCCGTCGTCTTCGGTGACTTCGGGAATTTCCAGCGCCTTGATTTCCTGATAGCGCGGCGCGGTCATTTTGAGCGACGACGGCAGGTTGGCCCACAACTGGAACCCGTGCATGCGGCCCAGCGGGTCGCCTTTGGGCATTTCCTGGTGGATGATGCCCCGGCCCGCCGTCATCCACTGGAGGTCGCCGGGGGCGATGGCGCCTTTGTTGCCCAGGCTGTCGGCGTGCTCGACGGTGCCGGCCAGGACGTAGGTGATGGTTTCGATGCCACGGTGCGGATGCCACGGAAAACCGGCAAGATAATCGTCGGGAATGTCGTTGCGGAAATCATCGAGCAGGAGGAAGGGATCGAAATCGGACGTATTGCCGAAGCCGAACGCGCGGCGCAGGTGCACGCCCGCGCCTTCGAGGGTGGGCCTGGCTTTGATCAAGCGTTTGATGGGTCTGATGGACATATCGTTCTCCCCGGTTCAGTTATTTATGACGACAACGGTGGGAACATGACGCGCTGACCGCGCGCTGTCAACCCGGCACCGGGAGGGACAGAGGTCGGAATGCGAAAGTCAGAAGCCAGCAGGCGGAGGAAAAAACATGAACATTAAACATTCAACATCGGACGTTGAACGTTGAAATCCCGGACGGCTCGGCGATCCCTCACTGCCTTTCGCGTCGTTATCGTGGTTCGCGGTTAAAAAGAATCCGCGCTTAAAGTTCAAACTGCCGGGCTGCCATGCTGTTTGACGCCGGGTTCATCCACAGTGGGAAAGGTTTTCTCATATTTGCGGAATGCAATGCGTCGGGCTATGGTGGCAACGATGAATTCAGGGAGGTTTGGGTGTAAATTGATCGGGATGTGCCTGTTCTTCTGCGTGGCAGGAGCGGCAACCGCCATGCCAACCATGTCTGTGGGCACGACCGCCGGCGCTCCCGGCGCCACCAATCTGGTCCCGGTGAGCGTTACGATTGATACCAATGTGGTGTCGTTTCAATTCGACATGGTGTATGCCACCAACTATCTCACACCCGGCACGCCCATCGGCGGCAGCGCCCTGGCCGACCAGCAATTGGCCAGCGCCGTGGTGACACCGGGAATATTCCGCGTTCTGGGATTTTCGTCCGATAACATGCCGATTACGAACGGAGTCCTGGCCTACGTGCCGTTCGCCATTGCCAGCAATGCGCCCGACCACGACGAAATGCTGACGTTAAGCAACATGCTGCTGGTGAACGCGCAGGCGTTCATCGTCCCCGTCACCGTCAATTCCAACGCCCTCCTGAGCATCACCGTGCCGCCGCAGTTCAGCGCCATTTTTCCCACCAACGCGGGCGCCATGCATTTGGAACTGACCGGAACCACCGGGCGGGTTTATGTCATTCAGGCAGCCACAAATCTTGCGCCGCTGCAGTGGAGCCCGCTGGCCACGAACACGGACATCAACGGGATTCTGCCATTTGACGACGTTTCCGCCGACGCCTTCCCCAATCGGTTTTATCGCGCCGTGTTTGTTCACTGACGGATTTGGGGCTTGTGCGTTTTCTTTCGGCAACGCTTCAAAACACCTGGAGCAGCCCACCGCCACGGGACAGACGACTTCGGATCCGGGCACCGCCGATCAGGAACTGGGAAACCAGTTGCAGGCGTTGCTGGGGGATACGGGCTATGCCCGATTCAAGGAATACGGCGGTGAAATTCCCGCCCGGACCACCGTTTCGCTCCTGAATACTCAACCCGGAGACACTCCACTCAGCGCCGAACAAAACGCGCAACTGCTTCAGGTGATAAAAGCCGAGCCGTACAATTTGACACAGGACATCACCGGCGCTCCGGACCCGGCTTTTTTGGGTTCGCAGGCGGACATTGATGCTTTCCTGCAACAGGTGACCGCAGGCAACCAGAGCATTCTGCAGCAGGCCGGCAGTTTTCTCACGCCCGAAAACTCCAAGCCGCGGCCTTGATTCAAAAGCGCTGACGGTCAGACGCAGGTTCGATTTTGAACGCCGAACCGCTTTGTCCCATCTCATTGAAAAAGACGACAACGTATGCAACGACCGGTTTCTGTCAACGTGTTTGGAGTCCTGAATTTTGTGTTCGCCGCGCTCGGCGTCATCGGACTGATTGCCTCCATCACCCTGCTCGGCCTGCCGGCCGATTCGAACAATCCCGTCATCCAGTTCATCCATGCCTGTCCGGACTATGCCGTCTGGTTGAAGCTTTGCGTCCCGCTGGGGGTATTGGGTTGTGCGCTGCTGCTGGCGGCGGGCTTTGGCTTGTTGTGCGTGAAGCCCTGGGCGCGCACCGCCTCCATGGTTTGCGCGATTTATCTCATCGTGTTTTGCCTCGGCGGGATGCTCGTCAACCTCATTTTTATGGACCAACCCACGCTCGGACCAGCCCGACAGCAACGGGCCTTTGAAACCGTCGCGGCCCTCGGCGCGCCGGTCAGCGGGACCATCGGCGGGCTTTTTTGGCTGATCTATCCCCTGCTGCTGCTGGCCTTCATGTTGCAACCGAAAGTAATAGCGGCATTCCGTCCTCCGGTTCCACCGCAGGCGTAGGCGCGGCTTTCAGCCTCCAAACTTTGTTCCCTTTGTTCCCTTTGGTGGAAAACAAGTTCGCGTCTTCGGTGGTGTTTCGCGGTTGATTTCGGCCTGGTGTCTGGCAGTTAAAACCTTGCGTCACGGCGACCGTTGCACCTGTCGGCATGAATATTTGCGAGTTTGCGTTCAAGTGAGGGCGCCGCAACGCAGCGTCCCCGGCAGACGGCGGACTCCCGGTTTCAGGCGGGAGCGTAGCGGGCGATCGCCGACCGGAGGGTATCCAGTTCGAACGGTTTGCAGATGAAGGAATCAACGCCACCCAGGGGGCAATCGGAAGACTGAAGTTTTTCGGGAAAGGCCGTGATCATCACAACCGGCTGCCGGGGTGATTGCTGTTTGATGGCAGCGGCCAACTGATCGCCTCTCATCTCCGGCATCAGGTAGTCGGTGAAAATCATGTCGAACTTGCCAGGCTCAAACATCGCCAGCGCTTCGGCGCCGCTTTTGGCCGCGTGAACGAGATAACCGTCGCCCTGGAGAAGCATCTGGACACTCTGGCGGACGAGCGATTCGTCGTCCACCACCAGTATGTGTCGTTGTCTGCCGGTACGCATTTTCATCATCGCCGTTCAAGCGCAAATTCCGTGCCAGTTCTCTTGCCCATTTATACGCGCGACATTTGCGTACTGTCGGCCATGGGTATCGGATTTCCGAGGCCGAAAATGAAGGACAGGAGGCTGAAAACAGGAATCACAGCCGGAAGCTGGCGGATGGAAAATGCCGTGCCGGACGCAATGGGTTTGGCATATACTTGGCTGAACAAACCGAAATGCGCCTGAAAACCGGCATTTTCATGGTTTTGGCTTCGTTCATGTGTTTCCGGTTCACACCGGAAATTCACGCCCAGAGCAACGTAGTAGTGGCCTTCACGACGACCAATTCCACGCCGCTCAACATCGGATTCGCCGGCTTCACCACCGAATTGCTGGGCACGGGCATCGAGTATGGCGACACCAACATGCAAAAATATGCCGCGATGCTTTCGCCGGGCTGGTTGTTGTTTCCCGCCGGGACAACGGGCGATGCATTCAACTGGCAGACCGGCCTGACCGATACCAGATGGCAACACGCTGACCAATCAATTCCTCGAAACTTTTGCGACCGGCAGCGATCCGACCGTGGTCAATTCCAATCCGGCGACCAACAACATCATCATCCAGACGATGACCGTGACCAACCCGGTCATCATTCCTGAATTCAGCGTGGTGCGGTTGGAAGGGACGGCGTTCAGCGTGCCGCCGCCGGTGCTGGCCCTGACCGTGTCCAGGGCGATGCAAAATCTGCAATGGACAGGCCTGACGAACGCCGTTTATAATGTCCAGGGCGCCACCAATCTTCCGGGAACGTGGACGACGCTGGGCCGGGTGGCCAATCCGCAGGCTGATTTTGGCTTCATCAACTGGAATTCCGGGCCACAACAGTTCTACCGGCTGGCGGTTCCTTGAGCGTGAGCCACCCTCACCCGCCGACGCCGGCGTATTCCTCGTCCACCTTGAGGCTCATGCCCATCATGATGAGATCGTGGGACACGGCTTTCATGTCGAGCACGTAATCCTCCAGGCACATGAGCCGGGTAAAACCGATTTCTTCCAGCGCGCGGATGGCCACCTTGCGTTCGCCATTGAGTTCCGTCTCCAGTTTGCGCAACCCTAGAATCCGGGCGATTTGCACCTGTTCCGCCACCAGGATTTTGGCCACGTCGCGCCCGCGATAACCCGGGTGCGTCAACACGCCGATCAACCCGATATGCCGCTTCCAGCCGCCCGCCCGCTGATGCAGCGTCGCCTCGCCGATGATTTTGCTCCCATGCAACATCAACAACGGCAGGTTGCGCTCGAAATCGGGGTGGCGGCACCATTCATGGAACATCTTGCGCTCATAGATGGGCTGCTTGATAAACAGGCGTTCCTCCTCGGGCACCGCGAGAAAAAATTTGTGAAGTCTGGCCTCGTCCCGTTTGTTGAGCGGGCGCACGGTTATCGGCGTGCCGTCGCGCAACTTCAGCGAGATCGGAAATTTTTCGAGCGCAAGTTCGAGCATGGCATTCCTGTAGCATGAACCCACGCCCTTGAAAAGTCCGAACCGGTTTTTTTATCGCCTCGCCCGTTCATCCTTGTAATCTTTCCTGACCGTGGCTGACACAACTCTGACTGACAAAACCCGCGCGTTTCTCGACTCCGCCGGTTGGGACACCGTTGCCGGGCCACTCACCGGAGACGCCTCCACCCGGAAGTATTTCCGCCTGTGTAAAGACAGGCAAAGCGTGATTCTCATGGACGCGTCGCGGGCGCAGGCGTCCGTCGCGCCGTTCGTCCGGATTGACGAACATCTGCTTGAGCTCGGTTTCAGCGCGCCGGCGATTCTGGCCCGGGATGAAATGAAAGGCCTTTTGCTGCTGGAGGATTTTGGCGACGCCACTTTTGCCCGGCTGTTGGACGACGGCACGGAACCGGAAAAACTTTTCACCCTGGCAACCGACGTTCTGATTGCTCTGCACAAACATTCCCAAGCGATCCCCGACGGTCTGCGCGCGTATCATCCGGAAAAAATGCTCGAAGACATCGAACTGTTTCCGGACTGGTGCACGCCAGGCATCTCCGAAATGGGCCGGGCTGAATTCACATCCGCCTGGCGCGAAGTGCTGCCGATGGCGCATCGGGTGCCTGCCTCATTGTTGTTGCGCGATTATCACGTTGCCAACCTGATGCTGCTGCCTGATCGCACGGGCGTCCGGCAGGTGGGGTTGCTCGATTTCCAGGATGCGTATCAGGGCCCGATCACTTATGACCTGGTATCGCTGCTCGAAGACGCGCGGCACGATGTGCCGGAAGATTTGCAGAAAAGAATGATCGCGCGTTATCTCGCGCAATTTCCGGCGCTCGACCGGAACAATTTTGAAACTTCCATGGCCATTCTGGCGGCGTTGCGGCACACGCGCGTGCTGGCCATCTTTGAACGGTTGAGCCGGCACGAGGGCAAGCACGATTATAAGCAACTTCATTCCCCGCGCGTGGAGCGATTGTTGCAAAGGGCGTTGCGCCATCCCGTGCTGGCCGGCGTGAAAAATTGGTTCGATGAATACGCCACCGGACAAAAATAGTTCGCAGGCAGCCCTCGCCCCGCGTGGCGGGAAGAGGGGTTGTTCCCGAAATTTGAAAGTTTATTGAGGCAATAATGGACGGCGAAATTAAAAGGGCGATGGTGCTGGCCGCCGGTTACGGCACGCGGTTGAAACCCTTGACCGACCGGCTGCCCAAACCGCTCGTGCCGGTGGCGGGCAAGCCGATGATTCAATATGCGCTCGACCAGTTGCATGCCTGCGGCATTAAAGAAATCGTCATCAATGTTTCGCATCTCAAGGAGCCATTGACCGCCTGGCTGGCAGGACGTAAAAACCTGACCATCAGATTGTCCGAGGAAACCGAGCCGCTCGAAACCGGCGGCGGATTGAAAAAGGCATTGCCCTTGCTCGGCAACGAACCCGTTTTTGTCATCAACAGCGACATCATCTGGATGGATGAAGGTGAAAACGCGCTGGAACGACTGGCGCGCCACTGGGACGATGCGAAAATGGATTTTTTGCTGCTCGCGCAATCCAAGGCCAGGGCCGTCGGCCACGACAAGGGCGAAGACCATCTTTTTGTCAGAGGCGAAAACACCATCGAATGGAATTCAGCGGAAGCGCCCTACATCATCGCCGGCATCGGCATTTTTCATCCGCGCGTTCTGCAAAATGCGCCTGACGGAAAATTTTCCGTGAAAATTCTCTGGCACCAGGCGCTCGCGCAAAACCGCCTCTTCTGCCTGCCACACCATGGCCGCTGGTTCCAGACCGGCACCCTGGCCGACATCAAAAAGGCCGAGGAACAACTGAAGATGGCATAAGTTGGTGAGGCGAGGCTCCTGACGAGCCGGCTCGCGAGGACGCTCGCCCCACCGAGAGCTGCCAATGTGAAAAGCCCGTTGTCTTGAAAAGTATATCTTTCGTATCAGCGCAATAGGCGTCATCAGCGGTTCAATAACCCTGTTGAGAAACTCTGTTTGCTTTCATTAGCCGGCCACATTGGGATTTGTGATGCCAGGGATGCGGCAGGAGTACGGCATTACCGCCTCGACCGCATTGCTGCTGGCCTTGTCCGCCATGATCGGCACGACCGCCGGTTCCGTGCTTTGGGGCATCCTGGCCGATCGCTTTGGCCGGCGGGGTTGTCGGGCCGTCCGCCGTCGCCCTCATCATGACCACGTTTCCGAGCCTGACCATCCCTGCCCTGTCGCTGGCCGCGCCGTTGTTGCTGGCGGCGGTGGCATTGTGGATGAACGGCAAGGAAACCTCCGGCAAACGGTTGGAAGAATTGCAGGAAACGCCACGAGCGATGGAGGCGTCGGGATAAAAAGGTAGGGCGCGTCACTCCGTGCGCGCCGTGGTTTGCATTCAGACGAGCGGCGGGCAGAGGACTGCCCGCCCTGCCCAATCCGTCACCTACAGCAAAATCGTTGGACAAGCCGCCAACACAGGAATAGCGTCGTTTCCATGAAACAGGATCGTCTGCGGAGTTTGCAAATCGCTTACAATTAGGCAGAAGGCGTGAAGCCTACCATTTCACTACCAGTCAACCGACAATGGATTTCAATTGTCATACTGACAGTCTCCATCCCAGTCTACGTTTGTTTGTGCTGGCCTGCAATCGGGCGACGCGGGTTTCCTGAAATAGATCCGCTTTGGCTGGCAATGCGCTGGCTTTGGATCGTGCCAATCGTTCTTTCTGGCTTGTTTGATGGAGGCACGCAATTGCGGAAATGCAGTATTGGAATGTACTCAGTCCTTTCCGCCTTCTTCTTTGGAGGAACTTTTGTCTTCATCGTTCCAAATCATGTGAGTGCCACGGAAATATTTTTAGCCACCATCTTCATTTGGGGACCTGCAAATCTTTTTATCGCTTTTGTCGTTGAGCGAGTAAGCCAAAGTTTGTTTCGACCGTTTTGCATCCGGGAAAATACCAATCCCAATGTCGCAGTCAAGACACGAGTCATTCGGCAAGCATTATTTTTGTCGTTATTCTTGCACTTGCAGCAGGTTTTCCTTTTGCATACCGGGTGGTCGCTTTTTACGTGGCGCGCTCGACCGCACAGCTGGATGCAAAGCGGGATTGGGCAAGCGGTCAGGCAATCTGGTTACCGAAGACGTTCTATCCGCACACCGCTGACTGTGCGACTCTCTGGATAGACTGCCTGGTTCCTTCCTCTTTCATTGCCCGATTCCACGATTCGCATAAACTGTCCGCGTGAAATCCAAAGGCGCGGTTTATCTGGTCGGGGCCGGGCCGGGCGACGCGGGCTTGCTCACGTTGCGCGGCGCGGAATTGCTCCAGCGCGCCGACGTCGTCCTCTATGACGCCCTCGTGAACCCGCAGTTGCTCCGGCTGGCGCCGCCAGCCGCCGAACTCATCGCCCGCGGCAAAAACATGACGATGCCGCAAAAGGAAATCACCGCGCTGCTCGTCGCCCGGGCGCGCGAAGGCAAATGCGTCGTCCGGCTCAAAGGCGGCGACCCCTACATCTTCGGCCGCGGCGGCGAGGAAGCCGAGGCGCTGGCGGCGGCAGACATTCCCTTTGAAGTTGTGCCCGGCGTCTCGTCCATCGTGGCCGCGCCGAATTACGCCGGCATTCCGCTCACCCACCGCGAGCATTGCTCCAGCTTTACCGTGTTCACCGGCCACAGCGATTCGGCGGACGCGGCCACGGCCCTGCGCTACGAACAAATCGCCAAAATTCCCGGCACCAAGGTCGTGCTCATGGGCACGGACAACCTGGAGGATTGGACGAAATCGCTCATGGCGCAGGACATGTCACCGGAAACACCGGTGGCCATCATCCAATGGGGCACGCTGGGCAGACAAAAATCGGCGGCCGGCACGCTGGCCACGATTGCGGCACTCGCGGCGAAGGAAAAGATCGTTCCGCCCGCGCTCACGATTATCGGCGACGTGGTCAAGCTGCGTGGGAAATTGAACTGGTTTGAACAGCGTCCGTTGTTCGGCCAGCGCATTGTCGTCACCCGCCCGCGTGGGAGGGACGCCGTGTCGGCGTCCCAAAATTTCAGGGACGGCGGCACGCCGTCCCTCCCCAAACGGCTGGCAGAACTCGGTGCGGAAGTCCTGGAAATCCCCGCCATCAAGACCGTGCCGACGTCCAACAAACAGGACATCGTGGACGCGTTGTTGGAGTTGAATGCTTACGACTGGCTGGTCTTCACGAGCGCGAACGGCGTGACGGCGTTTTTTGACATTTTCTTCAAACGCTTTCAGGACTTGCGCGACCTGGGCGGCGCGCGTATCGCGGCGGTCGGTCCGGCCACGGCGGCGAAGCTGCGCGAACTGCATTTGCAGGTGGACTTGATGCCCGACGAGGCGCTGGGCGCAAAAATCGCCAGGGCCTTTGCCGAGAACGAAAGCGTCGAAAATCTGAAGATGTGCCTGCTGCGCGCCGGGGAGGCGAACCCCGACCTGCCGCGCGAACTGGAAAAGCTCGGCGCGATTGTGGACGACGTTGCGATTTACCACACCGTCGCCGAAACGGAGGACTTGTCCGGCGCAGGTGCCGATTTGCTGGAGAACGGCGCGGACTGGATTACGTTCACGAGCGGCTCGACGGTGGAACATTTCCATGCGCGTTTTGATTTGCCGAAGTTGTTGAAAAAATTTCCGCAAATCAAACTGGCATCCATCGGCCCGGAAACGAGCAAGGCCATCCGCGCCCAGGGATTGACTCCAGCGGTCGAAGCGAAGGAACACACCACGGACGGTTTGATCGCGGAATTGTTGCGCGCAGCCAGGCCGGCAAAACAACGGGAGATGCAATAACCCGGTTACACCGCCGCGCCGGCGTTCAGGCCCTCGACGCGCTCGTTCACCGCGCCGCGGCGAGCGCGTCATTGCCGTTGCCGCACACGTCCACGGCAAAACCTTCGGCTTGCAGCGCTTTGCGGACAAACGACGCCGTCTTCCTTTCATCTTCAACCACCAGCACGCGCATGTCCTGGGAATCGTTGAATCGTTGAATTGTTGAAACGCAAAAATGGGCGGCGGTCACGTCACCCCGATTCGCGGATTTATAAACCGGTCATTGCTCCATGCCGTACACGAGAATTTTGAAGCTGCCGGGGACCATCCGTCCGCGGCGTTCACCTTCCGCTGGCGCCTCAAATTTGGCTGCCGCCAGGTAAATTTTGTGCGTGGTCGGGTCAAGCGCCATGGTGCGCGAGCCGCGTTGGGTTTGCAGCGTTTGGACCACGGTCAATTTGTCCGGCGTCTCTTCCTTCGCAACCGTCGTGGTGCCGTCGCCGCAGGAGGCAAACGCCAGTTGGGTTCCGGGATCGAACGCATTGGCATCCACACCCTGGCCAATCGGCACGGACGCCAGCACTTTGCCGTCCGTACTGTCCATCATCACCATCTTTTCATTGTGGCAGCCGAGGAACAGCCGATGATTCTTCACGTCAATCGCCATTCCCGAGGCACTTTCACCGGGCGCAATCGGCCAGCGGTCCGTGACCTGATGCGATTTGGTGTCAATCACGGCCACTTCGCTCTTGTCTTCGAGGTTGTCATAAACGTGACCTGCTTCGGGGTCGGCCTGCGCAAATTCCGGCCGGCCACCGAGCGGAATGGCGGCCACCACTTTCCCGGCTTTCACGTCCACCACGGTCGCCGTCTGGGCGCGACCGCAGAACAGGTAAGCTTCCTTTTGTCCGGGATCATAGAGCATCCCGTCCGGACCCTGGGCCGTATCCACCTTCGACAGCGTTTGCAGCGTCTTCAAATCCACGATGCCGGCCTTGTTTTCGCGGCCGTTGCTGGTGATACCGAGGCCAAGGTCGGCCGCGATGGCGACGCCATGCACACCCGGCGTGTTGGTGATGGTGCCGGCGACCTTGTCCCCGGCGAGATCAATCACCACGACTTCGGTCCCGTGTGAGACGTAAAGCCGTTGCGCCGCGGAGTCCACGGAGAGGTAATCCCAGCCGCCGTTTCCGCCGATGGCAATCTCTTTGATGAAGTGATAAGGTCCGTCAGCGCGGCAGACCGCCGCCGCCAGGAGGCCAAAGATGCCGACTAAAATCGGCCGGGAATATTTTTTCATATTTTATTTACGTTTGAGGTTCAGGTTGTTTTTTGTGTTTCGACGCTTTACCGTCAATGTTCATCTGTTTCAAAATTACGTACCCGATCATGAAACAATGCCATTGTGAACGCCGGCTGAATCGCGCATGACAATTCTGTCATTTGCCGCCGCCACCACCAAAGAAGATTTTAACGGAATATTCCAAAAAAACCCTCGACCGCCGCTGATCGTCGTTTATAAAGTTTGCTTCGAGATGAAACCTGAGTTCAAAATTTTCAACACTCGATTCCCTTTTATTTTTCTGCTGGCGCTGCTCCTCCAGGCAGGAGCTGGAAACGTCGCCCTGCTCGCCCAGGGTCCCGCCAACGCAACCACGATGGTGCCAGGCGTGTCGCAGTATCCGCAGGATCCTTCGCTGTTGCCCGGCAAAGGACCGGCGGCAACCTGGAGCGGACTGCCAAAACTCTGGGCGCAGCGTCATGCCGAGTGGGCGCGGACGGACGGCAAGGACAAGGGCGCGGTCGTGTTTTTGGGAGATTCCATTACGCAAGGCTGGCACGCGCTGGCCAACGCCTTTCCCGGCATCAAGGTTGCCAATCGCGGCATCGGCGGCGACACGACGCGTGGCGTATTGTATCGTTTGAAAGCCGACGTGCTGGATTTGGATCCGAAGGCCATCGTGCTGCTCATTGGCACCAATGACATCGGGAATGGCGCCAAACCGGAGGATGTGGCGGACAACATTGAAGCCATTTTGCAGGAAATAAAGAAATTCAACCCCCATCTGCCGGTCATCGTTTGCGAGGTGATGCCGAGGAGCGACCACAACCAACATCCCGCCGACCGGATTGAAAAGCTCAACGCGCTGGTGGCGGCGGCGATCAAAAACGACACCCAATTCACGCTCTGCGACACGTGGAGCATTTACGCCGACAAGAACGGCGATTGCCCGAAGGCCGAATTTCCTGATTTGCTTCACCCAAACGCCATCGGTTATGAAAAATGGGCGGCAGCCTTAAAGCCGATTATCGCGAAATTGAATCTGCCGACGCAGGCGCCGTGACCACCGTTTACTCGGTGAGCGGCAGATGCGCGTACACGGCAAGGGCTTGTGCGCGCGAACGCACGTGAAGTTTTTCGTAAATCCGCCGGATGTAAGTGTTCACGGTCTGCACGCTTAACTGGAGCGAATCGGCGATTTCCTTGTAGAGAAAGCCGCGCGCCAGCAATTCGAGAACCTCTTGTTCGCGCCCGGAAAGGTTGGCCGCGCCACCCGGACCGGCCATCGGCCGGCAAAAGGACTGGACCACTTTCCGGGCAATACTGCTGCTCATCGGCGAGCCTCCGGCGTAAACCTCTCTCAGCGCGGTCAGCAACATCTGGCGCGGAGTTTGTTTCAGCAGGTAACCGCTCGCCCCCACCGCCAGCGCCTTGAAGATATGGTTGTCATCTTCATACACCGTCAGCATGACAAATTGGGTCTGGGGCAGAACCGGCTTCAAACGGCGGATACATTCGATTCCGTTCATGCCCGGCAAATTGATATCCACCAGCACGACCGCGGGTTTTTCCCGGGGCAAAGTCTCCAGCGCGCTCTCGGCATCGCCATGCTCGCTGACGCACTGAAAACCCTCCGCCCGGCGAATCCACTCGGCCAGGATTTCCCGGGCCGGCACGTCGTCTTCGATGATGGAAATCTTGATACTCATGTCACTTTATTCTAACTCGTTTGGCTGAAAAGGCGTGTCACGATTTTTAGCGACAGACACGGGAACTTCGCCTGCCCCGTTTTTGGGCGCTGGCATGCTGGTTCCGCCCGCCGGGCGTTGGTCGGACAACACCGGTACCACGAATTTTACCCGGGTTCCGTGCCCCGGCGCGCTTTGAATCTCGCAAAGTCCGCCAATTTTTTCCAGGCGCTGGCGCATGTTCGCCAAGCCATGGCCGCGCGTGATCCGGTCTGGCTCGCGCCGTGCCGGTGGGTCCGTGGCCTCGGCCGAAAAACCTTTGCCGTTGTCGTGAATGGCCAGAACAAAAGAGTCCGGCTGGACGGTCAGCGAAACGGAAACCTCCGACGCGGCGGCGTGCTTGATCACATTGTTCAATGCCTCTTTGAACGCGAGGAACAGGTTGTGGCGCACCTCGGCGGTCACCGGCCACGGCGGCAGTTGCAAGGGCAAATCAAGACGGCAACGAATGGCGAGCGAGCCGAGGAAATCCTGGGAGAACTTTCCGAGATAGTTGGCAAGACTGTCGAGCGTGTCGTGCTCCGGATTGACAGCCCAGACAATTTCATCCAGCGCCCGGGTCAGTTCGCGGGTCGTGTCATAAATCCGGTTCAACTGGACGGCGGCCTGGCCCGGGTTCTGCAATTCACCCTGGGCGGACTGGCTGAGCAGCGAGATGCGCGTCAGGTTGGCGCCAAGGTTGTCATGGATGTCCCGGGCAATGCGGGTGCGCTCGCGCTCAATCGCGCGCTGGCGTTCAAGGCGATCGAGTTTCCGGCGCATGCGCCGCCGCGCAATCCAGAATACGCCGCCGGTCAGAATCGCCGCCGCCGAGACGCCGGCCACGACATAGAACCACCAGGTCTGCCAGAAATACGGATGCACGGTGAACGCCAGCACCGCACTGGCGGTGCTCCAAATGCCGTCGCTGTTGCAAGCCATCACTTCAAACCGATAGCGGCCCGGCGGGACGTAATTGTAAATAACCTCCCGCTTCGTCCCGGCATCCGTCCACTCCTGGTCCGATCCCTGCAGCCGGTATTTGAAGCTGACTTTTTCGGGCGCCACGAAGCTCAGGCCGGTATAGCGGAATTCCAACTGGTGCCGCCCCGGCGGAATCCGGAGGGCGCCGCCCGCGCGCTCCTTCCCTTCCACCGGCCGTCCATCCATGAGCACTTCTTCAATAAGCACCGGCGGCGGCAGTTGGTTGACTTTGATATTGTCCGGGTCTATGCCGACCGGACCCTTGCTGGTGGAAAACCACAGCCAGCCATCAGCCGTCCGGCAACTGGCAGGCTGGAATCCGCCGGAACATTCCAGGGTTGGCATTCCATCGCCCGGGCCGTAAACCAGGGGATGGACGGACGGTATCCGCCCGTCGGCGCACTGATTTAATTCCGCGTTTTGAATTCTGAAGATTCCGGCATGCGAACTGATCCATAAATTGCCGCGGTTATCCTGCTCGATGCTGCAAATGAAATTGCTCGGCAGTCCCTGCGCCATCCCGATCGTCGAAAAATGGCCGTTTTGATAACGATCCAGGCCGCCGCCATAGGTGCCGATCCACAATGCGCCATTGGTGTCCAGGTGCAGGCACTGGACAAAATCGCTGGAGATTCCGTCCTGGTTCCGGAATTGTTTCACGGCTCCGTTTTGCAACCGGCCCAGCCCGCCGCCCATCATGCCGAACCACACTGTCCCGTCCGGGGCCTCGGCGATGGCCCGTACGTCCGGCAAAATCAGCCCGTCTCCCGCTCCATAGCGGATGATGGTTCCGGCCTGATAACGGAGCAAGCCGGTGTCCGTTCCGAGCCAGGTCACGCCGTCCCGTCCGTGCAAAATGGCCAGCATCGGACTGGTAAGGTCGGCGAGACCGGGCACACGTTCGAAACGGTTGCTTTGTTCGATGGACAGCCCGCCTCCCCAGGTGCCCACCCAAAGGCGCTTTTGCAAGTCTTCTGAAACCGACCAGACAAATGGATTGGGCAAACCGTTGCTGTTGCCAAAGTGCATCCACTGGCCCTCTTGCAAGCCATACAAACCCGCGCCCTCGGTGCCGATCCACATGGCCCCGTTGCGGGCGGAGGTGATGGAGAGCACGTTGGCGCCCTGCCATTCATCCGGTGCATTCAACGTGGCGACCCGGCTGGGACGCAGTGCCACCAGGCCGCCGGTGCCGGTGCCCACCCACAACGTTCCCTCGCGGTCCTCACACAACGTGCGCACCCAGTTGTTGGGGAATCTGTGCGCGCGGTCGAAGTGAACCACGCCGCGCTGGGGAAAAATCAGGTAGAGTCCATTTTCCAGGGTTCCCACCGCCAGAGCGCCTGAATTCAGTTCCAACATGGTGGTGACGGAACTTTGACCCAACGGGCTTTGACCCAGGTCCTCGGTCCGGTTTCCATTCCATTTCAGCAAGCGGGCCTGGGTGATAATCCAAAGGCTGCCGTCGCGACTGTGGCAAATCCATTTTGCATAATCTGAGGATGACAATCCCAGCGGCAAAGGAACCATTCGGCCGTGGTCGAAGGTGTAAACCTGGCCATTGCTGTCCACCGAGATCGTCCCGTCCGGTGCTTGCGTCATGGCCAGCACCGTAACGGCACCGCCGGTGTTGGGGGCGGCAATCGTCTGACCGTCAAGCGAAGCCAGTTTTCCGTCAGGATTAAGGAGCCAGATATTGTCGGAGGCATCGCCGCCAATCAGTTGGATTTTTCTGCTTTCCCACGGAGGATGGAACGGCACCGCATAAAAATGTCCGTCCTGGTAACGGGTCAGTTCTCCGCTTTCACAACCAATCCACATGTTTCCGCCCGCGTCCTCAAACAGGCTGGTAATCCGGCTGCTGCGCATTTCGGGCGTGTTGCTGTTGTCAAAGATGACGAAATTGACACCGTCAAAGCGTGCCAGACCGTCGTACGTGGCCAGCCAGAGATAACCGTCGCGCGTTTGGACGATGGCGGTGACGGCGTTGTTGGGCAACCCGTCGGGCGTCTGCCAGACTCGCGTGAAATACTCCTGCAGGTTGGTCGTTTCGGCGCAAACCGTCTGATGGAAAAACAATCCCGCGAGCAGAATCAAGGGCGCTGACATGCCGAAAGCGCGCAATCGCCGGAACGTTGCGCCGAAGGAATGGAAAGAAAGTCTGGCCGGCGCGGATTTCATTGATTTGGAGTTTGCGGCTCAATGAAATGCCGCGCAAGTCAAACCTGAACTGCCGCAACGCCCGGGGCCGTTGGGAATAGAAAATCGCAAATAAGCTCGTTTCAGCTTGTCCCCAATTTTCGTTACTTTTAATCGGGGCAACCTGTCCGTTGCCAGAATCGCCGCGCCATTGTCAGTCTTCAGCGACCATTGTGTGCGGACGTATTGTCGCACGCCTGCCGCCAAAATTTTCCGCGCGAAAAAAGCGGTCTCATTGGCATGGGCCGCGCGGATGATGTCGTCGGAGCAAACGTCGAGCTTCAGCAGCCGCTCGCCGACATGGAAAACAACGCCGTCAGCGACTTTTCCCGGCGGCACCGGCGCGGCGCACGCCCACTGGTGGATGGCGATAAAAATTGGAACGCAGAAAAAGAGAAACTTGGACCACCGGGAAATAATGGACATGGATAACAGGAATACCCGGAGCAGAATCGCTGTCATTGGCTTTTAGCAACGGTGCAATCTGTAGAAGTCGGGGTAACGAGACTCATTTCTCAAGTCGTCTCCTGCCATCTAACGCGGCAAGGTCGAAACGATCGGCTGCGAACAAAAGCTGGCCTGGACCCGGTCAGCCGAATCGCTCACGGTCAAAAAGCCCGCGTCAGAGCCCTGCGTTGCCATTGCGCTCAAGGTTAGGGTCGCATGAAAATCTGAATTCATTTGCTTAACAGGTCAAAAATGGCTTAAGATGTTCACTTGAAAGCTGTTGTGATGTTTTCAGGTCAGAGTTTAATCCATGCGCTTGTAACATATTCTGGTGACAAGACATTTTTTGGGAATTGGGCTATATTTTTGCCGTTAACTGTATAAACCATAAAACAAATTAAAGCTATGAAACGGAAGGTAGTATTTTTTTCGGGAATAACGGCGGTCGCCCTTGGTCTTGGAGCAATTCAATCTCAAGGTCAGTCGGTTACTTTCACTTTCTCTGATGGCACCGCTGATGGTTGGGTGAATGGAGGATTCACCAGTAGCCCGGCTTCTTCAGTCGTCAACTTAGGCCCAAACTACATCAGCGAGGCTCTTGGCGGTTACCAAGTGGCAAATGTTAATTCCGGCACTGTTAGTGGTGCCCCTGCCGCCAGCTTCAACGCTGCGATGCTTGCCGCCCTTGAGAACCCGGCTGGCTACGAACTTACTTATGACTATTACATTGATACGTCAACATTTCAGACCTCAGGTACTTACCTCCAGCTTGGCTCGTATGTCAACACTGGCAGCGGCTTCTACGGCTCGACTGGAACCCCTAGCTCTTACGAACCCCAATTCAATGGCACTCAGGTGGCCAGCGGCGATGTGTTCTATGGTTCCGTGACGGTTCCCTTCACTGCGTACACTACCGACGCGAGCGCAGCAACAGAAACTTATTTCCGACTGGGACTCATTTTAAACGGCGATGGTACTGGCGTTGACGTGGACTATACGGATATCAGCATCTCTCCTGTTCCCGAGCCGGCCACGCTGGCCCTGTGTGGAATGGGTTTGCTGGGCGGTTTGCTCGCGCTGCGCCGCCGCAACAGCTAAGAAACAGCTAAGAGCAAAAATCTTTTAATTCTCATAGGGACCCCGGCCTTTGCCGGGGTTCCTTTTTTGTTTTAGCGGAGTTAGAGCAGGCGAAGTGGGAGTGGGAGTCAAGAAAATTACCGCCCCGGCACTTGTCATCAACCTTCAACTCTCAACTCTCAGCCCTCAAGCAATCCGGTTACTCATATCCGAGGGCCTTGACGAACGGCTCCAGCCGGTGCAGACACGGCTCCAGATATTTCCGGTAGTTCCGCCAGCGGCCCAGGGCGCGTTTATAGACAGGTTGCGTCACGTCAGCATAGGTGGGAGAGCGCACTCTTTTGCTCCGTGCGTGTTCATCAAAGCGCAACACAGACGCATCCCAGGACACGCCCAGAAAATCCAATACGCGCCGGGACATTGATTCCAAATCGGCCACCACGTCCTCATAGCGCACTTCCAGCCACGGGTTTTTTATCAAAGCTGACAGAACCTTCCACTCCTCCGCCATGTGCGCGTAGCCTTCAGTTGTCTCTTCCAGACTCAGATAGGTTACGTTGCCGGAGGTGACCGGCACATAACATTGCATGAAACAACTCAGGACCACATCCCGGGGGTCCCGCAATGCAATCAGAATTTTGATTTCAGGAAATATTCGAATAAACGCCGGAAGCAAAAGGGTTATCGGAGGATTTTTGTCAATCAGCAGCCGGTCGTCAATCGTGTTGTTCAGGCAGAGTTCCATAGAGTGGAAATACCGCGCGCGGGACTGTTGCAAAACATCGGTCTGCGCTGCTTGCAGAATGGCTAACGGCGGGCTTCCGGGCTGATTAGCAATCAGAGGGTTGAACACATCATCCGCAAAAACCTGTGTTTCCTCGGCCGAGACGATATCCGGATGTGAATCCAGCACTTGTTCCAGCAAGGTTGTCCCCGAACGCGGGTGGCCGCCCAGAAACGCCAGGCGCCGGAGAGGCTGAAGTTGGGAGCTAAGGTCAAACCAGCGGTGCATGGTTTCCGCCGTAAGGTCAGCCAGCGTCTTTTTTGTAGCAATGCGATTTGCTTTCACCTGGGCCAGCAACGGTTGGGCGTCCGCGCGCAGCACCGCCTTGGCCTCCAGAAACGCCGTCATGGCTTCGTCGTAGCGTCCTTGCCGATCCAGAATGGCTCCCAGTTCATAGTAACCGCGTATCCGCATCTCACGCTGCGCTGACCCCAGGACGGGAAGAAGAGTCTTTTCTGCTTCTTCCAAATGTCCGGCCTGACGGCTTAACCTGGCTTGGGTCAGGCTGGCCAGAGCGCAGTTGGCGTCCAATTGCAATGCCTGCTCCGCCAGTTTGGAGGCATTTTCCAGGCGGTGCAGGCGTTCGTAGAGTTCTGCCAATCGGGCGAAGGTTTCCGGCGACGCGTCCTTTTGTTCCAAGGCCTGCTGAAAAAAACGTTCAGCCAATTGTGGGCTGGCAAAATCGGTGGATAATTGACCCGCGGTCGCCAACGTCTCGGATTTTCTTGTCGCCAGGCGCACGGCCTTGTCAAAACAGCGCTGGGCCGCGGCATAATCGTAACGCAATCCATAACGCTGACCCAGGATTAAGAGGATACTGGGATTGGCCGGGTCCAGGCGGCTGGCGCGTTCCAGCGACTCAAAGCATTGCTGGAAGTCACGCCGTTTCCAGGCTTCATCCGCTGTCTGAATCATTCGGAACACGGAGCCTTGGGAAACCAGCGACTGTCGTTTCAACTTCATGATGGCCATAAATCGTAAAGGCCATCACTGTTGGAAGCTATGAAAAACATGGCAGCCGGCCGGACCGGGTTCTGACATCCCTCCCTGGAGACACTCCGAACCGCCGAACACCGATTTAGAGCGGTTCAAAAATCTCGTAGCCGCCGAGGTAACGAGGCGGAATTGGCCAAGAGGGTCCGCCTCCTCACGTCGCCGGCTACAGTTTTCCCGGAAACGCTCTAGCCCGTCATGATATTCGCGGCTTGATGCAACAACATTGCGGGTTCAAGCGGCTTCCAGCCGCTGTTTTCCGGCAAGAGTTTTAAGTTTTGCGGCGGGGGGGGCAGGCTTGGCTTGCGCGTTGCCACCGTCAAACACTTGCAGGACGCTTGTCCCCAATTTTCGCTACTTTTAATCCTGGCTGTTGTGGGTTAGATTGCCATTAGATAGCCAGACATTTAAGCAAGTATGAGAAAGTCTTTGGACTTTGCTTGGGCTGCCGGTCATCAGCCAAAAGCTGGAGTGGTGTGCCTAGCACTCGCTCTTGCCATCCCGCTGCTTGCCACCGGTTGCAGCAAAAAAAACGATACATCGGCAACGAACGTCCCTGCGCCGCCGCCGCCCGATGCCTCAACCGCCGCAGCACCGGCAACGCCGGCGCCGGCCGCGACTTCAACCCTGTCATCAAACACCGCCACCAACGCCCTGCCGGACTTGCGCCCTTTGAACCAGGCGCTCCTCGGATGGATTATCCAGAACCGCCGCCATCCCGCCAATTTCGAGGAATTCGCCGCGAGCGCGAATATTCAGATTCCCCCGCCGCCGGCCGGGAAAAAATACATTCTTAATGGCAGAGGACTCATCAGCCTGGTCAACGCGAACTAAAATTAAGGCCGCCCATGAAGGTTCCCCAATTGAATGCCAGCAAAAAATTCGCCGGGCGGGCAACGCCGGGCGCGGTTAAACGAGGATTTACCCTGATCGAGCTTCTGGTGGTCATTGCCATTATTGCCATCCTGGCGGCCATGTTGCTGCCGGCGCTGGCAGCCGCCAAGGCCAGGGCTTTGAAAATAAAATGCGCCTCCAATATGCGGCAACTCAGTCTGGGCTTCAATTTGTACGCTGGCGATCACCGCGACACTTACCCGCCCGCAGGCGTTCAGCTCGTCATTAACCGCACGATTTCGTGGGACTCGTTTATCTACAATTATATTGGAGGCCATGCAACGCAACTTCAACTGCAGTTGGGTTATACTGTGGTGGACCCCGGGGATGCTTTCGCCGTGGGTGCGCCCGTCGCCCTCCCGATCGTCGCCTGCCCGGCGGACCAGTTTACCAAATGCAGTTGGTTGAGCGGTCCTCCGGCGTTTGGCCTCAGGTCTTATGCCATGAACAGTGTAGGTCCCAATTATGAGACTGGATACCAGGTGCCAGGCACGCCCGGTAACTATCATTTGCCTGACTTGTCCCAACCGGGGTACCATGGGGTGGGAATATATTGGAATGATGCAACTTCTTACGTACCGGATTGGAATGCGCCGGGTTACCCCACTTCAGTCGTCCGGGATCCTGCCGGCTCCATTTTGCTTGCCGAAGAAACCGGTGGCCAGCAGGCCGGAGGCAATATCTGGACCTGTGTCTGCAATGGACCGCAAACCTCACAGAACGGCGGCGCCAACGGGAACCTTTACCAGATTGACACCACCTCCATCCCTCAAAATGCAGCCAGCATGAACGGCGTTAATCAAGGCCTGTTGTTATACAAGGCCCACGGCAGCCAGTTTAACTACCTGTTCTGTGATGGTCACGTTCAAGCCCTCACCATTCAACAAACCGTCGGCACGGGCACACTCGCGGCCCCCGCCGGAATGTGGACGGTTAAAGCGGGTGACTGACTTGCCCTCTTGTCACCAATTCTCGTGACGTGACTTTTCCCCGGTTAATGTTATCATAAATGCAACACTAATGGCATATTGCAAAGTAATAGGCTGCCGTTTTCCAGGCTGCTTGTTTGGCAGAGCGGCCTGTTATAATCATAAAATAATTAGCCCAAAAAATTATATGAAAAAAAACCTCCTTATCATGCGTTTCATTCTTGCACTGATTGCGGTGACACTCGCGGGTTTAGCCACGCGGACGTCGGCTGCGGTGTTCCCGGCCGCTTCCTATGCCAATACCTTTCAAACCGGCGGCAACACCTCGCCATTTGCTGGCAGCGGCAGCGTGGCCTCGTGGATTTCCTGGTACGATACGCCCGGCAATAACTCACCTTTGACCAATGACGTGAACACACCCGACACCGGTGCCGGTCCCGGTGCCGGCTCGTTAATGGTGGACTGCCCTTTCACCAACGACAATCAAAATCTGTTCTTTGGAACTTTTAGCAACAATGCTCCCTATGATTTCAGCCAGACAATTTCCAACCTGAACCAATTTGATTACATCAAGTTTGATGTGTACGTGAAGCCCATAGATCCCAACACCGGCCTGATTCAACAGACAAATACTGACGGGAATTTCGGCAGTCTCGAGGTAGGTGTCATGAGCTCCATTGGTCCGACACCCACTTTTTTTGGCACGGTGACCATCCCTGGCAGCGCGACCAACGGCTGGGTGAGTTTGCAAATGCCAATTAATCACGCCATGGGCAATCTCATAAGCATCGGCGGGATTGCGTTTAACTACAACAACTACAATGGTTATCCGACCAATGATTTCGTTTTTTGGATTGGCCATGTAGTTATGCACTATAATCCAACCTTGGTGATCGGGCCGCCGACGTTGTTGGGCCTCCAGAAACCGGTGGTCGGGTTGAACATGATTGATACACAGGTAACTGGCAACAATGACAACCGTTATCAAGTCGAGACGGCGACTTCGAGCGGTTTTGGCTTTGTGGACAAGCCGAATGTGACTTATTCGTGGAACATCAAGTCATTCCCTACGAATTCACCCTTCGGGTACCAACAACACTTTTTCATCGTGAACGGAACTCCCGGTCCGTATGACCAGGCGGCGGATTGGAATCTGGCAGATTGCATCTACATCACGGTCCAGGCAGACAGCAATAATTTTGCTTATATGTCTTTCCGATACAAAACCAACGAACCGGCTGCCAACGGCATGATTTACAATACCGCCACGAACAACTGGCCGATAGAGCCGGTTGGCTACCTGTACACGTCCAATTATAGTCCGCTGGGCACCTGGAGTGTAACGTTCAACAATCAGACCAACGTCACATTGACGGCGCCTCACGGGCAGACGACGAACTTTGTGTTTGACCCCGCTTCCGCGGCGCTGTTTGCCGACCCGGCCACAGTGATTCTGGGAGCTCAACCCAACGACACGTTTGTTATTGGAGAAGCCGTCGTGTACAATTGGTTTTCCGTCACTGGCAACGACAGTCCTTTCACAAATATCTTCACGAATGATTTGCAGTTGAACACAAATTACTGGACGGTTCTTGCCAACGACCCCAACGGTGTGGTGTTGGTCCCGCCGAATGCAGCCTACTGGCTGCCTTGGACGTTGCCTGATTCCGGGTTCGGCCTGCAAACCAATGCAAACCTGGCCACCACCAACACCTGGAATGACGCGGTTCCCTTGCAGGAAATTCAGAATTATACCAACAGACAAGCCTTGTTGGGGACAAATCTTCTGCCGAGTGCCAACCAGGGTTACTACCGATTGCTCGAGCGCAACTACACCCAGTTGCAGATACTGTTGCCGGGTGAAACCAATGCGCCAAACACTGTAAGTGGTTATGTGGGAACCCCAAATTCGGTGGTTAATAGCACTCCTGTTGCCGTGACGGTTAACGCCTGTGACAATACTTTTCATATTGTCAACTTGTCAGGTGACGCGATCAGTCTGAGCAGTGGCACCGCCAGTGTGCCGGGGGGTACGGGCCTGCTCGCGAATGGGACTTATCAAACGAACGTGGTGTGGTTGTCTCCAACTTCAGGCGCGACGGTCACCGCCACCGACACCACCCAAACCAACATTGCACCGGCCACGACTGCGCCGCCGATCACGGTTAATTGACCCTGATGGCGCTGGTGCGAAGGGACGAAAATTAAGCACGGCGGGCGCCGGCTGGAAGGCTGGCGCCCGCTGGCAGAAGAAGGCGGCGCAAATTTGATATGATTGTAAATTACGATGACGGCAGCGGAATTGATTCTTCGAGTATAAAGCGGCTTCGCCAGGCCCAAGCCGGCGGTTCGCAGAAGGGTGGTTTCACCTTGATTGAGTTATTGGTGGTCATTGCCATCATCGCCATCCTGGCAGCCATGTTGTTGCCGGCACTGGGAGCAGCCAAGCAACGCGCCCAGTCGGTGGGTTGCATGAACAACTCCCGCCAAATCATGCTCGCCTGGATAATGTATGCCAATGACGAACAGGATGTTCTGGCACCCAATGATTATCCCTGGCTGACCAGTTATTATTTTGCCAGCCCCACCCAACAAAGTGAGATGAAGAACTGGGTGGTCGGCACCATGGAGGACTTCGCGGACGGTACTATTAAACTGGGCACGCCGGAATTGATGAGTCCCAACAGTGTGCTTTCCCCTTACCTTCCCAACCCGAAGGTCTATCGCTGCCCCGCTGATAATTATTTTGATCCAAACTCTAAATCAGTTCACCCTCGTAGCTATTCGATGAATTCGGCCGTTGGCACAACGTATTCAAGTTCACCCCCATTGACGCCCAGCGGCCCCCCGGTTGGGACGGCAGTTCAGGGAGGATGGTTGCCGGGCGCTGCTTATAGCGGCAATCAGACGGCTTGGATGACTTATGGAAAGTCGTCTTCGTTCTCGCGGCCGGGCCCTTCCAAAACCTGGGTCATCATGGATGAAAACCCGTTTTCCATCAACGACGGTTCCCTGGCCGTGTCTGCGGTGGCAACCCCGGGCAACACCTATTTGATTGATTGGCCATCGGGCCTGCATGGCGGAGCGTCGGGCATGGCTTTTGCCGACGGGCATTCCATTGTTCACAAATGGGAGGATAAGCGCACCTACACCCCGCAAGGCATAGTTCAAGCGGGGCATGGCAGCCAATCAACGAGCCATCAATCACCGGATGATCCGGATTGCTTCTATCTGGCTCCCATCACGTCGGCACACCGATAATCACCCGGCTGTACCGGCCGTTGTCCCCACACGGGCGGCTGATTTCAAAAAAATTTCAAATTCTTAATCATGCAAATTAAATTGCGAAATCATGCCTCGAAGGGCGCTGCTTCAAAGCTGACACGGTTTATGGTGGCAACCGCGCTGGCTGCGCCGCTTTTGTCCTCGGCGCAAACCAACATGACCATCTACGCCGATTCGCTGGTCAACGGTTGGTCGGATGGCAGTTACAATTGCACGCGGAGCTATACCAATACCTCGCCGGTCCATTCCGGCAGCTATTCCATCAGTGTCACCATCATCAACGCCTACGGTGGCCTCGGGTTGAGCCATTCCAGCCTGACGGATACCGGCTTCGCCAGCGTCAGCTTCTGGCTGAATGGCGGTGCGGTGGGCGGGCAACAACTTCAGATGCCTTTTTCCCAGTATCTGTTTTGAATTATTATGCGAATCACTTCTTCGTTGGCAGTTCTCGTTCTCTCACTGGCATCGGCTCAGGTGGTTCTGGCGCAGGCAAACCTGCCCCTTTACACCAATAATCTGGTAAACGGCTTTCAAGACTGGAGTTTTAGTTGCACGCGCAACATTACCAACAACACCCCGGTTACCAACGGAACTCATTCCATCAGTGTCACCATGACCAGCAGCGGTTACGGCGCCCTGGCCCTGCAATTTCCTGACGGTTTTAACTCGGCGCCTTACACCAGCCTTTCGTTCTGGATCAACGGCGGGCCGAGCGGCGGCCAGCACTTGAAAGTCGCGGGCACGGTGGTCGAAAATACTGTCGTGTCCTCTTATACCCTGCCGGCATTGACCGCCAACACCTGGCAACAATTCACCATTCCGCTTTCCACGTTGGGCGTGGCCAACACAAATAGTTGTTCCGGCATCTGGATTCAGAACACCACCAGCGGGTCAGAGCCCGTTTTTTACGTGGACGACATTCAATTCAACGCGGCGCCGGCGCCGGCCCTGGTTCATCTCGACGTGAACGCGGCGTCGGTTGTGCGCACGGTGGACGCGCGCCAGTTTGGCGTGAACACGGCCACCTGGGACAGCTATCTGGGCAACTCACAAACGATTCCTTTGCTTCAGGAAATGGGTTGCTTGACCCTGCGCTGGCCGGGCGGCTCGACTTCCGATGCCTATAATTGGGCGACTGACCCGTCCGGCAATGCCACATTCAGGAATGTGGCCACCAATTTAGGGGCTCAAGTTTTTACTACTGTTAATTATGGCAGCGGCACCGCCAAGGAAGCCGCCGCCTGGGTGCTCGCGGACAACAAAACCAACGGTTGCGTTTTCCAATATTGGGAAATCGGCAACGAATGTTACGGCTCCTGGGAAAATGACACGCATGCCATCCAGCACGATCCTTACACCTACGCCACCAACGCGGTGGCCTACATCCAGCAGATGAAAGCAGCTTACCCGGCGGTGCCCATCAAGGTGGGCGTGGTCGTCGTGCCGGGAGAAGGCAGTTCCTCCAACAACGCAAATCATTTTGCCATCAATCCGGTCACGGGCACGACGAATTATGGCTGGACGCCCATTGTGCTGTCCACAATGGCAAGCCAAGGGGTCCTGCCCGATTTTCTGATTTATCATTATTACCCTGAATACACCCCCACCAATTGGGAGCCTAACTCTCCCGATAGCGATCCGCTTTTGCTGCAGATTGCTGGCAATCCGTCTCCCGCCGGATGGAATGACTGGGCCAGCGCCGCCGCCAGCCTGCGCCAGCAAATCACCGATTACATCGGGCCGGCCGGCACCAATATCGAGTTGTGTGTGACTGAAAACAACAGCGACTCGGGCGCGGGTTTTGGGAGGCAACTGACCAGTCTCGTCAACGCGCTTTATCTCGCCGACAGCACGTGCGAACTCATGAAAACCGAATTTAATTCCTACCTCTGGTGGGACCTGCGCAACGGGCCCAACAGCCTCGGTTCCTTTGATCCGACCATCTACGGCTGGCGCACCTATGGCGACGAAGGCATCATAGATGGCGCGTCCAGTCTTTATCCCACCTTTTACGCCGGCACATTGCTGCAATACTTCGCGCGGCCCGGCGATTCGGTCCTCAACGCCACGAGCGATTATCTGTTGCTCTCCGCCTACGCCGTTCAGCGCACCAACGGCGCGCTGACCCTGCTCGTCTTGAACAAAGACACCACCACGAACTTCAATGGGCAAATCGCGCTCGCCGGTTACGTGCCGTGGACCAACGCGACGATCCAATCTTACGGCATTCCACAGGACCAGGCGGTGGAATTTAGCCAGAGCGCCTCGTTGCAGGACATTGCGACGACGAACTTCCCGACAGCCGGCACGAACTTCACCTACTCGTTCCCGCCCTTGTCGCTGACGTTGTTCACGTTTGCGCCGGCACCTTCGGTGCTTTCTGCTCTCAGCCCGCAACCGGGCCAGGTGGTGCTCCAGGTTCAGGGCCAGTCCGGCGTACCGTACATCATTCAGAGCTCACCGGATTTGATGACCTGGACGCCGGTCTCCACCAACACGCTTGCCGGGAGCACGTTAAATATCACCAATTTGATCTCGCCCGGTTCACCTCAAGAATTCTGGCGCGCCGTCTGGCTGCCTTGATTGTAGGAGACGAGGTAACGAGTCCCGCCTTTTTTGAAAGAAGCAGGTTAAAGACTCCTTACGTCGTCTCCTGCTTTCTGTAAATTTTTAAGCCATTACCGCGACAGGTTTTTCCTGATCAACCGGCATCGTTGCTCAACGCAAATCTTCGAACGCATTCCGTCTTCCGGCGTGTTCCTGACGTAATCCAGCAGCTTGTCCACCGTGCTGGTCGCCACGTGCGTGCGCGTGTCCGATGAGCTGTAATAAATGAATACGTCGCCGTTGGCGCGCGCCACCCAGCCGTTGGCAAAAACCACATTGGAGACATCGCCGACGCGTTCCTCGCCCTCGGGCGCCAGAAAATAACCGCCGGGCGACTTGATGACCCTGGCCGGGTCCTTCAAATCGCACAGGAACAGGTAAAGCACATAGCGCATCCCGGCGGCGGTGTTGCGCACACCATGCGCCAGGTGCAGCCAGCCTTTCTTCGTTT
Organism: uncultured bacterium; assembly: GCA_963723125.1. Classification (GTDB taxonomy): domain Bacteria; phylum Verrucomicrobiota; class Verrucomicrobiia; order Limisphaerales; family UBA11358; genus UBA11358. The sequence goes on from CAVRPQ010000001.1 coordinate 716,760, forward strand.
TAATGGGCGCCGGTCCGAGGCCGTTCTTGCCTTCCTTGATGGTGTGGTAAAAACGCGGGTCAATGATCTGTTCCTTGTCAATTGCTGCGTGCTCGATGTCGCCGCACAAACCCCAGCCGATGCCGTCGCCGGTGCCGGTGGCGGCAAAATCCGCCATCGGTCGCGTGTAAAAGGCGTATTTGCCATTAACGAATTCGGGGTGCAGCACGCAATTCCGCTGGTGCAGCGAGCTTGCTGTTTTCAAATCCGCCAGCCGTTGCCACTTCACAAGATCCTTGGTGCGCGCGATACCGCAACGCGCAACGGCGGCGGAAAGATCGCCCGGCTTCGAGTCATCGTGTCGTTCCGCGCAAAACAGGCCGTAAATCCAGCCGTCTTCGTGGCGGACGAGTCGCATGTCGTACAGGTTCGTTTCCTGCGGCTCGTAATCCGGCATTTGCACCGGATAATCCCAATACCTGAAGCCATCCACGCCATTCTTGCTCTCTGCGACAGCGAAGAAGGATTTGCGATCCCAGCCCTCCGTGCGCGTCATCAGCACGATGTTGCCGTTCCATTCCATGGCGCCGACGTTGAAGACGCAGTTGATGCCCAGCCGGGTCATCAGATGCGGATTGTCGGCGTAGTCGAAATCGTAACGCCAGAACAACGGCGTGTGCCCGGCGGTCAGGACCGGAAATTCGTATCGGTCAAAAATGCCATTGCCTTGCCTCTGCTTGCGGTTCGGCCGCTTCAGGAGTTTCTGGTGCTGTTGCTGCAATTGCTTCAGTTTTTGTTGGAAGGATTTTTTAGTCATCGGTCCTGGCTATGTTTCTCGGCGAAAAGTTTATGATGATGACGGGCGTCGGTCTTGTCACTTAAAATGGCTACAGCGCCCTTGGCCGTGTATCTGCTAAACTCCTCCCATGTTCCAACCAAACCGGGCAGGTCGAGACCTCTGCAAAACTTGTCGAATTGGCACTCGGAGCGCCGGGCACCGTCCCGGCATGTTGTGGAAATCAGCCGGTTCGCGCCGAGACGGTGCCCGGCGCTCAGGTTTTGCAGAGGTCTCAGCCGGAACAATGCAGTTGAATCGGCGGAGTCGCGGCGTAAGTAGCTGCGACGCCTTCGTCGCAGAAGGTGAAGGTGACGCCCTCATCGCCAACGCCCAAGCCAACCAAACGGTGCGCCGATGTTGTCGCGCGACGAAGGCGTCGCGCCCCACGTTCTGCGACGGGGGCGTCGCAGCCACGCCGCGGGCAACTGCATTGTTTCGGCTCAGAGTGCGTGGGCCTTCGCGGCGAAAGCCGGACCTTCGTGCCGAGTAACCCGGAAACCGACTGTTTATGAGCAATTCCATTTCGCGCCGAAACTTCATAAAAACCTCAGCCCTGGCGCTGCCACTGGTCATGGCCGGCTGTGCCGGCACCCCGATCGGCGTCGCCAGCCGCCGCCGGACCGCCGGCGGTTTTGTCATCATCCGCAACGGGCGATTTGAATTGCGCGGCCACCCGTACTTCTACGTGGGCACCAATTTCTGGTGCTGCGGCTATCTCAGCGATGCGGGATTGCCGGGCGGGCGCGAGCGCATGGTCCGTGAACTGGACCGCCTCCAAAGTGTCGGCGTCAAAAACATCCGCCTGTTGGCCGGCTCGGAAACCTCGCCACTGGCCGGCTCCATTCCCCGCGGCATCACCCGCGCACCGCACGATTATGATGAGGCCTTGCTGGCCGGTTTGGATTTTTGCCTCGCGGAAATGGCCAAACGCGACATGCGCGGAATCCTTTTCCTGTCCAACTACTGGCAATGGTCCGGCGGTTTTGCGCAATACGTCCGCTGGATTACCGGCGAGACCATTCCCGACCCGGACCGCCCGGTGATCGCGCGCGGCGATTGGAGCGGTTTCATGAAATTCTCCGCGCGCCTTTATACGACTCCAGCGGCGAACGAACTCTATCGCGGTTATGTCACGAAAATCATCCAGCGCCGCAACACGGTGAATGGCCGGATCTATCGCGATGACCCTGCGGTCATGACCTGGGAGCTGGCCAACGAGCCGCGTCCGGGTGTCGATGAAGACAACCACTCCGTGCCCACCTTTGCCAAATGGGTGGATGAAACCGCGCGGTTCATCCACAACCAGGACCCGAACCATCTGGTCTGCACCGGTTCCGAAGGCATCCACGGTTGTCTGGACAAGACGGATGACTTTGTCGCCTCGCATAAAAGTCCGGCGATTGATTACGTGACGGTGCACATGTGGCTGAAAAACTGGGGCTGGTTGAAAGATCCGGTTCCCGGTCCCGATTACGAAAAGGCCGCCGCGAAGGCCAAAGCGCACGTGGAAGAGCACACGGTTCTGGCCACCGACACGTTGCACAAGCCGCTGGTCCTGGAGGAATTTGGCATCCCGCGCGACCACGAAAAGTATTCCCCCGACAGTCCCACGACGGCGCGTGATGATTATTACCGGCGCATGTTCGAGCAGGTGGCGGATTCCTGCCGGGCGGGCCGCGCCTTGCAAGGCGCGAACTTCTGGGCCTGGGCCGGCGAAGCCCGCGCCAGTGCGGGTAAAATGGATTCCGCCGCCGCGCTCATGGGCGACCCGTTCAGCGAACCGCAGGGATTGAACACGGTGTTTGATACGGACACGGGCACGCTCGCGGTCATCGCCCAGGCCAATGAAAAGCTGGCCGCCCTGGCAACGTAAGCAGCTTAATTTATCTCGTAGCCGTCTTACCTTGTAGGATCAGTTCGCACCATATCATTCCCCCTTTATTCCATTTGCGCCGACTAACGGGCGTGTTGCACAAAAGAAACGGAGAACGCCAACGGTAGGGCGCGTCACTCCGTGCGCGCCGCTGAACCGGCAAAAAACCATCCAATTTGCCAAAGAACCGGCGCGCACGGAGTGACGCGCCCTGCCTGAACCGGTTTGGGCAACACGCCCTGACGTCGGCGGCTGCATACTTTTTGAAAAGGCTCCATCTGATTTGTCCGTTTCTTACGACCCTTGGAAGCGAAAGAAATAAGAGTCAGCCGTGTTGCGAAGCCTTGCCGTGCTCGGGCCGCGAGTTTACTCTTCGTTTCCACGTTTCATGCCGACGACAAGCATTCTTGGCATTTCAGCCTTTTACCATGACAGCGCCGCCGTGCTCATCGTGGACGGACGGATTGTCGCCGCCGCCCAGGAGGAACGATTCACCCGCAAAAAGCACGATCCCGGTTTTCCAACCAACGCGATTGCCTATTGCTTGCGGGCTGGCGGGCTTCAATCCGAAGATCTTGATTACATCGCATTTTACGACAAACCATTGCTCAAATTTGACCGGTTGCTGGAAACCTACCTCGCCTTTGCCCCCGCCGGCTTTCGCAGTTTTCGCCTCGCCCTCCCGGTCTGGCTCAAGGACAAACTGCACCTGCGGCGATTGCTGCGCCGGGAGTTGCCCGCTGCACGCCGCGCCCGCTTCGTTTTTACCGAACATCATGAGAGTCACGCCGCCAGCGCGTTCTACCCCAGTCCGTTTGACGAGGCGGCAATTTTGACTTTGGACGGCGTTGGGGAATGGTGCACCGCCGCCATGGGTTCCGGGGAGGGAAATCGCATCAGCCTTCTGCGCGAGTTGAAGTTTCCCCACTCGCTTGGATTGCTTTACTCGGCGTTTACATATTATTGCGGATTCAAGGTCAACAGCGGCGAATACAAGCTCATGGGGCTGGCGCCCTACGGCCGGCCGCAATTTGCCGAAGTGATTCGACAACAACTGGTCGAGGTCAAAAAGGACGGCAGCCTCTGGATGAACATGGACTATTTCAACTATTGCCAGGGATTGACGATGACCAATGAGCGTTTCCATGCGTTGTTTGGCGGCCCGCCGCGACGGCCGGAAACTCAATTGGAACAGCGGCACATGGACCTGGCCGCGAGTATTCAGGCCGTGACCGGGGAAATAGTTCTGAACATGGCCCGTGAAGCCCAGCGCCTCACCGGCAAAAAAAATCTCGTACTGGCCGGGGGCGTGGCGCTGAATTGCGTTGCCAATGGACAGATTCTGCGGGAAGGGCCGTTCTCCGGCTTGTGGATTCAACCGGCTGCCGGCGACGCCGGCGGCGCGCTGGGCGCTGCGCTTTTCGTCTGGCATCAACTGCTCGAAAATCCGCGCCAGCCCGCCGGGCGCGATACCCAGCAGGGCAGCCTTCTGGGTCCCGCATTCTCAAACGAAGAAATCGAGCGCACGCTTGCCGCTGAAAACGCGGCATATCAGAAATTCACTGACGAAGCGGAACTACTGGCCGAAGTTGCCCGACTGCTCGCGGCCGGCAAGGTCGTCGGCTGGTTTCACGGACGCATGGAATTCGGCCCGCGTGCGCTGGGGTCAAGAAGCATCCTGGGCGATCCGCGAAATCCGGCCATGCAGTCGGTGTTGAATCTCAAGATCAAACAGCGCGAAAGTTTCCGTCCCTTCGCACCCTCCGTGTTGCAGGAGCGCGCTGCGGAATACTTCGCGCTCCCAGCAGGAACTGAAAGTCCTTACATGCTCCTGGTCGCGCCCCTCCAGGAACAACATCGCACGGCAATTTCCGATGCCGACCGGGAAATTATGACGGCGGACCCGGACCTGCGCCGCCGGGTGAATATTGTCCGCTCGACTCTGCCGGCCATCACTCATGTGGATTATAGCGCGCGTCTCCAGACCGTGAATGAGGAGCGACACGGGCGGTTTTACCGGCTGCTCAAGACCTTTGAACGCACAACGGGTTGCCCTGTGCTTGTGAACACCAGTTTCAATGTTCGTGGCGAACCCATCGTCTGTTCCCCGGTCGAGGCCTTGCGCTGCTTTCTGGCCACTGACATGGACGCGCTGGTGCTGGAAGATTTTGTCCTCAAAAAAGAACAAATGAAGGGTGTCCTTTCCGCCGCCGAACGGGCAAAACATCTGGCCGCCTTTGAAGCTGACTGATATGCCTAAGAAATGGTTTCATCTCCCGCTCAAACCGACACCGCGCGTGCTGCGGCAGTTCGCCGCTGCCTGGCTGGTATTCTTCCTCGCGGTGGCGGCTCAACAAATGTTCCTGCGCAACCGCGTTACCGCCGCCTGCGCGCTTGGCACAATCGCCTTGATTGGTCTGGTTGGCCTGGTGAAGCCATCAACGGTGCGCTGGCTGTTTGTGGGCGCGTCGATTGTCGCATTTCCCATCGGCTGGGTGATGACCCAGGTGGTGCTTGCGGTAATGTTTTACGTCGTGCTGACACCCCTTGCCCTGGTGTTCCGCTGGCGCGGGCGCGATGAATTGCAATTACGGCGCAGACCTGAACAAACCAGTTTTTGGATTGCGCGACGCCCGGAACGGGACGTCAAAAGATACTTGAAGCAATTTTAACGCCGGCGTAGGCTTTTGGCATCTCAATGGGCAAGCAACCTTCCAGTGAATTTGAGAAGGCGGCGGCGGCTTCCGCTCGCGGCGGCTTCCTGCGCGACTTCTGGGACTTTCTCAAGACGAACAAGAAGTGGTGGCTGGTGCCCATTATTGTGATACTTCTGATTTTCAGCCTGCTGATCCTGTTGTCGAGCACCGGGGTGGCTCCGTTCATCTACACCCTGTTCTGAGGGTCAACGGCCCGGCGGCAGAGTTTACCTGTCAAAGCAATTGGCAGCCGGTTACTTTATAGCAACACGTAAACGGATCAGTCCCGCAACTTTCCATCGAGGTTTTTCACGTCCTTTTCGTCCAGACTTTTGCCGTAAGTCTTGTCCAAGGGTTTGCCCCAAACCACCTCGGTGTGTTGCAGTGACAATCCGTTGATGTCGCGGGCGTAAATCCCCGCCAGTTTGGGCTCGAAAATGCCGTTGGTGAACACGCCCACGGGCCGTTCATCATAAAAGCCGCCCGGCACGTCGCTGGTCCTGGCGATTTCCACACGCACATTGTCCAGCACGATGTTCTCCAGCGGTGAGTTGGTCCAGCCCATCAGGAAGATGCCGTTTTCGCTGTGACAAAGAATGTTGCTGAAACGGATGTTGCGGACGTAACCCAGCTTGGTCTTCGCTGTGCGCGGAAAATGGCTGATATGAATCGGCTCCGCCGCGCCCCACCATTTGTGCGGCTGGAAACCGGTTTCGACGGTGATGTTGGCAAACAACACGTTCTCGATGTTACCCGCGTCAAGGCTCTGAATGGAAAGCCCGCGGTTGCTGTGCGAGACGACACAATCGGCAAAGACAATGTCACGCGCGCCCGGCAGGGTGTAGGTCTCGTCAATTTTCAACCCGCTGCTCCGCGACTCAATCACGCAGCCCGTCACCGTGATGCGTGCGGAACCGCCATAGGACGCAAAGTTCGAGGTGTCCTTGATGACAATGCCGTCGTCGGCGGCACTGATGTCACAGTTGGCCACGCGCACGTCGCGGGAATGGTCAATGTCAATACCGTCGCAGTTGGCCACGTCCCAGGCGTTGTGGATGCTGATGGCGTCAATCGCCACGTCTTCGCAACCGACCAGATGCACCGTCCAGCTTGGCGCGTGGCGCAATGTAAAATCATGCATCCGCACCTGCCGGCAGCCGATAAAGATGACCATCATTGGCCGGCCGCCGTGTGTCTGCGGCTGGTCGGGCAGTTTGTCGAACGGCCACCAGTCACCGGTGAAGGATTCCGGCCACCAGTTGGTTTTGTTCACGTCGCCGCCGGCTTCTTCATTGGCCAGTTGCTGCCAGACGGCACGGTCGTTGCCGTCAATGACGCCATTGCCGGAAACGGTGATATTGGTGGCGTCCTTCGCGAACAACAGCGCGCCCGGATGCCCATAGTCGCGCCAGTTGGCGCTGCCCTTAAGCACGGCGCCGTTGGCCAGATGGAAATCAATCCCGCTGTGCAACGTGAGCGCGCCGGTGAGAAAAGTCCCGGCCGGCAAAAGAACTTCCCCGCCGCCCTGAGCTGCACAGGTATCAATGGCCTTTTGAACGGCAGCCGTGTCGTCATTAGTCCCGTCGCCCTTGGCACCGTAGTCGAGCACGTTGAAGACACCGGCGGTTTCAGCAGCATGACAAATAAATACAGCGCCGAGCAGCACCGAACAGACGAGGTTTCTGCAAAACAAGTGCGCGATGGTGGAAGTCCTCTCCCGGGGGAGAGGATTCAGGCGAGGGCGGGTGTAAAACCAAATGGTGAAAGTCATTCGGGTTTGCATTTGGACATGTTGCTCCTGCCCGCAACGGCGTTCGAGAAAAAACTTCAACTGCCGATGGCGCGCAACCGGCGGAGCGTTTCCAGACACATCCGGGACGCGTGATAGGGGCCTTTCCATTCGCTGACTTTCGGTAGCGTGGCGTCCACCTTGCCTTCCGGCGTGATGCGCCAGAACCATTCGCCGTGCGCACGGTCCACCAGATGTTTTTCAATGAAATCCCAGACGCGCAGCGCGGCGTTAAGAAATTTTTTGTCGTGGGAGATTTGACAGGCGTTCAGGAAACCGATCACCGATTCGGCCTGCGGCCAGCATTCCTTGCCCGCATCAATGATTTTTCCTCCCCTGCCCTCGTAACGGAGCGCGCCATCGGTATCAATCCCCTCCTTGAGCACCACCTCCGCCATCGGCAGCGCGACCTGCTCCACTTGCTTCAGCAAACCGGCGTCGCCCAGAACTTCAGCGGCTTCACAAAGCAGCCAGGTGCCTTCAATATCATGGCCGAACGTGTAGGAATCGGAACGCACGCGCCATTCCTCGTCAAAGAAGTGGTTTAAGTGTCTCGTCCGGGAATCCAGGATGCGCTGCTCGAAAAGCCCGATGAGCTCGCGGAGCCGTTGGGCGACGCGGGGTTCCTTCCAAACCCGGTAAAGGTTGGTGTACGCCTCCAGAACGTGAAGGTGATTATTCATGGACTTCTTCTCGTTCATGTCCTTGTCGCTGAGCCGGGCGTCAGCATCAGCCTCCGACCAATCGCGGCGGCATACTTCGATATAACCGCCGAATTTGGCATCGTGCGTGTGCCGTTCAATGAGTTCAAAATGCTCCTGGGCGCGGGCCAACGCGGGCAGCCCCCCAAAGGCCCGGTGATATTCCGAAAGTGCGTAAATATAAAACGCCTGGCCGTAGGTTTTCTTGGAATCATCCAGGACGATGCGCCCGGTATCGTCCAACCGCCAGAACGCGCCACCCTGTTGCGGGTCCCAGAACCGGTTCATCACGTAATCATACGCGCGGTCGGCCATTTGCCGGAAGAGTTCGTCCGGCCGCGCCTGGTGAACCGCCGAGAAGGCCCAAAGGATGCGGCTGTTGACAATCAGCCCCTTGGGCTGCGTGCGGTCGGGCTTGAGGTCATTGGACAACCAACCCATCCAGCCGCCCTGCTCGTGGTCCACGGCCGGTCCACACCAGAACGGCATGAGATGATTGAACAAGTGATCGCTGATGCGCTGCGAAAAGTCTTTTAGATTAATCGGGTCCATTAAAAATCAACGGTTATTTCTTCTCCAATATGTGGGTAATTTCCACCCGACCGATTTGCGTCTCGCCGGTCATCTCGATTTTCAGGAATTTCCCAGCCCCGGTCACGTTCTCAGCGTGATACAGCACCGGTTTCCAGTAATTATAATCGCCGGCGCCACTGAAGTATTCGTTCTTGCCGGCGGGGATGTCATGATAAGTCCGGCCATCATCGGAGATGGAAAACTTCAAGTCGGCGACCTCGCCGGGAAAGAAAGCGAAGACACGGAAACCTTCAATCGGAGTTGGAAGTCTGTAAACCAGCGCGTCCCCGGCTGTGCCGGCGGCGCGGTCCACGTCTTCCTTCGCCTTTCGGCAATCGCGCGTCTTTATCTCCAGGTTGCCTTCCCGGGCAAAGACTTTCGAGAAATCAGCCAGGTTGTCCACCAGGGTGTCGTGCGTGACCGTGACCGGGCCGACGACATTGGACGGTTTTGAGACTCCCGACCCGTTCTTCGCAATGATACGGTAAAACCATTCACCCCCCGGTACAGACTCATCGTTAAACAGCGGATAATATTGCACGGCGCTTTCGTCAATCCCGGCTCCGACCACTTTCCAGGGACCGCTTCGCTTCGGCGCGCGCTCGACGTTGTAGCCGGCGGCGCCCACCGAGCCCTGCCACGAAATCGCGCCGGGGTCGGTGATTGGCAACAATTTGGGCGACGCCGGAGACGGAATCGGCGGTGGAATCATCCCACGGATTTCAAAGGCATTGCTGCGAACCAAAGCCATGAGTTGAATTTCGTCATAGCCTGCGCCGACAGGTGAACCGGGCCAGTGGAATGCCTTGTAGAGATTGCCGCCCGACGGCTCGCTGTGCCAGTAGAAGCCACCGTCACGATCATGGAAACGCAGGCTCCACAGCAATCCGCCGGCCGTGCCGGTGTCCATGATGGTTTTCATCGCATCAACCATTTCCCCAGTGCTGACAAAGCCGAATTCGCCGACGACATAGGGCTTTTTGCCTTTCGCCATCTCCCAATTTTCGCGGATGAGTTGAGCAAAAGTCTTTCTCGTCCACGAACCGGGATAATGGTGCGTCGTGACAATATCCACGTACGGATCGGTGAGGGAATCAGGACGCAACAGCCCGCCGTTCACGCCGTCCATGACCAGGTGATTCTGATCAATGCTCTTGATATAACGGGCGATTTCGTGCGTCCAGGAAGCAGGGCTTGAAAGTTCATTGCCGGTTTCCCAGCAGAGGATGGCCTTGTCATCACAGTAACGCACTCCCGTCAGTGTGTTCGTCCGCAGCAGGACAAATCGGATGGTCCTCTCGAAATCGGCGATGAGCTGCGGATCGGTCCAAAAGTCATCCGGGGCTTTGCCGCGAAAACCGGCATATTCGCCGCGGCCCCCCTGCCATTTCCAGTTGTTCACCAGCGGAATGATTAGCCGGACGCCGTTTGCGTTGGCCAGCTTGAGCGCGAGGTCGAACGTGCGGAAGGCATTTTCATTGTACTGGTCAACTCCCAGCACATACGAAGACTCCGTCGGCGGATCGTCGCCCCTCCAGACCGGTATGGAATAGGTGCGCACCACGGTCCCGCCCATCTGATGCCCCGTCGCCAGAGCGTCCTGCAGCTCAAATTCATCGGGCAGGCGCCACGGATTGGTCCCGGTAAACGGAACGTCGTCTTCGACAATCAGCAGGTTGGGAATGTTAAATGAAATAAAACGGAACGGCTTGTTGCCGTCCATCAACTGGTCGCTCCGGACGGTGATGAAGTTGCGGAACGCGGGGTTTGCTTGCAGCGGAATCATCGGAGCACCCATCAGAAGGACGGCCAGATACAAGATGGAACGTTTCATATTCTTCTTCAATTGACGGCTTTAGCGCCACGTTAATGCCAATCTATCCCGCTACCCGGATACAGTCGGAACCACAGCAAGGTCAGGTGAATGCACTTTCACAAGGACGTTTGATTCACCGCCAGCATCGGCCGGGACTCATAGGATTCGGAGTTATTAAACGCCTTCGCAAAAGGCGGCGCAACCCGTAAGGAACAACGGCAACGTCATGTAATTTAGGTTCAAATCCGGCCCGCAAATATGTTTGACAGTTTCTGAAGTCTCAGGATTATGGATGAATCCTATGCCGAGTATCAGCGTAACCACCTCGCAAACAAGAACTTCGTCTCCATCTGAAAACGGGAAGTCCTATCGCAGCCCGTTCGCGATCATGACCATCCTCTTTTTTATGTGGGGATTCATGACCGTTTTCAATGACATTCTCATCCCGCGATTTAAAGAGGCGTTCACTCTGAATTATTTTGAAGCCATGTTGGTCCAGTTCGCTTTCTTCGGCGCCTACTGCATCGGCTCGATTGCGTATTTTCTTATTTCCGCCTTCTGGGGCGATCCCATCGCCCGCATCGGCTACAAAAACGGCGTGGTCATCGGACTTTTGCTTTCCGCAGCGGGCAGCGCCCTCTTCTGGCCGGCGGCCACGGTCCATTCCTACCCGACATTTCTGGCAGGACTGTTTATCGTCGGAATTGGCTTTGCCATGTTGCAAATCGCCGCCAATCCCTACGTGACTATTCTTGGCCCCGAGCGGACCGCATCCAGCCGCCTGAATTTCGCCCAGGCGTTCAATTCGCTCGGCACGACTACCGGACCCCTGATTGGCGGTTATTTGATTTTTAAGTATTTTGCCGCAACTGGCGCGAATGGAGCTGAATCAGTCAAAGTGCCTTATCTGGCTTTTTGCATTGTCTTTCTAATTCTGGCGGTGTTTTTCTTTTCAATCCATTTGCCGCACGTCGGTGAAGGCAAGGTGGAACCCGGCATCGGCTCCTTGAGATACCCTCACGTCGTCCTCGGCATGGTGGCCATTTTCACGTACGTCGGCGGTGAAGTATCCGTCGGCAGCGCCATCATCAATTATCTTGGCCAGCCGAGTGTCGCCGCCATGTCGGCGCTCGAAGCCAGCAAATACGTTTCGCTTTTCTGGGGCGGCATGTTGATCGGCCGCTTTATGGGCGCCACGGAAATGAGCGAAATGAAACCGCTCAACAAACGGCTCTTGCTCGCCGGCATTCCTGTCCTGGCTTTTCTGCTGTTTTGGACCCTGCGCAGTTGGAATGGCGACCAGCACCAATTCGATTTTGCGGCAGGCTGGGCTATTGTGAAAAATTATCTGCCCCTGCTCGCGCTCTGCTGGCTGTTTTTCCAATTCGGGAAGGGTTTCGCCGACCGCACACTATTCGTCTTTTCAGGAACGATTGTCGTCTTGTTGGCGATTTCCATCCTGTTCGGCGGCAAACTGGCGATGTGGTGCATTGTTGGCATCGGGTTGTTCACCTCCATCGGCTGGCCGAACATCTTTTCGCTCGCGCTCGACAAGATGGGTGTTTACAAAAGCCAGGTATCATCCTTGCTGGTGATGGCCGTGGTGGGCGGCGCCATCTTGCCCGCGATTCTGGGACGGATCGCGGATGTCTGGAATTTGCAGGTGGCGTTTATTGTTCCGCTGATTGCCTATGCGTACGTTGCGTTTTACGGCCTCAAAGGCTACAAAGTCGGACGTACCAACCACTCATTGGCGTCGCCGTCGGCAGAGTGATGGAACAAAAACATTTAACCGCGGATGGCGCGGATAACGCAGATTTGGATTGAAAGCCCCGGCGGGGTAACCGAAAATAGTCCACGGTTTTAGAGCCTTTTCAAAAACAGGCAGCCGCCGACGTCAGTGCGTGTTGCCTAAACCGGTTCAGGTAGGGCGCGCAGTCCCCTGCGCGCCGCGAATGGGAAAGAACATCCTTTGTTTCCGAACCGGCGCGCACGGAGTGACGCGCCCTACCTTTGGTGTTCTCCATTTCTTTTGAGCAATACGCCCGTTCGTCGGCGCCAATCGAATAAAGTGGAATGATATGGCGCGAACTGACGTTCGCGGCTACGAGATCAATTAAATTGCCCTAACCGCAGGTTGAATCCTCAAGAAAGATTTCAAATCACGGAGAGGCGGCAGAAACCCGCATCCGCCGCGGAAAAACGTCGCGCGCATGTAACTATTTGGCGGCCAGCACGTCTTAGAGTGTGGTTGTATGAAGGACAAATGAGAACGATTATTTTGACATATCCGGGATACCAGTCCCTGCCCCGGGGCATCAAGCAAATGCTGGTGGCCTCGGAAAACTTTTACTTTGATGAATCCAGGGCAACCGCGACCAACCGCTGGCCGAAAGATGCAAAAATTGCGCAGTTCCCTGCCACAACGAGTTTCGGCAATCCTTTGGCAATATACGCCGGAAGGTGATCTAACCGCGTCACTCGTCACGTGTCACTTGTCACACGAGCTCATTCCTCGAAGCACGAACGCGGTGACCGGCACGCGTCCTTGTGGACCGGCTGGTCGTCCACGCCGACGACGGTCTGCGTGCGGTTGCACCAGAAATGGCACGGCGTGACGTGCCCGCCTTCCTTTTCCGCAAAGGCTTCCTCCGGCGACGCGCCGACATACAGGCTTTTCGTCCGCAGATGCTTGCAAAATGTCGGGTTCATGGCGTCAACCTTTCAGTTTGAGCAGCGTGCGCCGGATGAGCGCGTGCGCCATCGGCACCTTGTACGCGTTATGTTCCAGCGGCCTGGCCTCCTTCAAAATCAGGTCTGCCGCCTGCGACGCGGTGTCGTCGTTCAGCGTCTTGCCGTCCAGAAAAGCATTGGCGGCCTCAACCTGATGCGGCACGGGCGAGATACTGCCCAGCGCGACACGCGGCTGATTTAATTTCCCGCCGCTGACATTTGCCGCTGCCGCGCAACTCACCAACGCCCAGTCGAACGTGTGCTTGTCGCTGACCTGCAGATAAGCGCTGGCGGTGCGCGCGGTAGGAATTTCCACGCGCAGAATCAAATCGCCGGGATTGAGTGAATGGTGTGCCGTTGGCTCCGTCCACGCCTTCTGGTAAAGCTCGGCCATGCTCAGGCGTGTTTCCTTGCCGTCGCGCAGCACGACGGCGGTGGCGTCGAGCGCGGCAAAGGTGGTGCCCAGGCTGGAAACCACCGGGCTGATGCAATCGTTGCCGCTGAACAGACTGTGATAGCGGTTGTCGCCTTCCCGCGCGTAACAAAGGTCACCCCCCTTCTTAAGACACATCACATCGCGCTGGCGGAAATACCAGCAACGCGAATGTTGCGCGAGATTGCCGCCGACCGTAGCCACGTTGCGAATCTGCGGCGAGGCGATTTCCGACGCGGCGTCATGCAAACCGGGAAAAACTTTCGCGGCGTCCGGGTCGCCCTCAAGTTCCGCAATGGTCACGAGCGCGCCGATGGCCCAGTTTTTGTCACCGCGCTCAATCCGGCTCAAGCCGGGCAGCGACTTGACATTGACGAGGATGTTTGGACCCGGAACGAGATAATCCTTGAGCAGGCCGAGCAGATCGTTGCCGCCGGCGAGATAGGCGCCGTGGTCGGCGACCAGTTCGCGGGCGCTGTCAGTCGAGTGCGCGGTGGCGTATTCAAAGGCTTTCATGGCAGCAAAATCGTAGCGCAGACTGGCAGTCTGCTGTATCGCGGATTGGTAATCCGCGGACCTTGCAAAATTCGCACGCCCGGCCGACTGCCAGTCGGCGAAACAGCAGGTTGCCAACCTGCGCTACAACGCGGTGTGTTTAGATTAAAAGCTTTCATGTTTGGGCTGCGGGAGGAATTTTACCCAGCGCGGCCAGGACTTTCGCGGGCGTGATGGGCAGGCTGCCGACGCGCGCGCCGATGGCGTTGGCGACGGCATTGCCAATTGCCGCCGCCGTGGGCACGGTGGCCGGTTCGCCGATGCCAATGACGCCGCGTTCAGGCATGTTCAACAGGACAATTTCGATTTCGGGCACGTCGGCGATGCCGGGCAGTTTGTAAGTTTCAAAATTCGGGTTCAGCATCACGCCGGACAAATCGTCCATCACGCGTTCCTCGTAGAGTGCGTAGCCCATGCCCATGATAACGCCGCCGTTGATCTGGCTTTCGAGCGTCAGCGTGTCAATGATGAGGCCGCAATCGTGGACGGCGACGACTTTCTTCACCGTGACCAGGCCGGTTTCGGTGTCCACGGCCACCTCGGCAAACTGCACGCCGTAGGCCGGTCGGTTGGAAAGCCCTTCAATCCAGTTTCCGTGAACGACCAGCGGATTGACGCCGAGCTTTTTGCAGGCGGCAAACCAATGCTTCCCGCGCGCGTCGGCGACGCCGGTCTGCTGCTGCAACCGCTGCAAGCCACGCTGGCAGATGTCATAAACCGTCGGTGAAACCGACGCGCAGGTCGTGCTGCCGCCGCTGCCGGGGCCGGGCGGAAAATTCGTGTCGCCGACTTTTACGGTGATTTGCTCCGGCGTAAGCCCGAGCATTTCCGCCGCAACCACGGCAATAACGGTCTTCGTGCCCGTGCCAATGTCCTGCACGCCGAGGCGGAACTCGACACTGCCATCGGGATTGATTTGTGCTTCGCCCTGGGTTGAACGGCTGGGGCCGCCGGCGGGCCACGCCGCACCGGCACAACCGATGCCGGTCTTCACTGGACCGGGCGAATTGCCGGGCTTCCGGTATTTTGCCTTCCAGCCGAATTTTTCGGCGCCGATGGCGTATTCGCGCTGGCGGACTTCGTTGGGATCATTTTTGAGCCGGAATTCCAGCGGATCCATGCCGAGCTTCACAGCGAGGTCGTCCATGGCACTTTCCATACCGAATGAGGCAGGCGGATTACCCGGCGCGCGAAAGGCGCGGGCGGAACCGGCGTTGACCGCCACATGCGATTGCTTCACGCGGCTGTTTGGAACCTTGTAAAGATAGGGCATGGTAAGGTCCGCGCCTCCACCGCCGCCGCCGGAATCACCGCCCGCGCCGATGCCGGCAGTCCCATAATTTTCCGCTTCAAAGGCATGCAAGGTTCCGTCCGCCTTCGCGCCCATTTTGATTTTTTGAAAGCTGGACGGCCGGTTGCCGACGGCGAGCGCCTGATCAAATCGGGTGAGCATCAGCCGAACCGGCGCTTTCGCTTCGCGCGACAGTTGCGCGGCCAGCACGCCTTCTGCGCCGGCGCCAAATTTGGCGCCAAAACCCCCGCCCATGAATTCGGTGATGACACGCACCTTGCTTTGATCCAGTTGCAGCGCGCCCGCCAGGCCGTCGCGGACGCTGGAAATGCCCTGGGTGGAAGACCACGCCGTCACCCCGTCGTCCGTCCAGGAAACCGTGTTGCCGTGCGGTTCCATCGGATTATGAATTTGCACCGGCGTCGTGTAAAAACCTTCAATGACGGCGGCGCACTCACCGAAGGCCTGGTCCACGTTGCCCTGCTCCCGCGGCCGGCCCGGCGTGACATTGGGTTTGCCGTCCCAGACCTGGGGTGCGTCATCCTTTCGGGCTTCGTTTTCGTTGACGGCAAAATCATTTCGCGGTTCGGCTTTGACTTCAATGGCGCGCAACGCGTCGAGGCACGCCTGTTTGCTCGTACCGGCAACGGCGGCAATTTCCTCGCCGTAAAAACGCACGGTAAACTCGCCGTCGCGCGCGACGACGGCGGCCTTGATGCCGGGAATTTGCCGCGCCTTGTCCAGATTGACGGATAAAATTTTTGCCGCCGGCCATTTTGACCGGAGAATCATCCCGTAGAGCCAGCTGTCGGCCTGGATGTCGGACGAATAACGCGCGCGGCCCGTCACCTTGGGCACGGCATCCACGCGCAACGTGGGTTGGCTGATGTATTTGGTTTCGGTCGGCCAGCTAGGCATGGATGACCTCCGTTTTGCCGGTGACCTTCACGCCGGCCGCCTCGAACACGGCCTGCAGGATGTGGGGATGCGTGCCACAGCGGCACAGGTTCCCGGCACAGGCGTGTTTGACCTCGTCGGCGGTCGGGTGCGGATTTTGTTTCAGCAATGCCGTCACGCTCAGGATAAAACCCGGCGTGCAATAACCGCATTGCAGGGCGTCCCTGGCAATGAACGCCTGTTGCACCTTCGACAATTTATCCCCCTTTGCCAGCCCCTCAACGGTCGTGATTTCGTGTCCTTGGGCCTCGATGGCGAGTTTCTGGCAGGAATAAATCGGCGTCCCGTCCAACAGCACCGTGCAGGCGCCGCACGCCGCACGGTCACACCCTTCCTTGGCGCCGGTCAGGCCGGAGTAATTCCGCAGGGCGTCGAGCAAAGTTGCGCGCGGTTCGAGCTGAAGTTTCATTTTTTCGCCGTTGACCTTCAGCGTCACGGACACCGGGCCGGGGCCGAGAATTCTCTCGGCGTTGACCTTCTCCAGTTCCGCGGCCACCGCCGTGGTTTGCGCGGCCACGGCGGCCACCGCCGAGGTGCCCAGTCCTTTCAGAAATGTCCGGCGGGAAAAGGAACCCGCGCCGGCTGTGTCCGGGTCATTCATAACTTTCCAAAGTGGGACTTCACTGCCTTCTCATAATCCTCCGGCCGGTCCAAGTCAAGCAACAGACCGGCATCGGCCACCGGACATTGGACGCATCGGCCGGCAAATGGTTTCAAAAAATCTTTCAAGGTTTCCGCGCGGGAACGCTTCAATTCAACAAACACACCGGACGGCAAAATGACCGGGTGTCCGGCGCGGCCGTTGAACGTCGGCTGGCAAATCGCGTCCGGGTTCTGCACGGAAAACTCCAGCAGCGCGCGCAACGTTTCCAACCGCAAATGGGGTTGGTCCCCCAGAACAACCGCCCGGCTTGAGATTTCTTTCCGCCAGCCGGGCCAGCGCGCCGCGCAAAGAATCGAACTGAACATGCCGCGCTCGGGCTGCGGGTTTTCAATGCGGTCGTGGGGCGGAAAGCCCAAACGATCCAGTTCAGCACTCAGTTCCCGGTCGCCGGGCCGGCAAACAACGGCAATTTGCGCCGCCAGCGCCTGCCATTGTTCAAGGAGATGGCCGATGATGGAAGTTTTGCCCCAAGGCAGCAGCAGTTTGGGCCGGCCCATTCGGGACGATGCGCCTGAGCCGAGAATCACGACGCCAAGCGGCGGCGCAGTTTTGCGTTTTGAATTTTGAGTTTTGAGTTGGGTCATGCCGGAACTAAAAATTAGAAACTCAAAACCTGACACTTGTTGAATTCCGCCCGTTTCTGAATGTACTGCGCCAGGACACTCACGGCGATTTCCGGTGTGCTTTGCGCGTGAATGTCCAGGCCCACGGGACAGGCAATCCGATCGAATTGCTCCGCGGTGGCGATGTTTTGTTTCAGGAATTGTTGGCGGATAATCCGCACTTTGCGGCGGCTGCCGATCATGCCCAGAAAAACAAACGGGCGATGAATCCACTCGGTGAGCACCAGCGCGTCATGCTGGTGGCCACGGGTGACGATAAGGCCAAAGGCAGGCGGTTTCGGCAAAGGCACTTTCAGCAGCTCGTGCCAGCCCCCCACGCGCAGGCGGACGGTTTCGGGAAAAAACTGGTGATTCGCCAGTCCGGGTCGGTCGTCAAAGACCGTCACGTCGAACTCCAGTTGCCGGGCCAGCGGCGCGACCGCCTGGGCGACGTGACCGGAGCCGGCAATCCAAAACGCACAGGGTGGCGAAACGGTTTCCTGATAAAGCCATTCGTCACTGTCATTTTCCGCCGGAGCGACGGAGAAATCCTTTTTGACGCCCCAGCGAACCGGTTCGGTAACGGCGGCGAGTCTGCGCCAGAGTTCCGCTGATTCGGCCGCGCGCGGCAAAATCAATCCGGTCACGCTGCCGCCGCAAATCAGCCCGTCGTCCCAGCCGAAGTCATGGTCCAGCAGCATTTCAAAGGTCGAAGCCTCGCCGGTTTTCAAAGCGCGTTTGGCGCGGGCGTGAACTTCGGCTTCCAGACAGCCACCGCCGAGCGTGCCGACGATGCGTCCGTCCTGGAAAAAAAGCGCCTTGGCGCCGATGCGCTGCGGGCTGGAACCTTTGATGCCGGAAATCAGAGCCAGTGTAAACGGCTGGTTCTCCGCCAGCGCGGCGGCGAGTTGTTCATAAAAGCGCGCCATGGGAACTGAATATTGTGCCGGTCAAATGCAAACGTTCTGACATTCAGCTTAGCCCAACCATTACCGGCTTGACAATCCACCATCCACCAACATTTTTATGTCATGAATAATTTATCCTTTCTACGCGGCTCAATCGTGCTCGCCATCATCCTGCTGGTCCTTGGCCTGGTCACCCGTGCCCAGGCCCAAACCACCTCCTTTGCCCTGCTGAACGATGCTTACGCGACCCTCGCTCAAGCCAAGCATGATTACAAGGGACATCGGGTCAGGGCGATGAAACAAATCGAAGCCGCCCTCGGCGAACTCGGCCGAAAAATCAGCAGCACGGGCAGGAACCATGAGCCCCAGGGAACTTCCGACGCCCAGCTCCGCGCCGCACAAGGACTCCTAGAACAAGCCAGGGCCGGACTGTCCGGCAAGGCGCTTAAACACGTAGAGGCGGCAATCAATCAAATTTCCATTGCGCTGTCGATTCGCTAGGTATCCCGGCTTGCCCGTCCCTGCCGGCTCGCTCGGATTCACGCGCAAGGGCAGTCATTGGAAAGGCCGGATGATCCGGGACGTTTAAACGCCCGGTCCGGTGGCGGTCAAAGTCCGCATGGGGTGCAGCAGTAAAATAAAACTTGCACGCAATGGGATTAGAACGGACACTGTACAGAACAAGCAAGACCGATTAGAGTTCAGGCCCCATGAGGTGTTTGTTGGAAGTTCTCCTTCAGTCTTTTAAAGAGAAAGTTGAAAATTTTTTTATGACCATGTTCCTGTTTTGGTGCGCGGTTGGAATTGTTGCCGGGACGGTTTTCGGTTCCTTGTTCGAATGGACTTTGCACCGGTATATCATGCACCGCTCCTTTTTGGTGAAATTTTTCCGTTATGCCTTTGAACGGCATACCCTCGTGCATCACCACATTTTCAAGGCCGACCATACTTATCACCTCGTGCGCGAACCGGACAAGAAGACCATTCCGATGGCGTGGTGGCATGGGCCGGTGCTCGTGATGCTGGGCCTGCTGCCGTTTTTGCTCTGGGCGCTGCTTTCGGAAAAGTGGGGCATCTTGTGCGGCGCGGCGGTGACCTGCACGCTGTATTTCACGGCCTACGAATACATGCACTGGTGCATGCACCTGCCGAAGAAACGGCACGTGGAGCGTTCAGGAATCTTCTTCCGCTTGAACGGGCACCATCTGCTGCATCACCGCTACATGCACAAGAATTTCAACGTCGTCCTGCCGCTGGCGGACTTGTGCCTCGGCACGTTGCTGTTGCGCTCGAAGGTCGCCTTTGCCCAGGCGCAGGGGCCCTCCGTGCCGAACGTGCAGCCGAAGGCGACCAATCCTTTCAAAGTGCTGGCCGTGGCCACGGCAAAAAAGGTTTGAGTTTACCCCGCCTTCCCATCTCATGGAACGGGAGGCGCAACGCTGCCGGCAGACCGCCATCAAGGACTGACGTTTGTCAACCCCTTACCCCGTCCATGATCCAGATTGATAAACTGTCCAGTCTGGGGGATGTAATAAACGATGTTGAACCTGCCAATCGGTTCTTGTTTCGCAACTTCAAAGGCGGTTCGGGTCGCTCCAAAGGTTCTGCCTTCAGAGACATTTCTTGTCCACTGGTTGTTGGGAGCCAGATAGTGGAGCGTTTCGGCTTCTTCGATCAGTATGTTCATGAACGGGGAGACTAGCACATTCTCCCGAATCACAAGCATCTAAACGAACAAATCCAGGATTTATTTCTTCACCGGATCTTAATCCCTCCCTGACGCCTTCCCGCCTTCGGTGACATTCCAAAGCAAAATCTCCTTTCAACAACCCCCTGTCAGAACACGACGAAAAGTCTTGAACAAGACAATTAAAACTTGACATTAGCCGGTCTGCGCCTTATTAAACTCGCTGACAACGTTCTCCCCGCGAAGATGAAATCCAAGGATTGCTCACGGCCCTTTTCAGAATTAATTCTTGTGGCCGCGTTTGTATTATCCTCACCAGGTTCAGCTCAATGTCAGGCATTCGATCTGGTGCGGGGAAACCTGAGCCAGTTCGATGACAATGGCATTTGGACGTGGTACTCGGACGAGCGGACAGTGGTGGACACCAACGGCAACAAACTGGTGGTCGGATGCGTCGAAAACGCAAACGGCCTGGGCGGGATTCCGCGCGATGGAAACATCAACGTGACTATTTGGGACGTGCCCAGCGGTTCGGGGCCGCGATACACCCTCAGAACCAATCTGTTGTCATACGGTGGCGGGGACGATCACAACGCGCCCGGGCTGTTGGTCATGCCGAACGGTCACTACCTGGCACTCTACACCGGCCACAATACGGATTCCAACTCCTGGTACCGCATCTATGATCCGCTCACGACGAGTTGGTCGGCTGAAACGAATTTTAATTGGAGCACCCAACCCGGCGGCACCGATTTCCCCACCACCTATTCCAATCCCTTTAACATGACCGCCGAGGGCCGGACCTATGACTTTTCCCGCAGCAACGGCGGCGGCAGTCCGAACAGCATGATTTCCACCAATTTAGGAACCAACTGGTCTTATGGCGGCGAATTGACCACCAACAATATCCCCGGTTATGTGCAAGGCTACTTCAAATACTGGGGCAATGGCGTGGATCGCATTGACTTTATCTGCACTGAAGCGCATCCCCGCGACTACGATACGAGCATGTATCACGGGTTTATCAGCAACGCCATGAGTTTTAATACATTCGGCGTAATCAAGGACACAAACATCCTGGACAAAGTTTCAATCCCTCAACCGCAGGATTTCACCCCGGTTTTTCTTGCCGGTACCGTGATGCCGCCGGGTCAGACGAATTACCGTTGCTGGAACGACGATGTATGCCGATATCCGGATGGCACGATTGAATGCATCATCACGGCCAGAATCAACGACAACACACAAGACAACGACACTCTTATCAATCCTGATCACGCTTTCTTCTTCTGCCGCTTTAACGGTACCAACTGGACACCCACGTATTTGTGCCAGGCCGGATACAAACTGTATTCAAGCGAGGCTGACTATGTGGGTTTGGGATGCCTGAATCCGAACGATCCCAATACGATCTACCTTTCCACCAAATTTGATCCTCGCGCCGTCCAACCCGGAGTCAAGGACACCAATCAGCCGTACACGACCGTCCACGAAATTTGGAAAGGGGTCACGACCAATTACGGAGCCAGTTTCACCTGGTCGCCCATTACGCAAAATTCGGTTCGTGAGAATTTCCGTCCGATTATGCCGCTGTGGGATAGCAACGATTCCGCCCTGCTCTGGTTCCGGGGAACTTATACCTCCGCGCAAATCGTGGATGGAGCGGCCGTGGGCATCGTGGAACACCGCACCGAAGTGACCGGGCAAATGCACTACGTGGATGCCACCACCAATAACACCTTCCTGACCAATGGCGCGCCACTGGTCTTGAGCCCCGCAGCCAACCAGTGGCATTCACAAACGGGTGTTGGTAACGGCGGAACCGTCATCAGTTCCGCGGATTCGGTCGCCGAACATGCGACGAACCTCATGACGCTGGTGACCCTGCCCGGCCCAGGCACTTACGATTTGTGGGTCAATTTCTGGGGGACGGCGACAACCAATGCTGACTGGCGAATCCAAGCCGGTCTGAATGCAAACAGCCTCCAGGTGTATCGGTCGGAGAAATGCGAACAGGTCCAACCCTGGACCCAGGATACCGCTTTGATACTCACCAACAACAGCCCCCTTGCCAATTATCTCTACCAGGCTTATGTCGGACGGGTTGTCGTCTCAAACAATTTGACGGCCACCGTGCTTGTTGATGACTGGCCATACCAAACGGGCACTAACATTCTGGTCGGAAACACCTGCCGCACCTGGTACGACGGCATCAGCTACGCCCAAGTGGAGCCATTCCAAATCCGGAACGTCCACCGGAGCGGACCCTCTGCCGTCACCCTCGCGTGGGATTCGCCCCCGCCGGAGATGTCGTTGACCACGCCCACTTACACCGTGCAGAAAACGACTTCCCTGACTCCGCCGGTAACATGGACAACGATAGCGACCGGAATTCCAGCTACATCCCAAGCTTATTTGACCACGAATGTTGACACGTCCGCCACCGACAGCACGGCATTTTATCGAGTCACTTGGCCGTAAAATGGGTTGCTTTGGCGTCTTAACGCCAATAATTGGCCAACGCTGCCGCAATCGGATTGGGATTTGTTGTTGCCATGGACCAGTGTAATAAGCTGAATATCATACATCTATAAATCTGACAGCCAGTTGGAGACAAATCGGGAAATATCGAGTTCAACCAATATTGTTGCGTATTAAATTTGTTCGAAGTGCGAACATTGTGCTTGACGACGCTCTATTAACTGTTAAAAATTCCGAATAAGCCATACCGGACAGCAGGTGAACAGCAGCTCGTTCCGTGCATAGAAAGTCATGCATAAAATTAATCTGAATAAGTTTCAGGTGGCGACCAACGAAACCGTTCGCGATATCAACAGCCGCATCATGCTGAATTTAGTGCGGCGGCATCAGCCGATTTCGCGAGCGGATTTGATGCGTTATTCGGGCTTGCAACGCAGCACGGTGTCGGTGATAGCCGGACAACTGATCGCCGACCGGTGGTTAAAAGAAGGGGCGGTGGGCAATTTGCCACGCGGCCGCCGGCCGACCTTCCTGCACCTCAATCCCGAACGGTGCGGTGTGATCGGGGTTGATGTTCAGCCGGCGAGAACCACCCTGGCGGTATCCAACATGGAGAGCCAGTTTTCGGCGCTCGAATCCATGCCCACGGCCCGGGATGCATCGGAATTTATCGCCCGTCTGAGTCACCGGATCACCGATTTAATCCGGGCGCACCCCAGGAAATCCTATGAGGGCATCGGGATCAGCCTGCCGGGACGGATCGAGGTCGGATCGGAACGGTTGATTTTTGCTCCGACTTTGGGATGGAGCGAGCTTGACCTCAAGACGCCCATTGAGCGCGAGACCGGTCTGCCGGTGAAGCTGGAAAATGCCGCCAATGCGTGCGCCCTGGCTGAATTATGGTCGGGCCAGCACATGGATGGGGTGAGCAATCTGGTGGCGGTGACGGTTTCGGACGACATCAGCGTGGGGATGATAATGAATGGGCAGTTGGTGCGCGGTTCGACGGGTGTGGCGGGAGAATTTGGGCACGTCTCCCAGGTACTGGAGGGACCCAAATGCCGGTGCGGCAACACCGGGTGTTGGGAGATGCTGGCCTCCAACGCCGCCGCCGTGCGGTATTATGCCGAATCGGCCTCGGTGCCCAAGGGGGCGATAGGTTCCAAAAGCGATATGGCTACGGTGCCATTTGGCGACATTTTACGACTGGTGGAACAGGGGGATGCCAGGGCCTGCAAAGCTTTGAATCAAATGGCGCATTATCTGGGAACGGGCATCGCGATGCTGGTGACCGGGCTTGCCCCTGACGTTTTAATTGTTGTCGGAGAAGTCACGCGGGCGTGGGACAGGGTCGGGGGGATCGTGGCCGAAGCCGTGAAACGCCGTTCCTTCACCCATGCGGTCACGCGGATTGTGCCGGCCGGTTCGGAAGCGCAACCCCGGTTGCGCGGCACCGTCGCCTTGGTCCTTCAGAAACATTTCAGCGCACCTTCCATTGCATGAATCAAAAAATGATATATCTTGCAATTAACCATAAATTTTGTTCGTCACACGAACTAACAAGCGACTGATAAAGACCTATGAAAAGAAAAGGCATCGTGCAGAAGAACGGCTGGCGGTTGTTATTTGGCGTTCTCGCAGGAATGGCGGACGATGCGTCACCAATGGCGAATCTTATATTCTGCGAAACATCGGGCTCACTTGAACAAACAAGCAAAATGCAATGAAAATCATAGCTTTGTCCATTCCCAAAAACAGTGACAATGTTACAATAAACGTGAACCCAACTGGTATGACCCGCTCACGCCCCGTTTCCAACACGCTCCCGAAGAGGGAGGCGGCGGGCTGCCTTCCTCGCGTGTCCCTTAAACCTCAGGGCCAACATGGCTTCACGCTGATTGAGCTTTTGGTGGTCATCGCCATTATTGCCATATTGGCGGCTATGCTCTTGCCGGCGTTGGCTGCGGCCAAGTTCCGCGCCAGGGTTACCCAGTGTACTTCAAACCTCAGGCAATGGACGATAGTGGCCAACCTTTACGCGTCAGACAACCATGACTACCTGCCCTGCAAGCCACCGGACGGCGATCCTGCCGGCGGCGGCGCGTATGCTTGGGACATAGGCACACAGATACCGGAAATACTGGCGCGCTATAATATGAACGTGCCGATGTGGTTCGATCCTGTCCGTTCGTCCAGTGCGGGCGGTGGTGAAACTTATTCCACGTATGTAGCCTGGGTTAACAAGACGTACCCGGCCCCAAACCCGTTGAGTAGTCCGCTGAATATTACAAATGTGATTTCTTATTTTGCCCAGAGTTACCATAGCGAGATTAGCTGGCAAGGAGGCTACTGTTTTTGGGTGCCACGCTGGAATGGAACGGGGCCTGTACCGGCTGGTACTACTCTGTTTCCGACGGATTATTCCCGTAAAACGTTACCGCCGTCTTGGGTCAAGGCGTCCACCTCCTACACTTATGGCTGGCCGGTCAAGACCTCCGATCGAGGGGTGCCGATGGTGCCGTTCATCAGTGACACCTGCGGATCGGGAAGTGGCAGTGGCTTGACGACGCCACCCGACGGCCTTTATAAGGGCACCGGCTCGTGGTCGGTGGGAAATCTTTCCCCGAATCTGGGTCACTTTACCAGCGGCACGTTTAACCAGATAAATCTTGCATACGCCGAGGGGCACGTGGCCAGCCACAATTCCAGCCAGGTAGCGCCCTGCTATTATGACGGCGCGGACTATTGGTTTTATTAATTCAATTTTCAACATGGCCCTGAACTAAACTGCAAAATCGTTTTTTGTTAAACCCAAAACCCACAAAACAATGAAACACCCAACTCCAAAACGCCCCCTCGCTGCCAAGATGGCAGCGCTATTCGCGGCCTTGGCCGCTTTCGCAACCACCAGCCAGGCCCAAAGTGTTCAGCAGTTGACCAATGGCTTGGTTGACTACTATCCGTTGAACACAGTGTTTGCTTCGGTTACCACCAATCAAGGCATAGTCAGTACAAATTATACGACGCCGGACTTTGTCAGCCGGCGTGATATGACACTGTACCGGATGAACGCCGCCAACATCGTGTCCGATACCCACCCGGGCATCGAGTCGGCCGACCAAGTCTTCAACATGAATCAATCCGGCGGCAACGCCACGTTTATTTACTACCAAACAACCGGGCAAAACCCCTTGGGCCTGTCGGGTGGTGCTGGCGGGTCGGGCGGCGATTTCCTGCCCTTCATCAACGAGCGCGGCGCCACGATGAACTACTGGTTCAAGGGCACGAATACTACGGGTAATGAATATCGAGTGATGGCCGAAACCGATAATGGCGGCGGGGACAACAACTCGTTCTTTTCCATCAGCGACACCGGCACTGTGCCCGCGCGCTTTTTCTTCCGGGGAGATTCCGGCGGATCGGATCTCAACGGCAATCCCTGCTATGACTTGGAAGATGGAACTTATGAACTGCCGAATCCTTATTATGCCTGGCAACAACCGAACGAATACAGCACGAGCAACTATTTTGACAACAACTGGCACATGCTGACGGTGACGATTGACACGAATGGTGACGTCCACCTGTTTATTGATGGCTCTCCTGATCCAGGCACGGCAGGCACCTCTCCCGCCGGTCCGGCAAACACCGATAATGAGGGCAATCAGTCCATTAGTCCGCCGATTTACGTCACAAATTTTTATTACACGACCAACAATTACCCGCTGGTCAATCCCGCAACGAACAACCCGCCCCCGAACGGTTATGTGTCATGGGTATTGCCGCACCTCGCGAAAACTGGTGTCACCGTCTTTGGCGGTTACCTCCGCAATGGCAGCTATGCCGCTGGCATGCCTGGCAATATGAGTGACATTGGATTCTGGGATCGCGTCCTGGCCACGAATGAAATCCAGTTTTTGGCGACGAATGGACTCAACACCAACGGCGTGTTCGCCTTGCCGCTCAACACCAATGCCATCGTTGCCAGTCTCACTGCGGATTTCGGTGAAGTCGGACGAAACCATGGTGTCACCCTGCACTGGAGTGTGACCGGCGCCAGCAGCAGCCCGGGCGGCGTCGTCATCACTGGAATCGGCGATGTCAGCGCGAATCCCGTCGGTTCAACCACTGTAACGTTGGGTAACAATGCCTCCTACACATTCACCATGACGGCGCACAACGGCATTGTGGCCAATGTGGTAAAATCGGTTTCTGTTATAACCCTCGCTGGCGTGGCGTCGGACTGGAACCTGATCCAGAGGTTTGATGGCTTGTTCGCCAACACCACTGCGGGCCTTAATGGCAATGGCTGGATCGGTTTGTCAGGTGATTACGCCGGAACCCTGGACCGATTCAATGTCGTGACGGTGAACGGCAACAAGGTGATATCGCCCAAGAGCGGTTATGCTCCGGACTCCGGTTCACCGGTCGGCTGGGATACTCCAGGCGCAGTAACGTACGGGTTTTTGAATGGTCTGACCATTCCTCCGTATCAGGAGAATACGTTGTTCTTCCGGTTCTCGGTTACCGAACCGACACCTGTTCCCTATGTCCTCGGATCCTATACCTCTATATATAGCGGACTGGACTTTGCACTGGGCGTGACGGACTTCGGGTTCGCCACAGGCCCCCAAGCCGGTACTCAGCCTCCGGGCGGTGGTGGAACATACGGTCCTGGCCTCCATATTCTACAATCTGATAGCACCGGCGATTATCAGCCGCAGGCGTGGGACTTGACAGCAAACGACTACAGCGGGCCCACATCCACAGTGACAAATACCTATGACTATCTTACCGCTGCAAACGGCAATCCGAACGGTTTGCAGACTAATGTGACCTATTATTGCTGGCTCGACATCTCGAATAACAATACATCGCAGATTATCTCCGGCGGCACCACCAACACACAAAACGAACCGCTATACTCGCTTTGGATTGAACCACAGGGCGCTTCCAGCCGCACGCTTCTGTTCTCCAACTTCAGTGGCGACCGGAGCTACAGCACTGCGGGGCAGAATAGTGACAATCCGACGCCCTACTTGAACAAAGTGTATGTCAGTGTCGCGAGTGAAAACATCCTGAATTCCGATAATGGCGCGTTCTTCGCGACCAACAACATGATCCTGGTGGATGACTTCTATCTCAGCACGAATGGCTTCGATGGCACGATCCCGAGGTTGCTTAACCTCAACTCGATCGTGCGCAACCCCGCCAACGCGGTCATCCAGTGGGAATCGCTTGGCTCCATGTTCCAAACCAACACCTACTCGGTGCAGCGCACGCTCAGTTTGAATCCCGCCTCGTGGGTCATTCTGACAAACGGGTTGCCGTCCGGCGGTGATTTCACGAGTTTCACCGACACTACGGTCGGCAATGCTCAAACGGCGTTCTACCGTGTTACCTGGCCGTAACCAATGCGCGGATAACGACCGCAAAAGTTATTAATTAACATGGCCGACGGACAGAATGTTTTACTGTTCGTCGGCCTTTTAGTTGCTCGAATGAACTCCCGTTTTTTTCAACGCCAAATCGAGCGGATTGCGTTGGGATCCAATGTAAACGCGGTACGCCCGTGCTCGTGTCCGAATTGTGCCATGAGCGGCATCCTGTGATGAAAAATGTTCTGAGATTTTGTGCCGACACGGCGATGATTCTGGCCGCCTTGATAACGTTCACAGCGTTCACAGTGGCCCGTGCGCAAACGTGCACCGTGGACTGGAACAACGTGCACCAACAAATTGACGGCTTTGGCGCCTCTTCGGCTTGGAACGGCACCTGGACCACCAATCAAGCGGATGTTCTTTTTTCCACCAACTTGAACGTGGTTTACTCCGATAACCTTGGCAACGCATACACAAACAATGGCATCGGCCTCTCCCTGTTGCGTAATCGGATCATCTATGCCAGTTCAACCTCATCGAATGTCGCAGTGACTGCAGACGCAATCGTTGATATGGAAATGGCTCAAGCCCGTGGCGCCCGCGTTTGGAGCACGCCGTGGACGCCGGCGGCCGGGTTTAAAAGCGGCAACGACATCTATGATTCGGGCACAGCCACTGACGGAGGAATTGATGGTGGCAGTTATCTTGGAAGTGGCAACAACGCCACAAATCAAGCCTATGCCTGGCAATTGGCTAACTATGTGGCCAATTTGAAGAAACCCCTTATTCACGTCAATCTCTATGCCATCTCCATTCAAAACGAACCGGATGCGGATGTCACCACTTACGAGGCCTGTCAGTGGAGCGGTGCGCAGATTCATGATTTCGTCACCAACCTTTACAATGCACTGGTGGCTGATGGCGTGGGTTCAACCAGGATCATGCTGCCGGAAAGCGAGAGCTGGTCGGATCCTCATAATCTCGCCGGCCCGGCCATGGCCGATACGAATGTGGCGGCGGACGTCGGCATCATCGCGGACCACGATTATGACGGTTCCAACGGGCCGAAGAATAGTTATGGCAAGGCGCTTTGGGAGACGGAAGTGTCCAAGCTTTCCGGCGAAACAAGCGACATCACCAACGGTGTTTATTATGCCCAGCGGATTTTCCTGTTCATGACGGTGGCGCAAGCCAACGCCTGGAATTACTGGTGGATTGTTCCCTCCGGAAGTCAAACGGGTCTTATGACCGAGCAGGCCGGCCCCACCAAACGCATGTTTACCGTGGGCAACTACAGCCGGTTCGTGCGGCCGGGGTATTACCGCATTGGCGTGACCAATAACACTTCCCTGACTTTGATCAGCGCCTACAAAGACACTAATTCCGGAAATTTTGCCATCGTCGCCGTCAATCCCAACTCGAGCGTCGTGACGCAGATGTTCAATCTGACGAATTTTCCCGCCGTCAGTTCTGTGACGCCGTGGATTACGTCCGCCGGTTTTTCGTTGGCCAACCAATCAGCGGTGAGCGTCGCCAACGGCTCGTTCACCTATCCGTTGCCGGCCTTGAGTGTGGTGACATTTGCGGGACAGAGTCTTGCAGTCCCCTCCAGCGTCACCATTTCCAACGTCTCATACAATCCAACCACGCCCGCGTTCGTCCTGACCTGGAATTCAACCGCCGGCGCGACCTATTCGGTGTTCAAGACCAATGTCCTGGGCGGTTCCGCTACGGGTTGGCCGGCGATTGTCACGGGCTATCCCGACGGGGGAGCACCCGGTGGTCCCCTTTCGTACACGGATACCACGGCCACCCTCAGTCCGGCCTTTTATGAGGTAAGTAGCCCGTGATTCGATGAACATGAGCCGGTGCTCATGCCCAAATTTCACCATCGACCGTAACAACCGCCAATGCATCACCGTGGTTGAGCCAATCGAAAAAGGAGTGGTTTAAAAAACAAAACGAATTGGTTCCATGATCAATGCAGAAGGTAATTCATGAATCCCCATCATCGCCTTCTCTATCTCGTTTTGCTTTTCCTCTCTGGCGCAATGCCTGGTAAGGCCGGGGAAATTGTTTTGCATTCTTTTTCCGCCCTCAATAACGGACTCTACCTGAACAACGGAAGCAACCTCGTCAACGGAACCAACCAGGACGGGGCAAATCCGGCGGCGGGCCTTGTGTTGCCCGGCGGTGTTTTGTGCGGAAACACCGTCAACGGTGGATCGTTCGCATGCTTAACAGCCTGGCCGCGAGGCGGCGGTTGTCCTGACATATAACTCAATGAAAGCTTCCCGGTCTTCCGTTCGCAGTGGCCTGGACGGCCTGAGCGCGGTTTTTGGTTCCCTCAGGTATGCGGCGGTCACTTCATTCATTCTTGGTCTGATGCTTCCATCCGGCTCTTTACCAGCGCAAACGCCACCGCGTGAACGGATTTCGATCAACGACAACTGGCGCTTTATCAAAGGTGATCCAACCAATTACACGGTAAGCCTGCTTTACGACGTGAGGCGTGGACAATCGGCACGCCGCTTTGCCGCTGAAGCCGATGGCAACCCCGCCCTCAACCAGTCGGTCACCTCGGATGAACCAACCAACAACAACACGGTCATCAAGCAATGGATTTTGCCGACCGGCAACGATTTCATCAAAGACGCGTCTCGCAAATTTGTCCGGCCGGAAGGAAATCCCGGCGACGGCATCGCGTATGTGCAGCCGAATTTTGACGACAGCTCGTGGCAACCCATCAATTTACCACACGATTGGGCTATCGCCGGGCCGTTCACCCACTCCGACGGCGGCGGCATGGGCCGCTTGCCGACTGCCGGCGTGGGATGGTATCGAAAGAGGTTGGATATTCCGGCAACCGATTCCGGCAAGACGATTTTCCTCGATGTGGATGGCGCGATGTCCTACGCGGCGGTTTGGTTGAACGGTCAATGGGTGGGCGGTTGGCCTTACGGTTATGCGTCCTGGCGTGTGGACTTGACGCCTTATGTGAAGCCGGGTGGCATGAACGAACTGGCCATCCGTCTGGATAATCCGCCGAATTCGTCGCGTTGGTATCCCGGGGCCGGAATTTATCGCAACGTCTGGCTGGTCAAAACGCTGCCCGTGCACGTGGAACACTGGGGAACTTGCCTGACAACTCCGACGGTTTCTTCATCATCCGCCACCGTTGATTTGAAAGTGACAGTGGACAACACTTCAAAACAGGACGCGAATGTCAGTGTGTCCACGCAAATTTTTCCGTTGGATGCAAACGATCACAAGACGGGCGCCGCGGTGGCCGACATTGCGCCGGTGAGTTTGAGCATTCCGTCAGGCTCGAACGCGGCCACAGAGGGCATTGGAACCGTTGTTAATCCAAAACTTTGGGGACCACCGCCGCAACAACATCCTGACCGCTACGTGGCAGTAACCACTTTATCGCAGGGAGACAAAGCAGTGGATGTTTATGAAACACCTTTTGGGATTCGGACGATTCGGTTCGACCCGAATGAAGGATTTTTCATCAACGGTGAGCACGTTGAGTTGCACGGCGTCTGCGATCACCACGATTTGGGGGCATTGGGCGCGGCGCTGAACTATCGCGCGTTGCAGCGGCAGTTGGAAATGCTGGCGGACATGGGCTGCAATGCCATCCGCACCAGCCACAACCCACCGGCGCCGGAACTGCTCGAATTGGCGGACAAAATGGGTTTCCTCGTGCTGGATGAAATGTTCGACTGCTGGCGGCGCGACAAGACGCCGAATGATTATCACCTGTTGTTTGACGACTGGCATGAACAGGACATGCGGGCCCAAATGCGGCGGGACCGCAATTCTCCGTCGGTAATTATGTGGAGCATTGGCAATGAGGTCGGCGAGCAATTCACGGGCACAAACGGAGCCGCCTTGGCCCGGCAACTCTGCGACCTTGTGCATGACGAGGATCCCACGCGTCCGGCTACCAGTGCCATGAATTGGGCGCGTCCCACCGATCCCCTTCCCGGCGTTTTGGACATCATTGGTTTGAATTACCAGGGCGCCGGGATTCGTGGCGTGCCAGGGAAATATCCGGCTTTTCACAAGCAGTTCCCGGATAAATTTATTTTCGGCAGCGAGACGGCTTCCGCGTTGAGCAGCCGGGGCGTCTATGTTTTTCCCATAACGGCGAACAACAGCGCCGCCGTCGGCCCAAACTCCGGTGAAGATCGGGTGCATCATCAAGTGAGCGCTTATGAGTTGTATGCCGCGGCGTTTGGGTCTTCGGCGGACAAGGTGTTTGCTTCGCAGGAAAAAAACCCCTACGTCGGCGGAGAATTTGTGTGGACGGGCTGGGATTATCTTGGTGAGCCGACGCCGTTCGATTCGTCCCGGAGTTCTTATTCCGGCATCATTGATCTGGCCGGCTTCAAGAAGGACCGGTTTTATCTGTATCAGGCGCATTGGCGTCCCGATTATCCGATGGCACATATTGTGCCGCAGTGGACCTGGCCGGAACGTGTCGGGCAAGACACACCGGTTCACGTTTTTACTTCCGGTGACGCAGGTGAATTGTTCCTCAATGGCAAATCACTGGGCCGAAAAGCGAAAGGACCTTATGAATATCGGCTGCGCTGGGACGATGTGGTTTATGAGCCGGGCACGCTCAAAGTGGTCACTTATAAATACGGCAAAGTTTGGGCGACGGACGAAGTCAAAACCGCCGGAGCGCCGGCCAAACTCAAACTGGAGCCGGACCGCAGCACAATTTGCGCAGATGGAAAGGATTTGTCTTTCGTGACCGTGACCGTGACGGACAAATACGGCGTCATGGCGCCGCGCGCGGACTATCGCATCCATTTTGAAATCGAAGGACCGGGCGAAATCGTCGCGACCGACAACGGCGATCCGACAGACTTTGAGTCGTTTCCATCGCATGACCGCAAAGCCTTCAACGGGCTTTGCCTGGTCATCATCCGGGGAGAACCCGGGCAGCCGGGAAAAATCAGGCTTACGGCAAACGCCGACGGGTTGAAGCCTGGAACGGCTTCCATCAAAACCAAATTGGGGAAAGATTAAACCCTGGTTCGGCCTTCTTTACCCTGTTTTTGCTCGAAACTGCTCGAAAATCAACGATTTTGAAGTTGGCCGCCAGAAGCCGGGCTCGTGCAAGAAAGCCCTTTATTTACATCATTTCCCACGCAAATCAACAGGAAATAACGGTAACAATGAACTAACAAAGCCTGACCGATTCACTGCTCATTCACCCCATTGGCGCCAGCTGGGTTAGTGAGGGCGCATCTCAGTTTCTTGCAGAGTAGTGTAAGCTCAGGGCATGACAACTCCCTGCCTTGAAGCTGTGGGTTCCACGATAACCTCTGGGACCTCATCCGAACCGCTGGCGGTGCTGGCCGCCCGTGCGGCGTGCGCCTTGGAACATTCGATCCAACGCCTCGTGCTGGCCAGCGATCAAAACCTCGGCCATCTCGAAGTCCAAGCCGTTCGGGATGTCCAGGAACTGCTTGGCCAAACGATCGAACGTGGTGCTCAAGCCAAAGCCGACGCTACGCCACCGGTCTGCCCGGTCTGTGGACAAACCCTCACCCGCCTTTCCACTGACCAGCCACGCACCTTCGAGTCGCGCTTTGGTTCGATCACCGTCAAACGCACCCGCGGCTACTGCAAACGCTGTCGCAAATGGCGCGTGCCCGCCGACGCCGCCCTGGGGTTAGAAGAAAGTGCCGGCTACTCACCCGCCGTGCAAAACATGGCGGCGCTCTTGGCCAGCAAAATGCCCATCGAGGACGCCAGCGCCGTGCTGGAACATCTCACCGGCGTCAAATTGCCCCGCGCCACACTGGATCGCGAAGCCCGTCGGCAAGGCGAACGCGCCCAACGGTTGCGCACCCACCTTGATCAGCAAGCCGCCACCGCCCAGAACCAACTTGAACTGACCCTCGAACCCTACCAGATGATCCTCCAACTGGACGCCTGGAACATCCGCGAACGCGATGCCTGGGGCCAGAGTGAGGCGTTGCGCCGCCAGGGCAAAGAACCTGAACGCTGGCATTGGGTTTACACCGGCACCTGTTTTCGACTCGATCACCGCGGCCAGACCGCGGGCGGACGGCCCGTCATCACCCAACGGGGCTTCGTCGCCACGCGTGCGGGCATTGACGCCTTGCGCGAACAACTGCACGCCGAAGCCTTGCGCCGCGGCCTGGGCCAAGCCGCCAGCGCGCTGGTCATTGGTGATGGGGCCGTATGGATCTGGCGTCTGGCCGACGACCGCTGGCCACAAGCCCGCCAGCGACTTGACTTCTATCATGCCCTACAACACTTGGCCGCTGTGGGCCGAGCGCTCTTTGGCGAAGACAAAGAAAAGCTCAAGGCCTGGCTCAGACCCTTGGTCCAACAACTCAAGAACGAATCCTCGCTCAAAGTGATCCGTCAATTGGAAGAGGCCTTGGCCACAATGCCCGGCGGGCCGGCCACCGCGGCGGTGGCCAAAGAATTGGAATACTTCCACGACCATCAACAGCGAATGGATTACCGGGCCGGGCGGCGAGCGGGCGAACCGATTGGCAGTGGTCCGGTGGAGGCGACCTGCCGGCAGACCCAATGCCGGTTCAAACGCCCGGGCCAGTTCTGGAGTCAGGCTGGTGATGAAGCCTTATTGTGTTTGGAAACATTCTGGCGCAACGACCGCTGGCACCTGCTCTTCCCTCACACCACATTCAACCCTGCAAGAAACTGAGATGCGCCCGGTTAGTGATCCTGCTGGACACTTCACTTGAACCAGTGAATGTACGAAGCTAGGATTGGGTTCCACATGAAGCGAAAACCGATTGCCGGGCTGACGCGTCGGCTGGGGCGTGATTCTTCCTCCGCGGAACTGCGCGGGCGCGATAAAAAGCAAGCAGAGGGTTTGTTGGGTCTTAATCCGGAGCGGCCTGCGAAAGCATCGGCCACCAACCCGGGTCGGGAGTTGGACAAAGTCGAGACATACCCGCGCTTTTCCCTGAAGCGACAAGGATATCTGGCTTTGCTGTTGGTCGTGGCCACATTTGTGGCCTATCTTCCGGCATTGCACGGCGGCTTCGTCTGGGATGATGATGTCTATGTTACCAACAATCCATTGCTGACCGCGCCGGACGGTTTGTGGCGGATTTGGTTCACGCTGGATGCACCGTCACAATATTTCCCGCTTACCTATACGCTGTTTCGTCTTGAACATGGGTTTTGGGGGTTCAATGCAACCGGATACCATTGCGTCAATATTTTGCTTCACGCGATAAACGCACTCCTGGTTTGGCGATTACTGGTGCGATTAAGCGTGCCCGGAGCCTGGCTGGGGGCGGCTCTTTTTGCCCTGCATCCGGTGCAGGCGGAATCGGTGGCCTGGGTGACCGAACTCAAAAATGTCTCCTCTCTGTTCTTCATTTTGCTGTCGTTGCTGGCCTGGATCAAATTTGTCGAAGAACGGCCGACAACCGCGTGGCCATATTATTGGATGGCGTTGGTTTGTTTCGGCTTGGCGCTTTCTGGTAAAACGACCGCATGCACACTGCCGGCAACTTTACTTTTGATTTTATGGTTGAAGCAAAAACCTATTGGCATGATTCGCTGGCTACAGGTCGTTCCCTTTGTCCTGATTGGCGTGGGCATGGGATTGGTGACGGTCTGGTGGGAACGTTATCACCAGGGCACCGAAGGAGCGACTTTTTCAATGAGTCTGCTGGAACGCTTTCTCATCGCCGGCCACGCGGTGTGGTTTTATCTGGGGAAACTCTTGTGGCCGGTGAATCTGACCTTCAGTTATCCACGCTGGACCATCAACCCGGCCGACCCCCTGGCGTATGGCTGGCTGGCGGCCGGGGCGGCGCTGGCGGTTGTCCTTTATTTCGCCAGACGACTTTGGGGCCGGGGCGTGGTGGTGGCGGCCCTGTTTTATGTGGCCACCCTGGTTCCGATGCTGGGTTTTTTCATGCTGTACACATTTCGTTATTCGTTCGTGGCCGACCATTATCAATATGTGGCTTGCATCGGTCCTTTGGCGTTGGCGGCGGCCGGTATCAGCACGGGGTTGAGCCGGTTCGACCGGACCAGCCCCTTTCTCAAACCGGTTTTGTGCGGAGCGCTGGTGCTGGTGCTGGGCGTGTTGACCTGGCAGCGAACAGGCGTTTTCCGCGACCAGGAAACCCTCTGGCGTGATACGCTGACCAAGAACCCGGATAGTTGGATGGCCTACAATAATTTGGGCCTCTTGTTTCAAGATCAAGGGCACGTTGGGAAGGCGCTTGAGTATTTTCAACATGCCCTTCAGCTTAATCCGGATTATTCCGAAGCGTTGGACAATGTCGGCACGATCCTCGCCGTCGAAGGCCAATATGACAAAGCGACTGAGTACTATCGCCGGGCCAACCGGATTCAGCCGAATTCCTTTAATACGCTGGAAAATCTTGCCTCCGCTCTGGCCGCCACCGGCCAGTTTAATGAAGCGATCGCGGATTATCGCCGAGCGATCCAGCTCAATTCAAAACACCCCGAGGCCTTTGTTTATTTGGGTATGACGCTGGGCCAATCCGGCCGCAACCAGGAAGCAGTTGCCGCATACCGGGCGGCACTGAAATTAAATCCTGACCTGCCGGAGGCACTCAACAACCTGGCGTTGATCCTGGCTACCAGTTCCGATGACGGACTGCGTAACGGGCCCGAAGCAGTCCAATTGGCTGAACGAGCCTGCCAATTGACGCAATACCGCCAGCCGCTATTCATCGAGACACTGGCGGCGGCCTACGCCGAAGCCGGTCGGTTCCAGGAAGCACAAGCGGCGGAGGTGGCGGCAGAACACCTCGCCACGGTTGCCGGGTTAACGGACCAGGCCCAAAGAGATCAGCGATTACTTGAGCGTTATCGTGCCGGCCAGCCGCTTCGTGAACCACCACCCCCGAAAACTGAAACCCCGTAGTCCCCGAAAACCAGGGACAGCGCAGTCATCGCAGCATTACATAAATCCCAACACGCCGCAGTAATGAGCCCGACGAACCGACACTGCCTGCTCCAGCGCCGCCCGGCAAGCGCGAAGATGGTTCAAATGCGGGACTGAGCTCTTTACCTTCACGTCCAGCCTTGATTGCCATGTAAGCACCTGCCAAGCTAAACGCCATGGTAAGTCTCCAGCAACGGTCTGGAAAAATCTTCAAAAACTCGTGTTTCGCGATGCTGGCCGTGACAGTCTGTGGAGCCCGGTATGAGGCGAATGAGAAACCAGCCCCTCCACCAAAAGAATTACGTACCGATCCCCGGCAACTCTGCGTTGGTCTGCAATGGGAATCCATCCCAGGATCAATGGCTTATGAACTTCAACGGGCTCAAACCCCCGACGGCCCATTCAAGACGTTGCCCAACAAACTTCCGCAATTGACAATTTACAATGATTTTATTGGTAAAGGAGACGTGGATTTCTACTACAGGGTCCGCAGCATACAAACGAATGGCGAAGGTCATCTTTTGCCTTCTGATTGGTCGAAGCCGGTGAATGGACATGCAGATGCGCTGAACCGGGACCAATTGCTTACGGAAGTGCAAAGGGCAAGCTTTGATTATTTCCACCTATATGCTCATCCAACATCGGGGTTAGCGCGCGCTTCAGTCAGGAAAAACCCCGACATGTGCGCCATTGGCGCAAGCGGCATGGGGTTTTTCAACCTTGGGGTGGGGATTGAAAGGGGATTTATCACTCGTAGCAAGGGGGCAGAACAGGCTTTGAAGGAACTAAAATTTCTCTCCGGAAAGGCGGAACGTTTTCATGGCGCTTTTCCGCATTTTATCAATGGTGAAACGGGTGTTGTGATTCCATTCACCAAATATGATGACGGCGCTGATATTGTAGAAACAGCGTTCCTGATGGAAGGCGTCCTGTTTGCGCGCGAGTATTTTTCCCGGTCGGACCCGGAAGAAGTTGAAATCCGAGGGCTGGCGGACAAGCTCTGGCGTGATGTGGAATGGGATTGGTTTGTCAACAAGACAAGTCGAGTTCCGGCGATGATTTGGCATTGGTCGCCGAAATACGGCTGGAAGAAAAATCTTTATATTTTGGGCTTCAACGAATGTCAGATTGTGTACGTGCTGGCACTGGCCTCGCCGACTCATCCGATAGAAGCCAGGTCCTATTGGGGAGGATGGGAGTCGGCGGACTACGCATCGGATCGCACTGAATTTGGAATTCATTTGGAGCTGGGGAGCCGTCTTGCCATCGGCCCGCCGCTTTTTATGACGCAATTTTCATATTTAGGTTTGGATCCCCATCAAATCTTTTTTCATGGCAGGAGTTATTTTGACCATTTCACGGATTTTTGCCGGGTGCAAATCGAATATGCTGAATCTAAAAGCAAAGTCTACAAAGGTTATGGCCCGCTTTGGGGCATTACTCCCAGCTCGGGACCGGACGGTTACAAGCCTTTTGCACCGGGAGGGCGGGACACAGGCACGCTGGCTCCGACGGCCGCAATTTCTTCAATGCCTTATGTCCCCAACGAGAGTATTGCTTGTCTTCTTGAAATGTATCAAAAACACGGCTCCACATTATGGGGCCCCTTTGGGTTTTATGATTCGTTCAATTTGTCGCGCGATTGGGTGTCAAAAACCTATTTATGCATTGATGAAGGTCCGATTGCACCGATGATTGAAAATTACCGTTCGAGCATGTGCTGGAAGATTTTTATGAAATCCGAAGAGATACAATCGGTGGTAAAGCTGTTGAACAATGGTGAAATTTCGCGTTCCAGCACGACTGTAGAACCTAAAACGGACACCAAAGGAGTTAAAAAAAGGTTATAGTCGGGTAATAACTGGCGTGACTTCACTTTTTGGGGCCAAGATAGCCACCACGCCGCTGCCGGCAAATGGATCGAAGGCAATTTGCCCTTCTTGTGCATAAGTTCTGATGCGCTCACCAACAACATTCCAAGTTTTGCGCGACCAATACTTGTGCCAAACATACATGGTAATCCATGTCCACGATGCCAGTTGCACAATCCCTTTGTGCAACAGCTTGCTGCAAACACTGCCAATGGATGCGTTAATTTTCTCCAGGGACGTCAGATCCGGAACAGGCTTTGCGGCTTCTACAAATCAATCAGGCGAAAGAACTCGCTGCCGACGGTACTGTCCACGGGGGTGGAAAATTGGTTGGTGGTGGTCGAGCCGGACACGATGCCCCAATTGATGCTGATGCCATCGCCCGGCGCATTGGTCTGCGCCTGCAATGTCCAGCCCGTGTAATTCGCCGGCCACAAGAGCCGCAAGGTGTTGCCTGATTCCACCGGTGTGACGACCGGCGCCGGAAGAAAATTAAAGGTAAATGTTGAGGGCGTCTGGTTGACCACATCGGTTCCGGATGCGGGCATTGATGTTATGGCATTACCGTTGACCGTCAGGCCTTCGACATTCATGCTGCCTGCGACATTATTTCCTTTCCACGGTCCAGCCCACACCCCATACACTCCGGCAACTTGCACACCGTAATTGGAAATATTGACGAGATTCATCGTGACATTTGATACCACGCCCGAACTTGAACTATTAAGGACCTCCACGCCATAGCACAAACTGTTTGTGATGTTTATATGGTTGATATTTACATTCGTAACGTTTTGGAAGGTGCCGCCACTCCCCGGCGCGATTGTCAGGGCAGCCCGCCAACTCCAGCCATTCGGATCACAGCCGCCACACCGGGTGAGATTGCAACGCTGGGCGACAGTTGTTCCGGAGAATGCGTTGCCTGAACCGATGGCGAATGTACCGGCGATGTATATGCCGCATCCGTAGGGTATGTCCGTGAACGCGCAATCCTCGATCCGATTGCTCACGGCACCGTAGATCGCGCCCCCATTGGCGAGAAATGGCAATTGACCAGTGCAGTGAGTGAACACGTTGAGGCCGATGACATATTTCTGCGTGCCACTCTCCGGCCAGATGGCAAAACAATCATCCCCCGTGCTCCGCGTGGTGCAATTCGTGACGATGGTGCCGCGCATCCCCGTGTTGAGATTGATGCCATCCGCAGTGGTGTTGCGGAGCCGGCAACTGTCAATGACCAAGCCGTTCGCATTTTCGAGCCAGATGCCGGTTTTGGTATGCGTCACCCAGATACGCGCAATAGTTGAATTGGTGCCATAAGTTCCGCCCAAGCCATCGTTGGCCTCGCTGTCATTTCGATAATTCAGAAAACCTGTAATGGCAAAATCAGATAATTGAATGTTATTTCCATTTCCATTCAATTCGACCCGTCTGGATGCGCTCGTGTATAGGGAGGGACTCCCGACGAGGGTGGTATACCACATCCCGGCGCCCTGGATGGCCGTATTGGAAGGAAGGTTGATGCTCCCGGTTATCAGGTAGTTTCCAGGCGGCATCCAGACTGTTTCCCCCGCACCAGACGCTGCATTGATGCAATTCTGGAGCGCGGTTGTGGAATCAATGATTCCGTTCGTGTCTGCATTATAAGGTGCGCCCGTGACGTCCAGTGAATTTGCCGGCGCGGTGAGCGGTGCGGCGACGTTCTCCAAGTCAACCAGATCAATGACGTAAAAAGCCGCCGTGTCATCGGCATCTTCTTGGATGCTCACCGTGTCACCCGCATTGATGGTCAGCCCGTTCAGGCGGACCTCATCAAAGAAGTTCCTCGGGCTGCCGCTTCCGGGAGTATTGACGAACGGATAGCTGCCGTATAGCCATGTATATTGGGAGGTCACCGGAAGTTTTTGGACAAAATTGGTGTTGATGTAGAGACTGATGGTATAATTGGTTCCACCTCCGGTTGCTGTGTCCGGCACACAATACCGCACCACGATGGAATTGGCAGGGGCTTGGGCGGTCAACTCCGCATATTGGCCCGTGCCGGTGAGTTCGACGGCCTGTCCGCCCGATGCTTCCATTTGAATAGTGTCCGTAAGGGTGGCATTTATGCCGCTGAGCTGTGCCGGGGGCCCGATTATCGTTGCCCCACCGCCATTCGTCATGTTCCCGGCTACATAATCATAGGTGGTCCAAGGCACATTCGCACCCGGCGATGCCTGACTGGAGTGCAGCGAGGCACCCAAGAATATTATGATTGTGAGTTGGCGTAATGGGTAAGACATATAAGGAGAGGTATCACACAATAATCTTTTTTAAAAACTACAGTAGTCGCATAAAATGGTGACAACGAAACATATTCCAATTGCCAACTCGTCCTTTTCGGCTGTGGTTAAGCCCATTACCCAATCCTCACCTTGCCGATTCCCCTCGGTCAAAGGGGCTGTCCCCCCTTCTTCCAATTGGCTGGCCGCAAAAGGTAACTTCTTTTTTCGCGTGCTACCGTAGAGTGCGGGGTTTTCTGCCGCTAGCAACGGCTACCAGATTTCTTTCTCT
Organism: uncultured bacterium; assembly: GCA_963723125.1. Taxonomy (GTDB): domain Bacteria; phylum Verrucomicrobiota; class Verrucomicrobiia; order Limisphaerales; family UBA11358; genus UBA11358. Next base: position 758,100 of record CAVRPQ010000001.1, read on the forward strand.
GCCGGTTTGACGGCCGTGGGGAATCCCGTTTCGTCTTCATAACCGACTGGCACCTCAATCCTTGCGGCAGTTCGTAATTTATTGATGAACCCGCGGAATACCGAACTGAACGCAGCCGTATCCGGCAACGGCCCGTGCATTGTAGCCGCCCTTTTATGCAGGATGCTTTTTGTCTAACCATGAGCGACAGCAGACGAGGAGTGCGGTGGCACCGAGGGCCAGCATAGCGGATAATGGCGAACGCCCGTGTGGTTTCCGCCGGAATTTGGGAGAATGCAGCGGTTTCCGGCGGTTTTCCGAGCAAGTTTCGGAGGTTATGCAAGATTGTGCAGTAATCGGAGAAAAACAAAGCCAACTGATTTGATCACGGATTCACCAGCCGGAAGAACAAATTCCCGGTGGGCGGGGTGATGGTCGCGGTATTGGTGCCGTTGGCGGTGGTTACCGTGCCGCCGTAAGCGACCCAATCCGCCGTGCTCAGGTTGCCGTTCGTTTGCAATATGTAACCGGCAATGTCCGGCCATGACACCACCACGCTGTCCAGCGCGATGAAGGTGATGGTCAGTTGAGGCGGCCCCGGCACTACGGTCAGCCGGAAAACGGTGCCATAGCCGTTGCCCGCGCCGCCAAATACAGTCGTGCCATAGAAACTGCCGTCACGGCCCTGCACCAGCCCGCCATAGGGATTCCGGCCATCATGGCCGGTGTTGAAGGAATACAGCGTCGTCAGCACCCCATTGGTGCCGATCTCGAACACGGTGCCATTGGTGTAGGTACCGCCGCTTACTGTCGTGCCATAGAAATTGCCGTCGCTGCCCTGCACCAGTCCGGCATAGGGATCTGCGCCATCAATGCCGCCGGTGAAGGAATACAGGGTCTTTAATCCCCCATTGCTGCCAACCCTGAACACGGTGCCATTGGTGTAGGTGCCGCCGCTCGTTGTCGTGCCATAGAAATTACCGTCGCTGCCCAGCACGAGTCCGGCACTCGGATTTGCGCCGTCGGCGCCAGTGAAGGTGTACACATTGTTCTGCACCCCGTTCGTGCTGATCTTGAAGACATTGCCGTATATATTATAGGGGCCGTACGCGCCATAAGTCGTGCCATAGAGATTGCCGTCGGGGCCCTGCACCAGCCCGGCCTCGGGACTATCGCCATCCGTGCCGCCGGTGAAGGAATACAGGTTCGTGAATGTCCCATTGGCGCTGATCCTGAACACGGTGCCGGCGGGAATTGCGTTCGTTCCACCATAGGGAGTGGTGCCGTAAAAATTGCCGTCGCTGGCCTGCACCAAGGGCCCGCTCGGGCGGCCCCCATCCAGCGGGATACCAGACCCGTCCTCGATGTTGCCGAAGGAATACAAGCTGGTCGGCGGACCATTGGTGCCGCTCTTGAACACCGTGCCATAGCCCAGAGGGGGGTTGTTTGCGCCGCCGTCCTCAGTTGTGCCATAGAGATTGCCGTCGTTACCCTGCACCAGCGCCGCCTCGGGATTGTCGCCATCAGTGTAATTGAAGGTAAACAAACTGTTGAACGCCCCGTTGGTGCTGATCTTGAACACGGTGCCGTAGCCGCCGCTTGTGCCGCCGCCGAAGGTCGTGCCATAGAAATTGCCGTCGCTCCCCTGCACCAGCCCGGCCTGGGGATATTCGCCATCATTGTTGTCGAACGAATGCAAGTTGGTGTAGATCACTCCGGCATGGGCTCCAAGAGCCGGCAGGACGAGGGCGGCTGCCCAGAACAGACGCATCAGCAGGCTCTTAGTCCTTGCGCAGGCCGTGCTTGCGTTGGAGCCGGTCGTGAGCCGGTGGTTCCCTGGCGGGAGTTTGGTTTGCATAATGATTCAAGTTCAGTGTTTCTCATTTGAACGATTCTGTGCTCTGATACTGTCATTTTTACGCCTCTTCCGATCATAATGCAACCGGAAAATCGCCCGGCTAACCCAACCGTTCTTGCCGTCCAAAGCTTTTCTGATATGCTGAATGGCAGCCATGGAACTGCGCCATATACGATACTTCGGATACTTCGCGGCCGTTGCCAAAGCATTGAATTTTACCAAGGCAGCAACGCGCCTGCACGCGGCCCTGGCATAACCTTCCGGTGAACGCCAAGGTTTTTGGTCTGATCGGCCTTTTCCAAGCACGTTGCCGGCGTCACCCGCGCGAAAGAATTTTGAACGCCCTGCCATTGTTGTTATGGGAAACCTCTCCCGCCAGATCCGATTTGCAAAGCCACCTTCGCCGAGCCAGGTTATCGCTGGCTGATGATGTTGGAAAACAGGTTGCCGCTTATAAATCCCTTTGGTCGCATCTTAATTGATGCTGCCCTTGTCCCGGGTTTGCAGGCTTTCCTGCCTGCCGGTCGCATTGTCCCGGACGAAAAATATTCCGTTTTTGCGCCGGAACAGTCGATATGATCCTCTGGATGCGGCTCAATCGCTGGCACAGTGAGGCTCGGGCAGATAAAGCTTGGCGGAGCGTCGCCAACTTTGAGTGAATGTGCAGCCAAATTGGACATGGCAAGCCGCTCTGTTTCCGTGTCCGTGACGGCCAACGCCGGCTTCGGGATGATTTCGCCGCGATATTTGGCACGAGCGGCGTCGAGTTTCGAGCGCGGTTTCGGGAAGGCTCATAAACGAGTTTCTATTTTGAAGTCCGGTTCTGCCTTGGATTATCGTGCAAGATAACCGCCGTCCACGGCGATGTCCGTGCCGGTGATGAACGAAGCTTGCGGGGAACTGAGCCAGACGACCATGGCCGCGATTTCATCGGCAGTGCCAATGCGCCCGATAGGATGCTGGCTGCTCCACCATTTCTTGGCTTCAGTTTCTCTTTCTCCAGTCATGCGATCAATCAAAGCCCAATTCACCACTTGCCACCTCAACTGCATTTTGCGCAGAGACCTTCAATTTGCAAAAAATGGCTCTCCACCTTCGCTTTGAGATGGCGTTTGACGTATTTTGACACTTCCTCCATCAGGCACAGATTGACTTCCTCAACTTTGCCGCATTTGTGGCAGATGAAATGGTGATGATGTCCCGCCTCAATGTCCCGGCAAATATAATAGCGCAGATGCCGATCCTCATTCGCGGCGGTCAAAAGAACCCCGCATCCGGCGAGACTTTCCAGTATCCGGTAGATGGTGGGAAGCCCGACGCCTTTGAATTGTCGCCGCAATCTCGCCTGCACTTCAAACGGATCGAGTAGAGATTCACACTTAAGGAATAGTTCTGTAACCGCGCGAACTTTGGGCGTGATGCGGTGGCCATTTTCCTTCAAGCGCGCAATGTAGATGTCAATGGACATGGTTGGTTAAGCAAATCTCCTTGATTTTGGCTGCAAAATAGCGGAAAGGCAAATCGCTTTCGCTCCCGGCTGATTAATTTCCCCCAGTCGTATCACAGTTAAAACTCTGCCCGTTTGGGGAGGCGGTGGCACGCCGCCTGCTTTCCTTTAATAGAAATGATTTTCATTTCATTATTGCAAATAATTTGCGTTTATGTAAAGAGTCTGGTGCGCGACTTTGGAAAGGCCGACATGGTCGGCTGAATCTGTCAACTGCTTATGAAAGATTTAATGCCAACGATTTTGGACTTCCAAAACCTGCGGGTCGAATTTCCGACCCGGTCCCCCGGCCAACCCGTCAAAGTTGCTGTAAAGAACCTGACGCTGTCCGTCAATGCGGGCGAGGTTTTTGGTTTTATCGGGCCGAACGGCGCGGGCAAAACCACGGCGATCAACGTGCTGCTCAGCTTTATCCCACCCACCAGCGGCACGGCGTGTCTTTTTGGCATTGATGTGCGCCAGCCCATCGCGCGCCAGCGCATCGGGTATCTGCCGGAGATGACCTATTACTACAAATTTCTCACTGCCGAGGAACTGTTGCGTTTTTACGCGCGCATTTTCAGCCTGCCGCCATTGGAGGCCGACAAACGGATTGACCAATTGCTGAAGCTTGTTGAATTGGAATCGGCGCGCAAGCGGCTCATTAAAACTTATTCAAAGGGCATGCAACAGCGCGTCGGCATCGCGCAGGCGCTCATCAACAATCCCGACTTGCTGGTGCTGGACGAACCCACCAGCGGGCTGGATCCGTTGGGTCGCATGAAAGTCCGCGAGATTATTCAACGCCTGAAAAATGAGGGGAAAACGGTCTTCTTCTCCTCGCACGAATTGGGCGAGGTGGAAACCATTTGCGACCGCGTGGCCATTTTGCACGAAGGCGAATTGTGTGCCGAAGGCAGAGTAAAGGATTTGGTCGCCAAGCATCAATGCAATCTGGAGCAGGTTTTCCTGCGTGTGATTGGCTTTCAAAATTAACTCTACGAACTTATGAACACCATCTGGGCATTGAGCGGCGTCGTCATCAAGGAACTGTACCGTCGGAAGGATTTTTATGTTTTATTCGTGCTCACGGCGGTCATCACTGTTGCAGCGGGCAGTGTGCGATTCTTCCAGGATCCCAATATCGTGCGATATGTGAAGGACCTTTGCATGTTGCTCATCTGGATTTCCGCCTTGCTCATCACTATTGTGATGGCGGCGCGGCAGATTCCCGCGGAACGCGAAAGTCGCACGATTTTCCCGTTGCTGGCCAAGCCGGTCACGCGCGGACAGGTTATTCTCGGAAAATTCTTTGGCTGCTGGCTGGCCAGCGGTACCGCCCTAGCGGTGTTTTACATCTTTTTTGCGATTATCACGGGTTCGCGTGAGCAATATTGGCCGGTGCTGGATTATTTGCAGGCTTTTTTGCTGCAATGGATCATGCTGGGCATCGTGACGGCAATGACATTGCTCGGCTCGATTGTTTTTGCCGCGCCGTCGTCCACGGTCACCATTCTGTTCATTGTCGTCGCCGGCATTCTATTTCTGGGACGCCATCTGAATACGGTCGCGTTGCACAATGCCGAGCCGTTGCGGAGCATTATTTACACGATTTACTTCATCATCCCGCACCTGGAACTGTTTGATGTGCGCGAACGGGTGGTCAACGACTGGGGGTTGGTGAACTGGCTCGATTGCGGACTGGCAACGCTCTATGCGGCGGCTTACACCGGATTGTTTTTAATGCTGACCTGGCTGGCGTTTCGTCGAAAAAGTTTGACCTGATGAAAAGAATTTCATCCTACTGGTTGCTGGCCTTGCTGCTGACGGTATGTTTCACGCTGGGGACGGTGTTTGTGCCACGCGTCGGGTGGTGGAATGACGTGCGGCACGCCGCCGATTGGAACAAAGGCCCGTCAGAGTCGGACAACGTCTTCAAGCTGCTATTCGGCGAAGGGCGGCGGTTGTTTGCCAATGAATTCTTTGTGATGGCCGATGTGTACTTTCACAGCGGCTATTACCCGTCCATGTTTGACCGGCAGGACCCCGATCGCGATGTCGCGGATCCGGCACACGGACAAGCTGACGACTCGAATTCGACCAGCGATGATTTTTTAGGCCCGCCGCCGGATTGGATCGCGGCCCTGGACCGCCAGTTTGTTCCCAACCGGCACACCCATTTAAGTTCGGGGGGCCCGTCGGGGCATGTGAAGGAAGTGGAAGTGCAGGAAATTCTGCCCTGGCTGAAACTTGCCACGGACATGAACCCGCAATATATCGAATCCTACACGGTCGGAGCTTACTGGTTGCGCCGCCTCCACATGCCCCAGCAAGCCCGCGACTTTTTGCTGGAGGGATTGCACAACAATCCAGGCAACAGCGAACTTCTCTTCGATCTGGGCTGGCTTTACAAGGAGAACCTGCATGATGCCAACCGTGCCCGCAACGTTTGGATGGCAGGGTTGCGCTGCTGGGAGGCACAAAGCGCCAATGTTAAGACAAACACCGAAAGCGAGTTGGTTTGCGAAGAAATCACCATGAACCTCGCGCACTTGGAGCAAAACGAAGGACATTGGCCACAAGCCATCCAGTATCTGAAAATAGTCAAGCAAGTCTCGCCCAACCCTGATGCCATACAGAAGCAGATTGACAAAGCCCGGGACAACCAGACTGCCAAGCCTTCCCCCTCGGCGAGCACGACTCATTAACCTTCCGACGGGGCTGCAGGGGGGCTTGTGTGTTTTAACAAAAGTCGTTTTCAATTGTTTATTGCGAATGATTTGCGTTTGTGTAAATTATTCCATGCCTGACTTTGAAGAAGTGAAGACGGTCGGCCGAATCTGTCCATTGTTTATGAAAGATTTTATGCCAACTAACTGCCGTGAATATGCAAGGCGTGTTGAACTGTCATATGGGTGCAAATCGAACATCATCCGGCCACGAGTTGAAAGCGAACTGGCCCGTTTTTGTTTTCCTCCGGCAAGCCGGGTTCCGGCCGGCAACTCGGCTGGACAAACTCGATTTGCATCCTCTTTCTCTTGTTCGGGCTGACACTTGCCCATGCCATTACGCCAAATACATCATGAAAAAACAGCACGGACTTATCGGAGCAATCTTTGTTGAATTGCTCACCTGTGGCCTTCTGAGTGGTTGCGCTCACGACCGATTGAAACCTACAAGCAATGCTACCAGTAAGCCCAAAAGTGGGACCGTGGTAAGCCCCATTACCGCAGTCATTTTGGTGCCCGGCACTAATGGGGCGCCGTCGTCTTATCGAGAGTACATTATCACAAACGTGCCACCTACGGCCAATCAGTAAATGTATGCGTTACCAATATCTGCCTAGGCGGCATAATTATTTTGCGCTGTTTCTTGTCTTCGGGCTGACGCTTGCCCACGCTACCCAGCAGAAATTTGAAGCCGTCCATCTCGACGGCCAGAATTATGTCCCGCTGGCCGACTGGGCGCGAGCGAACGATTTGAAATGGTTCTGGTTTGAAGGTGACAAAAAGGTCGAGGTAACAAATCACGCCATCCGGCTGGTGCTTGAGGCGAATTCAGACCAAGCGGAAGTTAATGGCGTCCGGGTGAGGCTCTCGTTCCCATTTGCGGTTGAGAAAGCAATTCCGCTCATCGCGCAACTCGATCTCGATACGGCCGTAGATCCGTTGTTGTTTCCGCCGCATTTTTCCGACTTCAAGCCAATCAAAATGATTTGCCTCGATCCCGGTCATGGCGGCAAAGATTCTGGCAATCGCGTCGGCTGGCATGATGAAAAAAATTACACCCTGCCGCTCGCTTTGGAATTACGCGAACAATTAGGCAAAGCGGGGTTCAATGTGATTCTGACCCGGACTACGGACAAGTATGTCACCTTGTCCGACCGTGCGGCGTTCGCGAATCGGCACGATGCGGATCTGTTCGTAAGCCTGCATTTCAACGCAACCCCGACTGGGCGTGACGAGGCGGAAGGGCCGGAGACTTATTGCATCACGCCCGTCGGCGCGACTTCCAGTGATGAGTATGTCGAGCGCAGTGAGACCGGCCCCGCCGTTGGTGTCGGCCCGACGGTCGGCAACCGGAACGAACAGAAAAGCCTGTTGTTGGCCTATCAAGTCCAAAAATCGCTTGTGGAAGATCTGTCGGCGAGCGATCGGGGTGTAAAGCGTGCGCGGTTTGCCGTACTGCGCGACACGGCGATGCCCGCGATTTTGATTGAAGGCGGTTTCATGTCAAACCCGGTCGAGAGTAAAAAAATATACTCCGCCGCGTATCGCCGCCGGGTGGCGGAAGCCATCGTCAAAGGCATTCGGGATTATGAACGACGGCGATACAACGGATGGAATTGTCGCTCCTGACAAAATTGCCGAGCGGCCAGCGCTCTTTGATTGCGGATGGCCAGCCGGAGATTCTCGAAATCGCTGTAAAAGAAGAGTCGCAGAAAAGCTCGGCAAAAGATGTTAAGGAGTGAACAGGGCGGCTTACGGTAGTTCATCTCTAAATTGAAATCAGGGCTTGCGCATATGCGCCTGATGGATTAAAAGTGGAAAAGGCAATGGTGTTTGCCGACCCGCTGAAGGGTGAACTGCCCGACGATTTTAGGGCTAATGACTCCTACCGAGACAATTTGTATCGGTGGGAATTTTTTATGCTCAATTATATTCGAGTCGGAGTGGGCAGCGCGAGAGGTGGTATCTCGCGCTATTGTGCTTTCTGGCCTGATGCCAATCTTTCCAGCCCAGTGAAAGGAGTTTAAGTTTAATATGCACCTCCCCCACGATGCCATGTTGTTGCGAATCTTCGTCAGCGAAAACGACCGCTGCGGGCACAAACCGCTCTACGAAGCCATCGTGCTCAAGGCGCGCGAAATGCACCTGGCGGGCGCGACGGTGCTGCGCGGGCCGATGGGTTTTGGCAAAACCAGCCGGCTGTACACCGCAAAAATTCTCCGACTTTCATTGGACCTGCCGCTCGTGATTGACATCGTGGACGGCGAGGAAAAGATCAATTCATTCCTGCCAGTGCTCGATGAGACAATGAAAGGCGGTTTGGTAACGCTGGAAAAGGCGCGCGTCATTGACTACCGCTCTGATGAGGAGAACGCCATCGGTGTGGAGCAACTCAAAAGTTGATTATGTTCAACCACATTCTATTCAATCTGATTCAAGTTTTGGTTGTCATGGCCTTTGCGCCGCTGGCGTCCGGCGTGTTGTCGCGCCTCAAGGAAATGGTGCAGTCCAAACGCGGGCCGAGCATTTTCCAGCCTTATCGCGATTTGTGGAAACTGTTCCACAAGGACGAAATTGTGTCGGAAGACAGCTCGTGGATTTTCCGGTTCACGCCCTACATGGTTTTCGTCACGCCCATTTTTGTCACTTTGCTGATTCCGGTGCTGACGAATTATCCTCTCTTTTTCGCCTTTATGGGCGACATGATTGGCGCGGGGTTTATTTTATCGCTGGGCGGCTTTTTCGCCACGCTTGCGGCGATTGACACCGCCAATCCTTATGGTCCAGTCGGCGCCAGCCGCACGCGCATGGTGGGCTTTCTGGCCGAGCCGGTGTTCATGATTGTATTCTTCACCGTTTCCTTTGTGGCCGGTTCGACCATTCCCTACATCGTCCAGGAAAAATGGGTGACCCCGCTGGCAAATTTTTTCCTGCCCTCGCACGTGTTGCTGGTGTTGGCGTTTCTGATGCTGATTCTGGCCGAAGGCGGGCGCATTCCGGTGGACAATCCGACCGGCCATTTTGAACTGGCGATGATTGACGAGTCCAAGTCGCTCGAATACTCCGGGCGCGGCTTCGCGCTGATGAAATGGGGCGGGCAAATGAAATTGTTCGTGCTGATGATCGTTTTCCTCAACGTCCTGCTGACACCGTGGGGCTTGACAGGTGGTCAGACGCTTGGCGCGGTGCTGCTGGCCATTCCCCTTGTGCTGTTTAAAATATTCTGCTTCCTGCTCGTGCTGGTCGTCATTGAATCGTCATTGTCCAAGCTGCGGCTGTTCCGCATCGCGGAATTTTTAGGTGCGGCGTTCATCACCTGCGTCGCGGCCATGATTGCCCAAGTCTTTTTATCTTGAACGAAAAATGAGCGACACCACCAATCAATTATTAAGTAATCTGAACTCCCTGGTGACAGGGCTGTTCTTACTGACGGCCTTTGGCATTGTGGCCATGCGGCAGGCGCGCGGCGTTTTGTATCTGTTCATCGTCCAATCCCTCCTGCTGGCCGCGTCCGCGGTGCTGCTGGCAATGCGTTACAATGCGGGACATCTTTACGGTGTGGCGCTGGTCAACCTCATCAGCAAACCCATCATCGTCCCGTGGCTGTTGCGCAAAACTTCGCCGGCGGAAGTTTATACGCGCCGCGAAGTGACGCAGGCGCTGAACATCCCGATGGCCTTGCTCATCGCGCTGGCGCTGACGATTCTGGCCTACTTTTTGGGTCTGCCGCTGCTCAAGGCCGTCGCGCCGGAATTTCGCGGACCCAACGTGCCGATCGGCATCGCCGGCTTGCTGCTCGGCGCGTTCACCATCACCGTGCGGCGCGAAGCCCTGCCGCTGCTCATCGGCCTGCTGGTCATGGAAAACGGCGCGTTTCTGGCGGGCATTGACATTGCCCGCAATCTTAAAATGCTGATTGAACTGGCCATCGCCACGGACGGCTTGATCATTGTTTTCATCATGGGCGTGCTGACACGCGCCGTTCAAAAACAAATCGGCACCACGGCCGTCGGTGAACTGGCGACGTTGAAGGAAACGCCCACGGAATTCTTTAAGAAGGAGACAACGAAATGAGCATTCCCATCATTTTGCTGCTGCCGCTGATTGCGACCGTGCTTGTTTGTCTGCCCTTGAAAAAAGCGTGGGCGTCGGGCGTGACCGTCGTGGCGCCGCTGGCGACTTTGATTTTATCCGCGCGAGTCGCGTGGCTGGTTTCCGCCGGCAATTCCGTCACCGCCGATTTGAGCGCCGGCTGGCATAATTGGATTGCCGTGGACGGCTTAGGCGCGCTGATTCTGGTGTTGATTGCGTTTGTCGCAACGACGGCGGCGATTTTCTCCGTCGGCTACATGGCGCATGGAAATTTGAAAGCGGGAAAACTCCGGCTCTACTACATCAATTACAACCTGTTCGTCTTTTCCATGCTGGCCATTCCGGTTTTGGCCGAGCCGACGTTGGTATGGATTGTCGTGGAAATAACCACGTTGGCTTCCGCGCTGCTCGTCTCGTTTGAAAATACACGCGAGGCGCTGGAGGCGGCGTGGAAATACGTCGTCCTCTCGCTCATGGGCGCCGGCATGGCACTGTTCGGCTTCCTCGTTTTGTTCGCCGCGATGCAGGCGTCGGGCAGCAACGATGCCTACACTTGGAATAACTTGATTGCCGCCGCGCCGCTGATGCCGCCGGTCCTGCTCCAAACAGCCTTTCTGCTGATTTTAATCGGTCTCGGAACAAAAGTTGGCTTGGTCCCGATGCACACCTGGCTGCCGGATGCACACAGCCAGGCGCCGTCGCCCGTGTGCGCGCTGCTTTCGGGCATTGAAACCACCTCCATCCTTTACGTCATTCTGCGGCTGTTTCCGGTGATGCAGGCCGCTCCCCATTCCCACGCCGAAACCTGGGCCGTCGTGCTCGGTCTGATTTCGGTCGGCACCGCCGCGTTTTTGCTGCTGCAAGTGAAAGATTACAAACGCATGTTCGCTTTCTCAACGGTTGAGCACATGGGAATCATTTTAACGGCGGTTGGCCTGGGCGCATCGGTCGCCGGTTACGCCGCGATGCAACAAATCGTCAGCCATTGCGTGACCAAATCCTTCTGCTTCTTCGCTGCCGGCGCGGTGCTGCTGGCCGTGGAAACGCGCCAAATCGTCTCGGTGCGCGGCCTGATTCGACAATCGCCTTTCGCCGGCGCTGCCCTCGTTTTCGGCGGTCTGGCGATTGCCGGTGCGCCGCCGATGGCGGTTTTCTTGAGCGAATTTTCGATTCTCAAAGCCGGACTGACGCAGAAAGAATATATCGCCACGGGGTTGCTCGCCGTTTTCATCGTCATCGCCTTTTTCGGAATCATGTTGCACGTCAACCGCATGGTGTTCGGCGCGAGTGAAAGTGAAACAGGCAAAACAAATTACGAACTCCGAACTCCGAACTCCGAACTCCAGAAATTTCATTTGCCGTTCAGTTGCCGGCTGGCGCTGATTCTGGCCGCTGTGCCGGTCCTCGTTTTCGGCTTTTACATTCCACAACCGTTGCACGACTTGTTGACTCAAGCTGCCGCTGCTTTGACGAAATGAAAAATCAATCGCTATGAACCGCACCGAATTAAAGACTGAAATTGACCAACGCTGGCCCGCCCAGGTGCAGTGCCGGTCTGAATCCGCTTCACTGTGCGAACTGGCCTGCGCCCGCGCCGCGTTGCCGGAGCTGTGCGGACGCCTTTTCCTCGAATGGAATTTCAGCTTCGCGGGATTGATCGTCGAGGAAGGCGCGAGCGAATGGCAGTTGCGTTACGCCTTTTACGGCGACGTGGCTGCGGCGCCCCCGCCGCAGAATGTGCGCGCAACGTCTTCGTCGAGCGAAACGCAAATGGCGAAATCGGGCGACGTGGCGTCGCCTTCACTGACTGTGACGAAGGCGTCGCAGCCAATCGGTTGGGTTCATGTGCTGGTCACTGCGCCGCTCGCTGAAAAGACTTTTCCGAGTATTGTCAAATTCGTTCACGCCGCCGACTGGCACGAGCGCGAAGCGGAAGATTTGTTCGGCATCCACTTTGATGGCCATCCGCGTCTCGGCGACTTCATTCTGCACGACGACGCCTGGCAGGAAAACGTCGAGCCGATGCGCCGGCATTTCGATCCGAAGGCGGCGATGCGCCATCGCAAGCCGGATGAAGACTGGCGGCCGCATCGTATTGTTCAAGAGCCGGGCGCGTTCGTGATGCCGGTCGGACCAAAATATTCCGGCGTCACCGAGTCGGTTCATTTTCTGCTCGAAACGGTTGGCGAAGATGTCATCCGCTCCACGCCGCGCCTGTTCTACAAATGGCGTGCGATTGAAAAACTCGCCGAGGGCAAAACGGCGGATGAAGTTTTGTTGCTGGCCGAACGGTTTGCGGCGACCACGGCCTTTGCTCACGGACTCGCTTATTGTCAGGCCGTTGAAAGCATTTGCGGTGCGAATGTTCCGCCGCGCTCCAAGACCCTGCGTGTGTTTCTGGCTGAACTGGAACGGCTGCGCCAGCACGCCGGCGCGATTCAAGAAATTTGCGAGTCCACCGCACTGGCTGTGGCCAACGCACACGCAGGAATTTGCGAGGAGGAATTGCTGCGCATTTCCGGCGAACTCACCGGCCATCGCTATCTGTTTGGGCTGCTTGCGCTTGGCGGATTGCTTTGCGATTTGCCGAACGATGCCTGTGCCAAGGCGCTCGAAAAATCGCAGAAGGTTTTGACGCAACTGAACGTGCTGGAAAAGCATTTGCGCGTTTCCAGCAGTTTTTTGGACCGGCTGGAAGAAGTTGGCATCGTGCCGGAACGGACGGCGATGGTTTATGGCTTGCTAGGACCCATTGCCCGCGCGTCGGGCATCATCCGCGACCTACGCCGCGCGCAACCGTATTTGGGTTACGAAAATCTTCAGTTCGACGTGCCGGGCGAGCAGGAAGGCGACGGCTATGCGCGGTTGCGGATTCTATTCGCCGAAGCAAGACAATCGGGTCGCATCATGGAACAAGCCGTTGCCGCATTGAACAAGGTAGGGCGGGCCAGTCCTCTGCCCGCCGCCCGTCAGCCTACGCAGGACGGCGCGCACGGAGTGGCGCGCCCTACCAACTCCAAGGACAGCGATATTTGTGCGCCGTTTCAATTTCGCGCGGGCGCGGCGTTGGGCTGGGTCGAAGCCCCGCGCGGCGGCGCATTTCATTGGGTGCGGCTGGATGGAAATGGAAAAGTCGCGCGCTATCGCATCATCGCGCCTTCCTTTGCCAACTGGCACGGGTTCCATTTGTCCGTGGAGAAGTTCGCGTTCCAGGATTTTCCCATCATGCTCTCCACGTTTGATCTGTCCGTGTCCGAGAACGACCGATGAAATCGTCAATCGAAAATCTTAAATCGTAAATGCTATGAGCCAATGGGTCATCAACGGCATTCGCGCCGGAATCAAAACGACCGCGTATCCAGCCAAGCCGGAGGCTGGGGCAGGTGTGACGCCTGGTTTGCCGGTGGGCGGAGATTATCCCGCTAGCGAAATTGATTCACTAATTTCGCGTTGCCCAACCGATGTGTTCAGCGACAGCGACGGCCAAATTATCGCGGACGTTCGTCGCTGCATTCATTGTTACCGCTGTGTTCGCGACATTGAACACCCGGTGAATTGGCAGCAATCCTATGAGTGGGGAATTGCCCGTGACGGCCAGCATGAATTCGGCCAGCCGTTCGAGCGTTCGATTCATATCTGCGTCGTGGACGCGGGCGATTGTGGCGCGTGCCTCAATGAAGTTCGGCAACTCAACAATCCGTATTACAACATGCACCGGCTCGGATTTTTCATCACGCCTTCGCCGCGCCACGCGGACGTGCTGCTGGTTGTCGGCCCGGTAACGGACCACATGAAGTTCGCATTAAAGAAAGTTTATGATGCCATGCCCACACCCAAGCGGGTCATCGCCGTCGGTGCGTGCGCTTTGACCGGCGGAGTGTTTGCCGGGAGTTTTGTCTGCGCCAAGGGAGTGGCGGACGTGTTGCCGGTGGACGTGGAAGTGCCCGGCAATCCGCCGCCGCCACTGGCAATTCTGCACGGGCTGCTTGTGGCGGTTGGTCGCAAAGCGCCGGCGGCGCGGGCAACTGAAAATAAGGTGGTGAAAGCATAAATGGATACGCCAACGCTCATTTCAATCTTTTTTGCGCTTTGCGGCGTGGGCATTTTGCTGTCGCTGGCCGCACCCCGGTCGCGTCAAGGCAACGTGCTTGCGTGGCTGGGTTGTCTCGCATCCATTGCTTTGATTTTGGCTGGCGCAAGCGCATTGCTGGCCGGAAAGACTTTCAACCAGCCGCTATGGACGTTGCCGGGATTGGCGGCCACGCTCACGGTAAAATTGGACTTCCTCTCGGCGGTGTTCATTTTCGTCACCGGCCTGGTGCTTTTTCCAGCTTCAATTTTCGGGCGTGGCTGCGACGCCTCGTCGCAGGCGCGTGGACGCGACGCCCGCGTCGCGCGAGAAACAGAGGGCGACGAGGCGTCGCCTTTACCTTCTGCGACGAGGGCGTCGCAGCCACGCGCGTTCACGGTATTCATGTTCGGCCTCTATGCGTCCATCGCCCTGATTTTTCTGGCGGGTGATGTCGTGCCGTTCCTTCTGGCATGGGAAGTGATGTCCATACTTTGTTGGCTGCTCATCGTGTGCGCACGGGAAAAGGGAAATGACCATGCTGGTTCGGGTTATCTGCTGCTGGCGATGGGAGAAGCGGGAACGCTCGCGGCGGCGCTTGGTTTTCTTCTGCTCGCGGTTGGAACCGGATCATTGGATTTCGGCGGAATCAGGTCGGCGGCGTCAGGCTTGGACGCTGGAGTGCGATGGGCGGTCTTCCTGCTTTCATTCTTCGGCTTCGGCGTGAAGGCCGGATTGGTCCCGGTGAATTTCTGGTTGCCGCGCGCCTATGTCGCCGCGCCGCGCGCTTTTGTGCCAGTGCTGGCGGGCGCGACGCTGAACCTCGGCCTTTATGGAATTTTGCGAGTGAACGCCGACCTCATGCCGGCGACCCACACCGCGCCGGGCTTGGTCGCGCTCATTGTCGGCACACTCTCCGCTCTGATCGGGATTCTTTATGCGACGACGGACAATGACCTCAAAATCATGCTGGCGCACAGTTCAATTGAGAACGTGGGCATCATCGTCGCCGGCTTCGGCGCGGGAATGGTTTTTGTGGCGACCAATCATCCGGCGCTGGCGGCAATCGCCTTCGTCGCGGCGCTGTATCATTTAATCAATCACTCGCTATACAAAACTCTGCTGTTCTTCGGCGTGGGGACGGTGGAAGCACAAACCGGCACGCGCGACATGGACCGGCTCGGCGGCTTGAGCAAATGGATGCCGCTCACCTCCCTTGGATTTCTCGTCGGCGCGCTTTCCATCGCCGGGCTGCCGCCGTTCAACGGTTTTGTGAGTGAATGGCTAACGCTGCAAACCATGCTGCGCTCGGCGGAACTTTCGGCGATTGGCGCAAAATTGGTTTTCGCCCTGTGTGGCGCGGGGCTGGCATTGACGGCGGCTTTGGCAGTCACTTGTTTCGTGAAAGTTTATGCGATGAGCTTTTTGGGAATGCGACGCCTGGAGGAAGAACAGAAAGTCAACGAAGCCAAATCCGGCTCGCTCACGCCAATGGCCATCCTTGCCGCGTTGTGCCTCGCGTTTGGCGTGCTGCCAACATACATAATTCCCGCGCTGGCCCTAGCGACCAATTCCTTGGATGGCGTGAGTGCCGCCGATGCGCTTGTGCCACCATTCTTTGCTTCCAGTCCGGCGCACGGCACGTTACCGCCCGCCTTCGTTGAAGATTTTCATAATATCGGCGCCCAAGTGGGACAAAGTATTCTACCCGGACGCGGCTTGGTCGTGCTCCATCGAGGCGGCACGGAAAATCCGGTGGTCTTCGCCATGTCCACTTCCTACATGATCGTGGTTTTGCTTGTTTTGCTGCTGCTGACATACGTTATTGTCTGCCTTTGGCTGACGCGCAGCCGGAAATTGACGCGGCGGCTGCGTTGGGACGGCGGCGTGCGAAATTTGCTGCCGGAGATGACTTACACGGCGACGGGCATTTCCAATCCAGTGCGGGTGATTTTCGACGCGGTGTTCCGGCCAACAACGGTGGAGGACACGCGCGAAACCGTGGCGGAACATTTTCGCACGGCCATCATCCGTGAGAAAGAGCGCGTGCATTTGGTGGACAAGCTGGTTTTTCATCCGGTCAGGACGGTGGTGATGTGGTTTGCCGGCCGTCTGGCGCGGATGCACCACGGACGATTCAACGCCTACGCGGCGTATGCGCTGTTGACGTTGCTGGTCGTGCTGGTCGTGTTTTTATTCCAAACATCGTAAAACTTTTTCAACCACGGATGGACGCGGATGAACACGGATAAAAAAAGCTGTGCGTGGTCAGAAATCGCGCCAGCGTCCTGGAGTGCGGTGGCAGAGCGCAGCGACGACACCGCTTTCCCACGCCGGACGGCACCCGCAGCGATTGATACTCGTGCCGCCGAAAGCGGCGTCGCGCTCCGCTTGCCGCCGCAGTCCAAAACCTCGCGGCGGTTCGAGCGGAGTTTGAATCCGTGTCCATCCGTGTTCATCCGTGGTTCAGATTGAATTTATGAGCGCGGATGGATTGCTGCTCACGCTGATTTTCGCGCTGTGCTTTGCCGGCGCGCTGGCGGGAATTTTTGTCCCCGACCGGCGCAATCCGGCGCTGCTGGCCTGGACCGGATCGCTGGCGGCGCTCCTGACGTTGTGGGTCAGCGGCAATGTCCTGTGGTCGGGGCAAGTGTTCCAAGCCGAACTCTGGACGATTCGTGGTTTGGGAACGCTGACCGTTTCAATTGACCGTCTCTCGGCGCTCTTCCTGGCAGTGGCGGCGCTGGTGGTTCTGACCAGTTCGATTTTCTCGGCGGGTTATTTGAAACGCTATTCCGGCCACTACAACCTGAAGGCGCACAACGCCTGGTATCTGCTGCTGTTCGCTTCCATCGTGCTCATCCTGATTGCGAACGACGCGCTGTTGTTCCTGCTGGCGTGGGAGGCGATGTCCATTTTGAGCTATCTGCTCGTCAATTTCGAGCACCGTCGCGCCGAAACCAGCCGCGCGAGTTATCTCATGCTGGTAATGGGCGAAGCGGGCTTCATCGCGGTCGCGCTGGTGTTCCTGTTTCTCGCGGTGAAAACCGGCTCGCTGGATTTTTCTGCGTTCAGAACGGCGGGCGCTAACCTCGGCGGCTTTGCCCGCTGGACAATTTTTCTGCTGACGTTCTTTGGTTTCGGCGTCAAAGCCGGGTTGGTGCCGGTCAACACCTGGTTGCCGCGCGCCCACCCTGCCGCGCCTGCGAACGTCTCGGCAATTTTGTCCGGCACGATTTTGAACCTGGGACTTTACGGTATTGTCCGCGTAAATCTCGACCTCGTGTCCGTCACGCAAAACGGAATGATTGGCGCGGGCGTGGTGGTGCTCATCATTGGGACAATTTCCGCACTGGTCGGAATCCTCTATGCGACCACCGAGAACGACCTCAAGGCCATGCTCGCACACAGCTCGATTGAAAACATCGGCATCGTCACCGCCGGCCTCGGCGCGGGCATGATTTTCACCTGCTACAACAAACCAGCACTGGCGGGCATCGCTTTCATCGCCGCGTTTTATCACATGATCAACCACTCGGTGTATAAATCGCTGCTGTTTTTTGGCGCGGGAACCGTGGACGACCGCGCCGGCACGCGCGATTTGAACAAACTCGGCGGCCTGATTCGCGCAATGCCGTGGACGGCGGGTGCGTTTTTGGTGGGCACGCTGGCGATTTCAGCGTTGCCGCCGTTCAACGGGTTCGTCAGCGAATGGCTCACGCTGCAAACGATGCTGCGCTCGGCGGAACTGCCCTCGACGCTCGTGAAATTGGTTTTCGCGTTATGTGGCGCGGGGCTGGCGCTCACGGCGGCACTGGCCGTGACGTGTTTCGTCAAGGCGTTTGCGATGGGCTTTCTCGGCATGTCGCGTTCAGAAGAAGCCGCCAAAGCCGTGGAAGCGAAAACTCCATCAATCGCGCCGATGATTCTTTTGGCATCGCTCTGTGTGCTGCTCGGCGTGCTGCCGACATACATAATTCCGGCGTTGGACACGGCGGTTCGTGGCTGCGACGCCTCGTCGCAGAGCGTGGGTGCGACGGGGGCGTCGCAGCCACCAAATGCCGCCGACGCGCTGGTGCCGCCTTTCTTCGCCTCGAACCCGGCGCACAACACGTTGCCAACCGCGCTCGTGGAAGACTTTCATAATATCGGCGCGCAAGTTGGACAGAATGTATTGCCCGGACGCGGCTTGGTGGTGCTCCATCGCGGCGGCACGGAAAATCCGGTCGTTTTTGCCATGTCCACCTCCTACATGGTCATCGTCTTAGGCGCATTGCTATTGGGGGTTTACGTTGTCATCCGCTTGTGGCTGACGCGAAATCGAAAGTTGGCTCGGCGGACACGCTGGGATGGCGGGGTGCGGCGTCTGTTGCCGGAAATGACTTACACGGGCACCGGCTTTTCCAATCCGGTGCGCGTGATTTTTGACGCGGTGTTTCGCCCAACCACGGTGGAGGACACGCGCGAAACCGTGGCGGAACATTTCCGCACCGCCATCCGGCGCGAGCGGGTGGCGGTGCATATCGTGGATCGCTGGTTCATCCAGCCGACCAAAAATGCCGTGATGGGATTGGCCCGTGGTCTGGCGGTGATGCACCACGGGCGCATCAACGCCTACGCCGGCTACGTGTTGCTGGCGCTGCTGGCGGTCGTGCTGTTTTTGCTGATACTGACATCGTGATGAGTCCGACATTCGTCGAAGTCGTCGCGGCAGTGGAAAAGATTTATGGCCGCGAATGGCCTGTTGCTGGAATTGATTTTCGCGCTGTGCGTTGCGGGCGCGCTGGCGGGAATTGTTGTCTCCGACCGGCGCAGTCCCGCGCTGCTGGCCTGGGCCGGCTCGTTGGCGGCGCTGCTGGCGTTATGGGTCAGCGGAAGCGTCCTGTGGTCGGGCCGAATTTTTCAAGCCGAACTCTGGACCATTCCCGGCTGGGGAACGCTGACGATTTCTCTCGACCGTTTGTCGGCGTTCTTTCTGGCGGTGTCGGCGTTGGTGGTTTTGGCCAGTTCCATTTTTTCGGCGGGCTACCTAAAACGATACATTGGGCATTACAGCCTTCGTGCGCTGAATGCGTGGTATCTGCTGCTGTTCGCTTCCATCGTGCTGGTTTTAATTGCCAGCGACGCGCTCCTGTTTCTGCTGGCGTGGGAGGTGATGACGATTTTGAGTTATCTGCTGGTCAATTTCGAGCACCGGCGCGCGGAAACCAGTCGGGCAGGCTATCTCATGCTGGTGATGAGCGAGGCGGGATTCATGGCGGTCGTCTTGGTCTTTCTGTTTTTGGGCGCAATGGCCGGCTCGCTGAACTTCGCTGCCTTGAAAGCCGCCGGGCCAAATTTGGGCGGTCTAGCGCGCTGGCTGATTTTCCTGTTGACGTTTTTCGGCTTTGGCGTCAAGGCGGGACTGGTGCCCGTGAATTCATGGCTGCCGCGCGCACACCCGGTCGCGCCGGGAAACATTTCCGTGATCCTCTCCGGCGTCATCGTGAATCTTGGCATCTATGGCATCATGCGCGTCAGCGTGGATTTGGTGCCGGTGACCAGCGTGATTCCGGGGCTGATTGTTCTGCTGGTGGGCGCGGCGTCGGCGTTGATCGGCGTATTGTATGCCAACATCGAGCACAATTTGAAGACCATGCTGGCGCACCATACTGTCGAGCAAATGGGGATTGTCACCATCGGGCTGGGGGCGGGACTGGTCTTCGTGGCGGCGGGGCGGCCCGTGCTGGCCACCATCGCCTTCATCGCTGCCATTTATCACATGGCCAATCACTCGTTTTTCAAGGGACTGCTCTTTTTGTCGGCGGCTTCGGTGGATGCCACCGCCGGTGCGCGAAACATTGACCGGCTGGGGGGCTTGATCAAGCGGATGCCGTGGACGGCGTTCTTTTTCCTCATCGGCGCAATTTCACTGGTGGCGCTGCCGCCGTTCAACGGCTTTGTCAGCGAGTGGCTCACCCTGCAAGTGCTGCTGCGAAGCACGGAACTGTCCTTCACCGGCGCGACGGGCGCGAAAATTGTTTTCGTCCTGTGTGGCGCGGGCCTGGCGCTGGCGACGGCGCTGGCGGTCAATTGCTTTGTAAAGGCTTTCGCCATGACCTTCCTCGGCGTGGGACGGTCCGACGACGTGAACGCAGCGAGGGAAGCGCCCCATTCTATGACTTGGGCGATGGGGCTGCTGGCGGCGTTGTGCCTCGGCTGTGGCGTGTTGCCGACTTATATCATCCCGGTTTTGAATAACGTGATTACGCCGTTGACGGGCGGAAATGCGATAGACGCGCTGGTGCCGCCATTTTTCGTTTCCAATCCGGCGCACAACACGTTGCCGCCCGCGTTCGCGCAGGATTTTCACAACCTGGGGGCGCAAGTCGGGCAAAATGTTTTGCCCGGACGCGGGCTGGTGGTCATGCACCGCGGCGGCGCGGAAAATCCGGTCGTTTTCGCCATGTCCACTTCCTACATGGTTGTTGTGCTCATAGGCTTGCTGGTGATAACCTACGTCGTCCTGCGCTTGTGGCTGACGCGCCGCCAGAAACTGGTGCGGCGGCAACGGTGGGATGGCGGCGTGCGGCGGCTGTTGCCGGAGATGACCTACACGGCGACGGGCTTTTCCAATCCGGTGCGCGTCATTTTCGACGCCGTGTTCCGCCCGACGACGATTTCGGACACGCGCGAGACCGTGGCGCAACATTTCCGCACGGCCATCCACCGCGAGCGCGTGGAAGTGCATGTGGTGGACCGATGGTTCCTCCAGCCGATGCGGAATACCGTGACGAATTTGGCCCGCCGCCTCGCGGTCATGCACCACGGGCGCCTCAACGCCTACGCCGCTTATGTGCTGCTGGCGGCAATGCT
Source organism: uncultured bacterium (assembly GCA_963723125.1). Classification (GTDB taxonomy): domain Bacteria; phylum Verrucomicrobiota; class Verrucomicrobiia; order Limisphaerales; family UBA11358; genus UBA11358. The sequence continues at coordinate 779,168 of CAVRPQ010000001.1, forward strand.
GGCCGTGGCGATTGGGGTGATTGGCTTATTACTTTGGTCAAACTGAAACCAAAACTTGAAACCGAAAACTATGAGTAAAATTGAAAACATAAACGCACAGGAAATTCTGGATTCGCGCGGCAACCCGACCGTCATGGTCACGCTCACGCTCGAGAATGGCATTACCACGTCGGCCTGCGTGCCGTCCGGCGCGTCCACCGGCATTCGCGAAGCCGTGGAACTCCGCGACGGCGACGCCAAACGCTACGGCGGCAAAGGCGTGCTCAATGCAGTCGCCAACGTCAACAAAATCATCGCGCCAAAACTCAAGGGCAAATCGCCGCAGGCCCATAAGGAAATTGACGAATTGATGATCAAATTGGATGGCACGGAAAACAAATCCAAACTCGGCGCGAACGCCATTCTGGGCGTTTCGATGGCCGTTTGCCGCGCGGCGGCGCTGGATTCCGACACCCCGCTTTACGCTTACATCTCCAAGTTGCATGGTAGGGCGCGTCACTCCGTGCGCGCCGAACGAGGTGGTCACGAAAGCGGCGCGCAGGGGACTGACGCGCCCTACCTTTTGCCCGCGCCGCAAATGAACGTGCTCAATGGCGGCGCGCACGCGACCAACAACGTGGATTTTCAGGAATTCATGCTGTTCCCCATCGGCGCGCCGAGTTTTGCCGAGGCCTTGCGCTATGCGGCGGAAACGTTTCATACGCTCAAAAAAATTCTGCAAAAGCGCGGACTGGTTTCCGCCGTCGGCGACGAGGGCGGTTTCGCGCCGAGCCTCAAAACGAACGACGAAGCGGTGGAGTTGATTCTTGAAGCCATTAACGCTGCCGGTTACAAACCGGGGAAGGACATCGCACTCGCCATTGATCCGGCCGCCAGCGAGTTTTACGACAGCGGCGCTTACGTCTTCAAAAAATCCGACAACTCGCGCAAATCGCCAGCCGAAATGGTCGAACTGTATCGCGGCTGGCTGGACAAATATCCCATTCTCTCGCTCGAAGACGGCATGGGTGAGGAAGATAACGACGGTTGGAAAGCGTTGACCGCCGCTCTTGGCAAAAAACGGCAACTCGTCGGCGACGACAATTTCGTCACCAACCCGAAAATTTTTGCCGAAGGCATTCGTGACGGCATTGCCAACGCGATTCTCATCAAATTGAACCAAATCGGCACGGTCAGCGAGACGCTCGAAACGGTGGCGATGGCGCAAAAGGCCGGTTACGGCACGGTGATTTCACATCGTTTGGGCGAAACCGAGGATGCCTTTATCGCGGATTTCGCCGTTGGCACCGGCGCGGGCCAGATCAAGACCGGCTCGCTTTGCCGGTCGGAACGAATTGCAAAATACAATCGCCTGCTCGCCATTGAACGCGAGTTGGGCAAAAAATCGCGCTACGGTGGCGCGGCGTTTAATGCCCGTTGGAAGTGATAGTATGATTTGGGAGCGCCGCGACTTGGATCCACTAGGCAAACTCCATTACCCGCGGGAGGGGCCGGGAGAAATCCGGTCACCACATTCAAGGCGTGTGCGCTCCCTTTAACCGCTCTGTAGAGTGCCGGGATGGTTGTTATTCGTCCCAAAGGATGGTAAAGTTTTAGCAGGCAATGAAGTTTGCCCGTCCGCCTTTGCGGCGAACCGCCTTATGGCTAATGACTTCTACCGAAACTGAACCAGTATCGGTAACGAGTCATGCAAACAACCAGTTCAGACGAGCGCCTCGAACTGAAGGCGTGTTCAGCGGGCCAGCAGGGGGAAGCGGCGATTCGCGTGATCGCTCCTTCCAATAGGGGCTTCCAAAGTATTCTTTTTGAATCTCCCGGCTCTGGAAACCTCGGAGATAACGTTGAGCCGCCGGCCTTTTTTCGGGATTTGAACCTCAATCAGATCGTGGACGCCATCACAGCGGGCTGCGAAGAATACAATCTCAAGCCATTCTTTTACACCCGCCCGAATGATCTTGCGGCGATTATTTACCGGCAGGAAGTCATGCGCGACCTTGAAACCGCACCGCTGTTCGAGGGCATCAAATCGTTCTCAAACCAAACGCACACGATGCGCAATCATCTCGCCGCTGCGAAAAATTGGCACTACAAGTTCTCGAAGGGCCGGTGGTTTCTCGATGCTGCGGAAATCTATTGTGCGGCGGTTGTGGAATTGCGGCGCATTCTCGAACACGCCAGTCCCACTTCGCGCGGCCTGCACGCCTTTCGGGAATATCTGGCGCAGTATGTTGAATCCGACCGTTTCAAAACACTATGCCGAGAAGCGGAAAATGTGAAATCCGGTTTGTCGGCCATCCGCTATAGTGTGCGCATCAAGGGCGGCAGCGTTACGGCGAGTCCTTATGATTCCGAGATTGATTACACCGCCGCCGTCGAGGAAACGTTCGCCAAATTCAAGCAAGGTGCGGTGAAGGATTATCGCTGCAAGTCCACGTCGCTACCGGGCATGAATCACGTCGAAGCCGGAATTCTTGACCGTGTAGCACATTTGAATCCCCAAGCGTTTCGCGCGCTGGACGACTTTTGCGCGAAGCACGAAAATTTCCTCGAAAAACCAATTGCCGATTTCGACCGCGAAATTCAGTTTTACGTCGCGTATTTGGAGTATGCGGAAACCTTCAAACGCGCCGGACTGAAATTCTGTTATCCGCAAGTATCAGACACGCGCAAGGAAGTTTGCAACCGCGATGGATTCGACCTGGCGTTGGCCGGCAAACTTTTAGGTAGGGCGGGCAGTCCTCTGCCCGCCGTCCCGCAAGGCGAAACCAACGAACGGCGCGCACGGAGTGACGCGCCCTACCGCATCGTTTGCAATGATTTCTCTTTGAGTGGGCCGGAACGGATTTTCGTCGTCACGGGACCGAATCAAGGCGGCAAGACGACGTTTGCGCGCACGTTCGGACAATTGCATTATTTGGCGAGCCTCGGCTGTCCCGTCCCCGGCTCGGAAGCGCGACTTTTTCTCTTCGACCGCCTGTTCACCCATTTTGAGCGCGAGGAGGACATCAGAACGTTACGCGGCAAGTTGCAAGATGATCTGGTTAGGATTCATCACGTTCTTGAACAAGCCACGCCGAACAGCATCGTCATCATCAACGAAATTTTTTCCTCCACGAGCGTCAAGGACGGCGTTCATCTGGGCAAGAAAGTGTTGGAACGTCTGTCTCAACTTGATGTGTTGGGCGTTTGCGTGACCTTTCTGGATGAACTCGCCTCCTTCAATGAAAAGACCGTGAGCGTGGTCGCTGCCGTCGCGCCGGAAAATCCCACGCAGCGCACTTACAAGGTTGAGCGAAGGCTGGCGGACGGACTGGCCTATGCGCTGGCGATTGCCGAGAAATACCGGCTCACCTACGACCAGCTGAAAGCGAGATTAAAGCCGTGAAAGCGCACCTGCTGTATCGCGACCGCGATTTCGATCTGCAACAGAAATTGCCGGCGAACGAACCGGCGCTGACGCAAGATTTGGAACTGAACACGCTGTTCCGCGCAATGGCCGGCGGTGACGAATTTCTGTTTCACGTGGCAAAGCGAACGGTCTTGTCGGGTTTGGAAAATGATCTTGCAACCATCCTCTATCGCCAAGCCATCCTCAAGGATTGCCTGCGGAACGAAGCCGCCGTAAGGGAAATTTACGACATCGCCGTTGAAGCTATTGAAACCAAACGGACGCATTGGCTGGGTGTTTTCAGCCGCTATCCAAGTGGCATCTTGTATGAAGCGGTGAAATTGCTACAAATGTTGATGGGCGTGCTGGCCAAGCTGAAGCGCGTGGCCGATGAGGCCGGTAGGGCGCGCAGTCCTCTGAGCGCCGTGAACGCTGAGGGACAAACTTCAATTTCCGAACGGCGCGCACGGAGTGACGCGCCCTACCAATTCGAGTCGGAAGGTTTCAAAACCTTCTTCGAGATGCTTAAGGCGGAATTGGCGGATGATTATTTTGCCGCCGTCGAAGCGCAACTCAAGGAACTGGAATTCAAGGATGGCGTGTTGGTGAGCGCGGAATTGGGCGAAGGCAATCAGGGTGTCAATTATGTCCTGCGCAAATCGCTGCGCCCCAGGCCGGGTTGGTTCCAGCGGATTTTTTTACGAAATTCCTCCGCCTACACCTTCCACATTGACCCACGCGATGACGGCGGTTTCCGTGCTTTGTCGGAATTGCAGGACCGGGGAATCAATTTGGCGGCAAATGCCGTCGCCCAAGCCGCCGACCACATTACAAGTTTCTTCGTCATGTTGCGGACGGAACTGGCGTTTTACATCGGCTGTCTGAATTTGCAGCATCAGCTTGCGTGGAAAGGGATGCCGGTTTGCTTTCCGGTTCCCGTGCCGTCCGGCACTCGCAAGCAAACCTGTGTCGGGTTGCGCGACGCCTGTCTTGCGCTGGTTTGTGGCCGCGACGCCTCGGCGCGCGAAAAAAAGACCGTGCCATCTGGTTTGCCCATCGGCACAGGTGACGCGGCGTCACCTTTACCTTCTGCGACTAGGGCGTCGCAGCCACCTGTCGTCGGCAATGACTTGGCTGCCGATGGAAAGAACCTCATCATCATCACCGGCGCTAATCAAGGCGGCAAATCCACCTTCTTGCGTGGCGTGGGCCTGGCGCAATTGATGATGCAATGCGGCATGTTCGTCGCTGCCGATTCTTTCAGCGCCGACCTATGCCGCAGCCTGTTCACGCATTACAAGCGCGAGGAGGACGCTACGATGACAAGCGGGAAGTTCGATGAGGAACTCGCCCGCATGAGCGGCATTGCCGATGCGCTGACGTCCACCCTCCGCAGTGCTACGGAGGACGGGTCGGATTCGCTGCTGCTGTTCAACGAGTCCTTCGCCGCGACCAACGAACGGGAAGGTTCGGAGATTGCCCGGCAGATTGTCCGCGCGCTGCTGGAAACGCGTGTGAAAATCTTTTTTGTGACGCATCTCTACGAATTCGCCCGAACCTTTTGGGAAGATAAAATGGACAGTGCCGTTTTTCTGCGCGCCGAAAGGCAAGCCGATGGGCAAAGAACTTTCAAGTTGCTGCCGGGCGAGCCGTTGGAAACCAGTTTTGGCGCGGACTTGTATCAAGAGGTTTTTGAAAGTGGCAATGAGCGCAAAGTTTTGACTCCATGAATAACTCAATTCCATTTATCGGCCGCGAAAAGGAAATTGCGCGGTTGCGCCAGTTGCACAAAGAACGTCGGCATGTGCTGATTCTTGGCGCGGAAGGGGTGGGCAAATCGGCCCTTGTTGCGCATCTGCGCAAATCGCTCCGCTTGCGCGTCTGTCCGGCGTCGCAACGTTTAAGCGAAATTTGTGACGCGCTGGAGCGAGACCTTGGCCTTGAAACCGGCGAACTGCATCTGATTGCGCGCAAGAATCGCGTGCTGAAATCGCTCAAGGAAGCGAAGCGCACCGTGGTGGTTTTTGACGGCGCAAGCTGGACAACGCCCAGACTCGGCTCGTTCATCGAAAATGTCAGCGAGCGTGTGCCGGTATGGTTATGCGTCCGTTCGGAACATCCGTGGGACGTTGGCCGTATCTGGCCGTTGCTGGTGCGGTTCGAGCACGTCGAGTTGAAACCGTTTCGTCCGGTGGAAAGCCGGACGCTGGTCGAAGCGGCTATTCGGGGCAGTCATGTTCCAGAGAAGACTTTGGACGTTGTTGACTGGCTGCATCGGCGGTCGGCGGGCAATCCAAAAATCTTGTGTGAGCTGTTGGTGGAAATCGCCCACGGCCATTACAACTTGAGTAACACACACGCGCTGCAACGGCTGGATTTGGACCGGCGCATCCATGAGATTTTTCCGATGGGAATGAGTGGTGGGAAAACAAGGGTTCAGGATGAATGAGGCAATGCTTGTGGCGCTCGCAGGGGCCGTGGCTTTGTTCATGGTTACACTGGTCAAGGCGGAGTTCTCTCCCGATTTGAGAGCTGCCATTCGCACCACGGTCATCGTGGCCTTGGGATGGAGCTTTGCTTACGCTCGCTACGGAATGAAAACGTGGGCAAACTTGACGTGGCAAACGCTATGGATGCTAGGGATTTCCGCGCTGGCAGTAATTCTCGCGTGGCTGTTTTATTGTCGCGCAAGCCGGAAGCAAACCGTTCCGCGCGTGGCGGTGATGGATCGTGTCAATGCCGGTCTGGCAATCCTTTTCGCCGTCCTGTTTCTGTTGCAACAAGTGTCCGCACAATCCACGCTCACCGGGTTCGCCCTGGTTGGCGGCGCGTTGTTTTTTGTCCTCGGCTCACGATGAACGAAAACCACCAACGCCATCTGCTCGCCACGTTTCAACACGTGGACAATCTGCTTTCCGAGGCGGATCACATTCTGGCGTCCGCCGGTTCGTCCTCGCCGTTTCAGGAATACTCGCAGGATTCCACGCCGGTTCAGCGTAAGGTGACGCACGATTACATTTTGCGCGTGCGCGAAACCATGCGGCGCATCCTTGACGAACTGAGAATCCCGCCGAAGCCGCCAGTCTCCGGCGCGTTGTGGGCGGCGCGCAATCACACGGCCTTCGCCGGTATCGCGGTCACGGAACTCGAACCGGAACACATGCTCGGTTACGGAAAACTCTCGGATGAAGACCAGCAAACACTCGACCGGATTGTCGCGGAACTAAACTCGGTTCTCAATCGTCTCAATGCTTATCTCGCTCAAGGAACAGACGCCGATTTGCAGACGCGCCTGCAACGGCTCGAACAAACCAAGGACGAGGTGAAATTGCTGCGCGAGTTGGAACGAATCATTACCGCGCACGGTCTGGTTGAATTTCGCGTCACCCTGGCACTTTTGCTCGACCGGCTGGAAATGAACACGTTTGAAATTGGCGTCTTCGGGCGGGTCAGTTCCGGCAAATCGTCTTTGCTCAATCATCTGCTCGACGGCGAATTTCTGCCGGTGGGCGTGACGCCCGTGACGGCTGTGCCGACGCGAATCAGTTTTGGTCCGCAGCCGGAAGCCACGGTTGAATTTGCAGAAAGCAAACCGCAAATCGTTGAGTTGACACGCCTCGCTGAATTCTCCACGGAGCAACAAAACCCCGGCAACGCCAAACACGTCACGCGGATTCACGTTCAAATCCCGGCGAAGCGCCTTCGCGAAGGTGTCACCTTCGTGGACACGCCCGGCCTCGGCTCGCTGGCAACTTCAGGCGCGGAAGAAACCGCCGCTTACCTGCCGCGTTGCGATTTGGGAATCGTGTTGCTCGACGCGGGCGCGGCGTTGACACAAGAAGACCTTGTCGTGGTTCGGTCGCTTTATCGCGCCGGCGCAACGGCAACAGTGCTCATTAGCAAGGCGGATTTGATCGCCCCACCCGACCGCGAGCGAATGATTGCCTACGTTCGCCGGCACTTGCTCTCGGAACTGAACTTGAACCTGTCGGTGCATCCAGTCAGTGTGGTTGCTGCGGAAATGCAGCTTTGCGACGAATGGTTTGAGCACGAATTAAAACCTTTGCTCGAATTACATCGGGAAAATGCCGTCACGTCATTGAAACGCAAAATCGGCGGCTTGCGCGAAACTGTGGAGCGCATGCTTGAAACCCGACTTGAAAACACACGTGGCGGCGACACTCAAGGTGCTACAACTTCAGTTTCCCAGCGCAAGGAAGCCGCCGAGGCGCTCCGAAATGCCGACGCGATTCTGGAAACCGCGCAACGAAGCGGCGATTCGCTGGCTTACAAGATTCGTTCGCTGGTGGAACAAGTTATTGAAGTTCTTGCCGACGACGTTGCCGCCGTCTGGAGCAAAGCAAATGGAAAATCCAAAACGGCTGCGGAAATCGTTTCCGACTCGTTGAGCCAAATCGTTTCGAGTCAAGGCGCAAAGTGTGTCGCTGCGCTGGCCCAAGTGCGGGAGCAACTCGCGCAAACGTTGCAATCAGCACATCGGGCGTCGCGCGTCACCCGCGAGCCGCCCGAAGCATTACCGGAAGCGAGCGGATTGCCGTTGATTGATGTCTCGCCGGTTTCCCGCAGGATCACCCTCAAAAAGCCGATGCTGTTGCCGATTTTCGGCCAAGCCGTTCTGCGAAGCTACGTCCGCCAGCAGTTGAAGCAACAACTCGGCGATGCTTTTTCCGAATTTTTAGGGCTGGCGGGCAAACAATGGGAGCAATGGTATCGGCGCGCGCTGGCTGAATTGCAAAGAACCTTTGCCGCCAGCGCCGGAATTTATCAGGCACAGTTACAGCAATTGTCGGGCACCGCATCCGGCGAATCGGAACTTCAAAAAGACCTGGATGTTTTGAAAAGCTGGCCCAAATAACATTCCGCCGCTAAACCGGATCACTGCGGAATTGAAAGAACTGCTCGGCAGCCTAGACAATCACCTCGCCCAAGGCGGCACAGACGCGGATTCGCCGGAAGCAAAACCGCTGAACAATTTGTGAATCCTCTGAGTTTTGAAAAATAACCGACATAGCATTGAAGCCTGCCGGCAAGCTGGTATGCTTCCGCCAGCGCGAATCAAATGCCCAAGAAAATCCAACGAACCAGTAGAGCCAAACGCCAGCAAAACAGCTCTGCCGCTCTGCATGAAGACACGCTGCCGTATCGCGTCAATAGCACTATTGTTGGTCAAGAGCGCAAGGTCTTATTTAACGCCGCGCGCTCGCCAAAGCATGTGGACAAGCCATTCAGTGGAGACATTGCTGCGGGCAAAAACACCTACGTTTACGACGCTCACACCTACCACACAAAAGTTCCGCCTCAAGGCATTGAGAAGTTGATTGAGTATTACACGCGCCCCGGTGACGTCGTGCTTGATCCTTTTTGCGGCTCCGGCATGACGGGTGTTGCTGCGACGCAGCGTGGGCGCAAAGCGTTGTTGAGCGATTTATCGCCGGCGGCGGTTTTCATCGCGCGAAATCTCAATACGCCGGCGGATGCGGACAAGTATCTACAAGCGGTTCGCGCCATGCTGGAATCGTCTTCAAAGATTGAACACTCGCTTTACGACACGCGCTGCCGGCGTTGTGGCGAGCGGGTCCCGATGCTTTACATGGTTTGGAGTTACGGCGTCATTTGTCCGCACTGTGAACGCGAGATTGTTCTTTGGGACGTGGCGCGCGACGAACGGGAAAGCGTGCGCGAGAGTAAAATCCTTTCTGAATTCAATTGTCCACATTGCAAGAGCCATTTGAAAAAGCGCGGCTTGAAGCGAACAAAACGCCATGCAGTTCAGGTGGGTTACAAATGCTGCACTCGCAGCTTAAAGGAAGCGACTGCGCCGCTGGATGATTTTGACAAATCGCAACTACAGCGGATCGGGCGGGCCGGCGTGCCGCGCGGGTTGTGGTATCCAACCGCCGCTTTTCCGCCCGGGATCAACACGCGCCAGCCGATTGCCGCTGGCATCACGACTGTGGACAAAGCTTACACGCCGCGCGCCCTCTACGCGATGGCTCACCTCTGGGATGCCGCCTCCCGCTGGCCGGACAAAGCAATGCGTGAAAAATTGCACTTCACGCTGACTTCGCTCTACCAGCGCGTGACGCTTTTTTCAGAATTCCGATTTTGGGGCGGCAGTGGGAATACTGCCAACTACAACGTCCCGTTCATCATAAATGAACAAAACGTCTTTCGCACGTTTGCCCGCAAGGCCAATACCATCAGTTGGTATTTCAAGACCGCGCCGCGCGTTCCGCGAGAGGTCGAAGTTCGCACCCAATCCGCGTGTCGTCTGACGCATATTCCCGACAAATCCGTGGATTACATCTTTACCGATCCGCCGTTTGGCGGAAATATCAACTATTCAGAAATGAATTATCTTTGGGAAAGCTGGCTGGGTGAGCGCACGGAAACAGCAGAGGAAGCCATCATCAATTCCGTTCAGGGCAAAGGCGCGCCGGAATATCGCGCGCTGCTTTGCAAGGCGTTTCGCGAATGCCGGCGCGTGCTCAAAGACGACGCTTGGATGACCGTGATTTTCCACAATTCATCCGACGAAGTATGGAAGGCGTTGCAAGGAGCACTCATGGACGCGGGATTTGCGGTGGAGGGAACGCAGACCTTCGACAAGGAACACGGCACATTCAAGCAGTTCGTTTCCGAAAATGCGGTTGGCTACGATTTGGTTTTGCACTGCCGCAAGACCGAGACCGCGCGGACGTTCAGCGTGCAAACTCAAAAACAAATCATCTCGGACGCCGCTGAATTTATTCGCAGCCGGCTGGCTGGCAACGGCGAACGATACTTGGTCCATTATCTTCATGTTGACCGCGCCGCAGAAGTTGACTACCGAAAACTTTACGCGGAATGGCTGGCCATTGCCGTTCCTGATACGCTAGTTTCAATCGGTTTCGAGGAATTCCGCGCCGTGGCAGAAAAAGTCGCGCCCAAATTGAAGCTTCAACCCAAACAACTCGCATTTGTCTGATCATGGCCAAAGTTCAAACTCTTCCAGCGTTCACGCTCGACCAAAGGACCAGAGCACATGCGCTGCTCGCTGCGAAAGTCGCCTACATGATGGGGCGCAAATTTGAGGAGGGTGACTGGGCGGAAGTTTATTGCAAGGCCAAGGGCATTCCGGTCCGGGGTTGGAGCAACCTGAACATTGACCTCATGCACGAGGGCCTCGGCGTCGAACACAAGATGCTCTGTTACCGTTCGGATGCCGACCTCGCGGAAGCCTTCGGGCAAACGCTCATGCACCCGGCAGCAACGCGTTCCATCCGGGTGCCGCCGACCAACGTTGCCGCTGACAAAGCGATGCGGGACATTTTCCAACAGTATGCGGCGCTGATTCAGCAACGGACAAACAAAGTCAGCGAAACCGCGCCGAAGGGCAAAGAATCGGATATGCGGACCGGCTGGCTTTTGTGGCAGGAAAGCTTGCGCCAGTTCCTGTATTTTGAAGAACCGATGCTCGCTCCCGATCCGAAGGATTTTTATGCCGAGTGGCACGATAGCGGTGGTGGCGCGCGCAAGGCTAGTCGTAATCTCTGGGTTTTGACAAAGCCACCGGCCACAAACGCTATTCCATCACCACATCCGCCGGCGCAAAAATTCAGCCCTACTTCGATGTGCCGCCGCCGAACGATCCAAACGTGTATCTGTTCACCGTCATCGGTGAAGTGATCGGGGTCGGGATGGTGCGGGTCTGGCTGACCATCGCGACATTTCGGGAATTGAAACGCGTGCTCGGCGAATTCGACACAGCCAAGCTCAGTGAGTTTGTATTGCGGAAACTGGAGGGTATCTCACCGAGCCTGACAATTCGGGAGGGAAATGAACCTGCCGCTGAATCCATTATTTTGACGGCAGACGCTTATTTGAAGCTCAAGGCCGTGTTCCCCGGCGTAAACGACGACAACAGTTTTCAGTTATTTCTCGAACTTCTGGGTGGCAGACAATCATAAATTTCATTTTTAAGATATTGCTGGTTTTGCGGCGCTTGCCATTGAAGCAGCGGATGCTATATTGAATCCGGCAATGGAATCTGCCTCCCGGCTCGCGGGAAAACGCCCTCCGGCTAATGACTCCTACCAAAACAAAATGAAATGGTAGTGGGTTATGAAAGTGCTCATCCTCTCCGATGTTCACGGTAACTGGCCGGCGCTCCGCGCCGTTCTCGAAACCGAATCTGATGCCGACCAGATTCTCTTTCTGGGCGACCTCGTCAATTTTGGTCCGCAGCCCGCCGAATGCGTGGCTTGGGCGAAGGAACTCGTGCCGCCGGAATGGGTGATTCAGGGGAACCACGACCGGGCGGTCGGATGCGGTGAAGACCCGCATTGTTCGTCCGCTTACGCAGTGCTGGCCAAAGCAACGCAGCCGATCAGCGAACGGATGCTCGCGCCGGAACTGAAACAATTTCTCGCCAAACTTGAGCCGCTGCACCGCTGCGAGTTGGGAAAGGCGGAATGTGTCGCCTGCCACGCCACTCCGAATGATCCGCTTTACGGTTACCTGCCTGAAACCGCGCCGGCGACACTTTGGAACGCCGAACTGCTCGCGGCAGGGCTGCCGGACTTTTTTTCCTCGGGCATACGCATGTTCCAATGAAAACACGGCTGATGAAAATGCTCATTGTCAATCCTGGCAGCGTTGGCTTGCCGCAACACGGCGATCCGCAGGCGGCTTATGCAGTTTGGGAGGACGGCGAGGTTGAGCTTCGTCGCAAGGCTTATGATGTCGAGGAAACCATTCGCGCTTACTACGAGCTTGGGATTGCACCAAAGGTGCTGGAACGATTGACGGAAATGTTGCGAACCGGAAAAGGGCTGTCGCCGGAACATTTCGACGACGTTGTAAAAACCCCGGCGTAAAAGGCAATGAACCATGAAAATGCTTCTCATATCCGACATCCACGGCAACTGGCCTGCGCTGCAAGCGGTGTTGGCGGCCGAGCCAGATGCCGATCAGATTCTTTGTCTCGGCGACCTCGTCAACTACGGACCGCAGCCGGCGGAATGTGTCGCTTGGGCGATGAAAACGCTGACTGCCGAATGGCTGATTCAAGGCAACCATGACCGCGCCGTGGCGCTGGACGAAGACCCGCGTTCGTCCGTGCCTTACAAGGCGCTGGCGACCGCGACTCAAGAATTAAGCGCGAGTGTGGTTTCACCGGAGATGAAACAGTTCCTCGCCGCATTGCAGCCGCTGCAACGGTTCAAGTTGAATGAAATCATGTGCGTTGCGTGCCACGCCGTGCCGTCGGACCCGCTCTACACCTATCTGCCGGAAACCGCTTCAGTGCCGCTTTGGGAATCCGAACTGAATGGCATTGGCTATCCCGATTTTTTATTCATCGGCCACACGCACAAGCCGACGAAAACACGCTTTCGCCGGACGCTGATCGTGAACCCCGGCAGTGTCGGGCAGCCCAAAGACGGCGACCCGCGCGCGGCGTATGCCATTTGGGAGGACGGCGAAGTAACGCTGCGTCGCGCGGCTTACGATGTTGAGGAAACCATTCGCGCCTGCCGCAGCACACGACTCGATCCGCAGATGGTAGATGCGTTGGCCGAAGTGTTGCGCACCGGCGGGCACTTGCCGCTTGATCAAAACCCTTATGAACAATTCAACGCCCATTTCCAAAAGCATCCAGACAAGCTCGCCGGACTTTTTCACCTGCAAAAGCTATTGAACAAACGCATCGGCGTGGACACGGACAAGATGACCGAAGCCCAGCGGCGGCAATGGCTTCTAAACTATTGCCTGGCGATGGACCAGGAACTGTCCGAGTTGGTGAATTGCGTGCCGTGGAAGTGGTGGGCGAGTTATCAGAAATTCGACAAACAAAACGCACGGGTTGAAATCGTGGACTTGTTGCACTTCCTCATTTCGCTGGCACAAGTGATGGAAATGACGCCGGACGAATTATTCGAGGCTTACACGAAGAAACATATCGTCAATCTCGCGCGGCAAGACTCCGGTTACACCGTCAAAGATGAAAGCGACAACAAGCACATTTGAAACATGAATCAGGTGGATGGCATTCTCAACCGCGTCTCCGGTTTGGCCGGGGAATTGAAGCTGGCCAATCTCCAGCCGCAAATCGCCGCGTGCCGGAAACAATTCAACGGCAGCAGCCACGGCATTGACGTGGCGGTATTTGGCCGGTTCAAAGCAGGTAAAAGTTCGTTCCTCAACCATTTGACCGGACGCGCCGTGCTGCCCATCGGCGTCGTGCCGCTTACGGCGGTCATCACGCGGCTGCGCTTTGGGCCTGCCGAGAAGGTCACGGTGCGTTTCCTGAACGGCAGCGCCAAAACCATTCCGCTTGGAGAAATCGGTCTCTACGTTGGCGAGAAGGAAAATCCGAACAATCAAAAGCAGGTTGGGTCAGTCGAAGTCGAACTGCCCGCACTCAAGCTGCTGGAGCCGCTGGAATTCGTGGACACGCCGGGCCTCGGCAGCGCATTCACGCACAACACCGAAACCACCTTCCAATGGCTGCCCTATGTTGGCGCCGCGCTCGTGGCGGTCAGTTGCGACGCGCCATTGTCGGAGCGCGACTTGGCGCTGCTGGACGAATTGCGCCGTCACACGCCGAAAATCGTTTTGCTGTTGACGAAAGCAGATTTGCTGAACGAACCGCAGCGCGCCGAAGTGTTGTCGTTTGTCCGCCAGCAACTCCGCCAGAAATTGGAAACGGACTTGCCGGTTTTTTTCTATTCCGTGAAGCCGGAATGCACGACTCTGAAGACCGAACTCGAACAAAATCTTTTATCACCGCTTATCCGCAATCGCGGCGAAGCCGCTGACCAGATTGGACGGCACAAACTGCTCTCGCTGGTGGGGCGGACGCTGGATTATCTGCGTGTCGCGCTGGCTGCGGCGACGCAGGCGGAATCTTCGCGCGCGGCGTTGCGCGAAAAACTGGCGGACGAACGCCGCCAGTTCGATTTGTTCCGCGAAGAACTTCAGGTGCTATCGCGCCAGTGGTCGGCCCAGGCGCTGAATCAGTCGCTGCTCAAATTGAAACCGCGACAAGAAGCCTTACAGGAACAAATCACAACCGGGTTGCAGGCGCAGCTTCCGCATTGGCCGTCGCGATTGCCGCCGCTGTTGCGAACGTGGCGTGAATGGTTGCAAAACATCCTGAACCATGAACTCACCGATATTTCGAGCGCGGAAAAGACGACCTTCCTTGAACCGCTAAAGCGCGTGGAACAACACCTGATGCGGACGCTTCAAGCCCTTCAGCATCGGCTCGCCGGACATGTGCAAGCTGCGCTCGGCGTCACGCTCGCGCCACACGATATTGTCCTCGAAGTGCCCGAACCTGCCGCGCCGCCGATTGACATCGGTTATGTGGACGCGGCATTCAGCCTCATCAGCCCGCTCATTCCGATGAGTTTATTCAGTCCGGCGATTGAACGGTCGCTGCTGCGGAAATCGCGCTGGGAAACCGAGAAAAATCTTTCGCGCCTGGCATCCAACTGGCGCGACCGCGTAGCCAAAGGCATCAGCGAGTTGACCCGGCAGGCCGAGCAGCAGGCGCTGGACGAACTGGCTGCGCTCGAACACACGCTGAAGCAAACCGCCTCCAAAGCGCCCGAATTGAAACGAGCCATTGAGGAGTTGGAACAGTTCCAGGAGCGATTACGTGGATGATTTACGATTTACAATTTGCGATTTACGCGGTTCAGATGAAACCGGCGCGCTCGTAAATCGTAAATCTGAAATCGTAAATCCCAAGGATGGTTCGGTGCTGCGGCTGATTCCGGCGGGCGGGTTTATCATGGGTTCAACGCCGGAGCAGATTGAAGCCGCGCGGCTGATGGACATCGGCGGGCACGAGTTCCTGCTGTTGGACGAACTGCCGCAGTTCCGCGCGTTCCTGCCGGATTTTTATTTGAGCGAATGCACTGTGACAAACGAGCAATTCGCAAAGTTTCTAAACGCGACATGCCCGCCGCCTGCACAACTGAAACTTTGGGTGCCGTCGTTGGAGCGAATCAGTATCCCTGCGGACAAAAACGAAATTTATCGTGTCGCATCCGGTTTTGAAAAACATCCGGTCGTTCACGTCTCATGGTTCGGCGCGGATGCCTACTGCCACTGGGCCGGGTTGCGTCTGCCGACGGAACTGGAATGGGAAAAGGCCGCGCGCGGCACGGACGGACGGCTTTATCCGTGGGGCAACGAATGGCATGACGATGTTCTGCGCTGGCACAACACGGCGAAGCACGGCTTGACGACCGCGCCGGTGGACAATTATCCGCAAGGCCGTTCGCCGTTCGGCATTTTCCAAATGGCCGGCAACGTGGATGAATGGTGCGCCGACCCGTATCAATGGGACATTTATCGACGTTACTCCATCGGTGATTTGCGTCCGCCATCAAACGGCGCAACGCGCATCATTCGCGGCGGAACGTGCATTGGCTGGCAGAAAATCCGTTTCCGCTGCGCGCACCGGCGCGGCAACGACGCGGCCATCGTAAATATTCATTACACCGGCATCCGCTGCGCGTGCGACGCGGCGCAACTGGGGCAGACAACAAAACCATAAACACAGCAATCTTTTATTTAGAACTGTGTCCTTAATTTCAGAAAGTTTAACAATAAATATCAACGTCACTGCTAGTTGTCGAAATCCGACGAGAATTGTTGTCGTCGAGACAAAAAAGCTATGTTGTTAGTAGGCAATGGATGTCTGCCCATCCCGGCCAACGGGTAAAGCGCCTTCCGGCTAATGACTCCTACTGAACAAAGACAATTTGTCCCGGTAGCGAGTTATGAATGTGAAGTTCACATCCTGCGTTTACGGCCCATGCAACAACGCCTGCATTCGAGCTGCAAGAAACTTCACTAAAACCGCTGCCGGGACAGTATTGGGAACTGAGAGGCGTGCCGGTAGTTCTTCGCAATTCGTGACAATTGTTTTTGTCACAGAGGCATTTCCCGTCGTCATTCACCGCGAAACCAATTTTCTTCAACCCGTTCGGGCAATGGAGTTTGCCCGCTGCTTGGCAGCAAACCGCCGATCGGTGGATGACTCCCACCGAAACCACCTCACTGGAAAGGAAAAGAATTATGAAAGTGCTTATTGTATCCGACATTCATGGTAATTGGCCGGCACTCCGCACCGTTTTGGAGGCTGAACCCAAATTCGACCAAATCCTGTGCCTGGGTGATTTGGTCAATTACGGCTCACAGCCGGTGGAATGCGTCACGTGGGCACAGGAAATCGCCTCGGACGCGATTGTTTTGCAGGGCAACCATGACCGGGCGTTGGGACTGAACCTTGACCCGCATTGTTCGGCCGCCTACGAAACGCTCGCGGCGGCGACGCAGGAAATCACTGAGCGGATGTTGACGCCGGAACTCAAGGCGTTTCTCGCCGGGCTTCGTCCCTTGCGGCGTTTTCATCTGGACAAGGCCAAATGCTTTGCCTGCCATGCCTCGGCCAGAGATCCGCTTTACCATTACCTGCCCGCAGAGGGTGAGCTGCGAACCATTGTATAAGTCCTTTACCAGACCGTCGGCGTGTCGTTTGGCCTGTGAGTAGGAAGCAAACGACACCATCTGCCGGCGTCCGGCCACGCGCCAAGCTACACGGTAAGAATCACGTCCTTTGCACTTGCGGTAGATCGCGGCGAGGATTTTGCCAGAAATTTTATGCGCTTTGGATATTTCACTTTTGCGCCCTCGATTTTAGCCTCTTCATGTGTCAGGGCCGTGTCAGAACTGCAAGAAACCTCAATTTCATTGGATTTATTGGCTCCCTAGGTCATTCCATAGAAAGAACTTTTAAAATCACAGTTTCACTTGGCAGATCAGGACGCAGAAGGCCTTATATTGCCATCGTTTTCCATGTCGAAACTTTCTGGAACAATGCGCCTTCGGTCGGCAGTTGTTTCAAAAGCCGTTCCAGGCGCGGACCAATTTTGAGCGTGCAAAGTTGGCCGGTTTTCTGGCGGCGGAAAGACAGAATGCGGTTTTGCCAATCAATGTTCTCTGCTGTGAGATTTGCTCCATCGGTTTGCGCCGCGCCGATTTCCCAGAGCAATTCGTAATACAATCTCCGTTCGGCGTTTTTCTCGGTGGAAATAAGCCATTCGTGTTCTTCCGCCGTGATGGCACGCTTTGGCTTGGTGTGAATTTCCGGCCACAGTTTGCGCGGCAACACCGGCCACGGCAGCCAGCCAAGCCCTTCGGCCAGATTATGCAGGCAGCGCAAAAGATAATGCGCCATGACGCCGCCATCTTCCAATACGGCGAAAAAGTCATCGGCGCTGGTTTCAATAAGTTTGAGCGGGCGGATGTGGTCGAAACATTTGCCGCGAAAGGCGCGCTTGCGCCGGTCTTGTGTCTGCTCCTTGCCGCGAGTGCAAAAATTGTCAATCACGTCCTGCCATGTCCGTTTGGCAATCTCCGCATCATGCGCGGTCAAATAGGCTTTAGCCAATGACATGCCCAAAACCGGACGATTGGTGGCGTCGTTACGGGCGTTGCGGATGCGTTCGGCCTCGGCGCGGTCGCGCGTGTGCAGACTCTCTTTTTGTCGTGTTTCGGCGTCTTGCAGGTAATAAACGCCGTTCCGTTTCCATAACCAGAATCTCATTTTCATAGCGTCATAACGCTACCGTGACCGAGATTCAGACCTGAAATTAGTATGGGGACAGTAAGTGAACCATTCTCACCATTATGCAGTAGTGACGCTGCAAAAGGCGTTTTCCCCCTCACTTTCCCCCTCACTTTGGCCTTTTTCGACCTGCCACTGGCTCAAAACCCCTCAAAAATAAGGGCTTTTGAAATGGCTCCAGAGGCAGGGCTCGAACCTGCAACCCGCCGGTTAACAGCCGGCTGCTCTACCATTGAGCTACTCTGGAACCCAAGCAGGACAGGAAATCTACAAACCGGAGGACGACGCGTCAAACGGATTCCACGTTGTTCCATGTTAGATACGCTGGCAATGCGGACAATAAAACGTGCTCCGCGCCGCCTGGGTCATGCGCCGGATCGGACGACGGCAATTCACACAGGGCTGTCCTTCCCGGCCATAAACCCGCAACCGTTCCTCGTAAAAATCCGGCGTTCCCGGCGCACGGCCGAAATAAAAAAGCCCGTCTGATTTAACGCCGCCGACACTCAACGGCACGGTGCTGCCCCGTCGAATGGCCTCGGTCAGGACCTTCCGGATTGCTCCCCACAACCGCCCGATTTGCCCGGACGTCAGTTTGTTTGCCGCCTGTTTCGGCGAAAGCCGCGCGCGAAAGAGCGCTTCACTCGCATAGATATTTCCCACCCCAGCCACCAGCATTTGATCCAACAATTTGACCTTGATTGCCTGTCGGGAACGTCTCAACGCGCGAGCGAACGTCATCGGTTGAAAATCTCTGCTCAAAGGTTCCGGCCCCAATTTCTCCGTCGCCGAGCCATCCAGCGTCAGGCGTCCAAAATAGCGCGTGTCTTCGTAAACAAAACTTTCCCTGCCCAGATTAAAAACTACCGCCGCGTGCGCTGGCAGACGCTCATTCTTGCGGGCAAGAAACATCCGCCCCGTCATGCCCAGGTGACCCAGCAATGTCACCGGGCCGCCAGCCGTCTTGCCGTTGAGCTGAAACAGCAGATACTTTCCGCGCCGTGAGAGACCGGTGAATTTTGCGCCGGACAAAGTCCGGCGGAATTCTCCCGGCCTGGTCGGCCTCAGAACCTTTGGGCGCCTCACGTTGACACCACGGATGGTTTTGCCGAGCAACAACGGGCGCAGATGGCGCGTGAGCACTTCAACTTCGGGAAGTTCAGGCATGTGGATTTTTGAAAAAAATGTTGGCCGGTTCATTCCTCGCGCAGCGCCGCGGCGTGCAGCAACGCGAGAACCTCTTCATCATTCGTTTGTGAAAATTCATCATAATACTGGCCAACCGCTTCAAAACCCGGGTCGGTGATCAAGGTGACCACTTCATCTGCCACGCGCCGCAACCGTTCGACTGCGCCGGTCGAAGCCACCGGCGCGGCCATGGTCGTCCGGCGCGCACCCTGCCGTTTGGCCGAAAGCACTGCGGCTTCGGCCGTCGCGCCCGTCGCCAGACCGTCGTCAATCAGCAACACGCTCTTGTCCTGGAGCACTGGTGGATGGGAACCGTGAAAATGAGAGCAGTACTCGTGCAATCGGGCAATCTCCTCAGCCACCACCCTGTCCAATTGACCGCGCGGGGCCGGAACTTCCGCCAGGGTTGCCCGGTCAAAAATGACCACGTCCGGTTCAGCCAAAGCTCCCACCGCAAACTCACGGTGCCATGGATGCCCGATTTTGCGGACCACCAGCACATCCAGTGGCCGCTGCAATCGGCGCGCCGCCTCGGCCGCGACCACCACGCCGCCGCGCGGCAAACCCAGCACCAGGTCAACCTCGACACCCTGTTTGCGCAGGTGCTGCCCAAGTTGACGGCCCGCCTCCTGGCGAGAGGTGAATCTCATAAGACATCAATCCTCCCATTTCAGAGAAATTGCAACCCGGGAAATACCGATGGCCTTCAGGCTCGGATAACCATCACCGCGTCATCCCGTCACCAGCGTGCCCACTTTTTCACCCATGACCACGCGGCGAAGGTTGTGCGGCTGGGAAAAGTTAAAAACGATAATGGGCATTTTATTGTCCATGCAGAGCGAGAATGCCGTGGAATCCATCACCTTGAGCTGTCTTTGCAACGCATCAAGATACGTGATTTGCTCAAAACGTTTCGCCTTGGAATTTTTCTTGGGATCGCTGTCGAAAACGCCGTCCACCTTCGTCGCCTTCAGTATAACTTCCGCCCCGATTTCATTGGCGCGCAGCGCGGCGGCGGTGTCCGTAGAAAAATAGGGATTGCCCGTGCCGCCGCCGAAGATGACCACCCGGCCCTTTTCCAGATGCCGCACCGCCCGGCGGCGGATAAACGGTTCGGCGACCTGCGACATGGCAATGGCGCTTTGCACGCGCGTGGGGGCGCCGAGTTTTTCCAACGCGTCCTGCAACGCCAGCGCGTTGATGACCGTTGCCAGCATGCCCATGTAATCACCCGTGGCCCGCTCAATCCCGCGTTCGCTGCCCGGCAGCCCGCGGAAAATGTTCCCGCCCCCCACGACCACCACCACCTGCACGCCAAGATCGCGCACCTCGCGGATTTGCTCCGCCATGTGATGCACCCCCTCCGGACAAATGCCGACGCCGCTCTTGCCGCCCAGCGCCTCGCCGCTGAGCTTGAGCAGAATGCGGGAATATTGTGGGCGTTTGGCGGCGGTCATCTGGATGGAAACGCGTGCGGCATCACGCGGAACTTTTAACAGCCCGCCCACGAATCGTCAAACCAAAGCGACGAAGGTTGGTTACAGCTTGGTGGGGCGGGCTACTGAGAGCCGGCTCGCGGGGACGCTCACCGAAGGTTGCAAAAACGTGCCACCACTCCGGAAGGGAGGCTTCCGCCTCCGGTGAGGGTCAGTTGGTCAGACTCTCACCCACTTGAAACCGGACGAATCGGCGGACGGAGATTTCGTCGCCGAGTTGCTTGGCGATTTGGGCGACGTGTTCCTTCACGCTCACCTCGGAATTCCGTTTTACGAACCCCTGGTCCACGAGACAATAGGTTTGATAAAACTTTTCCAGAACACCTTGCAGAATCTTCTCCATCGCCTGTGCCGGTTTACCTTTCAAACGGTCGGACTGTGCCGCAATCTCGCGTTCCTTGGCGATAACGTCTGCTGGAACCTGTTCACGGGAAACCGCGTGCGGATGTCCCGCCGCAATTTGCAACGTGATGTCCTTGACGAGCTGTTTGAATTCGTCCCGGGCCACCGTTTCAGCCTTGCCCGCGCCCACTTCCACCAGCACGCCCACTTTGGCGCCGGTATGAATGTACCCGGCAATCAACCCGTTGCCATTGACTTCCATTTTCGCGTGCCGGGCGATTTTGATGTTCTCCCGGATTTTGGCGACGATCGCCTCGCGTTCGGCCTCGAAATTGGGATTGGTTTCGGTCGCATAACGTTTGGCAACCTCATCACAAAACGCGCGGAATGTGTCATTACGCGCCACAAAATCCGTTTCGCTGTTCACCTCCACGAGCACGCCCAGCTTTCCCGCCGGCGCGATGTATTGGGCAATGGCGCCCTCTTTCGCGTCGCGCGCCGATTTTACGGCGGCCGTCGCCTGGCCCTTTTTACGCAGAATTTCCACGGCAATATCGAGGGCGCCTTTCGCTTCGACGAGCGCTTTTTTGCAATCCATCATGCCGGCCCCGGTCATTTCGCGGAGTTTGCCAACGTCAGCAGCAGTAATTTCAGCCATATTAATGGGTTAAGAGTTCAATGTTGAAAGTTGAGAGCAACCAGGCTTACGCAGGTGGCGATGCGGCCTCAACGGCAGCCGGAGCGGCTCCCGCAGGCGCGGTCTCAGTGGCCTGTGTTCCCGCCGGGGCAACCTCTTCCGGCGCGGGCCGGCGCGCGTGTTTGGCCTCGAACTCGGCGCTCGCCTGCGTGATGACCTGGCCAATCGTGGCCAGAATCATGCGCACGGAACGGATGGCGTCGTCGTTCGCGGCGATGGGAAAATCCACCAGGTCGGGATCGCAATTGGTGTCCACCAGCGCGACAATCGGCAGCTTGAGCTTGCGCGCCTCGGCGACGGCATTGTGCTCGCGTTTGATGTCCACAACGAACATCGCGGCGGGAATCCGGTCCATCGCGCGGATGCCATCAAAATACTTTTGCAACCGGCCGGCTTCGCGGCGGATGACCGCTTGCTCCTGCTTGCCGTAATGGGCCAGTGTGCCATCGGCGTCCATCTTCTCGATTTCCTTGAGCCGCGCGATGGAACGCTTGATGGTGTTGAAATTTGTCAACGTGCCGCCGAGCCAGCGTTCGGTGACGTAAAACTGGCCGCAGTCCCGGGCCATTTCCTTGACGCATTGCTGCGCCTGTTTTTTGGTGCCGACAAAAACTACTTTTCCGCCTTTGCGGACCGTTTCAGACAGAAAGTTACACGCCGCCTCGAGCTGGGTGAGTGTTTTGCTGAGGTCAATGATGTGAATGCCATTGCGCGCGTCGAAGATGAATGGCTTCATCTTGGGGTTCCAACGCCGCGTCTGGTGTCCGAAATGGACGCCCGATTCCAACAATTCTTTGATGCCAATGCTAAGCACAGGTTTCCTTTGGTTAAGACCGTGCGAATAATCCTGGTAGGGCGGGCAGTCCTCTGCCAGCCGCGGCGCGCACGGAGTGGCGCGCCCTACCAAGATCTCAACACAGCATCCCGCGGAACACGGGATTATGTTTGATGTTGTTCGGCCTCCGCCTTCACTTAAAAGCGGAAATTCAGGGCCGTTTTCCTTCCGCCGCTGGTGGCGAAAGAGCGGGTGAGCATAGCAGAATCGCCGCAATCGGCAATGGTTATTTTGGATGAAATTCGGCTGCCGTTTACTTGTCAAAACCCCGCGGTTGCGTTACTTTCCAGAAATGTCGTTTAATAAGTATTTAGTGTTGTCGGCCTTGTTCTTCTGCGGACTGGGCACCGCATTCGCCGATACCATCCAACTCAAGGGCAACGATGCCGTCACCGGCAAAATTCTCATTGAAAAGCCGGATGCCGTGGTGGTGGACGTGGGTTACACCGTGCTGGTGGTGCCGCGCAACGCCATTCTCAAAATTTCCCAGGCCAACAAGGCGCTGACGCAACTGACGGCCACCGCCACCCCGCTCCTGGGCGTCAACGCGCCGGCGCAGTTCTACAACAGTGACGGGGCACACGCCGCCACCGTGAGCGACGTGCGCGATCTCGTCAAACAAATCGGCGAGGCCGTCGTGCAGGTGCGCACCCCCAGCGGTCTGGGTTCGGGATTTTTCATCAACGCGGACGGTTATCTCATCACCAATTTTCACGTCATCGAGGGTGAAACGGAAATCACCGTCGAGGTTTACCGGCAGGTGGACGGCCAACTGGATCGCGAGTCGTATAAAAAGGTGCGCATCATGGCCATCAACAAATTTCAAGACCTGGCGCTGTTGAAAATTGAAGACAAGAACGCGCCCCGGTTCAAGTACGTCACGCTCGGCAACTCGGACGCGCTGAATGTGGGCGAGCAGGTTTTCGCCATCGGCAGCCCGATGGGTCTGGAACGCACGGTGACCGAGGGCATCCTGAGCACCAAGACGCGCGAACTGGAAGGCGAGCTTTACCTGCAAACCACCGCGCAAATCAATCCCGGCAACAGCGGTGGACCGCTGTTTGACATGGCCGGCAATGTCATCGGCATCACCAATATGAAAATCATGTTCGGTGAGGGACTGGGTTTTGCCATTCCCGTTGAACTGGTGAAAAATTTTCTGGATCATCGCGACGCTTTTGCGTATTCCACCGATAATCCAAACACGCCCTATCGTTATCTTGAACCGCCCGGCCCCACCAGCCACAAGCCGGCAGAATAATGAATCAATTTCACCCCTCACCCGTTCTGCGGACGCTCTCTCCCCGCATGGCGGGGCGCGTCCAATTTTAATTTTGTAAGTTTTAAAAAGCAGGATCTTATATGAAAACAAAGCCGATTTCTTTGACCCACGGATGGACGGCCGGGATTTTCCCAATACTGTTTGCCGCTCTGTTGACGCTGGCCAGCCCCGCTCATGCCGCGATTCCACCCGTGGAAAATCTGCTGCCGGCGGACACCCTGTTTCTGCTGGATGCACCCGATTGCGCGGCGTTGCGGGCCGCCAGCCATCAATCACCCCAATGGCTTTTTTGGAACGACCCGGCGATGAAACCGTTTCACGACAGGTTTGTCGCAAAATGGGAGGCGGAATTCATCGCCCCACTCGAACGTGATTTGGGGGTGAAGCTGGACGATTTTGCCGACCTGCCGCAGGGACAGTTCGCTTTCGCCCTCACGCAGAACGGATGGACCGGCACCAACGACGCCAACCCCGGCCTGCTGCTGCTGCTCGACACCAAAAACAAAAGCAATCTGCTCAAAACCAATCTGGCCAATCTCCGCCAAAAATGGGTGCAGACGGGCAAATCACTCCAGACGGAAACCTTGCACGGCATTCAGTTCTCGGTCGTGACGCTTTCCAGCAACGACATGCTCGGCATCCTCGCCAAAATTTTCCCCATGGCCCAGCCGGTTCAGGAACTGGGCAAGGAAAACAAGCCGCCGCCACCGGGCAAGCTGTTTGTCGGCCAATTTGAATCGCTGTTGATCGCCGGCAATTCGCAATCGGCCATTGAAACCGTATCTGCCCGGCTGACCGGGGGGTCCAACCCTTCCCTGAGCGACAACCCGCTTTTCGCCGCGGACCGGCTTTCGCAATTTCACGGCTCGCCGCTGTACTACGGCTGGTTCAACACCAGGGATTTTTTTAACGTGCTGGCTCAAATTCCGGAGGCGGAGCCGAACCCTGATGCCCCCAGCCCATTCCCGGCCATTCCGTGGACGAAAGTCCTCCAGGCGTCGGGACTGACCGGCTTGAAGAGCATCAGTTTCGCCTGCCGCCAATCGCCCGAGGGGGCCAAGGCCGACTTTTTCATCTCTGCGCCGGAGGCCGACCGGCAAGGATTGTTCAAAATGATCAGCGCGAACCAGAAGGATGCGAATCCGCCATCCTTTGTGCCAGCCGACGCCGTCAAATTCTTCCGCTGGCGCGTGGACGGCCAGCAAGCCTGGGCCACCCTCCAGAAAATGCTCGGTGAAATTTCACCCATGGCGCTCGCCAGCCTTAATTCGTTCATTGCCATCGCCAATTCCAGCGCCCAACAGCAGGATCCGGACTTCGACATTCGCAAGAATATCATCGGCAACCTTGGCGACGACTGGATGAGTTACGAAAAGAAACCCACGGGCACGACCCTGGCCGAGTTGAATCAGCCGCCGTCCATTTTCATCTTCGCCTCGCCCCACCCTGATCAGATTGCCCTGGCGCTCAAGAGCGTCATGGGACTTGGCGCGTCAGCGGACAATCCGGCGCCGACGCGGGATTTTCTGGGCCGGAAAATTTATACCATTCCATTGAGCCCCGGCGCACGGCGGAAACGACACAGCCCACGCCGCGTTCGCTTTACTGTACCGCCAGCGGCGGTTACGTTGCCGTTTCCGGGAGCGAGTCCATGGTTGAAGATTATCTGCGAAGTGCCGAGAGCCACGCCAAACCCCTGCGTGAGACGGACGGCCTGACTGATGCCATCCATCATGTCGGCGGCACCGGCAATGGTTTGTTTGGTTATGAAAACCAGCGCGAGCTGATGCGCACATTTTTTGCCGCCTTGAAAAACGACCCCAACTCAACGGCCAGCATGAATAACCTTCTGATGCGCATGTGGAGCGGCAGTCTGGGCGACTGGCTGGATTTTTCGTTGCTGCCCGATTACGACCAGGTGGCCAAATACTTTTACTTTACCGTGTACAGCGGCAAGACCAGCGCGGACGGCCTGACCTTCGAATTTTTCACCCCCCGCCCGCCGCAGTTGAGACAATAAGCAGACCGGCATTGTAGCGTCGGTCTATGACCGGCGACGGCACTGACACAGCGCCGCCTTTCAAGGCGCGCTAACCCCTTCATCCGACTTTAGGTTCTTCAACAAATTCTGTTTTGGATCAAATTCCACATTACGGTCGTTGGGCGTGGGATTCAGGTAGTAGCTGAACTGCATGAAATCACCGTAAATCTTGCCGTAATGGGCGCTTACGATATTCCCCCTCTCATCCATTACCGTTCGCACACGAAAGAAATAATTGCGATTGAGGTTTCGATTGGTTTTTATCGGAGTTTTCGGTTTTCTGTTGTCAAATTGAACCCAATGTGATTGATAGCCATCTGTCGGTGCTTTGTGGGGTGAACGCAAGCTACTTCCTTTTTCAGCGTCCGGCACAGTAAATTCCTGAATGCCATCGCCAGTTTTTGGGAAGCTCACGGTTAACATGTAGTCGGATTCACCGTTCGTATATTTGTCAAAATGACCCGTAAAAAGAATGTCGGCGTTGATTCCCTTACCATAAGGCCCGACCCAGTCGCCAGTCGTTAAATCGAAACCAACTGGCTGTTCAAAAACGGGCATCCTCAAATTTACTGACTTTGCATACATCGGGATTGGCTTGCCGATTTTTTTTAAGAGCAAGTCAAAAGTTGGATCCCATGGCTCATAACGCACTTTGGCGTTCATATTGAGGTCATAAAGCTTAGTGGCAGAATAAAAACCCGATTTAGCCATGTGCAAATACAGTCGAACCCAGGAATGTCCTGTTGCAGTAAAAAGTCCATCGGTATCGGTTTTACCGTCTGATCGAACAGCTTCACCAGATGTGCTGGGCTTGATAGACTCAACTTCAGCCTGTGCATCGGATACTGGCTTACCAGATTCGTCTACCGCTCGCAATGTCACCTTCCATTCTGGCGGTGTTGGCAATGGCAAAGGTGTTTGGGCAGCAAGTGGAACAATGCCAAGTGGAATCGCAGCCGCGATGATAATAATGAATTTGTTTTTCATAATTATTTTAGGTCTCCAACATTCACAATTTGGTTAAATAACTTGTAATTGTAGGGATATGCCACGTAATCAAAATCCGAATGATGCCATTCCCGAATGGGAGAACCTATTGACACTTGGGGACGAGTCGTCGGCCAACCATTTTCAAAACCAGCCTGCATGTCAAAATTTCGGTCAGGCTGGCCTTGGGGAACAAGCTTATCAACGTGATTTGCTCCCACCGGTAATGTCAGCGCCGGAAACGCATCCGCCAGTAATTGGATGTTTTTGGCTGGGTCGGCAGCAACCGTGCTGCCTGATTCCGCTTGATACAAGCCCAGAATCCAGCTTGGGGCGGTGAAATATTGAATGTCCGTAGTGACATAAACCTGATCTGGATTATTGGCTTGGTAGGCGCCCCAGCCGCTATCGAACAGCGGATTAAACTGGCTGCCGTTCAACAAATCAGTGGCGACCGTTCCAATTTCCGACGGTGTCTTGATACGCCTCCCATTAGGCGACCCCACATACCAGATTGGATATTGCGGAAGGTATCCGTCCATGAAATTGAAGCCCCACCCCCCGTAGTCGCTGCCGATGAAGGCATTCCCTGACATAATACCTTTGCATTTCTCCTGCCAGACCCACACAAAAGCGCCTCCTTCACCTTCTAGAAAGGCAAGGATTTGATCGTATAACGCCGAAACCAAAATAGCAGGCGGCGAACCGGACTGCGTGCGCAGGAGGGCGCATCTCAGTTTCTTGCAGGGTTGAATGTGGTGTGAGGGAAGAGCAGGTGCCAGCGGTCGTTGCGCCAGAATGTTTCCAAACACAATAAGGCTTCATCACCAGCCTGACTCCAGAACTGGCCCGGGCGTTTGAACCGGCATTGGGTCTGCCGGCAGGTCGCCTCCACCGGACCACTGCCAATCGGTTCGCCCGCTCGCCGCCCGGCCCGGTAATCCATTCGCTGTTGATGGTCGTGGAAGTATTCCAATTCTTTGGCCACCGCCGCGGTGGCCGGCCCGCCGGGCATTGTGGCCAAGGCCTCTTCCAATTGACGGATCACTTTGAGCGAGGATTCGTTCTTGAGTTGTTGGACCAAGGGTCTGAGCCAGGCCTTGAGCTTTTCTTTGTCTTCGCCAAAGAGCGCTCGGCCCACAGCGGCCAAGTGTTGTAGGGCATGATAGAAGTCAAGTCGCTGGCGGGCTTGTGGCCAGCGGTCGTCGGCCAGACGCCAGATCCATACGGCCCCATCACCAATGACCAGCGCGCTGGCGGCTTGGCCCAGGCCGCGGCGCAAGGCTTCGGCGTGCAGTTGTTCGCGCAAGGCGTCAATGCCCGCACGCGTGGCGACGAAGCCCCGTTGGGTGATGACGGGCCGTCCGCCCGCGGTCTGGCCGCGGTGATCGAGTCGAAAACAGGTGCCGGTGTAAACCCAATGCCAGCGTTCAGGTTCTTTGCCCTGGCGGCGCAACGCCTCACTCTGGCCCCAGGCATCGCGTTCGCGGATGTTCCAGGCGTCCAGTTGGAGGATCATCTGGTAGGGTTCGAGGGTCAGTTCAAGTTGGTTCTGGGCGGTGGCGGCTTGCTGATCAAGGTGGGTGCGCAACCGTTGGGCGCGTTCGCCTTGCCGACGGGCTTCGCGATCCAGTGTGGCGCGGGGCAATTTGACGCCGGTGAGATGTTCCAGCACGGCGCTGGCGTCCTCGATGGGCATTTTGCTGGCCAAGAGCGCCGCCATGTTTTGCACGGCGGGTGAGTAGCCGGCACTTTCTTCTAACCCCAGGGCGGCGTCGGCGGGCACGCGCCATTTGCGACAGCGTTTGCAGTAGCCGCGGGTGCGTTTGACGGTGATCGAACCAAAGCGCGACTCGAAGGTGCGTGGCTGGTCAGTGGAAAGGCGGGTGAGGGTTTGTCCACAGACCGGGCAGACCGGTGGCGTAGCGTCGGCTTTGGCTTGAGCACCACGTTCGATCGTTTGGCCAAGCAGTTCCTGGACATCCCGAACGGCTTGGACTTCGAGATGGCCGAGGTTTTGATCGCTGGCCAGCACGAGGCGTTGGATCGAATGTTCCAAGGCGCACGCCGCACGGGCGGCCAGCACCGCCAGCGGTTCGGATGAGGTCCCAGAGGTTATCGTGGAACCCACAGCTTCAAGGCAGGGAGTTGTCATGCCCTGAGCTTACACTACTCTGCAAGAAACTGAGATGCGCCCTGCGCAGGACTTCCTCACCGCTTGAATAGAAATTATACACGTCTGCACCATTAAGATTTGAAAAGCGGTCGCGCCAGGTCAATGTGTTACGCGCATCGTTTGTGGGAAACAGGCTGTGCCATTCGCTCGCCCAAAGCCGGGTGTCGTAACCATTCCAACTCGGATTCATCATATCAGCATCTGTCGCCGCACTGCCGTCGAGCGCTTCGATTGGCACAGCGGCATCAATCATAAAGTATTTGTTTATTCTCGCGTTGTCGTCATTAAGCGCGCTCAGGACCACCATGTTCCCCAGGCTATGCGCTACCACTACTGTACTCCCGGACAAGGTGCCTAAAAAGCCCGCGAGCACAGGCGCAGTTGAAACCGCGTGCATCTCATTAGTATGATAGTTGGGCGTGGTATAACTGAGCACTTGCGAATCCGCTCCATTCCATGTCACACCATAAAACTTTGCCTTGGAACCAGACCAGTAAAAACGTTTGAACATTTCACTCTCCACTCCGCGCGCCTGCTGCTGGTTCACATTGTAGCCGTGAATAAAGACGAGATTCTTGCCGTCGGTCTGCGGTTCGTTCGGCGCAGAGGCGCGGCTGGGGTTGTTGGGATCCACAGTTCCGTTCACGTAGCAGAAGTTTGCGTGCCGGAACATCTGCTCCACGCCACTAATGCTCAGATACAACGGCGTTCCGCCCAACAATTTACCGTTATGCCAAATTTCCAGCATCAACGGGTGCGGCGTGGCAGCACAACCTTCCACCAGAATGATTCCCGTGCCGCCGGTGGCCTGTACCTGCGCCAGCCAGTTTGTGTCCAACGCAGTATCAGGGTTCACCTGGATTGTGTCTGCCGCGTAAGCCGGCTCGTCAGAATTGACACCATAACCGGCAGTCGCCGTTACGTTGGCAAGGTAATCAAAAGCGTTGGACGGTGTGAGACTCGTATATATAAACTTCACCGCGCCGCAAAGCGGCCCGCTATCTGCGTCATAAAGGTGATATTCATACCCATCTGTCAGCGGCAATAATTGCAAGGTGTTGCTCAAACACAAGGCTATAGGAAAGAAATTCACCACATCACTGCGTCCTTGCACCTGACTATGCGCAAAGTTCGGGTATGCCGATTGTTGAACTGAATTGTAAGCAATTCCGGGAATCTGATCGTCCGCTTCACCCTCGCTGGTTTCATCATCATCATGTTCCTGCGAATCATTGATCCAAAAGCGGTAAGGGTTGGCAACAGTGGTCTGATCCTGCGCATCAAAAGTGATTTGCCCGTCGCGGTTGTTGTCCACCGCCATTTGCAGGCCCAATTCCTTGGACTGCACGTCGAAGTGGTAACTCCCAAAGGCCACTGGCGTCGCATCCACCTCGGCACCTGCCGGCGCCTGTATCACTGTTTGTCCCCAAATCGAGCCGCCAGCATCCGTGACGGGCATCAACGTTTGGCCCCGGATTTGCAGTGAATTGGGAGGCAACGCTTCAGCGTATCCGCCCGTTGAGTTCAATCTCCAAGCCCGGGCTTGGACCACATAGGTTACGGTCTTGCCGGCAACAGCCGGATCTGATGTCTGGATCATCACTTTTGATTGGGTATCAGAGGTGCTCTCCCATTGGGGGGCGCATCTCAGTTTCTTGCAGAGTAGTGTAAGCTCAGGGCATGACAACTCCCTGCCTTGAAGCTGTGGGTTCCACGATAACCTCTGGGACCTCATCCGAACCGCTGGCGGTGCTGGCCGCCCGTGCGGCGTGCGCCTTGGAACATTCGATCCAACGCCTCGTGCTGGCCAGCGATCAAAACCTCGGCCATCTCGAAGTCCAAGCCGTTCGGGATGTCCAGGAACTGCTTGGCCAAACGATCGAACGTGGTGCTCAAGCCAAAGCCGACGCTACGCCACCGGTCTGCCCGGTCTGTGGACAAACCCTCACCCGCCTTTCCACTGACCAGCCACGCACCTTCGAGTCGCGCTTTGGTTCGATCACCGTCAAACGCACCCGCGGCTACTGCAAACGCTGTCGCAAATGGCGCGTGCCCGCCGACGCCGCCCTGGGGTTAGAAGAAAGTGCCGGCTACTCACCCGCCGTGCAAAACATGGCGGCGCTCTTGGCCAGCAAAATGCCCATCGAGGACGCCAGCGCCGTGCTGGAACATCTCACCGGCGTCAAATTGCCCCGCGCCACACTGGATCGCGAAGCCCGTCGGCAAGGCGAACGCGCCCAACGGTTGCGCACCCACCTTGATCAGCAAGCCGCCACCGCCCAGAACCAACTTGAACTGACCCTCGAACCCTACCAGATGATCCTCCAACTGGACGCCTGGAACATCCGCGAACGCGATGCCTGGGGCCAGAGTGAGGCGTTGCGCCGCCAGGGCAAAGAACCTGAACGCTGGCATTGGGTTTACACCGGCACCTGTTTTCGACTCGATCACCGCGGCCAGACCGCGGGCGGACGGCCCGTCATCACCCAACGGGGCTTCGTCGCCACGCGTGCGGGCATTGACGCCTTGCGCGAACAACTGCACGCCGAAGCCTTGCGCCGCGGCCTGGGCCAAGCCGCCAGCGCGCTGGTCATTGGTGATGGGGCCGTATGGATCTGGCGTCTGGCCGACGACCGCTGGCCACAAGCCCGCCAGCGACTTGACTTCTATCATGCCCTACAACACTTGGCCGCTGTGGGCCGAGCGCTCTTTGGCGAAGACAAAGAAAAGCTCAAGGCCTGGCTCAGACCCTTGGTCCAACAACTCAAGAACGAATCCTCGCTCAAAGTGATCCGTCAATTGGAAGAGGCCTTGGCCACAATGCCCGGCGGGCCGGCCACCGCGGCGGTGGCCAAAGAATTGGAATACTTCCACGACCATCAACAGCGAATGGATTACCGGGCCGGGCGGCGAGCGGGCGAACCGATTGGCAGTGGTCCGGTGGAGGCGACCTGCCGGCAGACCCAATGCCGGTTCAAACGCCCGGGCCAGTTCTGGAGTCAGGCTGGTGATGAAGCCTTATTGTGTTTGGAAACATTCTGGCGCAACGACCGCTGGCACCTGCTCTTCCCTCACACCACATTCAACCCTGCAAGAAACTGAGATGCGCCCCCCATTGGGGGCCTCCAAAGAAATCCGTTGAGTATTTGTTCAAAATCAAATTCTCTCCGGGAGACAGAACTTGGTCCCATGCCTGATCGTACATAGAAGACCAGCCTGCTCCCCATGTAGTTGCTCCTGTATAGTAGGCATAACCAACATCACTGCCTCCCGATTGATGAGTCCATTCGACTTCCTCCGCCGCATTTTCAAAAACGGGTCCAGCAATTCCCTGCGCATTATTATAAAGCCCAAACCACCCATCATACGGCCAACCCCAATCATAAAAAAAGTAGCGGGCCTTGCGCCAAAAAGTCTCCGTAACGACGGCCGCAGGCTGTGTCTGAATAAAACTTTGCGAAGCAATCAGATTGTTGCCATTGTCATAAACTGCGGCATTAAAGATTGCCTGGCCGGATGAGTTCACCGGCACATCCGCCGTCCACGTTCCATCGCCTTTGATTGCAGCAGTCTGGCCATTAACAACAATCGCGCCACCGGAATTGCCAATCGAACCGGAAATCGTCACGAACGATTGGTTTAACTGGTCGCTGGTCAAAGGGTTTAACGTCAAGCCCACGTCGTTTCTGAATAAGGCGAAATTTGCGGTACTGCTTCCCGCCACGCCGGTGGTTGTGACTGTTACCGCATTCGTGCCATTGCCAAGCGGCACGTTGTTTGCCCAAACCGCTCCATCCCTGGCGACCGTTCCGGAAACAATGTTTGTATTTCCATCGCCATCCGCGACAGAAATCATGACCGTTGCTGTTGGATCGCTCACCGAGCCCTGCAAGATAAAATTGGCACCGCTAATCGCCATCCCGTCTTGCGGCCAAACCAGAACAAACACTGGTGGATTGGTGTCCATTGAGTAATCAACCGTGAGGCTGAGGTTGGTGGTAAACGGATTACCCGCCAAATCGGCTGCACGAAGCGTGAGCACATTCGGTCCGTTGGTGGCCAAAACAATGTCGTAACACTGAAACCAGTTGGTGGTAATTGTCCGCAGATTAGTGTCATAAAACTGTCCGGTGAAATAACCCTCTTGATTGGTCCAAACGCCGGCGACATTACTAATATCGTAAGTCAAGCTACCTAAAGATTTATTAGCGTACCCTTGCAACTGAATCATCGGTCGGGCGACCATGCTGGCAACAGGATTGGTAACCACGAGCACCGGGGGCACAGTATCCAAAATAAGCGGCATCCACTGCCATATCGGTTGAGCGTCCGGCGCAAGGCCTTTCACCCCAACCCATACATTGTAATCGCCATCACCCGAATTCAGAAAGGCAATGATATTTGGACTATATGGCTGCCACGCTGCATTGCTGAAGTTAAGAGTGGTGCCGAATGGCTGGTACTTTGCATCGGGCGGATTGGTATTATCAACCATGATGGCCATGAAAACTGGTTCGCCACCGATGACATTTATCTGAACCGGCACCGTATTGGTGTTGACGTATCGGTTTGTGGCCGACAGCGAAAAACTGATCACGTTGGGATCCCGGCCGCGTTGGTAATCAAGCCAGAGAGTGAAGCCATCTCCAACCGGCTGGAATTCCGGGTCCAGCCCTGCGCGCCCAAAATACTTCACCTCCCACCAGTCCGGAATTTGACTGTCATAAGTGGCAGCGTCGGTTGCGCTGAGAGGATAATCAAAAGTTTGCAGTTCGTCGAAAGCGCCTTCAGCCTGATCGGAGCCGCCCAGATCACTGCCAATCCTGAAACCATTGGCCAGTTCATTGGTGCCAGGATAGTAAGTGACCCCGATACCATTGGCCAGCAACTGGCCATCCACATACAAGGCGCTGCTTGCAGGTGAATAAGTCAGCGCAATCTGATGCCATTCATTTGAGGCCCAGGAGATGTTCGCTGACAAATTTGCCATGCCGCCACCATTAGTGGACGTGCCAAACGACAGTTGTGTGCCATCGGGGCTCAAATACAATGCCCACCAGCCGTTGCTGGAACCGGTCAACAGCGTATTGCCCACGGTGTCCAGATTGGTATCTGACAAGGCCACCGTCCCGAAATATTTCCAAAACCACCAGTCCGGCACGGTGTTGCCGTTTTCCGTCACGCCCGTCCAGTCCGCTGCCCGGATAAACAACGCTTTGGTCCGGTCCGGAATCGAAACGGTGAAAGGCATGACGGTTGAATTCGTTGGCCACACTTCGCCCGGCTCAATCGTCCAATTCGTTAGCGTCAAATCGGTTTTGCTCAGTACTTCATAAACCTGGTTGGTCGCATTGTTCAGAATCAAGCTGGCCATCCCATTGGTGATACCGGTGATCTGCAACCACAAAGAGTCGGTTGAAAAGTTGAAGGCCGGAGCAAACTTGCCTCTGTCATTCTCATCCCCCGCTGGCAAGCTATAGATAATCTGACGAGAAGCCGCGGTTAGCGACTGCACCACTTCGGCATCATTTACCTTGGTGACAACAGGCAAAGCCGCACCATATTGAACCGGTATCACGGCGTGTTGGGCGTGAAGAAAATGGAGTCCGATAATCAATCCCGTCACCAGCAACCATCCGGTTGGAAAACTTCTGAATGCTTTCATCGTCTCGTTTCCGCACAAAGCGTTTAGAGCCTTTGTGATGGAACAAAATCGCAAAAACCCGGCGCCCCGGTTGGGGGCACTGCCGAACACCCGTCACTCGAGAGCCGAGCTACCCCACGATTAGGCAGGAACCTGGCAAGACCTTATGAGAAAAATTTGGCGGTTTCCAATCATAACTTGACCAAAGCCGCGCAAATTCAGTTCTACGTTGCTATTAAAACTTCTCGATGACAATCCGTCTTTACGCCGTTCACCGAAGCTTGCCAAGAAATTTTTAAAAAAATTTCAACCCGTCTTTTGTCGCAGCCAGGGCATTATACGTTCAGCCATTGTTTCGCCGATTCCTGCGGATAGACCAGAACCCGCTCGTGCACCACCCCGATCAGGCCGCATTAATGCGGTCACGCAATTTGGCGCTTTTTATTCGCAAATCGGCGGTTGATAATCGCAGGCTATAAACGATGCAAAGGCTATGGTGCCATAACCTCCGCCAAATCCGCTTATGAGACTAAAAACCAATGCCACATTCTTTTTTCTTTGCGCCTTGTTCGTCACGGCTTCGACCGCGCGGGCGCAGGTGTATGAGTTTCAATTCATCACCAGCGCGTCCGGCTTCGGCGGCGATCTTTTTTTTAACGCTCCCTCTGGAAGCGGGCCTGCCGGCGAAGTCCTCTATGGCGACTCCTTTATCACCACTCCTGACGGGACGTTTACGGGGTCCGAGAGCATACCCGGCGGTCCCATTGTCAATCCCCCGCCTGCGATTGTTTGGAGTCCTGGTGGCATCACCGCCTTGAACCTCAACTTATACGAGTCACTCAACTCCCAGATGTATAATTGGACCGCCACACCCACCTCCATTGCCGACTCGCCGGTGGCCGGTATTCCCCTCGATCCCAGCGCCAGCGGCACATGGGAGTACGTTGGTGCCGTCCCTGAACCGGGCGCGATGCTGCTGACGGCCCTCGGCGTCGCGGCCACGCTTATCTGGCCCATCCGCCATAATTCATTAATTCGAAGAACACGCATCAATTGAGGAGTCATTTGCGGCTGAGCATTCTTAGGACCAGAAGGTCAAGAGGCGTACGCGGGCAAGTAGTTGTTGGCTGCCTTGAATTTATCTCGCCAGAAGATGACGCCGCCCAGCACGGCGCTGGAGCCAACTCCGATGAACAGCGTCGCGAGCAGGCTTGCCACCGCGTCTTGAGATTTGGATTTGATTGGCGGCAATTTAACGCCAGTGCGCTTCGACCCAAACCCGGTGATGCCCGCGCCAACCCCAGCCGCCGTGTACCCACACTGCTCCCGGATGCGGGCGCGCGCCCCAGCGGCCTCCGACCCAGACCCATTGCCCACGCCATACCCACTCTCCTGGAATCCAGAACCAAACGTCCGGCGGGCCGGGCGCAACAGGCACGACTTCCGTTTGCGCTGGTGGCGGCGCAGCTACGGCGGCTGGCTGTTGTTCATAAACCACACAACCGGCCAGCAATGGCAGGCTTGCCGCAGTCAGCAACGATTTTATCAGGTTTGATTTTTTCATAGTCATCGTCTTGGACGGAGATTGGTGCCAATTCGTTACAAGGAATTACCTTTGGTTGCAACACATTTTCGCTCCTCGCTGATTTGAGGCAGCGCCTTCCGCGTTTTGTTCGATACAGCGACGGATTCTCCGACAGCGTTTGGGGTGGTTAACAAACTTCCCGGCGCTCAAACCATCGTGCGGCGTTCATGACCGGAGTTTAACCAACTCGTGGGACTGTGGCGGTCCAACCCGCTTGGATATGCGACTGTCGGTTCGTATATCAGACAGTCGAAACGCTGATTTCCAACGGTTTGTGAACAGCAGATTGCCGGGAAAAGACAATTTTGATATACGAACCAGCAGTCGTATAATCACAGTTAGGCTGCAAATGTGTGCCACCCTTGAAATGTAACATTTTCGCCATTGATGTTTTGCCGGGTTTGTTCTATTCTAATTTCAACAAGCCTTTGTAATTGCCGGAATGGAGTTATTGAATCAGACTCCATGTTGCATGAAAGCGATGAGTCTCTTACCGACCGCAAGACGATGCGGATTGTTGGTTATGCTCTATTGTCTGGTATCTCTCCCGTCGGCTTTCGCTCAACAGGATTACGACCCCATCGCCGGACCTCTGCCGAGAATCATCAGTCCGGCAAACCACGCTGTTTTCTTTGCGCCAGTGGACATCCCGCTGTTCGCGTTTGCCATACGCACCAATGTGGAGTTTTATGCAGGCACAAACGATTTGGGACGCGGATACAATCTTGGCCTGGGTGCAGATGACCTTCAACCGGGTGGCTTCCAGTTTGATTTCGTCATCGCCGGACACATTCCGCAGCTCAGCCATATTTTTTATCGGATGTGGACAAATGTGCCGCCGGGTTCCTATGCTCTGACTGCGGTGACAACCGATGGCATTGACGATCTGGACAACAGGACTTCACCACCCGTGAACATCACTGTCCTCTCTTCAACAAACACTACCGGAACGCGCGTGGTCAGCATTTTTGCCGCAGATCCAATCGCAATTTCAGGCACAAATTCGTGGGTGTGGCTGGGCACCACAAATGAGACGCCAGCGTGGACCGACTGGCCACCGCCGATCTGGCACTCCTTTACCAATTGGGGTCCTAGGAATGCGCTTTTCCTTGTTCAATCCTCCGGCAACACCAGTGACACTTTTGCCGTCACCTACAATATCAGTGGTACTGCCAGCAACGGCGTAGACTACGACGCCTTACCCGGTTCGGTGACGATTCCCGCTGGCAAATCGCACGCTTGGATTCCCATTGTGCCCATTGACAATGGCCCGCCTTATATTCCCAAGACCGTTATTCTTACGCTCACCCCGGCCACCAATGGCCCGCCTCCGCTTTATGTCTTGGGCAGCCCCACCAATGCCGAGGCGTTAATACTTCATGACTGGCCGGTTTCGTTCCCGTTCCTGTTGCCTGACGGAACCTTCCATGTGAATGCCACCGGACCCGACGGTGCGTGGTTTTCGATTCAAATTTCCAGCGATTTACAAAATTGGTCGTCCGTTTCCACCAATCAAGTATTCCAAGGCTCGATTGATTTTATTGACCCGACTGCACCGAATAATTCCAGCCAGTTCTATCGCGCGGAGCCGGTGACAAACACCCCGACGAATTAATATTCAAGCGTCCGGCGGAGCATTTCGGGAATGTTACACAACTGCGTATGGCTCAAGAAACATTGATGGGTATGAAAACAAAGCAAGCCGCCTAACACCCCGCGAGGCCGTGTGAAAAGTCCCGGACCCGCAAAAATTTCGCTCAGATTTGGCTTATGACGCATTTTAATGAACTGAGCAGACCGGTGGATGGTCAAAAAATGAGTTTTCACACAGCCTCCCGCTGGTGCCAACTCCGATGAACAGCGTCGCGAGCAGGCTTGCCACTGCCCCTTCCGCCTTCGCTCCCAGCTGCGTTGCACTTCGACGCGGCGGGTCGTTACGGCGCGACAAGTGAGTTTTGGCGGCTTTCGGAGCTTGACTTCCGGTTGGCGTGGCTTTGGATCGTTAGGCGGTGCTGCATCGTTGCAGCGAGAAAGGACAAGATTATGAGTTTGCTACAAAAGTTGCTTGTGACACTTCTTCCCAGGAAGTGGGCCGAAAGCATGGAAGCGGCATCTCGCAATTGGACAGCCCGTTGCCCCTGTGGTTTCGAGCGGTCGTTTTGGGAAGCCGGAGGCATCCGTTGGAAAGCCGGGGGCAAAGAGAAGATTTATCTTTCCTGCCCGCAATGTGGGCAGTCTCAATGGCACACAATTTACAGGAAGCCGGCTACCGGCAAGGCAAGCGTTGCTCCTGATCATCCGGCGTGAGATGGAATTGGCTGTTCACACCCCCTGGCACCGCGCTGGAGCCAGGGAAACAGAGGACGAATGTCAGAGAACAGATGACGGACAAAGATTGAGCCGTGAGATTTGAGAGTCTGGACTGCAGTGATTCGCGCCGTAATTGCCAGCTTCGCTCTGCTCGAGCAACGCCGGACCAGGCAGTTCTGGAACGTCAGGCGGCATTGGGCGCGTATCAAAAATATCAATGCCGGGTGATGAATTATCAATTAACATGTTCATTTACGGCCCGGTAGAGTAACGGGCATGAGAACTTTAATCATTGGACTGGTCGTTCTGATGTTGACCGGCTCCATGGTTGCGCAGCCTTCCCGGCAGGATCCAATCAAGCAGGACCTGAATGGAATCCAAGGGACCTGGAAGATCGTCGCTCTGGAAGTTGACGGCCAACAGGCCCCTACGGAAATAGTCGCTACGTTGAAGCTCGTGTTCAAGGATGATACGCTTATGTTCACGCCCGGCGAACCCGGCTTCACGAACTACAAGTTCAAACTCGACCCGGCTTCGAAGCCGGCGGGCTTCGCCATGACCCACGCCGACGGCACGCAAAAAGGCAAAACCGACAAGGGTATCTATGCGTTGGAGAGCGACCGCCTCAAGATTTGCTTTTGCCTTTCTGGCAAGATTCCAAAAGAATTCACGGTGAAAGCCAGGTCCGGGCAGTGGATGTATTCCCTGGAGCGGGAGAAATGAATGATCAGAGATACATATTGCTGCCCATCCGGTCGCCGGAGCCAACCGCTGCAGGCGCTTTCAGTTCCGCTATCGCAGTCCGGCAGTGGCTCGACAATCCATGTTATGCAGCAAGGCACATCATATCCAAACGACCAGTGAAAACGGCATTAAAATGCGCGTTTCTATTGGCGGGGGCGCATCTCAGTTTCTTGCAGAGTAGTGTAAGCTCAGGGCATGACAACTCCCTGCCTTGAAGCTGTGGGTTCCACGATAACCTCTGGGACCTCATCCGAACCGCTGGCGGTGCTGGCCGCCCGTGCGGCGTGCGCCTTGGAACATTCGATCCAACGCCTCGTGCTGGCCAGCGATCAAAACCTCGGCCATCTCGAAGTCCAAGCCGTTCGGGATGTCCAGGAACTGCTTGGCCAAACGATCGAACGTGGTGCTCAAGCCAAAGCCGACGCTACGCCACCGGTCTGCCCGGTCTGTGGACAAACCCTCACCCGCCTTTCCACTGACCAGCCACGCACCTTCGAGTCGCGCTTTGGTTCGATCACC
Organism: uncultured bacterium; assembly: GCA_963723125.1. Classification (GTDB taxonomy): domain Bacteria; phylum Verrucomicrobiota; class Verrucomicrobiia; order Limisphaerales; family UBA11358; genus UBA11358. Next base: position 819,049 of record CAVRPQ010000001.1, read on the forward strand.
GTCAAACGCACCCGCGGCTACTGCAAACGCTGTCGCAAATGGCGCGTGCCCGCCGACGCCGCCCTGGGGTTAGAAGAAAGTGCCGGCTACTCACCCGCCGTGCAAAACATGGCGGCGCTCTTGGCCAGCAAAATGCCCATCGAGGACGCCAGCGCCGTGCTGGAACATCTCACCGGCGTCAAATTGCCCCGCGCCACACTGGATCGCGAAGCCCGTCGGCAAGGCGAACGCGCCCAACGGTTGCGCACCCACCTTGATCAGCAAGCCGCCACCGCCCAGAACCAACTTGAACTGACCCTCGAACCCTACCAGATGATCCTCCAACTGGACGCCTGGAACATCCGCGAACGCGATGCCTGGGGCCAGAGTGAGGCGTTGCGCCGCCAGGGCAAAGAACCTGAACGCTGGCATTGGGTTTACACCGGCACCTGTTTTCGACTCGATCACCGCGGCCAGACCGCGGGCGGACGGCCCGTCATCACCCAACGGGGCTTCGTCGCCACGCGTGCGGGCATTGACGCCTTGCGCGAACAACTGCACGCCGAAGCCTTGCGCCGCGGCCTGGGCCAAGCCGCCAGCGCGCTGGTCATTGGTGATGGGGCCGTATGGATCTGGCGTCTGGCCGACGACCGCTGGCCACAAGCCCGCCAGCGACTTGACTTCTATCATGCCCTACAACACTTGGCCGCTGTGGGCCGAGCGCTCTTTGGCGAAGACAAAGAAAAGCTCAAGGCCTGGCTCAGACCCTTGGTCCAACAACTCAAGAACGAATCCTCGCTCAAAGTGATCCGTCAATTGGAAGAGGCCTTGGCCACAATGCCCGGCGGGCCGGCCACCGCGGCGGTGGCCAAAGAATTGGAATACTTCCACGACCATCAACAGCGAATGGATTACCGGGCCGGGCGGCGAGCGGGCGAACCGATTGGCAGTGGTCCGGTGGAGGCGACCTGCCGGCAGACCCAATGCCGGTTCAAACGCCCGGGCCAGTTCTGGAGTCAGGCTGGTGATGAAGCCTTATTGTGTTTGGAAACATTCTGGCGCAACGACCGCTGGCACCTGCTCTTCCCTCACACCACATTCAACCCTGCAAGAAACTGAGATGCGCCCTATTGGCGGCCGTGTGCGGTTTGCTGTTTTCTCTGGCTGGTTGCACTCCATACCGCTCATACCGTATTGGTGGACTTAACCAAGGCCTGGTTCGCGGTGGCGGCTATTCCGACAAGCAGTTGGCTCCCGATGCGTTCAGAATTGACTTTGATGGCAATGCTTTCACCTCCTGGAGACGCACCCAGGATTTTGCGATGCTTCGCGCTGCTGACGTTGTCACAGAGCATAACTTTAAATATTTCGCCATCACTTCCGGTGGAAACAGCTCTTACGATGGCAGCACTTCCATCAGCCCGACCTATACGCAGCCGAGCACAGGCTATCCGTTATTCAATCCCGTGTCGGCTCTTACTATTCGCTGCTTCAGTGAAAAGCCGGAGGGTGTTTACACATTTGATGCGGTTTACCTGCAACAGACGCTGAGGAAAAAATACAACCTCAAGCCGCCTGACCCGGCGCCGGCACTAAAGCCGTCAAAAGCCGGGGGTTGAGGCAACCGACGGCAGAGGACGGATGGCCATTGAGCCACACGTCATTTATTCCTGCGGATAAACCAGAATGCGGTCATGCACGACTACGATCAGATCGTTTTTCTTGCCGCCGGTCACGTTCGCCACCAGCGCTTCGCGCGGTTCCGGCAAAGCGTCCGTCGCCCCCCGGAAGGTGTGCTCTTCAAAGACCTGCCAGCGAATGGCCGGCACCAGTTTGTGCTGCCGGCTGAAATTGACGATGTCGAGATAGTTCTTGGCCGTCTCCAGAAAAATCAGCTCCTTGCGGCCGTCATTGTTCAAATCACCGGCCGACACGTCATTCAGATAGCCGTCCTTGATGGGTGTGTCGTAACCGTCGAGCGCCTCCAGGTCCCACACTTCGCCTCCCAATGGCATCCAGGCCACGGCGTTTTGGCCCAGAAACGCAATGCTCTGAGTGTCCCGACCGCCCAGCGACACGGATTGCACACCGTTGAAATCGGAGACCGGCAGGTCCACGTTGCGCCGAACCTGCCAGACGCCCGCCGCATCGCGTTCACACAAGGTCAAACAGCCATGTTCCGCGTCGAGCAGGAAAATGGAAGGGGCCGCATTGTTGCCATTTCGCAACGCCGTGGCGCCAACGATGCGCGAATCACTCCACGAACCGTTGATCTGGTCCTTCACCCGAAACACCCACTCCGACCGGTTGGTGGTGCCTGCGATTTCCGTTTCCTTTTCGAGCACGACCGCGCGCACGAAATTCTTCTGGGGCAGCAACAATTCCGGTTTGCCATCACCATCCACATCCACCGACGTGAGCCAGGGCCGTTCCATCGCACCGCCGGGCGGGTCCACATCTTCTTCATCAAAACTCCCGTCGGATTTTTGCAGCAGGACCTTGATTTTTTCATAGGGAATCAGCACCACCAGATCCGGCAATCCGTCCTGATTCACGTCCTGAATCGCCATCCCCACCGGGTTGGAGGTAAACGTTTCACTCAGCTTTTGGGTCCGGATTTTGCCGTCCGCGGCGCGGATCACCAGAAAACGCTGTCCATTCTGATCCACAATCATCGCCAGGACCGGCTTGGCGCCGGGACGCAAGACGCCCACCGCCATCACCAGCGGCTTGCCATCAATCGGCAGGAGCGTGGGAAACGGCAGCCGGCCGCTTTTATCAAATTGCGTCATGCCCACCGCGTTTTCGCTCTGGCTCAGGAGAAAAATTTCCGATTTGCCGTCGTTGTTCCAATCCGCCGCCGCCAACTGGCTCACGCCGGCCAGGGTTGGAAACGTCTGCGGTTCAGCCAGTGACCCGTCCGGTCGCTGCAAATACACCGAGACTTGCCCGCTGTCCGGCTGGGCCACGAGCAAATCCGGCCGGCCATCACCGTTGACATCGGCCCAAAGCACTCCGCGTTGCGCCGCATCCGTCTTGGTCAGCGGCAGGATTTGAAATTGTCCCTGGCGGAAGGCACCGGACAAAGGCTCGGCCGGTTTGCGGATGAATTGTGAAACCTCCGCCCGACCGGAGCTTTGCGCGATGGTGACCACATAATTTTTGGCATTCCCTTCCAGATTGTCCGCAGTGTACGAGCGGATGGGCGGTGATTTGAAATAAATCTCCGGGCCGAGCTGGCCGGAAGCGCTTTGCAACCGGAAACGAAACGGCGTCGGGCTGTCCCAATCCACCAACAACAAATCCTTTCGGCCATCGCCGTTCACGTCCACGATTTGCGCGGCCTCCGGTGTGCCCGAATATGCGATTTTTTGCGGCTCACCCAGCGTGTGGTCCGCCAATTGCGGCAGAAAGTACAGCGAGCCGTTGTCGCCCAGCAAAACGAGGTCCGCGCGCCCGTCGCCGTTCAAATCGCCCTCGGTCAGCGCGTTGGCGTCGGTCCGCCCGTTCTCAATGTGCCAGCGTTTGGGGTCGCTCCAGCCGTTGGTTCCCTGATTGTAAACCACCTCCAGGTCCTTGCCGTCGCCATAAAAGGCAATATCCGGTCTGCCGTCACCATTGAGGTCGGCCACCACCATGGCGCTGATGTGTTCATCCACAGGAATGGAATCAATGCGAAAACGCGAGCCGGGCGGCAACTGATTGATCTCCAGCGGTTGCGATGAATCCACGGCGGCTTTGACATTGGTTTTGCCGGTCTGATTGTAGAGCAGCATGATTTTCGAGCGCAGATTGTTGGCCACAACGAGATCGTTCAAGCCATTGCCGGTCAAATCCGCCGCGTGCAACAGGCTGATTTGCTGGTCAATCGGAAAGATTTCCGGACCGGTAAACACGAGTTCCGGCGCGGTCGTTTTGCCGGAGCCATCGGAAACAAAATTGAAAATCACTGCCGTCAGGACGGCACACCATGAAAATTTCATGCCGCGCAACCTGCCATCTGCCGGCGCGCTTGGCCAGTTTATTCGCCGATGAATAGTGGATCACTTTTACTGGCAGGGACCGTGTCGCCGACGCGTCCGGACGGCTGGCGTTGCAGGCCGTCTCTGCCTTCCCAATCGCCTGCTATTCGCCGATGAAATGCAGCACGACGTGGCGCGCGTGCCCGTGGAGGCGGTGTTCCCACAGGTAAATCCCCTGCCAGGTGCCCAGGGCCAGCCGGCCCTTGCGCACGGGAAGGCTCAGATTCACGGTGGTGAGCGCCGTGCGGATATGCGCCGGCATGTCGTCGTCACCTTCCAGCGTGTGCTCGAATAGCGGGTCGCCATCGGGCACCAGTCGTTTGAAAAATGCCTCCAGATCACGCCGCGCATCGGGGCTGGCGTTTTCCTGTAGCAATAACGAAGCTGAGGTGTGTTGCAAATGAATTGTCAGCAAACCCTCTTTGCATTTGTTTTTGTCCACCCAGCCCTCGAGCTCATGGGTGAACTCATACAGGCCGCGCCCGCGGGTGGCAATGGTCAGTTCATGCGATAGTTGAATCATTTATGATTTGACGCGAGCCTCGTCCACACAATCGAAAATCATCAATCATAAATCACAGATTCACTGCGACACCGGCGCGCCTTTTTCGGCCAGCATTTTTTCCAGGGCCGGATTGTGCGGCTGGCCGGCGGCGAGCGCCTTTTCATAATGCCAGCGCGCGAGTTCCACCATCGGCGGCTGCTGGGTGAGGTAAATCACCGCCAGATTGTTGTGGGCCGCGCCGTAGTTGGGATCCAGTTGCACCGCCCGGCGCAACGCCGTTTCCGCCTGGGTGCGCAACCCCTTTTGCGCCAGCGTCACCCCCAGATAATTCTCAATGTCCGGATTCTGCGGGTCGAGTTTTGCCGCGCGGCTCAACGCGTCGAGCGCCTCGTCATATTTGGCTTCGGCGAACTGGATGCGGCCCTGGACGGTCAGGTTATAGGCGTCATTCGGACTCTGGGCCAGCGCCGCCTGGATGTGTTTGTCCGCGTTGTCCAGCTTGTTTTCCTCCAGCTCAATCGCGGCCAGATTGGCCAGGGCCAGGCCGTTGTTCTCGTCCTGTTTCAAAATTTGCTGGTAATCGGCCTCGGCCTTGCCGTATTCCCGGGTGGAAAAATAATTCTGCGCCTCGGCCACCAGGGAAGCCGCGCCGCTGGGCAGTTCATGAACCGATTTCTTCTCCGCGTTGGGATTGGCAGTCAACGCAGGCGTTGATTGCTTGAACAAGGCCAGTTCCTCGGGTGTGTAGGGAACCGCCTGCGCCTCATCCACCGCTATCCGCGCGCGCAAGGTATCCAACTGCTGCGCCAGCGCGTCAATCTGCGCTGCCGCATCCTGATTTTTGGCGCCGTAAAGCTTCTTGTTCGCGTCACCCAGCCGCGCCAGCAAATCGTCGCGTTCCTGTTCCAACTCGCGGATACGCGCCTCGTTTTCGGCCTGGCTCGGCCCCGCCACCGTCGGCGGCGGCTTCGGCGCCATGCCTTGCAATTGTTTCACGCGGTTTTCCAGCGCTATTTTCTCCAGCAGGTTCACCTCCGACGCCGATCGCAGGGCGGCAATCTGCGTCTGCGCCCTGGCCAGTTCGGCGGCCGCGTTGCCGGTTCCCACGACCGCAGCCGGGGCCGATTGGAGACTGGCCACTTGTTTCTTGAGCAGTTCGTTTTCCTGGCGCAAGGCCTCGGCGGCGTCCGCGCTGGCCAGCAGGGATTGCAGGCGCGTTTGCAGCGTCTGATTTTCCTGTGCCAGCTTGTCGGCGCGCTCCGTTTGGGCGGCCAGTTTCTGGTTGGCCTCGGCCAGCGCCTGTTTCAACAATTCGAAGGCTTTGGCGTCCACGCCCGCTGCCGCGTTGCCGCTTCCTTGCGCCAGGCTCACCTTCAGCAAATCATTTTCCTTCATCAACAACCGCAGTTGTTGCTGGACCTGGGCCAACTGGTCCGGCGACACCGTCGCCGGCTGCGCTGCGAGCGCTTCCTTGAGTTTGGACTGCAACGTTTCATTGTCGCCCCGCAACCGTCTGACCTGCTCATGCAAGGCGTCGAGCTGCGATTGGAGTTCAGCCGTGGCGGCGGCGGTATTGGCTGCCACCGGCGGTGCGCCGGGCGCCGCGGGCACCGCTGCCGCTGGTGGAGGCGCATTGGTTGACGGAAGTCTGGCGGTCACCTCGGCGATTTTTTCAGCCAGATAATTCAACCGGAAATTGACGATCCGGGGATTCCAGTCCGGGAAGACTTTTTCGAACTTTTGCAGATCGTCCTGCGCCTCGGCATAATCGTCCAACGCCCGGCGGGGTTCGCCCGAATTGTTGAACGCGTCCGCCTGCTGTATCAGGGCGTAGATGATGAGGTACTGATCATCGGGATTTCCCTGCGCACGCGCCATCGGCGACAGCAAGAGCGCGGCAAACAAAACCGCAAATACAGCCAGGCATTTCATGTTGGCAAAATACCCCAAGAGAACGTGATTTGGCAACGCCGACTCGTCCCTGCCTCCCTCTCCCCGTCCAAGCGGGGAGAGGGGGCAAGCATGGCGGCGCGTCGGTAGCCTCGCCCCACCCAAGTGCCGCTTTCGTTCGGTGGGGCGAGCGTACTCGCGAGCCGGGCCTGTAGCGGCGCTGTGTCAGCCCCGATTTTCACAAACGGCCGCCGATGTCGGTCACAGACCGACGCTACAGATTCGGCTCGTCGGTAGCCTCGCCCCACCAGAGCAGCCCACCACTGCCTCCACCCGGCATGACAGCGGTGTCCTAATTTTGTAGCGTCGAGCCTGTGGCTCGAATGAATCGGCGCATAGCGCCGACACTACAACCCAAATCAGGACACTACCACCACGGACTCCCCGATTGACCTGTCCCGGCAGTTCTGTTAACCTTCAACCACTTAAAAATCGCGCCATGAACACCGCGCTAAACCAGCACGTACTTGTGTTGAACCGGTTGTGGCAGGCGGTCAACGTCTGCACCGCCCGGCGCGCCCTCACGCTGTTGTTTCAGGGCCACGCCCAGGTCGTTCTCGACGGCAACGACGGTTCGTTCCACACATTCGATTTCGACGAATGGCGCGACATCTCCGCGAATGCGCCCCGTGAGGAGTCGGTTTCCGCCATTTCCTTCCGCATCCGCGTGCCGCGCATCATCCTGCTGCTCATTTACGACCGGTTGCCAAAAAAGGAGGTCAAGTTCACGCGCCACAATATTTTCGAGCGGGACAAAAACACCTGCCAATACTGCGGCCGGGTATGCGACCGGAAGGACCTGAACCTGGACCATGTCATCCCGCGCGACCGCGGCGGCCCCACGACGTGGGAGAACATTGTTTGTTCCTGCATCGAGTGCAACACCCAGAAGGCCAACCGCACGCCGCAGGAGGCTGGGCTGCATCTCATTCGCAAACCCAAGCGGCCGAAGTGGCGGCCGTTCGTGCAGATCAACTTCAGCCTGCACCGGCACGACAGTTGGAAACATTTCATTGACCTCGCCTATTGGAACGTCGAGCTGGGCGAAGACGTCGAATGACGGCCCGCTCCGATTTACGATATTTGATTTACCATTTACGAAGCCATTCCGGACCCGGACGCGGCGAGTAAATCGTATATCGAGACCTCTGCAAAACGTGTGGCGGCGACGCCCCCGTCGCCGGGAGCATTCAATTTTCCAACGGTTTTGGCCAGTCGCCCAAAGCGACGAGGCGTCGCTTCTACTCTTTTGCAGAGATCTCATATCGTAAATCAGAAAAAATGCGCCTCCTCGCGCCGGCGGCCTTTTTGACACGGGTCCGCGCCGACATTGACAGGCTATTGGCTGCAAAGGTAACATGGTTCAAGTGGCGTGTTCGTCTATCGGTTAGGACGCTGGATTCTCAATCCGGAAAGACGGGTTCGATTCCCGTACGCGCTACCACTTTGGGGAGTTGAGGGTTGAAAATTGAAGGTTGAAAGCCGGGGATTGGGGGATTACAGATAGCCCGATGTCCAACTCTTAACCCTAACCTCACCCAACCGATGTTAAACTTTGAAAAATTGGAAACCTGGCACAAGGCCGTCACATTCGCGGACAATGTTTACTGCATCACAAAATTGTTTCCCGATTCCGAGCGATTCGGACTCACGAGCCAATTGCGTCGGGCTGCGGTTTCAATTCCCTCAAATATAGCCGAAGGCAGCTCGCGATCTTCACGTTCGGATTTTGCCCGTTTTATTGAAATTGCGACCGGCTCATTGTTTGAAGTTGTTTCCCAACTTGCCATTGCCAAAAACCAGGCCTTCCTGGATGAAGTCAATCATCGGAAATTGTGTTTGTTGGCTGAAGAATTAATCCGGATGTTCAGCGGCTTGCGCAAATCATTGCACAAATCGCCTGCTTGACTTTCAACGTTCAACTTTCAACCTTCAACTAAATGAACACTTTTCAAATCATCTTCACGCCGGTGAGCGCCGCCGAACTGGCGCGGATGCCCAAGGAACTGCAACTGCAAATCCTCGGCGATTTTCGCGGCCTGCCCCAACAGGTGCGCGGCACGGAACTGGACGAATTCGGCAAGCTGGAACGCGGCGGGCGCATTCTGCACCGGTTCCGCGTGGGCGATTACCGCGTCTATTTTGAACGGCACGAACTGGGCGTGCTGGTGCATCGGATTCTCAGCCGGCACACGCTCAAGGATTTCTACTTCCGTTCCGGTCTCAAGACCGCCGAGGACGAGGCCCTCCAGGAAAATCCGAAATTCTGGGAATTAATGGAAGCGGCCAAGACCTCGGCAAAATAAAGTGCCTTGCCCGGCTTTCAGGCAGGGGCGCCTTCCCGAGAAGACCGCGGACGGCTGGGCCAGCCGTCCCTACCTGATTTTTCTGGTTGGGTCGCCTCGCCGAGGCGACCGTTTCCCCGGACGCGCAGGGCCGCGCGTCTCTGCCAAAACAAATCGGACGGCTCGGCGAACCGTCCCTACCTGATTTTGTTTGAGTAGGGACATCTCGCCGAGTTGTCCGCTGCCACGGTCTCGGTATAAATACATACGGCCAACCCTTTGATTCGCTGACAAGATTTTTTCGCACCGGGTTGGCCAGAATGTAATCCGCCTTTTCCCGCCAGCTTTCTTCCGAACGCAACCGATGCTCGAAGAAATCCCGTTGCCATTTGATGCTGAGTTGTCTGGCCGTCCAGCGCTTCCAAAGCGTCACCGTTTCCCGCAATCCGTGTTCCGAAGGCGGGAAAGAAATCAAGGCATGAACATGGTCCGGCATGATCAGAAACAAATGAGCGAACCAGATGAATTGCTCGTTGCGAAGACGCACACTGTCCAGCAACGGCCCGGCAATCCCGGTTTTGGCCAGATGATTGGTTCCCTTGGGCTGGCAATTGCAGGTCAAAAAATAGACCTCCTTTAACGGATCTATCCACAATGGCACTTGATGAGGAAGACTTTTGCGCCGTGGCAAATCCATGAGGTGATTTTGTGAAGAGTGGACGGAACGCGCAAGCTCGCAGTAAAACATTCCGTTGAAGCGTTTACACGGACGGCCGGGCCAGCCGTCCCTACCTGATTTTTCGTGGTAGGATCGCCTCGCCGAGGCGACCGTTTTGGCAGACGGCTCGGCGAGCCGTCCCTACCAAGTTCAAAGTAGAGTCGCATCGCTGAGATGTCCGGTTATTGCGGATGCCTTGGCAAAGCGTCCCTACCAAACCAAATCGGACGCGCAGGGCCGCGCGTCCCTACCCGACAGACGAATATCCAACAAACGGGATCACTGGACCATCACCCGGTAAAACCGCTGCGGATCCGTTGCGGCGGGATCCGACCCCGTCATCATTCCATTGGTCGCCACCACCGCGCTGACCACATTGTTCCAACTGCCTTGCGCCAGATTGGTGGAGTATTCCAATTGATAACTCTGGCTGGCCACCGAGCTCCAAACCAGGGTGACCGTGCCATCCGTTTTGGCGATTGATTTAAAGACCGGCGCGAGGGGCAGGCTGAGGCGAAATACGGTGCCCTTGGCATAGACACCGCCGTTCACAGTGGTGCCATAGAAATTGCCGTCCGTTCCCTGCACGAGGGAACTTTGGGGACTCGCGCCGAGGTAGGAACCGTTTGTGCCCGTGAAGAAAATCAAAGGGGTCAAATTGCCCGCGGGCGTAATTTGAAAGACCGTGCCGCGTTGACCGCTCACTCCAACCCCTCCGAGGTAGGTTGTCCCATAGAAATTGCCGTCGCTGCCCTGCACCAGGGCCGCGTAGGGATAACTGCCCACGCTGCTGGCGAGGAAGGAAAACAGCGACTGGAACTGCCCGTCCGAAGTCATCTGAAACACAGTCCCGATCGAATTCGAACCGCCGGACTGGGTAGTGCCGTAAAAAATGCCATTATTGCCCTGCACCAGACCGGCCTGGGGAAATCCGCCGTCATTAAACCCCGTGAACATGTAAAGGTTGGTGAACGTGCCGTCAGGGCTTAATCGGAAAATCGTGCCTACGCCGAAGGGAACCTGACTGTTGTTTCCGCCCCACGTGGTTACGCCATAAAAATCGCCATCGTTGCCCAGCACCAAGGCCGTCGGGTTGGCGCCGTCGGTCCCGTCAAACAGAACCGGAGTGGTCAGCACGCCATTGGTGGTGATTTGAAAAATCGAGCCGTAACCCGTCCCGCCCGACGTGGTGTTGGGATACGGCCCGCCATACTTGGTTCCACCGTAGAAACTCCCGTCGGCGGCCTGAACCAGGGTGACATCGGGATTGGCGCCATTCGTAACACCCAACGAGGCCAATTGGCTGAAGGTGCCATTGGTGGTGATTTCGAACACTGTGCCCGCGTTGCTGGCCCCGCCACCGTAGGTGGTGCCATAGAAGTTGCCGTCGGCCCCCACCATCAAGCCGCCGATTGGCCCGGCGCCATTCGTACCCCCGGTGAAATTATAAAAATTGGTGAAGAAGCTGCCGTCGGGGGAAATGGCGAACACGGTGCCGTTGCTGCTCGGGCCGCCGTTCGGGGCGGTGCCATAAAAATTGCCGTCCTTCCCTTGCACGAGGCCCGCCACCGGGTTGGCGCCATTGGTGCCACTGAATGAAATCAAGCTGGTGAAAGTGATGCTGCCATAAAGGCGCGGCGTGGCCAGCCCCGAGGCCATAACAGTGGCAAAAAGGATGGTTTTTTGAAGACGTTTCATAAGACAAGTTGAAGGTTTTGACGCGCTAACTTGAGCGAAGACAGTATGCGCCGCAAAGCGGAAAAAACAAGCAACAATCAGGTAACAGTATTTGGCGGGGCGAGGCTACCGACGAGCCGGCTCGCAAAACTTCGGAGTGCCGCGTTCGGCTCGCGAGGACGCTCGCCCCACCGAAATTTTCAAATTGCACCCTCACCGCGGTTATCCGCATTCTTCCGCGTTTAATAACAAATTTTTAAATGGCAAAATCACTGAGCTGGGCTTGGGCCAGCTCCAGGATGGAATTGTAACAGCCCTCGACATTTTGCGCCACGGTGTCTATGTAGTTCTCGCGCTCTTCCGGCCGGGGAACTTCAAAGGGATAACTCAACAAATCCGTCACGGTCCCGGCCTTGGCGCGCTGATAAAGTCCCTTGGGATCGCGCGCCACACAAACGTCCAGCGGCGCATGGATGTAAATCCAAACCAAGCGGTTGCCCAGGACCTTGGACACCGCATCCCGTTGACGGTGCTCCGGGGCCATGGTGGCGACGACCACGTTCATTCCCTGATCGAGGGCCAGCCGGGCCACCTCGGCAATGCGCCGGTGGTTTTCCAGTCTGGCTTCCGAGGTGAAACCCAGGTCGGAGGAAAGGCCGGATCGCAGGTCATCGCCATCCAGGAAGAACACTGGAATATCCCGGTCCATAAACCCGCTGCGCAATCTCCGCGCCAGGGTGGTCTTGCCCGCGCCACTACGCCCGAAAAGCCAGAACACCTTCGTGATTTTCACACGGAAGTTTGAAATGGAAGTGCTTTCCCGTCAAGAAAGAAGGCGGGAGACAGAAGTCAGAGGACGGAAGTCTGAAGCCAGAATTGAACTGCGGATTATATGGATTGTTTAACCGCAGAGACACAGAGACGCAGAGTAGTACTATTTTTGAAATGAATTATTTAACTGCTGAGGTACCAGGAAAATACCAAGGCGAAACGGGCCGCGCAGTGCTGTGCGCCCCTCCCCACTAAAGCAATCCATTACTCAAAGACTGCTTGCGCGGGAAACAGCGGCATCTATGATTTTGTGGTCATCATGAAGTTGAAACGACAATCGTTGGTTTCCCCAGGTTCCATCTCCCGCATGTTGCAAGCTGCCGAGCAGGCGTGGAAGCGCCGGGATTTCAAGCAAAACCTTGAGCTATTGGAACGCGCCAGCCGGCTGGATCCCGCTAACCCGGCCATCCTGCTCCAGTTGGGCCGGAGCCACGGGCTGGGTTTCGATTATGCCGCCGCCGAGCAATGTTTTGAAAGGGCCGTCCGGGTCGCCCCGCGCAAAACGGAGGCGCTCGCAACCGCAGGGATCCACAGCCGCGATTTTCGCAACCCGGAACTGGCCGAACGTTACTTCCGGCGGGCGGTGGAACAAAAGGACGCGCCGCCTGAAACGTTGATTTATCTGGCCGAGCTTTATGAACGTCTCCGGCGCAATGCCGACGCCGCCCAACTGATTGACCGGGCGTTGCAATTGAATTGCGCCTGCCCGATGGCCCTGCTGGCGCGCGCCCGGCTGGAACGCCAGACCGGCCAATTGGCAGAGGCCGAGAAGCGGTTGCGCGCCATGCCAAAAACTGCCGACCGGGACACGCGAGTGCGGAGCCTTTATGAATTGGGCGCCATCCTGGACCGCCAGGGACGGTATGATGAAGCCATGACTGCCTTCCTCGACGCCAAGGCACTGTTGCGCCCGGACGCCGAGCGCTGGCTGGCCGAATTAATGGTCGTGCGCGACCGCCTGAAGGTGATGCGGGCCAACATTTCCCCCGATCTGTTCCGGAAATGGTTTGAAACCGGCCCGGCACTGGCGCCCGCCCGGAGGATCGCACTACTCTGCGGCCATCCCCGCTCCGGAAC
>CAVRPQ010000002.1:0-209329 GCA_963723125.1 uncultured bacterium
ACCTCTACGATTTCGCGCCTGTCGGTTATTTCTCGCTTGATGAACAGGGTAAGATATTGGAGGCGAACCTTTCCGGGGCCACTTTGCTAGGCGTGGAACGGTCTCTTCTCATCAACCAGCGTTTGCCGTCCCATGTCACCCCGGCGAGCCGTCCGGCTTTTTCTCGCCTTTCTAAAGCGCGTTTTCGCTGGAGCCGGAAAACAAACTTGCGAGGCGACCCTGCTGCGGCAGGACGGCAAGTCATTTTGGGCTGACTTCCACGGCAGTTCCGCCATCTCCGTCATCGGTTCAGGCAAATGGTGCCGGGTGGTGGTCTCTGACATCTCCGTTCTCAAACGGGCAGAGGAAGCGCAACGCCGCGCGGACGCCACCGAAGCCTCAAACGAGGAGTTGCGACAGGAGATTGCCCGACGGAAAGTGATTGAGGAATCCCTGCGAAAAAGCGAGCAGCACCAAAGCCAGATGCTGGATCAGTCGCGCCTCATGCAGGAACAGTTGCGGAATCTTTCCCGTCAAGTTCTGCAAGCGCAGGAAGAAGACGCAAGCGCATCAGTCGCGAACTACATGATGTCATCGCCCAGACTTTGACCGGCATCAATCTTCGCCTTGCCACCTTGCAAAAGAACGCGGGGCGCAATCCCAAAGTTTTTGACCGCCATCTCGCTCGCACACAACTGCTGATAGAAAAATCCGTGAACATCGTTCATGAATTCGCGCGCGAATTGCGCCCGGCGGTGCTCGACGATCTCGGATTGATTCCCGCCTTGCATTCGTTCATGAAAAATTTCACTGTGCAGACCGGCGTCCACGTTCACTTGAAGGCCTTTGCGGAAGTGGAACAATTGGCGACCTCCCAACGCACGGTGCTCTTTCGGGTTGCACAAGAAGCGCTCACCAATGTGAATCGCCATGCCAAAGCCAGCCGCGTGGAAGTGAGCATCGAAAAACTGCCGGACAGCATCGGCATGAAAATAAAAGACGATGGCAAATCCTTTCAAGTCGAACGCGTGCTGAATTCCAAAGGCAGCCAGCGCCTCGGATTGCTCGGCATGAGGGAACGCGTCGAAATGGTCGGCGGCACTTTTTCTATCGAATCTGCGCCCGGCAAAGGCACCACCATCAAAGTGGAAATTCCATTCACCAAAGCGCCCCCCCCCCCCGCAAAAAAATTCGGTGAAGAAACAAAGCTAGAAAAATCATGAAACGAATCACTGTCCTGCTCGCCGAAGACCACATGATCGTGCGCGAAGGTTTCCGCAACATGCTCGAACTCGAAGACGATTTTGAAATCGTCGGCGAGGCGCAAGACGGACGCGCGGCGGTCGCACTCGCAAAAAAATGTCATCCCGACGTGGTCTTGATGGACATCGCGATGCCGTTGCTCAATGGTCTCGAAGCCACGCGCCAGGTGATGAAAGCCGTGCCCAGCACCAAGGTCATCATGCTCTCCGCGCACAACGATGACGCGTATGTGAAAAACGCCACCGATTCCGGCGCGCGGGGATTTCTGCTCAAGCAAATTTCCGCCCACGACGTGTGCCGGGCGATCCGCGAAGTGCAAAGCGGAAAAACATTTTTCACCCCCGCCATTTCTCGGCGTCAAGACCGTATCAATCCGCAATCAGTCAATTGCATGGGCGCGGTAAAAAAGAAAACCGCCGAACTCACTTCACGCGAGATGGAAGTGTTGCAACTGATTGCCGAGGGCAAAGCCAATAAGGAGACCGCGTCTGAACTCGGCATAGGCATCAAGACCGTGGAAAAGCACCGCGAACACCTCATGGAGAAACTGGACATCCATGACACCGCCGGACTCACTCGCTACGCCATCAGCGCGGGCATCATCGAGAGCAGCGTGCAGTTGACCATTGTTTAGCGGCTTTTGATTCTATTGCGTTTTTTGATTTGAGGCTCCCTCGGGTCGTCGCCTGTAAATTCTCGTTAGGGAAACACCCCATAGCACTGGCAAAGCTATCGAGTTTATTGTCGCGTCATGGATGTAAATGTGAATTTGCAGAATGAGGCGACGACCCAGCACCAGCCGAATCTCCGCCAGCGCATTCTCGTGGCTGATGATGATCCAGCCAAGCGAGGCGATTATATTCCCACAACCAGTGGGACTGCAAAATTTCAAAAAATCCCTGCAAACGTTGCGGGAGGGGTCAAGGCTAACGCCTTTACGATGCTTGACGATTGGTTCGATGGAGCCCCACGCATTGAGCTAACGACTTCTAAAAATGTGCGGTAACACTCGCCCGCACCTGAAACGGTTCGACGGGGTGGAAGACCTCTGTGAACGCCGGCGCGGCGGTGGGCGTTATCCGCGATGTATATGCCCGGCAGACTGTCCGCGCGGCCCGTGACCACCACATCCGGCAACCGGATTGGTGATTGGTTTGTGGCGGCAGAGGACTGTTCTGCCGCGGCGCTGTTGGTTTCGATTTGTCGGGCCGGCGGTTCGTTGGTGGCGGCTTGGGCCTGAACGTGGAGGCTCCATAAAAGCGCGGCCACGGCGAGCGAAATGCCCGAAGCTGATTTGGACGGAATGGAAAGCGGCCTAAGTTGCCGCACCGAGGTTGCCTGTTGCTTCATAATCTCAAGTGCCGGTCGTCAACTCGGACGGGCGACGAGGTTTTTGAATTGCAGGCGGGATTTAGCCGTCTGCGCAAGACAGCTACGGGACTGAAGTCCCGCCATTGCTGCCACAGGTGGCTTTTCAAAAATACATATAGAGGTCGCCGCACACGCAGACAAGGAGAAACGAATTCAAAGCGCTATCTAAAACGCTCCCGCAAACTTTCGACGATCAGCAAAATGTTGGAAAAGTTCTGGGTGTGGTAATCGATGCGTGCCGCTTGTCTCGTGCGCAAAATGAAGCTTTTGGCCGGAAACGAGGCGGTGCCAGCGATTTGCCCTGTCGCCTCCAAGCTGCCATAGTCGGCACAATAACGGGCACCAAAATAGTTAAAACTGCCTCAATTCAGACGCGACTTTCGGAATTCAAGTCTTCGCTCGAAGGAAGAACTGGGTGCTCCCGCTAATGAACCAGTCTGATGGTGGCTGAGGAAATAGGAGACGCGAGAGTGAATTGGCGTTCGATAGGGATGATAAGACACGTCGTTTCGAAAAAAGGTGCCGAAAAAAGTGCCAGTGAAAATGCCAGTGAACGGGTGATGAATGAGTGATTGGTGAGTAGTTGTTTGGTATTGGGTGCGTAATCGCTGGTGCTTGACAAACATGCAGAAATGCCTGATTCTATTGGCGTTCGTTAGTTATGAGGCTGTTCGCCTCTGGTGGTGGGGTGGTAATGGCGGAGTAGTGGATTTTGGAAATATCCCCTGGCCCCGTTCGATTCCGACCCTCGCCTCCAAACCTAACCAGTTGGAACTGTAAGGGTTTGGAAGACTTCCACAGACGAGTGCCAGCGGAAGTGCCAGCAAAATTTAACTCTGGCCTGCCCTGCGTAACTCCCACCTGCTCCCTACCGGAGTCGAGATCAACCGTCGTAACCTCATCACTGTAAAAACAGTTATGAGACAACGATACAGACTCTATAAAAGAAAAAACGGCGGTCGCTACTACATTCACGACGACGTGACGGGCAAGCAGGAAAGTCTCGGCACCAATGACCGAGCCACCGCAGCGCGATTGTTCCACTCACGCAAGGAAGCGGAACAGCAGCCCGCCGTGAACCTGCAAATTGCCCGCGCCTATTTGGCCGCCAGCGATCCGCAGATTGCCACCCGCGACTGGCAGTTCGTTATGGACGAACTGGTGAAGCTCAAAAAAGACCAGACCCAACACCGCTGGCAGACCGCCATCAAGGACAAAGCCTTTGACAGCATCCGGCATTTGCCGCTTCTGGAAACGCGCCCGGAACATTTTCTGCGCGTGTTGGAAGCCGGAAAAGTTTCCACCAATGTCTATCTGCGGCGCATCCATAACTTCGCCTTGGACATGACCTGGCTGCCGTGGCCGATGCTGGCCAAGAAACGCTGGCCGGCCGTCGAGTTCAAGGAAAAGCGCGGCATCACGCTGGCCGAACATCTGGCCATCGTCGCCCGCGAACAAAATCCCGAACGCAAGGCGTTTTACAAATTGGCGTGGCATCTGGGCGCATCGCAATCGGACTTGGCATTCCTCGAAGCCGAGAATGTAGATTGGGACAACCACGTCATCAGCTACAAGAGGATGAAGACCGACACGGTGGCCATCATGCGTTTTGACGAGGACATGGCGGAAATCCTGCGCGACCTGCCGGGATGCGGTCCCTTATTTCCGTATCTGCGCACCGTCCGCGCGGGCGACCGCGCGACGGAATTTCGTCAACGCTGCATTGGTTTGGGCATCAAAGGTGTTTCGTTGCATAGCTATCGTTACGCATGGGCGGAGAGAGCAAAATCGGCGGGCTATCCCGAACGATATGCGCAGGTAAATTTGGGCCACAACAGCAAGGCCATGACGCGGGCTTATTCGCGCAAGGCCGAGGTGGAAATGCCATCGTTGAGCGAATACGAACGGCAACAAAAAGCCATCATCGGAAACCATGAAACCGAACCAGCGACGCAAAGCGTCGCGGCATAAGGAGGACATCATGCAACCTTGGCAAATAAAAGCACTCGAACTGGAATCGTCGGCACTGAAAAGTCTTGATGGATTCGTCCACGAACACGCCCTCTATTTTCTCGTCGGGGCAATCTACCTTTTGCTGGCTCTACTGGCGTGGGTATTGAGCGGGGCATTGCGACGAAAAGGAGGAAAATCCACGCACCACGTCCGGCCAGCGATTATCATTCGCCTGCCGGGATCACCGCCGCCACCGCCAGACCCATTCCCGCCATTTCGGGAAACACGCGGGGTGATTGTGCCGACCATGATCTGGATTGAACCGGGCCGGCGAGCGGCGGCGCGGAGTTTGCGAGTCACCAACTCGCCGCGCCGCCGGTCGCTACCGCGTAACAGACTCGCCGGCTCGCACTCCCGCCGATGCTCGGCGCTATTGGGTTACGCTGAACCGTTCCCGGCCTGTTTTGCCGCTTATGCGCGTTTTTAATGCGCCAGTGCCGGTGAATGGCCGCCACCACCTTGTCGAGCCAGTTCACATCGGCAAGCTGTTGTGCCAGCACGTCACGCGAATAATGTTTCACACAATAACGCTGTGGACGACCCAGCGGCTTAATCAAGCCCGCCTGCGACAGCGGCGGGATGATATGCCTGGCGACGCCCAACGCCTCGGCAACTTCCTCCTTGGTCATGGTGGCACGGTATTTTTCCAATGGCTGGATTTTTAACGGTGAATCAGCAGTCATACATTTTCCTTGGTTAAAGTGAGGGTGACGGTGGTAATGAGGGTGTCATACACGGCACTCAAACGGCTGTCCGCCGGCATTACAAAACTCAATTCGTATCGCTGAAGCCAGCTTTCCAGCCGTTTGAGACCGCTCCCCAGAACGACCACCTCGGCACCCACAAAATGAATGGACATTTTTTCGGGTGGTGCCTCTGGGGCCTTTTCCAAGGCCGGGTTGGCCGTTCTTTTGGCATACAAGAACTGCGCAAAAGGCAGTAGATAACTGAGGCCATCGTCGGTGCGCACCGCGAAAGCGGCGGCGTTGACATCGTGGCCGATGCACGGATGGTCACGCGATTCAGACACCGATGTGGCGGGCGGTTGTTCGCTGCTGTTTATTTGATTGGATTTCATGGCTGCTCCTTTCGGTGGTTTTGGTTGAAATTGATTGGGCAATGCGCTGGCGGAACCGTTGCAGAAAATGATGGCCGCGCTGCAAGATGGTCTGGAGGAAATCCCGTTGCGGCATGGCCTCAACCGCCGCCAGCCGCGCACTGGAATGGGTGACGTGCAAACGTAATAATTCCGAATCATCGGTAAAGACTTGGCAGCGTTCGCGCCCGCGCGAGATGCTGACGTAAAATTGTTCCTGATTGATGGCGGGCAGCGAACGCGACGAGGCGACCAGCAAAACTTCATCCACGGTCTTGCCCTGGGCGGCATGGGACGTGACGGCGTAGCCATGCGTGAAGGTGCGATAATCGGCAGGAATCACCCGGCCATCGGCCAGCAAAACGGAATCACCTTGAATCGCTCTGCACCTCGACGAGTTCGCCATTGATAAAGTGCTTGCGCCCGGCCACCGCGTTGGCTTGCAGCAACAGCTTGTCCCCGGCGGCGATTTTCAATTTTCGCTTTTCCCCCACATCACACAAGGCGGAGCCTTGACCCAAATGGAAAAAGGTTTCAGTGCCATCAGAGCGTTGCACTTTCAGCGAATCGTTTTCGACGGCGACCACCGCGACGGTTTCATTTTTATTAAAACCATGTCCTCGACGATGAAAATGGATGGCCATGCCGGGACGGTATTGCCGCGCATCCCGTTTCTGCGCTTCCGTCCATGAGAGTGAATCAAAGACCTGAAATTCCTTTTCCTCACCGGCCAGCCGACCGGAGGTTTTCAGCGCGGCCCGGACTTTTTCCGTCACCGCCTCAATTTCATTCCACGTCGGCGCGACCAGCAGCGCGGATTTATTTTCCGCCAACGCTTTCAAATACGATTTCGCCGCCGAGTCGTGAAGATCATGGTGGCCGTCCGCAAGGATCTCTGCCACCGCACCCATGCGTTCCAATTGCGCGAACGCTTCCACCGTGCGTTTCTGCGCCGCCAGTTCCACGGCCTTGCGATAGGCCGCCTTGCGTTGCCGCCGGATGGCCGTCAACTGGCCGGATTTGAAATTGGAATGCCGTTCCAAAATCCGCAGCGCATCGCCACGCGCCACCGATGCGTGCTGCCCGGTGTCGCCGGACAAAATGATGCGCGCATCGTGCGCGCAATCAAACAGCCGTTTCATGTCGTCCATCCCCACCGCCCCGGCTTCATCCAATACAATCAATTGCCGTTCGGTCAGAACCGGCTTGGACAGCAGCAGGCTTTGCAGCGTCTTCGCCTCGAATCCCTCTTTGCGCAAAACATCCGTTGCCGCCGCCGTTGGCGCGCAGAACAGCGGTTCAATCTTCGCCTCTTTGCAGGCGGCGACCAGCTCGCGCAACGCCGTGGTTTTGCCACTGCCGGCCAGACCGCGCAGGCCGGTGATGCGGTCACTGGTGCGCAGGACATGGTAAATCGCCCGGCGTTGATCTTCGCCCAGCCAGTCGGCAGGCCGGTAGCCGGGATGCAACGGCGCGACGGCATCGCAGCCCGCGTTGACCGTCTGGATCAAATCCAGTTCCGTAGCCAGAATCTTTTGCGTCGAGAACCCGCGTTCGGTTTTCACCAAATCCGGCAGGTGTTTCACCGCCCCTTTCAAATGGTCCAAATCCACCGCACCCAGGCGATGCGACAACGCCACGCTCAACAGTTCATGCTCCGGCACCACCGATTTGCGCTCGAAGACATGGGCGACGGCATGGTTCAAAACTTGATTTTCCACCAGCGCAATGCGCGGCAGGCTCGATGGACGAGCCGACGCGCGGAGTGTTTGCAGCGATTGCCGTTCATCGGCGGACAATTGCGACAACTGCCGTTCGCGGACTTCGGCGGTTGAAATGCCTTTGATTTTTTTTGCCCGGCTCTGATGCACCGCATGGGAAATTTCGTCGTTGGAAAGTTTTCGCCCCAACTTTTGCTTCCATTTCCTTCACCACCGCGTCGCGCTGCTGCGCGCGTTTGGAAAACCGTTTCACCACCACATCACTGACACCCTCGATTTCAAAGCCGTGTTTGGCCGGGGCAATCCGGTAGCCGATTTGTTGCACCCGCTTGGCCAGTTCATTCCGATAAACCGCCGTGCCATAACGAATCGCGTCATACATGCCGCGCGCTTCCAATGCCTTCCAGCAACGCTCCTCTTTATCAAACGTGGCGTTGAACACCGTGAAATGCGTGTGCAACTGCGGATCGAGCGCGCGGGAACTGTCATGCACGAACGCTGCCGCCACGAGATTGCCGGTCGTCCGATCCTTGCGAGCGCCCTGCTTGCGCACGCGCGCGGCGGCGAAAGTTTCGAGTTCGCGAAACGCAAGTCGTGGCCGCTTCCTCATGCGCTTCAATCAATCGCTGGTCGTCCAGCGTGACCGCCAGCACCGAAACCGATTTCGGCGCGGAACAGGTGAAGTCATAAAACACCCGGCGCTGGCCTTCCTTCTGGCTCCGCTGCGTCAGCCGTTCGCCATCGTTTGGATTTTGATTTTCGCAGAGCGCATGAAACTGTTCGCGCGTGACTTCAGCCTTTAATCCCAACCGTTCCGCGCCCGCGCCGATCCACTGGCCGGGGCGGATTTCCCCGGCGGCGTAGTAATCATTCTGCGCCAGATGCTCGTCGAAATAACTCTCGGCATCCGCCAGATTTTTATGGGCAACGGCAGTAAACATGGAACGTGATTTTATCGGTTTTTCAAAAAGCTTTATGCCTCGTTGGCACAATCGTTAATTCTTCGTTCATCGTTTTGGCATTTTATCCGCAGGCGAACCGGCAAAGATGTGCCAGACACGCAAACTGCGTTTTCAGATTTTCTGCGCGCTGGCAGTGAACATGCGGGGTGACACTATCAGGGTTCTGAAGGCGTCCAGTGCGCTTTCCGCACAACTTGCGGCCATTGCCCCGGCGGGCAGAAAAGTGAATCCAGTTTTTCATGGCAGCCAGTCTGCCTGAACTTTTTCTCTGCAACTTGTATCTGATACACAAAATGCACTTGGCCGATGTTTTTTCCATTCGGCAACCAGTTTGGCCGAGAAGAAGCCCGCTTTTGTGCAATCTTTACACAAAATGAAACCTCACTTTTTGGCTGTAAAATCGCGTATCTCCATTGGTTTTATTGGGGATTATCACTTTCCAGCCGGCAGAGCCTGAAATTTTGTTGCAGTTTTCGCATCGAAATGATGCTGCCCGGCGCTTTGACTGGCCGGCTTTCCTGCGGGCACTCGGAAACCGGCCAGACAAATCGCCGCAAGACAAACCTAGACGGTCACGCACTCAACGGGCGGTTTGCAAATCCCGCGACTCCACAGCCGTTCCGTCCGCTCCGATTTTCAAACCGCCCGTTCAGTGCCGGCGCAAACTTGCGTCCGGCTTCAGATTGCGGTATCTATTTCTTCGGTGAAAACGATGTCCTTCAGTCAAATGAAACGACAGGAAGCGGAAAGTCGCATGGCGGCAATCCGCAGGGCCCGCCGCAGTCCGGCAGCAGCAGCGGCACAACAGCGACGGGCTTCACTGGTGGGCGACGGTGCCAAGTGGCGGATCACCAATTTGAATCAAGTTGCCCGCGCCATTGCCCGATGGGCGTAACCGTGGGTTTTTCCCTCCAACAATTTTCGGAAGTTTTCAAGATACGCGATGCCGACGGACAGCCGTATGTCCTCATCGGCGGCCAGGCGGTCAATTATTGGGCGGAACACTATTTGCCCGCCGACCCGCAACTTGAAAAACTGCGGCCATTCACCAGCGAGGACATTGATTTCAAAGGTGGTCATGCCGATGTTCAACGCATCGCCCGGCAATTGGAACTGGCTCCGGGTTATCCGCCCAAGGTGCAAATGACCGCGCTGGCCGGATTCATTCCATTTCATATCGGCGACTTGAAATCAACCATTGAAGTGGTCCGGCGGATTCCTGGCATTTCGGATGCCCATACGCCGGCCATTCAAGCGGAATGGAATGGAATAACCATCCGCGTTCTTGATCCCATTTCCCTGCTGGCCTGCAAATTGGAACTGGCGGCAACCGTGTCGCAGAAAAAACGACAGGACGTGGTTCACTTGAAAATGTTGCTGCCCTGTGTCCGGGCTTTTCTGGGTGAACTCCTCCAGCAGGTTGAACTTGGCAAGTTGCCGGCAAAGGAGTGGTTGAAGGTCGCCAATCAAGTGCTGAAATTGACGACCGACCATCGCGCCCGGAAAATCGCCGGCAAACATCAGATCAACTGGCCGGAAATTCTGCCACTGACTGCCATCGCCAAAAGCCAGAACGAGAAAATCAAACGGTTTCAGGAACAACAATTGGAACAGGGCTATAAAAAATCCAAGGGCGTTTCCATCTGATGCTGATGACGGCGCTTTGACTGGCCGGCTTGCCTGCGGGCACTCAGACAACCGGCCAGACAAATCGCCTCAAGTGAAACCTAGACGGTCACGCACTCATCGGTCGTTCTAAAACCGCGCTCAACTCCGCCGTCGTCCGTTCATGCCACTCCCGACCTGCTCCGTTTCGCTGCCGGTTTCAGAACGCCCGGTCAGTGCGCCCATCATCATCCAATTTGATACGTTCAGGCGAACGTGATTTCTGGCGGCTTTCTGAAACTTGAAAGCCTTGATTTTTTGATGACACCATCTCCTAACGAAATCGTTGGGGGTAAAAGTAGTCCGAAGCGAAGCGACAAGAAGCGACAACGAACTTGTCGCCAGTTGTCGCTTTCGCTCATCAGATATTGTCGCCTTTTGTCGCTCAAAATTGTCGCTTCTTGTCGCTTAGTCAGCGTAATTTCATCCCACTTTAACTTTCACCTGCTCTCGACACAAATTTTTCACCGTCGGGTTATCCTGTCCAGCGATGACCGAAACGACACAACGAAAAGGCGGCGGCAAACCATTCCGCAGCATCTTGGAACCGCACTTTGAATTCATCCGCGAGCTGCGCCAACGGCGCAAGACGTGGCGGCAAATTACTGAATTGCTGTTCACCGAGAAGGGCATCCGCGTTACGGTTTATGCCCCGTATCTTTTTTACCGCCGCAAATTGAAACGCGCCACAAAACCGCATTGGGAAAATGCGGAAAATAATTCCGAATTCCAACCCGCCCGCCCCAACGCAGCGGCCAGCCGGCCGCAATCACGCCAATCGCCGTTGCCGAAACCAAGCCCTTTCAATCGCCCAAACATCAAAAACATTAACACCGATCAAGAATTCACATGAACACCAACATCACCAAACGCATCCATATCAATCCTCAATCCAAAGGCAGCCTCGGCAAAAGTTTCGAGGCTGAATTCCGCACCGCCTGGCTCGATTATCACGGCATCCAGTGGAACGGCTCCGACCTCGATGACCGGCACCATTCCTTTGCCGACCGCCATCCCGAACAGGTGCAGTCCTACACGCTGGGCAGTGACGATGAAAGCAAATCCACCTTGCTCGGATTATTTCGCAACGTGTCGCGCAGTGACGCGCCGGTTCATGTCATTGATTGCCGGGCGCAGGCCGACGGCCTCATCGTGCAGGCATTGGACTCGTTGCAATTGCTCGAATCGCTCGCCGCACAAGGCATCCGGTTCACTTTTTTCCTGTTTCCAAGCGAGGACACGGAGAGCATGAACAATCTGCTCGACCTGTTTTATTTCGCGGGCGACCGCGTGGATTACGTCGATGGTCCACAATCCGGCCAAAGTGCGGACGAACCTGTTCAAGAAATCCAACATCGAAGCCGAGTTGAAAAAGTTTGGGGCGAAGGAACTGACGTTGCCGGTGGTGACTTCCATCACGTTGCTGGCCATCAAACGCGCCGAGGCCAAGGCCGGACGCAAGTTAAGTTTTGCCGAGGTCGCGACCCCCGGAGCGCCGCATTTGGAATTGATGCTGGCCGGGGAAATGCAATGGGCGATGCAGCAGATGTTCCGGCAATACGACCTGATTGCCGATTTGCTGGTTCCATCGGAACAGATGCCGGAGCTTGAACCGCAGACCGAACCGGCGGCGAAACCGGCCCGCTCCAAACAGCCCATGCTTAACTTGGGTGAGTGACGTTATGGATTCGGATAAAGACGACTTGGCAATTCTTTGCCGCGACATGACGAAGGAGGAAGTGGATCGGGTTCATCGGCTGCTGCATGAATGGGGCACCGGCCCGGAGGACAGTTTCCCGGCGCAATTCTCATTGCTAACCCGCGCACAGTTGCGGGCGGCAGCCAGTATTCCGCGAGCCATCGCCGACAGCCGGAAATGGCTGGAACAACATCTGGCTGAATATCGGCGGCAAACCGCCGCGCTCACCGATGATTTCGCGGGCATGGTGGACATCAAGCACGGCGAATTAAAGGACATCGTTCTCAAACACGCGGAAACCGTGAAACGCGATGCGTTGTTTGTTAGCAATCGGCTGGTGGATGCCAATGACGTTGCCAAAAGCATTCAGAAAAATCTGCAATGTGCCGTGGCCGAATGGAATCAATCCCAAGACGCTTTGGAACGGGAACGACAGCGATTTGAAAAAGTCTGCCAAACATTGATCGCGGCCATGAATCTGCGCGGCGTTCACTGGTATATTGTTGGCACGTTGTCGGCCTGTGTCGTCGCCCTGCTGATCGGCCACTATGTTTGGGAGCACTGAAATCTGGCATTGAATGCCGACTAATTTATCATGTTGCGCGCGAATCCGGTTTCCATTGTAAGTCGCCGGTCAATTTGTCAAGGTAGTCCGCCCTGTCCCCTGCGGCTCCACCTGTGACAATTTGCCCGGCTCCGGGGAGTTTCCGTTTAGGATTTGCGCGTGGAGAAGTGTTCACTAAATGTCAATTAGTTCAGATTTCACGACCAAAACAACCGCCCCTGAAGTTTTTAACTGAACCGCACCGTTGTCTTGCCATCAAGGCGTTTGGATAAATCAATGGGATCGCCGACTGAAACTTCCTGTGGATTCACTTGATAGGCCCAGACTTGAAAATGAGTGAGGCTGGCCTCGCCATAGATTGTCGCAAACGCGCCATCCACGGCATCCAAACCGTGAGCGACCTTAATGCGCCCAATGCGCGGGACATTGAACCGCGCGTCAAAGGTGAACCACTCCTGCCCGAGATAGACTTCAAAATACGCATGAAAATCCATTGGCGTGCCCGGATCAACGTAGCCGATGTCGGGCAGGTGTCCGGTCACATAGCGGGCAGGCAAATTAAACGTGCGACACAGGGCGATGGCCGCGTGGGCGAAATCACGGCAGACACCGTAGCGCCGATGGATAACCTCGGAAGCGGATAGATCAGGCCGCCCGGACAATGTGCGGTATTCGAT
Source organism: uncultured bacterium (assembly GCA_963723125.1). GTDB lineage: Bacteria > Verrucomicrobiota > Verrucomicrobiia > Limisphaerales > UBA11358 > UBA11358. The sequence goes on from CAVRPQ010000002.1 coordinate 13,012, forward strand.
ATTGTTGTGAACCCAGTCACAGATGGTTTGCACGCGCTGAAGCGCATTGGTGATTTGGCCGAACAGATTCCACGCAAAATCCATGAGCTTGTCCGAGTCGCAATAGCGGCTGGGCAGCGTGTAGCGCAACACTTCCGCCGGGAGTTGGCTTACCGGAACAAGCTGATTTGGCACATCCCGATTATCCGGCTGGGAAGAAACGGCGACGAGGGCGTCATGCCAGATTTCATTCCGGCCCGGCACGAGCATCGAACGATAGGCAATGTTGCCGTGGCTGTCCTGAAACTCATACGACGGCAGGCCGATGCCGAATGAAAGTTTCTCCTGCATCACCAGCACCCGGCCTTCGAGTCGTGGCTTGAGCACGAACAGCACCGATGTCTGCACGGTGGTTTCGTAAGTGAGGTGACAACCGACGCGGACAGTGAGATTCAGGGGAGTCCAGTTCATCGGTCAGGATGGTCGTGAATGTTTTTCATCTTTATTCTTTCAGCCGTGTAAGTCATGTGGTTCATGTTGGCTTATTTTTTGGTTTCCACTTCGGGAGCCTTCTGCTTCGCCTGCTCCGCTTCCTCAACGGCACGAACATCCTCGCGCCCTAATTGCTCGTAAAATTCATGGACTCGTTTGACGAGTTGCGGTGACACCCCGCCCGCTGGCTTCACGTTCGGTTCCGGTTTGTCTGAAGCTTTGACTTCAACAGCCGGCGCGGTCTTGAATTCTGGTTTAGGCTCGACCTTTGCTGCTGGCGTTAGCTCAACTTTGGCCGCAGGTTTTGAATTGGTATCAGCAGTGGGTTGAGTTTTGGTTTCCGGCTCTGACTCGGCTTTTGCCGCTGGCTTGGCTTCAGCTTTGGTTTGAGTGGCGCGAATTTCCTGTTCGGCCTTGTCCCAGTTCTGCGCCGATTGTCCATCCTGATGGCCTTGGCGCTCGTAGAGTTCATAGGCCCGCGCCGCGATCTGCGGCGTCAAATCGGACGTAGGCGTTTCTTTGGTGTCAGGTGAGGATTTCATTTCAGGTTTGGTTTCCGGTTTCGCCTCAGCCTTGGCCTCGGTTACATTGGCATCCGGCTTCTGCCCGACTTTTGCTTCAGGCTTTGGCTCAACAGCTTTGGCTTCGGGCTTAACTTCCGATTTGGCGTCCGATTTGGCCGCAGTTTTAGCATCACTTTCGGCATCAGGCTGCGATTCAACTTTTGTTTCGAGTTTCGTCTCGGTCTTTTTGACTGGATCAAAAATCCGATACGCGAGCAATTTGACGCGGTCGCTCACGAAGAACCACGCCAGCGCATAGGCCCATACGAACCCGGCCCAACCCCAGCCCAACGGCGGCATCAGGAATCCATAGACCGCGATGAATGTCGCGATGATTTGCGTGCCAAGGACAGCCATCCACAAAATCTTCGCGGGACGGATGGACCAGAACGGGCCGCGCGTGCGCGTCAGGAAAATGGTCAGATGCCCGGCCACGGACAGCATCAGATACATCATCGGCTGGAGATGCGGACGATCCAGGTGAAACACGCGGTCGCCCAAGTAGAACAGGCCAAACGAAGCAATCGGGCCGACGATGCCCAGCACCGAGGCGATCCCCAGCACGAGCCGCATATTCCAGGCTTCCGGCTCGTCCTTGTAATGAACATTGTCATAGGCGATGGACAGGATGGCGCCGTCGTTGAGCAACGCCAGCATCACGATCATCACCGCCGTCAATGGATAAAAATTGAAAATCAAAATCGCCGCCGTCATGAACAACAGCACGCGCAATGTCTCGGCGATACGGTAAATCGCGTAACTGTTCATCCGCTGGAAAATCCGCCGGCTCTCCTTGATCGCGTCAATGATGACCGACAGGCCGGGCGTCGTCAGCACGATGGCCGCCGCCGCGCGCGCCGCGTCCGTCGCGCCCGAAACGGCGATGCCGCAGTCGGCCTTCTTCAGCGCGGGGGCGTCATTCACCCCATCGCCCGTCATGCCGACCATGTGGCCGCGTTTTTGCAGAACATCCACAATGTGGAATTTGTGTTCGGGAAATACCTGGGCAAAACCGTCGGCCTTCTCGATGGACTCAGCCACCTCTGCGCTTTCTTTTTTCTTCGAGTCACCCAGGCTGCTGGCATCCAGAATGTTTGCGCCCATTCCCAGTTTCTTGGCGGTTTCCTGCGCGATGGCCAGGGCGTCGCCCGTCACCATCTTGATCTTCACGCCCATCCGTCGCGCGGTTTCAATCGTGGCTTTGGCATCTTCACGCGGCGGATCGAACAAGGGCAACACGCCCACAAACTGCCATTGGCCGTCGCCTTCATCGCGGGCCACGCCCAACGAACGGAACCCGCGCGCGGCAAATTCATTGACCGCCTTCTCGACGGCGGGCTTCACCTGCCCGGCATCGGCCGACAATGCGAGAATGATCTGCGGCGCACCCTTCGTCACCTTGAACATCTTTCCGTCCTTGGTTTTGACGGTGGCCTCGGTGCGTTTATGCACCGGGTCGAAGGGCATGAAATGAACCACCTCATAAGCCTTCAATGCCTCTTTGTCTTTCAGTCCGCCCAGCACGGCCAGATCAATCGTGTCGTTGTTGTCCGCGCGCGACGCCAGCGCGCCATTGAGAATGACTTGATCGGCGGGAATACCGTTGATGCTGAACGGATCGCCCAGCGTCAGCTTGTTTTGGGTCAAGGTGCCGGTCTTGTCCGAGCACAGCACGTCCACGCCCGCCAGTTCCTCGATGGCCACCAGCTTGCTGACAATCGCCTTTTTCCGGGCGAGCAGACGCGCGCCGACCGCCATTGTGACCGACAACACCGTCGGCATCGCCACCGGAATCGCCGCCACAGTGAGCACCAAGGCAAATTGCAACGTGGTGAGAATCGCGTCACCGCGAAAAATCGCGACGGTAATGATCACCGCCACCATCGCCACCGCGAGAATGATCAGGTAATTGCCGATCTTCAAAACCGCCTTTTGAAAATGGCTGACCGTATGCGCCTCCTGCACGAGTGACGCCGTCTTGCCAAAATAGGTGTTCGATCCCGTAGCATAGACCAGCGCGCCGATTTCACCCTGACGAATGATTGAACCGGAAAATACCGCCTCGCCGGATTTGCGCTCGGCGGGCAACGACTCGCCGGTCAACGCGGACTGATCCACCTCCACCGGATCGCCGTCCAAAAGGCGCGCATCCGCCGGCACAATATCGCCCAGCCTCATGCGGATGACATCGCCCGGAACCAACTCGCGCGCCGGAGGATTGATCCACTTGCCGTCGCGCTTCACGCGAGCCTTGATCGCCAATTGGGCCTTGAGGGCCTCGATGGCGTTGCCCGCCGTGTGTTCCTCCCAGAATCCGACCACGCCGTTGGCCACCAGCAAAAGTAGAATGATGAAAAAATCCGGCCAGTGCCGAACCACGCCCGACAAAATCACCGCCACTTCAATCATCCACGGAATTGGCCCCCAGAAATACGAAAGGAATTTCAGGATTGGATTGGTCGTTTTTTCTTCCAGCTCGTTCGGCCCATATTGGGTCAGCCGCTTCTGTGCCTCGGCTTGCGTGAGACCTTCCGACGACGACCCTAATTTTTTCTCCACCTCCGCCAGCGGCAAAGTTTTTAAATCGTCCTTTGCATTGGGCTTCGATTCGGAAGCCTTGGGCTGATCGGCATCGGGTTTCACGGGTTACCCCACTTCCAATCCCGAATTTCCGGCATGTCCTCGCCATGTTTATCAATGTATTGCTTGTGCTCGATCAGCTTGTCGTTGAGCTGCTGCTTCAGGTAGATACCTTTCGCGCCGGTCTGCGGCAGGCGATCAATGGTGTCCATCACGAGATGAAAACGGTCCAGTTCATTCAGCACAGTCATGTCGAACGGCGTGGTGATGGTGCCTTCTTCCTTGTAGCCACGGACGTGGATATTGTCGTGGTTGGTGCGACGATAAGTGAGCCGGTGAATCAACCACGGGTAGGCGTGGAAGGCGAAGATGACTGGTTTGTCCTTGGTGAAAAGATCATCGAAATCTCTGCCGCTCAAACCGTGCGGATGCTCGCTCTGCGGTTGCAGCCGCATGAGGTCAACCACATTGACCACGCGGATTTTAAGTTCGGGTAGATGCTCGCGCAAAATCGAGACGGCGGCGAGCGTCTCCAGCGTGGGCACGTCACCGCAGCAAGCCATGACCACGTCCGGCGTGGCGTTCTGGTCGTTACTGGCCCATTGCCAGATGCCAATGCCTTCGGTGCAATGCTTGAGGGCGGCGTCCATCGTGAGCCATTGCGGCGACGGATGTTTGCCTGCGATGACCACGTTGACGTAATGCCGGCTGCGCAGACAATGATCCATCACCGAGAGCAGACAGTTCGCATCCGGCGGCAGATAAACGCGCACGACCTCGGCCTTTTTATTCACGACGTGATCAATGAAACCTGGGTCTTGATGCGTGAAACCGTTATGGTCCTGCCGCCAGACATGCGAGGCCAGCAGGTAATTCAGCGAGGCGATTTTCTGCCGCCACGGCAAATGCGCGGTGATCTTCAGCCACTTCGCGTGCTGGTTGAACATCGAATCCACGATGTGAATGAACGCTTCGTAGCAATTGAACAATCCATGACGGCCGGTGAGCAGATAGCCTTCGAGCCAGCCCTCGCATTGATGTTCACTCAACATTTCCATCACGCGTCCGGCGGGCGCGAGAAATTCGTCATTCGGCACCGTCGCGGCATCCCACTGGCGCTGGGTTGTTTCAAAGACGGCCTCCAAACCGTTGGAGAGGGTTTCATCCGGGCCAAAGATGCGAAAATTTCGCTGCGCTTGATTCAGCTTGGCCACGTCGCGCAAGAATGGACCCAGCACATGCACGTCGCCGATGCCGCGCACTCCCGGCGTGGGCACAGCTTCCGCGTAGTCGCGGAAATCCGGCATCCGCAGGTCCCTGAGCAGAATGCCGCCGTTCGCGTGGGGATTCGCGCCCATGCGGCGGTCGCCCTTGGGGGCGAGTTCGGCCAGTTCCGGTTTCAGGCGGCCTTGCGGATCGAAAAGTTCTTCCGGCCGATAGCTCTTGAGCCAGTCTTCCAACAGCTTGAGATGTTCGGGATGCGTGGCTGGATCGGAGAGCGGCACTTGATGCGCGTGGAACGTGCCTTCAATCTGGACGCCGTCCACAACTTTCGGCCCCGTCCAACCCTTGGGTGAATTGAGCACGACCATTGGCCAGCGGGGCCGCGTGAGGTTGCCATTTACGCGGGCATCACTCTGGATTTTTCTGATTTGCTCGATCGCGAGGTCCAGCGTCGAGGCCATCGCCTCGTGCATCAGCGCCGGTTCGTGACCTTCGACGAAATATGGAGTCCAGCCGTAGCCACGAAACAACTGTTCCAATTCCTCGCGCGTGATGCGAGCGAGCACGGTCGGGTTGGAAATCTTGTATCCGTTGAGATGAAGAATCGGCAGCACCGCGCCGTCGGTGGCCGGATTGAGGAACTTGTTGGAATGCCATGCCGTGGCCAGCGGACCAGTCTCCGCCTCGCCATCGCCGACGACGCAGGCAACGATCAGATCAGGATTATCGAACACCGCGCCGAAAGAATGGCTGAGCGAATAGCCCAGTTCACCGCCTTCATGGATCGAGCCGGGACATTCCGGCGAGACGTGGCTGGGAATACCGCCGGGAAATGAAAATTGAATGCAGAGTTTCCGCAGTCCGGCCTCATCTTGGCTGATGTTGGGATAGATTTCGCTGTAAGTCCCCTCCAAATACGTGTTGCCGACGACTGCCGGGCCACCGTGGCCGGGACCGGAGACATAAATCATGTCGAGGTCGTATTTCTTGATGACCCGGTTCAGGTGCGCATAAATAAAATTTTGTCCGGGCGTCGTGCCCCAATGTCCCAGCAGCATGTGCTTTACGTCCGCGAGCGCCAGCGGCCGTTTCAGCAGCGGGTTGTCGTAGAGATAAATCTGACCGACCGATAGATAATTGGCGGCACGCCAGTAGGCGTCAATTTTCTGGAGAAGTTCGGGGGTTAGCGTGTTTGTTTTCATAATCTAAGTCTTTTGGTTCAATGCGCCGGAATTGAGAAGGCGGCAGACCGAGCGCGCAATCATCAGTTCTTCATCCGTGCGAATGACACGCACGGTCACGCGAGCGTTAGCCGCAGAAACCAAGGCTGCATTTTCAGCGTTCCGCGCCGCGTCTATTTCGACACCGAGAAAATCAAGCTGCTCACAGATGCGGGCACGAACGACGGGTGCATTTTCCCCGATGCCGCCGGCAAAGACGAGCGTGTCCAATCCACCAAGCGCGGCAGCGTAAGCGCCGATCCATTTTTTTGCCTGATAACAAAATAATTCCACCGCTTCCGCCGCGCGCAAATCACGGGATTGTTTCGTGAGCAAGTCGCGCATGTCGGAACTCGTTTCCGAAACTCCGAGCAGACCCGACTTGTGGTTGACCATTTCGTAAAATTGTCTGGTGGTCATCTCCTCGGTTCGCGCGAGATACGGCGCGAGGCCGGGATCCAAATCGCCGGAGCGCGTGCTCATCACTAATCCCGCTGTCGGCGTGAAGCCCATGCTCGTATCAATGCTTTTGCCATCGCGCACGGCGGCTAGGCTCGCACCATTGCCGAGATGGGCGAGGATAACACGGCCCTTTTTTGCCGACGGGTCGCCGAGGCGCGCGAGTTCTTCCATCAGATAGGCGTAGGACAAACCGTGGAAACCATAGCGTTGAATTCCCTTGGCATCAAAGCGGCGCGGGATCGGCAGCAGCTTCGCCACACGCGGCATGGACTGGTGGAACGCCGTGTCAAAGCAAGCTACCTGCGGAAGTTTGGGATGACGCTGGCGGAATGTCTCAATCAGTTCGATCTCACGCGGCAAATGATCGGGATCGTTCGGGCTGATGCGATGCAGTTCGGCCAGCAAATCCTGGGTGACAATTTCCGGTTCGGTATGTTTCATCCCGTGAACCACGCGATGTCCCACGCCTTTGACCGACGCGAAATCAATTTGCTTTTCGAGCCAGTCAATCAAGGAATTCGCCGCTGATTTGTGATCGGCAGCAGTGAGTTTGAAGCTTTTGGGCTGTTTCTTCGTCGGGTCATTGAACGTCAGATTTGTCCCGCTCAAGCCGATGCGATCAACCTTTCCGTGCAGCCCGCGCTTCAGCGGTTTGACCGCCTCATATAACGCAAACTTGATGCTCGACGAGCCGCCGTTGATGGTCAGGATATTTGCGTTGGCGGTTTTCATGGGTGATTAGTCGAGACTTAATCCGAGCGAGGCGAATTTTTTGCAAGTGGACTGGTAATCGGTGTGCAGCAAGCCGCGAATTCCCATGCCTTCGGCGATCTGGACAAACATCGCGGTGTTTTCAAGATAGACGATCTGCCGAACGGGAGTCTGGGCGATGTCCAGTGCCAGCTTGAAAATGTCCGCGTCCGGTTTCCGGAGACGAACGTAACAGGACGAAATAAAAGCATCCACAAACTCGTCCAGCTTGAACGTGCTGATGCGGTGGGCGTTCAATGCGCGTGACTCGTTACTGACGACGATAATCTTCAATCCATATCTGGTTTTCAGCCTGCGAACGAGTTCAATCATTTCGGCGTAAGGTTTCGATTGCGCGAACATGAAACGTCGAAACTCGGCGCGTGTGAATGGACGCTTTTTATAAAAGACCACGCGGTCCAAATATTCGTCAAAAATAACTTTATCCACTTCGTGCGTTTCAAAGTTCAACCCATGCCGTTCCTCCATCTCGGTCCAGTCCAACTTAAAATGTTTCGCCGCCCGTCGGCGGGCATGATGATCCCAGCCATTGGTGAGCAGGACACCACCGATGTCCACGAACAAGGTTTTTATCAGAATGGATTTTTTCATGCGGTCGGAAGCGTTGAATTCTGGATAATCGCCCCCGTCATGGCCTGATACATCATTTCCTCGCTGAGAAATGGTGCGCCAACCAGTTCGTAACCGGCAGTTAGTTTTTCGTTCACCTTTCGCGCCAGTTCGTCATGGGTCGCGGCATCGGCGTGAAATGGCACAGCAACAATGATGTATTCGATTGGGGTTTTCATGCGATTGTCTTCAATTAAATTATCGTTGCCACAGAATGCGTGAGTCTTCCAATGGAATTGCTACGCCATCGCAGCGCGGCATCACTCGCGCGGTATAGTCCGCCGCCGGGCGGGTCGCAGCAACCGTTGCGCTATAAACGTAGCCGCCTGATTCGTCGGCCAGCGGGTGAAGACAGGTCATTTCCTGCTGCACCGGCGGACTGTCTTTCATCCCGTCTGCATAAAGCTCCACCCGCACCGCCTTGGGGTCAAGGCCACAAAGACTCAGTTGGACTTCAATGACGTGTTTCCCGTCGCGTGTTTCCACCTTCACGGTGCCGAAGTGAAGTGCGGCCCATTTCTGTTCCACGGCATGACGCCAGTCCACCATTTGCTTGCCGACTGCTCCTTTATTGGCCACCCGCGCTTGGCAGGCGACCGCCGCCGAGAGATAATGTTGTTCGGTGTATTCACACACGGCGCGGTTAGCCGAGAAGCGCGGCGTCAAACGCGCCATGCTTTCGCGCATGCGCGCGACCCAGGCCGTGGGAATGCCTTTCTCGTTGCGGATATAAAACTCGGGGATGACCTCGCGTTCAAGCCGTTCGTAAAGTGCCTCGGCTTCAGCCGCGTCCCACGCCGGATTGCTGCCATGCTCCTGGCCGTCGCCCAGCGCCCAGCCCAGTTCCGGCGCATACGCTTCGGCCCACCAGCCGTCCAATTCCGACAGATTGATGCCGCCGTTGACCAGCACTTTCATGCCGCTCGTGCCGCACGCCTCCCACGGCCGCTGTGGCGTGTTGAGCCAGACATCCACGCCTTGCACCAGACGCTCGGTCAGGTGCATGTCATAGTCACTGAGAAAAATTGCATGAGGACGAACATCCGACCGGCGAATGAATTGAATCCATTGCTGAATCAACGCCTGCCCCGCCAAGTCCGCCGGATGAGCCTTGCCTGCAATCATGAGTTGCACCGGGCGCTGGGGATTCGATAACAGTCGCAGCAACCGCTCCGGGTCGTGCAGCAAAAGATTCGGTCGTTTGTAGGTCGCAAAGCGCCGCGCAAAACCCAGCGTCAATACGTTGGGGTCAAACAGATGTCGTGCATATTCAACCGTCTCCGGCGATGCACCGGCGGCGGCATAGTGCCGGGCCAGGCGTTCGCGGGCGTATTCCACCAGCGATTTGCTGGTGGCGAGGCGAAAATTCCAAAGGGTGTCGTCGGAGACACCGCGAATATTCTGCTCCAACTTTTCCGACTTTCCGAGCCAGCGGTCTTTGCCACAGGCCTTCGTCCAAAGATCATCGGCAGCCGCCGAATCCCAAGTCGGCATGTGAACTCCGTTGGTCACATGACCGATGGGAATTTCATCCTTCGGCCAATGCGGAAATAGCGACTCGAAGAGATGCCGGCTGACTTTTCCATGCAAGCGGCTCACGCCATTCACTGACCCGCTGCCACGGATTGCCAGATAAGCCATGTTAAAACTTTCCGACGCGTCATCTGGATTCTGGCGGCCCAAGGCCAGCAAATCGTGGAGGGAAATCCCGAGTTTCTTCTCCGCATAACCGCTGAGATATAGCTCGATGAGCGCCGGAGTGAAACGATCGAAGCCGGCGGCCACGGCTGTATGGGTGGTAAAAAGATTTCCCGCCCGCGTGGCAGTCAGCGCCACCTCGAAAGGTTGCGCATTTTCCTGCATGAAACTCCGGGCGCGTTCCAATACCGCAAACGCCGCATGACCTTCATTCAAGTGACAGACATCCGGCTTGATGCCGAGTGCCGCGAGCAACCGCCAACCGCCGATGCCCAGCAGCAATTCCTGCTTGAGGCGCAACTCCGGTCCACCGCCATATAATTCGCTGGTGATACCGCGATGCGCCGGAAAATTTGCAGCGTCATTGCTGTCCAGCAGGTAGAGTTTCACCCGACCCACTTGCACCTGCCAGGCGCGTAGCCAGACGGAGTAGCCGGGTAAAGTAATTTCCAAGCGCAGCCACTCGCCGTTCGACTGCCGCAACGGCGTGACCGGCAATTGTCCGGGGTCGTTATACGGATAAAGGGCTTGCTGCGCTCCGTCCTTGTCAATGACCTGACGAAAATAGCCTTGTTGATAAAGCAACCCCACGCCGACCACCGGCACACCCAGATCGCTGGCGGCTTTGAGCTGGTCGCCAGCCACGTTGCCGAGGCCGCCGGAGTAGATGGGCAGCGCTTCGCTCAACATATATTCCATGCTGAAATACGCGACGCACTTCAAGGGCGACTGTGGATGGTTTTTTTGAAACCATGCCGGCGTCTCCGCCGCCTGCCGTTTGGATTGCAACAGGTCGTCAATGTTTTTGCGGAAAGTTGAATCGGCCAGCACGCTTTTGAGTTTGTCCTTCGAGACAGTTTGCAAAACCACCCAAGGATTTTGAGTGAGTTCCCACAGAGCGGGATCAAGTTTTCGCCACACCTCGTCAGTGGCATGATTCCACGACCAGCGCAGATCCAACGCCAGCTCCGCCAGCGAATCGAAGCCGTCGATTTCCGTTGGCAGAGAATTATAGTTCGGATTTCTGGCCGGTGATTGTTTGCTTGTCGTCATAATATTTTCCGTGTTCAAAGTCTATTTTCCAAATCCGCCACTTTCGCCAAACGGCGACTATGGCGTTCCGCGCCGGTGAATCGCGCGGCAAGAAAGGTCTGCATCAATTCCCAGGCGAGGGCGTGACCGACCACGAGGCCGCCAAGACAGATCAGGTTCAAATCGTCATCCTCGACGCCTTGATGCGCCGAAAAGTTTTCGTGAATCAAGCAGGCACGAACGCCCGCCACTTTGTTCGCGCAGACCGATGCGCCAACCCCGCTGCCGCAGATGCCCACGCCGCGATCCACCGTTCCGACAGCAACCGCGCGGGCCAGTGGCACAATAAAGTCAGGATAATCATCGGCCTCTTGCGGACGACCGTCACCAAAGTCAACCACCTCATGACCGGCTTCGCGCAATTTCCCGGCCAGATATTCTTTCAACTCGTAACCGCCGTGATCGGCGGCGATGCCGACGCGTTTCAACGCTTTACGCGCGACCTGGCAAACAGGTTTTGAAGGATCAGGTCTATTCATTTTCTTACCATAAAGACACTGTTGCTTTTGACCGCCACGAACAATGGGGTGTTCACCCCATAGCACTGGCCCAGCCAACAACCTAAAGTGTCATCTGCGATAAAAGCAAAAACACAAAAATTAAAATCAAACATTATGACCAAGAACAATTCCGTCGTGGCGATTTTCAAATCGCACACTGAAGCCGAAACCGCCGTCAAGGAACTTCAGCAGGCGGGCTTTGACATGAAGAAACTCTCCATCGTCGGCCGCGACTATCACACCGATGAAAATGTCATCGGTTACTATAACACCGAAGATCGCATGAAATACTGGGGCAAACTGGGCGCGTTTTGGGGTGGTTTCTGGGGCTTGCTGTTTGGCTCCGCGTTTTTTTTGGTTCCCGGTGTAGGTCCGCTCCTATTCGCGGGACCCATTGTCGGCTATATCGTCGGCGCACTGGAAGGTGCAGTAGTCGTGGGCGGTTTGAGCGCGCTCGGTGCCGGGCTATACGGCATGGGTATTCCCAAGGACAGCATTCTGCAATACGAGACAGCGGTAAAAAGCGGCAAGTATGTCTTGATCGCGCACGGCTCCGATGTGGAAACGGTTCACGCGCGCGAAATCATCAGTCGCACCAATCCTGAAGCATTGCAGGAACATCAGCCCTGCACCACCAAAACGGAAGCGTGTGCGGTGGCGGCATAGTTTGCCGGAGTTATTTGGAAATTCCATCGGAGTGCGGGTCAACCGACCCGCGCTTCGTCATCGCGAAGTTCGTCCGACTATTTTGAAAACACTCCCCAAACGTAAATGAAGAATAAATCTGCCAGGCAACTCGGCATGATTGGCCTCGGCCGGATGGGTGTCAACATGGTGCGCCAACTGATCTTGCGTTATGGATTCGGCAACCATCTTGAAAAATCCACGAAGTAAGGCTTGCGATGATCTGGTCCGACCTTGCCCAACTGATCGGTGCGGTTCTGCTGATGCTCGGCGTTCTGCTGCCAGTCGTCAATCCATTGGGCGACGCCCCGATTTTCCTGCGCATGACACCCGGCTGCGATGAACTCACGCGCGCCTTTCTGGCGAAACGCATCGCGTTCTACTCGTTTTTCCTGTTGCTGGGATCGCTCTTGTTTGGCTCATTCGTGCTGCTCTTGTTCGGACTTTCGATACCCGTGGTGGAGGTGGCGGGCGGTGCGTCGTCTGCGCGCTAGGCTGGAAGCTTCTGGCCGACGTTCCCAAACCGGCCGAGGTGACTCTGGACCCGGCCCACGCCAAGCTCATCGCGCTGGGTCGGGCTTTTTCTCCGCTGACCTTGCCGATGACGATTGATGCCGGCGTAATTTCCGTCGCGATCACCGTCGGGGCCAATCACGCACATTCGTTCAAGCACGCGGTGATCCAACTGCCCGCCGCCGTCATCGGTGCCGGCATCATCGCGCTGTGCATTTTGCTGACATATCGCTACGCCCAGCGGGTCGGCAAACGAATTGGCAACACCGGCATGATCGTGGTAGTGCGGCTCTCCGCGTTCATCATGGTTTGCATTGGCGTCGGAATCACTTGGAACGGAGTCAAGGCGTTGCTGGCGGAAATTGGCATTCCTCACTGAAAAAACTCCATAGCTGGCGAACCACCGATGCAATCCAGTTGCGGCATGGTGCTGCCGAAAAAACTCATGAATCCGCTTTTGCAGCGCTGCTGGCTGCCTGGAGTGCTTGATCCAATTCCGCTCCGGCCATACCCTCGTCCACGAGACGTTCGTTGTCGCTGCGGCCCTCTTCATCCTCGTCTTCACTGGGCGCTACCGAGACTTTGTGCCCGATCGAGCCGGGCACCGGATCCCAGCGCTCCGATTCAGGCGCAGCATCCAGCGCGGTTTCTTTTATGTCCACGCACGGTTCCGCGCGTGTGCCATTCAAAGTTTTCATAATTGTTTTATTTTCGTAGTTGGTGGTTTGGGAAAAATATTTATGTCCGGTAGTGAAATCCATGAACGCGCGTCTGTTTGCGTTCTGCGATCAACTCCGCCTCCGCCGCCAGCCAGTGCTGCACCTCATGGCCGTCTTGCGAACCTTGGTTTACGTAAGTGAAGTAGGCCCGTCTGGCCACTTCGTCCGGGGCCGGCGTGAAAGCAATTTCGCTGGCGCTCAATGTCGCCACCGAAGCGGGCCGAGGCAGACCGGCGGGCGTGTGATTTTGATTCTGCGGATATTTATTGTGTTTCATAAAGCGAGCGCTGGCTGGACGGGAACCGCTGCACCATTGGGAACCAGTCGGTGTTCGGGACTTCTCTCCACGGCATCGGTGGTTAAATTGACAAACACCTTGGAGGCGTCGTAACTGATCTCAGTCACTTTGCTCACGGGTAGCTGCACTTCTTTGCCGGTGAACCGGTGGCCGGTTTTAATGACTAGTTGATTGATAGACCAGCTTTTGTCGTCCATTAAAAAGTCGCAGACGTAGCCAACGATGCCATCAGTCGCTTGCAGGTGATAGCCGTTCACGGCCTGCGTGCTGCGCAGATGCGCGTCGCCACGTTTGGGTTTGGGGCCGGTCGCTGCCGGTGGTTCTGCGGCGGCAGATTTGGGCGGCAGTTCTAAAATCGGAAAACCGCGCATGCCGCCCCAAAGCCCGTCGCCTTCCCAATAATAAGGCCAGCCGTAATAGCGGTGATACTGTTCCTCAAACTGACGTGACACCGGTTTGTGCGTCTCAATCGCCGGGCTGCCTTCAACCTGTTTGCGGGTCAAATTCACGGCCAGGACTTTTTCCACCGGGTGGAGCACCCCGAAGGCATGGGGCGAAATCAGCACCTGCCGTCCCGTCAACCAGTTTCCCGTGTCGGCGACGACATAACGAACCACCCAGTTTTGGTCGTCAAAATAAAAATCTTTCAAATGGCCGAGGTCGCCGTCGGACGCGCCGAGCTTGTTTCCGTAGAATTGTTTAATACTTTGTAACATAATTAATCTTTCGTTTAGGCTGTAAACCGCTTGGTTCAAATTCTGCCCAGCAACAGCAGGACCAGCAGAATCAAGGCAATCAGGCCCAACCCGCCGCTTGGGTAATAACCCCAAGTCCGGCTGTGCGGCCACGTCGGCAGCGCGCCGAGCAACATGAGAACGAGCAGCACTAACAAGATAGTTCCTAGCATAATGTTCCTTTCAATGTGTGGTTGCGGTTGATGAAATTATTTTCCGTGATTGTCCTCGCGCTGGTCGTCCTTCTGGCTTTGACCAGGCTTGGCGCCGGACGGTTTCCAGTTTTTCGGATACTGCTTGACCACGACAGCGTGGTGAGTGGCCGGGGAATCATGAAAATTCATTTTCACGGACGGCGAAGTTGCCAGCACATTCACCGAAACTCCGCGCGGCGCGGGCCGGGAAACCCAGGCGTTGCCTTCGCGGTAGGCATATTGATGCCGGCTCACACTGTAATAACATTCATACTGCGGGTAATAAATATAGTCGTCTTGGACTGCAAACGCCGGCTCCACATAGACACTCCCCTGCGCCGGCCGATCCACATAGCCAACGCAGCCGGTCAGCGTGCCCAGCAATGCGACAAATAACGCGAGTCCAACCTTGTTCGTTGGGAAGGAGATTTCTTGTTTATTCATAAGTCGAGAATAGTCCTGCCGCGTTACGCCTGCTATGGGGTGTAACCCTACCAACAATTTTTCATTCCATCGCCGCCAGCAGTTCATCCAGCGAAACCGTGGCGAAACTGGTGGCGGAGTCGCTCATGGCGTAAGGGAATGATTAGTTCGCGTCCATGCAACAGTGCGCCGCAGGTATAAACCACGTTCGGCACATAGCCTTCACGCTCGGCTTCGTTCGGACACAGAAACGGTTCACGCAGGCGGCCAATGACACGCGTCGGATCATTCAAGTCCAGCAGAAACGCGCCAATGCAATACTTCCGCATCGCGCCGACGCCGTGGGTCAACACCAGCCAACCGGCTTCGGTTTCAATCGGTGATCCGCAGTTGCCCAGCTTGATGAACTCCCACGGCTGCGCGGGCGCGAGCAGGATTTTCGGATCGGCCCAAAAATGGACGTTATCGGCGAAAACATGATCAAAATGTTCTCGTCGTCCTGGCGCGAGAGCATGGCGAAATGCCCATTGACCTTTCGTGGAAACAGAGCCATGCCCTTGTTCTGCACGGCCGGGCCGTTGAGCGTGCTGAATTTGAAATGCACGAAGTCCGGCGTCTCCAATAGTTGCGGCAGCGTGATCTTGCCATCGTAGGCGGTGTAGGTCGCGTAGTGCGTGAACGTGCCATCGTCCTTCTGGAACCGCACGAAGCGCGCATCCTCGATGCCGTTGCTCTGGCTGGGCGCGGACGGAAACAGCACGCGCTGCGAAATCTTGCTGTCCGGCGCAAAGTCCACTTCGTAATTTGATTCCGCCAGCAGCAGAATGCCGCGCGCGGCCCACGCCGCCGTGGCGTCGGAGGTATCCGTCAAACCAGACGCCGCCAAAACTGCGCGCAGTTCTTTCAACGTGAAATCGTCGTGCAACTGCGCCAGCACGCGCTTGCAAAAATCATTTTGCACACCCGCCTCTTCCAGCTTGTGCGTGAACAGGCCCTTGGTGTAGGCGACATTCGGCACGCGTTCCGGCTCGGTCACAAAAGGCACCGGCGGCGTCATGGTGATGCGATTTTGCGCGCGAATTTTGCCTTGTCGAAAAGTGACGGAGGAAATGTGGCCTTCACCGGTTGCGCGCAGACTCAAGATGAATCGCAGCGCGCCCTTGGGCATGCCGGTCTGGTCGGGGTGCGGCACGATGGACGGATTAAACAACGCCGCCGACTCCGGCGAATACTCATGCGTAAAGTAAGCGCCAATGAGCAGTTGCCGCTCCCGCGAGGGCTGTGCATTGGGGTCAAGATGATGCACTACTTGCGCGAAACGCTTTTGAAAATAATTTTCCACATGCTCGTGGCGGTCCGCAAATTCTCCCAACACCTGGTTTAGCAACTTGACGACTTCGTCTTCCGCCAGTGCCATGACGCGGGCCACGACGCGCCGCGAAATGTCATCGGTGGTGGGACGAAACGGACGCAGCAGCACGCGCGACCGGTCGGGGACCAGAGTTGGTCCGATGCGTTTGGCATGGAGCGTGGACGAGTTTGACTGAGTCATGTTTTTATTACCGCAGAAATATTTTCAGCCAAGTCTATTTGCCGTTCGGCTCCTTGAAACTGGTGAGTGAATTTTGCAACGCCTGCATTTCCGCAAGCGACAGCAGAAAGGCCAGCGTGGATTCCGCGCCCTGATTCTGGCTCAACCGGTCCACATGCAGGCCGTCGCGGCAGCCGCCGGTGCCGGCATCGTAGAGCGCGTGGCCAAGGTCGTTGCGGCCGAGAAACCACTCGAACGCGCGCCGCGCTTCGGCCACCCAAGCCAGGTCGCCGGTGGCGTGATACGCTTCGATGCACGCCGAGATCGTCACTTGTGCCTCAATGGGCTGCTGATCGAACTGCGCGCGTTCCTGGCCGCGCCGGTAAAATCCGTTTGAACCGACGGGCCGGAATGCGCCGGCATCGGAGGTTTGGATTTTTACCAGCCAGCGCAAAGTTTTCAAACCGAGTTCGAGCATCGCGGGATTGTTCATGCAGCGCCCGCTGAGAATAAGTGCGTGCGGCAGCTTGGCGTTCGCATACGAAACCACTTCCTCAAACCATTGCCAGTCTTCGGTGGCGGTGTCGCCGTAGCTTTGCAGCAGCCGAGTGGTGAGCGATTCGCGGATGTGGTTCGCGCGCCGGTCGCCACCGAATCGGCGCAGGTATTCGTCAATGCCGATGAGCGTGAACGCCCACGCGCGCGGCGAGGCAAATTCGGCCGCCACTGGCAGCGCCTGCTCGAAGAGCTGCGCCGCGAGCATTTGGAAGCTTCCCTGGCCGGCCTGCGACACGCACAAACCCAGCGCCCACAAGGCGTGGCCCTGACAATCTTCCGAGCCAACTTCTTCCAGCCAACGTCGGTCGAAGCTCATGAAATTGCGGAAACGCCCGAGTTTGCGATCAAAGGCGTGATTGAGAAACGCCGCATACGTCGCGGCCCGCGCGCCCAATTCCGGCGAACCGTGGCCCAATTTCTTCAGCATGAGCGCCAGCACCAGCGCGCGGGCGTTGTCGTCCGTGCAATAGCCTTCCGCAAAATTCGGCACGGTGAAACTCGCGTGCTGAAAAATGCCGGTGGAATCGCTCATGCGAAACAGATGGTCGAGTTTTAACTCCGGCAACAGGCCGGGCTGTTCGTCGAGCGTCTTGATGGGCGACGATTTGCGCCCGACGAAATTGTGATCCTGCCGCGCCTGCTCGAAAGACTTTGCGTAAAGCTGCGCCACGCGGCTCCAGACCATTTCGCGTCCGAGCTTGTAGGCGTTCTTACGCATCAGGTGGCGCAACGGTTCGTCGCGCAGCAACTCCACCACCGCGACGGCGATAGCCTTCGCATCGCGGAAGGGCACGAGTTTGCCGCGCTCGGCCGTCAGCAATTCCGCCGCGTGCCAGTAAGGCGTGGACACCACGGCGTTGCCCGCGCCGAAAGCATACGCCAGCGTGCCGGAAGTGATTTGCGCCTCGGTCAGATACGGCGTGAGATAAATGTCCGCCGCGCCGATGAACCGCATCAATTCTTCCAACTCGACGAAACGGTTGAAAAACACGACGTGCTTTTGGACGCCGAGGTCTTTCGCCAACCGCTCCAAGCTCAAGCGATACGCCTCGCCTTCATTGCGCAACAGATTCGGATGCGTCTGCCCGAGCACAATGTAAACGACGTTGGGAAATTCGCGAATGATGTCCGGCAACGCTTGCAACGCATATTCAATGCCTTTGTTCGGCGACAACAATCCGAACGTCAGCAACACCTGCTTGCCTGCCACGCCAAATTCATCCTTGAAATAATTTGGGTCGGCGAACGGCATGTCGGGAATGCCGTGCGGAATAAGATCAATCTTGTTTTCCGGTGCCTGATACACCTCGCGCAGAAATTCCCGGCCGCGCTCGCTCATCACGACGAGCCGCGTCGAAAGCCGGATCAGCTCGCGCATCACGCGGCGCTGCTCCGCATTCGGCTCGCGCAACACCGTGTGCAGCGTGGTGACAATGGGCATCTGCAGTTCACGCAGCAGCGCCAGCACATGGCTGCCCGCCGGCCCGCCGAAAATGCCGAACTCGTGCTCCACGCAAACCACGTCCACGTCCGTGATGTTCAGAAAATCCGCCGCGCGCAGATACGAAGGCAAGTCTTGCTCCGCTATTTCGAACCGCACCTCCGCCGGATAATCGTAACCGCCGGCGAGGTCATTGACCGGCACCACGAGGCATTGCAGCGCGGGAAATTCCTTCGCCACGGCGCAGCGCAAATCGGTCGTGAACGTGGCAATGCCGCATTTCCTCGGCAGATAATCGCCGAGAAATGCGACTTTGCTGATGAGGTTGGCAGAACGAGTCATGCGAATCCCTGCTTGGCCGGCGGAGCTGGTTCGGTGGAACCTGCCCGCACAATGACGTCAGCCTCCTTCCAGACCTCGGACTTTAAGCGCCAGTCTTTGGCGTCTTGCTCGTTCGCCGCCTTCTCGGCGGAAGCGCCGGTCAAGGATTCTTCGGTCTTGTCTTGAGCGATGGTTTCGCAGACTTTCGCCTTGCGTTGCAACTCTTCGGATACTTTGGTTGGTTCGGTTTGCATAGTAATTTAGTTCGGCGGATAGGGACGACTTGCTGGTCGTCCGGGGCCGCGCAGCAGCGCAGTCCTACCAGCGAAGAATTCAAAGGATAACACTCTCAAACGTTGGCTACGTTTTACGCCGGGCGCGGAATTCCGACCAGAAGGTGGAAAACAAGCCGGCGACTTTCACGATGGTTTGTCCCCAGGAAGGTTTCGCAGCGGCAGACGTGGGATCTTTGCGCCGGCAGGAGGCCAGACCGGCAACCAAGGTCGCCGCGGCGGATGCAAATCTGCCAATGGTTCTGGCCTGATAAGCGAGCGCGCGGGCTTCATCCGCCATCGTGTGCCATTCCTGAACGAGTTGAGCGCGGTTTAGTTCGCTTTCGGCGATCAACAACTGCTTGCGCGATTCCAGCGGTTTCATTCGAGGATTCTTTCCAGACAGGCGCGGTCCTTGCGGAGTTGATCGAGCGTGGCGGAAAGCGTCTGCCAGTTGCGCAACACATCCGACGAGCCGTTGGTAAAGGAAAAACTCCGGCGATGCCGTAAAGACCGGTCAAGATCAGGAGCGGCAGCCCACGGCGACCAAGCCCACAGCAAAACCACGATGGCGGCCGTGAGTGTCATGCTGGCGAGCAGGCCAAACGCCGCCACGCCGAGGGCCAGGAGGATGGCGCGCAGCAGACGCTCGCGCTCCTCCTGCATTTCCACCGTCAGCAGTTCGAGCCGGTTTTCCCCGATGGTCAAGAGCCGCCGCGCAAACGAGTGCGAGGTCGCGGCGAGTTGCCGGAAGCTGACGGTGGATGCTTCCATAACCAATCAATCGCAGCTGCGGGAGACAGCGGCGAGCCCAGGAGATAACCGACGAGCGACGCCGACGCCAACGCCGATGGCGATGGCTTGATACGGATGTTCATGGACGGCTTCGTCCGTGGCTTTGGCACCGGCGACCGCCTTGTCGCGGACGTTGCCCGCGATTTCCTTGGCGCTGTCGAGCGCGGCGGCGAGCCGCTTGCGGGCTGCCCCGACTTTTTCGCCGGCTACGTCGGCGGTGGCGGCCATCAACGCGCTGCGCGTCTTCGGCCAATTGACCCACGTCATGGCTGGTTGCTTGTGTTTCTTTGTTCATATTTTTGGTGTTTTTTGTTTGTTGGTGTTTTTCAACGGCAAATTTTCCGCGTCGGCCAGGTGCGCCGACTTCCGGCGAAATGGCCACATGCAAAATCGAGTTTCGGCCGCCGAACGGATTGGCCACCGATTCTGCGGCGCGCGGATCGGGCATCCATTGGCCGTCCACCACGAGGCAGTATTCGTAGGTGCCGGGCGCGAGCGAGGTTTCCTTCCACCAGTTGCCGATGCCGGAGGAGTGCAGCGTCTTGGCTTCCGGCTGCCAATGGTTGAACGAGCCTGCGAGACAGACGGTTTTGGCCGTTGGACTGGTGAACTCAAAGCGAACCGGAGTCAGTTTAAGACCGGCGTTCTGGGCGTTGTCGTGATTGTGATTATGTTTCATAAATTGCGTTTCAATGGATGGACGGCCTTTATTTTTGCAAGATGTTCCGTTTCACGCTGCCATTATGCGCCTCGTCTTCTATCCCGTGTAAAAGACGGTGCAGAAAATGATGATGGTGGACTCTTCGGAACTGGGCATGGCGTTCGGTTCCGCCGGCGCGACAACCGTGTTCATATGCGTCGCCACCACTTTAAGCTCCGGATTTTGCGCGAGAAAAGCATTAAGCTGATCCTCCAACTCGCTCGCCGGCGACTTGCCGGAGGGCAGCTTGTGTAAAATGACTTCAAATACTTTAGCCTTCACAATTTTTCATCCGACCGCCGATCGGCTTCAAAATATAGGCTACCGGAGTTGGGGAACGCGGATGTCGCCTGCATGGCCAATGACGCCAAACACTGACAACAACCAGACGACGACGCAAATCGTGACGACGACGTTGAGAATTTTTTTGATCTTCCCGTCCATCGGGATGTAAGAATTGACCAGCCAAAGCAGCACGCCGATGACGATCAGCGTGACGATGAGCGAAATCAGTGACATAGGCAGCCTCTGGTTTGAATGGTTGTTTTATTTTTCATGCTGTGAGCGTAACTCGGTTCACAGCCGGTTGCTATGGGGTGTTACCCTACCAACCGTTTTTGATTTTAACCCGGAAATGGCGGAAGCAATTAAATGATGGTCAACTGCACACTGCTCTCGATGATGCCCGCGCTGATGGCGTAGCGGGTGAGACCGGCGGTGTCATGGATGTCTAGCTTCTCCATAAGATGCTCGCGGTGCTTCTCGACGGTCTTGATGCCAATGCCGAGTTCGTCGGCTGTTTCCTTGTTCGCCTTGCCTTCGGCGATGAGTTGCAAGACTTCCATCTCGCGCGAGGTCAACTGGGCTACTTTTGAATTGGGCGCGCCCACCCGGCCGGATAGTAAAGGGTTCAGTCGGCTGAAATGCCTGGCGACGGAGGGACTGAAAAAAGTTTTCCCAGCATGAACCTCCCGGATGGCACGGCACACGTCATGGGCGGAAGTCTGTTTGAGCAGGAATCCCACCGCGCCGGACTCGGTTGCATTTTGGACATACGCGTCATCGCTGTGTGCGGAAAGCATGAGCACCTTGGTGGTGGGAACCGCTTTGAGAATCTGCCGCGTGGCCTCCAGCCCGTTGAGATGCGGCATCGCAATGTCCATCAGCACCACGGCGGGCAGCAGTTTTTTGACGAGCGCCACGGCCCGGCGTCCGTCCTGCGCCTCGCCCACGACTTCCAGGTCCGCTTCGAGATCCAGCATCTTGCGAAAACCTTCGCGCACGATCATGTGATCTTCGGCGAGCAGGACGGTGATTTTTTTCATAAACTTTTAAGCTTTTTGTCAGCGGAAATGGCCAGTGGTTTTCCTGCGCGCAGTTTGTTGAATGGAATTTGCGCCGTAATGGTGGTGCCTTGGCCGGGGGCGGATTCCACGCCGAATCTTCCGCCGACCATTTCCAAGCGTTCCCTCATGCCGAGCAGGCCAAGACGCTTGCCGCCATTGGCGTGCAACGTGCGTTCCACTTGAAACGATTTGCCGTCGTCTTCGATTTTCATGCAAACGCCGTCCGCCATTTTTTGCAAGCTCACTTTCACGCGGCTGGCTTTGGCATGGCGCGCGACATTCGTCAGCGCCTCCTGCGCGACGCGAAACAACACCGTGCGCCGCGCCGTCTCCATTTCTTCCACACCGGCAAAAGCCGTCAACTGCGTGCGAACGCCGGTGCGCGTGGTGAAATTTTTCATGAACGAATGCAGCGCGGGAATCAGGCCGAGATCGTCCAGCACCGCCGGACGCAATTCGCGCGCGAACCGATGCACGATGTCCACCGATTTTTCCACCAGCTTTTGCGTGCGCGCGATGTTGCGGTCGAGTCCTTTGGTATTAGTTGCGGCCTCCTTGGACAAAGCCGCCAGCCGGACGTTGATACCCGTCAATGTCTGGGCAATGACATCGTGCAATTCGCGGCTGATTTCGCGGCGCTCCTCTTCCTGGGCCGAGAGAATCTGCCGGGACAACTGCCGCAATTGCTCCTGCAACTGTTCCGACTGTTCGAGCAGTTCGGAATAATGCCGCTCGCTCTTTTTGAGCGCCGCCTCGGCGGTTTTGCGATGGGCAATTTCCTGGCTCAATTCCAGATTCGAGGCGGCCAGTTCCACCGTTCGCTGGCTCAACGTCTCAATGATTTTGCGCAGATAGACGGCGGATTCCTGCGTGCTGGCGTGAGTTTTCTCCAGCGGCAAAATCGCCTCGGCAAAAAAACTTCCCGCCTGCTTGATGAGCGCCGCGCGTTTGCCGGCCGGAACGCCCGGCAATAATTCGGCCACCAGTGTTTGCTCGTGGAGCTTGGCCAGATCCAGCGTCTGCAAGCCGGCGGCCAGCGCCTGTTTGCCGACGCCGCGCGCCGAGGCCAGACCGGCCTTCTTGCCCTGATTAATCTGGGTGCGCAACGCATTCTGATAACGGCGCGACGAAGTGAAGAGTTTACGTTTCATATTTTCCCAAAATTCTTGGCCACGCGCCGCACGGACTTCGCCGACTTGGCCACCAGCCGCTGCGTGCTGACGATTTCGGATTTCAGCCCCTTGGTGTTGACCTGCGATTCCTGTTTCAAAGAGAGCAGCCGGACATTGATGCCCAGCAAAGTCTGCGCAACTTCATCTTGAAGTTCCAGGCTGATTTTTTTCCGCTCGTCCTCCTGCGCCGCCAGCACTTGGTGCGTCAACTGCCGCAAACCTTCCTGCAAATGCAGCGAATCTTTTAACAGCTTGGTGTAATGCGCTCCGCTTTTTTTGAGTGCTGCTTCCACGTTCTTGCGCCGGATGACACCGCGTTTCAATTGCCGGTTCGTGTCGGCGAGTTCCCGCGTGCGCCGGCCCAATGTCTGCGTCAGCCGGTTCAAATCGGTCTTGCTCTGCCGCGCAGCACGATGCGTCTCGACAATCGGTGTGATGGCCTCGGTGAAAAAAATTTCCGCCTGCTTGATCCGCCCGTTTTTGTATTTGGACAAATCCAGCGTGGTCAGCGCGCTCTCATGCATCCGCGCTAATTCCAAGGTCTCCACGCCTAAAACGACCGCCTGGCGTCCCAGTTCCAGCGCCGGCTGCAAATTCGCGCGCGCACCCGGCAACAGATGCGTTCGCAACGCCGTTGCATAACGCCGGGAGAGCCGGATTAGTTTTTGCTTCATATTGACATGCTGGTGGCAGCCGGACGGCGCAGAAAGCTTTATCTTGCGCTGGCGGCCCACGGATGAATCAGAACATCGCGCAGCCGCGTAAATTTGTATATGGGGTGAAACCCTACCTGGGGAACAAAGGCGTGAATAATTTGGCAGTATCGCAGGTAACCATGAGTGATGTTTTCCAGGCGAACGGCGGTGGACAAAATCATTTTCCCCGATACTTCTCGGGGTTGCGGATGCGGTCGAGCCGTTCGGTTTCATGTTCGTTTAAGACGGTCTGCCGGCGCCGCTGCTTGAAGATGTCGGCGATGTTTTCGGGCAGGCGAATCAAGGTTTGCCAAATGAGCTTGAGCATATTCATGATGGTTTTCTGTTGCCAGACGGGCGGTATCTCAACTGCCGGTAAATTTGTTTCACGAACGCGTCGGCGCGGAACCCGCTCGGCCCGACCCACGGTTCAAAACCTTCGCGTCCGTCTTCAACAAAGTCGCCGCGGCGCACCAATTCGTTCCACTTCAGAGGCCGTAGGCAATTTGGAACAATGGCGACAGTAGATGAATCGGCTTCATTCATGAGACGCTCTTGGGTTTGACGAACAGCAGCACGACCCCGCCAACCAGCGCCAGCGCGCCCACCGCCGGCGGAATAAAGTGGCTGTTTGTGGTCGCAATGTGCAGGCCAAGAAACTCGACCGGCTTGCCCGGCGTGGTAAAACTCAAGCCCGAATAGGCAAGCACTACAATGCCGAGTGTAATGAGCAGCACGGAAATGATGGTTTTGGTGTTCATACAACTTTACGGCCAGAAATGACCCGCAACAAGACCATCACAATCGCGATGATTAGCAGGACGTGAATGAAACCGCCCATCGTGGCCCCGGTCACCAAACCGAGCAGCCAGAGGATCAGCAACACCATTGCAATCGTGTATAACATAAAAGTTTTTTTGCCGGCTGGCACCGTGACGCGCCAGCCAGCCATGAATTAAAGAGTTACTTGGCGGCAATCGGCACGGCGATGGTCATGTTATTGATCACGCTGGTCACACCGTTGATGTCGGTGGCTAGTTTGGTGACGAGGCTCTTTTCCGCGTCGTTCTTGGCGATGCCACTTAAAGTGACGACGCCGTCCGTGGTCGTCACCGTGGTGTGCAAGGCACTGGTCGAGCGGTGCGAAAGCAACGACGACTTGACTTCCGCCGTGATGGAGGCGTCATCAATTTTATCACCCAGCGTGGCTTCAGCCGCGACCGGCAGCTTGGCCACTGTCATGTTGTTATTAACTGACTTGACGTTATCAACGTCCTTGGCGTATTCAGTGGTCAGTTCCTTTTGGGCCATGCTGCTCGCTTCACCTTCCAGGGTGACAACGCCGTCCTTCGTATAAACCGTGGTGCCGGTGGCGCTCACATTGCGATGAAACAAAAGCGCGGTTTTCACTTTCGTGGTGATCCAGGCGTCGGAATGTTCCGCCGGCTGTTCGCCGCTGACCACGAGTTGATTGTTCACGCTCTTGACGCTGGGCAAGCTCGCCACGGTGTCCTCGGCCAGGGACTTATCGGATGCGGCGGCGACCGTTCCGGTCAAAGTGACGACCCCGTCTTTGGAATCAACTTTGATGGAATCGTCTTTGAGGGTGGTTTTGAACGTGTAAGACTTCGCGGCGGACGATTCGATTCGGCTGTCCGTGTCGGCGGCGCGCACCGGCGTGCTGCTGATTAATATTGTGCTCACAGCGACCGCGAGCGTTAAGGGGAACATGGTTTTCGTTTTCATTTTGTTTTTTACTTTGTTGGTTTTTAACACTTGAAGCAGGCTAGGTGTTGTGCCGGTTCTTGGCTATGGGGTGTAACCCTACCAGTTTAAGGCGCGATTTTGTCGCTCACCCACTGGCGGGCTTCGGTGAAGCTGTTGGCCAAGGAGTCATAGGCTTTTTTGGAATCTGCTTTGACTCCGTCCCAAGTGGATTCCGTGGCGTTCGAGGCATCGGCGAGTTGTTGATTTAATTTCGTTGCCTGGTCGCGCAAGGCTTGCAGCTTGGGTTTGGCCTCGGCCTTGACCGCGTCGCTGGAGCTGTCAATTTTTGCAGACAGTTTGTCCAGGTCTTGATTCAGCGCCGTCAACTGGCCTTGCATGGCTTTGACGAATTCATCCTTCTGGGCGAAGGTGTAATTCTTCATGTCCTGGGCAGCCTGTTTCGTTTCGGTTTTAACCGCATCAAGCTGCTGCGCGGTGGATTTTTCTTTGTCACATCCAACCACAACAGCCACAGCGGAAAGGAATGCGATCAGCAATGTTTTATTTTTCATGCCGCGAGCATCGCCCGATATTGCCACACTTGCTATGGGGTGTAACCCTACTGGTTTTTTGAATCTGTATCTTGATAAGATACTTATCGTCTTCAGCCATTTTGGAAAAAATATCAACTCAAATATTCCGGCGTGAAATTCAAACTAACTTCCAATAAGTGCCAGCAGAAATGCCAGCAAAGCTTATTTGTGGGGAGTAAAATGAAGTTAAAAAAAGTCGGCTGGAGTTTACTTGACTTAAATCACAAACGCCTTTAGTATCAATACATCGGTGATGATTTAGACAGTTGATTTCGAGTGGCTTGTGGAAGGCGGGACGCGTCCGATTCCGACCCTCGCCTCCAACCTCCAAGGCAGTTACTTCTTTTGCTCAGCTTCAATCCCCGCAAATAAATTTTCCAGACTGTTCAGCGGCGTGTCCCGTTTCGGATTCAGCACCTGTTTCAGATATTCCACGGCGTCAGGGATGTAACGGATGGATTTGGGCAGGATGGC
The DNA here is from genome assembly GCA_963723125.1 of uncultured bacterium. GTDB lineage: Bacteria > Verrucomicrobiota > Verrucomicrobiia > Limisphaerales > UBA11358 > UBA11358. The sequence goes on from CAVRPQ010000002.1 coordinate 39,372, forward strand.
GCCGGCGGCATTCGCGTGGCCACCGCCTTGGAATTTTTCCGCCACCTTGAGCGCCTCGCCATCGCGACTGCGGAAACTGGCGAACACCAGGTTCCCGCGCCGGAACAGCGTCACCAGCACCGGATATTTCGTCGCCGCCCGTTCCAGCAACTGGTGGACAACCAGATTGTTGTTGCCAACCACGGTATCCACATAGCCGACCGTCGGGCTGAGTTCGGTGACATTTTTTTTACTCCATTCGAAACCCAGTGGATCTTCGATGCGGCGTTTCGTGGCCATTACTTCGAGCAACGGATGGTCCAGCAGCCGTTCAATCTCGCCGCCGATGAGCGCGTGCAGGTTCCAAAACTGGTAAATTTTGACCAGGTTCGCGTAATCGCCGGCGATGACAAAGTCAGGATCGTCCTCCAGAAACAAGTCCGCGACGTTGTTCAAGTGCACCAGCCGGTCAAGCGTGGGCGAGCCGAGGCCGTGTTCCTGGCACAGTTCGTAACACAGCGTCGCGGCGGATTTGTTCACGTCATGAATGAACCGGGCGTACTTGGGCGCGGCGTCCGTGACGTGATGATCAACGACCATCCACTCCGCCTTGTCGAGGCGCGGCTCGAAGGTGAAATCCGCGACCCACGCGGCCTTTTCCCGCAAATCTCGCAGTTTCCATTGGTTATAATGATAGGCCTCGAGCGGGGTGTCGGTGTTGTAAAGGTTTTTGGCAAGCCGCTGCAGCAGCACGCCGGAAAGGAGGCCGTCGAGGTCGCTTTCGTGCGTAATAATGACTTCGGGCTTGAGCAACTCCGTCATGGCGCGGACAGGTTAGTTGAATCGCGGGCGCGTGGCGAGCGGGGAATTCGCCGTCAAAATATCTTTGAAAAGCGCTCCGATTCCCGCCAACATGCGCGCTCGCTTTGGATGCTGAATTCCGCAATCCGAATTCCGCATTCCGCATTTGAATGAAACGCACGCATCATTGCAATGAACTGCGCCCGGCGCAAATCGGGCAGACGGTCACCTTGACTGGCTGGGTCCATTCCCGCCGCGACCTCGGCGGCCTGATTTTTATTGATGTCCGCGACCGCGAAGGCCGCACCCAAACTGTTTTCGATCCGTCGGATTTGCCGAAGGACCTGTTCGAGCGCGCCGCGGCGTTGCGCAGTGAATGCGTCATCCGCGTGGCCGGCAAGGTCCGCCAGCGACCGGAAGGCACGAACAATCCCAAAATCCCCACCGGCGAAGTCGAGGTGATGGTGAATGAACTCGAAGTGCTCAACGTCGCCGACGTGCTGCCGTTTCCGGTGGACGACCCGGAAGTGGCCAGCAAGGTGAACGAGGAGTTGCGCCTGAGATATCGCTACCTCGATTTACGCCGGCCCGAGATGGCGCGAAATCTCCGACTGCGCAGCAAGGTCGCCATGGCTACGCGGCAATACCTCGATGAGCAGGGCTTCCTCGAAATCGAAACGCCCATGTTGTTTAAGTCCACGCCGGAGGGCGCGCGCGAATTTCTCGTGCCGAGCCGGGTGAACCCCGGACAGTTTTACGCGTTGCCGCAGTCGCCGCAGCAGTTCAAGCAAATCCTCATGGTCGGCGGCATCGAGCGGTATTATCAACTGGCCCGCTGTTTCCGTGACGAGGACCAGCGTGCCGACCGGCAGCTCGAATTCACCCAGATTGACCTCGAAATGAGTTTCATCGAGCGCGAGGACATTTACAGGCTCGTCGAGGGTTTGCTGAAACGCATCTGGAAAACCGCGTTGAACCTTGACGTGCCGACGCCGTTCAAGCGGATTTCCTACAAGGAAGCTTTGAATCGCTGGGGCATTGACAAACCGGACACACGCTACGGGATGGAGCTTGAGGATTTTACGGAGGAATTCCGCGCCAGCAAATTCAAGGTGTTCGGCGGCGCGGTGGCCAGTGGCGGCGTAGTGAAGGCGCTTAACGCCAAAGGCCTCGCCAGTGTGACCCAGGGGCAAATCGACACCATGACCGAATACGCCAAGGGTTTCGGCGCGAAAGGCCTGGCTTACATCAAGGTCGAACGTGGCGGCAGCGCCCCCGCTGCCGGGGCGACGGGGGCGTCGCTGCCACCTGTTGAATGGAAATCGCCCATCGTGAAGTTCTTCAACGATGCCGAGAGGGCCGCGCTGACGCAAAAATTGAAGATTGAGGAAGGCGATTTGATTCTGTTTGCCGCCGATCAATGGCTCAACGCGTGCGAAATCCTCGGCGAAATCCGGCGTTACTGCGCCAACATCTTGAAAGAGCAGGGGAAGCTGACCATTCCCGCCGACCGGTTCGATTTTCTGTGGGTGGTGGATTTTCCGCTGCTCAGTTTCGACAAGGAACAGAACCGCTGGTATTCCAGCCATCATCCCTTTACCGCACCGGTGGCCGAGGACATCCCGATGCTCAAGGCCGACCCGAAAAAAGTCCGTGGCCAGCATTACGACGTGGTGGTGAATGGTGTCGAACTGGGCGGCGGCTCGATTCGTATCCACCAGCCTGACGTACAGAAGACGGTGTTTGAGGAAGTGCTGCAAATTCCGCCGGAGGAGACAAAACTGCGATTCGGCTACATGCTCGAAGCGTTCCGTTACGGCGCGCCACCGCACGGTGGCATCGCACTCGGCTTCGATCGCCTCAACGCGATTCTTTGCGGCACGCCGAGCATTCGCGATGTGATTGCCTTCCCCAAGACTGCCAAAGGCGCCGACTTGATGACCGACTCGCCTGCTGCCGCCTCGCCGCGTCAACTGCGTGACTTGCACATCGAAGTAAAAGTGGCGAAGAAGGAATGAATGGAGCGCGTGGGCGTCTCGACCGTGGCGTTCACATCCTCATTGCGATGCCGCCTTTTTCCCGCGGCGATAGGTGACTAATGCGCTGGTACCTGCGGCCACCAGCACCAGAGTCGAAGGTTCAGGTACAGGCAAGGTTTGACCCTGGAAAGCCAATCCCGTGGCGTTGCCCAATCCCGTGGCAAATGTGCTTTGTGTTCCGCCGGGCGTGATTTCAATGACGTTGCCGCTCCCGTCATCGGCCACAAACAAATCGCCCGCGCTGTTGAAAGCCGGATAATTAGGATTAAACAATCCCGTCGCAAAATTGTTTTCCGCGCCACCCGGCGTGATTTCGGTAACGCCGCCGCTGCCGAGGCCTGTTCCTCCATACGTTACAAACAGGTCGCCCGCGCTGCTAAAGGCCAGGGCAAAAGGAGCAACCACGCCGGAGGCAAAGGTGCTTCGCACCCCGCCTGACGTGTACTCATAGATATTGCCGCTCGCGTCCGATGCAAATAAGTCGCCGGCGGTATTAAAGGCCAGGCCACCAGGTTGATTCAATCCGGAGGCAAAGATGCTTTGAGTTCCTCCCGGGGTGAACTCATAAATGTTGCCGTTGGAGTAATCCGCCGCAAAGAGATCTCCAGCAGCGTTGAAAGCCAGCGAATTATCGTCGCCCAGCCCGGAGGCAAAAGTGGTCAGGGTTCCACCGGGCGTGATTTCATAGATAGCGCCGAACAAGGAATCCGCCACAAAGAGGTTGCCCGCGCTGTCAAAGGCCAGTCCTTCGGGCTCGCCCAATCCGCCGGAGTAAAAGATGCTTTGCGAACCGCCGGGCGTAAATTCGTAGATGGCGCCGGGGGAATACCAATTCGCCACAAACAAATTTTGCGCCGGCAGGATATTTTGCGCTGGCGCGTTGGAAGCCAACAGCAGGACTGCTCCCATAAAAGCCACTCCGCCGAATGAATGATGCATAGGTATAGTTTTCGATTTCATAGGGTTAATGGGTTTAAGGTTAAAAAGGTTAAAACTTTTGCGTGCGCAGCGATTATGACAGCTTATTAGACTCTTGTAAAGACTAATAATTATCTGATACATAAGATGATGAGACGATGATCTCAGTCTTTACTGTGCGCCTTAATTAATCCTCTTACCCTAAGTCGGAACGATTCAGTTGAAAAGCGAGGTGGCGGCGCGCGTGGCTGCGACGCCCCCGTCGCAGAGAGTGGAGGCGACGCCTCGTCGCCAGCGCCGACGGATGAACCAAACGGTGCGCCAAAAGTTTCGCGCGACGGGGGCGTCGCGCCCACAGCCTGCGACGGGGCGTCGCCGCCACGCGCTTGAGCAACTGCATCGTTCCGGCTAAGAATTCGCCGCCACCGTCATTGGAGGATGCCATTCTTTAAGCCGTTCTTCGGGCGCTATTGACATTCTTGTTTGTCTAAAATAAAATGTCCAAAGATGTCCAAAACGCATTCAGTGTGTTGGACGCTATGAGCAGATGCAATTGACAGTCAAAGACGTAGCTGGATTGCTCAACATATCCGAAAAGACGGTTTATCGTTGGATTGATGAGCGAAAGCTCCCGGGATACCGTTTAAGCGGGCAATATCGGTTTAACCGGGCCGAGTTGTTGGAGTGGGCGACGGCCAATCGCATCAATGTCTCGCCGCGGATTTTCGAAGAACCCGAGGGCGGTTCCGCACCGCTTCCCGAATTGTCCAACGCCATGGAGGTGGGTGGAATTTTCTATCGTCTGGCCGGCAAGGATAAGCCGGCTGTTCTTCGGAGCGTGGTGGAAGTGCTGCGGTTGCCGGACAAGGTGGACCGTGAGTTTCTGTTGCAAGTGTTGCTGGCGCGCGAGGCGCTGGAGTCCACTGCCATCGGGGACGGCATTGCCATTCCACACGTGCGGAACCCGATTGTCCTGCACGTGCCGCAACCGGTGGTGACGCTGTGTTTCCTGGAGGCACCGGTGGATTTCGGGGCGTTGGACGGCCAGCCGGTGCAAACGTTGTTCACGCTTGTCAGCCCGACGGTCAAGGCGCATCTGCACTTGCTGTCGCGCCTGGCGTTTGCGTTGCGGGATCCGGAGTTCAAGTCGCTGATCGTCCGGCAGGCCAGCCGCGATGAAATTCTGGAGGCGACCAAACGGATTAGTGACAACTTGCGGGCCCCGGTTGCGGTCTCAGCGCAGGAGGCGGCGACGTGACGGCGGTCATTGCGTTATTGCTTGCGATAGCTGTCCTGCTCGCAGGCGCGGTCGCAGTGTTGTTGTTAAGCCGTACTGAGCGGGATTATTCGTGGCTGGGAGCCGGTTCAGTGTTTGTCGCGGCGGTACTGGGCTGCATTCCGGCAATCAAAGCGCTTCTGAGCAATGTGAGCGGACCGCTCATATCCCTGCGCAGCACTCCGCCGCCGATCCCATGGGGCGAACTTTTCATTGAGGTGGATCCTCTGACGGCATGGTTCCTTCTCCCGACGTTGTTTCTCTCGGCCCTGGCAGCGATTTATGGTGTCGGCTATTTGCGGCCGTGGCGGGGAAAGCGGTCGCTCGGACCGGCCTGGTTTTTTTACTGCCTGCTGGTGCTGGGGATGATGCTGGTCCTGCTGGCCCGCAATGCGGTGTTGTTTCTCTACGCGTGGGAGTTGATGGCGATCGCCTCTTTTTTTCTGGTCACATTCGAGCATGAACACCAGTCCGTGCGTGAGGCGGGCTGGATATATCTCGTTGCCACCCATCTGGGAACGGCGTTTTTACTGGCGTTTTTCCTGTTGCTCGGACGCGAGACCGGCTCGATGGATTTCAATGTCTGGGCGCAACAGGGCGTTCACACACAGGGACTGGCCAGCGTTCTGTTTCTGCTGGCGTTGGTTGGATTCGGGACCAAGGCCGGGTTTATGCCGCTGCACGTCTGGTTGCCGGAAGCGCATCCCGCCGCGCCCAGCCATGTGTCGGCGTTGATGTCGGGTGTAATGATCAAGACGGGAATTTACGGGCTGATGCGCACGTTCACGTTTTTGGGAATGCCGCCGTTATGGTGGGGCTGGGGACTCGTTGCCATCGGGCTCAGTTCGGGTGTGCTGGGTGTGTTGTTTGCGCTGGCCCAGCACGACCTGAAGCGGCTGCTGGCCTATCACAGCGTCGAAAACATCGGCATCATTGCGCTGGGCCTGGGCGTCGGCCTGTTGGGCATGAGCACAGGTTCGGCGGTGCTGATGGTGCTGGGCTTCGGAGGCGGGTTGCTGCATGTCCTCAATCACGCCCTGTTCAAGGGCCTGTTGTTCCTTGGCGCGGGTGCGGTGGTGCATGGCACTGGCACGCAGGAAATTGACCAGCTCGGCGGGTTGTTGAAACGGATGCCCTGGACGGCGGTGGCTTTTCTTATCGGCGCGGTCGCCATTTCAGGTTTGCCGCCGTTGAACGGGTTCGTCAGCGAGTTTCTGATTTTCCTGGGCGCGTTCAAAGGCGGCATTTCCACCAGCGGGCCCATCGCCATCCCGTTGCTGGCGCTGATTGCGGGTCTGGCACTGATTGGCGGGCTGGCGGTGGCGTGCATTACCAAGGCGTTCGGCATCGTTTTTCTCGGTGAACCGCGCAGCGAGCACGTATTGCACGCCCACGAAACCGGATGGTCCATGCGCCTGCCCATGTTGATCCTGGCGGCGGGATGCGCCGGTATCGGTCTGTTCGCGCCGGTTGTGATCGGAGGGATGCAAAAGGTTTTGGAGAATATGACGGCCCAGCGGCCTGAGGTGGTAAGGATAACCCTGGCCACCACGACCGCTTCGTTGACATTCGTGGTGATCGGGGCGGTGACATTCTTGCTGCTGGTGGCCATGCTGGTTTTGGTGCGGCGAGGTTTGCTCGCGGATCGCCGGGTGGATGAGAGCGTGACCTGGGGTTGCGGCTACGCGCAACCGACGGCACGAATACAATACACCGCTTCCTCGTTTGCCCAGCCGCTGACGGATTTGTTCCGGTCGTTGTTGGGCACGAAGAAAAAAATATCGGCACCACGCGGTCTTTTTCCGACCGAAGCCGCATTGAAAACCGAGACCCCCGATCTTTCCCGCGAGGAAATGTACCGGCCGATGTTGGAACGGGGCGAGGCGTGGTTGTCGCAATTGCGCTGGCTGCAACGCGGCAACGTCCAACTTTACATCCTCTACATCGCCGCGACGTTGATGGTGTTGCTGGTCTGGAAATTCCGCTGACCATGAACACCGCTTCCTTTATTCCATTGCTGCTGGCGCTGGGGTTGTCGCCGTTGTTGCCGGGCGTCATCAACCGTACCAAGGCTTTTTTTGCCGGGCGGCGTGGGCCGCCACTGCTGCAAGCGTATTTCGATTTGTGGAAGCTATTGCAAAAAGGCGCGGTCTATAGCCGGACGACCACGTGGCTGTTTCGTGCCGGGCCAATCATCGGCCTGGCCGCGACACTGACAGCGGCCATGTTGATGCCGTTGGGAAATATTCCGGCGCTCATTGCGTTTCCGGCGGACTTTCTGTTGTTCGCCGGCTTGTTGGGCGTAGCGCGGTTTTTCATCGTCGTGGCGGCGCTGGACACGGGCTCAAGTTTCGAAGGCATGGGCGCCAGCCGCGAAGTTTTCTTTTCTGTGCTGGCCGAACCGGCCCTGCTCGTGGCACTGGCAACCCTGGCACGACAGGCCGACGCGCTTTCGCTCTCAACCATTTTTGGACTGGTATCCGGTGCGAGCTGGTTGCAGGCCGGCCCGGTGCTGATGCTGGTGGTGATTGCATTGATGATTGTGTTGCTGGCGGAGAACGCGCGCATCCCCGTGGACGATCCGAACACGCACCTCGAATTGACCATGATTCACGAAGTGATGGTGCTGGACCACGGAGGACCGGACCTGGCGTTCGTCCTGTACAGCGCGGCGCTCAAGCTGTGGCTGTTCGCGGCGTTGATTGTCGCGATGGTGCTGCCGGCGACCGGCAATCTATGGTTGAGCCTGTTGCTGGCGGCAGGCGGGATGCTGGTCGTGGCCGTGGTCGTCGGCGTGATTGAATCGGTCATGGCACGGCTGCGTCTGGTGATTGTGCCGCAATTGCTCGTCGGCGCGGGCGCATTGGCAGCCGTGGCGTTTTTACTGAGTCTGACCTGATCCTTATGTTCATCACCGACCTTATTCTCGCGCTGGTGGTGCTGACCAATCTGAAGCTGCTGGGCTCCAGCCGGCTGGGCGCTTCGATCCGGGTCGTGGCGGCGCAAGGCGTGGCGCTCGGGTTGCTGCCGATTCTGGCGCACTGGCCGGAATTGTCGGTGCATTTTGCGCTGCTGGCAGCGGGCACCATTGCCATCAAGGGCGTCGTATTTCCGTGGCTGCTTTTCCGGGCAATCCGTGAAGCTGAAATCGCGCGCGAAGTGGAGCCTTACGTCGGGTACGCTGCGTCGCTGGTGACGGGTGCGGCAGCCCTGGGCGCGGCCTTCTGGCTGTGCACGCGATTGCCGATTCCTGAAAACATCGCCTCGCCGTGGCTGGCGCCGGTGTCATTTTTTTCCATTTTTGCCGGTCTGTTTCTCATCGTCAGCCGCAAGCGCGCAGTGAGCCAGGTCCTGGGTTTTCTGGTGCTGGAGAACGGCATTTACACGTTCGGCGTGGGGGTGGCCGTGCGGACGCCTTTTCTGGTCGAGGTGGGCGTGCTGTTGGACGTGTTTGTAGCGGTGTTCGTCATGGGCATCACCATTTTCCACATCAACCGCGAGTTCGACCACATCAACACCGACCGGTTGAGCACGTTGAAAGATTGATGGGATTTATGATTTATGATTTACGATCTACGATTGAGCGCACTGCGGCGCTGGTAGCGCAGGCTGGCAGCCTGCGGTATCGCCGATTGGCAATCGGCACATTGCTGGACCGATCGAGCGCAACCATGTTTCGAAACGTCCGCAGAATGCCATTCTGCGATGCAGCAGATTGCCAATCTGCGCTACGAGGTTGCGAGACGTATCGCCCGAACATATCGGATGCACCTATTTCCACTCTGCGCTCCGCACTCCGCACTCCGCACTTTCCATGATGTTCGCCCTCGTCATTCTGCCTTTGCTTGCCGGTCTGGTGGCCTTTGCCCTCCCACGGCCGGCTTTGCGGCGCGGACTGCTGATCGGGACGGCGGTGATGCATGCGGTACTTACGGCCGTCTGTTGGAAGGCAACACCCGCACCGGCGTTGGGCGGCTGGCTGGCGTTGGACGCGGCCGGATTATTGTTTCTGAGCATCACCAGCGGTCTGTTTCTGGTGGTATCGTTTTATGTCGCTGGATACCTCGGCCAGGAAGCGAACCGGCGCGCCACGGACCCGGAGGAGGGGTTTTTCTTCGACAACGCGCCGGAGGCGGCATTCATTGGCTGCCTCCTTTTGTTCCTGGCGGCGATGACACTGGTGACAGTCAGCCAGCATTTCGGCTTGCTATGGGTGGCCATCGAAGCCACCACGCTGGCGAGTGCGCCACTGATTTATTTTCACCGTCACCATCGCTCGCTCGAAGCGACCTGGAAATATCTGCTCATCTGCTCGGTTGGCATCGCCCTGGCATTGTTGGCGAATTTCTTTCTGGGGGTGGCGGCGACGCCCGCGACCGGCGACGGTTTCCCGATGGTGCTTTCCGGCCTTGTGGCCCATGCCGCAAATTTGCAAACGCCGTGGTTAAAGGTCGCCTGCCTCCTCTTCTTCGTCGGTTACGGCACGAAAATGGGTCTGGCGCCGTTGCACACCTGGCTGCCGGATGCGCACAGCGAAGCGCCGTCGGCGGTTTCGGCGCTGCTGTCGGGCGCGGTGTTGAACTGTGCGTTCCTGGGCTCGTCCGCGTGCAGCAAATCTGCGTGGCAGCCGGGCTGGGAGATTTTGGCCGGGACGTGTGGATTGCGTTGGGGCTGATGTCGCTGGCGGTCAGCGCGGTGTTCATTCTCGGCCAGACGGATTACAAACGGCTGCTGGCCTATTCGAGTGTCGAGAACATGGGTATTATCGCGATCGGTGTGGGGCTGGGCGGCGTGGGTGTCTTTGGCGCGATGTTGCAAGCCGTGAACCATTCGCTGGCCAAGGCCATGCTGTTCCTGCTTTCGGGCAATATCCTGACCCGTTACCAAAGTAAAAACATCGCAAAAGTGCGCGGACTGTTGATGGCCGCGCCGGCGACCGGGCTGCTCTGGCTGGCAGGTTTTCTCGCCATTACCGGCACGCCGCCGTTCGGATTGTTCCTGAGTAAATTCATCATTCTGAAAGCCGCGTTTGATGGCGGTCGGTCATGGATTGCCATTGTGATGCTCGGTTTTCTGGCGATCATTTTCATCGGTATGACAACCGCGTTTCTGGCCATGGCGCAAGGAGAGCCGGAAAAAACCATAATCCGCGGCGAAGACCGTTGGTGGCAAATCGCGCCCCCCGCCGTGCTTGGTTTTCTGGTGCTGTGCCTGGGCCTGACGATTCCGGCAAAATTGGGCGACGTGCTGCACCAAATCGCCTTGACGTTGGGAGGCACTCAATGAAAACCAGCGCCGCCAATTCCATCCGCAACGGCGATGCTGTGGCGCTCGCAGAAATTCCCGGGCTCGACCTCGATGATTTCCGTGAACAAATCCTGCAAACCTGCGAAAACAACGGGCGCATCATGGCGTTGTTCGGGCAACCGGCTGGCGCCAACGGTGTCCGGCTATTTGTCGTGCTGGCCAATGACGCGGAAGGGCAATTGACGCTCGGCTCGACCGAAGTGGCCGACCGTTATCCCGCGATGACGCCGGCCTGTCCGCAGGCGCACTGGTTGGAACGCGAAATCGCCGAGCAATGGGGTATTCAACCTGAAGGCCATCCGTGGCTGAAGCCGATTCGGTTTCATCACTCCTATCGCCCGGGCCACGATGCCTGGAGCCGTTCCGAAGGAATCCCCATCCAGCCGGGCGTTACCGATTTCTTTAAAGTAAACGGCGAAGAAGTTCACGAAATCGCAGTCGGCCCCGTTCACGCCGGCATCATTGAACCGGGACATTTTCGTTTTCAATGCCACGGCGAAAACGTTTATCACCTGGAAATTTCGCTCGGCTACCAGCATCGCGGTGTCGAACGCGCCCTGGTGGGCGGGCCGAACAAGCGGACGATTCCTTACCTGGAGACACTGGCCGGCGACACCACCATCGGCCACACGCTGGCGCATTGCGAAGCGGTTGAAACGCTGGCGGGCTGCCGCGTGCCGGCGCGGGCGCAAGTTTTGCGCGCAATTGCGCTGGAGCTGGAGCGACTGGCCAACCACACCGGCGACCTCGGTGCGCTGGCGGGCGACGTCGGCTATCTGCCCACGGCCAGTTTTTGCGGGCGCATTCGGGGTGATTTTCTGAATCTGACGGCGTTGATTTGCGGAAGTCGTTTCGGGCGCGGCCTGGTCCGGCCCGGCGGAGTTTTGTTTGATCTGGATAATACCCGCCAGTCACAACTGAACGAGCGTTTGGAACAAGCCCGCAAAGATGTGACCAACGCGGTGAACCTGCTTTGGGACGCGCCGTCGGTGCGCTCGCGCTTTGAGAACGCCGGTCCCGTCCCGCGCGAGACAGCCCGGGAACTGGGACTCGTCGGCGTGGCGGCGCGGGCCAGTGGCATTGAACGCGATGTGCGGGCGCAATTCCCTTCGGGCATTTACCGGTTTGCGCAGATCCCAATGTCCTTGTATCACACCGGCACGGTCTTTGCGCGGGCGCATGTGCGCTGGATGGAGATCCAGCGTTCGCTGGCGTTTGTTTTTGATCAACTCGAGGGACTGCCGGAAGGCCCGGTGCGCGCGGAGGTCGGCCCGCTGGCGTCGAATCGCGCAGTGGTATCATTGACTGAGGGTTGGCGCGGAGAGATTTGCCATGTGGCAATGACCGATGCGGCGGGGAAATTCGCACATTACAAAGTCGTGGACCCGTCGTTTCACAACTGGATGGGGCTGGCGCAGGCGTTGCGCGGCCAGCAGATTTCCGATTTCCCGCTTTGCAACAAAAGTTTCAACCTGTCCTACTGCGGCCATGACCTGTGAATTTATGATTTACGATTTACGATTTTTGATTGACGCGCAGTCCGGTCTTGCCGCGTCAATCGAAAATCGCAGATCCAAATTGGGATGACATCATGTTGAAGGCTTTTCTAGCACGCGCTCATCAGAAACACCGGACGATCGGTTTTCCAAAACTACCGCCGGTGTTGCCGGAGCGATGGCGCGGTCGGCCGCAAATTGACGCTGCGAAATGTCCGGACGGCTGCCGCGTTTGCGCCGACATTTGCCCGACCGACGCCATCGTGGTGAACGGCAGGCAGGTTGAGCTGGATCTGGGCCGGTGTCTGTTTTGTCCCGAATGCGAACGGGCCTGTCCGGAGGGCGCCATTCGTTTTACCACCGAACACCGCCTGGCCACCTCCAGCCGCAGTGCACTCGTGCTGGGTGAAAAGGAATTTCAGTTGGCGAAGACGCTGGATGAAAAATCGCGGAGACTTTTTGGCCGGTCGCTGAAACTGCGCCAGGTCAGCGCCGGCGGCTGCAACGGATGTGAAGCGGATGTGAACGTGCTGAACACGGTCGTGTTTGATCTGGGCCGGTTCGGCATTCAATTTGTCGCGTCGCCACGTCATTCCGATGGCCTCCTGATCACCGGGCCGGTCACGCAAAACATGGAATCGGCTTTGCGCCAGACCTACGAGGCGGTGCCGTCACCCAAGTTGGTGATTGCCGTCGGCGCATGCGCCATTTCCGGCGGCCCTTACCTCGGCCACGCCGAGCAGCGAAATGGCGCGGACAGCGTTGTGCCGGTGAACCTTCACATTCCCGGCTGTCCGCCGCATCCGCTCACGATTTTGGACGGATTGCTGCGCTTGTTGGGGCGGCTGGATTCAGCTTGCTGATTTTCGCCCGTTATGTCATGAATATACAAGCACGGTTTTATGAATGCATTGAATGAATTACTTCAGAACTTGATCAAACTTCAATCCCTTGAATTCAGCGAAGTTGAAGACGGGGGTACCAAGGCAGCCATGACGCAATTGCGCGCCAAAATTCCGCCCCAGATCCTCGGCCATTACGATCGCCTGGTCGCAAAAGGGAAAAAGGGCATCACCCTGGTTCGCGATCAGGTCTGCACCGGTTGCCACATGCGTGTGCCCATCGGCGGCATCATGGCGCTGAAACACGGAGAGGACATCCAGCTCTGCGAGAGTTGCGGTCGGTATCTTTATCTGCCGCCCGCGACGGAAGCGGAACCGGCAAAATCAGCGGAACCAACGGCCAATCCCAAACCCGCCAGGAAACCCCGCAAGTCGAAGAAATCTTTGCAGACGGTTTGATCGTCCACCGGGAAGTTTGCCGCCGCCGCTATTCCTGAATAAAGTAACTCAGGTTTTCCAGTTCGATGGCCAGATTGACGTTGTTGACCATGACTTCCTCGGGCACGGAAAGGGGAATCGGCGCAAAATTCAAAATGCCCGTGATGCCGGCAGCGACGAGCTGGTTGGCAACCTCCTGGGCGGCGGCCGCAGGCACAGTCAGAATGGCCATCCGGGTGCCATTCTGACGGACAAAGTCCGGGAGTTTGTTCATGCCCAATATCGGCTGGCGGATTTTTTTGTCGCGCTGGCGGCGTGGGTCGGCATCAAAGCCAGCGACGATTTCGAATCCTTCCTTCCCGAAACCACGATAAGAAAGCAAAGCGAGGCCGAGATGCCCGACACCGACCAGAATGACCGGTTGCAGTCGCGAGGTGCCGAGTTCGTCGGCGATTTTTTTCGACAGGTCCGCCACGTCGTAACCGAGGCCGCGCGTGCCAAAGGTGCCGAAGTACGCGAGGTCCTTGCGCAATTGCGTGGGCTTGACACCGGCGGCCCGGGCGAGCGCGTCGCTGGACACGGTACCGATGCCATTCTCGCGCAGACGCGCCAGGCAGCGCAGATAAATCGAGAGCCGATAGATCGTCTTGCGCGGGATGACCGGGTTCGTTTTCTTCAAGGCGCGCAGAAATTATGCGGACGAATGATGAATAGCAAGTGTGCGAATGATGATGAAGGCCAGGCGCCGGTTGCCGGCGATTTCCTGCTGGTCAAATGCGCGATTTGGGCTAATTTATCCGCCTGATAAAATCATGTTCACAGGAACTTACACCGCCATTGTAACGCCGTTCAAAAACGGCCAGCTCGACACACCTGCCCTGGAACGCCTGGTTCGGATGCAAATCAAGTCGGGGGTGGATGGCATCGTGCCCGTGGGCACCACCGGTGAATCGCCGACGGTGGATTACGAGGAGCATCTCGAAATCATCGCGCTCACGGTAAAGTTTTGTGCAGGCAAGGTCAAAGTGCTCGCCGGCACCGGCGGGAATTCGACGAGTGAGGCGGTTTACCTGACGCGCGAAGCCGAGAAAATCGGCGCGGACGGTTCGTTGCAGGTCGCGCCGTATTATAACAAGCCGACCCAGGAAGGTTTGTTCCAGCATTTCCAGGAAATCGCGTTCACCACCAAACTGCCCATCGTGCTTTACAGCATTCCGGGGCGCTGCGGCGTCGAGATCGGGGTCGAGACCGTGCGGCGCCTGGCGCGCGAATGCAGGAACGTCATCGGCATCAAGGAAGCCGGTGGCAGCTGTGACCGGGTGTCGCAATTGCGCGCGGCGCTCGGACCGAAATTCGTTATTCAAAGCGGCGACGATTCGCTCACGCTGCCGTTCATGGCGGTGGGCGCGGACGGCGTCATTAGTGTGGCGTCCAATGTCGTTCCCCGTGAGGTGGCACAAATGGTGGCCGCGTTCCGGCGCGGTCAAATCCGCAAGGCATCGCAACTTCATGCCAAACTTTATCCGTTGTTCAAGGATTTGTTCATCGAGACGAACCCGGTTCCCATCAAGGCCGCGCTGGCGATGAAAGGCTTGATTGACGAAGAATATCGTCTGCCGCTGGTGCCGATGAGCGCGGCCAACCGCGCAAAATTACGCGCGACGATGAGGGCGTGCGGCATTTTGAAATGAGGGATAAGGCGTGAAACGTGAGGCGTGAATCGCCCATCACGTTTCACGCGTCACGTATCACGGATTACACATGACAAGAATCATCATTACCGGGGCGAAAGGCCGGATGGGCCAGACGCTCGTTTCGTGCGCGAAAAATTTTCACGAACTGCACGTTGCTGCGCAAATTGACATGGGTGACGATCTGCCTGATGCCGTCACGCGGGGCGACGTGGTGGTGGATTTCAGTTCCCACGCGG
Organism: uncultured bacterium; assembly: GCA_963723125.1. GTDB lineage: Bacteria > Verrucomicrobiota > Verrucomicrobiia > Limisphaerales > UBA11358 > UBA11358. The sequence goes on from CAVRPQ010000002.1 coordinate 54,398, forward strand.
CAACGGCGGACATCGCGGGCCTGTGTGCCCGGCACAAAAAAGCCATGGTCATCGGCACGACGGGACATACGAGCGCCGAGCGAAACGAGGTGTTGAAATTCAAAACGAAAATTCCGATGGTCTGGACCTCAAACTTTTCAACCGGTGTCAACACCCTGTTCTGGCTGACGCGCAAGGCGGCGGAGATTTTGGGGCCGGACTACGATTTGGAAATCACTGAAATGCATCATCGCATGAAAGTGGATGCGCCGAGTGGCACGGCCAAATCGCTGGCGCAAATCCTGGCCGAGGTGCGCAAGCAGCATTTGGACAAGGTGGCACGGCACGGCCGGCTGGGCATTGGTGAGCGTGCGCCGGGCGAGATTGGCATTCATTCTCTGCGCGGTGGCGACGTGGTGGGCGATCACACGGTGATTTTTGCCGCCGACGGCGAACGCGTCGAGCTGACCCACAAGGCGTCCAGCCGCGACACATTCGCCAACGGCGCGTTGCGCGCGGCGCTCTGGGTGGTCAAACAAAAGCCCGGCCTTTATGACATGCAGGATGTGCTGGGACTGAAGTGAGATTGTAGGAGACGACGTAAGGAGTCTCTAATTAAAATGCAAAAATAATGAGCCTCCTCACGTCGGCTCCTACTACGGTTTTTATTGCTCTTGGCTCGAATTTGGGGAATTCGCGGCAAATCATCCTCGACGCGATGGTGCGGCTGCAAAATTGTTCCGACTGCCCTATTCTCAAGTCTTCGTTATGGCAGGCCTCGCCGGTGGATTGTCCGCCAGGTTCGCCGATATTTGTAAATGCGGCTGTCGGCTTGACGTCGCGAAAAAATGAAACGCCGGAATCGCTGCTGGAAAGATTGCGGGCGCTCGAAAGGGAATTTGGCCGCCAGCCAAGGAAAGTACTGAACGAGCCGCGGCCTCTCGATTTGGATTTGATAGCCTTTGGCGCTGAAACCCGCGACAGGCCGGAACTGGTTTTGCCGCATCCGCGGGCGCATCTGCGGCGGTTCGTGCTTCAGCCGCTGAACGAAATCGCGCCGGATTTGATTTTGCCGGGACAGAGTAAAACGGTTTCGCAATTGCTGGCGGAGCTTTCTTCCGACGAAGTTCTTAAACGGATTTGACCACGGATGGGCACGGATAAACACGGATTGGAAAAGCGGTGGAGGATCACCGCAGTCCAAGACCCGGCGGAAATCCGGAGCGGCTCGGCGAACGCGAAGCGTCTTGGAGTGCGCCAGCCCTCTGGCGCTTTGGCACGCGGCAATGGCTAATCCGAATGGTAGCAGCCGATGTGAGTCGGCTCATTATTTTGCGCGATGATTTTTTAGATGGAGCAGACTCACCTCCGCTGCTACACAAAACGAAGATGGACGGGTCGCCCTGACTTGTCACGGGAAGTTTTATCCGCAGATTCCGCGGATGCGGGGAAAGAGATTTGTGTAATCGGCGTGATCAGCGGATGTGCATTGCGCTCCGCACTCCGCAATTCGAATTCCGCATGGGCAACGGACTCTTTGCCTGAATTCATTTTGGGATGGACGATTGGAGAATGAATTTTGTTTTGACGCTCGCCCTCACCTGTATCCTCTCCCCCAGGAGAGGACAACGAAGCGAATGGTTTCTGGCTGGCTGAAAACTGTCCGGCAAATCCAGTCGTGCGAATTTTCAAAGAGACGGCGAACGATTCTCCCTCTCCTGGAGGAGAGGGCCGGGGTGAGGTCGGTTGTTTGATTTTAACTCCGCATTTCCCGACATCGGTTTGCAGGGGTTCGCGCCCAAGGTGCTTGCGCACGGCCACCACGGGGGAAATCGCGTCGCTGTCCGGGGCGGGGGATGACCCACGGTATTTTCAAATCAGCGCGCCGGTGCAGCCGGGCAATTCGGGCGGGGCGCTGGTGGATGAGCGGGGCAACGTGATCGGCATCGTGTCGGCCAAGCTGGATGCGGGGGCGGCGCTGGCGGCGAGCGGGGCGTTGCCGGAGAATGTGAATTACGCGGTCAAGAGCAGCCTGCTGTTGAGCTTCCTGGAGTCGGTGCCGGACGTGAATGCCAAGCTCAAAGCGCCGAACACGGCGGATGAGAAGTTTGAGGTGGTGGTGAAGTCGGCGCAGAATGCGGCGGTCCTGGTTCTGGTCTATTAAAATTGTAGGAGACGACGTGAGGAGTCTCTGATTAAAATGAGTCTCGTGACCTCGACTCCTACAAAAGCGGCGGTGCTGGTTTTGGTTTATTGAATAAGGACGGCTGGAAACAAAGAACTGATTTTTCCTGATTTCAGGTAAGGCAAAACCATGTAACGGGCCCGTCAGTTTGCAAGCAGTTTCTGGACGGAGATGCCACGCAGTTCAAACAGCCGGTGAATCACGTCTTCGATCAGGTTGTTCGGGCACGACGCGCCGGCGGTGATGCCGACAGTGATTTTGCCGGACGGCAGCCAGTCGCGGGTCTCGGTTTCCTTTTTGGCATGCTGGTCGTAATGGCGGATAAGCTTGTCCGACTCCATTTTGGCGGCGTTCTTGATGAAATAAGTCGGCAGTTTGGCCTCGCCCATTTCAGCAAGATGCGAAGTGTTCGACGAGTTGTAGCCGCCGATGACGATGAGTAAATCCATTGGCTCGCGCAGCAGTTTTTGGAGAGCATCCTGGCGATCCTGCGTCGCGCCACAAATGGTGTCAAAGAAGCGGAAGTGCTCCGCAACGCTTGCCGCGCCGTATTTTTTCTCCATGGCAGCTTTGAAGCGGCGTTGGACCTCCTCGGTTTCGCCGCGCAACATGGTGGTCTGGTTCGCCACGCCGACCGCCCTCAAGTGTTCTTCCGGATCGAACCCTTGCGAATACGCACCCCTGAACTTTTCCAGAAATTCCTGCTTGTTGCCGCCGTGGACGATGTAGTGGCAGACGTAATCCGTTTCAGCCAGGTTGAAGACAACCAGATAATGGCCGTTGCCGTAGGCGCGCGCCTGCGAACTGGTGGCCTTGGTTTCCTCGTGCCATGCCTTGCCGTGAATGATGCTCGTGACGCTTTCCTTGGAATATTGCCGGACGCGTTTCCAGACACTCATCACGTCGCCGCAGGTGGTGTCCACGAGCACGCAGCCCTTTTCTTCGAGCCGTTTGCGCGTGCCGACCTCGGTGCCAAACGCGGGAATCATCACAACGTCGCCGGCATTCAGGCGCGTCATTTCTTCCTCGGTCGGTTTGGGGGAAATGATCTGGATGCCCATGTTGCGGATCTGGTCGTTGACCTCGGGGTTGTGAATGATTTCACCGAGCAGGTAGATGGGTTTTTCGGGCGGGAAGTATTTTCGCGCGGCGTAGGCGAGGTCAATCGCGCGCTCGACGCCATAGCAGAAACCGAATTCCTTGGCGAGCTTCACCGTGAGGCTGTCGGCGGAAAGCACGCAGCCATTGGCGCGGACGCGCTCGACGAGCTCGCTGCGATAATGCGAGAGCACCTGGGCCTGCACGGCTTCGAGAATATCGGGCCGGCGAAGATTGACTTTTTTCTGTGCTACCGGCGTTTCGGTTGCCATAACAAAAGAAGTGTAACACGCGGATGGGCATCGTCCAGCGCGAAAGCCAGTGGAAAAGCTTTGCGGTGTGGGAATTTCGTGCAATCATGGGCTGTGTCGGAGCGTAGCTCAGCTTGGTAGAGCACCAGCTTTGGGAGCTGGCTGTCGCAGGTTCAAATCCTGTCGCTCCGACCATTTCCCCTCTTTTGCCCCGGCGTGACTTGCATGGACAAACAGCGACTTCAGCCCCATATCTAAATGAGAATTCTCACTTTTGCCTGCGAGTGGGGGAGTGACAGCAAATGACCCGTTTTGACCCGCTGCGACCGAATTTTGTGTGTCTAGTTGTGTGTCATCTTTTGACGGACCCGCCGAGCGGTGGAAATTCAGTTTCGCAATCGCTTCTTTCAACGGCAACATCCGCGCGTCGGTGTAAGTCTTGGCGGTCTGTTTCGGGTCACGGTGCCGCATCAGCGCCATGCGCACGCGCTCGCTGGGTGTTCCAGGTGCCAGTTGGGTGCAATAGGTAACCCGGAAGCTGTGAAAGTCCAAACGACCGTCGCCTTGGTCTTCCCAATCAATTCCTGCCGCCTTGAGATCGGCATAAAACTGTTTGTAGCCGGGGAACTTTCCTTTGAAAATCAACTGCTCCGGCTTGCTGGACACTGGTTTGATCTGCTTCAATGCGGCTACGATGTCGGGATGCAAGGGCAGGGCATCCTCGTAGTGATTTTTGGAAATGGCTGCCGACACGGTAATTTTGGGGGCCGTGCCGTCCAGGTCAACGTCCGCCCAGCGCAATTGCTTGATTTCGCCTCTGCGAATGCCTGTTAGCGCCGCCACCAGATACACCGGTACTCGCCGGCCAGCGACCGCCAACAGCCTTTGGATTTCCTCTGGCGTGTAGGCGCGGCGTGCCCGCTTCTGGCGGCCTTGAACACGCAGCAAATCAGTTTTTTTCGAGCGGATTCTGCGCGATATATCCGAGGCGCTGCGCCCACTTGAGAAAGGCTCGCGTCGCCACCAGGTACTCATTCAGGGTCTTTGGTGATTTTTTCTGGTGTTGCCGCCAGTTTTGAAACGCCTCGGCATTAATGTCCTTGAAATACTCCCATTGGCATTCTTTCATCAGCGTGCCGATGTAATTCTCCACGCCTTGAACGTAACGCTTCACGCAGCCGGCGGTGGCGAGTTCGCGCGTGAAAAATTTAAAGTGGTCTGCCAGTGGCCTGTTAGCCGCTTCACGGATTTTCGTTGGCGCGATCAAGCCGACCGATTCCTGGCTATGTTCATTGAGAATCTGCTGGAGCTTCTGCTCCGCCGACCGCTTTTCGGTCACGTGCAGTGGAATATCTTTCGTTCTGTGTTCGTCGGGAAAACGCACGCGCGCGCGATATAGCCGGGCAAAAATCAATTTGCCGTTGCGCCTCCGTTTGGGCCGGTAAATATAAGCAATCATCGTTTTCCTTTCTCAATTGGCTGGTTGTTCCCGCAACCGTTGAAAATACGCTTTGACCTGGCTTTCCAGCATCCCTACCGCCCGGCCAATCCGCCGCAACGGGGGCAACTCGCCACTCTCTGCCTTCCGTCTTACCGTCCGCTTGCACACGCCGAAAATCTGCTCCAACTCCGGCAGTCGTATCAAGCGGTCATTGAATTTTTCCTCCGTTTGCATTCCGCGTCACTCCTTCCATTTCCATCGCTTCTCCTGCTTGTCCCACTTCATCCCCTTTTGCAGCCGCTTCCGATAAAATTCAGCCTTCTTGCCGGACGCCATCGCCGCCATTGCCTCTGCCAGCAGATAAAACATATCCTGCTGCCGGTTCTCCGTGTCGAGTGCTTCCTCATACCGGACTTTCCGGTTGCCTTTATCTTTCGGGTCGGTCTGCGCGAAGTCCAAGGCTTCCTTGGCTTCCTTTTCCGATTTTGGCTCATCCTCTGCCGCTACTGGCATCAGCCGTTTGCTGGCTTTCAAGGGCGTCTCATCCGGTTCGTCCACGTAACCCAAACGGCGCTTCATTTCTGCCGCCCACGCCTTGCATTCGCTCACCGACAGCACGATGTAGGGGCGCAATTTGACTTTGCGTTTGGTGCCAAAGAACGTGCTTTCGATTCGGGTAATGTAAAAGAAGAACGCAGTCAGTTTGCCTTCCTTGATGCGTTTGTGGACGGCTGCTCGTTGAACGGGCACGAACATGGAGACACCAGCGGGTGAAATTCCGACATCCCCTTTGTAATGTTCACCGAGGGCTTCCAGCCATTGGCCGCATTCCTGGTGCGTCCCCTCCCGCCGGTAGGCGCGTGTGCCGGGCGTTGGCTCGCCGACAATCTTGCGCAAATCTTTCGGCACCTCGATGAACAAAAATTGAATAAACGGCATATTTCAAATATGGTATCGCATGGGATACGTTTGTCAACTTGAAATCGGCGGGGCTGAATTATTTCCAAGACTGGCAAAATTGTGAATCAATACACCAACACCAGCACCGCCGCATCCTGCGCCGACTTCACCACGTCCTCAAACTTCTCGGTCCGCCGTGTTCGGCTCTTTCAGCTTGGCCGAAACGTCCGGCACGGATTCGAGGAAGCTCAACAGAAAACTGCTCTTGACCGCGTAATTGACATTCTCCGGCAACGCCCCGCTCGCCGCCAGCGCCGCCGCCGCATCCAGCTTGGCCGACACGATGCCGATCACGTTGCCCCGCTCATCCACCAGCGCCCCGCCCGAATTGCCCGGCTGCACCGGCACGCTGATTTGAAAATAGCGCGGGTCATCCCCCGCGCCGGACAGCGACGCGATTTCCCCCTTGGCCAGCTTGGGCGCGAACCCCTGCAAACCGATGTCGGGAAAACCGATGGTCGCCACCGTGCCGCCTAGATTCATCGTGCGACTGGAGGCAATGGGCAGCGATGCAAACCGCCCGTCCGCTTTCAACAAAGCCAAATCATTGGCCGTGTCCACCTGAACAACTTTTGCGTCAATCAAACCTGCGCTCGTGACCAAACGAACTTTGGTCGCATCCTTGACGACATGATAATTTGAAATGAAATAACCATCGTCCGTGATGAAAGAAGCCAGTGCCGGTAGCATTTAGAGTGGGCTCGGTGATGTCCCTTCCAAAGGCGGATTCCTTCGATTTAGATGCTTCGCGAGGCTTAAACTGCTCGCTTAAACGCTGTGCTTCCGCAATCTGATCAGGTGTCATTTGGCTTGCCAACTCAGAAAGTGCTGTCTTAAAAACTGGATCGTCGTCTTGTACAGTTCCAATGTTGAGCCATTTGTAAGCGTCCACATAATCTGTGGGCGTGCCAGTTCCAGTTAGGATCAACGCACCGAGTTTGCATTGAGCGCGGGAGTTGCCTTGCTCGGCGGCTTTGCGGATCCACTCGATGCCCGTGACTACATCCTTCACCACGCCTTCACCAATAATGTAAGATACGCCAAGATCACACTGAGCATCGGCGTAATCCTGTTCCGCAGCTTTGCGATACCATTTCACCGCTTCTCCGTGGTCTTTACTGACGCCAGTGCCCTCATCATAGCATTCTGCCATCGCGTATTCACTAAATGCATCGCCTTGCTCGGCGGCTTTGCGGAGCCACTTGATACCTTCACCCAAATCTCTTTCTACTCCCTTCCCGGCCATGTAGCATTTACCCAACTCTCGCTGGGCGTCCACATCGTTTTGCTCAGCAGCTTTCCGATACCATTCCACAGCCTCGCTCCTGTCCTGCTTAACACCGTGGCCGCTTTGGCATAGACAGCTCAAGTCATATTGAGCGAGATGATTGCCACTCTCGGCAGACTCGCGGAGCAACTTCACACCTTGGTCCAGATCCTGTTCCACGCCCAAACCGTCGATGTAGCAGCGTGCCAGCATATATTGCGCAGGGTTGTTGCCTCCTTGAACCGCTCGTCGCAAATAATCGAACGCCGTCTTGTAATTTTGGCTAACCCCGTCCCCCGTGACATAGCAGAGGCCAAGTCTGCATTGAGCGTCGGCGTTATTCTGGTCGGCGGCTTTGCGATACCATTTCATCGCTTCCCCCTCATCCTTCGACACACCTTGGCCACGGTCATAACAGTGGCCCAGACTATATTGGGCCAGCGCGTTGTTCTGCTCAGCGGCTTTGCGGTACCATGTCACCGCCTCAGCAAAATCCTGCGCAACGCCTCTGCCCGCAGCGTAGCAGTGCCAAGGCACGTTGGCTATCGCATCTCCCTGTTTGGCGCTTTGCGATACCATTTCACCGCCTCTACATAATCCTGCGGACATCTTGACCATATCATAGTGGCGTATATTGCCTGAGCTAACCGCATCTGGTCGGCGGCTTTGCGATACCATTTCACGCCTCGGCAGTATAGTTACGCTTGATGGTGGGTAGCAGAGGTAATTGAGTTGGGTAGGTGGTAATTTGCGGGTGGTTTTGAGATATACTAACGCTTAGCTAATTGTGTACGCTTTGCAGTGGAGTAGCGGAGCAAATGTATTGAGCATAAGTTATTTGGTGGTGGTTTGGTTATGCGCTGTTGTTAATTTTTTTGCTTTTGAAAGATGTGGTGGGTTTTGGGTTAGCAAAGGTAGATTGCTAGCACAGCAAGATGAAGATACGCGATTATTACGATAAGACTGGCGAAGGGATGAATGGCCGGAGAGATGGTGATTGGTGGTATTGGGTATTGGTGTTTTGTTTGGGTAGAAAAGGATGAATAAGGAAATTGAGATAGAAATTTGCGATTTCACTGAGATATCAATGATGGCAAATTAAGAGATGATGAAGTATAATTCATGTGACTCTGTGAGATGAGATTCACAGAACTTTATGCGTACGCTGTAAGTATAACACTAAGTTAAAATCTGATAACACTGCTAATAGGACTGCTATTGACTTGCTTTTGGTGGTGGTGGGGTATGGCCAAAGCAGCTACACCACAATGAAAGCAGATACTCGTTCAACCTCATGCGACACCAGTATGGAACATCGAGAGCGAATAACGACAGGAGGATATACAATGCAAGAACAGTCACTGAGGCGGTACTTGTTCTTGAGGCGAATCTGCGCCGAGTCCCAACACTAAAGCGACACCCATACCCGTACAAATACTCCTCCATCCAAAACTCCAAAGCGCCCGCCAATATATGCGCCGAAGGACGCCTCGTTCTAGGATAAGCCGCATAGCGCAGTGCTACACCAAGATCTAAGGACAAAAATTCCGCAAACAAACATCAAACCACTTGCTACTGGATTTGGTCCGCTGCGAGTGCCTACGTTTACACCATTTACACCGATGCCTAGAATAAAGAGAGTTAGGCGATTATCTGTCCAAAGGGGACTTTTGCGAGCTTTAGTATCTCCTGCCGGACAGATTCGGATAAGCACGCTTCAAATGCAGGCGTAGCAATAGTCGGAGGAGCAGAGGGCGGCGAAGGCAATCCTCCTTTTGGCGTGTCATCGATTGGACTAGGACACCCGGCTGTCAACCCGAAAGCGGGGGCGACAGCCGTTTGCGGCGGTGGGACAGGAGGCGGCATGGCCGCGCCGAGAAACTCTCTCAACGTTTTCCACTCCGCCGACCCGAAGCCCATGCCAGTGTGCCGTCCGTAATAACACCGGCTTTTAGCATTTCTTCGACTTGCTCTTTTGAGAAGGCACCGAGTTGACGACCTTCATGGCATAGATGAATGGTCATGGTGGTTATTAGTCGTTTCAATTTTCCGCGAATGTCCGAGAAGCAGGAGAAAGCAATAAATGCGCCATTTTGGTGGTTCGAGTTTAGCGCTTACGTTTTGGCGGGTAATAGCCGGGACATTCATAAATGAAATCTGGACCATTGCCACCGACTTCCTTCAGGCGTGTTCTGTCAATTTTGACTTTGTACCATCATAAAGAAGCAGACGCGGAGCGGCCTGTGGATTGTGCCGATCCCACTCAATCTTTCCATCCACATGGGCAAGAACGCCGTCTATCTCGTTCCAAACTATCTGTATGTTGAAGGTTTTAATTGGCATAAGTGTCTAAACCCGCCAACGATCCAACGTTAGGCGTTTCCGGGTGCTTGCTCACGGTATTCTACCTCGACTTTGACGTTTAGTGTGTTGAAACATGCGTGACGTGGGGCAGCACGCTTGGAAATCTTCTCCATGCCGCTGCACGAAACATAGTCTCCGTCTGGGAGGTTGTTTTGGCTTCGCTTGGCAACGAGACGCTCGTAAATCCGAGTCGGGTCAAAACCACCGCCGACACAGACAGGATTATCGCAGGGAACGCCAGTTATCGGGAAGTAGTGGGTAGCGGGCTTAAAGAATCCGAGCTTGCCTGCCTGAAGTGTCGTAACTCGCCACTTCTTAACGGTTGGATATTTTGTGTCGGTTGGCATTGGTGGAATTTACAGAAGTCGCGAGGAATCACCTAATAGGTATTCAGCTAATTTACTTCCACAACGGCATGCACAATTGTTTTCGCTGTGGGCTTTGCTAGCATGGAGTTATGAAGGCAGATTTGCTAATTTCTGTCAAAGATTATCACTATGGCAAAATGAATCTTTAAAAGAGGTCCCATCCATCCCGTTTGCAGGTGCGCCCCGTCCACCCTTTTCCCCTGCGGCATTCGGATTGCGGATGGTGGAATGGGGAGCGCGATGTCCTGGTTGCCCTGTCCGGCGTCTCGCTGGACGAAGCAATCCCATTTGCGATTGAAATTTGAACCGGGATTGGCAATCTCATTCGAAGAACAGCAGCCAAATGAAATTGCCAAACGCAGACAAGCTCGTTATCGAGCGCGAAAAAATCGTGGATTATCTGCTCAATCCCACGCATCGCTTTGGCGGTAGCAAGGCGCGGTTTTTTGACCGCTTCGGGTTCGAGCCGGAGCATTGGCAGCGGCTGGCCGAAGCAATGCGGATTCACGGCCAGACGCATGAGGTGAAGCGAGTTCGTGAAACCGGTTTCGGCCCGCGCTTTGAAGTCGAGGGCAAGTTAAATGCGCCGGACGGTCGCTCTCCGCGTGTCCGTTCTGTCTGGCAACAGGATCACGGAGCAGTTGCGCCCCGGCTGATTACCGCTTATCCTTTGGAGGAATAATGAAGTTCAAAGAACATGATTGCGTGGTTTTGACGGCCAATCTTCCCAAAGAAGGCTTGCTGGCCGGTGACGTGGGCACAATCGTTCACATCCACAAGGGCGGCGTGGCCTACGAAGTGGAATTTATCACCTTGACCGGCAGGACTGTCGCCGTGGCCACCGTGGAGGCATCACAGTTGCGTCCGGTGAGCCGCCAGGACATCAACCACGTCCGGGAATTGGTTCCGGCCTGATTTGTTCAAGTGTTCCACAAACTTGCCGCCGGGTTTCTGGCAAGTTGGCCAGCACACAGGTCTGAAGGTGGTTTGGAGCACCGCAAATTCCGTCAAACATCTTCCCCGCACAACTTGAGGGGCGCGTAACATGCCGTGCCTTTGCGCAAATTTAGCGCAAAATTCGCGCGAATTATTGCCGCAAATTCACGTTGAATGTCGGCAACGGATGGTTGCTCTATCGGTGAGACAAATTCTCTGCGATACAATTTCCGGCGCGCGATTCCTACGGGCAAAACTCCGGGAGCTGGACGGCGTGTCAAGATGGACCGCAGAGGGAACAGGGCGAGGAATATCTTGATACGCTGCCCGGCGACATACAATGGAGACTCCGAATCGCGCACACGATACCCGCCAATGCGTTGACAAAGTGGCGACGGGAACATTCCCAACATCGGCTCAATGCGAATATCTCGCGTTTGTCTTGCCCTTATCTGCGGGCAATTTTCGGCAGACACCATCCCCTACCAGCTTCGGTAGGAAAAATCGCGGCTCGAAACCGAGCAGCAAAATGCGACAAAAAGCGACAACGAATTTGTCGCAATTTGTCGCTTCAACTTGTCGCTTTTTGCCGCCTTTTGTCACTAAGACGCTGTATTTATTTTCAGTGGGCAATTTAACATTTTAGGCAAGGCACGCGTTACCCCGTGTTTCCACACAGTTTTTACGGCTCGCCAATATCTCGCCGATGGTTTTGCGGAGTTCCGCAAGACGGAACGCGCAACGTCTGACAAGACATCTTGCGAAATGCTTCGCTTGTGCTAACCGCGTTGCGAACTTTGTTGCTTCGGCTGTTGCCTTGCGTGTTACCACCTTGTTGCGAAGCCGGTGCTAACCGTGCTGCCAACCAAAAAAACTTGCTTCTAGGGTGGTGTTACTGGCTTTGTCGGGACGGCATCCGAACCTTTGCGGCTGCGTGCGGCTGGCGAACGTCGCTGGCCTGCTTTGTAGGCACTCTGGCCGCCGTGCCGGGCTGCATGGCGATGCTGGCGCATCGCCTGATTACTTTCCGTGCTGTTAGCTCGCTGGTGATTTCAATTTCAGGCTGGCCTCGAATTCTTTGGCGTCTTCCGGGGACAGTTGTTCCACTTTGGCTATTCGTGGTCCGCGCGACGTGAATGCAGAATTTTCTTTTGGTGGCGGCGTAATGTTGCCTGCCGGCGCGGGTTTCGCGGCCACGGCTGGCGCACTTTGAGGCGTGGTTTTCGCCCGTTTACGCCGTTTGCGCGATTTTCCGCCGTCCAGGACGATGCGGCCGTATTCAGCCACACGCGCACGGCTGGTTTTGACGCCATGTTGTTGCAGTAAATCAGCAATGGCGGAGTAGGATATATTTTGCTTACGCAATTCCGCGATAGAATCATGGACGGGTTTCAAACCGTTGAACGGGACGCGATGCGGATTAGGCCGAAACTCCTGAACCGCTTTGCGCAGTGCTTCGAGATCGGGCGTTCGTGCTGGTGGTGTTGATGCGTTCATAATTTTTGCATGTCATGGTTAAGTTGCAAGTTGTCTGACAAGTTTCAGTGCGGCCATTGCGCGGCCAATTCCGGCGCAAGGCAAGTTGTCTCGCAAGTTGTCCGCCCGGTCATCCGGCGGCATCGCGTTTGCCGTTGCCCGGCTGTTGCCGGGAAGTTGCGCGGCCATGACGCGAGTTATTTCGCTGGATGTCTTGCCGGACACTTCGCGTCCGTCGTGTGGCCGTCTCGCGGGACTCCGCGCGGCCATCGGCGAGCTATTGGCGATCCGAAAAAACCTTGTCCAGACAAGGGGTAAGGCTTGTTTTTCATAAAAGCAGTATTTGCAGCCGTGCTTTTGCACCGTGCTTGAAACGTTGTTGCATTGGATTTTTCGCCCTTCGTGAACATGACCGTGCAAATTTGATGGCGCAATTTGTGGCGTGAAATCGAACGCACTGGCGTTGGTGATTTTCTGAACACGTCGGCCACAGTCCGATTGCCGGGAATGAAAAGCGGTCATGGTTAATCCGTTGTTTCGTTGTCGTCGTCCCATGTCTGCTCAACCTCGATGTCAATTGTTGGCGGTGGTGATTGCATCGGCGGTTGTGTCACGATGATGACGGCGGGAATAACCGTGACGGGATTTCCTTTCATCCGTTTTCGCAAGCCGCCGCTGAAAATCCAAGCGATGGCCAGCAGCGCCAGCCAGACAAAGACCAGGTAGAGATAAACGCCGTAATTCGAGATCATGGTATCCAGAGCGTTGAATACAGGATTCAGCAAATCAGCAGGATTTAAGTTCATGGCGCGTCCTCCGTTCGTTCGGCAGAATCAGCCGCCGTCCTGACGATGGCGAGAATGGCGGCCTTGAGTAGCGTGGGAAGTTTTGCCCAAGCAGTGACTACTTGGGACAGGTCGTGCAATGGGGCGACCGGAATTTGTGAGTCTCTTTGTGTGTCACTATTTGGATTTCCTGAAGAAACAGGCGCTTTTTGCAGGTTCAAATCCTGTCGCTCCGACCATTTTCTTTTTCCTGCCTGGCGCGAATGATTCACAAGGTTGTTCACCACTCGAAACTGGCGAAAATTATATTCCATGCGCAAAAGGAAACAGAATTCGCGGCGGTGTAGAACACCGCGTATTTTTTTATTTTCTTTCCAACCCCTTGCAAACCCGGCGTTTGTTTGATTTCAATCCCGGATTTTTCCCGGCTGGCATCGCCGTTGCTAAACGCGCGTGAGCCAATCACAGCCTTGGACAGAAGCATACTATACGCGCTCGTGAATTGCGGGCGGAAGCTGAGCGGCGCCGGGCAAACGGGCGCACGGGTTGGCCGGGACAGGCACAGTTCAAACATACCATGAACAAAATATGAAGAAAATTGAAGCGATCATTAAACCATTCAAACTCGAAGAGGTCAAAGACGCCCTCGGTGAAATCGGCATCGAAGGCATGACCGTGAGCGAGGTCAAGGGGTTTGGCCGTCAGAAGGGCCACACCGAGATCTATCGCGGCAGTGAATACACCGTGGATTTTCTGCCAAAGATAAAAATCGAACTGGTCGTGGCCGACAACCAGGCGGACGCCGCTGTGGGCGCCATTGTCAAGGCGGCCAAGACCGGGAAGATCGGCGACGGCAAGGTCTTCGTGGCGGGCATCGAACAAGCCGTGCGCATTCGTACTGAAGAGAAAGGCGATGCGGCCGTTTAAGCAACCAACAACTTGAACCTCACTCGAATAAAAACCATGAAACGATATTTACTGACACTTGCTTTACTTGCAACCACCGCGGTCGGCCTGACTTCGGCGCGCGCACAAACGAATGCGATGGCAACCACTAACGCTATGGCGATGGCGGCCACCAACGCGCCCGTCGCGGCCTGGACCACCAACGCGCCAACCATGGAACAGCGCATGGAATCCGTTGAGGCGTATTTTGCAAACAGCGACCCGACTGCTCCCTACAAGGACACGAATGGCAACTGGACGGTGAACTTTGGGCTGGCTGGTAACATTATCAACACCAACTTGGCGAACAGCACTGGAGCAAACGTGTCTTTTCCCGGTGCCGGCCATAACGCCTGGCTTTTGACGAGCACGGCGTTGGTGTTGTTCATGACCCTGCCGGGGCTGGCGTTGTTCTACGGCGGTCTCGTTCGCAAGAAAAACGTCCTGTCCGTGCTTGCCCAATGCTTCCTGATCACTGGTTTGACGACAATACTGTGGATTATCTGCAGTTACGGGATGATCTTCGGCGGCACGGGCGGCGCTACTGGCGCATGGGGCATGAATAAAGATTGGATTTGGGGCGTCATGGGCAATCCCAAGGTATGTTGGATGTTTACAAACGTCACTTCCGCGCCGAATCCGGGTTACTCTTACTGGGTGTCGGAGAACGTATACGCGATGTTCCAATTGATGTTCGCCATCATCACGCCCGCGCTCATTGTCGGCTCCATTGCGGAACGCATGAAATTCTCCGCCATCTTCGTATTCATGACCCTGTGGATACTCCTCGTGTATAACTGCCAAGGCCATATGGTCTGGGGCGTCAATGGCATTATGAATGGCTGCTGGAATGCTGATGCAAAGATTCACGGTCTTGACTTCGCCGGCGGCACCGTCGTGCACATGTCTTCCGGCTGGTCCGGTCTGGTTCTGTGCATCATCCTTGGCAAGCGCCTCGGCTTCGGGAAGGAAAACTTCACGCCGCACAGCATTGTGCTGACTTACATCGGGGCTTCGATGTTGTGGGTCGGCTGGTACGGATTCAATTCCGGCAGCGCGGTGGCAGGTGACGTGATTGCCGCCAACGCCTTTACCACCACGACCATTGCCACGGCGGTCGGCTCCTTTGTCTGGCCGATGTGGGATTGGATTGTGAAAGGCAAACCGACCGTGCTGGGCTTCTGCTCCGGTGCGGTGGCGGGCTTGGTGCTCATCACTCCGGCTTGCGGTTACGTCCTTCCTTCGGGCGCTCTCTGGATCGGCATCGCCGCTGGTACCATTCCGTGGTTCTTCTGCTACAAGGTCAAAGCCTGGCTGGGCATGGACGACGCGCTGGATGCGTGGAGCGTTCACGGCATCGGTGGAATGTGCGGCGCGCTCATGACCGGCATGTTTGCCCGTCAGGCCGCCAATCCAAACCTGGCGACCAACCTGAGCAAGTATGTCACGGACAAAATCTTCCAGCCGCAATTGTGGGAGCAGGTGAAAACCGTGCTCGTATCACTGGTGCTGTTCATTGTCGGCACGATTGTAATCGCCTACATCACTAAGGCGCTGGTGGGCCTGCGTCCGACCGAGGAAGTGGAAATCCAGGGCCTGGATATCAACGAACATGGTGAAGAGGGTTACGTTGGCTAATTAAAAAAAATCTCGACGCTGCGCCGGTTGTTGGCGAAAGTCACTGCCGGCGCAGCCTTTGATTCTGTTTGCGTAAACAAAATTAACAATCAACCACTTCGTATTAAAAAAATATGGCAACACCCAAGAGTGTATTAGAATTGGCAAAAAAGGCCGGGGCCAAAATGGTGGACATTAAATTCGTGGACACCTTTGGAACCTGGCAGCACTTCACTTCACCCATCAACGAACTAAGCGAGGAAACTTTCGCCGAAGGCATCGGTTTCGATGGTTCCTCCATCCGCGGCTGGAAAAGCATCGAGGCCAGCGACATGTTGGCGATGCCCGACCCGGAAACGGCGTTCATTGATCCCTTTTGTGCCGTGCCGACTCTGAGCCTCACCTGCACCATCGCCGAAACCGGCACGCTGGAGCCTTACAGCCGTGACCCGCGCGGCATTGCCCAGAAAGCGGAAAAATATCTCATCTCCACCGGCATCGGCGACCAGGCGTTCTTCGGGCCGGAGGCCGAATTCTTCATCTTCGACAATGTCCAGTTCGATTCCAAGAGCAACGGGACGTTTTACTCGATCGACAGCGACGAAGGCATCTGGAACACCGGACGCGATGAAATGCCGAACCTCGGCTATAAAATCCGCCACAAGGAAGGTTATTTCCCGGTCGCCCCGCAAGACACCCAGCAGGACATCCGCACCGAAATGGTGCTGACCATGGGCGAACTGGGCGTGCAGGTCGAGAAACAGCACCACGAAGTCGCGACCGCCGGCCAGGCGGAAATTGATTATCGGTTCAGCACTCTCGTCACTGCTGCCGATTGGATGATGATTTACAAATACGTTGTCAAAAACGTCGCCCGCAAACACGGCAAGACCGCCACGTTCATGCCCAAGCCGCTCTTCGGCGACAACGGCTCCGGCATGCACACCCACCAAAGCATCTGGAAAAAGGGTAAACCGCTCTTTGCCGGCAAGGAATACGGCGGCTTGAGCGACCTGGCGCTTTATTACGCCGGCGGCCTGCTCAAACATGCCAAGGCCCTGTGTGCCATCTGCAATCCGACAACCAATTCCTACAAGCGGCTCGTACCCGGTTATGAAGCGCCGGTCAATCTGGCCTATAGCGCGCGTAACCGCAGCGCCGCCGTTCGTATCCCCACTTACAGCGAAAGTCCCAAGTCCAAGCGGCTCGAATATCGTCCGCCGGACCCGGCCGCGAACCCCTATCTCGCCTTTGCCGCCCTGCTCATGGCGGGTCTTGACGGTGTTCAGAACAAAATCAAACCCGGCGAGCCGCTCGACAAGAACATCTACGAACTGCCGCCCGAAGAATTAAAGAAAGTTCCGAATGTGGCCGGCAGTTTGAGCGAAGCGCTCGATTGCCTGGAAAAGGACCATGCGTTCCTGCTCAAGGGTGACGTGTTCACTGAAGACTTCATTGATATGTGGGTCAGCACCAAGCGCAAGGAACACGACGCCACCCGGCTGCGCCCGCATCCGTACGAGTTTTTCATGTACTACGACGTGTAAAAATCACCCGGGAGGAGGAACTGGGGAACGGCGCGGACGAAAGCCCGCGCCGTTTTTGTTCCCGGAATGGATTTGCGATTATTGGATTTATTGGTTATGCTTAAAGCATGACAGAAGTTCAGCACAAGCGATTGAAACGGATCATGAAGGATGCGCTCCGGATTCAAGACCGTTTTGCTGCGGAACCCGTTCTGGCGCGGACGGGAAAAGGTTATCTTAAAAGTGAAGGTGTTACGACGTTGCAGCGGATTAAAGCCGGTTTGAGGAAATCCTCAGCTCATTAAACCAGCCGGTTTGCCATGTCGCGCCTTGTCAGACCCTGGCTCGCCTCATTCGATTGGGAGATTGTCACTGAAATCAATCGTGGACTTTGCAAACAGAAGAACGCCCTCCACAAGCCCACCACCGACGGACATTTGCCCGCGAAAACGCTTTGGGAGAAAAATCAATTCGCGGAACTCGCCCTGACCGAGGCACTCGAAGTTTGCCTGAAATGTCATCGGCTTGCTCTATTCTGTTTTTACAATGGAAACACTTTTGCCGCTATTGCGCGTGATTTTATCACCGAATTGTCACCGCAACTGACGGCAGACAAGGCCCACGTTTTACGGAGCATCGCCGGACATATCGTCGCCGGAACGGCGACCGATATCGAACGGAAACAACTGGATTCTCTTGCTTGCTGTTTTGGGAAAATAAGCAGGATCATTTCAATTGTGCCGCCAATTCCTCACCCAGCGCCGCCGCTTCGGTGATGGAGCGTTTCCCTTCGCCGCGTTTCGCCGGTCCCCGATGGAAGGAAACCGCGCGCATGAAGATTTTGTCACCGGTCGCTTCCGCATAGGCGGCCACGGGGCTCTGGCAGCCGCCGCCCATCGCGCGTAGAAACGCGCGCTCCGCCGTCACGCAATGGAATGTGTTGAAATGATTCAGCCGCTCGCAGATTCTGGCGACGCGCCCGTCGTCCGCGCGGATTTCAATGCCAATCGCACCCTGTCCCACGCAGGGCAGCATCACGTCTACGTCCAGGATCGTCGCCAGCAGACCGTCCGGCACCGCGTCGCCTTCGAGATTGCCGCCGGCAGTGACAGAAAAATTCAACCGGCTCAACCCGGCGAGCGCCAGCACCGTGGCGTCCAGTTCCCCGCGTTCGGCGATCTTTTGCATCCGGGTGGTGACGTTGCCGCGGATTTCCACGACGTTCAGATCCGCTCGCGCGGCCAGCAATTGTTCCTTGCGCCGCGTGCTGCTGGTGGCGATGGTCGCTTTTGCCGGAAAATCCTTTAGTTTCAGATCCGGCTGGAACCCGCGCAACGCGTCCTGTCCCGGAGTCCACTCCGTCGGTTGAAGGTTGAGAGTTGAACGTTGAGAGAGAAATTCAGCCGAACGATAGATCAACACGTCGCGCGCGTCGGCCCGTTTTGGGGTGGCGGCCAGCACCAGGCCGGCGGGCAGATCGGTCGGCAAATCTTTCAGACTGTGGACGGCGAGATCAGCCTGGCCTTTGACCAGAGCCACTTCGAGTTCCTTGGTGAACAAACCTTTCGGCAATCCGCCTTCGACCTTTGCCATCGATGCTTTCTGCAATTTGTCGCCGGTGGTCTTGATGATTTTCAATTCGAAACGCAGTTTGGGAAAGGCCTGGCGGCATTGCGTGGCAATCAAGTTGGCCTGCGCGAGGGCGAGCGCGCTGCCGCGCGTGGCGATGATAATGGGGCGTTCGGCAGCCATTTATTTAACCATGGATTAACACGGATTAACACGGATGAAAAGAAAACTTAACGATTCACCGGGAAGTAGCAACCGACGTAACGAGGCTCTAAATGAATCATTGTCTCCAGAAGATATTTGAGCCTCGTTACCTCGACTGCTGCAAAACAAGAAGCTTAACGATGGTTAAAGAAAACGGTTTTACGCCGGGTTGGTGTGTGTGTTATATCCGTGTTCATCCGTGTCCACCTGCTCGCGATTTATCGGAGTCCGTGGTTGATATTCTTTTACGTCGAGGAGCGCCTTCACTTTTTCGGCAATGATTTGTTCGCACCGCGCGATTTCATCCTGGCGTTGTTTCAAATAATCGTCGGCGATGGCCTGCAAATCATCAATGTTATAGAGATAGACGTTCTCCAGAAAATTGACTTCGGGATCCACGTCACGCGGCACCGCGATGTCAATAAGCAGCAACGGACGCTGCTTGCGCGCCTTCATCAGCGGTTCGAGCCTGGCCCGATCCAGAATGTGGTGCGGCGCCGACGTGCTGCTGATGGCAATGTCAATCTTCTCAAACTCCGCCGCCCAATCGTCGAACGGGACGGCGCGTCCGCCGAATTCTTTCGCGAGAATTTGCGCGCGTTCAAACGAACGGCCGGCGATGACGATACTCCGTACGCCGCGGGAAAGCAGGGCGCGCGCCGTTTTTTCACTCATTTCGCCGGCGCCGATGACCAGCACCTCGCGACCCTGGAGCGAATTGAAAATTTTCCCGGCCAGCTCCACGGCCACCGATGCCACCGAGACACTGCCGCGTTGAATGTCCGTGTGGGTGCGGATGTGTTTGGCGACGTGGAATGCCCGCTGAAACGCCTTGTTCAACCGCGCCCCGGTATGGCCATGTTGTTGCGCCAGCGCATAGGCTTCCTTGAGCTGGCCCAGAATTTCTGTTTCCCCAAGCACCATGGAGTCCAACCCGCACGCCACTTTGAAAAGATGATGCAGGCTTTGTGGTTCGGCCAGCTCGTAAAGTTCATCCCCGGACCACTGAACTCCCTCGCCCCACGCTACGAAAAACTTTTTCAGTTCGGCAAAGGCCCTGGCAGGTTCCAGCGCCGTCGCGGCATAGATTTCCACGCGGTTGCACGTTGAGAGAATCACGGCTTCACCGGCCACGTCCGACGCGCGCAACGACTTCAACGCGTCGGGGATTTTCTCCCCGGCAAAGGCAAACCGCTCCCGCAATTCCACGGGTGACGAATGATGGCTCAGGCCGATGACCACGACGTTCATCGCAAAAAGGTGACGGGTGGCGGGTGACGGGTGACGGGTAACGAATAACCGAAGGCCGTCACTTTCTGACGTTCTCGACACTCGACACTCGACACTCGACACATTTTGTTCATGGATGATGCAACGGGGAAAGGAGGTTGGTGCCCCAGAAGGTCAGGAGCAGGAAGACAAACGCGGCGACAATGCCATAGGCAAAACGGCGGCTGGGTTGGGCAAAAATCCAGCGCGACACGAGCAGTGCCAGGTACACCACCCACATGAAAATGGACCAGACCACTTTGGGGTCCGACCAATAACCCGCGTCCGCCGGGCGAGGCAGGTAACGGCCCGCTTCCAGGCCGATGCTGAAAAGAATGAAGCCGACGAGCACAAGGCGGCCGGTGATGATTTCCAGCCGTTGAATCGGCGGGAGCAAGGACAGGACGGCGCGGAGTTTGTGAAATTTCAAATCATGTTGTTCGGTCAGGAACATGCCCGCTGCCGCTGCGCCCAGGCCAAATGCTCCGTACGCCAGCAAAATGGTTGCTGCATGCAAACTGGTCAGTGCGCCGGTGAATTGCGGTTTCGGACCGTGCGGCGGATCCAATTCGGGCATCAACGCAAACACGCCGATGGCCAACAGGACGGGTGACACGAATGCGCCTAGAAATCGCAACTTTGGCAGCAGGCCGATGATGAGGTAGGCGGCGGCGGCGCTCCAGGCAATGAACACGGTTGCTTCGAAAAGATTGTTGACGGGACAATGATTGATCGAAAAGCCGCGCCGAACCATCGCCACGGTATGCAGCGTAAACGCCGCGAGCAGCAACAGGTAATTCACATGGTCGTCCTGGCGAAACCCCTTTCGCCACAGGAAAACCGAGTACACCGTGCTTAAACCGTAAACCAGAACGGCCAGCAGAAAGAAATGACGGTCAGTGAACCAGGCCACAAGATCAGGTTAAACGCGGAAACAAACGGTGCAAGCGGCAATTCGACTCATTTGATTTTCAAATCATATTCGTCGTGCAGCCCGATCCAAAACCAGAGAAATCCTTCGGGAATCTGAACCGCCAAGGCCCGAGGATGCAGACCGACACGAACGGACCAGACTTTGCCGATCTTCTTGAATTGGAGTGAAGAATGGCGCGGATTTTTCTTCAGCAACAGATAGGTTTTGTCGGCCAGGTTTTGAACTTCCGGCGGCAGTTGCCGGTAATGAATCCAGAATTTCCCGCTGGCCCGGTGGCTAAATTTCCGTGGTGCGTCCGGCACGGTAGTCCTCCAATGCTTCCTCCATGAGTGCATCGAGTCGCCCGGCGGCGGAATCGCGTTCGATTTGCTTGTCCCACTGCGCCATGTCGTAGTCCGCGAACCAGGCGCGGAATTTCCTGAACTCCTCAGGAGACAATTCCATGACGGCTTTTTCAAGTTGAACCGCGTTCATGCAATGAAAATAACAGTTGTTTTGACCAAAAGCAACCAAGCCACGATGACAGGTTAAACGCGAACACGGACGGTGCAAGCGGCAATTCGGAAATGAAATCAAACGCAAAGCCGCAAAGCCGCGAATTGCCCAGCCGAATTCCGCATGGACGATTGGGACAAACGGCGGTTGAATTTTTAACCACGGATGGGGACGGATGAACACGGATGTTTCAAGCCCGTAGGGCTGGCATCTTTGTAGATTGCGGTTACAAAACGAACCAAGCTCCGTCCAGGAGTGACATCATCGGAATATGCCGCCCCGCCGGGGCTTGAATTTTGTTCGGGTTGTGGTTCTACAAAGATGCCGCGCTGACGGCAGTGGGGACGTGTAGTGTCGGCGCTGTGCGCCGATTCGTTCGAGCCGCAGGCTCGAAGCTACATCCGCATTTCGAATTCCGGAGGGGCAACGGGTCGCGTGGTTCGTCGCACGAAGCTTGGTGAAGACGGAAATCAGACTTGTCGCGCTGAAATCACATGAAAGCGGATGCAGGCGGACGGAACTCTTTTCCTGTATTCGTTTGAGATGGACGGTTGCCGGAATGAATTGGTTTTGACGCTCGCCCTCATCCTGACTTTCTCCTTGGGGAGAAGGCTGGGATGCTCGTTCTTGTGTATTGAGGTGGGGCGAGGCTACTGACGAGCCGCCTTCGCAAAGCTTCGGCGCGCCGTGTCCGGCTCGCGAGTACGCTCGCCCCACCGAGAGCGGTGGTGCTGGTGCTGGTTTACTGAACTGGAGTTGACGCGAATTACGCGAACTATCGCGAATCAGATTTCCAATTCGTGTAAATTCGTGAAATTCGTGTCAAAATGTTTTCGTGTCCGGCTCGCGGGGACGCTCGCCCCACCAAGAGCGGCGTTGGTTTGGTTTATTGAATAAGGAAGGCAGGAAACAAGGAACTGGTTTTTCCTGATTTCATGTGTTCCCTGTTAAATCCAAAATCTGCGTTCATCCGTGGTTAAAGCCGTATCTGCGACTTGCCAAGCACGCCAGTGTCTTGTTCAATCAGCCCGTGCTCAATCAGCAGACGCTCAACCGTCCCGCCAGTTTTTCCGGCACCGGCCTGCACAGCGGCAACCGGGTGAACATGACCATCCTGCCCGCGCCCGCCAACAGCGGCGTGCGGTTCCGCCGGGTGGACCTGGAAGGCAGCCCGGAAATCGAGGCGCGCGTGGAAAATGTGGCCGAGACAACCCGTTCGACGACACTGGCCAGGGGCAACGTGAAGATTCACACCGTCGAGCATGTGCTGGCCGCCCTGGCGGGTTACGGCATTGATAATGCCATTATTGAACTCGATTCGAACGAGCCGCCAATCGCCGACGGCAGTTCGCGTGAGTTCTGCAAAATCATCCAGGCCGCCGGCATCGTGCCGCAGGCGGAGAAGCGCGAGCCCTATTCGCCGACCGAACCCATTGAACTGGAAACCGGCGAGACGGTGATGACGCTGTTTCCCGACGATGGTTTTAAGATCACCTGCACGAGCGCCGACAAGCAGGGGCGGTTTACGCAGTTTTACAGCACGGAAGTGACGCCCAAAACCTGGGAGCGGGAATTGTCACACGCCCGGACGTTTTGTTTCTATGAAGAGATTGAGCATCTCATCAAAAACAACCTCATCAAGGGTGGCAGCCTGGAAAACGCGGTGGTGATCCGCGACGACGCGGTGCTGACGACCGAGCCGCTGCGATATCCCGAGGAATTTGTCCGGCACAAGATGCTCGATATTGTGGGCGATCTCTCGCTGCTCGGCCGTCCGGTGCGCGGGCATTTGATTGCCGTCCGGCCAAGCCACGCGGCGAATTGCGAGATGGTCCGGCAGATTTTCGCGCAGATGACCAGGCCGCTGCGCGCAGCGCAGACATTTGCGCCGCCGCCGGCGCCGGTGTCAGCGCCGGTGCCGTTGATTACCGAAGGGGGCGACATGGACGTGGAGCAGATCATGAAATTACTGCCGCACCGTCCGCCGTTCCTGATGATCGACCGGATTTTGAAGATTGACGGCAACAAAATCGTTGGCGCGAAATGTGTGACGATGAACGAACCGTTTTTTGAGGGGCATTTCCCCGGTCATCCCATCTTCCCGGGAGTGCTCCAACTGGAAGCGATGGCGCAAGTCGCCGGCATTTTGCTGCTCAAGCAGGCGGAACTGGCCAACCAAATGGCTTATTTCATGTCTGCCGAAGACGTGAAGTGGCGCAAGCCGGTCGTGCCGGGCGACACGCTGGTCATCGAGGTGGAGATGATGAAAATCCGCGGCAAGATCGGCAAGGCCAAGGGCGTGTGCAAGGTTGGCAGCGAAATTGTCAGCGAGGCGGAAGTCACGTTCATGCTCCGAGACGCATAGTGATTTACGATTTGCGATATGAGATCTCTGCAAAAGGGTAGAAGCGACGCCTCGTCGCTTTGGGCGACTGGCCAAAACCGTTGGAAAATTGAATGCTCCCGGCGACGGGGCGTCGCCGCCACACGTTTTGCAGAGGTGTCGATATAGGATTTATGCGTACTCAAACAAATCGAAACCCTGAACCCTTATGAATCGCAAAGAAATGAAGGCTGGGAAAAAACCATGCGCACTTCGCGCAGCGCGTAAATCGTGAATCGTATATCGTAAATTGCCATGGTTCATCCCACCGCCATCATCCATCCCAAAGCGAGAATTGGCGCCGGTTGTGATATCGGGCCTTATTGCGTCATCGGTGAACACGTCATCCTGGGCGACAAGTGCAAGCTTCACTCCCACGTCGTCATTGACGGACACACAAAACTTGGAAAGGGGAATGAAATTTTCCCGTTCGCCAGTATCGGGTTAAAGACGCAGGACTTGAAATGGAAGGGCGGCGTCACGCGGGTGGAAGTCGGCGACGACAACACGTTCCGGGAATACGTCACGATTCACAGCGCGACGGGCGACGGCGAGGTCACACGCGTCGGGTCGCACAATCACATCCTGGCGTACTGCCACATCGCGCACAATTGCGTGCTGGGAAACCATATCATCATGTCGAACGTGGCAACACTGGCAGGACACGTGGTGGTGGAGGATTACGCGGTGATCGGCGGGCTGGCAGCCATACACCAGTTTTGTCGGATTGGCAAAATGGCGATGATTGGGGGGTGCTCGAAGGTGGTGCAGGACGTGCCGCCATTCATGATGGCCGATGGTAATCCGGCGGAGACGCGCACCATCAACAAAATCGGCATGGAACGGAACGGTGTTTCCGAAAAGGCGCAGCGCGCGCTGCGCCAGGCGTACAAGATTCTGTTCCGGGAAGGCCTGACCATTCGCAACGCCGTGGTGCAGGTGGAGAAAAAGTTGTCGAAATTGGAAGAAATCCGGCATTTGGTGCAATTCGTCCGCTGCAGCGAACGGGGAATCAGCAAGTAAAGAATTAGTTAAAAATGGTGTTGACAGGGCAGGTGGGATTGCTAATTTGCAGGGCGTCGGAGCCGTAAAAAGATAAAGAGCCGGTTGCCCCTCGATTTTCGAAAGAAAGGAAGTGAGGGGAAGCGGTTTTTTGTCGTTTGGCGTATTTTGATTGAACGAATGATTTCAATGTGCCCATGTAGCTCAGTTGGTAGAGCACATCCTTGGTAAGGATGAGGTCATCAGTTCAATCCTGATCATGGGCTCCAGACGATTTGTTGATAAATAAATAACGCAACCAACGCAGGAGAAAAAAATGGCTAAAGAGCAATTTCAACGAACGAAACCACACGTCAACGTCGGGACCATCGGACACATTGACCACGGCAAATCCACCTTGACGGCGGCAATCGTCGAGGTGCAGGCAAAGAAAGGTCTGGCGACGCCCATTTCCTACGCGGACATTACCAAGGGCGGGACGGTGCGCGACGAAACCAAGACGGTGACCATCGCGGTTTCGCACGTTGAATACCAGAGCGACAAGCGGCACTATGCCCACATTGACTGCCCCGGCCATGCCGACTTCATCAAGAACATGATTACCGGCGCGGCGCAGATGGACGGCGCCATTCTCGTGGTGGACGCCTCCGAAGGCCCGATGCCGCAAACCAAGGAACACGTGCTTTTGGCCCGTCAGGTCGGCGTGCCCGCCATTGTCGTTTACCTCAACAAGGTTGACCTCGTGGATGACAAGGAACTGCTGGATTTGGTGGAAATGGAAGTCCGCGACCTGCTGACCAAGTATGAATTCCCGGGGGACAAGACGCCCATCATTCGCGGCAGCGCAAAAAAGGCGCTGGCGCATGATCCCGAAGGCTCGAAATCCATTCAGGAATTGCTGGACGCGATCGACGCGTTCATCCCTCTGCCGACGCGCGAGGTGGACAAGCCGTTTCTGATGTGTATCGAAGACGTGTTTAATATTGAGGGTCGCGGCACCGTCGTGACCGGCCGTGTTGAGCGTGGCCAACTCAAGCGCATGGAGGACGTGGAAATCGTCGGGATCAAGGACACGCGCAAAACCGTGGCGACGGACATTGAAATGTTCCGCAAATTGCTGGATTCGGCACAATGCGGCGACAACGTGGGTGTGCTGTTGCGCGGCACCAAGAAGGAAGAAGTCGAACGCGGTATGGTGCTGGCCAAGCCGGGCAGCATCACTCCCCATACCAATTTCAAGGCGGAGGTATATGTGCTGTCGAAGGATGAAGGCGGGCGTCATACGCCATTCTTCACGAACTATCGTCCGCAATTTTATTTTCGCACCAGCGACGTGACAGGCACGGTGACGTTGGCCCAGGGCGTCGAAATGGTGATGCCGGGCGACAATGTTTCGGTGGAAATCAAGTTGATTGCGCCGGTCGCGATGGAAAAGGGCCAGCGATTCGCCATCCGTGAAGGCGGCCGCACCATTGGCGCCGGTCGCGTGACGGAAGTCGTCGCCTGAACAATTTTCAAACCTGGAGCGCGGGACAACGAACCCCGCGGCTCCTTTTTTGTCCGGAATGAACGGGATTGGGCGGATACGGCAGTAGCTCAATTGGTAGAGTAGCGGTCTCCAAAACCGTTGGTTGGGGGTTCAAGTCCCTCCTGCCGTGCCAGCCTTCGCTTGCAGCGGAGCAAGAGCGAGGCTGCCGCGCCGGAGTGAAACGAAGGCGGGCTGGAGACAAGGTGCGGATAAAAAGAGCTGCGAGCTTCGGCTCGGCAAGCCAGTCTGCCAGATCGCGGAGAGGTGGCAGAGTGGTCTATCGCGGCGGTCTTGAAAACCGCTTTGGGTGAAAGCCCAACGGGGGTTCGAATCCCTCCCTCTCCGCCAGTCTTCGCTCGGAGCGAAGCGGAGAGTGAAGGCTGCCGCGCCGTAGCGATAGCATAGGCGCGGCTGAAACGGTGACCTGGGTGATGTACTCCGAGCTGCGACTCGGCGGACCAGCCAGGAAGCAAGAAAGAAATTTGTGAGCAGTTGGACTAAAATTTTGATCTGGGCGGCGGTCATCGGCGCGATCTTTGCCTATTTATGGTGGCAGGGACAAATCAAGCGTCTGGCGACTTATGTGCTGGAAACACGCGAGGAATTGAAGAAATGCTCGTGGCCAACCTGGGACGAGTTGAAGGGTTCAACGTTGGTCATCAGCATTTCCATCGGTCTGTTGGGTTTGTTCGTCTATGTCGTGGATAAAGTCTTTTTTGCAATTTTGTTTCAACTCTAAGCAACATGCGCAGCCAGTGGTTTGTCATACATACGCTTTCCGGCCAGGAACAGAAGGTCAAGGAGAGCATCGAGAAACGTATCAAGACCGACGAGATGCAGGACTTCGTCAAGGAAGTCATGGTTCCGATGGAAAAGGTCGTCGAAGTGCGTAATCAGAAAAAGACCGTGTCGAGCCGCAAACTGTGGCCGGGTTACGTATTTGTGGACATGGTGTTGCTGGATGAAAGCAACCGCATCATTGAAAAGCCGTGGTATTTCATCAAGGAAACGCAGGGGGTGATCGGGTTTGTCGGCGGCGAACCGCCGACGCCGACGCCGGCGGCGGAAGTGGAGCAAATCAAGGCGCAGATTTCGGCGTCCGAGGAAACGGAGAAGCCCAAGGTCAATTTTGAAGTCGGCGAGACGATCAAGATCAACAACGGGCCGTTCCTGAATTTCAGCGGGGTCATCGAGGAAATTGATCCCGAACGCGGCAAGTTGAAAGTGACCGTGAATATTTTCGGGCGCAACACGCCCGTGGAATTGGAATATTGGCAGGTGGAGAAAGCGTAGAAGTTTTATGGCAAAGAAAGTCACAGGCATCATCAAGTTGCAAATCCCGGCGGGGCAGGCGAATCCCGCGCCGCCGGTCGGCCCGGCGCTCGGCCAGCACGGCGTCAATATCATGGGTTTCTGCAAGGAATTTAATGCGGCGACCAAGGCGGACGCGGGTCTGGTGATACCCGTGGTCATCACGGTTTTCCAGGACAAGTCGTTCACGTTCATCACCAAATCGCCGCCGGCGTCCGTGCTGTTGAAAAAAGCCGCCGGCATCACCGCCGGTTCCAAGGAGCCGAACAAGGAAAAGGTCGGCAAGGTGACGCGCAAACAGGTTTTGGACATCGTCAAGATGAAGTCAAAGGATTTGAACGCGACTTCGCCCGAGGCGGCGTTCCGGGTCGTTGCCGGCACCGCGCGCAGCATGGGGATTGAAGTCGTCGAATAAATTTAACAACACGATTAAGATGAAAATCGAGATTATGAGCCAGGTGATGAATTCGCCGGTTTCCATTCCTAATCTTAATTCCCTGCTTAATCCAAACTAGAAACCGCGGGAGAGTTCCGTTGTGCCGGACTCGATTGCACCGCACCAAACAAAATGCCCAGTAAACGATACAAAAAAGCGCTCGAAGCCGTGGATGGGAAGAAAGCCTATCCACTCAAGGACGCGGTCGGTGTCCTGACCAAATTCCCCAAGGCCAAATTCAACGAGACGATTGACCTCGCGTTTCGCCTCGGGGTGGATCCCAAGCAATCTGACCAGATGGTGCGCGGCACGGTGCCGTTGCCGCACGGCAGCGGCAAAACCGTCCGCGTGCTCGTGTTCGCCAAGAGCGGCGCGTCCGCCGACGCGGCCAAAGCCGCCGGCGCGGAATATGTCGGCTTTGAAGACATGATTAAAAAATGCCAGGAAGGCTGGGCGGATTTTGATGTGGCGGTGGCCACACCCGAAGCGATGGTCGAGGTCCGCAAACTCGGCAAAGTGCTGGGACCGCGCGGCCTCATGCCGAATCCGAAAACCGGCACGGTGACCGAAGACACGGCCAAGGCCGTGAAGGAAGTCAAGGCCGGTCGCGTCGAGTTCAAAATTGACAAGGCAGGCAACGTGCATGTGCCGGTCGGCAAGCTGTCGTTTGCGGCGATCCAGATTGAGGAAAACGCGCGCGCGGTCATTGAAGCCGTGGCGAAGGCGCGTCCGCACAACATCAAGGGCGTCTATATCCATTCGTGCACGATTTCGGCGACGATGAGCCCGCCGGTGCGGGTGGATATGCGTGAATTTTCCAACAATTAACCGAGGATTTGAACCATGCGTGCTGAAAAACAAATTTTGACGAAGGAATACGTGAAGCGGCTGAACGGATCGCCGTTCTTCATCGTGGTGGATTATCGCGGGCTGAAGGTCATCCATCTGACCGAGTTGCGAAAACGCCTGGCGCAGGCGGGCGCGGAATTTCACGTGGTAAAGAATTCCCTTTTCCAGATTGCCGCCAGGGAAGCCGGAGTCGGGGAATTGAATGGAGCGCTGGCCGGGCAAATTGCCGTGGTCACCGGGCAGAAGGACATTTCCGCCGCCGCGAAGGCGCTAAAGAATTTTAACGCGGAGTTTGACAAGCCGAAGTTCAAGTTCGGCTATTTAAACAATCAGCGGCTCGAAGAGGCGGCCATCAAGGCGCTGGCCGATTTGCCGAGTCTGGACGTTTTGCGCGCCACGTTGCTCGGCCTGTTGAACATGCCGGCGACGAAACTGGTGACCTTGATCAACACGCCCGCGACCCAGCTCGCGCGTGTCATCAAGGCGAAAATGGAAAAAAGCTAAAAAGGGCAGGCACGCGCTGCTGCGCGTCCTAGCCGACCCGCAGGTCGGCCCTGCCAAAACGATTTTCAGCCGCCCTGACGGCGGCTGGAGAAATAAACAGACAAGAACAACGTAAATCGTCGGGACACAGGCCGTGAACTCAAAATGCCGTGGCCGCGGCAACGACGAGACGAAAGAAAGGTAGAAGTTAGAAAAATGCCTGACATTGGAAACCTCGTAGAGGAATTGAGCAAGTTGACGGTGATTGAAGCCGCCGACCTGGTGAAGAAACTGGAGGAAAAATGGGGTGTTACCGCCGCCGCACCGGTTGCGGTGGCCGCGGCTCCGGCTGCCGGAGGCGCCGCTGCGCCGGCCGCTGCGAAGGACACCTTTGACGTGATTCTCGTGTCCGCCCCGGCGGACAAGAAAATTGCCACCATCAAGGCCGTCCGCGAAGTGAAGGCCGGGCTGGGTCTGGCGGAAGCCAAGGCGCTGGTGGAAGGCGCGCCCAAGCCGGTGCTCGAAGGCGCCAACAAGGCGGATTCGGACGCCGCCAAAAAGAAACTCGAAGAAGCGGGCGCCAAAGTGGAAGTCAAGTAAAGTTGAATTATATTGGGCGGCGGCCCCCAGCGGGCGCCGCCCATTCCCGCGAAATTGCGGGCAAAGGATTTAGAAAATTACGAACAGCAGCAAACAGCAGTTTGGTTGGGCAGGCAGGCCGTTGAACGCGGCGCGCCTGCCTTGTGTCGCTGAATAAAACAACAAGTTCGTCCTTGTCGTCGTCCTCGTAATCAAGGACGAGGGACGGGAACGAGGACGAGAAAGAAAGAAAATGCCATCGCGAACCACAGAACGAATCAACTTCGGCAAGATTAAAGAGATTGTCGTGCCGCCGAACATGATTGAATTGCAGACCAATTCCTACAAGGAATTCCTGCAAGCGGACGCTCCGCCCAAGCGCCGCCAGAAGCACGCCGGCCTCGAAGCGGTCTTCCGTGAGGTCTTTCCCATCGAGAGCTACGACGGCAAGTGCTCGCTCGATTATGATTCCTATGAAATCGGCGAACCCAAGGTGGACTGGCTGGAATGCCTGCGCGAGGGTTTGACCTACGGCGCGCCGCTTTACGTCACCTTCCTGCTCAAGGAGGAAGGCAAGAGCGCCAAGGAAGAAAAGGTGTTTATGGGCGAGCTGCCCCTGATGACACCGCAGGGCACGTTCGTCATCAACGGCGCGGAACGCGTGGTCGTGAGCCAGTTGCACCGGTCGCCGGGCATTGCCTTTGAAGCCACGCAGCATCCGAACGGCAAAATCCTGCACAGTTTCCGGGTCATCCCCGACCGTGGCTCGTGGTACGAGGCGCAGTTTGACACCAGCGACCTGCTGTACGTCTATCTCGACCGTAAGAAACGCCGCCGGAAATTTTTGACGACGACCTTTTTCCGGGCGCTGAGCTTTCTGGACGTTCCGGACGGCGGCAGCAAGAAGGACAGCGGCGAGAAAACGCGCGGCACCGATGAGGAAATCATCAAGTTATTTTACGAAATCGAGGAACTCACCGTTAAAGAGGCCGAGAAGCTCGATGATTTGTCGAACCGTGTTTTAATTCAAGATGCCGTGGATGAAGAGAAAGGCCTCGTCGTGGCCCGTGCGTTCGAGCCGTTGTCAAAGGCCATCGTTAAACAAATCGCCGAACTGGGCGTCCACAAAATCAAGGTCGTGGACACTTCCCTGGACGAAGGCGTCATGATCAAATGCCTCAAGAAAGACCCGGCTAAAAACGAGGAGGAGGCGCTCAAGGATATCTACCGGCGTTTGCGTCCCGGGGATCCGCCGACTGCGGCGAATGCCCGCGCGCTGCTCAAGCGCCTGTTCTTTGACCCGAAACGCTATGATTTGGGCCGCGTGGGCCGCTACAAAATCAACCAGAAGCTCGGGCTGAAGGACAAGGAAGAGTCGCGCATTTTGACGAAGGGCGATTTGATTGCCGCGACGAAATACCTGCTCCGGCTCAAGAAGGGCGAAGGTTCGCTTGACGACATTGACCACCTCGGCAGCCGCCGCATCCGCACTGTCGGTGAGTTACTGGCCAACCAATGCCGCGTCGGCCTGGCCCGCACCGAACGCCTGGTCAAGGAGCGCATGACGCTGTTCGACCAGAGCGTCGAGGCGATGACGCCCCAAAAGCTCATCAATCCCAAGGCGCTTTCGGCGGTCATTCGCGATTTCTTCGGCCGCTCGCAATTGAGCCAGTTCATGGATCAAATCAATCCGCTGGCGGAATTGACCCACAAGCGCCGTCTGAGCGCGCTGGGGCCGGGCGGTTTGAGCCGCGACCGCGCGGGCTTCGAGGTCCGCGACGTGCACCCGTCGCACTACGGCCGCATTTGTCCGATTGAAACGCCGGAAGGCCCGAACATTGGTTTGATTGCGTCGCTGGCCACCTTCGCGCGCATCAATGAATTCGGCTTTTTGGAAACACCTTATCGCAAGGTGGAAAACGGCCGCGTCACCGAGAAAATCGAATATCTCACCGCCGACCGCGAGGAGCAATACATCGTGGCGCAGGCGAACACCTTGATTGACGACAAGGGCCACTTCCTGAGCGACCGAGTCGTTTGCCGTGCCCGCAACGGTGATTTCCTTGACGTCGAGCCCGCGCGGGTGAATTGCATGGACGTGTCACCCAAACAACTGGTTTCGGTCGCCGCATCATTGATTCCGTTTCTGGAACACGACGATGCGAACCGCGCGTTGATGGGTTCGAACATGCAACGCCAGGCCGTGCCGCTGCTCGTAACCGAGGCGCCGCTGGTCGCGACCGGCCTTGAAGACCGCGTCGCCCGCGATTCGCGGGCGGTGGTCGTGGCCGAGGAAAGCGGCAAAGTCGCGTCCGTCAACGGCAACCAGATCATTATCACCGACGACGGCAAATTGCCTGAAGGTAAAAAGAAGATTAAACACGACCCCGAACATGGCGTCTGGGTGTATCCCGTGCGCAAATTCATGCGGTCAAACGCCGCGACGTGCATCAACCAGAAAATCCTGGTGCACAAAGGCGAGCATGTGAAAAAGGGCCAGGTGATTGCCGACGGCCCGTGCACGCATGATGGTGAGCTCGCGCTGGGACGCAACGTGCTGGTCGCGTTCATGCCCTGGAATGGCTACAACTTCGAGGACGCCATTCTCATCAGCGAACGGATCGTGAAGGACGACATCTTTACGAGCATTCACATTGATGAATTCGAGGTCAGCGCGCGCGACACCAAGCTCGGCCCCGAGGAAATCACGCGCGACATTCCGAACCTCGGCGACGAAGCGCTGAAGAATCTCGGCACCGACGGCGTCATCCGCGTGGGCGCGGAGGTGAAACCGGGCGACATTCTCGTCGGTAAAATCACGCCGAAATCCGAGACGGAACTCGCGCCGGAAGAGCGCCTGCTGCGCGCCATTTTCGGTGAAAAGGCCGCCGACGTGAAGGACACGTCGCTCAAAGTCCCGTCCGGCACCTACGGCATCGTCATGGATGTGAAAGTTTCGTCCAAAAAGGACAGTGACCGCGTCAAGGCGGCCAGTTCCAGCGATGAACGCCGCCACGCGAAACAGATTGAGGAGGACCACAAGAAGAAGACCGAGGAATTGCGCGACCAGTTGACCGAGGCGCTGAGCAATATTCTGCTCGGTGAAAAAATCCCGCTCGACGTGGTCAACAGCGAGACTGGCGAAATCATCATCCCGGCGAATCGCAAAATCACCAAGACGCTGTTGCGCAAACTCGCGACGGTCTATGACCGCATCGAAATTGATCCGTCGCCCATCCGCAACAAGATCAATGAAATCATCGGGCAGTTCAAAAAGAAGTTTGACGATTTGCAGATGCAATACGACGAGGAAATGGAACGCGCCGAAGCGGGCGAAGGCGTGGAAGCCGGCATTGTCAAGTCGGTGAAAGTTTACATTGCCTCCAAGCGCAAGCTGTCCGTCGGCGACAAAATGGCCGGCCGCCACGGGAACAAAGGCGTGGTCGCGCGCATCGTGAAGGAAGAGGACATGCCGTTCCTCGCGGACGGAACGCCGGTGGACATCGTGTTGAATCCGCTGGGCGTGCCCTCGCGCATGAACGTCGGCCAGGTGCTCGAAACGCACCTTGGTTGGGCGGCAAAAATTCTGGGGATGAAATTTGCGACGCCGGTCTTCGACGGCATCAAAGAGAAGCAAATTCGCGGTTATCTCAAGGACGCGTCACTGCCGGAACACGGCAAGACACATTTGATTGACGGGCGCACCGGCGAGCCTTTCGACCAGGAGATTGTGGTCGGTTACATTTACATGATGAAACTGGGCCACCTGGTTGCCGACAAGATTCACGCCCGCGCGGTCGGACCGTATTCGCTCGTCACCCAGCAGCCGCTGGGCGGCAAGGCTCAGTACGGCGGCCAGCGCTTCGGCGAAATGGAAGTGTGGGCGATGGAGGCTTACGGCGCCGCCTACACGTTGCAGGAATTGCTCACCGTCAAGTCCGACGACGTGCAGGGCCGCACGCGCATTTACGAGAGCATCGTCAAAGGCGACAACGCGCTGGAGGCGGGCATTCCCGAATCCTTCAACGTGCTCGTCAAAGAAATGCAGTCGCTCGGCCTCGATGTGAAGGTCGGTTATTCAAATCCCATTGAACATGCCGGCAGCGGCAACGGCGAAGCGGCTGCGGCGTTGACAGCAGTCTAAAAATTATTTTTGTATGATCAGCACCAAAGAAAGCGCCCGCGAATTGCTCGGACTGGACAAGGTGAACCAGGTGGATTACGTCGCGATTTCCATCGCGTCGCCGGAGGCCATCCGTTCCTGGTCCAAAGGGGAGGTCAAGAACCCCGAAACCATCAATTACCGCACGTTCAAGCCGGAAAAGGGCGGCCTGTTCTGCGAACGCATTTTCGGCCCGGTCAAGGACTGGGAATGCTCCTGCGGCAAGTACAAGCGCATCAAGCACCGCGGCATCGTCTGCGACCGTTGCGGCGTCGAGGTGACGCTCGCCCGCGTCCGCCGCGAGCGCATGGGTCACATCGAACTGGCCGTGCCCGTCTGCCATATCTGGTTCTTCAAATGCATGCCGTCGCGCATCGGTCTGGTGCTCGACATGACGGCGCGCAATCTGGAGCGCGTGATTTATTATGAGGATTACCTCGTCATTGATCCCGGCAACACGGCGTTGAAACAAAATCAGTTGCTCAATGAGCATGAATACCGCGAAGCGCGCGAAACCTACGGCGCCGACGCGTTTCAGGCCAAAATGGGCGCCGAAGCCGTGCGCGACGCGCTGGCCAAGGTGGATTTGGCCAAGGGCGTGGATCATCTGCAGCAGGCCATGACCGAGACCAAGAGCAAGCAAATCCGCAAGAAGCTCGCGAAACGGATCAA
The DNA here is from genome assembly GCA_963723125.1 of uncultured bacterium. Classification (GTDB taxonomy): domain Bacteria; phylum Verrucomicrobiota; class Verrucomicrobiia; order Limisphaerales; family UBA11358; genus UBA11358. Next base: position 89,472 of record CAVRPQ010000002.1, read on the forward strand.
ACTGCTCCAGGGCCTGCAAATCTCCAAGAGCCGTCCGGAATGGATGATTCTGACGGTGCTGCCGGTGATTCCGCCGGATTTGCGCCCGCTCGTGCCGCTCGAAGGCGGCCGGTTTGCCACGTCCGACTTGAACGACTTGTATCGCCGCGTCATCAACCGGAACAACCGGCTCAAGACGCTGCTCCAGCTCAAGACGCCTGAGGTCATTATCCGTAACGAAAAGCGCATGTTGCAGGAAGCAGTGGACGCGCTGTTCGACAACGGCCGCCATGGTCGCCCGGTCACCGGCGCGGGCAATCGCTCGTTGAAATCGTTGAGTGATATGCTCAAAGGCAAGGGCGGTCGGTTCCGCCAGAATTTGCTGGGCAAACGCGTGGATTATTCCGGACGTTCCGTCATCGTCATCGGACCCGAACTCAAGCTCAACCAATGTGGTCTGCCGAAGAAGATGGCACTCGTGTTGTTCGAGCCGTTCATCATCCGCCGCCTGAAGGAGCTCGGCTACGTTCACACCGTTCGTTCGGCCAAGAAGATGATCGAGCGCCAGACCAAGGAAGTCTGGGACGTGCTCGAAGAAGTGACGAAAGGCCATCCAGTGCTGCTCAACCGCGCGCCGACGTTGCACCGGTTGTCCGTGCAGGCGTTCGAGCCGCAGCTCATCGAAGGCGAGGCCATCCGCATTCATCCGCTGGTATGCACCGCGTACAACGCGGACTTCGACGGCGACCAGATGGCCGTGCACGTGCCGCTGTCGGTCGAAGCGCAGATGGAGGCGCGCCTGCTGATGATGGCGACAAACAACATCTTCAGCCCGTCATCCGGCAAACCCATCATCACCCCGACGCAGGATATCACGCTCGGCTGTTATTATCTCACGGCCGAACCGCGCACGCCGATGCCCTCCGACGTGAACAAGCTCCCGCTGTTCGGCTCGAAAGAGGAAGCCTTGTTTGCCTACAGTGACGGCGCGTTGAAGACGCACGACCGCGTCCGCCTGGCCAATCCCGATCTGGGCCGCCAGACGGTTTTCGGCGACGCGAAAAAGAAACTGATCGAGACCACCATCGGGCGTGTGCTCTTCAGCGAAATCTGGCCGCCGGAACTCGGCTTTTACAACAAGGCCGCCGGCAAGAGCCAGCTCGGCGATCTCATCTGGAAATGCTACAAGTTTGCCGGCCACGAGAAGACCGTGACCATGCTCGACAAACTCAAGGAACTGGGCTTCCGCGAAGCCACCAAGTCCGGCGTGTCCATCGGCATTGACGACATGATCGTGCCCAAGGAACGCGACGAGCAGATTGACGCCGCCCAGAAGCAGATCCGTGAAGTCGAGAAACAATACCGCAAGGGTGTCATCACGCCGGGCGAACGTTACAACAAAATTGTGGACATCTGGACGCATTGCACCGACCAGATTTCCGGCGTCATGTTCCGCACGCTGGAGGCCAACCAGGGCAAGAAGGAGTACAATCCGGTTTACCTGATGGTGGATTCCGGCGCTCGCGGCAACAAGCAGCAGGTGCGCCAGCTCGCCGGTTTGCGCGGCCTCATGGCCAAGCCCAGCGGCGACATCATCGAGAAACCGATTCTTGCGAATTTCCGCGAGGGCCTCTCGGTGCTGGAATATTTCATCTCCACGCACGGCGCCCGCAAGGGTCTGGCCGACACCGCGCTCAAGACCGCCGATTCCGGTTACATGACGCGCAAGTTGGTGGACGTGGCCCAGGATGTCATCATCCAGGAGGCGGATTGCGGCACGTCGAACGGCATCTGGGTTTCGGCAGTATACGAAGGCGAGGACGAAGTGGTGAAATTAGGCGATCGCCTGGTGGGCCGCTTCGCGTGCGACGATACGGTGAACCCGACCAACCCGAAGGAATTTCTCATCCGCGCCAACGAGGAAATTGACGAGGAAAAGGCCAAACGCATTGAAGCCGCGGGCATTGAACGCCTGCGCATCCGCTCCGTGCTGACCTGCGAGAGCAAGCACGGCGTCTGCGTCAATTGCTACGGCCGCAACCTCGCGACCGGCGGCCTGGTGAAACTCGGCGAGGCCGTCGGCATCATCGCCGCGCAATCCATCGGCGAGCCGGGCACGCAATTGACGATGCGGACGTTCCACATCGGCGGCACCGCGGCTGGCGTGTTCAAGATTCCGCAAATCAAGGCGAAGTACGAGGGCACCGTCCGTTATAACGAACTGCGCCTCGTGCAGCTCGAAGACGGCAACAACATCGTTCTGAACAAGAATGGCTCGGTGTCCATTCTCGCCGGCGACGGCCGTGAACTGGAAAACCATAACATCGTGGTTGGCTCGGTCATTTCCGTGCCGGACCACGGTCAGGTAAAGAAGGGTGAAACCTTCGTGCAGTGGGACCCGTACAACGTGCCGATTCTTTCCGAAAAAGCCGGCAAGGTGAAGTTCCATGACATCATCGAAGGAGTGACGATGAAGCAGGAGATGGACGAAACCACCGGCCAGGAAGCCATGGTCGTCATCGAGCACAAGGAAGATTTGCACCCGCAAATCATTATTACCGGTGCGGACGGCGAGGTGGCGGCGAACTATCCAATTCCTTCCGGCGCGCACATTGTCGTGAAGGAACGCGACGACATCTTCCCCGGCACGTTGCTGGCCAAGACGCCGCGCAAGATGGCCAAGACCAAGGACATCACCGGCGGGCTGCCGCGCGTGGCCGAATTGTTCGAGGCCCGCCGGTCAAAGGATGCGTCGGAAATATCCAAGATTGACGGCCTGGTGGACTTTGGCGCCAGCGTGCGCGGCAAACGCTGTGTCGTCATCAAAGACCCGCAGACCCAGGCGGAAGAGGAACACCTTATTCCGATCGGTAAACACGTCATCGTTTTCAAAGGCGACATGGTGAAGAAAGGCCAGCAATTGACCGAAGGCCCGATTGACCCGCACGAAATCCTCGAGGTGTGCGGCCCGCAGGAATTGCAGGAACACCTCGTCAGCGAAGTGCAGGAGGTTTATCGCCTCCAGGGTGTCACCATCAACGACAAGCACATCGAAATCATCGTGCGCCAGATGCTCCGCAAGGTGCGCATCACCGAACCGGGCGACACGAGCTTCCTGTGGGGCGAACAGATTGACAAGCTCGACTTCGAAGAGGAGAACGAGCGGGTGGAGAAGATGGGCGGCAAACCGGCCGAGGCCACGCCCGTCCTGCTCGGCATCACCAAGGCGTCGCTCGAAACCGACAGCTTCCTCAGTGCCGCGTCCTTTCAGGACACGACCCGGGTGCTGACCGAAGCCGCCACGCGGTCCAAGATTGACAGCCTGCGGGGATTCAAGGAAAACGTCATCATGGGCCACATCATTCCGGCGGGCACCGGCTTTGACCACCACCGCAAGGTGCATCTCAAGATGTTGGTGGAAGTCAGCGATGAACCCGAGCCGGAGCAACCGGCGGCCGCGGTGGCCGCGGAAAATCCATTGCTGGCGTAAGCGCAGGCTGAGTATTTGACAAGGGCGCCCAACGGAAGTTGGACGCCTTTTTTCCTTGAATGGTGGATTACACGCAGAACACGCGTGTTTCACGGTTTCATTCTCCATTCAGGGATGCTCCTTTTGAATAAGGGCTTTATCCAAATTGGTGCGGGCCAGGGCGAAGTCGGGCTGGATGGCCAAAGCCTCCCGAAACTGAACGACAGCCTCGTCCGCCATCCCCTTTCTGAGAAAGGCCATCCCCAGGTTGTTAAGGGCGGACACATCGTCAGGCTTGATTTGTAAAGCTCTTTGGTAAGACGCCACCGCCTCGTCCATCCGTCCTTTTTGGAAATAGGCGTTGCCAAGGTCAAAAGAAGCCATCGCATCGTCAGGATATTGTTCCCGAATCCTCTGAAACTGGGCAATGGCCTCGTCCACCTGCCCTTTTTGGAGAAGGATGATCGCAAGATCACGGCGGGCATCGGCATAATCGGGAAAAATCTCCAGGGCCTTTCTAAATTCAACAATGGCCTCGTCATCCCGTCCCATCTCGACGAGCTTATTGGCATAATCGCCATGAGCCTTGGCAAGCGCGATGCCAAGATTGTCGCGGGCTTCCGGATCATCCGGGTGGCTTTGCAAAGCCCGCTGGAAATGTGCGATTGCCTCTTCGAGCTGCCCCTTTTTGACCAGGATGACACCGATATTATTGTTCGCCAAAAAGGAATTGGGATTCCGGGCAAGGGTCGTCCGCCAGAGGGTTTCGTTGTCGGCATACATCCCGGCTTGCCGCCACGTCAAAACCGCAAGCACCAACAACAGCGCTCCACAAAGAACCGGCTTCAAAAATGGTTTATTCCGGTCCCACTTGCTCAAGACCGTGGCGATGATACCCGCAGCCAGTGCGATGGGACCAATACCGGCCAGATATTGAAAATGATCGGCCACGAAAGAATAAAGGAATGGGTACACGTTGAAGAAGCCCAGTGCCGGAAAGAGCGTTATGACAAAGAAAAGCAGCGCGGCCAAAGGCTCCCGCCGCCATCGCTGCAGCCAGGCCAACGCACCCAACAAAAGCGCCGCCGATGCCGGAAAGAGGTATTGCCACCATACCATCTGGCTGATATGCCAGCGGGGATAGATAAAAATCAAATTCACCGGCCAGAAAAGTTTGCCCAGATAAAACCAGGTTGCCCGCCCCGCGATGAGAAACCGTTCGATGAGGGAAAAGTCATATTCCGAACCTCCCGCCCCGCCGAATTTCCATTCCACCCAGGCGGTAAACAGTCCAGCGACAAACCCTGTGACGAAGAAGGGAATCAACGGCAACACGTCCCGCCGCCAGGGCAACTTTCCCTGTTGCCACCAGAAAACGACGAGCAAAGCCGCCGGCAGGGTGGCGATGACGGTTTTCGACATCAGACCCAGCATGAACAATCCCAACGCCAGTCCGTAAGCTTCCCGGCGCCGGTTGCGAGCGAATTCCAGATAGGCCAGCGCTGCGCCCAGATAGAAAACCCCGGACAAGGTGTTCTTCAACTCCGAAACCCACGCCACCGATTCCACCTGCAACGGATGTAACGCGAAAATGGCTGCTCCCAACCAGGCCCCCGGGATTTTCAATTGCTGCAGCACCTTGACCAGCAACAACGCCAAAAACGCGTGCAGCAGAATGTTCACCAGATGATACCCCGTCGGCCAATCTCCCCACAACCGGTGTTCCATCCAAAAAACACTGTGAACCAATGGATAATATTGCTGCGTGGCGCCAAGCTGCGTCCAGATCCGCGCCAGCCCATCCAGCGAGCGGAGTTCCGGCCTGGTAACGTGTGCGTCATCATCCCAGATGAATCCGGCGTGCCAGGCCGGCTGGTAGGCGAAGAGGACAGCGGCGACCAGCAAAAAACCCTTTAACCAGCCCCGCTCCCACAAATCACGCAGCCAACCCAGACTTCCATTCGGTGCTGACGGCGAAGCAGTCATTCAATTCCCACCAAACTGGCCAAATTCCCGCCGCGCCGCAATTGCGAACGCAATCCCCAATGGGGGATGAAATAGTTGTTGCCAGCCGGTTTTGGTTTGCTATATTTTGCGTTCCGTTTCTCCGGCTTCAAAGGCCGGTGATATTTACAGCGATTTTAACGCAAAATGCCGACAATCAATCAGTTGGTCCGCAAGGGCCGCCGTAAAGTAAAGTACAAGTCCAAGTCTCCGGCTTTGGATCGGTCGCCGTTTCGTCGCGGTGTTTGCATCCAGGTCATGACCCGCACGCCCAAGAAGCCGAACTCGGCGATGCGCAAGGTGGCCAAGGTCCGCCTGACCAACGGCTACGAAGTCATCGCCTACATCCCGGACGAGGGCCACAATTTGCAGGAGCACTCAATCGTGCTCGTGCGCGGCGGGCGCGTGAAGGATTTGCCAGGTGTGCGGTATCATATTGTGCGCGGCACACTGGACGCCGCCGGTGTGGAGAAACGCCGGGTCAGCCGTTCGAAGTACGGTGTGAAACGTCCGAAACCCGGCGCCAAACCCGTCGCTGCCGCTCCAGCCGCTCCAGCCGCTCCGGCAGCGCCCACAGCAGCCTGAAGATTTTGACGATTTAACTTATTTAACTCATTTAACCAAAATCCATGTCCCGCAGACGACAAGCAAGCAGACGGCAGGTGCCCAAAGACGGAAAATTCCAGAGCGCCCTGGTGTCGCGACTGGTCAACACCGTGATGATATGCGGCAAGAAGAGCACGGCGCAGCGGATCGTTTACAAGGCGTTTGAGAGCATCTCGGAAAAAAATCCGGCGAGCAATCCGGTGGAAATTTTGCAGCGCGCGGTGGACAACGCCAAGCCACGCATCGAGACCAAGGCCCGGCGCGTCGGTGGTGCCACCTACCAGGTGCCGTTGGAAGTGCCGTCGGACCGGCAAGCCGCGCTGGCGCTGCGCTGGATTGTGGATTTTGCCGACGCCCGCAAGGGCACGCCCATGCGCGAGGCGCTGGCGGCGGAGATTCTGGAAGCTTATCAAGGGCAGGGGAACGCGATTCGCAAGCGTGACGAGGTGCACAAGATGGCCCAGGCCAACAAGGCATTTGCGCATTTCCGCTGGTAGGATATAATTGACCAATGCCCCAAAGGCTGCAAAGCCCCGGGGGCATTTTTATTATTGGATTTGACGATGGAAGCAGTTGCTGAAAAAACGAAATCGGCCAATTCGCCCAAACGCGAGTACACGCTGGAGCGCACGCGCAACATTGGCATCGCGGCGCACATTGACGCGGGCAAGACGACCACGACCGAGCGCATCCTGTTTTACACCGGCCTCATCCACAAAATTGGCGACGTGGACGACGGCAACACGGTGACCGACTGGATGGAGCAGGAGCGCGAACGTGGCATCACCATCACGTCCGCTGCCGTCACGTGCTACTGGACGCAAAAGCAAAACAAACACGGCGAAGAGTTGCTTTACAAGGCATTCAAGGACATTCCGCACCGCATTAACATCATTGACACGCCCGGACACGTGGATTTCACGGCTGAAGTCGAGCGTTCCATGCGCGTGCTCGACGGCGCGGTTGCGGTGTTCTGTGGCGTCGCCGGCGTGCAACCGCAATCGGAGACCGTCTGGCGCCAGGCGACCAAGTACAAGGTCCCGCGCATCGCCTTTGTCAATAAAATGGACCGCACGGGCGCGAATTTTGAAAACGCGCTGAACGACATGCGTACCAAGCTTAAGGCGTATGCGTACCCGATTTTCCTGCCCATCGGCGCGGAAGACAGATTTGAAGGCGTCATTGACGTGGTGAACCAGAAAGCGATTGTCTGGGGACCGGGCGATGTGGTCAACGAAGGCCTGAATTTTGAGACGAAGGATATTCCGGCCGAACACAAGGAACGCGCGGCAGCAGCGCTGGCGGAGTTGATTGATGCCGTTTCCAACAAGGACGACGTGATTGCCGACCTCGTACTTCACGAGAAGCCGATCACACCGCCAGAGCTCAAGGCCGCCATCCGCCGGTTGACCTGCAAGATTGAACTGGTGCCGGTGCTATGCGGCTCGGCTTTCAAAAAGAAGGGCGTGCAACCGTTGGTTGACGCGGTCGTGGATTATCTGCCCAGCCCGCTGGACGTGCCGCCGGCCACCGGCGAAGTGCCCGGCCAGGCCGACCAAAAAGTCGAAGTACCGACCGACGACAGCAGCAAGTTCTGCTCGTTGGCGTTCAAGCTGTGGACGGATCCGTATGCGGGCAAACTGGTCTTCTTCCGCGTTTATTCCGGCCAGCTCGAAAAGGGCGACATGATATACAATCCGCGCACGCGCAAGCGCGAGCGCGTCAGCCGCCTCATGATTATTCAAGGCAGCGAACGCAAGGACATCCACCAGGTTTTTGCCGGCGACATCGCGGCGCTTGTCGGTTTGCGCAATATTACGACCGGTGACACGCTTTGTGACGAGGATTTAGAGGTGACGCTCGAACCGCCGACTTTCCCCGAACCGGTCATCAGCATGGCCGTCGAGCCGAAGACGAAACAGGACCGCGACAAGATGTCCGAAGGTTTGCAGCGGCTGGCCGAGGAAGACCCGACCTTCCGTTGTTTCACCAACGAAGAGACGGGCCAGCTCATCATCGCGGGCATGGGCGAGCTGCACCTGGAAATCATCATTGACCGCCTCAAGCGCGAGTTCAAGGTGGACGCCAACACCGGCGCGCCGCAAATCGCTTACCGCGAAACCATCACCAAACCGGCCGACGGCGAAGGCAAATTCATCCGCCAATCCGGCGGTCGCGGCCAGTATGGCCATGCCTGTGTCCAGATCCAGCCCAACGAAAAGGGCAAGGGCATCGAAATCGAAAACAAGATTGTCGGCGGTGCGATTCCCAAGGAATACATCCCGGCGGTCATTGACGGCATCGAGGAAGCGATCAAAGGCGGCGTCTATGCCGGTTACCAGATTATTGACCTCAAGGCGCAGATTGTGGACGGCACGTTCCACGAGGTGGACTCAAATGAACTCGCGTTCAAGATGGCCGGCATTTTTGCGCTCAAGGATGCCTTCAAGAAGGCCGGGCCGATTTTGCTCGAGCCCATCATGAAGGTGGAATGCACCACGCCCGACGAATATCAAGGCGATTTGATTGGTGACATCACCCGGCGTCGCGGCCACATCATCAACATCGAAGCCAAGCAGGGCCAGACGGTGGTGAACGCCAACGTGCCGCTGGCCGAAATGTTTGGGTACGCCACGGCCATCCGCTCGCTCTCAAAAGGCCGTGCCTCGTACTCAATGGAGCCATTGACATTCGAGCAGGTTCCACAGAGTGTGCTCAATACCATTTTGGATCAGGCGGCGAAAAAACCCGCGGCGCGGACGTAGTTTGGATTTAATAAGGAATGTAGGATGTCAGGAAAAACCAGTTCCTTGTTTCCTGCCTTCCTTATTCAATAAACCAAACCAGCATTACCGCCTTTGTAGGAGTCGAGGTAACGAGACTCATTTTAATCAGAGACTCCTCACGTCGTCTCCTACTCAATAGACAAGCACGAGCACCGCCGCATCCTGCGCCGACTTCACCACATCCTCAAATTTCGGGGTGGCCGTCTGCAAAGACTTCGGCGCTTTGAGCTTGGCGTCCATGTCCGGCACCGATTCCAAGAAGCTCAACAGCAGACTGCTCTTGACCGCGTAATTGACATTCCCAGCCTTCTCCCCAAGGAGAAGGAGAATCGTTCGCCGTCTCTTTGAAAATTCGCACGACTGGATTTGCCGGACAGTTTTCAGCCAGCCAGAAACCATTCGCTTCGTGGTCCTCTCCTGGGGGAGAGGAAACAGGTGAGGGCGAGCGTCAAATCAAAATTCATTCTCCAATTGTCCATCTCAAACTGAATTCAGGAAAAGAGCCATGACAATTGCGAATTGCGGAGTGCGCAACAAGTCCGCCTTCGCTCGTCCCGGCAGGGACAACCGGAAATTAGCCCGGCACATCGTGCCGGGTTCATCGTCCAAAACAAAATCCGTCCTGAAGGGACGGTGGAATCATCGCGCATTTTCCATCGTCGCTCCGCGACCCGTCCATTTTTCACATTCACCGGGGACGTTGTCCCCGGCTAATTTCCGATGCCGCTTCGCGGCTTTGCGCCTTCTTGTCTTGGCGTTAAATTCGTTTCCCCCATCGTCCAACCCAAAATGAATACCGGAAAAGAGCCATGACAATTGCGAATTGCGAATTTCGAATTGCGGAGCGCGCGACAAGCCCGCCTTCATCCGCTTTCATGTGATTTCAGCGCGACAAGTCAGATTTCCGTCATCGCCCAGCTTCGTGCGCCGAGCCACGCGCCCCGTTGCCACTGCGGAATTCGGAATGCGGAATTGGTAGGGCGCGTCACTCCGTGCGCGCCGGTCTTCGCGTTCGGACGTTCGGCGGGCAGAGGACTGCCCGCCCTACCGTAGCGCCGTCAGGCGCGACATATTTGTAAAATCCCAACCAAAATAAATCTACAGCCCCGTCGGGGCGGCATAGTCGGAAGATGTCGCTCCTGACGGAGCTTTTGAATTTATTCGACACGTTCTACAAATATGCCAGTCCTACGGACTTCGCCGCCGTAAAATCCGCGCACAATTTCTTCTTTCAACTGGTCCGCTTCCGCCGGGTCTTTCGCTTCGACTATTTGCTTGGCCAATGCTCCCAACTCTTCCCCCGTGAGCCGGCGTTTGCGCGCAAGCTCATTGACAAACTGGATGACACGTGATTGCTCGTCGCGCGGCAGCTGTTTGATTTCTTCGATGACGGCTGAGACTGTCATAATTTAATTCTCGCCGAGAACTTGATTTAGGCAAGTGGCAAATCCGCCTCCGCGTTTGGCCGGATGATGACGCGCCATTTCACGGTCGGGAGGATTTGCGAATGCGTGCCTCGACTTCATTCCAACTTGAACCGGCTTCGGGATTCCTCTGATATTCCTCCAATTCGCGGTCGAGCAACGCCTTTTCCTCCGGCGTTGCACCGCCATTGAGCAAGTCGCGTTCTTCCATTTCGCAGATGCGATCAAGAATTTCGCGACGGTCTGCCACGCCCAATTTGGGCAATTCCGCCAGAATCTCTGTTTTGCTCATAGGTGGAATTTACGTTTATTACCATGCGTTTGCAAGCGGCTTGAGTTTCTGTCCGCCCGGCTTTGAGATAACCAAAATTCTTCAAAAAAGTTGTTGCTTGGAAGCGTTTTCTTGATACATTTTGCGTCCGCTTTAAAGAATTGAAGCGGCAAACTATTGAAACCATTAACAGACAATTGTTCTTTGTATGGCTGCCCAACGCATTCGAATTCGACTTAAGGCCTATGACCATCGGGTCATAGACCAGTCGGCGCGCGAAATTGCCGACACCGTCAAACGCACCGGCGCACGCGTCGCCGGCCCCATCCCGCTCCCGACCCGCATTGAGCGCTTCACCGTACAGCGCTCGCCGCACGCGGACAAAAAGTCACAGGAGACCTTCGAGCAACGCACCCACAAGCGGCTGATTGACATCCTTGATCCGACCGCCAAGACCGTGGATGAATTGAAGAAGCTCAATCTCCCCGCGGGCGTGGACATTACGATTAAGATTTGAATGCCCGCGAATTTACATTCGCGGCTACGAAAATAAGAAAATTTATGCCACTCGGACTTTTAGGAAAGAAACTCGGCAGCACGCGCGTTTACAACGCCAGCGGAGTGCTGATTCCGGTAACGGTTGTGCTCGCCGGTCCCAATCGCGTTTTGCAGGTCAAGACCCAGGCGGGCAAGGACGGCTACAATGCCGTTCAACTCGGTTTCGACGATCAAAAGGAACAGCGGGTGACGAAACCGCTGCTGGGCCACATTAAAAAACAGAACGGCGTGGCGGTAAAACGCATCAAGGAGTTCCGCAATTTTTCCAAGGAAGTGAAGCCCGGCGACGTCGTCGGGCCGGCCTTGTTTGCTCCCGGCGACTTTGTGGATGCCATTGGCGTCACCAAGGGCCGCGGTTTTGAAGGTGTTATGAAGCGCCACGGCTTTGGCGGCGGCCCCTCGACGCATGGCCATAAGGGCTGGCATCGCCGCGTCGGCGCGATTGGCCAGCGACTCTTTCCCGGCACCGTGTTGCGTGGCTTCAAAATGCCCGGCCACATGGGGCAAGTCCAACGCACAACGCAGAATCTTGAAGTCATCCAAGTGCGCGAGGCGGAAAATCTATTGCTCATCAAAGGTGCCATCCCCGGCGCGGAAGGCGATTATGTGGTCATCCGTGAATCCAAGAAACGGCCCAAGGGCTGGAAGCCGCCGGTGAGCCTCGCGCCCATGAAGAAGAAAGGCGCCGCCGAGAAGAAACCGGAGGCCAAGCCCGCCGAAGCCAAGAAGTGATTTTAGGCCATGAAAATTGCCATCAAGAATATTGCAGGGAAAAATCAGGGTGAACTTCAGGTGAAGTTCACCCTGGTTGAAGACGGAAAGGGCACGCAGGCCGTGCATGATGCGGTCGTCGCCTATCAGGCAGCGCAACGCAGTGGCACCGCCAACACCAAGAACGTCGGTGAAGTTTCCGGCACGAACAAGAAGCCGTGGCGGCAGAAGGGCACCGGCCGCGCTCGCGCCGGTTCGTTCCAATCGCCATTGTGGGTCGGCGGCGGTGTGGTCTTTGGGCCGAGACCTCGCGATTTTGCAAAGAAAATTTCCAAGAAAACCCGCTCGCTCGCGTTGCGCAAGGCGTTGAGCGAACGGCTCAAGGCCGGCGACGTGGTGGTGGTGGAAGATTTGAAGCTTAGCTCGCCGAAAACGAAGGAATTTGTCGGGGTGATTTCGGCCCTGGAATTGAAAGGCACCACGTTGATCGTTTCGACCGCCACCGACAAGAATCTGACCCTGGCTTCACGCAACCTGCCGGACGTGGCGTTGGCGACGAGCGATTCGTTGAATACGTACGACATTTTGCGGCCCGACAAATTGGTCTTCACGAAGAGTGCGTTTGAGAAGGTTGAGGCCCGTCTGAGCAAGGAATAACATGAACGCTTTTGAAGTCATCAAGACCGTCCGACTGACGGAAAAGGGCACGCGCCAGGGCGAGAAGTTCAATCAGTACACCGTCGTGGCCGATCGCCGCGCGAACAAGACGGAGATCCGCCAGGCCGTGCAGGAATTGTTCAAGGTCAAGGTCACCAGGGTCAACACGCTGAACGTGCGTGGCAAGTTCCGCCGCCAGCGCACGACGCAGGCTGGCCAGGCGCCGAGCTGGAAAAAAGCCATCGTGACACTCAAAGAAGGCGACAAGATTGTTTTGACGTAGGTAAGATTTGAAAACACTAATGGCGCGGGAAACATTCCGCGCCATTTTTGTCTTGGAGCACCTATGTTCCGGGCATGTTGCCCAAAAGAAACGGAGAACGCCACAGGCAGGGCGCGTCACTCCGTGCGCGCCGCTGAACCGTGAAAAAGCATCCAATTTGCGAAAGAACCGGCGCGCACGGAGTGACGCGCCCTGCCTGAACCGATTTGGGCAACACGCCCGTTCCGTCGGCGTCTCGCTTGGGTTCGTAGCCCTGATGGAGCCGCCGTTGTCAAACGGCGGAGTTCGGCGCCCCAAAAGCCATCCGCCAATTCACATTGGCGGCTACACAGTTTGCGACTCCCCTGCACGATTTTGGCGGGTTGGACAGCCTTTGTCTATGGCAGCCCGTGAGGATTTGACACGGCCGGAATTTTGGTTCAATTAAGATTTGCCCGTGAATGCCAAAACACCCATTCGCATCCTGCACGTGGACGGCGACAGTTTCTTCGCCAGTTGCGAGATTGCCTTGAACCAGAAACTGCAGGGCCGCCCGGTCTGGGTCGGCGGCGGACGCCGCGGTGATGGCATCGTCATTGCGGCGAACCCCGCGGCTAAAACGTTCGGAATCAAAACCGGCATGGCGTGCTTCGAGGCAAAGCGGCTGTGCCCGAAGGGTGTTTTATGCCGGCCGCACTATGACGAATACCGGCGGCTTTCGGCAGACCTGTTCCACATCCTCGAAGAATATTCCCCGACTCTCGTGCCCATCTCGATTGATGAAGGTTTCCTCGACTTCACGACCATGGACAAGGTGATCTGGCGAAATACCTCGCCGGAAAGTTATGTCAAGGAAATCTGCCGGCGGATTTTACAGGAAGTCAAATTGCCCGTGTCTGCCGGGCTGGCGAATTCCTCGCGGCTGGCCAAACTCGCGACGGACGCGGCCAAACCCGGTTTCATCGAAATTCCGGCCGGGCAGGAAAAGGAATTTTTGAAGGACCGTTCCGTGCGCGAGCTTTCCGGTATTGGCAAAAACCGGCAACGCGCGCTGGCGGCGCTCGGCGCGGCGACGTTTGGCCACGTGGCGAAACTGCCGTCACCGTTGCTCCGGCAGAAGTTCGGAATTTGGGGGACCCAGCTCTGGCTGTTCGCCAACGGCCTGTGGAGCGAGCCGCTGCTGCTCGAGGCGAAGGACCGCACGACGATTTCCAGCAACACCACGCTGCCGTATGACGAGCCGGACTACGAGGCGGCGCTGACGTTCACCTTGAGCGAGGCGACGCGGCTGGTCGGCCAGTTACGCCGCGAACAGTTGCAGGCGCGCGAGCTGGGCCTGACGATCCGGTTCACTGATTTCAGCGAAGTCAGCGGCGGCCATCGCTTTCGCGCGCCACAGTTCCAGAATTCGGTCATCAACGCGGCTTTGGAGGATGTTTTCCGCGAGTTTATGGGCAAACAGTTCAAGCCCGTCCGGCAAATCCGCATTGCGTTCTGGAGCCTGGCGCGGCTGGACACGCAACCGACGTTGTGGGGCCGTACGCACGCGGAACGCTGGGGCGCGCTTGACCACGCGGCGCATAAATTGAACGCACAATTTTCGCGCGTGGAAAAACCGGCGATTATGACCGGAGCGCAACTGGCCTTGCGCGAGATGGAGGATGCTTTCAAGAGTCCGAAAGCGAAGTGCCCATTTGTGCCGCAGCGCGAGATGGTGAAAAAACTCTGGGGCACGGACGCCGACCCGCTGGCGCACAAAGGCGAATGGGAAAAGCGCCTGGCCAAGGTCAGCAAACAATCCCAATTCCGGCATTGAAGTTTTTATTTGGGCAAACGGGGAAATCACGTTATTTATAAACCATGATTCAGGCGGAAGACTTGGTTGGCGGCGAATGGGCCGAGTGGTATCAGCTCACGCCGGTTCAACGCTGGCGTGAAAGCCAGAAACTCTGGCGGACCTATCTCGCCCTGGGAGGCTCACTTGATTCCGAACCCGATACTCAAAGTCCTTTCTTCGATGCGCGCGCATCGCGTCCGCGTTCTGCTCATGGGCGGCCAGGCGTGCGTGTTTTACGGCGCAGCCGAGTTTAGCCGGGACACGAATTTCGTCCTGCTTGCCGATGCCTTAAATCTGGCGCGGTTGCGCAAAGCCTTGGACGATCTCCAGGCTGAAGTCATCGCGGTTCCGCCGTTTGAATCGAAATACCTGCGGCGGGGGCATGCCATTCATTTTCGCTGCCGGCATCCAGCGGCTTTTCGCATGCGAGTGGACGTGATGTCCAAGATGCGCAGCGTGGATGCTTTCAGAAAACTCTGGCGTCGCCGCACGACGATTCAATTGTCGAATGGCGGCGGTTGCGATCTTTTGTCTTTGCCCGATCTGGTACGGGCCAAGAAAACCCAACGCGACAAGGATTGGCCGATGCTCCGAAGATTGGTGGAAGCAAATTATTTTGGAAACCGCAACCGTGATTCAAAGGCACATCTCCAATTTTGGTTGCGGGAACTTCGCACACCCGAATTGCTGGTTGAGGTGGCGCGAAAAGCTCCGTTGCAATGCCGAGGGTTGCTTTCCGAACGTCCATTGCTGAAACACGCGCTGTCCGGCAGAACAGACCGGCTGGCGGCAGGACTGACGACTGAGGAAAAAACCATTCGTCAACAAGACCGGCTTTATTGGCGGCCTTTGCAAAAGGAGTTGGAGAAATTAAGACATGCCGATTAAAAATCAGCGCCGGCACCGCCTCCCATAGCAGCGAACGTCAGTTCGCTCCAACTTGAGGCGGGAGTAATGAGCGGACTCACGTCCACTGCTACATCAATAAGGAAGTATGAGCAACGCTGCCTGAACGGAATTGATGAACCGCGAAATACGCCAGATACACGAAATAAAAGCCAAAGAATTCTTTTATTCAACTTTCGCGTGGTTCGTGTGGTTCGCGATTAAAAATCAGTAAACCAAAACAAGCACTGCTACTCTCGGTGGGGCGAGCGTCCCCGCGAGCCGGCTCGTCAGTAGCCTCGCCCCACCTCAATAGACAAGGACGAGAGCATTTTCAACGGCTTCATGGCCAGAGAAAGGCAAAAAACATTGATGTTTTCAGCATTTGTGCGGCTACGGTTTTGTTTAAACCGCTCGAGCACCGCCGCATTCTGTGCCGCCTTCACCACATCCTCAAATTTCCGGTCAGCCGTGACTGGCACTTTGGGTTTTGCCGAAATCGCTGGCACCGATTCCAGGTTTGGGAGGGACGCCGTGTCGGCGTCCCTGAAATTGGGGACGGCAACATGCCGTCCCTCCCGGCTCTTGACCGCGTAATTCATCCCGCCTCGGCGGAACCCCGCTCGCCACCGTGCCGCCCAGAGCCACCGTGCGGCTGGCGGCAATGGGCAACGGCTTGAAAGTTTCTTCATTCTTCATTCTGCCTTCTGCATTTGCTTTGAGCAAAGCCAGATCATTGGCCGCATCCACCTGAACCACCTTGGCGTCAATCAAACCGGCGCTCGTGAGCAAACGAACTTTCGTCGCATCCTTGACCACATGATAATTGGAAATCAAATAACCATCCGCCTTGATGAAAAAAGCCGTGCTGATGAATCTTTTGAAGACAACACTAGGATTGCCCCTTTGGCAACTGTCCTTCCTCCAATTCTTGTAAGCGCTTTCGAGCGTGAGCAATCCTCTGCGCATATTGTGGAGTTGCAATCTCGATAAACTTGCGATAACTCAATGCCGCCTCACGTCTCCACCCCAAGGCATCCTCCAAGATTGCCTTGTTAGACCATGCGCTAATAAATCGCAGGTCAATTGCCAGCGCCTTATTGCAGCAGTCAAGCGCCTCATCGTGCCTACCGAGGGCAGCGAGCGCAGTTCCCTTGTTAAACCAAGCCCGTGCTGCAATCCGAGGGTCAATCGCCTGAGCTCGGTCGTAACAGTTATCCTCATTGCCATCAATGACAGTGACGCGATCCTTTCCGGACAAATCACCCGGGGCGTTTCGCTCAAGATGCTGCTGACGGTGATGGTGCCTTATGGGGTCTCCACTTTCTCAAGCGTCGGCGTTTTGCTGGAGATGCGTGGCAAGCCATGATGGAGACCCCGCTGTCAACAAGGCATTTGCGGATGGTTTGGACTCCCAAAATTCTTCAAAAAAACGCTTGCATCGAAAGGGACTTCTGATATTTTCTCCGCTCCGTTTCGCTCGGAAGTCAGGCCCTTGCTGCGTCACAGCGTGGTTGGGCGTTTCGGGCAGATGGACAGCATGTTTGCAGACCGATAACTGATTCCCTGCCGGGACAGGAATGATGGCCTGCCGACTTCAAAGTTGCTGCTAAAACTTTTGTTTTTATGCCAGTTAAAACATTTAGACCGCTAACGCCGTCTCTGCGCTATGTCACATACGCGGATTACAGCGAGATTACGAAGACGAAGCCCGAAAAGGGGCTGGTCGTCACGCGGAAGAAAACCGGTGGCCGGAACGCCTACGGTCGCGTGACGGCGCGCGGTATTGGCGGCGGTCACAAGCAAAAAATCCGCCTGGTGGATTTTAAGCGCAACAAGCATGGCGTGGAGGCGACGGTCGCGGCGATTGAATACGATCCAATGCGTTCGGCGCGCCTGGCGTTGCTGCAATACAATGATGGCGAAAAGGCTTACATCATCGCGCCGGCGGGCATCAAGGTGGGCGGCACCATTTCCAGCGGGCCGGCGGCTCCCCCGGAGGTCGGCAATGCGCTGCCGCTCAAAGCGATTCCGGTTGGTCTGGCGATTCACAACATCGAACTGACGCCGGGCCGCGGCGGGCAGGTGGTTCGTTCCGCGGGCGGCGCGGCCACATTGATGTCGCGCGACGAAGGTTACGCGCAGATCCGGCTGCCGTCGGGCGAAATCCGCAAGGTGAACGAAAACTGCTACGCGACCATCGGCCAGGTCGGCAATGCGGAACATGAGAATGTGATTTTGGGCAAAGCCGGTCGTACGCGGCATCGCGGTCATCGCGGCATCAATCGCGGGGTGACGCGCAATCCAGTGGACCATCCGAATGGCGGCGGCGCCGGCAAGTCGAAGTCGGGCGGCGGCTGGCAGCAATTGATGTCGCCGTGGGGCCGGATCGCCAAGGGCGGCAAGACGCGCCACAAATACAAATATTCAAACCGTTTCATTGTTGTCCGTCGC
Source organism: uncultured bacterium (assembly GCA_963723125.1). Taxonomy (GTDB): domain Bacteria; phylum Verrucomicrobiota; class Verrucomicrobiia; order Limisphaerales; family UBA11358; genus UBA11358. The sequence goes on from CAVRPQ010000002.1 coordinate 107,375, forward strand.
AACGGCCGGCCGATGAAGATCAAATAATTTATGGGACGCTCGATTAAAAAAGGTCCGTTTGTGGATCTGCACCTGCTGGACAAAATCCAGAAGGCGAAGGACACCAAGTCCAAGACCCCGATCAAGACATGGTCGCGGCGTTCGATGATTACGCCGGATTTCGTCGGCCTGACGTTCAGCGTCCACAACGGCAAGGTTTTCAACCCGGTGTTTGTGACGGAAAACATGGTCGGCCACCGGCTCGGCGAGTTTTCCCTGACGCGCATTTTCAAGAAACACGGCGCGCACACGGCCAAGGCGGAGGCGAAATAACATGGAAGTTCATGCCATCATGAAAAACGTGCCGATGTCCGCGCAAAAGATGCGCGAGGTCGTGCGGCAGATTCAGGGGCTGCCGGCGCTGCAGGCGCAGGCGGTGCTGCAGGTGGTTTCGCGCAAGGGCGCGCGGCTGGTGGCCAAGACACTCCGCTCGGCCATCGCCAACGCGGAAAACAACAACAAACTCAAGCCGGAGAGTTTGCGCATCAAGGAAGCGGTTGCCGGCACGGCCATGATCATCAAACGTTTCACCCCCAAAGCACGCGGTTCCGCCGGTCCAATCCTCAAACGCCGTTGTCACATCAAAATCACCCTGTCAGACGAATAGCCTATGGGCCAAAAAACAAATCCAATCGGTCTGCGGGTCGGCGTCAACAAGGACTGGCGTTCGAAGTGGTTTGCCGGCAAGAAGGAATTCGGCCTGCTGCTCAATGAAGACCGGCAGATCCGTACCCTGCTGAAGAAGAAACTCGAAACGGCGTCGGTGCCGAAAATTTTAATCGAGCGCGCCACCAACCGTTGCCGCGTGACGATTTTGACCGCCCGTCCGGGCGTGGTCATCGGCCGCAAAGGGTCGGAAATTGACAAGCTCAAGGAAGAATTGAGCCGCATGACGGGCAAGGAAGTTTACGTGGACATCGTCGAGGTGAAGACCCCGGAGCTGGACGCGCAGTTGGTCGCCGAAAACGTCGCGCTGCAATTGGAGCGCCGAGTGTCGTTCCGGCGTGCGATGAAGAAGGCGTTGCAGACGGCGAAGGATTTTGGCGCGGAAGGCATCAAGATTCGTTGCGCGGGCCGGCTGGGTGGCGCGGAACTGGCGCGGGTCGAGCAATATCACTGGGGCCGTGTGCCGTTGCACACGTTGCGCGCGAACATTGATTACGGATTTGCCGAGGCGCTCACCGTATATGGCAAGCTCGGCATCAAATGCTGGATTTGCCGGGGTGAGAACAAACCGCAGAAAAAGGAACAGCTGCCGCCGCCGGCCGAGCCGATGCCGGTGAAGTGACGGATGATTGAAGCATTTAATTTAACCATTTGACGAACCTATGCCGTTGCAACCAGAAAGAGTAAAATTTCGCAAGATGCATCGCGGCAGCCGTGCCGGCCTGGCGTCCCGCGGCAACGCGGTTGCGTTCGGTGAATACGGATTGATGGCGCTCGAACGCTGCTGGATGGACTCCAAGCAGCTGGAAGCGGCGCGCGTGGCAATTGCCCGCAACATGAAGCGGCGCGGCAAAATGTGGCTTCGTGTCTTCCCGCAGAAATCATTTACGAAGAAGCCGCTCGAAACCCGCATGGGCAAGGGTAAAGCGCCTTTGGAAGGCTGGGTGGCGGTGATTCGCCCGGCGAACATATTATTTGAAGTGGATGGGATCACGGAAGTGGAGGCGCGTGAGTCGTTGCGGCTGGCGGCGACGAAACTGCCCATCAAGACGAAATTCATCGCCCGGCATCGGCGTGCGATTTAAACGGCCATGAAATTTTCTGAAATCAAAGACATGACGCTGGTGGAGCTGGCGGCCAAGAGCCGTGACCTGCGCCATGAAATGTTCAACTTGCGGTTGCAGCAGGCGAGCGCGCAACTGGAAAAACCGGCGCGTCTGCGCATCTTACGCAAAGACATCGCGCGTTTGGAAACGCGCATCTCGCAACTGCGCAACAAAGCAGCTTAAATTGTATGGCTGAAACAGTAAATCCACCGGCAACGGCACGCGGTCATCGCAAACAACGCGAAGGCGAAGTCATCTCCAACAAGATGGCCAAGACCATTGTGGTGCGCGTCGAACGCCGCTTCCCGCATCCGCGGTTCCGCAAGGTCGTGACCGCTTACAAGAAATTATACGCCCATGACGAAAAGGGCGAGGCGAAGCCGGGCGACCGCGTGCGCATTGAAGAAACACGGCCATTGTCGAAAACCAAACGCTGGCGGCTCATTGAGGTCGTCGAGCGCAACGAGGTGGAAACCCCTGCCGCCGCCTGACCGGAATTTTTATGCTGCAAGTTCGTTCCCATTTGGATGTCGCGGACAACACGGGCGCAAAGATTGCCTGGGCCATCGGCGTGTTGGGCCGCAACCAGCGTTATGCCCGCGTGGGCGACGTCATCAAGGTGCACATCAAGGACGCCGCGCCGGACGGGCAGGTCAAGAAGGGTGAGGTGCATAATGCGGTGATTGTCCGCACCCGCCAGTCCATCCGCCGCAGCGACGGTTCGTATCTGCGGTTCGACAGCAACGCGGTGGTCATTATTGACCCGGAGCTGAACCCGAAGGGCACGCGCATTTTCGGACCGGTGGCGCGCGAGCTGCGCGACAAGAAGTTCATGAAGATTATTTCGCTCGCGCCGGAGGTGATTTGAAATTATGTCAAAATTTCACATTAAAAAAGGCGATGAAGTGGTTGTGTTGGCCGGCGCGGAGAAAGGCAAGCGCGGCAAAATTATTGCGGTGAGCCCGAAAAAAAAACGGGCGATTGTCGAAGGCCTGAAAATGATCAAGCGCCACACGCGCAAAAGTCAGGACCATCCGCAGGGCGCGATTGTTGAGCGGGAAGGCACGATCCACCTTTCGAATTTGATGAAGGTTGACCGGTTCGACGCGCGGGCGGCCAAACATGGAAAGGCGCAAGCGGCCCCCGCCTGAGCCGCGATGGAATTGACGAAATGAAGTTACGGCAAAATCCGTGACCTGAAAAATGAAAGCCAGACTTTACAACAAATACGTGAATGAAGTGGTGCCGGCGCTGAAGGAAAAGCACAAGTTCGCCAATGTCCACCAGATACCCCGGATGGTGAAGATTGTGGTGAACATGGGCGTGAGTGCGTCGCTGGAAAAAAATGCCATCGACGACGCGGCCAAGGACCTGGCGCTGATTACCGGCCGTAAACCGGCGGTCAGCAAGTCGCGCCACAGTATCGCCAATTTTAAACTGCGCGAAGGCCAGCCCATTGGCTGCCGGGTGACGCTGCGCCGTGACGCAATGTATGAATTTTTTGACCGGCTGGTGGCGACGGCGCTGCCGCGGATTCGTGACTTTCGCGGATTGTCGCCGCGCAAGTTCGACGGTCGGGGCAATTACACGTTCGGAGTGGCCGACCAGACGATTTTTCCGGAGATTGAACTGGACAAGATCAAACGGCAACAGGGCATGGACATCACGATTGTGACCACCGCCAGGAATGATGGTGCGGCGCTGGATTTTCTGAAGTTGATGGGCTTCCCGCTTGCTGAAAAGTAAAAAAATTATGGCCAAGAGAGCATGGTTTGAGCGCAACAAGCGCAAAGCTGAAACGGTGAAAAAATACGCCGCGATCCGCGCGGAATTGAAAGCCAAACGGGATTACGCCGGCCTCGCCAAGTTGCCGCGCGATGCCAGCCCGACGCGGCTGGTGAATCGTTGCGCCTATAGCGGCCGCCGCCACGGTTATCTTCGTAAATTTGGCGTTTCGCGCCTGACGTTTCGCGAGGCGGCATTGAACGGTTTGATTCCGGGCGTGGTGAAAGCCAGTTGGTGACCAAGATTAAGCTATTGATTTGATATGACTGATCCGATTTCTGATATGTTGACCCGCATCCGGAATGCCGGCCGCGCGTTATTGCCGACGGTCGCCGTGCCGCATTCCCGCCTGAAGGAAAACATCGCCGCCATTCTGAAAAAAGAAGGCTATGTGGCCGAGGTGGCCGTCGAGGGGAATTTGCCCAAGACCATCAACATCAAGCTGAAATATCAAGGCAAGAAAACTGTGATCGAAGGTTTGCGCCGCATCAGCCGGCCGGGATTGCGCCATTACGTCGGGGCGACGAAAATTCCCCGGGTGCGCGGCGGACTGGGTGTGGCGGTGATTTCGACACCGGAAGGCGTGATGACGGACGTGCAGGCCCGAAAGAAAAACCTGGGCGGCGAGTTGCTTTGTTACATCTGGTAAGGATTTTATGTCGCGAATTGGAAAACAGCCGATTGTCATACCTCCCAAGGTCAAAGTGGAGGTCAAAGGCCAGAAAGTGCTGGTCGAAGGTCCGAAGGGCAAGCTCGACTGGGAGCTGCCACACCGCACGAGCCTGAAGGTCCAGGATGGCAAAATTGTCGTGAGCCGTGAAGGTGAAGACGCGCAGGCAAAAGCCTTGCACGGCCTCAGCCGTGCCCTGGTCAACAACATGGTCAAGGGTGTGGCGGAAGGCTTTGTTAAAAAGCTCGAAATTCAGGGTGTTGGGTTCAAGGCCGCGGTGCAGGGCAAGAATGTAAGCCTGAACCTTGGCTATTCGCATCCGATTAATTACGCCATTCCCGACCAGGTCAAAGTGACGGTCGAAGAAAACACAAAACTGACGATTGAAGGCCCGGACCGGCGGGTGGTCGGCCAGGTCGCTGCCGAAATCCGCGGCTTTTATCCGCCGGAACCTTACAAAGGCAAGGGGGTGCGTTACGCGGGCGAACACGTCCAGCGCAAGGAAGGCAAGACGGTCCAATAAAATTTGATTCACGGCAAAATCCGTGACGCATTGAAATGAGAACGGAAAAGAAACAACGATTGGCACAACTCCGCCATTGGCGGGTGCGCAGCAAAGTCTCCGGCACCCGTGAACGTCCGCGCATGAGTGTCTGTTTCACCAACGAGAACATACACGTTCAGTTCATTGATGATCATGCCGGGGTGACGCTGGCGGCAGTTTCAACCACCAGCAAGGCCACACCCGACCGCGACAAGCTGGCGGCGAACGTGGCCAGTGCCAGGGTGGTCGGCAAGCTGGCGGCGGAAATCGCACTGGCCCGGGGAATCAAGGCTGTAGTTTTTGATCGGGGTAACGCGCGTTATCATCGCAGCGAGAACAAGGGCAAGGACGGCAAGCCGGTCCTGGCGCTCGGCAAGCTGGCGACCCTGGCCGAGGCGGCGCGCGCCGCGGGACTTAAATTTTAACCTGTAACCCAAAACGATTACCGTGGCTGAAATCATAAAAACCGAAAGCGAAGAACAACGCGGCTCGCGCGGGCGAGGCCGCCGTGCCAAGCCGGCGACCGAAGCGCCTGAACTCCTGCTGGAGGGTGGCGCTTCGGAGGAGTTGGTGGAAAAGGTTGTTTATATCAACCGGTCCGCGAAAGTGGTCAAGGGTGGACGCCGATTCAACTTCAGCGCGCTTGTGGTGGTGGGCGACAAAAAAGGACGCGTCGGGGTTGCCCTCGGCAAGGCGGGCGAGGTCGCGGATGCCATCCGCCGCGGCGGCGAACTGGCCCGCAACCGGATGGTTTCGGTTTCCCTCAAGGATGCGACCATTCCGCATGAGGTTTTTTCCGAGTTTGACGGCGCAAGAATCCTGCTGCGCCCGGCATCGCCGGGAACGGGCGTCATTGCGGGCAAGACGGTGCGGGCGGTTTTGGAATCCGCCGGGGTGAAGGACATTTTGAGCAAATCGCTCGGCTCAAACAACGCGGCGAACGTGGTGAAAGCGACGTTGAAGGCTTTGTTGAGCCTGCGCCTGCGTGAGGACATTTACCGGAGCCGCGGGCTGGAGATTAAGAAAGTGGAAACTTCGAAGGTTCCGGAAGCAAACCCGGCCGCAGCTTAAAATGAATTTGGTATTGCCAGCAGTCCGTGGTCGGTGGTCAGTGGCGTTCCGCTACGGGCTCCTGCTATTCACTGCTGACTGTTGACGACTGACTAAGTTATGCGATTACACGATTTAAAACCCCGTCCCGGTGCAAAACATCGGCGCAAGCGGCTCGGTCAGGGCGAGTCCAGCGGCCACGGCAAAACCAGCGGCCGCGGTGGCAAAGGCCAGACGGCACGCTCGGGCAGTTCCATCCGCATTGGTTTTGAGGGTGGTCAAATGCCGCTCATCCGGCGCATTCCCAAGCGCGGGTTCAACAACGTGCGCTTTGCGAAACAATTCGCAGCGGTGAACGTCGGCGAGCTGAATCAATTTGACGACGGAGCGCACGTGGACGAAACGGCATTGCGCGCAGTCGGCCTGGCCAATGGACGTGCTTGGGGGATCAAGATTCTGGGTGACGGCGAATTGTCCAAAAAGCTCACGGTGAGCGCACATGCATTCAGCGCCTCCGCGAAGGCGAAAATCGAGGCCAAAGGCGGCACCTGCGAAATCAAAGGCCGTAAAGCCGCCGAGCCCGCGAAGGCCTGAGCGGGACTGACTCATGTTCCGTAACATCTTCAACACATTCGCCAACTGCTTCAAAATTCCGGAGCTGAAGTCCCGGATTTTGTTCACGCTGGCGCTGTTGGGGGTCTGCCGCTTGACGGCTTATATTGTCATTCCGGGTCTGGATGGAACAGCGCTGTCGAATTATTTTAGGGAGAACGAGCAGAGCAACGGCGGAATACTCGGCATGTATAACATGTTCGCCGGTGGCGCCTTTGGAAATTGTGCGATTGGGGCGCTGGGCATCATGCCGTACATCAGCGCCACCATCATTATTCAACTGCTCACGGCCGTCTGGCCGAAACTCAGCAAGCTGGCGCGTGAAGAAGGCGGTCGCGCACAAATCATCAAATACGGCCGGTATTTGACGGTGTTGATTTGCCTGGGGCAGGGCTTGTATTTCGCCCATGGTTGGCAACATCCCCAAACCATCTTTAGTGGTTTCGAGGGTCAGTTGGTGCTGATTAACAGCCCCATCTGGTATCTCATCCAAACGACGCTAATCATGACGACCGGCACGATGCTGCTCATGTGGCTGGGTGAACAAATCACCGATCGCGGCGTGGGCAACGGCGTTTCGCTGGTGATCACCATTGGCATTGTGGCTCGATTGCCGCGGGCTTTTGTGGCACTGAAAGACATGTTTTTTCCGGCGGGTGGCGTCGAATCGAATTACCATTGGGCGGGCACGGGCGTGATGCTGTTTTTGTTGCTGGCCATGGTGATCGGCGGGGTAATTGCCATTACCCAGGCGCAGCGGAAAATCCCGGTGCAATATGCGGCGCGCGCTGTCGGCCGTAAAATGTATCAAGGCGGCACTAATTATATGCCTTTGCGCGTAAATTATTCCGGAGTGATGCCGATCATCTTTGCCCAGTCCATTTTGATGTTTCCGGGGCCGGCCTGCGAATGGTTGGCCGACGTCGCCTTTAGGAACGTTCCGTTTTTGCAGGATTTCTTCCGCGGAATCGCCATGCAGCTGGGATACGGGTCCGGGGTGTACCTGACGGTTTACGGACTGATGATTTTGTTCTTTTCATATTTCTGGGTGGCCACGCAGTTCAACGAATTGCAGATTGCCGACGATTTGAAGAAAAATGGCGGTTATATTCCCGGCGTGCGCCCGGGTCAAGGGACGAGCGATTATCTGCACAAAGCGATGAGCCGTATCACGCTGGCGGGCGCGATTTTCCTCACCATCATCGCCGTCATTCCCATCCTGATGCGTAACGCGATGAACATTCCCTACGATGTGTCCCAGTTTTTCGGCGGCACGAGCATTTTAATCACCGTTGGTGTTTTGCTGGACACCATGCGACAGGTCGAATCGCATTTGATGATGCGCCATTATGACGGATTTTTGAGGAAGGGCCGCTTGCGCGGGCGGTTCTAAAAATGATTATTTTGAAAAGTGAACGGGATTTGGACTCCATGCGGCCGGCCTGCGCGGTCGCGGGCACGGTGCTGGAGGAAATCGCCGCGTTCATCAAACCCGGTGTGACCACGCGGCAGGTGGATGAATTTGCGGCCAAGCGGATAAAGCAGCACGGCGCAAAAAGCGCGTTTTTGGGTTATCGCAAATATCCGTGCCACACGTGCCTCTCGGTGAACGACGAAGTGGTGCACGGGCTGGCAGGTGACCGCGAATTGCACTTTGGCGACATCGTGAGCATAGACGTGGGGGTTTTTCATAAAGGGTTTGTGGGTGACACGGCGCGTACGGTGGCGGTAGGTGGCTGTAGTGTGGCGGCACAACGGCTCATGGATGTAACGGAACACGCGCTTTACGAAGGCATTGCGGCGGCGGTTCCCGGAAATCGCGTGACGGACATTTCCCGCGCCGTTCAGACCTATGTGGAGAGCAATGGTTTCAGCGTCGTCCGCGAATTTGTGGGGCATGGCGTCGGCCGCTCGATGCATGAGGAGCCCCAGGTACCGAATTTTGTGGATCCCAAGAGCAATCAGAAGCTCCGGCCGGGTATGACGCTGGCGATTGAACCGATGGTCAATGCCGGCCAGGCAGGAGTAAAAATATTGAAAGACGGCTGGACAGTGGTTACGCAAGATGGTTTACTGTCTGCTCATTTTGAGCATACGGTCCTGATTACCGAGAGTGAACCGGAGACATTGACATGCCCGGAAACGAAGCCTTCCAGGTTGAAGGTCGGGTGAGGGAAGCTCTGGCGAACGGGACGTATCGCGTGGAGCTGGCCAACGGACACCGGTTGACGGCATTTGTGGCGGGACGGGCGAAGCGGAATTTTACCCGGCTGAAACCCGGCGACAAAGTGAAATTGCAATTGACGCCCTACGATTTGTCCGCGGGGCGGGTTTTGGTTGAAGCGAAAACAATGGAAACATGAAAGTTCGTGCGTCAGTTAAAAAATTGTGCGAGCACTGCAAAATAGTGCGGCGTCGCGGTGTTATTCGCGTGATTTGCTCGAACAAACGGCACAAACAACGGCAAGGTTGATTTATGGCACGCATCATTGGTGTGGAAGTTCCGCCGAACAAGCGCATAGAAATTGCGTTGCGCTACATTTATGGCATCGGGCCGTCCAACTCGAAGGAGATTCTGGAACATGCCAATATTGATCCGGGCATCCGCGCGAAGGATTTGACCGAACAGCAGCTCTCTCAAATTGTCCATGCCATCCAGGAGGGCAGGTACATCATTGAAGGTGATCTGCGACGGGAAATCGGCATGAACCTTAAGCGGTTGCAAGGCATCAAGTGTTACCGCGGCGTCCGGCACATGCGTGGGTTGCCCGTGCGCGGTCAGCGTACCCAGACCAACGCCCGCACGCGCAAAGGCCCGCGCAAGACTGTCGGCGTGCAGCGCAACCCGAATGCCAAGACCGGCATCCACTGATCATTCAAGATTTGCGATTTTCGATTGACGATTTGAACCCTATGGCTGACGAAACAAAAAAGAAACCCGTTGCGCCGAAGAAAGAAAAAGAGGCAAAGCCCGCGGGAGACAAAACGGCGGCAAAGGAAACAGCTCCGGCCGAAAAAGCCGCAAAACCGGCGGAGGAGAAGCCCGCCAGGAAAGCCGCGCCCGCGGCTGACGCTTCAGCGCCGGCAGAAGCGCCCGCGCCCGCCGCGACGGCGCCGGTGGCCGGTAGTGCGCCGAGCGCCGCCGAGCTTCTGGGTGAGGATGCGGCAGCCAAGAAAATCATCAAGGCCAAGCACGCCAAGAACATCGTCACCGGCGTTGCCAACATTCTGGCCACGTTCAACAACACGCAAGTCACCATCACCGACCTGCACGGCAATCTTATCGGCTGGTCGAGTGCCGGTCGCGTTGGTTTTAAAGGGTCGCGCAAGAGCACGGCTTACGCCGCGCAGCAGGTCGCGCAAGACGCCGCCCGCCAGGCCATGGCGCATGGCATGAAGGAAATTGAGGTGCGCGTTAAAGGCCCGGGCTCCGGCCGCGAATCGGCGATTCGCGCCTTGCAGGCCATCGGCCTGGAAATCAGCGCCATAAAAGATGTTACTCCGGTTCCGCACAACGGCTGCCGTCCGCGCAAGAAGCGTCGCGTGTAAAATCGTGGATTAAAAATCGCAAATCATAAATTTTCTATGGCTCGCTATACAGGTCCTCGCGTTCGCATCAGCCGCCGTTTCGGCACGCCGATTTTCGGCCCGTCAAAATACCTGGAACGCCGCAATTATGGTCCCGGCGTTCACGGTCCGAAGTCGCGACGCAAGCACACCGATTACGGTCTGGGCCTGATCGAGAAACAAAAGCTGCGTTATTACTACGGTTTGCTGGAACGCCAGTTTCGCGGGGTTTATGAGAAGGCCCTGAGACGCCGCGGCGTGACCGGCGAGCAGATGTTGCAGATTTTGGAGACGCGTCTGGACAATGTTGTCTTTCACCTCGGTTTTGCGAACACCCGCGCGGCGGCGCGCCAGATGGTTTCGCACGGCCATGTTCTGGTGAATGGACGCAAGGTAAATGTCCCCTCTTACGGGCTCAAGGTGAACGATGCGATTGAAGTGAAAAATTCAAACGTGTCGCGCCAATTGGCGACGAAGAATCTGGAAATCGCCACCAGCCGCGCGGTGCCGGACTGGTTGTCATTGAGCAAGGAAGAGTTCAAAGGCGCGGTCATGCGGATTCCGACGCGCGACGAGATCCAGCCGATTGCCAACGAGCAGGCGGTTGTCGAATTTTATTCCCGCTAAACAGCAACCACGTTGAACAATTATACGGGCCTTGCCGGCCGCGGGAATAAACAGCCGGTAAAGCCAGATTAAAATTGTTGAAAGGAAAATATGCCAGTACGTCTCGGACGTTTTGAAATGCCGAAACGGTTGCAGAAGGACGATGCGACCGCCACGGAAACTTACGCCAAATTCATCGCCGACCCGTTTGAAACCGGGTACGGCCACACCGTCGGCAACTCGCTGCGCCGCGTGTTGCTGTCCTCGCTCGAAGGAGCGGCCATCACCTCGATGAAGGTGGACGGCGCCATGCACGAATTCGCCACGATTGACGGGGTGGTGGAGGACGTGACCGACATCGTTCTAAATCTGAAGAAGATCAAATTCAAGGCCCACAGCCGCGACCCGCAGACGTTATTACTGTCCGTGAACAAGGATGGCGCAGTGATCGCCGCGGACATCCAGCTCAACCAGAACGTTGAATTGGTCAACCCCGACCAGCATGTCTGCACGCTCGACAAAAAGAGAAAGTTTGAGATGGAGCTGGAACTCAAAATCGGGCGCGGATTTTGCCCGAGTGACGAGAACAAAAAACCCGGCCAGCCCATCGGCGTGATTGCCATTGATTCACTGTTTTCGCCGGTGACGCGCGTGCGCTACGCCGTGGAAGCTGCGCGCGTCGGCAACCGTACGGATTATGACCGGTTGATCCTGGAAATTTGGACGGACGGACGTATTTTGCCCGATGACGCGTTGACCCAGGCATCGGCGATTCTGGCCCATCATCTTGACGTGTTTGTGGGTTATGACAAGAACGCCGTGGAATTTGAAGAAGCGGAATCAAAGCAGGACGACGAGAAGGCCAAGCTCAAGAAGCTGCTCAACATGAGCGTCAATGAAATCGAGTTGAGCGTGCGCGCGGCAAATTGCCTGAACAATGCGAACATCACCACCGTCGGCCAGTTGGCGATGAAGACGGAGCAGGAAATGCTCAAGTACCGCAACTTCGGCAAGAAATCGTTGAACGAAATCAAAGACAAGCTCCAGGCGTTGGGGCTGTCGCTGGGCATGAATTTTGAGGCGGGCCTGCTCGATACCCCGGCCAAGGAGGCCCCGGAAAATACCTGAACGTTTCTATGCGACACTTAAAACACACAGCCAAACTGGGTCGCACGTTCGAGCACCGCAATGCGATGCTGGCAAACCTGGTTTCCAGCCTCATCAAACATAAACGCGTAACCACGACGCTCGCGAAGGCCAAGGCGGCGCGGCCGGTGGCCGAAAAAATCGTTACGCTCGGCAAACGGGGCACAATTCAGGCGCGCCGTCTGGTCGCGGCACGGCTGCATGCGCACGGGCCGGCGGTCCGGTTGACCAAGGACGAACGCCGTAAATGGCGTCAAAACGAAGACGTCTTGCGAATACTGTTTGAGGAAATTGCGCCTGCGTTCAAAGAACGCAATGGTGGCTACACTCGCATCATCAAGATGGACCAACGGATGGGCGATGCTGCCGGGCGCGCGATTTTGGAGTGGGTGGATTATGCCACGGCTGCTCCGGCACCATCGGAAGCTGCTGCCGGAGATGCCAAGCCGGCAGAAATAAAGCCAGCGGACGACAAACCGACCGAAACGAAGTCCCAAAAGAAATAAACTGGCAGACATTTACAGCCCGCTCACCCGAGCGGGCTTTTTTTTTAATCCAACAACAGTCACAGCAACCACAAACTAATCAGGCTGGCAACGACCAGAATCGTCACCATCCACCAGAACCAATGAATGCCGCGTGGGACAATTCGCTCCCCGCCAAACTCGCGCTTTCTAAAATCTTCGTAATCAAAATTCTCTTCGGGCAGATCAAGCTTGTCGTAATGCGCCTTTTCGGACCAGCCGGTTTTTTCATCCGAGCCGCATTCCGGGCAGGCTTCGGCACCGGGTGGAACTTCCGCACCGCAGCTCGGGCAGATATTCTGGCGGCATCATCCTCCCACACCGGCATATTCCTCGTCGGTTTTGAGCTCCAAACCCATCAAGATGTAATCGTGGGAAATGGCCTGCATGTCTTTGACGTAATCCTCCATGCGCAGAAGCTGGCCGAAACCGAGCATGGCGAACATTTTGATGGCCGTTTCCTGTTCGCCGATGAATTCGGCTTCCACCCGTTCCAGGCCGGCGCTGCGCGCGATATCGATGATTTCACCCACCAGCGCCCGCGCCAGACCGCGTCCGCGAAATTCAGGATGTACTAGCACGCTTACACGGCCAATGTGCCGCCTCCAGCCGCCGAGCTGCTGGTGCAAGGTCGCGTCGCCGATGATTTTGCCGCCGATCAGCGCTACGAGTGGCAGGTTGCGTCCGTAATCAATGTTCCGGCACCAGTCACGGATCACCTCGAGGTCGGTGACACGATGTTTAATGAACATCCGTTCCGGCTCGGGGATTCCGAGAAAGAGTTTGTGAAAATCCTTTTCATCATCACGGCGTAACGGACGCAACGTCGCCTTCTTGCCGTCCTTGAGCGTGACGACCTTGGGAAACTTTTGCAGTTCAAGTTCGATTTTGAATGACATGGGCTTCCTTTCTATTTCCATCGCACTTTGCTGCAAATGCCGCCCGTCCGCAACCTAAACTTGCCAGGGCCGCAACGACTCGCCGGCAATGCCGTCGGCGGGACTTTGCAAATCCCCGCCCGTAACTGACGGATCGAAGCCCCACCGGGCCGACAACGAGGGAATTTTTTCGACATTGGCTGCGGCATATTCTTCCACGGTCGCGTCGTCCATTCCTGTGTCTTCGCTGTAGCTGAAACATTTCATATTCAATTCGATTTCAGCGATGGATCTGACGCCTTGATTCCACACCGTTTCATTTACCCACGCATAGGCACGCGTCACGACACTGTTTTCCACGCGTGCCCAGGCATGATGATGTAGAACCGGGTCTGCCATAAAGAACTGGACATGACCCAGCACGCGGCTCAACCGAATCAGAAAATGGAAGCAGCGATCCACGTCATTACCCGGATGCGGCAACCCGGAGCCGGTGACTATAATCCAGCCATTCACCGGCGATCCGATAAAAAATTCGTGTTCACCGGCAATGCCCTCCGCCCATGAGCAGGGTGTGAGATAACCGAGGCCCAATGCGGCCTGAACGGCCTTGGGATTGGACGAACGAATGGCCAGCCAAACGGCGGGATGGTGAACAAACCATGAGTTTGCTGGAAACAGTGTGCCACCGGCCTGTGCCGCCTGTTGTAACGCCCGTGCGCGGCGATGCAAGATAATCATCCCTGCAAACATGACCGTTCCCACGCCCAAGGCCAGCAGGTGCAACCCGAACAACATCAACGGAACCGTATCCACCGGATTCACAAGGCAAATTTACGCCTGCCGAGCAGACGTTCAAACATTTTTTGGCGGGATTGTGCCAAACAATGGCGAACGAATACTATGCCGCAATGAGTTTAAAAAGCCGGCAGGCGACATGTGCCGACCGCCGACCGACGGGTTTTTCAGGTGCCTCACTTGCGCATCACGCTTATAAGTTGTTAACAAGGTTGGTAATTCTATTTGCCTTGGACGCTCGGAACGGAAATTTCGGGTTCAGGGGACAAGCTTGCGACGCGTGTTCAGGTTCAGCCATCCGAGGTAGCGCTGATTGCCTGCGAGCAAGGGCAGAACAAGGAATTCCGGCGTATCATAGGGATGCTTGGCAAGAATCAATTTTTCCAGGGCGGGGAGCCTCGACCTTTGTGTTTTTAAAACCAGTAGAACCTCCGAGCCCGACTCAATTTCTCCCTGCCATCGGTAGTGCGACTCGGTTTTGGGAAGAAGATTTGCGCAGGCGATCAACCGCGCCATCAGCGCGGCTTTGGCGAGAACGCGGGCGGTTTTCAAATCCGGCACCGTGACCAAAATGACGGCGAATTTCGAGGCGGATTTCATTCTCAGTTTCAGAAAAACGGAGGTGGCGGCAAGCTGAGATTTTAAATGTCCTCTTTTCGTTCCCTGACCGGGGAGTAAGGCTGCGCGTTTATAATTTCAGCCCTGGTTCATTTTGAGCGTGCGTGTGACAATCTCTTCCCGTCGCGGGTGGTGGCAATAGAAATGGCTGCCATGACTGAGGACATACTCACAATGATGCGGCGGCGGGACAAGGCATTCCGCAGATTCGTTGATGCTCCACAAAGACCTGGCCCGGCAAGTCTCGGGGAATGGCAGATCAGGCATCGGCTTGCCCGACGCAACCGGGGGAATTTGTTTTTGGTTTTTTCCCGACATGTCGTCACCTGTCAACCTTAACCTGTACCATACCGGGCCTTGATGCAAGAACTAACCACGGCACGCCGGAATGTTTCCGGTTCATTGAATCAGATTTCTTTCGGCCTTGTTTTCTGATTAAGTCAAGGCATGGACGCTCAATTGCCACCACTCGTCGCGGGCACATTATATCTGGTTGCCACGCCCATCGGCAATCTTGAAGACATCTCGTTGCGCGCGCTGCGCGTGTTTCGTGATTGTGATGTGGTTGCCGCCGAGGACACACGCCGCACAGGGCGCCTGCTCAAACACTTTGATATCGTCAAACCGCTTCTAAGTTATTTCCAATTCAACGAAGCCCGGCGCAGCGAGGAAATCATCGAACGTCTCCGACGCGGCGACAAAATCGCGCTGGTTACGGACGCGGGCAGTCCCGGTATCAGCGACCCTGGCGAACGGGTCGTCAAGGCCGCCATTGCCGCGGGTTATCGCGTCGAATCCGTGCCGGGATCGTGTGCTTTGGTCGCCGCGCTCACGGCCAGCGGTCTGCCGACGGATGAATTTCACTTCGCCGGCTTTTTGCCGCACAAATCCGGCCAGCGGCGGAACAAACTGGTGTCACTTAACGCAATTCCCGGTACACTGGCATTTTACGAATCACCGTTCCGGATTGAGAAACTCCTGGTCGAGCTGAATGAAGTTTTTCCCGAACGCGAAATTGTTCTCGCCCGCGAGTTGACAAAGAAATTCGAGGAATTTCTGCGCGGCAAGCCGGCGGAGTTGTTGACACTCGTTCAAAAACGCCCGCGGAAAGGCGAGTTTGTAGTTCTGGTCGGTCCTGTCGGGTGAACGGCCGGCTGAGCTTTATTTCGATTTAGCGGCCCTGACTTTTGCCCAGCGGGCTTTGGCTGCAAGGGAGATTTTCCGGCGGGCGGCGGCACTCATCTTCCGGCGTTTGCGGCCCGCTTTGGCAGGCAACGATGAGGCGTTTGCCGCCACTGCTTCCAGTTGTGATTGAAGCCGTTCGATTTTCGCTTTTAAGGCTGCCATGCGTTTCAGCTTGGCAACCGAAAGATTCAATAATTCTATTCTCATTTTTTCAGTAGTTGTTTCAAAACCCCTTCCGAACGCCTTAAAAACCGCATAAACACAAGCCGGAAGTCATTTTTGTTATCATCGTCGGCAATGATAACCAATGAAGCCCAATGGTGTCAAATACGCCTTTTGCGGCAACCTTTGGCAACCGGGCACGCTATTCTTTTCGGCTTGGTGTTCGCTTCGCTGCGGGCAGGGTGAGGCGTTTCGGGGGCAGGACGGGGAATCCGGTCGTGTGGGAATCCCGGCGCGTCGTAGCGAGTTTTAGGCGGCTCGTGGTTTGTGGTGAAAGTGGTATTTAGTCTTGCGTCACGGGTTGGCCCCCTTGATTGTGGACTGTGGACTCTGGACTCTGGACTTCAAACAAGATGGCTTGGAAAAGAAAAGCCGGCGGCGGTGTGATTGCCTTCATTGGTTACATGTTGTCGCCGTTGTCCTGGTGGAATGACGCATTTGTGAACGTTCCGCTGGCGCTGGCGTTTGCATGGGTGGTGGCGCTGTTTTACAAACCGGCCTTTGAAGCAAGCTGGGTCATTGGCTACTGGATTACCAACGTGCTCGGCTTTGTCCTCATGCACAAAGGCGCGCAAAAAATGTTGAGCAAAGAAGGGAAAAAATACTCGTGGCGCGACGCCGCGCGCGACATCGGAATTTCCTTGTTCTACACCGCCCTCATCGTGTTTCTCCTCAAGCTCCATATCGTCAAACCAATCGAAAATTATCTGCATGAGTAGGCGCGCGCGATTTGCAGGTTAATGAAGGCCTGCCGCGCGTTTTCCTCGCATGTGCAAAATGTTGCGTTTAACGGTCCCAGTGCGTCGTAGCGGGTTTTACGAGGTTCAGCGCCGCGCGTCAGAATGATTTGACGAGGGACTTGCGGAAAGCGGTGACCAGCGCGGACTTTCTCTTGCACCCATTGCACCAGTCGCCGAACGCTGAAACTCATAGCGGGCTTGGGATGTTGATGGTCGCATTGAACGGTGACGGTGATCTGTTTGAGGTCCACGTCCAGACCCAGTTTGAGCACCGGGTGGGGATTGCTTTGCGAGGGGTTTTGTGATGGTGTGTTCATGTCATGATTGGGTTGATGGTTGGTTTTAGTCATACACCGATGCGTGTGCCCGTTTTGCACGCGCTCGCCAACCCATCATGGCATCTAACGCCGACTGCCCTTGAGATTTTGGGTGGCGTCCTAACTTGAAAGTGCCTTGCTCACAAAGAGCACAATAATCAGTATAAGAATTCCAGCCCAACCCGCCATAATCCATCGTTGGTAATTGTTCATTTCCGTGCTTTCTGTTCGTATAATCAAAATCCTAACCACCGATCTGTGTGAACCGTGACGCGATTTTCATGCCATTTAATTAAGCGGAAATGGGCAATACAGGGGTCGAAAACGTATTGCGGCCAACGAGGCGTAAGGGGGTGGCTTCTGTATTATGCCGATTTCCGCGGCAAAACTGACGATTTCCCCGGCCTTGACTGGCACAAGGAACCGGTCGCCTAGACAAACTTGCCTGGATTCAGGATGCCCTTGGGGTCGAGTGCCTTTTTCACAGTACGATGCAATTCCCGGGCTGCTTTCGAAACGGCCCGAGGCCACCAGCGTTTTTTGGCAAGGCCAATACCATGTTCGCCGCTGATCGCGCCGCCCCAGGTGATAACCTGGGCAAAAAGCTCATCCAGCGCCGCCTCGGCACGTCGGGCGGCTCCCACCTGGTTGAAGTCCACCATCACGTTGGTATGGATGTTGCCGTCGCCGGCATGGCCGAAACACGCAACCGGCAGGCCGTGCTTTTCTTGGAGCCTGGCCGCAAATTGAAAAAGGTCTTCCAACCGGCTGCGCGGCACGACAACGTCTTCATTAAGCTTCGTAAGGCCGGTGTCACGCAGGGCATAGGAAAATTCGCGGCGAATTTTCCAGATTTTCTCGCATTGGCCCGTGCCGAGACCGCGTTCAATAAACAACGGTTTGTGACGGCGGACAATCTGTTCCAAATCCGGCAATTCATGCCGGACGGATTCTTTCTGCCCATCGAGTTCGACGATTAAATGGGCGCGGCAACCGCGCAGTCGGTCACTTTTTGTACGTTGATAAGCGGCGGCGAGCGTGAATTCATCCGCCAGTTCAAGCGCGCAAGGCAGAAAGCCGGCCGACAAAATCGCCTGCAATGCGCGGACGGCGTTTTTCATTGAACCGAACCCGACGGCAAGACTCGCGCGGAATGGCGGCAACGGAATTAATTTCAGGGTCGCCTCGGTAACAACGCCCAGCAAACCTTCCGAACCAACAAACAGGCGCGTCAGGTCGAACCCGGTTTTGTTTTTATGCGTGCATCCGCCGACGCGGACGATGGTGCCGTTGGCCAGCACGACTTCGAGGCCCAGGACGTAATCGCGAGTGACGCCATACTTCAAACAACGCGGTCCACCGGCGTTGGTGGCGATGTTGCCGCCGATAAAATTATTCGCGCGGCTGGCGGGATCGGGCGGGTAGAACAGGCCGCGTTTTTCGACCGCCTCCTGGAGTTTTTGCGTGACCACGCCCGGTTCAACGACGGCGACGAAATCAGCAGCCTTGATTTCCTTGATCCGGTTCATGCGCTCGAGGGAAAGGACAATGCCGCCATAAACCGGCACGCAACCGCCGACATAGCCGTGACCGGCCCCGCGCGCCGTTACGGGGATTTTGTGTTGATTGGCAAAGCGCAGAATTGTGGAAATGGATTTAGCGGAGTGGGGCAGGGCGACGGCATCGGGCTGCTGGGCGGCAAACCATTTGTCGCCGACGTAGTTTTCGAGCACCTGCGGTTCCAAAACTAATTCACCAGCCGACAAGGTGGCCTTCAGCCGGTGGAGGAGTTTTAATTTTGCGGCGGTCATTCGGAGGGCGGGTTGAGAAATTCGCGGGCATCGGCGACCTCGGATTCAGGCACTTGAATGAGTATGCCGCCCGTGGCGATGGCGGTGCCCATCCAAAGTGCGGAAGTTTCATTCGCGATAAAGGGATGAAATCCGGCGGCTTCAAGCCGGGCGCGTTTCATTTGCGCTTCGACATCATTCAACTCTTTGGAGATGGTGACCAGTTCCATGATTCAATTCTGATTGTGATTCATGCAACCTGCGCCGTCTTTACTTCGGCGAAAACTATGATGCCGGCGCCGGTTTGAAGCAGGCTTTGAACTTCCACTTCGATCTGCTGGCCGATGTGAGCCTGACCGTTGTTGACCACGACCATCGTACCATCGGGCATGTAGCCGACGCCCTGGCCTTTGTCCTTGCCTTCGCGGACGATCTTCAGACGCAGAATTTCGCCGGGGAGGAGAATCACTTTGAGGCATTTGGCGACCTCATGGAGGTTGACATAATTGATTTTCTGCAACTCGGCAACCTTGGCGAGGTTGTAATCGTTGGTGAAAAGCCGGGCGTTGAGATTGCGCGCAAGCCGGGCAAGTTTGGAATCCACGTCCTTTTCTTCAGGGAAATCACCGTCATGAATACGGACCTCGATGCCGGTGTTGTGTTGAATGCGATTGAGCATTTCAAGTCCCCGTCGGCCGCGGGCGCGTTTGATGGGATCGGTGGAATCGGCGATCTGCTGAATTTCCCTGAGCACAAACCGCGGTACGACGATCATGCCTTCCAGAAAATTGGCTTCAATTAAATCGGCGATGCGACCGTCAATAATGACACTGGTATCCAGCAGCAAGAGATTGTCTGGCTGATTTTGCGATCGAAAGCGAACATAAGGGATGATGAGTGAGAAATCCTCCTTGTTGCTGCGCATGGCGAGGATGATGCCGATGTAACTGAAGCTTAAAAACAAGCCAAGGCGGACGAACCATCGAACTTTTTCGTCGGCATTATCCAAGAGGGGAGAGTTGCCGATCAATAGGGCGACCAGGATGCCCAGCAACAAACCGAAGGTCGTGGCCGAAAATGCGCGCAGCGAAAAACCCTTGAGCATTTCGTCCACGGCAATCATGAAACCGCCAAAACCAAATCCGATAAGCATGCCGAACACCTCGCCGTAGTTGACGGCGGTAAACTCCGGTCGGACCTGGCTGATCGCGTAACCCGCCGCAGTACACAGGCTCAGAAACAAAAGGCGAATGGTCCAAAGTGGCGTCATGGCTGTTGGCTGGTTTCGTGGGGTGGCGCGTTGGTGGGTGGCAGTTCGTGATGCCAGAGAAAGCGCCATAACCCGAGGCGGTTTAAATTGCTCGTGGCGACGGCCAGATTGGCCGCGACCGCCTGCACGTTGGTTGAGAGTTGTTCATTTTTCAGCAAGGCCCCCGCCAAACCATCGCCGGACTGCAAATTATCCGTTACTTTTTTTAAAGTTTCAGTTGAAGATTCAATGTTTTTCACCGCAGCGGAAATTTCCGCGCTGTTGGTCGAGATCAATCCGTGGGCGTCCTCGGAGAGGTGGATGAGGTCCTGCGAGAAGAAAACCACGTTGCTGACCGCCAGAGCTATCTGCGTGCCGTTGGCCGTGACGAGCGTGTTGAGGTTCGTCACCGTGGCCGATGCCTGTTCGGAGATCGTCCGCAGGTTGTCGATGGTGTCGGCGAAATTGGTCAATGTCTGTTGATTCAACACCAGACGGCGCACATCCGTGACCGCGGCATCGAGGTTTTTCGCCGTTTCGTCAATCCGTTGGATGAAACCGGCGGCGGCGCGGGCGGTTTCCTGCAAATTGAACGGCGCTTCGCACTCCACGTCTGCGCCGTTGCTCCAGAACGGCAGTTGATTTTCCGTGGGAATGATCGCGACGTACTGGTCGCCGAGAAAGCCGGATTGCTGAATGACGAACCGCGCGTCGTGGTAAATCCTGTCTGTTTTGTAAATTCGCAACAAAATAGTTACGCTTTTGCCATCCGGGGCCAGTTCAATCTCTGAGACACTGCCAACCTGCACGCCGGCCAGCAACACCGCGGCGCGTTCCTTGAGGCCGCCGACGTTGCTCGCATGCAGGCGCAATTCGTAGGTGCCGCGGAAAATGCTCGTCCCCTTGCTGAATTGGATCAGCAACACGGCCAGCAACACCAGCCCCACGAGCACAAACAGGCCAACTTTGATTTCCTGGTTTGACTTTTCCATGTTCAATTTTTGGCGTCCGCCACTCCGTCAACAAACTGGCGCACCACCGGGTCCTGCGACGCAAAGAATTCCTCCGGCGAGCCGGCGGCGTAAATCGTGTTATCGTGCATCATCAGCACGCGGTTGCCCACGCGACGCGCCGTGCGCATATCGTGGGTGACCACGACCGTCGTGACGTTTAAATGGTCGCGCACATGCATGATCAGTTTGTCAATGCTGTCGGACACAATCGGGTCCAGGCCGGTCGTTGGTTCGTCGTAAAGCACAATTTGCGGTTCGTAAACAATGGCGCGTGCCAGGCCGACGCGTTTTCTCATGCCGCCGGACAATTCCGCCGGATTTTTGTTTTCGGTGCCTGGCAGATCCACCACATCCAACGCGTGAGCCACCCGCCGGGCGATTTCGCTCTCGGTCAGATGTTCGTGCCGGCGCAGACCAAAACCCACGTTTTCCGCGACGGTCATTGAGTCGAACAATGCCGAGCCTTGAAACAACATGCCGAATTTTCTGCGCACCCGCAGCAACTGGCGTTCGTTCATTGGCACGATGTTTTCACCGTCAATCAGCACTTCGCCGGCATCCGGCTTCAATAAACCGATGAGGTGCTTGAGCAGGACGCTTTTACCGCAGCCACTGCGTCCGATGATGGCGACCGATTCGCCGTTTTCAATCCGAAAGCTCACGCCATTCAACACCAGCGGGCCGCTGAAACTCTTTTTCAAATCGCGGACTTGGATCATAACTGTCCCACCAACTTGGTCAACACCATCGTCAGGAAGAAGTCCGAGATCAAAATGGTGATGCAGCCATAAACCACGGCTTCAGTTGTGGCGCGCCCGACGCCCTCGGCGCCCAGCCCGCAGGTCAGGCCTTTGTAACAGCCGATGAGGGCGATGATGCCGCCGAAGATGAAGGCCTTGGTGACACCGATCACCACGTCCACGTCGTGCGTGAAATGCAGCATGTTATGCCACAGAAATGCCGGCTCAATTCCCAGCAATTGCACGCATACGAAGAAACTCGCGCCAATGCCGAGGCAAATGGATTCGATGGTGAGCAGCGGCAGCGCAATGTGTCCGGCCACAACCCGTGGCACAACCAGATAATCCACCGGATGTGTCGCCAGCGTTCGCAGGGCGTCAATTTGCTCGGTCACACGCATCGTGCCCAGTTCGGCGGCGATGGCCGCGCCAACGCGTCCGGCGACCATCAGCGCCGTCAGCACCGGCCCGAGTTCATCGCACATCGAGACGCCAACGACGGCGAGCGTGGCGGTGTCCATCTTGACCTTGTGAAACTGGGCATAGGTTTCCCAGCCCATCACCATGCCGGTGAAGGCGCCGGTGATGATCACCACCACCTGCGATTGCACGCCAATGAAAAAGACCTGGTACAGCAGATCACGCCAGGCAACTTTGAAGGTCACCAGGGAAACAAGGGCCTCTTTGGCCAGCAAGGTAAACCGGCCCAATCCGGCCAGCGATTCGATCACGCGCTGTTTGGCGGAAAAAATCATTGTCGGGTGCAAAATATCAAACTCGCACCGGGTTTGACCAGAACTGGATTTGGCGTTCGCCATCATTGCGATTTGGCCTGAAATTTGCAATGTTCAGCCGGCGTGGCTGGAATACGAAAATGGTCTTTGCGGTTGGCGTTTGTTTTTTTCACCCTCCTGGTCCTGCTGGGTGTCGCCGCCTTTCTTTTTCCGCAGAAATGTTTGTGTGTGGACGATGGTCCGGTGAAAGCCGATGTGGTGGTGGTTTTGGGGGGTGGTTCGCATGATCGGCCCGAACGCGCGGCGGAACTTTTCAAAGAGCACGCGGCACCGCGGATTCTGGTCAGCGGCCTGGGCGATTGCACAATTTACCGGCGTGCCTTGATGGCGGCCGGTGTGCCCTCCCGCGCGATTCAAATGGAGGATCAGTCGCGCACGTCAAAGGAGAACGCCATTTTTACTGTCAAACTGCTTCGCGCCCAGCGCGCGCATCATGTCATCCTCGTCACCTCGTGGTATCATTCGCGCCGGGCACTGGCTTGCTTCGAGCACTACGGGCCGGAGCTGCAATTTTATTCGCGCCCTTCCTATTTGGGCTATGCCCGTGCCGACTGGTCGCGAAACAAACTCGCGCATCGTATCTATCTGGAGTATTTCAAACTGCTCGGCTATTGGATGTGCTATGGAGTTTCGCCTTTCTGATTTACGCTGAAAATTCTTGCGGTTTGTTTGCGCATCAGCGAAACTGAAAAACCTTAGCGCGGGGTGGAGCAGCCCGGTAGCTCGTCAGGCTCATAACCTGAAGGTCCCAGGTTCAAATCCTGGCCCCGCAACCAATTTAACGCATCTTTGCCAGCTCGGGTTCAAGCGATGAATCTGAGTTGGTGGTTTCAGAAGGCGGAATCAGGGCATTTTAAAGTGGACTCGGTCTCACAACCAATTTGCCCGCCGTGCAGTGAGCGGTTTTCTCTGCCCGTTATTTCAGACGGCCAAATCGTGTCTGGCTGGAAACCAGGGTGGCCGGACGAAAACGTGATTGGCAGGGAGCGGTGGTTGTTCGATGTGCAAAACAACCCCGGGCAATTGGCCTGCGAAGAACTGTAGAAACCGGGAAAGACACTTTGTCTTGTTCTGCGACAGGCGTGAATTGCCTCGGCGGAATAACCGCCAAAGGGTTCATTCTTGTCGGGGTATCCGTGGCATATCCGACATTATGGCGAACTCGTTTTCTATTGCGATGTCCGCTATAAAGGTAACAACTTGCCCCCAACCAAAGTGCTCCAAGGCCGGATAGGCCCGCAAACCACCTGACGGAAAGCAATTTTGTCAACGTGCCACCGGCGGTCGCTTGTGGCAATGCGCTGGGCGAAGTGCTGGCTGGCTGGCTGAACGGATTCTGATAGGTATAAAGCGGATAATTCGCAGAATACTGTGCCGAATCATGATGCCGGGTAGTTGCCGCGACGAAGAGGAAAATTGCGGCCAGCGAACAGGCCGAGAATAAAAACAGGGTCTGCGCAAGCTTCTTCGTTTGGGTTCCAAGATGCACCCTTTGCCCAAAGCAGAAGGCATACCAGCCATGTGCGCGTGTGGTCAATTGTACCGGTATTGCCCACCGGGAGTGATATCCGCGAGTTTTGGAAGACAGGTTAATACGAGCACTGTCACAAGCAGTCGGGACACCATCGTGGCTGCAAATCTTTGACATGCGCGAAACAGTCCTTATTCTAGGCGCGTGCGCACCGTAAATGTACCGCTCGGCAATCGAAGTTATAAGATCACCATTGGTGGCGGCTTGCTCACAACCTTGGGCGCCAAATGTGCACACCTGAAACTCGGCTCGCGCTGTGCCATCATTACCGATACCAACGTCGGTAAACGGTTCGCCAAACCGGCATTCAATTCGTTGGCCCGGGCAGGTTTTTTTCCTGCATTGATTGTCGTTCCACCGGGTGAAGCCGCAAAAAGTTTGAAATACGTCCAGAGTTGTTATGACCAGCTTGCCGTGCATCGCCTGGAAAGAAAATCGTTCATTGTCGCGCTGGGTGGTGGCGTGGTTGGCGATCTGGCAGGATTTGTCGCGGCAACCTATTTGCGCG
Source organism: uncultured bacterium (assembly GCA_963723125.1). Taxonomy (GTDB): domain Bacteria; phylum Verrucomicrobiota; class Verrucomicrobiia; order Limisphaerales; family UBA11358; genus UBA11358. The sequence continues at coordinate 132,073 of CAVRPQ010000002.1, forward strand.
GTATCGCGTTCGTGCAGGTGCCAACGACCTTGCTGGCGCACGTGGACAGCTCTGTGGGCGGCAAGGTCGGCGTCAACCTGAAGGCGGGCAAGAATCTGGTGGGCGCATTTTATCAGCCCCGGCTGGTATGGTGCGATTTGGACACGCTCCAGACGCTACCGGAGCGTGAATATCGCGCCGGCCTGGCCGAGATCATCAAATACGGCATTATCTACGACGCCAGATTATTTGCGCAATTGGAACGCGATTTTCCCAGACTGCTGCGCCGCGATCATCCAACCCTCGCCGCAGTGGTCGCCCGCTGTTGTGAAATCAAGGCCGAAGTGGTCGGCCAGGATGAAACCGAGAGTGGATTGCGCGCGATTCTGAATTTCGGTCACACGGTCGGCCACGCTATTGAAGCCATTTGCGGCTACGGCAAGTTTTTACACGGCGAGGCTATTTCCATCGGCCAGGTGACTTCGGTGAACATTTCCTGCCGCGCCACGGGTTTGTCCAAGCGCGACGCCGACCGCATCATCAATTTGTTCAAACGCGCCGGCCTGCCGACGCAAATCAGGCTGAATTCCGTACAACGCCGGAAGTTGTTTGCCGCCATGCGCCTCGATAAAAAAGTGCGTGCCGGTGAAGCCCGGTTTGTGCTCGCCAAACGAATCGGCAAAGTTGTGTGGGGGCGACGGGTGCCGGAAGTCTATATTCGGGAAGCACTGGATTCCTGATTTGCAAAGTCGGCGTGGTGAGGTAGTTTTCCCGCCCATGGTTCTGGTCATAGACAATTACGATTCGTTTACCTACAACCTTGTGCAATATCTTGGCGAGTTGCACGTCGAGATGCAGGTGCGGCGAAACGATGAAGTCACGCTCGATGCGCTTCGCGAGCTGAAGCCGGAGCGCATTCTGGTGTCGCCCGGTCCATGCTCGCCGCGCGAGTCCGGCCTGTCGAACGAAGTCATCCGCCAGTTTGGCAGCCAACGCATTCCCGTCTTCGGCGTCTGCCTCGGCCACCAGTGCATCGGCCATGTGTTTGGTGCGGAGGTGGTCGTGAATTACCGGATGATGCACGGCAAAACGTCGCCGATCAAACACAACGGGAAGGATTTGTTCGAGGGTATGCCGAATCCGTTTCTCGCGACGCGGTACCACTCGCTGGTCATCAAGCGCGACACCATGCCCGATTGTCTCGAAGTCACTGCTGAGAGCGATGCAGGCGAGATCATGGGCGTGCGTCACAAGGAGCTGCCGGTTTGGGGCGTGCAATTCCATCCCGAAAGCATCCTGACCGAAAGCGGACGCCAGATTATGCGGAATTTTCTCAAGTTGAAGTAGCCGCGCGCCACGCCATACTCGATGGCTCATGCAAGTCCTTTTGCTTAAATAGAAAATTCATCGCGCCAGCGTTACCGATGGCAATGTGGGATTACGAGGGCAGCCTCACCATCGCCGCCGATTTAATGAAGGCCGCCGGATTGCGTCCCCACGAGCGCATCCTGTGCAGTAACACGGCCAACGGCAACCGGTTTGAAGCCCAAGTCATCACTGGCAAACGTGGTTCCGGTGAGATTGTGCTCAATGGCGCCGCTGCTCACCCGGGCAAAAAGGGAGGTTTGCTGACCATCATGAGCTTCGCCGCCCTCGGCAAAAAGAAGGCTGAGAAATGAAAACCGCGCGTGGTTGTGCTTGGCGCGGGAAACAAGATTACCGGCAAACGGGGGATATGATTTGCGGATTTACGATATGAGACCTCTGCAAAACGTGTGGCGGCGACGCCCCGTCGCCGGGAGCATTCAATTTTCCAACGGTTTTGGCCAGTCGCCCAAAGCGACGAGGCGTCGCTTCTACCCTTTTGCAGAGATCTCGATATACGATTTACGTCACCCTTGCAATTTGCGGGGTGAATCGTAAATCGGATATTGTAAATGGTCAGAAGTTCTTCGCGACTGCGTTCCAATCAATCACGTTCCAGACCGCCTTCAAATAATCCGCGCGCTTGTTCTGGTATTTCAGGTAGTAAGCGTGTTCCCAGACGTCCACGCCGAGAATCGGTTTGCCTTCGCAACCGGCCACAGATTTGCCCATGAGCGGATTGTCCTGGTTGGCGGTGGAGGCGATTTCCAGTTTGCCGCCATTCGAGAGGAGCCAGGCCCAGCCGCTGCCGAACCGGCCGATGCCTGCCGCCTCGAACTTCGCCTGAAAATCAGCAAAGGAACCGAAGCTGGATTTAATGGCGTCACCGAGCTTGCCGGAGGGTGTGCCGCCGGCCTTGGGCCCGAGAATTTTCCAGAAGAACGAATGGTTCCAGTGGCCGCCGCCGTTGTTTCGAACAGGCCCACGGATGTTGTCTGGCACGGACCCGAGGTCTTTAATGAGCGCGTCAAGCGATTTGGCCTCCAGCGCGGCGTTGCCGGCAATGGCCTTGTTGAGATTGTCCACGTAAGCCTTGTGATGACGCCCGTGATGGATTTCCATCGTCAGCGCGTCAATGTGCGGTTCCAAAGCTTCCTTGGGATAGGGCAGGGCAGGTAGTTCGTGTGCCATAATTTTTAATCCTTTCGTTTCGATTTGTTAATTCCTGAGCCGCAAAGTGCGCCAGAGTCCAGGGAAAAGCAAGTGCGGACAGTTCAATCCTTTAACCGGCGGGATTTGACGGCTCAACCGCCACACTTGGGAAACTTATTTCTTCGCCGGCCGGTCGTGCAATGCCAGCGCCGCGCTGGTGCGTGAGGAAGGGTACTTTCGCACTTTGGATTTTGGCGTGCGCTTCGAGAGATAAAGCACCTCCACGCCCACGACGGCGTTCTTGCGGTCATAATCCACTATCACGCCGGGGGCGATTTCCTCCGACTCGGTGATTTTGGAATCGTCGAGCCGCAAATAAAGCGCGTCCGCGTCTTTGTCCACATGCATTCTCACAACTTGCCTCTCAGGATTGTATTCAGCCAACAACTGCCGTTCCCATGTGCTCCATGACGTATTCGTCGAAGGATTCATAATTGGGAATGCCCCGTTTGTTGTTCACCCGGCCTAGAATCGTGTTGTCAATGCGCTCGTGTAGATAATCCACCAGTTCCCCAAAACGGGTCTCTGGAATGAAATAAGTCGGAGCTTTGAACTTGGACTCAATGTTTTTGAAAAGCACGGCGTAGTGAAACCGGTCCGTCCGCCCAAAACGCGCGTCGGCTTCGCGATACTGATGGTAGCGCTCCACGAGATATTTCACATAATTGCGCTTGGCCAGATTCGCGCCCACGCAGCCATCGGGATACGACGTGGGCCGTTTGCCGCTTTTGACGACACGAACATTCGTCTGATCGCCAATGTGAATGGAACCCGCGACATTGCCGTGATTCGTGAATGCGTTCTTCGCCTTCATGTTGTTATTTTAACCCGGTTTTCCTTTTTGCCAACAATTCATTCATCGCCGCAGCCAGATGCTGGCAAAACGCCATTTCAAACGCCGGCAAATCCGTGTAAGTGTGATAAACGGCATTCTGTCCCAGCTTGCGTTTGAATTTCTCGACGCGGGCAAATTCATCTCGTTCCTTGCGACGGCGCGGTCGCGGCAGGTTGGCAAAATAAACCATCACCATTTTTCCGCGCTTGATGCTCCGGCGGAGTTCCTCTTCCGTTCCTGAATCCGCGACGCCGGTGGGCGTGCCAAACCGCTCGTTGAAAATGCCGACCACAATGTCGCTTTTATCCACCACTTGCTTGTTGATGAGCGCCTGCGGACGCGAACCGGCGGCGGGATGACTGTGCGTGTGCCAATTGGTGAACTCTACGCGCGCCCGCGAAAGCGGCCCGTGGTCGCGGTTCCATTGTTCAATTTGGCCTCGGATGATTTCATGCTCCTCGTCCACGTCGGAAGGCGCAGCCACGAAGACTCGAAAGAGTTGCACAAGCTCTGACATAACGTGCCGAGATTACTAATCGCGCGGGAAACCGTCAAATCCGGTTTCGGCAACACCGAGCTGGAGGATGGCAATTCTTTCAGAATTTCCGATATACTTTCAACACGTCCAGGCCGATCTCCATTCGAACTCTTACCCAAGCTGCGTCCGCCGGAGTCCATTTCCTATCTGCGATCAAGTAACTCTCAATTTCATCCAGTCGGACATCTGCGCCGTATCGAAACAGCGCGCAGATAAATACATCAAGTTTCTGAATGTCTGATGGGTGGGTTGGCAGGGTGGTGGAATTCCAAATGGAGCAATTGAGATATTGTTCAAAGTATTTGCGGCATTTTTCCGCCGGAATGATGTCAGCAAGGGTCTTGTTCGCATTCGTGCAATGCACACTTCCGTCGAACGCACTTTTCCTGAACCACTTTCGGGAATCGCGGACAAAGGCCAGACCGATGGCATTGTATTCTACTATCGTCAGTTGAAAGCAATCGCGCGGAACGATGTTCGCAACATAAAAGGTGTTGGGTTGTTTTACTTTTGCAGTCGCAATCGCGACAAGCGCAGGCTTGATACCTTTGCCCGGCTTGAGAATCAGATAACCGCCCTCGCCTCCAATGTGTTTCTGGTATGTTTCTGATTCCGCCTGCGGAAAAACCCAGCCCTTTGAGTCACAAGCAAATTGGCGGAGAACATCGTGCAATGTTTTTCCGCCATCGAGAGCAAGGCGGATGTAAATTTCAACATGCGCCTTCACAACCCTAACGCCGCTTGCTCGCCGTGTTTCTTTTTTGACTCCGGCGCTTTTTTGAAGGTTTCGTCCACGGCGGCGACGTTGGACGGGCGTTCGATGCCCTTACCCGTCATCAATTCCTTCACGGTGCGGAGCTGGATGCGCGGATATTTCTGCTTGTTCATCTTGTGCTCGTAAAAACCGGCGCTGGCGGCTTCGGCCTGCATCTCGCGCGTGGGCGGTTGCAGGGAAATCAAAACACCGATGGCCGCCTTCTCGCGATCCAGCACGCCGCGCAAATCGCGCACATCTTTCACGCCGGTCTTGCCGCCTTTGACTTGCAGGATGATTTGTTCCGGCTTGGCGGCGGTAAGGTCGTCGCGGAAAAGAATCTTGCCGTCAATCCCGTGGTCGGCGCCTTTCTTTTGCTCGACCGGGCGCGCACTGACCAGTCCAAGTGCCCACCATTGGAATTGATATTTGTCTTCCTCGGCCAGAATTCCGGCTTCGTTTGGGGTGGTCGGTTCGCCGACGGTGATGATTTCAAGTTTATTACCGTAGGTATCGCGCAGACGATTTTTGATCAACGACGTGGCGAGTTGCGTAATATCAATGCCAATCCATTGGCGACCGAGCTTTTCGGCGGCATCAATCGTCGTGCCGCAACCGCAGAATGGGTCAAGAACGAGATCGCCAGGATTGCTGCTGGCCTGAATAATCCGCTCCAGCAATGCCAAAGGTTTTTGAGTCGGATAACCGAGGCGTTCTCGGGCCTGTGAGTTAATCGGATTAATGTCTGTCCATAAATTGCCCATTACGCTGCCAGACATCTCGTTTAAATACCGTTTGAGTCGAGGCCGTTTTGCTTTGTCTTCCGGGTACCAAATCCGTCCTTCAGCATCGAGTTTGGCCATGGTCTCTTTCGAGTAACGCCAACCCTTTTCGGGCGATTGATGCCCTTTCCACTCATACATCATATTCGGGCGCGGATTTGGGCTCGTCATATTATCGAGCATATAAGGTCCCCGACCGTCACCGTCATCACCCCGATATTTATCGGCAATATATTCGGGATCGTATTCATCATGTTGCGGATTCCAAACGAACGTATCCGATTTCGTATAGAATAGAATGGTATCAGTATTGTCCGACCATCGCTTTGAGTCGTTGTGCGTTGTTGTTCGCTTCCAAACGATTTCGGATTTGTAATTGTTGTGTCCAAACACCGCATCGCACAACAGCTTGAGATAATGCGAAGCGGTCGGGTCGCAGTGCAGATAAAGCGAGCCGGTAGATTTGAGGACACGGCGGAGTTCGACGAGGCGCGGGGCCATCATGGCGAGGTAGGCCATCATGTCGTTGGTGCCCAGAAACGTCCGGAATGCCTGCATGACTTCGCTGACCTTGCCAGGCTGGAGAATCAGCTCCTCATAAACGCGCTGGCTTTCCTGGTTCCATGTCCAAGTGTCCTCGAAGGCGCGAATCTGGCTGGCGGCATCGGTTCCGTCTTTTTCGTGGAAGAAGGCGTTGTAGTTCTGCGCGGAATTGAAAGGTGGGTCGAGATAAACCAGGTCAACCGTCTCGTCCTTGAGGTAACGCTGGAGAATTTCGAGGTTGTCGCCGTAGTAAAGCGTGCCCATGAGCGGCGAGACTACGAAAGACAGAAGTTCCCGTCAATTCTTCGCCAGTTCCACGAAGTTACTGAACACCGGCAACTTAAAAGCAAGCCCGCACTACGCCGCCGTCCACGCGCAGGGCGGCGCCGTTGGTGGCCGAAGACAACGGGCTGCAAACGTAAACCACCAGATTGGCAGCCTCTTCCGTGGTGGCAAAACGTTTGATGAGTGAGCTCGGTCGGACGCTCTTAAAGAATTCATGCTCGAACTCGGCGAAGGGTTTGCCGCCGCTCAGTTGTTTGACAAATTCATCCACGCCGTCGGAACGAGTCGGGCCGGGCAGAACGGCATTTACCGTCACGCCGGTGCCGGCGCAGGTCTCGGCGAGTCCGCGGGAAACGGCCAGTTGCGCGGTCTTGGTCATGCCGTAGTGGACCATTTCGGCGGGAATCTGGATGCCGCTCTCGCTGCTGATGAACAAGATGCGGCCCCAGTTTTTCTGCTTCATGCCCGGCAGATAGGCGCGGCTCAATCGGACGCCGCTTAACACGTTCACCTCGAAAAACCGCCGCCAATCGTCGTCGGGAATTTCCGTAAACGGCTTCGGCTCGAAGATACCAAGGTTGTTTACGAGAATGTCCACGGCTGGAAACCGTTTGACCAGCGCAGCGGTGGTCTCGGCGTCGGACAAATCACCGGCGAAACCTTCCAATTTGGCATTCGAAACCGCCTGGCGAACTTTCGCGAGCGCGTTGGTCACCGACTTTTCGGAGCGGCCATTGACGATGACTTTTGCGCCTTCACGCGCGAGGCCGGTGGCGATGGCCAGGCCGATGCCTTTGGTTGAACCGGAAACGAACGCCAGCTTGTCAGCTAATTTAAGATCCATAATGTCGTCAAGTTTACACAGGTCTGCTCTGTGTCAACCTCGGGAAATAGTCGGCGCCTGCGGCCGGGATTAATTCTCGATGTAAGGCGTGCCCCAACGCAGATCCTTGCGCACCTTGCCCTTCACCTTTACCGTGCGCATGATTTCCGACACCTGGTTCCAATCCAGTTGAAGCGTGGAATTGTCCGGCCAGCCGTTTTCATTTACCCAAAACTCCAATTGCACGTCCAAATGATTGCCGTTGGCCACCGGCGTGGCCAGGTTGAGTAATTGCATGGCCTTGGTGAAATCTTTTCCGGACGCCTTCGACCAATACCATAACATCTCATCGGTAATGTCCAAAGGCGGGCCCGGGGGCTGAGCTGCGAAGAGTCGCGGCTTCGTGCCCCGGGGATCATCCGGATCCGATGACACATACGCCTTATCACCCACAAAGAATGCCACGTCACCTTTGATGACCGCGTCAGTTCCATACAAAGACGGCCAGACCAGAATGGTCCTGCCGTCCGGCCCTCGATAATCGAGCGAAACCCGCGCGTCGGCAGGATCCATGGATTTGACCGGATGGATGGTTTCCTCGTAACCACCACTCAAGGGCTGGATCCTGGGAGGCGTCGTACATCCCGTTAGGCCAAAGCAGAGCAGGGCGGGAAATAAACAGAAAGCCAGTTTTTGGATCAGTTTCATCGGCTGGCGGGTCAGCGCTTTGTGAGTTCAACAAAATTGTTTAATACTTGCAGGCCGATGCGCTGGCTTTTTTCAGGGTGGAATTGCGTGGCAAACACATTGTCGCGCCAGACCGATGACGCAAACGTCTCGCCGTACTCCGTCCGCGTGGCAACGATGCCGGCATCCGCCGGTTGCGGATAAAAACTGTGGACGAAATAAACGTAGCTGCCGTTGGGCAAGTTCCGGAACAACGGACAATCCGGCTTTGTGATTTGGAGTTGGTTCCAGCCGATTTGCGGAATTTTCAATCCATTCTTTTCCGGAAAGCGGACGACACTGCCTTTAAAAACACCAAGGCCGGCGGCGCAGGAGTTGAACTCTTCACTTTTCTCAAACAGCGCCTGATAACCCACGCAGATGCCGAGGAACGGTTTACCGGTCTGAATAAAGTCACGCGCAGCTTCAAGCAATTCCTGTTTGCGCAGGGCGTTGATGCAATCGTCAAAGGCGCCGACGCCGGGCAATACCATGGCCCGCGCATCGCCGATTTTGTCCGGCGATTGCACGATGCGCACGTCCGCGCCGACCTTGAGCAGCGCCTTGTGGACGCTGCGCAGGTTGCCGGAGCCGTAGTCAAGCAAGGCAATCACGGAGCTAGGTTATGCCTTGTGGCACCCGCTGGCAACCGGGAGTTGGACCAGTACAATTTTGTTCACATAATTAGCATTAAGTGGTTAGAAGTCATGAGCTATCTAAACCAAGAATTCTCATTGAACAACCAGATTGGCATTTGATTGCCGGACGCATGTTGAAATGCGCAATTTATGGGTCCGGCAATTTGACCAGCACACTGAACAAAGGCAATTTTATGGAAGCACTTGCCGAAACCAAATCGTATGCGTCCCTCCAAACCCTGCCCGGCGATGATGTCCGCCAGATTATGTGGCGCTTTGCCGATCACTATGAATTGCAGATGCTCGTCCAAGCCGCCCGCAACGTGGCGCGCGGACCGGTCGCGCAGCTCGTCGCCAACGGCGGGCGCAATTCGCACGAATGGACACCGGACAAGGCTGCGCTGCTGCCGCACTTTGACGAGAGCGGCATCACCGCCGCCTTCCTTGATCCGGAGCAGGGCGGCTTTATCGCCGGGCCAAAAAATCTCGCGCTGGCGTTGATCGCGTTTGAACTGGCGTGGGTTGACGCAGGTGCCGCCACGTGCAGTCTGGCGGGCAATCTCGGTCTCGCCCCGATCCATGAGTGCGGCACGTCAGAGCAGCGCGCAAAATACATTACGGCCGCGGCGCCGGTAAAACCGGGCGAGCAGCGTAAACAAATTCGCGCAGCCTTTGCGCTCACGGAGCCGATTCCGTTCGTTGGGGTCGAAACCGGCATGTTGGCCGGCAAGGTGCGCATTGCCGATTGGAAGCAGGGTTGCGAACCCATGCTACAGGTGGACAAACGTGGGCGATTCATTACCAATATGGGCTTTGCCAACGTCGTTACCGCCGCCGTGGATTCCGACGACGAACACATCAAAGGCAGTTGCATGGTGATTCTGGAGGAGGGCGATCCCGGAATATGGGACCGCGGTACGCCCACCAAAAAACTCGTTCATCAACTTTCCTCGACCAACGATCCGGTTTTTAACCTGCGTGTTCCTGCCAGCCGCATCGTCGGCGGTTACACGGTCAAGGACGGCGTCATCATTCCGAACTATTCGCACAGTGAAATCATCGAGTCGGTTTTCCGGCGGACGCGCGTGACGGTTGGGTTGATGACCAGTGCCAAACTGATTTCGGCGATCGAACCAATCATTCTTTACCAGCGTCGGCGATTTCGTGGCGGCGAAGGCACACCGGGCACGCCACGCTACGAACTGGGCATCCAGCAAAAGGAAGATGCGTTGCATCGGCTGGTGGATATTTGGGCCACCGGCGAAGCCAGCGCGTCGCTGGGCTTTGCCGCCGCGCGGTTGTTTGACGAACTGGATCCATTGGAAAAGGAAAAAGACCGGTGGCTGGAGCAGAAAAAACTGACGGGCCGGGCCGCGTTTAAGGAACTGTCGAAGAAACAACAGGAGGCTTTGGAACTTTTACGGATCACGTCCCGGCCGGTTGGCGAACGCGAACACAAGCGCGAAGAGGAATTACAGGCTGACCCATTGGTGAAATTTTCGTTGCTGGATTCACTGGCCAACGTGTTGTGTCCGGCGTGCAAGCTTTGGAACACGGGCCACGGCGCGAACACGATGCGTGAGGCTGTCAGCCTGATGGGCGGGTACGGCATTACGGAGGATTGTCCGGGATTCCTTGGTCAGAAGTGGATGGATGCCCAGCTTGAAGCGACTTATGAAGGACCGGAGGCGGTCCAACGATTACAGCTTTCCATCACCATGACCAACGGGCTGTTTCTCACTCAATTCGAGAATTGGGTTGCCGAAATGAGACGTATCGCCTCCGACCGGCCCGGCACCGGCGCCTGCAGTCTCGCCACCGCCATGCAGCTCTGGCTTTGGACGCTCAGGCATGTTCAGACTGAAACCGATGCTGACGGCGCAAAGCTTTATCACAAATCACGCCAGGGCGTGACGTTCCCACTGGCCGACGCGCTTTGCTGGCTGCTCGCCGCGCGGCAATTCATCCTCGACCTGATCGAGTTGGAGAGCAAAGGAGTGGAAAATCCCGCGCTGGCCGAAAATCTGGCTGGCACCGTTTCGTTTTTCACCGACCTTTGTCATGTGCAAACAGCGCGCGCTGCCGGCGAAACAGGCCGTATCTGTGCCGAGATCGTCCACGGCTACAACCGGCATCCGGCCTGGGACGAAACCAGTTGCCACGCCTGTTTTTGCGCCGACGAATTGGAGACGCTCGAAGGCCTTATCCCTGGCATTGACGGCTCGGCCCGCGCCCATTCAGAACGTCTATGAAAGAGGTGAATCGCATCCCCTGAAAGCCGGGCCCTGCGTGAGATTTGCCGGGCTGGAAACTTTCGTCCGCCTCCGTGCCAAACTGGATGGCTGTCTAACCGGTTGCCGCCTCGCCAAGGATCGCGCCGCCGAGGCGCTGACCAAGGTGATGACGCGTGAGGCGTTGGATTATCCGGCTTAAGAAATCGGCAATGAAGAATCAGAAAGCAATTGGCGTCGTCGAACCAGTCGAGAATTTGATCCATTTCATTCGTGGTCAGCGTGTCATTTTAGATGCTGATCTGGCTCGGGTGTATGGCGTGCCAACCAAGCAGTTGAATCAAGCTATTAAACGAAACCTCGGCCGGTTTCCGGACGATTTTGCGTTTCAGCTTGAACCGCAAGAAGTTGCGGTTTTGAGGTCACACATTGTGACCTCAAAAGGACGAGGCGGGCGACGCTATTTCCCAATCGCATTTACCGAACACGGAGCAATTATGGTGGCGAATGTGCTCAACAGCCCACGCGCCGCTCAGATGAGCGTTTTCGTGGTCCGCGCATTTGTGAAGATGCGGGAGGCATTGGTGCAGAACCGTCAACTGGCGGAAAAACTCGCTGAACTGGAACGGCGGTTAACGGAGCAATTGGATGTTCACGAAAAGGCCATCGTTCATATTTTGGACGAGATAAAAAAACTCATGGCGCCGCTGCCGTCTTCACCCGAACCTGAGCGCCGTGAAATCGGATTTCACGTTCGCGATGAAGCACACAATGATCCCGTTGCTCGCAAAGTTGCTGCGAAAGGGTGAGCGAATTTGTAAATGCCAGAAACTGCATCAGAAATTCCAACCATTGAACGCCAACGCATGGACGCGGACATCGTCTGCGTTGGATTTGGCCCGGCGACGGCAGGTTTCCTGGCCACGTTGTCCAAACAACTCGTCAATGCGGATGGCACGCCTGCCGTGGAGAGCACCGTCATGGCGGGACTGCCGCCGCAGGTGCTTTGCTACGAACGCGCCGACGACATCGGGTTTGGCGTTTCCGGTGTAGTCACGAAGGCGCGGGCCCTGCGTGCCACTTTTCCCGACCTTGACCGGGCACAGATTCCCATGGTGACGCCGGTCGGCGAGGAGAAAGTACTTTACCTGCTCGACCCGCATGGTGCCAGCCGGCGTTCGGCGACCCTGCGTCTTGCCGATGCATCCATTCGTGCTTTCAAATGGATGCTACCGCTCGAGCGGCATGCGCTGGAATTGCCGTGGACACCCGCCTTTTTGCACAAACACGGCGGCCTGGTGCTTTCCTTGGGCCAGTTCATGCAATGGGTTGGCGCGCAGGTACAAAGTACGGGTACGATCCAAATCTGGCCGGGCACACCCGTTTCACAGACGCTCATCGAGGGTGACAAGGTCGTCGGTGTCCGGTTGCTCGACCAGGGCGTGGATAAAAAGGGGAATCCTACGGAAGGATTTGCGCCCGGCATGGACATTCGCGCAGCGCTCACAGTTGTCGGCGATGGACCGGTGGGGCCCATTGGCCAGCAGCTCGATGCCCATTTTGACATGCCGCAAGGCCACAATAAACGCGATTGGGCGGTAGGCATGAAATTCGTGGTGGACCTGCCGGAAAACACCGTACTCAAACCTGGTACTGTCCTGCACACGTTTGGTTATCCCGAGCCGGAGATTTTCGGCTTTCTCTACGTTCATCCCGACCGCGTCGCGTCACTCGGCATTTTTGTGCCATCCTGGTTCAACAGCCCGGTGCGCACGGCCTACCGCTATTTACAACATTGGATGCTGCATCCATATCTCTGGCGTTTCCTGCAGGGCGGCAAACTCCGGTCGTGGGGCGCGAAAACGCTTGGCGAATCCGGCCGGCGTGGCGAGCCGCGTCTGGCCGGTGACGGCTACGCACGCATTGGTGAAGGCAGTGGCAGCACCAACGTGCTAACCGGCTCAGGCGTGGATGAGGCTTGGGCCACCGGCACGCAACTTGCCGGGGCCGTGCTTGAATTGCTCAAGGCGAAAAAACCGTTCACCAAACAAAATCTTGAAGAAACCTACGTGGCGCGACGCCGGGCGAGTTGGGTTGAGGCCGAAGCGCGTGTTGCTGAAAAATCCCGCGACGGATTTCAGCAAGGCGTCGTGCGCGGGCTGATGGGCATGGCTTTGGCGGGTTTGACAAAAGGACAGTTCACGCTCGGCAGTGAGCCAGTGCCGCCATGGAAACGTATTCCGAGCCTTGAAAGTTATTATGCGGGGCGGGTTTCGCGCGAAGACATCGCGAAGTTACGCGATGAGTGCAAAGCCATGAATACTTCGTTACACGATGCATTGATGGGCAAGGTTGGCTGGCCGGCGATTCCGTTCGACGGCCGATTACTCGTGTCGCATCAGGACGCGCTGCTCATCGGCGGCAAGGTGCAGGCGCCGCCGGGTTGTGCCGACCACGTGATTTTTCTCCACCCGGAACTTTGCGAAAAGTGCGGCGCGAAAATCTGCATCGAAATGTGCAGTGGCCAGGCCATTACACTAGGCGAAAACGGTGTGCCGAACTTTGACCGCGAAAAGTGCGTCCATTGTGGCGCCTGTCTGTGGAATTGCACGCACCCGTCGGCATATGACTCCGAACGCGGGAATATCGCTTTCCGCGCCGGAACGGGCGGCCTCCACTCGGCGGAGAATTGAATTCCACCACGGATGGACACCGATCAGCACAGATTTTTTAGACACGAATTACACAAATTAACACGAATTCAATTGGTGAAAATTCGTGAAATTAGTGTCAAACTTTTTTATCCGTGTGAATCCGTGTCCATCCGTGGTGAAAATGTTGTGAATCGTTCGGGCCAAACGAATGCGAGATTACTATGAAAACTGCGAACCGCCGCCGCACGCCGGCATCCCATAACCGCGCGCACGCCGGCCTGGACGACAGCCTGAAGCGCAAGCTGCAGAATCCAGACTTCCGCGCCGCCTACGAAGCCGAGGACCAGCGCATCGAACTGGTGCTGCAAATCATCAAGCTGCGGCAGCAGCGCGGCATGACGCAGGCGGACCTGGCCAAAGCCATCGGCACCCGGCAGGCCAACGTCAGCCGGCTGGAGCGGTTCGACGCCAACCTGACGCTCGGCAAGCTGGAAAAAGTGGCTCAAGCGTTGGGCGCAAGCCTGCGCATTGATCTGAAACTGAAAACGGCATGAAAAACCGGAAAATTGGGGACTAAAATAAAAATGTTCGTATGACAGCATTCTTCGTGATGAAAGGCATGGCAATATGACTATTCTGCAAGGCAACAGCGTCGTTCCCGATCCGCTGCAGACGCTTGAACCAGCCCCTCAATTGCAGATTGGGGATCGCGGATTTTCGATTTGAAAAGGGCGTGTTGACATATCCTTAAAAGGACTGTATAAGGTGACTATGAAATTGATCGCCATCCAGGATTTGAAGCAGCCGCGCCAGTTGAAGGAGCGATTGCGCGCCGAAAAGGAATTGCTGCTGACCAGCGATGGCCGGCCCGTGGCCGTGCTGGTGAACGTGGACGCCTCGGAAGACCCGGAGACGATGATCCAATCCATCCGGGATTCGCGCAGCCGGCTGGCCTTGAGCCGCGTTCGGGAAGCGGCGGCGCGCAGCGGAGCCGCCCGGCTGTCGTTGGCGGAAATCAATCGTGAAATCGCCGCCACCCGCAAGGCGCGACGAACCGCCCGGCGATGAACCGAGCGGTCTTCGACACGAACGTGGTGGTGTCCGGCTTTCTGTCGCCCGCCGGGCCGCCGGGCCGCATTGTGGAGTGGCTTCGCAACGGCAGCGTCCACGCCGTGTTGGATGACCGGATCATGGCGGAATATGATGAGGTTCTGAAACGTCCGCAGTTCGGTTTGCCCGTTTCCGAGGTCAATCTGGTGCTGGCTGCCATTCGCGCCCATGCGTTTTGGATTGAGGCCGCGGCAACCCACACGGTGCGTGGTTTGCCAGACCCGGACGACGCGCCGTTCTTGGAATGCGCTTTGGCGGCGGACGTGCCGTTGGTCACGGGCAATGTCCGTCATTTTTCAAAGTCCGCAGCCAAAGGCGTGACGGTGATCGCGCCCGCGCAGTTCGTCGCACTTTTTTCGCGGCCAACCTGAAATTTTATGAGCACAGCCTACCAAATTGTCGTTTGCGGCAGCATCGTTCCCGATCCGCTGCAAACGCTTGAACCCGTCGCGTCGCCCACCGGCCCGGCATTGAAAAATGAAATGATGCTGCCCGCCGTGCTGGACCCGTGGGCGGGCCACGCGCTTTACGAAGCCGCCAATCTGGCCAAGAACCAGCCCGGCAGCAAAGTCTGGCTCGTCAGCCTCGGACCCAAGGCCAAGCTGCAACAGGTGATGATGACCGTTGCGCAAAAAGTGCCATTTGAATTGATTGCGCTCGATGGCCCGGCAAGCGGATTTACTGAGGCCGCCGAAGTGGCAGCAATGCTGGCCGGAGCGATTCAAGCCATACCCGGCCTCGACAAATCGAAGTTGCTGGTCTTTGGCGGCTGGGAGTCGGCCGCGCGCGGCGCCGGCGCCACGATGCAAATGGTTGGCGAACGGTTGGGCATCGTGGACCAATTCCAGGGCGTGGATGAATTGAAAGTGAAAGCCGACGGTTCGCTGGAGATTCTGGAACGCATTGAAGGCGGCAAACATCAAATTTCGAAATGCACCGGACCGCCGGCGCTGCTCGGCTGGGCGACCGGTAATTTGCCGGAACCGAAAAACAATCCTCAGGTTGGCATGGTCAACATGCGCACCGTGATGCCGGCACTGCAAAAGGCCAAGCCGGTGAAACTGGTGAGCGAGGGATTGAGTTTTGCCAGCGTGGCGCTGCCGAAACAGTTGCGGGAAACCAGAATTGTGAAGGACAAGTCGCCGGACGACATCGCTAGGGAAATTGTTGAGTGGATAAAAAAATAAAAATTGCCGCAAAAAAGCGCAAAAGGCGCAAAAAATATGAAACTGAGGAAGAATTGTTCCAAACTCTGTGAGCGAGCAATCTGCGACGACCTCCGCCCTCACTCTGGCCCTCTCCCCCAGGAGAGGGAGGATTATTTGCCGTTTTTTGAGCAATACCAATACGCCGGATTGTTGCGTCCCTCACGGCCAATGACACAGAATCGGAGATGGCGGCAAAGGACACTGAAATTATCCGGCACCACGATGTTGCTCTCCCTCTCCCCGGGGGAGAGGGCCAGGGTGAGGGCGAGCGTGAACTTTATTTCTATTGGAAAAAAATCGGCGAACTGGAAGTCAGCAATACGAATTCTCTGATGCTATCTAACTTTGCGCCTTTTTGCGGCTAAATCAATATATGGAAACAATTCTTCTTTTGGCACACACCGAAAAAGACGGCTCGCTGGGGAAATCCGCCCGCGAGGCGCTGCACGTTGCGGCCACGCTGCACAAATCGCTGGCCGGCTCAAAACTGGTCGTGGGCTTGATCGGTGAAAATGTTCAGCCAGCGGCCAACTCCATTGCTGCGTGTCCGGCGACAAAATATTTCGGCCTTGGCGGCAAGGAATTCAGCCAGTCACGATATGCCACCGATGCGGCAGCGGCGGAAGCGATTTGTAAAGCGGCGCAGGCGACGTTGGTTATCGCCCCGGCCACTACGCGATTCAATCGCTGCCTGGCAGGTGTGGCACAACGCCTTGGCGGGCGCGCCGACACGCATGTCACTGGCGCATCAGTGAGTGAGGGCAAAATCTCGGTCAGCCGCTGGTATTACCGACAACGCATGGAAGCGGTACTGCAACGTGCCCAACGTCCCTGGTTCATGCTCGTTGATCCCGGCAGCCAACCGGCGTGCCAATGCGGAAACGGAATGGCCTCGGTAGAAAACGTCGCCGTCCCGCTTTCTGACGCCTGTAAACGCACGACCGTCATTGGTGTGCGCGAGCCGGCGGCGGATGCGCAAACCATCCGGCCCGATGCGCAGTTGTTGTTCGTGACCGGCGCCGGCTGGACGAAGAAGCAGGCCGACGGCCAGACGCACGTGCCAGACGCTGAAAAGTTAATTCGCGGTTTTCTCCAACTCGGCCGCGCGTCATTGGGCAGCAGCAAATCTTTGGTGGATCAGAGCGGGGAAGGGCAGGCGGTATTGTCGTTTTTGTCGCACTTGAACCAGGTCGGCCAGACCGGCGCGACGCCGCGGCATCCCAAGGGACTTTCCACCTGTTGCCACGGCGAAGAGCCGCACACGGTTGGCTGGCGATTCGTCGCTGAGCGCCGCGCCATCAATCTCGACCCGAACTGCGGCTGGGCGCGCGGCAAGGCGGATGTGCTTTACGTGGCTGATGCCTTTAAGGTGATGACGAAGGTCAACGAATTGCTTGCGACTAACAGCCATAAAAAGTAGGAGACGACGTGAGGAGTCTCTAACTCACTTTTCACAATTCGAAGAAATGGAGACTCGTCACCTCGTCTCCTACAAATCAAGTTGAGGCCAGCTCGCGTTCGGTCTTGAGTCGCAACTGGCCGCAAGCGGCGCCAATGTCACCGCCCTTCTCGCGTCGAAGTGTGGCTTTAACCTTTTGCCGTTTCAAAGCGATGAGAAATGCCTCACAAACTTCTTCCGCCGGCCGTTCCCAAGGCAGGCCTTCAACCTTGTTATAAGGGATCAGATTAACCTTGGCGAAGAGCTTTTTGGCGAGCGCGGCGAGTGGTTTGACCTGCTCAACCGAATCATTAATGCCGGCGATCAAAATGTATTCGAACGTCAACATCCGACCCTTTTGGCCCTGGTAATCCTCGCAGGCGGCGATGAGTTCCTGAAGCGGATACTTGCGGTTCACGGGCATGATTTTATTCCGGACTTCATCGGTCGCGCCGTGCAGGGAAATGGCGAGGCGGAATTGTTCAGGCTCGCCCGCCAGCTTGCGTATTTGGGGCGCGAGACCGCTGGTGGAAATGGTGATTTTGCGCGCGCCGATGGCGCCGCCCCACGCCGCATTCAGAATCCGCAGCGATTTCAGCAGATTTTCGTAATTGGCCAGCGGTTCGCCCATGCCCATGACAACGATGTTGTCTATAAAACGTGACGGGTGGCGGGTGACGGGTGACGCGACACCTTTTCCCGCCACACGCCACTCGTCACTCGTCACGCTCCGCTCCACAGCCAGGACCTGTTCGACGATTTCGTCCGGGGTAAGGTTTCGCTTCCAGCCGTCGAGGCCGCTGGCGCAAAATTTACAGCCGTAGGCGCAGCCGACCTGGGTGGAAATACAGAGGGTATGCCGGTCACTGGCATCGCCGTAAAGCGCCGGATTGGCCGGGATCAAAACGCTTTCAATCAAAGCATGGTCGTGCAGCCGCCAGAGAAATTTTTGGGTGACATCGGGAGTACCCTGTTTGCGGACAAGTTCCAATGTTTGAATTGAAAAAGTTTCAGCCAATTTTTCACGCAATGCCCTGGGTAAATTGGTCATGGCGTCCCAACGGGTGGCGTGGCGGGGATAAAGCCATTCGAGCAACTGGGTGACGCGATAAACCGGTTCATGCCAGCTTTTGAACTGCGTCTCCAGTTCGACGCGGGTGAGGGATTTGATGTCAGTCCGCACGGCTAGTAAATCAACAATTCCACTTCACGCAATCCTTCGTTCCCCAGTTCCCAATGTCCGCGCCGCAGAACTACGAGGTGGCGGCAGGGGTTGGCAATTTCCTCGGTCTCGTTCACGGAGAGCAACTGAATCCTGGCCGGATTTTTGATTTCGGAAGCCGCGCGCGGCATCAGGGCAAACGCCACCCCATTGTAATTGAGCGCGATTTCATAGCCGGCCACACCTTCCTTTTCGGCGACGGGATTTTTCAGGATAAGCATCGGGTAACGCCGCAAATAGGGAAAATTGGTCGCGCGCACCAGCACGCGGCAAAGTTCCGTCTGGCTGCGGAGGAATTTCAGCAGGCTGAAGGTTTCATCGGGATTGTGCTCTTGCAGGAGAATTTCGCGCACATCCAGGCCGTTCAGATTCTGGCCGTTCCATTCCCCGTGGTCATTCCGTTCATGGGGCGAGGCTTTCCTGAACCAGGCGGCAAACCGGTCGTTGACCAAAACGTTCAATTCAAAATGGACGTGCGCGCGCTCCTTTAAAATCGTTTCCGCGTTGGAAGTCCGTCCCATCGTAGCGACGACGTCACCGGCTTTGACGGCGTCGCCAATCTTCAGCCCGGGCTGGATGACGCTCAGATGCGCGTAGAGTGAATAAATTTCAATGCCTTCGACGACGTGGCGGATGACGAGGTATCGGCCGTAATTCGAGAGCGCCGGTTTGGTGCTGAAATAAACTACGGTGCCGTCGGCGGTGGCCATGACGGGGTCGGTCGGCTCGCCATGCCGGTCGGTTTGTAAATGGCGAATGTCAAGGCCTTCGTGCAATCGTGTGCCGTTGTTGCGCACGCAACCGAAACTGCCGCTCGTCCAGGGTTTGTCGGGTGCCGTGGGGGCGAAAAATTTCAATTCACTGCCCGGCTCGTACAAAAAGTGATTGGCCGTCGGAAATCGGAACGGTTCCTGGGCGCAGGATACCTTTGGAATCGCCGACAGGAAACCGACGGCCAGTAACCCGGTGCGGCAGACGGAGGGGAAAATCATTTGAACTGTTTATTGTAAAATTGGGCGGTATTGCTGAGTCCCAGCGTAAATTGATCGGCTTCCGGACGCGTCATGTCCGGGGTAAAGGCAAGGACTCCGTTGGCGATGCGATGGGTGATGAGCGGCGCCGCCAGCCACCGGCCCTCGGCCAGCTTTTTGCCCCATTGGCCGAAGATGGCAAAGTGAAGGCCGGTATTGGCCGCGGAGTATTGTTCCAGCATCCAGGTTCCGGTTTCATCAAAATGAACTTCGATGGCAAATCCACCCGGTGTATCAATGATCCTCGCCGCCACAAGATTTGCTTCGGTCAGAACGGGTTGTTGCATGATGGTGACCAGGACGGGGTCGTCGCGCGGCACGGAGATGGTTTGGGTCATGCCCGCGGAGCTGGGGCTGGCCTCAATGTGGAGGCGCAGGGCGGCGATGGGCCCGTGGGGTTTGTTGGTTTGACAGCCGCAGAGCAACCCCAGGGTTGCCGCCAGCGCCAAATAGATGTTGAATTGTCGCGACCAAGCTTCCATAGTGCCCACACAAAATCGGAATACGTGGCCGATGTAAAGACACTTGTATGAGCAAACAATCCAATAAAGTTGAAAACCGAAAACGCCGGACGCGTTATATCAAGCGAAAAAAACAAGCGGCCAAAGCCAAAAAGACCGCATCCGCCAAAGTTGCGGCCTAGAGTTTGAGGTCGTAGCGTTCCTTCGACATTCGGAGCCGCCAAACCGGCGGCTTTCCTTTTTTGTGCTGCTTCGGGGCCTTGGGGGCGCCGGAATTTTACTGTTTCAGGAAAGTAAACTTGTTCACAACGCCCGTGGTCGTTTCCAAAAACAGTGAATAAGTCAGGCAGGCGAAATGGAAATAATATTGATTTGACCACCGATTTCACGTTGTTCACGTGCTGCTCACAAGCCTAATCCGGTGAACAAGCTGTGCATATCAATTCGTTGTCGGTTTTCCAAACTCAGTTATTATATCACCAGTTCATTGAAAGAACGAAGCAGGCAGCGGCGATTGAAAGATTGCCCTGTATGTTTCCAGGATAATCCCAGGCGACTGGGGAAAGGTCGGGTCAGGCTGGTTGGCCCGGTCCCTCTGAAGTTGGATCGAAAGGTTCGGCGGGGAGGCAGCATTCACCAGTTCCTCTGGCATGTTCGCAAATGCCAAAAGCGAATGAGGGACTTGGCGGCCAGGAACGATTGAGAAACCGTTCCGAGCCGGGTCAAGTAGTTCAGGCCGGTTTCGAGCCTGAGCGAATCGCAGTTACCCAGAGGGTAAACGGTTGTTACTGTGCACCGGCACGGAGTCGGCGACTCTGGCGGATTCAATTAAACAATGAAACCGCCCAATGAAACCCGTCGAAAGGCGGACAAAGGGAGCGCAGACGCCGGGAAGGACACGATGACTGGGCAAGTCGCGTGAAAACCTTTCCAAGCTGGCGATGTTAAAAACGATGTCGCTGGGCTGTGAGCCAAAAGCAACCTGAGAGTGAAGAGGCGAGACCCGTGGCACCGGGCGAACGCACCGCCAAAAGCGGTGGCTGACCCGGCGCTAAGTGGTCAAGACGCGAAATGTTGATCACAGGCGTGTCTTGACCTGGTTCACAGGCAGGTGGCGCAACCATCCGCCGAAGTGAGCTGAAAAGCCTCACTCGAAATCTGGCGACCGCAAGGCGCTGGACGGCCCTGCTACGAGGCCGAAAACTCCGCTTGCCGTGGAGAATGGCGTCGGGAAACCGGCAGCCCCCGCGAGGGTGCGCGCCTAATGCTGGTCCGGGAAAGAGAGATTGGCGAACTCCCATCCCCCATTTGTCCCTGCCTGGCCGAAAGGTCAGGCGGGGACTTAATGTTTTTACGCCCGTTCGTTGACTATCATTTTTTTCTTATTCCCTTAATC
Organism: uncultured bacterium; assembly: GCA_963723125.1. Lineage (GTDB taxonomy): Bacteria > Verrucomicrobiota > Verrucomicrobiia > Limisphaerales > UBA11358 > UBA11358. Next base: position 153,304 of record CAVRPQ010000002.1, read on the forward strand.
TTGACCAGGTTCTGGATCAGGAAAACGCAGATTGAGATTTTAAAAAAAGACTTGCCCGCTGGCTGCTTCCGGCACAAATTGCGGTTAACTTAACCGTCAAAAAAGTTTATGGGACGCATCTACAACAATATCGTCGAAACCGTCGGGCACACGCCACTGGTCAAATTGAACAAGGTCACCGCGGGTTTGCCCGCCACCATTCTGCTCAAGTGCGAGTTTTTCAACCCGCTCAGCAGCGTCAAGGACCGCATCGGCATGTCCATGATTGAGGACGCCGAAAAACGCGGCGTGCTCAAGAAGGACACAATGGTGATTGAGCCGACCAGTGGCAACACTGGTATCGCGCTCGCGTTTGTTTGCGCGGCAAAAGGCTACAAGCTCATTCTGACCATGCCCGAAACCATGTCCATTGAGCGCCGCACGTTGCTGGCGATGCTGGGGGCGAAGCTCGTTTTGACGCCGGGCGCGGAAGGCATGAAAGGGGCCATCGCCAAGGCCGAACAATTGGCCAAGGAAACGCCGAATTCATGGATTCCGCAGCAGTTTGAGAATCCGGCCAATGTCGAAATTCATCGCAAGACGACGGCCGAAGAGATTTGGGCCGACACCGATGGCAAAGTGGACATTCTGGTCGCGGGCGTCGGGACGGGCGGCACCATCACCGGTTGCGTTGAAGTCATCAAGCCGCGAAAACCGTCGTTCGTCGCGATTACGGTTGATCCCAAAGATTCACCGGTGATTGCTCAAACGCTGGCTGGTCAGCCGTTGAAGCCGGGTCCCCACAAAATCCAGGGATTGGGCGCCGGGTTTATTCCGAAAAACCTCCATTTGAAGGACATCAATGGCAACTTCCAAATTGCGGAATCCATTCAAGTTTCCAACGATGACGCGTTTGAAATGGCGCGGCGGCTGGCAAAGGAAGAGGGCATTTTGTGCGGCATTTCGTCCGGTGCAAACGTCTGGGCGGCCATTCAGGTGGCCAAACGCCCTGAAAACAAGGGCAAGCTCATTGTGACCATCGCCCCGTCCACCGGCGAGCGCTATCTGAGCACGCCACTGGCGGCGGAGGCGCGGGCGGCCGTAGGTGGCTGAAAGTCAGGAAATCAGCGATTGGAGCCCAATTTTGGTTAAAAAAAGTATTGCGCAGGCCGGGCTTTACCCGTAATAAACAGGTGTCGAAGGTTTGATGTCTGTGGTCTGGCAGGTTTCCAGAACAGAAAGCTGCCAGTTAATTTCCCCAAATTCAAAATTCAATACCTGTTTTCGGGATAACTTTTGGCCTTCGAATATAAAGCACATTATGAGTGACACAAAGAACAACGGTGAGAAATCATCGGATTACGGCTCCGGTTTTCTGGAGATCTCTGAAAAGGGGTTTGGTTTCCTGCGCACGGCGCAAAACCACTATCACCCGAAACCCACCGACATTTTTGTCACACCCGACACCATCCGGCGCAATTTCCTGCGCGAAGGCAGTCACATCCTCGGCCCGACCCAGCCGCCGCATCGCGGCACCAGCCCGCAACTTAAGGCCGTTGAAAAGGTCAACGACATGCCGTTTGATGACTATGTCAAAGCCGTCCGCTTCGAAAATCTCACAACGATTGATCCAATTGAGAAGTTCAAGCTGGAAACGGACCCCGATTTGATTGAAACGCGGGTGATTGACCTGGTTACGCCGATTGGGAGAGGTACCCGCGGCCTCATCGTGGCGCCGCCGCGCACCGGCAAGACGACCATCCTGAAACAGATTTGCAACGCGGTGACCGCCAATCATCCCGAAGTCCAGGCCATGGTCCTGTTGATTGACGAACGGCCGGAAGAAGTCACGGATTTCCAACGCTCGGTCAAGGCTGAGGTCGTGGCGTCGTCGAACGATCAAGACCTGGAAACGCACGTGCGCCTCTCGCGCTTCATGATTGAGCGCTGCCGGCGGATCGTGGAAAGCGGCAAGGACGTTTTCGTATTGATGGATTCGCTCACGCGCATTGCCCGCGCTTACAACAGTGTCCACGGCGGCAGCGGCCGTACCATGACCGGCGGCGTGGACGCGCGCGCCCTGGAAATCCCGCGCAAGATGTTCGCTTCCGCCCGCAAAATTGAGAATGGCGGCTCCTTGACAATTCTGGCCACGGCGCTCATTGACACCGGGTCGCGCATGGATGAACTCATCTTTCAGGAATTCAAGGGCACAGGCAACATGGAGTTGATCCTCGACCGCAAGCTGTCCGACCGCCGCCTGTTTCCGGCCATTGACATTCCCAAGAGTGGCACGCGCAAGGAGGAAAAGCTGTTTCCGCCAAAACAAATTGAAGCGGTGCGCAAACTCCGCCGGATGATGGTGGACTTGAATCCAATTGAGGCCATGGAAACACTCGTGGCCGCGCTCAAGAAGCACAAGACCAACGACGAACTGCTCGCCAAGCTGGAAAAGGGTTCGTAATGCGTTGAAGCGTCAAAAGTTTAAAGGGCTTTTTGTCGGAGATATGCAAGCCGCTCCAATGCGGCAACGCTTTAACGATTTGTGAAGGAACATTTACTTCACTCTCGCCCACCTCTGGAGCGGATGGTGCGCATTCATCAAGCTGTCTCGTCCGGCAGGTTTCCCAATGCTTCCACGCTGGCGCGCGAAATTGAGGTCGCCACCAAGACCATCCACCGCGATATCGAATTCATGCGTGACCGGCTTAATCTGCCGATCGAGTTTAATCCCGCCAGGAATGGCTATCATTACACCGAGGAAGTCAGCGCCTTTCCGACGATGCAGATTACCGAGGGCGAACTGTTCGCGCTGGTGGTCGCGGAAAAGGCGCTTCAACAATATCGCGGTACGAGCTTTGAAAAGCCGCTTTTGAGCGCCATAAAAAAAATGGAGCAGGCGCTGCCGGACACGATTTCGCTCAACCTCGCCGACATTGAACAGACGATTTCCTTCCGCACCCGCGCCGAGCCAATTCTGGATTTGAAAATCTTCGACGTGCTGGCCAAAGCCGTTTCGGAACGCCGGCAATTGGAATTGGCCTACCGCAAGCCCGGCCAGCCCAAAGGTGAATCGCGTGTGGTTGATCCGTATCATCTGGCAAATATCAATGGCGAATGGTTTCTGTTTGCCTACGACCACGCCCGCAAGGACATCCGCACCTTTGTCCCGGCGCGGATCCGGTCTGTTCGGCCGACCGGCAGCACGTTTGAGCGTTCGCAGAAATTTTCGTTGGAAGAACGCCTGCGAGACAGCTTTGGCGTCCATTCCGGTGAAGGCGAATACAACGTCGTCATTCGTTTCAACTCGCACGCGGCCGATTACGTTCGCGAAAAGAAGTGGCACGAATCGCAGCAATTGCGCGAGCTGAAGGGCGGGGGAGTGGAATTGCGGATGAAGCTGTCCGGTCTTTTGGAAGTGGAACGCTGGATATTGAGTTGGGGCGGTGATGCGAAAGTTTTGAGGCCACGTGAGTTGGCTGAAGCCGTCCGGAAGGCAGCGGAAGCCATTTTGAAGCAACGGAGGTAGCCATTTGTCGCGTCCCCGACCTCTGCCGGCGACAACGTTTATAAATTCATCAACATCGGCGGAATCCCCAGTTCCTCCGATACAACGTTCGCCACCAATATGACTGGCCCGGCGGGAATTGCCTTCGACAGCAACGACAACCTCTTCGTAGCGGACTATAACGCAGGCAAGATTTATAAATTTGACACAAATGGCGTGCAAACCACCTTTGCCAGCGGCTTGTCCGCGCCTTGCGCCGTGGCATTTCGCCCCATATCACAGCCCGCCATCCCGCCGCCTCTCGTCGTCTCGCTCGCAAACAACAATGTGATTATATCGCGGCAAATCTCGGGCACTTATACGTTGCAACAGAACACCAATCTGGCCAACACCAATGGCTGGGCAACCCGCGGCTACACAATCACCACAACGAACGGTGCCAACAGCGTCACCATCACGTCGCCGATGGGCAATCTGTTTTTCCGACTGAGCAATCCATGGCCAAACAGGCAGGGACATCTCGTGAGATGCCCGTTTTGAGATTTGAGCGGTCGGCTCGGCGGGCCGTCCCTGCCTCAAATTCCCGGCGCTTCGAGATTGAACTGCCGCGGGTGTTGGTTTATAATGAAGTTCCCTGTGAAGCGAAGTATCATTTCACTGCTGTTTTGCGTGCTTATCGCGGCATTTTTCCCGTCAGAATCGCTTCACGCGCAAGGCACGGCGTTTACTTACCAGGGCCAGTTGAATGACGGCGGCGCTCCAGCCAACGGCAGTTACGATTTGACCTTCGCTCTTTTCAACACCAACGTCACCGGTACCGCCCTGGCCGGCACCCTCACCAACAGTGCGACAGCGGTCAGTAACGGCCTGTTCACGGTAACGCTGGATTTCAGTAATCAGTTTAACGGCGCGTCGCGCTGGCTGCAAATCGGCGTCCGCACCAACGGCGCCTCCGGTTTCACCGCGCTGAGCCCGCGCCAGCAATTGACGCCGACGCCCTATGCCATTTTTGCCAACAGCGCGAGCAATCTTTCCGGCACGCTGCCGGCGTCACAGTTGGGCGGCACGCTGCCTGCCAGCGCTTTCGCGGGTTACACCAACACGGTGGCTTTGACCAACGGCGGCAACCTGTTTTCCGGAACTTTTAACGGCATTTTCAGCGGCACCTTTGGCGGCATTTTCAACGGCTCTTTCTTCGGAAATGGCGGCGGAGTGACGAATGTGAATGTTGTCAATCTGACCGGTGTTCTCGCTGACAATCAGTTGCCGGCCAATACGGCGTTTGTGAACAGCAACCAGACTTTCAGCGGCGCGAACATATTTACCAATTTTAACAATAGTTTCCAGGGCAGTTTTTTCGGAAATGGCCTGGTCGGATGGATTGCCACCAATGGCACAGCAATTCAAGCCGCAATAGACCACGGCTATTTGTTGACCAGCCCACAACTGGTGATGGTGACATTACCGCCGTCGGCCAATCCGGATGACATCATTCGCATATCCGGAGCGGGTGCGAGCGGCTGGCAGGTCAAGGAAAGTTCCGGCCAGTCCATCCTGGGCAACTTTGCCAGCTACGGTAGCAGTTCGCCGGTGGGACTGCCGACCGGTGGTAATTACCAGGACGTTGCCGCATCGCTGGACGGCACTCGGATGTATGCAGTGGGCAACGGCTTTTCAGGGGTTCAGGTTTCCGCCGATTCCGGCCGCGATTGGAGCCAGGCTGGTCTTCTGTCTTCTATCTGTCAATCCGTTGCTTGTTCGGCCAATGGACAAATTGTTTATGCGGTCACAACCACCGACGCCATTTTTACGTCCACTAACGGTGGTGCCGCCTGGTCGGCTGTTTCCGGGAGCGCCACTACCATTTCCTGCACGGCGGATGGAAGTAAAACCTTTACCGGCAATATTGCCTGTTCCGGCAATGGAACCTATCTGGCAACCTTTACCAGCAGCAGCATTTCAGTGTCCACCAACTCCGGTTCCAGCTATTTCAGCATTCCTGTGCCGGCTGCCAATTTAAGTTGTCTGGCCGTCTCCGGTGATTGCAACCGGCTCGTGACCGGCGTCACTAACGGTCTGCTCTACGGCTCCGCGAATTTAGGCGCGACCTGGACGTCCATCACCTCCTCCAACCAATTCTGGTCCGGCGCCTGGATGTCGCAGGATGGCAGCAAGTTTGCCGCGACGGTCAAAAATAATGGCAGCACTATCGGCGGCGTTTACGACTACAGTGTCAACGTGGTGGCCGGCACCATCAGTACCAACAGCACCATTTCCGGCAGTCAGGGCACGGCGATCGAGCTGCAATGCATCAGCAACAACCAATGGATGCCTGTAAGTTCCAGTGGGACAATTTGGGCGTATTGACAATCGTCTGTCGTTGAAGAATGGAAGCGTCGGCAGGTTGAACCAAAATCAGCGCCGCTTCAATGCCTCACCGAATTTCGGACACTGGCCCAGGAATTTTTGCGGATTCTGATAGATAACTTTATCAATTGCTGCGGTGCGATGGCCGCGCTTCTTCATTTCCACCGCGGTTTTCGGCACGGCCAGAGGATCGCTCACCCCCCAATCGCACGCGCTGTTCAACCAGATGCGTTCCTGGCCGTACGTTTCCAGGATGTCAATGGCGCGCGCCGGTGAACACTTGGTTTCCGGGTAGAGCGTCATGCCCGCCCAACAACCCGCGTCCAAAACCCGTTCCACGGTATGTTCCTCGACATGGTCAATGATAACCCGTTCCGGCTGGATGCGTTTGTCATTCTTTAACGCGTCCAGAATCAGCCGCGTGCCTTTCAGTTTGTCTTCCAGATGCGGCGTGTGAACGAGGATGAGCTGGTTATACCGCGCCGCCAGGTCCACGTGCATTTCCAAAACCTTCAGTTCATTCCGCGAATTCTTGTTCAGCCCGATTTCGCCGATGCCCAGCACGTTTGGCCGGTCAAGGAATCTGGGAATCAGTGCGATGACCTCCTCCGCGAGTTTGACATTCCCGGCCTCCTTGGGATTAATGCAAAGCCAGCAGAAATGTTTCAGGCCGAATTTCGCCGCGCGCTTCGGCTCGTGCTCGGTGAGCTGGCAGAAATAATCGTAAAAGCCGGCGGCGGAGCTGCGGTCGAAGCCCGCCCAGAATGCCGGCTCGCAGACCATCTCGCAGCCGGCGACCGCCATGCGCTCGTAATCGTCCGTAATACGGCTGACCATGTGGGCGTGGGGCTCGATGTAGCGCATGGGAGAGGTTGAGGGTTGAAGGCTTGGAATCAGGTACTTTTGCCGGGCCAGGCGCCAACGGCGCCTTTGCTTTCCGCTTTGGCAATGGGTTTGGTTGTGGGATCGCTGAAAGCAAGCAGGACGCGCCTGGCCTTTCCCTTTCGCCTGCCGCTCAATGTGCCGAGCGCGAGGCGAAAGGCTTTTAATCGAAAATCGTCTCTGCCGGGGGCGCGCTCGGCGCGGTCGAGGAAGGCGGCGACTTCAATCAACTTGTGCCGCGCGTCAAGAAAATAGAGGTCAAGCACTTGCTGTCGGGTCATATCATTTATGATTTACGATTTATGATTTTGTCAAAATGTGGCACTCCAATCATAAATCGTAAATCATAAATCGAGATCTCTGCAAAAGGGTAGAAGCGACGCCTCGTCGCTTTGGGCGACTGGCCAAAACCGTTGGAAAATTGAATGCTCCCGGCGACGGGGCGTCGCCGCACACGTTTTGCAGAGGTCTCAAATCATCAATCCAGCGCAGCACCTGCTTCGCCGCTTCCTTGGGCGCGGTGTTGAGGACATTGTGGTCGGCGCGCATAATGACTTTGTACTCACGCAGGGCCGGGCAATTTTTCCTGAGCCAGCGCCGGACCCGCGGCCACGGCACGATGGGATCAAAAAATCCGGTCAAACCAAACACCGGCAGTTTGGTCTGGCGGGCGATCTGGCGCGGATCATTTTCGGCTACCAAATGCAGACGATGCTGCGCCGCCCGGCGATCCAATTCCGTCCGGCGGATAATGAATTCGCCAATCGTTGCCAGCGTTTGGGGTGAACGGCGATACCAGAAACGCGCTACTTTGGCGTAACCAAAGATAATCCAAACCAGCAGCGCCGTTGAAATCCGGTCGGAGATTTTTTTCATGAACCAAAGCGCCGGATTGGGATATTTGACAAAGCCGCCGGCCAGAATTACACCCCGCGCCGGAAATGTCCCGCGCGCCACCATGGCCCAAACCACCTGCGACGAGAAGGATTCGCCCAGCAACCAGCCGCCGGTGATGCCATTTTTCGCCAGAACGATTTCCACTGCGGCTGCGTAATCGTCCAGCGACCACGTGAGCGTGCGTGGATAGGTAATTTCAATAAAGCGCGCCTTGTCACCGATGGCGTTACGGAAACCGCTGATGAGTGTCCAATCGCCGTGCAAGCCCGGCAGATAAATCAGCGTGGGCCGCGACACATTGCCATGAGTTCGGAGTTGAATTTCTTCGGCCATTTTGCAGGAGTCAGGTGGCGGGCTCCGTTATCTTTTAATCTTCCTGCCTGCGCCTCCCCACGCCGGTTCCTGCTTTTGTAGTTTTGGAAAAAATGCCTGCGCGGTCTGGCAGGTTACTGTGCTTAATTCTTCGAGCGAACAGCCTTTGACCTGGGCGACGATCTCGGAAATTTCCTTTACGTAAGCCGGTTCGCAGCGTTTGCCGCGATAGGGGACAGGTGCGAGATACGGACAATCGGTTTCCAGCATAAGCTTGTCCAGCGGCGTGGTGGCGACGGTGTCGCGGACGTTCCGGCCGTTCTTGAACGTCACGATGCCGGTGAAACTGACGAGCGAACCGATTTCCAGCACGCGCCGCATCCGGTCCGCGTTTTCACCGAAACAATGAAAGACGCCGCGGGTTTTCCCGGCGAACGGTTTCAGTTGCGCGAGTGTGTCGTCGAAGGCATTGCGTTGGTGGATGATACAGTTCAGCCCGGCTTCGATGGCGACTTCGATTTGTTGCTGGAAAATGTCGGCCTGCCGCTGCTGGTAACGTTGATCGTCTTCGATGTTGCCATTTTGCGAACTCGGCAGATGATGATAGTCCAGACCGATTTCGCCAATGGCGACGACTTTTGGGTGTTTGGCGTGTTCGCGCAAAGCGGGGCGCAGATCGGATGGCGCTTTAAGCGCTTCGGTTGGATGCCAGCCGACGGCGGCATAAACCGATGGGAATTGTTCCGCCAGGCGGATGGCGCGTTCGCTGCTGCCGAGGCTGGTCCCGATCGAAATCATCCTGGCGATGCCGGCGGCCTGGGCGCGGGCGATGACTTCGGGCAAGTCATTTGCGTAGTCGGGATAGTCGAGATGCGCGTGCGTATCGTAAAACGTCGCCATGACAATTTGCCGGTTATTTGGTCAGCGCCTCGTACCGGGCTACTTCATCGGGCTTGTTGAGTTTCCGCGCCAGGGCCAAAAGCTTTTGATAAATGATCGTTCTGCCGGGATAGTCAGGAGACTCCTGGAGCAGTTGTTGATAGTTGTCGTAGGCTTCCTGGTCCCGGTTCTGGTCCTCCAGCTTGCCGCCCAACGTGAGCCGGAGACGAATGCGCTGTTCCGGCGACGGGTTGAGTTTTAAAGCCCGCTGGTACGTTTCGATGGCCGAGGACGGTTTGCCTTCCATTTCATAAAGGTCGGCAAGTTTTTCAGTGAGCACGGCGCTGTTGGTGGTGGCGTCAATATTTTCAAGATAAATCGCCAGCCGGAAGATGGACGCGCCGTGGGCGAGCGCCCGGTCAACGGTCCGCAGGCACGCCCATTCGCTCAGGGGGCTGTGCTGGCGTTCGAGTTGCGCGTACAAAAGTTGCAGCGATTTGCCAAACGGCCGGTAAAGCGGGTCGCCGATAACGGTGGTCTGCCACGAAAGGACCGGCTGCGCCGCCCACGCCGCCTCGCCAAAGGTAAAGCCGTTGGCCATCCAGCGTGCCAGAAAGGCGGCAATGTTTGGCGTGCCGGAGAGGTAAGGTTCGTACACACAGCCCATCGTACAGGTCACTCCTTTGGCCAACAGCGGGCCGCACCAGTTTTTGTCTTCGGAACGGATGGTATCGGCGCTAAACGAATGCAGATGGTAGGCAAACGCGCCGGGCATGAATTCCACCCTGGGCAGCGTGAATGGCCCGGAAACATTCCAGTCATACCACCCGCAGTAAATGGCAATCTGGCTCATCGGAAAGCTCGCGGGAAACGTTTCCGGCTTGTCGTCCAGGGTGGTTTCGAATCCCAGTTCGCGGCAGATTTCCGCTCCTTCCTGAATCCATTCGTCGCCCAGATAATAGCTGTCCGTTTTGGGCAAACCGCGCGCGTCGAAGTAAGCACGTCCCCACAAGCCATCACGCTCGGCCTGCAGCGCCTTGTCCACGAGGCCTTTCGCGATGTCGGCGCTTGGCCCGTCAAGCCGTGCGACCAGCAAAATGCCGTTGGTCGGATTTAAAAGCGCGGTATTGGTGGTGCCGTAAACCCGGTTTTGCATCGGCCCTGCCAGCAAAACACCCGTTTTCACTATCGGCAACCACGCGAGTTCGGAATCCACGGCGGCTTCGTTCCGTTGTAATTCAGGATTGATGCCGTTCGTAAGAGATACATTCAAATCCGGATCCGGGGCGATTTTTAACGGAACGCCATAACATAAAACGGCGTAGCGGATCCTGGACGCGACCACCCGGTATTCAACATGCTCCAGCCCACCACCGGTCGCGGGAATTGTCACAAAACCAAAGCGCCAAAGGTCGTCCGAATCCAGCCGCCGGGCCAGCGGCAATTGCAGGGTATCGCGAAATTCCTCCCGCGACATCACCTCGTTGGTTGTCATCGCAAAACCGTAAATCTGCTTTTTGGGGACCTGCCGTGCCTGGGCATAATACTCGGCCACGGACCTGGACTCCGGCATCCGCTTGTTGTAAACGACCACGACTTCATCGCCGCCGGCCCAAGCCAGCAGCGGTGCCAGGACCGCCGACAACATCGCAAGCCGGATCGGGAAAAATATCATAAGCTGGTCATTTGACCTTGAACGGAACAAAACATTCTAAAATTCATAAATTGCGCTCGATTTTAAGGCCATCGTATGCAAGCGCAACGCCATCCGGCAGTTCGGCTTGCACCTTGTCGTGGTCGTAATCATGGGTCAAATGCGTGAAGAACGTTTTGGCCGCGCCAATGCGCCGCGCGGCGGTCAGTGCTTCGTCAAGACTCATGTGTGTGGGGTGCGGCTTGGGCCGCAGTGCATCGAGCACGACGATTTCGACGTCGCGGACCTTTTCCACGACCACCGGCGGGACTTCCTTGCAATCACTCAGATAAGCGAGCCGCTTCCTGCCGTTTTGCACAAAGAGATAACCGTTCGTCATGGTGGAACCGTGCGGCAAGGGCAGGGGAGTGATCTCAAGGTCCCCCAAGGTGAAGGGTCCCTCGACCACGTGTGGTTCGGGGTGAAAATAGCCCTTGGGAATCGGCCGGCCATCAAAGGCGTAAATGAAAACGCGTTTGAGCGAAGTCATCGTTTCATCATTCGCGTAAATTGGCAGTGGACCGCCACGGACATCGCAAAAACGCCGGCAATCGTCCAGTCCCATGACGTGATCGGCGTGCGAATGGGTGAAAATCACCGCATCCAGCCAGAGAATATTTTCGCGCAGCATTTGTATCCGGAATTCCGGCGTGGTGTCCACGACCAGTTTCGCCTGGTCGGTGGCGACATAAATGGACGGCCGCGTGCGGTGGTTCTTCGGGTTCGCCAGAAATTCCGGCGGATATTCCTTGCCAATGACCGGCACGCCTTGCGAGGTGCCGCTGCCAAGGAAAACAAGTAAAAATGCCATGCCTGTATTGTTCGCTTAAATTATCGGGAGCCGCCGTCCGGTGCATCAAAAACTTTGCTTTTTTTCTCCTTAATAATCTGGTCTCCTGTCGGTGCCGGATAATCCGGTAACTGTTTACAAACCATGGATTCATTACCAACTGTTTTACTGAAACCGGGCGAGGCCGACCGGATCGTGGCCGGCCACCCGTGGATTTATCACGGCGAAATCCTCCGCCTGACCCAACAACCCGCCGATGGCGAACTCGTCCAGGTCAAGGATCATCGCCAGCGGTTTCTTGGCGTTGGTTTCTTCAACTCCAAATCCAAAATTAATGTTCGCGTCCTTTCGCCGGAACGGGTCGAGGTCAGCGAGCAATTTTTTGAAGAACGCATTCGCGCCGCGCTCGCCGTCCGGCAACGGCATTTAACGGGAGTCACATCGTTTCGCGTCGTTAATGCCGAGAGTGATTTTCTCAGCGGCCTAATAGTGGACAAATATGGGTGGGGCGAGGCTGCTGGCGAGCCAGCCTTGGCGCGTCGAAGCTTAGCGGCGACGGCTCGCGAGGACGCTCGCCCCACCGAAAATGGCAAGGACGTATTGGTGGTGCAGATTTCGTCACTCGGCATGGACAAACGGAAAGCGCAGATTGCCAAAGCGCTGCAAAAAATCTTTTCGCCGCGCGCCATTCTCGAACGCGGTGATACAGGGTCACGAAAGTTTGAAGGTTTGGATGAGACAAGCGGTGTTTTAGGAGGTGAATTAACCGGCCTGGTTCAGGTAAGTTTGAACGGGTTAAAGTTCGAAACTGATTTGGTTGCCGGTCACAAAACCGGTTTGTACCTCGACCAGCAGGTAAATTACCAGCGTGTCGCGGAATTCGCAAAGGGGGCACAAGTGCTGGACTGTTTTAGTTTTTTGGGTGGGTTCGGTTTGCACGCGGCGCGCGCGGGCGCGGCGCATGTCCACTTGCTCGACCAGAGCGCGGAGGCGATTGCAGCCTCGCAGCGAAACGCAGCAATAAACGGGCTGGCGGATAAATGTTCTTTTGAGACCGTGAACGTCTTTGACTGGCTCAAGGGGCAAACTGCCGTCCAGCCACATGAAAAAGTCATTCCGCGATTTGATTTAATCATTCTCGACCCGCCATCATTCACCCGTAATCGTGCCTCGGTGCCGGATGCCTTGCGCGGCTACAAGGAAATCCATTTGCGCGCGCTGAAATTACTGAAGCCCGGCGGCACCCTGGTCACGTTTTGCTGCTCGCATCATGTGGATGCGACAACGTTTCAGGACGTAATTCTTTCCGCTGCTTTTGACACGCGCCGGATTCTGCGCCGCGTCGCAACTTACTCGCAAAGTCCCGACCATCCCGTCATCCCGATGATTCCCGAGACGGAATACTTGAAGGGATTTGCGTTTGAAATGGTCAGATAATGTCGGTGGGACGAGCTCTGCGAGTCCCAAAATTCAAAGGAGTTTAATCAAAGACGGGAACTCGTGTAACTCGTCCCTCCGAAGGTCCTACTGCACGCCGACACGATAGAAATAAGGGCTTGCGTTCGTGGCGCTGGTGTCCGTGTAACTCGTCGTGCCAGCCTGGCCGACGATATTGCTTTGAATGGTCGAGAATGCCGGTTGCATTCCCAGATTGGTGCTGCTTTGCAGGAAATAAGTCCGATTGCTCACGCTCTCCCAGCTTAAAACCAAGCCTGCCGGATTGTTCGTGGGTGCGGGCGGCAGCATTTCCAAAACGGACAGGGCGTTGGTGGGATTCAAGCCGGCAATCCAATCCTGATAAACGTTAAATCCGGTGCCGTCCAAATCCGCGTAATCCACTGAACCGTCTGTCGGCAAACCGTATTGTTGCAACCAGGCATAGGATATGACAGATGTGGGCGTTTGATATTCGTAAGCGCCGATGTCCACCGTGCCAGCAACAATGCGCGGGTTGCCGTCTAGGTCTGTGGCGCTGGCGACATAGGCATTATTGCCGGAGTTGATACAGGGCGAGTTGGAGGATAGATGAAAATCGCCACCAGCCAGATTCACAAAGAGCGGTTCATTGGTGATGTTGCCAACGCCATTGGTCGGAAGCGGCGTCGTGCAGCAATAGTTTATGGCCGCGTTGCCGTGAAAATAGAAATTTGAACCGTTATCAGCCGAATTGTAATAAAGGATGCAATTGCTGGCGCCACCGCCGTAAATTCCACCACCCGCAACGGCTGCCGGAGCATAAGCGGCTGTATTGCTGATGACCGTGCAATCGTTCAGCACACTGTTACAAGCGCCACCGCCACCGCCACTGCCGGCCGCAAAATTGTTTTTCAAGATGCAATTGTTTAAAACATTCGAGTAAGCGCCGCCACCGCTAGAGGCGCGATTGCTGGAAATAATGGAACTATTCGCGATGCCCATAAAGACACCTCCGCCACCGGCGCCGGCGACGTTGTTGCTCACCGTGCAATTGAACACCGTGCTGAAAGCCGCGCCACCACCGAAGCCGCCGCCGGCAACGGATTGATTGCCGACGATCAGACAATTACTCAATGTGCAACCATAGGCGCCACCGCCGTAGTTGAAGTTTTGATACAACGAGCTGTTGCGTGTGAGCGTGCAGTTGAACAGGAAATTGGAAGCCGCGCCGCCTCCGTATGCAGCCAGGTTGTTTGTAAAAAGGCAATTGAATACCGTTCCCTGGCAGGCACCCCCGCCGTATCGCATGGCTGAATTGCCCACGAACACACAGTTGGATAGGACGCTGCTGGCGTCATTGCACCAGGCGCCGCCGCCGCTTTGCTGCTGGAAAATGTCCCCCGAGTTGAGTGTGGTACCATTGGTCAAGGTAAAGCCAATCAACGCTGCACCATTCGTCAGATAGACACACCGAATGTCCAGGGCAGGAACGTTTGCATTGCGGAACCCGGCGATGACAGTTGACGCCGGCCCGTTGACACTCAGAACGGTCACGGGTTTGCCCATCACCACGCGATTGGTAAGCGCATATCCGTTCACTGTCCGCCCACCGGAATTGTAAATCCCGTTACTGACGACGATGAAATCGCTCGCGTTCGCCACGTCAATCGCGTCCTGAATGTTGGTGGCCGCTGTGATCCAGTTCGTGAAGGGCGACACTGGCACGGTATTGCTGACGTTGACATAGCGCACCGGCGATTGAAATTCATACGCGCCGAGGTCAACAATTTCGCCGACGATGCGCGGGTTGCCGTCCAAGTCCGTGGTGTTGGTGATGAAGGCATTGTTTCCGGCATTGATGCACGGTGAGGCGGCGCTCAAATGAAAGTCGCCGGCAGCCAGATTCGCAAACATCGGTGGGTTGGTGAAATTGTTGGCACCGCCGCTAATGGCAAAAGACACGCAACAGTTGGTGAAAGTGTTCCCGCCACCGGTGTCCGCGTTTGTGAAGTAACTGAAGTTGTAATAGACAATAGAATTGTTGGCGTAACCACCAGACAGCGAACCAGAGAAGGCTCCTGCCGAATTGTTCGCGACGGTGCAATTGATGAGAGTGCAGCCGGATGCCGCGCCGCCGGCGTATCCGGCAAAATTCCGGGCCAGCAGGCAGTTGATTAAGGTGCTTTGCGACGCCCCGCCGCCGTTGCCGACGTCCACCAGGCTGGCCATGTTGCCAATCAAGCTGCAATTGATGAGTGTGCCTTGGTAGGCGCCGCCGCCGCCGTCATAGGCCGCGTTGTTGATGATCACGCAGTTGGTCACGGTGGCAGCGGGGGCGCACACACCGCCGCCATAGCCAAAAGTTGGCGTCGCCCCGTTGGTCAACGTGAAACCGGACAGCGTTGTGCCCTTCTGCAAATACACACAGCGGACCGCATTGGCGCCGTTGGTCGTTCCCGGAACTTGATAACCTTCGATGAAAGTGAATGCCGGGCCGTTGACGCTTTGAATCGTCTGGCTGATGTTGGCATAGACCCGGTTGGAGCCGGAATAGGAATAACCGCCGTATTGATAAGTGCCGTTGGTCACAAGAATTAAATCCTGATACCCCGAAGCATTGAGGGCATCCTGAATGTTTGTTGCCGCTGATGTCCAACTGAGGTAGGGCAAAATCGAGTTTGTGCAATTCAAGTCCACGTAATGCGTGGTCGCCGCACAGGCGCCACAGCTTAGAAGCACAGAACAAACCGCCACCGCCAATGGCCATCGCAATTTCATCAAAACTTCCGGGTTTCTTGAAGATTACAAGGAATCCTAACAAAATCACTTATTCTCGTCAAGTTGCTTAATGAGCAGTTAAAGCAAAAGTTCCCGCTGCCAGTTCATCAAGTCCGGGGCGTGTTGGTCCCAGTCGCGGGCGAGCTCGCTGAGCGTGGCCCGGCTTGCGATGAGCGTGGGGTCAATACCCAGTTCATGCGCGTGCTGGTCCCGGCGTTTCTCCAGGTCATGGTAGCGGTCCATCTCGGCCTCGGTTGGGCGGTAAAACTTGTGCCGTAAAATCTCAGGGTGACGGTCGGCCGGAAGCGCGAGGGCGGTCCTGATGGTCTGATCCAAACCTTCGCGGCGACGTGGCGAGAGGCGCATTGGCAGGAGATGGTCAATCGGTTTGTGCGCGGCTGCGGTTGCGGCGACGGTCGTGAGTTTTTCATGGTTCAGAATGAAAAACGGAGGACGGTTGGCGGCAATGGCTTCGCTTTCGCGCCATTCCCACAATCCCCGCAAAATGGCCAGCGCCCGGCGATTCAATGCGTGGCTGCCCTTAATGCGCCAGACGGCATCCACATTGGTTGCAGACGGCTTTGAGCTTTCTGTAATCAGTCGTGCGCACGATTCCTGGTGCCAGGCCAGCCTGCCCTTCCGTTCGAGTTCAAGCTTCAGCTTGTCCGCGAGCGGTTTGAGGTAATGCGTGTCGTTGCGCGCGTATTTTTCCATCCGTTCGGTGAGCGGCCGGCGTGCCCAGTCGGCTTTTTGCGAGCCTTTGTCCAGTTTCACGCCTGGAAATTTTTCAACCAGCGCACTCAAACCAAACTGGCGTTCACCCACGAGCCGGGCGGCGAGCATGGTGTCGAAAATGGCCGACGGAACAAATTCATGGTGCTTGCGCAGCAGGCGCAAATCGTAATCCGCGCCGTGCATGATGAGTTCATGTGCATTAAGAGCTTCCAGCAGGGCATCGAGATTGATTCCAGCGAGCGGGTCAATCAATTCATCGCCGGCGGCGGTGCTGATTTGGATGAGACAGACTTTTTCGGGATAGGCATGAAGGCTGTCGGCTTCGGTGTCGAGGGCCAGCCAGGGAGCGGATTGAATGGTTGGCAGAAGGGCGGCCAGCTTTGCGTCGGTGTTGATCACGCCAGAAATATATTTATCATGCGGCCAATCAAAAGGCGAAACTGTGAGCCGCCTCGACTTCCACCCGGGTTCCGATTTTGCAACCTGATTCCATTAAAGTGGGATTGAATGCTTCGGGGAATACATCTGTCCATTAAATGTAGATTTTCTTGCAAAAAGACGGGCCGATGGCGCTAATCATCGGCCAAGGGAAGGATGTGCCGGATAAATTTAACGCTTTATGAACGAGCCGATGTTTATTGTAGCGCCGCCGCAAAAAAAGCGGCACCGCTGGCTGCGATTCTTCGCAGCCCTGGCGGTGGTGGTGATCATTTTGATTGGGGTGGTGTATTTCGTCGCCACCAGCCCGGCCTTCATCAAGAGTGTCGTGCTGCCACGTGTGGGCAGGGCGATGAATGCGGACATCACGGTCAGTAGCATGTCTTTCAACCCCCTCAAGCAGATGGTGCTGCGCGATTTGAAGGTGCAGCCGATCGGGCAGGCGCCGGTTTTCACCGCCGCGGAAGTGAACGTCCGTTACCATCTCTGGGACATTCTCCAGGGCGACCTTCATGTGGATGAAATCACGCTCAACTCGCCAACGGTGGATCTGGTTCAAAACCCGGATGGGAGCAGTAATCTGGATCCGCTGCTGAAGGCGTTGGAGGGGAAACCCGCCAGGGCCAGCAACCCCAAACCGGCGTCATCGAAAGCGCCTCAGATTGATTTGGGCAAACTCGCCTTGCGCAACGTCAGCCTGGTGGAAATAAAAAATTACGGCGGCGGTCGGAGCAATGTGCTCGCGTTAACGAATCTGGACCTCACGCTTTCCAACCTGAAGAACGGACAGTCCGCCGAGCTTCAGTTGTCGGCGGCCCTGCGGGTTGAACAAAATCCTCCCGGCGGCACCAACGGATCTCTGGCGGCAGCCATCAACGGGAATTTCAATTTTGACCTGACGCCTGATTTAAAACCGGCCTCGGCCTCTGGCAAGGCGCAACTGTCAATCTTCAGCGCCGGCGGCGCGTTCGGCGATTTCTCCAAACTCGCTGCCGGACTGGACTGCAACGTGACGCCCACAGAAATCAAGCAACTGGATTTGCATTTTCAGAACGCCGGCGCGCCGCTGGGCAATCTGGCCCTCAGCGGCCCGCTCGATCTGGCCAGGATGGAAGGCAGCCTGCAGGTGGACTTGCAGGGCATAGACCGGCGGCTGTTGAATCTGGCCGGAGCCGCGCACGGCATTGATTTCGGCTCGACGGCCGTCAGTTCCACGAACGAAATTACGCTGACGAATTCCGGCAAGACCATCGCCGCGACAGGCCGGTTCATCGCGGACAAATTCCAAGTGACGCGCGCGGGGCAGTCCACGCCAGCGTTGAATTTTGGCGCCGATTACGCGGTTACGGTGGATGGCACGGCGCAGACGGCCCTGCTGCACAAGCTGACGTTATCTGGCACGCAGGATGGCCATCCCCTCCTGAGCGCCCGGCTTTCTCAACCCATGAATCTGGCGTGGGGAAACAGCGCCGGTGGCGTTGGCGATTCCGCGCTTGCTCTGGATCTGACCAATTTAAATCTGACGGATTGGCGGCCTTTCCTCGGCAACGCCGTGTCCGCCGGCGACGTGAATCTGCAATTGAAATTATCTTCCCAACAGGGCGGCAAACAGCTGGGGTTCGACCTGAATTCGCAAGTCAACGATCTGGCGGCCCGGATTGGCAGCAATCAGATCTTCCAGGTGGCCGTGAATTTGGCAGCGAAAGGCGGGGCAGTGGATTTCAAGCAGTTCAGTCTGACTGCCTACCGGCTGCAAATCATCCGGCAAAACCAGCCGCTGCTCACCGCGTCGGGTACCGGAGCCTACAACTTGGCCGACGCGAGCGCCGACGCGCAGATTGCGCTGGAAGCTTCGCTGGCCGGGTTGGACGAGGCATTTCCGCAGCCGGACACGACCATTTCGTCCGGCACCCTTAAGCTGAATGGCCGCGTTACGCAGAAACAGAATACGCAGACCGTCATAGGCCAACTGGCACTGGCTGATTTTACCGGACAGCTCGGCAAGAATTCGTTCAGCAACTTCGGCAGCACGATGGATGTAGATGTCAGTCGCACACCGGAGCAGATCCAAATTCAAAAGCTCAACGGCGCCCTCACTCAAAACGGAAACGCCAGGGGAGATTTTGCCCTGACCGGCACTTTTGAACCTTCCAACCAGACGGTGCAATTGAGTGCCAAACTTTCAGGTTTCAATCAGGACGGGTTGCGTCCATTCCTTGAACCGTTGCTGGCAGGCAAGCAACTGGTTTCCATTGCCGTCAATGGCAACGCTTCCGTCCAGTATGCGCCGAACAGCAGTTCCGCCATCAAAGCCGATTTGCAGGTGACCAATCTTGTCGTCCGCGACCCCAAAGGGCAGTTTCCGGAAACACCGTTGGCGGCCCAATTGCAAATTGACACTTCGCTGCAAAAGCAATCCGCCGACATCCACCAATTCCGAATCGGCCTGACACCCACTGACCACGCCCAGAACCGGATCCAGTTGCAGGGAAAGGTTGATTTTTCGAACCCCAATGCCGTCCAGGGGGACCTGAATCTTTCGTCCGACGGTCTTGACCTGACCCGCTATTACGATTTGTTCGCCGGTGGCGCGAAGGCATCCTGGGAAGCTGTTCCGACAACTTCGCCCGCGAGCACAGCCTCGGCCCCGGCGAATCAGGAACCGGCTCCCGTAAATCTGCCGCTGCACAACTTCACAGTGGCAGCGAATATCAGGCGGCTTTATCTGCATGAAGTGGCCATCACCAATTTTCAAACCACGGCAAAAATGGATGGCGGTCACGTGCTGGTAAAACCGTTCCAACTCGTACTCAATGGAGCTCCCGCAAGCGCCACGGCGGACCTGGACCTGAGTGTGCCGGGCTACAAATACAATTTGAACATCAACGCCGACCAGGTTCCGCTGACACCTCTGGTGGATACCTTCGCACCCGGCCGCCAGGGCCAGTTAGGCGGGACATTGACCGCGCACTCTCAAATTGCCGGCGCGGGTGTCACCGGTATGGATTTGAAGCAGAACCTCACCGGCCAGTTTGAAGTGGATGCCACCAATTTGAACCTGTCCGTGTTGAATGTCCGAAGCCAAATCCTTAAATCGCTAATCAACGTGGTGGCGACCGTGCCGCAACTTTTAAGCAATCCCGAAACCGCCGTCGTCTCCTTGCTGACCCGGGCGACAGGATTAAGCAAAGGCGGATTGATGAACCAACTTCAACAGTCGCCGATTGAGACGATTACCGTGCAGGGCGGGGCGAGGGACGGCCGAATCAATCTGCAACTGGCAGTCGTGCAGAGCGCCGCATTTGAAGCCGACGCCACTGGCACTATCGCCCTGGCGCCGGTATTGACCAACTCCACCATCAATATACCGGTGACGATTTTGCTCAGCCGGTCCATTGCCGGTCAACTTAACCTGGCGGCGGCGAACACTTCAGCTGGTGAGTATGTGCCGTTGCCGCAATTTTTTACGATGACGGGTACCTTGGGCAATCCGGGTAAAAAGATTAACAAGTTTGCGCTGGTTGGCCTTACGGTGCAATCCGTGGGAAATAGTTTGATACAACCGGCAAACGGAAATTCGTCGCCGGCGGGAAATCTTCTGAATCAATTGCTGCGCAGGTGAAGTGGCTTTAACCCCGGAAACGGATCAGGATAGTTTCTTGCCATCCAACTTCCGTTTTTTCTAAGCTGCTCCAATGAACTTAGCCAGTGCCTTTGCCGCTTCGGTGGATAAACGGCGTGAGAAAATTGCCATTTGCTGGGGGGAAAAGGAATTCAGCTATGCCGCGATCTTCGGGCAGGTTTGCGCCGTGGCAGCGGAGCTGGCCGGTAAACTGGGTGTGAAGCCCGGGGATCGCGTGGCGGTGTGGGTGAAAAATTGTCCGGAGTTTGTGCCGGCGGTATTCGGCATCCTGTCGGCTGGCGGCGTGGTTGTGCCGATCAATAATTTCCTGAAACCTGCCGAGGTCAGTTACATTCTGAACGATTCCGGCGCAAACGTGCTCATCACCGACGCGGAACTGGCGGTGCATTTTGAAACGTTGAAAGCGGCGCGACCGACGTTGAAAATTTTGCCCATTGAAGGGTTCGCTTCGGAAACCGCCAACCGCCAGTTGCCAGTTGCCAGGCAGGCCGAGTCCGACCTCGCGGCGTTGCTGTATACGTCCGGGACGACCGGTTATCCGAAGGGGGCGATGCTCACGCACGGGAATTTCCTCCATAACGTGGCGAGTTGCGTGGAGGCGCTCAAAGTGCAGGAGGACGAACGGGTCATCGTGGCCTTGCCGCAATTTCACAGCTTTATGTTCACGGTGGGCACGCTGTTGCCGATGTTGTGCGGCGGCGGAATTTTGCTGCTGAAGACCCTGCATCCGTTCAAGCAGGTGCTGGAGGACATCGCGCGGCATCGGGGGACGATTTTGCCGGCGGTGCCGTCATTTTATCGCGCGCTGCTGGCGGTGCCGGAGTTCGGCAAACTGCCGTTGCGCCTGTGCATCAGCGGGGGCGCGCCGTTGCCCGTGGAGGTTTTCAACGAGTTTACGCGAAGATTTCCGTTCCCGTTGCGCGAAGGCTACGGTCCCACCGAGAGCAGCCCGGTGGCCACGGTGAATCCCATCTATGGCATCAACAAACCCGGCTCCATTGGCAAACCGATCCCGAATGTGGAGCTGAGCATCCGCGACGAAGCCGGTAATGAATTGCCCATCGGCGCCACCGGCGAAATCTGCATCCGCGGCGGCAACGTGATGCGCGGCTATTGGAATCAGCCGGAAGAAACAGAGAAAGTTTTACGCGACGGCTGGCTTTACACCGGCGATGTGGGCTGTCGCGACGCCGACGGCTATTATTTTATCACTGACCGCAAAAAGGACATGCTGTTGGTCAACGGCATCAATGTGTATCCGCGTGAAATTGAGGAAATTATCTATCAATTCCCCGGTGTGAAGGAAGCGGCGGTGGTCGGGATGCCGGACCCGCGCAAAGGCGAGCAGCCGGTGGCGTTCGTATCGGCGGTCGAAGGTCAAACGCTGGATGAACGGGCATTATTGCAGTTCGTTCGCGGCAAACTGGCCGATTACAAGGTGCCCAAACGCGTCATTTTCATGCCCGTCCTGCCCCGGAATACGACGGGCAAAATTCTAAAAACCGCCTTGCGCCAACAGCCCCTGAATTGAAATCTGGAACTACTTAGCTATTTAATATTCAATAAGTTGCGATTCGGCCTTTTCCGAGTTGACGGCAGTGGATTAACGACAGTAAGCTTATACGACTGTACGGCGCATGGTGTGCCGGATGGTAACAATCTTATGGCTGAAGGATATTGCGTTAAATGCAAGGCCAAGAAGGAAATCGCTAATGGCGTTGAAGAAGTCATGAAGAACGGGCGCAAGGCGATCAAGGGCAAATGCCCGACTTGCGGCACGGTTATGTTTAAGATTTTGGGAGGTAAAGCGGCTCCGGCCAGCGCGTCAACAGTCACCCCGCCGGCCACGAGCTGATATGTCGCAACAGCTCGCCTATGTCATTGTCACCCCCTATTCGCTCTACAAATCGCGCACGGGCGGAATTCTAAGCCGGTTGATTTCCCGCACGGGCCTGGACTTGACGGCCATGCGGATGTTTGCTCCCGGTCCCGAACTGGCAAAACAATATGCCGAAACCATCGTGTCGGCACAGGACCCTCAGGACCGGAAAATCCAGGAACTGCTCCGGGAATACGTCCTCCAGAATCTCTCGCCGGACCCTAAGACCGGCCGGCGACGGCGGGTGTTAATGATGCTTTTTCGAGGCGACGAAGCCGTGCGCAAAGTCCGTTCCGTGGTCGGCAATTTAAGCCCCGACCGGCGCGGCGGTGAAACCATCCGGGACACCTATAGCGATTTGATTATGGACGACGGCGGCGGGGTTCGTTACTTCGAGCCCGCCGTGCTGGCTTCGCCAAATGAGCAGGAGGCCGAAACGAAGCTGAAATTGTGGGCGCGTTTTTCCGACACGGAAGGCGGGGTTTTGGAGAACGTCATTGTCTATCCGCCGGGACAGATGGGCGAGCGCACGTTGGTGCTCATCAAACCGGATAATTTTAAATTTCCCACCGGACGGCCCGGCAACGTGATTGATTTCTTTTCGCGGACGGGACTTTACATCGTCGGCGTCAAGGTGCTGCACATGAGCCTGGCGCAGGCGATGGAGTTTTATGGCCCGGTCCACGAAGTCTTGCGCACGAAACTCAAGGACGGCATTGCTGAGCGCGCCAAAAATATTCTCGAAAAGGAACTTGGCTTCAAAATCCCCCCTGCACAGCAGCAGGCGCTCGGCGATGTCCTCGGGCCGCTCCACGGCGACAACCAGTTTGAAAACATCATGCGGTTCATGATCGGCTTTACGCCGTCCGAACGCAAGACGGAGGCGGAACGCCGCTTGCCGGGCACGCAAAAATGCATCGCCCTGGTTTACGAGGGCGTGAATGCCATCAGAAAAATCCGTGATGTACTCGGCCCCACGGATCCCTCCAAGGCGCCGCCGGGTTCAATTCGCCGCGAATTCGGTTCGAATATTACAATCAATGCCGCGCACGCCAGCGATTCCGTCGAAAACGCCCAACGTGAAATGAAGATCGTTAAACCCGGTGAAAATAATTTCCGGCAGGTGGTCGAGGAAATTTACGGAAAATTGTAAGCGCTCAATTTCTTCAGCAAACGCGCGTCGGCGGCGGGAAATTTAAAATCATCAAGCTCGGTTTTGCGGATCCATTGGATGGCCGCACAACCCAATGGCCGCGGCTCGCCGGCGGGCAGGTGGCAGACAAAGAATTTCAAGCGCACGGTTTTTTCTGCGTAACGATGGGAAACCGTTTCAAAAAGTTCACCAACGGAAATTTTCACGCCCAGCTCCTCCTGCAGTTCACGGGCCAGGCATTGTTCGAACGTTTCGTCCGGTTCCCGCTTGCCACCGGGGAATTCCCAAAGCCCGCCCAGATGCGAGTCCGCAAGGCGTTGAGTGATAAGAACCTTGCCATGTCGAAAAACGAGCGCGGCGGCCACGTCCACAGGTTTTTTAGCGTCCAACACTTTTATAAACCCAACCCAGACGTTCCATTTCGCCGCGGTCAAAAAGGTTACGACCGTCAAACATGATGGGATGCGACAGCGATTTGCGCGCGCGTTCGAGGTCAAGCTTTTTGAACTCGTCCCATTCGGTGGCCACGACCAGCGCATCGCAACCTTCGGCCACCGCGTTCATGTCATCTACGTAAGTCACGGCTTTCAAAATCGCCCGGGCTTTGTCCATGGCTTTAGGGTCGTGGACGCGCAACACGGCGCCTTCCTTCTGCAGGCGCTGGCAGAGCTCAATCGCCGGTGACATGCGGATATCGTCGGTGTTTTGTTTGAAAGCCAGGCCAAGAACTCCGATGGTCTTGTCTTTGAGCACCCAAAGCGTGTCGGTGATTTTCTTTGCGAAGCGATCCATCTGCCCATGATTGATGAGCTGCACTTCCTTGAGCAAACGGAAGTCGTATCCGATCTCCTCGGCGATTTTAATGAATGCGCTCAGGTCTTTGGGAAAGCAACTGCCGCCAAAACCAATGCCTGCGTTGAGAAACCGCCGGCCGATCCGTTCATCCATGCCCATGCCCGCGGCAACTTCCTGTACGTTTGCGCCCGTGATTTCGCAAACGGCGGCAACGGCGTTGATGTAGGAGATTTTCAGCGCGAGGAATGAATTGGAGGCGTGCTTGATCAACTCCGCGGAATTGATGTCCGTTACGACAATTGGCGCGTTAAAAGGTTCGTAAACTTTCTTCATCGCCTCAACCGGCCGTGGTGAGCGCGCGCCAATGACAATACGGTCGGGCTTCATCAAATCATTGACGGCAAAACCTTCACGAAGGAATTCCGGGTTGCTCACCACGTCAAAGTCCGCCTTGGCCGGGCCATAACGCTTGATGGTCTCGGCCACTTTCTCGCCGGTTTTGACGGGGACGGTGCTTTTATCCACAATAATCCGGTAATCGGTAAGGGCGGCGGCGATGTCGCGTGCGACCCGCTCAATAAAAGTCAAATCCACGGAGCCGTCCGGTTGCGGCGGTGTCGGCACGGCGATAAATATGACTTCGGATTTTTGAACGCCTTCTGTGATCCTGGTGCTGAAAGTCAGCCGCCCGGCGGCGACGTTCTTTTTTACGAGCTCCTCCAGTCCTGGTTCATAGATGGGAATGCCGCCCGAGGCAAGCAGTTTGATTTTAGCCGTGTCGTTATCCACACACACGACTTGATGGCCGACTTCGGCGAAACAGGTACCGGTAACCAATCCAACGTAGCCGGTCCCGATAATCGTCAATTTCATGGTTTGGTGCTCAGATTGAATGAAGTCGGCGAAGTGGTCGACGGTGCGGTCACCGGTAATTTTGCCCTCAACTGCATGGCGTGAAACGCGGCTTCCGAACCGAGTAAATTATTGGGATTATCACGGACAACCTCCTGATAAAAATTCTCCGCGTCGTTCAGTTTGCCTCGTTGCTCGTCTATTTTTGCCAGCGAAAATTTTGCGGCATCCGCGGCGTTGGCATCGGAAGGAAACGCACTGATGACCCGCTGATAAGCCTCGGCCGCCGGATCTGTTTTTCCCTGGGCATCAAGACTGGCAGCCACCCCGAGCGCGGCTTGTGCGGCAAAAGGCCCGCCCGGTTGGGTGTCGAGATATTTCTGGAACTGTCCCTGTGCCTGTGCGTACTGGCCGCCCGTAAACAAGGCCGCCGCACCCAGCATCAGCGCCCGCTCCCCGGCCAGGCTGCCCGGATAATCTGCGGCAATTTTTAAATAAGCGGCCCCCAGCTGGCTGGTATCGGAATTGGGCGAAGCTGAAACGATCAACTGCGTCAGCGCCTCCCCCGCCGTGATTTCATTCTGATTTTGCCGCCAAAAATAATAGGAAACGAAAAGGATGGCGATGACGGTAATTCCGGCGCCGCCGGCGATACGTTTTGAGTTGGCCTCAACCCACGACCAGGTCTTAAAAAAGTAGAGCGTTGCGGCGTCTTGAGATTGCATAACAAACGAGCAATTTCCCGTGTGGGCCTCGAAAACGCAAGCTTGAAATCACAGCCAGAATAAGCTTGAGTGGCGGGCGCGGGCACGCTTCATTGTTGGCACTGGAGAGATGGCCGAGTGGCTGAAGGCGGCGGTTTGCTAAACCGTTATACGGTCAAAAGCCGTATCGGGGGTTCGAATCCCCCTCTCTCCGCCATTCTGACTTTTCGTGACTTGTGGTGACAAGCGATGTGTCTCGATGACTTTCGCCAGTGTTTGCAAGGCTGTTTTTAGTTTTCTTCTCCCTGATTTTCGTGACAGCCGGTGACACCGTTTGACCCGTCGCGCCTAAAGTTCGGGAGTCTATTCGGGAGTCAGCGCGTTCACCAAAACCTGGCAAACCATCCATCACTTCGCGCAACGGCAGTTGCCCGGCGTCCGTGTAGGTTTTCATCGTCAGCCGCATATCGCTGTGCCGCGCCAGTTCCATCGCTAAGCGTGGATGCACTTTCATGGTCGAAAGCCGGGTGATAAACGTCGTCCGCAACGCATGATAATCCATGCGGTGTCCGCGCTCGTCCAAAAACGGGATGCCCGCTTTTACCAAGTCTCGCCTGAATTCCTTCATTTTCGGCACGCCGTTGACCACCACCAGATCGTCCGTTTTGCTGTCCGCCGGTTTCTGCTGCTGCAATGCTTCGGCCAACTCACGATGCAACGGCAACGCTTGCTCTTTCCGGTTCTTGTTCACGGCAGCATGAATGCGCAGCAATCCACCGGACTCGCCAAGCACCAGATTCGACCAGCGCAGCGTTTTGACTTCATTGCGCCGCAAACCCGCATACAACGGCAGCATATAGGCCAGTTGATTCTTTCCAGCCGCTTGCAACAACTGGACGACTTGCGCATCCGACAACGCCCGCCGTTGAACCCGTTCCTTGCCGCGCGTGTCCGTCCGTTCCACCAGTTCAAAGGGGTTCACGCTGACGCGGCTTTGCTTGCGGAGCCACGTCCAAAAGGCCGAGAGCGTGGCCAGATATTCATTCAGGGTCTTGGGGGCTTTGTAGGCTTGCTCCTTGCGCCACATTTGAAACGAGGCGGGCGTCACGTCGGCCAATCTCGTCCAGCCGCATTCCCGCACCAACCGCCGCAGCCGCTTGTCCACATGGCGCAGGTGGTCTCCCGACCGCCCCAGGACGGTCAATTCGTTGACATATTCCGACACCAGATCGAGCAACGGACTTTGCGCCGCCTCCCGTTCCGCTTTCGCCGGAATCAATCCTGCCGATTCATGTTCCAATTCCTGAATCAGCTTGTTTAGTTTTTGTTGGGCGACCTGCTTGTCGGACACTTGCAAGGCGATGTCCCGCACTTTGCTGTCACCGGCAAGTTTGATACGCGCACGGTATAACCGGCCTGTCATCCGTTTTCCGTTTTGCAATCGTTTTGGTTTGTAGATTCTGGCTTCCATACTTCATGCTCCTTTCGCTTAACTTGGTTGACTCAACTTTTGAAAATACGCTTTGACCTGGCTTTCCAGCATCCCCACCGCCCGGCCAATCCGTCGCAACGGAGGCAACTCGCCACTCTCCGCTCTCCGTCTTACCGTCCGCTTGCAGACGCCGAATATCTTCTCCAATTCCGGGAACCTTATCAAACGGTCATTAAATTGATGCTCCGTTGGCATACGACATCATTTCTCCTCCTTCAATTTCCAAGTCTTGTTTTTCTTGTCCCATTCCACTCCCTTGCGCAGCCGTCTCCGCAAAGCAGCAGCTTTTTCAGGGGAGGCCATTGCCGCCTTCAATTCGGTCAGCAGATAAAGCATATCCTGCTGCTTGTAGTCCTCGTAAATGGTGCTTCTTTCCTTTTGATATTTCACCTTCCGGTTGCCTTTGTCCTTCGGATCACGTTCGGTGAATTCCAAGGCTTCCCTGGCTTCTTTCTCCGTTGGCTCGTTCCCGCCTCCGGCTTGGAGCAGACGCTCACTTTCCTTAAAAAGACTCTCATTCGGGTCGTCCACAAAACCGACTCGGCGCTTGATTTCCTCTGCCCAGGCTTTGCATTCACTGACCGACACGACAATGAATGGACGTTCCTTGGCTCTACGCTTTGCGCCGAACAATCTGGTTTCTTCGTGAGTGACGTAAAAGAAAAAGGCGGTCAGTTTGCCTTCCTTGATGCGTTTATAGACGCTGGCGCGAGAGACGGGAACGAATAGAACGACGCTGCTGGTTGAAAGCCCCACGTCCCCTTTGTAGTATTCGCCGAGTTTTTCCAGCCACTCGCCGCATTCCTTGAAAGTTCCCTCCCGGCGGTAGGCACGGGTGCCGGGCGTCGGCTCGCCGACCAGCTTGTGCAGTTCTTTCGGCACTTCGATGAAAGGAAACTGAATAAACGGCATATTCGCTATCGTAGCATTATAGATACAGTTGTCAACCACAAATCTTGAAATTGTATTTTTGGATTTCCCGCCATCGGCTTGGATGCCGTCTCGCGCATGGCTTGCGGTTGAATGTGCTTGCACGAATCTCCGGCTGGAAATCCCGACGCGCCTTCCTAACCAGCCACATCCCCGGCTCGACGAGCACTGTCCAGGTGGAGTCACAAAAAGAAAACCCGCGCGAAGCGCCTCGTTTTATTTGGACAACCTTGACAGGCACAGTCGAGCCATACAATTGACGAAACGAGGCGCGCCGGAGTCAGTCCTTGCGAATGCAAATTAAAGTTAGCGGGATGCGGATTCCTTACGCAGTTTTTCTGCTTCGGCAAGCGTCAATGGACTTTGCAACCAGTCGGTCATATTGTGGATGCAAATCAGGAAACTTCTTAATGCCGAACAATGATGTAGCGAACACGCTTCGGTCTGGCCGTCCTGCTGCGAGCTTTCACGCGGCAGACCGCCAGATGTTCTCTCTGGTGTAAATGATTTTTTCATAGGACTTGTTCACAGGTAGGGTGACACAGATTTTAAGAAGTGTGGGGTTTGGCTATACGATTCTGCTCTTTGAGTAAAACGCTGACCCAAGAACCGTGCCGCTGTTGATTTTGGAGATGTTTGGCTTCGTCGTAACGCTCGCCACATTGCCAGAGGATTTTGAGCCAACATTTGCCCAAACATCGTAACGCGCACGCATGGCTTTTGCCTTTCTCCCGATGGGCGCGATAATACGCTTGCGCCCAAGCGCAGCGTTTCCGGCTCAAATCCGCCCACAAATGCAAGGTATGTCGCAGCACATGATTACAAGCCCGCCGCACTCGCACTTTGAAGAACTGTCCGCTCTGGTAACTGATAGGGGAAACGCTCGCATAACACATGAGCGCGTCAGGATCGGGAAAAACCTGACGTTGGCTGCCCAATTCGGCCAGCAAGCGCGGAGCCAGCTTGGAACCGGCTCCAGGCAGCGAATCAAACAGGTCATGATCGGGATGTTGCTCAAAAGCCTGTTCGATCCGGCGGCGGTATTCATCCAGTTGGCGTTGGAGCGTTTCCAACAACGCAACCAAACTCAAAGCCAACAAACTCTTGGCGTTTATGAGGCCAAAGTGTTGGAGACCGAAGCGCGGCTCTTGCGCAAGCTCGCCAAAAAACAGGGCTTCGTCCTCATCCCCTCTCCCACAAATTGATCACGGTTCATGGGGAGGCCGGCGAAAGCCGGTGCGATAATGTCCTAACCATTGCCGCTGCAAGGATTACACGGGATGAAAGCAAGGGGGCAACGAACAGTGTATTGGTGTTTGGGTGTGTTTTGCTTGCCCTTGAGCGCGGAGTGGTTGCGAAACGCGCGCCTGTGGTGGCCACCTTTGAAGCAAGTACGGGAATCCGTGATGGATTCCCTATTAAACAAAGATATTGATGTGTTTGAACTGTAGGCCACTTCACGGCGCTCGAAGTTCGGGTGTAAAGCGAACTAACTTCCTACCGACGTAACAACCAAGGATCGGAGTCCCGGAAGCGACGGTCATGGTCTGAATCAACTGCGTAGGCGTGCCTACAGGCATACCCGGAATATTATCCTCAGCCGTCGTCTTCCATTTACTCCTGATGGTGATTTTTAGCTTGCCATCAGCGGACAACGTGGTGGTGAGAGTGCAATCTGCCCCATCGCCAAGACTGAGATGCTTAGGTGTATTCGTGGATAGCTCAACCACGCCCCAATCTATCATCCCAGGGAGGGCGTTAGTGGTGCTTATAGTAGTGCTTAGGGTGTTTGCAGATGTGGTGTGTGACGTTTTGCTGCAACCTGCCAGCGACACGATGAGCGACATAGCCATCAGGAATGCACGATATTGATTTGTCATTTTTTGTTTCTTTCTAAATCAATAGACACCGACATCTGTTTTTTTGTATAAACTCACATCTGCCGGCTAGCGTGCCGCCTTCCAGTTTGGCAAGACACCGCGTTCTGCAACAGATCCCTGCCGGAGGCTACCACAAACGCAACGGAAAGAAAGTTGAGCAACCGCATCGGTCCCATGGTCGATCCAGCAGCCCACTCCTGGCCGATGCTCATTCCGGCGACGCTGTGGCGGAGCACGTACAGCCCAATTGTGATGCAGAAAGCCGAGAGAATACAAAGTGGATGCCGTGGCAGCCAAGGCCCGTTCGAGTCATAGGTTTTATGTCCACAAAGCAGGCCTATGATAAATAGTGTCTGCCAGCCAAGAGGAGAGAAGTAGCCGCAGGAAATTGCTCCGTCTAAAAAAAGCCCGCCTTTCCCAAACCCGATTGCGTATTGCGCCGCAAGCCAGCCAAGAAAACTGCAAACAATGATCGCGAAGCGATGTTTCCGTTCTAACTGTAGTACGATCAGAGGCGTGAACATGAGAAACATGGCGTACATCGGCAATATCTCCAAAAACATCGGCTTGCAAGACAAAGTCGCAGCAGACAAAGTCCCCACCCTGTAGGCAGCCACCAGCAATGGAAGAGTTGACAATTGATCCCAAGATAGCCAAGTGGTCCAACAACAAAATAAAGTGCAAGGAGCCGCGAATACCATCGATGAATGAATCCCGTTTTCCCTTGGCCGAAATTGGGCGCTGGACTGCATGTTGGCATGTCAGAATCACATTTTTGACGCGCGAGTCGGCCTCCGATAGTAAATCAGACAAACCACGCTTCCGACAAGGAGATACGCAAGCACGATCTTCATAAGGTTGTCAGCCGTCGCGGGTGCCAGATGAATGGAGTCCGTTAAAGTGCCGAGACAACGGCATGGCACTTGCCAGCCAAGCCACCAAACCCCAAGACGGTAAAACAAAAACAGGCAGGACAGCCACGCGACTAACAAAGCCGCGGCTCGGGTCCGGGCCGACGCAATACAAAATATACTCGCTCCGATCTCGACCACACCAACCACGAACATCAAATGACGAAACTGTACTCCGAAGACTGGATCCGGTCGCAGCAGTACTTTTACGGAACCAAATGAGCTGAAAACCTTCGCAATGCCGGTGATCGCGAAAATCAGGCCGGCACTGAACAGGAATTTGCCTGGAAAGGCACTGACGGCACGCTCTAATTCATGGTCTGCTTGCGATTCCAGCGTTGCGTTGGGCATGAGAGTATGATAAAATCAAGGGAGTTTAATCCCCTCTCTTTTGTCTGGAGATTAGAGTTTTCGTCCTGCTGCGAAACATGTTTTAAACTTCGATTATTTAAAGCGGCGGTTGCGGATGTGGGAAGCCACGCCCCGCTCCAAAGTGCTTCCAAAGCCAAAACATTCCCCTCGGTAAAAAAACGTCCGTAATGGGCTTTGACTGCCATCACGCATTAAGTCTATTGTGCCCGCCTTGATCGAATTCTTTGTTAATTTTAACGAGAACACCCAGGCAGGCAGTACCGGTGAGCTGCCTTGGTCTCTCGCGGTATTTTATGCTTCCATACACTGGGTTGGTGTCCAAGGACCTAAAACACAGGTTGAACTCGTGCATGAAGGCTGAGTGCCTGAAACGCATTCGTCGTAGTTTCCGGAGCGATAATAGCACCAGCCATACTGACACGGAGTCGATTCGTCACACCAAGCCGCGGCCGTGGCCCATACGTTGAGGGGCGGGTCATTTTGCGCGTACGCGCCCAGCACCAAAGCCATGAATCCAAAACAGGCGAGTTTTTTCATTTTATTCCTTTTTTTATGGTTTATTTTTGTTCTTTTTCTTTTTGACTAATCCGCGAAGCCCGCCACTGTTGTATCAACATCCAGGCAAAAAACGCGGAAATTATTCCAAGTCCGGCGAGAATGCCAAACCGATGGCGTCCGGGATTGGGGGCATTCCCAACAGAACCTTCAATATCAAGACTTTCAGGAGGCATTCCCCCCTTGGCCAGCAATGCCCTGATGTCCCTAGCGTTGTGGTTTATTAGTTCTTGTTCGAAGTTCCATAAATGGTTCGTCAAAGTATACGAGTAAACTTGCTCCGCGAATCCCTTGTTAAACGGAAAAAGCAGCGGGCGACCGGAACAGTCCCACACAAGCATGGCGTCCTGGCTGATTTCCGGCCTGAAATTCGTGACTTTCGCCTCGGATTTTTCAAAGTCGAGATTCCCGGTAATGTGATGTTCAGTAAGCACACGGCCGTCAGCCGGGCGGAATTGCTCAAACTCCGTCTTCAGATTAAATGAATCAATCGGCTTCGGTGAGTCCGGTTTATCCACGATCGAGTGATAGGTCCACCTAGTAAATCCGTGTTCAAAACCAGGAATAGGAGTATTCCCCCCGCGCGCAACTTTTTGCCCCGGACAGGTCGCTCGAATTTCCAGTCCGCCGGAAGGAAATTCTTTGATTTCGTAGGTGTTGTTCTCTTCGGGATACAGCCTCCTTTCACCAAGGATGATCAATTCGCTACCTTGTCTCATGCGTGCCAAGATGTTGGTGTCGGCAAAGGCCATCAAAATCGATGTTGTGGCTAGGGTTGCGTGCCTGGAAAAGACGTTTGGTTCTACGATCCCCAACCATCGACTTCTGGGTTGGCCCGGCCCTGGCTTATCAGGAAAATTTTGAACGACCCTTAAGAGTTTCCCGTCCCATCCAGCACTTTCCCAAACATTCTGCATACTTTTTTGGGGATCCGCATCAAAAACAAAAGACCCGTCCTCAAAATACCCGGACACGGTCAAAGTTTGATGCAACACCACTGAGCCGTCCGCGCCCATGAGATCATCGTTCACAATTCCCGAAAATGTCCACGGGCCTGCTGGCAGTTCGGCTTTCCCGACGCCGGGCTGCAATAAAACGACACACCACAACAAAAGATGACAAACTCGTGTCAATAAGCAGCGCAGAAAAACCGTCTCGGCCAACGCAACCTGATTACGATTTCCCGCAGTTGGAGGAATCAAGCGCATGTTTCCCTTAATCATAACATCACTCCATTGCCCAACGCCGAGTGGCTTCGAACATATCCTCGCATTTGAAAAAAATGCGATTTAACCGATAAATGGTTTGAACGTTGTTGCAGTCCAGCACAACGTCCACAGCCGGAAAGGGGAACTATTTTGCTGTTTGCACTAAATTTCATTGAAAAACCTTGCGCACATCCGATCATGTCTTTAATAGAATTACAAGATAAAAGAGCAATCATTTTCGGCCATTTCAGAACAAATCACGACATTTTGCCTCCAAAAGAGAGGTGAACCAGGTATGGGATTGGTGGGGCAGTAACCCCAAAACTTCCGAAATTCCCGTGAAAATTGAGTGGGAGGTTCGTGGCCAAGCTGAAACGCCGACTCTTTTACGGAGAAACCAGACTGGATTGACTTTTGCGCTTGGTATTGTCGTTGTTCATTCAGCCAGACTTTCGGTGTTTTGCCCGTGGTTTTAAGGAAATGGCGTTCCAATGTCCGCACGCACACGTTGCACTGCTTTGCCAGTTTGACCGCCGACCAGTTCGCCTGTCGGGCGAGGGTTTGCCAATCCTGAACATTGCCCAGTTTAGTTTTCACTGCTGTCCCATAGGGTTGGGGGTTGAGGGATAAAAAAGTGTTGGCTTGAACGGGTTTGCCTTGCCACAAGGTAAGGCATGAAAATAAAGACCATCCAAGCCAACGCTGGAAAGTTGTCCATCCTTCGCCAACTTTGCAATCTCATTCCGCCACATTTAGTGCCCAAGCTGGCCCGGGATACCGGAGTGGAAGACCACGCCCGCACCTTCAGTCCTTGGAGCCAAGTCATCAGCTTGCTCTACGCCCAATTGACTCATGCGCTGGGGCTCAGCGCCGTAAAGCAGCAGCAGCAAGACCCGCATCGTCAGCGGTGACAAGCTCCGGGTGTGCTCAGGCGAAATGACTTGGAGCAGGCGTTGCAACTCCGGCATGGAGTAAATGTAAGGGTGAAGATCACGGCAACCTTCGGGGCTTCCGCCGGCAACGGAGACCGGCGCGCCCAACCTCGCGCCAAGGCGAAGCCATAAAAACCGCGCAAAGTCTCCCATTTGCGACTCCAGTGCCGCGTCACCGGACCATGTCCGTCTAAAAAGGCGCGCACGGCCACGGGTTTGACTTGGTCCATACGGATCTTCCCCATCGTCCGACAGAACGTTTTCAAGATGATGCGTTCGCTCTGAAAACGAAACCCTAACGACTGTTTCAAGGTGATGTATTGCGTCACCGTTTGAACGAGTTTCATAGCAACCCTCCCAAATCAAAGGCGGCCACGGTGCGCAAACCGGCCAAGTCCACCTTGGCATATACCTGTGTCGCGGTCAGGCTCCGGTGTCCCAAATGATCGCCAACCGCCTTGAGGGACAAGCCACTGTTTAGCAAGTGAGTGGCACAGGCGTGACGCAAAGCATGTGGCCCGCGCTTGGGACTGACGATTTTCAGCCGGTCCAGTAAACTACGTGTCAGCATATACACCGCGTTACGGGGCAAGGGACGAAACGGTGCGTGCAAGGTCAAAAACAGTTCACCGTGAAGGCTCTGCGGCCGCGCTCCTTTCAGGTAGCGCCGAAGGGCTTGCCGCATGGCGCGCGTCAGCGGGTATTCCTGCACCCGGGCGCTTTTGCTGCGACGCACCCGCAGGATGTGACGCGTCCAATCCAAGTCCTCCAGGCGCAAAGCCCGGACCTCCCCACTACGCAGCCCATACACTGCCAGCAGGAGCAGGATCGCTCGGTTGCGCACATCCCGGCTCGTGCTTCCTTCCGTGGCGGCGATGAGCCGCTGCACCTCTGGCCATTTCGGACCGGCCGGAACATTTTCTTGCTGAAACAGTCGCGGCGCAAGAATCACGGGAGCCAAATCCTGCCGACACCATTCCTGTGCATAAGCATCACGGAAAAAACGACGTAATGTCTTTGTGGCAATGGCCAACGTGATCCGACTCAACCCCCGGGCGGCAAGATGACTCAAGTAACCATCAACCTCAGCCACGGTGACGCGGCGCAAAGGCACTTCCTGTCCTTTGAGCCAGCGCAGGAAACCCTCAACCCACCAACAGTAATCGGCACAGGTTTTTTCGGCCAAACCCGCTTCGATGCGCAGAAACGCAGCCCAGGCCTGGAGCTGTTCCACATACGCCGGCGCGGGGCGGGACTTTTCTTTGAGCCACCCCATGAAGCGGCACCAGGCGCACGCCACTTGAACGAAATACTTGGCCGACCATTTTAAACCGTGAACGCGACCACGCCGCCTTTGCCGACGTGCCCAGCGCAGAGCGCACTGGTCAATGAGTTCGTGCGTAACCTGGCCCGGCACTTGTTTGTCCAGCAGAAGGGCAATCACCCGCAGTTGCCTTGCGTGGCGCAAGAGCGTTGAGCGGGATATGCCCACCAATGACAGATGTGTTAAAAAACGTGCTTCGCTCCGCAGCCAACGGGCTGTTGATGTGACGCGCAAGCACCCGACCGGAATGGAATAAGGATTTGAACATACCGGCAGAGTTTTGCGGATGACCGGACGGTTCTCACCTTTATTCGCCAAATAATATGTGGTGTGACGATTGCAAAAAACTCAATGAAGCTGGGGTTTTTCGCCCCTCACACCACATTTTTTGTCACACCACATATCGGCACATATGTAGTGCACAACATATGCGCCAATAGACTCTGCGGACGGAACCGCAGGTTTGTTTATGATGTATCCATAACAAACAACTGTTCAAGCGACCTCATGTCGCATCCAGTGAAAGTGCCAGTGAACGAGTAGTTGGCGCCTAGTTGGGAGTAGTGGCGGAGTTAAATCGAGTTAAGCTGAGTGCTTGACAAGCGCGTCATAAAGCCTGATTCTATTGGCGTTCGCGAGTTATGCGTAGCGCGCCTCTGGTAGTTGGGGAGTAGTGAGCGAGTAGTGATTTGCAAAATCACTGTCCGAATCCCACCCCTTCCGCCATTTTGTGACCTGTTGATTGTCAATGGGATGGCGAAACCAGAGGAGGCAGGTGCCAGTGAAAATAGTGCTCCGGAACCACCCGGCAACCACTCGGCAATGACGGGATTGGCTGTCCGTTTGTGTAGCAGATACACCTCAAGCCACGCGCTTGCTTATACCATCGTGGCGACAAGGAAAGCCTCAAGTCGGCTGAAGCAGCGTGATAGTTTTTGCGCAATGTGGGCACGAAATTTTTTGGCCGATGGCGTGAGCGGGGAATTCGATATGCCCGCCGCACAAGACACAGGTCATCTTCAGATTCTCATCAGGCTTGCGTAGTGTAATAACAGTCCGACAGTTTGGGCAGGCAATTTGTCGGCCCACATTGACAGGAGGGAATTTGATTTTACTTCCGCAGGAAGAGCATGGAATTTTCAAGTAGCCGGCCTTTTTTTCCGTGATTTGTTGCAACCCAGACCACGCCAGCAAAAGCGAACTGCCCGCCAGTAAATACAACCACGCCACTGTAATAATGACGCCGGCCACGTCCGTTGAGATTCCAAATGGCCCGGCGATGGCGCCGAGATAGCTGCCCAAACCATGTGCCCCGACCCAGTGAAAGCCCAATCCATAAATCACGAAGTTCAGGGACAGCCAGGCAATGAGCGCCGTTTTCGGGAGGGCGCCTTTTGAAAAAACGCAGACCAGCGACCCGGCCAGCGCGGCGGCGCCTGAAATCCATAACACAGTTCGCATCGACATGCCCGACACCGGGTCATGGGGTTGCGTCAAGGTTCCGGTCGCCAGATTACCGACCAGGCACAGCGCGGCCATGGCCGCCAGCAGGCCGGCGGCCGAATTGATGAAGTAGAGCGGGAGCCGGGATTGCATTCTTATCTGGTCGAGTCCGGTCCGAACGACGACGACCGCCGCTGCGATTGCTCCCGTCCGGATGGGATTATATTGAATTTGTCAGTGCCCGATGTCATTTCTGATTTGATACAAATCCGGCAAATTGCCGGGCCTGATCGTGTGTTGTCGTTCCAGAAGCGGAGACATGGCCCGTGTCACTTTGAAGGAAAAGCGTAATCTTGCCGCCTTCCTGGGCCGCCCGGTCCTGAAATTCGGAAAGTCGCCTTATGGCATCGCCATCATTTTTTCCATCTACCAGCAAAATCCGCTTGTCCCGGAGAACCGAAGGATCGGGAAGCCCGGTCGGATTGAATAAAATTGCACCTTTGACCAGCGAAGGCCGATCATTCATCAATCGGCTTAAAAAGAACGTTTCCCGGCTGCAGGCATACAGATAAACGCGATTGGTATCAACGCTTGGATTACCGGCCATGACACTATAGAGACGGTCGATGTCTTCAACCCACGACTGTTCTGGATTCCCATTCCATGTATTGAAAAACGGGCGATCCACCACCGCCACGTAGTAACCGCTATCCGCCGCAATTTGAAAGCACGGGAACCAGTAATTAAGCTCTTGAGCCAGCAGGATGGGATATTTCCTGCCAGATGAAACATGGAGTGGTGCCCAGAGATGATAAAACCGCCGCTCACCCAGGGAATTGGTCATCACCCCGCACACCGGTGGGTTGCCGATATCGTTGTTCGGCAGTCCGCCTGTATTGTAAACGATGCGATTGACCGATTTGGATTCGATATCGTATTCCCAAATGCCAGGCGCTAGACCATCCGGATTCCCCGTGAAAAACAACTGGTTGCCGTTCAGGGTCAGATTATGAACTCCGCCGTTCCATGAAACCACGGCCAGCGCGGTCATTGCCGCGGTCTTGATGCAAAAAGCGCTTCCCGTCGAAATATTGGTTAGATAGGCGTAGCCGGCTCCGCGACCATCCCCAGTGGCTTGATGAACATAATTCTGCTGATCGCTGATTCGCCCCCAATCAACCGTGCGCCCGTTCTGCGGGTCAAACCACATCAAATATTGTCCGGCATCATCGCTGCAGTTCAGCAATAACCCGCTGCCATCCCCGGCTGCGGTAAACTCCACCAGCCGATTGGTCGTGGCTTCCCAGATTTTCCCTGTCGAACCGGAATTGACATTCAATGACCAAATCCCGTCCCCGTCACGCCAGGCAACCGAATCAGGAGAAACGGCGATGAAATTGTCCATGTTGGTTGCCACGTTTGGAAAATACCTCTTGTACGTCCAACTGCCATCGGTCTGCTTCATGACGACCCTGACCGACGTGCCACCCGAGGAATAGGCGAAAGAGCCGGCGGAAAGCCAGGCAAACTGATTAAGGCCCTGGTCCGCCCCGATTTTATCCACGAGTTGCCCTGTGTGGCCGTCAAAAATCAGGATGAACTCCTGGTCTTGTTGATTGTCCGGCCAAGCGCATGCCAACAGGCTGTCGTCCGCCGTCCAGCCCAGCATTGAGAAGAACCGGCCGCGACTCCCTTTTTCTTTCTGTTCGCACAACAATCGCGGTTTGCCACCGTCGGTCTCACAAAAGTAAATGCCGACGCCCGCCTCGGTGTCCTGGCAAAAAACCAGGCGCGTGTTGGCATGGTTGGGAGATAAATCCTGCTCGAACTGCGGGATCGTGCAGAGTTGCCGTACAATATCAGGTTCATCAAAGAATCGGACAGCTACGACCAATGCTCTCCAGCCCAAAACGAACAAAACCGCGCCAATACCAATCCAAACAGCGGACTGTTTTCCAGTGAACTGTTTAATTGAAGAGGCCATGAATTCAGGCTCACATTGTGTGCCGGTCAAATATCAGTGAGGCGGCCACGGCGGCGGTTGACCAACCGCAGCGGGCCGGACCTGGGGCTGCGCCCAATTCTTATGCCAGGGAAAAGTCCATAAATTCTCCAAGGATGCTCGTTGGGCGTGACCGTCCATGAAGGCGAGATTGATGAATCCTGGAAGCGGCGTCGCACCTGACATGTTCCGGGGAACATTTCCGGGAGAAATGCCGTGCCGGGCAATCGTGATGCGGCCTATGTCCGGCGTCAGCGCGCCCCTCGACAAATCAACGGCCGGCCCCGATTTCTCGTCAGGCCAGACGTCCACCCAGATGGAATCGCAGAAGAATGGCGTCTGGGAGGAATGTTCCACGGCGGAAAACTTGTTGAAATAATAGCCATCGGGATCCGGCAAGCCCGTGTAAAGCCAGCCGTTCATCGCGTAGCTGCCCGAATATGTCTTGTTCGGATCCACCGGCGACCTGAAAAGCCACGCGTGATCCATGTCTTTGGCGTACCAATACGTGTTGGTGTTGACCTGCGATGCGAACGGACAAAGGCGCAGCGCGTTAACTTTACTGTAATACTGGCTTAACGGGGCCAACCAGACGTCGCCGGCTTTCGGGATACCCAGGTCGTCCGTGTAAGCGACCGTTTTATCGTGATCATGCGGATATAGCGTACCAGCGATGGCTAATTGGTGGAGGTTGTTTATGCACTGGGTGTCATAAGCCCTTCGTTTGGCAATGGAAAGCGCGGGCAATAAAAGGGCCGCCAGGATGCCGATAATGGCAATAACAACCAGCAATTCAATCAGCGTAAAGCCGTTCGGCTTCGTAGCAACCGAGGTGACGAGATTTTGGTCTGTTTCGGCTTTTACTTCTTCATTCTTCATTCTGCCTTCCGCCTTGTCTCCGCCCCCAGCTCCAAGAGAATCCAGAACACTGCTGCCGTAGCCAACTTGAACAAGCCGCCGTCAAACCAAAACGCCACCAGCATTGCCAAAACGCCAGCACGACAAACTACGCGCAGTGACGAGCCACAAGTGGCGAGTGGCGAGACAATTTCCTCTCTGTTCCTTGTAGGCGCGGAGAGGCGTGGTTGACCCTTTCCAACTCCAAGGCACAGTCCCACATAAGCCACAAAACAAAGCAAGCCCGGCAAGCCTAATTGTGTGCTCAGCATCAAATAGTCATTCGTCGTAATGGCCGCCGCACCATTTGCCGGCGGCAAATAGTCTTTCTCATAGGTCTCCACCGCCTTGCCCCAGCCGACGCCAAACGGATGATCCCGCATCATGTCAAAGCCAGCTTTCCAGGCTGCGACCCGGTGTTGCGCCGACGCCCGGGCAAAATCCATCCGCTTTATGCGGGATTTCCCATTTGGCTTGATGTTCATGGTTCAAATTAAGTTTTCCCGGTCGTTTCCGCGATTTTCCTCCCATCGCTTGGTTTGTCAATCCTCTTTATCCACCGCAAAAATCGGGTTTTTCAGAGCCGCAGCCCTGTTCGCCACGGACTTTTGCGCCCCAACCAGCCTTGTGGACCAGAGGCAAAGACAATTCACCCGTATTGACTGGTGTTTTCATGCGCTTTTCATTCAGCCACCGGCCAGAACTGTCGGGCGCAAACGGTCAATGGCGGTCAGAATGGTTCGGAACAACTCGCGGGGCACCGCCACTTCCGCCATCTGGAAAACCACCTGCCGGGAATGTCGCACGACTTTGGCCCCGATCTTGATCAACTTCTCCCGCAGAGTCGTCAACGTCCAGTGCCGCACCGACCTCGGCAGTACCGCCTGCCGCAGAAAATTGCCCAGATTGTAGGCCAGCACGAATAGATGCAGCCGCACCTGGTTGTCCACAAAGTCATGGCAAGACAACCGACGACGGGGCTTGCCTCTATGATTCACGCGCTGTAAGGACTATTTTCCGATGAATGATTCAAGAAAAATCAAAAGCACCAACTCACAACAGAAGGTTGCGGCGCAATCTGCCATTTATTTCCGTTCCAGAATTCGGCCTGACTGTTTGAATCCAAACGCGCGGGCACACCGACGGAGCGAAGCGCAGCAACATAGATGATTTCAAAACCAGTTTCATCGGTGACTTGCCGCAGCCAAACGGTTGGTACTTCGTGAGGCAGGTTCGGTGCAGCAGCAATGGTTACTCGCTCGCGAAGATGACGGACAGCGATTTTGGCGGCATCTTCTGGCGAAGATTCGTGGCGAATGCGCGGATAAAATTCTTCCCATAATGGACGCCGCCAATCTAACTGTTCGCCAGAACTGCCGGTGATAACAGGTGACAGCACAAAATCCTGATAAATTTTGTCGTCCACTTGCC
Source organism: uncultured bacterium (assembly GCA_963723125.1). Classification (GTDB taxonomy): domain Bacteria; phylum Verrucomicrobiota; class Verrucomicrobiia; order Limisphaerales; family UBA11358; genus UBA11358. Next base: position 194,381 of record CAVRPQ010000002.1, read on the forward strand.
AGTTGATCAGTTCGCGGTTGTAACCGGCTAATTCAACGTGGTTCAGCAGAGTTTGTAATTTTTCCCCCTGCCAAATGGGCTGGCTGGCCAGAAATTCAGAGTCGGCACGTTCCTTTGGCTGAATTAGAAATCGCCGCGTGATGTAGAGCGTCCTATCGTTAACGGGAAAATATGGCGTTGCCAGATGAATCGCCGTTTCTGCCAATGCCAAAATCGCAAGCAAAACCGCGAGCCATCGAAGCGCAATTTCATGACGCTTCAATTTGATCTTTTCGGACAATACGGGCTTTCGATACCGCCGCCATGCAAACCAGCCAACAATCCATACCGCCGCCGGAAGCCAGAACAACCATAATGGCGACGCTGCCGCCTGCCATCGAGCAATGGAGTAATAATGTTGCCAGCAATCTTTGCCCATCAAACGCGATAAGCAGCATTCGCCAATGTTGCGGAAGATCACGCCTCGTTCTGGTTCCATGCCATGTGTGGCGCCGGGAATAATTTGCAACCCCACGGGCCCGCCATTGGTTTGAAGGGCTGACGCCAGCCGCCTTGTGTCAGCTATGGGAAAGACTTCATCTTGTTCGCCATGAATTAGCAGGGTCGGGCAGCACAAGTTTTTCAATAGGCCGTTTGTCTCGCCTTCTGGTAGTCCAGCACCACCTATCAGCACCAGCAGTTGCGGCAGTTGTTCCGGGTGATGCTCCGCGAAATCCAACAATCGGTTTGCCCCCATACTAAAACCAACCCAAGCGATGGCGTTGGTGTCGGCCCATCTTTGCCCGCCAAGGTGACGCAGCAGGGTTTCAAATTGCGGTTCAAATGCAGCCTCATTGATTTGATCGTATTCGATGCTCACAACGGCAAGACCTAGTTCGGCCATCTGTCGCAAATCGTTACCATCGTTCATCAAGTTGCCATTCCAGCCGTGCACATAGACGATCACGGGATACTTTCGCATTGGCTTGGGCAAGACTGCGACGCATTTGAAGGAGTTATGATTTGTGGTTTTGAGCGTGAACCATTGGCGAGAAAATGGGTCTTGCTCCTTTGCCCAAAATAAGGAACCGAGAAAAAGCAGCACCAGCGTAATGCCCGAGGCAAATTTTGCGGTTTGAAATAAGGTGAAAACCTTCATGAATTTGCTTCGCCGCAGTCTTGTGGCATTTTACACGATCCTAATTCAACAGAATCCAGAAGGTGGAAGCCGTGGGCAACTTAAACAACCCACCGTCGAACCAGAAACCAACAAGCAGCACGACTGCACCAGCGTGGCAGGTTATTTGCGGCCATTCTAAAACGGTTGATCCCGGCTTTTGGCTTCTGACTCCAGAATTCTTGCCTGGTGATAGCCAAAGATACATTCCAAAACAAAATAGCGTGGGCAGTCCCAGCGTTGCACCAAGCATCAGATAATCATTCATTTCAATAGCGGCGCTTTCGTCTAGCTTGGGTGGGAGATAATAATGTTCATACAGCGGTTCCGGCTGGTTCCAACCTGCGCCTAACCACGGATGCTCAGCGGTGATTTGCAATGCGCCTTCCCAAGCCACGATGCGGTTACGCCAAGAAAAGTCCGTGGTATTGACGACCGATAAGGCGCGTCGCGCCGGAAGCCAGTTCGTTTGCCGAAAATGCCAGAATACCAGCAAGAAAAAGGATGCTAGAATGACAGAAAACGGAAGCCAGTTTCTATTTAACTGCGAAATGCACGAATGCCTTTGACCTCTGGATTTAAGGGCTTGGCCTCCCCGCCACACCAAATAGCCAAGTCCGCAAACTGTAGCGACCCATGCCCCACGGCTATAGCTGTGCAACAGCCCACGAGCCATGAGAATTCCCGCCAAAAGACACAAAATGACAACGGTGTATTTCCCAACTTCTACCTTCTGAGTTTTGGCTTTAGACATTGGACTTTGGAGTAACAAGCCAAGAGCCAGTGCGATTCCAGTTCCCATCAACAAACCAAAAATGTTCGGATTATCCCAGGGACCGGAGCAACGAGCATTACCATCATATCCAAAACCGCGTCCGGCATTTGTCCCCCAAATCGAAGCCAAAGCCAGCAGAATTACCAGAAGCGACGCGACCAATACCGCTAAATTGTTTCTACAACGTTCTGGATTATTTTCGCTTTCTCCTTCCGATTTTCTGCTTTTGAAAGCGGCCAATACATTTGCCCCTTTACCCAACGTTGCACTCGCAAACAAAATAAGCGGTTGGATGGATTGCGTTGAGGCTGGATAGTCAACAACGTAAGAAAATGCCGCGACTACAAATGCAGCTATCATCCACAATTCCCACGTGTTCAATCGCCAAAACGAAGCCTTTTGTTGGTGCGGTTGAAGTAACATAAGTGTGGTGAAATAAAAGCACAAGCACGACAGTATCAGCCATTGCGTTTGAGGGTCTCGAATAAAATCGACAATTTCTTGGAAGAAATGGCTGATAAAACCATTAGATGAAAAAGCGAGATTGGCTCCAAAAAGAGAAAGCCCTAACCCTAGCGCCGCATATAACCACATCGGCACTTGGTTGAATAATTTGCCGTTCATCGCAAACAACAGCTTTGAGCCATTTTTCAGCAAGCTGCGAACAGGATAAATATTGTCGGGTTACAGTTCAAACACATCAATATCTTTTGTTTAATAGGGAATCTATCACGGATTCCCGCACTTGCTTAAAAGGTGGCCACCACAGGCGCGCGTTTCGCAACCACTCCGCGCTCGAGGGCAAGCAAAACACACCCAAACACCAATACACTGTTCGTTGCCCCCTTGCTTTCATTCCGTGTAATCCTTGCAGCGGCAACGGTTTTTCCAAACTTCAATCACCCAATGTCGCCCTGTTCCGAATAAACTGGCCAAGGCGGCGGTTAAAAAGAGCCAGGCGGCGCAGAAGAGAAAAGCCGCGCACTGCACCGAGATGGAAATGGGAGTCTTGCTATCTATCAAACGTGTCAGGAAACAGATTGGCATTAAATGGAATGCAAAGACCTGAAGCGAGTGCCTGCTGAGAAACTCGAATCCCCGCCAAGACACCGCGTTCTGCAACAGATCTCTGCCGGAGGCTACTGCAAACGCAACGGAAAGAAAGTTGAGCAACCGCATCGGGCCCATGGTCGATCCATCAGCCCACTCCTGGCCGATGCTAATTCCCGCGGCGCTGTGGCGGAGCACGTACAGCCCAATTGTGATGCAGAAGGCCGGGAGAACACAAAGTGGATGCCGTGGCAGCCAGGGACCGCTTGAGTCATAGGTTTTACGGCCACAAAGCAGGCCTATGATAAATAGTGTCTGCCAGCCAAGAGGAGAGAAGTAGCCAGAGGAAATTGCTCCGTTTAAAAAAACGCCCTTCCCAGACCCGATTGCGTATTGCGCCGCAAGCCAGCCAAGAAAACTGCAAGCAATGACCGCGAAGCGATGTTTCCGTTCTAACTGTAGTACGATCAGAGGCGTGAACATTAGAAACATGGCGTACATCGGCAATATTTCCAAAAACATCGGCTTGTAAGACAGAGTCACCACCATGAAGGCAGCCATCGGCAAGGGGAAGGTTGACAATTGATCCCAGAATATCCAACCGTTAAACTCTTGCCGTAGGCACTTCGCAAAGCAAAGAAGGATTACAACAGAAATAACATAACAGGAGTAAATCGTTCCACACCTAGCGAAAGCCTTCCGTAGGAGAGCGGCCTTTCCTCTTTCCCGGTAGATTCGCGTGTAAACCAACCCGGAAACATAACCCGACAAGAAAACATATGCTTCGGCAAAGGAGAAAAAACCCAGAGGCTCAAAGAAAGCGCTCCAGAATCCGAAAAGAACGGGAAGCAAGATAGCCAAGTGGTCCAACAACAAAATAAAGTGCAAGGAGCCGCGAATACCATCGATGAATGAATCCCGTTTTCCCTTGGCCGAAATTGGGCGCTGGACTGCATGTTGGCATGTCAGAATCACATTTTTGACGCGCGAGTCGGCCTCCGATAGTAAATCAGACAAACCACGCTTCCGACAAGGAGATACGCAAGCACGATCTTCATAAGGTTGTCAGCCGTCGCGGGTGCCAGATGAATGGAGTCCGTTAAAGTGCCGAGACAACGGCATGGCACTTGCCAGCCAAGCCACCAAACCCCAAGACGGTAAAACAAAAACAGGCAGGACAGCCACGCGACTAACAAAGCCGCGGCTCGGGTCCGGGCCGACGCAATACAAAATATACTCGCTCCGATCTCGACCACACCAACCACGAACATCAAATGACGAAACTGTACTCCGAAGACTGGATCCGGTCGCAGCAGTACTTTTACGGAACCAAATGAGCTGAAAACCTTCGCAATGCCGGTGATCGCGAAAATCAGGCCGGCACTGAACAGGAATTTGCCTGGAAAGGCACTGACGGCACGCTCTAATTCATGGTCTGCTTGCGATTCCAGCGTTGCGTTGGGCATGAGAGTATGATAAAATCAAGGGAGTTTAATCCCCTCTCTTTTGTCTGGAGATTAGAGTTTTCGTCCTGCTGCGAAACATGTTTTAAACTTCGATTATTTAAAGCGGCGGTTGCGGATGTGGGAAGCCACGCCCCGCTCCAAAGTGCTTCCAAAGCCAAAACATTCCCCTCGGTAAAAAAACGTCCGTAATGGGCTTTGACTGCCATCACGCATTAAGTCTATTGTGCCCGCCTTGATCGAATTCTTTGTTAATTTTAACGAGAACACCCAGGCAGGCAGTACCGGTGAGCTACCTGGGTGTTCGCGCTGTTTTTTGCGAATTCACTAACAACTATATTGTTGAGGGGGTTTAGAAGCACAGTCGGTCGTAGAGCACGAAGGCTGAGTGCCTGGAACGCAATATAAGAAGGATCCGATTGTAACATAGTATACGCCATATTGACACTGACCAACTACGGTACAGTCACCCGTAGCCGTGCCGAATACGTTGGTGGGCGGGTTATTAACTTGCGCGTACGCGCCCAGCACCACAGCCATGAATCCCAAACAGGCGAGTTTTTTCATTTTATTCCTTTTTTATGGTTTATTTTGTTTTTTTCTTTTTGACTAATCCGCGAAGCCCGCCACTGTTGCAACAGCACCCAGGTGAATAACGCGGAAATTATTCCAAGTCCGGCGAGTACGCCAACCCGACGGTGTCCGGAATTGGCGGGGGCATACGAAACCTGATCTTCAACATCGACACTTTGCGGAGGAATGCCCTCCCGGAGCACCAATTCCTTGAAGTCCTTAGCGCGGTTGGTTATTAGTTCTTTTAGTTCTTGGGAGAAGTTCCACATATGGTTTGTCAACGTATAAACGCAAGCTTGATCCACTGCTCCTTTGTTCAACGGGTAAATTAGCGGGCGCATGGAATAGTCCCAAACCTGCATGGCGTCCTGGCTGATTTCCGGCCAAAAATTCGTGACTTTCGCCTCGGATTTTTCAAAGTCGAGATTCCCGGTAATGTGATGTTCAGTAAGCACACGGCCGTCAGCCGGGCGGAATTGCTCAAACTCCGTCTTCAGATTAAATGAATCAATCGGCTTCGGTGAGTCCGGTTTATCCACGATCGAGTGATAGGTCCACCTAGTAAATCCGTGTTCAAAACCAGGAATAGGAGTATTCCCCCCGCGCGCAACTTTTTGCCCCGGACAGGTCGCTCGAATTTCCAGTCCGCCGGAAGGAAATTCTTTGATTTCGTAGGTGTTGTTCTCCTCGGGATACAGCCTCCTTTCGCCAAGGATGATCAATACGCGGCCTTGTCTCATGCGTGCCAAGATGTTGGTGTCGGCAAAGGCCATCAAAATCGATGTCGTGGCTGGGGTTGCGTGCCGGGAAAAGACGTTTGGTTCCACGGTCCCCAACCATCGATTTCTGGGCTGGCCCGGCCCTGGCTTGTCAGAAAAATTTTGAACGATCCTTAGGAGCTTCCCGTCCCATCCAGCGCTTTCCCATATGTTCTGCGGGCTTTTTCGGGGATCCACGTCAACAACAAAAGACCCGTCCTCAAAATACCCGGATACGGCCAAAGTTTGATGCATTACCACTGAGCCGTTCGCGCCCTTGAGATCATCGTTCACAATTCCCGAAAATGTCCACGGGCCTGCTGGCAGTTCGGCTTTCCCGACGCCGGGCTGCAATAAAACGACACACCACAACAAAAGGTGACAAGCTCGTGTCGATAAGCAGCGTAGAAAAATCGCCTCGGCCAATGCAGGCTGAGTTCGATTTCGCGCAGTTGGAGTTAATTGTATGTTTCCCTCATGCCTTCTGCCCCTGATCGCCTTGGATTGAATGATGGTTTTGTAAGCATTGACGAATTCGGCAAAGAAAAGACCTCCACTCCGCCAAAGTTGGACAACTTTCAATCGCGTGACATCTGACATTGAATTGCAATTTTCTTTCACCGCCCGATCTCCACCCAAAAATCCAAACATGACCACAAAAACTACATTTTCAACCGGTTCAGAACGTCAAAATTTTATTGTGACTAGCAAACTATGAACGGCTTTGACTTGTCAACTGTTTTTTGCATTGGTGTTCGGCGGCACGGCGGTTTGTTTCATGTTTTTGGTTCTCGCCCAAAGAGAAGGCAGTTTTTGAGACTGGTGCTGCTTGGCTTCGTCGGATGGTCGTTTGAACTTTTCTTCGTTCGTCGTGCTGGCGAACGTCACTGGCCAAGTTTGTTTGCTCATGCGCTCTGGCGCCGCGCGGCGCATCGTGATTGGTTGCTTTGGATACGACCCACAACCAATCACTTTTCCGGCCTGTGGATTTTCGCTTTGCCGAGCTTGCGTTCCGTTTCGGTTGCGCTATCGGTTTTCTTGAGGCAGGACGCAAGCGCCTGTGTCTCCTATCTTGACTAGATTTCCCCGAAAAAATTCGCGCGTTGAACCCCTGAACCTGATAGCGTGACGCGCGTCAGTCGTCGGACGCAGCGTGGCCGCACTGGCTTTTGGCGCGTTCTGATTTCGGGACTGCCCGCTGGCTAGACTGGTTCTGGTTGCCGACTCGCGTGTTGTTTGGTGACGCCCTTTCGAGGGTGTTCCCGCTGGGGAGGCTTGTCCTTCTGGAGGCGACCGGGCGTCCGCCGATTGGCACGTTCGATAATCGTTCAACACTTCTAGCTATGAAACGTTTGCCCGTGCTTGATTCCCAGGCTGCCGCGATTGACGTAGGCAGCGAACATCTCCATGTATCCATCGCCGGCGAGCCGCCGGAAGTCTTTGGCACCTTCACCGGCGAGTTGGAACGGTTGTGGTTGTGCGTCCGCTCCGAGCGTCCGTGGGACGTTGGTCGCATCTGGCCGTTGCTGGTGCGGTTTGAGCACGTCGAGTTGAAACCGTTTCATCCCGGCGAATCACTGTTGCTGGTAGAAGCGGCTGTGCGAGGCGGGAAAGTGCCGGCTGACACGTTGAACATTGTCGAGTGGCTGCATCGTCATGCGGCGGGCAATCCGAAAATTCTATGCGAACTGCTCGAAGAAATCGCGCGCGGACACTATAACTTGACCAGCCTGCACGCGCTACGCCGGCTTGATCTGAACCGGCGCATCCACGAAATTTTTCCGGTGCAATGAACGAAAGTCAACAACGGCATTTGCTGATGATGTTTCACCACGTTGATCATCTACTTTCCGAAGCCGAGCGCATCCTGGCGTCCACCCACTCGCCATCGCCATTTCAGGAATACACGCAGGATTCCACGCCGGCTCAGCGCAAGATGACGCATGATTACGTTCTCCGTGTGCGCGATACCATGCGGCGCATCCTTGACGAATTGAAAATTCCGCCGAAGTCTCCGACTTCCAGCGCGCTCTGGGCGGCGCGCAATCACCTGGCCTTTGCCGGTATCGCCATTGTGGAAATTGAACCCAGGCACATGAAAGGTTACGGCGAACTTTCAGAAGCGGAGAAGCAAATGCTGAACTGGATTACGGCAGAACTGAATGGATTGCTCGACCACCTGAATAATGCCCTTGCCGGGGGAACGGATACTCATTAACCGCCAGCCCGGAATTTGCCGCGCGCAGTTCGGTCTATTACAAGGTGTGCCGTTGAACGAACCGCACAAATTAAATGTTGAGGCAGACCTTCATGTTTTGCAAAAATGGCCACGGTAAGGATGTCCGTTTAATTGATAAGGATTCAAATTTAGTTACTACCTCAAAAAATATGGATAAAATAATTTCCAGCCGCTGGCTGCCCATTGTGCTGCTGACCTGCTCGAACATATTCATGACGTTTGCGTGGTATGGCCATTTGAAATTCAAAGACAAGCCGTTGCTGCTCGTCGTCCTCATAAGCTGGAGCATCGCTTTCTTTGAATACTGTTTTCAAGTGCCGGCCAATCGCTGGGGCAATTCGGTTTATTCGCCGTTCCAACTCAAAATCATTCAGGAAATCATCACGCTTACAGTTTTTGTTGTCTTTGCATTTTTATATTTCGGCGAAAAATTCCGGTGGAATCATTTTGCGGCATTCATTTGCATTCTGGCGGCAGTCGCTTTTGCTTTTTTGCCGAAAGAATGAATGCCGGCCCATCTTATTCTTCATTGCAAATTTAATCTGCGCCCAATGATTACGGCGAGGGCAATCCGCTTTCACGCCTTGCAATCGAAAAAGAAAATGTTAAGATTTAGCAGGCAATGGAATTTGCCTCCCGCCAGTGGGGAAACGCCTCCGGCTGATAATTCCTACCAAAACAAACATGAATTGGTAGCGAGTTATGAAAATGCTCATCATATCCGACGTTCACGGCAACTGGCCGGCACTCCGCGCTGTTCTGGAAGCTGAATCCAAATTCACCCAAATCCTCTGCCTCGGCGACCTGGTCAATTACGGCCCCATGCCGGTTGAATGTGTCGCATGGGCCAGAGATGCTTTTTCGTCGGGGGTTTTCCTTCAAGGCAATCATGACTGTGCGCTGGGTGTGGATAACCGCGTTGCGAACTTTGTTGCTTCGAATGTTGCCTCGCGTGTTGCCAACAAGCTTGCGAATGTTCGCGCTTTCAATTTCCGACTCCGCGTGAACCGCCTTTCCATTATATGGCTCGCTGCGCATCGTCAAGGTAGTTTCGCCCTGTTGCCCTTCGACTTCCACCTTGACGATGCTCGCTTCGCCAAAGACCGGATGGCGATTAAGACTTCACGCGGGAAATGTCACGGTTATTGGTTGAAACACCAGTGCATCAAATCGGCAATTCGCTGAACTGGATAAACGCGCCGCGAGCTGCGTAAGCGGTGGTCACGGTTTCGAGGCGTTTCCCGATTTCAGGAAAGCGTCGAGTTCTGCCTTTTCTTCGGGACTCATCATTTTCACGTTGGCAATGCGCGGTCCGCGTGACGTGTAGGCAGAATTCTCTTTTACTGGCTGCGGCACGTTGCCCGTCGTCGGTGGCGTAGCCGGTGCGGGTTTTGTATCCACGGTTGGCGCACTTTGAGGCGCAATAGGGACATTGGCGACTGGCGTGGGTTTTGCCCGTTTCCGCCGTTTGCGCGTTTTCCCGCCATCCAGGACGATGCGGCCGTATTCGGCCACGCGCGCCCGGCTGGTCTTGACGCCGTGCTGTCGCAGCAAATCGGCAATGGACGCATAAGATATGTTCCGCTTATGTAATTCCGCTATTGAATCATGGACAAGTTTCAGATTGGTGAACGGGACACGGTGCGGATTAGGCCGGAATGCCTGAGCCGCTTTCCGCAATCCTTCAAGATCGGGCGTTGGTTTAACCGGTGTGTTCATAATTTGTGAATGTCATGGTTGAGATTTGAGCAAGTTGTCTTGCGGGGTGTTGTCGTGACTGTTGCGTGGCTCGCGCACGGCTGTCTCGTGACCGTGTTGCGAGTTGTCTCGCAAGTTTCCGGCGCGGACATCGCACATCCATATCCGGTGCAACGCAAGTTACCTTGCGAGTTGACTTGCCAGACATTCGGCGGCATTGCCGTTGCCACTGCCCGGCCATTGCCGGGACATGATTCGGATTTGCGGCGAGAAATTTCGCCGGATGTCTTGCCGGATGTTTCGCGGCCATCGCGTGGCCGTCTCGCGGGACTCCGCGCAACCAGCGGCGAGATTTGAGCGAGCCGCAAAATCCTTGTTTTGACAAGGGGTAAGGCTTGTTCTGCATAAAATGACAATTCAATGACACGCTCTTGCACCACTCTTTGAAAATTCTTGCGCCAGATTTTTCGCGCTTCGTGAATATGACTGTGCAATTTAGTGGGGCAATTCGTGCCGTGAATTTGAACCATGCTGGCGTTTGCCTTTTGCCGGGCATGTCGGCCACGGTCTGATTGTTGCGGACGAAAAGTTGTCATAGTTTTAGTCCGTTGATTCGTCGTCATCGTTCCTTACCTGCTTAACCTCAATGTCAACGATTGGTGGTTCCGGTTGCCTCGGTGGTTGCGCCATGATGATGACGGCGAGAATGACCGTGGCGGGGTTTCCTTTCATCCGTCTCCGCAGACCGCCGCTGAAAATCCAAGCGATGGCCGCCAACGCAAACCAGACAAACACCAGGTAGAGATAAACGCCGTAGTTTTCAATCAGGCTGTCCAGCGCGTTGAAGATGGGCGGCAGCAATTTGAGCAATTCAAGATTCAAGTTCATGGCTCGTTCTCCGTTTTCAGTTCGTCAGTCCCGTATCCAAAACGCAGCCGTGGCGGTTGCCAGCCCCGCCAGCGCGTTTTTCCAAAGTGGCGATCTCCAAAGCTGCGCCCGCCGTGAATCTCCGGCCTGCAAGCGCGTAAAATGCGATTGCAGCCCGTCCAGGTGAAATGTTAAGTTCAAGGCCATAGCAGTTGGTGGAGAATCAGCCCGCCGTTTTGACCAGTGCAAGGATGGCGGCCTTGAGTGGAGCGGGAAGTTTTGCCCAAGCCGTGACTACTTGAGACAGTTCGGGACAGGAACGGATTGAATTTCGGGAGTCTATTCGGGAGTCTCCGTGAGATTCCCCTTTATTTACGGGCAAAACAGTGGGGTTCGAATCCCCCTCTCTCCGCCATATTTCACAGGGGAATTCTGACGGTGACTCACAAAGGGACTCACAAACTTCAGTCCCGTTAAGCCCCGACTTGTCCCAAGTAGTCACCGCTTGGGAAAAACTTCCTGCCCCACTCAAGGCGGCAATCCTCGCCATCGTCAAGACGGCAGAGTGATTCTTTCAACGAACTTCCCGCCATGAATTTTAACCTGACATGGCACATGAGCGCGGCGAAATCGAATTTAACGCGCTTGCAGGCCGGGGATTTGGGCTGGCGGCATTCGGAAGATCGCCGCTTTGGAAAAACGTGCTGGCGAGGCTGGCAACCGTCACGGCTGCGATTTGGGCGTGAGACTGACGAACTGAAAACGGAGAACGAACCATGAACTTGAATCCCGCTGAATTGCTCGAATCCCATCTTCAACGCTCTGGACGCCCTGATTGAAAACGACGGCGTTTATCTCTACCTGGTGTTTGTCTGGCTGGCGCTGCTGGCCATCGCTTGGATTTTCAGCGGCGGCCTGCGCGGAAACGGATCAAAGGAAACTCCGCCACGGTCATTCCCGGCATCATCTTCACGATGCAACCGCCGATGCAATCCCCGCCGCCAATCATCGGCATCGAGGTTGACCAGACGTGGAACGATGACGACGAAACAACGGACTAACCATGAACACTTTTCATTCCCGGCAATCAGACTGTGGCCGACGTGTCTCGCAAAAAGGAAAACGCCAGCACGTTAAATTTCACGTCACAAATTGCATCATCAATTTGCACAGTCATGTTCACAAAGCGTGTCAAACCCGATGCAACAATTTTCAAGTCACGGTGCAGTCGCACGGTTTTGTGCTACCGCTTTGATAGGGTGCAAGCCTTACCCCTTGTCTCGACAAGGTTTTTACGGCTCGCCAATAGCTCGCCGAAAATTGCGCGGAGTCCCGCGAGACGGTCGCGCGATGGGCGCGAAACATCCGGCAAGAAATCCGGCGAAATGTCTCGCGTCATGTCCGCGCAACTTCCCGGCAATGGCCGGACAGTGGCAGCAGCAATGCCGCCGAACGTCCGTCAAGACGACTCGCAAGACAACTTGCCTTGCGCCGGACTTGGCCGCGCAATGTCCGCGCCGGAAACTTGCGAGACAACTCGCAACTTGGCCGCGCAACAGCCGACGAAACATCTCGCAAGATGACTCGTCAGAATCCCGCCGTCATGTTTTTAACCATGCCGTCCAAAAATTATGAACACCTCACCCACATCACCGACAACGCCCAATCTGGAATTGCTGCGCAAAGCAATTCGGGAATATCAACCCGATCCAAGTCGCATTCCATTCAGCAATTTGAAGCCGTTCCATGATTCCATCGTGGAATTGCGCGACAAAAATGCGTCCTACGCTGCCATTGCTGAATTGCTGGAACAACATGGGGTCAAGACCAGCCGGGCGCGTGTGGCCGAATACGGCCGCATCGTCCTGGAAGGCGGCAAATCGCGCAAGCGACGGAAACGGGCGAAAACCGCGCCAGCCGCAAATATCCCGGCCACGCCTCAAAGTGCGCCAGCCGTGGCCGCAAAACCCACGCCGGCCACGCCAGCGCCGACCACTGCGCTCGGCGGGCAATGTCACGCCGCCACCAAAAGAAGATTCTCCATACCGTTCACGCGGACCGCACATCGCCAACGTGAAAATGATGACTCCAAGCGAACGGGAAGAATTCGAGGCCAGCCTGAAATCGAAACCGCCAGCGAGCTAACGCAGCCCGGAAAGCAATCCGGCGATGCGCCAGCATCGCCACGCTGCCCGGCGCGGCAGCCAGAGCGCCTAATAAGCAGGCCAGCGACGATCGCCAGCCACACGCAGCCGCAAAGGTTCGGACGCCGCCCCGACAAGCCAGTAACGCCACCATAGAAGCAAGTTTTTTCCGGTTGGCAGCACGGTTAGCACCGGCTTCGCAACAGGGTTGGCAACGGCGAGGCAACACGGTTAGCAACAGGGTGGTAACGCAACGCGGTTAGGCAACATCCGAAGCAACACGGTTGGCAACAGGGTGTCAACGGACGGTTAGCATCAAGCGAAGCATTTCGCGCAACATTCGGCGAGATTTTGGCGAGCCGTAAAAACCGTGTGAAAATACGGGGTAACGCGTGCCTTAACTAATTTCCACTTTTCGCCGCTCCCTTGCGATTGTCCTGGGTGTGACTTGGCCGGATGATTCCAGCGGCATGAACGGCTGATGTTGAACCGTGTTGAATGGTGTTTAATTGCGTTGAACTTGTTACGCAACAGTTGCGCAAATTTCGCGCAACATTTGCGTCTGCGGTCGTGGCCTCAAGCTGTGCTAAGGGAAGATGTCTGACGGAAAATTGGCCGGTTTACATCCAGCGCCATCGCTGTGTGCATCACTGCTGGCGGCAAAAGGCGACAACTGGCGGCAAATTAAAGCGACAAATTGCGACAAATTCATTGCCGCCTTTTGCCGCTTTTTGTCGCTCGGTTTTGGCCGCCTTTTTTCCCAACGAATTCGTTAGGGGATGGTGTCTCGGTGCGACATGTAACTGCTCGGATGATGGTTCGATATGTTGAATGACGTAAGACGAACGTGTGGTTTCGTCCACACTGCAGGCTGTTGAACAACGGCTGTTTTTTCACATGATCGCCGGTTCATGAGTTTGAAAGTCAACTTTTGCGTCTGGAGCAACTTCGAACACTTCGTCCCCTGTGCCACGTCAAAGTTTCGCGGCCATCGAACCTTCGATTTTCCCATTGTTGCTGCCGTTTTTTTCTGCGCCGCCGCCCTTCAAGTTATGCCGTCCAGTTCCAGCCGCGCCATCCGCAGCAGGTTGTAAGTCCCCGCCACAAAGTAGCCCCAGGCCTGCGTCCGTTCCAGTCCCCGATACCGGCTCCGCCTCAATCCGCCCACCGTCTTGATCCAGCCAAAGATTTCCTCCACCCGCTTGCGGATTTTCAAACTGACTTGATAGCCGCGCTGCCTCGTGGTGCGCCCGTCCAAGTCCGGGCACTTGCACTTTGTCTTTGCACGCCACATGCGGCGCGATCTCCCGCTCCCGGCAGCCTCGCACAAAACCTTTCTGGTGATAGCCCTTGTCCGCGCCAACGTCTTGGGCTCCACGCCGTGATGCAGTTGCTGGTGGGCGTCGGCCTGTTGCAGGGCCACCACCGGTTCCGGTTCGGCAATCGGGTTGTGCAGGGTGAAGTCGGCGCACAAGCCGTTCCGGTTTTCCATCAGGGCGTGCGCGCCGAAACACAGCCGGGCTTCCTTCCCGCTGGCTTTCCGATACAACACGCTCTCGGGATCGGTCGTGCTCTGGTGCGTGTCGTTGCGCCGCGGTTCTCGCCGCGAAAGTTGATCGTCGGATTGCCGGGGTCTTCGTCCTTGGCCGACTGGATTTTCTTGCATCCGCCCCGTCCTTGCGGACAAAGCTTTTCAGGCTCGCCCACGCTTCGATCAGCGTGCCGTCGGCGGTGAAGTGTTCGTCACTGGTCCAGCCTTCCTGCCGGCGAAAGGTCATAGACTTCGAGGAAGAAGAGTTTGGCCACGTCGGCGGAGAGCACGCGCTCGTAGTTCTTGGCAAAGATGCTGTGGTCGAAACTGCCTTCGGGGAACTCCCGGTCCAGAAACCAGAGCCAGAGCAGATTGTAGCCGAGTTGTTCGCAGAAGAGCCGTTCGCTGCGGACGCTGTAAAGGGCGGTGAGCACACGGGCTTTGAGCAGTTGTTCGGGCGGAATGCTGCTGCGGCCATCCTCGGCATAGAGTTCGTCAAACAGCGGGGAGAGCTTTTTCAGGACCGCGTCCACCTGGCGCTTGATGGCGCGCAGCGGATGGTCCGCGGGCACGCATTGGTTGAGGTTGATGACCGTCAGAAAGTCCGGCTGGGCTTGAGGTTTTCCACGCATGGTTTTCAGACGCCTGATTCCCATGGTTGTTCAAACCGCAAACGAGTTTTTCAACAGCCTGCT
>CAVRPQ010000003.1:0-916658 GCA_963723125.1 uncultured bacterium
CCATCAAACTGAAGGTTGGTGTCTTCGCTGATAAGTTGTCTCAACATTGATTTAGCTGGAATTAGGTGGAAAATCAACCACTTACGATGACTGTTCTTCGAGTTAATGGGGGGTGTGAAGTTATCGCGATTTTTGGAGCCTATTCAGTTTTACAGAGCAAAACTTCCAATCGTAAGCTTTTTGTCAATCAAAGCTTGGACGCTCTGTTTAGGGAAAATTATCCGCACGGAAGGGGGGTGAAGTGTGAAGTCGCTTTTGGGCTAGAAAAGTCCATAATATTTGCGGTTGGAAATTGTTGTGCGCAAAACAGAAAAAAGTTCAAAATAATAGTTGACTATCTAGTTCACTATGGTAATTTGTCAGTGTGACCCGGGATTACGGGTCAAGAATCGAAGAAAGAAAGTTTATGGGCCGTGTAAGTGACGCCAAAGAAAGGTTGATGAATGCCGTATCGGAACTGATTTGGAGTGGTTCCTACGGCAGCACGACGATTGACGATATTTGTGAAAAGGCTGGGGTCAAGAAGGGCAGTTTTTATTACTTTTTTGATTCCAAGTCCGAACTGGCTGCAGAAGCAATTGATGCCGGTTGGCAATCCAAGCAGGCGGAGTTGGACAGGATTTTTTCGCCCATGGTTCCGCCTTTGGATCGAATCCGCAAATACTGTGAGTTCAGCTATAAATTTCAGTGTGAAATCAAGAAACAATATGGCCGGGTACTGGGTTGCCCTCAGTTTGCTCTAGGAGCCGAAGTTTGCACACAGGAAGACCGGTTGCAGAAAAAAATTCAGGAAATTCTGAACTACAAGCGGAAATATCTCGAATCGGCTATCCGAGATGCTCATGCGGCGGGACTGATCAAGGCACCTGACCCGGCGGCCAAGGCCAGGATGATTCTGGCGTATTACGAAGGGCTGTTGACCCAGGCACGCATTCAAAATGACGTGGATGTGCTGCGCGACACAGTCACCGGAATCTTTGCGATTCTAGGTGTCAAAGAAAGCGAAGCAGTGACAGCTTAAATTTTTTTGACCTTTTTCTTTACTAAACAGACAACTACAAAAGGAGAGCAAAATGAATAGAAATCAAGGAGTTGAGGACAACGCCGTCAAGACAACAGCAGATGCTTGCATCGTCTCCTGCCAAAAATGGGTGGCACAAATCGAACGGGCAAAGGGAAAGCTTTTAACCGAACTGCAGGGAACGTTGGATGTGCCCGAAAAGTTATTCCGAATGGCCCTGGGCGAGGCGGAAGCACTGGCATGGCAAACAGGCTACCCGCAACTGCTGTTCCCGACACTGGCAACGGAAAAGGTTCGGGCTGCGGCCGAATGGTATGCGCGACAACAAGTGCTGAGGCAAAAAACTCTGTTCATGTAATGTCCAATTGAGGAGCAGCCATTCGTCGTTTAATCAAGGAATAATTTATGAACATCAAGTTGATTCGTTTAACAATGTTTGCGTTTGTGCTGGCTATTACCGCCGGCCTGATCAGTGGCTGCCGACGCGGAGCAGCGCAGCAGCAAATGCCACCTCCCAACGTGACAGTCGCGTCCGTGGAACAAAAGGAAATTGTCGAATGGAGCGAATTCACCGGGCGTGTGGAACCCGTGGACTCAGTAGAGGTGCGGCCGCGCGTTTCCGGTTACATCCAAGAGGTGCGCTTCCAGTCGGGGCAACTGGTGAAAAAAGGCGACATGCTGTTCGTCATTGACCCGCGCTGGAACCAGGCGGTGTTCGATCAGCGCCAAGCCGAATATGAGCAGGCCCGGCGCGAAGAGGAGCGGACGGCGCAATTGCTGGCGAACCAGGCCATCTCGGCCGAGGAAGCGGACGCGCGGAAGGCCCGCTACGACGAGGCCAAGGCGGCCCTCGACTCGGCCCGGCTCGACCTCGAATACACGCAAGTGCGTGCGCCCATTGACGGCCGAGTGAGCCGTGCACTCCTGACCGAAGGCAATTACGTTAGTGGCGTCGCTGGCTCCGCCTCACTCCTGACCACGATCGTTTCGGTAAACCCGGTTTACGTCAATGCCGACATTGACGAGGATGCGTATCTCAAGTTCAGCGAGTTGGTGCGCGCCAAAAAACTGGGCGATGACGACGGTGGCAAAATCCCGGTAGAATTGGAACTGGCCGATGAACACGGCTTTCCCCACCTGGGCCATATCGAGTCTTTCGACAACCATCTCAATCCCGGCACCGGCAGCATCCTGCTGCGCGCCGTCTTCCAAAATAACGACGATAGCATCGTGCCGGGTTTGTTTGCGCGGATTCGGATTCCCTTGAGTGACCGGCATCTGGCGTTACTTGTAGACGACCGCGCCATCGGCACCGACCAGTCGCAAAAATTCGTGCTCGCCCTGACCCCCACGAACACGGTGGCCTATGAGCCGGTGCAACTGGGACCGCTGGTTGAGGGCCAGCGCGTCGTGCGCTCCGGCTTGCAGGTTGGTGATGAAATTTTGGTCAACGGCCTGGAAAGGGTCCGTCCGGGGATGTTGGTGACGGTGAATAAGGAGATGTTGACTGCTTCCTCCGCCGGACGGCAAACGGCCAGCCGTTAATTCAGCCATCCACTGCAAATTTTTTCAACGGATATGAACTTTGCTCATTTTTTCATCCGCCGCCCGATTTTTGCCGGCGTGCTGTCCATCGCTGTCGCGAACCGTGATGCACCCGAAAGGTGGCCGTCCGCAAGAACCTGCCTGGCAAGGAACCATTCTGGTGTTAAATCACAACCGCGGAAATTAAAAGGGCCGGAAGTGTCATTGCACTTCCGGCCCATGCCATTTTACCCCGACTGATTGTTGTCGGGGTTCAACAAAGAACAAACACCTCTTGCTATCTTGCGATACCAACCCACGGTTTCACGGTGGTTCTTTCGGTGTTTAGGGGCACACCTCCTCCGAAGCCCTTAAAATGTAAAACTCGTTTCGTTCTATCCAGCGATGCAATCTCCCGTTCGTGGGCACACCACATCGGTGACGACTCAAAGCTCGTCCTCGCCAAATTCAACTTGTCGCCAGAAGACATCATCTAGACGTCGTGCTTTTCCTGTTCACAGATCGTTCATCTTTCGTTAACCGTCATTCATTCTTTCAGTTCCGCAGGGAAAACAAAAAACCCTGCTTACACGCGGTAAGCAGGGTGAAGAAATTCTGTTTCGATTCGTTACCTGCTTACCATAAGTCTATCCAAATTAATTTCGGGTTTTTGCCCTAAATACGTATCGGATAGGCCAAGGCTGAACATACAACCCTGGCTTGACCTATTATGACGTGCCCCGAAGACGTTCGGGGCCGACATTGTCGGCCAACTCGTGGTTGATATGTTCATACAGGTTTTCATCGAACGAAGAGACGGATACCACACGAGTGCGGTTACAGTCAAGTTATATTTGAAGGAATGGGTGGGATTTTTCAATCATTGTATCCGAATTGATGGATGCAAGAATACCGCGAGATGGAGCCTTCGTTAACACGAACACAATTCTGGCCTTTGAATGCGAAATAGAACAACTCACTGCACCGCCGGCAGTTGTTGATGATAATCCGGATAAGGCGGACGCGGGTAATCCTTTGGCGGATGTTCCTTGAGCAGTTCCAAAACCACCTTGATTGCCTCATCGAGTTGCGGATCGTGTCCCTCACGCACCGGTTTGGGGTCCATGGAAACTTCGTCGTCCGGCGCGATGCCATGGTTCTCGACTTCCCACTTTCCTTCTAAACCATAGATCGCCCAACGTGGCGCCATGACCGTCCCGCCGTCCATCAAAGTTGGGTAACCACCGATGCCAACCAGGCCACCCCAGGTTTGCTCGCCAACGAGTGGACCGATTTTCAATTTGCGGAAGTACCATGGCAGCGCGTCGCCACCGGACCCGGCAAATTGATTGATGATCATAACCTTCGGCCCGTATATCCCCAGCGGTTCGGAGATGTCGTGCCCTTCCCGCGTTGCGACCCGGTTCAGGATGGGGCGGCGAAGATAATCCACGATGTAATCGGCCAGCCAGCCACCGTGATTGAAGCGTTCATCAATGATGGCCGCCTGTTTGTCAGTTTGGGAAAAGAAATAGCGATTAAAGTTGTTATAGCCGCCATACAGCGTGTCCGGCAGATACACATAAGCCACCCGCCCATCGGTCATCGAATCCACCTTGCGCCTGTTCGCCTCGATCCAAGCCAGATTCCGCAGCGAAAACTCACTGTCCACGGGTACGACCGTGACCTCGTGCGACTTGGAACCGGCCGGGTTGGGGCCGACTTCGAGGACTGTCTGCCGACCTGCTGTCTCCTGAAAGAATTTGTAGAGATTGTCAGTAGCGACCAAGTCCTGCCCATTGACGGCTAGGAGATACTCGCCTTCCTTGACATTGACACCCGGCTGCGTGAGCGGCGCTTGAAGTTTCGGATTCCAATTCTCACCATTAAAAATTCGCTTAAACCGGTACCGGCCGTGGTCAATCTTGTAGTCGGCTCCGAGCAGTCCGACATTGACCTCCGGGGTCTCCGGCTCCGTGCCGCCGCGCACCCACAAATGTCCAACGACGAGGTTCCCAATCATTTCTCGGAACAAATCGTTCAAGTCATCCCGGCTAGCGACTCGATCCAGAAACGGCGCGTAAACTCGCTCGGCCTCCTCCAGGTCAAGCCCGTGGAAATTTGGGTCATAAAAGAAATCACGTTCGATGCGCCAGACCTCGTGATACATCTGCCGCCATTCGGCTGGCGGATCAACGTACACCTCCATGTCATCCATTTTCAACGCCCCCGTTTCACCTTCGGGCGCCTTAGCCGCATCGACAATGTAAAAAGTATCACCCTTGCGATATAACATCTTCTGGCCATCGGCGGAGAGGGCAAAGGCCTTAATATCGTCCAGGATTTTCTTGGTCTCTCGTTTCTCGAGGTCAAAGCGCTGGAGGGCAAAGGTGGTGGGCTCGCCGTTGTTGATGACTTGCGGCCCTTCCAACAGATAGAGAATACCATTGGTTCCCGCCTTTAAATCAACGTAATTCCGGGCTGGAATCGGCAAGGCGACAATGCGCTGCCCCATGTTTTCAAAATCGATCGTCACCCGGTCGGGCTTTTCCGGCTTCTTCTTTTCCTCCCTGCCCGGTTTGGTGGAGTCAACTGTTTCCGGGTTGGTCGGCGAGGATTCATCACCGGTGACCAGCTTATCCAAGCTGCCATCCGCCGCCGAAACGGTATCGTTGCTGGAATGGTCTTCAGATTTCGAGTCTTTATCTGCGTTTTCGTCGTCGCTTTGCGGGGCGACCGGTGAAGGGAGGTCTTTGCGCAGCACAGCGGCATAGACACTGTAGGTCACCGGCCGTGCGATGCCCGTCATGTCACTATCGCCGACGGTGAGCCCAAAATCGGTGCTGGCGGCAAAGTAAAGATATTTGCCGCTCCGGTCGAAGGCTGGATAGAGCGCATCGCTCATCCCGTCGGTGATTTGAGTTTGCGTATTCGTTTCCAACGAATACACGAACACCGCGTGCATGTAGCTCGGCAAAATGCGGTTGTAGGCCAACCAGCGGCTGTCGGGTGACCAAACGGCATTAAAAGGTGCCGGCCCTTCGTCGTAGTAATCTGTGTCCACTCTTACCGGAACGCCGTTGGTCAGATCGATGTACCAGAGATTGAGCCGTTTGTCGCTGTAGGCAATCTTCCGGCTGTCCGGCGACCAAGTGGGCTTGTAGTAGAACGATGGTGGCTGGCCCAAGGGGATCCTTCGAATTTCTCCCAACCCGCTCTGGTTCCGGATATGCAGCGCGTATTCGCCGGATTCATCTGAAAACCACGCGATGGAATTTCCGTCGGGCGACCAGGACGGGTCGCGATCGGCAACCGCCGGGCTGAGGGTCAGATTGCGAATATCGCCTTTCTCAGCCGGGACCGTGAAAATTTCGCCATGCGTCTCAAACACCGCGCGCTTGCCGGTCGGGGAAATCCCGAGATTTCTGATGTCGTTGGTTTTGATTTTCTCGAAGTGTGGCCTGACTTGTGGCAAGTCGGCGGCGATCCGCACGTGAACCTCATGCTCGGTGCGGGTAGCAAAATCGTAAAGGTGAAGTGATCCAAACTGTGCGTAAACAATGCCACCAGGCCCGGCACTGGCGTATTTGATGTCGAAACCAGTGTTGTGTACAACTTCTGTTACTTTTTTCGTGTTGAGGTCGTAAGCAAACAAGGTAACCGGTCCATTGCGGTCGGAGAGGAAATAGATGGTATGACCAACCCACATGGGATTCTTATCATTCGAATTGTTGCGCGGGATCTTCACGATACTTGAATCGGCAAGGTTCGCGATCCAAATGGGTGTAGTTTGTCCGCCGTGATATTGTTTCCAGTCGGGTTCCCACTCAAAAATTGGCACATAGGCAAGATGCGTTCCGTCGGGGGAATACGAACCGGCCGATCCCATGGGTAATGGGAGTTGTGTGGGAAATCCTCCGTCAACCGGGATGGTAAAAAACTGTCGGGGATCCGAGTAACTGGCCCGCTGCGAGGTGAAGAGCACGTTCTTGCCATCCGGGGTCCAGCCAACTGCGATGTCCTCACCGGGGTGATAGGTAAGCCGGCGAGGCTCACCGCCGGAAGCGGGCACAACATAGACGTCGTTGTTCCCCTGATAATCGCCAGAGTAGGCAACCATCGTCCCGTCAGGCGAAAAAACTGGTCCGCTCAGCCGGTCGCTGCCGGTGACCAAGCGATGCGCATCACCACCGTCCCGGCTCACAATCCAGATCTCACCGCCGTAAGCAAAGGCTGTCTGGCTCTGGCTTAACGTGGGCGATTTTAGGAGGAGCGGCTCAAACGGTTTGGCGATCAAGCAATCCGTGCAGGCCACCCACAAGAGAATGACAATCCAGTTTCGTAACATGGCCGTCGCTGTTTAGAAATTCCAATTGTGTTTCCTCTGCAAACAAGTCTAGACCTTGGCCCGGCTTTTCCGCAAGTACGATCGTTTCGGGAAATAGAGCAATCACCAGCGATTGCCCCTGACATTTTATTCCTTAGGCGATGAAACTGTGGGCCAAGGTTCTGCCTCGTCTTGAATGTAAGTTTTACCACGATAAAACTGACTGACCAGAAGGAACAAAAGTGCCGTGACCAGCATGGCGAGGACAAAGAACTCGAAATATGCCGCCCCTTTCAGTTTCACGCTCCCATCTGGATTCTGAATCAAGAAGTTCACCGCCGCCGCAAATGCGTTGCCCAGTGAAATTGAGCCGAGATAGGTACACATCACCAGGGATTTCATTTTCTTGGGTGATTGCATATACGCAAATTCCAGATGGGTCACCGAAAGCATCACTTCACCGGCCGTGAGCACGACAAAGGCGAGGACCTGCCAAAGGATGTGCGGGTGCTGACCCGCGTCGATGCGCGCCTGGATCCATTCGATAATGATGAACGCAGCACAACCAGCCCAAAGGCCTGCACCAAATCGCCGGAGTGGCGTCACCTTCACCAGTCTCGCTACGGCAGGATAAATCACGTAGGAAAACAGCGGCAACAGAAGGAGTATGAAAATGGGATTGACGGTCTGAATTTGCGCCGGCAACAAGTTGTAACCAAACAGATGCCGATCCATCTTTTCGGCCTGAATCACCCACGAGGAAAAGTTCTGTTGCCACAGCGCCCAAAACATGGCGGCGAAGGGAACCAGCACCAGCAGGTTCAACAGCGCCTTAAAGTTCTCGCGTTGGAAGAGTTCTCGAGCGTAGTTATTCAACCCGGCTGGAGGGATGTGGACAAATTTTCGCCGTCCCATCCAGAAAACCAGCGTGGCCACCACCATGGCTATGCCGGGGACACCAAAGGCAATCCTCGGTCCCGCCCGATCCAACAACTCGGGAATCAAAATCGTGGAAAAAACCGAGCCGAAATTGATCGCAAAGTAAAACCAACTGAAAACTCGAGGCAGCAGGTGCTGATTCGTCGCACCAAACTGGTCGCCTACGTTGGCGCTCACACAAGGTTTGATACCGCCGGCACCTAAGGCGATCAGCCCCAAGCCCGTCACAAGGCCGAGCCGCGTGTCATCCATGGCGAGTGTAAAGTGGCCGAAGCAGTAAACGACGGACAGGAAGAGAACGACAAGATACTTGCCCAATAACGCGTCGGCAAGAAAAGCGCCTACAACAGGCAAGAAATAAGTGACCGAAACGAACGTGTGATACCAAGCATCAGCCTGCGCGTCGGTCATGTGCTCCGGTTGACCTTGGACATTTACCAGATACTGCGTCATGAAGATCACCAGGATGGAATTCATGCCGTAATAGCTGAATCGCTCAGCCGCCTCGTTGCCGATAATGAAGGGGATGCCGGGTGGCAGCCTGTCAGTCTTTTGCGGTGCCGTTTGGTATTGCTTTTTCGCCATACACGGTCGAACGAAATTAGTTTGGTGAGTTGCCTGAATGTATGCGAGCCTATTCTGAGATCGGCCGAAATGTCCGTTGGATCCCGATTGCCAATACCCTCACGGACGGCTTTATATACTCTTGTCTATCAAGGAATGCTTGGATTTGATGAGACACTGTGCGAAATTCCTGATTTGAACGGCCAGGACCTTGTTTGGTGAGCATTGAGCAAAAGTAAACTCGAGGAAGTCAGGCTATGGTCTTGGAAATTGGAAATATCACAATCGGACAACTTATGAGCGAAGACACAGTTTTAATCATTTGCCGCCAAAGGCGCAAAACGCACAAAACTTTCTACGCAAAGAAGCGACTCCATTTTCTTCGTCACCTTCTGTTCAAATCTTTTTTACTGAAGCAAACGGAGGAAACAAAGATTTGCCGCGAAATGCGCGAATCACACAAATATTCTGCTTTAATTGTAAATCGCATCCCCGACCGGTTTTCAAAACGAGCTGGCTGAATTTGCTAAAAATACGGTTGCAGCAGCGACAGGATGCGGCCTTCATTGAAGTCACTGCTGCTAAAGGCTCCGGTAAAACTTCCCTGCGGTTTTCCCTGATAAAAACAAATCACCGTTGGCGTCGCCCCGGTGGTGTATTGATGCACAAGGGAACGATTGGCCGGACTGTCGTTATCAAAAAAATAAAAGTCAGCCAGTTTTGAATCCTTGGCGGCAATTTGCCTGAACTGGGGTTCCAGCATCAGGCAAGGCGGGCAGGTTGCCGACGTGAAATCAACTATCACCGGCCGCGCGTCTTCCAGGACCCGTTGTTGAAAATCCGCTGCGCTCACGTAAGGCGTCTTGTCCGGACGCGGAACCTCGGGATGGTCCGCCATCAGATAATCTTTGATCAGCAATAAAATCAGGCCTTCGTTGTCGTTGACGCCGTCTGCCAATTGCATGACGGGATAATTCTTAATTTCTTTTCCGCCGTCATAAACGGTAAAGGTGCTTTCATAATCGGTTTTCTGCGGCACTTTTTCCTCAGGCTTGGAAAAGCGGTAGCGGTAAAATCCCATCTTGTCCTGGAAACGCGAGGCCAACTCATCCAAAGCGGGCATCATTTTGCGAACTGATGTATCCGTGGATTTGTGGTAAAAATAAACAATACACGGCCCCTGGTTCAGGGACTGTAATTGTTCATAACTGATGGCCGAGACAAATTTCGGGTCGGCCGGAGGCAGAAAGCCTTTGGCAATAAACAAGACGCAGACCAAAAGCACCAAAAGCGCCCCGGTAATTCTCATCCAATTAGACATAATCACGAGGCAGATGCACCCTTCGTGCCAGTTTCAGGGAAAACACTTTGAAAAGATCCCACTTACCGCAGCATTCTATTAAAAATTCTGAAGAAAGGTACCGTAGTATTTAACCAGACAAATTTAAAGGCGTTTAGGAAAGGTTAAAGGCTGAAATCAACAGAGATTAGCGGTTCAAGTCCCGGGCTCTCTTTGAGGAACTGGATGAATGATTCCATGGCGGGGCATTCCCCCATGACCCTGATAACAGTTTCAAATCTGAACATCGGAGGAACCAAGTGTACAGACTCGCCTGCTATCAGAGCCGATAAAATATACTCCCAACAGGTTGTTTCTCAACCCTCGCAACTTCGTTGGCGGAGAGGGAGAAATGCTCCCCCTTCGACTTCGGTTTTGTGTGAATCCGTGTTAAACCCGTTCTTTGCGGTTAAACGAGCAGTTTTCTGCGCGACAAGTTTGACCGCTTCATGTTGACGAGCTATCCTCCAGCCTGTGGAGCACGATTTTATGAAACGTGGTTATTTGCTGCCGGAAGGCTGCAAAGACTTGATTGATGTTTTGAAGAAGTCGAAGCAGCCGTCACAGCATCCGGTCCTCTTGTTTGATCTGTGGAAGCTGAAAAAGCCTCAACTTGTCAAGTTCAAACCGACAAAGCTGTTTTGGGGGCCATCGGTCCAGCACCGCGCCGGGTGATAAGCCAGTTACAAACCGAGAGTCGAGGGTCAAGCACATGTGAATCATGAACTTGAATGAAATCAAGGAGCTGCTTGTCGCAAGAGTCACGTACTACCTTGAACCCTATCTTAAAAAACTTCACAGTTATTCCATTGAAGATGAAGGCTATAAACTGGAAGTAGTCGGGGCCGCTGATGACACGGTAACGGGTCTGTTTGTTCTTATACGCATTTTTGTCAGCGAAGAATTTAAGAAGATATATATTTCCGACATCAATTTGCCTGACTTCATGAGGCATCAAGGGATAGGAAGAAAATTGATCAAGGTCGTATATAAAGTGGCAACGGAATTGCGATATGAGCTGTTTATTACTCCAATGACGAATTCTTTTTCTGAAAGCATGAGAAAGCGTGGCGCATTAGAATGTGAAAAGACGACCATGCTTAAAGTAGTTGATAGCACAATGCTGGATTGAGCCATCAAATTTGAGAGCCGGGATTGTCCCGCACTGCTGGATTCGGAACGTCAGGCCATATCACCATATGAACCTGACCCGATGGTCGCGCATTTCGCGGCAAATCTTTGTTTCCTCCGTTTGCTTCAGTAAAAATGATTTGAACAGAAGGTGACGAAGAAAATGGAGTTGCTTCTGCCGCAGTCGGACAACATCATGGTGCCGTGGGGAGTGGCCCATATGCCGGGAATTGCGAGGGAAATTCAAAAGGCCGGCTTCCGGCTGGACGATACGCAGGAATTTATGGTGATCCAATTCGGCGGGAACGGAAATCAGCGGGGCGGAGCCGGACGCTAAGGATAATTCCAGCGCGACATCATGGACCACACCAGAACCGGGGCCATCGTAAACTGGCACGGACGCCGGGGCCTCCGCCTTTCCCGGGGCTGCGGCGCACAGGGTGTTTCGATTTTGCGATGTAATCTTTCTTGCGGCCAACGCGTCTGTTCATCATAGTGACGGTCAAATTCTACCCGCAACCGGATGAAGGCATTGTTTAAAATCGTGTTTCTGCTGGGTGTGTTCGCCGGCACGGCCCTGTCACTCCGGGCTCAAATAGCGGTCCCGCCCCCGACGCCCGCCTATCAACCGCTGGCCGATGACCAGCTGGATCAGTTGCTGGGACCGATTGCGCTTTATCCCGACCCGTTGGTTGCCCAAATCTTGCCGGCGTCCACGTTTCCCACGCAAATCGTGCTGGCCGACCGGTATGTCAGCGGCGGCGGCGACCCCAATCAGATTGACCAGCAGCCGTGGGACGCCAGCGTCCAGGCGCTTGCCCGATACCCCGATGTATTGAAATGGATGGATGACAACCTCGGTTGGACGACTGAAGTGGGACAGGCTTTTCTCAATCAACCACAGGACGTGTTGGATTCCATTCAACGGCTGCGCACGTCGGCTTACAATCTCAGCAACCTGCAATCCACGCCGCAACAACAGGTGATTGATGACGGCGGCTACATTCAAATTGTGCCGGTTGACCCGCAGGTAATTTATGTGCCGGTCTACCAGCCGGCCGCGGTGTTTTATCAATCGGCCCCCATCACCTTCGGCGTCGGCTTTGCGATTGGCGCGTGGCTGGATTGTGATGTGGATTGGGGAAATCACCATATCATTGTCTGGAGTCGCGACCATCCGCGTCCGCCCAATTGGTGGCACGAGACTCCGCGCCAGCGGAACACGGGCCACGCGACGGTGTGGCGACCCGGCAATCATCCGGGCGCGGGCGAGATGTATCGTGGCGACCGGGGCTGGGCCACCCCCAATAATCAACCCGTCGTTGCTGTCGTAGGCCGGTCGGTATCTGATTCAGTGATGCCGCGACGGACACCGGCTCCGGCGGGCCATCCGGAGGCGCCCGCCACCCGCTCCGCGCCGACGGTGAACTTCAATCAAAGGCAGCCTGAATCGAACGGCGCGTTTATTGGCGTCCAAAGTGCGAACGACACCCGCGCCTACAGCAACCGGGGCCGACAGAGTCTGCAAACCGTCACTCATTCAGTGCCGCCCACGCATTCGGCGCCAGCCCAACGGCCAGCCATGCCGTCTGGCGGCGGAGGTGGCGGCAACAGTTCACATTCCCAGCAAAGGCATTGAACTTTTCAATCGAATGATTCCCACCCGAACATTACCTCTGACGAAACCCGGCCGCCTGCCATGGTTGCGCCGGATGGCATCGTTCGCGGCCGGTCCCGGCCTGGTTTTCATGGTGTTGACGCTACCGGTGCGCGTGCCCGCAGCAGATGAACAGACCTTCGCTTCGCCGCAGGAAGCCGTCAACGCGTTGGTGACGGCGGCCCAAAACGATGACACTAATGCCCTGCACGCGATCTTTGGGCCGGCCGGTCATAATTTGGTTTCGCCCGACGTGGTGCAGGCCACCGAAGGGTTCAAGTTGTTTGTCCAACACCTGACGGAAAAGACGCAATTGATCACCAATTCGGATTCCAACGTTACACTGGAAATTGGCGCCAACGGCTGGCCCTTTCCCATTCCGCTGGTGCAACAGAACGGGCAATGGTTTTTCGACACCGCGGCCGGCCGGGAGGAGATTCTCGCCCGTCGCATTGGCCGGGACGAAATGGGTGTGATCAGTGTCTGTAACGCGTATGTGGAGGCGCAGCGCGAATATGCCAGCCAGGATCGAATGGGAGACGGCGTGCTCGCCTACGCGCAGTACCTGCGCAGCACACCGGGCACCCACGACGGCCTTTTCTGGCCGGCGAAACCGGACGAGGAGTTGAGTCCCCTGGGACCGCTCGTCGCGCAGGCCCGTGTGGAAGGTTATCATCGCGCCGCCAAAATGCTGAACGACGCGCAGGCGCCGTATCACGGTTACTATTTCAAAATCCTGACACGCCAGGGAAAACACGCGCCGGGCGGCAAGTATAACTACCTCATCAACGGCCGCATGATTGCCGGATTCGCCCTCGTCGCCTGGCCTGCCCAATGGGGCAACACGGGGGTGATGACCTTCATCGTCAATCAACAGGGCAAGGTTTATCAGAAGAATCTCGGACCCAAGACCGCGAAAATCGCCGCAGCCATGACGACCTACGACCCGGACGGCACGTGGGTTCCGGCGCAGTAAAACCGGGAACGGTCACTCAATTTACGATTACCGATTTAGAATTTTTTAACCGTGAACCACATACCCGTTCTCTGCGGTTAAACGAACAGTCGATTGTTGAAGGATGGGAAAGTTTCGTGTTAAATGCCCGCATCATGAAAACCGGCGCATCCTTCCACCTTCGCCCGGCTTCCGTCTCCGCGTTGCTTTGCCGAAACAAGTCGGCGCGACAACGAAGATGAACGGCAAACGCACAGGCGAGCCGATTCCAGACAAAGGCGAATTTTGTAATTGTTGGCCGGGACGGGAAGTTTAAACTGCGACATCATTATGAAAAAGCTTGCCGTGGTAATTTTTGCTTTGGTGGTGCTCGGCCTCCTGTTGGTGCTTGTGGTGGCGGTGGCAGGCATGAGTTACAATCACCTCGTCAAACTGTCGCAGGCCGTGGACAGCCAATGGGCGCAGGTGCAAAACGTCTATCAACGCCGGGCCGACCTCATCCCCAATCTCGTCGCGACGGTTTCCGGCGCCGCCAATTTCGAGAAATCCACGCTCACGGAAATCACCGCGGCGCGCGCGTCAGTGGGACAGGTAAAGATTGACCCCAATGCCGCACCGAGCGATCCGGCCAAACTGGCGGCCTTCGACCAGGCCCAAGGCCAGCTTTCGTCGGCCTTGTCCCGTTTGCTGGTGGTGGTGGAACGCTATCCGGAATTGAAGGCGACGGAGAATTTCCAGGAATTGCAGGCGCAACTGGAGGGCACGGAGAACCGCATCAGCGTCGAGCGCCGGGATTTTAACACGGCGGTCCAGGCTTATGACACCGCCATCAAATCATTTCCGGCGGTATTTTTCGCCTCGGCTTTGGGCTTCCCTTACAAGCCCTATTTCAGCGCCACGCCGGGAGCTGAGACGCCGCCCAAGGTCCAGTTCAATTTCAATCAAACGGCCCCCGCGGCAACCAACCCTTGAACCGTGCGACGCCTCTGCGTCATCCTGTTTCTGGCTTTCGGCTTCCGGCTACAGGCGGATGAAGCCATTCCGCCTCCGCCGTCGGCCTATTTCAACGATTATGCCGGGGTCGTCTCCGCCGGGACGGCGGCGCAGTTGAACCAGACACTCGAAAATTTCGAGCGCCAAAGCTCCGACCAGATCCTGGTCGCCATCTATCCGAAGATGCAGTCGGACTCGTCCATTGACGATTACACCGTCCGCGTGGCGCAGTCGTGGCGGGTGGGGCAAAAGGGCAAAAACAACGGGGCGGTGCTCTTCGTTTTTGTCCAGGACCACAAAATGTTTCTGGAAGTCGGCTACGGACTGGAAGGCGTCCTGCCCGACGCGCTTTGCAAACGCATCATTGACGAGGAAATCACGCCGCGTTTCCGGGCCGGCGATTTTGACGGCGGCCTGACGGCAGGCGTGCAGGCGATTCTCGCGGCGGTCAAGGGCGAGTACCGGGGAAACGGAACGACCGTGGCGGAACACCTGCGGCATTTGAAAGAAATTGTTCCGACTATTTTCGCCATAGCCGTGCTCATTTTCATATTTATTATTTTCGTGCGGGGTGGAATCCTGGGCGGTGGTTATTCGGTTTGGACGATGGGCAGCGGTGGCTCATACGGCGGCTGGGGCGGCGGTGGTTCCAGTGGCGGAGGTTTTGGGGGTGGCGGCGGGTTTTCCGGGGGCGGCGGCAGCTTCGGCGGCGGCGGCGCGGGAGGAGGCTGGTAACTTATGCACCCCAGAAAATTCTCAAAGCATGTGCAGCACGACCGCATCGTGGCAGCGATTCACGAAGCTGAACACAAAACGTCCGGCCAAATCCGCGTGAGCATCAGCCCCAACCACGTTGAAGAGCCGGTCGTTGCCGCGCAGGTGGAATTTATGCGCCTGGGCATGGAAAAGACCCCGGAACGGAATGGCGTGCTGATTTTTGTGGCGCCGCGCTCGCACAAATTCGCCGTGATCGGCGATGAAGCCGTTCATGCGAAATGCGGCGACGAATTCTGGCGGAAGCTGGTGGACGTCATGGCCGGCTACTTTCGCAAATCCGAATTCACGCCGGGCATCATCCACGGCGTGCAAAAGGCTGGCGAACTGCTGGCGGAACATTTTCCACGCCGACATTGACCGCGCACGGTTTGGATTTCCATGCTGACGGCTGAACATGTCAATCGACGGGAGACAGCGCACCGACTGGCGCGCCGCGCCCTGTTCGGTTTTATCGTGACGTTCGTCCTGGCGCGGGTGTTTGTATTCCTGATCATGGCCAGGGAAATGCCCAATCTCTATTTCTTCGTGCGCGGAACACATGTTCATCATCTGAACTACGGCATCTTCCTGATGTCAGCCGTGTGCGGTTACAGCGTGTTCCGGCGGCCGACGGGCCGGGCGGCGGAAATCACGGCGCTGTTGTATGGCGTGGCGATGGGCCTGACCTTCGATGAATTCGGGATGTGGCTGCATCTGGGCGGAAGCTATTGGCAACGGGCCAGCGTGGACGCGGTGATTGTGGTGGCAGCGTTGTTCGGACTGGTGTCGTTTGCGCGTTCGCTGAAGAAATTTGAAGCACGGCATTTCTGGGCGTCCATCGTTCTGGTGATCGTGCTGTTAGGTTTCGGCGTGGCGTTGTATTCGGCAGGCAATCACCTGGGAGACGTGGTTGGACCCGAACTGCACGATCTGGAAGCGGCTTCTTCGCCTTAAAGCGGTGCGTCTTCAGTTTCGACCCTTTTCTTCCTGCCTGGTTTACAACTTGGGGACCGGGAGCCGTCAATCAAGGCAGCCATTTGCCAGCATCGTTTGGAGAGGCCCTATTGATTGGCTGCGAATCACCAAATGGGTGATGAGCCAACCTTGGTCGCGAGATGCCGCTTCAAGATTTCTTGGCAAGATAAGGCCGGCCCATCGGTGGCGTGCCGGCCACCGAAGATGCGGTGACGCCTCTGCCGTCGGCGTGGACATCGCCTGCCACAAGAAAATGACGGTGTTGGACGTCCCGGTTCACGAATCGGAACGAGATTGCGACCGGCTTCCGTGCGATTTGAATCAGGAGTTTTCGTCTCGGGTAAATTTCCGCTCCTGAATACAGGGTAAAATTGACAAAAACCTTGCCAACCTGTCCAAAAGGGAACAGACCATTGGCACTGGAACTACAGCAGAAGCTGCCGATGAGAATCCGTTTGCTCAACTGGCACTGGTTTGCCATGGCGATCGTCTTCACGGGCGTCCCTGTTCATGCGGATGCGCCCTCTAACGGAATTATTGCCGCCCAAAATGCCCTGGCCGAGACGCGGCGGGAATTGCAGGAACAAGGATTCCAAACGGACCTGACCAACTTTGACTTCTCGACGTCTCCTGAACTGCAAGCCCGGGAGGTGGTTTTAATATCCACCGCCACAAACCGGCTCGTCACCCCTTTTCCCGGCCAACCGAACCTGATGGATCCGACTGGAAGCAACCAGGCAGTCGTTGCCTGGGAACAAACGTCATTGAGACTGCAATCTCCTTCGCCGTGGGGTGTCCGCGAACTTACGTGGGAAAGCTTTCGCCAGGCCATCAACCAGCGCGAGCCACAACTCGACGCTGCCTGCACGGCGATTCTGTCCGGCCCGATTCAATTCGATCTCGATGCCTCCGGCGGCAATTATATGTTGCTGCCGCACCTTGCTCTTTTGAAGGGTCTGACCCAGACGTTGACCGACCCCGCCCTGTTGTCGCTGCATGATGGGAACCGCGGGGCGGCCTGGACCAATCTGATGGCGGCGACCCGTCTGGTGACGGCGTGGAATCCGGAGCCAGTCGAAATATCGCACGTTGTGCGTTTCGATAATGCCAAGCTGGTGTTCAATGCGACCTGGCAGGTACTGCAAACCAATGGCTGGACAGATGACCAATTAGCACGTCTCCAGCACGAATGGGAATCAGCCGATTTTCTGACCAGCCTGCCGGAAATTCAGGCGTTCAAACGCGCCAGCGATATTAAACAAATCGAACAGGATGTTTTGGCATCCCCAAAGCCGGACGCAGGAATGTATGAAGATGAAAGGCAGGTGCTGCTCTTCTACCGGGACCGCGAAAGCGAGTTTCGGAACGCAGTGCAAGCTGCGACATGGATGCAAATGCGCCAAATGCCCGGCGTTGCCAACGAAACTTTCTTTTTACCGAAGTATCATTACCGCGGACGGTTCGAAGACACCCTGGCCCTGCGCAGATTGCCCCTGCGATTGCAGGAACATGGCACCAGTTTTTTAGGACTGGCGGCTGAAGCGGAAGCTGAACGCAGGGTAATTATCACCGCGGTCGCCCTGGAACGTTATTTTGGAAAATACGGACGGTATCCGGAAACATTGCAGGTCCTGGCGCCGGAATTTCTGAAATCGGAGCCGATGGATTTCATGAACGGTCAGCCCCTGCATTACAAGCTGGCTGAAGACGGACGCTTTCTCCTTTATTCGGTGGGATTGGATTGCGTGGATGATGGCGGAAAGATTCCGACCCCGCCGACAGAGGAAGAAAAAGTCGCAAGATTGACACATCCGACCATGCCTGTCCCGGAATCCGACATCGTTTGGCCGCTGGCGGCGTCATCGACGGAGGTCGTGGCGCATAGGAAAGAGCAATCGCAAGCTGAGGCTGAACGCAAGGCACAGAGAGAGGCACGCGAGAAAGCCGAGCAACAGCGCAATGAGCAACAGGCGGAGGAAATGAGACAATCAGCAATGAAAAAGCTGCTGGCCAATAAACCGTCACTCGGCCAGGAGCCTGTCTATCAAGGGAAACCGCTCAGTGCCTGGGTGGACAAAGTCGGACGAATCGAAGAATACAATGGCGCGCCGGAAGATGCGGTTGCCGCCATTCGCGCCATCGGCCCGAAAGCCGTTCCATTCCTGCTGGCATGGATGCCGCATCCGGGGGCGGAAACGCCGGTGGAAGGCGCTCCGGGATGGGACGACGTGGACATCGCGTGGTGGGCGCTGGGGAGCGAAGGCAAATCTGCGATTCCCACCCTGGCTCGGATTCTCAGTCGGCCACAGCATACCATGGACGATTACTCCGTTTGGACGGAAAGCGCCAAGGCGATTTCCTATTTGGGGCCTGACGCCATCGTTCCCATGCTGACGGTCGCCACCAATATGCAAGGGCAACGCGAATGGTGGGAACTGCTCCACAATTTTGAAAACCTCGGAACGAATGGCGCTCCGGCCGTTCCCGCGCTCATTCATTGGGCCAATAACCCGGATTATTGGGTCCGCGACGGCGTGGTCAGCGCTTTGGGCGGCATCGGCGAACGACCCGATTTGGCAGTGCCGGTATTGACGAACGCCCTGGAGCACGATTCAAATTCGATGGTGCGCCGTGACGCAGCTGATGCGCTGGGTTCGTTCGCGAACGATTCAGAAGCCGTGCTGCCTGAATTAACCCGGATGCTTAAAGATCCCGAGTGGCAAGTACGGGGAGGAGCGCTATCCGGTCTTGGTAAAATACAAAATAAACCTGAAGTGGTTGTTCCTCTTATTGTTCCCTTTTTATACGACGATAACAATGTCATCCAACGATCTGCAGCCTATGCGTTGCGGGACTTGGGCAGCGAAATCGGTTATCGTGCGTTGCTCCAAGCCAGTAATGCCCCTTCTTCCTGGCCGGGTATTGGTGACATCATTTACGAAGTCCGGGAAAAGACCCAGCGCGAAAAATCACAATAAACCAACTTCTGGCGGAACCGGCGTCAGACTCTATAGCGGTTCAATAAATTTCGTAGCCGCCGAGGTAACGAGGCGGAATTGTCCATAAAGGTCCGCCTCCTCACGTCGGCGGCTACAGTTTTCATGGAAACGGGCTAGGGCCGATTACTATTGAATTCGCGAAGACATGAACACCAAAGGTTGCCTGCTGAATCTGAGCACTTGTTAGAGGCCAACGGCGCGTGATGGATTTTGTCTTCCAATTCATCCGCGGCGGCGGCGACAAGTCGTCGTTGCACGAGGAGGCGAGGGAACTCCCTTGCATCTCAATGAGCGGTCCCACTGCGAGGGACCAAAGCCAGTTCAGTGCCCAGCGGCACCCGATACCAGCCGTCCGAATCCTTTCGCACGGCACGGCCCGTAGCGGCAACTTCCACCTTCCATTTGCCTTCTTCGAATCTGAAGGAGATGGTTGACCCAGCAAAATTGCCGCTCGGATCGGAGAAGCTGAAGATCACGCGCCGGCTTTGCTCGATTGGCAAACCGTCCGTGGTTTTCATGGTCAGCACCGGAAAGACCGTTTTGATGGTCTCAACCTTGAAAAGACTGTTACCGCTGTTGAAGTCGAATATTTCCCGGACATGGCCGGCAATGGCCCGGTCACGGTCGGGATTGGAGCCAAGGACCCGTTCGTTCTGATAATTGCCAAGCAGATAATCCATCGCGACGGCGGAAGACCAGGAAAACGCCCGGTTGTTCTGTCCCAACCCCGTGCGCGAGTCGTACCACTCGGCAGGGCTATGGGCAAATTGCTGGTACTGGCCGACGGACGCGGACTGGTTGGCCATCATGTTGAGCAGGCGCGCGACCATACTTTTGGCCTCGTCTTCATAACCGTACTTGAACAGCCCTTTGACGATGATCCAGGTTTCCGGCATCCAGATATTGCCGCGCCAAAGCCCGCCGGCCTCGTTTTGGAACGGCGGTTTTTGATGGTAATAACGGGGGTCATCATAAGCGACCGTCGGAATGGGAAATGGACCGTTGAATTCTTTGGAATTCAGCATGTGCTCTTCAATCACCCGTTTTATCTTCGCCGGGTCGCGGCAAAGATCACAAAAAATCGGGTAGATGATCGAACTGGTCAGGACATCATCCCGCTCCGTTCCACGGTAAGTGACAATCCAGTATCCCTTCTCTTCGTCCCACAGCGAGTCAATCGCCTGCCGGTGGCGTTGGATCTGGCGCGCCCAATCCGCAGCTTCCGACTGCCTGCCCAGGACCAAGGCCAGTCGCTGCAACACCACCGCGCCATAGCCCAATTGGGAACTGGGAGCGGGATCGTCGAGTTTGTTTTCGCGGCAGCAGCGGGTCAGGTCGTTCCACCAACTGTTCCAACCGGGCACGTATTTGATTTCCTTGAAGATTAGATCGTAACGGGGGTTGTCGTCCCAATTATTGGGTGTGGCGGTCAACAGGTCACCGTCAATGTCAACGTTGTTCGTCCAATCCCAATAAGCGTTCGTCAATAGCGGATAAACTTTGACGGCGAAGTCCTGGCGCGCTTTGCTCGTGGGAAGGCGGGAATACAGTTCCCACATGGACCAGAAAAAATGCGGATCCATGATCTCGCAAGGCGGGACCAAAATCGGCACGGCATGACCTTCCGCCCACTCCGGCTTCATATCCAGATAACCCAGGAGGTTCCAGCACGAGTCGCTTTGGAAAAAGTAGTTGAATCCGCCGCGCGCCGGAAGCGAGGCACTGTACAATTGCCCGTCGCACTCGCGCCGATAGCGGTTCTTGCGCAACGCCGTGGCCGCCGAATAATAGAGTTTGAGGCAGGCGTCCGTTGGCGCCTCGAGTTTGGGCAGGCCCAGGAAAAATCCGTTCCAGTCGCTTTCCATCTGAGTCAGCGCCAATCGGGGTGACCGGGTGAAAGCCTTTATGGCCCTGTCACATTGAGCAGCCGCCGATTCGTTGTCTGCCGCCGCAGCGACGATAAAGACACACTCCAGCGATGCGCCCGGTTTCAACCTCAAGTCATCGCTGGTGAGCACGGCGGTTCCGGCCGGAGCATCCAGCGATGAAGTGAGACTGCCCGCCAGCGCCGATTTCAGCTCCTCCGGTTTGGCGCGCGTCAAATCCTTGGGCGCAAACGCCGCCCGCAGCGGCGTCAACGTCGAGCCGATGGCCAGCGTGTCGGTGTAGAGCGCCGGCGCGGTCTTCGAACCGACCCGGCCGTTCCGAAACCAGAGCTGATATCCGCGGTTGGCCAGGAAACCGGTGATCCGTCCGTCCGTGCGCCCGTCATAGCCTGAGCGCGCCGTCACGAGCAGGCCGGGAGTGATGGAGACCGGCTGGCCTCCCGTGTTGGTGACCTTGGAATAAATCGCAACCGTGTTAAAGGAAGTGAAGAAAGTCGCGGATTCGATTTCGACGCTTCCGTGCCGGGTGAGAGTCCGCCAGCCGTACGGATACCAGGTGACCACGGCCTCCTGATCGCCAAAGATTCTTTCGCCCGTCGCAGTTTGAAAGAACAGAGAGAGCACCCCCACGTCGCGCGCCGTGTTAAAAAACTCGTTGTTCGGACCCACCCCTTGCCGCACCGAACCGAGCATGAAGCGATTGATGCCGTCGGAATAGGCGATGTCGTACCAGGACCCGAAATCAGACAGTTCGCAGCCCATGACCGGCTTCTGCGGCTGGTCACCTTGAAGTTCAGGAGCCAGATAGGCGATCTGGTTCTTCATGAAATCGAGCGGTGGTTCGGCACACCCGACGCTCGCGGTGAACAGCGCACATCCAATAACAAGGCATTTCAAAACCCGCGGCCGGCGAGCGTCGAGACCTGTGCGGACGTGTCGGTTCGTCACGGCCGCGACAATCCGTATTGACGAAATCATTCTCAATTTCTCAGGGATCATCAGGTGATGCACGCCACGCTAACACCGGGGTAAGGCATGTCAACCCGTCTCCGGTTCAAGATGCGCACATTTTGCGCGGTGACGCGAAACGCCAAATGCGGTTCTTCGCGGCCGATTACGGGTTTGTTGCAAGTCCTTGATTCAAGGCAGAATCCAAATTTTCAACCGGTGTAACTAAATGGTTACTTGTTCGTCTGGATTGATACAAGGCAATAACGCCTTAAACAAAACTATGAAAACTAAAATACTTCTCCTGGTCGCGCTGATCGGTGCGGCCGCCATGTCGGCCAACGCCGGAGTCCGCTTCGGCGTCTCCATCGGGTTCCCGCTGCCGGTCGTCGTCTCGCCGCCGGTGGTTTACGCAACACCAGTCGCACCGGCGCCCGTCACCGTGGTGCAAACCACCCCGCCCGGTCCGGGCGTGGATTATGTCTGGGCGGCAGGATATTGGTCGTATCTCCCGACCGGCCGGGTCTGGGTGCCCGGCGTCTGGCACTATCGTCCGGCCCATGTCGTGTATGGGTACGACCGGCACGACGGACATGATCGCGGCGGACACGACGGTTACCACCGGTAAATGGTCCGTCAACGCACAGGCTGCCGTCTCTGACGGCAGCCTTTTGTTTAATCTGTGCATGCCGGCTCCTTGCTGTGAGAACATCTGTTCCCGGCCTGAACCAGGGAGTCAATTCGCTATGTTTTTCGTGCTTCGCTCTTCCACGAAAGCGCGTCGAGACAGGATTTTACCTCGTGCGCCAGGATTTCCCGTTCCAGTGCGCTCAAACCGCGCGGGTCAAAGCGATGACGATAGTGCAGCCGCAGCAGTTCCAGTAGAGGTTCCCGCAAGTCCTTCAACGCCGGTTCCGCTAAAGCGCGTGTGAGCCAGATGGAAAGCAGTTCACCGGGCTGTCGTGGCACGCCGCGCGCCGCCAGCTTCTGTTCGAGCAGGTAGAATTCCAAATCCAGCCCGGGCCAGAAAACGGCCGCAGCGGGTTGCCGGCAAACTTTTCGGGCGCGCGGGCGGAGGCCGATTTCCCACAGGCGCGCCTTTGGGTTTGGCCAGGAAGGAATCCTTGCCCGGCGGTGGAATTTGCGAAGGCATGGAGGCTATGACACGAATTTCACGAATTGACACGAATTTCCAAGCCTGTCACCGTAGGAGCCGACGTGAGGAGGCTCATTCTGTTCAAGGCGTTTGGTTTGGAGAATTTGAGACTCGTTACCTCGTCTCCTACAAAAATTTATTTTTGGCTTGTGGTTCTACAAGTATGGCACGCCGCTGCAAAGTCAAAAGACCTTTACAGAAGAAAACAAAGCAAACAAAGCAGGGATTTTTCTCCGTTCCCTTCGCCTGCTCGCGATTTATCGGAGTTGCCTTTTGTTCAACCACGTGTCGAACCGGCTTGAGCTGCTCCGGCGTACCCGGCGCACGGGCGAAGGCCGATTTCCCACCACGCGCCTTTGGGTTTGGCCAGGAAGGAATCCTTGCGGCGGCGGAAGCATGAATGAAGGCGCGAAGTCAGAATTGCAGTTCCCGATATTCTCCGCTTTGCATCGTCTCCACGGCGGCTGTTACCTTCGCGAGATGCTGGCGGATTTGCATCCAGTTGGTCGTGGGCAATACAAGAATCGCAAGGCGCCGCTCGGTGAGATTCTGCTGGTAGCGCAGGTTTTGGTCAGTGGTGACAAACACGTCAAATTGTCCTTCCGCCTGGCGCAGCAGGTCGCCGTTTTCCAGTGTGGACCAGCCCATTTCAAAAGCCGTGGCAACCTGGTGCGCCGTCAATGCCGAGCGCAACGGCACCGGAGTCCCTTGATCGAAGAGAATGCGCATGGCCGGTCAATCAGGCCACAACCTCAGCCAATGAAGATTCGGTGAATTTGAGCACGGTCATGACCTGGTCCCGGTTCACGCCGGGAAACCATTCCAGAAACTGCTCGACCGTCGCGCCGCCCTCAAGATTTTCAAACAGCGCGCGCACCGGCACGCGGGTGTTTTTGAACACCCACGCGCCGCTGACCTTGCCCGGCACCCGTTCCACGGCGGGACAATGTGTCCAATCCATCATGCCCGAACCATACACCGGCAAAACCAACCTGACAAGCGCGCGGGCGAAGGCCGATTTCCCACCACGCGCCTTTGGGTTTGGCCAGGAAGGAATCCTTGCGGGGGCGGCGGGAAGTTGTCGTACCTGAAAATGGTTGCAATCCGGCGGCATTGAATTGAAATTATCCATGTTTGAGTGCAAATTGAAACCATGAGCGCCAAAGAAATTCTATTGGAGGTGGCCGAAAAACTGCCGCCCGAGGCCACCCTCAGTGACGCCATCTACGAATTGGAGTTTCGCCAGGCCGTCCAACAGGGCTTGGACGAATTGGATCGCGGCGAAGGCGTGCCGATTGATGAAGTCAAAGCGAAGATTGCCCAATGGGCTGGAAAATAATCATCGCCCCGTCGGCGCAGTCCGATTTGGCTGATATTGTCCGCTATATCGCCCGGCATAATCCCGATGCGGCAGCCCGGTTGGGTTACGAATTGATCACCCGCGTCGAAAATCTGACGAATTTTCCCGAAATCGGCCGTACCGTGCCGGAATTCAAACAGCCGAATCTGCGGGAAGTAATCTGCCGATCCTATCGCATCATCTACCGGCTGCGGCGTGACGAACAACGCATTGACATCGTCCGATTCTGGCACGCCGCGCGTGGATTTCCGCGCATCCCGGGCAAAGCCTGAAAAAACGCCGCCCCAAAGCCAGGAAATTTTACAGAAGCAAACGAAGCAAACAAAGCAGGGAATTTTTTCTTCATTCCCTTCGCCTGCTCGCGATTTATCGGAGTTGCCTTTTGTTCAACCACGTGTCGAACCGGCTTGAGCTGCTCCGGCGTACCCGGCGCGCGGTCGAAGGCCGATTTCCCGCCACGCGCCTTTGGGTTTGGCCGGGAAGGGATCCTTGCGGTGGCATTGACGGGCTGCTTCACTCGATACCGAGATGCACCCGGATGAATTCTTCCGGCGCGATGGGTTTGGGTTTGTGGCCGGCGGAGTTGAGCGCAGCAAAGTGCGCGTCACTCGTTACGACAAAATCCGCCTCTGCCACGATGGCGCAGTCGCAGAATTTGTTGTCATCCGGGTCTTGCGTGATGACTGCAAATCGGAACTGTGGCGTGATCTGCTGAATGTTGCCGTGGAGCCGGTCGAGCAGTTCCAGCAACGCGACAACTTTGCGCCAGCGTTCCGCGCCGGAAAGTTTTGTCGTGACTTCCTCGTATTCGAGCAGGATTTCGTTGGACACCGCCAGCGTCAGCCGGCCATCCAGCAGCGCGCGAAGGATTGGATAATAAGGCTGCTTCCGGCCGAAGATTTGAAGAAAGACGTTGGTGTCGAGGCAGACCGTCATGCGTAACGGTGTTCAGCCCGGAATTGTCGTATCAACTCCGCCACGCGCCGAAACTTGCCTTGCGCGTGGTCCGCGTCGAACGCCTCGCTCAAATGGTCGGCGGCCTGCTCGGCTTCGAGTTGCAGCAACACGCGGTCGAGCAACGCGAGTTGCTCGCCGTTC
Source organism: uncultured bacterium (assembly GCA_963723125.1). Classification (GTDB taxonomy): domain Bacteria; phylum Verrucomicrobiota; class Verrucomicrobiia; order Limisphaerales; family UBA11358; genus UBA11358. Next base: position 25,629 of record CAVRPQ010000003.1, read on the forward strand.
ATCCGCTCGATTTTCTCGTGCAGAACCGGCTTGAGCTCCTCCGGCGGAACCGGAGCGGAAGGCTGGCGGCTTTTCATGTCCGAACCATACACCCGCGAAACCTACCTGACAAGCGCACGGGCGGAGGCCGATTTCCCACCACGCGCCTTTGGGTTTGGCCAGGAAGGAATCCTTGCCGCGGCGGCGGAATTTGCAAAGATGAGCGGCAAATATGTCACCGCAGGAATTTGAGGACGCCCGATGAGTGAGACGCCTCCACAGCACATTGCCAAGATGGATTGGCGCATCCACAATCTCACGTGGACAACCGCACCTTTTACGAATCCCGGCACATCAACTGTGGTAGCAGCAGGCAGCGCCGTCACTCAAGCTGCGTTGATTCAGCATGGAAAGCAACAAGTTGGGATCAGCATTCCAAACGCAACGGCATTATTTCTTAATCTGTCACACCGGCATCGTGAGGAAGCAGAGTATTGGGTAGGAAAGGGCATCGCAAAAGGGGGTAAGTCCAACCATCTGCCAGACAATGAGTCGTTTACTTTTTATGAGCATATTATGGCGTCCGTGGTATTCGCTTACAGTTCATTGGAAGCGTTTGTGAACGAAGATGTGCCGGATAGTTTCGTCTATGCTATGGCCGACAAAAAATGCACTCGCAATTTCAATAAGGAACAGATTGAGAGGTCTCTGAACCTCGACACCAAGCTGGGTGATGTTTTGCCGCAAGTTCTGAAAATTGCAACTCCGAAGGGCGGGAAGGCATGGACTGAATACGACAAGCTGCAAGACTTACGGGACCGCATCATTCACATGAAAACGAAAGACCGAGATTTTCGCGGGAAGGACGCAAGCTCCATCTGGAATGCGTTATTGACTAACCCGCTCCCGGAAACCTACAGGACGGCCAAGAATGTCATGAAATATTTCTTTGATGCCAAGAGGAAAACTCCTCGTTGGTTTGAAAAGTGTCCGTTTTGATTCATGGAGGCGAGCGAGAATAAAAAATTTGCGCTGGTGCCAAGACCGCTAGGTGCGATTGAAAAAGCGGAGCCGGGTACGAAGCGCGTTTTGTCCGGCATGGTTGCGGAAACGCTTGCCTTGGCGAACCAAACTAAAACACCCAAGCGCCGCGGTACGCTACTGATCGTGGACGACGAGGACGGGCCGCTGCAATCGTTGCGCGTTGTATTCGAAGGCGAATACGATTTGTTCACATCCGAGGACGGCCCAACGGCTATCAAACTCGCGCAAGAAAGTGACATTGACGTGGTCTTGACTGACATCCGCATGCCCGGGATGTCAGGCATCGAAGTTTTGGAGCGGCTCAAAATATCGAAACCGGACATCGAGGTGATCGTGATGACGGCGTTTGAAACGACCGACACCATGAAGCAGGCATTGCGGTTGCGCGCGTTTGACTACATCAACAAGCCGTTCGACATGGCTACCATTCGCTCCGTGGTCAGCAAGGCGATGCAGCGTCGCATGGTCGAAAGCAAAATAAAAGCAGCGCGGAACAAATCCAGCAATAACACGGAGAAACTTGCAAACCAGACGCCGTTCAAGCGTCGCGGCTTGTTGTTGATTGTTGACGACGAGGGCGGGCCGCGGCAATCGTTGCGTGTCATTTTCAAAGATGAATTCGATATGCTGATGGCTGAGGACGGCCCAACAGCCATCAAGCTCGCGCAGGAAAATGATATTGACGTGGTCGTGACTAACATCCGCATGGCTGGGATGTCAGGCATCGAAGTTTTGGAGTGGCTCAAAACATCGAAACCGGACATCGAGGTAATCATAATGACGGGGATGGAAACGACCGATACCATCCGTCAGGCGCTGCAATTGCGCGCATTTGACTACATCAACAAGCCGTTCGACATCGCGACCATTCGTTCCGCCGTCAGCAAGGCGATGCGGCGTCGCACGCTCGAAGCGAAATAATAGCAGTAATGGCAGCACTAACGACGAAATTGAATCAAGACTTCATCATAAATGAGAAATGAGCATTGGAGTTCCGACCCCACAACGAGTCTTTTCCGCGCGCGTAAATGAATTTATGCGAGCGATCAAAATGTTATTAGATGCTGGGCATATCCAGCCAGCTCTTATTGTGCTCTATACCGCGATTGATATTTTTGCTTCACTCCGAAGGCTCGAAACTGAAACTGATACCAATGGAAACTATTTCAAAAAGTGGATCGACGATTACATGATTGCTGGTTTGCAACGCCCATTCTCATCAGAAGATTTATGGGGTGCTCGCTGTGGCTTGTTGCACACGCATACGGCATCGTCTAAGGCCTCCCGGCAAAGTAAAGCGCAACAGCTTCATTACTACAGAGCAGACGGAATCATCTCGCCAGATCAACAGCGAGCATTCGATTCTATGGCTAGAATTCACGGCAAACAATTTGTGGATGTTGATCTTCTTTATGCCGATTTTATTCAGGGACTTCGCCGGTTCTCGGCTGATATCCAAGGGAATCCAAAGCTTGCAAAGCGAGTATTTCATCATTCTGCCACACTCTTCAGCTGCTGGAGTTCTGATGAGTGAAAAAGATAATTTTGCACTGGTGCCAAGGCCGCCGAGTGGAATTGAAAAGGCGGAGCCGGGCGCAAAGCGCGTTTTGTCCAGCATGGTGGCGGACACATTAGCTCTCACAAAACCAGTTTTCACCGTGCTGTTAGGTGACAGCAAGATGCATGGTGAAGCTGGCAACGGTTTGTTTGCCAATTTTGTCGAATTGGTTATCAAATCCGATTGGGAGAAGTGTTGCTCTCTCAAATTTGCTCACTTCAAAAGCGAGGCCGAATTGTGGGCACTGATACGGGTGCAGCCTTTCGATTTGATTTTTTTGTATGTGTCAAACGTTGAGTGGGAATCTGGCAATCCCATAACAACTAAAAATTTTAACAAACTGGTTGAGGTGTTAACACGAATTAAAACTCGCTACAACAAACCCATCGTTGCTACGCAGGGAGTTGATTTAACTGAATCATTCGAGGGGACGGGTGTTATCTTCCTTACCGCGCCTTTTAACGTGGAAGAATTCCGGGAGATCGTTCGGCGTTTCGCACCACAAAGGTCATCCCAGCGGACGATGAGGCACCTTGGCTAACAACGTATGAAGACTGCCAATTGGATTCTCTTTGACACTGAAACGACCGGCCTGGCCGCGCCGATTTTTGTGGTTGAGCTGGCGGCGCAGCGGATGCGCGGCTGGTCGGCGGAGGGCGAGCCGTTCCGCAAGTTGCTCAATCAAAATCAGGAGATTCCCGCCGAGGCGTCGCGCGTCCACGGCTACACACGCGAGATTCTGGAGCGCGACGGCGAACCGGCGCAGCAGGTTTATCGGGAGTTCGCCGCCTACGCGGGCAATCTGCCGCTGGTGTCCTATAATCTGGAATATGATCTGGACGAGGTGTTGCAGCCGGAATGGCGGCGGCTGCGCATCGCCCCGGTGGGCCAGCGCGGTTTTTGCGCCTTGCGGCTCGCGCAACGGCTGCTGGACCCGGTGCTGGCGGGCAACTGCAAATTGCAAACGCTGCGGCAGTATTATCGCCTGCCGGAACGCGGCGCGCACACGGCGCTGGGCGACGTGCAGACGGTGGCGGATTTGTTCGCCAACGTGCTGCGTCCCATCGCCGGGCATCGCGGGCTGGATTCGTGGGAAAAACTGGCGGCGTTCGCGGCGGAGGAATGGTATCCGTCGCGCATCGCGTTCGGCAAACACAAGGGCCGGCTGATCCAGGAGGCGCGCAAAGACGCGGAATTGCGCCGCTGGCTGGATTGGCTGGCGGGTTCAGCCAATGCGCGCAACGCGAAAATGGGGCGCTGGTATTTGCGGCAATTGGAGAAGGATTTGCCTGCGGATGCCACGGTGTTCGCCACGGCGGGAATTGATGGCAAGCGAGGCAAGGTTTCTTTCAACCCGAAAACCGAAGTTGTGACGACGAGGGCGTCGCTGCCACGCACAACTCCGGTTTTCGGGTTGAAAGCGGGACAGGCGGCGCTGGTCATTTACGTCAACCCGGAGTTGGAGGAATTGCGGCAGCTTGTGTCGGGCGCGCGGGCGCGGCTGGCGGAATTGGAAGTGGATTATGCCCGGGAGAAATCGCGCGTGGACGCGATGCAGGCGGCGTTGTTCCGGCGGTTGCGCGAGCATTACCAGAAACGCGACCGGCTGCGGTTGATTTTGGATTACCGGAAGAAATATCTGGATTCGCTGGTGCGCGGCGGCGAGGAGGAGGCGAAACAGGCCGAGGAGAATTTCGAGCAGGCCAGGGCGCAGGCGGACCGGGATTACGAGGAAACGGCGGCGGCGGTGGCGGAAAAGAAGGCATTGACGGCGGCCGAGGAGGCGGAATTGAACGGGCTGTGGCGCAAGCTGGTGAAGTTGTATCATCCCGACCGTTTCGCGCACGAACCGGACAAGCTGGCGACTTACGAAAAGCTGACCGCCGCCATCAACCGCGCGAAGGAGGCGGGCGACATCCAGACGCTGCGCGAAATCGCGGAGGACCCGGCGGGCTACATCCTGCGGCAGGGCTGGACGGGCCTGGATTTCAGCGACGAGGTGGAACTGGCGGAGTTGCGGCGGCTGCACGAATCGTTGCAACTGGAAATCATCGCGGTCATTGAATCGCTGGAGCAGTTGAAGGAAAGCGCGGAATACGAGCTATGCGGTATCGCGGAGCAGAAACCCGGTGTGCTGGACGAGCTGGCGGCGGAGCGGACCAAACTGCTGGAACAGGAAAGCGCGGAGTTGCAGCAACAGGCGGAAAAGCTCGCCGACGAAATCAAGGAGTTGAAAGGCGAGGCGGCATCAAGGATAGGTTAGAGCATTTTCAAAAAATGTGTAGCCGCCGACGTCAGTCGGCGCAAATCAAATAAAGGAGAATGATATGGCGCGAACTGACGTTCGCGGCTACGAGATTAATTAAATTGCTCTAGCTCGCTCCGTTTTCTGTAGGAGACGACGTAAGAAGTCTCTTACTTGTGTTTCAAAATCCAAGTAGTGGTACAGTTTGGTGGGGCGAGGCTACCGACGAGCCGGCTCGCGAGGACGCTCGCCCCACCGAAAGTCGCGAAATGTACCACCACCAAAACCAGGGAAATTTGAGACTCGTTACCTCGTCTCCTACACTCGAATGAATTTTCCCACTGCTCTTATGTTCCTCTGTTTCTTCCTGTTCAAAGCGCGCGGCTCGAAATAAAATTGTGCCGCATGGATTCGGACCCGCCTTCGCTCAGAAGCTCCGGCGCGGCAGAAGCGGCACTGCTGGCGCGTTGCCGTCGCGGCGAACCGGACGCGTGGGACGAATTATTCGAGCTCCACTACGCGGCGGCGGGGCGTTTTATTTTCCAACTGGCACCCGATTTCAGCCGCGAAGACGCCGAGGAAATCTGCCAGGAAGCCTTTCTGTCCGTTATCAAAAACTTGGCTCCTTCCACGGCGAAAGCCGGTTCCAGACCTGGCTCTTCCGCATCGCCGCCAATCAGGCGCGGGATTACCGGGAAAAGCGGAACGCCGCCAAACGCGGCGGCGGCCAGACGACGGTTTCCCTGCAGGCGGAAGACCCGGCGACCGGTCTTGCGCCCGATCCCCCCGGCGACACGCCGGGTCCGGACGAATGGGCCATGAACGCCGAACAAATGGCGCTCGTGCGTGAATCGCTCGACCGACTCGGCGAACCGTGCCGCGAAATTTTGGAACTGCGCTACTTCGGCGACTTGAGCTACGAGGAGTTAAGCGCGACACTGAAGTTGAATCCGAAGACCGTCAGTTCGCGCCTGAGCAAGTGTCTGGACCGGCTGGAGGAAATCGCGCGCGGAATTTTTACGCGGGAAAACCGGGGCGTTTTCCCGTCCAACTGATTGAACGAATGGAACCGGAACGCGAAATTGAAAAACTGTTGCGGGCTTACGTGCGGAAACGCCGGGCTGACGCCGGTGACCCGTTGAAACTGCACCCGGCAAACCGGCGGCTGTTACAGGATGAAGTATTACGCGGCGCACCGAAGCCGGAGGCGGAAGAAGCTTCGCTCCCGCTGTGGCAATGGTTTCGCCAGCGGTGGGCCTTCCTGGTCGGGTTTGCGCTCGTGGTCTTTCTCGGCGCGACATTGCTGTTGCCCGGCTTGAGCAGCGCGAAACGCAAGGCGCAAAACATCGGCGCCTTGACCCACCTGCGGCAAATTGGTATGGCCGCGCAAATGGTGGCCGAAAACAACAACGGCCGGCTGCCGATGTCGCTCGACGAATTGTCCAACACATTGGGCACACGAGCCGTACTCACCGATACAATCAGCGGAAAGCCATTCGTTTATGTCGCTGGCGGAAAGGATTTGAAGACCTTGTCGAGCAACACTGTGCTGGCGTATTCGCCGGAGAACAAAAATGGCCGCGCGGTGTTATTCGCGGATGGGCGGGTTGCGCTTGTAGCCAATGGGGATTTTAACGGACTGATGAAACAAACGCCGGTTGAATTTGCCCTGGCAGACAAAGTCGCACGCGAAGACCTGACGAAAGCAGCCATCAATGCGCCGGCTGGCGCGGCGACACCTCCTCCAGCCACACTCGGTGCCGCGGCCACGCCTCCAACGGCGCCGACAGTTGCCGGTGACTTTGAAATGCAAAAAACTGGCGTCACCGCTTCGCAAGCATTTGTCCAAACCGGTGTCGCCGCCAATCAGCAAAACCTCTACCGGAACGTATCTACCGCCGCCCAAACCGCACCCGTGTTACAATCGTTCCAGGTGCTGCAAAACGGGGATACCGTCTCCGTCGTGGACCGGGACGGCTCGGTTTACCGGGGCTCCGTGCAGGTTGCGGCTGCGACGGAACGCGAGGAACCACCGCCGGCGGAGGAGGCACCCAGTGGAGTGTCTGGGACGCTGCAAAGCCGGGCCAAAGAGGTTCAATCGGCCGAGAATCGGCAGCAGGCAGCCCAAAATTATTTCTTCCGGGTAGTGGGCTTGAACCGGACGTTGCAGCAGAACGTGGTGTTCAGCGGCAACGTGGAGGCGCTCCCCGGGGCGATTACCAACTCGATACAAAACTTCGGCAGCATCGGCGGTGGCGGCGGCGCGGGCGGAGCGGCGCAAAACAACCTGCAGGTTTCCACCAACCAGCAGCATCTGTTGTCCTATTCCCGCATTGTGGGAACGGCGGTGATTGACCACACCAATCAAATCGAGATCAACGCCGTGCCGGTCATGCCCTGAAAAAGCCGAAGCGGTACTGATTTTTTTACGCAGTGCTGACCAGATACGCCGCTCAACCCATTGTTCAAACTTAGTTCTTGGCTTTAGTTCCCTCCGTCCGCACCATTTGGGTTCTTCCGCTGATGACAGCGAAACCAGAAAACCGATTGACGACGCAGGCCATGAAAAACGTCGGCTGCCTTTTGCTCGCCGGGGCGCTGGTTTCCGGGTGTCGCACGCCGCAGGCGCCAGCCAATCCCGACGCCAATGCCCGGGCCAAGGCGGTTCTCAACTATTTCCAAAGCCTGGAAACGCGATCGGACAAGCGTCTGGTGTCCGGCCAGTTTTCCAATTTTGGAAACCGGGCGAATCTGGACTTGCTGAAGGAAATCCACGACCGGACCGGGTATTGGCCGGCACTGCTGGGCGTGGATTACGCCGGCCGGGGCGGCGTTTCCACCGAAGCGCCGGACCAGGCAGCCATTAACTACTGGAAAGCGGGTGGTCTGGTGACCGTGAGCACGCATCTTTATGATCCCGCCCGGTCAACCAACAGCGCCTTCGGCGGGTTGCGCGACAAGGACATTGACCTCAACGCCCTGTTGGATCCCAACTCGGAAACCCACGTCCGCTGGATGCACGAACTCGACCGGGTGGCCGCCGGTTTGCAGGAACTCCAGGCCAATGGCGTGGTGGTTTTGTGGCGGCCGTTCCACGAAATGAACGGCAACTGGTTCTGGTGGGACGGCAAAGATCCAGCGACTTTCAAAAAACTCTGGCGGCAGATGTTTGACTATTTCACGAAGACCAAAGGTCTCGACAACTTGCTCTGGGTCTATGCGCCGAACCATGGCACCAACACCGCGGTGTATTATCCCGGCAACCGGTATGTGGATTTGGTCGGCCTCGACGCCTACACGGATTTTGTGGATACCAACCATATTTTCGGTTACGCCGAGGTCGCACGGTTGCCCAAGCCATTCGGCTTCACGGAATTCGGGCCGCACGGACCAGGCAATCCGCCGGGCGATTACGATTACCTCCGGTTCCTGCACGGCGTGCAGGCGAATTTCCCCCGGACGGTGTTCTTCATGAGTTGGAACGCAAAATGGAGTCTGGCGCAGAACTCGAATGCCACCGAAATGTTGAACAGTCCCTGGATCGTCAATCGCAGTGATTTGCCGAAGGGATTGGCCGGAGACCAATAATTAAACCGGCGATATGGCATTCAAAAACTTTTCCAAACCATCGCAAGGGGTGCAATTGCTCCAACGCTCGCTGGCGCGCGGGCGGCTTGGCCACGCCTATCTCTTCACCGGTCACCGCCTGGAGGAATTGGAGTTGCTCGCCAAAATGCTGGCCAAGACGCTGAATTGCCGGAAGCCGGTCAGAACCAGCGGCGTGGCGACCGATTGTTGCGATGAATGTCTGAGTTGCCGGAAGATTGACCACGAAACACACGTGGACATTCATTGGGCGCGGCCGGAATCCAGGTCGCGCGTCGTCACCGTGGAGCAAATGCGCGAGTTGATGCGCGAGATCCAGCTCAAACCGACCGAGGCCGAATACAAGGTTGCCATCATCGCGGCGGCGGATCGTCTGAATCCGCAAGCTGCCAACGCCTTCTTGAAAACGCTCGAAGAACCGCCGGCCAAATCCGTGCTGATTTTACTTTCCACCGAACCCCAGCGGATTTTGGAAACGATTCTGTCACGGTGCCTGCGCTTGAATTTCTCCACTGAAAGCAACTACGAGCCTGACGAAGCGCAGTCCGAATGGCTTGCCCAATTCGGCGCCCTGGCGGCGGTTGAACAAAAGAGCCTGCTGGGCCGTTATCGCCTGCTGGATGTGTTGCTAAAAAAACTCGGCGAAATCCGCACGCGTGTGGACGAGGCGCTCACGGCGCGTTCGCCGCTGCAACGTTATGATGACGTGGAAAAAGACCTGCGCGAAAGATGGGAAGATGAGCTGACTGCCGCCATCGAGGCGGAATACCGGCGGCAGCGGGCGGATTTGCTGCTGCTGGTGCAATGGTGGCTGCGCGATGTCTGGTTCCGCACGCTGGCGGTTGGGGGGGAATTATTGAATTTTCCCAAAATGGCCGGTGCGGAAGCCATCGCCAAAAAAATCTCGCCGCGGCAGGCCCTGGAAAATCTTCAAACCCTGGAACAGACGCAACGTCTTTTGCACACCAATGTCCAGGAAGCGCTGGCACTGGAAGTGGGCCTGTTAAAACTACATCTCTAAAGGCCTGGCTGCATCCGGCAATTGAAGCCAATGACGGTGTGTGCGGATGTCATGAGTTTTGACGACAGTTTTTGGCTTTGCCTTTGTGGATTCAATTCTAAACTTGCGCAAACATGAAAGTGACCACGCTCGCCTGCCGGTTCCTCTGCGTTACCTCACTCGCCCTTTCCACCATGAATTTGTTCGCCGCTGACGGCTCGTCACCGCCCGTCCTCCGTAGCGGTACTGCTGCGGAGGGTGGACGCGAACGGCTGTTGCTGGATTTTGGCTGGAAATTCCATCTGGGCAATGAATGGGGTTTTGCCCAAAACCTGTCCAAGGCCGGCACCGGCAGCGGCCCGGCCAGCATGTCGTTCAGCGACGCGAGCTGGCGCACGGTGAACCTGCCGCATGATTGGGCGGTCGAACTGCCCTTTGACAGCACCGCGGACGGGGGGCATGGCTTCAAGCCGGTCGGCCCGGGCTTCCCGCAAACCAGCGTCGCGTGGTATCGCCGCACGTTTGACCTGCCGGAAACCGATGCCGGCAAGCGGCTCTGGCTGGAATTCGACGGTGTGTACCGCGACTGCGACGTTTTTTTGAACGGCTGGTTTGTCGGCCATCACAACAGCGGTTATGACAGCTTTCGTTATGACATCACCGACGTGGCAAATTATGGCAGCAAAAATATTGTCGCTGTGAAGGTGGACGCGTCACAATTCGAAGGTTGGTTTTACGAAGGCGCGGGGATTTACCGGCACGTCTGGCTGGTGAAAACCGGGCCGGTCGCCATCGCCCCGGACGGGGTTTTTGTCTATTCAAAGCTCACAAATAATTCTTCACAAAGTTTGGCTGCAGTTATTGTGAAAACACGAATCTCAAACGATCAAACAAATATCTGTTTTCCAGTTATTATTCATGAACTCTTTGATCCGAACGGCAATTCAATCGGCAAAATGGATTCAAGTGAAGGAGGAGTTACAGTCGATAGTCCAAAAGTATACCCCCTTTCCGAGGCAGAATTTCAATGGGGATTTGAATTAGGGGCTTCACTTTCACGTGATGCCTCTGGCCATCTGAATCATGTGTTTGATGTGGATTTCGATACCCTCAACGTCGTAATGGCAGTTTGTACAAACGCACCAATTCTTTGGTCGCCCGAATCGCCCAACCTATACAAGCTCATCACCACGGTCGAAGTCGATGGAAAAGTAGTTGACCGCAAGGAAACCGAGTTCGGCATCCGCACCGTGGCGTTTGACCCGGACAAGGGATTTCTGCTGAACGGCAAGCCTTACGAACTGAAAGGCACCTGCAATCATCAGGACCATGCCGGCGTCGGCGCGGCTTTGCCGGATGCGCTCCAGTATTTCCGCGTCGAGAAATTAAAGGAGATGGGCTGCAATGCCATCCGCACTTCCCACAATGCGCCAACGCCGGAACTGCTCGAAGCCTGCGACCACCTCGGTATGCTGGTGATGGATGAAAACCGCCTGCTCGGCAGTGACGCGGCGAATCTGGCGCGGTTCAAGGGCCAGATCCTGCGTGACCGCAACCACCCCAGCGTTGTTATCTGGAGCATCGCCAACGAGGAGTTCACCGTGCAGGACACGCCCGCCGGCAAACGCGTCGCCGAAACCATGCAGACCCTCCTCCAGCAGCTCGATCCGGCGCGGCCCATCACCTATGCCGCGCCCGTTGGTAACGATTATGAGGCAAACATCAATTCCGTCATCGAAGTCCGCGGCTGGAATTATCACGTCGGGCGCGACATGGACAATTATCACCGGGAACATCCGGCCCAGCCGGAAGTCGGCACCGAACAGGCCAGCACGGTGAGCACGCGCGGCATCTACGTGACCGATCCGGCACGCGGTTACGTGAGCGCCTACGACATCAACGCGCAGCCCTGGTCGAGCACGGCTGAACGTTGGTGGAGTTACTTTGCCGAACGTCCGTGGCTGTCGGGCGGTTTCATCTGGACTGGTTTCGATTACCGCGGCGAACCGACGCCGTATGGCTGGCCGTGCATCAATTCGCACTTTGGCGTCATGGACACGTGCGGCTTTCCCAAGGACCTTTACTACTACTATCAATCCTGGTGGACGGACCAGCCGGTGCTGCACCTGCTGCCGCACTGGAACTGGCCGGGCAAGGAAGGCCAGAACATCAACGTGTGGTGTTTCAGCAATTGCAAGCAGGTTGAATTGTTTCTGAACGGCAAAAGTCTGGGCCGGAAAACGATGAAACCCAATTCGCACCTGGAATGGACGGTAAAATACGAACCGGGCGCGCTTTCCGCCCAGGGTTACGACAATGACGGCAAGCTGATCGCCACAACGAAAGTCGAAACCACCGGCGAAGCGGCCGCTATTCAACTGGAACCCGACCGCGCCACAATTAACGCCGGTGGCGAAGATGTCAGTGTCATCACCGTTTCCGTCCGCGACGAGCAGAATCGCATCGTAGCGGTGGCGACCAATCTGGTGGAGTTCGACCTGGAAGGCCCCGGAAAAATTCTGGGCGTCGGCAACGGCGACCCCAGTTGTCATGAGCCGGATATTTATCTGCCAAAATGGCCCAGTCAAACGGTCGCCATCAACGACGGCTGGCGCTGGGAAAACGTGACGAACGTGTATGCGCCTGATTTACCTGAAGAACAAACCGATTACGATGATTCCAGCTGGACGAGCGCGGATCCGCAATCGGCCAACGGGCCGCTGCAAGGTCGCGCTCAGGCCGTTTTTCGCGGCAAAATTCAAGTTACCAAACAGGAACTTGACGTGGCGAGCGTCGAACTGTGTTTCGGGATGATTGATGAGGACGGCTGGGTTTATGTCAATGGCCAGAAGGTTGGAGAATCCCACGATTGGCGGTCGTCACCGTCCTTTGATGTGAAGCGTTTGCTCCACCCGGGCGAAAATATCATCGCCGTCGCCGTGGCCAATTGGGACGGTCCTGGCGGCATCAACAAAGGTGTGACGTTGAGGCTGGGGGAAAAACCGGAAATGCCCCAATGGAAACGGAGTGTGTTTAATGGTCTGGCGCAAATCGTCGTACAATCCACCAAAACGGCGGGTGAAATCAAATTGACGGCGCGATCGGAAGGTTTATCGCCAACCACGGTGGCGATTCAGACCCGGTCCGGCCCCCTGCGGCCTTGCGTGCCTTGAGAAAATTTACTCGGCTTTCGCTTCCAGGTCCACATCCTCAATTTCCAGAAAGCCATGCAACTGGCGGATGCGCGTGGGGTGGCGCATTTTGCGAAGCGCCTTGGCTTCGATTTGCCGGATGCGCTCGCGGGTGACCCGGAATTGCAGGCCAACCTCTTCCAGCGTGCGCGCACAGCCGTCGCCGAGGCCAAAACGCAATTCCAAAACCTTGCGTTCGCGTTCGGTCAGGCTGCACAAGACGTTACCCAACCGGTCTTTGAGCAAACTGAAACTGGTGATGTCGAATGGATTGTCCGCCCCTTTATCCTCAATGAAATCACCGAAATTGGCATCCTCGGTGTCGCCGACCGGCGATTGCAGGGAAATGGGTTGCTGCGACATTTTCATCAGCGCGCGGACGCGTTCCACGGGTATTTGCATGTCCTCGGCAATTTCCTCCGGCGTCGGCTCGCGGCCAAAATCCTGGAGCAAGCGTTTCTGCGAACGCATCAATTTGTTGATGATTTCAATCATGTGCACCGGGATGCGGATGGTGCGCGCCTGATCAGCGATGCTGCGCGTGATGGCCTGGCGGATCCACCAAGTGGCGTAGGTGGAAAATTTGTAGCCGCGGCGATACTCGAATTTTTCGACGGCCTTCATCAAACCCATGTTGCCTTCCTGAATCAAATCAAGGAAAGACAGTCCGCGGTTGGTGTATTTTTTTGCAATGGAAATGACCAGGCGCAGGTTCGCCTCGACCATTTCGGTCTTGGCCTGCAATGCCTTGGTGGAAAATTCACGCAGCCGGTCAAAGGTCTTGAGATAATCCGCATAGGGCATCCGGACAAACTCCTCCAGCGCCCTGATTTTCTGCCGTTCGGCCTCGGCCAGGTGCTGTTGGGCAGTGGATTCACGTTGCGCCTCTGTTTCTGCCAACGCTTGCAGGCCGTATTGAAGCTTATCGTGAATGTTTTCCGCGACCAGGGCCATTTCCTCAATCACCTTGTACTTGTAACAAAACTTAGGGAAGGCCATCCGCAGCTTTTGATCCAGGCGTCGGAAGGCCGTTTGCGCGCGGCGGCGCTGGGTGTTGCCGCGGGCGTCACGCCAGACCGCGTATTTGTGGTCCGTTTCCAGATCAGTCTTATGAACGCGCGCGATGAGTTTGCGCAACACGCCCAGGTGGGCGTTGCGATTGTCCACTTTTTTATCGAGAATAACGCGGTCAAAACGCTCACGCGGCGGTTCGGCCAGAAGTTTTTCGGCCAGCGCGATATGTTCCTTGCCGGCAAAACCGAGGCTGTAAATGACTTTACGGACCTCGTTCTCCGCCGCTTCAATGCGTTTGGAAATCTCAACCTCCTGGGCGCGGGTCAGCAACGCCACCTGTCCCATCTGCTTGAGATACATCCGCACCGGATCATCGAGCGCATCGAGCCGGCTCGTGTCTTCCTCCTCGGACTCGGCCGTTTTAATGCGGTCCACCTCCGCCTGGTCCACAATTTCGATTTCCAGGCTGCGCAACTTGCCGAAAACCTCATCCAACTCCGGCTCCGTGACCTGGTCGGGCAACGCGTCGCTGATATCGTTATACGTCAAATGTCCCTGTTCCTGCGACAGCCGGATGAGCTCCTTGATGATCCCGGCAATATCGGCATTCGGAGAACCTGGCGGGGCGCCATTCCGCGATTTGCCCATGGCTGAATCAAGAAGGGGTTGTGCGGAAATGGCCGTGCTGTGCGCTCCTTTATCCCGGGCGGAACCCGCCTCGATTTTACAAACCTTCGATTTCGACATACGTACTAATACTCCCGGTTCACAGACCGCAAGCGGGCGGGAATATGAAAAGCCCGTTCCGCTCCGTCAATGGGGAAACTTCATGACATAATTCTACAATGCCTTTTCCGGCACAATGTAAATTCCACGGCCCTTCAGATTATCCAGAATCATATCCACCGTACGGCCCATGGCACCCAGATTTTCACGGACGACCCGGAGTGCATTGCGTCCCAGTTCTTCCCGCCGGTTTTCATCAGCGAGCAATTCCGCGATCGCGTGTTCCAACATTTCCGGGTTGCCGGCCTGAACCGCCGCACTCTGAGTGACGAAATCGCGCGCAATGTCCGTGAAATTTTGCATGTTCGGCCCAAATACCATGGCCTTGCCTACCGCCCCCGGCTCAATCGGATTCTGCCCGCCGACCGCCGTGAGGCTTTTGCCAACAAACACTACTGTCGCATGTTCATAGAAAAATCGCAACTCGCCCGTGGTATTGACCAGCAAACAATCGGTTTTGCCCTCATCAAACCGGGCATGGGCAAGGATTTCGTTGCGAAAAATAAATTTGACGCCGCGCTCGCGCAATTGCCGGCCCACCTCCCGGCAGCGCTCAAAATGCCGGGGCACCAGTACGAGAAACAGTTTTGGAAACAAAATCCGCAAGCGCTGCGCCATGTCGGCCAGCGCAATTTCTTCGCCCGCATGGGTGCTGCCGCCCACCAGAATCGGGGCGTCGGGCGGCACCCCGATCTGCCGGAACAACGCCGGCACGTCGAGCCGGCGGGGACCGACGAGCTTGGCCGCGTCAAATTTCAAATTGCCCACGACCCGCACGGCTTCGGGCCGGCAGCCGACGTTTCGCAAACGTTCGGCATCGGCCCCATTTTGAGCACAGACGCCCGTGAACGAGGCGAACAGCGGGCGAAACAGGGATCCAAACCGCCGGTAGCCGCGATAGGAACGGTTGGACAACCGGGCATTGGCCAGAAACAGGGGAATGCGAAGGTCGCAGGCACGCCACAAAAAGTTCGGCCAGATTTCCGCTTCAAAAAGCACAATGGCTTCAGGGTTGATGGTATCGAAGGCGCGGGCGACAAATTTTCGCCGGTCAATGGGGTAGTAAATTTTGCTGATGTGCGCGGGCAAATGGTGGTGTAACTGAGCCATGCCGGTCGTGGTGGTGGTGGAAACAACGATTTTGAGATTGGGCATGCGCGGTTCAAGGGCGCGGATGAATTGCGTGCAAAGATTGACTTCTCCGACGCTGACGGCATGAAGCCAGATGATCTGGCGATTGGTCAGGGCCTGCTTGAGGTTCCGACTGTAATAGCCAAATCGTTCGAGAAAGCCGGGCAGCCAGTTGCCGCGCCGCCACATCCGCAGAAAATAATACGGCGCGGTCAGCACGAAAAAAAACGTGAACAGAATGTTGTAGAGTGTACGCACTCCCATTTTAAAAGGTACGATTCTTATTTTCCCGAAAACCGGCGGCGGGTGCAAAGAAAATGTTTCAACTCAACGACGAAAGAAAATCAACCAGACCGCCAACAACATGGGCAGCAGGAACGGCAGCGTGAATTTCCCGATAAATCCAGGAAACGTCGGCGTGCGGATTTTTTCGTGGTCGGCGATGGCCTTGACCATGAAGTTCGGACCGTTGCCAATATAGGTGGCCGCGCCGAAAAAGACCGCACCGACGCTGATGGCAACCAGATTCAGCGTATTGCCACCCAACAATTCCCCGATTTCCTTCGCGCCGCTCGTTCCGAAGAGCGCGCTTAAAAAACTAAGATACGTTGGCGCGTTGTCCAGCCCGCTGGATAAAATGCCCGTGCCGAAATAAAAAACGCCCGGCGCCGGATTACCGCCCAATACCATGCGCGCGTTCAAATCCAGCCAGTCAAGCGCGGGAATCATCGTGGCAAAAATTCCCATGAATAGAACAGCCACCTCCTGAATCGGATGGAAATGGAACCGGTTCGCTTCGTGCACCGATTGGGCGGTTGTGAAATAGGAACCCAGTGCCGCCGCCAGCATGATACCTTCGCGCAGAAAAACCGGTTGGTTGATGAACACCGCGCCCAGGATGACGCCCAGGAAAAACAAGTTCCCCAATCCGTCAAACTTCCAGGTTTCATGCACGGTTTCCATTCGCCGGATTTCCCGCGGCGCGCGGATGAAGTTGAGCCGGTCCACCACGTAAAAAATGGCCAGCAACATGCCGACCCCGGTCGCCCATATCGGCCAGCAATGTTCCGCCACCCACCAGAAGGGAACTCCCTGCAAATAACCGAGAAACAAGGGCGGATCGCCAATGGGCGTCAGGCAACCGCCGACATTTGCCACGATGAAGATGAAAAAAACGATATGGTGCGCCGTAACGCGGTATTGGTTCATCCGTATCCACGGCCGGATCAGGAGCATCGCCGCACCGGTTGTGCCCAGCAGATTCGCCAGAACGGCGCCGATGAACAAAAAAAACACATTGGCCAGCGGTGTCGCTTCGCCCTTCACGTTGATGTGGATGCCGCCGGCCACCACGAACAGCGAGCCGACCAGCATGATGAAGCTAAGGTAATCATGCGCGACGTGCAGCACGCGATCCGGGTTCTGCAAAACCACAAGGTAATAGCCCAGCGTGACGGCGCCCAGACCCAGCGCGACCTTGGGATAATGCCGCAACCACCCGTCCCGAACGAGCAACGGCGCCAGCGCGATGGCGCCGAGCAACAATACAAACGGTAAAATCATCAAGGGATTGGGCGCGATGATGTTTTCGCTCATGCGCTGGAAGGTTGCGTGGCGAAGGGAAACCAGGTCAAATAGAAACATTCAGTCACTTGACGGCCGGCATCGCCGCTGCGACCTTCTTTCCGCTTGGCGCAAAACGCGGCAGCGTCGGCGACAGGCAATTTGTTCGCTGACATTTCGGAGGCTCCCGCCGTGCAGTCCCTGGCCCGGCGATTGGAGAATGGCAGGGTGTTGACTTGTGCCGGCGTTGGCCAGGCGGCTCAACCGTTTTTGGCCGCCCTGCTTCGGAAAATTTTTCCAGGCCGGCCATTCGTCCTCGTCGCATCGGATTTGAAAACCCAGGAAAGTTGCCAGCAGGATTTGGAGACGTGGCTGGCAATTCAGTCCACAGTCCACAGTCCACAGTCCGCCGCCGGCAACGCGCCATCCTCCATCCTCGATCTTCCATTCTCGCCCCTGTTTTATCCGCCCTGGGAAGTTTTTCCCCACGAAGGCAAACTGCCGCACGCCGATACCATCAGCGATCGGCTTCAAACCCTCGTCACCTTGTCGGGCCAATCCCAAATCCGAGGTCCGAAATCCGAAGTCATCATTACCTGCGTCACCGCCCTGCTCCAGAAAACCTTTCCGCCGGGTGACTTTCAGGAGCGGACACGCGCGTTGCACCGTGGCGATAAAATCAATCCGCTGGATTTGATTGATTGGTTTGAAGAACAGGGTTACGAACCGGAAGCCCAAGTGACCCGGAAAGGCGAAATCGCCCTGCGTGGCGGCATTCTGGATGTTTGGCCGCCAACCGGCCCGTGGCCGGCACGATTGGAATTTTTTGGCGATGAATTGGAGTCGCTGCGTCATTTTGATCCGCGCACGCAGATTTCACGCGAGCAAATTTTAACCGCCATGATTCCGCCGGCGGGCGAGCTGGGAATCCTCAAGCAGTGGCAGGTGACAGGCAACCCGTGGCATGAAAAAGGCGCGGCGTCCGAAAGGCAAAATCCCGCCACTCGTCACGTGTCACTTGCCACTCTTCTGGATTATTTGCCACGAGAAACGATTTTTCTACTCTGCGAACCGGATCAACTCGCCGCCCGGGCTGAGGAATATGCCTCACAAATTCCCGCAAGTGACCCTTTCTTCATTTCATGGGAAACATTTCTGGCCGACCTCGACCATCACGGCATGACGCGGTTGGAATTGAGCGAGGAAGAGGCGACAATCCCCTCACCCGGCCGGCCGGCCACCCTCTCCCCGCCCGGCGGGGAGAGGGATGGGGCGAGGGGCGCGTCATTGTTCTCATCGCTCGACGTTTTTCGCCCGCTGCCCGAACGTGCGCCGGAACCGCAAATTGCCGAAGCCCAACGCCGCGAATTCTTCCAGCAACTCCACCGTTGGCTGCGGCAGGGTTACGCCGTCCATGTCTTCTGCAACAACGACGGCGAGCGGCAACGGTTCGAGGAAGTTTGGAACGAACTGGGTCCCCGGCCCACAGTCCCCGGTCAACAATCCGACACACGCGAGCAGCCCCGAACGACTGTGGACGGTGGACTGTGGACTCATATCGGCAGCCTGTCGCGCGGTTTCCTCTGCGACGAAGTCAGACTGGTCGTCGTGACCGATGCCGAGATTTTCGGGCGCTGCAAAATCCAGCGCCCACGCCGGTTGAAGTCGCCGCACGCGCTGGCCACCCGTTCCGCACTCGATATTGATTTCACTGAACTCGCAGAAGGCGACCTCGTGGTCCACCTCCAATACGGCATCGGCAAATTTCTCGGTTTAAAAAATCTTCCGGCGAGTTCCAGAACGCAATCGGGTGGGGCGGGCTGTCCTCGGCCCGCCGACCGCACGCCTACGGACGGCGGCGCGCCCGGAGTGACGTGCCCTGCCGAAAACGGCACCGAATGTCTGGTCATTGAGTATGCCCCGGCGAATCCCGGCGACGAGCCGCCGAAACTTTACGTGCCGGTCACCGAAGCACATCTGGTCGGTAAATACGTCGGCGCGGGCAAGGCGCATCCGCCGCTGAACACGCTTGGCGGCACCCGCTGGAAGAAGGCGAAGGAGCAGGCCGAGCGCGCCGTGCGCGACGTCGCCGCCGAGTTGCTCCAGATTCAGGCCGCGCGCGAAACACAACCCGGCCACGCCTTCAAACCTGACGCCCCCTGGCAGCGTGAATTCGAGAGCTCTTTCGTTTTTGAGGAAACACCCGATCAATGGCGCGCGATTCAGGAAACCAAATCCGACATGGAAAAACCCAAACCGATGGACCGGTTGATCTGTGGTGACGTCGGTTTTGGCAAGACCGAAGTCGCCATCCGCGCTGCGTTCAAGGCGGTGATGGATGGCAGACAGGTCGCCGTGCTCGTGCCGACAACCGTGCTGGCACAGCAACATTTCAACGTGTTCCGCGAGCGTATGGCTGATTACCCGGTTCACATCGAATTGCTTTCACGTTTTCGCACCCGGCGCCAGCAACAGCGGGTCGTGAAGGATCTGGCAAATGGCGGGGTGGACATTGTCATCGGCACGCACCGGTTAATTCAAAGCGACATCATTTTCAAAGATCTCGGCCTGGTGGTGATTGACGAGGAACAGCGGTTTGGCGTGTTGCACAAGGAAAAATTCAAGCGGCTGCGCACCCTGGTGGACGTGCTCACACTCAGCGCCACGCCGATTCCCCGCACGCTTTATCTGGCGCTGACCGGCGCTCGCGACATGAGCACCATCCAGACGCCGCCGCACGACCGCCTGCCGGTCGAGACCATCGTCACTCAATTCGACGAACGCGTCATCCGCGATGCCATCCAGCGTGAACTGAACCGCGGCGGCCAGGTGTTCTTTCTGCACAACCGTGTGATGACAATTCAGACGATGGCTGACCGTTTGAAACGGCTTTTGCCCCGCGCCCGCATCGTGGTCGGCCACGGCCAGATGGACACGGACGAACTGGAAGAGATCATGACGAAATTCGTCAATGGCGAGGCCGATGTACTGCTCTCCACGACCATCATCGAGAGCGGCCTGGATATTCCGAACGCGAACACCATCATCATTGACCGCGCCGACCGTTTCGGTTTGAGCGACCTTTACCAATTGCGCGGACGGGTCGGGCGTTACAAGCACCAGGCTTACGCCTACCTGTTGCTGCCGCGCCATGTCAGCCTGCTCACCGACGTGCGCAAACGCATCAGCGCCATTCGCCAGTATTCCACGCTGGGCAGCGGGTTCAAAATCGCCATGCGCGACCTGGAAATCCGCGGCGCGGGCAATTTGCTCGGCGCGGAACAAAGCGGCCACATTACGGCGGTCGGTTTTGAGCTTTACTGCCAGTTGCTCAAACAAAGCATCAGCGCGCTGAAGGGCGAGCAGGTGAAACCGCGGGTGGAGGTCAGTGTGAAACTGGATTTCCTGAGTCAGTCAGTAGTTAACAGTCAGCAGTCAGTAGCAACCAGCGAAGGACAGTCAGCTACTGACTACAGACTATTGACTGCTGACTTGCCTCATGGCTACATTTCCGAGCCGCAGCATCGCCTTGAGATCTATCGTAAGCTCGCGCAGGCCAATGAAAAATCCGCGCTGGAAGGTTTACAGAAAGAACTGCGCGATCGGTTTGGCCCGCTGCCGCCGCCGGTGGAGTTGCTGTTGCAGGTGGCCGAATTGAAAATTCTGGCCGCTGAAAAATCCGTGACCGCCATTGAAGTAAAGGATGACAAGCTGATGCTGACGCGCCACGGCGATTTCCTCACGCTCGGCGGTAAATTTCCGCGTCTCACGCAGAAGAATGCCGGGGCGCGATTCAAGGAAATCAAACGGCTGCTGCTGGCAATTTGAGCGTTGCCCATTGTCACCAACTTCTGCTTGACAGCCTGATCGAAGGTACTATTATCACATTTATAAAGCCGGTAAAGGAGTTGACAGACGTGCATTTGATTTAAAGTTGAAAGGATTGTGTATGAGAACGCCGCGTTTTTTACTGAAAGGCGGGCTGCTTTTCGTTTTGCCTTTGCTCATTTTGACCTGCGGAATCAAAGTCTTTGCTCAAACCACCGATTCCAACCTTGTTCCCGTCGTCACCGTTCAGGCAACCCAGCCGGTTGCGACGGTGTCCAATGCGGGTGTGTTCACGGTGTTTCGCACGGGTAATACCAATGCGGCGCTGAATGTTTGGTATGATCTCGGCGGCACCGCATCCAATGGCGTGGACTACGCGCCGATTCCGCCGCACACGGTGACGATTGCCGCCGGCGCGACTTCGAACACCATCACCATCACCCCGATTGAAAGCGCGGCGGTGAGCGTCGTTAAAACGGTGGTGCTGACATTGACGAATTCACCGCTGTTGAACCCCGTAAATTATCAAATCGGCTCGCCCAGTCAGGCAGTGGTTTATGTTGAAGAAAACGGCGCGACCAACCTGCCGCCGTCGGTAAGCTTGATTGAGCCAAAGGACGGCAGCGTGTTTTACACACCAACCAACATCCAGATTCTGGCAAAGGCCAGCGACCCGTACGGTTCCGTGACTAACGTCGAATTCTTCGCCGGCGCAATAGACCTCGGTTCCGGAACACCTGTTGTGCTGGATCCGCCGGGCGTCAGCGGCGTCACAGGCTTGGTTTATTTGTTCAACTGGCTCAACCCGCCTGCCGCCGGCAGTTTTCCGCTGACGGCCGTAGCCATGGACAACGGCGGGTTGTCCACCACTTCCGCGCCGGTCAACATCATGGTACTGCAAGGTCCGCCGACCAACCTGCCGCCCGTGGTCAGAATCATCAGCCCTGCCAATGGCTCTGTTTTCCACGCGCCCATCAACATTCCGCTTTTCGCCTTTGCGGCTGACCCGGATGGCTTCGTAACATCGGTCGAATTTTTCGCCGGAACAAATGATTTAGGCTCTGGCCAACGCGTACCGGTGGTAACTCCGCTCGCTGGCGGCGGCATTGTCGTTGGCGGACCGGTGCCGCCGATTTATCCGACCAATTTATTCTTCCTGATCTGGAGCAATGCGCCGGTCGGCGCTGATGCCCTGACGGCGGTGGCCACGGATAATGGCGGCCTTTCGACCACTTCCGCGCCGGTCAACATCGCTATCCTGCCGTCGCTGCCGCCACCGACCAATCGGCCACCGATTGTAAGCATCGTGGCAACCGATCCGGTGGCGATCGAAGGCACCAACTGCTGGGTCTGGCCCGGTGAAACCAACTCCCCGCCGACCTGGGCCGCGTGGCCCACAGCGGTCTGCCGATACTTCACCAACTGCGGGCCTAAAACCGCCACCTTCACCGTGCGCCGTTTCGGCGACACCAACGGTGATTTGAACGTGCCCTACGACATCGGCGGCACCGCCAGCAACGGCGTGGATTATGTGGCGTTGCCCGGTTCTGTGACCATCCCGGCCGGCGAACGCCGTGCTTTGATTACCATTGTGCCGATTGACGACGGCCCGCCCGATATTAACAAAACTGTCATCCTTGCGTTGACGGCTTCCACCAACACACCGCCGGATTATCTCATCGGCTATCCGCCGCGCGCGGCGGCCATCATCATTGATGGCCCGTGTCCGGTGACCGGCATGTTGCCGGGCGGATGTTTCCATCTCGTCACCCCGGGACCGGACGCTGCATGGTTCTCGGTCGAGTGTTCGACGGACCTGATGAACTGGACTTCTGTCTGCACCAACCAGGTCATCAACGGCTCGATTGACTTCGTTGATCCCGACGCGGCCGGCAACCCATCCCGGTTCTATCGCGCCGTGCCATTGAGCGGTCCGCCGTCGGAATAATCCGAATGATTTCCTGGCAACCGCGGCAGTCATGGCGGCTCGATTGTGAAAAGGCTCGCGGACGAGCCGCCCGCGCTCCTATTTTCTCGGAGTGCATCTGGCCCATCTGCGACTCCGCGACTTCCGCAATTATGCGCGATTGGATGCCGACATTGCGCCCGGCTTCCACCTCCTGCTTGGCGACAACGCACAGGGCAAGACAAACATCCTTGAAGCGATTTATCTCATGGCCACGCTGCGCTCGTTCCGTGGCGTCGGCGGCGCGCAGATGATTCGCCACGGCCAACGCGGCTATTTCGTCGGCGGCACGGTGGTGGGCGGAACAATCCAATCTCTTTCTGGTAGCAGCGGACATGAGTCTGCTCCATCTGATCAGAGCCGACTTACGTCGGCTGCTACGATTCTCACGAGCCAGGGCTCACGCGAAATCAAAATGTTCTGGTCGGCCAGTGAGCGCAAACTGGCGCTGGACGGCCAACCGGTGAAAAAACTGACGGATTATCTTGGCGTGTTGCGCACGGTGGTTTTTTGCACGGAAGATTTGCAACTGGTCAAGGGCGCGGCGCGCTCGCGCCGGCGGTTTCTGGATTTGTTGCTGGCCCAGACGCAGCCCGGTTATCTTCCACTGCTCCAGCGGTATATGCGCGCCGTCCGCGCCCGCAACGCACTGCTCAAGCAACGCGCCGTGGATGAAGCCGCGCTCGACAGTTTCTCACAGGAACTCGTCAAGCTCGGCGACGAAGTCATCCGCGCCCGGCGTGAACTGGCACCGAAATTTTCCCCGCTGGCACGGCTGGCCTATCGCCGCATTTCCAACGACGCGGAGGAATTGCGCATCGAATATCAACCAAGCGTGAAAAAGGATTTTGCCGTCGAGTTGGCGCAATCCCGCAACCGGGAGCGGAGTTATCGTTCCACGCTGGTCGGGCCGCATCGCGATGATTTGCCATTGCTGCTTAATGGAAAGTCCGCCGCGCAGTTCGGCAGCGAAGGCCAGAAACGCACGCTGGCTATCGCGTTGAAAATGGCGCAGGCGGAATTTCTCGCCGGCATCCACGGTTCGCCGCCAATCCTCCTGATTGATGATGTGATGGGCGAGCTGGACGTGAAACGACGCAGCGGTTTTTTGCCCCTGCTCGAGTCGGCGCGCAAAACCAGCGGCCAGGTCTTCATGACCGCAACCGAGGAAAACTGGCCGCGCGAGCTGGGCAAGGATTTGCAACGGTGGGAGGTTCAGGCCGGAACGCTGAAAAAGCAATAACCTCGAACAACGAAGGCTGAACGCCGAACCTCGAAGGATGGATCGTTTGGCGTTCGATGTTCGATGTTGGATGTTGGATGTTTTCCCGTTAAACTTCTGTCATGCGAATTTTGTCAGGCATCCAGCCCAGCGGCGCACTGCATCTCGGCAATTATTTCGGCATGATGCGCCCGGCCATCGAGCTTCAGGAAAAGGGCGAGGCGTTCTATTTCATCGCGAATTATCATTCCATGACGTCGCTGTTCGACGCGAAGGAACGGCGCAAGAACACCTTGGACGTGGCGTTGGATTTCCTCGCGTGCGGCCTCAACCCGAAACGGACCGTTTTCTTCCGCCAATCCGACGTACCGGAAGTAACCGAACTCACCTGGCTGCTTTCCACGGTCACACCGATGGGATTGCTCGAACGGGCACACAGCTACAAGGACAAAATCGCCAAAGGGATCGCGCCAAGCCACGGTTTGTTCGCCTATCCGGTGCTCATGGCCGCGGACATTTTGATTTACGACTCAAACGTGGTGCCGGTCGGGCGCGACCAGAAGCAACATGTGGAAATGACACGCGACATTGCCATCAAATTCAACGAACAATACGGCCAGACCTTTGTGATTCCCGAACCGCAAATCCGCGACGAGGTCGCCGTGGTGCCCGGCACCGACGGCCAGAAGATGAGCAAGAGTTACGGCAACACGATTGAGATTTTCGGCGACGAAAAAGCCATCCGCAAAAAAATCATGGGCATTGTCATGGATAGCCGCACGCCGCAGGAGCCGAAACCGGACGCGGACCAGTATCTCGCCATCCAACTGCTCAAATTGGTGGCGCCGCCGGACGTGGCGAAGGACCTTGAGCACCGTCTGCGCGCCGGCGGACTCGGCTACGGCGACTTGAAGAAGGCTTTGTTCGAACACTACTGGAATTTTTTTGCCGGGGCGCGGCAGAAGCGCGCGGAACTGGCCGCCAATCCGGATTTCGTTGACAAAATTTTATCTGATGGCGCGCATAAGGCGCGGACACTGGCGCAAAAAGTTTTGCACCGGGCGAAGGCCGCGAGTGGGCTGGTTTGAAGGTTTTCTGGCACATGACTTGCGGTACGTCACCCGCATGGCCAAGAAAACCAGTTTGTCGAAAATCCTCCCACAAACTCGCGCTTCTGGCGAAGCTGCAAATCAGCAGCGCGCGCCGCGAGCCCCGGCGCTTTGCTTAATGCAGCTCCGCTCGCACGTCATGCGTATCTCCATGTCCAAACGCCGCCTGCAGATTGCCATTGAAGACCAGGCTCAGGGGGAACTTCCCCAGCCGGTTAAAATCAAGCACGCTGGCTAAAATTTAGGCACGTTGTCAGGCACGTTGTCAGGCACGGTGCCAGCCGGACTTTTCTCAACAAATTCCACCTGCTCAAACCCTGCCTGATGCAGGAATAAGGCCAGCTCCAGTCGCGCCCGATCATCGGCGTCCTTCAAAATACCAGCCATCCGGGCGGCCCGGTTGATATCGTCCACGGCATTCTGGCGCGCGGTCGTTTCCAGGTCCTTGTCAAAGTCGCGCAAAAATCCCTTTTGCCAGTCAATCACCTGGGTTTGATGTTCGTCGAGATAGGCGTCGGTGATCTGCGGCGGCGGCAGGTGGAGAATGATTTTCTTGCCAATAACCGCCACGTCCTCCGGTTTGATCCGCTTCAAATCAACGCCCGCCTTGACGATACCGTGCGCCAGCAACAGCACGCGGTTTTCACCCTGTACAAACTGCCCCAGCGTGCTCGTCGGCGGTGAATCCACAATCTCGACCTTTTCCAGGACGTATTTGACCGTGACCAGATCCGAAAGCGTCTGGACCTGTTGCACGACGGTGGCCGTGTTTACCTCATGCGGGCCGGCGCCGGGCGACAGCATACGGGTCAGCTTGATGCCGAACCAGGCGCCGGCAATGAAAACAAACGCCACCGCCAGGACCCAGAAAATCTGTTTCACCCGCCGCATGACAAAAATCCATGACACGAATTTCACGAATTGTCACGAAGTGAATTGGTTAAATTGGCTACAAACACTGACTACTAAACAGCCGACTAATGTCTCCACTTTCCACTTTTGCCCGTCATCGGCAAAATCTAAACTGTGGCCATGATTTTACCCGGATTTCCGGTTTATCGCCCGCGCCGGCTGCGGCAGTCGCCGGCGCTGCGGCGGCTCGTGGCCGAAACGCATTTGAACGTCGAGCAACTGGTCCTGCCGTTGTTTGCGCGCTTCGGTACTAAACTGCGCCGCCCCATCGAGGCGATGCCCGGCGTCTTCCAGCTTTCGCCGGACGAAGTCGTCCGCGAAGCGGCGCGCGCCCATGCGGTCGGCGTTCCAGCCATTTTGCTTTTCGGCATCCCGGACCAAAAAGACGACAAGGCTTCGGGCGCTTACGCGAAGAACGGCATCGTCCAGCAAACCGTCCGTTTGCTGAAAAAGGAATTGCCATCGCTCCTTGTCATCACGGACGTCTGCCTGTGCGAATATATGGCGCACGGCCATTGCGGTTTGGTGGCGGCGACGCCCTCGTCGCCTGCCACGATGGGGCATCGCAGCCTCAAACGCGACGAGGACGTCGCGGCCACGGTGAAAATCCTGAATGATCCTTCTTTGAAACTGCTGGCCCGCACCGCCGCCAGCCATGCGGAGGCGGGCGCGGGCCTGGTCGCGCCGAGCGATATGATGGATGGCCGCGTTGGCGCCATCCGCGCCGAGCTGGACAGGAATGGTTTCACCGACACGCCCATCATGGCCTACGCGGCGAAGTTTGCGTCGGCGTTTTACGGACCATTCCGCGAAGCCGCCGAGTCCGCGCCGAAATTCGGCGACCGGCGGAGTTACCAGATGGACACGGCGAACGCGAATGAGGCGCTGCGCGAGGTGGCGCTGGACATCCAGGAAGGCGCGGACATTGTAATGGTCAAGCCGGCACTGGCGTATCTGGATTTGATTCATCGCGTGAAAACCGAATTCGGCTATCCCACCGCGGCCTATTCGGTAAGCGCGGAACACGCGATGATCAAGGCGGCGGGCGCCAGGGGCTGGATTGACGAACGCGCGGTGACGCTGGAAAGCCTGCTGGCCATGCGGAGGGCGGGCGCGGACATTCTCATCACCTACGCGGCAACGGACGTGGCGAAGTGGCTTAAGTAGCGGATGGTGTCTGGCGTCCAGAGCCCGGTAAATCCCGAGAGCTGGAAACCCGGAGTCCGGTTCCCAATTTCGATTGCCTTGTTCCCTTGCGCCGGGTAAGCTGGATTTTCCTTTTTTTGACCTATGATCGGGACAATTCGCAAGCATTCGAAATGGCTATGGTGGTTCATCGCCGGCCTCACGATTATCTCCTTTATCTATTGGGGCGCCGCTCCGGCAACGCGCAATAGTGGCGGCGGCAGGGGGGCGAGCGACCTGGGTTCGATCGCCGGCCGGAAAGTCACCCCGGGCGCCTATTTGGGTGCCAAAGCTGAAGTCGGTATTGAGCATTGGCTGAACACCCACCGATGGCCGGAGCGGGACCCCAATTATACCGAGGCGGATCTGGAGCGCGACATTTACCTGCGCCTCATGCTTATTCAAAAGGCTGAAGATCTGGGCATTCACATTGGAAACGACGCAGTGGCGACGATGGCGAACGAAATTTTAAGTTCACCCGCCCTCCTGCAAGCGTTCGGGATCAACGGCCAGGCCGTGCCGCTGGAGGGTTTTGTGAAAGCGGTCCTGCAGCCAGAGAACCTGAGCGCCGCGGATTTTGAAAATCTCATCCGTCACGAATTGGCCGTTGATCAATTGCGCCAGATGATGGGAATGTCCGGCGGGCTCATCACCCCGCAGGAAGCCGCGGCCGTTTATCAACACGAATACCAGAAACTCTCCGCGCAAATCGTCGTCTTTTCCGCGTCGAATTACGTGGCCGCCGTGCCGGTGACACCTGCCATTGTCGGTCAATTTTATACGAACTATCTTGCGCAATACCGCCTGCCCGACCGGGTGGAGATCAATTATGTCGCTTTTCCCGTAACCAATTTCATGACCGAGGCGGAGCAAAAATTAACCAACCTCAACCAGCAGGTGGAAGACATATACAACCGGTACGGCACAAATGCCGTTCCCGACGCGAAAACACCCGCGGACGCGAAAGCCAAACTTCGCGACGCCATGATCCGCGAACAGGCGTTGGCCGATGCGCGCCAACAGGCCGATGATTTCGCCAACACGGTGTTTAATATGGATCCGGTGCGGCCGGAGAATCTCGCGACCGCTGCCAAACAAAAGGGGCTGGCGGTGCATCTCACCGCGCCGTTCAGCCAGGAATACGGGCCGGCGGAGTTCACCGCGCCGGAAGCGTTCACCAAAGCCGCCTTTGGTTTGACGCCGGACGAGCCGCTGGCCGGTCCCATTGTCGGCCGCGACGCCATCTACGTGCTCGCACTTGCCAGACAACTGCCCAGCGAAATCCCGTTGCTCAGCCAAATCCGCGACCGCGTCACGCGGGATTATCAGTGGCATGAAGGCACGTTGCGCGCCCAGGAAGCCGGAACCAATTTTGTTTTGAAACTTCAAATCGCTCTGGCCCTGGGAAGAAGCTTTTCATCCGTATGCACTGCCGCCGGGCTGCATCCCGAAACGTTGCCGCCGTTCTCCTTGAGCACGCCGGACCTGCCCGAACTGGGCGATCGCGTCGCCTTGAATCAACTCAAGGCAGTGGCGTTTGCCACCCCGGTTGACCATGCGAGTGATTTTGAGGCGACGGATGACGGTGGCTTTGTTGTTTACGTCCAATCGCACTTGCCGCTCGACATCGCCGCCATGAATGCCGGTCTGCCGCAATTCACCGACGCCTTCCGGCAGCAACGCGAGACGGCGGCGTTTTACAATTGGCTCAATCGCACCGGCAGCCGGGACTTGCGCGACACGCCCATTTTCCAGGAACAGACGGGAACGCCCGCACAGTAACCCCCGCACTCCCGGCCCACGGTCGTGACTGCGGTTGAAAATAACCATGCGATTGAAAACCGTGAGCGTCATTAAACTTTCCTCCTCCGCCACGCGTGAATTTTGGGAGATTCCGGTCTTATTCGAGGACGATCATTTGCTCGCGCTCGACAAACCTGCCGGTCTGC
The DNA here is from genome assembly GCA_963723125.1 of uncultured bacterium. Classification (GTDB taxonomy): domain Bacteria; phylum Verrucomicrobiota; class Verrucomicrobiia; order Limisphaerales; family UBA11358; genus UBA11358. The sequence goes on from CAVRPQ010000003.1 coordinate 54,917, forward strand.
CCGGTTCGCCAGACCGTTACGATCCGCAGCGGCCCAACCTGATGAAACTGCTCCATGCCGGTGTTGCCGGCGGCAAACCCTGGGCGCGCGAACGCCACCTGGCTTACCTGATGAACGCCCACCGGCTCGATTTCGGAACCAGCGGTGTGATGTTGCTGGCCAAAGACAAACCGACGCTGGTGGCGCTTGCCAATCTGTTCGGTTCCGAAAAGCCGCTCAAAAAATATGTGGCGCTCGCCCAGGGAACGCCGGCGGAAGACCAATTTGAAGTGGACGCCAGGCTCGCGCCGCATCCGCTTAAAACCGGCCTGATGCGCGTGGACGTTAAAAACGGCAAGAAATCCATGACCCGGTTTGAAGTTCTGGAAAAGTTCTCCAGCTGGACGCTGCTGCGATGCGAACCGCTCGCCGACCGCACCCACCAGATTCGCGTCCACCTGCGCCATGCCGGGTTGCCGATCGTCGGCGACGAACTTTATGGCGGCAAAAAGCTCTGGCTGTCACGGCTCAAGCGCGATTACCGGCTCAAGCCCGGACACGAAGAACGCCCGCTGATTTCGCGCATCGCGCTGCATGCCGAAGAATTGACCTTGCCCCATCCCGCCACCGGCCGGACGGTGACTGTCGTCGCTCCCCGGCCGAAGGATTTGAAAGTGGCGGTAAAATATCTGCGGCAGTATGCCTTGTAGCCACGCTTGTCAAAGCGCGGACATTTTGCAGCGAGCGACCCGCGTTTTCACATACGCGGCTACGAAATCACGAAACGACCCAGTTCAATACCGCCTTCTGCACGTGCAACCGGTTTTCGGCCTGCGCAAAAATCGTATCGGCATGAGCCTCGAACGTTTCCGCGTCAATTTCCTTGCCGCGATACGCCGGCAGACAATGCATCACCAGCACGTTTGGTTTGGCCAGCTTGAAGAGTTTCTGGTTGATCTGGTAGCCAGTCAGAGTTTTCAGGCGTTCGGTGGACTCGGTTTCTTTGCCCATGGAAACCCACACGTCCGTGTAAAGCAAATCCGCGCCTTTTGCCGCAACCGGCAAATCGTCGGTACACACAATTTTTCCCCCGGCGCGTTTTACGATTTCCGCCGGCGGCTGAAATTTCTTTGGCGCGGCGATGCGCAATTCAAAGCCGAGTTTCCCCGCCGCAAACATCCACGAGCGTGCGACGTTGCACGCGCCGTCGCCCACAAACGTCACCACTTTGCCGGCAATCGGCCCGCGTTGTTCCCGGAACGTCATGATATCCGCGAGAATCTGGCAGGGATGCTCATCATCGGTCAGCGCATTGATGGTCGGGACGCCGGAAAATTCGGCGAATTCCTCCACATCGCCCTGGGTAAACGTGCGGATGACCGCGCCGTCAATCATCCGGCCCAGTACGCGCGCCGTGTCCTTGACCGGTTCGCCCCGGCCCAATTGAATCTCGTTCGCGTTGAGAAACATCGTCTGGCCGCCCAGCTCGCGAATGCCGACTTCGAAGGAGACCCGCGTGCGCGTGGATGACTTGGAAAACATCAGCACCCAGACCTGTCCGGCCAGCGGCTGCTTGTCGCGCCGCGCCCGCTCGCGCTTGTACACGACAGCGTCGCGCAGGATTCTCTCAACGTCCGCGCCCGGCAACTTCTCCAATGACAACAGATGCTTTATTTTCAAAAGTTTTTGGAATTGAGCCCAAATAAGATTTATAACCCGAATCCGGCGACGCGTCACTTCTTTTTGCGCGCCGCATTGGCCGCCTGCCAGAGATACCAGGCGGCGGTGGTGCGGTGTGGGCGCCAGCGTTCGCCAAACGCGAGCAAGTCCTTCACTTTCGGCAGGTCGCGCTTTTTATAGGCTTGGGAAAAACCGGTGCGCACGCCGAAATCGTCCGCCGGCAAAACGTCCGGACGGCCCAACAGGAAAATCAACAGCATCTCCACCGTCCAGCGGCCAACACCGCGAACCTCTGTCAAACGCATGATGATTTCGTCGTCGGACAATTTTATAATTTGCCGCGAAGTCGGGACGACACCCGCCAGCGTTTTTTCGGCGATGTCGCGGATCGCCTTGATTTTAGCCAGGGAAAATCCGCAGGCGCGGATTTGCCCGTCGGTGACGTTGGTCAAATCTTCCGGGCGCGGAAATTTCCGGTGCGGAAACAATTTTTTAAAGCGCGACAGAATGGTGTTGGCCGCCGCGCTGTGAAGCTGCTGATGCGCCACCGCCAGCACCAGCGATTGAAATGGCGAACGGCGCGTTTCCGGCTCCAGTTCACAGGGACCGAACTCGTGGATGAGCCGGCGCATCACCGGATCGCTGGCGGCGAGATGTTTGTGGGCGGCGTTCACGCGAACAAATCACACCAGTGATTTCACGATTTCCTCGATTTTGCCGATGCCCTCGCCGGCTTCCTGCGGCTTGAGGTTCAGCGGCGGCAGCAGCCGCACGATTTGTGTACCCGCCGGAATGGTCAGCACGCCGGCCTGATGCAGCCGGTTGACAAACTGGATAGCCGCCGTCTTGTCGCTCGAAGCGAACGCCGGGATTCTTTCCTTTTCCACCAGCTCCAGGCCGAGCATGAAACCGAAGCCCCGCGTCCGCCTGACGACTTGCGGATAAGCCGCGGCCAGCCGTTCCAATTCGCTTTTCATCCAGTCACCGAGCTTGCGGGCGTTCTCATCCAGACGTTCCCGTTCGATGACTTCCAGAATTTTCAGCGCCACGGCGCAGGCCAGTGGCGTGCCGCCAAACGTCGTGGCGTGCGTGCCCGGCCCCAGCAAATCCGCATACGGCGCGCGCACCCAGAATGCGCCGATGGGAAAACCGCCGCCGAGCGATTTGGCCATCGAGACGCCGTCAGGCAGAAAATCAGAGTTCGGAGTTCGGAGTTCGGAGTTCGGAGCAGTGCCTTCCAGAATCCGTTGAAAACTCTGAAATTTCCCGCTCCGATAATGTCCGCATTGTACGCCATCCATGAACAGCAGCAGCTTTTGCTCATCGCACAACGCGCGCAGGCCCAGCAGGTATTCCGGCGTGGCGGGCGTGACCCCGCCCTCGCCTTGCACGCCTTCAATCAGGATGGCGACCGTGGCCGGCGAAATCGCGTTGCGGGCCGCAGCCAGGTCGTTGAACGGAATATGCCGGAAGCCCGGCGTCATCGGTTCGAAACCCTGCTTGACCTTGTCCTGCCCGGTAGCGGCAATGCCGGCCAGCGTACGGCCATGAAACGAATTGGTCGCCGTCAGGATTTCAAACCGGCCTTCGTCGTGGCCGAATTTCCGCGCCAGTTTGAACAGCCCTTCGTTGGCTTCCGCGCCGCTGTTGGCAAAAAAACATTTGCCCGCGCCGATGCGTTTGACGAGTTCGGCGGCCAGCCGGCCCTGCGGCTCGGTAAAGTACAAATTTGAAACGTGAATCAGCTTGCGCGACTGCTCGGTGAGTGCCTCGGTGATGGCCGGGTGCGCGTGGCCGAGGCAGCACACGGCGATGCCGCCGCCGAGGTCGAGGTAGCGTTTGCCGGCGACGTCATACACGTAACTGCCCGCGCCGTGACTGAGCACGAGGTCAAAACGCCCGTAGCTGGGCACGACGTTCTTGCTGAACAATTGCCGCACCGACTCGTATTGGTTGTGCACGAGCGGCGGTGGTAATGGAACGATCTCTTTCATTTATGATTTGCGATTTATGATTGATGATTTTCCCCGCGGGCACGCGAACGGAACCAAATCATAAATCATCAATCATCAATCGTAAATCACTTCTCGGCTTGCAGCGCGTCCCAGGTTTCGAGGTAGTGCGCGCGCACGGCAGGATTCACCGCAAGGTCGCGCGGCAAATTCCGGTATTTGATCAACTCAATGACATCCGTTTTGTCTTTGTGGCGACGGACCGGCGAGCCAGCCCAACTGTCGAGCTTCAGTGAAAGCAATTCCTCCAGCGTTACGATCTGGAGTTGTTCGGCCACTTTGCCGGGTTGCGGAAACGGTACTTTACAGCCGCGCTGCAAAACTCTTCCGGCCGGCAGCAAGTCCACCATTACGCCGTTCCGCCGGTCCTCGACCCGATCTTGAACCTCCGGCACCCGGTAAAACGGCCCGGTGAGACTGGCCGTGAGAAATTCCACCGCCTCCAACACGTCCGGTACGACGATATCCACGTCAATCGTCACGCGCGGATAACCGTGTTCCTGTACCGCCAATCCGCCCACGACCAGGTGCGGAATCTCATGCTCCGCCAGCACGGACGCCACCGTCCGGGCGGTTTCCACGATGCCGGAGGTTCCGGTATTTTCGCGCAGAATGTATGCGGCTTGGTTGTCCATTCTGGCAGAGTCGCACAAAACGCAGCCCGCTTCAATCCATTTTGGCCTGCTGTTTCCGGAGGAGATTTTAGCTTGTATTCCTTCTAATGAACGTGCCATTGAATTTTGAGTCAAAAATGCCATGAAATCCAAACCCCTCCTCGGCCTCGCGCTGGTTTTGGGCAGCGCAATGACAACTCTCGCACAAGGTGAACAGTCGCCTTTATTTCGAGTGGTTGCTATACCGTCCTTAAAAAGTGTTCATACCAATGAAAGTCTTTCAATTGCGCTCCGCGTTGAAAACCTGGCAAAGACCAATCAGCTTCTGCATACAGGATCTCAAGATTCGCAATGGGATTGGCAGGTGGACAATCCCGACATTTGCTTGACATATGGTCCTGTGCCAACAGCCAATTTCCCAATCGTCATTAATATCCCACCCGGTGGCGAATATACAAATGAAATGGGTGCGGCCATTTGCAAGCCGATTTCCGCCAAGACGCTTACTTTTCGCATGGGCTTTACGCCGCGCGGTGACAAGCAAACTTTCTGGAGCAATAAAGTGTTGATTAAAATAATTCCTTGATGAAACCCAAACTCCTCCTCTGCCTCGCGCTCGTTTTGAGCAGCCTGCTGGCAGGTTGTGTCACGCAACGGGAGTTTCGCGGCTCAACGGCAAACCTCAAAGGCGAGGGAAACCAGACTTCCAATACCAACTTTTTGAAAATGTCGGTCACCGGTTCCGGCGTCACGACGAATGGCGGCAATTATATTGTTTTTTCACTGCCTGATCAAAAATGCCGGCTCGTTCTTTTTTACCCAAAGATGAAACGTAATCAGTCCGATTATTTGCGCGCGGAGCTTGGCACAAATCACACTCACGCCTGGCAACTCACGTGGGGCTACCAATCCACAAATTATATCCTCGTCAACGAAGAGTTGCCACAAAATCAAACGGGTGTTTGGCTCATAAGAGGAAAACAATTCGACTGGTCACGATTGGGATTAGGGGTGGAAGGTCGTCTGCCTGTCAACGCCGAGCGATTGATTGGGCAGATTGAAATGGTGGGAGTGGGAGATAGTGAATTTAATTTCGACGTGGATTTGTCAGGCGGCAATGGAGTCAAATTGTCAGGCATTTTTGATAGTTTCAAGAAACCTTGGGCTCTGTGGGGTTATCCGGCGGTTTTGATTCTTGGCGAAAATTGGAGCTGGCCGGAGTGGCCGCGAAAACCAGACATTGTGGACTCGAAGCCGCTGCGTAAAATCACCATTTCAGTGCGTGGCAATGTGAACCATCCGGGCATTTATTCAGTTGCGGAGGGCACGGAAGATACAACGGTTTACCACGCCATTGAAATTGCAGGTGGTCGCGCTCATCAAAGCGACGTTCGCCACAAAACGATGGAAAATGGATATAAAAGCGAAGAAATTTCCCGCATTTATCCGAATCAATTGCGTGTCAAGCGGACGGAGAATGGCAAACAGGAAATTTGGACATTGGACATTTCTGAACCGCTGGGTAGTTCTTTCATTTTGATTCAAGGCGATGAAATCGAAGTGCCAGACGGATAAAGTTTAGTGAGAGCCATGAAGTCCAAACTCCTCCTCGGCCTCGCGCTCGGTTTGAGCGGCGGTTTATGTTCAATTTCCTCAAACGCACAGGATACGTCGGCGCTTTTTCCCATCATTGAAAACGGAAAGCCCGGCTTCATTGATCAAACCGGCACGATAGTCATCCCGGCCAACGGAGATTGGCTCCCAGATTTGCAGATCGAAGGCGGACATTTTGCCGAGGGACTTGAGCCGGTGCAAATGCGATGGTCGCCCGGAACGACCAACGGTTTCCAGTGGGGTTATCTGGATGAAAAAGGAAAATTCGCCATCGAACCGCGATTCACTTTGGCAACACCATTTTCGGAAGGATTGGCTGCGGTTCGCGATGTGTATAACCGATATGGAGATAAATACGGATATATTAACCACACAGGCAAATATGTAATCAGGTCTCAATTTGAGGAGGCGTTTGGCTTTTCCGAAGGACTGGCCCAAGTGGGCGACACGAATCATTTGATGGGTTTTATCGATCGCAGCGGCAAATGGGTGGTCAAACCGCAGTTCCGCGCATTTTCCCGCGATTCAAATTTTTCAGAAGGTCTGGCTTGTGTTCCGACGAATGATGTCACAATTAAATTTCCGTTTGAAAGTGGCTCCGACACAAAATTCACCTGGGGCTACATCAATAAAAAAGGCGAACAGGTCATCGGGTTCAGATTCAAAGAAGCCAGCGCCTTTTCGGAAGGACTGGCCGTCGTAGAAGAGACCAACGGTTCAGGCTACATAGACAAAACAGGCGCATTTGTCATCCGCCAAAATTTAATGGAGCTTGGAATTTTTCCGAAGGACTGGCGCGGGTTCGGGCGGGACGGGACATGGCGTTCATAAATAAAAAGGGTGATATGATTTTCACCGTGACCAATGCCGAATGGTCGGACGGATTTTCCGAAGGTCTCGCGAACGTTTCCGTACGCGAAAAGCCCGGAAAAGAAATCTGGGGTTACATAAATCAAAAAGGCGACTTTGTCATCAAACCACAATTTCAACAGGCCAATCCATTTTATCATGGGCTGGCGCAAGTCGTGGTTGATGACAAGTCTGCTTATATTGATAAGGCCGGCCATTTTGTGTGGAAACAACCATGAAACCCAAACTCCTCCTCTGCCTCGCGCTCGTTTTGAGCGGCGGATTGTTTGGTTGTTCCAGCGCGCCGAAGATTCATTCGACGACGCCCATGACCATTTTTGATAGAGAAACCTTCACCGCGCCGCGAAAGCTGCAAAATGGTTCAGCCAGTTTGCCGGAAGTTTACGCGTGGGCGAATTCCGTGCTCGGCACAAATTATCCACTAGAAACCATTCATGCGGATATTTTTCAGAACGGCGGTGATGATTTATTTGTGGCGCAACCGGCTTGTGGCGGAACTGGCGGCGACCTTTATTTTACATTCAAACAGACCCGCAAAGGTTATCGGTTTGTGGGCGATATTTGGTTTGGCGGAATGCAAATTGTTTCGCCAGACCGCCGAGGCCGTCCGCGTCTCATCACATTTTCCAACCGCAGCAGCGGCAGCACTCGCGCCGCGCTTTGCTATTTGGATCGAGACGGCTTTCATGAAATCATGGGACGCATTTTGCCAGCCGGCGACGGCCCTCATGCCGAGGGCAAAGAGTGGCTGTTGAGTCGCGCGTTTGATTTTGAAACGGGCAAGCCAAAGAATATAACGGAATCAATGTTGCAGCTTATTTTCGGCGATCCGGCAACCGTTGAATTCTCCGGTTCAATCAAAGCCGGAAAGCGGTTTGAGCGTCCATTTGGCGACCGATTTATTTTCGCGCTCGAACCGATTGCTTATGGATGGGAGATTTGTGTATATGAAAAAGGACGAAAGGAAGACTTGGCGGAATTGACATTGCCACTGCACGGGCCAAATCCAACGAACATTGAAGGCTGGCATTTTCGGAACGAAGATAATACCGATTCCAGCAATGACCACAGTGACGAGATGTCGCAGGATGACCGCGAATTTATCTTCTCCCCGGAGGTTGGTAAAACCATCAACGCGCCGGAATCCACCAATGAAATCACCGAAAACGACATTGACCGGATTCAAGCGTTTGGACAAGGCGAATTAAAAATCACGCACATGAAACTTTCACCGCCAAAATTGCATGGAATTGCAAGCATTGAGGAGATGAATTTTCATTGTAAATTGACGTGGCGGCGAAAAGACCTGGAGCCAATGCAAACGAACACCGCGAGCGCGCCATGAAAATTAAACTCCTCCTCTGCCGCTCGCTCGGTTTGAGCGGTGGCGAAGCAAAAATTGCTTCACAAATTTATTGGCCGCCAAAATGCACAAAAGCCACAGAAGGGGAAATGTTTTTGTGCATCTTGCGCCTTTTTGCGGCTGTCACAAAACGATTTCCGTGCCGACGCCTTCATCGGTGAAGATTTCCAGCATCACGGCGTGCGGCACGCGACCGTCCACGAACGAAACCTTTTCGACGCCGGACTGGATGGCGGCGACGGCGCTGTCCACCTTGGGAATCATGCCTTTGTCAATGACCCCGTTCTTCTTCAGTTCACCCACTTCGCCGGTTTTGAGATGGGAAATGACCGAATCCGGCCGCTTGGGATCACTCAAAAGGCCCGGCACGTCGCTCATGAAAACGAGCCGTTGAGCTTTGAGAGCGATGGCCAGTTGCGCGGCGGCAACGTCCGCGTTGCAGTTGTAAATTTTCCCGTCCTCGCCGCGCGCGGTCGGGCTGATGACCGGCGTGAAGCCGCACCAGATGGATTCCTTAAGCGGCGCAACGTTGACCTCGATGACTTCGCCGACGTAACCGATGTCAATCTTCTTTCCAGGGTTCTCCAAGTCGTCCAACCAGAGTTTGCGGCATTTGAAAATGTCCCGTCCGGCAAAGCCGACCGGCTGGCCGCCGAGGTCCTTGATGGTTTTGACAATTTCCGGATTGATTTCGCCCGACAAAACGTCGTCCACAATTTTTGCCGTCGCCTCAGCCGTGACGCGCTGACCTTGAATGAAATCCGCCTTAAGCCCGGCCTTTTCCATCGCGCGGGTGATGGCCTTGCCGCCACCGTGAACGACGACCGGATTGATCTCGACCGCTTCCAGAAAAACAATGTCGCGGGCGACGCTCTGGCGGACGTTGACGTCGGGCGAATCCATGAAGCTGCCGCCGTATTTGACGACGAAGGTGGCGCCGCTGAACCGCAGGATATATGGCAGTGCTTCCAGGAGCGTTTCGGCTTTGGCGATGAGGTCTTGCACGCGCTTATTCCTAGCAGGAAGCTGGACGAATGGAAGCGCGTTTCGTTTCGACAATTTCACTTTCGCCGGCGCGGCAATTTGCCTAAATTGCTTTCGTCATGCCCGAAATTGCCAAGTTCGTGAACAGCGCCGCGGCCAGTATCACTCCGGCCATCGCGGAGAAAGTTCTGCGCCAGTTGCCGCAATGGAAGCTGGAATTCACCCAGATCAACGCGCCCAAATTCCCCCATCTGGTGGACCAGTTGGAATTTCTGGCCAACGCCGCCGAGGACGCCATTGAAGGCGCCTACAAGGAACTGCCGTATCAGACCCTCGCGCAATCGGTGTTTGCGCTGCTCTACGCGCACAAAAAAATGGGCATCATCCCGGACAGTATTCTGGAACTGGGCCGCGCGGACGATTCGAGCGTGGTGCGCAGCGTGCTGATTCAAAACGAAAAAGTGTTTGAGAAGTACGCCGGGTCGCAGGGAGTCAACTGGCAGCGCATTTCCAGCCAGCCATAAAACCTGTCTTCATTTCAAACCGATTTGAAGGCCGGATATCCGGAAATGCGCCTCTTTCGCGCTTTTTTGTTCCTTCACATTTTAACCCGCCGGATTTGAGTTTTTGATGCCACGGTCATGCGCTGAACAAACGGGCTGGCGTGCATCCGTTCGGTCTGCTCGCTAACCAGTATCGGCGGCGGATTGGTAATATTTTCCGTGCCGTTCCCGGTCATCAGATTGTGGTCGTCGTCCACATGAGCAAGTGCCAGCAGATGCCCGATTTCATGGGCCAGGGTCCATTTCGTGGCCTGTTGTGAGATGACCACGGCCGGAACATTCGGAGGATGGGTCGAACAGCCGTCGGCCGACGGAATGAGCGAACGAACCAGATAAGCCACCGGCTCCAACGGCGACGCCGATTGCCGGCAGGCATAGAGCTTTTCGAGATCCGGGGTCATGGTTCCATCAGACGCTCCGACATTCGCGTCCAGCAGTACCGGCAGGTTCAATGACTCAACGCTGGCGAGCCTGACACGAACATGCGCCGTCGCATAAACTTGAGCCATGCGACGGACCATGGTGTCAACCGGGACTTGAGGCTGAATCAATGTCTTAACGTGCAACCGTAGAATCCACCAGCCATCACGCATATCATCGTTTCATTTGGGATAACACGCGTTACCACCCCGGTTGTCTTACAAGCTTCACACTACCGTCCGGGGCAATATCAATGAGATAAAGTCCTTGAGGCACTTGATCCGCCGTCTTTGCTGCCTCTCTGACGAGTCCGGCAATGGCGGTAGCCGTTTCGGGGCCTTTCGAATCCGTTTTGGAACCCAGCGTATCCAGCATCCATCCATCCTGAAGTTTCACGCTGCCGTCCACGGTTCCCCAGCCCGGCTTAATTTTGACGACATAACGGCGGCTGTGGTCGGGGAGCCAGATAATCTGGCTCAAAAACTGGTTTTGAACATTCCCCTTGTCATCCTGCTTCTGCTGATTGCTCACCAGCAGGTAAGGCCGGGGTTCATAGAAGTGCACGCCGTCCGAGGCATCCTGGTCGTCAACGTGTTTCACCTGCACCTCCGCGCATCCGGAAATCAAGAATGCGGAACATATCAAAGTCGTCGTCCATTTGCTCATAAAAGCCCTTTCCATGAAGGTTGTTTTTTTCTCCGCACCAACTGCGCACGAATCAGCGTTGGAAGCACCTGACTTTTGCCTGAAAAGACGTTGTGGTCACTAATGCGTTTACCCAAGCAACATCAGTAACCCTGCTGGCATAATAGTCGGGCGTCAATTCTGAATTTGCGTTGGAAAGCGGCTTAAGCCAATGCGATTCCTCCGCTGAAAAAGGCTGGCCGGCTATTTTCGGTAGCGCTGCCTCATTTCGGGGGAAAGATCGCTGAGATTGACCCGGGTCATCGCCCAGCCGCCGCCGGCGGGTGTGTAACTGATGATGATGGCGTCCGGCATCACTCTTTCGACCTCCGCGTTCCGGTAAACCGCGCCGGTCGTGGTCACCAGTTCATTGGGCGGTCTCACTGTGGCCGGTGAGCTTGAGGGCAAGGCCGCCGCGTGGAGCACCAGGCTTAGTTTGGATGTCGCCGTTACCGCAGGCGATGAACTCTTGATTGGCGCCGTCATGACCGGTCGGACAGTGGTAACCGGAGTCGTGGAAACATTGGGAACCGGTGTAACGGGCGCAGAAGCAGCGGAAATTGACGCAACCTTGGCTGGAACAGCGACTGGAATTGTTGCCCCTGGCGCGACTTTGGCCGGTGTGGTGATAATGGGAGCCACAGGTGCCGGTGCGACAACGGCCGGCGCGATGACTGCGGCAGGAGTCTTAGTCATCACCGGCGTCGCAGCCGGTGCTTCTGTCATCGTGGAAATGGCGGTCGGTGCTTCAGGAGCCGGGGCGGTAGCAGCCGGAGCAATGGTCGGAGTGGCAGCAACGGGAGCCGCAGATGCCGGGGCGCTCACGGTTGGAGCGGTGACGGCAGGAGTTTCTGTCTCTGCCGGAGTGGCCACAGGTGCTTCAGGGGTCGAAATGGTGGCAGCCGGAGCAGTCACCGCAGTGGCGGCAGCCGGAGCATTAGCAACCGATGGAGCTTCAACCGGAACTTCAACCGGCGGAGTTGCAACTGTTTGAGGAGTCGCCGTCGTCGTGGAAGTCGTGTCCGCCGCCACGGGTGTGGATACTGCCGGCTGTGCTGTTACCGCCGCGGAATTTGTGTCCGTTGATGTCTGGGCTTGCGAGTGGTCCAACTCGTATAATTTTTGTTCCATGGCAGCGCGAGCGGCGGCCATATCTGAAGCAGTGGCGACAGGAGCAACCGTTGGAGTTGTTGTCGCCGTGGCTTCCGTGGCAGAAACGGTATTGGTTGAAGTTTCAGCAATCGGAGCTTCAGTTGCCGGAGTGGCAGCGGCAGAAGTTTGATTGGCGGAACTGACCTTAGCCGGAATCTCAGCAGTGGAAACAGAATTGGCCGGAGCTTCAGCAGCAACGGCAGCGGGAGTTTCCGTGGCCGGAGTAGCCGCCGCATTTGTGGCGACTGTGCCCGTTGCGTTGGTGGCGGACCTCGCAGGCGGTACCGCTACCGCCGCCACGGAATTTGTATCCGTTGACGGCTGGGTGTTCGGGTGGTCCAACTCGTACATTTTTTGTTGCAAAGCCGCCAGCGCGGCAGCCTGTTCCGGGGTGTCGTCCGCACGGACAGAACTGAAACCGACAACCAAGGCGATGCACAAACCAAGTAAAATTCCGATTTTCATAAAGTTTCCTGTTTTCACACGCTCTTGCGAGCATGTCTAAGGCCAATTAGGAATTTCTGTTTCAGAAAAGTTCACTCTTTAAAACCAGCGCGGGCGAATGTCCAAATAACAGGCAGTGCTGGCGTAGAATGTTGCTGATTCGTTTAAAATACTGTATTTTGGCAAATGTTGCCGGATGAAATAGCGGATGCTGAATTAGCCAAAAGAGCCAACGACATTTTGGATGCCAATGAAATCCGTGATTGCAGAGTCGTAATTGGTCGTTACAGAAAGGGCAATAATATTGTCCATGAGGCTCGTCTTATTGGAGGCTCAAGCGCTTCAAGGCTGAAGGCTAAAAGCCTGTTACCAGACATAACTTTTCGAGATTAAGTTGGTCGGATGGGGGTAACAATTGCACGCGGAACTTCGCCAACTCCGTGGATGCCTCCAATCCGGTGCAATTCTGGCGGGCCATCCGGCGGCCTTAACCGACTTAAAATGCAGCGTCGAGCCTCCGGCTCGACCCATCGGCGCACAGCGCCGATTCTACGGTCAATTCCACTCTGGATATTTGGCGGATTTGGCGCAAGTTGTGCCCCGATGGCGACCGACCCAATTTGCGGCATGAGCGTGGATGAAACGTCGGCGTTGCGCGCCGAGCGCGATGGACAAACGTTCTATTTTTGCTGCGATGGTTGCCGTCAAAATTTCCTCGCTTCCGAAACTCCGCACTCCGCACTCCGCATTCCGCACTCCGGTCGTTCCCACATGCACCAAGGCGAGGCCGAGGTGAAGCCGTCGGCAGCGGCGAAGTATTTCTGTCCGATGTGTCCGGGCGTGGAATCGGACCGGCCGTGTGATTGTCCGAAATGCGGCATGGCGCTGGAACGCAATCCGGCGTGGGTCGCCACCGCGGGCAAGATCATTTTCACCTGCCCGATGCACCCGGAAATCGAGCGGGACCATCCCGGCGATTGCCCGAAGTGTGGCATGACGCTGGAACCCAAAACCGTTTCCGCCGAGCCGGAGGACGACGACGAAACCCGCGCGCTCGCCCGCAAATTCTGGATCGGCCTGGCCTTGACCATTCCCGTTTTATTTTTGGCGATGGGTGAATGGGTTCCCGGTTTGCGGATTGAACAGTGGATTCCCAAGCCGGTTTCCCGATGGCTGGAATTTATTTTGAGCACGCCGGTGGTGCTGTGGGGGGGCGGGATGTTCTTCGGGCGGGCCTGGCGCTCAGTAAAAACGTGGCAATTGAACATGTTCACGCTCATCGCCACTGGTATCGGTGCAGCTTATGTCTATAGCGCCGTGGCCGTCGTTGCTCCCGGCATTTTCCCGCCGTCATTCCAGCAACACGGCGAAGTGGGACTTTATTTTGAAGCGGCGGCAGTCATCACGGTACTGGTGTTACTGGGACAAATGCTAGAAGCCCGGGCGCGCAGCCGCACCGGTCAGGCCATCAAGGCGTTGCTCGGGCTGGCGGCCAAAACCGCGCATCGTGTCCGGGACGGCCAGGAGCAGGACATGCGGGTGGACAAATTACAGAAGGGCGACCTGCTGCGCGTTCGGCCCGGCGAGAAAATTCCCATCGACGGCGTAATCGTCGAGGGCCGAAGCAATGTGGACGAATCCATGATTACCGGTGAGCCGATACCAGTGGCCAAGGTCGTGCATGACGCCGTCGTCGGCGCGACCGTCAATCAAACGGGATCCTTTTTGATGCGGGCGGAGAAAGTTGGCTCCGAAACGTTGCTCGCGCAGATTGTACAGATGGTGGCGGAGGCCCAGCGCAGCCGCGCACCCATCCAGAAACTGGCGGACAGTGTCGCGGGCTATTTCGTGCCGTCCGTCATCGGCATCGCAGTCATCACCTTCGTGGTCTGGGCCGTTTTGGGACCGGCCCCGGCAATGGCCTACGCGCTGGTCAACGCGGTGTCGGTGCTGATTATTGCCTGTCCATGCGCGCTCGGGTTGGCGACGCCCATGTCCATCATGGTTGGCGTGGGTCGCGGAGCACAGTCGGGTATTCTCATCAAAAACGCGGAAGCGATTGAAACGACGGAAAAAATTACGCATTTGTTGACTGACAAGACCGGAACGTTGACCGCCGGAAAACCGAAGGTGGTGAGCATTATTTCTCTCCGTAGCAGCCGACGTGAGGAGGCTCGAACTGAAAACTCCGCAATCCGCAATCCACAATCCGCAATCGATCAGAGCCTCCTCACGTCGGCTGCTACCGATTCGGGAGATGACCGACGCCTCCTCGGTTTGGCCGCGTCAGTCGAGCAACTGAGCGAACATCCGCTGGCGCGGGCAATCGTGGACGAAGCGAAGCAAAGGAAAATCGCCCTGACTCCGGCGAGCCATTTTGAATCCATAACCGGCGGCGGTGTGTCGGGAAAAACTGGTGGCAAGCTGGTTCGTGTGGGCAAAGAGAAATTTTTGCAGGACGCCGGCGTGGCGATTCCCGATGATTTGAAACAATCATCTCAGCAACTTCAGGAAAAGGCGCAGACGGTGGTCTGGGTCGCAGTGAATGACAAGGCGGTTGGCATCATCGGCATTGCGGACCCGATCAAGAAAACGACGCCCGCCGCCATCCGCGCGCTGCACGAGATGGGATTGAAGGTCATCATGTCCACCGGCGACAATCGGAAGACCGCCGAGGCGGTGGCACGGGAGCTGGGCATTGACGAGGTTCGGGGAGAGCTGACGCCACAAAGCAAACTTGAATTAGTCAAAAAGCTGAAGGCCGAAGGCAAGATTGTGGCGATGGCCGGTGACGGCCTCAACGACGCGCCGGCGCTGGCCGAGGCGCACGTGGGTATTGCGATGGGTACCGGAACGGACGTGGCCATTCAAAGCGCCGGCATCACGCTGGTCAAAGGCGACCTGCAAGGCATCGTCAAGGCGCTGGCCCTGAGCCGGGGCGTAATGAAGAATATCCGGCAGAATTTATTTTTCGCCTTCGTCTATAACGCACTGGGCGTGCCGATTGCGGCGGGGATTTTATATCCGGTAGCGCACCTGCTGCTCAACCCGATGATTGCCGGCGCGGCGATGAGCTTCAGCTCACTCTCGGTCGTCAACAACGCGTTGCGGTTGCGCAAGGTGAAATTATAGGGCTGGCTACCGACGGGACATGGCTGGCAATTCGGCCTGCACTTTGATTTGAAAAGGAAACAACCGGCTGTCCGACTAGAGCGGGTCAATAAATCTCGTAGCCGCCGAGGTAACGAGGCGGAATTGTCCAAGAGGGTCCGCCTCCTCACGTCGGCGGCTACAGTTTTCCCGGAAAAGCCCTAGGCTGGAACGAGTTCCCGGACATGGGGAATTTCGTTCCTTTGAAGCGGACGCACTTGGTTGCGCTCCAACGTCAGTAAGGCAATAGTATGGCCATCGTAACCGACAAATTCCACTTCAAAGGCTTTCCCCTTGCCATGTACCAGCACGGCGGTACCTACGTCGCCCCGCGCCAGCCTGTGTTCGGGCAGGTCGCACGTCAGAGCCACGACATCCAGTTCTTTGATTGTGCTCATGGTTTTGGCAACGGGTGTGCGGTCACAAAACGCGGCGCACCACCACCAGGATTAATAAACCATGCGCTGCGAATATTCAATAACCCCTCAAAACCTGTACGCGGATTGCCGGCGCGGCGATGCGTTTCAGTTTGCTCTCGGCGGTCAGCAACGCGCTCTGGCTGCGGAAAGTGAAGTTGTAACGCGCTTACTGCGTTAATACTTGAACACCTTTTCTCGGTGATATTGAAGATACACTCGTGTGCGCTCGCCAAGTTCAGATCCACGAAAGCTCTCAGCAATTTCCCATTCTGAAACGACTCGTTTGGGCAGGTGCGTAGAAATCATGATTCTGCCATCATCTTGAAAAGAAATATAACCCGCATCAAAAAGCGCATCGAGATTTGGTGTAAGCAGCAGTCCATTGTATTCGTCCAGTCGTTCAATATTGTTTGAATCCTTCCACGGTTTAATATGCGACGCTTTCAACAGATCACACACGTTCAGCCCGGTCACGTAGCAACCTCGCCGTAGTACAATCAGTCTTTTTCGGAAGCGACCCTGGCCCTTTCGGCTTTTCCGCAGTTCTATTTGCTCAGTAGGTGGAGCTGCAAGAATTTCCATCTCTTCAACAGGAATGCCGCTGTCAACCAGTGATAGCTGTCTTTGCTTCCTGACGATTCTCCAGAACAGCCCCAAAACATAAGATGCCTTAAAGGAGTGCCTATAATCGGTAGTTTTGAAAGACCCTGTTTCATTGAAGATCTTCAAGCTCTTACGAATACAGTCGTGATTTTCGTTAAGAGCCGTTTCCCCTTGGGTGATGAAAACGAACGCCTTGTCGCCATTCAGTCGAACGCGGAATTTAGCGCGTCCGCCAATGGTTGGGATTTGTTGATCCCGATTTCTTGTTACAAAGGCAATAACCTCGTCCAAGCTCATCGAGTTCATGGTGGTGGAAAATTTTTGCCGTTGCAAGATTTGCGGATCCGCTGAGGTGTAGCCAGCTTGAAGCATGGTGAAGCGTTGACAAGCACCGGGCTTCCGCAACAATAGCCGCGTTACATGCGGTCATTCGAAGGTCATTTGCCTCGCCTTTTCCTCCGGTCAGTCTCGCTGGCCGTGCTCACGCTTTTGTGCGGCTGCCAGACGACGACCCAAAGTTTGTTCACGGCTGCCGGCCCCGGCTGGCGCATCCAACAAGGCCAGGCGCTCTGGCGTCCGGAACGCGGCCTGCCGGAATTTGGCGGTGACCTCGTACTGGCCAGCAACCCGGATGGCCGCGCGCTGATTCAGTTCGACAAGACACCGCTGTCCATGGTGTTTGCCCAAACCACCACCAACCGCTGGCTCATCCGGTTTCCACAACGGCAAATGAGTTTTTCCGGGCACGGGCCGGGACCGACGCGGTTTGCCTGGCTTTATCTCCCAACAGCCCTGGCCGGCAAACCGCTTCCCCCACCCCTGCTTTTTGGACATAAATCGGACGGCAACTGGCGGCTGGAAAACACCGGCACGGGAGAAATTCTGGAAGGTTACCTTTCGCCGTGAGTTTATTCCTGAAACGCTGGTGGTGGGCGCTGCTCCTGGTAGCGGTCGGCCTCGGACTGTGGCGGTTGCGCTTCGACGTGGACATCCTCGACCTGTTGCCGCCGGATGAGCCGACCGTCCAGGGCCTGAAACTTTACCAGCAGCATTTCGCCAACGCGCGCGAACTGATCATCACCCTCCGCGCGCCGGATGCCGGGCAGGCGGAACGGGTGGCGGGCGAATTGGCGGACCGTTTGCGGCAGCAAACCAATCTGGTCGCGGAAGTGACCTGGCAGGCGCCTTGGAATGAACATCCGGAACAACTTGGCGAACTGCTCGGCTGGCTGTGGTTCAATCAACCGCCGGAATCGTTTGGTGCGCTGACCAACCGCCTCGCCCCGGACCAGCTCAAGTCCGCGCTGGAGCAGACCAAGGAAGCGCTCGCCACGTCCATGTCGCCGATGGACCTGGCCCGGCGCGAGTACGATCCGTTCGATTTGCTGACCATGCCGGCATTGACCAATCTCGCCGGATTCTCCACCGATCAGAGCCAGCAGATGTTCGCTTCGCCCGACGGAACATTCCGTTTGTTGTATGTGGAATCCGCGCTGGATTTGGGCAGTTACCGTTCGTGCGAAAGCTGGTTGAAGGCGATCCATGCAATTGTGAATGATTTGCAAGCGCGGCAACGTCTTGGAGTGCGGCAGTCCTCTGCCGCTTTCGTTCCCGCCACCAATCAAAAAGCGCCAGAGGACTGGCGCAGTCCAAAACCTGGCGGCGGTACGGACGATTCATGGCAAGGCGTCATGGTCCGTTACACCGGGCGTCCGGTGTTTGTGGAGGAAATCGCCACCAGCATGCAACGCGACATGAGCCATTCGGTAGGAATCACCTCGACCGTCATCGCCCTGCTCTTCTGGCTGATGCACCGGCGCTGGCGGCCAATGCTGTGGTTGCTGGCGTTGTTGATGTTGATTCTGGGCGCGACGCTGGCGCTGGGCGGGCTGGTGCTGGGGACGGTCAGCGTGGTGAGCCTGGGTTTTGCCGCCGTGCTGCTGGGTCTGGCTGTGGATTATGCCGTGGTTCATTACCAGGAAGCGCTCGCGCATCCGCAAATGACGGTGCCGGAAATCCGCCGGGCGATTGCGCCGAGCATTTTGTGGGCGGCCATCACCACGATGAGCGCCTTTCTGGTGCTGAACCTCGGCGGACTTCCCGGCTTGGGACAGCTCGGCACGCTGGTCGCTATCGGAATCGCTTTGTCGGCCCTGGTGATGGTGATGATTTATCTGCCGCCGCTGTTTCCTGAACGCCGGAAACCGCGTCCGGACCAGCCGCCGTTCCGCTGGTGGAATTATTTTGTTGCGCCGCAGCAATCGTGTGGCCGCGACGCCCCGTCGCAACAGACCGAGCGCGATGCCTCCGTCGCGCGAATCGGTTGGCGGCGAGGCGCCGTCGCCACGCCACTGCTGTTGACCGGTTTGATTCTACTCGGCGCGGGCGCGGTGTTGTGTTTCCGCCAGCCGGGGTTGGACCGGACCGGCAACGCCCTGCAACCGCAACACGGCGAGGCGCAGACGACGCTGGACGAAATCACGGCCGAACTCGGTCTGCCGCCACAACCGCTTTGGGTCATCATTTCTGGCCAGAATGAATCCGAGGTTTATCAGCGTCTCACCAACGCCGACGCATTGCTGGAGGGCGCGGTTTCCAATCAGGTCATCGGCCGGTATTTGTTGCCGACAGCATTGTGGCCGCGAACTGAATATCAGACAGCCAACCGAACGACGGCGACCGTTTTAGGAACAAAAGGTCTGTTGCTGGAAAACGCGGCGTCGGCGGAAGGTTTTAATTCCAACGCTCTGGTGCTGACGGAGGAATTAGTGAAGACATGGGCGCAAGCCGGCGCGAGCACAAATGTTTTCTGGCCAACCAATCACGTGAGCCAATGGCTGCTGAAACGGTTCATCACCCGAACACCGGACGAATGGCTGGTGATGGGTCTGGTTTATCCCGCAACGAACCGGGTCGAATCGGCGGCGCTGGCCAACTTATCTCAGCGTCTGGCCACGAATGGCGCGTTGCTTTCCAGTTGGGAATTGCTGGGGAGCGCGACGCTGAAGCGTGTGCAGTCCAGAATGTGGGAGCTGATAACGCCGATGGTGGTGTTGGTGTTGGTTTCGCTCTGGTTCGCCTTCCGCCGGACCACAGAAATCCTGCTCGGCATGGCGGTGTTGTGCCTGAGCGGACTGTGCCTGCTGGCCATCATGGTCATGTTCGGTTGGACCTGGAACCTGATGAATCTGATGGCGCTGCCACTGATGCTGGGTACGGGCGTGGACTATACGCTGTTCATGCAACTGGCATTGCGCCGACATGTCGGTGATCTCGGCATGGTCCGGCGCTCCGTCGGGCGGGCGTTGATGCTGTGCGGCGGCACGGCCGTCGCCGGGTTCGGTTCGCTGGGATTTTCCAGCAATCCGGGCATGGCCAGCCTGGGCAGGGTGTGCGCGGTGGGCATCGGTGCCAACATGCTGATTTCGGTTTTCCTGCTGCCAGCGTGGTGGAAGCTCTTTAGCCGACTGTCCACCGTCCACAGTCCACAGTTAGAAATGCGGGGCGACGACGAGAAATCACGCGTCACGCGTCACGCGTCACACGTCACTCAACCCGCCTTTTATCGCGCCGGTTTGTGGCGGCTCGGATTGGTCCTCGTAAGAATTCTGCCGGTTGGGTTGGTGAAGGGATTCGCCGTGATTGTGGCCGAACTTTATTGGCGGTTCCAACGCCAGCGCTGCGAAGTGGTGGTGCAAAATTTCCTGCCTCTCTTTACCGGCGACCGCACAGCCGCCCAAAAAGCCGCCCACCAGCTTCATCGGAAATTTGCGGCGAAAATGGTGGATTTATGGCGTGTTGAAGGCGGCGTGCCGGTGCAAAACTGGCTGACCAATTTGGAAGAACTGGAAATCATCCGTACCGCCCGGCAACGAGGCCACGGCACGCTCTTCATCACGCTGCACCTGGGCAACTGGGAGCATGGCGGCCTGTTGCTGACGCAACTGGGCATCCGGCTGACGATTCTCACGCAGGCCGAACCCGATGATGGTCTGACCGACCTGCGAATCGAGGCGCGGCGGCGTTGCGGGGTCGAGACGCTGGTCATCGGCCAGGACGATTTCGCTTTTGTGGAGGTCATCAAACAACTTCAGGCCGGCGCGGACCTGGCGGTGTCGCTGGACCGGCCGCCGGAACGGGGCGGTGTTCCCATCGAATTTTTCGGTCACCCGTTTGAAGCGTCGCTGGCGGCGGCGGAACTGGCGCGGGCCTCGGGTTGCGCGTTGATTGGCGTGACGATTGTCCGCCGACCGGACGGTTACGCCGTGAAAGTGCTGCCGGAGTTCACCTACGACCGCAGGGCGTTGGGCGATCGCGAGGCCCGCCGGGAATTGACGCAGCAAATCCTGCGTGCATTCGAGCCGGAAATTCGCAAGGATATTGACCAATGGTATCAATTCACTCCCATCTGGCCAAAGGACGGGTAACGCGGTTATTCCAACCTTTTGTAGCGCGGATTGGCAATCTGCTGTGTCGCAGAATGGAATTCTGCGGGTACCGGAGAAAACGAGCGCCTTTGACGAGTTCGATGGCAAGCCGATTGCCAATCGGCGATACAGCAGGTTACCAACCTGCGCCACAACTGTTCGGCCTCGTTGCATCATGTCTGATTACAACCGCTGCAGTAGCCCAGAACACCGACTCCGACGCGCAATTCAATAAATGGTTCGAGGTGCAGACCAATACGCAAAGCTGGTCCGCCGACTTCATTCAGACGCGCCTGCTCAAAGTGTTGAACCAACCGTTGATGTCTCCCGGCAAAGTGTGGGTGACGCCGGGCGATTTCCGCTGGGAACTGGGCCAGCCGGTGCAAACCATCGTGCTCCGCCAGCCGGACCAGTTGCTCATCATCTATCCCCGGCTCAAACAGGCGGAAAAATATCCGCTCGGCGCCGTTCCCTCCGGCCCGATCAAGGACGCGCTGGCCTTGCTGGACGCCACCCTGCCCCGCGACCGGGCGATCATGGAAAAAAATTTCCGGTTGCTGTCGGCAACGGAAACGAATTCGATGCTGCAAATGACCCTCCAGCCCCGGAGCGATTCCGCCCGCAAATTCATCAGCGAAATTGTGATCGGTTTTCACACGAACGATTTCACGATAGCCGCCACGGAGATGAAATTTACCGACGGCTCCAGTCTCCGGAACGATTTCAGCAACGTCGTACTCAACCAGCCGATTGAACCGAACCGGTTCCAGATGAAAATGCCGCCGGATTACACCGTGGTCGAACCCTTGAAACAATGAAGCATTGAGAGCAATGGTTGGAGTTCAGGCTTTAGCTTGCAACTGGCGGGAACACGCTAAAGCGTGGACTCCAATGTTGTGGAAATCTTTATGAGTGCATCGCCCGAAATCCTGCAACTGGCCATGAAATCGCTGCCGCATGGGCCGGAATTCCGGTTCGTGGACCGGATGGTGAGCCTGACGCCGGGCAAGGAAGGCGTGGGCGAATATCGTGTCCGCGGTGATGAATTTTATCTGCGCGGCCATCTGCCAGGTGAACCGATCCTGCCTGGGGTACTGCTGGTGGAAGCCGGCGCGCAGGTGGCCGGCATGGTGGCGCAGGAAGACCCGGCCAATCCCACTTGGCCGCGAATGAAACTGTCCGCGCTGCGCGCCGTCAAAATCCTTGGCTCGGCCAAACCCGGCGACACTTTGCGCATCGAGGCGACCATCACCGGCCGCCTGGATTATCTGATTCAAGCCGCGGTTACCGCCTTCATCGCGGACACCAAAGTGCTGTCGGCGGAACTCACCTTGGCGGGCATGAAATAACTGCCATAAAAGGCACAGAACCTTTGACACGAATTTCACAGATTAACACGAATTGAATTCCAATCCAAAGTCTGTAGGACTGGCATCTTTGTAGAAACGCGCTGCAACAACCCCAAAGCTCCGTTCAGGAGCGACATCTTCCGAATATGCTGCCCCAACGGCGCTGGGAAAAAGCGGCGGAGGGCCGCCGCAGTCCAAAACCTCGCGGAAATCCGTATTCAAAACCAGTGATTTGCTGTTCGGCACAAATTGCCGATGTAACAGTCAACAGCGGAGAAAACGAAGTGCTGTTTCAAAATCAGAGAATAGTCAATGTCCGTCCTTTGAAACGGCCCGTTCGAGGTCAAAGCTTTTACGCGGTCAAGAGCAGTCTGCTGTTGAGCTTCCTTGAATCGGTCCCGGCAGTTTCGGCCAAACTCAAAACGCCAAACACGGCTGACCGGAAGTTTGAGGAGGTGGTGAAGTCGGCGCAAGACGCTGCCGTCCTGGTCCTCGTTTATTGAGTAGGAGACGACGTAAGGAGTCTCTGATTAAAATGAGTCTCGTGACCTCGACTCCTACAAAAGCGGCAGTGTTGGTGCTGGTACATTGAGGTGTAGTGTCGGCGTTGTGCGCCGATTCGTTCGAGTCACCCGCCTTCGCGACGTGCCAAAGCGCCGCGACAGCGCGACGGCACAGGCTCGACACTACAACTCGACTTTTCCCAAAAGCGAGTTGACAGTGGTGGGAAATCCCACCATCGTCAGGCTATGCCGACATTGACACAGAAACGACGCCTGACGATCGTGGAAAATTACGACGTAGCCGCCGACGCCAAGAAGCGTGTCAGCTTGCGCAACGCGAAGACGAAGTATTTCCACGTCAAGGCGCTGTCGAACGGCTGCTTTCTGCTTGAGCCGCGCGTGTTGGTGCCGCCTCATGCCATTTCCGCCCGCTCGCTGAAGATGTTGGACAAATCGGCAGCTAATTTGAAGAAAGGGCTGGCTTCGGCCCCGATTGACCTGTCAGCTTTCGTCGAGGCTTGAAGGGACCCAATGGCTTTCAACATCCGCATGGGATTGCCGGAGATGGAAGCCTTGTGGAGCGACCTTTCCGTCCGCAGGGAACAAGGGAAATTGGACAAAGACGAAGGAAAGTTTTTCAAAAAGCTGGTAATAAAACCCGGCTACCTTGCTGAAAATCCCCGGCACAACAGTCTGGCCTCACATGAAATTGACGACTTGACGCGCAAATACGGATTCAAGATTTTCCAATCCTATCTCGAAAACAATACGCCATCCGCCGGACGGATATTTTGGGCTTATGGCCCGGACAAGCGAGACATCACGGTACTGGCCGTCGAGCCGCACCCGGAAGATCAAAAGCGCGGCGCTTATCAGCGTATTAAGTTGTCGGCCCGGCCGTCGGCAAAATCACAATCTGATAAATGAAAACCTGATGGCGCCGACCGAGCAATCCGTCCGCACTTTCCAGTTTGAACGCGACACCTTCGCGTTTCCGCACGAACTGGTCTGGCAATACCATTTTGATCCGGCGACCGGCGCGATGACCACTTTTAACTCCAATCCGCCACCGACGTATTATCATCGTTGCTTCGTGATGGCGCGCTCGACCCGGCAATTTTTTTATCACGCGCGTTTTGCTCCAGAACAATCCATAGCAGAACCGGAAGCTTACCAGCGACTCATCCGCGAGATTGTCTCCTGCAATCCGCGCCGTACCTGTGCGGACTCAGAGCGCGTAGTGATTCCCGGCTTCGACGGTTTGCGTTCGTTCAGCAAAGCGCACGAACCGCTGCTCAAGGCGGAACTGGGCGGTCCGTGGCAATCGTATTTCCTGCGGAGTCATTGGCGGATGATATTTCCCGTCATGCCCTGGCATCGGGAACGCATGGCGAAAAAGCTGAAACAATCGCTGCCCAAACGCGGGTTGAGCCTGGTGCATCTGTTCCGTTTTCCACGCATCACCATCAACCACGGCATCGTGCTGTATGGACTGACGGAATCGGAGCAAGCCATGAAATTCGAGGCTTATGATCCGAACATTCCCGAACATCCTGTTAAACTCGTCTATGAGCGGAAACGGAGGGTATTCACTTTTGCGCCGAGCCGCTATTGGGGCGGCGGCGCGTTGAGCGTGGTCGAAATTTTTTGCGACTGGCCGTACTGAATTTATTTATGATTTACGATTTATGATTGATGATTTTTCCCAATCGCCGGACTCTTGGGCGCATGAACCCTGCCGAACTTAAAGCAAGAACCATGCAATTTGCCGTTCGCATACTTAAATTCGCGGACGCATTGCCAAACAAACCATCAGGCAGAACGATAGCCAATCAGGTGTCCAGGAGCGGCTGCTCGGTCGCGTCGAACTACCGCGCCGCGCTGCGGGGCAAATCGCGTGCGGACTTCATCAACAAGATTACGACCGTCCTGGAAGAAGCCGACGAAACTTCGTTTTGGATCGAGTTGACCGCGTTGGCGAACGTGTTACCGCCAAAACGATTGGCGAAACTCCTCGGCGAAGCAGAAGAATTGACGAAGATCTTTAACGCCACTCGCTCCACCGCCCGCAATCATAAATCATAAATCGTAAATCATAAATAGTCAGCGCCGTCGTCGTGGTTGCCAGAAGGCGACGCCGAAAAAGATCGTGCCGCAGGTGTTGATGCCAAAAATGTAGCCCATGTTGTAAAGACGCCCCGTATTGTTCGGTGCGTAAATCGGCAGGTCCTGTCCCACTAAAATGCCCGGCAGCGCGGCGGGCATCAGCATCCCGTGCAGCAGGCCCATGTGAAAACCGGCGGTGTGGTCGGGCTTGTAAAGTCGCGACGAGGCCCAGCCTTGAAAAAAACCCAGGGCCAGGGCCAGCGCCGTCAGGACGATAATCTTAATGGCAATCAGCCTCGCCTTGGAAAAGCGGGCGGACACGGCGACCGGTGGAATTGCCATTGGCTCGGGAACAGATTCTGCCATCCGGCACAGGATGTTCCGGCACTGTGACGCCGGGCAAGAATATAATGGTCAGCAGTACTCTCCAGCTTCCAAGCTTGACGCTATTTCAAGCTGCGCCATACTTACTAAAAATGAGCATTGACCCTAATCACTGCTTCTTCGCTTGCGCAAAGGCCGGATTCGAACGCCGACCGGTTTTTTCAGCGGCAACCCCTGTTGTTGGGGCCGCCGATGACCGTTGTTTCATCACAGACCCACTCGAGCAATGACCCCGGAGAAGGATCCCAAGACCATTGCCGCGCAGCTCTGCCAGTTCGCGCGGACCAATTTCGTCGCCGAAGGAACGGCTTTTGACGAGAACAGCCCGCTGGCCCAGGCCGGCATCGATTCCTTTGCGCTGGTGGAACTGCTGCTCTTTTGCGAGCGCGTCATCGGTGTCCGGGTGCCGGACTCGCACCTGACGGGCAATAATCTGACCTCGATGGCCACGCTTGCCAATTGCATCGCCGAACTGGCGCGCAACGGTCACTCGTCAACCTGAGCGCCGACCGTCCGTTTTCTATGCCTGACCTGCCCCGTCAGATTCGATCGGCTGCCGGAGATTACTTCATGCACGGCCAGGACAACCGGATGCGGCGGTTTGGCCTGCCGGGCAACGTTTGCTGCGCCATCTTTCAATTGGACCGCGGCTTTGACGCGGACCGGCTGCGCCGGCGCATTGCCGAATCACCCATCATGGACTGGCTGGCGCGGGCGCGTCTGGTCCGACCGCTGCCGTTGCTGCCGCCGGTCTGGCGCACCTCAGCGAGGCCCAAGGACATTTTCTTCGAACACACCGACCAAAATGGCGGAGGCGGAGCATTGTGGTCACTGCCCAAGGCGGTGGCGGAACGGGAACTGCGCGCTGAACAAGGACCGGGAGTGGCATTCGACGTGGTGCGCCACACGAATGGAACCACTCATCTCTACCTTTCCTGGAACCACACGCTTTTAGACGCGCGCGGTTTGGATTTTTTATTGAGTCATTTGAACGCCGACAGTGCGACGAATGGGGCGCCGACCCTCCAGGATTTTATCAGTCCGCGGCAAACGGCTCGTGGTGGCGGGATTGCCGGTTGGTGGTCAAATGCCAAACAGGCGCATGGCTCGGTGAAATGGTTGCACGAATCCGGCAAGGAGCCGCTCTTCACCCTGGTGCCGACCGAACTCCGTTCCGGCCCCTGCCGAAACCATCACCGCCTCATGCGCTTCACCGAAGCGGAAACGGCCCGGATTGATGCGCGCAGCCAGCAACTCACAGCCGGTTTCCGGCGCAGCCATTTTTTTCTGGCCGCTTCCATCCGGGCCTTGCATGCCATCGCGGTCCAGCGCGGCAACCGGGACGGGGCTTATCTGGTTCCCGTGCCCCACGATACCCGCCGGCATGGCGCGAAGGGCCCCATCTTTTCCAATCATCTCTCCATCCTGTTCTACCGCATTGAGCCGCGACACGCCGGGCGGATCAGCGACATCGTCGGCGAACTCAGCCGACAGATGACGGACCAGATTCGCGACCGCTTCCCGGAATGCTGCATGGCGGCGCTGGAAATGTTCAAACCGCTGCCGCTGGGATATTATGCGCATCATCTTGGGAAACCGACCCGCGGCAAGATCGCCTCCCTGAGCTTTTCGGATTCGGGCGAAATCTGCTCCGGCATGACGGAATTGTGCGGTGGCCGGATTTTGGATGCCACGCACCTGATCCCCTGCTGGCGGTGGCCCGGCCTGACCGTGTTGTTTTTAAGGTTCGGCAACCGGCTGACCGCGGAACTGTCGTGGGTGGATGACTGCCTGACTCCGGCCGAAGTGGACGGGGTGGAACAGGATGTGCGCAAGGCATTAATGGAGGAGGCATTATCATGAAAGTGCTCCTGGTGGCGACCAATCGGGAGCGCTCGCCTTATCCGGTCGCGCCATTGGGAGCGTTGTGCGTTGCCGCCGCCGCGCGGGCCGCCGGCCATGAGGTAAAGTTTCTGGATTTGGGAACGGAACGGAAACCGCAAACGGCGCTGGAAAAAGCGCTGGCCGCGGAAAAATTTGCAGCCGTCGCCTTCGGCATCCGGAATCTGGACAATTGCTGGTCATTTGCCCCGCGTCTGTATTTCGACGAGGTGCGGGAACTGGTGGAAACGGTGCGACAACGTTTCGCGGGACCATTGATTCTGGGCGGCAGCGGTTTTTCCGTTTCTCCCCAGGGCTGGATGCAGCGATTGCAACCCGACTGCGGAGTGATAGGCGAAGGTGAGCGCGCGTTCCCGTTGGTGCTGGCGCGATTGGAAACCGGTCGCTCGCTGGAAGGGATTGAGGGCGTCGTCACTCGCGCCGGGAACGGTGGCCGGAACACCGCGCCCGCCCGGGCAATTGAATCACTCTCCCAATTACCAATGCCAGCCCATGAACTCTGTCGTTATCAACGTTACCTCCGGCGCGGCGGGTTTGTGGGCGTACAGACCAAACGCGGGTGTCCGTTCAAATGCGCCTACTGCATTTATCCCCAATTGGAGGGACGCCGCTACCGGTTGCGTCCGCCGCAGGCCGTGGTGGACGAGGTTGCCGCTGCGGCCTCCCGCGGAAAATCGCGCCACTTCTTTTTCGTGGACAGTGTTTTCAACGATCCCCGCAACCACGCGCTGGCCATCTGCCGCGAACTCGCGCGGAGGCGGTTGCCGGTCCAATGGTCAGCCTTCTGCAATCCGACGGGCTTCGACGCGGAACTGGCGCGCGTGATGAAGGCAGGCGGTTGCATCGGCGTCGAATTCGGACTGGACGTGGCTTCGGATAAGATGCTGGCGGCGTTGAACAAGCCATTCGGACAGGAGGAAACCCGGATTGCCCTGCAGGCGGCGCATGATGCTGACCTGCCTGTCGCGATCTACCTGCTGTTCGGTGGTCCCGGTGAAACCTGGGCGGACGTCGAGGATACCCAGAATTTTTTGAACAATTGTGCGCGCGCCAACGCCGTGTTTGCCACCATCGGCATCCGTGTCTATGAAGGCACGCCCATGGCCGAGGTCGCCGCGCGGGAGGGCCAGGTGAAACCGGACCAGGACCTCTTCGAACCGGCTTATTACCTTTCGCACGGCCTGGCCGACGACACCGAAAAAAATCTGGATCGGATTGCGCGGCGACGCGCGGAGTGGACTTCGCCGGCGGACTGGCGCAAAACCGTGGTCCGTTGCGGACAAAAA
Organism: uncultured bacterium; assembly: GCA_963723125.1. Lineage (GTDB taxonomy): Bacteria > Verrucomicrobiota > Verrucomicrobiia > Limisphaerales > UBA11358 > UBA11358. The sequence goes on from CAVRPQ010000003.1 coordinate 83,425, forward strand.
GTATCGGTTCTGTTGAACATCCGGCCCCAGTGGAAATACATCCGCGGCTACGGCAAGCACATGCGACGGAGCACGCCATGAGCAACATGGCCCGCATCGCTTCCACGACCATCGCTTGCGATGTGCTGGTCATTGGCGGCGGGGCAGCGGGCGTGGCCGCGGCCACAGCGGCCGGACGCGCCGGCGCGCGGGTGGTCTTGCTGGAACGATATGGATTTCTGGGCGGGCTGGCCACCACCGCGCAAGTCGGCACCATCTGTGGACTTTACTTGCGCGACACTACCGGCGAGGAAGCCACGCCGGTGGGCGGTGGTTTTCCGCAGGAATTTGCCGCGCGCTTGCAGCGTACCGCCGACACCAAGCCCATCCGGGTAATGGATACCGGCCTCTGGGTGCTGCCTTACCCCCCGCATGCTTTCGCTCACGTGACGGATGCGGTGGTCGGCGAATCCAAAAACGTCACCGTCATATTGCACGCCACCGTGGCGGAGGCGCAGGCGGAAGGTTCCCGGCTGAATCAAGTTCGCGCCCTGGCCTGGAACGAGCCGTTGCTTTTCCACCCGAACACCGTGGTGGATTGCACCGGTGAAGCGACCGCGGCCGCCCTGGCCGGCGCCAACGCCGAAAATGGCGGCGCCGACCAGGCGCCAGCCCTGGTGTTCGTTCTGGAGAATGCGGACCCGGGACTGGCACAACGCGGCCTGCTGGAAGTGCGGCGCGAACTGCATTGGGCCATCGAAAATGGAACTTTGCCCGCACTCTGTGAACGGCTGTCGCTCGTGCCCGGCACCGGCGCCAATGGCCGTCTCGCCTTCAAATTGAGCCTGATGCCCGCGAATCCCGACCGTGCGCTCTGGCAGCAAGTCACGGATTGGGAACGCGAGGCGCGCGCCCTGCTCGAACCACTCCGGCAATTTTTGGTTAAAAATATCGCTTCCTGCCGAAACGCGCGCCTTGATTCCGTTGCCCCGCAGCTTGGCATCCGTTCAGGCCGCCGTATTCTAGGGCACGCCCGGCTGACGGAGGCGGACGTGTTGGGCACACGAAAATTTCCATCGGGGATTGCCCGGGGTTGCTGGCCGATGGAACGTTGGACGAAAAGTCCAAGGCCGGAAATGACTTACTTTGCCGAACGCGACTACTACGAAATCCCCTTTGATTGTCTGCGTCCGGTTGAACTGGACAATGTTTTCGTGGCCGGCCGCTGTTTTTCGGCGATGACGGGCGCGATGACTTCGGCCCGCGTCATCGGCACGGCGCTGGCCACCGGCTGGGCAGCCGGAACCGCTGCCGCCGTCCAGGTTTCAGGTCGAAAACTCGAGGACGCGGTGACGGCCATCCGGCGGCAAATGGGTCAATGAAAACTGGCGGAAACCGACAGGATTGACCAAACTGAAAAGCCAAAATAACTTTTAGGCGATGAATGTTTTTGAAACGCTTTCCGGCTCCGCAAAGCAATGGCCTGACCGGAGCGCCATCATTGATGCCGGCGGTACGCTGGATTATCAATCGCTCTGGCGCGAAGTCGAAGCGCTGCGGATCCAGCTCGACCGGCTGGGTGTGAGCCCCGGCCAGGGCGTCGGTGTACGGGCGCGGAACGGACGCTCGTTTGTCATCGGCGCCCTGGCGGCGCTCGGCTGCGGCGCGGTCATCATGCCCATCCATCACCAGATGAAACCGGCCGAACTGGCGGACATGCTGGCACGCGCGCCCTTGTGCGTCATTCTCGACGACGGCAGCAATCCGGCCCAGCCCGGCAAGACCGTCACGCTGGAAAATCCGGGCGGCAACGGTTTGCGCTTCACGCGGCAGGACGGCCCGCAAACGCCGCTGACCCCGGAAATCAAGGATGCCGCATTCGTGCGGTTCACTTCGGGAACCACCGGCCAGTCCAAGGGCGTGGTCCTGACCCATCGCGACGTGCTGGAACGCACCGGGGCCGCCAATTCCGGGCTGAGCCTGACGTACGAGGATAAAATCCTCTGGGTGCTCCCGATGGCCTATCACTTTTACGTGTCCATCATTCTTTACCTCGAGGTCGGCGCCACAGTCATTGTCAACACCGATTATCTGGCGGAGAATATTCTGGACGCCGCGGCGAAACATCAGGCGACGTTTCTCTACGTCACGCCGATGCACATCCGCATGTTGACCAGCGAAAGATCGGGGCGGACGTTGCCACGTTCGCTAAAGCGGGTGATGTCCGTCTCCAGCCGCCTGGATCCGCAGGCGGCGCGGGATTTTCATGCGCGGTATCACATGCCGGTGTCACAGGGATTTGGCATCATTGAAGTAGGATTGCCGATCATGAACATCACTGAAGCGGCCGAGCATCCCGAAGCCATCGGCCGGCCAGTGCCCGGTTTTGAAGCAACCATCGTGAGTGAGGCAGTGAAATTGTTGCCCGACGGTGAAACGGGCCAGCTCGCCCTGCGCGGGCCCGGCATGTTTTCCGGCTACCTGAACCCGCCACGATTGCGGGAGGAAGTGCTGCATGACGGCTGGTTTTTGACCGGCGATTTGGCGCACCGCGACCGCGGCGGGCGGATTGTTCTGGACGGTCGGACTTCGTCTGTCATCCAAATCGCCGGGCACAAGGTTTTCCCGGAGGAAATTGCCGGCGTGTTGGACCAGCATCCGGCGGTGCTGCGCTCGCGCGTTTTCTCCCGCCCGCATCCGCAGTTTGGCGAGGCGATTTGCGCCGAGGTGCAATTGCGCAATGGCAGTTCACCGAACACCAGCGAGGACATTCTGGCCTTCTGCCGCCGCCAGCTTTCGAGTCACAAGGTGCCAACCTCGCTCGAATTCGTCGCCGAAATCAGTATGACTTCCAGTGGCAAGGTCCGACATGGCTCGGGGACCTCGCGGCCAAGCTTGAATCGGGTTTAATCTGGTGGGGCGAGCGTACTCGCGAGCCGGACACAAAAACCTTTTGACACGAATTTCACGAATTAACACCGATTGGAAATCTGATTCGTGATAATTCGCGCAATTCGCGGATAAATCAATAAACCAAAACCAGCACTGCCACTCTTGAGACTCATTTTAATCAGAGACTCCTCACGTCGTCTCCTGCTTAATAAACAAGAACAAGGACAGCGGCTTGCTGCGCCGACTTCACCACCTCCTCAAACTTCTCATGCAAATCCGTGTTCATCGGTGTCTATTCGTTTGTGGTTGAAATTCAAAACCCAATTGCCCCAGTCGTCCATCCCCAAAAAAATACAGGAAAAGAGTTCCCGTCCGTCCCGCCATGCGGGACGCGGCCCGTTGCCCCCGCGGAATTCGGAATGCGCAACCCATCCGTCCTGTTTGTGGGTGCGCCCCGTCTGCCGGCATTCGTCCCGGCAGGGACAACCGGAAATTAGCCCGGCACACCGTGCCGGGTGCAATGTCCAAAACAAAATCCGTCCTGAAGGGACGGTGGAATCATTGCGCCTTTTCCATCGTCGCTCCGCGACGCGATTCGCTTTTCCCGTTCACCGGGGACGTTGTCCCCGGCTAATTTCCGATGCCGCTTCACGGCTTTACGCCTTGGCGTCTTTGCGTTAAATCCTTTTCCCCCAATCGTCCATTCCAAAATAAATTCAGGAAAAGAGTTGTTGCAAATGCGGGTCCAGAGTGCGGATTTATCAGCGGAACTCTTCCACGTCCAGTCCACTGCCTTCGATGATGCTTTTCAGCGTGCCGATGGGGATTGGTTTGTTTCCGTGCACGGCCACAATCACCTGCCGGCCATTTTCGTGTCGCCATTTCTGATGGCTGCCGGATTGCGCCACCAATCCAAAGCCGTGCCGGCGCAGAACTTTGACGACTTCTTTGGCGTTGCAAACTGGAAACCGCCGGCTCACGGCACGGCGAGTTCCATGAGTTTTGCGCCTTTGTTCATTTTGACCGGCGAGGGTTCAAACCAAAGTGCCAATGCTTCCTTCGCGTTGGCAACGGCTTCTTCCTCCGTATCTCCGGCGGAAGCGCAGCCGGGCAGTTCAGGGAACACCGCCGACCAGCGATTGGTTTCCGGGTCGAGTTCAACCAGAAGACGCAATTTCATGTTGGGAATTTAACGGCGATTGCCCGGCAAAGCAAGTCATGACAAATGGCTTCAGGAAAGGGAACGGTCTGTTAAACCTCGACACCCGGTTTGGCGCGATTTTTGAGAAAATCCTTCCGCCACTGGGCGCGCGCGATTCCTTTGCCGTGCCCGTTGATCTGGAGCGACCCCACAAACCACCACTCGCGCGGCACCTGCCAGCTCGGCAGCTTTTGCAGCAGGAATTGTTTTAATTCCTCCTTGATGCCGTGCCGGCCTGATGTGACGCACGCCACGATGTGGTCAATCCGGTCTGCGTTCCCGCTCGGCACGCCGAAGACGAGACACTCGTCAACGGCTTCGTGTTCCCGCAACGCCCGTTCAATCATGTCCGGGCAGACTTTTCTCCCGGCCACATTGATGTGGTCGCCCGTGCGGCCGCGCAGGTAAATCGTCCCGTCTTTGAGCTCGGCGAGATCACAGGTCCGAAAGACGCGTCCGCTGAGAGTGTCCTCCGGTTCCGGCCAATAAGTTTTCCCCACGGCCCGGCTCCGCACGGTCAGCACCCCGTCCCGTTTCAGTGTAACCTTGACGCCTTTAATCGGCCAGCCCACGGAGGTTTCGTCCGTCCGCGGCGTATCCGTCGCATCGTAAGCAATGCCGCCGCATTCGGTGGAACCATAGAAGTTGTGGATTTTGACGCCGTGTTCGGCAAGCACCGCCTGTTCCAGCGTCAATGGCAGTGTCGCACCGGCCGAGATGGCCAGACGGACATTGTTGAGAATCACACCGGCCTTGTGCCAGGCGTGCCAGAGCGCCGGCACACCGGCCACCGTCAGGTTCCAATGGGCCTTGGCCGCGCCCCGCAAAATTTCCGGCAACGGCGCGGGCGCCAGGAAGAGGGGGATGCCATGAAGCAGCAGCGGCAGCACCAGATTGGAAAACCCGTAGGAATAGGCCATGGAGATCACGCCGAGGTTGGGCCAGTCCGGACGCATGCCCATCGCGGTCACAATGTTCCTGGCGTCAGCCAGCAGTTGTTCCCCGGTAAAGGCGACGGCGCGCGGCACACCGGTGGTAGCGGGCGTGATTTTAAGATGACAGCACGGTGCAGGCGGAGGCGGGACCGCGAGCGGCTGATGATGCGCTTCGAGCGGGCAAATCACTCTGTCCCAGCGCCAGGCCCGCAGTACGGTGAAGATAAACCCGGGTGAATGACCCCGGGGAAAAACCATTGCGGAATTGTCCGGGAAAGGCATTTCGGCTTCGCGGTCCATCTGCGCAAAGGTCCAACTCCGTCCGGAAGCCAGATCACGCAAAGCCACTTCGTCACCCCTGTCCCGAATCACCTTCTGCCAGGCATCGTAAAGCATCTGCTTCTTTTGTAAGCGAACTGTCATTTCTCTTGCAAGCCCGAACTTACCCACGTCATCGGGATTTGTCCTTCATCGGGCAGTGACCCGACAGCCTGGTCCAAAGCGGAACCTTCCGCAAAAGCGCCGGCCAACATCGGGAAATTTCAGCGGATCGCCAGCGTCGCCGGATCGGTTTTCCAGGCAGCGGGACGCGACATGATTTGCAACATGCCGTGGCCAAACCGCGAGGTGGTGGTCAACCCCGAAGCCATGCAGGCGATTTTGCGGTTGAAAAAATCGTGCATCGTCTCGGCAATTTTGCCGGGGAATTTCTGTTCAAAGAACATGCCGGTTTTATACATCGCAAAGATGCGGCCGTCATAGAAGTACTGGATAAGCCCCATCCAGGCCATGAGGAGCTTGCGCATCTCGCGCGAGTACGCCGGCAGATTGTCCAGCCGCTCGGCGAGCAGTTCGGCGGAATGCAACGCCAGCCACATTCCTGGCGACAGCATTGGATCCACAAAACCCAGCGCGTCGCCCGTCATCACCCAACCCGATCCGTGGCCATGCCGGGAAACGAGCTGGTAGTTGGTATAGGTGGCAACTTCTGTGACGCGGCGGCGGTCCCGACCGGCGGCGGCGAGCAAGGGATCGTGATTGATGGCGCCCTCAAGCCGTTCCTCCGGCGTGGCGCCAAATTGTGCAGCGTCATCCTTGTTCATCACCACGCCGACGGAAAGGCAGTCGCGCAACGGAATACGCCAGCACCAGCCACGGGTCAGCCGACCGATGATGACCTGTCCGCGCGGCATGGGATCGGCAAAGCCCTCATAGTGGGCAAAGTAAGCCACGTCCTTGCGGGGGCCGACTTCCGCGGGAATTTCCAGCGTGCGCGCAAAGAGCCGGCCGCGTCCGGTGGAATCCACCAGCAAATCCGGTTGCCGGCCGTGGAACCAGGGAGCGTGTTCCAGCGTTTCGGCAGCCAGTTGCAATCCATTGCCATTCACCCGCTCAATCTTCGCCCGCACCTTGGCGCGCTTTACGCCAAGTTCAGTGGCGCGTTGGTCCAAAAGGTTATCGAAGGCGGGACGCGGCGCATTGTAGGCATAAGTCGGCATGGGCGAACCCGACAGCGATTCAAAGCAGAACTCGACCTGCTCCTCCGGGCTGAAGGTGAACGTGACACCCGGCTTGTGCTGGCAAATTGCCGCCGCGCGTTCCTCCAGATCCAGTTTACGCAGCACGGGCACAATCGCCGGAATGAGCGACTCACCGACGATCAGGTCGGGCCGGCGACCATCGTCGAAAAGGGTCACGTCCACACCTTTCATCGTGAGCAGCGAAGCGAGCGTCGCGCCTGCCGGGCCACTGCCGATGATACCGACGGTTCGAATTGAACTTAAACGAGCCACTCCGTGAAACTCTCCGTTTCCGTTGGGAATTGAAACTTATTATTTCCTAATACGAAGTATTAAGCCTGTCTCAGCGTCGGGTCAAGCATAGAGATGGGCGGCGGCGTTCTGATCGGAGATTCAATGGCCAGGTGGGTGCGGCCTGATTCAACGCTTGACTCGATTCCCGTGCAAAATAGACTCGCCGCCAACGAATGTGGAACGGGATGGTCATTTATCCCTGTCCGGAACCTAAAAAAAACGCTCGAAATACTATGAAAAAAATCCTGTTCTCACTGTTGTTCGCGGCTGGAATCCTGAACACGACGCCCGTGTGTCTCGGCGCGCAGACGTTATATCCGGTGGTCGTCAACGGTCGCTGGGGTTTTGTGAACAAATCCGGCGAGACGGTCATCAACCCGCAGTTCGATCACGCCGGCGGGTTTGTGGCAGGTCTGGCCCCGGTGCGTATGGGCCGGTGGGGTTACGTGGGCGCTTCGGGGCAGATGGAGATCAATCCACAGTTCGACAAAGCCGATATTTTCAGCGAAGGTTTGGCGGCCGTAAAACTCGGCGGCGGTCCAGGCCCCTTCGTTCCCTACGATCCCAGACCCTTCAGTCCGTTCCACGGTGGTGGCGGTCGCTTTGGCTATATCAGCACGGACGGCAAATACGCCATCAATCCGCAGTTCGAAGATGCCGGAATGTTTGGTGAAGGACTCGCACCAGTCCGGATGGGGGGACATTGGGGGTTTGTTGACAAGTCCGGAAAAATTGCTGTAAACCCGCAGTTTGAAAGGGCGCAACCGTTTTCCGAAGGGCTCGCAGGGGTCAGGTTGGACGGCAAGTGGGGGTTCGTTGACAAGACCGGAAAATTTGTGATCAATGCGCAGTTCGACGACCTCGGCTCTTTTGTCAAGGGCCTGGCGCCGGTTCGGCAGGGCAAACATTGGGGTTACATTGACCCGACCGGGAAATTCGCGATTAATCCGCAATTTGACGCCGCCGCTGAGTTTTCCGACGGCTTGGCGCCAGCGCGCCAGGGAAAACACTGGGGATTCATTGATTCCACGGGAAAATTCGCAATCAGTCCGCAGTTTGATGAAGCGGATCCATTTGTCGATGGCTTGGCGAGCGTCAAGGTCGGCGGCAAGTTTGGTTACATCAACACGGCTGGAAAGTACGTCTGGAATCCCACCAAATGACGGGCCCGCTTTTTGTTTGAAGTTACCTGCTTACGGCGACCCCTGAGCGTGAGCCACGGCGGGACGGGGTACACGCACTTCTGAATCGTCTGGCGCACACGCGCCAGCCGGCCGCTTGAGCTGACGCCACCATTTCCACCACCGAAGCGAGTCGGCAACCGGGCGGATATGGCTTCGGTATCCGCGGCCGATGACCCGGATGGGAACAAACTCAACCCGATGCCCCGCCGCCAGGAAAACCATCAGCATCTCGGATTCGATTTCGAAACGCTCCGTATGCAACGGCAAAGTCGCCCACGTTTCCAAATGGACAAGACGAAAACCGCATTGCGTATCGGGCAGGCACCGGCCCGCGCGGCGCGACAATTGACGGCTCATCCAGCAGTTCACCTGTCGGCGCAGCCAGGGAATGGCCTGTGCGTTGTGCATGCGGTTGCCGACTACGAGCAACGCCCCGGTCTGTTCGGCGCATCGCCAAAAGGCCGGCAAATCCCCGGGCACGTGCTGACCATCGCCATCCAGCACCAAAGCCCATTCGAAGCCTCGTTGCCGCGCCCGCGACAATCCGGTTTTGAGCGCGGTCCCTTTGCCAAGATTTCGCCGGTGAGCAACCACTTCTGCACCCGCCCCGCTGGCCAGGCTTGAGCTCCCATCGGTCGAGCCGTCATCCACAACGATCACCGAGGAAAGGTATCGGCTCACGGCGGCGACCAGAGGCGCTATGGTTCTCACCTCGTTAAAACAGGTGATGACTGCGACACATGTAGTGGTTTCCGGCACGCGCCCAGCTTGATCATGATCCCGCTTGGAATCGAGGCAAAACTCGCGTTCCGGGACCATTCTATCGCGGTTTTGCATTGCCTGATGATGGCGTGGGATTATATTTTGGAACGAACTGAACGATGCGAGTTATCTTGTAAGCGCAAGATCCGACCGGTGCGCGGTATGTCATCACTTATCCGCACCCTAGCGCAGCAAAATCCCACTGCCAACGATTGTCATGCTCTTCCCGACAACGTCTCCGCCTGAAACGCCACCGCGCGTCGTCATCACCGGCGCGGGAATCATCACGGCTTTGGGCCTGGGTTGGAACCCCAACGCGGCAGGTTTTCGAACCGGACGCACGGCGTTCCGGCCCGTGTCGTTGTTTGACGTCAGCCGCCAACGGGCAAAGCATGCCGCGGAGGTGAATTTGCCGACAGCCCTGCCGCCCACCCGGCTCAACGCAAAACAAATTGCCCGGCTCGACCGTGCCGCCGCCATGTTGCTGCTGGCAACTCACGAAGCGTGGCAGCAATCCGGTTGGGAACCCGCGGAAAATCTGCCGCTGGTTTTGGGCACAACCGCCGGCGGCATGTCCTTCGGCGAGGCGTATTTTCGACAGGCCGTGCAAGCGCCGCACGATCATCGCCACCAATCCACCCGGGCCGTTCACTACCAGCCGCAGGTTCAGGCACGGATGGCGCTTGAGGCACTCGGTTCCAACGGACCGGTCACGATCGTTTCCAACGCCTGCGCTTCCGGCAGCAATGCCATCGGCCATGCCTGGGAACTGATTCGTTACGGCCAGGCCGAGCGCGTTCTCACCGGCGGTTATGACGCGCTGACCCAGCTTGTGTTTTCGGGTTTCGACGCTTTGCAAGCGCTGACGACCACCGTCTGTCGTCCCTTCGATGCCCGGCGCGATGGTTTGGCGCTGGGCGAAGGTGCGGCCATCATGGCCCTTGAAACACTTGAAAGTGCGCGCCGACGGGACGCGACGATTTTGGGAGAACTCATCGGCTATGGCACGTCCATTGACCAGCACCACCTTACTCAGCCGCATCCACAAGGCGACACGACACTGACGGTCATGAAGCAGGCGTGTGCCACCGCGGGCATCACGCCTGATGACGTTGACTACCTCAACGCCCACGGCACGGGCACGGTGCTTAATGACAGTTCGGAAGCGGTCGCCATCGGCTACTGGAGCGGACACCGGGGCGCGACCCTGCCCGTCAGTTCCACCAAGGCCGATATCGGGCATCTCCTCGGCGCTGCGGGCGCAGTCGAGGCGGTGATTTGCCTGATGACCTTGCGCGAGCAATGGCTGCCACCGGAGACGATGTTTGAAACTCCCGACCCGGCTTGCAACTTTTCCGTCGTGCACAAACCCCAGGACGCGCGGGTGAATGTTGTCTTGTCCAACTCGTTCGGCTTCGGCGGTGTCAACGCGAGTTTGATTTTGCGGAGGTGGTCATGAGCCGGATTTTTGTCGCAGGATCGGGCGCGGTATCACCCGCCGGCTGGAATGTTGCCGCTTTACGTCAAGCGCTCCGGAAAGATGAACCCCTGCCCGTTCAAACCCTGGAACGACCCGGCTGGGAAAAACCATTCCGAACACGTCTGATACCGAACCCCGCCTCGCGTCCGGAATTTCTGGCGCATCCCCGGTTGCGACGCTCGAGTCCCATTACGCATTATGTCGTGTCCGCCGCGCTCGAGGCCACCGCCGCCTTGCGGGCAAACCGCGATCCCGGATTTCGTCTCGGGCTGGTGGTGTGTCTGCAATCCGGTTGTGTGAATTATTCCTGCCGATTTTTTGAGGAAACCCTGAAGGATCCGGCGACCGCCAGTCCGCTTTTTTTTCCGGAAACCGTTTACGCCGCGCCCGCGAGCCATCTTGCGGCGGTACTTGGAAACATTTCACTGGCCAGCTCGTTGGTAGGCGATCCGGCGGCGTTTCTCCAGGGAGTTTCCCTTGGGGCCCAATGGCTCGAAGAGAATCGCGTGGATGCGTGCCTGGTCATCGGTGCCGAAGAGATCAACTGGATCCTGGCCGATGCCCTTTGGCATCTCGAACGCCCGGCCATTCTCACCGCCGGCGCCGGAGCCTTGTGTTTGTGCCGCGAGACGGAACTGTCAGCCGGAGTTGAACTGTCCGCCATCACGGATGCGCACACCTACTCCTCGCGAAAGAATCGGACACAAGCCGCCCGCGCCATGCGTGGGCAACTGGGCAAAAATTCTGCTGACGAATTGCTCTGTGACGGCATCGGAAACAGTCCGCACGCCGACGCGGCGGAATTGACTGCGTGGCGTGATTGGACCGGCCCACGCCTTAGCCCGAAACGCACTTTGGGCGAAGGATTGATGGCCGCCGCCGCCTGGCAATGCGTGGCGGCGTGCGACGCGGTCGCCGATCGCCGATTTACTGCCGCCAATGTCAGCCTCGTCGGCTCCAATCAGCAGGCGATCGGCGCGCGGTTTGTGCGCGCCGATATCGGCATTTCGCATTTGTCGGTTGGCCAGTCTCCGGGCAACATTCGGCCATGAGCTTGCGGGTCATTTTGATTACCGGAGCCAATGGCGGTCTGGGCCAGGCCATCGCTCGCGCCTTCCTTCAGGAATCGCCCGACAATGTCGTCTGGCTCGGCGTCCGTTCCCGGCGTGAACACGCCGACAAATTGGCACAGGAAAATTCCGGCCGCTGTTTCTGCATTACCCTGGACGTTGCTTCCCCGGAATCCTGGAAACAGGCGGTCAAAGAAATTCTGACGCGGCACAACCACATTGATGTGTTGGTCAACAACGCAGGCAGCCATGAAGATTCCCTGCTGGCGACCATGCCGCCGGATTCATGGGACCGTGTCCTGGCAACGAACCTCGACGGCGTTTTTCACGGTTGCCAGGCTGTACTGCCGACGATGATTGGCCAGCGTGCCGGCCGGATCGTGAATCTGTCTTCCCTGAGCGCGCTCCTGGCCCCAGCCGGTCAGGCCAATTATGCCGCTGCCAAGGCGGGCGTGGTGGCGTTGACCCAGTCGCTTGCCAAGGAAGTCGCACGTATCGGCATCACCGTGAATGCTGTCTGTCCCGGTTATGTGGAGACCGGGGCGTTGTCTTACCTGGCCGAGGAGGAACGCAAGGCGGCGCAGATGAGAATTCCCATGCGCCGGTTTGGCCGGCCCGAAGAAGTGGCGGCCACGGTGCATTTTTTGGCGAGCGCCGAGGCCGGTTACATTACCGGCTCCGTCCTCAAAGTGGACGGCGGGATTTTATGAAAGCCTGTTTTTTTGTAGAAGCCGAGGTGACGAGGCTCCAATTCGATTTACGGTATGCGATTTATGATTTACGAGTCCACTTCCGTCCCAGCCGCACGTCAATCGTATATCGTAAATCAAAAATAAAGAGCCTCCTTGCGTCGGCTGCTACGATTATTCCACGAGGCAATTTTGATGAGTACTGAGGCAATGCAAGTCGAAGCACCGCCGCGCGCCACGCCAAAGTCGCCCGAACCCGCCGCTGCTCCAGCTCCGGGAAGGGAGAAAGTCATCATCATCGGGGCTGGCGTTGCCGGGCTTGCCTGCGGGTGTTACCTGCAAATGAACGGTATCTCGACCGAGATCCTGGAAGCGAGCCTGCTGCCGGGCGGATTATGCACGGCCTGGCACCGGGGACCGTATGTTTTTGACGGCTGCCTGCGCTGGCTGATTGGCGCCCGGCCGCCTTCGGCCTTCCATCAGGTCTGGCAGGAATTGGGTGCCATCGCCGGGCGAAAAATTCTCGACCACAAGGAAATCCTCCGGGTCGAAGACGCCGAAGGCAAAAGCCTCTCGATGCCGTCAGATCTGGATGAACTGGCACGCGAATTCAAACGCGTTGCGCCGAAGGACAGCCATTTGATTGACAAGCTGGTGCGGGCAGCGCGCCGTTGCGCTCCGTTGGAACCACCTCTGGAAAAGCCGGTGGAGATGATGACATATCACGAAAAGATGAGACTGGGCCTGCGTATGCTTCCGATGTTGCCCGTCATCCTGCGATGGAAAAATATCCCCATCACCACTTATCTGGCCCGCTACAAAAACAATCTGGTACGCGAAGCCTTGAGTTCCATCGCCAGCAACGAGCACATGTCGGCCCTCGTGCTCGTAATGGTGCTGGCGTTCCGGACCCGCAACAACTGCGGGTTCGTCGCCGGCGGTTCGTGGGATTTTGCCATGGCGATCGCTGACCGGTACGCCCGTCTTGGCGGCACCATACGATATAAAGCGAGAGTGGCCTCGGTCATTGTGGGGAACAATCGCGCCGTTGGCGTGCGTTGCGACGATGGAACCGTCGTCCCCGCTGCGATGGTCGTTTCCTGTGCCGATGGACACACAACGATTTTCAAGATGTTGGACGGGCGTTTCATAGATAAAAAAATTCGTTACCTGTACGAGAACTGCATGCCGTTCCCGGCCATCATCCAGGTTTCGTTGGGCATCAAAAAAGTTTTCCCGGCCGCGCCGCACACGCTCAATCTGCCGTTGGCTCAACCGCTGCGTGTGGACGACCAAACGCGACATAGCCGATTGGAAGTAGAGACGTTTGGTTCCGAATCAGCGCTCTGCCCGGAAGGCACTACCGTCATGACGGTTCGGCTGCCGACCGGCTACGAGTTCTGGATCAACTTGAAGAAGAGCGATCCCAGCCGTTACCGGGCCGAGAAGAAAGCCGTCACGCAGGAAATTATCGGCATCCTCGACAAACGTTTTCCGGGGCTGGCCGAAAATCTGGATCGTTCCGACATCGCGACGCCGGCGACGTTTGTGCGTTACACCGGCAACTGGCAGGGCAGCTACGAAGGCTGGCTACCGACGCCGCGGATTCTGGGCCGGCGTATTCCCTACACGCTGCCGGGGTTGAAAGACTTCTACATGGCCGGCCACTGGGTAGTGGCTGGCGGCGGTTTGCCATCCGCCGCGCTTTCCGGCCGGTACGTCGCGCAGATGATTTGCGCCAGCAAAGGAAAAGTGTTTGCAGCCAACCAACCATAAAGCTTGGAAATCCGTCAAAATGCGGGATTGCCTCTTTTGTCTTCGACTTGTCAGTCTGCGAGAAAAGGCGATATTATAGCCGCATGAGCGTAACCGCAGAAAAAGTCGCTGAAGTGCTGGCCTTGCCGCAATCGGACCGGGCTTACCTGGCTCGCGAACTCATCGCCAGCCTCGACGATACCGTGGACGCGGACGCCGAAACAGAGTGGCAGGAAGTCATTGACCGCCGCTCCCGCGAGATTGAGAAAGGCAAGGTCAACTGCCGGCCGGTGACGGAAGCCGTCCGGGACATTCGCGCCAAGCTCCATGCACGTCGTCAGCCATCCTGAAGCCGACGAAGAATTGGAAGCTGCAGCATTGTGGTACGAGGAGCGACAGTCAGGCCTCGGGGAGGACTTTCTGGACGAGTTTGAACGTACGTTGCGCCGCATCGTGGCCGAGCCGGAACGCTGGCGCAAAATCCGGGGTGACAATCGCAAACTCAATTTTCACCGTTTTCCATTCGCCATTGTTTATAGCGTGCGCGCCGACATTCTCTACCTCAAAGCGGTGATGCACCTGCATCGCCGGCCGTTTTATTGGCGGCACCGCTGACGAGCAGATGATTTGTGCCGGCAAAGGAAAAGTCTCCGCGGGTGACGAACGGCTTGCTTGTCAAGCTCGGTGGCTGCACCTTTGCTTTATGATCATCGGCCTTCCCAAGGAAATTAAAGAACAGGAATTTCGCGTGGCGTTGACTCCCTCCGGAGTGTATCAACTCGCCAAACGCGGCCATGAGGTGGTCGTCGAACGCGGCGCGGGCACGGGCGCGGGTTTTCCCGACGCCGAATACGAACGCGCCGGCGCCCGGCTGGTGGATTCGCACGACGTGGTGTTCGCCAAGGCGGACCTGATTGTGAAGGTCAAGGAGCCGTTGCCGTCCGAATTCAGCCTGTTGCGGTCTGGACAGATTCTTTTCACCTACCTGCATCTCGCCGCCAGCAGACCGGTCATGGAGGCGTTGATGCGGTCCGGCATCACCGCGCTCGCGTACGAAACCGTCGAGGTCAACCGCCGCCTGCCTCTGCTCGAACCGATGAGCGAAATTGCGGGCCGCATGTCCGTGCTGGTGGGCGGTTATTTTCTGGCGAAACATTTTGGCGGCAGCGGCGTGCTGCTGGGCGGCGTGCCGGGGGTATTGCCGGGCAAGATTGTGGTGCTGGGCGGCGGCACTTCCGGCATCAACGCCGCGCGCATGGGCCAGGGACTGGGCGCAGACGTGACCATTCTGGAAGTGGACCTTGAACGGATGCGGTTTCTCGACATCACACTGCACACGGCGCACACGTTGTATTCGAACGAGATGCATTTGCACGAACTGTTGCCGGAAGTGGACCTGCTCATCGGGGCGGTGCTCGTGCCCGGCGCCCGCGCGCCCCGGTTGATTACCCGGGAAATGCTCCGCTGCATGAGACCGGGCAGCGTGTTCGTGGACATTGCGATTGATCAGGGCGGCTGCGCCGAAACCTCACGCCCGACGACACATCACGATCCGGTGTTTGTGGAGGAAGGCGTGACGCACTATTGCGTGACGAACATGCCTGGCGCCTATGCCCGCACCGCCACCCAGGCGCTCACCAACGTGACGTATCGTTACATCGAGGCGCTCGCGGACCACGGATTGGCCGAGGCGTGCCGCCTGCATCCAGGACTCAGCAGCGGCATCAATGTCATGGACGGCAAGCTGACCCAGCCAGCCGTTGCCGAAGCGCACGGGATGAAGTGGGAAAAGCCCAAGTTGAGTTGAAGAGAAAATCTTAGCGGCCACCGAGCCGTGAATTGGAAATCCGTCAATATGCGGACTGATCCTGATTGGCTGGATGATGCGACCAGAACCATCGGTCAATACCATGCCCGCCGTGACAAAGACTCTTACGCTGCTGTTTTGCTGTCATCGCAGAAGACTTTGCGCCAGCCCGATGTCGGCCCGACCAAAACAGCGCAGCCGTTTTCCGAACCGCCATCAGCTGATTCACCGCCCGGCTACACCGCTTTCGTCACAAACGTTTGCTGTTTCTGATTGGTAGCGGGGGGAGCCGGAACGACTTGGCCGTCGTTTCACATTTTTATGGATAATCACCCTGGCTCAACATTGTACCAACCTTCTTGCTGCCTCGGTTTCCGTAATTTTGCGGGTCAATTGAACTAGTAATATGTTCTTGAACAACGGTCAATGAAACATCACTGAAACTGGGATCGTGCCATCCCCAAGGCGAACTATTACGAGAACCTGTTTGACTTATTGGACAGAGTTGGCTAAATTAAGGACAGGCGTTGGACTGTGATTTGCGAAGGCAACTAGCCGATTTTTGGCGTGAATTGAGAGTGTGGCATTTGAGCATCACAGTAAATTTAATCAGTGAAATATGATTTCAGCAGGCTGGCAGAAAGAACCCCTTATATATGAAAACTAGTTTTTGGAAAAAGCTCATTGGCGGAGGCGCCATTCTATTCGCGATGGTCACTGGCATGACAGTGCACGGCCAGATATATTTTAATGGCTCCATCGACTTCTTTGGAGGAGCGACATTAAACGGTCCATTGAGTACGGCAACCGCCTTTACTTCCTTTACCGGGCCGTTCAGCGGCGAACCGGGTGTTCTCCCGGGGGCGACCGGAGATTTTGCCGTCATTCCGGCGTACTCGCCCGTGACGTTTTCAACATTTTCCTTCAACCCGCCCGACTCTAATTTTCAATTGTGGACCCTGAGCGTTGGATCCACAACCTACACCTTTGACGCGAGCACAGTTCAGGTTGACAATCAAAGTTCCATGTTTTTGAACCTTTCAGGAAACGGCACCGCCGTGGTGACCGGCTATCTTGACACGCCGGGAACCTGGACCATCACCGACACGGGTGGCAGTTCCGCAACATTCACCTTCGGCGCTTCCACGACGGTGGGACAAGTTCCGGAACCATCCGTGTTCGCATTGGTGCTGAGCTTTGCGGTGATGGGTTGGGGTTTTATTCGCGCCAGTGCGAGATCCAAGGATAGAAGCTAAAGGCTTCCAACTTTTTTGGAGCTGAAACCTGGAAGGCAGACACCTCAATGGTTGTTTTGCTTCAGTGTTGTTTAACTTCATCACCCGCGTTCAGGTATTAACATTTGAAACCAGCCGTAGCACCAATTCCAAAGCAAGACGAGCGAGGCGTACAAGATGAATACCAACCCTTTACGATGTCTGGGGACCTGGGTCATTGGTTTGGCCATTGCAAATTGCAGTATTGATGCGGATGCGGGACCGCAGTTTATTAATGGTTCCATCTCGTTCGTGGGAACTCCCGTTCCAAACGGCCCGCTGCTCACGGCTACCGCGTTTACCAATTTCACAAGCGTGTTCGTAAGCGCAGTCAACTCGGCGGGAAGCTACAGCAATGTGCCCGTGTTTACGACCGCCAGTTGGACGCCGTTCTCATTCAGTCCACCCGCTGCGTCGGTGGTTCCGCTGTGGGCATTTACCAACGGCGGCTTGAGCTACAGCTTTGATGCCACTTCAGTGGCGCTGGCCTTTCGCACCACCAACGTCATCGACGTTCAAGGAAGCGGCATCGCTCACATCACTGGCTTCGCCGATACGCCCGCCACATGGATCTTCGCGGCAAACCAGAATTCATCGTCTTACGTTTTTTCGGCTACAACATACGCCAGCCCAACGAACGTGCCGGTCCTTCAATCCGTTGCCTATACGAATGGCACAATCAGTTTCGCGTGGAATGCGATCGCCGGACAACCGTACCAGGTGGAATACACCGCGAATTTGACCCAGCTTGGATGGAGCAACCTGGGTGCCGTCATCTCCACGACAAATCCCGCCGCAACCGTGTCGGATACCATAGGAACCAACGGACAGCGGCTTTATCGGGTCTTGCTCTTGCCCTGATCCGCTTTTGAGCCCGAATCAGTATAGCCACAACTTCAACCGTTGGCGTAAAATCTGGCGAACGCGATACAACCGTGATTCAACAGCCTTTCCCTGCCACGCGCCCGCCCTCCAGATGGGGGCGTGGCGGGATTGCTCGAAGATGAACTGTGTTTAGATGAAATCAACGCAACCAAGCAGTTGGCTGAGTTTGAGGCCAGCAACTTGAAAAAGCGGGACACCAAAAAGGGCATAGTTGGGTAATGGCAGATTATGCTTGAGTACGGTAGAAGCAGGGATCCATGGTCAAGGAGGCGTTTGCACCCGGTAAAACCTCTGAGACTGGTTGCCTGTATTGGGGTCAACAATCTGGAGAATCCCGCCAGAACCGGACACGTTGGTGACCACCAGCGTATTCCAGAAGTTACCGGTCAGATTGCTGCTCCATTCCACATCGTAAGAACCCAGCGGAAGGCTGGTAAAATACAATGCGATTTCCGGGCCAATGCTTTGAATGGTGATGAGACCCGGGGTGGCCAACGCCTGTTTGACGGCTTGCAACAAAGCATCCGGTTGGCCGTTCTGGTGGTCCTGAGCAAGTTCCCAAATCATTACCCCTCCAAGTCCGTGATTGCGAGCGTAGCTGACTTTCGATTGGCAGGTGCGTTGATCATCGTATGAAATGAACATGTCATTGGCCGGATTTGCGTTGCTGATGCTAAGATAGGCGGCCTGGCCATCCGTATCCCAGTAGTACAGATTTGACTGATAATAACCGGACATGATCGTGTTGTAAGGCGACTGGTTCATCGAAGGCGCCGTGGTCCAGGATTGGCGCGGCTGTGTGACACCGCCGGTGCTGGTTCCAGCGCCGCCTTGCCAAACATCCCCGTAAAAAGCGATGCCGATGCCAAGTTTCGCGGCCAACACGCCGCTGGCGATGAAGTTGCCAACAGCGCCGTCCACCGATGGGACCAGACCACCGCTGCTGGGGAAGTGATAGCCGCCGTCGTATATGGGGGAATTGAACCAGGTTACCCATCCCGCATAAGGCCCGGACAGGTCGTAAGTCATGATGTTGATCTGATCGAACTGATTTTGCAGCGAGGCGAACATGGTGTATTCCGCCGTCGGCGGGTCGCCGTAAGGGGGATATGCGCCGGCGGCGGCGGTCAGCAACTTGTGCCGGGGAAAGGCGTTCAAAGCGGACCGCAGGCTGTTCACCAGGTTTGTAAATTGTCCAGTGTCGGCGGCAGTCAGCGGCTCCCAGTCAAGATCCACGCCATCATAGCCGCGCGTGGCCATGAAATTCGTCAGGCTGCTGACGAACACGGTCAAAGTGGAGTTGCTCGTGGCGGGCTGAAAATCGCTTTCGCTGTCGGCACCCCCCACGCAAATGAGCACCGGCTTGCCGGCAGCGTGTGCCCGCGCGACGATGTCCGTGGAATTGGCCAGGGTGACATCATTGTCGCTACTGTTCAAGGTGCCGTTGGTATTCGGAATGACCGAGAAATGAATGACGTGGGTCAACGCGGTGAAATCAATATTGGAGGCGGGCAGAGAGTCTTGCTCCCATCCGGGATAATAACCGGTACTCCAGAGGTCCGCCTGCGTGACGAATGAAAGCAGGGACAAACCGGCAATCAAAAGATTAATTCCTTGCGTTCGAGAAATACATTTGGCGTTAAAACACATGCCTCATAAGACTCTATCACTTATTTCTCAACCGTCGTCAATCTTTGCAAGTTGTAAAAATCCGGATTGGGCGGCAGGTTGATATTGGACGGCTTGGGCCATGTTGTCCGCGGGTCCTTGAGTTGATAAACCTCAGAATGCCCGTCAACAAACGAACGGCCATAACCCCGGTTATGCCGGGTGGCGGGCAGGTCGGCAAAGGGACGCTCGCTGGTCATATCAACCCAGAAAAACCCATCGTTGATGCTCATCTCATGTTCATCGATCAGATACCATGTTCGGGATGGAAACTTTACGGTAGTATCCTTTAGATAAACATTGAACATCTCCTCCTGGGATACCGGCGGTCCCAAAGAGGCGCTATACGCATGTTCGGTTCCGATCCAGCCGTTCATTGAATAACTGCGCACTCTGGGAATATTCGCTGTCCTGCTGGGATCCGCCGGGCAGTGATATATGGCCAGACTTTTATTGTAAGGCCAGAAGGCTGCCAATTCGTCACAGAGGACGTTGGTGGAATCAAGGACGCCCGGTGTGACCTGACCGTATACTCGGTTGGTCACTCATATCTCCTTGAACCCAGGAATTGGTGGACACGGGCGCCGTTGGATTATTTTCAGCGAACATCTCCTGATTGTCACCGCAATACTCAATACCGCACAGATTCAATTGCCTTAGGTTGTTCATGCATTCTATCGCTATTGCCTTCGATTTGGCCGCGCTCAGCGCCGGAAGCAACATGGCGGCCAGAATGGCGATGATGGCGATTACCACCAGAAGCTCGATGAGCGTGAAAGCGGTCCCCGGACAGAGAACGACTCCAGCGGCAGAATTCTTTTTCGGAATGCAAGCTTTCATCGTCTTTATCCTTCTGCCTGTCTGCCGGGGCAACCGTCACCCCGGCAGACAAGATATTTTAATCCTCGCTATCCGTTACTGCAACTGGGCCCGATAGAACAATTTCGATGCCGCGCTTACCGAATTTGTATAAGGCGACGTTGGCGTCCCGCTCACATTCGTGTAAGGCCCCGAGACGCTCGTTGCCGATTGCAACGTGCCGGCGCCCCAAGTAACCACCACATTGGTGCCATATTGCACTACCGTCAGGTGGGTCGTGTTCAGGAAGTGATTCTGCATCTGTTGCGGGCTGAGCACATAATTATAGACCGCCACATCCTCAACTCCGCCGTCCCAATCAGCATATTGTCCGTCACTGCGGGTGGCGATGGTAGTTGGGTCACCGGCCACGCTGGGATCCCCATTGATGCCGTTTTGAACAAAGCCCTGGTTTTGCACGGTTAGTGGTGGGTTAAACACCACCAGACTGCCGTTTACGTACCAATTCATATTGGTGCCATCGTCCGTCAGAACCATGTAATACCATGTGCCAGGCTCGGGATTGACAGCAAAATCACTGTTAAAGGCGCCACTCCCAGTGCCATTGTATATAACCCAGGTCCAATAGCTTGTCGGCACCCCCGGATATTGGTAAATATTCCAACCCGAGAGAAGGTCCGCGTAAAGGCCACCAACGATTGGATTGGCGAGGGAGGCAATCGGCGTGTGGAAGTTGCTGGGATCAAGCGAGGTGGGTTGGATCCAGAATTCGTACGACCATGGACCAGTAACTGGATTCAGTTCGAGCGCATACGGAATTGTCACGATCGCCGTATTGGTGACGTGTATCGCGGTGTCCGTATCATGCGGAATGCCACTCGGATACCCATAGGTCAAATCGCTTCCGACATACGAATATGTGCCGTCGAAGCTGCCGGCATCATCCAGTGCCGTGGTGCCACTCTTTTCATCCAAACGCCAAAAGGCGACCGGATTGTCCGCCATGACGACCTTGGAATATGCGTTCGTCAGCGCCTCGCTCGAGCGGGCAATGACTGTCAGGCTTGCCTGGCTGCTCAACTGGCTGCCATAAGGACCGGTTACCTGAGCATAGTAGAGAGTTCCATTAGCGGAGGGTTGGATATTCGATAACCACAGCGTGTCGCTGGTGGCGCCGGTGATGGTTCGATCAACCGCGTTGGAGATACTATGCCACTGATAGGTTATTGGTTCAGCGCCGTTAGCAACGACCCGGAAGGCGGCGTAGCCACCCACCCGGCGGGTGATGGAGAATGGATTGTAAACAAGGTTCAAATTTGTCTGAACGGTCAGTGTTGCCGTGTCGCTGTTTGTGCTACCCGCGGAATTGGAAGCCGTCACATAAAACATCGCTCCGTTATCACCGGGATAAACCGGAGTGATGGTGTAGTTATTGTTGGTTGCATTAAGTATGGAGCCGCTTCCGACTCTCGTCCATTGATAGGATATTGGCGCGGTGCCGATTGCCTGTGAGGAGAATGTCACAGGCACACCTGCGTACGTATTGGTGGACACCGGTTGTGCGTTAAACGACGGCGGCGTCGGCAAAACCCGAATCTCGTTGGTCCCGACGGCATAATGGTTCGTGACCTGCGCCGCACTCAACGCGTAATTGTAAATGGCCACTTCATCAATATATCCATCGTACGGGGCAAAACCGGTAGCCGGCCCCTCACCCATGACCAAATTTTCAGCCCCGTCATTAACAAGAAATTGCGGGATGGCGTATGTGTTATAGGCAACACCATTGACGTAAAAGGTCGCGTTTGTGCCGTCATAACTGATAACCAAGTGTGTCCATTGGCCCACGGTAACGGCAGGCCCGGCCCCAACATAACCCGGATTGGGTCTCATGCTGAAGGACCAGGTGCTTCCCGGCCCGGCTGTCTGATAAAAATTCCAGCCCGCTGAATTGTTAAACGGAGGCGGCTGGCCAAAATCAGAAGAATCGTCCAACGGCACCTCAAAATTGCCGGGTTGCGTGGTGGCTTGCACCCAGAGTTCGGCGGAGAACGGCGCTCCGTTTGTGCCATCGGGTGAGGGATTTATTGTCGAATTGACCGGAACAGCGATATTTCCCTGCCCAATGCCGGTGGACGTGGCGAACAGCGCCGAATTGGTGTCAATGCCCGGCTGCCCCAACATCGGGAAAATGTTGGTGCCGTCAGCCTGGGTCACATAGGTGACATAGCCGGTAAAGTTGTTGCCTGAGGAATCAGCCACAGTGGGCGATGCGCTCGCTTCTTCGAGCCGATAGTAAGCGACGGGATGATCCGCCAGGATGGTCGTGGGATAATCTGCCGCGCTGGCCATGCGCGCCCCCAATAATAATACGAATGCCGCCGCGAAAGGCAGCGACACATGCCTCCAAGTGACCGACTTTATTGTTGGTTTCATATATCGAGACCTCTGCAAAACGCATTTGAACGTGGTGGTTGAATAGAAGTCAGAGAGATATGCAAACGACAAGCGATCCCCAATATGGACTTCTGGACAGTCTGATGCCCTCTGCGCCGGCGAACGATTTTCTGGAACGGCTCGACCGTGCGGTGGACTTCAAACCCATCGAAGCGGCGTTGCACCGGATGTATCCGGCCCGGACCGGCCATCCGCCGCATCCGCCGCTGGTGCTTTTCAAGATGAGCCTGCTGCAGCACTGCTACGGCTTGTCCGATCCGCAATGTGAAGAGTTGGTGGCCGACCGGATGAGTTGGCGGCGGTTCGTGGGCTTGGGCTTGCAGGACAGAGTGCCCGACGAAACCACGCTGGTGCGCTTCCGCCAACGGTTGATGGAACATGGGCTGCATGAAAAACTGCTGCAACTGGTCAACCGCCAACTCGAACAAAAAGGGTTCATCCTGAAAACCTGCACACTGGTGGATGCGACACTGTTGGCTGCGGCGCGGCGCGCCCCGGCCAGGGAAGACAGAAGCGGTGGCGACGATGACGCGGGCTTTACCGTCAAGAAAGGCCAGCCGCATTACGGCTACAAAGCGCACGTGGCCGCCGACCAGGAGCACACGTTGATTCGTCAAGTCACTCTGAGCGATGCCAGCGTCCATGACAGCCAGGAATTTGAGAACGTGGTCAAAGGCGATGAAGAAATGGTTGTGGCCGACAAAGCCTATTGGAGCCAGGAGCGCAGCCGCTGGTGTGAACGCAGAAACATTGGCAATGGCATTTTGCGCAAGGCGTTTCGGGGACAACCGTTGGACAAAACCACACTGCTCTTTAACCGGCTGATGAGCCGCGTGCGTTGCGGGATTGAAAGAATCTTCGGCTGGTGGAAGCGATGCACCGGCTACAGGCGAGTGCGGTATGTGGGGCGTGATCCCAACCGGCTGGAGTTGGAGTTCAAAAGCATCTGTTGGAACTTGAAACGCCTGGTGAGTTTGACCAGAGCATGAAGCAATACATCCAGAACGTCCGCGCGGCGGACAAAAACGATGAAAACGGCGGTTCACATCGCCGGACACGGCGTGTCGCCAATCCCATTTTTCGTTGAATAATGACTTTGACATCAAATCAGCAACTCAAACAACCTTTTGCAGAGGTCTCATATCCTTTAGGTTGTCTGGTTGTGAACTCCCGCCTGTCTCGGGTCACAGATCAAAATCAAGCATGCACTCTGCCTGCTTTATCTGTATCATTCATGAGCCTACTATGGAGGTTCTCTCGTTTGTGTCCATCCCCTGTTTTGGGGGGGGCAGGTAATCAGCTCGGATTACCGCGCAGTTGGGTGAGCCTGATGCCGACGGACAAAACCGGCCGAATTATTTTTCCAAATACCGGACGACGGCTTCGGTGCGGGTGCGCACCTGGAGCCGCTCAAAAATTTTTTTGATGTGGCCGTGCACCGTCCAGAGGCTGATGCCCATGGCCTGGGCGATTTCCTTGTCCACACAACCTTTGCTCAAAAGCTCCATCACTTCCTGTTCGCGGTGCGTCAGCCTGGCCAGCCCCGGGCTGTCCTGGCCGGAATGTAGTTGCAGCAGTTCCTGGAAATAATACTTAACGCGCAGAAGAAAATCTTCGGTCATCAGCTCCGACCGGCTGGCGACTTTGAGGATGGGTTCCAGCAATCGGTCTGGCTTGACCCGTTTGACCAAATAACCTCCAGCGCCGCCGGGTGTGGAGACAAACATCTGGTCACCGTCGGCATGAATCGAATAGGTGAGGGCCGGTACTCCAGGTTGAACGGGGGTGACAGTGCCGGCGGATTTGAAACCGATTCGTCCCGCCATATTGCGATTCAGGAGAACCATGCGGGGCTTGTGCAGTTTCAGCGCATAAGTGAAAGATGCCGGCGAGTCGCAGGGAACACTCACAAATCCGGCTTGCTGATCGATGCTCCAGCACAATGCCCGGCGGATGCCTGCGTCCAATTCCACCACCAGGACGCGCTGCCGGTGGGGATTGGGCGGTGACAAATTGGATTCCGGCCCCGTTCGTTTCCCGACCAGGGTATGTATGGTGGTGTAGGTCCACAACACCGGGTTCAGACACCATTCGAAACTCACAATCAGTTCACGGGAGAATTGCTGGCAGGCGGCGCTCCAACCTTGTTTCACCGCCGCCTGATAAATCTGACACGCTTTGGCAGCGGCCGTTTCCACATCGGGGGTGCCCAATGGGAAAAAAAAGCCGATGCCGGCGTGATCAATCTGCGCGGCCAAATCCTGCTCCGATCCGCCGGACGCCGGGAAACGATAGCGACGCAAGAGCAACCGTTGCCGCCAATAACGCGCGTCGGTCCTGGAAAAATCATTCTCTGGCTGGTCTTTTTCCGAAGGTGAGGCGGAAACAATGTCGCTGGGAGTTTTGATTCGCCCAAACTTCCGAACCGATTTGCTTCGATGCTGCGTGGACGCGGATTTCATCGCCAGACGGCCCAATTTGAAAACATTTGGCGCGTGTCGTCAAAGATTTTCCATTCCTGAAGATCACCAAAGCCATTATGCGCCGTCCAAAACCGTCGCAATTTCTTTCTTCCGCCGGCCGGGCTTGATGGGATGACCATCCAAACTGGAAGCGTTCGATCCATTGCGGTAAGACTGCCATTGCGGTTCATTCTCAAAAATCCAGCGATAATAGTCCATCTCCTGGAGCCGGCCGGCAGCCGCTTCGTCCAGCACCACCGTGCAATGCGGATGGAATTGTAGCGCCGTGGCAGAAATCATGCTCGTCACCGGCCCTTCAATCGCCCGCGCAACAATATCCGCCTTGTCCTCGCCGGTGGCGAGCAGCAGGCAGCGGCGTGCGTCGAGAATCGTCCCCACGCCCATCGTAATGGCCCGGCGCGGCATTTCATCGGGCGGTGTGAACAACGGCTCGTTTTGAGTGCGCGTCACCGGCGAAAGCACCTTGATCCGGGTGCGCGAGCGCAGCGAGGAAACCGGCTCGTTGAAACCAAGATGTCCCGCCAGCCCGATGCCAAGTAATTGCAGGTCAATTCCGCCACATTGGGCAATGAGCCGTTCGTAACGCTCGCATTCGGTTTCGATGTCGGCGGCGGCGCCGTCCGGCAAATGCGTGTTGCGCAGGTCCACGTTCACGTTCAGGAACAAATTGTGGTTCATGTAATGCCGGTAGGAATTGCGATGACTGCCCGGCAGCCCGACGTATTCGTCCAGGTTGAAAGTGTGACAGGCTGAAAAATCGAGGCCTTCTTTGCGGTGCGTTTGGACCACCCGGGCATAGACCGCTTCCATGGTGCGGCCCGTGGCCAGTCCAATCACCAGTCGCGGATTGTCCCGCAGTTCCTTGGCAATGACCCGTGCCACCAGGTCGGTGGCGGCCTCGGCGTTTGGTCGAATGACGACTTCCATAAAGTTAGTTTGCTAAAACCATTTTGGCCTCTGTACCCAAGGTTGTTGTTCAGACTAAATCTTATCCCAGTGGTTCAGGGCAACAACCCCCTGAATTGGGGGTTGAACTGACAGGGCTTCCTGTCAAAAATCATGCTCCGTCGCACCGCAAATACGATGAACCTTTATCATGATTTTGTTTCCTCGTTCGCCCGCCTTATTGAAACGGGTAAATTATTTCCCCAGGGCGGCATATCTCCGCATCACAGACTCAACTCCCCGCCAAAGGCAACTGCGAAAATCAGGTTTTCACTGCATCTATGAACGAGAATCATGGCGCGACCAAGACTCGATATAACCGGTTTCTCCTGTTCGTCGCCGGACTCGGCGGGCTGCTTTACGGCGTGGACGTGGGCATCATTGCCGGTGCGCTCCCGTATCTTGAAGCCACATCCGGTTTAGGCGCGGGGCAACTATCGTTCGTCGTTGCCGCGGTCTTGCTTGGCAGCGTCCTCTCAACCTTGTTCGCCGGCCTGTTGTCGGACTGGCTGGGACGAAAAAAAATGATGTCGTTGAGCGGCATTCTTTTTGTCATCAGCATTCCGATGATTGCGCTGGCGCATGGTTACTGGCCGCTCGTTTTTGGCCGCTTGCTGCAAGGCATCAGCGCAGGGCTGATCGGCGTCGTCATTCCGCTTTATCTCGCCGAATGTTTGAGCGCATCGAATCGTGGCAAAGGCACAGCCATTTTCCAATGGCTGCTGACGTTGGGTATTTTGGCGGCGGCGCTCATCGGTTTGTATTTCAGCATCCGCGTTGATGAAATTCAAAAACTCGGTGATGCGGACAAACTGTTTGCGTTCAAAGACACTGCCTGGCGCGGCATTTTCTGGGTTTCATTTCCGCCGGGAATTTTATTTGTCATCGGCAGCTTTATGGTCGCCGAATCGCCGCGCTGGTTATTTCGCCGCGGGAAAAAAGACGCAGCGCGCGCCGCACTTTTGCGTTCGCGCACGGATGAGCAGGTGGAAATTGAATTGAAGGAAATGGCCGAAACCATCGCCGCCGAAAAAGCCAAGTTGGCCACTACGCGAGTCAAGGAATCCCTCCTGCGCCGCAAATATGTCATTCCCTTTTTACTCGCCTGCGTCATCCTCGCCTGCAACCAGCTTACCGGCGTCAATTCCGTCATTGCTTACAACGTAACGATCCTCATTCAGGCCGGCTTGAGCGATTTTTGGGCGCACCTCGGCTACGTCCTTTTCGACATCGTCAATTTTTTGTTCACCTATGTCGCCGTCGCTCTGGTGGATCGCAAAGGCCGCAAATTTTTGCTTTCGCTCGGCACCGGCGGGGTGGTTGTTTCCATGGTTTGCGTCGCCTTGCTGTTTCAGAAAACTGAAAAAATGCGCGTGGATTGCAAAGACGCCGTGCAGGCAATGGTGGCAACGAATCAAACGCTCAAGCTGGCATTCAGTGAAACAACCGCAACCAATCTGCTCGCTGGAACGGCTATCGCCAATCGGCCGACGTCGTTGGTTGTCATTTATTCCTATGGCGGTTTCCACGCAGCCATTCCCCCGGTGCGCTCTGCGGACGCGGCGGCCCAACCGATTGAAATTAAACGAACAGATTGTGTGCCAGCCAACAAAGGCATCGCCTTTTTCACCAATCCATTCGCCAATCTGGATGTCGCGCGTGCTGCGCCGCTAAAAATTGACGCCGCGTTGATTACGCCGGTGCCCGGCAGAAAGAACGGCTGGCTTACGGCCATTTGCCTGTTCAGTTTCGCGGCGTTTTTCGCCGTCGGTCCGGGCGTCTGTGTCTGGCTCGCGTTATCTGAATTGATGCCGACACGCATCCGGGCCAACGGCATGAGTATCGCGCTGACCATCAACCAGGCCGTTTCGACGACCATCGCCGGCATTTTCCTGCCGACGGTGGGCAAATACGGCTACTCGACCATGTTCTTCGTGTTTGCCGGTTGCACAGTCGTTTATTTCATCACCGCCACCTTCTTCCTGCCGGAAACCAAAGGGAAAACTTTGGAGGAAATCGAGGAATATTTTGAAGACGGTAAAAACCTGAAGCGGCCATCCGCCAAAACTGAAAATTGATCATGAAAATGAAATCCTCCATCGCCGGAATTTTGCTCTGCCTGGTGGCGATAACGGTTTCTGCCGCCGACACCAACAGCCTGGCCATCATTCCGTGGCCGCAGAAGGTGATCTTGAAGGCCGGCGCCTTCGAACTCACCTCGGGCACCAGTGTCTATGTGGATTCCGCTTCACGCCAGACCGCAGACTTCCTGACGGAGCGGCTTCACCAGTCCACCGGTTACCCGTTCAAAATCCGCGCCAAATTCTTCGCCGGCAAGGCCGTCAAAGACGGCATTCTGCTGACGACCAGGGACGCCAACACGAATTTGGGTGCGGAAGGCTACGAGCTTGCCGTCACGACGGATTCGGTGGTGATTCGCGCGCCGACCCCGGCGGGTTTGTTTTACGGTGTGCAAACCCTGTTCCAATTATTGCCGCCGGAAATTTTCTCCTCCAACGTGGTGCGCGATGTGAACTGGCAGATGCCGTGCGTTCAAATCGAAGACTGGCCGCGTTTCAAGTGGCGCGGACTGCTGCTGGACGTGAGCCGCCATTTTTTCAACAAGGCCGAAGTTGAAACCATTCTCGACGCCATGGCGATGCACAAACTGAACGTGTTACACTGGCATTTGACGGACGACCAGGGCTGGCGGATTGAAATCAAAAAATATCCGAAACTCACGCAGATCGGCGCCTGGCGGCCAAGTGTCGGTTTTGGTTTCGATCCAAATTCCACAACCGCGTATGGCCCGGACGGACGATACGGTGGTTTTTATACGCCGGTTGACATTCACGATGTGCTGAAATACGCGGCGGTGCGGCACATTACCGTCGTTCCCGAAATCGAAATGCCCGGGCATTCGACGGCGGCGCTGGAGGCGTATCCTCAATTCAGTTGCACCGGCGGGCCGTTCACCATGCCGCTCACCGGTGGGATTTTCAATGGCATCTATAACCCGGCCAATGACCAAACTTTCAAATTTTTGGACGACGTGCTGACCGAGGTGTTCCGGCTCTTTCCGGGCAAATACGTCCACCTTGGCGGGGATGAGGTGCCGAAGGAAACCTGGGAAAATAGTCCGGCCTGCCAGGCGCTTATGAAACAGGAAGGGCTGACGAACGAGAACCAGTTGCAAGGCTGGTTCATGCGGCGCATGGAGAAGTTCGTGAGCGCCCACGGGCGCACGATGATTGGCTGGAGCGAAATTATGCAAGGCGGACTTGCCAGCAACGCCGTCGTCATGGATTGGATTGGCGGTGCGGTGGAAGCCGCCAGCGCCGGCCACGATGTGGTGATGTCACCGACGGCTTATTGCTACCTCGACTTTTACCAGTCGAGCAATCGCGTCGCCGAACCACCGGCCGCCACCTGGGGAGGTCCCCTGACGTTGCGCAAGGTTTATTCGTTTGACCCGATGCCGACAAATTTGCCGCCGCAACTGCAATCTCATATTCTCGGCACGCAGGGTAATTTATGGACCGAATGGGTTCCGAATTTGAAACATGCGGAATACATGATCTTTCCGCGCGAATGCGCAATCGCCGAAATCACCTGGTCGCCCGAATCGTCGCATAACTGGGACGATTTCCTGCGCCGGCTGCAAATTCACGCGCAACGGCTGGATGAACTCGGAATCAATTACCGCCATGCTTCCATCGAAAGTCCGGAGCCGGATCCACTCAAATGAATCATCCATTATTGCCGAAAATCGCCGCGCCGCTGGATCCGATTTTCAACTGACGTCGCTGCTCAATAGTCATTACCTAGCGGTCGTAAAACAAATCCGGCAATCTCAAGGTGCCTGCCTGATGGGAACTGGTTCGGCGTTCCTGCCTCGTGAGTTTTCACTTGGGCACGGTGGTCATGCGTTTATAAAATGATTATCGAGAGAAGGCATCCAGGGGGATCAGTTTAATGAACAGCCAGCCATAAATGGCCCATAACGGATGCCCCGGAGGCGTTGACGGGCTTGGATACATCGCGGCAGTTGAGTAAATCCCCAAAAAATCAAGGGTCACCTCCGGTGCTAGTGTGAGAAGATAAACCGTGAACGTTACAAGCGTTGTGAGGCCAAAACTTAACCAATCCACTTTTTGAAAAAAGCGGGAGGCATCTGGTGGATTTTTCGGAGGCTTTGGTTCGTCAATCGTCACACGGTCTCATTCAATGGACACCAGGGACCTGAAATTTGTATATTTGGAACCCGCGCCAAAATCCGCCGTGACGTCAACATCCGCCCGTTCGTCATTCGCCCACGCTGCAAAATGCCCGGTTTTTGCGGGGGAAATATCATCACCCCGGAAATCGCGACGTTACGCGGGAAAAGACGCTGATTCAGGGCGGAAGGATTGTAACCAAGACAGCCCAGAACATAGCCTTTCTCTGTCTTATTCGTCTCCAATCGGAGGGGTTCGGAAATAGATTCTTTCGTAGAAAATGTCGTGTCATTTTTTGCCTTTAACTTCCGCCGCAATTGCCACTTTTACCGCTGTTTCCGGTGAGGTAACCGGTGGAATCTGTAACACCGTCACAAACCGCTCGCCCTTGTCATCTTTACCCTCCCTGTGTGACCAGCCATAGCAAACCTTGGCTTTATTATGGCCGCAAAGGGCAAACACTTCAACTTCACCCTTCCAGATGGTGCTGCCTTTAAACACTTCCTCCACCCACACGCTTTTGCGCCATTCCGAGCCGCAATTGTGCAGATGCTCAATCGCCATTTGAAGGCGCGCCAGATAATCCTGTCTATTCGCCACAGCATTCAACCAGTTCTGCAACCGTCCACGCGCTATTTTCGACATGAGCCGTGGCCGGTCAGCAACTCCGTCTTCATTTGCGACACGTTTGGGTAAAGCCGTACCTCAGGAAGCGCGGTCAACAATCCGACCATGACGCTCACAATGCAACACGTATCCGCAGCAACACCATTTCACTTTTCCAGTTTGGCATTCATTGAAATATTGGCGCGTAGCAGTCTCGAAACCAGACAACTCGTTTTGGCGCGGACGGTCGCATCAATGAATCGGCTCTGTGCCACTTTGGGCAACCAAGCGACGACGTTCAGATGGATGTTCATGATCGTCCAACCAGCGGCCAGACGTTCCAGGGTCACCGTCGCAGTAATGACGATGTCGCCGGAGGCAGAACGCGTTCGTCCCAACTCATTTTGCAACGCCAATGAGAAACTAGCGGCGTGAGCGGCGGCAATCAGTTCGACCGGATCGGTGCCGGAACTTTCTTTGAACGGAATGCCTGACGAATAGCGAGCCCGTTTTAGCATGCCGCTCTCGGTGGTTATGTCCCGCGTGCCACCATTGGCGCCGCCCTTCCAGCGGACGGCGGCCTTCCGTATGATCAGTTTCACCAGGACACACTGTTGCGAATACTAAAAACCTGCCAATACTTCGTTGCTTGGTTTATCATGCCTCTGAGCTATGGGTTGAAAAGCGACCATCATTTTCAGCCATGCTTCCAGTGGCTGTTACCCGTTCCTGTTTGTCAACCCGACACTGGAACATTACACTACAAGCGAGATATGGAATTGCGCCATCTGCGTTACTTCGTTGCCGTGGCCGAGGAATTAAACTTCACCCGGGCAGCTGCAAAATTACATCTGGCGCAGCCATCGCTCACCCGTCAGATTCACAACCTGGAGGAGGAACTGGGGGTGCGTCTGCTCGATCGGACCCGAAACCAGGTTTCATTGACCGAAGAAGGGAAAAGCTTCCTGATGGATGCCCAGAGGCTCGTGGCATTAAGTCTCGAAAGCGTGAAGGCCGTGCAGCGGTTCAGCCGGGGCGAATCCGGCCAACTGAACCTGGGCTATCTGTTTAAATTCAATTTTGACCTGTTGCCGGCAACGCTGGCGACCTTTTATCAAACCTGTCCCGAAATTGCCGTGAATCTGTTCGACATGTCGCCCGCGGAACAGCTTCACGCCCTGGAAACGCGGAAGATTGACCTGGGATTCGTGGGGCTGCGCCCGCCGGTCACCAGCAAGAACATGGCGGCTTTGACCTGGGAATGTGTCGCCCGTCACGAGGTCGTGGTCGTCTTACCGTCCCGCCATTCACTGGCAAAGAAGAGCAGAATCAAAATAACGGATCTCAAACCGCTGTTCTTCGTCGCGATGGCCGAAGAGACACATCCCGGTTCACGCGACTGGTTGACCGGCCTTTGCCAGCAGGCAGGTTTTATCCCCAGAATTTTGCAGGACGTGGATCTTGAATCCGGCCTCATGACTTTTGTAGCCGAAGGGTTGGGGGTGACGCTGGCACGCGAGCAAATCAAGAACCTGCCTCATCCCGGCGTGGTTTTTCGTCCACTGGATGTGGCGGCGAAAGCCGACTACTGGATTGCCTGGCATCACGAGAACCACTCCAAAGCCCTGGACCAATACATCGAGATTGTAAAAAAACAGGCCGCCATCTCACATTGAGTCCGGCCTGACCTTTCGTCACGGCCCAATTTGCTTCCACCTTCTCTTCCTTTTGTATTGAAGCGTGTCTGAAAAAACTGTCTTCAATGGCGGGAATATTTTTGTAGGCTGATCGGACCGAAAAATGCTTCTCCCAAGACAGGCTTTGCCCAGCCGGTTTGAACATTCCATAGCCTGAGGCTATAGGCGCAATGCAATCAAGGTATTGGCCGGCATCATTGTGTGGGAAGATAATATGGGAGGGTGAATCCATGAATCCGAAAGTGGAGGCAGCAACATGAAGGTATTAAAGCTCATTTGCCTGACGATCATACAATTGATCAAGCAGTTTTGGTTGTTTCCTCAAACCGTCACGAATGCCGTCAAGCAAAGGCGGCAGCAGATGGTTCGAAACGAACTTGAAGCTGAACGGCTCGACCGGATACGCAACCCGTCAAAGTATCTTGGGAAGTGATTGGAAATTCGTTCCGGGGGAACGGTTTAAAGAGCCCATTTTAAAATGAATATTAAGCACAACAAAGTATATGTGGATAATCTGGCCGCTATTACGACGGAAAGAGATCTGATGGATCTATTTTCCCCGTTTGGCAACGTCGCGGAGGTGAATATCGCGGTTGATCGGGTTAACCAGAGGTCGCGCGGCTTCGGCTTCGTGACCATGGCCACATCCGAAGGTGCCCGATCCGCCATTCAAGCGCTCAACGGCAAGGCGGTGGGAACACGCATCCTCACGGTAAGCGAAGCGTGGCCACACGAACAACGCACCGGCTCGTGCGGTAGTGCCGAAGTCCCCGCCGCCGCCAAAGAGGGTTTTGTAAGCTTTAAAGATACGCAATTGCAACGGTGTTATGACCGCAACCTTGTTGGGGCCGGCAATGCTTCCGAAGACCTGCGTCGGATCCACGCCCTGATCGCCACACACGATTTTTATCAGATGCTTGAAGGGGCTCACTCTGCAAGAGTCCACGAGACGATTGAGCACCTTCTCTCGGCAGAATTGCGCCTGGAGCTGCGCCGGTGGTACCAGCACCCCGATGCCGGAACCGATTCCGCGGCAATTGAATTTAGAGAGCAGTTGAGTCAATTGGCGGGGGAGCGACTCGAAACCACAGTAAAAAGCTCCCACAACCCAACCTGAGCGTGCGAACATTCAAACGCTCCCAATGAAAGAACCCGTATGCGACGTCCCAAAGGTACTAAAACCAGAAAGTCAGCGGCCAAACGTTTCAAAATCACCAGCACCGGCAAGGTACTCTTCCGGGGCGCCGGTCGGCGCCATTTGTTGCAGGGCAAAAATTCCAAACGCCGCCGGTCGTTGCGAAAGGCGACCCTTGTTGGAGCTGCCGACATTTACCGGATCAAGCAGAACCTTCCGTTCAGCCATTAACCCTTGTTGTCTTACTCCGCAAAGTTATGAAACCCAACCCCACTTCCTCCTCGCTACAATCAGCGGCGAACGGATCGAACTGGAAGCCGATTGTCGTCCGATACCAACAGCCGTCGCCTAGCCGGGCCCTCTGGCAAGTGGTGAACACGTTGGTCCCCTATCTGGCCCTCTGGTATTTAATGTACCTGAGCCTGGCCGTGTCCTGGTGGCTGACACTGCCACTGGCTGTTCTCGCCGGTGCGTTCCTCGTCCGGGCGTTCATCATCTTTCACGATTGCGGTCACGGATCGTTTTTCAAGTCGACGACCGCCAATCATATCCTGGGTGCGATCATTGGTGTGTTAACGTTCACGCCTTTCTATCATTGGCGGTGGGAACACGCCATCCACCACGCCAGCGCGGGCGACCTGGATCGGCGCGGCACGGGCGATGTATGGACGCTGACGGTTCAGGAATATCTGGAGGCCTCGCGCTGGAAGCGTTTCGCGTACCGGCTGGCGCGCAATCCGGCGGTGTTGTTCGTGTTGGCACCGTTGTTCGTATTTCTCATGAAGCAGCGGGTGCCTTCACTCAAGGCGCCGTTACGGGAGCGTTACTCGGTCTATTGGACGAATCTGGGGGTGGGTGCCCTCGCGGCCAGTTTGATCTGGATTTTCGGCCTTAAGGCTTACCTAATCATTCAGTTGGTGGTACTAATGACGGCAGGGTCGGCCGGGGTCTGGTTGTTCTACGTGCAGCATCAATTCGAGGGGGTTTATTGGGAACGCGGAGATGAATGGGATTACGCCACGGCAGCGCTGAAGGGCAGTTCATTCTACAAACTGCCCAAGGTGCTACAATGGTTCTCGGGTAACATCGGATTTCATCACATCCATCATCTCAGCCCACGGATTCCCAATTATCACCTGGAAAAGTGCCACCAGGCCGAGCCGTTGTTTCAGACCGTGAAGCCCGTCACGCTCTTCTCCAGTTTTAAATCCTTTACATTCCGCCTCTGGGACGAACGCCGGCGCAAACTGGTCGGCTACCGCCACCTCAAGACCATGCGCCGGCAACAGAAGCGGGCGGTCCGGTGCTGACTGGAAATGAAATATGAGTTGACTTACTCCATCGCGGCCAGCAGTTCATCCAGCGGAACAGTAGCGAAGCTGGTGGCGGAGTCGCTCATGGCGTAGGGGATGATGAGTTCGCGTCCGTGCAGCAGCGCGCCACAGGTGTAAACGACGTTCGGGACATAACCCTCGCGCTCGGCTTCGTTCGGTGAGAGCAAGGGTTCGCGCAGGCGGCCGACGACGCGGCTGGGGTCGTTCAGGTCGAGCAGGAATGCTCCGAGACAATATTTTCGCATCGCGCCGACGCCATGGCTCAACACCAGCCAGCCCGCTTCCGTTTCAATCGGAGAGCCGCAATTGCCAATCTTGAAGAATTCCCAAGGCTGGGCGGGTGCAAGCAATAGCTTCGGCGTTTGCCAAAAACGGATGTTGTCGGAGAACATCAGGAGGATGTTCTCATCGTCCTGGCGCGAGAGCATCGCGTATTGTCCGTTGATTTTGCGCGGAAAGAGCGCCATCCCTTTGTTTTGCATGGCAGGACCGTTGAGGGTGCTGAACTTGAAGTGGAGAAAGTCCGCAGTCTCCAGCAATTGCGGCAACGTGATCTTGCCGTCGTACGCGGTGTAGGTCGCGTAGTAAGCGAAGCTGTCGTCATCGTTCTGGAAGCGGACGAAGCGCGCGTCTTCGATGCCGTTGCTCTGGCTGGGCGCGGTCGGAAAGAGGACGCGCTGTGAAACGCGGCTGTCGGACGCGAAGTTTACTTCGTAATTCGATTCCGCCAGCAACAGGATGCCGCGCGCCGCTCGGGTCGCCGTGGCGTCGGAGGTGTCCGCCGTCAGGCCCGAGGCCAGAAGAACCTGGCGCAGCTCCTTCAACGTGAAATCTTCGTGAAGCTGGTCGAGCACGCGCCGGCAAAAATCATTTTGCACGCCTGCCTCTTCAAGTTTGTGGGCAAACAATCCCTTGGCATACGCAGCGTTGGGTACGCGCTCCGGCTCGGTCACCAACGGCACAGGCGGCGTGAGCGCGATCCGATGTTGGGTGCTGATCGTGCCGGTGCGGAAGGTGATGGAGGAAATGTGTCCTTCGCCCGTTGCCCGCAAACTCAGGATGAAACGCAGCGCACCCTTGGGCAGGCCGGACTGGTCTGGGTGTGGTACGATGGACGGGTTGAATAGAGCAGCGGACTCCGGCGAATACTCATGTGTGAAGTAAGCACCAATGAGTGCCTGCCGCTCGGGTGACAGCTGCTTGTCGGATTCGAGATAAAGGTTTACCTGTTCAAAGCGTTTGCGGAAAAGTTGTTCCACGCGCTCGTGCCGGTCTGCAAACTCGCCGAGCACTTGGCTCAATAAGCAGGTGACTTTCTCATCGGGGAGTGCCATGACCCGTGCGACTATTCTCCGCGCAATGTTGTCGGTACTGGGATAAAAAGGGCGCATCAGCACCCGCGCGCGGTCCGGAACCAAGGTTGGCCCGATGCGTTTAACGTGGACAGTCGGTCGTGTGCTGGTGGTCATGTTTTTCCTTTTCCGGGCTTTGGTTCCCCTCTGACACTATTCGCCAGGTGGCTCTTTGAAGCTGGCGAGGGCGTTTTGCAGCGCCTGCTCTTGTGCCAGCGCGAGCAAGAAGGCCAGCGTGGACTCCGCGCCCTGATTCTGGCTCAATCGATCCACGTGCAGGCCGTCGCGGCAACCACCCGTTCCTGCGTCATAGAGAGCCATTCCCAAATCGTTTCGACCGAGGAACCACTCAAACGCACGGCGCGCTTCCGTCACCCAGAACAGGTCGCTCGTCGCATGATACGCTTCAATGCAGGCTGACACCGTGGCCTGGGCTTCGATGGGTTGCTGGTCAAAAAGCGCGCGTTCCTTGCCGCGCGGATAAAATCCGTTGGAGCCTATGGGCCGGAATGAGCCGGCCTCCGAAGTCTGAATCTTGACGAGCCAGCGCAGGGTCTTGAGGCCGAGTTCCAGCATCGCTCCGTTCTTCAGGTAATGTCCACTGAGAATCAGCGCGTGCGGCAGCTTGGCATTTGTGTAGGAAACCTCGTCTTCAAACCACTGCCAATCCCCGGTGGCGGCGTCGGCGAATCTTTGCATGAGTTTTGCCGTGAGCGATTCGCGGATTTGGTTCGCCCGCCGGTCGCCGCTCAGCCGCCTCAGGTATTCATCAACGCCGATGAGCGTGAACGCCCACGCGCGTGGCGAAGTGAACTCGGCAGCCACGGGCAGTGCTTGTTCGAACAGTTCCGCCGCCAGCATTTGAAAGCTGCCCTGACCCGCCTGCGCTACACACAGCCCCAACGCCCACAATGCGTGACCCTGGCAGTCTTCTGAGCCGACCTCCTCCAGCCAGTGGCGGTCGAAGCCCATGAAATTCCGAAAACGCCCGCGCTGGCGGTCGAAGGCGTGGTTCAGAAACGCGGCATAAGTGGCCGCCTGTGCCGCGAGGCGTGGCGAGCCATAGCCCAACTTTTGCAACATCAGCGCCAGCACCAACGCGCGAGCATTGTCGTCCGTGCAATAGCCTTCGGCGAAGTTTGGCACTGTGAAGCTTGCGTGCTGGAAAATGCCGGTCGAATCACTCATCCGGAACAGATGGTCCAGCTTCAATTCCGGCAATTGTCCGGGCTGCTCGTCAAGCGTCTTGATGGGCGAGGATTTTCTTCCCACGAAACTATGGTCATGACGCGCCTGCTCGAAGGACTTTGCGTACAATTGCGCCACGCGGCTCCACACCATATCGCGCCCCAACTTGTAAGCGTTTTTGCGCATCAAGTGACGCAACGACTCGTCGCGCAGCAACTCGACCACAGCGACGGCAATGGCCTTGGTGTCGCGGAAGGGTACGAGCTTGCCACGTTCCGCTGTCAACAATTCCGCCGCGTGCCAGTAAGGGGTGGATACCACGGCGTTCCCCGCGCCGAACGCATAGGCCAGCGTGCCGGAAGTGGTTTGCGCCTCGGTCAAGTACGGTGTGAGATAAATGTCCGCCGCGCCGATGAACCGCATCAATTCCTCCAGCTCGACGAAGCGATTGAAGAACACGACATGCTTTTGTACGCCGAGATTTTTAGCCAGCCGCTCCAGGCTCAAGCGGTAGACCTCACCCTCGTCGCGGAGCAAATTCGGATGCGTTTGCCCCAGCACGATGTAAACGACGTTGGGAAATTCCCGGACGATTTCTGGTAACGCCCGCAGCGCGAACTCGATGCCCTTGTTCGGTGACAGCAAACCGAACGTGAGCAACACCTGCTTGCCCGCCACGCCGAATTCGTCCTTGAAATAATTCGGATCGGCGAACGGCATGTCGGGAATGCCGTGCGGAATGAGGTCAACCCTGGTCGCCGGCACCTGATTGACTTCGCATAGTAACTCCCGACCGCGCTCGGTCATGGCCACCAGCCGGGTCGAAAGCCGGTTTAACTCTCGCATCACGCGCCGCTGTTCCAGATTTGGTTCGCGCAATACCGTATGAAGAGTGGTAACGATGGGCATGCGGAGTTCGCGCAGCAGTGCCAGCACATGACTGCCCGCCGGCCCGCCGAAAATGCCAAATTCATGTTGCACGCAAACAACGTCCACATTTGTAATGTTGAGAAAATCCGCCGCGCGCAGGTAGGATGGCACATCCTGTTCCGTAATCTCGAAGCGTACCTCTGCCGGGTAATTATATCCACCCGCGAGGTCGTTGACTGGGACGACCAGGCATTGCATCGCCGGAAACTCCGCCGACATGGCACAACGCAAGTCAGTCGTGAATGTAGCAATGCCGCATTTCCTTGGCAGGTAATCGCCGAGAAACGCGACTTTGCGGATGGCAGAGACGGGCTGCATGAATCGTTGATGGTGGCACAAGCAAACTGGCCAATGCTGACAATTCTTATAATGGACTACGCGACTGCACTTACCAAGAACCAATTCCAAGCTTTAAGGCAGACTCGCTGCTTTGTATGAACTTGTGAGTTGGGGCGATCTTGAGTCGCTGGGCTTCGGAATGACTGTTAAAAAAAGCACTCAGTGAAACCTTCAGTAAGAGGGTTAAAACGGGTTAAGCCAAACAGTGAAGGAGTTCCTTGAAATTGGTCGGCGAACCATGTAGTTTTGACCTGAAAAACGGGTATTAGCCGTCCGATTCCGACCCTCGCCTCCAAGTTTAACCAGTTGGAACTGCGGTAACTTGGAGAACTTCCACAGATGAGTGCCAGCGGAAGTGCCAGCAAAATTTAACTCTGGCCTGCCCTGCGTAACTCCCACCTGCTCCTTACCGGAGTCGAGATCAATCGTCGTAACCTCATCACTGTGAACACAGTTATGAAACAACGATATCAGACTCTATAAACGGAAAAAAGGTGGACGGTATTACATTCACGACGACGTGACCGGCAAGCAGGACAGCCTGCACACGACCGACCGCGCCACCGCAATTCGGCTGTTCCACTCGCGCCAGGAAGCCGAGCAGCAGCCCGCCGTGAACCTGCAAATCGCCCGCGCGTATCTGGCGGCGAGCGACCCGCAAATCGCCACCCGCAACTGGCAGTTTGTCATGGACGAAATGGTGAAGCTCAAAAAAGACGAGACCCAACGACCGCTGGCAGACGGCCATCAAGGACAAGGCGTTCGACTCCATCCGGCATTTGCCGATTCTGGAAACGCGCCCGGAACATTTTCTGCGCGTGCTGGAAGCCGGAAAAGTTTCGACCAACGTCTATCTGCGGCGCATCCACAACTTCGCCTTGGACATGACCTGGCTGCCGTGGCCGGTGCTGGCCAAGAAACGCTGGCCAGCCGTCGAGTTCAAGGAAAAGCGCGGCATCACGCTGGCCGAACATCTGGCCATCGTCGCCCGCGAAACCAATCCCGAACGCAAGGCGTTCTACAAACTGGCGTGGCACTTGGGCGCGTCGCAATCGGACTTGGCATTTCTTGAGGCGGAGAATGTTGATTGGGACAAACCACGTCATCAGCTACAAGCGGATGAAAACCGACACGGTTGCCATCATGCGCTTCGATGAAGACATGGCGGAAATCCTGCGGGACTTGCCGGGCAGCGGTCCCTTGTTTCCGTATCTGCGGACCGTCCGCGCGGGCGACCGGGCGACGGAATTCAAGCAACGCTGCGATGGGCTTGGCATCAAAGGCGTCTCGCTGCACAGCTACCGTTACGCTTGGGCGGAACGGGCAAAAACGGCGGGCTATCCCGAACGGTATGCCCAGGTGAATCTTGGCCACAACAGCAAGGCCATGACGCGGGCCTATTCGCGCAAGGCCGAGGTGG
This sequence comes from uncultured bacterium, assembly GCA_963723125.1. Lineage (GTDB taxonomy): Bacteria > Verrucomicrobiota > Verrucomicrobiia > Limisphaerales > UBA11358 > UBA11358. The sequence goes on from CAVRPQ010000003.1 coordinate 123,742, forward strand.
AAATGCCGTCGTTGAGCGAATACGAACGGCAACAAAAAGCCATCATCGGAAACCATGAAACCGAACCAGTGACGCAGAGCGTCGCGGCATAAGGAGGACATCATGCAACCTTGGCAAATCAAAGCACTCGAATTGGAAGTGTCGGCATTGAATCACCTTGATGGATTCATTCACGAACATGCCCTCTATTTTCTCATGGGAGCCATTTATGTTTTGCTGGCTCTTTTGGCGTGGGTATTGAGCGGCGCATTGCGACGAAAGGGAGGAAAATCCGCGCACCACATCCGGCCAGTCATTTTCATTGATCTGACAGGACAGCCACCACCGCCCCCGGACACGTTTGACCCATTCCCGCCATATCGGGAATCATCGCATTGCGACTGCGATGACCATTATCACGACTGACACCGGCCGGTGAGCGGCGGCGCGGAGTTTTCGAGCCACCAGCTCGCCGCGCCGCCGGTCGCTACCGCGTAACGGACTCGCGGGCCTGTGTTACTTTGGCCGATGAATTCCCAGCCTGCTTTGCCCGCTTGCGGGCGTTTTTAATGCGCCAATGCCGGTGATAGGCTGCCATTGCCTTTTCGAGCCAGTTCGCATCGGCAAGGTTACGGGCGAGGGTGTCACGGGAATAATGTTTGACGCAATAACGGTCTGGATGGCCGAGCGGTTTAAGCAAACCCGCTCGTGACAATGGCGGAATGTTATGTGCCGCGATGCCCAACGCTTTGGCCACCATTTCCTTGGTCATGGTGGCCGGGTATTCCAGCAGTGATTGCAATGTGAATGGTGAATCAGTAGTCATACATTTTCCTTGGTTAAAGTGACGGTGACGGCGGCAATGTGAGTTTTCAACGTGGCGGCGAACCGCCGATCCGCCGACTTCACAAATTTCAATTCATATTTCTGAATGTCTTGTTCCAGCCGTTTGAGGCCGCTGCCCAGGACAACCACGTCGGCACACGCAAAATGAATCAGCATCTTTTCCGGCGGTGCATCCGGCTCCTTTTCCAATGCCGGGTTGGAATTTTTTTCCGCATACATGAATTGCGCGTAAGGCAGCAGATAGCTGATGCCATTGTCGGCAAACGCATCCAGCGCGGCGATGGTAGAATCCCTTTCAAGACAGGGATTATCGCGCGAGCTAGACGCTGATATGGCGGGTGGATTGTCGCTGGTGTTCAGTTGGCTTGATTTCATAGTTACTCCTTTCAGTTGTTTCCGTTGAAATGGATTGGGCAATGCGTTGGCGGAACCGTTTTAGAAAATGGTTGCCGCGCTGCAAAATGGTTTGGAGGAAGTCGCGTTGTGGCATGACTTCAATGGCCGCCAGCCGCGCACTGGAATCGGTGACGTGCGAATGAAGCAAGTCGCTGTCATCGGTGAAAATCTGGCAACGCTCGCGCCCGCGCGAAATGCTGACGTAAAATTGTTCCTGATTGATGGCGGGCAGCGAACGCGACGAGGCGACCAGCAAAACTTCATCCGCCGTCTTGCCCTGGGCAGCGTGCGACGTGACGGCGTAGCCGTGGGTGAACGTGCGATAATCGGCAGGAATCACCCGGCCATCGGCCAGCAAAACGGAATCACCCTGAATGGCTTTGACCTCGACCAGTTCACCGTTCACAAAACGTTTTTGCCAATTTGATTGCAGCAACAGCTTGTCACCGGCGGCCACTTTCAATTTCCGTTTCTCACCCACATCAAACGGGGCGAAGCCTCGACCCAACGGGAAAACATCTTCCGAACCATCCGCGCGTTGAACTTTGAGCGAATCATTTTCCACGGCGACCACCGCGACGGATTCATTCTTGTCAAAACCATGCGCTGTCCGATGAAACTGAATTGCCATGCCGGGACGGTAATGCCGTGCATCGCGCTTTTGCGCTTCCGTCCACGACAACGAATCGAAAACTTGAAACTCCTTTTCCTCACCGGCCAGCCGACCGGCCGATTTTAATTCCGCCCGGACTTTTTCCGTCACTGCCTCGATTTCCGCCCATGTCGGCGCGACCAGCAGCGCGGATTTGTTTTCATCCAACGCCTTCAAATACGATTTCGCCGCCGAGCCGTGAAGTTCATCGCCCGCAAGTTCCGTGATTGCTGCCATCCGTTCCAACTGCGCGAACGCTTCCACGGTACGTTTCTGCGCCGCCAGTTCCACGGCCTTGCGATATTCGGCCTTGCGTTGCCGCCGGATGGCCGTCAATTGGCCGGACTTGAAATCGGAATGCTGCTCCAAAATCCGCAGCGCATCCCCACGCGCCACCGAAGCGTGCTGCCCGGTATCGCCGGATAAAATAATTCGCGCATCTTTCGCGGAATCAAACAGCCGCTTCATGTCATCCATCCCCACCGCCCCGGCCTCATCCAATACAATCAATTGCTGTTCGGTCAGAATCGGCTTTGACAGCAGCAGGCTTTGCAGCGTTTTTGCCTCGAATCCCTCTTTGCGTAACACATCCGTTGCCGCCGCCGTTGGCGCGCAGAACAGCGGTTCAATCTTCGCCTCTTTGCAGGCCACGACCAGCTCGCGCAACGCCGTGGTTTTGCCGCTGCCTGCCAGCCCGCGCAGGCCGGTGATGCGGTCACTGGTGCGCAGCACATGATAAATCGCCCGGCGTTGATCTTCGCCCAGCCAGTCGGCAGGCCGGTAGCCGGGATGCAACGGCGGGACGCTGTCGCAACCGGCATTGACCGTCTCAATCAAATTCAATTCCGTTGCCAGAATTTGCTTGCGTGGAAAACCCGCGTTCTGTTTTCACCAAATCCGTTGAATACTTCACCGCCGCTTTCAAATGGTTCAAATCCACCGCGCCCAGGCGATGCGACAATGCCACATTCAACAATTCGTGTTCCGGCACCACTGATTTGCGCTCAAAGACATGCTCAACGGCATGGTTCAAAACTTGGTTTTCCACCAAGGCAATTCGTGGCAGCCGGGTTGAACGAGCCGATGCGCGGAGTGCTTGCAGTGATTGCTGTTCCTCCGGCACCAATTGCGCCAGTTGACGTTCGCGCACCTCCGCCGTTGAAATGCCCTTGATTTTTTCCGCCCTGCTCTGATGCACTGCGAGCGAAATGGCATTGTTGGAAAGTTTGCGCCCCAAGTTTTGTTCCAGTTCCTTGACCACGGCGTCGCGCTGTTGCGCGCGTTTGGAAAATCGTTTCAATACCTCATCGCTTACGCCATCAATTTGAAAGCCATGTTTGGACGGTTGAATCCGGTAGCCAATTTGTTGCACCCGCTTGGCCAGTTCATTCCGATAAACCGCCGTGCCGTAACGAATCGCGTCATACATGCCGCGCGCTTCCAATGCCTTCCAGCAACGCTCCTCGTTATCAAACGTCGCGTTGAACACCGTGTAATGCGTGTGCAACTGCGGGTCGAGCGCACGGCTGCTCGTGTGGGTGAACGCGGCGGCGGTGAGATTGCCGGTGATCCGGCCTTTTTGATTGCCCTGTTTTCTGACCCGCGTGGCGGCGAAAGTTTCCAATTCACGGAACGCAAGGCGCGCGGCCTCCTCGTGCGCCGTCACCAGCCGTTCATCATCCATCGTCACGGCCAGCACCGAAACGGATTTGGGCGCGGAACAGGTGAAATCATAAAACACCCGCCGCTGGCCCTCCTTCAGTTGCCGCTGCGTCAGCCGTTCGCCGGTTTCGGGATTTTGATTTTCACAGAGCGCATGAAATTGTTCGCGGGTGACTTCGCCCTTTAATCCCAAGCGTTCCGCGCCCGCGCCGATCCACTGGCCGGGACGGATTTCGCCCGCCGCGTAGTAATCATTCTGCGACAGGTGCTCGTCGAAGTAACTCTCGGCATCGCCCAGATTTTTTTGCGCCACGGCAGTAAACATAAGGCGTCACTTTATCAGTTTTCAAAAAGGCTTTGTGCCATTTTGAAACAATCGTTAATTTCTTTCATTCATCGTTTTGCCAATTTATCCGCAGGCGAACCGGCAAAGTTGTGCCAGACACGCAAAATGCGTTCTCAAATGTTCGCCAGCGGCGGCCAGTGGAATCAAAAATATGAACATGGATTTATTCATTTGGTAATTTATGCTGGAATTGCCCGCGATGTGGTGTATCACCGTCACCACTTGCATTGTCGCTTTACGCTGGCTCTCGTTTTTCATCTGCAATTGAAGAGTCTGGCATAAAGTTCCGCCTGCTTTGCGCAAAGATTGCACAAAATGATATGTCCGAAATCCCGCAAAACCCTTGACAAATGGCGTTTTTCAGGTAATGGATTATTACAATGAAAACAACGACCATGACCTTGACCGAGAAACGCCAGACGATTTTCCCGCTGGACTGGTGCCGCCGGGAAGGGTTGGAGCGCGGCGGTCCGTTGAACGTGTTCGACCTGGGCAAGGATGGCTTGCTGATCCGCCCGGTGAAAGCACCCGGAAAACAGGCCATCGCAAAACTCCTGAAACAAACACCCGTCGGCAGACATTCGCCCCGTCAGGCGGCAACCATTGTGAATCAGGCGTTGCGCCAGGTGCGTGATGAAGACCGCCGTCATTGACACCGGCGTCTTCGTGGCGGGTGTCTTCTGGCGTCACGAGCCGCACCTGTGCCTCAAAGCCTGGCTGCATGGCATCCTGCTGCCGGTGATGAGCGAGGAAATCCTTGCTGAATACGAGTCGGTGCTGGAGCGGGTGAAACAGGAGCAACATTTCACAACGGAAACCGGGCCGTGGCTGGATACCTTGCGAAAGTCGGCCTTGTGGGTTACGCCGGTGCCGTTGGAACAAAAGGTTTGCCGTGATCCCAAGGATGACAAATTCATTGAGGCAGCATTGGCAGCGGGAGCACGCACGGTCATTGCGCGCGACCGGGATTTGACGGTGTTGGAGAAACCATTCGGCATTGCCATGCAAACCCCGCGCGTCTGGCTGGGCACATTGACCCGCGCTCAAAGGCGATTGCTGGATTGAACCAATCTCCCGGCGGTGCGGCCATTACAGGGGAACAGCCGGTTCTCCGAGACCATGCGCAATTCTCCGCTAAATGGCTCCGAACTCAACGCTGCTCTCGTCGCAAACGGCTGGCGCACCACCGACAGGCTTAGTGACGTGGTGACATCCCCAGCCTGCCGTAAATCAGGCGTGAATTGAAGAGAATAACACTCGAATAGTCGGCGCGTTAATTCGATTGCGCGATGGCAGCCATCTTCTTCGGGAAGTCACGGACGACGCTTGGAGTTGCGGCAAGCGATGGAGCAACATTCCACCGACAACCCAAGTGCAGATCAACCGCAGCAAATTTCTTAAGACCGTTAGTGAAATCCGAGCCAGCGGGAAAAATTCCACCACCAGCCTCTGCTCTCATGATGCGGTGTAACCGATGTCGGTTGAACCTGCCAGCTAATGGACGAATCTACGTAACCGCTGAGCGTGGTATTGTCCAGTGCAGTACTAATTCCGCTGAGTTTCTCGTCGGCTGTGGCCGACATGCCGGAACCCATCAGAGTCGCCAACAAAGCACACAAAATAACAAGTTGTCGTATTTTCATAAGGCGTCGCTGTAGTCAACGGATTGAACCACGCCGGACTTACGATGGCAATGCAAATCCACCTCGAAAGCCCATCGGCCTCTGGCATCTATCGCATCCTCAAGGCAGATGAATTTCGCATTAAAATCCGGCGCTTAGACTGTCCGGCTTGCCTCCAGGTATTCGGCAACCGGACAGACAAAGCGCCTCTCAATTGAACCTATACGGTAACGCACTCAGCATCCGTTTCTAAAACCCCGCTCCATTTCACAGCCGTTCCATTCCGCTCCGGTTTCAGAAACGGGTGCTCAGTGCGTCCAGTCAAATCCATCGCCGGTTCCAGTCGGAACGCATCCAGAAGGCATCCGTCATCACATTTCGATACGTTCAGTCGAACGTGATTTCTGACGGCTTTCTGAAATTTGAAAGCCATAATTTTTTCGAGACACCATCTCCTAACGAAATCGTTCAGGGAAAAAGCGGCCCGAAACTGGCGGCAAAAAGCGGCAAAAGGCGGCAATGAATTTGCCGCAATTTGCTGCAATGGCGCGTGAAAATTTGCCGCTCTTTGCCGCCTTATGACACCGGCAGTTGCCGCCATTTGCCGCATTTGCGCGCCTGATTTCATCTCACTTTAACTTTCACCTGCTCCTTACCACGATTTTCCGCCACCGGGCTATTCTGTCCGGCGATGACCGAAACGGCACAACCAAAACGCGGCGGCAAAGCGTTCCACAGCATCCTGGAACCGCACTTTGATTTCATCCACCAGCAGCGCCAGCGGCGCAAGACGTGGAAGGAAATTGCCGGATTGCTGCTCACTGAAAAAGGCATCCGCGTCACGCTTTACGCGCCGTATCGTTTTTACCGGCGGCAAGTTGAAACGCCGCGCCAAAGGCGCATTGGGAAAATGCGGGAAATAATTCCCAATCCCAACCCGCCCGCCCCAACGCGGCGGCCAGCCGGCCGCAAACCCGTCCATCGCCGTTGCCGCCGCAACCCGATTTCAAACGTCCCGACCGCTCAAAAATCAACACCGATGAGACTTCACATGAACACCAACATCATTAAACGCATCCACATCAATCCCCAATCCAAAGGCAGCCTCGGCAAAAGTTTCGAGGCCGAATTCCGCACCGCCTGGCTCGATTATCACGACATCGCTTGGAATGGTTCCGACCTCGATGACCGGCACCATTCGTTTGCCGACCGGCATCCCGAACAGGTGCAGTCCTACACACTCGGCAGTGACGATGACAGCAAATCCACCTTGCTCGGTTTGTTCCGCAACGTGTCGCGCAGTGACGCGCCGGTTCACGTCATTGATTGCCGGGCGCAGGCCGACGGCCTCATCGTGCAGGCGTTGGATTCATTGCAATTGCTCGAATCACTCGCCGCACAAGGCATCCGGTTCACATTCTTCCTGTTTCCAAGCGAGGACACCGAGAGCATGAATAATTTGCTCGACCTGTTTTATTTCGCGGGCGACCGCGTGGATTACGTCATCGTCCACAATCCGGCCAAAGTGCGGAACCAACCTGTTCAGGAAATCCAACATCGAAGCCGAGTTGAAAAAGTTTGGAGCCAGGGAAATCACTTTGCCGGTGGTGACTTCCATCACGTTGCTGGCCATCAAACGCGCCGAGGCCAAGGCCGGGCGCAAATTGAGCTTCGCGGAAGCGGCCACGCCCGGCACGCCGCATCTGGAATTGATGCTGGCCGGGGAAATGCAATGGGCGATGCAGCAGATGTTCCGGCAATACGACGCCGTTGCCGATTTGCTGGTGCCATCGGAACAGATGCCGGAGGTTGAACCGCAGACCCGAACCGGCGGCGAAACCCGCGCGCTCCAAACAGCCGATGCTCAATTTGGGCGAATGACGTTATGGATTTGGATAAAGATGATTTGGCGATGCTTTGCCGCGACATGACGAAGGAGGAAGTGGATCGGGTTCACCGATTGCTACATGAATGGGGCATCGGCCCGGAGGACAGCTTTCCCGGCGCAATTCGCATTGCTAACCCGCGCGCAATTGCGGGCGGCAGCCAGCATCCCGCGCTCCATCGCCGACAGCCGGAAATGGCTGGAACAGCATCTGGCCGAATACCGGCGGCAAACCGCCGCGCTCACCGACGATTTCGCGGGCATGGTGGACATAAAGCATGGCGAATTGAGAGACATCGTTCCCAAACACGCGGAAACGGTGAAACGTGATGCGTTGTTCGTCAGCAATCGGCTGGTTGACGCCAATGACGTTGCCAAAAGCATTCAGAAAAACCTGCAAGCCGCCGTGCCGAATGGAATCAATCCAAAGACGCTTTGGCGCGGGAACGGCAGCGATTTGAAAAAGTCTGCCAAAAATTGGACGATGCCATCAATCTTCGCGGCGTCCACTGGTATATTGTGGGCACGTTGGCAGCTTGTGTCATCGCCCTGTTGATTGGCCATTATGTATGGCATCGCTGAAATCTGCCATTGAATGCCGGGGAATCCAGCATGTTGCGCGCGAATCCGGTTTCCATTGTATGTCGCCGGTCGTCGCGTCAAGGTCAGAATTCCCCTGTCACCCTTGGCTTCCACCTTGACCCGCCGCCCGGCTCCGGGAGTTTTGCGTTTATGGATTTGCGCGCACCAAACTATTCACAGAGGGCAACCTGAAACCGTGTCGTTTCGCATTCTCGTGGTTCATTTACCAAACCTGTCAACCTTGGTAAGATCATTACGGGTGGCTCAGACGTTTTTGAAATCAATTGGGGATGAGAATTAGCAGAGAAGCTAATTGTTCATTAAATTATTACATTGTTCGTCTTGCGTTGATTTTCGTTGACGCAATAAAATCCAGCCAATTAGTATACTCCCAATCTCTTTCAAAGTGGCCCTTCTGGGCACAAAACGGGATCGCGTTGCATGAATGCAAACAGGTTAGAAACCTGGGCAGGTGAGCTGATGCGTTTCTTAAAGCTAAGGGGAAATCCATTGCTTCAGAGGGTAATTATCCGCACAATTCCCATCTTCTAGTGGTCCTTTCAGATTTATGAAAGCTTCATGTTCTCCTGTCCTGTCTCAAAGGCAAAATGAATCTCGCCGACATAAACAGGTGATTGATGCTTTTACGCTGATCGAAATGCTGGTTGTCATTGCGATTATCGCCATTCTGGCGGCGTTGCTGTTGCCAGCATTGGCAGCAGCCAAAGAACGAGCATTGACTACAAGGTGTCAATCCAATCTCCGTCAAATTGGCTTGGGCATGAGCATATTTGCTGACGATAACAGTGGGCTTTACCCCGAATCCGGCGGTTTGATTTTATGGGACCAAATTGACCCGCAAACTCAAAAGCACGGCTGGATGCAGCAAATCCTTACTTTTACGCAGAACACCAACATTTACCACTGCCCAAAGGATTTACAGGGTCAATTCAGTTATTTCAACGGGGCGCGCGCTGCCATGATTGTCTCGTCCAATTTTGCCTCGGTGGATACCAAAAGAATTCAATTTCCCTCCGACTACGTATTATCCGGTGACACTGTCTGGACCGGTGATGGTATTGCCGATTCAGACAAGGACGATTACACGCAAAATTGCGTCGGCGGTGCCGTGAATGGAAATCCTTGGTGCGGTTGGCAAGTCCACAACAAAGGGCAGAACGTCCTTTTCAGCGATGACCATGTGAAATGGTATAAAGGATATGAGCAAAATGAAATGACTTTTCGGTATGATTCCATACACGGATGGCAATGAGTGACATTGATGTTGTGGTCATCCGATAACACGAGAGTGTTCTGGATATGTTTATGATCAGCTTTCTTAAGCACGCGTCGCGCAAACCGGGCCTCTGGCTGGCTGTGGGTAGCGTTATGTTTGTCGTCGGTTGGCGCCTTTGCGTTATTGCCAGCCAACCCGCTCACTTGTTGGCAATCGCCAGCGAAGTCGGGTCAATCGCGTTGCCCAAGGAGGAACTGAATGCTCAGGAATTGGTTCCTAGTAGCGAGGGTCATGGATTGGTGTTTTTTCAGGAAACAGAAACGGGACTTGGCACCTATTTTTGGGATGCCGCCATCGGTAAGAGCAAGTACTTATTCGAGCAAAGAGAAAAGTGGTATGCGGGTGAATTAGGAATTGTGGCTTGGTCTCCTGACGACCGCTTTTTTGCCTGCGCTTTTAAGTCAGACCCAGACCCAGGCAAGCAACAGCCAACGCGCAATATTAATATCTATGATGGCAACTCCGGCGAAGCTGTAATGAAAATAACGGCTCTATGGGACTCTAAATTCACCTGGCTGTCATCTCATTCCTTTGCTTACACACGATACAATCAAACCTGGCTGGTATATGAACAAAAGACCGATGGGAACTGGGTTCAGACTCAAGTTGTCAACAGATTTGGCGATGGAGACTTAAACAATCTAACTGCGATCCCCCCCCACTCGGTTGCGTGGCAACATGGCGGCGATATTTGGACCTATGATTTTACTTCCGGAGCTTCCGGGAAAATTTGGGAATCAACCACCAATAACCTGCGGAGCTTCAACTATTCGGAGGAAACCGGGAACTTTCTTCTGGACTGTAATGATGAAAACGGCCCGCTTTCAATTTGTTTTCGACCGCCTCGGTCGTGGGAAAAGCAAGGCACTATCCTGAGTATGATACGGAATGACATCCGTGAGGAATACGCAGATTTAAGTGAAGACCACGGCCGTTATTCCTTTACAATGGAAACCAACGCCAATTCGGAACCGTTACACTTCGCCTGGAGTGGCGCGGTTGAATACTACAAACTTGCTGGTGATTATCTCTATTTTACTGGTAATCTGCCGGATGGGCCTCCCGGCATTTGGCAATACGATATCAAGTCGAAAGAGGTGCAGTGCTTGGATTCATGTTTGAAGGGCCATTTCCAATACACAAAAATGGTTGTTCCCACAGTTGGGTTGGGCACGAACGCTTCGGGTGAACCAATGAGTTATCACGTGTGGGCACCGATCCATGTTTCTCCGGGAAAAAAATATCCTCTCATCATCGGACAGACGCATTACATGTGGTTTTCGTATGAACAGGTTGCCGCCAACGCGGAATGTTTTTTTGCATTCGCGGATCGGCCTTCGTGGTGGGACGGCCTTCCTCATTGGGGTGAAGATGTCATGGGGCTTTATACGATTTTGTCGAAAAATCCTAACATTGATACCAACCGGGTTTTCCTTTTTGCAACCAGTGCGGAATCAAGTTACCTGAGACAATTTGTCGCTGAAGAGCCTGGTTTTTGGAAGGGAGTAATTTTGTTTGATCCTGTCGGCGAGCCTGATTTGGCAAGCGCTAATCTATCAAAGATGTTTATTGCCAGCGGAACAGATGACACGAATGTTGTCCAACAGTTGACAAAATACCAAGATGAAGCCGCCAAAGCAGGTATTCCCGTAAAGCTCATCTTGCAGGACGGCGTGCAGCATATCACTAGGTCAATTGCCACAGACCGCCAGCGAACGCGGCAATTCGCCCGGTTTTTGATTGAAAACTGAAAAGTCGAAGGCCTTTTGCGATTATGCAGTCGAAAGCGATCCGCCTGTTCACAGATTCGGCCGGAACTTTGTTTTTGGCCGCTGGCGTGGCTCTGTTTATGAGCACAGGCGCCAGTGCCGGGTTTGTGCAGCCACGCGATCCTCTGCTTGGGATTTCAATGCCTATGGTGTTCTGGATCGTCGGCGTGGTCGAATTGAGCATAGGGATGGTTTGCCTCTTTGGCGATCAGGCTTGGCTCAAACTAAACCTGGTCTTGTGGTTCGCGCTGAATTTTTGCGCCTACCAATTTGGCCTTTTCTGGGTAGCTGGCCCGCGCAGTTTCAACGGCTACTGGAGCAACTTGGCAGACGCATTTGGTATTTCGTCTGTTGTTATCAATTTAATCCTGAAAATCGCTTTCTTGTACTTGTTGACAGGCAGTTTCGCTTTGGTGGTGTGGTCTTGGTTGCAAAAACCCGTCTTGGAAAAGGGCGATGACTTGAAAGTGTCCTGTCCCGCCTGCGGGGTGCATATCCAGTTTCCGGCTAAAAACCTTGGGCAAAAAATCGCGTGCCCACATTGCCAGGCGGCGGTGACATTGCGGAAGCCCGAATCCTTGATGAAAATGACCTGCGTTTTGTGCGGGGAACACATCGAATTCCCCGCCCATGCACTGGGCCAAAAAATCCAATGCCCGCACTGCGCGAAAACCATCACGCTGTTAAAACCCGCTTGAACGGAGGCAACGAAGATGAAAACGCTTAGTTGCATACGACCTCGCCGCGAAGCGATTTCGCGTGTCTTTGTTCCGCCTTCTGCGTTGAGATTATGGGTGCTCATCTAAACCGCATCGAAAACTGGCTGCAACTTGCCCAGGAAGCCAATTGGTCTGTCGCCGTACTGGCGAAAAACTGCGGCGTTACCGTACGGACGTTAGAGCGCCACTTCAACAAAAACATGGGCACTACACCGAAACGGTGGATAGCTAAACAGAAGCAGCAGAAAGCGCTTAAATTATTGGAGGTCCATCACTCGGTCAAAGAGACTGCAGTATCGCTCGGTTATAGGCATCCGACCCAATTCTCCCATGAATTCAAAATGTATTGGGGCTGCCCACCCACTTCTTTCCGCTTTGAAGTGCCACCGATTACATAAAAACCAACCAGCCGAAGCACAATTGTCGCCTGTTTCTAATGTTGGGTTTCACGTATATCCGAATGCCTTGCAGTACGGTTCGAGTAAGTGCTGAATTGGTGCTAGATGCTTCTCAAATGAGCGCCAACGAGCGATAGATCGGCTGTAAATCGGTTGACTGGCGTCATGATAGGTGGGTGAATACATCTGCTTCTTGTTGCTCTGCTCGTAAAAATGCACCTGCTCTTCACCCCACGTCAAACCAAGAAATTCTGTAACTCTCCTTCCTTCTTTGCGCAAGTCCACCACGATGTCTTCGTAACGCGTCTCAATCCAATCAAAATTCTTCCATTGTCGCACGGTCAGCCAGAATATCCATTAAATTTGCATAGTGTACGGCAGCGCGTTCAAGCGAAAGAAAATTCGCGTTAACAAAGTTGAGCGGAATATTCTGGAAATAGCAACTGATAACAACATCACGTGGATCGCGTAGGGCGATGATCGTCCGCAATTCAGGGAAAATGCGCAGCCAGATGTACAGGACACCAGTACCAGAAGGGTTTTTGTCAACTATGAGTTTCCCTTTCGCATCGCCACCGAGTTCAGTGTATATTCCCTGAAAATAGCGTCGGCGGATGACATTGAGCTTTGCCGGTGTAAACTGGAGCGGCGTGTAGAAAAACTCCGTGACAAGCCGCGCGAAGGTTTCTGGTTCATCAAGGGCGGTTACATTGGGATGCGCGCCGAGAACTCCCTCAATTAGAGTCGTCCCGCTTCGTGGGTGTCCGCCTAAAAATGCCAGCTTTGGAATAGGCTTGCGGCGTTTCTCTGGAAACTCTCTTCTCCAGATACGCAGAATGTTTGCAGGAAGAGACTGAGCATTGCGCCGATCTCTCTGAGCTTGCTTGTCATACAGTTCCAATAGCATATTTGCGTCGGTCAATGCGCTTACAAGTTTTTTGGCCTCACTCAACATCTCCATTGCTTTATCAAAGCGTCCGGTGTGATTGAAAATGTCTGCTAATAGGTAGCGGCTGGCGTATTGGACATATTGATGTCTTGGTTCGGAGGCAATCAAATCGCACAGTCCACGCTCTGCTTCGTCAATTCTATGCTCACGCCAATCAAGGAGGGCGGAGAAATAGCGCGCTTGTTCATCCCGCCCGTCAATTGTAAAACAGGAAGCAATCGCATCGCGCGCCTCAGCAATTCGATGGTTTCGTTCCAGATATATGGCCAGTGCCATACGTGGATTCACAGAGCGCGGAGCAAGTTCCGCTGCTCTCTCAAATAAAGTTTTGGCCTTTTGTGGCAGACGCAACGAATTGTAAACATGGCCGATCTGCAAGAGGAGATCACTATTATCTGGCTCTAATTCAGATGCCTTGCGCGAAGCATAATCCAGAAGATCAAGTTGTTGTGACCCCGCTGCTGCCAAGCAATATTCATACCACACCCATGCGTTGCAGCGGTGCTGGCGTGTCAAGTTATCATAGACCGATACCGCATCGGAAAAGTTGCATTCTTCGCGGAGTCGGCGAGCTTCCTTGATCAGTTTCTCCATTGTTTGTGACTCACTCATTTAAACCATCGTTATAGAACAGCCTAGGTTGTTTCGTTCTGGGGATCCTTCTAAATGCAACTCTATCCCGTGAAAGATGGCCTACTACGTTTGGACCTCCATAGCCACACCAAGGCTGCGTAGCTTCCAACCAGTAAATACCCTAAAACTATTTCCATCATCACATTGGCCAGCCCAGCAGGGATACCGATAGCATCCGTTAAACTGCCCAAACAATTGCACGGTTTTGCGTAGTCAAGCCAAATCAGCCCGATGCGATATCCTATAAGACAGGTCGCCAACCATGCGACAGATCCCACCCGAAAATATATCGACTTGGCGACGAGGCAGGTTAGTCCGACACTTAACTCAATGCCACCGGCAACTATAAACAGCCATCTGAAGGTCAATCCTAGTATGGGGTCGCTTGTATCCAGAATAGTAGCATGGCCAACACTGCTTGCTAACTTCGCGAATGCCGTAATCAAAAGCAATATACCGACCGAACGCAAGAAAATGTTAAGACTTTTCATGTCACTACAAAATTAGAATTAAAGCGTATAACGATGTGGATAACTAAGTGAGCATACTTATCTTTTTGAAAAATCTGTGATTCCATAATTTTCCTATAGCGGAATGGTGTAGTCCAACACCTCACCTGTGTGGAGTAACGATCCACACGAGAGAAACTACATTACTCTCAGGGTAATATCGCCCGCGCGCTCTCCCTAACGTCTATACAACGGCTAATTGCGCAACCATGCAGCTTTTCTATAAAATCCGCTACCTGCCTTCCATCTTGACGTCTCCGGTGCAGCAACTTTCCCGTGATATTTAGTTGAACCTACTTGCAAACGCAGCCCCCTTTACCGTCGGAAGTGCAAGAGGCGATATAACTTATGAACGTCCCTGAACAATACGAGCTACTACAGCTCTCTATCGAAGGCCATTTGCAGTAATATGTGTAAGTGATCCAGTCGCAATACCCACCGCACTGGCCATTCTCTCCTACTCCACATGTGACAGACCCATAACTCTTGGCCGACGTACAGATGTAACTTAAAGCGGCCATAGCAGAAGGAGGCAGAACAACAGCCGTGACGCCTGCCAATAGAACAATCGTTGTTGCGACCCTTTTTGTCAATGATTTCATTTTGATCCTTTCATTTGCGTTCTGTTTTTGTTTTGAACCGACATCACTTGAATCATTAATTTGACGGTAATCTAGGTTTCCGAGAGCGAGTGCGGGACATACGATACATTACAATGGGAAAGAGCACTGAAAGTCCTATAAAGGCAGCCATGACAATAATCCTCTTCGTTCGTTGGCTAGCATAATATGTCCTATCGGTCCACGGCGCGACAAAAAAAGCGTGAAATAATCTCATCACCGATTGCGAATCTTTCGCTGGCCACTCCTTTCCAGGCGATAGGGTATAGGTCACAGAATCGATTTTCTTTTTCCGGCTGCTGAATCTTGGACGCTCATCATCAACTCGCAATCGAGAGAGAATTGGTGGACTAAATGATCCTACGGTCAAGGCAACAACGTTCGTGACAACACCTTGAAACGTTTGTGAAAGCTTGTCATTACTCATTAATTCAGGAGAAAAAACCTTTAGAGAGAATCTAAGCGGGACTTCCAGGCCGTCATAATTTGTATAATTGAACACCTCAAAATTTCCGGCAATGAATCCATCGGGCCATAAAGCCTTTCGCTCTTGTAGCTGTTTTTCTTGAGCTCTGTACATAGATTTGTCGCCCTCATTCAGTTCGGGGCGACCAAGCTCGGCCTTCTCGCTTGGGAGGTCAAGTGTAGTTGATCGGGTAAATGTCAGCGTCCGAATAGGGTAAGGAGTGAGAGCGCCTAATTCATATTCAATTCGAAATCCGTACGCTAGCAGATTCCACCTCGGCCTCGCCCACGGAAGGGGCATCGAATTCGTAGGCTCCTGATGCAGATAATCGCCAGCACCGAACGCAAGCCACAATATCTGTGCTCTAGCTTGCATGTCCATGCAATCATAAGGGAAACCGCCTCCGCAGATGATCGCTCTATTGAAATGGTTCGTGAATGACTCGGTCTTGACTACGGCTGGTCTGCCATATTTCAATCCAACAATAGAATCGCTATAGCACACATCATAGATATTCGTTCCATCATACGTCAAGTAAGTTTCGTAATATGACCCTGTCAAAGATTTCACATCAATAGACCAATGACCATCCGGATCAACTACAACCTGAAATTCGTTACTGCTGCACCACGGGGGAACTTCTTTATGATACCCATCAAGCCCAATAACAGTCAGATAACCACTGGCAGTCACAGAATGATCTGCTGCATGAACTAGAAGAGAGCAGGACAAACCAAGTTGTACACCCCACTGTATTACCGGGCACAACCACCTTCTCCGGTAGCGACAACAAACCACACTAGCACCTAATCGCACTTGTCGTTTTGCCATATCAGGCCAAAATTATTTTTCATTTAAAGTGACCTGCATGCATCTGTAAATCAAATTCGAAGAAGAAAATGCGACATTGGTGAGTGATTCACGACATTTCGCGCATTTCCGGGCTATTTCACCCAGGAAGTGATCCCAAGCATTATGCAATAGACTGAACCGTTGAACTCACGGTTGCCTAGTACCTCAATGAATGAACGTCTGTTGGACGATAGGCCAAACTCAAATCTCCGACGATTCAGAGTAGGCGTGCAATCGCCGACTGCGTGTTTCGTCAGGCTTGCAATTCCAGTCAGCCAAGGCGTAGACTGTCCAATGAACAACAAATAAACCGCCATAACTCGACTCAACAGCTTAATAGCCGATAGGCCAGACCATAATCAAATCTAACAATGGATGGACAAATGATTCGCGGTCTCTCAAAAATATTACGCGCACTTTCAGTGCTTTTTATATCACTGAGTGTGCTTACCATTACCGCTCCCTTATCCGACTATCTCGGCAGACATACGGTTGCTGGAGTTCACAGCACAGGCGTGAGCTGGTTTGCTACCATTTTTTGTGCAATTGTGTTTGCCTCCATCGGCGTCGTTTTATTTTGCTATTATTTATTTTCGCGGCGTAAGAAGCGAGGTTTGTTTATTAATAGCTTTTTATGGGGTGTTGTTCTCGCCTCATGCGCGTTCGGGACGTTTGTCATATTTGAGATATTTAGTGCGATTGTTCAGCATTGAGCATCTGCAACCAGATGAAACAAAACTGGCTTCATTTTAATTACAATAAGAATACTCATATCCGTAATGACACGCAATTCGCCACTACCGCTAAGATCATAGCTGTCTATGTTCTATTATTTGCGTTACTGTTTGCTGATAGTCTATTAAAATTGTCATTTGGAATGTTTGATTCTGCGTTCAAATGGCTCGCTGAAGTGTTTTCCGATCCAGCCAACCAGCGTTTGGCTATTGTGAGTTTTGGATTTTACGTCATCGTTTTGCTTTTTTTTCGATGGCGCCTCTTTGGTAGTTACTATCGGTTTGCCAATTCTTACTTATGGTTGGCCGTTTGCTTGCTGATAGTGACGACAGTGTGTGCATTTAACCATTTTGTTACAATAAAGGTTATCGTGTTGCTGGTTGCAATGTTAGTGGGACAAGCGGTTGGGATTCTTACTAATATGGAAGAAGCTAGGTACACTTGTGAACGCGCGAGACTTTTTGACGTATCGTTAGTTTCTGCTCTGGCAATGATGCTTGCTTTTGCTTCAGTGTATCAGATAGATCTTAGTCCTAATTTTGGATACCGTGGCCATGTACGTTGGTCAGGTCCTTGGGATAACCCTAATATATCCGGACTGCTCATGGGGACAGGCTTCTTGCTTGCGGTTACATTGGGCATTAGGAGTTGGACGTTAGGGGATGGAGAACTAAAGGCATCACCCCGGAATTGGGAATTGAAATTCGGAAAGTATTTTCTCGCTATTCTGTGTTTTGTTTCTGCGGTTCTTATGGTCCATGCTTTATTGTACAGCTACAGTCGTGGGGCGTGGATCGCCACAATTTTCGGGCTGGCATATCTAATCATGCAGAAAGGAGGCGGAAGGCAGGAGTTAGAAACAGGGAGCACCAAAATTGAAATTTCGTTTGGTCCGTCTATTTTGCGAGCCTTTAAGTGGATACGGCGGAATCGGCTAACTTTATCCGTTATTATTTTTTCTGTTGGTGTTCTGGTTTTATGGCAATTCAGACATTCAGAACGAGATGTTATCGTGGATCGGGCCTTTTCCATTGCCAATAAGAATGATTTTTCTTGGCGCAACCGAATTACTGCTTGCGAGGGCGCGTTGCAGATTATGGCCGAGAATTCGTGGTTTGGCGCAGGCCAAAATTGGCCCGACCTGTTGTATCAACAATATTATCTTCCGCCAAATCTGGTGGAAAGTGCAGCTATTGAAACAAATGATTATCTCATGTTGGGCGCGACGCTCGGAATGCCGGCATTAGTTTGTTTTGGGATGTATATTTGGCTGTCGCTAACGCGGAAGTCAGGTTTAGAAACATTGAACGTAGGATGCTGGACTTTGGACTTGTTTCAAACGACTTGTCGTGCAGGAGCCATTGTGCTGGCAGTCGGCTTTTGGTTTGACGGTGGCTTATTCAAGCTGGCCACGGCTTCAGTTTTTTGGATTTTGCTGGAATTGGGACGACAAGATTTGCAAAACAGACACACTGAAAAACTCGCGCGCGAAGACCGCGAAGACTACAAAACTCTGCCATGCCACAGTGGTTCCTGAAAGGGGTTGGTACTTCACGTTTTGTCGCATTCCTCGCGCGAGTGATGTCGCCGCCTTGGAACGTTCCTATTTTCGGCTTCTTATTCTTCCTCTGTGCAATGTTCTGGGCCAAATCACAGGACCCGTTTTCTCGGGAATGGTTCACACTCAAAACAATAGATCATGATTTTGTGAAATGCGTTGCGGTTTTGCCCAAACCCATACGTCAATACCCCGTGCTCATTTATGCTCACGGTTCAGGTGGCAGTTTGATGAATGACGGCGACGATTTGCGGCAAATGGCCGAACTAGGTCTGGCAACCGTCAGTTTGGAATATGGCCAAACCAACGAAATCACCTTTGCAACACAATTCGATGCTCTACTGCATTATCTTGGCCGACAAAAATGGGCCAATACCAACGCCATCGCTTGGGTTGGTTTCAGTTTAGGTGCAAACTGGATGCTGGATTTCGCGCTGAAACATCCAGAGCAACAGCCACAACTCCTCGTTCAATTAAGTGGCGCTGGTTTGCCGCTAGGTGAAACCAATGCTCGGTTGAGATTAGTGCATTGTCCAATACTTTTGGTACACGGGGAACAAGACGAAATCTTTCCGGTTGCCGACATCAAGTACCTTGTTTCCGTTCTGGAAACCAACGATACGCCGGTTGAATTGAAGATTATTCCCAGTGCATCGCATGGTATGGGATTGGATCGGGAAGCAGTTTTCCGCTGCATCGGCGAATACTGCCTGATACACCTAGTTGGCAAGAACGCTTGGCAGAACTATCGTTCCATCGCACAGTGGGCAGCAGATGCGCCGCCGTTCTGGTTGTTTTGCCTGCCGGCGGCTATATGGGCCATAGGCTGGCTGGCGTGGCGACGGTATCACAAGCCCGTACCGGCTGTTAGAGACAAACTGAAACGTCACGAGATTGCTCTCCGTTGGTTGGCTGCGCTTCTGGCAGCGTGGGCGTTAGCGGTGACAGCGATCCACCTGGTCACGTCTCATTTCGCAGTGAATGATAAAACGCTTTCTATCGCTCGAAGATTTTTAGTGCAACCCAAGGACCGTGTTTTTTTTGAGTTTTTGGCCGCTCAACCCATTTGGCACGGACAAAAGCTCGAAACTCTGTTGACGGATGTTGAGTTGGCTAATTACAATCGTGAGCTAATCAACTGGCAGATAGACGAAAAAGACTATCGAGATTACATTCTGTCACCCGTCATTATGGGCCAGTCTGACGAAAGATTCAACTGGCGTCGTCCATTATGGGAAGAATTTTATCCTCGCATCCGCCATGAAAATTCGCCGGAAGATGCGGCACGAATTGTCGTCAGCCATCTTCGCGCGCGCGTGACCATAGCCGATTCGCCGAATTTGCCCCACGATGTGCCCACGATTTGGCTCCGGCAGATCACAGACAAAACCGGATTTGAAATCATCTATGTTGCCGCCCTCCGTTCTGTCGGCATTCCAGCCCGATTGGATTCGCACGGCCAAGCGGAAATATTTGCTGATGGTAAATGGCAGCCCGCACCGAAACCAGTTGTGATGACCTGGTAAAAAGTGCCAGCAGAAGTGCCAGCAAACCTCATCGGTGGAGAGTAAAATGGAGTTAAAATGAGTCGGCCAAAGTCGGCTGAAGTTATGCTTGACATAACGCAGTGAACGCCTTTATTTTCAGGGCAACGGTGATGATTTAGACCGTTGATTTCGAGTGGCTTGTGGAAGGCGGGATGCGTCCGATTCCGACCCTCGCCTCCAAACCTCCCTGCGAATCCACCGAATTTTGCCAATATTTAAATAGCCAGGCAGTGTGTCAGGCCGTGCGGTCGTCCTTCGGCTTCTCCATCAAAGCCAAGAGCTTTCTGTTGGCGGCATCCATGTCCGCCGTTCGTTGGGGAGAAGTGGACGTGGTCGTTGACATCGCCTCTTCTCTTTGTGCCGGAGAAAGAGAGGAAATAACCGATGTCTCCGGGTAAGCCCGGCGTATCAACAGGCCGCCGCCCAGCAGCCACCAGGCGACGACCAGATTGAAGACAATAGGCAAAATCGTGGTGATGAGGTCGCTTTTGTCGGCGGTTTCAATGGCGCTGAAATCCAACAGCGGCGTCACCGCACTCAGGCCCAGATAAAGAAAAACCAATCCCAAAAGCCGGACGGCCAGGATGAAAATGTCCTTAAATAGGTTTCTTGATTTCATGCGCGCCAATTTTGAGCCTGCGTCGGGTGAATCTAAAGGGCGCCCTTGACTAACTCAAGCACCATCCGTTCCGGGATGAGCGGCGGAAATCAGGTTGGAGTTCCTTTTTGATCGATTTCGTTTTAGACACATCCGACCGGATCAGCTAAATGTTGGCCCCATGTTTTTTGGCGCGAATTCCGGCTGGTCAGTTCATCCTGGCAGAAGTGTGCGCCGGTGCGTGCTCCTCTTTTTGCTGGCTCTCCAGGCTTTCCCTTTCACGAGCTGGGCGCTTCCCCGGCGGCTGGTTCTGGGCCTGGATGGGGTTGCCTACCGCGACCTGAAGACCCTGCAACAAGGCGTCGTTTGCACCAATATCTGGGGAAAACCGTTCCGTCGGCAGGCGTTCGGTTCCGGCGAAGGATATTTTCCAGTCAGCCGCCTCGTCTCGACGTTTCCTTCCACGAGCGACGTTGCGTGGACCGACATTTTCGGCGACCGCCCATTGCCTGGTTATCAACGCACGTATTTTAGCGCGGCGGCGAACTCGCAAATCGTCATCAACGGCATCACCACCACCATGGAGCACGAAAGCCAGATGCATTGGCAATTGGAAAACAATATGTTTCGCACCATGGGTTACGTCTATCCGGTTCACACCTATGAACTCGAGATCCACGAAGCGCTTAGAAATTTTTGGAACGACTCCGTCAACGACGGCAGCTATTACGTCTATATCCGTGCCACGGACGATGCCCAGCACCTCGACCGCGATGTCTTTGACATGCTCTGCGGGCTCGATGACCAGCTCCAGGCCATGCGTGCCCGCTATCGGAAGCAGGAGGGGCGCGACCTGCAAATCCTGATTCTCTCGGATCACGGGCATAATCACGCCAGCTCTTTCAAGCGCGTGGAGGTCCGGTCCCTTCTGGAAAAGGCTGGATACCAGATTACGGAATCCATCAAGAATCCCAAGGATGTGGTCCTGCCCACCACCGGCATTGAAGATTGGGTGGAAATTCACAACGCTCCCGCCGAGACCGAAGCGTTGGTGCCATTGCTCACGCATTTGCAAGGCGCGGACCTCGTAACGGGCCGGGATTCGAATCATCCTCATCGTTTCCTCGTCATGAATTCCCGGGGCGACCGGGCGGACATTGACTGGAATACAACCAACAACACCTACCGCTATACCCCCGGGCAAGGCGACCCGCTGGGTTACCGTCCGGTGGTTGAGGCGCTCGCCGGCAAGAAACTGCTCGATGCCGACGGTTTTGCCAGCGCCGACGCCTGGATGGTGGCGACCCTGACCAATCACTATCCGCTGGCGCTGGAGCGGATTGCCCGCGGCCTCACACGGGTCACGCTCAATCCGGCGACCATTCTCATCAGCTTGAGCAACGACTACGTTCACTGTGGCTTCCTGATGCAAAAAGGCGCGGACTTGTCCACTTTCAGCAGCACCCACGGCGCGCTGGACAACCTCAATTCGGACGGCATTGTCTTGAGCAATTTCACGCCCACACAGGACACCTCCAGCGACCGGGTGGCCGGACTATTTGACGATTTTTCCGATGTGCGTCATTTTCGCGCCGAGGAGAACGGTGCCGAGCTGGTTACCAAACAGGAGGAATCCCTGACGCGCATTGCGCACGAGCCGTTTGATCGCGATTACCAGATGCTGTCGAGCAATGAGGTTTATCTCCGGGTCTGGTCGCCGCAATTGGCGCACCTCGACATCAATGCTCCGGTGAATGTGACGATCGAGAAGGCAAATCATTTTCCAAATCCGCAGAACCAACACTGGGTTCCCAGGCCGGCGGCGGCGCTCGGAAGGCACCTGACCTTGAATCAGCCGGTTTCTTTTTCGGACCCACCCGCCTACGAACGAGTCTATGCCCTTCCATCGGATTTGATTCTGAAACCGCAAACGGAGTACCGGATTTCAGGGTGGATGCGCGGCCAAACCAAAAGTCTCAGTCTCTTTGAATTCATTTTTTATACCGACCGCCAGGGCCGGCCGACGGCGTACTAAGAAACGACAACGCCAGCGGCCTGATCTGGAGCCAGGCCACGCATTCCGTGTGTAATTTATTTCCTTCGCTTTCCGCGCCCGGAATTTTAAACTTCGGTAATGGTTCATGTTGGCATCGGCTACGACGTTCACGCGCTGGTCGCGGGACGCAAACTCATCCTCGGCGGTGTCGAAATCCCGCATCCGAAGGGGCTTGACGGCCACTCGGACGCCGACGCTCTCATGCACGCCATCTGCGACGCGATCCTCGGCGCGCTTGGCGAACCGGACATCGGTCATTTCTTTCCGAACTCTGATCCCCGGTGGAAAAACGCGCCCAGCCGGATTTTTCTGGAGGAAGCCGCACGCATCATCGCGTTGCGGCAGGGAAAAATTGTGAACGTGGACGCGACCCTTATCGCGCAACAACCAAAGCTTTATCCGCACATCGCGGAAATGAAACGGCATATTGCCACCGCCCTCCGCATCCCGGAAAAGCACATCGGCATCAAGGCCACGACCAACGAGCACCTGGGTTTTATTGGCCGCGAGGAAGGCATTGCCGCCATGGCCGTGGCGGGTGTGGATTTTTAATCAGTTCAACAATCAAGGTTCCTGGTTCAAAGTCCGGAGAAAATTCATCGTCCCAACCTTGAACTTTGAACCTTGAACTAAACACCGATGCCCAAGGCTGAAATCAGTTGGAAGCGGGTGACGGACGACGGTATCAAGCTGCAAATTTATGCGCAGCGCGTCGGTCGGGAATGGATTTTCTTCCAGCGCGAACGGCGTTACGACCAATGGCAGCCAGTGGCAGAGCCGCCGTTGGAAGATTGGTTGGAACTGTTGAACGCCGTGCAACGCTTCATTCCGCGCCGTCGTTACCAGCCGGACGATGAGGAACATCTGCGCCGACGCATCCGGGAACGGTTTCCGGAGGCTGGAATTTGACCGGATCGGTAATCTGTGTCTTATCAGAAGTGTCTCAAAATCAATGCGTGCAGTTCAAAATCAGCCGGACCAAGGCAACCATTCCCATGATTAAACCCACGATAATCACTATCCCCAAAGCATCGGACTCCGCTTTCTGTTTGTGGTTGCAGGGAATAATGGTGTTCAACAAATGGTAGATGTTGCTTCGATTGATCTTGCGTACGACAAACTTCACACCGCCTTTTGAGCACGAATCAGGCCAATTGTAACAGTCAAACCGGCACGTTTTTCACGGGTTTCGCCACCCAAAACCCAGTTTACCGCTGACAATTGACAGGGATGTCTTTACATTACGCCGGATGGCCGGAATGCCGTTGATTCTTATCTCGCCCAGCATCGAAAAACGCGGTGTTGAATTCCACGATCTTTCCGTCAGCCTGTCTGTCAAATACGAAAATGCCGTGCTGCAGGCCGGTGGCATTCCGGTGACCGCGCCCACCACAACCGACCGGCAGGCGCTCGCCGAAATGGTGGGGCGCGCCAATGGTGTATTATTGACCGGCGGCGACGACATCAATCCCGATCTCTATTCCAAAAGCCTGCCGCGGGCCGTCCGTCAAACGGTCGGCGCCACGCCGGATGGCGGCCGACGCGACTTGCGCGAGCTGATGCTGATTGATGAGACGATCCGCCAGCGCAAGCCGTTGCTGGCCATCTGCCGCGGACATCAATTGTTGAACATCGCCCTCGGTGGCGGATTGATTGCCGACATTCGCCGGCAGGTGCCCGGCGCGCTCAACCATCAACGTCTGGACAGGGCGAACGAAGGGCGCATCTCAGTTTCTTGCAGAGTAGTGTAAGCTCAGGGCATGACAACTCCCTGCCTTGAAGCTGTGGGTTCCACGATAACCTCTGGGACCTCATCCGAACCGCTGGCGGTGCTGGCCGCCCGTGCGGCGTGCGCCTTGGAACATTCGATCCAACGCCTCGTGCTGGCCAGCGATCAAAACCTCGGCCATCTCGAAGTCCAAGCCGTTCGGGATGTCCAGGAACTGCTTGGCCAAACGATCGAACGTGGTGCTCAAGCCAAAGCCGACGCTACGCCACCGGTCTGCCCGGTCTGTGGACAAACCCTCACCCGCCTTTCCACTGACCAGCCACGCACCTTCGAGTCGCGCTTTGGTTCGATCACCGTCAAACGCACCCGCGGCTACTGCAAACGCTGTCGCAAATGGCGCGTGCCCGCCGACGCCGCCCTGGGGTTAGAAGAAAGTGCCGGCTACTCACCCGCCGTGCAAAACATGGCGGCGCTCTTGGCCAGCAAAATGCCCATCGAGGACGCCAGCGCCGTGCTGGAACATCTCACCGGCGTCAAATTGCCCCGCGCCACACTGGATCGCGAAGCCCGTCGGCAAGGCGAACGCGCCCAACGGTTGCGCACCCACCTTGATCAGCAAGCCGCCACCGCCCAGAACCAACTTGAACTGACCCTCGAACCCTACCAGATGATCCTCCAACTGGACGCCTGGAACATCCGCGAACGCGATGCCTGGGGCCAGAGTGAGGCGTTGCGCCGCCAGGGCAAAGAACCTGAACGCTGGCATTGGGTTTACACCGGCACCTGTTTTCGACTCGATCACCGCGGCCAGACCGCGGGCGGACGGCCCGTCATCACCCAACGGGGCTTCGTCGCCACGCGTGCGGGCATTGACGCCTTGCGCGAACAACTGCACGCCGAAGCCTTGCGCCGCGGCCTGGGCCAAGCCGCCAGCGCGCTGGTCATTGGTGATGGGGCCGTATGGATCTGGCGTCTGGCCGACGACCGCTGGCCACAAGCCCGCCAGCGACTTGACTTCTATCATGCCCTACAACACTTGGCCGCTGTGGGCCGAGCGCTCTTTGGCGAAGACAAAGAAAAGCTCAAGGCCTGGCTCAGACCCTTGGTCCAACAACTCAAGAACGAATCCTCGCTCAAAGTGATCCGTCAATTGGAAGAGGCCTTGGCCACAATGCCCGGCGGGCCGGCCACCGCGGCGGTGGCCAAAGAATTGGAATACTTCCACGACCATCAACAGCGAATGGATTACCGGGCCGGGCGGCGAGCGGGCGAACCGATTGGCAGTGGTCCGGTGGAGGCGACCTGCCGGCAGACCCAATGCCGGTTCAAACGCCCGGGCCAGTTCTGGAGTCAGGCTGGTGATGAAGCCTTATTGTGTTTGGAAACATTCTGGCGCAACGACCGCTGGCACCTGCTCTTCCCTCACACCACATTCAACCCTGCAAGAAACTGAGATGCGCCCGCGAACGAATTAGTGCATGAAGTGGCGTTGACAAACGGTTCATTGCTTGCCAGAATCGTTAGCCAGCGCATTTTGGGCGTCAACAGCTCGCATCATCAGGCCGTTCTGCAACCGGCGGAACCGCTGATGGCCGTGGCGCGAGCGCGTGATGGAATTGTGGAAGCGATGGAATTAAAATCAGACGTGTCGCAGCGAATGCCGTTTTTGTTAAGCGTGCAATTCCACCCCGAAAGGCTGGCAGAGAGGCACGCCGAACACCGGGCGATTTTTTCGCGGTTTGTCCGGGCGTGCGCGCGAAAAGCCAAAACATGAAATCAAAAGTTCTCATCGTGGATGACCAGGCCGACGTGCGGGACCTGCTCCGCTCAGTGTTGGAAGATAACTACGACGTCAACCAGGCCGCCAGTGGCGCGGCCTTGCAAAAATGCTTTCCGCAAGACCCCCCCGACGTGGTGCTGCTGGACGTGAAATTGCCCGACGCGGATGGCCTTGACCTTTTGCCGCAAATCAAAAAGCGCTGGCCCGAAACGGAAGTCATCGTGCTCACCGGCCACGGGACCATTACCATGGCCGTCGAAGCCGGGCGCCGCGGCGCGTACAACTTTTTGTCGAAGCCGTTTGAAAATGAAAAGCTGCTCGCCGATGTGAAATGCGCCGTGGAGCGCAAGGAACAGAGCCAGGAAAATAACACGTTGCGCCGCGCCCTCGAAACCATGAGCGGCGTGGCCTCGCCCATTTATCGCAGTTCCCTCATGCGCGAAGTCGTGCGCACCGCGGAACGCATCGCCCCGAGCGACGTGACCGTGCTCGTCACCGGCGAAAGCGGCTCGGGCAAGGAAGTCATTGCTGACCTCATCCACGCGCGCAGCACCCGCAACAAAGCGCGGATCATCAAAATCAATTGTGCCGCGCTCCCGCGCGAGCTGATTGAAAGCGAATTGTTCGGCTCGGTCAAAGGCGCGTTCACCGGCGCCCATTCCGACCGCGAAGGCCTTTTCCGCCAAGCCGAGGGCGGCTCCCTGTTCCTCGACGAAATTTCCGAAATGCCGATTGATACGCAAAGCAAACTGTTGCGCGTGTTGCAGGACCAGGAAGTCCGGCCCGTCGGCGGCAAAACCAGTTACAAGACCAATTGCCGGATTATTGCCGCCACCAACCGCATCCCCGAGGAAGCCATCAAGGACGGCAAATTGCGCGAAGACCTTTATTATCGCATCAGTGCCATTTCCATTCATCTGCCGCCGCTGCGCGAACGGCGCGAGGACATCATGCCGCTGGCCAACGCCTTTCTGAAACGGTTCGCCGCGCAGGCCAACCGCGACATTCGCGGTTTCAGCCTGGAAGCCACCGAACGGTTTACCTCGTTTGACTGGCCGGGCAACGTCCGCCAGTTGCAAAACGAGGTCCAGCGGGCCGTGCTCTTGAGCGAAGGCAATCAAGTGGAAGCCTCCGACCTCTCCATTACCAACGTCCGGACCAGCCCGACCGACGGGGTGGACACGAACTTCACCCTGCTGGAAGGCGTTGAGCGCAATGCCATCATCCAGATGCTCAAGGAAACTGACGGCAACAAACTCGAAGCCGCCAAACGCCTCGGCATCGGCCGCCAGACCCTCTACAACAAGATCAAGGCCTACGGCATCGAGACGTAACGCACACATGGCAGGTAGGGCGCGTCACTCCGTGCGCGCCGTCCTGCGTAAATCCAAACCGGCGCGCACGGAGTGACGCGCCCTACCAGCGTGCAGCATGCAAAGAATTCTGCGTCCTTTATCGCCACGCCTGTTAAATGCTGGACAGCAAGCGCCACCGGAAATACGGTTGCAACATGAAAAAGGATAGGCTGCAATCGCCTCCAAATCAGTTCTAAAGTTTCTTCAATTCCTCCCGCAGCATCTTTGCCAGTGGTTGAATGGTCTTTTCACTGAATTCAAAATGACAGCCAGCGGCGGAAAATAATTCGGGCAACGGCCGGGAACCGCCCAGCGCCAAAGCATTTTTGTAATCGTTCAATGCCTTCGCCTTGTCGCGCTTGGAATTGGCCCAGACTTGCAACGCACCCAGTTGCGCGATGCCATATTCGATGTAGTAAAATGGGTGCAGGAAGATATGAAGTTGCCGGTGCCAGAGATTGGTGCGCGCGGTTTCGTAACCGCTCCAATCCACGTCGCCGCCAAAACGGTCCATCAGCGCCAGCCACGCCTGTCTTCGCTCATCGCGCGTATGATCCGGATGCGTGTAAATCCAGTGCTGGAACGCGTCCACCGTCGCAATCCACGGAAACACCCCGACAACGCCTTCCAGGTGCACGCGCCGGGCACGGCTGGCGTCGCCGTCGGAATAAAATTCCTCGATGAATTCGTTGCCGAGCAGTTCCATGCTCATCGAGGCGACTTCGCAAAATTCAATCGGCGCATGGCGATACGCCCGCAAATCCTCGTCGCGGGTCGCCAGCGCATGAAAGGCGTGGCCGGCCTCGTGCAGAATCGTCTCCACGTCGCGTTGCAGCCCGACGGCGTTCATGAAAATGAAGGGCAACCGCGCCTCGTTGAGCGTGTCCTGATAACCGCCCGGCGCCTTGCCCTTGCGATTGTCGAGGTCGAGCAAACGCAGCTCCTGCATTTTCTGGAAACCGCCACCCAATTCGCCATCCAGCCGGTTGAAGATTTTTTGTGTGCGCGAAACCATTTCATCCACGCGGGCGAAGGGCTTGAGCGGCGGCCGGTTCAGCGGGTCAACGGCCATGTCCCACGGACGCAGTTTGTCCAGGTTCAACTGCGCGCGGCGTTCCGCCTGCAATTCGCGCATGACGGGCATGACGTGCCGCGCCACGGCGTCGTGGAATTTCTCGCAGTCCTCTGACGTGTAATCAAACCGGCCCAGCCGGCGGAACGCGTAGTCGCGGTAATTTTTGAAGCCGGCGTTGTGTGCGATTTGCTGGCGCAACTTGATTTGCGCGTCGAGAATGTCATCAAATTTGTCGGCTTCCTGCAAACGCCGTTTGGCGACGAGCTCCCACGCCTCCTGCCTCAGGGCGCGGTTCGGTTCTTCAAGGTAACGGCCCATCTGAACGAGCGTTTTTTCCTCGCCACGAAAATTCACCGTGAGCGAGCCGCTCAGCTTCTGGTATTGCTGGCAAAGTTTCGCTTCCTCGGTTTCCAGCGGAACATTCTCGGGCCGGAACAGTTCGACATGGTTGTTCACGTCGCGGTCGAAAACTGTATATCTGAATTCGGAAGGACGAGCTATGCGAGTCCCTGATTTTGGGGACTCGTGTAACTCGTCCCTCCGAACTGCCAGCAATTCCCCACGCCAGGGATGGGCGACGTAGATTTTCTCGAGCGCGAACTGGCGCGGTTTGAGTTCCGGCTCGACGTGCTCGACAAAATGCAGATACGCCTTCTCCGCTTCGGCGCTGTCCGTGTGGCAGGTCATGGCAATGTAGCGGCGGGAGGATTCCTCATCGAGCGCGGCATTGAGTTCGCTCCAGTCGAGCAGCCAGCGTTCAAGGTCGGCGGCGGTCCGGCAGGGCGCGGCGCGTCTTTCCAATTGGTCGAACCACGGCGCGATTTGCGGCCAGTCGCCGAGGTCAACGGTTTGCGGGACAAATTTTCGCGGCTTGTAGGCGGGCAATTTTCCGAAGGGCAACAAATTCATTCGGAGAATTTACGATTTACGATTTACGATTTACGAGTTCTTTTTATCGGCGGCCGCGTAAATCGTAATTTTATCAGAATTTCGTTTTAATACCGCAGGCACGGACAACGCACCACTTGGAAATAGCTTCTACAATGGCAAATAACCCAGCCGCCACCAGAATCAGCCCCCACAAGGTAAAGTCGCCCGCCACAATTATGCCCGCGATGAGGCAGAGCGCGCCAATCACCCCGCGCGCCATACGCCCGCGGTGATTCAAGTTAGGATCGAAAAAGCGCTTCACGGCGATAAATCCAGCAGGTCACATGCCTAAAACCGCGTTCCGGCGCAACAGGCACTGGCCAGCCCGGACAACTTACGCCATAATGGAACAATTGTGAACTGGTTTAACGAAAATTTTCTGCTGGCTTCGCTGTTTTGGGGTTCGATCGCCACCGGTTATTTGATTTATGGCTGGAAACAAAAGACGCTCATGCCCTTTCTCGGCGGCCTGGCGATGACGGCGGCATCATTCCTCATCAGCAGTGCATTGCTGATGTCGCTGGCGTGCCTTGCCGTGATGGCAATTGTTTACTGGCTGGCCAAACAAGGCTATTAATTCGGCATTACAAATGGAAACAGTGAAAGCCCTCCCTCCCGGTCTTGTGCTTGTGCTGTTGGTGTTTGCCATTTGCGCCACCGGGCCCGGTCCGACCACGGCCCAAGATGCTTCCCGGTTAACGGCACCGGCGTTTCAAACCAACCGTGCCAGCCTGCGGATTCCAGCGGCGGATGGGCGCTTCCATTACGAAGGCCGGATTGATTTCTCGGACACAAATGCACCAGTCCTCATCTGGCAGGCGAGCCGGGTCAGCATTGATTTTGAGGGAAACGCCATCCAGTTGCTGTTCGACGACGCCAAAGGTCAGAATTACTTCAATGCCAGAGTGGACCGTTCGAATACGATTGTCGGAGCCAACGAAGGAATGCCGGTCAGTCCGGCGACACTCTCCGGTTTTGGTCCGGGACGGCATCATTTTGTGCTATTTAAACGCAGCGAGGCCAATGCCGGCACCGTGCATTTCCGGGGGATTGAAATCGTACCGCCGGCAAAAGTTTGGGCACCCACCCTCCCCCATTACAAACTCGCGATGGAATTCATCGGGGACTCCATTACGGTTGGCGCGTGCAATGAGGACGGCGCCGCGGATCAGTGGGATGATCGCCGCAGCCACAACTGCGCCCGGAGTTACGCCACCTTGACTGCCGACGCGTTTTCGGCGGACTGTCGCAACACCGCCGTCAGCGGCATGGGCGTCGCCATCGGCTGGGTACCGATGAAAGCCGGTGAAATCTGGAACCGGCTTTATCCGGACACCAACTCGCCACTCGCCAACCTGCACGTCTGGATCCCCAACGTTGTCTTTGTGAATTTTGGCGAAAATGACGATTCCTTTCCGAGGGCTCACGGACAATCATTCCCAACTAATTTTACCGATGGATATGTCGCGCTCATCCGCGCCTTCCGGGCCGCCTATCCGGACGCCCATATCGTGCTGCTGCGCGGCGGCATGTTCGGCGGTGCGCGGAGCGAGCCATTGCGCATAGCCTGGGAATCCGCTGTCACGCAACTGGAAGCGACGGACAAAGGCGTCAGCCATTTCGTTTTCAAACATTGGACATCAACCCACCCGCGAGTGGCCGATGACCGCATCATGGCTGACGAATTAAGCGCCTGGCTGAGAGAGCAGAATTTCATGCAAGCCTATCGTTAACCGGACCAGTCGAACGGTAACCCCCGGTGACAAAGAAGAAACCGGAAGTCATTTTACTGACTTCCGGTTCTGAATTTGAAAGGGATCGCGCGTTTCCGTCCCTGATTTTTGGGTCGGCCACATGCCGTCCTTCCCGAAACCATTTACCCGCCCTTCGGCAACGCGCTCGTGCCGGCGTAAACGGCGTTTTTGCCCAGCAATTGCTCGATGCGCAGGAGTTGATTGTATTTTGCGAGGCGATCCGAACGGCTGAGGGAACCGGTCTTGATCTGGCCGCAATTGGTTGCTACCGCAATGTCGGCGATGGTGGCGTCCTCGGTTTCACCGGAACGATGGCTGATGACGGCGGTGTAAGCGTGAGTTTTGGCCAGTTCAACGCAATCGAGCGTTTCGGTAAGCGAACCTATTTGATTTACTTTCACTAGAATCGAGTTGGCCACGCCCAGTTCAATTCCCTTGCGCAGAAATTTCGGATTAGTGACGAAATTATCGTCACCGACCAATTGAATTTTGTCGCCGAGTTTGTCGGTGAGTTTTTTCCATGTCGCCCAATCGTTTTCCGCGCAACCGTCCTCAATGGAAACAATCGGGTATTTCGCCACGAGTTTCGCATAAAAATTCACCAGGTCGTCACCGCTGACAGTTTCGCCGGTGCTCTTCTTGAAGGTGTATTTCGCGTTGCCGCGGTAAAACTCGGAGGCGGCCGGGTCGAGCGTGAGGTAAATGTCCTTGCCCGGCTTGTAGCCGGCATCCCTGATGCCTTGGATGATGGTCTCCAATGCTTCCTCGACACTGCCAAGCTTGGGCGCAAATCCGCCTTCGTCGCCAACAGCGGTGCTGCAACCTTTCTTCTTCAAAACCGATTTCAACGCATGAAATGTTTCCACAATCGCGCGCAAACCTTCACTGAACGTGGGCAGGCCGAGCGGCATGATCATGAATTCCTGGAAATCAATCGGCGCATCCGAATGCGCACCGCCATTGATGACGTTGGCCATCGGCACGGGCAGGACTTTCGCGTTCGGCCCGCCGAGATATTGGAACAGGGGCAGATTCAACGAGGCGGCGGCGGCTTTGGCATTCGCCAGTGAGACGGCGAGAACCGCGTTGGCGCCGAGCTTGGATTTAGTTTCCGTGCCGTCGAGCTTGAGCATCGTGCTGTCAACCGTCAGTTGGTCGCAGGCGTCAAAACCAATAAGCCCGGGGGCAATGATGTCGGTGACATTTTTAACGGCCTTTTGCACGCCCTTGCCCAGAAAACGTTTCTTGTCGCCGTCTCGGAGTTCAATCGCCTCGTTTTCGCCGGTACTGGCGCCGCTGGGCACCGCTGCCCGGCCAAACGCGCCGCACTCCAGCGTCACGTCCACTTCCACAGTTGGATTACCGCGCGAATCGAGGATTTCACGCGCCTGAATTTCACGAATTTTGCTCATTTTCCCTTTATTTCCTTTATTTTTCGTTCATCAAAAAAACCAGACTGAAGGGGAAATAATAGAAGTTGGAAACCACGAGTCAAGGAATGCATTTTGCCTCATATATCTATTGCGAAGTAAGCGACAAAAAATGGTTAACAATTGACTCCAATTACCTCACAACTGGTTTAACGGTTAGTGGGTAAAACAAGCTTTGGGGAGAAGAGACGTAATGGGGTGGAAAAAAAGAAAAATTTTGGAACAAAGTTGCTTGTGGTTCATCTCATATCCGTACCGGTTTTGAACCCTTAATGAGTGGAGCGTGAGTATGATGACTAAGAAAATTCTTTTGATCGCTTCGGTGAGTCTTTTGGGATGGTCCGTCAGCCAGGCGAATATCACCAGCGCGGGACCTTGGAGCTATGGTGGGGGCGTTTATTGCTATGGAAGCCTGGACACCGCCTCTCAAACTGTGTCGTGGGACGGAAGTCAAGATTCCAGTTCTGGATCAATGGGCGTAACACTTCTTGCGAATAGCACGGCCGATCCGGTTCTTACCATCGGCAATTCCATTAATAACACGTCCTCGTTCGCTTGGACAGAATACATTGTCAACGTCTCCATGAACCAGACCTTTTCAATCAGCTCTGCCAATGTCACCGTTCCTGCCGGTTGGACGGCCAATATCACCGCGCCGACCGGACCGGACATCAACGGGAATTTCAACGGGGTGATTGACTATGTGGGCGGGGCGCCCGTCGCGGTTAACGGCACGCTGGATTTTGGTTATGTCGTTTCATTCACCGGTTCGATGCAGTACAGCCTGACCGAAAGTGTTCAAGCTGTTCCCGAGCCCGGCGTATTTAGCCTCCTGATGAGCGGGGGACTTTTGCTTGGCGGATTGAGGGTTGCCAAACGCCGGCAGACAAGGCTTCTCGTGAGAGCCTGAAATAAACCCGGCTCTACGGGAAACTGAATTTGGACTCCAGGGCCGTTGCTTAAAAGAACGGCCCTGATTCATTTTACCTGCCGGCCAACAACCCGACTTCGATTCTGCGAGATGGTAATTTCTGGTTGCGGACGGGAGTTTGATGTCATAAGAATCGGGCATTCAGCTTATGCCCATTGGCCCCGTCACCCATCCACCACGGGAAATCAACGTGGCCGAGCCGGTCAGTCCGGCACTGGAACGGGTCAAGCGCGTCCTCTTCCGGCCTTTCGACTTGGGCAAGTGGTTCATCATCGGCTTTTGCGCGTGGCTGGCCCAATTAGGTGAAGGCGGCGCAGGCGGGAACTTCAATTTTAACAACTTCGGCCAGCAACATAATTATGAGGGCAACTTCCGAAATACATTGTTACGGGCCAAAGATTACATTTTGGACAACCTCAACTGGATTGTGCCGCTGGCGGCCGTGCTGGTGGTGGTTGGCCTGGCGTTGTGGCTGGTTTTTCTATGGCTCAGCAGCCGTGGCAAATTCATGTTCCTGCACTGTGTGGCTTTGGACAAAGCCGGCGTGGCGGAACCCTGGCATCAATTCGCCAACGAGGCCAACAGCCTCTTTTTATTCCGGCTGGTCCTGGGGCTGGTCGCAATGATTTGTACGCTGCCGCTGCTCGTGATCGCCCTTGTCATCGTCGGCAAGATGTTTCTGGCCGGCCAATTTATTCCAAATGCCATCCTCGGCGCGATCGGTTTTGGACTCCTGTTTTTCGGCTTGGCCATCGCGTTTGCCATCATCCGAAAGCTCACCCTGGATTTCGTGGTGCCCATCATGTTCCTGCGCCGCAATCGCTGCCTGTCTGCGTGGAAGGAATTGGGAACTCTGATTTCGGGTCACCTCGGATCGTTCCTCCTGTATTTCCTGTTCCAGATCGTGCTGGCCATGGCCATCGGAGTCATCGTCTTCGGCGCGGTGATTATCACGTGTTGCATTGCCGGATGCCTGATGATGCTTCCCTATGTGGGCACGGTTTTGTTGCTGCCGGTTTTGATGTTCAAACGCTGTTATTCCCTCTATTTCCTGGCCCAGTTCGGCCGCGACTACGACGTTTTCCCGCCGGAACCGCCGCCGCAACCGGGTACACCGACGGCCCTGTGACCGGCACGAGCCATTGAGTAGTTGAACCCGGCTGTTGAATCCCATACACATTCGGCGCCAATTTTGCGATTTCTGTATGAACAAACTGAATGAACAAATCGTCTCGCTCCTGAAAAGAGGCGGCCCACACGAGGTTGTTTTGGAGGAAGCGTTGCGCGCGGTGCTCAAGCATTTTCGTTCCGAAACCGGCACGATTCACCGGCTCAACGCGGAAAAGCAATTGCTTCACCTCGTGGCACAGGTGGGGTTGCCGCGCCACATGCTGGAGGTTGTCAAAAGCATTCCGGTCGGCAAAGGCATTGCCGGACAGGTCGTCGCGCGCGGCGCTCCGGTCACCATTTGCAATTTGCAGACCGACACCAGCGGCGTGGCTAAACCGGGCGCGCGACAGACTGGTGTTGGTGGCGCGCTCTGTGTCCCGGCGCGCGACGGTGACAAAATCATCGGCACCCTTGGCATCGGCACCCTCCGCCAATACGAATACACAGCGGCAGAGACGCGTGAGCTGGAAGAAATCGGTCGCGCCATCGGCAATTTTCTGAAATCCTGAAGCCATGGATATTTCCTCTTCGCCAACCGACAAAAAGCCAAAGGTGACCTTGCTGCCGATTGAGGCAGCGAAGAAGCTGACGCCGGTGGATGTGACGCCCGTCGCGCAGCAGCTCATGGCGAACGTGGAAAAAGTCATCGTCGGCAAGCACGAACAGGTGGTGCTGGCGACGGCAGTCTGGCTGGCGGAAGGACATTTGCTGATTGAAGACGTTCCCGGCGTCGCCAAGACGATGCTCGCGCGCGCGATGGCGCAAAGTGCCGGCTGCAGCTTCAGACGGATTCAATGCACGCCGGACTTGCAGCCGGCGGACGTTCTCGGTGAGCCGCATCTTGACCCGAAGACCGGGCGCGCGGAATTTAATTTCGGCCCGCTTTTTTCGCAGTTTGTCCTGGTGGACGAAATCAACCGCGCCAGCCCGCGCACCCAGGCGGCATTGCTCGAAGCGATGGGCGAAGCGATGGTCACGGAGGGAAATGTCTCCTATCGTCTGCAAAAACCGTTCATGGTCGTCGCCACGCAAAATCCCATCGAGCAGGAAGGAACGTTCCTGCTGCCGGAAGCGCAAAAGGACCGTTTCCTGATGCGGATGCAGCTTGGCTACCCGTCGTTTGCCGACGAAAAGCAGATGATCGAGCGGTTCCAATTACGCCATCCAATTGATACGCTCCAGCCGGTGACGACGCCCGACCGCATCTTGAAGAGCCAGGAGGCCGTGCGCGACGTGAAGGTGGCGTCGGCAGTGAACGATTATATTTTGAAAATCATCCGCGGCACGCGCGAGCACCCCGCCTTGTTGCTCGGCGCCAGCCCGCGCGGTTCACTCGGATTATTCCGCGTCGCCCAGGCCATGGCGGCGATGAAAGGAAAAGATTTTGTTCCTGCCGAACTGGTAAAATCGCTCGCGCCAAAAGTCCTCGCCCACCGTCTCATCGTCCGACGGGAGGAAAAATTCCGCGGGACCCGGGTGGAAGAGGTCGTCGCGGAAATTCTCGCCAAAACGCCGCTGCCGCCTTCATAATAATCGGAGGGACGAGTCCCTGAACGAAGGTAAATTGGGGGAGTGAAATGAACTCCGATAATTTCGCCGCAAAGAAGTTCGCGCTGCGCTTTGTGCTGATCATCGGCGTCGTCCAGTTGTTCGCCGACATGACCTACGAGGGCGCGCGCGGCATCACCGGGCCGTTCCTCGGCTCATTGGGCGCCAGCGCGACGGTCGTCGGTTTTACCGCCGGGTTTGGCGAATTGATGGGTTACGCCTTCCGCTCCGTTACCGGCTATTTCGCCGACAAAACACACAAATACTGGGCGTTCATTTTCGTGGGCTACTTTGTCAATATGCTCGCCGTCCCCGCCTTGGGGCTGGCGGGCAACTGGCCGCTGGCAGCAACCTTGATCATCGCGGAACGCACCGGACGCGCCATCCGCAAACCTTCCACGGACGCCTTGTTGTCACACGCGGGCAGCCGGATTGGCCACGGCTGGGCGTTCGGGCTGAACGAATTCCTGGACCAGACCGGCGCGACCATCGGCCCGCTCCTCATGGCGTTAATCCTGTATCGGCGTGGCAGTTATCTCGAAGCGTTCGCCTTGCTGCTGGTCCCGGCGTTGTTGTGTCTGGGCACGGTGGGTGTGGCCGCAATTCTTTATCCGCGCCCGCATGAACTCGAAACGCGCCAGCCGGTGAAACTTGAGACCCGGGGCTTTTCAAAAACCTATTGGCTGTATGTCGTGGCCGGAGCGTTAATTGCGGCGGGCTTCGCCGATTTTTCACTGGTCGCGTTTCATTTTCAAAAAACCGCCGTGGTGGCGCAAAGCGTCATTCCGGTTTTCTACGCCCTGGCGATGGTCACATCGGCTTGCGCTTCATTGATTTTTGGCCGTTTGCTGGATAAAATTGGGATCCCCGTGGTGTTGCTGGCTTTTCTTCTTGGCGCTTTTTTCGCGCCCTGTGTTTTTCTGGGCGGATTCGCGCTAGCCCTGATCGGAATGATTCTATGGGGAATCGGCATGGGCGCACAGGATTCGCTGCTCAAAGCCGTTTTGTCTGGCGTCGTTCCGCCGGACAAACGCAGCACGGCCTTCGGCGTGTTCGACACCATTTTCGGCGTCGCGTGGTTTATCGGCAGCGCGGCAATGGGATGGCTGTATGACCAATCCATCACCGGTCTGATTGTCTTTTCCGTTCTCTTCCAACTCGCAGCACTGCCGTTCTTCTTTTTCGCCAACCATCGCAAACATGAATAGTCTCCGCCAACGGCGCTGGTCTTTGACGCAAGTCTAACCCAGCACCGCCTCGCGCCGTTTCATCCATTCTTCGCCTAGACCGACCAGTGTCCTGGCCTTCATCACCTGTTCGGCCAGCGGGAAAACGATGCGTTCTTCCTTGTCAAAATGTTCGCGCGAACGCAGGACCGCCCGCAGCAACAACTCGCGCGCCTGTTTGACGCCGCCTGCCTTTTGCACCTCTGCCAGCCGGGCGTCAATTTCGTCATGCTCCTCGTGAAACGTCTCGCTCTGCCCGATCTGCGCCAGGCAATGCTCCAATGGCTCCACGAGCAATTCGTCCTCGGTCCGGGCGTGCGCCCGCATGAGCACCTCCAGCGTGGCGGACAACAATCTGACTTCCGCCAGCGACTTGAGGCGCGGCGCGGTCTGCTCGATATGATCGAACAAATTGTGGAACACCACGTGTTCCGCCACCAAAATTTTCGTGATTTTCATGACTGTAATCGGGTCATTTTTCGTCCGCACCGTACATTCACCCTGTTACCGCCGTCGTACCAACCTTTTCTTGGCTTTTTTTCAACCGGAACGACCAAACCACTGGCGGAAGCCGGACTCGAGAACATCTCTACACCCGTAAACCGTCAATGCTTGAAATACAACCGCGCCACCTTTATGCTCGCCTCCTGCCAATCATGAAGAAAACGTCACCTGCCCCCCCGGGCGTCCAGCCGTGAAAATTCGCAAAGCTGTCATTACCGCCGCGGGCCGCAATCAGCGGAATCTGCCGTTGCAAACGTTGGTGGACCGCGACGGCCAGTCCAAATCCGCCCTCACCATCCTGCTGGAGGAAGTGTTGCAAGCCGGAATCGAGGAAATCGGCGTGGTCATTTGCCCCGGCGACCAGGGCGCCTTCGCCGCCGCCGCCGGCTCCCACGCCAATCGCGTCCATTTTATCGAGCAACCCGCGCCGCTGGGTTACGGCCACGCCGTGGCCTGTGCGCGCCAATTTACCGGCAACGAATCCTTCATGCTCCTGGTCGGCGATCATCTTTACGTCAGCAGAAATAAAAATTCCTGCGCCCGGCAAATGCTGGAAATTGCGTCCGCCGAATCCTGCGCGGTTTCAGCCGTGCAGGCCACGCACGAAAGCAAGCTGCCTTACTACGGCGCGGTGGGCGCGCGCCGGCTGCCGGGCCGCGCCGGTCTGTATCAGGTGGACCGTGTCCTGGAAAAACCCACGCCCACGGTGGCTGAACAAAAACTCATCGTGCCCGGTTTGCGGGCCGGCCATTACCTTTGTTTTTTCGGCATGCACGTGCTGACTCCCGGCGTCATGGACCTTTTGGAACATCTGGTAACGGCGGCGGGAAACACCGGCGGTGTCCATCTCGCGGATGCCCTGGCCCGGGTGGCCGAAAGTGAGCGCTACCTCGCCTGCGAATTGCAGGGCCGTCGTTACGACATCGGCGTTCAATACGGCCTGCTCACCGCCCAACTGGCGCTGGCGTTGCACGGAATAGACCGGGACGAGGTTCTCACGCTGCTCATCGAACTGCTGGCGCAGACATAAGGAATGCTTTGGGCCCCTATGGACATTCAACCTTCAACACTCAGCATTCAATTTCCAAGGCGGTCTCGGCTGGCATACTTGAAAGTTCGGCGTTCGAGGTTGAATGTTGAATGTTTCCCAACCCGGTTCCGCCGCATCTAGACCATGCCCGGCAAACTCGTCCAAATTATCACCTCGCCCGACCCGGCGGTGCGTAATCAATCGCTGGATGGCTGTTGCCAAGCCGCGGCGTTGCCGGACTTGCTCGCCGAATGCGCCGAACTCGAAGTCTTCCGCCATCGCAGTGAAAATCTTTACGAGCGTGTCCGGGCGTTGCTGTTTCTTTACGCCCTTCACCGGTTTCATCTGCCGCTCAAGCCCGGCATCGGCACGCGGACTTTGATTCCCTTCAACGGTTACACGCACCTGCTGGAGCGCCGTTTTGAGGAAGCCATCTCCGCGTTTCTGAAAGCGCAAAACCACGATGGGCCGTCTGATCCCATTTCCAGCGCCCTGGCAGTGACGTATTACCGGCTGGCGATTCAAACGCTCGCCAACCAGGTCCGCAGCAGCGTGCGCTCGGTCCGCGGCAATCAATGGATGTTCCGCATGGGCCATCCTGCCGACCATCCCCTCCGCATCCGCCGGGAAATGTTGCGTCCGGGTGATGACGGCACTTATCCCATTCTCCGCGAACAAACCCCGGTGCGCATGGACCTTACGCATTGCGGCTGGAGCGATATTTTCTTCCTCGGCATGGATTATCCCGAAGGCGCCAAGGTTCTGAATATCTCCATTGACCTCGGCGTGCATGGACGCGATGCCGGCGCGCGACCGCCGGTGGAGACTTATTTGCGGGTGATTGACGAGCCGCTGCTGCGTCTGACCAGCGTGGACCTCGGCGCCACCGCGGACATCACCAGCCTCGCCGACATTTTTGATTTTGCGAAGGATTATCTCGGCCTGCTCAAAGCCGCCATTATTGCCAGCGGCATTGTGCCGCCGGGTGTCGAAGGCTCGGGCCAAAGCCTGGCGGATTTGCTCGCGTGCGTCGCCGGCACCGGGCGCGGCCTGGAACTGGTCAGTTGCGTGAACGGCATTCCGAAAGGCTCGCGCCTCGCGGTGTCCACCAATCTGCTCGCCTCGATGATTTCACTTTGCATGAGGGCCACCGGACAGGCGGCCTCGTTGCAAGGTGCGTTGCAGGAAGAGGAACGCCGGCTGGTGCTGGCGCGCGCGATTCTCGGCGAATGGCTGGGCGGTTCCGGCGGCGGCTGGCAGGATTCCGGCGGCATCTGGCCCGGTATCAAACTGATCGAAGGCGTGCTCGCTGCCGAAGGCGATCCGGAATTTGGCATCAGCCGCGGACGCTTGATGCCGCAACATCGCATTCTGGATCCAGCCGAAGTGTCACCCGCCGCGCGCCGGAAATTGCAGGACAGCCTCGTGCTCGTTCATGGCGGCATGGCCCAGAACGTCGGGCCCATCCTTGAAATGGTGACGGAAAAATACCTGCTGCGCTCTGACGCCGAATGGAAGGCCCGCTTGAACATGCTGGCAATTCTGGATGAAGTCCTTTCCGCATTGCGCCACGAAGATGTGGCGGCGTTGGGCGGCGCCACCACCCGGAATTTCTCCGGCCCGATTCAAACCATCATCCCCTGGGCCACCAATCTTTTCACCGAAACCCTCATCCAGTGCGTGGAGGGCGAGTTCGGCAAACATTTCCTCGGCTTCTGGATGCTCGGCGGCATGTCCGGCGGCGGCATGGGTTTTATTTTCGACGCCGCGCATAAAGCGGCCGGCCAGACGCGCCTGCAGGAATTGATGTCACAGACCAAGCGCGAACTCGAACACGCCCTGCCCTTTGCCATGGAACCGGTCGTGTACGACTTCGCCATCAACGAAAAAGGCACCTGGGCGGATTTGCTGCCGGGCGCATCGGCCTTGTTGCCACAAGGTTACTACGCGCTCATCATGCCGCAATTACTCCGGCAGGAGGCCTACAAATTATCGCCGTTGCGGCGGGCCGAGTTGGACAAATTCGGCGCTGCCTGCCGTGCCAGGCCCGAACTGCGCGGCATGGTGCAAACGTTGTTCGACCGGCTGCTGCCACGCCTGAAAACTGACAACACGGGCGAATCCTCGCTGCCCGCGTTGTTGGAACGCTACGGCTTCGACCGCACGCAACACGAACAAATCCGCGCCGACCTCAAAGGCGGCCGCATCGGCCTGGCGCAAAATCGCCTGCCCGTCAGCACCCAGATTCAGGACGTGACCGACGGCGATGTGTTCGATGCCACGCGCGGTTTGTCGAAGGAATATCGTGATGCGGGTCTCGCCGCGTTGCAGGCGGGCGAAGTCGCGGTCGTCACGCTCGCCGCGGGCGCGGGCAGCCGCTGGACCCAGGGCGCGGGCACGGTCAAGGCGCTGCATCCATTCTGCAGGCTCGGCGGGCGGCACCGCACGTTTCTGGAAGTGCACCTGGCCAAAAGCCGCCGCATCGGAAAACGGGCGGGTAATCCGCTGCCGCATATCATCACCACCAGCTACGTTTCGCATCAGCCCACCGAGCAATTTCTCGCGCACGAAGAA
The DNA here is from genome assembly GCA_963723125.1 of uncultured bacterium. GTDB lineage: Bacteria > Verrucomicrobiota > Verrucomicrobiia > Limisphaerales > UBA11358 > UBA11358. The sequence goes on from CAVRPQ010000003.1 coordinate 165,454, forward strand.
TTTTACGGTTACGACGGACCGCTGTCTCTGTCCGAAGGCCGCTCGGTCGGCCTGCGTCTGGTCCCGATGGAACGCGATCTGCGGTTCATGTGGGAGGAATTGCCGCAACAAATCCTCGACGAACAGGCCCAAAAAGTCCGCGACAGCCTGCGACACGCGCTCATCGGCTGGGCCAGGCAGGCCGGCGAAGGCAGCGACTATACCGACAACGTGCCGTTGCAATGCCTGCATCCGGTCGGCCACTGGTTTGAGATTCCGAACCTGCTTCGCAACGGCACGCTGGCCCGGTTGCTGAAAGAGCGCCCGCCGTTGAAGCACCTGATGCTGCACAACATTGACACCGTGGGCGCGGATGCGGACCCGGCCACGCTCGGTCTGCATTTGAAACTCGGCGGCTGCCTTTCATTTGAAGTCATTACCCGGCGCATTGAAGACCGCGGCGGCGGCCTCGCGCGGGTAAACAGCCAGACGCGCATCGTTGAAGGCCTGGCCATGCCGCGCGAGGAAGACGAATTTGCGTTGTCCTATTACAATTCCAATACGTGCTGGATTGACGTGGACAAACTGCTGGCGGCATTTCAACTCACCCGCGCCGACCTGGCTGATGCGAACAAGGTGACCAACGCAGTGCGCGCGCTGGCGTTAAAATTGCCGACTTACGTCACGCTCAAGGACGTAAAAAAACGCTGGGGCCACGGGCAGGAAGATATTTTCCCGGTGGCCCAATTTGAGAAGCTGTGGACCGACATGACTGCACTGCCGGAAATCAAGTGCCGGTTCATTGCCGTGCCGCGCCTGCGCGGGCAGCAACTCAAGGATCAATCGCACCTCGACAGCTGGTTGCGCGACGGCTCGGCCGCATACGTCGAGAGCCTGTGCGACTGGAAGTAGTCAACATCAGGTTTAACCGCAGATGGACGCAGATGCGGTGGGGCGACAGATCCGGAAGGACGAGTTACACGAGTCCCAAACTTGTGATACGAATTTCACGAATCTGCACGAAACTATCTGTCGCGCCGACCTGTCTCGCCAAAGCACAGCGACGGCGGAAGCCTGACGCGAAGGCGCAAACCACAGCCCTGTCAGGGCGAAAGATAATAGCCCGGGGTAAGCGAGTCAGCGAGCGCCACCCCGGGGAAATGTTCCACAAAAAATCCCTTCTCCCATCCAATGGGAGAAGGTGGCCAAAGGCCGGATGAGGGCCGGGGAGAGGAGTCGGAACCGCGTTGAGCGCAGTGATGCTATGCTTTAGAATCACACCCGCCATGAGCGCCCTGAACAACGATCTGCTCAAAGCGGTGGAGCTGGCCCTGGCCGGTGAGTGGGAGGCCGCGCATGAACTCGTCCAGCAATACGAAGACGATGCCACGGCCGCGTGGATTCACGCCGTGCTGCATAAGATTGAGGGCGATTTGGGCAACGCCCGTTATTGGTATCAACGCGCCGACCGGCTGGAACATGTCGAAGATGAACCGCGCGCCGAACTGGCCGCCATTCGGTCTGAATTAACCACGGATTGACTCCTTATTTGCGCCTCGCTAGTGTCGAACTTAAATCACCACCATCGTTTTATGAACACGCGAAATCTCCTTTTCACTGGAATTTTTCTCTCCGGCCTCATCGCCGGAAATCTCCGGGCGGACCAAACGGCGGTCATTAAGGTTGATCTGAACCGAAAAATCAGTGAAGTTGACCCCAAAATCTACGGCGGTTTTCTTGAGCCAATCCGCACTGTGGTCTATGGCACGATTTATGACCCCAAATCTCCCTTGGCAGACACGAACGGGTTCAGGACAGATTTTATTCAACTGGTCAAAGAACTGCACATCCCGGTGGTGCGGTGGCCCGGCGGGAATTATGTCTCCGGTTACAATTGGGAGGATGGAATTGGCCCGAAGGACCAGCGTCCAGTCCGGCTCGACCTGGCGTGGAATCAAATTGACCACAATCAGATGGGCACGGATGAGTATGCCAAACTGTGCAGCCTCATCGGCGCGGAGAATTTCGTCTGCATCAACGCCGGCCTGGGGACGCTGGACCAGGCGAGGTATTGGATCGAATACTGCAATTATCCCAAAGGGACATATTACTCCGACCTCCGGCGAAAGTACGGCAATGAACAACCCTTCAACGTCAAATACTGGTCGCTCGGCAACGAAATTGACGGCCCCTGGCAACTCGGTCAAAAGAACGCCGAGGACTACTGCAAGTTTGCGCTCGAAGCCGCCAAAGTCATGCGCCTGGTGGACCCCAACGTGAAATTCATCGCCGACGGCGCGTCCAATTACCAGCCCGACAACAAGTGGATGGCATGGAACGATTATGTTTTGCAGCACATGGCAGGCAGCATTGATTACCTGTCCGTTCACCGATACTTCCAAAACGCGCTGAACGGTGACACCCAATACCCTGACGTGATTTCCATGGGGTTGGAGATTGATCAAAAAATTGACGTGATCAAGGCCGAGATCGAAAAGGCGATGGCAAATTCCAACTCCAAACGCCCGATTTATATTTCCTTTGACGAATGGTCCCCAGGTTTTGGACCCCGAGGCGCCAACTTGACCGGCTCGCTCATGGTCGCCCAGCACCTGAACTCCTTTATCCGCCATGCCGACATCGTCAAGATGGCGAACATCACGATGCTTTCCAGCCTCGTGGGAACTTCGCCCGATGGCGATTACAAGAATGCGCTGTATCAGGCCTTTTACCTGTATTCCAACAACGCGCGCGGCACCGCCCTGGACGTGAATGTCACCGGCCAAAATTACAGCAACAAGTTTTTTAAGGACATCCCCTATCTCGATGTGACCGCCGTGTTCAATGATTCCGCCAAAAATCTGGTCGTCAATGTGGTCAACCGCAGTGAAACGAACGCCATGACCGCCGACATCGTATTGCAGAGCGGAGAATATACCGGAAGCGCCACGGTGAAGGAGATCAACGCCGAGTCAGTGACTTCAACGAACACCCGGACCAACGAAGCTGTCGCCATCGCCACCAAGGAAATCCAATTCAGCGGCCACGACATCAAATACAACTTCCCGTCGCATTCATTCACCCAGATGTTGCTTCCCGTCAAATAAGCCACCCACACAACGCCAGCGCGCGGAACTGGCCGCCATCCGGACTGAATTAGCCACGGATGGACACCGATGAACCCGAATTCAATCCAAAGCAAAGGATTTTGAACCGCAGAGACGCAAAAACGCGGAGTTTCTAGGGGAAAAAATGGCTATGACATGTATCGAATAATGCCGTCTTCGCCGATGAATCGAGCGTAAATTGCAACATATTCTAAGCTTTGTCGCCGTAACCTGAGGCAAATCCGACTAGCTGTATCGGTTTGCTATCCGCGACGACAAAGCATGGAGTTCCGCTGATTCCGTCTCCGCGATTAAATTTCCGATTGCCCCCCACGCAAACGCGCTTGTTGGCTCAGGGCGAACGCACACGATAGTAGCGCTCGGCGATGGTGCGGGGCTGGGTGTCAATATAGCGGTAAACTCCAGCCGCAATTTCCGACGCGGTTCCCAGAACATTCCAATTCACCAGGTTGGTGGAGGCAAGGACGGAGTAATTGGTGGTCGTGACGCCATTGAAATCAAATTGGAAATTGCCGGACGCGTTGATGATGGCGTTCGTGAGGATTGGCCTGGGCAAGGACGCAACTGTCGTAAGGTTCAGCGCCCAACCGCCGGCGAGACTTCCACTCAAGCCATTGGTGGTGTCATCCATAATATAAAGACTCCAGACACCGTTTGGATCGGTGCCGCCAAACTTAGTTGACAAGGTGGCGCTGCCAGTGGGTGCCGCCGAGTCGCCCGGAAACGCGATGGCCGGAGCGGGTGAAAGGAAAACGTCCGCCACTCCGCCATAATCCGTTGGTTTGTAGGTTCCGGTACTGAGGAACCCAGTCGGGAGCATGGACGCCGCCGCGTCATCCAGCGTGACGTTGATGGAAAAGATTGAATTGTTGGCGCCGGCGTCTGAAAACAGCACGAGCCTGGCTCCCGTTGGGCCGACGAGCAGGATATCCATGTCCGATGCTTGACTGTGAGACAGGTTGTTGAGTTGGACAGCCACCTTGGAAACAGTGCCGTCCATACCGCTAACGGTGATGGAAGACGGATAAAACGAAGCCGACGTGCCATCACGGATGGTGATGTTGGTCGTGTTGGCAAAGGATAGCATATCAGCCCGAAGCGGCCCGATGAACAGAACGGATGCAGCAATCATGCTGCGGCAACATGCGGCTCTCATAAGAACAACGCCCGACGGCGAGCACTATAGCACACATTCGCCGAATGTTTTACCCGGATTTGCAAAAAAAACAGTTCAGGGAGTAACCCCCTACGTTAAATTTCCACAGCGGATTAAATCCGTGTCCATCCGTGGTTAAGAATAATTCTCCATTCCCACGCAGGTGCAGACCGGATTGCGGTCGCCATAGACGTTGTCAACGCGGCCGACCGCGGGCCAAATCCAATGCGGATTGTGGAGTGCGGATTGCGGAATGGTAAAACGCTCGGGCATTGGCTCATGTGTAGTTGTCCATACCGGCACATGAGCACACGGGATTCCGGTCCCCAAATACATTATCCACCCGACCAACATGCGGCCAAAACTTGTATTCATGCAACCATTTGGCCGGAAACGCCGCCTGTTCGCGCGAATAAGGCCGGTTCCAGCTATCGGACGCAACCACGTCCGCCGTGTGCGGCGCGTTCTTGAGCAGATTGTTTTTGGCGTCGGCTGAACCATTTTCCACGGCGGTCATTTCCGCGTGAATGGCAATCATCGCGTCACAAAAACGATCCAGCTCATACTTTGATTCGCTTTCGGTCGGCTCGACCATGAACGTGCCCGCGACGGGAAACGACAGCGTCGGCGCATGAAAGCCGTAATCCATCAGCCGTTTGGCCACGTCCTCGGCGGTGACACTGTGGAAAGCGCGCAAATCAAGAATGCACTCATGCGCGACCAGACCGTTGCTGCGGTACAGCGTCGGAAAATATTTCTCCAGCCGCCGGGAAATGTAATTCGCGTTGAGGATGGCGTATTTCGTCGCTTCGGTCAGTCCGTCTGCGCCCATCATCGCGATATACATCCAGGAAATCGGCAAAATGCCCGCGCTGCCCCATGGCGCGGCGGCCACGGAGCCAATCGGGTTTTCACCGCCCAGATTCACGACCGGATGGCCGGGCAGAAATTCAACCAGATGCTCCGCCACGCCGATCGGTCCGACGCCCGGTCCGCCGCCACCGTGCGGGATGCAAAACGTCTTGTGCAGATTCAAATGGCACACGTCCGCGCCAATGTCCGCCGGCCGGCAGAGGCCGACCTGGGCGTTCATGTTCGCGCCGTCCATATAGACCTGCCCGCCGCTGGCGTGGATGATTTCGCAGATTTCTTTGATGGATGACTCAAAAACGCCGTGCGTGGACGGATACGTAACCATCAGGCATGCAAGGTCCTGCTTGTTCGCCTCGGCCTTGGCACGCAGGTCGGCCACGTCAATGTTGCCTTCCGGGTCGCACGCAACGGCCACGACTTTCAACCCGGCCATGATGGCGCTGGCCGGGTTCGTGCCGTGCGCGGAAGTGGGAATCAGGCAGACATTACGATGCACTTCGCCTCGCGATTGGTGATATGCGCGGATGACAAGCAGGCCGGTGTACTCGCCCTGGGCGCCGGCGTTTGGCTGCAATGAAATGCCCGCGAAGCCGGTGATTTCCGCGAGCCAGTCTTCAAGTTGCTGAAAGAGAGTCTGGTAACCGCGCGTTTGTTTCAACGGCGCGAACGGATGTATCTTCGCGAACTCGGGCCAGGAAATGGGAAACATTTCCGCCGCAGCATTCAGTTTCATGGTGCAGGAACCGAGCGGAATCATCGAAGCCGTGAGCGAAAGGTCGCGCGATTCCAGCCGCTTGAGATAACGGAGCATCTCGGTTTCGCTGTGATACGAATTGAAAATCGGATGAACCAGAAATTTTGATTGCCGATTGCCGATTGCCGATTGCCGATTGGCCGGCAACAGATCGCCGATTGTAAATTGAACGCGTTCGTCACCGTTGAACACCTGCAAAATTTCCACTACGTCGTCTTCGCTCGTCGCCTCGCCAAGTGAAATGCCGATGGTTTTTTCGTCAACGACACGGAAATTCATCCGGTGCGCCTCGGCAATCCTCAGGATACCGGTGGCGAGTGTGTCGCCCAAATCAACCCGCAACGTGTCGAAACGGGGCCCGGAGGAAACGGCGAAGCCGAGCTTTTCCAGGCCGACGGCGAGAATTTCCGTCAGCGCATGGACCCGCTGAGCGATTTTCTTCAACCCTTCCGGCCCGTGATAAACAGCATACATGGAAGCCATGTTCGCCAGCAGCGCCTGCGCGGTGCAGATGTTGCTGGTGGCTTTTTCGCGGCGGATGTGCTGCTCACGGGTCTGGAGCGCCAGACGCAGCGCCGGTTTGCCGCGCGAATCCCTGGAAACCCCGACGACACGGCCGGGCATCTGGCGTTTGAATTCGTCGCGGGTGGCGAAAAACGCCGCGTGCGGGCCGCCGTAACCGAGCGGCACGCCGAACCGTTGCGCACTGCCCACGGCAATGTCGGCGCCGAATTCGCCCGGCGGCTGTATGAGCGTCAGTGCCAGTAAATCGGTGGCCACGGTCACCAGCGCGCCCGCCGCGTGAGCTTTCTGCGCAAAGGCCGAGTAATCGTGAATCGAGCCGAACGTATCGGGATATTGCACCAGCGCGCCGAAAACTTTTTCGGTGAACTGAAAACTGTCACGGCTGCCGACGACGATCTCAATGCCGAGCGCTTTCGCACGCGTCTTGACGACTTCAATGTTTTGGGGATGGCAGGTCTCAGAGACAAAGAAAACATTCCGTTCATCTTTAAGCCGGTGGCACATCGTCATCGCTTCGGCGCAGGCGGTGGCTTCGTCGAGCAACGACGCGTTGGCGATGTCGAATGCGGTGAGGTCGCTGACCAACGTCTGGAAATTCAGCAACGCCTCGAGGCGGCCCTGGGAAATCTCGGCCTGATACGGTGTGTATTGCGTGTACCAACCGGGATTTTCCAGAACGTTGAGCTGGATGACAGCGGGCGTGATGCAATCGTAGTAGCCCATGCCGATATAGGAACGGAATACCTGATTTTCACCGGTGACTCTTCGGAGGTCGGCCAGCGCCTCAGATTCGCTGCGCGCGGCCGGAAGGTTTAATTTTTTTGCGAGCCGGATTCCTTTCGGAACAGCAGCGTCAATCAGTTCGTCCAGACTTTTGAATCCCAGCAACGCGAGCATTTCGCCGGTTTCGTCCGCGTTCGGCCCGATATGACGGCGGACAAACCGGTCAGGATGCGCGGGTAATTCAGTCGGCCCACCCGATTGATTTTTTTTTAAAGGTTCGCTCACGGATTCAGTCGAAACCATGCCGGGGAAGTTATGGTTGGTTCACGGAAAAAGCGAGTTGATTTGGATGGGCAAGATGTCTGCGGTACACTGTGAGGCCGCCTTCGTAGCGCAGACTGTCAGTCTGCTGTATCGCGGATTGGCAATCCGCTGGTCTTGAAATATCAACGCGCCGCCGAATACCATTCGGCGACACAGCAGATTAACAATCTGCGCTACGTTTTTTGCAGCGCGGCGCGGACGACGCGGCATTCGCCATAGCCGTATTTGCCGCCGAACGACTCCACAGCGCCGGCGAGATTTCCAAAACCATATTTCTTGAAGGCAGCCGTAATTTCGTGCTGCGCGTTGGTGGAAACCAATACGTTCAAGTCAATGGTCTCACCCGCGAGCATGGCTTCTTCAAGATGCGAGTAAATCGTGCCGTCTTTGAAGCCGCGAATTTTCGCGATTTCCAGAACCGTTTTGCCTTGCCGGAAAAAATGCAGCGTCTCGCGTACGGTGTCCGTGAGCCGCGAACGGCGTAGCATTGGAACGGAGGGCATCCCGTGTTGCGGAAAATCGTCGGCAAAAACCTGGCGCGGGTTCGTCTGCACATGCGCCGCGATCTCGCGCAGGAAAAGGCCGCCGAATTCGCGCAACTTCCTTTCGCCCACGCCACTGATGCGTGAAAAATCCCTTTCACCGGCCGGATAAAACCGCGCCATCTGCCGCAAGGACACATCGGAGAAAATGATGTAAGGCGGCACGGCCCGTTCGTCGGCGAGTTGCTTCCGCAGGGCGCGCAATTTATCAAACAACACTTCGTCACAGGCAATTTCCCCGGCGCGATGTTTGGCCGGTTCGGTCGGCGCGACCGGCCGGGTCAGGGTGATTTTCTGGCGCGATTTCAGCGCGGCCCGACCAGCATCCGTCAGCTCGACGATGTTAAACTTCTCCGGGTTTTGGAACAACAGGCCAAGCCTCACCAGTTCGCGTCCGATGGCGCCCCACTCGGCGCGCGTGTGCTCACTGCCGATGTCGTAGGTCGAAAGCGTGTGATGGCCGAACTTGCGGACTTTCTCCGTCTCCGCGCCGCAGAGCACCTCGACCACGTGCTGGATGCCGACGCCAAATCCGCTTTTCTCCCGGATGCGATAAACACACGAGAGAAATTTCTGCGCGGCCAGCGTGCCGTCCCACGTGGCGCGCGGGGCCAGGCAGTTGTCGCAGCCGGCGCAGTTCACAGGTTCGGTAGGGCACGTCACTCCGTGCGCGCCGTCGCTCGAGAGCGGGGAATCGGCGCGCACAGAGTGACGCGCCCTACCCGTTTCGGGTTGAATATCACTGGCATTAAATTTCTCACCAAAATACCCCAGTAAAAATTCGCGGCGGCAGGTCGCGATTTCGGCATAGTGAATCATCTGTTCCAGTTGGGCGCGGGCGATTTCGCGCTCCTGTGGATTCGGTTTTTCGTCAATGAACCGCATCTGCTTCACGCGGTCGCCTGGGCTGAACAACAGCAGGCATTCAGCGGGAAGCCCGTCACGTCCGGCGCGGCCCGTCTCCTGATAGTAACCCTCGATGTTCTTCGGCAAATCGTAGTGGATTACGAAGCGCACATTCGGTTTGTTGATGCCCATGCCGAAGGCGATGGTGGCGCAAATCACGCGGGCCTCGTCGCGAAGAAATGCCTCCTGATTTTTCGTCCGGTCGCCCACGGTCATACCCGCGTGATACGGCAGCGCCTTCACGCCGTCGGCAGAAAGCCTGGCCGCCAGGGTGTCCGCCGTTTTGCGCGCCTGGACGTAAACGATGCCGCTTTCCTTCGGGCGCGCCTGCATGAATGAAAGAATTTGCTCATAAGCCCCCGACTTCGCCGCCACGCGGTAAGTCAGGTTCGGGCGGTTGAAACTAGCGATGTAGCCCGCGGGATCTTTCAGATGCAACTGCCGGATAATGTCGCCGCGCACGCGCTCGGTGGCCGTGGCCGTGAGCGCCATCATCGGCACGGCGGGAAACAAGCCGCGCAAGGCTGAAAGCTGCCGGTATTCCGGGCGGAAATCGTGTCCCCATTCGCTGATGCAATGCGCTTCATCAATGGCGAAGAGGCTGACGTTCCACTTTTTCAAATCTTCGAGAAAGCCGGATAACATCAACCGCTCCGGCGCAACATAGAGCAATCGAAACTCCCCGTTGTGCAATCCACGCAAGCGCGGACGCGATTCGCCGGCGGCGAGTGACGAATTTAAAAAGGTTGCCGCCACGCCCGCGGCCTGCAAAGCGTCCACCTGGTCCTTCATCAGCGCGATGAGGGGCGAGACGACCACCGTGAGACCGGGTTGCACGAGCGCGGGGAGTTGGAAGCAGAGCGATTTGCCGCCGCCGGTCGGCAGCACGGCGAATACGTCCCGACCGGCGAGCGAGTCGCGGATGATTTCCTCCTGCAACGGTCGAAAGGAACTGAAGCCGAAGAATTGTTTCAGTGGCGCGAAGAGTTGATCGCGGCGAAGAGTCACGGGCGCAGAATAAAACTCCGTTCCGCGACTGGAAAGTGTAAGTTTTAAGACTCCAACGCGCAAAAAACGCGCAATTGTTCCGGGCTTTTCCCGGCGTAAAAAACACGGTTCCCGCCGTTTTTCAGCCACCACAACATATCCGGTTGGCGGGTAAAGACCTGCTCAACTAATGGTGTTTTTGGACCAAAAATTCCACATTTTGGCGTTGTGCGAAAATGACATTTTTAATACAATTTTTGCACCTGAAATTGGAGGCTCACAAACGAGCATTCTGAATTTATTTATGTCTAAAAAAGCTGAAGTGTTAGAACCGGAAAAGAAGCCGGTGACCAGTGCGGTCGAGAAATATGACGCATCCAAAATTGACAAACTGGAAGGCCTGGAGGCAGTGCGGAAGCGGCCCGGCATGTATATCGGTGACCCGGACGAGCGCGGCCTGCACCACAGCGTGTTCGAGGTGCTCGACAACTCAATTGACGAACATCTCGCCGGTTTCTGCAACCGGATTGAAGTGACGGTCAACGTGGACGGTTCGGCATCCATCCGCGATGACGGCCGCGGCATCCCGGTGGACATGCATCCGAAATGGAAAATGCCCGCCGTCGAATTGGTGCTGACGAATCTGCATGCGGGCGGAAAATTTGGCCAGGGTGCCTACAAATACTCCGGCGGACTGCACGGCGTCGGCGCCAAATGCGTCAACGCGCTTTCCGAATGGTTCCGGGTCGAGGTTTCGCGCGACGAAAAAGTTTATTCGATGGAATTTGAGCGGGGCAAGACGACACAGAAACTTGAAGTCATCGGCAAATCCAAAAAAACCGGAACGTTGATCACGTTCAAGCCCGACGCGCAGATTTTCACCATCACCACGGAATTCAAGTTCGACATTCTGGCCAATCGCCTGCGTGAACTGGCGTTTTTGAATCCGGGCATCGAGATCGTGCTCACGGACGAACGCGACGAAAAAACGGAGACCTTTTTCTACCGTGACGGCATCGAGCAGTTTGTCCGGCAACTGGGCCGAAGCAAGCAGCCGTTGCATCCCAAACCGATCGTGCTGACGGGCAAGCGGCAGACCAAGGTGGATGGCAAAGACGAGGACGTATTTGTGGATTGCGTGATGCAATACACCGACAGTTACAACGACCAGATCCTCTGTTTTGCCAATTCCATTCCGAATCCCGACGGCGGCACGCATTTGACCGGTTTCCGCTCTGCGCTGACCCGCGCCATCAACCAGTACGCCAAACAGAACGAGTTGCTGAAGGAAAAGGACCCGACGATTTCCGGCGATGACGTGCGCGAAGGCCTGGTTTGCGTGCTCAGCGTGAAGCTGCCGAATCCGCGCTTTGAATCGCAGACCAAGGTCAAGCTGGTGAACACGGAAATTGACGGCATCGTGTCATCCGTCGTCTATGACGGGCTGATGACGCATTTCGACGCGAATCCGGGCGTCGCCAAGAAAATCATTGAGAAAGGCCTGCTGGCCGCCCGGGCGCGTGAAGCCGCCCGCAAGGCGCGCGAAACGGTCCGCAAAGGCGCGCTCACCGGGGGCGGTCTGCCCGGCAAACTCGCCGACTGCTCGGATCGGGATCCGGCGAATACCGAACTGTTCATCGTCGAGGGTGATTCCGCCGGCGGCTCGGCCAAGCAGGGGCGCGACCGCAAATTCCAAGCGATCCTGCCGATTCGCGGGAAGCTCATCAACGTGGAGAAGGCGCGTTTGGACAAGGTGCTCCAGAACAATGAAATCCGCACCATGATTACCGCCGTGGGCACGGGCATTGGCGACGGCGAGGGTGAAGGCGCGTTCAATCTTGAAAAGCTCCGTTATCACAAGGTCATCATCATGACCGATGCGGACGTGGACGGCTCGCACATCCGCACCCTGCTGCTGACATTTTTCTACCGGCAGATGCCGACATTGATTAAAAACGGGTTTGTTTATATCGCGCAGCCGCCGTTGTATCAGATTGCGCGCAAGAAACGCGTGGAATACGTGGATGACGACGCGCGGTTGAACAAGATTCTCATCGAGCTCGGCACCGAGGAAGTGCGTCTGAAGAACCTTGCCGACAAAAAGGAATTGTCCCAGAAGCAGCTCGCCGAAATTCTGGAACTGCTGGAATCATTGGACAAATACGCCAACGCCCTGAAGCGTCACGGCGGGGACTTTGCGGAATATGTCGAGCATCGCCAGAAGCGGACCGGTGACCTGCCGAAACACCTGGTCAAGGTGCGCGAGGGCAATGACGAGACGGTGCATTACTTTCATACCGAAGAGGAACTGGCCCAATTCGGCGCGAAGAACGCCGACTTGAAGCTGTTCGGCGGCGAAGAGGAAGGCGACACAACCTCCTTTGCCGAAAAACCGAAGAACGGTTCGACCCGCCGGGCACGGCATGTGGAATTGCACGAAAGCAAGGCCATTGTGGAATTGCTGTCCAAGCTCGACAAAAAAGGTTTCAGCGTCGAGCACTACGCCGGCCAGGACGAGCCGTTGTTTGAGTTGCGCGAGGGTGAAGGCGACCGGGAAACCGTCAAACCGCTGTTTTCCATTCCGGAAATCCTGGCGGGAGTGAAGGAGGTCGGCCGCCGCGGCCTGGCCATCAAGCGGTTCAAGGGCCTTGGCGAAATGAACGCGCGGGAACTCTTTGACACGACCATGGACCCGGTCAAACGCAAATTGTTGCGCGTGGACCTCACCAACGCCGTGGACGCCGAGGAAATGTTCACCAAACTCATGGGCGAGGAAGTTGAACCGCGCCGCCAGTTCATCGAGGACAATGCGTTGAACGTGCGCAATCTGGACATCTAATTCCGGTCAAACAATTTTATGGCGGAGAAAAAAGATTCGAATGATTTGCCGGTGAGCAACACGCCCCTGTTTGCCTCGGGCGAAAAAATCGCCAAGGTCAACGTGGCCGAGGAAATCAAGAACTCGTTCCTGGACTACTCGATGTCGGTGATCATTTCGCGCGCCCTGCCCGATGCGCGCGACGGCCTCAAGCCTTCGCAACGGCGCATCCTGCTGGCGATGCACGATCTCTCGTTGTTCCCGAACCGCCAGCACCGCAAATGCGCCAAAATCTGCGGTGACACCAGCGGCAACTACCATCCGCACGGCGAAGCGGTGATTTATCCGACGCTGGTGCACATGGCGCAGCCGTGGGCCATGCGCGAACGGCTCGTGGACGGCCAGGGCAACTTCGGCTCCGTGGAAGGCGATCCACCCGCCGCCATGCGTTACACCGAAGCGCGGATGACACACCTCGGCGCCGCACTGATGGAAGACATGGACCAGGACACGGTGGATTTCGTTCCCAACTACGACGAGACCCGCACGGAACCGGTCGTTTTCCCCGCTGCGTTTCCGAATCTGCTCATCAACGGCGGCACGGGCATTGCCGTCGGCATGGCCACGAACATCCCGCCGCACAATCTCGGTGAAATCGTTGACGGCATTTGCGCGCAGATTGACGACCCGGACATCTCGGTCAAGGGTCTGATGAAGTTTGTCAAAGGCCCGGATTTCCCGACCGGTTGCATGGTGTGCGGGCTGGAAGTCATCAAGGAATATTTCACCACCGGTCATGGCAGCGTCAAGGTCCGCGGCAAGGTCGGCGTCGAGCAACTCAAAGGCGGCAAGGAACAAATCGTCATCACGGAAATCCCCTACAACGTCAATCGCGCGGTGCTCGTCGAACGTGTCGCCGAACTGGTGAACGAGAAGGTCCAGGGCTTTGCCGACATCACCGCCATTCGCGATGAATCGGATGAGAACACGCGGGTCGTGGTTGAACTCAAACGCGACGCCATCGCCAAGGTCGTCATCAACAATCTTTACAAGCAGACGGCGCTGGAGACGAGTTTTGCCGTCAATATGCTGGCGATTGACCATGGCCGGCCCAAGACGCTCGGCCTGAAGGAGCTCATCAATTGCTACATCGAACACCGGCGTGAAGTGGTGTTGCGCCGCACGCGTTTCCAACTGCAAAAGGCCGAGGAACGCGCGGAAATCCTCGAAGGCTATCTCTGCGCGCTGGCCAATCTGGACGAATTCATCCGCATCATTCGCGGCAGCAAAAACCGTGACGAAGCCCGCATCAAGCTGCTGGCGTTCGAATGGACGCAAAAACAGGTCGAGCGCTGGGGCATTTTGATTCGCAACGAGGAGCGCCTGACCAAGGGCCGCTACGCGCTGACCGAACGGCAGGTGGATGCGATTCTGGAATTGCGCCTCTACCAGTTGACCGGCCTGGAAATTGACAAGGTCGAGACCGAGTACAAGGAACTGCTTGCGCGCATCAAGGATTTGTTGGACATCCTGGCCAAGGAAGCGCGCGTCATGGCCATCATCAAAGCCGAGCTGAAGGCCATCAAGGAAAAATACGCCACGCCACGCCTGACCGCTCTCGTGCCCGACGAGGGCGAAATCAACATCGAAGACTTGATCGCCAACGAAGGCGTCATCATCACCCTCACGCACAACGGTCTCATCAAGCGCACGAACATTTCGAGCTACCGTGCCCAACGCCGCGGCGGCAAGGGGGTTATCGGCATGACCACCCGGGAAGGCGCAACGGATGAGGACAAGGATTTCATCGAGCACCTGTTTACTGCCAGCACGCATGATTATTTGATGTTCTTTACGAACACCGGGCGCGTCTATGTCGAGCGCGTGCACGAAATTCCCGACATGGGCCGCGCCGCCAAAGGCCGGAGTATTGCCAACCTGCTTGAATTAAAGACGGGCGAAACCATCGCCGCGCTCATCCGCGTGCTTTCCAAGACGGATGCGAACAAGGAAGACGTAACGTGGGAACAATCGGGCGAACTTTTCTTTGCGACTAAGCAAGGCACGGTGAAAAAGACGTCGCTTGCGGATTTCGCCAACGTCCGTAAAGGTGGGATTATCGCAATCACTATTGAACCAGGCGATACGCTAATTGATGTAAAACTCACCATGGGCAGTATAGTAGAAAAAGAAGAGGTCAAAGACGCCGGTGATGATGTAGTGCTCATCACCCACGATGGTATGAGCATTCGTTTCAGCGAGTCCGATGTTCGTTCTATGGGACGGTCCGCCGCCGGAGTTCGAGGGATCAATTTGGAAAAAGGCGATGAAGTTGTCGCACTCGCCGTGGTCGTTCCTGACGCCGCTCTTTTGGTTGCAGGAGAAAATGGCGTCGGAAAACGCACTGCATTTGAAGAATACCTTGTTCAGGCTGAATCTGGCACTCGCAAACAATCTCGCGGAGGAAAAGGGCGCAAAACCATGAAGGTCACGGAAAGGACCGGTGCCGTCGTCGGCGCGCTGACTGTGCGCGACAACGACGAAATCATGCTTATCACCTTCAAAGGCCAGATGGTTCGCACACGGGTCAGCGACATTCGCGAAGCTGGCCGCAACACGCAGGGCGTAAAACTGGTCGGCCTCGACGCCGGCGACAAACTCCAGGCCATCGCCCCGGTCATCGGCGAGGACAAGGAAGACGCCGCGGGCGAAACCGGGCCGGAAAAATAATTTTTTATTGAACACTGCTTGCCTGCTTGCAGTTTTAAGCTAGAATGAAGGCTCCGATTTGTTTCGGAGGTTGCAGGAAGTAATTTCTTCTGCCGATCGGTTCCTCGTTCGACGCAAATTGTCGGCAAGAAGAACGATGAAAAGACATATTTTAATTGTATTGGTGCTGGTCGGTCTGACCCCGTGCAGCCGCGCCAGTGAAACCAGCCAATCTGCCACGGTACCCGCTGATAATCCGGCGGTGGACAGCAATAATGCGTTGACGCTTTTGGCGGCGGAAAGCAGCACCAGCAGCGGTGTTCCATCCAGCGCCGTGGTCGCCACCAACATTGCCACCAACAAGCCCGCCTGGGAGAGCAGTGTCAGCCTTGGGCTTACCGCAACCGCGGGCAACGTCAACAGCGTGCTGGCCACCGGCAATTTTCGGACCCATAAAAAAACGCCATTGGACGAATGGAACCTGGGTATGGATGCGGCGTACGGCGAGGTCAGTTCCATCGAGAACAGTGAAACCCTGCACGGCTTCGTCCAATATAATCACCTGTTCACCGAACGCTGGTACGGGTACGCGCGTGGTGATGCGTTGCATGACGGCATTGCCGATGTCGTTTACCGGTTCACGTTCAGCCCCGGCGCCGGTTATTACTTCATCAAAGACAAGGAAACGTCTCTGGCGGGTGAGGCCGGCCCGGCCATTCTGTATGAAAAACTGGACGATGAATACCACACCTACCCGACGTTGCGCCTGGCCGAGCAATTTGAACATAAATTCGACGGGCATGCCCGCCTTTGGCAAAATGTGGAGTTCCTGCCGCCGTTCACCGACCCGCGGGCTTTTCTCATCAACGCCGAAGTGGGTGTGGATACCCCGCTCAGCAAACACCTCAGCCTGCAAACTTATGTGCAGGACAATTATGCCAACCGGCCTGCGCCGGGATTCGAGGATAACGATGTGAAACTGGTCAGCGCGCTGGCGGTCAAATTCTAAGGCGCAATCCGCTCCAATTTCCACGAACCATCAGGCTGGCGCGTGTAGCGAAAACGATCGTGCAACCGGCTGGGCCGGCCCTGCCAGAACTCAATCCAGTCCGGTTTCAAAACGAAACCGCCCCAGTTCGGCGGCAACGGCACGTCGCCGGGAAAACGCGATGCCATTTCATTCCATTTCTTTTCCAGCACAACGCGGTCGGCGACCACGTCGAATTGATTGGATGCCCAGGCAGCAAGTTGGCTGCCCCGCGGCCGGTTCTTGAAATACGCGTCCGATTCGTCGCGTGACAATCTGCCCACTGCGCCGCCGATGCAGACTTGCCGTTCCGCGTCCGCCCAATAAAAGGTCAGCGCCGCGTTGGAATTTTCCGCCAGTTCACGGCTCTTGCGGCTGTCGTAATTTGTGTAAAAAACGAAGCCGCGTTCGTCTACGCCCTTGAGCAGAACCGCGCGCGCCGAGGGCTTGCCATCCTTGTCCGCCGTGGCCAACACCATTGCCGTCGGGTCCGCGGGCGCGTGGCCGAGGATAGCGTGCCAGAGTTTGAAAAGGGCGATGCCGATTTTGCGCCAGCGGCTGCCGGACGATTCACCCGCCGCCTGCGCGAACCATTTTTGAAACTGCGCCACCGGATTGGCGTCCAAATCCGCGCGCCGTAAGCTGCTCTGCGAGTATTCCCGCCTGATGTCCGCCACGCCCATAGCCGCAGAATTTACAACGTTGGCAAAATTTCAGCGACTCCTTTTTATTTTGAATACAGCTCGAAAGTTTTGGTGGGGCGAACGTCCTCGCGAGCCGTCTTAACCGGCATTTTCAATTGGCCTGGCTGAAATCTCCAGCATCCGCTCAATCGGCAATCGCGCGCGCTTCAGGATTTCCGCCGGTAACTCGACGCGTGGCGCCAGGTGTTTCATGCAATCGCGCACTTTTTCGAGCGTGTTCATCTTCATGTACTTGCACTCGCTGCACCGGCAGTGATCCGACGGCAACCGCATCACGTCAAACACCGGCGCGCACAGGAATTCTTTGCCCGGACACTCCTTCTGCATCCGGTGGATGATGCCCGACTCGGTCACGACGATGAATTGCTTCGCAGGACTGGTTTTGCAGAAGGTAATCATCCCTTCCGTCGAACGCACGGCGTCGGCGAGGTCGCGCACCTCGCGCAGGCTTTCCGGGTGGACCACCACTTTCGCGTCTGGAAATTTCTCACGGAGTTTCAGCACCTGCTCGCGCCGGAATTCGACGTGCGCGTAACAGTTGCCCTGCCACAACGTCATCGGCCGGCCGGTTTGTTCCATGACCCATTGGCCAAGATTTTCGTCCGGGACGAACAGGATGTCCTTGTCCTTGGGCGCAGCCTGGACGATTTTCACCGCGTTGCCGCTGGTGCAAATCACGTCGGTCAAGGCTTTCACCGCCGCGCTGCAATTGATGTAGGCAATCGTCCAGAAATTTGGATTGGTCTTCTGCAACTCGGCCAGCTTGTCCGCCGGGCAGCTTTCCTCGAGCGAACAGCCGGCGTCCTTGTCCGGCAGCACGACGATTTTGTTCGGATTCAATATCTTCGCCGTCTCGGCCATGAAATGCACGCCGCAGAACACAATCACATCGGCGCTGGTCTGGGCCGCCTGTTGCGAGAGGCCGAGCGAGTCGCCGACGAAGTCCGCCACCTCCTGGATTTCCGGCACCTGATAATTATGCGCGAGAATGACGGCGTTTAATTGCTTTTTGAGCGTGAAAATCTCCTTCGCCAGTGGCTCAAAGCGCGAAGGTGCCATGGCCGGCCGGATTTGGAGGTCATCCAGAGCCAGCGCGGGATTGTCAGCAACGACATTCATCATGGAAATCTACCGCTGCGCTCTGGCGGCGTCAATGAAGGCAAACTGACTTAACCACGGATGAACACGGATGGACACGGATTCCAAAAAAGTAGGAGTCGAGGTAACGAGACTCATTTCAGCTAGAGACTCCTCACGTCGTCTCCTACAATTCTAATAAACCAACACCAGCACCGCCGCCTGCTCCGCCAAATGTGAATCCACGAATTACGCGAATTTGCGCGAAGGAAAAACAAATTCGTGTCCATTCGCGCAATTCGCGGATAAATCAATAAACCAAGACCAAGACGGCGGCGTCTTGGGCAGATTTTACCACCTCCTCAAACTTTTCATCCTTCGTATTTGGCGCTTTGAGTTTGGCCGAAACATCCGGCACCGATTCGAGGAAGCTCAACAACAGACTGCTCTTGACCGCGTAATTCACATTCTCCGGCAACGCCCCGCTCGCTGCCAGCGCCGTGACTGCATCCAGCTTGGCTGACACGATGCCGATCACGTTGCCCCGCTCATCCACCAGCGCCCCGCCCGAATTGCCCGGCTGCAACGGCACGCTGATTTGAAAATACCGCGGGTCATCCCCCGCCCCGGACAGCGACGCGATTTCCCCCTTGGCCAGCCCCGTGAAATAATTCATCGCACTGATTCGCAGCAGCCAGAGAGAAGCTATTTCACGGGGCCAGCTTGGGCGCGACAAGTCTGATTTCCGTCATCGCCAAGCATCGTGCGCCGAGCCGGCGAGGCAAGGTCGTCCTCACTCCGTCTTCACTGCGTTATTCACTTTCCATTTCCTGAAATACGCGGATTCTGCCGGCTTCAATCACCCAAAGTTTCCCCGTCAAATTTTCGCGTTCCAATCCGGCGGCGAGCGTGCGAACCGATGTCAGCAAATGCTGGCGTGAGGGTTTGCGCGGCAACCGCAATACCGCAATACCGGCATAATGGCTGGGCTTGAAATGAAGCGGGTTTGCAAAATCCAGATCGAGCGATACCAAAGCGCGCCCTTCGCGGCGGCAACGTTCGATGAGATTGGTGTCCCCGGCTTTTTCCCGCGACTGGCTCGCCACGGTGGCCACGTCGTGGCCGGCGCGCGAAAGAATTTCACGCCCACGTTCGCCAAGGTTTTCGTCCAATTTGAGCTTCATGCGTGCGCTTCGAGCGGGGCACGTCCACGTAGCGTTCGCGCGACATTTCCGCGCCGTAAGCGATGCAAGCCTGAATGTCTTCAGGTTCCAAGCCGGGATAATCCTTCAAAATCTCGCGCTCCGTCATGCCGGAGGCCAGCAAATCCAAAATCAGCGAAACCCAAATGCGATGGCCACGAATGCAAGGTTTGCCAAAGCAGCGCGCCGGATCAATCCAGATGCGCTGAAGCAATTTTTCGCGGGACAAATGGTTTTGAGTTTTTGCCTTCATATTGCCGCTGCAAGGCCGTCGAGAATGTCCAGCTTCTCCTGTTCGACTTCGCGCACCACCGGTTCGGGCTGGCGCTTGATTTCTTCAATCAAAATTTCCTGCGCACTCATGTTCTAATTATCCGGCAAATTTTGCTTTTGGCAAGCCGTATTGCCCAATCATCCATCCCGGAATGATTGCAAGAATCCACGCTCATCCGGCCTGCATCGCGGAATGTTCGGCTAAAGAAATTCCCTGCCGTCAATGGACGATCAATTCAATCAACGGTGCAGCAATCTGGCTTCCCGCCATTCCTTGAGTCTCGCTGCAGCCAGTTGGATTTGTTCCGGAGTGAAGACAGGATTGGCCTCAATCTGTTGGATAATTTTTTCAGCCAGCTTGACGTTGCCGCAATGCCGGGCATGCGTCTCAGCCAATTTCAGCCATAAATCAAAATCCGACGGTTGTTCCTTGATTTTCTGTCCCAGGATTTCAATGGCGGTGCCGAAATATCCTTTGGCGAGCAGTTCATCGAGGGATTGCGGTTGGACCTCGACGACAACTTCCTTCGCCTGAGGATGGCTCCATTCATTAATAGAACGGCGGGCGAATTCGATATGGGCGGGCGCGATGTTGGGTTGCTGTTCGAGGGACCGGAGCACTTCGCAGGCCTTGTCGCTGCGATGCAGGTCCTCGGCATAGAGCCGCATCAACATGAGCGCCGCATCCACGTTGGCCGGGTTTTCCATCAACAGTGAATTAAGTTTGGTTTCCGTTTCACTCAACTTTCCCTGCGAACGCAGCTGGTGAGCTTCAGTCAATGGCCTGGACTTTGGGACGTCGTCCGGTTTGACGCCGAGATGTTCCAGGATGGTTTCCAGCGTCAGAACGCTGACATCGTCGGATTCCTTGAGCATTTGACACAATTGAATGGCTTCTTCCTTCCGGCCATACTTAACAAGGCCGGCGAGCATATCCAAATCACGCCGGCTTTTGAGGGGATCAAACTCCCGATGATCTTCGGGATCAATCAACCGGTGAAAGATGTGGGCGCATAATTCGCCGAGGCAACCGACCCAGAGGAGAGCGAGCGGCAACGCAATAATCAGATACGCCATGCCACTCGTTTGATCACCATAGTGCCAGTAGCGCCACAAATTCAAAAAGGCCAGTTCCACCAACAACAAAGTGATGCCGCAGCGGATGGCCCGGCGGATAATATCCTGCCGTTCATTTTCACCCGTCAGTTTGGAGTCATAACCGCTCAACCACCAGGACGCCAGGGTGGCGAGCGTCAATACGACAATATTCGCAAGGAAAAAAAGCATAACGAGCACAGTCAACCAAAACGCGGCAACTTAAATCATGACACCGTCAATCTGCCAAAAACCGGCGTTCTTCGGTCGAAACAATTTTCCACTCACCTGCACCAAGCGTGCCAAGTTTCAATCTGCCAATACGTACCCGGATTAGCCGCAACGTCGGATGCCCAATGGCGGCGGTCATGCGGCGCACCTGACGGTTTTTGCCTTCAATCAATTCCAAGCCGATCCAGCAGGTCGGCACGGTCTTGCGAAAACGGATGGGCGGATGGCGCGGTGGAATAAGTGGCCGCGACGCCTCGTCGCCGACGGATTGCGACGAGGGCGTCGCAGCCACCTCCGGTTGCGGCTCCAGAACCCATGCCCGGCACGGCAGCGTTTTCCGGCCCTGAATGGCAACACCGTGCTCCAATTTTTTCAACGCCGTCGGCGTGGGGACGCGTTCCACCTGCGCCCAGTACTCGCGTTCGTGGGCATGGCGCGGATGCAACAGGCGCTCGTTCCATTCCGGTTCGTCGCTCAACAGCAACAAGCCTTCCGAATCCGCGTCAAGCCGGCCGATGGGATAGATGTTTTGGGGAAAGCCGAATTCCGCCAGCGTGCGATTCGCCGAGTCGTCAGTCGTAAACTGCGAGACGACACCGAATGGCTTGTGGAAGGCAATGAGCATGGAGACAAAACGCGCTGATGCAATTAACGGAATCCAGCCGCTGCGACAAGCAGTTCTTCATTACTTTGGCCGCGTGGCCCGTTCCTGCAGCCAGGCGACATCAGGATTGTTGGGCGAGGCAAATCCGCTGGTGAAACTTTCAGGCGTCAGCGGCGGCATGGTGCGCGCATCGCGCCAGAAACGTATTTCGGAATGGCCGTCGGCAAACGAAAAACCGCACGCGCGACCATGATAAAAACCCGGCAGATCGAAGAACCCGTAGCTGGCGGGCTGGTTGAACCAGCCCGCCATGTCGGTGGCGAAATTTCCCATGTTAATGCTGTCCTGGCGCATGTCGAGAAACACAAAAACGCGGGAGGGACCTGGATTAGCCAATTCGGATTGTTTTCGGTAAATTTTGAAAGCGCTCCAGACGGAACCCATCACCAGATCCCAATTGCCGTAAGTGCCGCCCCAGCCGCCGAGATAAACGTTCATGGACATGCTCCGCACGCGCGGTTTTTGCTGCCCATTGACCACCACGAACGAGGTGTCGGCGGGACACTTCCAAATCGCCAAATTACGGCTGCAATAGGGCCACATCGGACTTTGCTCGATGGTGAGCGAAGGATCCCAGTTCACCTGGTTGGCCGGATTAAAGTCCAGCGTGCCGGTCACCCAGGCTTGATTGGTGGTAGGCGGGTTGTACGGGTCTTCGCTGGCAAACAACAACTGGTCCTGGTTGTCATCCGAATACATCCGCCAAGCCAGGCACAATTGCCGGTGATTGGACATGCATTGAATTCCCTGCGCCTTGAGTTTCGCCCAGCTCAAGGCGGGCAACAACAGGGCCGCCAGAACCGCAACGATGGCAATCACCACGAGCAGTTCAATCAAGGTGAAACCGGCCGGAACCGGCCGGCGGGTTGATGAAAGCCGGAAACTGGGTATCAGTCGGCTCATGCTCATCGCCACTATAACCCGATGACGCAGTTATGCAACCGGCCAGCACCTGTACCGTCACGAACTCTGATTCTATTGCCTCAGGTTTTCCCTGCGCTAAACTACCGGTGTGATTCGCAATATCATCTTCGACTGGTCAGGCACGCTGGTGGACGATTTGCCCGCCGTCTGGAAGGCCACCAATTTTGTTCTGGCCCAGGCCGACCACCCCGAGATGTCGCTGGAGGAATTCCGCGCGGAATTTTCCCTGCCGTTCACGAATTTTTACCACCGCCACACGCCGCACGTGCCGCTGCCGCAACTCGAAGACTGGTTTCACAGCCATTACCGCGAGATTCAGGATTCCGTGGCGGAACTGCCGTACGCGCGCGATTTCCTCGAATTTTGCCGCGCCCGCCGGCTGCGCACGTTCCTGTTGAGCACCATCCACCACGACCATTATCTGATTCAAAGCCGCGCGACCGGTTTCGATGCCTTCCTTGACCGGCCCTACACCGATGTCCTGGACAAACGGGAAAAAATCCATGAAATCCTCGCCGAAAACCGGCTCGTGCCGGACGAAACGCTGTTCATCGGCGACATGCAGCACGACATTGAAACCGCCCGGCATGGCGGCATTCATTCCTGCGCCGTGCTGACCGGCTACAACACGCTGGAACAATTGCGCGAGGTGAAACCGGATGTGATTGTCGAACATCTCGGCGAATTGCGCCACATATTGGGACAGGACGATTTGCGGCTGAGGCCGGAGACCGAACGGTTCGAGGAGATTCATCCGCCGCTGGCCACGGTCGGCGCGCTGATTTTCAACACCGCGGGCGAGGTGCTGATGATTCGCACGCACAAATGGTCGGACCTCTGGGGCATTCCCGGCGGCAAAATCAAATGGGGCGAACCGTCGGTGGACGCCTTGCGCCGCGAAATCAAGGAGGAAACCGGGCTGGACGTGACGGACGTTGAGTTCGTGCTGGTGCAGGATTGCATCCACTCGAAGGAATTTTACCGCGATGCGCATTTCGTGTTGTTAAACTACACCTGCTGCTGTGTCAGCAGACCGGCCGTAAAACTCAACGATGAGGCGCGCGAATTCCGCTGGGTCACGACCGCCGCGGCGCTGAAAATGCCGCTGAATACGCCAACAAGAATTTTGCTCGAAGCAGTTTTAAAAAAGAAATCAACCGCGGATCACGCGGATGGCGCGGATGTTAAAAAAAACAATCCGTGAAATCCGCGTAATCCGCGGTTCAAAAATGGAAAATTCATTGTCCAAAGTTTCTGTCGTTGACCTTGAAGTTTTTTACCGCGTGGGCGTGCCGGCGGCGGAGCGCGCCAGGCCACAGCGTCTGTTGCTGACGGTGGAAATGGATCATGATTTATCAAAGGCGGCGAAGTCCGACGGCATTGCCGATACGATTGATTATTTCGCCGTCAGCCAGCGGCTCTTGAAATTCGGTGAAACCCGCAACTGGAAATTGATTGAGAAGCTGGCCGACGACATCGCTGACATGATTCTGGCCGAATTCAAACCGGAAAACGTTACGGTCGAGGTCAAAAAATTTCCAATCCCGCAGGCACGGCACGTTTCGGTCAGATTCACCAAAAAATTGTAGCGGCCGAGGTCACGAGGCTCTGACTTGTTTTCGGCTTCCGTCCTGGTTTCGGTTTTTATTCAGAACCTCCTTACGTCGGCGCCTACGGATTAACGGACGCACATTTTTGCCCGTCCATGGCCCATAACTCCCAGCCTTTCGGACGCGCAAGAATGGTCACCGCTCCGGCTGTTCGGGTGTAAATTACCGGCACGTTCCGTCCGGCCAGCCGTTCCTTCAATTGAGGACTGGCCCGTCGCGTCGCCGGAAACTCCGAATCGGCAACCACAACGACTTTCGGTTGAATCGCCTCCAGCAGTGCGTCACTTAATGGTTCGTCTGCGGTCGGCAGGCCGGCAATCACGATGTCTGCGCGCAAATCGTTGGTGCGCGCGAGCAAAGCGCTTTGACCGTCCCGCCCCAGATCGGACAGCAGCAGAATACGCGTGCTGTGAAAATTTCCGGATAGCACCAGCGTATTGTCATCCGCGCGCGGGAAATTTTTTCCGGCGGCCGGATGCAACACGCGCCAACAGCGGGCGGAATCGCCGCAAGTAAAAATTCTGTGCCGGGCCGGCGGCTTTTCAAAATCTGAAACCATGTCCCGATAGACCGTCGAGCGAAACTTCGCAGAGCTGGTCCAGAGTTCGCCGATGCCGAAAAGTTGGTCGAGGGTCGCCGCGCCACCGACGTCATTTAAGTCGCCGTGCGTCAGGACCAGGCGTTGGATTTTGTTCACGCCTTGCGCGCGGAGAAATGGTTTGAGCGTGAATTCAACGGCGCGATCATTGCCGCAATCCACCAGCCAGTCGTTTTCCCGCCCCGGCGCATCCACAAACACCGAATGGCCGCCGTTGAGTGGCAGAACTGTCACTTTGATTTCGTCACGCGTGGCTTGCCAGTACCAGACATAACCGGCAACGATGAGAACCAACGCCACCGCGCTCCAAACCCTTTGTCTGGACGCCAAAAGCCAGCCACTCAATGCGCCGATCAGCACAGCATAATAAATTCCGATTTCCAGCCATGACGGTTCCGGCACGTAGAAAAAGGCCCCGGGGATTTTGGAGGAGACCTCGCTGACCCATGTCATGGCGACCATGAAGAACCAGGCGCTGTGGTTGAACAAGGTCGTCACCCAGGGCAGCCAGGTGCCGCAGATGAGCGCGCCCAGATTGCTCATCAACGCCAGTGTGCCGAGCGGCACGGC
Organism: uncultured bacterium; assembly: GCA_963723125.1. Taxonomy (GTDB): domain Bacteria; phylum Verrucomicrobiota; class Verrucomicrobiia; order Limisphaerales; family UBA11358; genus UBA11358. The sequence goes on from CAVRPQ010000003.1 coordinate 190,853, forward strand.
GATGATGTTGGCGGGCGTGGAAATCGGGCTGAACAGGTGAAAGTACTTCGCCGCGAGCGGGACGGAGCCGGCCCAGGCCGCGAACGAGAGCGCGCAATAGCGCCCCAGCATCCGCAGTGCGGCGGTGAGCGTGCGCCGCCAGCGCGGGAGCAGCCCGTCCGGCAAAAGCGGATCGTGCCGCAACCACTGGTCAACCAGTTGGTTTAATGGCGGCAGCATCAATGCGATGATGAGCACGACGAAAAACGAAAGTTGAAAACTGGCTTCAGAAAGCTGGCGCGGATCCCACAGCAAAATGATCAACGCGGCGCCGGCGAGCGAATTGACGGTGTCGCCCGGCCGTTTCAACGCCCAGCCGCCGAGGATGATGGTCATCATCACCGAGGCGCGGATAGCGGAGGATTCCCAGCCGGTCGCCGCGGTATAAAACCAGATGACCGGAATGGCCACGACGCCACACCAGCCACGCGAAACCTGCAGTACGCGGAGCAGCGCCACAAGCATCCCGGAAATCAGCGCGATGCGCAGTCCGTCAATGGCAAACAAGTGCATCGTGCCGGCACGCAGGAACGGTTCGCTGATGTCACCGGTGAACGCCGTTCGCCAACCGAGCGTCATGGCCCACAGCAACCGCAGCGGCTCGTCTTCCGCCGGCAGCCCCAGCGCCAGCGTCTGCTTCGACCAGCTCATAAACCGGTCGGTCAACGCCGGATTGGTCAACGACGGCACCCGCAATTGCCAATCATTCGTGGAGCCGGTCTTCAGCTGGTAATAAATCCCGCGCGTTTCGAGATAGTTGCGGTAATCAAAAAGACCTTCGGCCAGCGGCAATGGCGGCCGGGTGATGACGCCCGTAACGTCCACCGGTTGGCCGGCGAAGAAATTGGCGGGCAACGTGTCGGGCGTGGTGACGATGATTTCACCGGCGGCCGGTTGCCAGCTTTCTCCGCGGCGCAGTTCGGCAACCTTGACCCGGGCCAGCGAGTGTTCGGTTTCCTGGCCGTCGCGCTCGATGATTTTGACGTGTGGTGTTTCCAGCAACGTTCCGCGCACCGTGACGATGGCAGTGTCATCGCCGAGCAACGCGCACAGGTCACGCGGCGAAACCACGGCGGTGCGGCTGGCGAGATTCGTCCAGCCCGCCAGCGCGATCAGCGGCCAAATCAGCCAGGGCCGGAATTTTTTGAGGATGAAAACGAGGGCGAGAACGACAAAGGCGCTGCCAAACAGCGCGCCGAGTGGCGGTTGAAAAATTTCGGCGAGCAGCAAACCGACAACGTAGCACGAAACGACGCTGACCAGCGGGCGCTTCACAATGCGAGATTACCAGCATTTTCGCCAGCAGCCAACCAGCGAAACATGACTAATCCGGCACGCCAAACCGGATCCCGCGAACGATAGTAATTGGAATATAATGATTTGCCAAACGAAGAGGCTTTTGGCACGAAATGCCAGGTTTTGAAATGCTAAAACTGGGTGTCAATATTGACCACGTCGCGACGATTCGTGAAGCACGCTATCGCGGGCGCGGATTTGGCGAACCGGACCCCGTCGAGGCCGCGCGGATTTGCGAAGCCGCCGGCGCGCACGGCATCACCGCGCACCTGCGCGAAGACCGGCGACATATTCAGGACCGTGACGTTTTGAAATTACGTGAGACCGTCAAAACCCGGTTGAACCTCGAGATGGCCAACGTGCCGGAAATCATCGCCATTGCTCTGAAATTGAAACCGGACATCGTCTGTATCGTGCCCGAACGGCGAACGGAGGTGACGACGGAAGGCGGGCTGGATGTGGTTGGGGCTGAAAAATCCCTGACCGAGACGCGCCAGAAAATGAACGAGGCCGGCATCGAGGTGAGTTTGTTCATCGCGCCGGATGAGAATCAGATTGAAGCCAGTGCGCGGGTTGGCAGCCAGTTCGTGGAATTGCACACCGGGGCGTTCGCGGAGGAATTTCATCGGCGGTGGGGCGAGGCTACTGACGAGCCGCGGCGAAACATGGATAAATTGGCTCGCGAGGACGCTCCCACCGATTCAATAGAATTACAGCATTTGATCTCCGGCGCGAAACTGGCACACGCGCTCGGCTTGAAGGTGAACGCCGGACACGGATTGAATTACGAAAATCTGCCCACGTTGTTTGCGGTGCCGCATCTGGTGGAATTGAACATTGGCCACAGCATCGTCAGCCGGGCAGTTCTCGTTGGACTGGAGCAGGCCGTCAAGGAAATGTTGCGGTTGATGAAAAAATATCACGGGTGAGTAGTGTTCAAAGGGACGATCTATCTGAGTCCCAAATTCGATCAAAAGCAGACAGGGACTCGTGTAACTCGTCCCTCCGAATTAAGGCGACACTAAAATTGGTTGCTTGCGCGTCAATCGCAAATCGTCAATCGTCAATCGCAATGATTCTGGGCACGGGCATTGACATCATCGAGGTGAAACGCATCGCTGCTTCCTACGAAAAGTTCGGCGAGCGGTTTGTGAACCGGATTTTGCTGCCGGGCGAAATCGCCTACTGTCTCTTGCATAAAATGCCCGGGCCGTTCCTCGCGGCGCGGTTCGCAGCCAAGGAAGCAATCTCCAAGGCGTTTGGCACCGGCATCGGCGCGGCGCTGGGCTGGCAGGACATGGAAATCCGGCGCAAGGAATCCGGCGAACCGTTCGTGGTGCTGCACGGCAAAGGCGAACAATTGTTTGCGTCACGCGGCGCGAAACGGTTGCTGGTCAGCCTGAGCCACACGACGAATTACGCGGCGGCCACGGCGATTTTGGAAGGTTGACGAGTCCAAAACCAGCGTGGGACTTTGGACTTTGGACTTTGGATGATTTCATTTAGACTGCTCGCATGGAGCCCGCGGTGGTGACGGCGGTGGTGGTGATTTTGATTTCTGCCGGCGCGAGTTTCTTTTTCGCGCTGGCCGAGGCAGCGTTGCTTTCCCTCAGCAAATGGCAGGCGCGCCAACTGGCCGAACGCCATCCACGCGCCGGCGCCGTCGTGACGCGGCTGCTCGAACAACCGCAGGATTTGCTGGCCACCATGGCGCTCGGCAACACCTTCGCCAACGCCGCCATGCTTGCGGTGGTACTGCAGATGGTCTTTGACGGCCGGTGGCCGTTCCTGCTGACGGTGACGCTGCTGCTGGCGCTGATCCTCATCGGCTGCGAAGTCCTGCCCAAGACCCTGGCCGTGCGCCAGCCGGAACGCTGGGCACGGCGCACCGGCTGGCTGTTGCTGCTCATTCAAAGATTCACCACGCCGTTGAGCTACGCGGCGCAGAAAATGAACGAGGTCATTTTGAAACTGGCCGCGCCGCAATTCGCGAAGCCAACGCCCGCTCTCACCGACGGCGACTACCACGAGTTGCTCGAAATGGCCTATCAGCAGGGCACGCTCGCCGAGTCAGAAAAGGAAATCATCCTGCAAATTGTCAGCCTCGACCAGCGCATGGTGCGCGACGTGATGCGGCCGCGCACCGGCCTGGCGTGCATTTCGGACGATGCGACGGTCGAGGAAATGATTGCCGCGGCGAGAAAATTCAAACACCGCCGCCTGCCGATCTATGACGAAACGCCGGACACCATCGTCGGCATTCTGAACACGCGCGCGTTGCTGCTGGATCCCGGGATTGACCTGGCCGACGCGATTGAATTCCCGTCGTTCGTGCCCGAGACGATGAATCTGCTGCAATTGTTCCAGAGCTTGCAGAAACAGCAGCGCGGACTGGCCGTGGTGCTGGACGAATTCGGCAGCACGGCGGGTATCGTGACCATGGAGGACATTCTGGGCCAGATCGTCGGCAAAATCCGCTCCGAAGCGCGGCAACCGGACGGCTTCGTGATGGAAAAACTGACGCCGGGCCGCTGGCGCGTGAACGGCACCATGCGGCTGGACGATTTCCGCCGTGAATTCCCCGCGCTGGGCAACGTAGCCGAAGCCGAAACGATGGGCGGGCTGCTCGTGCATCTGCTGGGCGTCGTGCCCAACACCGGTGAATCCGCGACGTTCGACGGATTGAAACTGACGGCCCAGGTGGTTGACGACCGGCGTGTCCGGGAATTGCTGGTGGAAACCGCGAAATAAAAATGGAAACTTCAATGTTAACCGGGCTGTTTCTGGCGGCGTGCCTGGCGCTTTCGTTTCTGTTGTCGGGCATGGAAGCAGGCGTGTTTGCGCTGAACCGGTTGCGGGTGCGGCATCTGGCGCGCGCGGGCCGGCCATCGGCGAAACTGCTCCACGATTTTCTCGAGCATCCGGAAAATTTTCTCTGGACCATTCTTGTCGGGAACACCCTCGCAAACTTCATCATCCTCGGCTGGGTCGTCGCCAAACTGCACGACCGATTCCCAGGGCGTTACCTTCTCATCATCGGTCTTTTCGCCGCGATGGTGTTTTTGTTCTACGCCCTGTTCGATCTGCTGCCGAAAATGCTGTTTCGCGCGCATCCCAATCAATTATGTCTCTCGGCGGCCCGGATTTTCCGGCCCGTCCATTTTATTCTGCGACCGCTGGTGGCGGTGGTTGAAACCACGGCGGCAGGGGTGTTGCGCTGGACCGGCGGACACGCATTCACCGGCCGCCCCTTCGGCAATCGCGAGGAAATGCGCGCGGTGATGCAGGAATCCGCGCAGGCTTTCACGACCGGTGAACGCGCCATGATCAATCGCGTGCTCGATTTGCAAAATTTCACCGTCCGGCAAATCGCCATGCCCCTGGACCAGGTGGTGACGGTCGAAACCCGGACGGCCATCGGGAGCGCGCTGGTCCTGGCGCGCGAACGGAAATTTTCGCGCCTGCCGGTTTGGGAAATGCGCGCCGGGCAACGGCGCATTGCGGGATTACTCCTGCTGGGGCCGCTGTTGTTCCGCGACGATCTGGATTTGCAGAAACCCGCCGCCGCCCACATGACACCCGCGTTGTTTTTGGATGAGGACACGCGCCTGGAAGTCGCATTGCGGCGGATGCAGCGCGCTGGTGAACGGCTGGCCATTGTGCTGGGCCGGGACCGGCACGAATCGGGCGTGGTGACGCTGGAAGACATCCTCAAAGTCATGTTTGGCGAGGTGAAATTGTGAATCCGAACCAGCTCATCCATAACGCCTTGGAACTGGTGGCGGTGGTTCTGCTCGTGCTGCTGAACGCGTTTTTCGTCGCCGCGGAACTGGCCCTGGTCCGCATCCGGGACACGCAACTGGCGGCGCTGGAAGCCAGGGGCAATCGCCGGGCGAAAATGGCGCGGCATATTGTCGCGCACATTGACACCTACATCAGCACGACGCAATTCGGCATCACGCTGGTGAGTATGGCGGTCGGCGTGGTGGTCGAACCGGTGTTTCGGGACCTGCTGGGTCCGCTCTTTGACCTGCTTAAAATCACTTCGGCCGGAGCCCAGCGCGGCATCGCCATTGGTGTCGGTTTCTTCGTGAACTGTTACCTGCTGATTGTGGCCGGCGAATTGGTGCCGAAGGCGATTGCCATCCGGCGCACGTTGCAAACGTCGTTGTGGGTCGCCGCCCCGCTGAACTGGTTTTATCGTTTCTCTTTCCCGTTCATCTGGCTGCTGCATCGCTCGTCCCAGTTTATGTTGCGGCGGTTGGGCTTTTCCGCGGAGGAATGGCGCACCGCCCCTTCCGAGGAGGAATTGCGCCTGGTGCTCGCCGCGACGCGCAGCGCGCCGGGCGGACGCAACCTGATTCTGAACGCGCTCGACCTGCGCCATCGCGTCGTGCGCGAAGTCATGCGGCCCCGCCACGAAATCACCGCCTTCGACACCGGTGCGACATTGGCCGACTGCCTGGCCCTGGCGGAGGAAACGCGTTACTCCCGCTTCCCGCTTTGCGAAAACGGCGATTTGGACAAGACACGCGGCGTGATACACATCAAGGACCTGTATCCCGCCGCACGGAATCCGTCGGGAACGGCGGCGAATTTGCTGCCGGTGGCGCGCAAGCTGGTTTATGTGCCTGAATCGGGGCGGTTGGAAAAATTGTTGCAATTGTTTCTTGAACGGAAACTGCACTTCGCCGTCGTGGTGGACGAATACGGCGGCACGGTCGGCATCGTGACGCTGGAAAACGTGCTGGAGGAACTGGTCGGCCAGATTCAGGACGAATTCGACCAGGAAAAACCGGAGCTGGTGCGCCTGAGCGAAAATGTCTGGGAAGCCGCCGGCGCCTTGCCGTTGCACGGGCTGGAAAAAATCATCGGCGAAACACCGCATGAGGAAGGCATTGCGACTGCCAGCGGCTGGCTGACGCGGAAACTCAGCGGCTTTCCCAAGGCCGGCGACATCGTCAGGGTCGGTCCCTATGAATTGCGGGTGGAGGAAATGGACGGCCCGCGCGTGGCGCGTCTGAAAATCACCAAACACGCGGCGGAGACCGAATTTCTGAGAAGGCCCGGAACGTTGTAGCAATCACCAGGTCCCGCCACGAATGGCGAACACCGTGACGATGGCCGCCGGAACTCCATCCGCCACGGCGGCGGACAAAAGCCCGTTCTGTGCGCAACCGGTGGCGAACAGCAAAATCCCGCCCAGCCAGACGGCAAATGGATGAAAATCGGGTGTGTTTTTCTTGCCCGGCTGCTTGTTGATCAAAGCAGGCGCGATGACCACCGAGATGAGCACCGACACCGCCGCCCAGGCCAGAAAGTTCGACACCGGCACGCCTTGCCAAGCGATCGGAAATTTTGTCGGCGTCCACAGCCAGTAATGTTTCACCCGGGACGCAAATGGTTCCAGGGCAAAATCGAAAAGCAGTGTCAGCGTGGCCGTCGTCCCAATGAGCCAGAAACCGTAGCCACCGACCTTCCGCCATGGTCGCAGGATGAGCCGGGCCACGCCGCGCGCGTTCAAAACCGCCAGCACCCAGATCAACGGCACGGCCCACGGCAGCGTTTTGAAAACTTGTGGCCCGATGCTCTCTCCGAACTCGAACGGGCCAAACGGAATGCCGGTGATGGCGCCCAAGGCGTGCACCGCACCGCCCAGCACGGCGATGATGAATACCGACAGCAGGACATTTTGCAGCGGCAACCGCAGCGCCAGCGCGGTGATGGTGCAGGCAACGCCCGACGCCAGCAGCAACAATTCCGGCCAGCCGGGATTGCCGGGAAGTTTCAAAGGCTTGAACAGCATCACCACCACGAGGACAAACGCGGCAGCGAATACAACAGTCAACAGCCAGTGAAGGCACAGGGTAATGATTGCTTCGGAAAAGACCTTGCGTTGTTTTCTGAGCGGCATGTATGTCCGGTCATTCTAGCTGAAACGGGCGAGCGCGCAATCTTAGGAATGAACGGGTTGCCATTAGACCGACGTGCGAAGGCGTGAAGCGGGCGAAGGACTTTCAGCCACAGATTGAACACGGATGAAGCACGGATTGAGGATATGATTGGTGGTGACAACCTCCCTCACCCCGGCCCTCTCCCCGAGGAGAGGGAGAATCATTCGCCGCGTTTTTGGAATGTCGTGTAACGGGATTGGCTGGACGGTTCTCCGTCAACCAGAGGACGAACGACGGCGCCTCCTTCTCCTGGGGGAGAAGGCCGGGATGAGGGCGAGCGGTAAAACCAAAATGTCGCGCGAAGGACGCGAAGCAGGCGAAGGATTTTTAGTGGCAAATTGAACGCGGATAAGAAACGCATCAATTTCGTCAGCTACAGTTCTGCTTTGCCATTCTGCTTGTTCAAGTTTTTATCTGTGTTTAATCGGTGTTTCATCTGTGGCTAAAATTTCCCAAGCGCTCGTTCAATCCGCGCAAGCGATTTTTCCTTGCCCAACACTTCAAGCAAATGGTACAGGCTCGGCCCGGCAGGTTTACCGGTCATGGCCAGACGGCAGGGATGAACCAAGACACCGGCTTTTACGCCCAGTGCCCTGGCGGCTTCCTTGAGCGTTGCTTCGAGCGTTGCAGCATCGAATTTCGGCACTGCGGCAAAAGCATCCCGAAGCTTTTCCAGGCGCGGTTTGTTTTCGGGCACTAAATCCTTCTTGGCAGCTTCGGCGTCGTATTCAATCTCGTCGGTGAAATAAAAACCGGCGTACCCAGGCAGCTCGCTGAACAATTTGAATTTGCCTTTGCAGGTGTCGAGCGCGGCCTTCACGTAACTCAACGGAAATTTATTTGTGTCAATGCCGGCCTTGGCGAAGGCGTGAACGGCCAGTTCGTAAAACCGGTCGGCGTCCAGCTCGCGCGCGTATTCGCCCTGCAACCACAGGAGCTTTTCGTGATCGAACCGCGCGTTGTGCCGGAGAATTTGCGGCAGATCAAAGGCTTCGATGGTTTCGGTGACTGACATTCTTTCGCGGTTGTTCTTCGGCGACCAGCCGAGCAGGCACAGATAATTCACCACGGCTTCCGGCAGGAATCCCTCTTCGATGTAATTTGTCAGCGACGCGCCGGTATCACGCTTGCTCATCTTGGTGCCGTCGGCGTTCAGAATCAGTGGAATATGCGCGTAATGCGGTGGGTGCACGTCGAAGGCCCGGAACAGCGCAATGTGCCGGGCGGTGTTGCTCAAATGGTCCTCGCCACGGATGACGTGCGTGATGCCCATCTCCAAGTCGTCCACGACGTTCGTCAGGTGAAACACCGGCTGGCCATCGGAACGCTGAATCACGAAGTCCGGGTCCTGCTCCTCGCGGTCGGTCAGCTTGCGGACGACTTCGCCGACAACCAGGTCGCGGATGGTGACCGGTTCGCGGGTCATTTTGAACTTCACCGCGCCTTCATGTTCATAGGCTAGGCCGCGCGACAGGAGCGCCTCGACGCGGCGTTGGTAATTTTCCTTCCGCTGGCTTTGGAAATACGGGCCGCGGTCGCCTTTGCCGGAGCCGGTGGCATCGCCGGTGAGCGGGCCTTCGTCCCAATCAAGGCCGAGCCAGCGGAGGCCGTCCAGGATGACGTCCACGGCCTCCTGCGAATTGCGGGCGGCGTCGGTGTCCTCAATGCGGAGGAGGAACGTGCCGCCGGTGTGGCGGGCATAAAGCCAGTTGAACAGGGCCGTGCGCGCCCCGCCGATGTGCAGGTAACCTGTCGGCGATGGCGCAAAGCGAACGCGCGGTTTCATGGGCTTGATTTAACCACGGATAAACACGGATGAGCACGGATAAAATGCCACGGCCTTCTCATCGTCAGCGCGACGGATCCAATTGATGTAAGACTTCGCAGAGCCTGACCAAACGCGGCACCGGCACGCCGGCCGTTTGTGCCTGGCGCAGTGGTTCAAGAAACATGCTTTCGAGTTCCAGCGGTTGCCCTCGCTCAAAATCAATGAGCGTGGAAGCCTTGTAAGCGCCCATGATTCGCGTCCGGTTGACCTGTTCGTCCACTTGGGATTGGGGAACATCGAACCCAAGCACGTTGGCGGCGGCAATGACTTCGAGCATCAATTCGCGGACAAGTTTTTCCCAGCGCGGATCACCCAACAGGATGTCGGTGGTCAGGACAGCGGAGTGACAAATGACGTGTGACAAGTGACGAGAGGGATTCGTGAACGCTTCATAGCCGGCGGTGCCGGCCACGCCAAGGCCGTTGAAGGGAATGTTCCAAACAAGTTTCTCCCAATGCGTGCGAGCGAGGTTGTCGGTGATGGCGCAGGCAACGCCGGCCTGACGAAACAGTGCAGCCAGCTCGCGGGTGCGCGGTTGCGACGGACCCTGAAATTCGCCGAGCACGACCCTTCCGTGCGCCGTGTGGTGGATGACGCCTGGTTCGACACGATTGAGACAGACGAAGCAGAGGCCGCCCAGGATTTGTGCCGGCGGAAACAGGCGGGCCAGTTCCTCCTCGTTGCCCAGGCCGTTCTGGAGCGTGACGACCGCCGTGTGCGGGCCAATGAGCGGCGGAAGCAGTTTCGGGAACTGGTCGTTGGCCGTGGTCTTTAGTCCAATCAGGACCACGTCGCACACACCGATTTCCTCCGGCATCCGGGCGCACCGGGGTTGAACGTGGAAATCGCCGTCAATGCTGCGGATGGTCACGCCATTCTGCCGCACGACATCGTAGTCGGAACGGAGCAGGAAATGCACGTCCTGTCCAATCCGGCGGAGCCTGGCACCGTAGAAACTGCCCAGCGCACCACAGCCAACCACGGCAATTTTCATTCCAAAAAGTCAATAGTCAGCAGCCAATAGTCAGTAGAATCAGAGGCGAAAACTGGTTGGTTTTGCTGCTGACTACTGACGACTAACTACTGACTAAACGATAAAAAAGGCGCTCCGAACCAATCAGAGCGCCGGCAGAAATCCCAAAACTATTTGGCGCCGAGGATGGCGTCTTTCGCGGCCTTGGCGACGCGGAATTTCACGACGCGTTTGGCGGGAATCTGAATGGTTTCACCGGTCTTGGGGTTGCGGCCCAGACGGGCGGCGCGATTGCGCAGCACCAGTTTACCGATGCCCGGCAGCGTGAACGTGTCCTTCGCGTGCTTGTAGGCGAGTTCGGCAATGTAATCGAGAATTTCCACCGCTTGCTTCTTGGAAATAGCAGCCTTTTCGGCAACTGCGGCGGCGAGTTGGGATTTGGAGAGGGCTTTTGACATATCGTCGGTGTCCTTCGGTTGTTGTTTTATTTTATCTGGTTTCGTTACAAAGTCATTTGACTCGCGTCGAATTAAAGGCCTTCATTCGCGGCACGCAAGCAAAAAACATAAAAAAATCACGGTTTTTTATGGCGTGCCGGGCTTGACTTCGCCGAAGGTTTTCCCAACATCCAATGCGTGGCGCTCTTCACGATCCAAAGTGATTTCAGCTACGACGTGGTCCGCAAAATCTTTGAAGGCGGCATGGGCGTGGTTTATGAAGCCGAACAGCACGGCGCGCGCAACTTTGCCAAGCGCGTGGCCATCAAGATTATCCGGCCCAATTTCGCCAGCCAGAAGATGTTCATCGAGAATTTCATCGGCGAGGCCAAGCTGGTCGCCGACCTGATTCATACGAACATCGTCCAGACCTACCATCTCGGCGAGGCCAATGGCGCCTGCTTCATCTGCATGGAATTGATCCGCGGTGCGAATCTCGAACAATTCACCCGCCAACTGGTCGAAAAAAGGCGCACCCTGCCCATGGAACTCGCCGTGTTCATCACCAGCCGGGTGGCGCGCGGGCTGGCCTACGCACACGCCAAAACCGACAAGGACGGCAAGCCGCTGGGCATCGTCCATCGCGACGTGAGTTTCAAAAACATCATGATTGCGTTTGAGGGTGACGTGAAATTGACCGATTTCGGCATCGCCAAGGCGCGCGGTTTTCTGACTGACCAGGAAGGCGAAGTGGTGGCGGGCAAGGCGGATTACATGAGTCCGGAACAGGCCAATTTTCAGGTCACGGACAAACGTTCCGACCTGTTTTCCGCCGGTGTCGTGCTCTCGCATTTGTTGCTGGGGCGCAACATCTTCAAGGGAACAACCGCCGAGGAATCCCGCCAGCGCATCATTAACCAGCCGATCCCCGATTTTCGCATACTCGACTCCCGCATTGACGACGAGCTTAATGACATCCTGCAACATTGCCTCACGCGTGATTTGAAACGCCGCTACGCGACCGCCGACGAATTGATGTACGACCTCGAGTATCACATCTACCACCGCGGTTACGGTCCTACGAACGAGACCCTCGGGAAATTCATCCGCGAACTTTTCGACCAAACCGATCCGCGCAGCGTTGCCGAGGACAAGCACAGCAAGACCGTCATGCTCGAAGAATCCGCCCGGCTCAAGCAACGCGCCAAATGAATGAAACGGCTCTCCGCCAGTGACGTAAAAATCGGGCTGCTGCAGACCGCCTGTTCGCCGAATCCCGATACGAATCTCCAACAAACCCTGGCATTGGCTGAACACGCGGCGCGGCGCGGCGCGCAAATCATCTGCACCCAGGAATTGTTTCGCTCGCAGTATTTCTGCCAGAACGAAGACCACAGGAATTTCAAGCTGGCCGAAGCCATCCCCGGTCCGAGCACCGACGCCTTTGGCAAACTCGCGAAAAAGCACAAGGCGGTGGTCATCGCCTCGTTGTTTGAGAAACGCGCCGCCGGCCTCTATCATAATACCGCCGCCGTCATTGACGCCGACGGTTCCTTGCTGGGCATCTACCGCAAGATGCATGTCCCGGACGACCCGTTATACTATGAAAAATTTTATTTCACGCCCGGCGATCTCGGCTTTAAGGCGTGGCAGACCCGATACGCAAAAATCGCCGTGCTCGTCTGCTGGGACCAATGGTATCCCGAAGCCGCGCGGTTGACGGCCTTGCAGGGCGCACAAATTTTGTTCTATCCCACCGCCATCGGCTGGCATCCGGGCGAGAAGAAAAAATACGGCCAAAGCCAGCATGACGCCTGGGAAACCATTCAGCGCAGCCACGCCATCGCCAACGGTTGTTACGTTGCTGTGTCCAATCGCGTCGGCCACGAGAAGCTCGCGGGCCAGGGCATCGAGTTTTGGGGCCAAAGTTTTGTGGCCGGCACGTCCGGCGAAATTCTTGCCCGGGCCGGCGCGCACCGGGAGGAGGTTTTGATCGTGCCGGTGGACCTCGCCCAGGTGGACGTGACGCGCACCCACTGGCCCTTCCTGCGCGACCGCCGGATTGACGCTTATGGCGACCTCACCAAACGGTTTGTCGATTGAACGGCCATGAATTTTAACCCCCTGAAACGTTACGTGCCCCTGGCCGTCTGGACCGTCACGCTGGTGACCATTCTAATCATCCCGTTGAAAATCGTCAGCTATGGCTATTTGCCCGACGACGACGCGTTGCGGCACGCCGCCAAGGCGGTGTCCGGAAAAACCTGGCAGCAAATCCTGGTGATGCGGAGCGATTTTACGATTGATCCCAGCCCCGGCTGGCAGGCGATTTTGAGTTGGATTTATCAATGGCAGAAATGCAGTGCGGAAACCCTGGTGGTGTTTTCGGTGGTTGCCTTGATGCTGCTGGTCATGTCCTGTGCGTTGCCATGGTTTCGCCGGCCGGAAGCGTGGTTGTCGGCGTTGCTGGTCACGTCGGTCATCCTTCCGGGTTGTCCGGAGGCTTTTACGCACGGGCGGCCCTATATTTTGACCGACGCGGTCTTCATCATATTGCTGTTGCTTTGGTCGCGACCAACCGACGATCGTCCCCGGTGGTCAGTGCTTTTGTCCTCCCTTTTTCTGATTGCCGCGGCGGCGTGGATTCACGGTTCGTGGTATTTGCTGCTGATGCCGGCGGGGGCCATTCTCTTCGCCGGCCTGTGGCGGTCGGCGTTTTGGTATGGCGGTTGTTGGGTGGCGGGCAGTTTTCTGGGCGCGTCATTGACCGGTCATCCGTGGGAATTTTTATACCAGTCGTTGCGTCACCTGTTTGAAGTGTTCGGACACTTCACGATCATGCGGCAATTGGTGACGGAACTGTATCCATCGGACGGCAGTGCGCTCGCCGTGCTGGCGGTGGCGGTATTGCTGCTATGGCGGGCGCTTTCGTGCGGCTGGAATGGTGGCGTCCTGCTCAATCCTGTTTTCATGATGGCGGTTCTGGGGTGGATTTTAGGGCTGGAAGTGCGGCGATTTTGGTGGGATTTCGGTATGCCGGCATTGATCGTCTGGATGGCGCTGGCACTCCAGGACCGGCTGGAAGAGCATCTCGCGTTCGATTCGGGGAGACGTTTGCTCATCACATTGGCAGCGGCGGCGGCGGTCTTTTTGAGTTTCACCAGCGACCGTGGAAGCCGCTGGACAGGAAACCTGACTGCGGAATACTACGCGCCTGACAATCCCGACGCCGTTCATTGGCTGCCGGATCCCGGCGGGATTATTTACAACACCGACATGACCATCTTCTTCCAGACTTTTTATAAAAACCCCACCGCCCCCTGGCGCTATATTCTGGGTTTCGAGTCCGGGTTGATGCGGCCCGAAGACCTCGAAGTATTGCGCAAGGCGGAGTGGAACTTCGACGATCCGCGCGCCTTCGAACCGTGGGTAAAGAAAATGCGTCCCCAGGATCGTTTTGTCATCCGCATGCCAAACGTAAGCAGTCCGCCGAACATTCCCGAATTGGAGTGGCATTACATCGGCAGCGGATTGTGGGCAGGCCGCCTGCCACAAACGACGACCAATCTGCTGGCCATGCCCCCTCCGAAAGCAGCTGCCAATGGAGTGCCCCGATAAACTGACCTGGATCACCGGCGCCAACGGACTGATCGGAAATTATCTCGTCAAAACCGCGGCTCAATTCGCTCCACACCGACGGGTACGCGCATTAACGCGCGTAGATCTTGACCTGCTTGATTTTGCTGCCGTCCGCCGCGAATTCCAGAAGGACCAACCGCAATTGATCATCCATTGCGCCGCCATGACAGCCATTGCGGAAACGCAGGCCAATCCCCCGCTCGCCCGGCAGGTGAACGTCGAAATCACCAGATTGCTGGCGGAACTGGCGGCGGACATCCAGCTCATTTTCTTTTCAACGGATCTGGTCTTCGACGGCCGGAAGGGACATTACACCGAGACCGACCCCGTGAATCCGATACACATTTATGGTGAAACCAAGGCCGGCGCCGAACAAATCGTCTTGAAGAATCCACGCCATCTGGTTGTGCGCACTTCCATCAACGGCGGCATTTCGCGCGCAGGCAACCGCGGCTTCAACGAACAATTGTCGTTGACCTGGAAATCGGGGCAGAAAATGAAATTGTTCACGGACGAATTCCGCTGCCCGATTTTTGCCGGCGAAACGGCGCGGGGGGTATGGGAGTTGGCGGCTCAGAATCGGACCGGAGTGCTTCATGCGGCCGGCGCGGAAAGATTGTCACGCTGGCAAATTGGACAGCTTCTGGCCAGGTGCCGGCCGGAACTCGGGGCCAACATTGAACCGGGCTCGGCCAGGGATTTTCCCGGTCCGCCGCGCGCGCCGGACACATCGCTCAACATTTCCAGCATTCAGGAAATTTTATCCGCGCACCTGCCCGGTCTCAGCGAATGGCTGGCGGCCAATCTCAATGAGCCGTTTTGAAAAACCGTATCGCGGCCGGCTTGCACCCTCGCCGACCGGTTATCTGCATCTGGGCCACTCCCGGACGTTTTGGATGGCTCAGGAACGCGCGCAGGCGGACGGCGGTACGCTGGTTTTGCGGAACGAAGACATTGATTCCACGCGTTTCAACCTGAAATTCGTTGACGCGATGATTGAGGATTTACGCTGGTTCGGTTTTGACTGGCAGGAAGGACCGGATTGCGGCGGCCCATTCGCGCCGTACAATCAAAGTGAACGATTTCATCTTTACCGCGCCGCATTGGAAAAATTACGCGCCGACGGGTTCATTTATCCCTGCACTTGTTCGCGAAAGGACATCCGCGACGCTGCCAGTGCGCCGAACGCCGAGAATGAAGAACCCATTTATCCCGGCACCTGCCGATCAAAAGGTGACAGGTGGCAGGTGACGGGTGACACGAAACCGCAGAACTCGTCACGCGGCATTCGTCAGCCGTCACTCCGCTTTCGTGTTCCCGACGGCGAAGCCATTTCATTCACCGACGGGAATTTCGGACCACAACAGTTTGTGGCCGGGAAGGATTTCGGCGACTTTGTCGTCTGGCGGCATGATGATGTGCCGGCGTATCAACTGGCCTGTGCCGTGGACGACGCGGCCATGCAAATCACCGAGGTGGTGCGTGGCACGGACCTGCTGGTGAGCACGGCGAGGCAGATTTTAATTTACCGCGCGCTGAGGCTGAAACCGCCGGTTTTTTTTCACTGCCCGTTGATGCACGACCAAAGTGGCCAGCGGCTGGCCAAGCGGCACGACGCCTTAAGTCTGCGGGCACTCCGCGCCAGCGGAAAAACGCCAAAAACATTGCGTTCGGAGTGCTTTTAAGCCCCGCGCCTGGCCTAAATTTTGTCAAAAATTGCTTGTGAATTATTTCACGACAAGGCAATCTTTTCAGTCTTTCAGGCCCGCAATCCGGATTGCCAAATGGGCAATCCGTGTGGACTGAAGAGACTTGTTCAAGTGAAGCCATTCGGCACAATGATATTGGCCGGTGCGTTCTTTGCCGCGGTTTTTGCGGTAAACCTGAATGCACAGCCAGCGTCTCCGCCAGCGCCAGGGCCGTCGGGGCCGACCGTCGGGGCTTCGGCGGCCAATGGGACGCCAGCAGCGAACGCCGAATCCGGTTCGGAACTTGTGCCTGCCGCGCCGCCGGTGCTGTTTACGGTTTTGGGGCTGCCGGTGACCAATTCGATGATTTGCACGTGGATCGTCGCGGCACTCATCATTGTCATCGTTCGTGTGACGACGTGGAAAAGCATCAAGGAGATTCCGTCCGGGGGACAAAATGTGATGGAGACACTCGTCGAAAGCTGGGAAAGCTTGATTGGCGACATCCTGGACAAACGGGTCGCGGGCTGGGTTTTTCCATTTGCCACGACTTTTTTTATTTTCATCGTGGTTTCGAACCTGGTGGATTTGGTTCCGGGTGTCGGCAGCATCGGGTCTGACCAACACGGACACTTCACGCCGTTCTTTCGCCCGCCGACAACGGACGCAAACCTGACCGTGGCCATGGCCGGGATTTTTCTGGTGATGAGCCTTTTCTGGGCGGTGCGCTACAATGGGTTTTGGGGGCTGATCAAACATATTTTCGGCGTGAAGATGCAGACGAACAAATGGGCTTATCCGTTCTTTTTCCTGTTGTTTGTTTTCATCGGGGCGATGGAATTGCTTTCCATCGGCTTCGCCCGGCCGGTGGCGCTGGCCATGCGCCTTTACGGGAATATTTTCGCCGGTGAAAGCATTTTGGAAATGATATTCCATAACCAATCATTGTTGCTGGGCCTGGTCCTTTCGTCGTTCATGTACTTTTACGAGACATTCGTCTGCCTGGTGCAGGCGTTCGTGTTTGCCATGCTGGTCGTGGCGTTTGTCGGCACGATGTGCACGCACACCGAGGAAAACAGCCACTGAAAAAATTTGAACTTGCCCCGGCGAAGAATGCCAGGGCGTCAACCAAAACCAAAAGAAAGAAAAAATTATGATGCTCGCACAAGCCACCGGCAACATCGCCGGCAACATTCACATCGGCCTTGCCTTCGGTGGCGCGGCCATCGGCATCGGCATCGCCACAGCCGGTGGCGTCATCGCGATGAGCCGCAATCCCGGAATGTTCGGTAAAATCCTGACGTTCATGTTCGTCGGCATCGCGCTGGCGGAAGGCTGGGCGGTCATCGCGTGGCTCGTCGTCAGATAATCCGGCCATGGACGCTTTAGGAATCCAATGGAAGATCCTGCTCGCGCAGACGATCAGTTTTTCGATCGTGCTGTTCTTCCTGTGGCGATTTGCCTACCGGCCCATCTTCGCCATGCTCGATGCGCGCCGCGAAAAAATCGCCGAAAGCCTCGCCAACGCGGAAAAAATCAAGGCGCAGCTTGCCAAGACCGAAACCGACCGGCAGGCGGTCCTGGCCCAGGCCGGCGACCTTGCCGACAAGATGATTGAAGAGGCGCGGGCCGCCGCGGCGCGCGTGCGCGAAGTAGAGACGCAAAAGGCCGTCGCCGCCGCCGAACAAATCATCGCGAAGGCGCGCGAAGCCGCCGCCCAGGACCACGCGCGAATGCTGGACGAGTTGAAACGCGAGGTCGGGCGGCTGGTCGTGCAGACCACCACGACTGTCACCGGCAAAATTTTAACGCCGGAGGACCAGCGGCGGCTGGCGGAGGAAACCGAAAAACAACTGACGGCGTAAACGGTAGGGCGCGTCACTCCGTGCGCGCCGCGGCGGGCAGAGGACTGCCCGCCCTACCAGAAGCAGCAATGAAAATCTCCAAACTGGCGCAGCGCGAAGCCCGGCAACTGTTCCGCAGTTGCCAGGTGAATGGTCTGCTGGACGAGAACCGCGTCCGGCAGTCCGTGGCCTGGCTGCTGGCAAAGAAGCCGCACGGCTACGTCGAAATTTTGTCGCGGCTGCACCGGCTGG
The DNA here is from genome assembly GCA_963723125.1 of uncultured bacterium. Classification (GTDB taxonomy): domain Bacteria; phylum Verrucomicrobiota; class Verrucomicrobiia; order Limisphaerales; family UBA11358; genus UBA11358. The sequence continues at coordinate 208,803 of CAVRPQ010000003.1, forward strand.
TAAAACTGGATTTGGAGCAACGCGCCGCCCGCGTTGAAAGCGCCACACCGCTGCCGGCCGATTTGCAAACGGACGTGACCAACCAAATCAGGAAAATTTACGGCTTCGGCGCGGACATCACGTTCAGCCGGAACCCGGCGCTGATCGGCGGACTGCGCATCCAGGTTGGCAGCGACCTTTATGATGGCAGCGTGCGGACGCGGCTGGAAAAATTGGAACAAAGTTTTTGATAAAATCCCATGAGTAACTTGTTGCAGGAGATTGAAGCCCAGATCGCCGGCGTAAAGCTCGCGACGGCGAAACAAAACGTCGGCACCGTCCGCGAAATCGGCGATGGCGTGGCCAAAATTGAAGGCCTCACCGACGCGATGTTGAACGAAATGCTGGATTTCGGCCACGGTATCACCGGCATCGCGCTGAACCTGGAAGAGACCGAGGTCGGCGCGATCATTCTCGGTGACTACACCAAAATCAAGGAAGGCGACGAGGTGCGCACCACCGGCCGATTGTTGCAGGTGCCCGTCGGCAGGAGTCTGCTGGGTCGCGTGGTCAACGCGCTCGGCCAGCCGCTCGACGGCAAGGGCGCCGATCAAGGAAAGCGGATTTTATCCGGTTGAAAAAATCGCGCCCGGCATCATCAAACGCAAATCCGTCAGCCAGCCGGTCCAAACCGGCATCATGGCCATTGACGCGATGATTCCCATTGGCCGCGGCCAGCGCGAGTTGATCATCGGCGACCGTTCGACCGGCAAAACAACGATTTGCGTGGACACCATCATCAACAACGCGCGGCTCAATCAGGCCGCGGAGCAGGCCGGTGATAAGCACTACCGTCCGCTGTATTCCATCTACGTCGCCATCGGCCAGAAACAGTCGAACATCGCCCGCGCCATCGGGGTTTTGGAAGAAGCCGGTGCGATGCCTTACACGATTGTCCTGGCGGCCTCGGCATCCGATTCCGCCACCAATCAATACCTGGCGCCGTTTGCCGGCGCGGCGATGGGCGAATGGTTCATGGACAACGGCATGGACGCGCTCATCGTTTACGACGATTTGTCGAAGCACGCCGTTGCGTACCGGCAGGTTTCGCTCGTGCTCAAGCGTCCGTCGGGCCGCGAGGCGTATCCTGGCGACGTGTTTTATCTGCACAGCCGTTTGCTGGAACGCAGTGCGCGCGTTTCCGAAAATTACGGCAACGGCTCGCTCACGGCGCTGCCCATCATCGAAACGCAGGCCGGCGACGTCTCGGCCTACATCCCGACGAACGTGATTTCCATCACCGACGGGCAGATTTATCTGGAAACGGATTTGTTTTATCAAGGCGTGCGTCCGGCGATTTCCGTCGGTTTGTCCGTGAGCCGCGTCGGTTCGGCGGCGCAGGTCAAGGCGATGAAACAGGTCGCCGGCCGCATCAAGGGTGATTTGGCGCAGTTCCGCGAGCTGGCGGCGTTCGCGCAGTTCGGTTCGGACCTCGACGCCAAGACGCAGGCGCAACTCGAACGCGGCAAGCGCATCGTGGAGGTTTTCAAGCAGCAACAATACAATCCGCTGCCGGTGGAAGCTCAGGTCGCGGTGCTGTGGGCGGTGCAGAATAATTTCATGGATGACGTGCCGGTGGACAAGATCAAGGATTTTCAGGCCAGGTTCACCGATTTCCTCAACACGCGCAAGGCGGAGTTGCTGACGAAGATTCGCAATGAGAAGGCCATCAGCGACGCCCTGGCGGCGGAGTTGAAGGCGGCGGTGACGGAATTCAAGCAGACCTATCACTAATTCATGCCCAGCACGCGCGACATACGCCGACGCATCCGTCGGTCAAGAACACCGCCCAAATCACCAAGGCGATGCAGATGGTGGCGGCGGCCAAGATGCGCAAGGCGCAGCAGGCCGCGCTGGCGGGACGACCTTATGCGGCGCTGATGAATGAAGTGCTGACCGCGCGCCGCGGCGCGCACGGCGGCCTTTAAACATCCGCTCATGGAGGCGCGTCCGGTCCGGAAACGCGCCGTCATTCTGGTCAGCACCGACCGCGGCTTGTGCGGCGCGCTGAACAGCAACTTGTTCCGCGAAGCGGCGAAGTTCGACCAGAGCAACACGATTTTCATCACCGCCGGGCGCAAGGCGGCGCAATTCGTTGCCCGCACGCAACGCCCGCTCGCCGCCGAATTCACCTACAAGGACACGCCGCAATTCAGCCGAGGCGCGGGCCATTTCCAAATTCGCACAGGATATGTTTCTCAAGGGCGAAGTGGACGCCGTGGACATCTTGTTCACGAATTTCATTTCGACATTAACCCAGCAGCCGAAAGTCGTTCCATTTCTGCCGATTGGAAAAATTGAGGCGGTCAAAGCCGGGCACGGCGACGTGCCGGCGCCGGAGCCGCCGCCCGCCGCAGCCACGGACGTTTTTGAGTTTGAACCGGACGAGAACACCGTGCTGGGAGCATTGCTGCCGCACAGTCTGAATTTCCGGGTACACCAGATTTTGCTGGAAGCCAAGAGCCAGTGAACACAGCGCGCGCATGGTGGCGATGAAAAACGCCACCGACAACGCGCAGCAACTCATCAAAGGACCTGACGCTCGAATACAACAAATTGCGCCAGTCGAACATCACGAAGGAACTGCTGGAAATTGCCACCGCGCAAATGGCGGTGGGTTGAAATCATTTCGCCTATGAACAAAGGCAAAATCGTTCAAATCATCGGCCCGGTCGTGGACGTGGAATTTCCCGGCCAGCTTCCCGCCATTTATAACGCGCTGACCGTCGAATACAACGTGCCCGGTGCGGCCAGGGCCAAACAGACGCTCGAAGTCGCAACAGCATCTCGGCGACAACTGGGTGCGCTGCTGTTTGCATGGGTTCCACCGAAGGCATGAAACGCGGTTTTGAGGTGGTGGATTCCGGCGGCCCCATTTCCATGCCGGTGGGCGAAGCCATTATGGGCCGCGTGTTCAACGTCGTAGGCGAGCCGGTGGACGAACACGGGCCGGTCACCGCCGACAAATTTTATCCGATTCACCGCCCTGCCCCAACGTTGCTGGATCAATCCACTTCACCGCAGGTGCTCATGACGGGCATCAAGGTGATTGACCTCATTTGTCCGTTCCTGAAAGGCGGCAAGGTCGGCGCGTTCGGCGGCGCGGGTGTCGGCAAGACCGTCGTCATCATGGAACTCATCAACAATATCGCCAAGCTGCACGGCGGCATTTCCATGTTCGCGGGCGTAGGCGAACGTACCCGCGAAGGCAACGATCTCTACAACGAAATGATCGAAGCCGGCGTCATCAAGGTCGAAAAGGACGACAAAGGCCATCCCAAAACAGGGGCGAACGGCCTGCCCATTCTCAAGGGTGGCTCCAAAATCGGCCTCGTGTACGGCCAAATGAATGAGCCACCCGGCGCACGTTTGCGCGTGGCACTCTCGGCGCTGGCCGTGACCGAGTATTTCCGCGATGAGAAGAACCAGGACGTCCTGCTGTTCATTGACAATATTTTCCGTTTCTCGCAGGCCGGCTCGGAAGTGTCCGCGTTGCTGGGCCGCACGCCCAGCGCCGTCGGTTATCAGCCGACCCTCGCCGCCGAAATGGGCGATTTGCAGGAACGCATCACCTCGACCAAGAAAGGTTCCATCACCTCGTTCCAGGCCGTGTATGTGCCGGCGGACGACTTGACCGACCCTGCGCCAGCCACGACGTTCGCGCACCTGGACGCGACCATCGTGCTGGAGCGCGCCATCGCCGAGCTCGGCATTTATCCGGCCGTGGACCCGCTGGCCTCGACCAGCCGCGCGTTGGCACCGGAAATCGTCGGGCAGGAACATTACGAAGTCGCACGCGGCGTGCAGAAGGTTTTGCAACGTTACAAGGATTTGCAGGACATCATCGCGATTCTCGGCATGGACGAGCTTTCGCCTGACGACAAGCTCACCGTGTATCGCGCGCGCAAGATTCAACGGTTCCTGAGCCAGCCGTTCTCGGTGGCGGAAGTGTTCACCGGCCGGTCAGGCAAACAGGTGCCCGTGGCTGAAACTGTCCGTGGCTTCAAGGAAATCCTGGAGGGCAAACACGACGAGGTGCCCGAACAGAATTTCTATATGAAGGGCGGAATTGAAGAAATTAAAGAATAGTTAAATGAGTAACTGGTTAAATGAGTGATTCGCCGTCCAATTCAAACTCATTTAACTGATTTAACCAATTACCAGTTACAAACCCGATGGCCGCAACCATAAAACTCGAAATCGTCACGCCGGAAGCGAAAATCTTCTCCGACGACGTGGACATGGTCACGCTCACCGGCACCGAAGGCGAGATGGGCATCCTGCCGCAACACATGCCATTGATGACGCAGCTCGTGGCAGGTGAAATTATCGCGCAGAAAGGCAGGGAAACCATTTCCATCTGCGCCGGTGACGGTTTCGTGCAGGTCACCGGCGACCGCGTGGCTGTGCTGACCGACATGGCCATCAACGCCGACAACATTGACGAGGCCAAGGCTGAGGAGGCATTGCGCCGGGCCGAGGCGCGGCTGGCGGAGAAAATCAGCGAGGAGGAGGCCGCGCGCGTTCAGGCCGCGCTCGCGCACGCCACCACGCAACTCAAAGTAAAGCGGCGGCGAGGTTAGCCTGGTCCGGAACATTTGCCGGCCCGCGCTAACATTCCATTTGCCTTGGAGGGAATTACCGGCAAGATATTGTGCCATGCACAGATTTTTTGTATTCATTTCCGCGTTTATGCTTGCCCTCAGTTCTGCCGCCCGGCAAGACACGTTGCTGGATTCAGGCTGGCATTTCAAATCCGGTGACATCCTGGGTGCGGAAGCCGTGGATTTCAGCGACACTAATTGGCAGACCATTTCCATTCCACACAACTGGGGCTGGGAGGAGGCACAACAGGGCAAGGATTATTACCGTGGGCCGGGCTGGTACCGGCGCGAACTGGATCTGAAGCCGCAGGCCGGCAAACGCTGCTTTCTGCGTTTCGAGGCCGCGAGCCTGTTCGCCGACGTTTACGTGAACGGCGATTTTCTCGGCGAGCATCGCGGTGGGTTCGGCGCTTTCTGTTTTGAAATCACCGGGCGTCTGTCCACGAATGGCACGAATGTGATTGCCGTGCGCGTGAGCAATTCCTGGGAACCGGATATCGCTCCGCTGAGCGGCGATTTTTCCGTCTATGGCGGCATCTATCGGCCGGTGCATTTGCTTGAAACGGCGGCGGAAAACTTCGCGCCCACCGACCACGGCTCCCCCGGCGTCGCCTGGCTGCAAACGAGCGTCACGAAGAAAACGGCGCTGCTCGACATGACGGCGCAAATTTCCAACGGCACGCGGGACAATCAGTCGCTGACGCTGGTCGCGACCGTGCTTGATGCGAACGGAAAAAAAATTGCCGAAACCAAACTGCCGGTCACTTTGGCGGCCAATACGACGGCGCCGTACTGGTTGCGCGTGACGGTGCCGCACCCGCATTTGTGGGATGGCCGGCCCGACCCTTACCTTTATCAGGCCGTGGTTGAATTGCGCTCGACCAACGGTGTGGTGGATTCGGTCACGCAGCCGCTCGGCCTGCGGTTTTACCGGGTGGATCCGGACAAGGGATTTTTCCTCAACGGCAAGCCTTATGCCTTGCACGGCGTGGACCGGCATCAAGACCGGTGGAACGAGGGCTGGGCGATTTCCGACGCGGACATGGACGAGGATATGCGGCTCATCCAGGAAATCGGCGCGACGGTCATCCGCTGCGCGCATTATGAGCACAGCGATTATTTTTACAGCCTGTGCGACAAGGCGGGCATTCTGGTCTGGGCAGAAATCCCGCAGGTCAACGAAATCAACGCCTCGGCGCGTTTTGCCGAAACTTCGCGCGGCCAGTTGCTTGATCTGATCCGGCAAAACATCAATCACCCTTCAATTTTCACCTGGAGTTTGTTCAACGAAATCGGGATTGGGAAAACCCCCGATCCGGAACGCGAGCTGCAGGATTTGAACAATCTCGCGCACAGCGAAGACCCGACGCGCCCAACCATCGGCGCCACCTGCACCAGCCGGTTTCCGCAAATGAACAAAATTCCCGACCTGCTGGGTTGGAACATCTATCCCGGCTGGTATGCCGGCTGGGGAACCCCGGGCGATACCGGCAAATTGCTGGATAAACATCGTTACGACAGCCAGCGCGGCGGCTTTTGCGTGAGCGAATACGGCGCCGGCGCAAATCCGGAACAGCACGAACAAAACCCGGCCCAACCGGACCCCGGCAGCCAATGGCACCCCGAGGAATGGCAGGCGATGGTGCACGAAACCGTATGGCCGATCATGAAATCGAAGCCGTATGTCTGGGGTACGTTTGTCTGGAACATGTTCGACTTTGCTGTCAGCACGCGCCACGAAGGCGGCGTCCCTGGCCGCAACGACAAGGGATTGGTGACCTACGACCGTAAAATCAAGAAGGACGCGTTTTATTTCTACAAAGCGAACTGGTCGGATGAACCGGTGTTGTACATTACCGACCGGCGATTCACCGAACGTACGAACGCCGTCACCGACGTGAAGATCTATTCCAACGCCAGGACGGTGGAATTGCTGCTGAACGGGAAATCGGAGGGCTACCGCCGGAACGGAACGAACGGCGTGTTCGTTTGGAAGAACGTCAAATTAACTCCCGGCGAAAATCAGGTCACCGCCAAAGCGGAACGCGACGGAAAGCAATTGAGTGATATTTGCACGTGGGCATTGTTGACAACCACAAGTGAACATTAATCCCGCAAAGCGGGGCGAATTTTGACCAACAGGCGTGAAGGACACAAAGTTTTCAGATCGCCGGAAACCGTTTTACGTCTGGGGCGGAACAGGCAGACGGAATGCCGCCGCCACTTTCGGTCGGGTCATGAAGATGAGCAGCAGGATGGGATAAATCAGGCCGAAACATCCGCCGATGGTTCCGCCGATTGCACCACCAACTGCGGCGGCGGCTTCCGGTCCTTGTTGCTGCCGGGCTTGTTCAGCGATCGGCAGGACCATAAAAACGAAATTGACCACCATCCCCAAAATGCCGAAGACGATGGCGTAAACCGCGTAGGCAATCGAGAGGATGCGCGCCCATGATTTGAGGCACAAAAGACCGACGCCCGTCGCCAGCAAGACCAGACAACTCGGCACCCCCAGCAGAATGCCGGCTTTCAACCAGGCGGCGTAGGTCGGGTTTTCGTGAATGAGCTTGATGACAGGGTTATTCGAATCGGCTGGCAGGTGGAACAGGGCAATGGAGGCAATCAGCCCGAAGACGCCGAACGCGGCGAACACAATATTCAGAATTCCGAACACGGTCACAGAAGTCGGTCGCTGCATACGTTGTTGTCCTTTCTGGTTATTATCAGGTCCGGGTGAAGCGGTGGGACGCGCAAAACCTGAACCAACCTTCACCCATAATCAACTTTTAATATTTGCCCGATGGGCAGTCAACCGACGGAAATCGTAGTTGCCGTGCCACTTGAATAAAAAAGCCGGAGAAGTTTCTCCGGCTTTTTTGAAAGACTGGCGGCAACCTACTCTCGCGGAAGCTATACAACCACTACCATCGGCAAGACTGCGTTTGACGGCCGAGTTCGGAATGGGATCGGGTCGGACCACAGCTTTATGGCCACCAAAAAAATGTTTAGTTGATAGTCAGTAGTTTTTAGTTCTTAGCCGGGGACAGGCTTCCCAATCCCAATGCTGCTGACTACTGACCACCGACTACTGACAAAGAACAAACATTCTCTGAAAACTACACACAGGGAACACGGTGCATTTACAATTCGCGAGTTGAAATCGCTATCTTCGATGCGTGATCCGTCAAGTGCTGAATCGTTGAAACCGGTTGCCCGATGAAACAATGCAACGTATTAACAAGTCACCGTTCGAAAAATAAGCGATCAAGCCGCACGACCGATTAGTACCAGTCAGCTAAACGTCTCACGACGCTTACACCTCTGGCCTATCAAACGGGTGGTCTGCCCGTGGTCTTCAGGGAGCTTGCGCTCCGGGAGACATTATCTTGGGAGGAGCTTGGCACTTAGATGCTTTCAGCGCTTATCTCTTCCGCACATGGCTACGCAGCGCTGCCGCTGACGCGACAACTGCCACACCAGAAGTGCGTCCAACCCGGTCCTCTCGTACTAAGGTTGGAACCCCTCAAGTCTCCTGCGCCCACAGTGGATAAGGACCGAACTGTCTCACGACGTTCTGAACCCAACTCGCGTGCCGCTTTAACCGGCGAACAGCCGGACCCTTGGGACCTTCTCCAGCCCCAGGATGCGACGAGTCGACATCGAGGTGCCAAACCGGGTCGTCGATATGAACTCTTGGACCCGATCAGCCTGTTATCCCTAGCGTACCTTTTGTCCGATGAGCGACGTCAATTCCACATTAAAACGTCGGATCATTTGGGCCTGCTTTCGCACCTGCTCGACTTGTAGGTCTCACAGTTAACCTGGCTTCTAGCCATACCCTCGACGTACGGTTGCCAACCGTACTGAGCCAAGCTTAGCGCTCCTCCGTTACTCTTTGGGAGGAAACCGCCCCAGTCAAACTGACCCGCACGCACTGTCCCCCAGCTGGATGACAGCATGAGGTTAGAATCCTAATTAGCGAAGAGTGGTGTTTCACATTGCGACTCCACGGGAACCGAGGCTCCCGCTTCAAAGTCTCCCACCTACGCTACGCATCGTTAACCAGAACACAATACGAGCTTACAGTAAAGGTGCATAGGGTCTTTCCGTCCTACTGCGGGCAGGCGGCATCTTCACCGCCGTTACAGTTTCGCCGAGATCCTCTCCGAGACAGTCGTTCAGTCGTTACAAGATTCGTGCAGGTCGGAACTTACCCGACAAGGAATTTCGCTACCTTAGGACCGTTATAGTTACGGCCGACATTCACGGGGACTTAAAGGCCGAGCTTTGCCTTGCGGCTAACAAGACCTCTTAATCTTTCCGCATTGGTCACTTGTCACTCCCTATACGTTGTTTTAACAACTTTGCAGAGAGCTGTGTTTTTGTTAAACAGTCGCTAAACGCAATTTACTGTGGCTTTACGCCGCGCCATTGCTGATGCGGTTTCAAGCACCTCTTTTCCCGAAGTTACGAGGCTAATGTGCCGAGTTCCTTAGAGAGGTTTCTCTCGCGCGCCTGAGTGCGCTTACACTCACCCACCTGTGTCGGTTTACGGTACGGGTGAACAAGACATACTATGAAACTTTTCTCGGCACGGAAACCCACTGATACGCTTCGCCCGAAGGCTAAGCTCAGGATTCAGTAGCCTAGTCAATGTCTCTCCATGCGTCATCTCATAGCTAATTCTTGTCCAGCGCAGGAATATTTAACCTGCTGTGCATCGCTTACGCCTTACGGCCTCAGCTTAGCTCCCGGCTAACCCTGGGGGGACGAACCTGGCCCAGGAAACCTTGGGTTTACGGCGACCAGGATTCTTACCTGGTTTATCGCTACTCGTGTCTGCATTCTCACTAATCAACGCTCGACGGTCCGTTTCCGTTCCGCTTCAACGCATTGATTACGCTCTCCTACCACTCAACTCTGACGAATCAGAATTGAATCCATAGCTTCGGTACGTGATTTAATCGCCAATCATTTTCGGCGCGACATCGCTCGATGAGTCAGCTATTACGCACTGTTTAAATGATGGCTGCCTCTAAGCCAACATCCTCACTGTCTAAGCAACGTCACATCCTTTCCACTTAATCACGTTTAGGCACCTTAGCTGATGGTCTGGGCTGTTGCCCTCTCGGCCATGGATCTTATCACTCATAGCCTGATTGCTGTGATACTGAGACCAATGGTATTCGGAGTTTGATTGGTTTTGGCAGCCTGGTGGGGCCCCTAAGCCATTCAGTGCTCTACCTCCATTGGGTACTTCCACAACACTCGCCCTCAAGCGATTTCGGAGAGAACCAGCTATCACGGGGTTTGATTAGTCTTTCGCTCCTACTCTCAAGTCATCTCAGGATTTTTCAACATCCACGAGTTCGGTCCTTCATTTGGTGTTACCCAAACTTCAACCTGCTCAAGAGTAGATCACCTCCGCTTCGGGTCTATTGCCAGCGACTAATCGCGCTGTTGGCACTCGGTTTCCCTTCGCCTCCAGTTCAGAGAACTTTAGGCTGGCCACTGACAATAACTCGCAGACTCATTATGCAAAAGGCAAGCAGTCACCCCCGGAATTTACGATTTTTGATTTACGATTTACGATTTGCCCTGAATTTTGAAAACCTTTCAAAACCTTCAGAGGATCGTGCCGTAAATCGGAATTCATGATTTAGCGCAACGACTGGCGCTGGCGCGCCAATCGCAAATCATCAATCGTAAATCGTAAATTCCGGGGGCTCCTACACATTGTAGGCATATGGTTTCAGGTACTGTTTCACTCCGCTAGCAGCGGTTCTTTTCACCTTTCCCTCGCGGTACTAGTTCACTATCGGTTGCCAAGGAGTATTTAGCCTTATCCGGTGGTCCGGACAGATTCACACAGAGTTTCACGTGCACCGTGTTACTTGGGATGCCCCTAGACGGCTTTGAGTTTTCGCGTACCCGGCTGTCACGGTCTATGGCCCAACTTTCCAGAAGGTTCTGCTAACTCTCGGCCTATCACATCGGGGTCCCTCAACCCCGGGAAGACAAGTCCTCCCGGTTTAGGCTGTTCCGCTTTCGCTCGCCACTACTGACGGAATCAGTTCGTTTTCTTTTCCTGCGGTTACTGAGATGTTTCACTTCACCGCGTTTTGCTTCATTGGACTATGAATTCATCCAATGATAACCGGTTGTAAAACCGGCTGGGTTGTCCCATTCGGAGATCCACGGATCAAAGCCTGCTTGCGGCTCCCCGTGGCTTATCGCAACTTACTACGTCCTTCATCGCCTCTTGGCACCAAGGCATTCACCATAAGCCCTTAGTAGCTTGATCACAAAAGAAACCATCGTTGCCGATGGTCACTCAGCGAATTGTATTAATTCTGCCCTAGTGTTTTACCTATGTGTAGTTGTCAAAGAACTCGCCGAACCATGCCACCCGGGCCACTACACCCGGGCGATCTGCTTCGGTAAATTGTTTTCAAATCAAGTGGCGGGCGACCCGCCTCCACTGCGCTCCGGCGCGGCATTTTTCGCAGAGCGAAAAATGGTGGGCGTGACTGGGCTCGAACCAGTGACCCTGCGCTTATCAAGCGCATGCTCTAACCAACTGAGCTACACGCCCCGCCTTCGCGCTGTGCGCTCCGGCGCGGCAAGCCCGCAAATTGTTGAGCGAGCCGGCGCCTACAGTCGGCTTGTCGAGCCATAGCCCGAAGGGCGTAGGCTGACGCGGCAGCCTCGCTCTGGCTTCGCTGCGAGCGAAGGCTGGTGGAGCTGAGGGGATTCGAACCCCTGACCTACAGCTTGCAAAGCTGCCGCTCTACCAACTGAGCTACAGCCCCACATTTAAGTGCGGAGTTGTGAGTGCGGATTGCGGAAACATTTTATTCCGCACTCCGAACTCCGCATTCCGCATTCGTTAGAGTTCGATCTCTTCCACTTGTTTGTTCAAAGAGCAATGCTCTTGAAAACTGAATTGTGCGATTAGCTCAAGCCGGTCCCCCGATTTGCATCGGGGTTCGACCTCGGAAGTCCGATTGTTACCTCGGACCCGTGGTTTCTCCTTAGAAAGGAGGTGATCCAGCCGCAGGTTCCCCTACGGCTACCTTGTTACGACTTCATCCCAATCACCAGTCATACCTTCGACACCTTTTAAGGGGCGGCTTCGGGTGCAACCGGCTTTCATGATGTGACGGGCGGTGTGTACAAGGCCTGGGAACGTATTCACGGCGCCGTAGCTGATGCGCCATTACTAGCGATTCCAGCTTCATGCCGTCGAGTTGCAGACGACAATCTGAACTGGGCCCGGTTTTTGGGGATTTGCTCCACTTTACAGTCTTGCTTCCCTTTGTGCCGGGCATTGTAGTACGTGTGCAGCCCTGGCCGTAAGGGCCATCCTGACTTAACGTCATCCCCACCTTCCTCCTCGTTGAAGCGAGGCAGTCTGTCCAGAGTGCTCCAGTCTTGCGACCGGGTGGCAACAGGACACAGGGGTTGCGCTCGTTGCGGGACTTAACCCAACATCTCACGACACGAGCTGACGACAGCCATGCAGCACCTGTGCAAGCTTCCCTTGCGGGATCGTCAGACTTTCATCCTTCTACTACTTGCATGTCAAGGCCAGGTAAGGTTCTTCGCGTTGCATCGAATTGAGCCACATACTCCACCGCTTGTGCAGGCCCCCGTCAATTTCTTTGAGTTTTAACCTTGCGGCCGTACTTCCCAGGCGGCGCATTTAACGCGTTAGCTTCGCCACGAGCGGGGTCGATTCCGCTCACAGCAAATGCGCACCGTTTAGGGCCAGGACTACCGGGGTATCTAATCCCGTTTGCTCCCCTGGCTTTCGTGCCTCAGCGTCAGGAAATGTCCAGAGACTCGCCTTCGCCACTGGTGTTCCACTTGATATCTACGCATTTCACTGCTACACCAAGTATTCCAGTCTCCCCTCCATTCCTCGAGCCGGATAGTATCCAATGCCGTTCCGCAGTTGAGCTGCGGGATTTCACATCAGACTTACCCGACCGCCTACGCACCCTTTACGCCCAGTGAATCCGAACAACGCTTGGGACCTCTGTATTACCGCGGCTGCTGGCACAGAGTTAGCCGTCCCTTCCTCTTCCGCTACTATCAATGGTTCAGGTGTTAATTGAACCAATTTGTTCGCAAATGACAGGGGTTTACGGGCCGAAGCCATTCATCCCCCACGCGGCGTCGCTCCTTCAGGCTTGCGCCCATTGAGAAAAATTCTCGACTGCTGCCACCCGTAGGTGTCTGGACCGTGTCTCAGTTCCAGTGTGGCTGGTCGTCCTCTCAGACCAGCTACCCGTCTTAGCCTTGGTGAGCCGTTACCTCGCCAACTAGCTGATAGGCCGCGGGCTCATCGTGAAGTGCCAGGCCTTGCGGTCCCCAGCTTTGAAAATCAGAAGATGCCCTCCGACTTTCACATCCGGCATTAGCTCGCCTTTCAGCGAGTTATTCCAGGCTTCACGGCAGATTGCCCACGTGTTAAGCACCCTTGCGCCACTCCGACTTGCAAATATTGCTACCCGCAAATCAGCGTTCGACTTGCATGTCTTATCCACGCCGCCAGCGTTCGTTCTGAGCCAGAATCAAACTCTCCGTAAAAAACGTTAGTTGATTCCTGCCTGATCGTAAAATCAGGCAGCTTTACTTTAATGGTTAAAACCTTCGCAATCGGCCAACTAACCGGCCAATTTTGAAGGGGCTCTCACTAATCGCACAAATCAATTTTCAAAGAGCAATTGGTGTCTAAAACACCAAAAAACGGCCTCAAACTCGCCCAACTTTGTTTCCCATTCAGGGGACAAAAAACCTGAGAGCCGAATCATTACTTTCAACTCGGCATCTCAGATTCGAGTTTTGAGGGCGCGGACTTTACCAAAACCGCACCCTATGTCAACAGGCTTTTTGCCAGTCGCTTCCTCCGCAACGCGGAAGGCTTCCAAAAGCTTACCAATCCCCACCCCATGCGCAAGAGATTTTTGACATTTTTTTCACTTCATTAAAAGCCTTATTCCAGGCCTCGTTTCGTGAGTTCATCCTCGTCTAATACCAATTGCAGTTTGATATTGCACTATTCTGGGGATGCGGGTAAAAAAGGACATGCCGAAACGATACCATCTGAACCGGCCTGATCTGGCACAGGCTGTGGCCGTTGAATTGCGGACTTGCCAGGATGTCAAAAGCCAGCAGCGCCTGTTGGCCGCACGCTTGGCCGCCAGCGGGCAGTTGACCGCCGCGCAGATTGCCGGGCAGTTGGGCATCAGCCGCCGCCGGTTTTTCGACTGGATGAACGCGCTCAAGGCGGGCGGGCTGGCCGGACTGCTGGAGCGTCAGCACGGTGGCGGGGCCGTGCCGCAAGTGCAAGGCGACGCGCTCAAAGAACTACAGGCCGGACTGCAATCGGGTCGGTGGAAGCGGGCCAAGGAGATTCAGCACTGGCTGCGGGAGCGGCATATGATCCGCCTCAAGCTGGCCGGGGTGTATTACTGGCTGGGAAAATTGGGCGGGGTCTTGAAAGTACCGCGCAAGACCCACGCGCAAAAAGACGCGGTTCAGGTCGAAACCTTCCAGCGAACGCTCTGCGAACAGTTGGCGAACTTGAACGTGGCTGGTGGAAGGCCGGTGCGCCTGTGGGTGGCCGATGAACATCGTTACGGCTTGATCCCGGTGGTGCGCAAATGCTGGACGCTGCGAGGGGTGCGTCCGACGGTGCCATATCGAACGAAATATGAATGGGGTTACCTCTATTCGGCCTTGGAAGTGGACGGGGAAAATGCGGCGGAGTTTTTGTGTTTGCCGGAAGTGAGCTTGGAGATGAGCGGTTTGTTTCTGGCACATCTGGCGGCGAGCGACCCCGACGCCGAACACATTGTCATCTGGGATCAAGCGGGATTTCACCCCAAACCTGAATTGCATGCCGTGCCGGAGCATGTGCATTTGGTGCCGTTGCCGCCCTATAGTCCGGAACTGAATCCGACGGAGGCCGTCGGCGATGTGATCAAAGATCGGATTGGCAATGAGCTATGGGAGAATCTCGACGACCTGGAGCAAGCCATCGGCGAGGAACTGCGCCCGCTTTGTGAAAAAGCTGAATGCGTGCGGAGGTTAGTCTCTCACCCCTGGCTGGTCGAACAAGCAAACGCTACCGCAACCGAGAATAGTGCAATTACGTGCTCAAAGTGGTATAAACCCAGATAATGGCCCAGCTCATGCAGAAACGTCGTCTGTACTTCTTCACGAAAAACCTTCTCTTCCCCATCCGCCAGATCCCGAAGATTTTCCAGGAACAAAATAATTTGCGGCGGCATTGGAACGTTGCCTTCCTCGGCATATTCAGGACCGGTGAACAAGCCCAGTGTGTCCGGTTCAATTCCATCCGCCTGCAAACCGGCGTTGGGAACGCGCTCAAACGTTACGGGCAGTTGCCCGGCCCGCTGGCGCAACGGTTTGGGCAGCGCCGCCAGTGTCTCCTCAACTTCCGCGGATACAATCGCGCGCAATTTTTCCCAGTCGGAGGTCACGACGCGATTGTCTCGCGCAATAATCCCGGTGGCGAAATAAAAATTAACCACGGATGGACACGGATTCAGCCCCAGCATAAATTCTCCGCAAGTTTTTGGACTGCGGCAGTCCTCTGCCGCTTTTCCATTGCGAACCGCCGACTCAAAAGCGCCAGAAGACTGGCGCACTCCAAGACGCTGGCGCGATTCGTCCACTTCACATTTTTTCATCCGTGTTTATCCGTGTCCACCCGTGGTTGAATAAAACTTTTCGCTCGCGCTTGAACGGCGCATGTCTATGGTTGTCTCAAGACCAAACTTATGACGGCTAAAAATCCAAGGTTCCGCTTCGTTTTATTCGCCATCGTTCTTTTCCTTGCGCTGGCCTGGCCGTTGACCGGCCAGACGGCCGCCAATGAACTTTCCGCCGGGCCGGAACGTCCTGCGCGCCACTCTCACCAATGGTCTGCAAGTCGTCATTGTCCGCAACACCCTCGCGCCGGTGGTTACCACGATGATCAATTACCGTGTGGGCTCGGATGAATGCCCCGCCGGCTTTCCCGGCATGGCGCACGCCACCGAGCACATGATGTTCCGGGGCAGCCCCGGCCTGTCCGCCGACCAGCTTGCCGCCATCTCCGCTGCGTTCGGCGGCGATGACGACGCCGACACGCAGCAGGCTGTAACGCAGTTTTTTTTCACCACGCCGGCGGACAATCTCGATGTCGCCCTGCGCGTTGAGGCCACCCGGATGCGGGATTTGTTGCCCGATCCATCGCTTTGGGACAAGGAACGCGGCGCCATCGAACAGGAAGTGGCGCAGGATTTATCCAATCCCGAGTACGTTTTTTATGAACAGCTGCTCGCGGCAATGTTTAAAGGCTCCCCTTACGCACACGACGCGCTGGGTACGCGCCCCTCGTTCGATAAAACCACCGGTGCCGACCTGCGGAAATTTCACAATACCTGGTATGCGCCCAACAACGCCATCCTCATCATCGCCGGCAATGTCGAGCCGCAAGCCGTCTTAAAGCAGGTCCAGGAAGTTTTCGGCCCGCTTCCGGCCAAACCATTGCCCGCGCGGCCGGAATTTGATTTCCAGCCGGTCAAACCCGATTTAATGAAGCTCGACACGGATTTGCCCTACGGCCTGGTCGCCTTCACGTTTCGTTTTCCCGGCTCGGACAATTCCGATTTCGCCGCCGCCCAGATTATGTCTGACGTTTTAAGCAGCCAGCGCGGAAAACTTTACAGCCTGGTTCCAAAGGGCAAGGCGCTCTTTGCCGAATTTGATTACGAGACTTTGCAGAAATCCGGCCTCGGCTATGCGCTCGCCGGATTTCCTGCCGGCGGAGACTCAAGCAATCTGCTGGACGAAGTGAAGGAAATGCTCACGGCGGAAATCACCAATGGTTTCAGCGCCGATCTGGTGGAAGCCGCCAAGCGCCGTGAAATCCTCAATGCCGAGCTTCAAAAAAATTCCGTTTCCGGTCTGGCCTCCGCGTGGTCAACCGCCGTGGCGGTTGAAGGACGCAATTCCCCCGGGGACGACATCGACTTGTTCCGCGCGGTGACGGTGGATGATGTGAGCCGCGTCGCGAGGAAGTATCTGGATTTTGACCACGCCATCAGTGCCATCCTGACCCCCGCGCCGTCGGGCAAGCCGATTTCATCAAAAAGTTTCGGCGGCGGCGAATCGCTTGTCTCAACGAAAAATGCGAATGTGAAACTGCCGTCGTGGGCGAAAAAAATTACAGAACAGCTTCCCGTTCCCGCCACCACACTCAATCCGTTTGTCACCAATTTGGCGAACGGAATTAAACTGATCGTACAGCCGGAAACGGTCAGCGACACCGTGAACGTCTATGGCCGTATCAAAAACAACCCGAAGGTTCAAATGCCCGGCGGTCAGGATGGTGTGGACGAAGCGCTGGACAAATTGTTTTCCTACGGCACGAAATCGCTGGACCGGATCGCTTTCCAAAAGGCGCTGGACGACATTGGTGCGAATGAGTCGGCCGGCGCGGATTTTTCCCTGCAGGTTTTGCCGGAGGATTTCGATCGCGGCGTTCAGTTGCTGGCCGACAACGAGCTTTCGCCCGCGCTGCCGGAGGAAGATTTCAAGATCATCCAGTCCCAGCTGGCCGCCAGTGCCGCCGGCGAATTGCAAAGCCCGGACCACATTGCCAGCCACGCGCTCACGACGGCGCTGTTCACCAAAGGCGACCCGGCGCAGCGCGAAACCACGCCGGAATCCGTGAAATCACTCACGATTGACGATGTTCGCAATTATTATCACGCCGCGTTCCGGCCCGATTTGACGACTATTGTTGTCATCGGGAAAATCACGCCGGAAAATGCCGTCGCCGCCATCGAAAGATATTTCGGCAATTGGCAAGTCGGAAGGACCGAAACCGAACACGCTGTTCCCTCCGGCGCCGGCCAATTCCGTTTCCGTGACCCACGTGCCGGACGCCAGCCGCGTACAGGACAAGGTGACATTGGCGGAAACGCTGCAATTGACCCGGACGAACGCAGATTATTACGCGCTGCAACTGGGCAATCACGTTCTCGGCGGCGGCTTTTACGCCACGCGCCTGTATCGCGACCTGCGCGAAAAGAGCGGGTTGGTTTATTTTGTGGACTCGTCCTTCAACGTTGGCCTGACGCGCGGCATTTATCAGGTGGAATACGCCTGCGACCCGCCGAACGTTTCCCAGGCGCGCGCCGTCATTTTGAGCGACCTCAAGGAAATGCGGACGAAGAAGGTATCCGCACAGGAATTGCACCAGGCCAAACTGATGATGCTGCGCGACATTCCGCTGTCGGAATCGAGCGTGGACTGGATCGCCAACGGCTGGTTGACGTATTCGGCGCTCAACCTGCCGCTCGACGAACGTGTTCACGCCGGGGAAATTTACATTAAACTTGGCGCCACTGACGTTCAAAAGGCCTTTGCCAAATGGATCCGCCCGGGCGACCTCGTGCAAGTAACCCAGGGACCGGCGCCGCATTAGAGTGAACCTGGCGGGCCGGTCGCATTTTTCGACCGCCGTTCATCCGGGAAAAACGTCGAATAATTTTTTTGACGCCATCCCTTCCCGATGCGTAAATACGGCCTGAACTAAACAAGGAAAAACAATGGCTGACAACATGAACACAACAGGTTCGTCAAAAAATGTATTGAACTCGGATGTCGAAATCAAAGGCAACATCAAGTTCTCCGGTGAATTGTCTCTGGACGGCAAATTGGAAGGGGAGATTCACACCGACGGCACCCTGCAGCTCGGTGACGGCGCCATCATCAACGGCAACATCAACGCCCAATCGGTGGTGGTCCGCGGCAAGGTCCACGGCAATATCAACGCCAGGGAAAAAGTCGAAATTAAATCCAAGGCCGAATTATTCGGCGACATTCGCGCCAGCAAGCTGGTGATCGAAGAAGGCGTGACTTACGTTGGGAAGACGGAAGTGAACCCGAACAAGGTGTCGCCGGCGGCACCGCCGCGCACACCGGAAGCGCCGAAAACTCCCGAACCGGCCAGGGCAGGACGCTGAACGCGGCCATTGGCGGCGTGGAAACCCATTGAATGCCGGCGAAGAAACAGGACAAAGTCCTGCTGACCTGCCCCCATTGCGGCCATCAGCAAAGGGAGTCGCGCGAGGCCTTTTCCACCATTTGCAAGGAATGCGGACAGCACCTGCGGGTTCAGGAAATCCTGCACCCGCCGCGGAAGGCATCGGCGCGCGCCCCCAATCAAAAACGCATCACCTGCTTTGAATGTGGCGCCGAACTGGTCATACCGGCCTCCGCCGAGTCCACCATGTGCAAGCGGTGCAGCCAGTATGTGGACCTGCATGATTACCGTATCACCACCGCCGTCGCCAAAAATTTCAAGACCAAGGGCGCGTTCATGGTTGAACTCAAAGGTTATGTTTTTAACACCGAAAGCATCGTGGGTGACGCGGTCATCAAAGGAAAATTCCACGGCAAACTGGCCGCCCTGGGTTCCCTGACCATTTACTCCACCGCCGATATCAAAGGCAGCCTGACCGCCGAGCATTTGATCATTCCGGCGGAAAATCATTTTCGCTGGCCGGACCAAATCCCAATCGGCTCAGGAGAAATTGCCGGCGAACTCGCAGCCAATCTTCGCGCCCGGGACACAGTCACGCTGAAATCCACGGCGCGATTCTTCGGCAACATTGACGCCAAAAACCTGATGGTTGAGGACGGCGCAGTTATTGTTGGAAAAATGCAAATCGGCCCCCGAACCGGTAACGAGCAATCCTCGCTGCTGTAAACCGGGAGCGTTGGCATTCTGTCGGTTGAACGGGTCTTTTCCAACGGGATCCAACGCGCCAGCAAAATGCCGTCGCTCCCAGCGATGGCGCACCGCTCCAGGGTAAGCTATCTTTCACCGTGCGTTATCGGGTCAAAGCACGTGTTAAACCGGGCCGCGAAAACCCCCTGCTGCAGGCCATCGCCGACGGCACGCTCGGCCAAGGCTCGGTCGCTGGTGACGAATATGCCTGGGACATGCAACACGCGCGGGTGGGCGACGACGGCGTGGCGTACTGGGTCGAAACCTGTTTTTGCGCCACACCGCTGGCTGAAGAACGGCCATACTGGGGGGAGTATTTCGAGCTGTTGAGCGTCAAGGACGCGCACAACCGCAAGAACTGCCGGCATGAGAACGGCACCGAACCGTGGGCGTGCTGCCATTGTGATTGCACGAAGCGACTGGAGGAACGATTACCACACCAGGGCAAACCCTTTCTGCAAACTCTGCTGAACTGGAAACCGGACTCGCTCAAAAAAATCACGGCGGACTTTTGATCCGCCGTGATCGTACAGTTTGGGTTCTGCCGGTTCTGGCCCGTCCCGCTCAAGGCACGGTAATGAGATAAAACCGTTGTGGCAGACCGCTCGCCGGATCGGTAAAGACCACCGGACCTGTGTCGAAGACGCTGTTGGTGAGCAGCGTCCAAGTGCCGGTGACCGGCGTCAATGCGAGGTTGGTTGTCGCCCAGACACGGTAGCCAAAGCCCGCCGATCCGGCCGGACCGGTGATGGTAAACTGGACGTTTCCGCTGTTGTCCACCGAAGGCGAACTGATGGTTGACGGTGTGGTCGGCGGATTGACTGTCAACACGGCATTGCTGCTGGTGACACTGCCGACGGCATTGAAGACGAGGACGGAATAGGTGCCGATGTCCAGTCCGCTGGCGCTGCCGATGGTGAGCATGGAACTGGTTTGTCCAATGAGGTTGGTGCCATCTAACAACCATTGGTAGCTCGGTCCCGGAATGCCGTTGGCGCTGACCGTGAAACTCGCGCTCTGGCCAGCGTTGACGGTTTCGCCGGTCGGCTGGCTAGTGATGTTGGGTGCCATTTGGGGCGACCAGCCGGAGAACCAGATTACCGGGTTCGTAGCGGCCAGCAGGCGCGGGTCGTTATTCGTAACGCCAATCGTCGTGAGACCGGGGAACGAGATGGGATTGCCGGCAAGATCTGTATTGCTGTACTGCCAGAAGACATACGTATTTGTCAGAGTGCCTGGACCCACATATACGTTGGTATCGAACTGGCTCAAGGCCCATGAATCCAACCCGCCGGCCGTGCCATTGGAATCAGCCAGGGTGACGTTGGTAACGCCGGGGTCGGCCTCAAAGGTGCAGTTCACGAACGAGAAACCGTAGGCCGAATAGGTTGTACCGTTCGGATTCACCCACGGAGTATTGGTACTATAACTTGAGGAGGTGAGCGTGCGCGCCGCCGTCAGGTTATAGGAGCTGGAGAGCGAGTTCGTGATGGTGTGGAACACGCAGTTGTTGAAGTAGCCAACCCCGATTCCCCAGATGTAATCAAAGTTGCCCACCACCCGGCAGTTGTTGAAGTAACCTTGCGACGTGCTGGCGTTGATCAGGATGGTGTCCTGCCGGCTCTTGATATCGCAACTATCCACAACACATCGCAAACCGTTGTTGTAAATCAGCAGTGCTTCGGCCTGCGAACCTCCCTGCGGTGTGCCGTTGGTCACCGTCAGGTTTTCAAGCTTGATGTCGCTGGAGTTGACCTTGAACGCCATGCGCGCAGCGGTGGTGCCATTGATATTGTTGTTATTGGGATAACCCACCACCGTTCCGGAACGGCTTTGCCCGAGGAAAGTGATGTTGTTCTTGCCCGAGATATCCACGATTTCCACATAATTGCCAACGTGGATGTTGATCAATGTGTAATTGGTATTGCCGGGAGCTATGGAGTCCACCGCCCCTTGTACGGTGTCAAAATCGCCGCTGTTATCCGTAGCCACAACCAGATTGGTCGGGTTGGCCGGTCCGGTCGGCTTGGTCGTGAACGTCCAGGCGTTGGTGGCGGAAATGCCCGCGAAATACGCGCCGGTGTTGGCATCCGCTACAATGCCGTTGTCCATGGTCACATAGTAGGTCTGATTGCTGGTCAGCACGCCGCCATGCGGATAAATGGCGGCCGTGTTGCCGGTGATGATGACCGGGAAGTAATTGATCACCTGGGAATCGCCAGAAAACAGGCTGTGCGGCTGGATGTCGTTCGTCAGCAAAATCGTGGGGCTGACCACCACGGTGTTGGAACTCATGTCAATGATGTCCACCGGCGTCGTCGAATTGGTGGAGTCATAGATGCGAATCTGGCCGTAATTGACGATGGAAACCGGGCCGTTGAAGGTGACATACAACGGCGTGTCGTAGCAAATGCCGGTCGCGCCGTTGGTGGGACCAAATGCGGTTGCCGCCAGCGTCGTGGAATTCACAGTAAGCGTGACGACGGCACTGGTAACCGAGCCGGCCGTATTGTTGGCCACCAGTTCATAACTTCCAATATTGGTTCCCTGCGCGTTGGGAATCGTGAGCGTATTCCCGGTCTGGCCCGGGATGAGCGTGTTGTTTTCATACCATTGCAATCCCGGAGTGGGAACACCCATGGCCCCGGAAGTAAACACAGCGGTGGCACCCACACTCACCGTGACGTTGGTCGGCTGCGGGCTGATGACCGGCGACACCAGGATGGTCAGCGTCGCGCTGTTCGTAACCAGGGCAGCAGCATTGCTGGCAATCACTGAAACCGTGGCGCCATTCAGAGCCGCATATTGAACATTGGCCAGCGTCAAGCTCGTCCCAGTCGCACCGGGCACGTTCACGCCGTTGGTCTGCCATTGGAACGTTGGCGGCGGATTGGCAATGACCACCGTGGTGCTGAAGTTGGCATTGTTCCCTTGAATGACCGTCTGATTAAAGGGTCCATTGAGAACCGGAGCGACATTGCCGACAATCAGGCTCGCAAGCCGGCTCTGCACGGAATTATAGCTGTTGGAAACGACCACGGCGTACAAACCCGTGTCGGAGGGTTGTGCATTGGAAATGGTAAAGCTGGAGTTGGTGGCTCCGACTTCCAAGGTGGGTGTGTTGCTCGGGCTGTTGCCGTAGGCGTACCACTGATAACCAATGGGAGCGGTGCCGCTGGCCCCGACGGCGAAGGTCGCCGGGCTGTTGGTGGAAACAATCAGATCCTGCGGCTGGCTGGTGATGGTCACTTGCGGAATAATGTCCAGATTCACCTGACCGGGTGTGCTCTCATCAATCGTCACCGAACCATCAATGGAACCGCTGACGATGATGACGGTCGGATTAAACGCTCCAGAGAGGGTTCCGGTGTAGGTGATCAACGTGTTGGTCGTCGGTTCCAGCGCCGGGCCAACAATGTTGACCGCAATGGTGCAGTTGGACTGGATGGTTAGATTGCCTTGAACCGCCAGCAAACTACCGCCGGCGCCGTTGGTCACCGCGAAAAGATTGGTTGAACCGCTTTCCAGCGTGAGGCCGGACCCCAAAGTCAAAGTGCCGATGCTGTCACCGGGGGCAATGGTCCCACTGCTCTTGATGTCCACCGCGCCCGAAATCGTTCCCGTGCCGCCAAGCGTACCGCCATAAACGGTGACACTGCCACCGCTCGAGTAATTGGTTCCGCCGCTCGTGCCGGTCAGTGAATTGGTGCCATTCACCAGGAGCACACCGTTGCTCACCACGGTCGGCCCGTTGTAGATATTGTTGGTGGCCAGCACCAGGGTGCCGCTGCCCGTCTTGGTCAACCCGCCCCAGTCGCCCAGGTTGAGGGTGACACCATTGATCGTATGCGTCGCGCCGCCGCCGCTGATGATGGGCGTGGTTTGCGTCACCGTCGCGCTGCCCTCGATGTCAAACGTGCCACCGACGCCGGCCAGAACCACCGAACGGGAACTGGTCTCGCCCGATCCGGTATAGCTTAACGTTCCGTTGTTCATGACCAGTGACCCGCCCGCCAATTCGGCCAGGGTGTTTACCAAAACCGTGCCGCCATTGAGATAATTGTCCCCCGTCATGGTGTCCGTTCCGGCGATGATCAACCGGCCCGGACCGGATTTCGTCAACGCAGTGGCACTACTGTTGTCCGCCAAAGTTGAACTGATCGTCAAATCACCCGTGCTGTATTGATGAACAATGAGGTCCGCGCCGCTGGCGCCTTCCAACGTACCGCCCGTAATCGAGTCGGCGCCGCTGCCGGTGACGAGCAAGCCGCCGGCATTGAGCGTTAATGCGCCGGCCAGCGTGACCGTGGCGGGCGCCGTGATCTGCAACGAATTGATGCTCGTGCCATCAGGAACGTTGGGCGACGTGCTCGCGTTCAAAGTCACATTGCTGGTCGTACCCCAGGTGGTCGGGTCGGTGCTCGCCTGATAGCTGGACGCCGCCAACGGCGCAATCGTCGTACCCACCGCCCAATCGCCTCCGGCATACGTGGCCCAGCCGCCCAGGATGCCGTTGACATTGGCGGTGGTGGTGGTGAGGGTTTTAACACCCGTACTCGTGCCGCCAACTGAGAGATCCACCGTGCCACCGACATTCCGGTTGAACGCGTTCAGGGTAATAGAGTAGCCACCGCTGCCATTGGCCGCATTGTTGGTCAGCCAGAGGTAGCTTCCACCGGGCTGGACAATTGTGCTCGAAACAGCTTCAGTGCGGCTTGCGGCGGCATTGAAGCGGCCGAACAGGGCGCCGCCACCCAAGGTCAGCGGGGTAAGTTGATCAAGTTTTTGACCACCTGCCGTCGAATCGCCGTTCGGTGGCGGGTTCGGGTAGTCGAGAATCATCGTACCCGCGAGAACCGTTAGAGTGACTCCTTGTCCCGTTGCCCCCGAATTATTAACGCGGTTCTGGATTGCCATGGTGCCCGCCGTTGATTTAACGCTAAAATTGGTGATCATGGTTGATGGAAATTTTGGGAAAGCTTCCAAACCACTGCGGAAATCAAAATTGGTCACGTTCAGTTGGGCCGAGCCGGTTGGGCCATAAGCCAGGGTGCCGTTGTTATCAAAAACGACGAGGTTATGAGTTTCCGTCGAGGTGCCATTCAGACCCATATTTGTCACTGCCCCGCCATTAATCGTCAGCGTGCTCGCTGGATTCATACCTACGCTGCTGGGAACCAAAAGCGTTGCTCCGGAATTCACCGTCACACTGTCATTTAGACTGTTGACCGCAGTGCTGGCCATAAAGAGTGTGCCCGCATTGACCGTGGTCACGCCGACGTTGGTGGCCGCGACCGACGGACGCAATACCAACATGCCATTGCCTGTCTGCGTAAAGCCCGTGCCGCCCAACTGGGCGGTGTTCGTGGCGGTGACGCCGCTGGCAACCGTGATGGTCGGAGTGCCGGTTAAAATCATCGGCGCACCATTGGAGGCGGCGATAGTATAACTCCCGCTGCCCGGCGGATTGAAAGTAATGTTGGACACGGTCACTCCCGCCGGCTCGGTGATGGTCAGTGTGCCGGCGGCGCCGTTGTTCGCGCCGATGACCGCGCCGTAACCCGGCGACCAAACACTGTCACTGGCGCCGATGGCTCCGCCTGGGCCATCCGACCAGTTGGCATTCGTTGAAGACCAAATACCTGAACCGTCTGTCGGCGCGCTTGGAGTGGCGCCGCTGGCGTCCCACGTCATCGAGTTCCCCAAACTAATGGAACTCAGAGTCACCGTGACCGGATTGGCCGTGGTGTTGTTGAAATCGAAAGCAAATTCATCGAACGTATTCGTGCCATTGGCAGGATTGGTGTAGCCGCGCGCGACCAGGTTCACGCCATTCATCGCGATGCCGGCCGCGCCTAAAGAGGAACTGCTGCTGCCCAAGGCGACTCCGACCGGCGCGGTTTTCAGATACAACCGGATCTGGTTGGTATAGACGGTGCCATCGGTTGGCGCTCCGGTGGTGGTCTTGCCCAGGCCCGGGCTGGTACCGGAAAACAAATTGGCAGATCCAGCGGCGTGAAATATGCCTTCCACATAAGACCCCTCCCAACCACCATACATGCCGACGTCATCCGCCAGACCGGGTGTCCCGGCGGAGTTGAACAGTCCCCATTCCGCGACGCGTTGAGCCACGCCCGTCACGCCGCCGGAAGCAGAAAATTGGAAGGTCACCACCGCCGAGGCGGTTGCCGACGACAGAACGATGGACGTGAAGTTTTTGGTGACAAAAAACATTTGGGTACTGGCGGGAACCGTGAAGGTGACGCTGCTCCCGGACGTCACATCGCCACCTGTCGCGACATTGGCATTGAGCAGATTGCCGTTGGCGTCATACGAGCTCCATTGCAACTGCCCGAAGGCCATCGTGACGGAGCAAAGCAACGACAGTAACACGGCCGGAACGGAACCGGTTTGGAAATGATGAAGGGCGATATGCTTCATAAAACATGTGGTTTTGCGAACGGTTTGGGTGATTATTATCCGCCGATGATAACCCAATCCCATGACCTGCCTAGCCTGACGAATGTCAGGGCTGAAGCTCTGTTTTTTGCAACCCACACCCCGTTTTGTGCCCTGAAAAAATGCGGCACCGAGGTCAATTTTCTCCGATCCCTCCGCCGTGAATCTTGGAACTTCGCGCCGGGATATCGCCTAGGTGGTTTTTATGGAGCGGAATTTTAAAACGGCCTCCGTGCGCGAATGGACACGCAGCTTGCCGTAGATGTTTTCCAAATGCCACCGGACCGTCCCGGGGCTCAAATTCAGCCGGTCGGCAATTTCCTTGTTGGGCAGCCCCGTGGCCAGCAATTCCAGTATTTTCCGTTCGCTGGGCCTGAGTTCGTCCACTCCCGCCGCGACCGTGGACGGCTGTTGAAAGGACGCGATGACTTTGCGGGCGATTTCGCGGGGCATCGGCACGCCTCCCATCCGGGCCTCGCGGACGGCCGATACCAGTTCTGCCGGCGTGCAACGTTTCAACAGGTAACCGCAGGCCCCCGCGCGCAAGGCCGCGGAAATCCGCTCAGTGTCCTCATACACCGTCACCATGATGATTTGGACCGCGGGCAGAATTTTTTTGATCTGGGCGGTGCAGTCGATGCCCGACAACTTGGGCAACTGAATGTCCATCAGCACCACCTCCGGCTGATGTTTCGGAATGCCCGCCAGAGCTTCCTCGGCCGTTGCACAGGTGAAGACACAGTGACATTCCGGGTCGGTCTGCACAAAGTGCGTCAGACTTTCCCGGATGGTCTTGCTGTCTTCGACGATGGCGACCCGGATCATAAACGTTCAATTCAAGGGCACGTAAAACCGCACGGTCGTGCCGCGTCCTTTCTGGCTGGCGATAGCAAACCGTCCACCCATCTTCCTCAGCCGTTCCCGCATGTTGACCAGCCCGTTTCCACTCCGCGGGCCGGCGTCCGCCATCAGCCCGCGCCCGTTGTCGGCAATGGACAGGCGCAGGCGGTTGCCGATGAGCCGGAACCCCAGGTGGACCTCGGTGGCGCCGGCGTGGCGGATGACATTGGTGATGGCTTCCTTGAAGGCCAGGAACAATTCATGCCGATGGACGGATGACACCGTCCGGTCAGGCAAATCCACCGCACCTTTCAACTGGCAGGTAATATTCGCCAGCTTCAAAAGCCGGTCCGCGTAGAGACAGGAATAACTGACCAGCGACATCAGGGAATCGTGTTTGGGGTTCATGGCCCACACAATCTCGTCCAGGGCCGTCACCATCCGGCGGGCGCGATCACCAATTTCCTCCAGATGTCCGTCCTGGCCATTGCCCGGTGTGGCTGACGAACCGGCCACCGTGGCGAGCATGCTGATTTCCGTGATGCCCGACCCGAGTTCGTCGTGCAGGTCCTGGGCAATCCGGGCGCGTTCCTGTTCCATGGCCCGTTGGTGTTCCACCCGCTGGCGATTATGAATCTGGGTTGCGAGTTCGGCGGTGCGCTCCTCCACCTGCCGGTGGAGTTGGGTGATCCACAACACGGAGAGCACCAGCGCGCACACCAGCACTCCCACGGCCACCAGCAAACGCGGCAACGTCCACCAGGAGGGTTTCGACAGCACCTGGATGTCCGCCGGCGAGTGAAGCAGCAAATCAAAAGGAGCCACGTTGCCATCCAGCACCGGGTTTCCGCCTTGCACCGCATACACGCCCACCAAAGCCAGCCGGCTGCCGATGGGCGGCAACGGTGGCGCGGCGTTTTTCAATTTCGCCCGCGCCATAAACCGCCAGGACCCGGCCTGAACTTCCAGCGCCTCGT
The DNA here is from genome assembly GCA_963723125.1 of uncultured bacterium. Classification (GTDB taxonomy): domain Bacteria; phylum Verrucomicrobiota; class Verrucomicrobiia; order Limisphaerales; family UBA11358; genus UBA11358. The sequence continues at coordinate 236,540 of CAVRPQ010000003.1, forward strand.
TGGTGACGGTTGCCCGCGAACTGACCAGCCATCCCTCGATCCGCACCCGGGTCGAGTCGAACATGGTGTTGGGCAGATCGTCGGGCGAGAGATTCCTCGGAGTGGGCAGCGGGGCGTAACCGGTCGCGCGCGCCACCGCGCAGCGCAAATGCGGCGCGGCTCCGCTCAATTCCGGGTAGCCGACCACGTCCACCTGGTCGCCGGTGTGCAATTTGACCCCCGGCTGCCTCAAGGTGAACCGCACCCCGTTGGTACCGTCCATCATGAAATAATCCCAGCCAATCATGTGCAAAATTTGTCCCGACACTTTCACCCGTTGAAACGCGTTGGCTTGCGGATCGAACAACGTTAATTCCGCCGCGCGTTTCCTGGGCGTGGAAAATTCGTCCGCCGGCGCCGGCTGGTCCACCGCGATGGAGTCCACATACATGCGAACATGACCGAGGTCCAATTGGTGGGTGTCCGGATTCAAGGCCACGAAAAGACAGCCGCGCAGCCGGACCACGGCGTCCTCGTAATTTTCCAGACCTTCGAAATTGGTGCCGACCAGCCAGACATCCACCCACAACGCGCCTTCCGTGGTGCGCAGGGTCATTTTCGACCATTGGGTTGGATAGCCCGCGGGGCGCGGAATGGCTTCTTCGACGACGCCTCTGATTTCCACCTGTTGATCGTCCAGGCTGCCATTCATCAATTGGTCCCACGTCGGTTGCACCGGCTCCGGCAGCGCTCCGGCGCCCAAAATGGTCATCTGGTTCATCCGGACCAACGGTGCAAAAGAGCCTTTGTCCGATTTGCCCTGGACTTCCAAAAACTCGCCCCGTTTGGGAAAAGCCGCCGTCGGCGAGACGTTGATGACAAAAACCGCATGCGTTTCATCCTGGACGATAAAAGCGTTATGTTCCTGAACCAGGCAAGTAACCACGCCCCGGAGCTTCACCGGGTAGCCGCGTTCCGCCTCCTCCGGTTTCAGGCGAAGGACTTCATTCACGGTGGTCAATTCCGGCAGCGTCCTGGTGTCGTTCGTCACTGCTCCCGACATCGCCGCCGCTGTTTCCGGGTCGTCCCCCCAATAATCAATTACGGATTGGGGACCGGCCGCGTTGGTTGCAGTCGAATCAGCGGCAAACATGGTCGCCACCAGAACAACGTTAAGAAATAAAACGGCCGCGGGGACAAGAAGGCCGGCCAGAAAATGAAACCGAACACTACGAATCCCGATTGCAATTCGACGATACCGCATGGTCTTCTGAGTTTTCACGTCTCTGCTGGAAGCACGTCACAGTGTAGCGAAATCTGCATAAATACTCAAGCAAACCGTAAATTCGGGAGTGTCCGAATTTGCTGTAGCGTCGAGCCTGCGGCTCGAAATCGGCACGCAGCGCCGACACCACAACAACTAGAGCATTTTCATAAATCATATAGCGTATTGGGCGTGTAAAAAGAAGCTCTGGCAGTCGGTGGGGGAGATGGTGTCAAAGGCGGTGGCCGCCGCCCGCAGCAGTTGGTCGGCGGTGCGGGGAGCCAGCGCCCGCAGGATGGCTTTAACCTTGCTCCAGAGGTTTTCAATCGGGTTGAAGTCGGGTGAATACGGCGGCAGATAAAGCAGGCGAGCCCCCGCCGCTTCAATGGCGGGGCGCACCCCCGCCACCTTGTGCGTCGCCAGATTGTCCAGAATCACCAGGTCATCGGGCTGCAGGGTGGGAACCAAACCTTGCCGCACCCAGGCCAAAAACATCTCCCCGTCCATCGGCCCCTCAAACAGCCAGGGTGCGCAAGGTCCCAGCAAACGCACCGCCGCAATCAGCGTGGTCGTCTGATAATGCCCCTGCGGTACCGGGCAGACCAGCCGCCGGCCGACCCGACAACGCCCGTATAAACGGGTCAGCTTGGTGTTGGCGCCGCTTTCGTCCACAAAGACCAGCCGTTCGGCGGGCACAGCGGTCAGCCGTTCATGCCAGTGGCTTCTTTGCTCGGCCACGTCGGGCCGCGACCGCTCGGCGGCGTGCAGCGTTTTTTTTACAACTCAACCCCAACTGGCGCAGCCACAAATCCACGGTCGAAGTCCCGAACCGACGATCCAGTTGCGCCCCCAATTCGGCCAGCGTCGCATCGGGTTGCCGGTCCACCAGCTTTTGCAAACGCGCCTGCCGCCGCGGGGTCAGCAGGCTCTTGCGCCCACACAAATGTGTCTGCGGCTGGAGTGTCCCGCGCTCCCGAAACTGCTGACGCACCCGCCGCACGGCGGCCACGCAAAAACCTGAAAATTCGGCGATCTCCAGCGTGCTTTTGCCTTGTTCGTAGAGTCGCAGAATCCGCTCACGCACCGGCAGGGAAATAGCTTTCATGCCCCCAACCTGCCATATCCTCCCCCTTTCAGTAAAGCTATATGTTTTATGGAAATGCTCTAAATCAGGACACTACGTAAATTCTTCTCGTCAGCCGTAGTAAAAAGGCCTTGAATCCAAAACCGATCATGCACCCCGACCAGGCCAGTCCCCTCCGCGGCGAGTCGCGGCGGCAGTTCATCAAGAAAACCGGCATTGCCACAGCGGTCGTGGCTGGCTCCGGTCTTTTTCAATTCCCTCTTTACGCCAATGAAAATAATCCAGGCATTTCCATCGTCCTGGATGAATCGGACCCGGTCGTGCGGCAACTACCGGTGCAATGGGCGGTACGACATTTGCAGGACACTTTGGCGGCACGTGGCGTCACCGCGCAGTTGCACGAGAAGATGGAACAGGCTCCGCTTTCGCAGGAATGTCTTTTCGTGGGTGGCCCCGCCTCGAACATGGTCCGACTGGTACTCGAGGCCGCTGCCATTTCACTGCCGGACGGACCGGAATGTCTGGCGATTGCCTGCGGGAAGCCTGGCCAGCGTACGGTCCTGGTCGCGGCTGGCTCGGACGCGCAAGGCCTGGTGTACGCGGTGCTCGAACTGGCGGACCGCGTGCGTTTCGCCGACGACCCGTTGGTTGAATTGCGAGCCGTGAAACCGGTCAGCGAACGGCCGGCGAACACGATTCGCAGCGTTATGCGGGCCTTCGTCAGTGACGCGCAGGACAAACCCTGGTTCAATGACCGGGCCTTCTGGCAGTCCTACCTGACGATGCTGGCAACGCATCGGTTCAACCGCTTTAATCTCGCCCTTGGACTCGGTTATGATTTCACGACCGGCATCACCGATTGTTACTTTCATTTCGCTTACCCGTTTCTAGTCTCGGTGCTCCGCTATAATGTGCGCGCGGTGCCGTTACCCGATGCCGAGCGCGACCGCAACCTGGAAATGCTGCGGTTCATCAGTGAGGAAACCGAGCGGCGCGGTTTGCATTTTCAACTGGGCCTCTGGACACATGCCTATCAATGGACTGATAGTCCCCACGCCAATTATCTCATTGAAGGACTTACGCCGGAAATTCAGGCGTCCTATTGCCGTGACGCGCTGCGCCTGGTGTTGCAGGCGTGTCCGGCCATCCGTGGAGTAACCATCCGTACCCACGGCGAAAGCGGCGTGCGGGAAGGCGAATATGGCCTCTGGCGGAAAATTTTTGACGGCGCAGCGCAGTGCGGACGGCGCGTTGAGATTGATCTACATGCCAAGGGGCTGAACCCGCAGATGATTAACGCGGCGCTCGTCACCGGCCTGCCGGTGAATGTGTCGCCGAAATTCTGGGCCGAGCACATGGGCTTGCCGTATATGCAAGGCGCCATCCGGGCGCTGGAAATGCCGCCGCTCAATGCGCCGAAGACGGGCTTCTTCGCGCTCAGCACCGGTTCGCGCTCCTTTATGCGGTATGGCTATGGTGACTTGCTGACCGAAGACCGCCGCTATGGTGTGTTGCACCGTATCTGGCCGGGCACGCAACGGATGCTGTTATGGGGCGATCCCCAAATGGCTGCGGATTACGGCCGGGTTTCGAGCTTTTGCGGCAGTCAAGGCGTGGAACTGTTCGAACCGCTTGCGTTCAAGGGCCGCAAAGGCTCGGGCCTGCCCGGCGGACGCAATGCTTATGCCGACCCCTCATTGGAGCCGGCACTCGACTTCGAAAAGTTTTCCTACACGTATCGCGTCTGGGGCCGGAACATCTACAATCCCGACGGCGAACCGGGCGGCTCGCGGCGCGAATTGCGCCAGCAGTTTGGCCGAGGCGCGGACAAAGTGGCAGCAGCGCTGGCATCAGCCAGCCGGATTCTGCCACTGGTGACCGTGGCGCATTGTCCATCTGCCGCCAATAATAATTACTGGCCGGAGATGTACACCAACATCGCCATCGTGGCCGAGCAGAACCCGCAGCCCTACAGCGATACTCCGGGTCCGCGCCGTTTGGGCACGGTCAGCGCGCTCGATCCGGAATTCTTTTCGGGCATTGATGAATTTGCCGACGAATTGATCAACGGCGGCCGCAGCGGGAAATATTCACCAGTCTGGGTGGCAGAGCGGCTGGAGGAAGCTGCGGACCAGGCATTGGCTCGCCTGCATGAGGCAGAATCAAAAGTGCGCGATGCTAAAAGCGTCGAATTCCGGCGGCTGGCGATTGACATCCCGATTCAAGCCGGGCTGGGCCGGTTCTTCGCGGCGCGATTTCGGGCCGGCGTGCTTTACGCGCTGTACCGGCGCAGCGGTCACCGCCCTGCTCTGGAAAAGGCTATTCAGTGGAATCGCTCGGCGCACAGCGTGTGGACGGCATTCGCGGAACAGGCGAAAGCGCCTTACCTGCCCGACATCACTTACGGTCCGGAATTTTTCCAGCGCGGCCAATGGCTGGACCGGCTCCCGGCCATTGACCGGGACACGGCGGATCTGGAAAAACTCCTGGGACAATCATCCGCCGACACACAACAGTTGGATCCCAAAGTAATCGAGCGGGCCATGCAGGTCGTTTTTAACAGATCATCGGCCAATAAATACCCGCTCGTCGCCGAACTGCACACCCCGCCGGTTTCATTTCAGCGCGGCAAACCATTTCCGGTCGTTGCGCGCGTTCCCAAAGTCAGCCCGGCCCGGATAGCCGGGTTGCGTCTGCGTTATCGGCATGTCAATCAGGCCGAGATCTGGCAGGCGACAGAGATGGAACGGGCGGGAGACGATTACCAGACCGTCATTCCGGCGGATTACACCGACTCGACTTTTCCGTTACAGTATTATTTTCAAATCTGCGCTCACTCCGGCGACGCCTGGTTGCATCCGGGTCTTGAACACCGCTGGCACGGCCAGCCGTACTTTTTTATCCGACCGGCGTGAATTCTTCTCGTCGGCTCTGTTCCCAACCTGGCGCAACGCCTTCAACCCGAATTCAGGCCACTTCTTCATACTGGGTCGCGGGACCGGCTTTCGCTGCGCCGCCGCGCACAATCAATATCACGGCGGCAATAATCAACACTCCCGCCACAAATAACTCGTGCGAGAACGTCTCGTGGCCGATGGTGCAACCCAGCATGACCGCAATGAACGGATTCACATACGCATAAGTCGCCACCCGCGCCGGTGTGCTGGCGTGCAACAGCCAGACGTAAGCCGTGTACCCGACCATGGACCCGGCTGCCGTCAGATACAGCCATGCGCCCGCGGACAACCAGGTCACCCGGCCAATCGAGAATTGCGCCGCTTCACCGCGCACGGCCGCGAAACCCAGCATCAAGGCGCCGCCCGCTATCATTTGCATGGCCACACCCAGCAATGGCGACGCCGGTTTGCGCGCCTGCCGGTTGAAGATTGAACCGCAGGCCCAACCCATCGAGGCCATCATCAAAACGGCAACACCCCAATCATAAGCACGGCTGGAATGATTTCCCTCACCCCGCGCCAGCAACGCGACGCCCAGGAAGCCCACCAACAATCCCATCACCACGAACGGACGCGGACGGGTGCCACCGGGCCGCAGCCAATCCAATAACACCATCCACACGGGTGTTAATGCTACCAGCAAGGCGGTGATGCCCGAGGGAATTACCTGTTCCGCCCAGGTCACGCCGCCATTGCCCAACGCCAGCATCAATCCACCGGCGATGGTGGCATCGCGCCACTCGATGAGCGATGGCAGCGCGTTGTTGCGGGCGCGCGCCAACGCATACAACAGCAGACCCGCAGCCAGATTCCGGCTGCCGGCCATCAGGAATGGCGGGATGGATTCGACCGCGTAGCGGATGCCGAGATATGTTGAACCCCAGATAACGTACACGGCGGCGAACGCGGCCACCACACCCCACGCGGGTGCCGTTGAAGATGATGTTTCGTTTTTCATGTTCGTTGTGACCGTCATGGCGATGTTTCGCGATAAAACGAAAAACCCACCGCCGTTTGCCGGCGATGGGTTTGGTAAATTTATTCTGCAGCCCGGCTATGAATTCAACCTCCCACCGCCCACAATATGCGTGGTGCCGACCGTGCATTGCCAAGCAGCGCACTTCAGCATCCAATTCATTTTGGCGATGACCGGTTTCATTGTCAGGACGCGCGCAAAGGTAACTCACTTCGGCCCGTGGTCAACGGATTATTTATTCAGCAGGATGATTTGACTATGCTCGCTGCTGAAAACGCGTGAAACCTGGCCAGTTGAAAATCATCTCGGGCGGACAAACCGGCGTGGACCGGGCCGCACTGGATTTCGCCATCCGGCAAGGCTTCGAACATGGCGGCTGGTGTCCACGCGGGCGACTGGCCGAGGACGGTGCCATTCCACCAATCTATCGCCTGCGTGAAACCGACACGGCAGAATACGATGAGCGAACGGAGAAGAACGTGCTGGATTCGGACGCCACACTGATTGTGGTGCGGGAAAAGGAATTGTCCGGCGGCACAGCCTTCACCAAAACCTGTGCCGAACAACACGGCCGCCCACGGTTGGTGGTTTGCAAACGGGACGGCTTGTCGCCAGGCGCCGCCGCCCTTTCAAAATTCCTGATGCAAAACAAAGTGCGGACGTTGAATGTGGCCGGCCCGCGCGAGTCCCAGGCGCCCGGTCTCGGAAAATTTGTCAGGGAATTGCTTGAAGCCGCTCTTGTCGCTAAGATGAAGACATGAGCACGTTCCCGGTCAGCACGGAAAAGGAAGCCCAATTCATGCGCCGCATGGCCGCGCTGGGCGTGCGTGAAACCGACATTGAAGAAAGTTTCGTCCGTTCCGGCGGACACGGCGGCCAGAATGTCAACAAGACTTCCACGTGCGTGATGTTGCTTCACCGTCCCACCGGTTTGCAGGTCAAATGTCAGGCCACGCGCCAGCAAGGACTCAACCGCTTCCTCGCCCGGCGCCTGCTACTCGACAAGATTGAAGCCATGAAAACCGGTTTCGTGGCTGCGCAACGCGCCGAAATTGAAAAGATCCGCCGGCAGAAACGGAAACGCTCCCGCCGCGCCAAAGCGCGGATGCTCGCCGATAAAGCCCGTCACGCCGACAAGAAAGCCGCGCGGCGCGCCATCCCGATGGATTAAGAAAAGTGCCACCGCTTTCCAAGGCGGTGGCCTGACTTGGTAGCGCGCGTCACTCCGTGCGCGCCGTATTACATATTTGCGGCGGGCAGAAGACTGCCCGCCTTACCCACATTTCGAAATTAGGACGCGGCCTCCTTCGAGATGCAGTTGACGCACCACGAGAGGCGCAGCTATCAAGAGCGCAGATCCCTGAGCAACTCTGAACCTCGGCCTGCCGCGCCAAAGTGCAACGGCGGCGGGCGGCCGGGAGGAAGCACGCAATGCAAACCATTCTGACTTCAGAATTCAAACGCGGCATGGTCCTGCTGCTCGACGGCGCGCCGCAGATGCTGGAGGAGTTCCACGTCAGCGGCACCGCCCAGACCCGGCACAAACTCCATGCGCGGTTGCGCCACCTGAAAACCGGCCGGATTACCGACCGCACGTTTTCCGAAGGTGAACGCGTGCCGGTCGCCGACGTGCAACACCGCCGCGTCCAGTTCAGCTATCACGACGGGAAGGATTACGTCTTTTCCGATGTGGAATCGTTCGAGGAAATGAACCTCAGTGCGGAGCAGATCGGCGAGCGCCGCGGGTTCATCAAGGAAAACGTGGAATATCGCGCGTTGTTGCTCGACGGGCGGCTGGTGGACATCGTACTGCCACCCAACGTAACCTTGGAGGTGGTGGGGACCAATCCCCCTATCCGCGGCGGGTCCGATGCCACTTGGAAGCCGGCCAAACTCGACACCGGTCTGGAAATCATGGTGCCTTTATTCATTGCTCCCGGCGAAAAAATCCGCGTGGACACGACCGCCCGCAAATACGCCGGCCGCGAAAGCGAGGGGAAGAAGTAACGGATTGAGCTATTTGCCTGCCTTGGACCGCCTTTGTTCTATCGCTCTCGTTACGCTTCTCGGAAATGATTGAAGCCAACGACAACACATGCTTAACTGCGCCGCAAGTGAAGGCCACCTTTCACGAGCTTGCTTCAGCCGACAAATCTCCATGGAAAGAGAGTGTGTCCACGAGTGATGGACTCCCAATTCGCGATAGCGGTCCTTGGATTGAAACCAAGCATCGTCTTCTCGCGTATTACGCAGAGATGTTTGCAACGGGAATGAAGTTCAAATGGAAATGCCGTGTTTACCTCGAACTTTTTTCCGGTCCCGGCAAATGTATGATTCGTGACACCGGCCGGGAAGAGTTAGGCTCACCGCTCAATGTCATAAACCACGAATTTACTAAATTCATCTTTACAGAGATGAGTGCGCCAGCGGCAGAAGCACTGGCCAACCGTCTTGAGCCATTCAGCAATGCGAATCTGGCGGAAATTTGGTGTGGTGATTGTGCAGAAGCGATCCACAAAATTCAAATCCCCACCGGTTCGCTGACGTTTGCATTCGTTGACCCAACTGGAATTGGCCACGCACCGTTCTCCCTGATTGAGACGCTGCATAACAAATCAAGGTGCGATCTGCTAGTCAACATCCAGCACGGCATGGGCATCAAGATGAACATTCATCAATACAAACCGGACGTGGATGAGCAGTCTGCTTTGACCAAATTCCTTGGCAATGACTCTTGGAAACAGCTTTCCCGGCACAATCCGCGTGATTTCTTCCGAGGCGTGCTCGACATTTACAAAAGGCAACTTGATGACCTCGGTTTTGGCTTCGTTGGTCGGGAAGTTCTGATTTCTACGCACAAGAACACGCCCCTTTACCTTCTTCTTTTCGCGAGCAAGCACGAACGAGGCAAGGAATTTTGGGATAAATCCCTCAAGGGTGTCCTTCAACCAGAATTCGACTTGGGCATCTGAGTGAGCCATGATTGAACAGAAATTACGATGAGCCTTGTTCTCGACAGACCAGTTCAGGCACGACCGCGAGTTGTCCTGCCGTCATCTCGACCGACCGACTCCCGCGTCGGCATGTGGCACATGCCTGCCGTCATTGCGGAGAACAATTTCATTTACAAGAGCCTGTCGAATTGGGCGTTCAACGTGGCCGTCGGGTGCTCGCACGCATGCCGGTTTTGCTACGTGCCCAGCGCGGCCACGATCAAGCAGGGCCCAAGGCTGGCTGAATACGGTGTCAAGGACCCGGATGCCGAGTGGGGCGATTATCTTTTGCTCCGTCCGTGGGATGAACAGAAATTTCTCGCCTCCCTGCGCTCTGCCGAAAATGCGCCGCGCAAACAACTCAAGCCCGACGGCAATCGCGCGGTGATTTATTGCAGCACGACCGACCCCTATCAGGTCATCCGGCATCCCGACCCGGCACGGCAACGCGAACTGGCTGAACATGCACGGTTTCTCGTGCGCCGTTCGTTGGAACTCATCCGTGACCAATCCACACTTAATGTTCGCATCCTCACCCGCAGTCCGCTGGCCCGGGCAGATTTTGATTTGTTCAAGAGCTTTGGAAAGCGGCTAGTGTTTGGCATGAGCCTGCCAACATTGCGCAACGATTTGGCAAAAATTTATGAGCCAAAAGCGCCGGCCCCGTCGCAACGGATTGCCTCGTTGCACGCAGCCAAGAAAGCCGGTCTGCACGTTTATGTGGCCATGGCGCCGACGTATCCGGAGTGTGACGAAGCTGATTTGCGTGCGACACTCAAGGCCGTGGCTGAGTTGGAGCCGATCACCATTTTTCATGAACCGATCAACATCCGGGCTGAAAACGTGGCGCGCATTGAAGAACAAGCGGTGGAAATGGGCGTGCGCTTGAAAACGGAAGTCTTTGCCACACGCGAAAGTTGGCAGGACTACGCCGTAAATGCGCTGCACACTGTTTCAGAAATCGCCAAGGAACTCGGCATCGAGAAGCACCTGCATTTATGGCCGGACAAATCTCTCGGTAGTCAATCCTTGGCCGACCGGATGCCAAACCCAAAGAAATATGTAAAGCGGCTCGAATACTGGTGGAATCGCATCAGCGAGTGGCCAAAGTAAACTGGCGCTGATTTCCTTAAACTACGCGGTCGCGGCTTTTGCCGCTGCGAGGTCGCTCCGTCGTTGCGCCATTGATTTGAAGAACTCGTACCCCTCGCGCAGGCGGCGCACGCAGAACGTCTTTGTCTTCCAGCATTGTTTTGATGATGCGCAGAATCGGTTTCGGGCGGAGGTAGTAGCGATGATAGAACCGTTCGACGCTTTCGAAAATCTCCTCCTTGCTCAAACCGGGAAACTCAAGCGTGCTTTGCTGGAAACCGTCACCCTCCACGAGATCGGTCTTGTCCTTTTTCACAAACCAGCCGTTGAGTTTGGCCTGTTCGTAGAGTTCCGTGCCCGGATACGGCGCGGCCAGCGAAACCTGCATGCTGAACACGTCGAGTTCCTTGGCAAAATTGATGGTGTTCTCGATGGATTGCCGGGTTTCCACCGGCAGGCCGAGGATAAACGTACCGTGAATCACCACGCCGGCCTGGTGACAGGCCTTGGTAAACCGGCGCATCTCATCCATTGTCACGCCCTTCTTGATGCGGGTGAGAATGTCGTCGTTGCCGCTTTCATAACCGACGAGGAACAACCGCAGACCGTTGTCCTTGAAACTCTTGATGGTGTCGTAATCGAGGTTGGCGCGGCTGTTGCACGACCAGTGGACGCCGAGCGGGCCAAGTTTTTTAGCGATTTCCCGGGCACGCGGCAGGTTCGCCGTGAATGTGTCGTCGTCGAAGAAAAATTCCTGCACCTGCGGGAACAGTTTCTTCATATAGGCCATCTCGTCGGCGACGTTCTGCGGCGAGCGGACGCGGTATTTGTGTCCGCCGATGGTCTGCGGCCAGAGACAGAAGGTGCATTGCGCCGGGCAGCCGCGTCCCGTGTACATGCTGATGTACGGATGCAACAGGTAGCCGATAAAATAATTCTCAATCTTCAGGTCGCGCTGGTAAACGTCCGCCACCCACGGAAGCGTGTCCATGTCCTGAATCATCTCACGCTCGGGGTTGTGTTTGATCTTGCCGTCCTTGTCCCGCCAGGAAAGCCCGGCAATGGTTGAGAGATCGCGGTCTTCAGCGACTTCCTTGCAGGTGAAATCGAATTCCTTGCGGCCCACCCAATCGATTGCCAGTGACGCCTTGAGCGTCTCCGTCGGCAACACCATGGTGTGCGCACCGATGAAACCGATTTCCGTGTCCGGCTTCTGCGCTTTGATGGCCTCGGCCACCTTGCAATCGTTTTTCAGTGAGGGCGTGGAGGTGTTGATGATGACGTGGTGGAAGTCTTTCGCGATGCGCAGGCATTCCTCCATGCCAACGTTGTGCGGTGGACAATCGAGCAATCGGGAATCCGGCGTAAGCGCCGCGGGTTGCGCGAGCCAAGTCGGATACCAAAAGCTGGTGACCTCGCGCCGCGCCTGGTAACGCGAACCGGCGCCGCCGTCGAAACCGTCAAAACTGGGCGGTGAAAGATAAAGCGTTCGGCTCATTCAAATTCTGCGCGCAAAAAGCTTATTCCGGCCGCGCTTCAATTTTCCCGGCGTCCTTGATCCTGGACATCAACTCGTCGCGTTCCGTCGTGTCACCGGTGCCGCACCGGCTGCCAACGTGCGCCGGTTCTTCTTCCTGCCGGGAGAACGCGCCTTTCGCGCCGGCGGCAGGATTGACGATGGCCTTCGCTTCGGCCAGATGGCCTTTACCGATGGAAACGCCGTTATAAACGCGCTTTTCCAGCTCCGGCGAATAGTGAACCGGTTTCGGTTTGGCGCCGAAATTGTATCTGAAATTCTTCCAGTTGTCGCCCGACTGATAGTTGGTGCCAAGCGCGCCGCTGGGGTCGTAACCGCAATGCACCATGCAATGTTCGCAGCGCGAGTCGCGCGCCTTGCCGTTCACCACGCCGTATTTTTCCCATGCCACCTTTTCGAGCAGCTCCCGGTAGCTGGCATAATGGCCGTCGGTCATCAGGTAACACGGCCCCTTCCAACCCTTGATGTTGTAAGTGGGAATGGCCCAGGCGGTGCAGGTCAACTCGCGGTGACCGGCGAGAAACTCCTGATACACCGGCGTGCCGAAAATCGTGAACGCCTTGCCCCAATCCAGAATCTTCACGAACTTCTGCCGGGTCATGTCGCGCGTCAGGAAGAAATCTTTCGGGTCCTTGCCGAGGCGCTTGACCATGTCCTTCTTGGCGGCGTCGTAATCGTAGCCGGGCGAAATCGTGTGGCCATCCACGCCCAGCGAACTCAGGAATTTGAACATGTCCTCAATTTCCTGCATGTCGGCTTCCTTATAGACGGTCGTATTCGTGGCGACCTGGTAGCCGAGGATTTTCGCCATCTTGATCGCCTCGATGCATTCCTTGAACACGCCTTCGCGCTCGACAATGAGGTCGTGGGTGAACTCAAGGCCGTCCAGATGCACGTTCCAATACATCCACCGCGTCGGACGGATGACGACCTTTTTTTTCGCAGCGCCATCGGCGTGCCGGATGGTTTCGGCCTCCTTGTCGGAAATCAATTTTTGATCCAGCAACTGTTTCACCTTCAGCTCGACTTCCGGTGAATAAATGGCGGCTAGATATTCTCTCATCTTCTTCCGCATGAACACGCCGTTCGTGCAAACGTAGAGGACCCGGCCTTGATCCAGCAGGCCAGCGATGAGTTCTTCAATCTTCGGATAAATCAACGGTTCACCGCCACAGATGCTGACCATCGGCGCTTCACATTCCGTGGCCGCCGCGAGGCATTTTTCCAGCGGCACCATGTCCTTGAGGCTCGTGGAATATTCGCGGATGCGTCCGCAGCCGGTGCAAGTGAGGTTGCAGGTGTGCAGTGGTTCCAGTTGCAAGACCATGGCAAATTTCGGCGTCTTGCGCAGTTTATGTTTGATGATATGGCCGGCGATTTTTACCGACAGGGCGAATGGGAATCGCATAGAATTAGCGGGCTAGTGCGAATTGTTGGGACGATTCGGAGGCAACCTTGTGTGTGGGCTCGCCGGTGGCCGGCGCGGGCACGGTATTCATCATCACGCCCGGCAACAGGAAAGTCGCGGGCGAAACGGAGCCGGTGGCGTTGATGCCGCCGCACCCCGTCAGGAACAGGACGGACGTCGTCAGCATTGCCAACCACAGCAAATTCCAATTTAATCTCACTTGCCAATTATAAATCAGCCCAATGCGATGGCAACTTTTAATTCCGAACATGCTCATCCTTAATTTCAAGGTTCCGCGGGTCATTCCGTGGCATTGGGTTGCGGGGTTTTTACTTCTGGCCGCCGCCGGAATGGCCTTGGCCGACGAACCGCCCAATCCCATCTTCGTGGCGCGTGCGGCGGCGGAATTTGATCGCACCCGGGCCCAATACCAATTGAACACCAATGACTCAACCGCCGCGCTGCAATTTGCCCGGGCGTGCTTTAATTCTGCCGACCTCGTCACGAATGAAGCCCGGCGGGCCGCGCTGGCGAATCAAGGCATCACGGTCTGCCACCAATGGCTCGCCCGCGAACCCGATTCCGCCCCGGCGCACTATTACCTGGCCATGAACTTCGGCCAGCTTGCCAAGGCGGAGGCGCCTTCCCTTGCCGCCTACCGGCTTGTCCGGGAAATCGAGCGTGAATTCAGGAAGGCGGCGGAATTGGATGGTCATTTCGATTACGCCGGGCCGGACCGGGGTCTGGGCTTGTTGTACCGTGACGCGCCCGGCTGGCCGTTGAGCATCGGCAGCCGTCACAAAGCCAGCGAATGGCTGGGCCAGGCCGAGAAGCTGGCACCGGATTACCCGGAGAATCATCTGAATCTGGCCGAAGCTTTTCTCCGGTGGCATGACCACGCCGGGGCTGACCGTGAGTTGAAATCGCTCGATGCTCTCTGGCCGGTCGCGCGTACCAATCTGGTTGGCCCGACCTGGGAACCCAGTTGGGCGGATTGGTCGGCACGGCGTGAGGTCGTGCGAAAACGTCTCGACGAAACTTCCAAGGCGGCAGGGTCATCAAAAAATTGAGCCTCGCAAAATGGGGCCCGCAAAATAGCCGGATTTTTTGTTGGCGGCAGTGACCGGGGTAAATTAGTTTGTTTCCAGAACCCGGAGTTGGACCAGTTGGACACCATGGCCAAACGATTGTTGGCAACATTGACTGACACGACCTTGTTCTTGCAGGAATGGCTTGCCAATCCGCAACGAACCGGTGCTGTCGTACCCAGTTCCCGACAGCTCGCCGCCGCCATGGCGCACTGGTTGCCGACTGATTCAGACAGTTACGTGCTCGAGCTCGGCCCCGGCACCGGCGCCGTCACCCAGGCCTTGCTTAAACATGGATTGCGTGAAGATCGGCTGGTCGCCATCGAAAGAAACCCCAAACTGGCGCACCTGCTCCGTGAACGATTTCCCCGCGCCCACATCATCAACGGTGACGCGTGGCAGTTGGATAATTTGCTGCGCAACCGGCATAGGCCGATTTCCAGTGTCGGCACGGTGATTTCCAGTCTGCCGTTGCTGAACTTTTCCCCGGAGGAAGCCGAAGCGCTGGCGCAGAAAATCCGCGCCATCCTGGAACCCCAGGGGACCTGGGTGCAATACAGTTACCGCATCCACAAGCGGCGCACCCGCGGCACCTCGCGTTTCCACCTGCTCGCCTCCAAAATCGTCTGGCTCAATCTGCCCCCCGCCCGCGTCAGCGTTTTCCGGAAGTAATGGGGAGAGTCGCCGTACCGGAAACCCAAATGATTTCAGGGACGCTGATACGTCATCCCTGCATAATTTAGAATTATTCTAAATCTTGACCGACATCGGGCTTGCGCCTATTCTTGTCTTGGTGATGAATGCAGTCGAGGACAAAAAAATGCGCGGCAGTCTGAACGAACGCCTGAGCACCGGCGGCTTTCGCTTCACGCCGCAGCGGCAGCAGGTCTATGATGTGCTGTTGCACAAACGCGATCACCCGACCGCCGAGGAAGTCTTTATTCGCGCCAAGAAACAGATGCCGGAAATTTCCCACGCGACCGTTTATAATTGCCTCGGCGCGCTGGTGGAATGCGGGCTGGTCCGGCAGGTGCAACTGGATCGGGGCGCGACGCGCTTCTGTCCGAACATGCACGAGCACTGCCATTTTTATTGCGACGCGTGTGACAGGGTTTACGATGTGGATTTGCCGGCCAAATCTCAGCCCGGTGTCACGCTGCCGAAAGGCTTTAAGGCACAACGTTATGAAATCGCCATTCACGGCGTCTGCCCGGATTGCGCGAAGAAAAAGCGTGATTGAACAATTTTGGGGATTAATGAATTAACGACAATATGCCAACCGCCACCGAGACGATTGAAGGCCTGGTAAAACAGGAATACAAATACGGTTTCTACACGGATGTGGAAACCGAATCCGCGCCACCGGGCCTCAATGAAGACATGATCCGCCTCATCTCGGCGAAGAAAAAGGAACCGGCCTGGCTGACCGAGTGGCGGCTCAAGGCGTACCGGCACTGGCTGACCATGACCGTGCCGGAATGGGCCAAGGTGCATTATCCACCGGTCAATTTTCAGGACATCACGTATTATTCCGCGCCAAAGCAGAAAACCGACGGACCCAAGAGCCTCGATGAGGTTGACCCGAAGCTGCTGGAAACGTACGAGAAGCTGGGCATTCCTCTGAAGGAACGTGAACGGCTGGCGGGCGTGGCCGTGGACGCGGTGTTTGACAGCGTCTCGGTCGGCACGACGTTCAAGAAACAACTCGCGGAGAAAGGCATCATCTTCTGCTCGATGAGCGAGGCGGTGCAGGAACATCCCGAGCTTGTGAAAAAGTATCTTGGCACGGTTGTGCCGCACACGGACAATTTTTATGCGTCCTTGAACTCGGCGGTCTTCACCGACGGCTCGTTCTGCTACGTGCCGAAAGGCGTGCGCTGTCCGATGGAGCTTTCGACCTACTTCCGCATCAACGCGGCCAAATCCGGCCAGTTCGAGCGCACGCTCATCGTCGCCGACGAAGGCGCTTACGTGAGTTACCTCGAAGGTTGTACCGCGCCGATGCGCGATGAAAATCAATTGCACGCGGCGGTCGTCGAGTTGATCACGCTCGACCACGCGGAAATCAAGTATTCCACGGTCCAGAACTGGTATCCGGGCGACGAAAACGGCAAGGGCGGCATTTACAATTTCGTAACCAAGCGCGGATTGTGCAGGGGCCGCAACTCGAAGATTTCCTGGACGCAGGTCGAGACCGGCTCGGCCATTACCTGGAAATATCCGAGCTGCATTTTGCTTGGCGACAACTCGGTCGGCGAATTTTATTCCGTCGCCGTGGTGAACAATTACCAGCAGGCCGACACCGGCACCAAGATGACGCACATTGGCAAGAACACGCGCAGCACGATTGTGTCCAAGGG
This sequence comes from uncultured bacterium, assembly GCA_963723125.1. GTDB lineage: Bacteria > Verrucomicrobiota > Verrucomicrobiia > Limisphaerales > UBA11358 > UBA11358. Next base: position 253,278 of record CAVRPQ010000003.1, read on the forward strand.
CATTTCCGCCGGGCGCGGCCAGAACAGCTACCGCGGCCTGGTCAAAATCCAGAAGAGCGCCGCGCACGCACGCAACTTCTCCCAATGCGACTCCATGCTGATCGGGTCGAAGTGCGGCGCACACACGTTCCCGTACATCGAGGTGAAGAACACCACCGCGAGCGTGGAGCATGAAGCCTCGACCTCGAAGATCGGCGAGGACCAGATTTTTTACTGCAACCAGCGCGGGCTTTCGACCCAGGACGCCGTGAACATGATCGTCAACGGCTTCTGCAAGGAAGTCTTCAAGGAACTGCCGATGGAATTCGCCGTTGAAGCGCAGAAACTTCTGGGAGTAAGCCTGGAAGGCAGCGTGGGCTGAAATTTAACCACGGATAAACACGGATGGACACGGATGAGAGACCAGATGTTGAATTATCTGCGCATTGCGAAGTTACGAGTTGGCTTGATTTTGAATTTCAAAAACGCCCGGCTTGAGTCGGAGCGTGTTGTTTTGTGATTCCTAATCCGTGTTTATCCGTGTCCATCGGTGGTTGAATAATTTTAGAAAATGAGCAAACCGATATTAGAAATCAAAAATCTCTCGGCGGGCGTCGAGGGCAAACAAATCCTGAAAGGCGTCAACCTCACGGTTTCCGCCGGCGAAGTCCATGCCGTCATGGGCCCGAACGGCAGCGGTAAAAGCACGCTGGCCGCCGTGCTGGCCGGGCGCGACGGTTACGACGTGGCCGGCGGCGAAGTGATTTACAATGGCCACGATCTGCTCGACCTCGACCCGGAGGAACGGGCGCGGGAAGGATTGTTCCTCGCATTCCAATATCCCGTCGAGATCCCCGGCGTGAACAGCACCTATTTTCTCAAGGCCGCCCTCAACGAAATCCGCAAATCAAAAGGCGAGCCGGAACTCGACGCCATGGAGTTTCTTACGTTTGTGAAGGACAAGGTGAAGCTGCTCGAATTGAGCGACGATTTGCTCAAGCGCGCGGTCAACGAAGGTTTTTCCGGCGGCGAAAAGAAACGTAACGAAATTTTCCAGATGGCTGTGCTCGAACCCAGGCTCGCCATCCTTGACGAAACGGATTCCGGCCTGGACATCGACGCGCTGAAAATTGTCGCGTCGGGCGTCAACAAGTTGAAACGCGCGGACAACGCCCAACTGGTCATCACCCATTATCAGCGGTTGCTCAATTACATCGTGCCGGATTTCGTCCATGTCCTGGTGGACGGCAAAATCGTCCGCACCGGCGGCAAGGATCTCGCCCTGGAACTCGAGGCGAAAGGTTATGATTGGATTTTGAAAACCGTCAGCGCGTGAGGTTTAACCGCTCGCGCCAGTAACCCGGACGCCGCTTCATGTGCATCACCGCGACAATCCAAACGGGGTCGGGTTTGTTGAGAAAAATGACCGCGTAAGGAAAATCGCGGCTGAAATGCCGACGGGCAGGCGGATCAAATCTGCAGAACCGCTCCGGGTCGGCGCAAATCTCGCGGATGAGCCGCTCGATTTCATCATAAAAACGGCTGCCCAGTTGCAGTGCCACGTCGGCGTAGTATTGGACAGCCTGAACATATTCTTCATCGGCATCAGGATGAAAAATATGCGGTTTTACCGCTTGAGAATTTTTTTGATACGGGCGGCTACTTTTTCAGGCGGAACGCCTTTAACTTTGCCTGATTCAATTTCTGCAATGCGGTGGTCCGTTTCCATTTTCCATGCCGCCGCCACGGACGGCTCGATGCCACCATGCCGCGCGGCCATGATGCGGTCAATCAATTCTGCAACCACCTCGCCCGGCATTTCGCGCGTTTCCTCGACAATTTGATCCAGCGTCATCGGCATCATCAAAACATTACACCAGTTGTTTTCCGCTGCAAGCGCGCTTTTGGTGGACGGCAAAATCGTACGCACCGGCGGCAAGGAACTGGCGCTGGAACTTGAAGCCAAAGGTTATGACTGGATTTTGAAAGGCTGAGCCCTTATCCTGCCGGAACAATTTTCATGTCTCCGGAACCCAGTCTGGATATTGTCGCGTTGTTAAACCGGCACGCGGGCAGGAATTACGAGCTCCAATCGGAGCACGTCAACCCGGCGAACGTCCGCGCCCTCAAGACGATCGGCTTCGACCGCTGCTATGTCCGCGCCGAAGGGCCGTATCTTTGGGATGTCAAAGGAGAAAAGTACCTTGACCTGCTTTCGGGCTACGGCGTTTTCGGTCTCGGCCGCAATCATCCCGAGGTCCGCCGCGTGCTGATTGATTTTCTCAATGCCGATTATCCGAGCCTGGTAAAACTGGAGGCGCCTCTGCTCTCCGGCCTGTTGGCGGCGGAGTTGAAAAAGCGCATGCCGAACCAGCTCGACATGGTCTTCTTCACCAACTCGGGCGCCGAAGGCATTGAAACGGCGCTCAAATACGCCCGTTGCGCCACGGGCAAGCCGACGGTGATTCATTGTGAAAAATCGTTTCACGGGCTGACTTACGGCGCCCTTTCCATCAACGGCGACGAGAATTTCCGCGCAGGTTTCGAGCCGTTCCTGCCGCATTGCCGGATCGTCCCGTTCAACGATCTGGCCGCCTTGGAAGCCCAGCTCAAGAAAGGCGACGTGGCCGCATTCGTCGTCGAACCCGTACAGGGCAAGGGCGTAAACCTGGCCGCGCCCGGTTATTTGCTGGAAGCGCAGCGCCTTTGCCGCAAGCACGGCGCATTGTTCGTGGCCGATGAGGTGCAATCGGGCATGGGCCGCACCGGAAAATTCCTGGCCATGCGAGCACGACGGCCCGGAGATGGACCCGGACATCGTGGTTCTGGCCAAAACCCTTTCGGGTGGTTTCGTGCCTGTCGGCGCGGTGCTGTGCAAAAAATGGATTCACGAGAAGGTTTTTTCCTCCATGCAACGGTCGGTGGTCCACAGTTCGACCTTCAGCCAGGGCAGCTTCGCCATGACGGCCGGGCTGGCGGCCCTCGACGTGCTGGACCGCCACCAACTCATGGCCAACGCCACCCGTATGGGCGATTTCATCGGCAACGGTTTGCGCGACCTGCAACCGCGGTTTGAATTCCTGAAGGACGTCCGTTGGCGCGGCCTGATGATCGGCATCGAGTTCGGCCCGCCGAAATCACTCGGCCTCAAAATGGCCTGGACGATGTGTCATACGCATGGACAAGAGCCTGTTTCCGCAGGCGGCCATCATTCCGTTGATGGACAAGCATCACATCATCACGCAGGTGGCCGGCCATGGCGTTGACGTGATCAAGCTGCTGCCGCCGCTGGTCATCAACGAGGCCGACGCGCAGTGGTTCCTGACCGCGTTCGAGGACGTGATGACGCAAATGCACAAATTTCCCGGACCCGCCTGGGACGTGCTTACCAACATCGGCAAAATGGCCGTGACCCAACGCGCCCGGTAACCTTTAAATGCGCCAGCTTGCCGCTGGATTTCCCCAACCCCGGCGACTAAAATCTTCATCATGAATTTGGACGAAAACCAACGCCAGCGCGTCACCGCCTGGATTTTGCAGGGCGCAAAACTTTCGGAGATTCAAAGCCGGCTCGCGCAGGAATTTGGCCTCCGGCTCACCTACATGGAAGTGCGGCTGCTCGTGGATGACTTGAAACTGACGCCGAAAGATCCCGAACCGCCCAAAAACGTCGAACCGCCGGCCAAACCAGACGACGCCAAAAGCACTCCGCCGCCCGCCGAAACGACACCCGCGATCGGCAGGGTTTCCTTGAGCGTGGACCAATTGACCCGGCCCGGCGCGGTTGTCAGCGGCAAGGTCACCTTCAGTGACGGCCAGACCGCCGACTGGTATCTCGACCAGACCGGAAGGCTGGGGGTGGTGCCCAAACAACCGGGCTACAAACCGTCTGCTGCGGACGTGCAGCAATTCCAGATGGCCCTGGAAAAGGAAATTTCGCGGATGGGATTTTGACAATTTTAAGTTTTTAGTTATGAATCCTAAGTTGAAAAGTGCAACACTATTTTGACTTCAAATAAAGACTCAAAATTAAAAATTTAAAACTGCTTCAGGACTTGGCACATTGAGGCCTCATGCGCGAAAAATTCCGGGACTGGATAGAAAGCCTCGAAACCCTCGCCCTCGAAGTCATCTCCGGCGAACGCCGCGATACCCGGGCGGCGTTGATGCGCGGCTTTTTGTTCGGTGGTTCCAAATTGTTTCAGGTCGGTGTCAAAATGCGCCGCTGGCTTTACAATGTCCGCATCCTTCGTGACAAGACGCTCGGCGTGCAGGTCATCGCCATCGGCAACCTCACCGTCGGCGGCACCGGCAAGACGCCCGTCGTCGAAAAGTTCGCGCGGGAACTGCGCGACGCCGGACGCAACGTCGCCATCCTGTCGCGCGGCTACCGTTCCAAACCAACCCCGTTTCTCGAGTTACTGCTGAACAAAATTCTGTTTCGCGAAGACCAGACGCCGCCGCGCGTCGTCTCCGACGGCAGATCACTCCTGCTGGACTCCGAGATGGCCGGCGACGAACCTTACATGCTCGCGTCGAACCTGAAGGACGTGGTGGTGCTGGTGGACAAGGACCGCGTAAAAAGCGGACGTTACGCCATTGAAAAATTCGGCTGCGACACGCTGTTGCTCGACGACGGCTTTCAATACTGGGACTTGCGCGGACGCCGCCACGACGTGGTGCTGGTGGACCGCCAGCAACCGTTTGGCAACGAACATTTGTTGCCGCGCGGCACCTTGCGCGAGCCGCCCTCGCACCTCGCGCGGGCCCAGACCATTTTCATCACCAAAAGCGACGGCCAGACCGCCGAACTCCGCCGGCGTCTGGCGGATTTGAATCCCGACGCCGCAATTATCGAATGTGTTCACCACCCGTTGTACCTCGAAGACGTTTTTACCGGTGAACGCATCGGCCTGGATTTTCTGAAAGGGCGCAAGGTCGCGTCGCTGAGCGGCATTGCCCAGCCGGAAAGCTTTGAACAAAGCCTGGTCAAACTCGGCGCCGAACTGGTTTATTCCAAACGCTTCGCCGATCATCACCGGTTTTCCCAGCAGGAGGTTTTGAACGTCATCAACCGCGGCAAAAAACGCCAGGCCAATACCATCATTACCACGCAAAAAGACGCCGTGCGCTTTCCCAAAATCGACCGGCGCGACCTGCCGATTTATTTCATGCGCGTCGAGATCCAGATCCTCAGCGGCGCGAACGACTTTCAGGATTGCGTCCGCCGAATCTGCTTTCGTTGAAGATGAATACGTTGATCTATTGGCTCGGCCGTGCGCTCGTGGCGTCGCTTCAGGCGCTGCCCTTGACCTGGGTCGCGCGCCTGGGCCGGGCCGGCGGCGCGCTGGCGTATTGGCTCGACGCCCGGCACCGGCGGGTGGCGTTGAAAAATCTGACGATGTGTTTCGGTGGCGAAAAATCACCGGCCGAAATTCGCGCGCTCGCGAAGGAGAATTTCCGTCGTATCGGCGAGAATTATGCCAGCGCGGTCAAAACCATCTCCATGAGCTTCGATGAATTGCGCCCGCACGTCGAATACATCGGCGGTGAACGCCTGCTGCCGCCGCGCCGCGTCGTCAACGCGGGCGGACATTTCGGCAACTTCGAACTGTACGCGCGGTTTAGCGACATCGTGCCCGGCTACCAATCCGCGACCACGTATCGCGCCTTGAATCAACCCGGCCTGAATCGCCTGCTGGAAGAATTGCGCAACCATTCCGATTGCCTGTTTTTTGAGCGCCGCACCGGCGGGCCGCTGTTGCGAGCCGCCATGAAGCAACCGGCCATCATTCTCGGCCTGCAAATTGATCAACACGGTGGCGACCACGGACTGCGCCTGCCCTTTCTCGGACACGATTGCTCCAACAATCCGTCCCCGGCAGTTTTCGCTCTGCGCTATGATTGCGAACTGTACGCCGCCGTCTGTTATCGCACCGGATTGGCCAAATGGCGGCTGGAACTGGGCGAACGAATTCCCACCCACGAAAACGGTCATCCTCGCCCGGTCGAAAATATTATGCAGGACGTGCTTCAGCTGCACGAGGCCGCCGTGCTCCGTGATCCGGCAAACTGGTTCTGGGTCCACAAACGATGGAAACCGGCGCCCAAAAAAGTCGAGGGTTCAGGGTCGAGGGTCGAAGGCCAGACGAGCGAGCCATGAATGCCTCGGACGCCAGCCGGCAGACCCCAGACCCCGGATCCCGGACGCCAGGCGCTCCCCGCCTTCTGGTTCGCGGAACCAACTGGCTGGGCGACGCCGTGATGACCACGCCCGCGTTGTTGCGGCTGCGCGAAAAATTTCCCGGGGCGCATATCACATTGCTGACGCCGGAAAAACTGAAGGATTTATGGGCAAATCATCCGGCTGTGGACGAAATAATTTCGTTTGCGCCCGGTGAAAATATTTTTACCGTCGCCAAAAAATTACGTCGGTGGGGCGAGGCTGCCAGTGAGCCGGCCCTGGCGCGTCAAAGCGCAGCGAGGACGGCTCGCGAGGACGCTCGCCCCACCAGCTTTGACCTCGCACTGGTGCTTCCCAACTCGCCGCGTTCAGCGATTGAAATGTGGCTGACCCGGATTCCTCAACGCGTCGGTTATGCCCGTCCCTGGCGTAATTTTTTTCTGACCCAGGCCATCGCGCAGCGTGCCGAGGCTGTGAAAATACATAAGCGCGCCGTGAGTGAAATTCGCCGACTCGTAGCCGCCGATGTGAATCGGCGGACGCCCCACGAAAACCGCGCTTTCACAAGCGCGGCTACGACCGCTCATCAAATCCACGACTACCTGCATCTCGTCGCCGCGCTGGGCGCAAATCCGGAACCCGTTGTCCCACAATTGTTCGTCTTGCCGGACGAAATTGAAGCCGCGAAGAAAAAATTCGGCCTGGAGCAAATCACCCAGCCGGTCTTCGGACTGAATCCCGGCGCGGAATACGGCCCGGCCAAACGCTGGCCCGTCGCACGGTTCATCGCCGCCGCGAAGGAAATTCAGCAGCGGACGAATTGCATCTGGCTGATCTTTGGCGGCAAAGGCGATGTGGAACTTGCTGAGCGCGTCAATTCCGACTCCGAACTCCGAACTCCGAACTCCGAACTCTTGCCGGCCGGACTTCACTCCGCGAACTGATGGCGCTCCTTAAACTCTGCCGCGTGCTGTTGACGAACGATTCCGGCCCGATGCACGTCGCCGCCGCGTTGGGCACGCCGATCGTGGTGCCGTTCGGCAGCACGTCGCCGGAACTGACCGGACCGGGCCTGCCGGGCGACCCGCGTCATCGGCTGCTGAAGTCCGACGCACCCTGCTCGCCGTGCTTTCTCCGCGAATGTCCGATTGACTTCCGTTGCATGAACGGCATCAGCGTCGAGCGCGTGGTGGAAGCCGTGCTTTCGGCTCAATGCGGGTAGGGCGCGTCACTCCGTGCGCGCCGCCCACTGCTCAACCGAAACGGCGCGCACGGAGTGACGCGCCCTACCCATCCACGGTTTTGACACCACAAAAAAAATTCCTGTTGACACACCGGCGCAACTGTCATATTGTCCTATGACACTCGGCCAAGCTATGATGTTTCAGATTGATTTCAAGTCCGGCAAACCGGTTTACCTGCAACTGGTGGACCAGATCCGCTACGCCGCGGCCGCCGGCTCGCTGCGGCCCGGCGAATCGCTGCCTTCCATCCGTCCGCTGGCCGAGGAATTGCGCGTCAATCGCAACACTGTCGCCAAGGCCTACGCCGAACTCGAAAGCCAGGGCGTCATCGAAACGCTCCCCGGCAAAGGCTGTTTTTTGAAGGAAAATAATTCACCGTTCACCCGGCAGGTCAAAAACAGGTTGTTGCTCACGGAAATTGATGAGGCGGTGGTGATGGCGCATCACCTGCAGGTGGACCGCGAAAAATTTCTCGCCCTGGTCAAGGAACGGCTCGATTACTTCGAGCGCAAGTCAAAAGAAGGAGAAGCCAAATGAACATCGAACGCCGAACACTGAACGCTGAACATCGAATCAATTCCGCTCACACCATTCATTGGATGTTCGATGTTCGATGTTCAGCGTTCATTGTTCCCAACTCATTTTCAACTTTCGCAAGGACACGCTATGAATACTGAAAACTCTGTCATCGAAATCAGAGACCTCCACCGCCGCTACGGCAGGCTGGACGCGGTGAATGGCCTGAACCTGACCGTCCAGGCCGGGAAATGCTACGGTTTTTTCGGCCGCAATGGCGCCGGCAAGACCACGACCATTAAATGCCTGCTGAATCTGCTTCGTCCGAATTCCGGCACGGCGCGTGTGTTTGGCCTCGACCCGCAGAAGCACGAAGTGGCTGTGAAATCGCGGCTCGCCTACGTGCCGGACACCGTGGCGTTTTATCCGTGGATGACCGTGCGCGGAACGCTGGAATACCTCGCGTCCTTCCGCCGGCATTGGAACCAAGATATCGAGGCCAACCTGCTGAAGCGTTTTCAATTGGACTCCAATCAAAAGGCCAGCCACCTCTCGAAAGGGCAGAAAACTCAACTCGCCTTGATTGGCGCAATTTGTCCGGAACCGGAACTGCTTGTGCTCGACGAGCCGACCAGCGGTCTCGACCCCATCGTGCGCCGCGAATTCATCGAAACCGTCATTGGCGCCTACCAGTCAGGTGATCCGCAACAGCGGACGGTATTTGTCTCCACGCATCTCATTTCCGAATTCGAAGGTTTGATAGACAAATTCACCATTACCGAGCAAGGACGCGAACTGCTGACAATGGAAGCCGATGCCGCACGCGACCGGTTCCGGAAAATCCGGGCACGATTCACGCAATCACCGACACAACTCGATTTTCCCGGCGCGTTGAATGTGAAGCAAAGCGGACGCGAATTGGAAATTCTCGCAAATGGGAACAGCGAGCCGCTATTGGAAAGGCTTAAGTCGCTTTCGCCGGAGGAACTGCGCTGTGAATCGTTGTCGCTGGAGGAAATTTTTGTGGCCTCGGACCTTTTGAAAAAAGCACACGCATGAGCCCACCGGTCAAAAAGGAAATCCGGTTGCTGCTGCCGGCTTGGATTGCGGCAATGCTGCTGGCGATTGCCTCTTTTTTATTGACGATTGGTAATGTTGGTACCGTCCTTCCCGACACGCCGGGCGATCTGCAAATCTTTTTCCTCCTGCTTGCGGCGACTCTTCTAGGCATTGCATCGTTTGGGCAGGAATTCAATTCCGGTACTTTCACACTCTTACTGTCACAGCCGATTGAACGCCACCGGATCTGGACCATTAAAACCACTGTACTCGCTGTGGCATTCGCCTCTGTTTTGTTGACACTGCTCATTTCCTGGGAACTTCATTTGTTTCATTTTTACTTCAATTGGCGGGTGCTCTGGACGATTTTGAGATATGTTGGACTTTCAGCGCTTTGTGCCTTTGTGTTTTTCAGCGGTGGACTTTGGACAACGCTGTCGTTGCGCCGAACCTCGGAAGCATTCTGGCTCACGCTTTTGACGCCGGTCATCCTCATGGCCATGGTATTTGCAATTTCGGAATATTTTCATAGTTCCGATCAGGTCAACAACTACGTTGTGCCCGCCGTATTCCTGATCTATTCGCTGGCCGGATTTTTCTGGGCCCGCCGATTGTTTCTCCGCGCGCAAGACCTTCAATGGACCGGTGGCGTGATTGCAATCCCGTCGCGCAAAAAAATTGCAGAGGGAACAACCGCTTCGAGCCGCCGGCACCACTGGATCTCTGCTCTCGTTTGGAAAGAATTGCAACTGCAACAGGTGAACATCCTGATTGCCGCCGTGGTGTTAGCCTTGCATCTCGCTTCGGTTGTCGTCCGCCAGGTTCATCCGAATTTTTACAATCCGAATGTCATCGGACTGCTTGAATTGATTTGGGTGCTTTGGCTGGCGATGCCATTGCTGATCGGGAGCGCAGCCGTTGCTGAGGAACATCGGATCGGCATCGTCGAATCGCAACTTTGCCTGCCAGTTTCACGGCGCGCACAATTCGTCATTAAATTTTTCGTCGGGCTGGTTTTGAGTCTGGTTCTCGGCGGATTAATGCCTTTTATTGTAGAAAGAGGGCACGACCTCAATTATTACATTTTTGTCGTTGCGGCTGTGATTTTCTTCATTTCGTTTTACGCCTCGACCCTCGCGCGCACGACATTGCAAGCCATCGGGGTGTCCATGGTTGTTAGCGTGGCGATTTACCTCTACGAAGCCTCAACCGTGATCAAGGTTCTTAGATTGGGAGGCAATTGGTCCATCGAACAGGTCGGTCTCGAACTGCTTAGACTTTACCTGGGAATTCCAATTTTAGGGTTGGTCCTGTCCGGGCTGATGTATTGGAATTTCAAGTGGCTGCATCCAGAAGGAAAACTACGGTGGCGCAATACCCTTGCCGTTCTGGCGTCGCTCGCGCTTATTTTCGTTTGCATCAATGCGATTTACTTTCGCACCTGGGAATTCCTGACACCGGTGGCTTCACCTCGCGGCACGGTGCGTCTATTCAATTCAAAGGCCGTCAACTTCGCGGCTGATTGGAACACAATTTACGCAATGTTACCTGATGGCAGGTTGTGGGTCGAAACCCTTGAAATTCGTCCTGGAGCAGATCGGTGGACAGCCTCGTGGGGAATTGGAACGATCGCGCCGGGCAGAAGCAAAACTCAATTCATTGGCGGCTCGAACTGGATAACCGTGGCCGTAGATAATTTTCAAGCTCTTGGTATTCAGTCCGACGGCAGTTTGTGGAGTCTGCAAAGACAAAGGAATCCGACACGAAACTATGGGTCACAAACAGGTTCCTTTGAAATGGCCCGAATTGGCCCGGAAACCAACTGGTGGCAAGCCGCTGGCAGTTCAAGAGGGTTTTTGCTTTTGAAAAAGGACGGAAGTTTATGGGTTTGGGGAACAAACGAGTACGACTGGCACGATTCTTCAAATTCGATTCCCAAAAAACTGGAGCTGGATTTGGCTATGGTGCCCACCCGATTCGGCCAGCAGACGGATTGGACAGAACTATTCTCGTCGAGCTGGGCCTATGCCAGGAAACGGGATGGCAGCATTTGGCGGTGGACGACCTGGCTTGGAGGAACAAATCACGTTCCGACAATGATTCAAGATACAAATCTGGACGGTATGTGGCCGAACTTTGTCTCGGCTGGAGATAATTTCCTGATTGGAGTCAAGACGAACGGCGAACTTTGGCTTTCTGACGAGACGCAATCGTTGTCGGGTAAACCAGGGACGAAAAAGTTTCAACTGGGTAGAATTGCGAAGTGGAAAACAGCAACCTTAGACGGTTGGCCTGCGATAACGGCCATCCGCAGTGACGGCACTCTTTGGAAATGGCCCGACTATTGGACGATGCAGTGGACAATGCGTAACGGAGTGAATGGGAGCCAGCCAGTCCAATTAGGGAATTATTCAAATTGGGTTGCCTGTCCATCACCGCAAGTGCGAGGTTTGGGAGCGATTGTACTGGCTGCCGACGGCAGTCTCTGGGTTTGGGACGAACCGAGCAGATACGTTTGGCTCGCGCCGTCGCGCAAGCCGGTTTTTCTTGGCAATATCTTCGGCAAAACAAATTGAAGGCGTGTTGAAGCTCTGCGGTCAGGGACCGTGCTACCGCTTGCGTTTGGGCGGTTTTGCGGGATACTGCTTGCCGTGGATACTGTCACCAAACTGACAAATGAACTCGTCGCGTCGTATGCGCGTGTCGGGGGCATCAACCATTTGGATGGCAAAAACCTGCCGTCCAACCACGCCATCACCGGCCTCACCCAGAATTTGCTGCGGCTGCTGTTTCCCGGTTTTTTTGACGACAAGCCAATTCATTCCTCGGAAATCAAGGTGGTAACCGCCGAACTGCTCGATTCGGTGCTGGGCGCGCTCGAAGACGAAATTTACAAAGCCCTCGAATATAATCCGCCGCCGGAATTGCCGAAGAAAGGCCTGCGATCGGCGGCACATAATCTCACGGTGGAATTTCTCGACAGCCTGCCGCGCCTGCGCGAGGTGCTCCGAACCGACATGGAGGCAGCCTACGACGGTGATCCGGCCGCCAAGAGCAAGGAAGAGGTGCTGGTGTCGTATCCATTCGTCGAGGCGATTGCGGTGCAGCGGCTGGCGCACGAGTTGTATCTGAAAAATGTCGCGCTGATTCCGCGCATCATGACCGAGTGGGCACATTCGCGCACGGGCATGGATTTGCATCCAGGCGCACAAATCGGGTCGCATTTCTTCGTGGACCATTGCACGGGCACCGTCGTCGGCGAGACGGCCATCATCGGCGACCACGTGAAGCTGTATCACGGCGTCACGCTGGGCGCGAAATCCACGGCCGCCGTGGAACAATTGCGCGGCAAGAAACGGCATCCGACGATTGAGGACCGGGTGACGATTTATCCCGGCGCAACCATTTTGGGCGGCGACACCGTCATCGGCGCGGGCAGCACGATTGGCGGCAATGTTTTCCTCATGGAAAGCGTCGCGCCAAACTCCATCGTCATCTATGACGCACCCAAGATGCGCGTCTTGAACAAATCAGAGCGCAAAGGAAAAATCCCGGTGGATTTCCAAATTTGAGTGCCGACGGTTCCATGGCACGGATAGACGAGGCCACGGTTGAAGACGTGCCGCAACTCAGCGACTTGTTGCAGATCCTATTCGCCCAGGAGGCCGACTTTACACCGGACCCCATCCGGCAACAAAGAGGCCTGCGGTTGATTATTGAACAACCGGAGGCCGGCCGGATTTACTGTGCCCGTCTGGGCAACCAGGTGGTGGGCATGGTCAGCTTGTTATTCACCATCAGCACGGCTGAGGGAAATCGTGCCGCCTGGCTGGAGGACATGGTGGTCCACCCGGACCATCGCAGTCGGGGAATTGGTGGAAAGCTGTTGCGCCACGCGATTGACCAAGCCAGGGAACTGGGTTGTTCCCGAATCACCTTGTTGACCGGCAAAACCAACCATTCGGCCATGCAGTTCTACCAACGGGCCGGATTCACCTCCTCGGCAATGATGCCGTTTCGCCTGTACATTCGCTGACCGCACAGGCTTGGACTGCCATAATCCTGCTTCAAATCTCGCCGGTTTTGCACTTATCGTGCGTTTGATCGTAATCGTCGCCAATGATTAAGATTAAAATCTAGGGAACGGTGACGTGATAAATCTCTCCGCCCTGGGTGAGAGCGTAAATTTCGCCATCCAAATCCTCGGCAAAGCTCGTGATATTTTTCGGTTGCTGGAGCAGCGTGCCTTCGGCGGTCACTTTGTGCGCATCATAATCGTACCGGAAACCCCAAATGGTGCCGAGATTGTAATCGGCGTAAACATAAACGCCGGCGAGCGCCGGATATTCCTTCCCGCGATAAACGTAGCCGCCAATCACACACAATCCGATGCCGTGGTCGGGAAACAATCCGTCCCGCTGAAGATTCGTACGGTGAGTGTATTCCATGACCGGGTCAATGAGTTGCGCTCCGGCCGGGCCGGGTTTGAAGTGATGCGCGCCTTCGCGGATGCTCCAGCCGTAATCGCCGCCTTTGACAACAAGGTCAACCTCCTCCCACAAATCCTGGCCGACGTCGCCCACCCACAGCGCGCCGGTTTTGGAATCCCAACTGTAACGCCACGGATTGCGCAGGCCGTAGGCGTAAATCTCCTTGCGCGCGCCGTAGGCCATGTTGGGTTCGTTGGCGAACGGATTGTCCGATGGAATGCCGTAGGGCAATTCCTGTTCACGCCAGCCGACACGGACCGTGCTGCGCGTGTTCACGTCAATACGCAACATTTTGGCGAGCAGCGTGGCGGTGTTCTGGCCGTTGCCGAACGGATCGTCCGCCGCGCCGCCGTCACCAAGACCGAGGTAGAGATAACCGTCCGGTCCGAAGGCCAGTTCACCGCCCTTGTGGTTCCAGAACGGTTCCGGGACGGTCAAAAGAACGCGTTCGGAAGACATATCAGCCTTGTCCGGATCGGTGGCGGACACCTTGAATTCGCTGACCAGGCTCCGATAGGGAAAACTCGTCGGGCGCCCATCTTGAAACTGTTTCATTTGTTCCGGCGTGTTCTGTTGCGTGTAATAGATATAAAACAGGCCGTTCGTCTTGAACCCGGGATGAAACGCGATGCTCAACAGGCCGTCTTCGTTTTCAAAATAGGGGTGACGGTCTTCGATGTTCAGGAATTCCCTAGCATCGCTGCCGTCTGAATCTTTCCTGATGACAAGGATTTTCCCGGCCTGGTAAACAACAAAGAAGCGGCCTGAACCATCCGGCGCTTCGCTCATCCAAACCGGGCGTTCACCCTTCAAACCGGGAAAAATCGGTTTCAGTTCAACATTCGGAAGTGGTTGCGCCACAACAGCAAACAGCCATAACAGGTTCACCAGGAATAAGACAGTCTTTTTCATGTTTCAGGAACTGGAAAAGAACGGAAGTGAGACAAAAAGTAAAGCGCGGTGTTCACCAAAATTTTCAAATGCACCCTGCCCCAGTTGTGCTAGAATGATTTCCGCGACCGTTGAAAGCATTGATTGAGACCAGAAACACGCGGCCCGAACGGGTCTTCCTCGTGGGCGCCGAATTCAAATCGCGCAACGGCGCGGACCCCCGCGATTCACTGGCCGAACTGGGTGAACTGGCCGCCACCGCCGGCGGGGAAGTGGTCGGCGACGGCCTGCAAAAGCTGGACGCGCCCGCTCCGGCCACGTTTATCGGCAAGGGCAAGGCGGAGGAGTTCGCCGCGTTCTGCCGGAGCAACGACGTGGATACGGTCATCTTCGACGACGAACTGTCGCCCGCCCAAATCCGCACGCTGGAAAAAATCTTCAACTGCAAGATTCTCGACCGGACGTCGCTGATTCTCGATATTTTCGCGCAACGCGCCCGGACACGGGAAGGCAAGCTGCAAATCGAGCTGGCGCAGCTCCAGCATTTGCTGCCGCGGCTGACCCGCTTTTGGGGCCACTTGTCGCGCCAAGCGGGCGGCATTGGCATGCGCGGCGGCGAAGGCGAGTCGCAGCTCGAAGCCGACCGCCGCAAAGTGCAGGAGCGCATTGACAAAATCAGCCGCGACCTCGAACTCGTCCGCCGCCAGCGCGCAACGCAGCGCGCCGGACGCCAGCGCAGTCACTGGCCACTGGCGTCCATCGTCGGCTACACGAATGCCGGCAAGTCCACCCTGCTCAATGCGCTCACCGGCGCGGGCGTGCTGGCCAGGGACATTCTGTTCGCCACGCTCGACCCGACCACGCGCCGGCTGCGGCTGCCGACGAACCAGAATGTTTTGCTGACGGACACGGTCGGTTTCATCCGCAAACTGCCGCACGGTCTGGTTGAGGCGTTCAAGGCCACCCTGGAAGAGGTCGTGCAGGCGGATTTGTTGCTGCACGTTGTGGACATCAGCCATCCGCGGGCCGAGGAACAGATTCAGGCCGTAAACGCCGTGCTTGCGGAAATCGGCGCGGGCGAAAAGCCGGCCATCATGGTTTTCAACAAAATGGACCAACTTGGGTGGGGCGAGGCTACTGACGAGCCGGCTCGCGAGGACGCTCGCCCCACCAAAATTTCAAATTTCAGCGTGCTAAACCGGTTGCAGGAAAAGCACCCACATGCGGTGGCCATTTCGGCGGCAACGGGCGAAGGGATTGCAGCCCTGCTTGCGGAAATCGGCAGCCAATTGCAGCCCAAACGCGAATTTCTGGAACTGCGCGTGCCGCACGAACAGGCGGCGGTGATTGCCCGCTTGCACGCGGTCGGCCAGATCATCTCGCGCAGTTATCGGGGTCCGGCGGCGCGATTCAAGGCGCGCATTCCGCCGCGTCATCACGACGAATTCGCCCCCTACATCGTGCGCGACCGGCAGACCGCGTCGTAAAAGGGCGCAACTTCGAATCACCGCCATGATGATGCGGCAAGAGCGGAGCGAAGTTGCGCCCGCCGTAAAATAATCCGGCATCCGCGGCTTGCCCTGCGACAGCGGCTGGCAATATATTGCCGGTGCAATCCGGTTTATGTTGCACAGCAGCCGCCAATCAATCAATGTCAGCAACGTCCTCTCCGTCATCATGGGTGGCGGCCAAGGCACGCGGCTGTTCCCGCTCACCAAGGAGCGCGCGAAACCCGCCGTGCCGCTGGCCGGCAAATACCGGCTGGTGGACATCCCGATTTCCAATTGCATCAACTCCGGGTTTCGGCGCATCTACATCCTGACGCAATTCAATTCCACCTCGCTGCACAGCCACATCTCCGGGACGTATAAATTCGACTTTTTTTCCAGCGGTTTCGTGGAAATCCTCGCCGCGCAACAGACGTTCACCAACACCTCGTGGTATCAGGGCACCGCCGACGCCGTCCGCAAAAATTTGATCCACTTTCTCAATCACGATTTCGATTACCTCCTGATTCTGAGTGGCGATCAGTTGTACCGGATGGACTTTCGCAAGGTCGTGGACCAGCACGCGGAGACCGGCGCGGACATTACCGTGGCCACGATTCCGGTCGTCCGCAATGACGCGCAGTCGCTCGGCATCATGCAAATCGGCGAAGACCGCCGTATTACGCGGTTCGTGGAAAAACCGAACGACCCCGCGGTGCTGGACACCCTGCGGCTGCCGCCCGAATGGTATCCCAAACTCGGCATCGAGGGGGAACGCGAGCTGTTCCTTGCCTCGATGGGCATCTACATTTTCAACCGCCAGCTCGTCCGCGAATTGCTGGACAATCCCCTGCCCGACTTCGGCAAACACATCATTCCGCACGCCATCAACACGCGCCGGGTCTTCTCCTACATCTTTCAGGGTTACTGGGAGGACATCGGCACGATCCGCTCGTTTTTCGACGCCAACCTCGATCTCGTTTCCGAGCTGCCACGCTTCAATTTCTTTGACATGAGCGCGCCGATTTACAGCCGCCCGCGTTATCTGCCCGGCTCCAAAATCAACGGCGCGCAGATTGATCACGCGGTGATTTCCGACGGCTGCATCATCAACCAGGCGCGCATCACCAGCAGCATCGTCGGTCTGCGCACCGTCGTCGGCAGTGGCTCGGAATTAAACCATGTCGTCATCCTCGGCAGCGACTATTACGAATCCCAGGAGTCCGTGCTCATGCATGAGTGCGAGGGCAAACCGCGGATCGGCATCGGCGCCAACTGCAAGATCGAGAACGCCATCATTGATAAAAACGCGCGCATCGGAAACAACGTGACCATTTCGCCCGCGGGCAAGGCCGACAAACTGGATCACGAGCTGTACTACATCCGCGACGGCATTGTCATCATCCCCAAAAACGCCGTCATCCCGCACGGCACGGTCATCTGAAATTGGCGGGAATCCCAACGGGATTGCAACCACTCAGCCCGGTGTTGCGAGGAACGAGCTACACCGGGTGACGGTCAAATCAAAATCAAAACCCCAACGGGGTTTTATCAAATGGATGGCGGGAAGGATTCAACTCGTTCAGAAATCTCTTCAAAAACTATTTCGCCGGCATTCGGAGCGCCGAGCACCGCCTCGGCTCGTTGGGAAAACCTGTCGCTTCGCGCCAAGACGGTGTTCGGCGTTCCAGTCCTGCAGGGATCGCTTTCAAAGTTGACGAATTGGTTCGGGACGTTCACGCATCTGTGTTTATCCGTGTCCATCCGTGGCTCAATCGCTGCATTTACTTTCCCTCGTTTCACTGCTAAAACTTCCGGGTGCTCAACGATGCCGCCATCTGGAAGAACCTCAATTCGCCGCGCCGGCTGTTTTTGATTGCCGGACCGTGCGTGATTGAAAACGAAAGGCTGTGCCTGCAGGTCGCCGCCGCGCTCAAGAAAACCTGCGCCGCGCTGGGCATTTTCTACGTCTTCAAAGCCAGCTTCGACAAGGCCAACCGTACCTCGGCCAAATCCTTTCGCGGAGTCGGAATGGAAGCCGGCCTGGAAATTCTCGGCAAAGTCCGCACCCGGGTCGGCGTGCCGGTGCTGACCGACATCCACACGGAAACCCAGGCCGCCATTGTCGGCGAGGTCGTGGATATTCTTCAGATTCCCGCGTTGCTCTGCCGCCAGACGGATTTGATTGAAGCCGCCGCCTTGACCGGCCAGATCGTGAATCTGAAAAAAGGCCAGTTCCTGTCGCCGGCAGAAATGGGCCAGGTCGTGGCGAAAGCCCGCCGCGCGGGCGCGGACAAAATCCTGCTCACCGAACGCGGCACGACGTTCGGTTACAACAATCTGGTCGCCGACCTGCGCTCGATCCCCATCATGAAGCGTTTTGGCTGCCCGGTGGTTTTCGACGCGACACATTCGGTACAGTTACCGGGTGGAGGTGGTGACAAATCGTCCGGCCAGCGTGAATTTGCCCCGGTGCTGGCCCGCGCCGCGCTGGCCGCCGGAGCCAACGGCCTGTTCATCGAAACCCACCCGAAGCCGGACCGTGCGTTGAGCGATGGACCGAACATGATTCCACTGGCGGAAATGCCCGCGCTGCTGCGCAGATTGTTGAAAATTTTTAAAGCGGCAAACGAATGAACATCGAACATTCAACGTCGAACGCCGAACATCGAAGTGGCCAAAGTGCGCTTTTTAATTCGACGTTCGATGTTCAATGTTCAGCCTTTAATGTTTTAATTTTTTGATTGTTCATGCCAACGCGTATTTCCCGATCACTCCACTCGCGCCTCAAACCGATAAAATTGTTCCTGTGCGACGTGGACGGGGTGCTGACCGACGGCTCGGTTTACCTCGGTGGCGCACGGGAAATCAAGCGGTTCAACATCCGCGACGGTCTCGGCCTGATTTTTTTGCGCCGGGCCGGTTTCAAGGTCGGCTGGGTTTCGGCCCGGCCATCGCCGGTGACGGAAGCGCGTGCCGCCGAACTGGGAATTGATTTTCTTGTCCAGCAAGGCGACCGCCTGAGCAAAACCGGCGCGGTGGAAAAGCTGTTGCGTCGGGCAAAACTGGATTGGGACGCCGTTTGTTTTGTCGGCGACGACGTGGTGGATCTAGGGCCGTTGACACGGGCCGGCCTGGCCGTGGCGGTGGCCGATGCGCGGCCGGAGGTCAGGGCGGCGGCGCATTACGTCACACGGGCGGCGGGCGGCCACGGCGCGGTGCGCGAAACGGCGGAACTGATTTTGCAGGCGCAGGGAAAATGGGATGCGATTGTCGCACATTATCGAGGATGAATGCTCAAAGATGAAAATGACAACAACTCGCTTGTCGTTTTGGAGTGCGGTGGCCGTGACACCGCTTTCCCATCGCTTCCAAAGCGGCGTCGTGCTTCGCTTGCCGCCGCAGTCCAAGACGCTTGCGCGCCGGTCGTGCATTTTTTGGATTTTATTGGCTCTGATAGCGCCGGGACCTTTCGTTGTTGCGCGCGCGCAGTCGAATGTCGTGGGCCACGCCAGCGATTTCACGTCGGTGGAGTACTATCCGGCGCCGAACCAGCAGCAGATGAAATCGCGGTTGTCCGGCGCCGAAGCGCAGCCGCTGCCGGGCGGATTGCTCGCCATCAAACAACTCAAGCTCGAAACGTTCGGACTGGACGGCAAGTCGGAAATCGTCGTCAACGCGCCGGAGTGCGTTTATGATCAGTCGAGCGGCACTGCGAGTTCCGCCGGCCGGTTGCAGGTGCAATATCAGGAAGGGAAAATCCGCATCGCCGGTGAAGGTTTTTTGTGGCGGCAAGGCGATTCCTTCCTCACCATCTCCAACCGCGTATCCACCGTGCTGCAATTCGGGTCGGAACAGATAAATTGAGCCGTGAAAAATGCTTTTTACATTGCCCTGATGGCCTTCGCCGGCGCCGGACCGCTGCGCGCGCAGTTGAACACCAATACCAACGCCGTGGACGAAATCCTCGCGCTGGTGACGACGAACGCCCCGGCGCCCAAACCGCCATCGCCGCGCGCTCCCACCCGCATCGAATCGGACCGGGTGGATTTTGATTTGACGGGGCACGAGGCAACTTATCGCGGGCACGTCTATGTGGACGACCCAGAGATGAAATTACACTGCGAATGGCTGGTCGCAGATCTGCCTCAAACCGGCCATATCAGCCACATCGTCGCCGAGACGAACGTGGTAATTGACGCGACCGATGACAAAGGCCAGAAGATGCATGCGACGGGCGACAAGGCGGTCTACACCTACAACGTGCTGAACGGTGTGACCAACGAAATCGTTACCCTCACCGGCAACGCGAAGGTGGAAAACGCGCAGGGTTGGCTCACGGGCGAACCGATTACTTTGGACTGTGTGACCAAGCTTGTCCATGCCGATAACATGAAAATGGTTTACTGGCAAAATCTAAACAGCGCCATGGCTGCCACTAATTCGTTGATGGCCCAAACCAATGCGCCGCTGGTGGAAACCAATCTGCCACCAGTGGCGACCCGCCCGCCGGCAACGGACACGAATCCCCCGCCGACGAAACCGGATCCGGTGCCCAAACCCGCCTTGCCACCGAAAAATCTCTAAGTCTGAATGGAAACGACCGCGACATCGTCGAACGGCCTGCTGCTCGCCACGGAAAAGCTGATGAAAGAGTATCATGGCCGGCGGGTGGTTGACGGCGTCTCGGTAAACGTGAAAGCGGGTGAAATCGTCGGATTACTCGGTCCGAACGGCGCGGGCAAGACGACGACCTTCAACATGGTTGTGGGCGTCGTGAAACCCGACGAAGGCGTGGTGAAATTTCAGGCCCGCAACATCACGCGGCTGCCCATGCACCAGCGCGCCCGGCTGGGCATCGGCTATCTGACGCAGGAACCCTCGGTGTTCCGCAAGTTGACGGTCGAGCAAAACATTCTGGCGATTTTGGAAACGTGCAAAATGTCGGGTGATGAGCGCGCGGTGCGGTTGAAGTACCTTTTGCAGGAACTGGACTTGACCCCGGTGGCCCGGAGCCGGGCGTACCAGATCAGCGGCGGGGAGAAGCGGCGGCTGGAAATCACCCGCGCGCTGGTGACCAGCCCCAGGCTGATGCTGCTGGACGAACCGTTCAGCGGCATTGACCCGATCGCGGTCTATGAAGTCCAGAAAATCGTGCGTCGCCTCAAGGAACGCGGGCTGGGCATTTTGATCACCGACCACAACGTGCGGGAAACCTTGAAATTGATCGACCGCGGTTACATCATTCACAAGGGCCAGGTGCTGGTGGAGGGCAGTTCGGAATTTTTGACGAACGATCCGAAGGCGCGTGAGATTTATCTGGGGCCGGAGTTTAACCTGTAGAACAGGATTAAGACGAAGATTAAGATTGCGAGTAAGATTATGACAATGAGAAAAGCCCGTTTCAACATCTTGATTCTTGATCTTGATCGTAATCACGGTTGAAAAAATATGGCACACGAACCCGTCACGGTAGAACGGTTTTACGAAGAGCACGCTGACGCGCTGCAATTGCGATTGTTATCCGGCAAAAACGGGCTCAAACGCATCATCCGCGAGCCGACAGTCAACCGCCCCGGCCTGGCGCTGAGCGGTTTCACGCGTTATTTCGCCTACAAACGCATCCAGGTGATGGGCAACGCGGAAACGTATTATTTGCGGTCGCTCTCCCGCACGGAGCGCGAGACCCGTTACGCGGAATTGTTCGCCTACCGGATTCCCGGAATTGTGTTCAGCCGCAATCTCCGGCCGGACACCGAGCTGCTGACGGCGGCGGACAAGGCGAGCGTGCCGATTTTTCATACCACGCTCGTCACGATGAGGTTCATCAACTTCGCCACCTTCGCCCTGGAGATGATGTTCGCGCCGCGAGGCACGGAAATGGGCAGCACGGTGGACATCCTGGGCGTAGGTGTGCTCATTCGCGGTGAAAGCGGCATCGGCAAAAGCGAGGCGGTTCTGGCCCTCATTGAGCGCAGTTACAGTCTGGTGGCCGACGATGTGACAAAAGTAACGCTGTTGGACGGCCGCCAGGTGATGTGCACCAGCGCCGAACTGACGCGCGACCACATGGAAATCCGCGGCATCGGCATCATCAATGTGGCCGCCATGTTCGGCGTCAAAAGCGTTCGCAAGGAAAAGAACCTCGATCTGGTCATCACCCTCAAAACCTGGCAGGAAGTTGACGAGGTGGACCGGGTCGGCATGGAACAGGAATTTGTTAAAGTGCTGGGGGTGGACATTCCGCACATCGTGATTCCCGTGCGGCCCGGCCGGGATTTGGCGCGGCTCATTGAAGTCGCCGCCTTCCAGACCAAACTAAAAATGTCCGGCTACAACGCCGCCGAAGACCTGAACCAGCGGTTGATTGCCCACATGGTGCCGGGCCATGCGATGCCGCCGCCGGCACAAAAATAGCTGGAAATTTAACCCATTTCATCTAGTGTAACATGAGCAAACCGATGAGCGCGAAGAAAACGCCGGACCTGCAGTTCCTCACCAGGGAACTTACCATCGCCAACAAGCTGGGTATTCATGCCCGTCCGGCGGCGGTGTTTGTGAAAACCGCCAACCGGTTTGCGTCCGAAATTCTGGTGGAAAAAGACGGCGAGAAAATCAACGGCAAGAGCATCATGGGTTTGATGATGCTGGCCGCCGGTCCCGGCAGCAAACTGACCCTGCACGTCCGCGGCGACGACGCCTCCCAGGCGATCACTGAACTCGAAGCTCTGGTTCAACGGAAGTTTGATGAGGAGTAAACGCGCGGCTATCAGTTCATCGCTTTGCAATCCACCACACCGCTGTTACGGCCAAGAGCAGTACCGCTGCCCCAACCCAAATAATGCGGCTGTAATTGACCGGCTGTATTTTGACAGCCTCAAGCTGCATAGGTTTGGTTTCTTTATGAATACGCACTGCCGCCCCCACGTATGAATTGGTGCGCTGGTAAAATTGGTTGGTGACAGCATAACTCACGGTCTGCCAGTTTGTGACGGTTTGGGTAAAGCGATAATCGCGCACCTCTACGTTTTGGTTCTCTGGCAATTGCGGCAACCATGATGCCGGCGGCCCTACAGTTGATACGTTTGTGACCACTCCGTGCATCCTGGAGCGTAGCACAAGCTTGGGAGAGATTCTCTCAGGACCAACTCCATAAAGCTCGAAAGTAAAAATGCCCGGAATCTTTCTGCCATCAATCTTGATTGTGTCATTTACCTGAAATACAGCTTGAGTAAAACCTTCACTCCAGGGCGGCATGAAGAGATTGGTGAGATCACGACTTGGATTACATGGGTCGATCCGGCCATCGGAAAGATAATAAAGTTGGTCCAAAAACTCAGGAGTTTCTGGATCCCGCCGAAATACAACACGCATCTCGCATTTGCCCTGTCGGTTCGGGTTTTCCTCATCCGGAGAGACCCATCCTAGTGCACTGTAACATTTGAATCTGACTCGGGACGTATACGATTTCTGGTGTTTTTGTAAGTCCACTTTACGGGTTTGGCCTGGCGATTGTAGCGGCGTATGTAGCGCATGATTTTCTTGGCCAGGTCCTTGACGGAAATGAACACGCCACGCGCGATGACATCGCGCTCGATCTTTGAGAACCACAATTCGACCTGGTTCAACCATGACGAATAGGTCGGCGTAAAATGCAATTTCACTTGAGGATGTTCCTGCAAAAAGAGCGGCACCCTCTCGGTCTTGTGAGCGGAGAGGTTATCAACGATCACATGCATCTCCCGCTTCTTGGGCTGACCACTGGTCAACTCATCCAGGAAGGCCACAAACTCTGCACTGGTGTGTTTGCCGGCAGTCTTGCCCAGTACCTCACCGGTCTGCGTGTTGAGTGCCGCGTAGAGTGAAAGTGTCCCGTGACGGAAGTATTCAAAACCGTGACGCTCGGCGCGACCGGCGGATAACGGCAAAACGGGGTCCAACCGATCCAGCGCCTGAATCGCCGTCTTCTCATCCACACAGAAAACCGCGGCATTGGTGGGTGGTTTGAGGTAAAGCCCGATCACATCGGCCGCCTTCTTGTGAAAATCCGGATCGTCGCTGGCCATGTACCGGCGCAACCGGTGGGGCTGGAGCCCCGCTTTGGCCCAAGTTCGCGCCACCCGCATATGACTGATTCCCAGTTCCTCTGCCAGCTTGCGCGTGCTCCAGTGGGTCGAGCCGTCTTTGGGAGCGCGGCGCGTGCAGTCCAGGATCTCCGCCTCCAAGGCAGGACTCTCTGCCTCAACCTGTCGGCCTTGATGACGAGCGTAGAGTCCAGCCAGGCCCTCGACTTGGTAACGTTCCCGCCAAAGTCGGACGGTATTGATGCTGCAGCGCATCTGTCGGGCCACGGCCCGTTGAGCCTGACCTTCGGCCAATCGCAGAATGATGTCGGCGCGGCGGACGTCTTCGGCGGGAAGACTGCGGCAACGTAACTTCGCCTGTAGTTCGGTTTTATCGCTGACACTCACTTTAAGTTGGATTGCCATGGCCAAGACCATAGCAAAGTAGTGTATCAGAAGTCAATGTTACAGTCCACTAGCGTTAATTCATTATCTCCTGCATTGGTCAAGTAACTGCCGGAACAATAAGCCAGCCAGATTAATGTAACAGCCGGCGATTGCGCCATGGTCGGTACACTGCCCGGCTCAACCCAACCTTCCCAATCTTGATTGGTTTCATTGGGTTTGGACATGAATTTTAAGAAATAAGAGTCTCCTCCATCTGAACCGTCCTTCTGGATGGAAGGACAAAAGAGCTGTGGCGGCGCAATCGGATGGATTGAAACAAGCCTTGTATTCACCAGCCATTTGTCGTTTTCAAATGTCGCTGAAAAATTTTCCTCGACCCGAAGCAAAGGTTTTTCACCACCACTCCGAAAAACTTCGTAAGTCGCAACTCCTTCAACTTGGGTTGCAGCACGCAGCGATTCCAAAGAGCAAAAGCTCAGCAGTAATGCCAGAAATAAGAAAGCGTGTTTCATGGGTGCTCCGGGTTGTTTGAGGCTAATTGAACTTTTTCCCAACTGTCAACTTTGGACTTTGAACTTTGGGCTTTGGACTTTAGCCTGTCCACATGGCTGCCGCCGAAATTGACATCAAATACGTTGCGCATCTCGCGCGGCTCCATCTCACTCCGGACGAGGAAAAAAAACTGGGCGCCCAACTGGGAAACATCCTCGGTTACATCGATAAGTTGAATCAACTCGACGTTTCCGGCGTCGAGCCGACCGCCCATGCCGTGCCGATGGTCAACGTCACGCGCCCCGACGAAATTCGCCCGTCGCTCCCGCACGACGACGCGTTGCGCAACGCGCCCGCCCAGGCCAACGGCCTGTTCATCGTGCCGAAAATAGTGGAATAAGCGGCACCTGGAAACAGAACAGTTAACGCGGTTATGCATTCGGTACAACATCGAACATTGAACATCGAACATCGAACGCTGAATCCGCAGTGTGGCTTGACCGTTCGATGTTGGATGTTGGGCGTTGGGTGTTCGATGTTTGCTTTTCCCGGTCAAGGAATCCAATGTTAAACCAACTGACCATTTCTGAATTGCGTACCAGGCTCGCCAAACGCGAAGTCTCCTCGCGCGAGGTCATGCAGTCATGCCTCGACCGAATCGCCCGCGTGGATGAAAACATCCACGCCTTCATCAGCCACAACGACGCCGACGCGCTCGCGCAGGCGGACGCAGCCGATAAATTATTTTCCCAGGGGGGCAATGGCGCAAGCCGCCCGCTGCTCGGCGTGCCGGTGGCGGTCAAGGATGTGCTGGCGGTCAAAAATCAACCGCTTAATTGCGGCTCGAAAATCCTTGGCCGGTTTATTTCGCCCTACGACGCAACGGTCGTGGAAAAATTAAAAGCGGCGGGCGCCATTGTCTTTGGCCGGTTAAACATGGACGAATTTGCCATGGGCAGCTCGACGGAAAATTCGGCGTTCGGCGTCACGCGCAATCCGTGGGATACCACGCGCATTCCCGGCGGCTCGTCCGGCGGCTCGGCGGCGGCGGTCGCAGCGGATGAAATCATTGCCGCGCTCGGCTCGGACACCGGCGGCTCCATCCGCCAGCCGGCGGCGCTTTGCGGTTGTGTTGGTTTGAAACCCACCTACGGTCGCGTTTCGCGCTACGGCCTGGTCGCCTTTGCCAGTTCGCTCGATCAAATCGGTTCGTTCACCAAAGACGCGCGCGACGCAGCGACGATACTCGGGGTGATCGCGGGACACGATGCGCGTGATTCGACGAGCGTGCCGCAGCCGGTGCCCGACTATGCCACCGCGCTGACCGGGTCCTCGCCGGACGGGCCAACCATCAAAGGCTTGAAGCTCGGCCTGCCAAAGGAATACATGATTGGCGGGCTGGACCCCGAGGTAAAAGCCGCCGTGGACGCCGCCGTGAAAAAATTTCAGGAACTCGGCGCGGAGATTATGGAGATTTCGCTGCCGCACACGGATTACGCCGTGGCGACGTATTACATCATTGCCACCGCCGAGGCTTCGGCCAATCTGGCGCGGTTTGACGGCATCCGTTATGGCGCGCGGGTGGACGGCGCGGATCCGGTCGAGCTTTATGGCAACACCCGCGGCGCGGGTTTTGGCGCGGAAGTGAAGCGTCGCATCATTCTCGGCACCTACGTCCTGAGCAGCGGTTACTACGACGCGTATTACCTGCGTGCCCAAAAAGTCCGCACGCTCATCCGCAATGATTTTCTGAAGGCGTTTGAAACCGTGGATGCCATCGTCACACCGACCTCGCCGACCGCGGCGTTCAAGATCGGCGAGAAAGCCGATGACCCGTTGCAGATGTACTTGAGCGATATTTTCACCATTTCCTGCAATCTGGCGGGCATTTGCGGCGTCAGCGTTCCCTGCGGCTTCACAAAATCGCCAAAGCTGCCCATTGGTCTGCAATTGCTGGGCAAACCGTTCGGGGAGGAAACCCTTTTGAAAGCTGCCCACGCCTATGAGCGGGGCACCGACTGGCACAGGGAAAGACCACCCGTTTAAGTCCCGGCCACTGGGGCCCCCGTTTGAACGAACAAATGGACTTGCGCTCCAAGTAACTTGATGGTTACTTAATGTGTTTATGGCCAAGCCCGTCAAAACAGCCGGCGTTCCGTTGCGTGATCCCGAACGCACGCGCGAGCGGATTTTGTCCGCGGCGCTGAAGGAGTTCGCCGCGAACGGTTTTGCCGGAGCGCGGGTGGATGCCATTGCGCGACGCGCGGCCGTCAACAAACGGATGCTCTACCATTACTTCGGCAACAAGGAACATCTGTTCCGCGAAGTCTTGCGTCTGAAAATGTCCCGGCGGCAGGCATGGGCCGAAACCTTGTCGGGCGACCCGGCTGAAAGCCTCACCTTTTGGTTTGAAGCCGCATGCAAGGATCCCGACTGGGTCCGTCTGCTGGAATGGGAAGCGCTGCAAGAGGCCAACCGGCGGTTGATTGACGAAAAAAATCGGCGCGCGGCAACGATCCGCGGACTGGAACGCATCCGGCAGCGGCAGGCTCGCGGCCAGGTTTCAGCCGAATTCGACCCGCGCCACGTCATGCTGGCCATGCGTTCGCTGACCATGTTTCCGGCGGCGTTCCCCCAATTGACCCGGCTCATCATGGGGCGACCCATTTCCGACCCTAAATTCCAAAAGGAACGCGCGGCATTCCTGAGAAAATTCGCAGTGGTTTTTCAACCACCCAAAACGCGAGGTACTGCAAAAATCAATTTTGCCAGGTAAAATGATATGAAAAATTCAATTTTAATCTGGGCATTATTCGCGGGCGCCGCCGCGCTGTTGGCCGGCGGTTGTGCCCGCAACACGAAACCCGCCGCGGGCGGCGCGGCGCCGGTGCTGGTCGCCACCGCCTTTACCACCAATGTGCCGGTGCAAATTGATCCGCCGCCGGTGGGTCACGTGACTCCCTACTCCACGGTCACGATCCACGCTCAAATCCAGGGGATGATCAGCGAGATTCATTTCCGGGAGGGACAGGTGGTGAAGAAGGGCGACCCGTTGTTCACCATTGATCCGCGGCCGGAGCAGGCAGCACTGGATCAGGCGCGGGCGAATTTGCAGCGCGATTCCGGGCAGTTGGAATATCAAAGGGCCAATTATTCACGCGACCAAAAATTGATCACCGCAAAAATCATTTCACAAGATCAATTGGACACGGATAAGGCCAGCCTCGACGCGGCAACTGGCACTGTGGCAGCAGACAAGGCGGCCATCACCAACGCGATGTTGAACGTGGAGTTTTGTCATATTGATGCGCCAGTGGACGGTGTGACGGGCAGCCTGCAATCTTACGTGGGCAACGTGGTCAAAGCCCCCGACGACACGCTGCTGGTCATCAATCAGATTCATCCGATTTACGTCGAATTCGCCGTGCCGGAGCAGTACCTGCCCGAAATCAGACAGGAAATGCGCGAACATCCGTTGAAAGTGTCGGTGACCTACCAAAACATGAACGTGCCGCCACCGGCGGGCGAGTTGACTTTCATCAACAACACCGTGGATGAAACGACCGGCACCATTGACCTCATGGCGACGTTTCCGAATGAAAACAACGCCTTGTGGCCGGGACAATTTGTAAACGTGGCGCTCACGCTTTCGGAACTGACCAACGCCATCGTCGTGCCCTCGCAGGCGGTGCAAACGGGTCAGAACGGTGAATACCTCTACGTGGTCCAGTCGAACCAGACCGATCAGACCGTCGAGGAACGGCCGATCGCCATCGGCATCACGTATCAGGGTGAAACGGTCGTGCAAAGCGGATTGACTGCGGGCGAAACCGTGGTCACCGATGGTCAATCACGGCTGACGCCCGGCGTGAAGGTGAAAATCACGACTGCCGTGCAATCCGGACTGGCAACCGCCTCCTCCGCCACGCCATGAGCATTCCGGCCCTGTTCATCCGCCGGCCCGTGATGACCACGCTGGTCATGCTCGGCATTTTGCTGTTCGGCCTCATCGGCTACAGCCTCTTGCCGGTCAGCGACCTGCCGGACGTGGCTTATCCCACCATCAACGTTTCGGCCAACCTGCCCGGTGCGAATCCGGAAACGATGGCCTCGGCAGTAGCCACGCCACTGGAAAAACAATTTTCCACCATCGCGGGCGTGGATTCCATGACTTCCATCAGCGCCCAAGGCAACACGCAAATCACCATCCAGTTTTCGCTGAACCGCAACATTGACGCGGCGGCGGAGGACGTGCAGGCGGCCATCACCAAGGCGTCCAAACAGTTGCCGCCTAACATGCCCACGCCACCGACGTACGCAAAAGTCAATCCCGCGGACGCGCCGATTCTTTACCTGGCGATGTCGTCGCCCACCCTGCCGCTCTACACCGTGGACAATTATGCCGAAAATCTGCTGGCGCAACAAATCTCGATGGTGGACGGCGTGGCTCAAGTCAACGTGTACGGCTCGCAGGAATATGCCGTGCGCATTGAGGTGGACCCGAACAAGCTGGCGGCTTACGGCCTGGGCATTGATCAAGTCGAGCAGGCGGTCGCGGCAGACAATGTGGACCAGCCCACCGGCATTCTTTACGGCAAGCACCAGGCATTCAATGTCCTGGCCACTGGTCAATTGGAAGACGCGGCGGCGTTTCGCCCGATGATTGTCGCCTGGCGCAACGGCAATCCGGTTCGGCTGGAGCAGTTGGGAAAAGTGCTCGACAGCGTGCAAAATGACGAAGTCGCCGCGTGGTTCAATACGCCCACGAACACCAGCCGCGCCATCATCCTGGCCATCCAACGCCAGCCGGGCGCCAACACCGTCGCCGTGGTGGACAACATCATGAAATTGCTGCCGCAGTTCCGCGACCGCATTCCCGCCGCGGTGCATCTGGACGTGCTGTTCGACCGGTCGCAATCCATTCGGGAATCCGTCACGGACGTTGAACACACGCTGTTTCTGGCCGTGTGCCTGGTGGTCATGGTCATTTTCATTTTCCTGCGGAACCTTTCGGCCACGCTCATCCCCAGCCTGGCGTTGCCGATGTCCATCATCGGCACCTTCGCCGTGATGGCGCTGCTCGGCTACAGCCTCGACAACCTGTCGCTCATGTCGCTCACGCTCTGCGTCGGGTTTGTGGTGGACGACGCCATCGTCATGCTGGAAAACATTGTGCGTCACATGGAAAATGGCGAGCCGCCGATGCAGGCGGCATTGAAAGGCTCGAAGGAAATCGGCTTTACCATTGTTTCCATGACGCTCTCGCTCTCGGCGGTGTTCATTCCGGTGCTGTTCATGAGCGGTCTGCTGGGCCGGCTGTTGCATGAATTCGCTGTCACCATCGTGACCGCCGTGCTGGTATCCGGCTTCGTCTCCTTGACGCTGACGCCGATGATGTGCAGCCGGTTCGTCCACGCCGAGCGCGAACGGAAGCATGGCCGGATTTACGCCGCCTTCGAACGGTTCTTCAACGGCCTGCGCGACGCCTATGACCGCACACTGCAAGTGGTGTTGCGCCGCCGGCGCGCCACGCTGCTGGTCTCGCTGGCAATTCTGGTCGCCACCTTGTTTTTGTTTGTCTGGATTCCCAAGGGCTTTTTCCCCAACGAGGACACCGGCCAGATTTTCGCCATCACCGAGGCGTCGCAGGACATTTCCTTTGACGCCATGGAGCAGCACCAGTTGGCCGCGATGAAAATCGTTGCCGCGGACCCGAACGTGGCCGAGTTCGGCTCCTTCATCGGCGCCAGCGGTGCCTCCTCCACCTTGAATGACGGTCGCCTGTTCATGCGATTAAAGCCGCGCTCCGAACGCAAGTTGAGCGCGGACCAGATCATCCAGGAACTCCGCGGGAAACTGGCAGTAGTGCCGGGCATCAGCGTCTATATGCAAAACCCGCCGGTGATTCCCATCGGCGGTCATCTCACCAAGGCACTGTATCAATACAGCCTGCAAGACACGGACACGAAGGAATTGTTTCACTGGGCGCCAATTGTGACCGAAAAGATGGCCAGGCTCCCGGGCTTGCAGGACGTGAGCAGTGATTTGCAAATCGCCAGCCCGCAGGTCAACGTGGAGATTGACCGCGACAAGGCCGCCGCGCTGGGCGTGACGGCGCAGCAGGTGGAAAACGCCCTCAACGACGCCTACGGTGAAATGCAGGCGTCCACGATTTACGCCGACGTGGCTGAGTACTGGGTCGTCTTCCAGGTCGAACCGCAGTTTCAACTCGATCCTGATGCGCTGTCGGAGCTTTATATCACCAGCGCGAACACCACTACCAACGGCGCGCCGATCCTCGTTCCCTTGAGCGCCGTCGCCAAACTCACGCGCGGCCTCGGTCCGGCGAGCATTTCGCACGTCGGCCAGTTGCCCGCCGTCACCATCTCCTTCAACCTCGCCCCGGGCATGTCGCTGGGCACGGCCGTTTCCGAGATTCAGAAACTTGAAGGTGAAATGCGGCTGCCGGTGACCATCACCGGCAGTTTCCAGGGCGCCGCCCAGGTCTTTCAATCTTCGCAACAGGGCTTGCTGGCTTTGCTCATCATTGCCATTCTCGTCATCTACATCATTTTGGGCATTCTCTACGAAAGCTTCATCCATCCCATCACGATTTTGTCCGGCCTGCCCTCGGCGGGCTTCGGCGCGCTGCTGACGCTGATTATTTTCAGTTGGAACACGAACACGTTCCATCTGCTCGTCGGCGCCCATTCCATCAAGGGTTTCTTCGGAGCCTTGATTTCGCAATCCGAATTGAACATCTACGGCTTTGTCGGCCTCATCATGCTCATCGGCATCGTGAAGAAAAACGCCATCCTGATGATTGACTTTGCCATCGAAGCGCAGCGCAGCGGCAAAAGCCCGCACGATGCGATTTACCAGGGCTGCCTGCTGCGGTTCCGGCCAATCATGATGACCACCATGGCGGCGCTCATGGCCACGCTGCCCATCGCGCTCGGCCTGGGCGCGGGCGGCGGCGCGCGCAAGGCACTCGGTCTGGCGGTCGTTGGCGGTCTGATAGTTTCCCAATCGCTGACGCTCTACATCACGCCGGTGATCTACCTTTATCTGGAATCGGCGCACCAATGGTTCCTGCGCAAGCACGCCAAACGCGCGGCGATTCAAACCGGCGTCAGCCCGGCGGCGGCGTAACCCATTTCGTATTGCGGACGAGAGCTTACTGCGCGTTTCCAACCAGCAACGGCGGATTGGTCGGGCCAAAATTCACACTGTACTCGACGTTGAGCAGCAACACGTGGTCGCCGGCGAAACGACAGGTGAGTGTGATGGCCAGCGGCGTTTCATAATAGGCAAGCTTCACCGTGTAAGTATCATCGGCCGACCACGCGCCGCAAGCGGCGATTGGTTGCTCGACCGGCGCGGCAATCCATTGCTCCGCCCCGGCGGTAAAGGCGGTTCGTTCCTTTTTCCAAACGCCGGAACCGCAAGCGATGTGATATTCCTGGCCGAGACTGCGCACGACGAGGGTTGTGTCCGGTCCATTGAAATCGAACCTCACCGCGTCAATGTTCCGGTCATTGGTCGGGAACAAGTAAGTCTTGCCTGAGACTTGCGCGGCAACGGGCGATGTGGCGGCTCCTTCCGGCTGGTGCAATGTCAAACCTGCCAGCGCGCGTTCGAGCTTTTGGTCTGATTCGGCGTCCGCCGGCAATGGCGACGGCTGCATCGCCGGAAGCAATTTGTCCCAGACCAGGTTCATGACGGCTTGCATGTCTCTGGTCCCGCTGGCAATGGCGACGACGGCATCCTGTTCCGGCATTACGATGCAGAACTGCCCGAAGGCGCCGTCGCCACGGTAGAGCCCATGCCGGCAGCGCCAGAACAGATAGCCGTAGCCCTGGTCCCAATCGCTTGTCGGTTCGCTGCCATTGGAAGTTTGCCGCGCCGTAGCGGCTTCCACCCACGCAGCCGGCAGCAATTGTTTTCCATTCCACTCGCCTTTCTGCAAATACAACTGCCCGAACCGTGCGATGTCTTCCGTTCGGATATTCAGCCCGACGCCGCCCCAGGCAATGCCCTGCGGACTGGTGTCCCACGTTGGATCCTCAATGCCAAGCGGTTCGAAAAGTCGGGGCTGGAGGTAATCGAACACGGTTTGACCGGTCACCTTTTGCACGATGGCGGACAGCATGTATGTCCCCGGCGTGTTATAGATGAACAATGTGCCGGGCTTGCATGCCACCGGCGCGGCGAGAAATGCCCGGGTGATCTTTTCACCCGAACGGGCAGAATTCCGCATGGCCTCATCCAAATGGGCCACGGTATTCGAATCCTGGCCGCTGGACATAATCAACAAATCACGCACCCGCATGGCCTTCAAATAAGCACCGGGATGAGGCGGCGCATCCTCTGGAAAAAAAGAAAGCACCGGATCATCCAGGCTGAGTTTTCCTTCGGCAATCGCCAGCCCGACCGCCGTAGAGGTGAAACTTTTGCTCAACGAAAACACCTTGTGCGGAATGTCCGGCCCGTACGGCGACCACCAGCCTTCAGCCACGACGTGACCGTGCCGCACCAGCATGAAACTCTGAATGGCGTTGGTTGTATCCGATTGTTGATCGGCGGTCTTGACGAACGCGAGAATCGCAGCAGCGGAAATGCCCTGCGCTTCCGGCGTACTTCGGGGCAGCGCGAGCGGGGAATTTTCAGCCGAAAGAGAAATACCAGCGCAAGTCAGCAATGACATAACAATCAGTTTTTTCATGGTCGCAAAACGCGCTCACGATATTTGTTAATTGCCACATGGCAAGCGCGTTCAGTCAACGATGACACCGTGAACCGGCTCGGTTTTGCTGCTGATGACGAGTGGCATTGGCGGATTATGCAACTCCCCATTGGCCGGTCAACTTCTCTTGCCGGCCAAAAATCCGTGTGCATTCGCATTCAGTTATGGTTTAATCTTCGTGCGGCAAAAAATGAGTCTGCCAATTACACAAGCCCTTGCGTGCCCGCAGTGCGGTAAGAAAACCGAAACATTAATGTGGCAAAGCATAAATGTTTCACTCGATAAGCTCCTAAAAAAGAAATTACTAAACGGTGAACTAACCACATTTGTCTGCAAATATTGTAACCACACCTGTCCAATTCAACATGATCTCCTTTACCACGACATGAAGAAAGAGGTTATGATCCATTTGAAATTTCCGGATTCAAATGGGAAAATTGTGATGGAGTCGAAGCCATTAGAAGCCACGGCTAAAATGCTAGGTGTTTATCGGTTGAGGTGGGTCACTTCTTGGGATCACTTGCTTGAAAAAATTGCGATTTTTGATGATGATTTGGATGATCGAGCGATTGAGATGATAAAATTTGGTTTATGGTTTAAGCATGCCTCCGATGATTTTTCGAAAATTAACCAGCTATTTTTTTACCGGCGAAGGAAGTCATTATTTGGCAAACGAGAATTGGTTTTTCGTTTCGCAGCAGAAAGACAAGAGGAATTTTTCTCAGGATCAGAAGAAGCTTATGCAAGTGCGATGAACGTCGTTTCCTGTTTCCCTAAAGAGAAAGACTGGACTCTTGTGAACCACGAATATTTGAGGGCGATTTCTCCGGTATTGAATGAAACAATCACAGCCGCAAAATGGGAGCATAAATTGCTCAATTGCGATTTTCTATTAGCAAGGAATGAAATTGCAAATTTATTGAAATATTCAAACAACGAAGCACGAAGGCGTGGTGGAGAATATGTTTGGCCAAAAGAAATTGCAGAAGCAGTTAACTTGTTTTTGGCGCAACCAGAATTAAGAACGGCCGCCAAACTATTGGAAGAAGCCCCTGATTTTTTCCGATATTTCGAGGAATGTAAACCGGAAGGCATGTTCGCCTTTTATAAACGCAATTTGAGAGAGAAGCGCTAATTTTATTTTTATGGACTACGAAGCGGTCATCGGCTTGGAAACCCACGTCCAGCTCAGGACAAAGTCGAAGATGTGGTGTGGCTGCGCCAACGCCTTTGGTTCGCCGCCGAATACCAACGTCTGCCCCGTCTGTCTAGGCCTGCCGGGAGTATTGCCTGTCGCCAACGAGGAGGCGCTAAAGCTCACCGCGCTCACCGGTTTGCTCCTGAATTGCCAGATTTCCGCGCGTGCGAAGTTCGACCGGAAGAATTATTTCTATCCGGACATGCCGAAGAACTACCAGATTACGCAATACGACCAGCCATCCACCGCGGATGGTTACGTGGATTTCGAATTCAACGGCGGCATCTCGCGCGTGCGTATCACCCGTGCGCACCTGGAGGAGGACGTCGGCAAGAGCTTCCATTTCGAGCGCAACAGCGGCGTGGATTTCAACCGGGCCGGCGTGCCGCTCATGGAAATTGTTTCCGAGCCGGACATCACCAGCGCCGACATGGCCTACGAATATCTTAATGCGCTCAAAGACATTCTGGTTTACGGCGGCGTGAGCGACGCCGACATGGAAAAGGGCATGGTGCGCTGCGACGTGAATGTGAGCGTGCGGCCGGTCGGCACGAAGGAACTTGGCGCAAAGATTGAAATCAAGAACATGAATAGTTTCTCCGGCGTGCGCCGCGCGGTGGAATATGAAATGCCGCGCCAGATTGAAGTGCTGAAAAAGGGCGGCAAGCTGATCCAATCCACCCGCCGCTGGGACGACGAGGCGAGCGTCACGGAGGAAATGCGCACCAAGGAACACGCGCACGATTACCGCTATTTTCCCGACCCGGACCTGATGCCGTTTGAACCGATGGAAAAGTGGCTGGCCGAAGTAAAGTCGCGCATGGTCGAGTTGCCGCTGGCGCGCAAGCAACGGTTCATGAAGGATTATGGTTTGCCGGCTTCCGATGCCGAAACTTTCAAAAATGATGTGCTGCTCGGCGATTATTTTGAAGGCATTGCACGACAATCAAAAAATCCGAAGGCGGTGGCGAATTGGATCATCAACAACCTGCGGGCGAAACTTTCCGAAAGTAGGAGCCGAGGTAACGAGGCTCTGACTGAGAAATCCGGAATAAATCAGAGCCTCCTCACGTCGGCTCCTACGGCATTGACGTTGGCCGTCCTCAAATTTAAACCGGAAGCGATCCTCGAACTGGTCAGCCTGGTTGAGGCCAAGACCATCAGCAATTCCGCCGCGCAACAAGTATTCGCTGACATGTTCGACACCGGCAAATCTCCCACAGCCATTGTCCAGGAAAAAGGCCTGGCGCAGGTCAGCGACACTGGCGCGATTGAAAAATTCTGCGACGAGGCGATTGCAGCCAATCCCGGTCCGGTGGCCGACTTCAAAGCCGGCAAGGTTGCCGCCTTGAATTTTCTCAAAGGCCAGGTGATGAAGTTGAGCAAGGGCAAAGCGAACCCGACGCTGGTTGGTGAGAGTCTGGAAAGAAAACTGAAGCATTAAGCGGTATCAGCAAAAACTCCATCCGCTCAACGCAAAAAATTAGCAGAGTCAAACCAATTTTAAGAAAAACCAACTGGAACTATTGGATTTTTGCGCATTTTTCGTTGAACCTTTCTGGAGGACCAGTTACATTCTCCAGAATGACCAGACGTTTTTTTATTCATGAATAGGAGCATTCTCCCTGGTTTAATTCTATCTGGATTTGCATTTGTCTTCTCAAGTGTGGCCGACATCCAATATGCGGGTGTCAATCTTTCGGGAGCTGAATTCGGGCAAGATAATTTGCCGGGCACTTTCAACAGCGATTACACCTGGCCGACCAATGGTGAAACAGCCTACTACCAAAGCCGGGGTATGAACTTCATTCGGCTCCCTTTTCGCTGGGAACGATTACAGACAACTAACTATTCCATCAACCCTATCCAAGCCGTTCTTAATCCCGCAAACTTGGCCCGGATGAACGCCTTCGTTACCAATGCCACTTCCCTGGGGATGTATATTCTGCTGGACCCACACAATTTCATGCGCTACTACCCGAATCCCCGCACCAGTTACGAAACTGCCACCACTGGCTTGGTCGGCGACTATGCCGGCTCGACATGTCCCAATGTGGACTTTTCCAATTTTTGGTATCAGATCGCGACCATTTATCAATCAAACAGTCACGTGTTTTTCGGCCTCAACAACGAACCGAACACCATGCAGGAAACCCAGTTGGTCACTTCATTGAACATAGCGATCGCGGCCATCCGGGCAGCAGGAGCCACCAATATGATTTTTGTGCCCGGTAATCAGTACACCGGCGCATGGACTTGGTCCAATCCCCAGCCTAGTGGTGAAGGCGCGGCAAACTCAGTGGCCATGCTGGGCATCGTGGACCCCGGCAATAATTTCGTTTACGAAGTGCATCAGTACCTGGACAGCAACGGGTCAGGCAGCAATGATGGCATCGTCAGCACGAACATTGGGTGGCAGCGCCTGACCAATTTCACGGCTTGGGCCAGGGCGAATAACGTCAAAGGCTTCCTGGGCGAATACGGAGTTCCCGCCAATACCCTCGGCTCCGGGACGAACGGCGGTGTGGCGCTGACCAACATGCTCTCTTACATCTCGACCAACTCGGACGTATGGCTGGGCTGGAGCTATTGGGGCGGCGGCCCTTGGTGGGGTAGTGGTGCCACTTTCCTGATTGAACCGGCGAATCCCGGCAACCCGACGGATCAGCCGACGATGAGCATTATCAAGGAGTTCACGCCCCTTCCCGTACCGACCCTGCAAATTGTCAACCACAACACCCAATTCCAATACGCGGCGCCACAGGGTTTCGTTTATCAGGTCCAATACTCAACGGACCTGACTTCGAGCGCTGATTGGATGAACCTGGGTTCGGCCATTACCAATGTGCAGCAGCCAGGTCCGTTAGGTCCCAGCACCAACGTGCCCTTCCTGGTGAATCTGGGATCGGATCCGCAAGGGTTTTACCGCGTCGTGGTCAGTCATGCGCCGTAAGCCGTTACCCGGTTGCTGCTTCCTGAAAAGGGTTTAAGCGAGGTCAGATTACCCGCCGATGGCTGTCATCGGGCGCAGCGGCTGGTAGAGGTCGCGAAATTGGTGCTCCAGCGGTTTCGTACGGAGAGCTTCCAGGAATAATTGCCGTAACACCGTATCATCGCCGCCGCTGCGGAGCGCCTCGCGCAAATCAATTTCGCCATGATCCCCGAGACAGGGGCGGATTTTGCCATCCGACGTGAGTCGCATCTTGTTACAGCTCTCGCAGAAATGCAGGTTTGTCAAAGCCCCGACGAAGCCCACCAGGGCACCGGTTTGTTTCAGTAAAAAATACTTCGCCGGTCCATGGCCGATCTTGACCTCCGGCCTGGGAATCAATTCATCGCGCTGGCCGAGCAATTGCATCGCTTCGCCAACCGGCAGAAAGTTTTTCTCCGTCAAGACATCCGTTCGCGTCAAGGGCATCAGCTCAATCAACCGCAGCGGGAGGCGGTGCTCGGCCGCGAACAGGACGAGCGGCCAGAGCTCCTGCTCGTTCACGCCGCGCATCAGTACGCAGTTCAGTTTCACGCGGTCAAATCCAGCCGCCACCGCCGCGCGGATGCCGGCAATGACCGCATTCACGTCGCCGCCGGTTACCTGCCGGTAAACCCGCGGATCCAGTGCGTCGAGACTGATGTTGACCGTGCTGGCTCCGGCCTCGCGCAACGATTGCGCCAGCCCGGCGAGTTTGATTCCATTGGTCGAAAGTCCGATGACTTCGACGCCGGGAATTTCTCTCATTCCCCGGACGATTGCCAAAATATCACTGCGTACCAGCGGTTCACCGCCCGTCAGCCGGAATTTTCGAAAACCCAGTTCCGCCGCCACGCGAACTACGCGGATGATTTCGTCCGCCGTCAAATGGTCCCGGGTGCGTTCCCAGCCCTTGTAACCTTCCGGCATGCAGTAGAGGCACCGCTCGTTGCACCGGTCGGTGATCGAGATGCGCAAATAATCAACGGTGCGGCCAAAGGTATCGTTCATGGTCTCAACTTTGATGCGGGTCTTCGCCGCGCAAATGGGCCATGCCTTCACGGATTGCCGGCGCGAGAATCTCGAGGCACTCGCGCACCGCCGAAGGTTTGCCCGGCAAATTCACAATCAATGCCTTCCCGCGCGTGCCGGCCAGCGCGCGCGATAAAATGGCCGTCTTCACCCGGGCCAGCGATTGCATCCGCATCGCTTCGCTGAAACCCGGCAATTCCTTTTCCAAAACCGGACGGGTCGCCTCCGGCGTCACGTCGCGGGCTGCAATTCCTGTGCCTCCAGTCGTCACAATCAACTCACAGCTTAATTCATCCGCGAATTTTTTCAACGTTGCGGAGATTTTTTCCACTTCATCCGGCACCATCGCCTGTTCAAATGTTGCCGCGCTGCCAAAAAACTCCCCCAAAACCTGCTCAATCTCCGGCCCGCTGCGGTCCTCGTAAATCCCCGCTGACGCGCGGTCGCTGACGGTGATGCGCCCGATTTTCATTCCTTGATTTTCTCCACGACATGAATGTCTCCGATTCGCATCGTCTTGTCCACGGCCTTGCACATGTCGTATAGCGTCAGCGCCGCGATACTGACGCCGGTCAATGCTTCCAGTTCGACACCGGTTTGCGAATGCGTTTCCGCCGCGCAAACAATCTCGATGGCAGCGGCCCGGACGCGAAATTTTATTTCAACGTGGTTGAGCGCGAGTGGATGACAAAGCGGAATTAATTCGCCCGTGCGCTTGGCGGCCTGGATTCCCGCAATCTGCGCCACGGTCAAGACGTCACCTTTGGGCAGCGCGTTCCGTTTAAGCGCGCGAATCGTTGCCGGCCGGCAAATCAATCTGCCTTCCGCCACTGCGCGGCGGCGTTGCACCGGTTTATGGCCGACGTTGACCATGCGTGCACCGCCCGCAGTGTCGAGATGCGAAAATTCTTTTGTTTTCATTTCGTAGCCGCCGATGTGAACCGGCTCCGGCATTCAAATCTTGGCCGAAAGTTAGAGCCGACCCACGTCCGCGGCTACAATTATTCGATGGTTATCGGCAAAAAAACCACTTCCGCACCCGCTTCCATCGAGCCGCGATTTGCGGGCACGCGAATCAACGCGTTTGTCTCTGCCAAACCAGTCACATCGCCCGAACTGGTCCATGCCCGCGGATGCAATCCCGCCCAATCCAGGCGCGCCGGCCACAAAGTTTCGCGCGGATTCGGCGCGTCTTCAAGCCTGTCCGCGAGCATTCCGCGCTGAAATGCTTGCGGGGCTTCGCCTGCGAGTTTCGCCAGCGCGCTGGCCACAAACAACTGAAAACAGACGAAATGCGACAATGGATTGCCGGGCAGGCCGAAGGCAATTTGATTTTTGTTCGCGCCAAAAATCAGCGGTGCGCCGGGCCGGATGTTTACCCGGCTGAAAACAATTTCAAATCCGAGCCATTCGAGCAAGGTCCGGGTGAAATCCTTGTCTCCGACACTTGCCCCGCCGGAGACCAGCAGCACATCCGCACTCCCGATGGCCGATGGCCGATGGCCGACTTCCGCTTTGGCCGCTTCGAAATCCTCCGGGAGATGCGACTGCCTGAGCTCGCACGAACATTTTTGCAATAATCCCCGGATTAAAATCGAATTGCTGTCCCGGATTTGTCCCGGTCGTGGTTTCCGGTCGGGTGCAATAATTTCATCGCCGCTGGTGAAATGGCAGACGCGCAGTCGCGGGCCTACGAGCGGCCGCGTGCAGCCTACGCTGGCCAGCAACGCCAGGGCACCGGCGCCGAGCCTCGCGCCCGGCCGCAAAACGGCTTCACCCTCACGTATTTCCTCGCCGCGCCGGCGCACATTCGATGCGGATTCACGGCGGAGAATTTTTATTCCGACGTCAGTGCGTTCGACATTTTCCTGCATGACCACCCGCAAATGTTCACACGGCAAAGACGCGCCGGTGGCAATCCGGACGGCCTCACCGGTTTTCAATTCACGCGGCTTCCAATCGGCGGCGTGCAGCGTGTCCACGAGCCGGAAGGTTTCAGAAGGGTCGTTCTGCAAAATCGCATAGCCGTCGCGAGTGGAGCGATCGTGATCGGGAAAATCTTCGGACGCACAAACCGTCTCGCGCAGCACACGGCCAAAACTTTCTTCCAGCGGCGCGCGGACGGCGGGCAATGACCGGCAGCATGATTGGATTTCGGCGAGGGCGTCATCGAGTGACAATACTTTTTGCAGCCGCCGAGGTGAATCGGCGGATGCGGCGGAACTGGAAATCCGCAAATTGACATTTGCGGCTACCGATCGCAGCGCCCGCCGTTTCCAAATCGGCACGTCTTGTTTCAGCCGGTCCATGAATTCGGCCAGCAGGGCAATGGCTTCGCCGCGGTGACCGGCCGCCACCCCCACATAAATGGCCGCCTCGCCTGTCGGAATTATTCCAACCCGATGAATGATTTTTGCCGCCAGGCACGGATGCCGTGACGAAATTGCTTCCAGCAACCGCCGGATTTCGCGCGAGGCCATTTCCGGGTAGGCCTCGTATTCGAGCGC
Source organism: uncultured bacterium (assembly GCA_963723125.1). Classification (GTDB taxonomy): domain Bacteria; phylum Verrucomicrobiota; class Verrucomicrobiia; order Limisphaerales; family UBA11358; genus UBA11358. Next base: position 294,542 of record CAVRPQ010000003.1, read on the forward strand.
AGAAATTGTTTGCCCGTTTTCCTGGTCGCGGACAACGCCGCGAAATTCCAGCCAGGCGCCTGCCTTTCCCGACGGCCCCTGTGGCGGCGGAACATGTTCCGGGATTCGCTCGTTTGTCAGTTGAATCTCGATTTCCATGCGTGAAATCTCAGCCGCCCGACACCGGCGGTATCAAGGCGACTTCATCATCATTTGAAAAGAGGGCGTCCGCGGTGGCGTATTCCCAGTTCCGGGAAAGGCGCACGTTGGCACGATGCGGGGCAAGCGCGGGAAACTTTTTCAGCAATTCCGCCCAGAGTTGTTCCGTGTTCCATGACGATGGCGACGCGAGTTCGATCGAATCGCAACCGGTGGCGCCTTTGAGTTGGGCGAAAAACAGCACGCGCATTGAAATTTTTTAGCAGCAGTTTCAACGCGGCACAAGATGGATGGCCGGCGTTTTAATGAGGGCAGTGATGGTTTCACCCTCGCGCAGGGCCAATTCGGCACAGGCGGGGCGCGTCACCAGTGCAAACAGAGGAAACCCGGCATCCAGTTCGACGCGTACCAGCGCGCCTTCGGGCCGGAGGGACAAGATACGGCAGGAAAGGCGATTACGCACGCTGCTGGCGCCAGCGACGTCACGTTGAAGCACCACGTCCTCGCCACGAATGCAGACAAACACCGCTTGCGCCGCAGTTGCGGGGGCCAACGCGGTGAACGTGGCGCGGTTGACGGTTACGGTGGCAAGCCCTTCGTTCACACTCGTAATCCGGCCGGGTTGCAACGTTTCAACGCCGGCAAAGCGGGCGACCTCGGCGTTGGCCGGACGGTTGAACACATCGGGCACCGGTCCGGTCTGCATGACCTTTCCACTCATCAACACCACGATTTCGTCGGCCAGCGTCAGTGCCACAAATCGGTCGTGCGTCACGCACACCATCGGGATTTGAAATTCATCGCGGACCCGGCCGAGGTAGGGAATGATTTTTTCCTTCAGCGGCACGTCAAGACTGGCGAGCGGCTCATCCAACAGCAGCAGGCGCGGCGATGCCAGCAACGCGCGGGCAAGGGCGACGCGCTGTTTCTCACCGCCGGAGAGTTCGGTCACGCCGCGCGAAATCAATGGCTCGATTTCCAGCACTTGAATCACATGCTCGAAGCTGAACAACGGGCCCGCGGCCGCGCGGGATTTGCAACCGTAGAACAGATTTTGACGGACGGAAAGATGCGGAAACAAGGCAAGGTCCTGCGGCACGTAACCGATGCCGCGCCGGTGCGTCGCCACGGAAAACTTTTTCACCGTATCGGTCAATACGCTGCCATCCAGTTGAATGAAGGCGGAAGGCGCCACGCGCAATCCGGCAATGAGGTCGAGCAATGACGTTTTGCCCGCGCCGGACGGGCCGAAGACGGCGGTGACGCGCCTTGGCATCTCAACGTCCACTTCGAGCGTGAAATGAGCAAGCGGCAGCGAAATGTTTTTCAGCACCAGGCTCATGTTGTTTTTTTGCGGTGCAGGAAAAATTCGCTGCTCCACACGGCCAGGAAGGCAAGCACCACGGACACACCCAGCAACCGATAGGCGTGCGCGTCTTCGCCAATCTGCACGTTCTCAAAAATGGCGAGCGAAATCGTCGCAGTTTTACCCGGCATATATCCGGCAACCATGATGGTCGCGCCAAATTCGCCGAGCGCGCGGGCAAACGCGAGCAGCATTCCGCCGACAATGCCGCGCGCGGCCAGCGGGATGGTAATGGTGAAGAACACCCGCCAACCGCCCGCGCCAAGGGTGCGGGCGATTTGCTCCAGGCGTGGGTTGACTTCTTCGAACGCCACGCGCGCGGAGCGCACCAGCAAGGGAAACGACATCACACCCAAGGCGAGCAGCACGGCGCGCCAGGTAAAGATGATGTTGAAATCGAATTTGTCCTCAAGAAAGCCGCCGACTCCGTGCTTGCCAAAGACTTTCAGCAGGATCAACCCCGTGGCCACCGGCGGCATGACGAGCGGGAGGGTCACGAAAGTTTCCACGACGGATTTGCCCGGCCAGTCGCGCCGGGCCAGCGCCCACGCGAGCGCCAGGCCGAAGGGCAGAATCATCACCGTGCTCAACGCGGAAACCCACGCGGTGAACCAGACAATCTGCCATTCTTCAGCCGTCATTCACGCAAGAGGAAGCCATATCGCGTGAAGACCTGTCCAGCTTCTTCGGAAGCAAGGTAGTCCAGGAATTTTTTTGCGGCTTTGGGTTGCGGCGAACCTTTCACCAGCGCCATTGGATAACGGATGTCCGGGCCGTCGGCGGACGGAACTTCATACGCGATTTTGACTTTTTTGGAAATGGCGGCGTCCGTTTTATAGACGACGCCCGCATCCACGTTGCCGGAGGCGACAGCCGCGAGCGCAGCGCGGACATTCTCCGTGGGAACAACTTTCGGCTCAACCGCCGGCCAGAGATGCAGCTTTCCCAGCCACGCTTTCGCATAAACGCCCGCCGGCACGGCCTTCGGATCGGCCAGCGCGATTTGTTTTATGCCGGCATTGGCAAGATCGCCCGCGGATTTGATTTGCCGCAGGCTGTCCTTGGGAATGACGACGACGAGTGAGTTGCCCAGAATGGACTTGCGCGTGGCCGGATCAATCAACCCTTTTTTTGCCAGCCGGTCCATTTGCGCTTCGTCGGCGGAAAAGAAGATGTCGGCGGGGGCGCCTTCCTCAATCTGCCGCGCCAGGGTGCTGGAGGCGGCAAAGTTGAAAACGATTTTGTCACCGGAAGCTTTTTCGTAAACGGCGGCGATTTGTCTTAGACTGTCGGTCAAGCTGGCAGCCGCAAATACCGTAATTTCCGTTGAATAGGCAGAGCGCAGGGACAGCAGGCCGGCAGCCGCCGTGATGACTTTGAAGAAGAGGTTGTTCACGCGATCCTCGAGTTAAAACGGAATCCGCATGGTTAAAATAAAGTTGTGCCGATAAAGCGGATGGTCGGTCACCGCGATTTGATAACCTGCGCCAAAGGTCAGCCCTACGCGTCCCGCGATGGGAATCTTTCCCGCCACCAACCCGGGAGTGAGGAAAGCCTGGTCCAGTCCGTCGTGCTTGCCGTTCGGCCAGTGAGTGTAATTAACCTCCAATTCCGGCCAAAGATTTTTCATCACCCGATATTGAAACGCCGTATTCAACAGGAGCGGCGTTCCGGCACCGGCCGGCGCACTGCCATCATCAGGCACGGACGCACCGAAAGTGGTTTGGAAATCGAAATCGCCCCAGCCTTTGCCGAAGGCGATGGTGGGAGTAACGACGTAATGATCCGCCGTAAATGTTTCGCTGCCCGTGGGCACGGAAAGTCCCAGAAAAGCGGTCAGGATATAATTGCCTTGCTCTTCGTTGGCGGACAGCAACCGGTATTTGAGCAGGAAACTTTCATCGGCCCAACCATGTTTGAGAGGCGAACCGGAGGGAGTCGTTTCAGACTGCCAGGCTGGCACACCAAAAATGAGCTCGACCCGTTCGGCGGGGATAATTTCCAGCCCCTTGCCACCGCCATAGCTCGTCAGCGTTCCGCCGCCGGGCAAATGTTCCCAGGACAGGTCATAACGGAGCTCCTCTTCGAGACGCGGGGTAACCGTCACCAGCGGTGTGATCCAATGCGGTTGTTCCGCCTGGGTTTTTGACACGCGCGCAAACCAATCGCTGAAGTAATTTTCCACCGGCGACATGGAAGGCGGGTCGGGTTGGCGGATGCCGTCGAGGTCATCGGCCGGGCATTGCAAAATGCCCATCAGCGCCAGCGCAATGCCGGCAACCCCGGGAAAAAGGCGGCTGAATTTTGACCTGGGAAACACACTTCTAATTATTTGCATCGGGCGAACTTACCGAATCGTTATATTTTGTCAAATATAACGGAGCCATGCCTCCACTCCCTGCCGGTCAGGGGAGGCGCGGGCAGCTTTGGCGTCAATCATGCAATAATTTCCGCAATGCCCGCCAGTCCGCCTGGATCGCCTTTAGACTGTCCTTTTCCACCCGCCGATACAAAGCCAGTACGCGCCGCCCCGTTTCCGTCAACTCCGCGCCGCCACGTGCCTGCCCGCCGCGCACGGCCTTGATGACCGGCCGTTTGAAGGACGCGTTCATCGTCTGGATGAGCGACCAGGCGCGCATATAAGACATGCCCATGCGTATGGCCGCTTTGCCAATCGAACCGGTTTCCGCCACCAGGGCCAGCAATTCCGCCTTGCCCGGACCAAAGGCAATTTCTCTTCCGCTGGTGATGCGAAAACGCGGGCGCAGAACAGGCCGGACTGCCGAAACCTTTTTCGTTTTCATGAAAGGCTGCAGAGTAGGCGGGCAAATCCAAATTTGCAAAAAAAAGAAACCGGGCGGCTGCCACCCTGTTGCGGGCGCGAACTAAGATTGTTTGGAAAGTGTTTGCCGCGCACGGAATGATTGCGGTATTGATTTTCGCGCAAGATGCAACTTGGCCGAATCACCATATTTCCCATTAAATCCCTCGACGGTGTCTCAGTGGAAACGTCCCGCATCACCAGTGGTGGCATCCTCGAAAAGGATCGCAACTACGCAATCTACGACGCGGACGGAAAGGTGATAAACGGCAAACGCACGCCACGCGTTCACGAGTTACGCTGCGAGTTCGATGCTGAAATCGTAGAAGTACGCCTGTGGCAGGACAGCGAATCGCCGGTGCAATTTCAATTAGACGACCCCCTGCCCATCGGTAAATGGCTGAGTCACTTCTTTGGTTTTCAAGCGGTTATCCGACATGAATCAGAAAAAGGGTTCCCCGATGATCATACCGCCTTTGGGCCGACGATTGTGAGCGCGGCGAGTTTGCGCACGGTGCAAAGCTGGTTTCCCGAACTGACATTGGAAAGCGTGCGCCGTCGTTTTCGCACCAATTTGGAATTAGCCGAGGGTGAATCATTTGGCGAAGACCGGCTGTACGGCGCGCCGGATGAACTCAAACCATTCCAAATCGGCGCGGTAAAATTCTTTGGCCATAACCCCTGCCAGCGTTGTGTGGTTCCCACCCGCGATCAGGAGACCGGACAGGCCATCGCCGATTTTCAGATAAAATTCATGGATTTGCGAAAAAAACATCTTCCCGCCTGGGCGAATCCGCAACGTTTTAATCATTTTTACCGGTTTGCCGTCAACACTTCCATTCCTCCTACGGAATCAGGGAAGCCATTGCGCGCGGGCGACAGGTTGATTTTCTAGTTTTGGTTTTTATTTGACCGGTCTGCGTAATTTGCAACAACAGAATTTCCCGGCCGGGCCTTCATTGTTCAGTTTTCCTTAGAATTCTGCAGGCATAATGATTGGCATTAGCGATGCTTTCATTGAGTTGCCTGTATGACAACAGAGTTACCTGATAGGCATCAAACGGAGGAGAGTGTGATTCAGTCTCAACTTTCGTCCTTCGGCACAAGATTACGTCAACTGCGGCGGCGGCGGGGCTGGACGCTGCAGGAACTGGCCTGTCGGAGCGCGCTGTCCAAGGCTTTTCTGTCCCGGCTCGAGTCGGGAGACCGTCAGGCTTCCATTGCGGCCGTGCTGACGCTTTCCGGAATTTTTGAGGTTTCGTTGGCGTCACTGTTCGAATCACCGCCGGCCACCGAGCCTTGCGTGATTGTGCGCGCGGCGGATGCCGTCGAGAAAACCCTCAACGGCCTGAAATATGTCCCACTGTCCAATGCAGGCCGGTTTTTCAATTTGCAGCCGTTGCGAATCCGGGTGTCACCCGCGCGGCGGGGCCATGAGCATTACCATCACGACGGCGAGGAATGGATTTATGTTCTGTCGGGCAGGCTCATCCTGTCGCTGGCGGGAAAAACCTACGATTTGGCGCCTGGCGACGCTGCGCATTTTGAATCGCGGCTCCCGCACCGGTTGATCGCCTCGGGGACGAAAGACGCAGAAGTTTTGATTGTGGCGTCGCCGGTTTCCAGCACGCCAGTGAACCCTTATGTCCACGCGCACCGCGCCATTCCTGCCGTCAAAGTGGTGCCGCTGCCCAAGCCGCCGCCGTTTGTATCCATCCGGCGCGGGAATTGTTTGAACCCGAAGTCCGTCAATTTGAAAAACCGAAACGTTAACCAAGGAGAAAAATTATGAACAAGCTCCGTTCCAATTGTTTAAACTTCAAGGAACTGCTGGCGCAAAACATCGGCGTCATTTCCCCGACGATGACGGCGGCGCTGATTGTGCCGCTGATGTTTGGCACCACGGGCAACATGGGTTGGCTGGCCTACGCCGTTGGCACGGTCATGTTGTTGTTTGTGGCGTTGAGCTTGAACCAGTTTGCCAGGCGCACAACGATGGCTGGCTCAATGTATAATTATGCCTCGTCCGGCCTGGGCTTTAACGGCGGCTCGCTGTGCGGCTGGTGTCTGGTGTGGGCGTATCTTTTCATCGGGATAGCCGGAACGACGGGGTTCACCATTTTCGCCAGCAAGCTATTGCAAGCGATTCATATCAATGCGCCATCCGTGCTGCTTTTCGCCGTTTGCCTGGCAATTTGTTTTATCCTGGCCTACAAAGACATCAAGATTTCGACGCTCATCACGCTCGGGTTGGAGGCGTTCTCCGTTTCCCTCATCCTGCTGTTGTGTGTCGTCGTGCTCGGTCATCATCATTTCGCTCCAGACGCGGCGCAATTCAGCTTCAAGGGCGTCTCGCTGTGGACATTGGGTATGGGCGTGGTGGTAGCCATTTTCAGTGGTGTCGGATTTGAAAGCTCCACCGCGTTCGGCGAGGAAGCCATCAATCCGCTCAAGTCGATTCCGCGTTCGATCATCTGGAGTCTTTTGATTACCGGCGCTTTCTTCATGCTGGTCACTTACACCGAGGTGCTGGGCACTCGCGGATATAAAACTACACTCGACCAGATTGACGCGCCGCTGAACGTCATGGCGCAGATGTATAATGTGAATTTCCTCTGGCCGCTGCTTTCGGCGGGCGCAATGTTCAGTTTCTTCGCGCTGGCCTCGTCGTGCGTGAACGCCGGCGCGCGCGTCATGTTCGCCATGGGGCGCCACGACTTTTTCCCCAATTCCACCAGCACGGCGCATGTTCACCATGGCACGCCGCACATCGCCCTGGCAACGATGGCCAGCGTGATGTTCAGTGTGGTTACAATCTGTTACTTTGTACTGGTTCATAATGGCATGGCAGTGCTTGACGAATTCAATGACGCCGGCACGATGGGCGCGTTTGGTTTTCTTGGCGCTTACACCCTCATTGTGCTCGCCGCCCCCCTGTTTCTAAAAAAGCGCGGCGAACTCCAACCCAAACACATCGCGCTTTGTGTGGCGGGCATGATGTTGTTGGTGATTCCGGCCGTCGGCAGCGTTTATCCAGTGCCAGCGCCGCCCGTCAATGCGTTCCCCTATGTTTTTGCCGCCTACCTGTTCATCGGTTACGTTCGAATCATGGCGATGCAACATCAGAAGCCGAGTCGCATTGGAGAAATCGACACCGAAATCAAAAAATTGCACGCCCAACCCGCATGAGCCGGCAAATTGGCATCGTTGCGGCGATTCACCGTTACCCGGTGAAGTCCATGATGGGCGAGGAATTGAACGCCGCGCGGATTGGAACCAGGGGTATGCTGGGGGATCGTGTGTTTTCCCTGGCCGACCCGGCCACTGGAAAGATTGCCAGCGCGAAAAATCCCTCCAGGTGGCCGGCGTTGTTTTCCTTCCGCGCGGCGTTTTCCCGGCCGCCCGGGGAGAATGGCGCGCTGCCGCCGGCGCGAATCACCTTTCCCGAAGGCGACTGCGTTTCCACCGAAGACAAAAATATCGAGGCACGGCTGTCCTCCGCGTTGGGCAAACCGGTCCGGTTTCTGGCCGGCGCACGGGGCGCGGGCACGCTCGAAGAATACTGGCCGGATATTGACGGGCTGGCGCGGCGCGATGTTGTCACCGATGAGGCAATGCCGTCCGAAACGTTTTTTGACTGCGCCGCCATTCATTTCCTCACAACGGCCACGCTCGACAGTTTGCGGGGATTTTATCCCGAAGGGCGGTTTGAGTCGCGCCGTTTTCGCCCGAACCTGGTAATTAAGACTCCGCCCGGCATCAAAGGTTTTCCCGAAAACGACAAATGGAATGAAAAAATCCTGGCCATCGGCAGCGAGGTAAAATTGAAAATCACCGGCCCTTGTGGCCGTTGCGTGATGACCACTCTGCCGCAAGGCGACATGCCCAGAGACATTGGCATTTTGAAAACCGCGGCGAATTACAACCAGGCGCGTGTCGGTGCTTACGCTTCCGTACTTCAAGGTGGCCAAATCCAAAGTGGCGACGCGGCACGCATTGAATCCGTTTGAAGAGAAATTTCCGTCGCAAAGTCCGTCTCGCCATTCGGAGTCCCCAACGTCGGGGCAACATGATCACCCACTGGCTGCGCTCCAACAAGAGTCGCTTGATCGCTTTTAGCGTCCAGTTTTTGTTTTCCAACGTTCCCCGTTCACCACGTGTCAGTTCGATTGTAACCGGTAAAAACGGGTTTGGCTGGAATCCAACGGCAGGGTGATGGTAAACACCGCTCCCGTGGTTTGGGTCGTGTTAGACACGGACGACCAGACGGTTAAAGGCGCCAAGGCAGTTGTGGTCGCCAATATCGAAGCAGCTCCACTGAATGGCCACTGTAGCTGTAGATTGGAACCGTTGAGAGAGGGGCTTATCAAAAGCGGGGCGGCCATTCCACCAACGGCGCTGGCCACGGGCAGGACATTGCCACCCGCATCAAAAAACGACGATGTATTAAAACCGGCCTCATTGACGCCGCTGGCCGCTTGATACTCGGCTCCCCAATAGAAGAAGCCAGCCCCGAGGTGGTTTGGCACACTTTCCACGATCCCGGCCAGCGCCGCGATGAAGCTGACCTGACCGTCCGGGGTGGGGGGATAACCATAAAGTTGGCTAAGCCAGGCGGAAGGGCAAGTATTGGTGTAGGGAAAAGCGTCTTCAGCAACGATGATGGGTTTGCCGAACTCAACGGCAGCATTGCTGAGGCAGATATTCAGATTCGTCGGTGATCCCTGGTAGAAGGGATAATAACTCTCGCCGATGATATCGTAAGGAACTCCTTGAGCATTCAGGTTTTCAAAATACGACTTGGTCGTGGCCCAGTCTCCGCCCCGGTCAATATGAACGATAATTTTGGGCATTTTAGCGCCAGTAGCATTCGTCGCATCCTCGATTCCCTGGATTGCCGCATTCATCAATTGGCCCAGCCGAATCCACGATGGGTTGGAACTGCTCCACGTGCCCGTAAGCTGCCCATTGGTCCACAACATGCCGTCGGTGATCTCATTCCCAATCTGGACGTAGTCCGGCATCGCTCCTGCAGCCGCGAAAGTGGCTATGGTGTTGCTGTTGTAAGTGCGCATCTGTTGTACAAGCTGGGGGAAGGTCAGGCTTGCCCAGGCAGAAGGCGTGGCCTGATGACCCGGGTCGGCCCAAGTGTCCGAGTAATGAAAATCCAAGGAGAAGAGCAGTCCCGCATTCTTGACTCGCACGGCCAGCGGCACGGTGTAGTTGGTATTATTGCCGTAGTTGTATGGGTCCGCGCTGGCCTGGGCTGCGCTGCTCGTCCAGAGCCGCAGTCTGATGCAATTGATGCCGTGGTTTTTGAGAATCTGAATTCCATCCTGAACCTGTCCGCCGTCTTTATACGTAATACCCCGGCTTTCGAAAAAACTCAGGTCCGAAAAGTCCGTGCCGGCGATGAAATTGGTCTGCGCGGGCAATGTCCCCGGCGTAAAAAGTGCCGCTGCGCCTAAAATCAAATATGCAAATTTCAGTTTCAAAACACTGCTTTCGATCTGGTTCTTACGCTTCAAACAGGAACTGGAGCCATTCAATTTTTCGTATGAATGGCTCCAGCTTTCCTCCAATTTAACAATCCCGGGTTTACAAAACGTCAATACTGACGATTTGTAATGAGACTCACGGGGTCTTCAGCCGGTAGAATTTCTGCGATCCGGTCACAGACACCGGCAGCGAATAGAGCCCATACGTGTTAGGCACATCCTGCCAGTTCAAACTGCTGTTCAAATTGGTTGAACTCTGCAGCTTCACCGACGGATTTCCAACCCAGGACAGATTGAGGTTGCCACCCGTCAGCGGGCCGACATTGACGCCGCCAACAACTCCGAGATCTGCAATTTGGAAATAATCGAAGTTGAAGGTTCCTCCACTCCCTACAGTGACGAACACCAGACCGGCTCCTGTCATCACACCGCTCAAGTTGCTGGCCGCTGCCGACCCAATCAACCCACCCGAACTGGTTACGGTCAAGTTGTTCCAATTCGCCGCGGCGGGATTAAAGTTCATGGTGTAGGTAGAGTACACCGAGTTAGAAGCGACATTTGGCCCCAACAAGGCGTTCGCGGAAACGTACCAATTGGTGCCATTGAGTTGCACCGCCACGTAAGCCGCGACGTTGGTGGAAGACGCCGAGTTTGGCGCAATACTCGCCGAAATGCTCAAGTTTGGATAAGCCGCCAGGTCGATATTCGGGAACGGCACTCCAGACTGATTGGTATCGGAGGCCGTAGTCGCATAATACACAGTGGTACCCGCATTTCCAAGGTAGGCAAAAACCGCTCCCTGGCTCGCTGACTCTGTTCCCGGCGTGCCCGCTTGGAATAGAGCATTGGGAGTGCTTGGAACCGCTTCGGTCCACCCGACACTGGTGATCGGATAGTCGCCGGCCACGGGTCCGACAAACGGAAACGCTTCCGAATAAACCAAGCCAACGGGAGGATTGGTTACCGTCAATGTAGTGGCGCCGGCTTCTGAAATACTGTTGTCGCCACCGGCTGCATTAGTGACATATGCGCCTATCTGGAGACCATTATCGTTGGCAGTCAGATCAGATATAGTCAATGTCGCGGTGGTTGCGCCGGAGACTCTGCCTCCATTGGAGACAAAAACGCCGTTGGTCGTCCAACTATAAGTAAAAGGTGCTGTTCCGCTGGCGGAAACCCCAAAGCCGGCTCCGCCTCCTGATGCGACCGTTACGTCAAGAGGGTAGTTCGCGCCAATGTTCGGCGGCGTTCCCACCGCCTGGTTGGTAATGATTTCGAAATTCTGGAAATTCATGTCCGAACCACTCCCGGTATTGTGTGCAATCACCAAACCGGCGCCGACGATGTTGCCGGCCAAAGCGCCTGGGGCCTGACCGCCGATTACCGCGTTGGTGCCGGTAATGGTCAGATTATTCCAATTGGTTGCCGCAGGGTTAAATCCATATTGATAGTTTTGATAAGGGCTTAACGCTGAGAGATCTATCGCCTGTGCTTGCACGGAGCAATACCAACCGCTGGTCATTTTCACCGCCCAATAAACCGAGATGGCCCCGGAAACCTGGCCGGCGGCATTCCCCGGAACAAAGCCAGCCTGCAAGGTAACATACGGATAACTTGCCGGGTTTATGTCCACAAACGGCAGTCCGGAGATTCCGGTGTCATTGGTATCCGTTGTGTAATAAGCGTTGGTCGTGGCGACAGGCGAATAGGAAAAGGCATCACCAAGACCGCCACCGGCCTGATAAATGCCGATGGACGTGTTGGCAGGCGCAGAACTTATCCAACCAACACCGGTGATTGGGTTGTTGCCGTTAGGTCCCAGATACGGAAAATTCTCCGCATACAAAAGACCCGGAGGCACATTGCTGACGATCAGCTGCAAACTACTGTTTGTGGCGCTGCCAAATATGTTCGTCACGACTACCATATAGAAAGAACCCGCATCGTTGAGGTTACAATTGGTGATGGTCAGCGTGTTGCCGGCCGTACCAAGGTATCTTCCTCCATTTATATTCACACCATTGGTCTGCCATTGGTAAACCAGGAGAGGACCGGCAAAGGTTGACACAAACGCCGCACCGCCACCAACGTACACGTACTGCGGCGTTACTGCCGTGGCGGTATTGGTGGGCGCAATTTGTGGAAAATCACCCGAGCCTTGATTAATAACCAGCTCGTTATAATTAAAGCCGCCCGGAGTGTTAATTTCAACAATACCGATCCCGGTGATCAGTGAGGTCAAGTTGGGGGATGCCATGGAACCTATCGTCACATTGCTGGTGCCATTGATGGTCAAAGTTTGCCAAACATTTGCCGGGTTCGTGTAAACCAGGAAAGTATTGGTGAATTGCGGATACCCGGCGGTGTAATCGGGTAACGGGTAAGAGGTTGCCACATACCATTGTCCGCCCACTTGAACGGCAAAATAATTGGTGGCGGGATTACCTCCGTTTGGGTCTCGAACCTCTATATTAAACGTCAGATTGGTGTATAACGTCGGATCAATATTGGCGAAGCTGGAGTTCCCGCCGACGCCCGGCCCGGCCGAGCTTGTTGTGTAAAACATCCCGGGCAGGTTGGTGGTCTGAAAACCCGTAAAATAAACCGTGTTCGCCGGCAACGCCAAACCGAGTGTGGGGTCGCTTGCGCCTGTAGCGGTGTAGATGCCGACATAAGGCCCGGCGGTTTGTGATGTGGCAATAGCGGTCCACCCGACCGTATTGATATTGCCGTTTCCGGTAACACCGCTGTTACCGGTACCCCAGTTCTCGGTGTAAACAGTCACCGCAGATGCAAGCGGAGCCACACTCAAAAGAACTCCGCCGATGACGGCCAAGGATAGTATTTTTTTCATAGTTATGTGGGTTTGTTTCGATTAATTGTAAGCACTCATCCAAGGGGGAAACCTGCTCACTGCTTGGGATGGGTCGTAAATCTTGCTCCAAGGCAACTGCCAAAGCTTTCTCAAGCCCACCGGCCTGGACGACCCGTCCGCGAACGCCATATTGACAGGATTTCTACTGGGGTGTCTGAGCAGGCAAAAAGACGGTATTTCGGCATCAACCGCACATTCGCCCGGATACTGGGGGGGTGCGTCTGCCGAAGGATTGGTGTTGTACGCGGCACCTTCGTGGGGATCGGCTCCTTCCCAGGCGCAATCAGCAAATAATGGGGATTGGGACGCGAACCTGCCAGCTCCTGTCAATGTCCGCCAAAATCCCGGCCGATCTATTGCTGCATTGGGATTACCGGCAGTCAATTCAGCGTCAGGAGGGTTGGCCATCCAACCGTTAAACCCATAACTGGCCGCCATGCCAGGACGGCCGTAAGTAGGATTGATAGGATAACCATTTTGGCCATAAACTCCCCACCCCCAAAAGGTGACTGGCGGGCCTGCGGGCGGACCAGTATTCCACATGTTCCCCGTCTGGCTGCGCAATATTGTTGCGGTCGGGCAGAAACAGATTCTCCCGCTGATGCCAACGCCATTGGTGGCTCCTGGAACATACGGTTGAAAAGCCACCATCCACATTCCGTTGCGATCCCACCAACCCAACGGCAGGCTATCATGGTGGTCAAGAGCATACATCGGAAAGGCCAATCCCCACTGTCTGAGATTCGATATGCAATGAATGGTCTGCGCCCGTTGCTTCGCAGCGGACAGGGCCGGTAGCAACAAAGCCGCCAGAATGGCAATGATGGCAATCACCACCAGTAATTCGATCAGCGTAAAGCCCGATCCTGATTGCGGTTTATCCCTTTGCTTGGCTGGTTTTAAGTTAGGCATCTGTTGTAACTTGTCCGGGTTGTGCATTGTTTTTGCAGCTTCATCGAGCTCAATCAACGAACCACTCTGGCGTTCCTGGTTTTACTGTGCTAACCAGAACGGCGCATGACTTCACCTGGCTTCATCGGTGGTTATTTCAAGCGTAATGGCTTTTTTCGGCTTTGCCTAGCCTCACAAATGTAGAGTATTCCACACATTCATGTTCAGCAAATGATGTAAGTTGTTCCGAATTAACGACTATCCTGTTTATCCTGTTTGGTGGAGCGGAATTTAAGCGCGGCTTCAGTACGGGAACGAACATGGAGTTTATTGTACACATGCCGGAGATGCCAGCGCACCGTGCCGTCGGTCAACCCCAGGCGGTCGGCGATTTGTTTGTTGGGAAATCCGTTTGCCAGCAATTCCAGAATCTCCCGCTCGCGGACTGTGAGGTCTTCCACTTCCACGGCGGTGGCCAGCGGTTCCTGGAACGAAGCGATGACCTTGCGCGCAATCTCCCGCGACATTGGGGCGCCACCCTGCCGGACCTCGCGGATAGCGGCGATGAGTTCTTCGGGTGCGCAACGTTTCAAGAGATAACCGCAGGCGCCCATGCGCAGTGCTTTGAATATTCGCTCGGTGTCTTCATAGACCGTCACCATGATAATGTGGACGGAGGGCAGCATCTGTTTTAACTGAGCCAGACAATCAATGCCCGACATGTTGGGTAATTGAATGTCCATCAGCACGATTTCGGGCTCGTGTTTGGGAATCACCTTCAACGCTTCTTCTGCCGTCGCACAGGCACAGACACAGCGGCATTCCGGGTCAGCGTGGATGAATTCCATGAGACTTTCGCGAATGACCTTGTTGTCTTCAACAATGGCAATCTTGGTCATGAACTTAAAGGCATGTAAAACCGCACCGTGGTGCCGTGACCGGCCTCGCTGGCGATTTCAAATCTTCCACCCAATTTTTCGATGCGCGCCTGCATGTTGGCCACGCCGTCCATTTCCTCGGTGTGAACTCCCGAGGAAAATCCGCGCCCATTGTCAGCGACGGTCAGCCGCACCTGGCCCTGTTCCGCCTGGATGCTCAAGCGAACCTCCGACGCGTCGGCGTGACGCACCACGTTAGTCAACGCCTCCTTGAACGCCAGAAACAACTGATGCCGATGCCGTGAATCCACCATGGGATCCGGTGTCCCGGGCATGCCTTCCAGGCGCCAGGCGATGTTGGCCAGACCCAGAAAACGATCTGCATAAAGACAAAAATAACTGACCAGCGACGCGAGGGAATCATGTTTCGGATTCATCGCCCAGACGATTTCATCCAGCGCCGTGACCATTTCGCGGGCTTTTTCGCGCGCCTGTTCCAGATAATGGTTCCGCCTTTCGTCGGGGGCGGTGGTGGATCTGGCCCGGGCGGCCAACATGCTGATTTCCGTAATGCCGGAGCCGAGTTCATCGTGCAGGTCCTGGGCAATCCGCGCGCGTTCCTGCTCCATGGCCCGCTGGTGCTCGACGTTCTGGCGTTGCCGGATTTGAGCCTCGAGTTCTCTGGTGCGTTGTTCAACTTGCCGATGCAGTTGAGTAATCCACAGAGCGGCGGCAGCCAGCACACACACCAGCACACCCATCATGACCAGCAATCGTTCCAGCGTCCACCACGGCGGTCGCGCCAACACTTTGATGTCCGCAGGCGAATTGAGCAGCAGTTCGAAGGAGGTAATGTCCTGTCCCACTGCCCGGTTCCCGCCTTCACCGAGATAAACTCCGGCCAGTTCCAAACGGGTGCCCGGTGCCAGCGAATGTACGGAATCATCCCTGGTATTGAGCCGGGCCATAAACGTACGGACGCCGCTCCGCATTTCGAGGGCCTGGCCGGCAGGCGTTTCCCGCACGCTCACGAGCAATCCATCCACCGCCACGAGTGTCGAGTCATATTCTGCATGGATTAAATTGTCGGGTTGCAGTTTCCTTGCTTTCGGCCGGGTGGCTTGGCCGATCTTGCGCGCCACGGCTTCGTGCAGGAGCGGAGAAGCGCCACTCAATCCAGGAAAGCCGACCACTTCCACCAGATCGCCGGCTTCCAGTCCCGGAACAGGTTTCTTCAAAACAAATTGCACGCCATTCTTGTCATCCATCAGATAATATTCCGGGGCCTGCGAATAAATAATCTGCCCGGAAACTTTCACCCGCTGGAATACGCCGGCTTGCGGGTTAAACTGCAACAATTCCGCAACCGTCTTCAGCGGAAGCGAAAACAAATCTGTCGGGGCCGGCTGATCTACCGAGATTTCCGCGCCATAAACCCGGATCTCGCCCACTTTTACCTGGTGCGTCACATAATCCCAGGATGCAAACAGACACCCCCGTACGCGGACGACCGCATCTTCATAACGCTCCAACTCCGCCGTCTTAATCCCGATAACCTTCAGCTCCAATTTGAGTTGGCCGTCACCCGTGAACAGCGTTACGCCATTGGTACTGACTGAAGTGACGATGCCCTGCAATTCAACATACTGGGCATCCAGGCTTCCATTCATCAACTGTTCCCAGGCCGGATGCACCGGCTGCGGTAAACGTCCTGCCCCCAGATCCCGGACGCGGTCTGCATCAACGATGGGAGCAAACAGGCTCGGATCGGTCTTGCCTTCGACCTCCAGGTACTCACCGATCTCCGGCGGCACGGAACGGCTTTCGGAAGAATCAACCACATACAACCCACGGGTGGCGTCTTGAATGGTGAAGGCCTGGCGTTCCGGCAGGACACAAGTAACCACACCCTGGATGTTCACAGGATAGCCTCGTTGTGCCTCCTCCCGGTTTAATTGATGAACTTCACTGGCGGCGGTCAATACCGGCAGTGTTTCCGGGCCAGTGTCCTTGTTGTTAGTCGCAGGATTGGTAGTCCCGACGATTTTGATTTCGCGTTTGTCCGAAACCAACAGGATACCGCCAACCTTCTCTCCCTCGGCATCGTAAACGCTTTGGCAAACCCCGGTGACTCGGACCCGGCTGTTCAACAGTTGGTCCACCGACAATCCGGAACCATCCGCCACCTTGAGCTTCAGGCGGCCGGTTTCGGAGGTTAATTCCAGGTCCCAACCATCTTTCCGTTCACTGACGAATGTGACCTTTCCTTCAACCTCAACCCATTGATAGCCCCCGCTTTCGCTTAGCGTCTGCCCGATGATCATCTGACGCGGTCGCGGCAGTGCTATCTGTCCAATCGTTTCCAGCCGGAGCGACGGTTCACCGATAAATAATTGACTGCCATCATCCGACGTGAGGTAAAAGGTGTAGAGACCGTCCCGAGGAACTTGAAGATAGCCTGTAAATTGCAATCCAACATGTTCGTCGCGGCTCATCACGCCCAGCATGACGCCAAGATCAAAATTGGATACCGTGCCTGTTTTGAGTGCCGTCAGTCGGGTGAAGTCAGGCAGGACTTCTCCGTCCACGGCATAGCAGGCGTAATCCAATCCGTTCACAACATTGGTCGCGCCCGCGGCGTCCGTTTGGGTGCGAAAGAGGGCCGGGTCGGGAATTCTTTGACGCGACAGAGCCGGTCCCTGATAGTCCACTTCCAACCCGTATTTCTCAACGCCATTAAACCAATCTACCCGAATGGGCCAACGGCCCGCCCGCAGATAAACCGCCCCGGATTTTTCAATCATCGTATGGATACCGTCGTCGTCCACCACCGGTCCCATGACTCCGAGCTGAACACCCGCACCGCGTCGGGCAATGGTAATCTCACCTTCCAGGCGTACCCGTTGACCCGGTTGGGGCAACTGGCCGTGCAAACCCATTGCCAACTCTTCCGTCCCGGACGCATCCTGCAAAACGAATTTACCCTGCGCCGGGTCCGCCCACAAAACGTCGCCTTCCAGACTGACAAGATGACTGACATTCGGGTTCTGAGAGCCCAGCCGGGAGAGTTGCACGACGTTTGTCACTTCGGGCGTGCCGGTCCCGGCTGTAACCGGATCCGCCCAAACGGTGGCGGGCAGAGTCAATCCGGCGCCGAAAATCAAACCCCAACAGATTGCGACATTCCCAAGCAACATCCCCAACGCTTTGCGCGCGCATGTGGAAAAGGGCTTCACGAATTCAATCATGGTAAAACCGGGACCGAATTTGTCGAGACTCTAACATTCAATTCAACGGTGGCGTCCCTGAGTCCGGCCGCAGACGCGGTGATGCGAACCGGACCGGCTTCGCGGCCGGTTTGCACGATGGCGAGACAAAGGCCACGATAGGCAAATCTTTGTTTGGCCTTGTAATATTCATGGCTGATGGGGTTATGCCGGAAAGGCGGCACACTCGGGTGCCGCCAGTAATCATGGCCGTCCATGATATCCAGTTGTTGCGCGTCAATCTCCAGGGGATAGCCGCTTCCTGAATGACTGTGGTCGGCGGTGGCAATCAAGGCACATTTTACACCCAACGTATTACTCAAATAGGAACCCATTTCCTGAAAAAAACCGGACTCCAGGTCGGAGAAAAATTTGCATTCGGTGTAATACCGCTCTTTGGTCGCGGTGCGCAAAGCCGGACCTTTAAGGCGGGGAATCGGTTGGTCCGGACCGACACCTGCTTCCTTGCGAAATTCGGCCAGTTTTTCGACGTTCACATTTTTGAGCAACCAGGTGTTGAAAAGATCGGTCAGCTCATCATCATAGGCTTTGTTTCCACTCCAGCCGATACCAATGGCACCCTCATTCACAATTTCCACGATGGCAACGCCCGGGTCATCAACGTACGCCTTTTTGGTGTACGGGTTCACGTGGGTCAGCAATCGTCTGGCGTAGTCTTTTTCCAGTTCAATCAGGTGCTGGTCGAAAAGCAGCGGCCCCTTCCCTTCCCGCAAAGCGAGAACCTTGTCCCCTGGTTTGAAAGCCCGGCCGACATTAAGGTTAAAATCAATGTAGATGCCGCGCTTCATTAATTCGAACAGGAAAAAATCCTCGTTGTCGAGTTGCACCGGATCAAAGTGCTGACTGTCATTGCGGGTGCCGTCTATTAATCCACGCGGCGCTGCCAAATCGAGAAATTGCAAACGCACGATATTCACACCGGTACGGGCAAGCGCGTCCGCCCACATGGGCGCGTCCGCTTTGGAGGGAACCTCCGTCGAACCGCGGCTCCACTCGGTGATGTTGAATCCCCAAAATCGAATCGATTGGCCGTTTCCTTCAACCAATTGGTCGCCCTTCGCGTGGATAAAACCGCCCTTCCCCGCGGGCGCATCCAGCAGGAAAGACAAATCAATGACGGCGTTGGTTGCGTGGCGATGATCGATGACAAAAGGCTTAAGCTCAATTCCCGGCGTTTCAAACGGCGGCGTCGGTCCGAAGGAACGTCTGAAAAAATCAGGTCTCCACCGGGGAGAATTTATGTTAGTCGTTCCAACATCACCGGTCGGCGCTCGCCCGCCGGCAGGTGGCGTGCCGTTCTGGGCCAGCGCCAGGGTTGTGGTTAAAAGCGCATACAGAAGGATCCATCCGGGTGCTTGAATTTTCATGTTCCAGTAAAAGTCAGCGGGTTCAGGAGAATGTGCCCGGCACTTCGCACATAATTTGCTGTTCAGATTCTCCGCGGGGACAGTTCGATCCTTTGTCGGAGAATGTATGTTGGCGGTTAACGTCGTTCAATCGTTTCCGCATGCGCTGTTTGCGTTGCGGGATGAGGGCCTAACACGTACAGAGCGGGAAGCGGGTTGCCCCTGGCATCGAAAAGTGAGTTGGCATCCGGCCCGCTCCAACGATCCGTGGAACCAGGAATGAAGGTGGCCTCGGGATGCCAGTAGTTCACTCCGATCCCGCGCCCTTCCGGTGCTTGCTTGACCACTCGGATGAGATCAGCCAAAAATCGTTCCTGGCCTTCAGGCGTCATGGGCCAAATCATATTTTTCGCCGCGGCTGGCGATGGATGAACATCCCGGGAAGGGTATGCGGTTTCGACGATCATCACGTCCTTGTGGTAACGCTCAATCGTATTGCGCAGATTGTCGCGGACATTTTCCAGCGTGCCGTGCCAATTTGGATAGTAACTTTGGCCTATGACATCATAGTCAATCCCGGCCCGGGTAAGATGGTCAAAATACCATCGGGTAACCGGCCAGTCACCGCCGCAATCAATGTGAATGACGATACGGACATGGTCTTCGGGTGTCGTGACCGAACGAACACCACTGATATCGGCTCTTAAAAGCCGAATGAGGTGAGCCCATTGCCCGGCATCGTCGTAAGGGTCCGGCGGCTTGATTACCGTCACATCTCCTCCGAACACCTTGACGGTGGAAAGTGGAACCTTCACCTGACCGTCGGGCCACAACATGCCGCCGGTGATTTCGTTGCCGATCTGCACAAAATCCGGCGTAGCGCCGGCGTCCTTCAACGTTTTGATGACGTGTGCCGTATAACTTTGGGTTTGTTTAACGAGGTCGTCAAAATCCAGATTCGCCCAAGCGGCGGGTTTGTTCTGCTTCTGCGGGTCAGCCCACCAGTCGGAGTAATGTAAATCAAGCATGAGCGTCCCGCCGCCGGCCTTGATTCGTTTGGCCAGTTTGGTTGTGTATTCAAGGCCATTGACACCATTGCGGGGATCAACCCAGATCCGCAAACGAAAACAGGTCCAGCCATGTTTCATGAAAATGGCCAGCGCGTCGCCGGGCTTGTCGCCGTCCATATAAACGCCGCCGCGCTGCTCGACCTCCGAGAGAGTGGAAATATCCGCACCTAGATAGAACGGCGAAGGATCAACCTTGCTCAGCGCTTGACGAGCGGAGTCGTTCGCACTTCCGATGGTCGGAAATAAAATGATTGCGGCGACCATCCCGATGCCCAGCCGAATGCTGTTCCACGACAAAACGGTGGATGACATTTTCATTTTCCTTGATACTATGGGGTTGTCGTATTTTTTGGCGGCTGTTGATGAATGTGTGAAGCCGCAGATAACGTCACTTCGACGCAGCCAGGCCGGGAAAACAATGCGCATGGACCGAAGTTACACCCGCAAATCAGGTTGTTGCATCAGGAAATTAAATAAAGGGCCAAAACCATACATTTGTGAGGCTATGCAAAACTCCTCCAAAAGATTGCCATGCATTCAATGGCCACCATGAAGTTGTCGAAACGGAACCCGTCTTTTTTGGATTAACAAGCTGGAAAGGCGATACTTATGAAAGGAACAACACACCTCAATGTATCTCAACTTGGCTGGAGAAATCTGGTTGTCGCGATTCTCTTTACTCTGAATTTGTTAACAACCGCTGCTCCGGCAACAGGCCTTGTTCGGGAACGCCTTTCATTCAACTCCGACTGGCATTTTACCAAAGGCGATCCACCTGGAACGGGTGATAAACTCAGTTATGCCAATATCAAACCTTGGGCTACGGCCACCGGCAATGAGTTTGTGGTAGATGGCAAGCCCATAGCGCGCCCACCGGGCAATCCTGGCGAAGATGTCATCTACACCCAACCGGGATACGACGACACCGGCTGGCGCCAGTTGAACCTTCCCCACGACTGGGGCATTGAAGGGCCATTCAAACAAGAAGCACCCAGCTCGACCGGCAAGTTGCCTTGGGAGGGCATCGGCTGGTATCGCAAACACTTCACGGTATCGTCATCCGACAAAAACCGCCGCCTCTGCCTTGAAGTGGATGGCGCGATGTCTTATGCGAACGTCTGGCTCAACGGTAAATACGTCGGCGGTTGGCCATACGGCTATTCTTCCTGGGAACTCGATCTGACGCCGTATGTCAAGGTCGGCGCGGAGAATGTCCTCGCCATCCGTTTGGACAATCCGCCGGATTCCTCGCGCTGGTATCCCGGTGGTGGCATTTACCGCAATGTCTGGCTGGTAAAAACCGGGCCGGTGCATGTGGAACACTGGGGTACTTATGTCACCACGCCGGAAATCAATCCTTCCGCCGCCACAGTGAAAATACAGGTTACGGTGGAGAACGACGCGGATACTGCCGCCACCGTGTCGGTGAAAAATGAGGTTTACGAACTCAAGGCCGACGGCGCCAAAGGCAGACCGATTGCTTCAACCACTAACGCCGAGGTGCAAATCGCGTCGCACAAAAATCAGTCGTGCCAAGCGGAAATCGCCTTGAAGCATCCGCGACTGTGGGATTTGGAAAAACCGCAACGCTACGTTGTTGTCACTTCGATTGGGCAAAACGGCGAACTGTTGGATCATTACGAAACGCCCTTCGGCATCCGCACCATCAAGTTCGATCCCAATCAAGGGTTCTTCCTGAATGGCAAACATGTCCGCCTTAATGGCGTCTGCGACCATGCCGACCTGGGCGCGCTCGGCACGGCGGTCAATGTCCGTGCCTTGGAACGTCAGATTGAAATTTTGCAAGAGATGGGTTGCAACGCCATCCGCACCAGCCACAACCCGCCGGCGCCGGAGTTGCTCGATTTGTGCGACCGCATGGGCATGTTGGTAATGGACGAGTCGTTCGACTGCTGGCAACGCGGCAAGCGGCCGAACGATTATCATCTGCTGTTCAACGACTGGCATGAAAAAGACTGGCGCGCGGAGCTGCGCCGCGACCGGAATCATCCCAGCATCATTCTCTGGAGCATCGGCAACGAGGTGCCCGACCAGGGGACGCCGGCGGGGCCGCAGATTGCGTCGGCACTGAGCCGTATCGCGCACGAGGAAGACCCGACGCGGCCGACCACCGCGGCATGCGATCATATCGCGTCGGGCTTCGATGGTTTCCAGACCAACCTTGATGTTTTCGGCTATAACTACAAACCTTTCCTGTACGCCAAGGTCCATGCTGCGAATCCTGGTCTGCCGATCTTTGGCAGCGAAACCGCCTCGTGCATCAGCTCACGCGGTGAGTACTTTTACCCCGTCGGTACCAACAAGGACGATGGCAAGTCCGGCTTTCAAATGAGTTCCTACGACCTTTCGGCGCCGCCCTGGGCAACCATCCCGGATACCGAATTCAGAGGTCAGGACGAAAATCCATTCGTGGCCGGCGAGTTTGTGTGGACCGGTTTCGATTACCTCGGCGAACCGACGCCCTTCGATGCCCCCAATGATCCTTCGCGCAGTTCTTATTTTGGGATTGTTGACCTGGCCGGCTTCAAGAAAGACCGTTTCTATCTGTACCAGGCGCGCTGGCGGCCTGACTTGCCAATGGCTCACATCGTTCCGCAGTGCTGGAACTGGCCGGACCGCACCGGGCAGGCCACACCCGTTTTTGTTTATACTTCCGGCGATTCCGCCGAACTGTTCCTCAACGGCACATCACTGGGCCGGAAGACCAGGGGACAATATGAATACCGTCTTTGTTGGAATGACGTGAAATACGAACCGGGCAAACTCAAGGCAGTCGCTTACAAAAACGGCAAGCCGTGGGCGACCGACGGAGTGCAGACCACCGGCCCGGCCGCGAAGCTCGCCCTGCAACCGGATCGCAGAAAAATTCACGCGGACGGTGAAGATTTATCCTTCGTCACATTGACGGTCGAAGACAAGAATGGCCTGCCGGTATCCCGTGCGGCCAACTCAATTCATTTCGAAATTTCCGGACCGGGCGAAATTGCGGCTACCGATAGCGGCGACCCGACGGATTTGGTTTCGTTCCCCTCGCGCGACCGCAAGGCATTTAACGGCCTTTGCCTTGCGATTGTTCGTTCCAAGGCCGGGCTGACCGGGACCATTAAACTTACGGCAATATCGGATGGCTTGAAAGCAGCCAGTGTTTCCCTCCAAGCCCAATAAACCGACTAAGAGCAAACAAGCGTAATGCCAAGTGTCTTCCTGTAACTCTTCGGGAAATTTTGTTGGTTTATGACCTTGCCGGACTTTTTGCTGCGGGCAACCGCATCCGCGATCCGGACCGCCGCGGCGTGCGCTGGAAAACTTTCCATGACATTGATTTTGTGGACATCAACGACGCCGCGGGCCGGGCGCTCACCGATTGCGGATTGCCCGGCCCCGTCATCCTGACAGTCGTGAAGCCGTTGACAAATTGAAGTGCGTCTCCCATTGACATTTTGCCCCGGGATTATCCGCACGACGGCGAGGATAAGCGAAATCAACTCCGCGGTTTTACAGTGCAGGAACGGAGTACGGGCCCCGTTACGCCTGTTATTCACGAGCGAAAAACAGCCGGCTGAATTCAGTGCAGAAATCTCATGTTGTCGTGCAAAAGATAGTAGTTATTTTAACGGGCATTGGAGCTATCCTTGTTGTGTAGCAGGGAATGGATGATTTTATGGCAGAATTATTGAAAATAGAGAAATTTTCGTTTGGTGTCGGAGACCGTTTTGCGCGTCAGGCCAAGGCACAACTCCGGGCATTCATATTGGCCGCCGAACAAGGTCTGGAACGTCGTTCCGGTCTGGAATAAATCCAACCGCGAGCATGTCATCGTCGGCTCCGAGCCGTCCGGTACCCGGGCAGCAGTGGAGGCCGCGGTAAAGCAATTGGGCTGGCGAAAGGCCTATCATGTGGATGCCGACCATATCGGGTTGAAAACGGTGGACCGGTTCGTACCGCATTCGGATTTTTACACGATTGACGTGGCGGATTGGATTGGAAAGCCGGCGGACGCAACGACGGTGGAGGCATTTATCCGGAAACATCCCGAACTCGTAGGCGAGATTTCGATTCCCCAAATTGAATGGCCGTTCCAAACCACCGTGGCGGAGGTGAGACGCATTGCTGGCAAATATCTGCTGGCGGTGCAGGAAGCTGGAAAAATTTACCGGCATATTGTCGGGGCAAAGGGCGGCCGGAAATTCATTACCGAGGTTTCGATGGACGAAACCGACCAACCGCAGACGCCACCGGAATTGTTGATTATCCTGGCCGCCATCGCCGATGAGAAGATCCCCATCCAGACGATTGCGCCGAAGTTCACCGGACGTTTCAACAAAGGTGTTGATTATGTGGGGGACATTGCCCAGTTTGAAAAGGAATTCAACGAAGATCTGGCCGTTATCAATTTTGCCGTAAACCAGTATGGTTTGCCGGACACGCTTAAATTGAGCGTGCATTCCGGCAGCGACAAATTTTCCATTTACGTGCCGATGCGGCACGCCCTGGCCCGGTTTGGCTCCGGTTTGCACATCAAGACGGCGGGCACAACCTGGCTGGAAGAAGTGATTGGACTGGCGGAGGCTGACGGGGATGGATTGGCGTTGGCCAGGGAAATTTATGCCGGGGCGGTGGAGCATGCCGAGGAGCTTTGCGCTCCTTACGCGACGGTGATTGACATTGATTTCAAAAAACTGCCGTCGATTGTCACCGTCAACGGCTGGAGCGCCGCACAATTCACCGCCGCCTTGCGCCATGACCAGAAAAATCCGGCATACAACCGCCATCTGCGACAATTAATTCATGTCGGCTACAAAATTGCGGCAAAGATGGGTGATCGCTATTTCAATGCTTTGGATAAATACGAAGATACGGTGGCGAGAAACGTCACCAGCAACCTTTACGAACGCCATATGAAACCCTTGCTGCTCGGACTGGAACGCGTTGCCCCACGGAAGGCGGCCGTCCCGGCTCAAGAAGCGACGGCGGCACTATGAAATTCATTCACGAGGACTTCCTCCTGCAAACCCGCACCGCCCGGCGGCTTTACCATCAATTTGCCGAAACCGAGCCAATCCTGGACTACCATTGCCACCTTTCACCAAAGGATATTGCGGAAAACCGCCAGTTCGAGAATCTGTTTGAAATCTGGCTGGAAGGCGACCATTACAAATGGCGGGCGATGCGTTCCAACGGTGTGGCCGAACGCTTCTGCACGGGTGACGCCGATTCCTTTGCCAAATTCCAAGCGTGGGCGGCGACCGTGCCGCACACACTGCGCAATCCGCTCTATCATTGGACGCACTTGGAATTGCAGCGCTATTTCGGCATTGACCGGCTGCTTGACGAGGCCAGCGCCGTCGGGATTTGGAAGGAAGCCAATCGGCAGCTGGCCACACCGGAACTCACGACGCAGGGCATCCTGAAGAAATTCAACGTCAAAGCCTTGTGCACGACGGATGATCCAACGGATGATTTGAGCCATCATAAAGCCATCCTGGCTTCTGATTTGACAACGCGCGTGCTGCCTGCGTTCCGTCCGGACAAATCGCTGACGGTACATCAACCGGAACAATTTAATCAGTGGTTAAGCCGGTTGTCTGAAGTCAGTGGCATTGGAATTGGCAGCTTTTCGGAATTTCTCGACGCCCTGCGGTCCCGTCATGACTATTTCCATGCGCAAGGTTGTCGTCTTTCCGACCACGGCATGACCCGGTGTTATTCTGATTTTTGCCCGGAGAAGACCGTCGCCGCGATTTTCGCCCGGGCGCAAAAGGGGAAAGCGGCCCTGCCGGAGGAACAGGCTCAATTCTCCGCCTTTATGATGCTCTTTTTCGGGCAATTGGATGCCGGAAAAGGCTGGACCAAGCAGCTTCATCTGGGAGTCTTGCGTAACAATAATACGCGATTGCTCAACCAGCTTGGTCCGGATACCGGCTTTGACTCCATTGGGGATTTTCCCCAGGCCCGCACCCTGGCTGCCTATCTTGACCGGCTGGACCAGGAAAAGGCGCTGCCCAAGACGATCATTTACAACAACAATCCGGCGGACAATTACGTCTTCGCGACCATGCTGGGCAATTTTCAGGACGGCACGATGGCGGGGAAAATCCAGCTCGGTTCCGGCTGGTGGTTCCTCGACCAGAAGGAGGGCATTGAGTGGCAGCTCAACGCGCTTTCCAATCTGGGGTTGCTCTCGCGCTTCGTCGGCATGGTGACGGATTCCCGTTCGTTCATGTCCTATCCCCGCCATGAATACTTCCGGCGCGTGTTGTGCCATCTGGTAGGACGCGACGTGGAAAACGGCGAAATTCCTGATGACGATTCCTTGCTCGGACCGATGATTCAAAACATCTGTTATGCCAACGCGCAGCAGTATCTGCAACTGCCGACGAATGGATCGAACAAGGAAACCCGCAAGCAGCCGGCTTCACGCTCCGGCGCCCGGATTCATCCCGCAACCCGCCGGGAAAAATGAACATCCGGTCCGGTGGTTTTCTCCCCTGAATCAGCGCACCACGCTGTCGCGAAATTGCTTGGGGGACATTCCGGTCGCCTGCTTGAACGCCACGCAAAAAGTGTTGGCGCTTTGATAACCGCATTGGCCCGCCAGCACTTCCAGCTTGTTGCTGGATTCGGCCAGCAGCCGTTTGGCGCGTTCGATCCGCACGCGTTGAAGTTCCTGGCCGGGGGTCCGCCCCACATTTTCGAGAAAAGCCTTGTGCAATCCCCGCCGCGACATTGCCGCTACGCCCACCAAATCCTTCACGGTGATCGGCTCGGCCGCGTGTTCCCAGATAAACCGGAGACTATTGGCCACGCCTTTATGGTTGATGGCCAGCAGATCACTGCTTTTGCGCGTAATAATGCCGGTCGCAGGAATCCGGATTGGTTTTTTGGGCGAACTTTTGCCATTCATCAAATCCTGCAACAATGAGGCGCCCATATAACCCAAAATCTCCAGATTGGTATCCACGCTGGAGATGGGTGTGTGCATGGTGTTTGCCGCCAAAAGGTTGTTTTCCGCCCCGATGATGGCCACCTGCTCGGGCACGGTCAGGCCCGCGCTCTCGCAGGATTCCAGCACGTCGAGCGCCTGCTCGTCGTTCGCCGCGAAAACCGCCAGCGGTTTGGGCTTGGATTTCAACTGGGCGAGCAACCATTTCCGCTTGTGCTTCCACTGTTCCCGATCGTCGCGATAAGCCGGAGATTCGTGCCATCGCAACCAGGTGCAGTCGTTCCCGGACCGCTTCAAGGCTTCGACAAAACCGTGGCCGCGTTCTTCGTAAGACCAGTTATCCGTGTCGCTGTAATACAAAAAGTTGTGAAAACCCCGGGACAGGAAATGTTCGGCCGCCAGTTGTGCGGCATGGGCATGATCTTCCAATACCCTTGGAAATCGCAATTGGGGACGACGAAAACTGAAGTCCACCGTTGGTTTTTTGACGCTGACGACAAACTCCGCCAAATCATCCCCGGCTCCAAGCCAGGCCAGGATGCCATGTCCTTCCCAACCCCAGGGAATGACCTTCTCCCGGGTCAGATTGGCGGAAAGGTGCCAGTCGTGTTCCTGGGCAAACTTCTCGATTCCCCGATGAAGTCTGTAGTCATACCATCCGAGCGCGATCAGAACCCGCTTTTGCTTGTTTCGCATGTCTCATCAAATTGAGCCGAACCGGCGCCCTTTTCAACCGATTTTTGCCGGAAGACTTCCCGGGACAAGGTTTTTCAAATCTGGAAAGAGTCCGAGGAACGCGAATTTGTCCTCATAAAGCCGCATGAAAATATGGCCCGACCGGCGGAAGATGTGCTCAATTTTCAAACAGGTTTGCAACAATACAGGGGTGACATCATGGATGGGTTCAGGTAAGATTTTGCAATCAATTAAGATTAAGCGAAGCCGCAGTTTATGCTCATGACAGGTGAGTAGCGGCGGGTGGAAGTTGGTTCAGCCCATTTAGGTAAAAATTAAATTAACGTATAAATCTCAAACCTTTTGGAGATTCCTATGAAACAGATCCGTCTAATTCCCGCAATCGTCCTTGGTGTCATTTTCAGCCTGAGCGCCAACGCGACCACGATTTTAACCGAACAATTTATAAACTATGCCAGTGGAGAACTCGGCGCTGCCGGCATTGGTGGTGGTGGCACCATCCCTGGTTGGAATGCCGCCACATCTCACATCGTCATCACCAATGGCAGCGGCAGTCTTTGGGGAACAAACTTGGGTCTGGTGAATTCTGCCGGCGACATGGTTTACATATTAAGCACCGCCAACACCAATGACAATTACAGTACCAATGCAGCGGGCGTTCCTAATGGCGCTTATAATTTGTTTGTGCAAAAAGCTCCGACCGTTCCGAATTTAAATGTGACCAACGGTAATTTTATTCTTTATACTTCGTTTCTTTACAGATTCAACGACAACACAAATTTTCCCGGCAACGGCGTGGCCATGATTGCCTGCATGAATTATGAGAATGGCGGCATTCAAAGCGGAACGCCCGCAGGCAATGAATGTTATTGGCAATTGTTCGGGAGGACAAATAGCTCGGGCCAGATTCAGGTTGGAATTGCCAAAAACATCTTTAATACGTCTCCGGCGCCGGCACAGCCAGGCGTTACCAACTGGGATCCCACCACCGTTGCAGTGGGACAAACGTTTTTTATTGTCACTCGACTCTACTGTTACGGGTCCAACGGCATCACGTATTATACCAATGATGAAGCGGATCTCTGGATCGACCCGCCGCCCAATTCGTTCGGGACCAACGAAGCCAATGTGCCGGCGCCCGACGTAACCTCGCCTGCGGGTGACGGCGCTCCCCCTTCAGGCGCCACCGGGCCAGGACGGTTTTTCATCGTTGACAACGGTCCCAGTGCCAATCTCGATGAATTGCGCATTGGTACGAACAGTTGGGCGGATGTAACGCCTCCCTTTGGTCAATGTGAACCCGCAGGCTTTACTCTGAATCTAACGAACATAACGCAGAGCGCGGAAATAAACGCGAGTTTCTACACAAAATCGGAGAACAGCACCGCTCCGACTTACCAGTGGCAAATCAGCCAGAACAGCGGTGCCACTTGGTCCAACATCAATGGCGCACTTAGCCAAAACTATACCACGCCCAATTTGCAGTATCCGGCCGACAACGGAAACGAGTATCGGGCAATTGCCTATGTCAATTGCGACGATACCTATGCCACTTCCTCAGTCGCGACCGTAACGCTGACGGCTCCGACGGTTACGCCGTCGCCCAGCCAGGTCATGGATGATACCTTTCCGGCTTCTTCTTTCCGTGATGTGGGTCCCGTGACGAGCACCCATTCAGTCTGGTATACGGGAAACGCATCGCCTTCCAGTTCCTCGGATTTGTACACAGACCCAAGCGGCACCGGTTTGATCGCCTTACCGATTTCGGGAACTTCATCCTTGTATTTGGGTTATTATGTTAATGAAACCGCTTCCAGCAAAGTGCCGCTTGATTTGGCAATCGGAACCCAAATCACCGCCACCCTCGAGTTCATTCCCAGCTCGTTCGATGCGTTCACCAACAATGGGTCGCTTCGGTTCGGCTTGTACGATTACGCCGATTCCGGCACATTGTACACTGCCGATGATCCCACCTTGACCGGCAGCTTGGGTAATGGACAGAACGTCAGGGGCTACATGCTGGACTTGGATTTTGGCCAGGTCTTCAGCATGTCCAACCCCCTGTCGCTGTACGTCCGGAACGGTTTGCAGGATAATGACCTCGCTGGCACGACGGGCGATTACTTATCCATGGGAAGCGGGCCATTCAATGGGGCCTATTCGAACGTTGCCGCGTTCCAGGCCGGCACTACTTACACCCTGACATTATCCGTGGCGCGAACCGCCACCAATAATTGTACGGTCACGGCGTCAATTACCGGAGGCAGCCTGAACCTGACGTATTCCGCCGCCGATACCAACCTGTTTGGCTATCACCGGTTTGACACGATCGCCGTCCGGCCCAACAAACTGGAGAATGCCCCGGACCAGTTCACCTTTCCGCTATTCACGGTCCTGGTGACGAACGCACCAACGTCGGTGTCGAACATCGCGATCACCCGTATTCAAGATGTGCCCATCACTGGAACCAATAATGTGACCACGAACACGGTGACACTGACATGGCAACCCACTCCGGCTGTTAATGGTTCGCTGTTTTTTGTACAACGCAAGGACAACAGTCTGACCGATTCGTGGAGTACGGTGGCAAGTCAGTTGCCCCCAACCGTAACCAACTTCACAGATGAGGTGACCAACACGGTGACCTTCTATCGCGTGTTCGGTCAATAACTTGATTCGGTTCTCTCTAAGCGCCCTTGGCTTGCCGCCAAGGGCGCTTTTTCTTTGCAGTGTCCTGATTTCGGCAGGGCGCGCCACTCCGTGCGCGCCGTTGTCCGCATTTGCGACGGGCTGAGAACTGCCTGCCCTACCCGGATTTTGAAATCAGGATATTGCCTTTTTTCCATCTGACCGAAATTAAAACGCGCTGCTGGCTCAGGCTTCGATGCGAATACAATCCTGGCCGATGAAATCTTTTGGGTTCTCCACCAATGCCGGCAGGCCTGGCGGGGTGATGGATTCGCCTTTCGATTCCTTGTCCGCGAGCGCCAGGTTCAATTTCAGCAGGACGGCCAGGATGTCCTCGTCCGGTTTCATGCCTTAGGCACGCCGTACGGCGGCGGCGCGCAAACGGTTTTCACCGGGTGCTTCGAGTGATTTGTAAAGTTCACGCAGCGACCTGCCGCTGTCCCGCATAATTTCATGGCGCAGTTGCCGCAGTGCCCGCGCGGTATCGGCCACGGCGCGGATTTTTTAGCGCAGCCGTCCCGGCTGGGGGTTCAAGGCGCGTCCCGCCCGGTTTTCGTGGGGACGGTTTGACTGGCGGCGGGACGCCGCCCGAACCCGCAGGCGTGGACGCCTGTGCCACACCAAACTGCGGCCACGGGAACGTGTCGAACACCGTGTCCGGCGTGTAGTGGAAATGCCCGGTCAGAATCCAACCTTTCGACGTGAACCACGCCCAGTGAATTCCGAATTGCAAAAACAGCAAACGAGTAATCGTCCTCGAAGAGAAATGCTTTCAGGGCGTTCCTTGGTCGAACCCCAGAGGAAATGAATTCAAAGATCGTCCGCTTAGTGACTGCGGAACAAACGAAGTAACGCTTCAAGCGATCGCTCCGGCAAGCAACTCCCCACGCCAACGCTTCAACTGCCACCAGTGCGCCGAGCGCGCGGTGTTCCTCCTTTGCCAAGGCTGCCTTCAAAGAGCATGCCGAAGATTACGGGTTGGACGCAGGACCAGTTTTCCCTGGCAGCTTCAAAGATCAGGCCGATGGCGGCGCGCTGGAGTATTGGTGAACAAATTGTCCGCAGCAGGCCGATGTCCTCGGCGAACATGGCGACGACACATTGCAGGACAAAGTGCCGGGCGCTTTCGCGCGATTCGCCGCGGGCAACGAGGGAATTGAAAACATGGGCGACCCCCTTGACTTGGCAGGGACGTTGCACGTGTTGTCCGCGTGCGCAAGGCGGGGTGGACGGTTTGCGTTAGAGCCTGTTAACACTAATTGACAATCGCCGGGTTTGAGGCATTCTTGCCGGGCATGGAGCTAACCGAGAGCCAGTTTCAACGTATTGCCGATTGCCTGCCACGCCAACGCGGCAACGTTGGCATGACCAATTTGGTACTGCTCAACGCGTTGCTGTATGTTGTTGAGCATGGCTGTAAATGGCGCGGTTTACCGAAGCATTTTGGCAATTGGCATACCATCTACACACGGATGAATCGCTGGAGCAAAGCCGGGGTCTTGGATCGGGTCTTTGCCCGACTGCAAGCGGAACAAATCTTGGCCATTCACATCGAACACGTGTGCTTGGACAGCACCACGATCAAAGTTCACCCCGATGGCACCGGGGCGCTAAAAAAAACGGCCCGCAGGCCATCGGCCGCTCCCGGGGCGGGTGTACCACCAAAATTCATCTGGTTGCCGCGGATGATCGGTGTGCGTTGATGCTGAAACTGTCGCCAGGGCAGGCAGGGGACGCACCCCAGGGGCGTGAATTACTGGAAGCGGGCGGCCCAGCACCGCCGGATTGCTTGTTGATTATGGATAGCGCCTACGAAGGCGATGAAACACTACGATTGGCGCGCCAATTGGGCTACACGCCCATCGTGCCGCCCAATCCTGTCAGCGGACGGTCAAAACCAGCCAGGAAGGGTCGAATGAAAACCAGCCACTTTGAGGAACGCATTGCGTTTTGTGCCATGCAGAAGGCACAAAGGCGCGATGAACCAACTCAACGTGAGCTTGCAACATTCGATAATGACTTTGGCAGCGCATGGCTGGTCCCACCGGCGGATTGCGCGTGAACTGGACATCAACCGGGAGACGGTGGGCAAGTATCTGCGGCTGGCAGATTCAAAACCGGCCATTTCGACCCCCGGCTCGGAGGCTGACCCGGCCGCAAAACCAGCCATTTCGACCCTCGGCTCAAATGCGGGTCGG
Organism: uncultured bacterium; assembly: GCA_963723125.1. GTDB lineage: Bacteria > Verrucomicrobiota > Verrucomicrobiia > Limisphaerales > UBA11358 > UBA11358. Next base: position 327,258 of record CAVRPQ010000003.1, read on the forward strand.
CAGAGTCTTTGCCTTCCGTGGGAACCACAGATCGAAGCAGCGGTGTCTGTTGGGCTGAGTGCCCAGCGGATATATCAGGACTTGGTGAGCGAACACGGGTTCAGCGGCAGTTATCAGGCCGTCAAACGGTTCGTGCGGCAGTTGCGGCAGACACAGCCGGTGCCGTTTGTGCGAATGGAGATGGAGCCTGGCATGGAAGCCCAAGTGGATTTCGGCCAGGGAACCTGGGTACTGGTGGAGGGCAAGCGGAAGCGACCGCATCTGTTTCGGATTGTTTTGAGCCACTCGCGCAAAGGCTACAGTGAAGTGGTCTGGCAGCAGACAACCGAGAGTTTTATCCGGTGTCTGGAAAATGCGTTCCGTTACTTCGGTGGGGTTCCCCGCACGCTGGTCATTGATAACCTGCGTGCCGCCGTGACGCGGGCGGACTGGTATGATCCCGAACTCAACGCGAAGGTGGCGGAGTTCTGCCGTCACTATGGCGCGGTGATGTTGCCGACCCGTCCGGCCATGCCACACCACAAGGGCAAGATCGAGGCCGGCGTAAAGTTCGCCCAGAACAATGCCCTCAAGGGCCGGAGCTTCACGAGTCTATCGGCACAAAACCTTTTTCTTTTGGACTGGGAAAGTGGTGTGGCCGACACACGCATTCACGGCACCACTCGGCAACAGATTGGCAAGGTGTTCAACGAAGTGGAACGCGCCAAACTGCTGCCCTTGCCGGCGGGTTTGTTCCCGGTGTTTGAAGAAGCACCCCGTACAGTGCATCGGGATGGTTATGTCGAGTTGCAGCGGGCTTATTACTCCGTGCCGCCAGAGTATGTGGGGCGTCAAGTCTGGGTGCGTTGGGAGTCCCGGTTGCTCCGGGTGTTCAACCAGCGCCGGGAAGTCATCGCCGTTCATGTATTGGCCGAACCCGGCAAGTTCACCACCGACCCGACCCATCTGCATTCACCTCACCGCCGCGTTATCCAGCAAGGTCTGGATCATTTGTTGGATCGGGCACGGTTGATTGGCGTGCATACCGGCAGTTGGGCCGAGGCGATGGTGCAACAACGCGGTCCTATCGGCGTCCGGGTTTTGCATGGCCTGTTGTCGCTGGCCCAAAAGCATCCGGTCAAAGCGCTGGAAAGTGCTGCGCAAAAAGCTCTGCATCACGGCGCGTGGCGGTTGCGTGATCTGCGCACGTTGCTCGAACAGGCCGCCCCCTCTCCGCAACTTGACTTTCTGGATACACATCCACTCATTCGCAGCCTTGATACCTACCAGCACTGCGTTCCTGATTGTTTTACTCCATCCACATCAACCATCAACCAAGCATGAATGCCCTCCAAACCACACTGAAACAACTCCGTCTCTCTGGCCTGATCGAAACGCTGGACGTGCGCCTGCAAGAAGCCGCTGCCAATCGTCTGAGCCATTCCGAGTTCCTCGAACTCATCTGTCAGGACGAACTCAATGTCCGTCTGCAACGCCAGATCGAGCGCCACACCAAGGCCGCCGACTTCCGCAGCTTGAAGCCCTTGGACGACTTCGACTGGAGCTTCAATCCCTCCGTCCACAAAAAGGAGATTTACGATCTGGCTACCTGCCGGTTTATCCGGGAGGCCAAAGACGTGTTGTTCATAGGCCCACCCGGCGTCGGTAAAACCCATCTGGCTCAGGCCATCGGCTACGAGGCCATCCGCCAGAACTTCCATGTGCTTTACCGGTCCATCTTCGATCTGGTGAGGGATTTTATGAAAGACGAAGCCTTCAACCAGATGGACAAGACCGTCCGCAAATACTTGAAGCCCGATCTCGTCATCATTGACGACATGGGGCTGAAGCAACTGCCAAAACACTCCGGCGAATACTTACTGGAAGTCATCATGCGCCGCTACGAAAACCGTTCCACCATCATGACCAGCAATCGCCCGTTGGAAGAATGGGGCAAACTTTTGTGTGACGTGCCCACTGCCGGGGCCATCATTGACCGGTTCCTGCACCACGCCCAGGTAGTCGCCATAACCGGCAAAAGCTATCGCGTCAAGGAAGCGCCGGTGGTCACCCAGGAAAGCAAGAAAAGCCGGAAGTCCAACGAACATTCGACCGCAGAACCGGCGAGCTGAATGGCTCGCTATCCGGTTCTGCTCGTTTTATCTCGCGCTGACACAGCATGGTTTAGGCGCCGGTTCAAAAATGCAGACGGATCGGACGGTTCGGCCAGGAGCCTTTTATGTTTCAATAAACGACACGCCGTCCGTATATTGATGACACGCCGACTCCACGGCACCACATTATGGATTGGAACGAAATCGCTGAACTTTGTCAGAAGGAGCTCGTCCGGATACGAGCCGACTTGCCAGCCGCCGCGTCATTTTTCGCACGCCCTGAGCAAGTTGCTGCCATATTTCTTTCTCACGAGCGTGATACGAATCAGGCAGTGGAAGTCGCGGTTCGTCAGTTCGCAACACATCGTACATGGCCGGTGATGAGCCCCATTGAGCGCACGATGTTGTGTTTCAGGCTGAAGTTTGCGGCCTCGCTCGCCAGCCTCTTGGCAGAGCAGCCTGCGCCCTGGAGCGACAAAACAGAGTCCCAGCATGATGAGAATCGGCTCGGGTGGCTGATGCTGTTTGCATGGGAGCAGGAGGGGTTCTCGACGCTACACGAAAATCTCGGTCGCTTGATACCGCCACAAGAGCAACTCTGAAAAAACGTCCGCGTTGGGAACAAGCAGTGAACAGTGGGAGCCAGCAGATATTACCAAATTGAAAAGTCCCTTGCTTGCATCAAGAAACTTGATATGAATAAAGCACCTTAGAGTGGCTGGTTTTGATTCGACCCCGGCTGGCTGGTTTTGAAGTGACCGATGACACCAATCCGAATCGCTTGTCTCCTTGGGAATACGATCGCCTAGCCTATCGTCGCCGAAACGAAATTGAACGACTATTCCGACGGCTCAAGGGCTATCGCCGTGTCTTTTGCCGCTTCGACAAGCTCGATGTGCTGTTCCTGGGTTTCATCGTCTTGGCTCTCATTGTTGAAGCTTTGCGAATTAGTGTTAACAGGCCCTAGAGCAATTTAATTAATCTCGTAGCCGTCCCGCGCTGCGGGATCAGTTCGCGCCATATCAATCGGCTTTATTCGATTTGCGCCGACTGACGTTGGCGGCTACCTGTTTTTTGAAAAACCATTTAGCTCACCTCGAGCCGCACTGGGCCCTGGTACACCACTGTTGTTCATCGGCATAAGCTGCCGCAGCGCGTGTGTCAGAAAGCAGAAACGAATTAAACAAGACACCACGCATCTTTGGCGTTGCCCCTGAACAGTCTTTGGAATCAACTCGGGGTAAAGAATCAGGGCGGCAAAATAGACCTGACGTAACGAAAGATGGAGGCGCCCCCGCTTTCGCCAATGGCCATGGCAGAACCCGACACACCCCAATACGTAACAGTGCCATTGGGTCCCGTGCTCGACGGATTGAAGAGATTTAAGGCGTTGGGATTATCGTTTTGACCATCCCATCGGACGTGGCCATCGGGGAAAAGCACATTTATTCCAATATTCCCCTTCGCATAGGGGAAGGTGTCGTAACCCTGGGTTTGATCGGTTGCAATGCATTTTTTCTGATCCAGTTCAGCCATGGTCAAGGCAGGTTTTGGTTCGTAAACACCTGCGCCGGCGTATTGCGTGAATCTTGACTGGGGAAAATAATCATAACCGACACGGATATAACCGGGATTATCACCTGCTGCGCCTGGTTGAGTTGAGACCGCCGGCCACGGATAGGGAGGACTAACATACCAATTGTATGTCATGTTCCCAGGGATAATTCCCGCGCTGACGGGGGTATAGAATGTTTTGGGATTGGCAATATCCTTATCTCCCCATAGCAGCCCGAGATTCCACCAGCCGTCTGGCGGGTTGCCGCCGAGGACATCGCTGTCATACCCAGTCTCAAAGGTGTTACCGGACGACATGCGCCCGATTTCATGTGTTTCCCAAGGTGAGGCCAGACCGCTGCTGGTGTCCACTTTGTTAAATCGAGCCACGCCCTTCCAGTGGAGCGGCAACAACTGGTTATCGTGATCACCCGGATACATTGTCCAACCTTCGCCAATTTGTTTTTCATTGCTGGCGTCGGCAATTCGCGACGCCTTTTGCTTCGCCGCTGACAGCGCCGGCAACAACATCGCGGCCAGAATGGCAATGATGGCAATCACCACCAGCAATTCAATCAATGTAAACCCCTCATGTGGTGGATATTGCCGCCGACCGGCAACCGGTTTCGCGCCCTTTTTGGCGGCAGGATTCAGATTAATAGGCATAATATTTAAAATATTTTGTTACGCCAGACACTTCAGGATTGTTTAATATTCACATTCTACCTCCGCGCACAAGGATGGGCAATTGGTTGCATTTGCAAATCCAATTGAAGAAAGTGCACCGGAAAAGTTCCCGGTTCCTTCATTAATTAAGGTCATCCCCCCGATTGGCGGTCAGATGGATGCGGCTGGCGTTGGTGATAATGCTCCTGGCTCCGGCACCTGGAAAAATGCAATGGGCAATGGCAACATCGGTGATGCGCACCGAATCGGAAAAACCCTCGATAACAATTGGCTGTCTGGATAAGCGATCGAAAGTGCAATCGCGAATGTCAATGTTCCGAATGACAGGAGTGGCATCGCCATTCAATGTGCCTGGATACTTCATGGTTATGCCGATGCCGGTACGGGCGGATCTGACCGTGCAATTGCGAATGCAGGCGTCTTTAATAAAGCCACCGCGAGTCATGCCGGTTTTGAATCTCATGGCAATGTCTAGGTTCGGGCTGTCAAAGCGGCAATCCTCCGCAAACACATTTTCCACGCCGCCGGAGGTTTCACTGCCCACCGTAACGCCGCCGTGGCCATCTTTGAAAACACAATTCTGAATCACGATGTTCCGGCTGGGAATATTGACGCGGCGACCGTCAACGTCCCGTCCCGACTTGATGGCGATGCAATCATCGCCGTCACTGAAATGGCAGTCTTTGATCAATACGTCCGTGCTGGAATCCGGGTCGCAACCGTCCGTGTTGGGGCCGTCGGCTTCAACCGTGACCCCTTCCACGGTTACGTTGGTGCAATACAGTGGAGATATCACCCACATCGGCGAATCAACGATATGCACGCCTTCAATCAAAACATTTTTGCAGCGGACCGGTTGGATGAAATAAGGGCGCAGATGATGTCCCTCGCCGAAAACCCGCTGTGCCACTGGCACGCCGCGATCACCCAAGGCCACCAACTCCTGGGGATCGGGAATCCGCTTCCAGGAATACCAGACTGCATGTGAGCCCTGGCCGTCCAGCGTTCCCTCACCGGTGATGGCGATGTTTTCCTGCCCCAGCGCGTAGATGAACGGCGAGTAATTCATCACTTCCGTGCCTTCATAACGCGTGAATACCACAGGCAAATAACTCCTGGGGTCGGTGCTGAAACGAATGCTGGCGCCTTTCACAACGTCGAGGTCCACATTGCTTTTCAGGTGAATCGCCCCGGTCAAATAAACCCCCGCCGGCACGATGACTTTGCCGCCGCCCGCCAGATTGCAGGCGTCAATGGCCTTCCGGAACGCTTCGGTGCAATCAGTGACTCCGTCACCCTTCGCGCAGTAGTGGGTGATGGCAAAGGTTCGGTCAGGAAAGCTGGGCGGCACAATGTGCGTCAAAATGTCCGGCACGCTTGACCAGGCAGCGGTTGCCCCGGCAATATTGTTCTGCGCCTCATTTGTCAGTGCCGTTTCACCGCCTTTGGTGTTGGAATTGACGAGGGCGAGCGCCAAGGTGAGGTTCAAAACCAAAGGCCGCTGAAATGAAAACTTCAAGGTCATGAAAAATGAAGGTAACTTCGCAGCCCGATATGCAAAGTCAAAACCTTTGCAAAAAGGTATGAGTAAAGTGCATGTCCGGCAGAAGTCCATCGTTTTAAAACGCAACCTTCAACGGGTAGCCACTACGGTTTTTCATGATAGGGGGAATGGCCTTCAAAGAGCTTGAGCTGGTTTTGAATGATTTCAGCCAAGGGCTTGTTGTTTTGTGCGACGCTCAGATCCAACGCCTGATGGGCCGTTTCGACCGCTTTGGGAAATTGTCCGGCCTCGGCGTAAGCCGCCGCGAGCGTGTCCAGGATTTGGGGAGAGGTGCCCGCGGAAAGTTGCACGGCCCGTTGTGCCAGTTCCAACGCTTTTGTGCCATTGCGCAAGGACGCCTCCGGACAGGTCGCCAGTAGCCAGGCCAGATTGTTTAGCGCCGTGACGTGGCGCGGATCAAGTTCGAGAACCTTCTGAAATTGGGTGATGGCCGCTGCGAACTTGTCCCGGCATGCCAACGCCAGGCCCAGTTGATAATGGGCCTGAATGGAGTCTGGCATTTGTTTCAGTGCCTGCTGATAATGTTCGATGGCCTCGTCCCACTGTCCTTGGGCGAAGAATAAATTGGCCAGGCTGTAGTGGACCTTGGAATTGTCCGGTTCAACTGCAAGGGCTTTCTGGAATTGCTCAATGGCCTCCGCAGTTCGCCCCTGGGTGGAAAGCAGGTTACCCAAGTTGTCGTAAAATTCTGCGCGATCAGGATTGAGTTCAATGGCTTTCTGGTAATGCTCGATGGCTTCAGTGATCTGGCCCTGCTTGGCCAGCAGGATTCCAAAATTGTTTTGTGCTTCTGCAAAATTGGGGTCAATCGCAAGCGCCTGGCGATAATACCCAAGCGCTTCATCAAACCGGCCCTTGACAGTAAGGGCAGCACCCAGATTGTCCAGCGCCTCGGCGTAATTCGGACTGATCCGAATGGCCTTGTGATAGTTCTCGATCGCGTCATCGAGCTGGCCCCGGGCAGCGAGGGCCAGGCCCAAATTGTTCAGGGCCGCGGAGAAATTTGGATTAATCTGGATGGCCTTGTGATAATTCTCGATGGCTTCATCAAACCGCCCTTCGGCGGCGAGGGCGACACCCAGATTGTTCTGCGATTCGGAGAAATTCGGATTGATCTGGATTGCCTTCTGGTAGTGTTCTATCGCCTCTTGAATGCGCCCTTCTTTATACAAGTAATCGCCCAGATTGTTGTTAGCCAGCCAGCAATCCGGGTTCCTGGCGATCGTCGTCCGCCAGAGGGTTTCAACTCCGGTGTACATTCCAGTCTGTCGCCAAGTCAACACACCCAGCACCAATAGCAGCGTTCCGCAAACAATGGGTTCAAGGAACTGCCGCTGGTTCGTTAACGAACGAAATAATTGGACGATTCCCGCCGCAGCCAAGGTGATCGGGCCAATAGTGGCCAAATACTGAAAATGATCAGCTACGAAGGAATAACGAAAGGGATAGACATTGAAAAAGCCCAGGGCCGGGAACAATGTTCCCACAAAAAAGAGCCATGCCGCCAGCGGCGCACGGGTTCGGCGTGAAAGCAACCACAACACCACCGAAACCAGCAGTGCCGTGATGGGGAAAAGGTATTGCCACCATACCGCCTGGCTGACCTGCCAGCGGGGATAGATAAAAGTCAAATTCACGGGCCAGACCAGCTTGCCTAAGTAGAACCAAATCGCGCGCCCGGCGATAAGCAACCGGTCAATGATGGAAAAACCATACCCGGACCCCCTCGCGCCAACGAATTTCCATTCCATCCAAGCCGTGAATAATCCAGCAATAATTCCCAGCGCAAAAAATGGGATCAGCGGCAGTACATCCCGTTTCCAAGCCAGCTTCCGGTGCTGCCACCAGAAAACCACCAGCAACGCCGCGGGTAACGTGGCAATAACGGTCTTGGACATTAAACCCAACAGGAACAGCCCAAAAGCCAGAAAGTAAATCTTCCAGTTTCTGGTCCGGTCAAATCTTAAGTAAATCAGCGCCGCGCCCAAATAAAATGCCCCCGACAGGGTGTTCTTGATTTCCGAAATCCAGGCCACTGACTCCACGCAAATCGGATGCAGGGCGAAAATGGCCACCGCCAAAAAGGCTCCCGGCACCTGCAACCGCCGTAGAACTTTCCACAACAGCAGGGCTGAAAGAGCGTGCAGCAAAATATTAATCAAATGATAACCCAGCGTTCTGTCACCCCAGAGTTTGTACTCAACCCAGAAAATGCTATGGACCAGCGGATAATACTGTTGCGTGGCGCCAGGTTCGATCCAGATGCGTGCCAATCCCTGCAATGAACGAAGTCCGGGTGGATTAAGGTGTGCATCATCATCCCAAATTGGTCTTCCGTTCCAAGCCGGTTCGTAGGAGATGATCGTAATAGCTATCAGGGAGATGCCAAACAACCAAAACCGATGCCGCGATGAAATCAGAAAATCAACAATCCTGCCTGTTCCTGACCCGCGGCCTCCCGAAAAAGCCATCTTTGCTCCGGAAGGGCCTAAAAGGCTTTGCTTGCTCGGCTTATGGTCGGGCGTCGGTTTCAGTCAAGTCAAAGGGTAAACAAACTCAAGAGCCCGCTCAAGCCTTCCAGCGGAACGTGCATACAAGCAAAGTCGTTGCCAGATGCGGGTCGCTCACTGACGCTGGCGATTCAATCTCCAATGGCTGCCTGGTCGGAAAGTGGCGGTGATTGTGAAATGGTCATGGTTTCCAGTCATTTTTGCTGGCTGGTACCTGTGAATGCCATCCTTAATTTCCCGGTGCCAATACCGCATTGGCCGGCAGGGTTAGTCTAAAAAACTAACAGGCGCTGGAAAATCACCAGCGCCTGTCTCAAAGAATATAACTACGGATTAACGGCGCATCCGGCGCGCGAAAACCAAACTGAGCAGGCCCAGACCCGTCAGCGCGAAGCTTGCAGGTTCGGGAACTGACCCGGGCGTTACATCTGCCCACGTTGTGCCGATCAGAAGGTTATCAACCAAATAATCACCCGTGGTGGATTGAGTTTTGAACCCTACATCGTCCAATGCTGTCGGTGCGGTGGTAGGAATCACACTCTCGGTAGGTGCAGGTTGGCCGGCCCCGGCGACGGGATCCAGCCAAAGGTTGGCAGCAGTTGCAGCAAAATCATAGTCCACAACCACGAAATAAGTGGTATTCAGCGACAACGGCCCAGCAGTATGAACGGTAGATGCGCCGCCACTACGTATCCCGAGCGTGTTGTTTTCGTATAAATAAACCGCGAGCGCGTCGGAGCTGCCATTGGGGACGCTGGTGCCCGGATTCAATGAGGTAATGTAATCATTGGCACCGTCAGCCGTAGTGACATCAAGCAGAAAGGAATAATAAACCTGCCCGCTGGTCTGATTTGCGTATTGCTGAATCGAAGTTCCAGCGGTCGCGTTCGCGATTGAAAGTTCGTTGCCGCCCTGATCCACCAAACCCGGATAAGTCAGGTCGCCGCTCCCGATGGTTAAACCGGAGTTGCCACCAGACCACTCCTGTCCAGTGCCAGGATTGATATTACCAGGAGAAACGAGGGTGCTGCCCGCAGTGTAATTAAAAGCTTCTGAAAAAAGCAGGGTGGCGTGGGCACTCTGGAAAGTTAGACAAATGGCACTGACGGCGGCAACGGTTAGGCTTAAGCGTTTCATAATGAGACTTTACGTTTTTTGGTTCGTTCTTTTGACCCCTTATATTAACCCACTTCTGCAATCTGTCAGCCCCCATTTTGTTGCAAACATGCTTGAAAATTGAGAACCGATGGTTACGGGGTACGCTTTAATAGGCGCGCATCATCAGCCGGTAACAACCCGATTTGACCCAAATTATTCAAGTGCAAAACGGCCATATTCCGAGCGGTGACGCCTCGATCGGCAAGCCTGTTACTTACGGTACTTCAAGGAGATAAAATGCTTGTGGGACGCTCGGATTGGGGGCGTTGGTGAAAATGAAATCACCGCTGCCATCAAACAGATTGGTGGCAACGGGCATCCACTGGTTCAGCGGGAGCGCGATATTGGTGGAAACCAGCACGTAAAAAGTGCCGTTTGTCGTGCCGCCCGAGCCGCTCATCACCAGGCCATTGGCCGTGACGCTGATGCTGCCAAAGATTGGCGGCGAAGGCGGCGCGGGAGTTTGAACCAGCAGCTGCACCTGGCCGGGCGGGTTGGTGATGCTGTAAGTGTAACCTGCTATCGCCGGCGTCGTGCCCAGAACGGGATTGCCACTGAAGCTGCCGCCATAGGCAAACAGCGTGTACGTGCCTGCGCCAAAGCCGCCGCCGGCGGCGATATTCAGCGTGCTGTTCAGAGTCAGGTTGCCGGTCGCTACAACTTCGGTGGGGGTGGTGCTCAAGGTGAAATTCACAACGGTCGAATTGGGCAGCGTCAGGTTGTTGCTGATGGTGAGCGTGCTGGCGTTCAAGGTGATGGGATTGGCGCCGAAGGCGTCATTGGCGGTCATGCTGGCCGGCGCCTGGTCCAGCGCCAATGAATTGGTGCTGGTCAGGCCGTCAAATGTGACCAAAGGTGCCCCGGGCGTGCTGTTGGTGACGGTGACATTCGCATTGTAAAGTGTGTAGGTTTTGTTGCCGCTGGGCAGCGTGATCTGTGAATCGGCGAATTGGACGCCTTGAGCGTTGTAAACGTCGAAGGTTGCCGGGGCTGTGATGCTGACGTGGCTCAACGTGATGTTGGTGACCGGCGCCTCGATGCGTCCCCAAATGATTCCCGCCGTGCCGCCACTGGCCACGGTGGCGGTCACATTGCTGATGGTAATATTGCGCCAGATTGGAATAATTTGCGAACCAACTGTCTGTGATGCGGCCGTCGCGGGACTGATGCCGATTGGCGTTCCGTACTCACTGTAATAGCTGTAAATGACGATCGCGCCTTCCACGATGTTGGTCATCCCGATGTTCAAGTAGGAGAGATTCTGCGCTATACCGCCCTCGCCGCTGCCGCCGCTGGTGGCGTTATCGGATTTCATGCGGATACCGTACTCGGTGCCGTTAAAGGTGCAATTGATTACCGTCAAGTTCGATACGCTTCCGGCAGTATTGCTGCCAATGGATACGCCGTGGCCGATGCCGAAGGTGCAGTTGGTGATGAGGATGCCGGACGAAACAGCGCTGCTGCTGCTGCTCCCCAGCGCAATATTATCGTCACCATCGCTGATGGAACAATTCTGAACCAGGCAATTTGTCCCGACCAAATCAATGCCGTCGGTATTCGGAGATACTGGGGTGTTGATGGTAATTCCTTGAATGGTGATATTGCCGTCTTCATCCTTGAAAACAATGTGCATCTTGGGCGGGTTCTGCAAGGTGACATTCTGAATAAGCACTCGGAAACATTTGGCAAAATAGATCATGTAAGGCCGGTTCGGCGGGTTCGCTGCCCACCAACCGGCACCATTGCCGTCAATGGTTCCTGACCCGCTGATTTCAAGATTGGTCAGAGTGTCGGCGGTAATAGGATAGGCAGGGCTTCCCGAAGCGTTGGGATAGCTGCTGTAAGGCAGGAATTGCAGCGTTGCGCCACTGTCAATCTGCAGATTGACATCGCTTTTCAATGTGAGCGGACCACTCATGAATACGCCTGGTGCCGGGACTTCAACCGTTCCACCGTATAAACCATTCGTATTCCCTCCCGCCGCCGCCGCGTTGATAGCGTTTTGAATGGCGGTGGTGTTGTCAGTGCTGCCGTTGCCCACCGCGCCATACGTAGTAATGTTCACCACATTGTTAGTGTTGATGTTTGGCAACGTCGGCGTGCCAAATGCCATGGTGGCAAACAAAACTCCCACGATGAGAGCGGCTGGTTGAAGGCGGTTTTGAAAAATCCTCCAGAATGTGACCCTTTTCATTTACTTCTCGAATTGTTGGCGGTTGTATTGTCGGTTGCTGCTTTTCCCAAGTGGAGCTTATTGACACTAACAGATTTTTGCGTGGAAGAAATTACGGTTTTGTGCAGATTCCTCTGAATATTCTGCACTTTAAGTCAGGGTTTGTATCAGGCTTACATTCATTGAGGGGTAGTGCTCAAATTTCAAGCTTTTTTGCAAAAGCGGCGGCTGCAACTTTCAAAGTGTCAGTTACAATCAGTGGATGATAGCCCCATTCAGCCGGCCGAGCCAGTGGAAAGAAATTATCCAATCAATAAAAAAACACTTCACCTGGAAAAAAATACCCGCCGCATGCGTTTGGCTGGTAATGCCGCTTCTAGGGCTGCTGCCTGTGCTTGCCGGTTGCGGAACGAATGCGCATGCCGAGCCGAAGGTCTTCAATGTGCGCGAATTGGGGGCGACGGGCGACGGCAAAACCCTGGATACGAAAGCCATCCAGAAAGCGTTGGACGCTTGCGGCAAGGCCGGCGGGGGCACGGTGTTGTTTCCGGCGGGAACCTATTTAAGCCAGCCGCTCACCTTGCGCACTGAGACCACCATACTGCTCGAAGCGGGTGCAACGTTGCTGGCAACCACCAACCAAAGTGATTTCATGAAAATGCCCGGCAACTGGCTTGCGGCCGGGAGCAGCAGCGATTTCATTCCATTTATCGGCGGCAAGAAATTAACGGACATAACGTTCACCGGCCAGGGCACCATTGACGGGAACGGCGCAGCGTGGTGGGACGAGGCGGAAAAGGCGCGTCAGGTAAAACCCGGCTACACCCTGCCGCGGCCCAATTTGATCGTGCTGGATCGCTGCCAGAATGTGCGATTGGAAAACATCACCCTGGAAAACTCACCGAAATTTCATCTTGTGCCATCGGATTGTGAAGACGTGGTGGTGTCGAACGTGACCATCCTTGCGCCGGCACACGCGGCCAACACCGATGCGATCGACCCCAGCGGCCGGCGTATGCTCATCACGAAATGCAAGATTGACGTGGGCGACGATGACGTCGCAATCAAAGCCGGGAGGAAAATCCCGGGGCATGAGTTCGAGAGCGAAGACATCACTGTGTCGGATTGCACCATCCTGCACGGTCACGGCATCAGCATCGGCAGCGAAACCTTGGGGGGGGTGCGCAATGTGACGGTGCGCAATTGCACTTTTGAAAACACCGAAAACGGCCTGCGCATCAAATCGCAGCGCGGCAAGGGCGGTCTGGTTGAAAACATCCGTTACAGTGACATCACCATGAAGAACGTTGTTCCGGCCATCACCTTGACGTGTTATTACATGAACAATTCCGCTGGAGACACCGTGCAACCGTCCGCTGCCAGAGCCGACATGGCACAACTGGCCAACACCATGACTCCCGTTTTCCGTAACATTTATATCAGCAACCTGACCGCCACCTGCCAGAAATCAGCGGGGGTCATCACCGGTTTGCCCGACAGCGAGATTTCAAATGTGGTTTTGGAAAATGTTCGCATTTCCTCATCCACCGGCATGACGATCAAAAATGCCAGCGGCGTTCAATTCAAAAATGTGCAGATTACAACCCAGCAAGGTCCGCCGGTTATCACTGAGAATGCGCAGGTGGACAATGTGGAGAATATGGGAGCCACATCATCACAATAGTGGCTGGTGCGGTTCGGCAGAATGAAGTGAAGTTGGCACCCCGGAATTTCAATATTCCGGGGCGTCTGTTTCTACCTTAAACGGATAATCCCATAATCATAAGACAAGTGCATTCCGCGTGACATGGATAAATTTTGTCCGCCTGGGCAGATAAACACGCCAGGAAAATCCCTTTGGGTTTATGCACAAAGCCGGATTTGGAACAGCCATCGGCAGAGAGGTTAACAAAAAAAGCAAGTCATTCGACTGGTTGATTTTGATGACAAGACAGTTGCAGGGAAGAAAAGTAGAATGATCGGAAAATCAACAAAACTCCGGAAATCGTGACGCGCAAATACTCATATTGTTTGCCCTGTGCAGTGGTATCATGTTACCACTAAACAGGTTTGCTTCCGTATCAGCCATTGAATCAGTCAGCCAGGCACGTAATAGAAGATCTCAATTATGAAAAATAAACAAAACGTAATGGTGATGCTGGCCTGCGTTTGCGCAGGCTTTTGGCTCGGTGAATCCCCTAAACTGGCCGCTGCCAATCCGCCCCGGTTGTTAAATGATCCGGTGGATATCAGCGGCGATTTCCACAACTTCGCCAACCTTTATTATCTGGCTGACAAACTCGCCGATTTTGATCCGGCCACCGGCAAGGGGGAAATCACCTACCAACGCGCCGAGTATTTTACCCGGCAGGCCTTCGACAACATGCTGGCCGTCATCAAGCCGGTTGACCCGAACGAATTCCCGGAAAACGAATATGCGGCCAATCCCGCCCTGCCCTTCTCCGTTGAGTTCGTTTCACCGCGAACCGTACGGATTCACCTTCAAACCGGGCCGGAGGTGGCCCCGCCACAACCCGAACTGATGCTCGCCGGGCCGGTGCCACAGGACCATTCGTGGAAATACGAAAAAATCGAAGGCGGCTACCGTTACACCGGCCAGTTCGGGTCGGTCACGATTCTGGAAAATCCGTGGCGGATTGAATTTCGCGATGCACAGGGTCGCTTGCTGACCGAAACGGATCATGCGTCGGACAATACCACCACCTTTACACCCATTGTGCCGTTTTCCTTTGTGCGGCGGGCGGCGGATTATTCGCGGAGCGTGGATGCCGCGTTTACACTCTCACCCGGCGAGAAAATCTTCGGTTGCGGCGAATCGTTCACCGGCCTGAACAAACGCGGCCAGAAACTGGTGCTGTGGCCCGATGACGCCAATGGCATTCAGAATCAGGGCATGTACAAGCCCGTCCCGTTCTTCATGAGCAGCCGCGGTTACGGCATGTTCCTGCACACCAGCACGCCGATTACCTGCGATTTCGGACATGATTTCAGCGGCGTGAATTCCATGATGATCGGCGATGACGAACTCGACCTTTTTGTCTTTCTGGGTTCGCCGAAGGAAATTTTAAATGAATACACTCAGTTAACCGGCAAATCACCCTTGCCGCCGTTGTGGTCATTTGGCCTGTGGATGAGCCGCTGCACCTACAACGCGGAGAAACAGGTCCGCAACGTTGCTGCCAAACTGCGTGAAAATAAAATTCCTTGCGATGTGATTCATCTCGATACCGGCTGGTTCGAAACCGACTGGCGTTGTGATTACCAGTTCTCCACCTCGCGTTTCACCGACCCCCAAAAAATGATTGACGATTTGAAGCAGGAAGGATTTCACATCTCGCTCTGGCAACTGCCCTACTTTGTACCCAAGAACAAATTATTCCCCGAACTGGTTGAAAAAGGGCTGGTGGTCCGCGACGCCAAAGGCAACCTGCCATACGAAGATGCCGTGCTGGATTTCTCCAATCCCCAAACCGTCGAATGGTATCAAGGCAAACTGGCCAATCTCCTGAAGATGGGTGTCGGCGCCATCAAAGTGGATTTTGGCGAAGCGGCGCCGGAGGACGGCCTTTACGCCGACGGCCGGACCGGATTCTACGAACACAACTTGTATCCGTTGCGGTACAACAAGGCCGTGGCGGACATCACCTTGCAGACCACCGGCGAGCACATCATCTGGGCGCGCAGCGCCTGGGCGGGCAGCCAGCGCTATCCGGTTCACTGGGGCGGCGATGCCGAAAGCACCGATGACGGCATGGCGGCCGAATTGCGCGGAGGCCTGTCGTTTGGTCTTTCCGGCTTTTCATTCTGGAGCCATGACGTTGGCGGGTTTACGGCGAACTCCGTGGAGAACATGGACAAGAACCTGTTTGCCCGCTGGCTGGCCTTCGGCATGTTAAGTTCGCACAGCCGCTGCCACGGCATCGCGCCCAAGGAACCGTGGAATTATGGCGAGGCCTTCATGGATGAATTCCGCCAGATTGACGATTTGAAATATGAACTGATGCCCTATGTCTATGCCCAGGCCAAAGATTGTTCCGAACACGGCCTGCCGATGGTGCGCGCGCTGTTCATCGAGTATCCGGATGATCCCGGCTCCTGGCTGGTGGATGATGAATATCTGTTCGGTGCGAGCATGCTAGTCGCACCTTTGCTGCATGAAAACGCAACCGGACGCGACGTTTATCTCCCGCCCGGAACCTGGATTGATTACCAAACGGGCAAAGCATACGACGGCGGTTGGCATCATATCGAAGCAGGGCAACTGCCCGTCGTCATGCTCGTGCGGGATGGCACGGTGGTTCCGCAGATCCAGCTCGCGCAATCCACGAAAGACATGGATTGGTCGCACCTCGAACTCGTCGTGTTCGCCAAAGCCGCGCAAACGGCGACGGGTTTAATTTGCCTGCCTTCGGACGTTGAACTGCACGAGCTGTCCCTGACTAGAGAGAATAACCGCTTTGAACTGAACAATGACCCCTTGGCAGGCAAAGTGACCTGGAAGATCACTCAGGCTGAAAACGCCGAATAATTTGATGGAAGGATTTCGAATGCGCATTGGAAGGCGATTCATGACCGGCACGGCGGCACTGATGCTGTTGTGCCCTCACACCCCGATTGAAGCCCAACCGCCGCCGGCGGAGCCATATTCCTGGCACAACGTCGTTATCGGCGGCGGTGGATTTGTGACCGGTATCGTCTTTCATCCGCGGCAAAAAGGGCTGATTTATGCCCGCACAGACGTTGGCGGAGCTTATCGGTGGGATGATTTCACCCGACGCTGGGTTCCGCTTACGGATTGGATTGGCGCGGCTGACGTGAACCTGACCGGCATTGAAAGTCTGGCTGTGGATGCCTCGGATCCAAAACGTGTTTATCTGGCAGCGGGCACCTATACCCATGGCCTGGCAGCCATTCTGCGTTCCGACGACCAAGGCCGCACTTTTCAACAAACCGATGTGCCCTTTAAAATGGGGGCCAACGAGACCGGCCGTTTTAATGGTGAACGCCTTGCCGTGGACCCTGATCGGGGTGAAATCCTCTTTTTCGGTTCGCGGGAGGATGGTTTATGGAGGAGCGCTGACCGCGGAACAACCTGGCAAAAAGTGACAGGCTTTCCGAACATCCAGTCCGAGGCGGATCCGGCCGATGGACCCCGGCGCCGTTCCTGGTTCCGTCCGGAACCGGTTGGAATTGTGTGCGTGCTTTTTGATCCGGCGGGCAGTCATCCCGGCAGCCCTACCCGGCAAATTTACGTGGCGGTGTCCACCACTGAAACCAATTTTTACCGCAGCCTGGACGGAGGAATCACCTGGCACGCCGTCGCCAACCAGCCGGTGGGATTATGCCCTAATCATCTTGTCCTTTCATCGGATGGACTGCTTTATCTCAGCTACGGCAAACAACCCGGTCCCAATATCATGACCGATGGCGCCATTTGGAAATTCGACCCCCAAAACGGCGTCTGGACCGACATCACCCCGGTCAAGCCGGCTACCACCGATCAAACTTTCGGTTATGGCGCCGTCGCCGTGGATGCGGAACATCCCTCGACCATCATGGCCACGACCTTTTGCCACTGGAAACCGCACGACGAAATTTTCCGCAGCACTAACGGCGGTATGACCTGGACGCAACTTTGGAACGACAACACGGAATGGGATCACTCAACTGCTCCTTATACCAAATTTCGAAATCCGCACTGGCTGGGAGTCATTGAAATAAATCCCTTCAACCCGGATCGGGTGCTGTTCACCACCGGCTATGGCATCTGGAGTTGCGCCAATGCGACCGCCGCCGACTCAGGCCAACCGACACGCTGGGTTTTCCTCGACCAGGGACTTGAAGAAACAGTGCCGCTCGCCTTGATTAGTCCCCCGGAAGGTGCGCATCTCCTGAGCGGAGTCGGCGACATTGACGGTTTTCGGCACACCAGTCTTACTGACTCGCCTTCAGAAATGTTTGCTGGTCCGCGATTTGGCAATACTGAGGACTTGTCGTTTGCCTGGGGAAAACCGCGAGTGATTGCGCGCACCGGCACCGCCCGCGGACACGACACCGAAGTGTGCGCCGCCTACTCGCTCGACGATGGCAAAACGTGGACGGCCTTTGCCAATAATCCTGCAGACGATCCAAGTGCAGGCAGCATTACAATTTCGGCCGACGGGTCAATCTTCGTGTGGACCCCCCGGCATAGTCGCCCGTACTACACCGTAGATTACGGAACCAACTGGATGGCCTGTAAAGGATTCGCCACCGGCTTTCAAGTAGTGGCTGATACGGTGAATCCGAGCCGATTTTACGCTTACGACTCGCGTACCGGTAAGCTCCTGGTCAGTACCAACAGCGCGGCTGACTTTTCAATTTCGGTAAAGACTCTCCCGGCCGTGGAAGGCTTTGGTGGCGATGGTGGAGTGGGCGCTACCCTCTATGCTACTCCCGGCCGCGAAAGCGATCTCTGGATAGTATTTCGCGCCAATGGTCTCTACCATTCCGCCAATGGCGGCATGAATTTCACAAAAGTGAAAGAAGTCCAGGAAGCAAGTTCACTGGGCTTTGGGAAGGCGGCGCCGGGAAATAAATATCCTTCCCTCTATCTGGCTGGCAAAGTGGACCAACTCCAGGCCATCTTCCGCTCCAACGATGCCGGACAAACCTGGGTGCGCATCAACGACGACCAACACCAATACGGGTGGATCAATCATGTCACCGGCGATCCGCGCATTTACGGCCGGGTTTACTTCGGCACCGCCGGGCGCGGCATCATTTACGGCGACCCGGTTCCGGACACCAAGTAACTTCGTCCTTTCATTACGGCCCCAATAATACCCGGTAGAACCGTGTAACAAATCTGGCTGTGTTGGTGTCATTCCAGGTGAAAGGCAAGGTTGGCGAATTCGCAGTGGCGATTGATGACCAGAAGACAAGGTTTGTGGAAAACTGAATCGTATAGTCAGGGCCTTCGTCACCGTTGATCCAAAACTCAAACTGGCCGTTGGTCATTAAAGCCGCGTTTAGCGTGGGGTGAACCGGTTGCGTTACGGTCGCGGTGAAACTCTGCGTGGCGCTCAAGACCGGGGTACCATCGTCCGAAACCACCACGCTTATCGGCTGGATGGAGGGCGATTGCGCAATGGCCGGCCGCCAGATGAACACGCCGCTGTTGGCAGCGATGGTCGCATTCGCCGGAGCCTCCAGCAGGTTGAAGGTCAAGGTCTGCGGCGGCACATCCGCATCGCTGGCCAAATTGGTGATCACCAGGATCGTCCCCGCCAGAATCGTTTGATTGGAAATCGCGGCCAACACGGGCGGATGATTAAACGCGCCGCCAAACTGGAACCAATTCAGGTTTCCGATGCCCGACGTGGTTCCCTGGAAAACGAGATAGAGATTGTGCAAACCGCTGGCGCCTGAAACCGGCACAGTCACGGTCTGCCATGTCTGCCAGCCGCCGGTGTTCGTGATGGTGACGGAGCCGATCAGCGGTCCCGCCAGGCCGTCCAATCGAAACTCAAGGGTCCCGCCGTTGCTGGCACTGGCGACGCGCGCGGTGACGTTGGTGATGCCCGTGGCGAAATCCACATTTTGATAAACGGCGTAATCGGAGTTATCGGCATAGCCCACATCGTAACCGCCCAGCGTGTCTGTCGTCGGCTCGGTCTCCAGGCCGGAAACGGAATTAAAGCTTGAAGCCTGAATTTGATTGGTGGCTATGACCGTGTATCCGCCATTTTGGGTTCCTGACCAGGTGAAAGTGGCTCCAGCAAATCCCGGCAGGGAATAGCCGGCTTGTTTGATACCCCATTGAATTTGAAAGATTCGGCTGTCCGGCGTGTCGTTGAACGCGACCAGCACCTTCGACCCGTCCGGGTTCAAAAAAGCGGCGCTGACTATGCCGGACGCGTTGCCCGAATAAATTCGATAGGCGCCCGGCAAGACAAACTTGCTGAATTGTCCCAAGGTGTAGAAATCAATGTCATAGCTGATGGCGCCGGTGTTGGTATTCACCGTCACCAATGGACTGCAGGTATTACAACCCCCGGTGTTGGGACCGTCATTCTGGTTGGCCACGAGGTTCCACTTGACATAAGTCCTGCCCCAACTCCGCATCACGTGGGTCATCTCCTCAAAGTCACTCCGGACCTGATCGCCGACCCAGGTGCCTCCGGAATGCTCGGTTTCATAATTCCCCTTGGCGGGATACTGACCCGCCAGAGTGAGCATGGCTCCAGGCGTTCCGGCGTAGCCGTGCCACGCGGCGCCCGCCACTTGACTGGAAGCCAGCACGACCGGATCGGAAAGCACTGTCACCGGATAATCCGGACGATCCCAGTTGTGGTCATAGACCAAAACCCGGGCAGTAATATGATTTGAGGCAAAGGCCGGCAGGACATAATCGCGCAACACCACAAGTTGCGTGGCCGCGTCCATATACATGCCGGGATAGTCGCTGGGTTCGTACAGAGGTTCATTTTGGAGCGAAACGTAACTGATCGGAATTCCCGCCGCCGCGTAAGCCTGGATGTATTTCACAAAATAGTTGGCAAACGGCCCGTACGTGCCGGGCAAGAGCGAACCGCCAATCATTGAACCGGAATCCTTCATCCAGCCCGGCGGGCTCCACGGGTTGGCCATGATCTTGAGTTGCGGATTAAGCTGCAAGGCTTGCTTGACCAGCGGGATAATGTCGGCTTGATCATGTGCAATGCTGAAATAAATCAGATTGGTATCGGTGCCTCCGGGCGGATTATCGTCGTAGGAATAATCGTAGCGTGCCAAATCGGAGGCACCCATCGGGTTTCGCACAAAACTCAGGCCAATACCGCTGCCGACGCGCGTAAACAAGTTGCTCATAGCCGTGTTGCGGGCGGCAAGCGTCGCCACCTCGTTCAGCTCATAACCAGCCGTGTCTGTAAATGACGCGCCAAAACCCTCGATCGGCTGGCAGGTCTGCGTTTCATCAACGAACACCGGATTTGCGCCTCCACCGCCCGTCACAAATGTCACGGGTGCTTGCGGTTGTAATTCTTCGGTTTGATCGTCAGTCGTGAGCCAGACGCCGACAGTTTGCGCGTCCGTACTGCGCGTGTGGAGAACTGTCACCAGGCAAGCCAAAGCCAAAACCATGCGCATCCCATTGATCATTATCATATCAGAACCTTTGCCTGGTTGCCCGCAAGTCACCCGCGAACCGAAGCCGGGCAGAATCAAACACCGACATCCCCAAAGAAAGTCTGGCGCCAAGTTATTCGTTACAAAAAAACGCGACCTGACCTCTCGTCAAGTCGCGCTACTCGAAAGAACATCTTCAGCTCTAACCACGCAAATCTTTCGCAGAGCGGCAACGGTTCCCAACCAGCAGGGCGAAGCCGATGCCGGCCAATGCGATTGTCCCCGGCTCAGGGACGACCGTCAGGTTGTTGAATCCAACATCGCTACCATTGCCGCCCGCGTCATTGAACACGTCTATTCCAGCAAGAGACCCGGAAAACGCGCCGCTCCAACTGTCTGAACCAGCAACAGCACTATAGGTGCCGGCGCCGGTAACAGTAAAGGCGATATTAAAGGCACTTTGGTATTGATAAGTCATGGGTCCGGCACTTGCAGCAGTTGAACCCGCATCGGTATAAAAATAATTACCGGGACCGCCTCCATAAATATAAAATGTTATTGCATCCCCGGAGCCGCTTGGGCCTCCGGAGCCATTCAACAAACTGACGCCAACCTGGCCGGCTGGGAATCCATTTGCCGCAGGATCGGTAGCCCGCATTACAAAGTTGATTGAAACGGTCTGCCCAATTGCCAAAGCCCCGCCGGCAAATGTATTGTAGGAATTAACACTCCCGCCAAGAGCTATTCCGCTATTGCCACTTGTAGGGTAACCAGGGGTGGGATTGTCATAGCTATACGCTTGCCATGAATTCTCGGAACTGCCTCCAATACCGCCTGATCCGTCTGGATTACCCAAGTAAACTCCTGAGCCTTGCAAACCACCATCGCCCATGCCATTGAGCCCACCGGCGTAAAGAACTTCCGTCCAGACATTCACCGGGTTTGAATTTTGATCCACTCCATCCGGCGTGCTGCCGGGAGCCGCTGTTGCGGTGTATGAGAAATCGTTAGACGCGAGCGCCATGCTTGCACTGCCAACTACACTAATGAGAATCAATACGGCTTTTTTCATAATTCTTCAGGTTCAGTTGATCTTCGATCCCCCTCACTGCCAGCACTGCCAGTAAAGGATTATTTATAAGGTATCACAACCATTAAGACTTTAGCACCCCCCTTTCGGGTGGGGATAAAACGAGGCCCTTTCGACATCGTTCATGGACATTAATAAGCTTTAACCTTATAGAATCCATTCCCTGCCGAAGCCGGAGTGGTGACCGTCTCAAGAGTGTCGTTCCCGGTAAAAGGACTGCCAAGATTCGACCAGCTTGGATCCGTCACGTTGTTCTTGTACTGCAGTTGATAAGTGTGCCAGGACTCGGTTGGCAGGGTAATGCCGATGTTTGTCCCGGTCATATCAAGAGCCGCGAAGATGCTGAAGGTCGGATTCAGCCAGAGATAGTTGGCAGTTGCTGTATTGACGGCAGAGGTGAGCGTTGCGCCAGTACCGTTGATGATATGAGTCATTGCACTGCCGGTCTGAGCTTCGATGAGAACATTTATCATATCATGCACGTTGACTTGTTCAGAATTGGTCGGGGTTTCGATGGTATTAAAGCATTGTACGTTTGCAGTTTGAAACACGCCATAGACGCCAAGCCCATAGGCCTGATGGCTGGTGACAGTGTTTGCGACTTTATAGGATGCATAACCGTTCACACCATTGTGCGTCCAGGCACTTTGATTCGGTGCGTCATAGGGCAATTCGGACTGGTAAAAGTAAACCCGTCCCCAATTGCCATTCCACAACGTCTGATACTGCTCGTGATGCTCGACGAAAAGGCCATAGATGGTCACGTTATTGCCATTCACCACCAAGCCATTGTTAGACGCATTCTGGGTCCAGCCCACGCCGGTGCCATGATCCGCCCGCCACAGCCAGATGTTGTCACCAATGACATTGTTGGCGTTAATCGTAAAGCAGGTGGAGGTGGTTCCAACGAACTGTCCTCCCACCCGGCTGTGCACGTCGTATAGACAAATGGGATCCGCGGAATGATCCAGAGAACTGCCGGGAGGCCCCACCTCCAACAATGAGGGTGAGGCAGTGGTTCCGGCATCAAATAAAATATCCGCCACCTTCACACCATCAACATCCGGGATAACCATGGCAGGATTTCCATTGGTCGGTACCAGCGTGGGAAAACCAAGTCCAAGGACGATCGTGTCGGGGTTCGTCACGAGAATGCTGTTCGTCAGATGATAAATTCCGGGAGCCAAAATCAAATTAAGACCCGAGTTCAGTGCCGCATTGATGCTGCCGGCATTATCCGTTCCCGCTTGGGCAATGTAAAACTGGCTGATGGGCACGGAAACTCCCGGAGTTGGACCGCTGGCCCAAGAGGTTCCGTTGATATTGGTACTCAGATTGGGAACAAAAACAAAGAAGTTGGTATTGCTATCAACGTACAAATAGGGCTTTTCCCGGACCAACGGTGTATTGGTGATAACCGTGTATTTGGAACCGGGCCAGGTTCCAGAAGGCGGGTTTGAAACACCGACAAACACCATGTTCCATACTTGTCCGGACCAGTTTCCCCAAATATCATTTCGGGAGAGCCATTGTTGCTGCGATATGGAACTGACCGTGGAATCAATCTTGGAATCGGCCAGGAAACCGCCGCTGCAATAGGTTCCATCCGACACGTTCAAGGAGCCCTCGACATGCACGCGGCGAAGGGAGGTGCCCTGTGACACGGACCAAGTCATGGTGCCGCTGCTGCCGCTGGGAATCACGGCCAGATTCTCAGCGGACATCCAGAAATTTTCGGTGGACTCACCACCAAAGTTGAAACATTGCAGCCCCCCGTTGATGGTGACAGCATCGGGCGATTGTCCCAATCCGAGTATTTGCATGTAGTAGCCCATGTTAATGGTCACGTTATACGTTCCGGGTTCAAATAGAATGGCGTACCGATTGGCGTCGAATTGGCTCGTGTTCACATTGTTCTGCTGCGCGAAAAGGGTGTTTAGAGTGCTCTGAATCGTCGCTGTCGGCGTGGAAGGAGTGAACAGGAAAACATTCGGGCCGAAGTATGGGCCAGCCGGATTGGTAATAACTGTGTTGGTTGAGACAAATACGAGTTGAAGTGCGTTGAAGTCGCCTTCGATGTTCCCCGAGACAGTGACATCAGCGTTGGACGTCCAGGTAAAGGTGATTGTCCCCAAGGTCCCCACAACCACATTGCTGAAAATTACGTAGTCAGCACCCTGTATAAAGGAAGTCAAACTCGCCGGCGTGTTACTGGTGGTAAGAGTGACGGGAGACATGACTGGAGTATAAACCGTAAAGGTTGTTCCCCGCGTCCCGGTACTATTTATACCGTAAAGATACAGGTTATAAGTGCCGGCAGGAACATTATTGAGGGTATCGGTCCGGAGCGCAGCATTGTTGTATTCATAGGGTTGTTGTAATGCCGCCGGGGTGCCTTGCGGTCCTTGAGTGCCATAGGTTCCTCCCATCTGGGACATTAGAGTTATCGGGCTGGCGGTGACCCCATCAGACAAAAGGTTTGTAGCGCCGGTGGTGCCGTTACCCACAACCGGATTCCAATAATTATTGCCCGGATCGGGATAGGCGCCCTGACCGGAATAATTGGTAGCACCAGCCCCGCCCGGCACATCGAAGTTGATGACTTGAGCCCAGGTCGCCGTACCGCATAGACCAAGGCATAAGGCCGATAAGATTAAGATTTTCCAAGGGGTGCTCATATTCTCAATAACCTAATGCAAAAGAAGTGTTTCCGAAAGTGGAATCGGCTTGAAATCACTATCGGCGGTCACGCATCGTTTTACAAACCAACTGAAGAATTCACGCCAAAAGCCTTCGTGGTCTGCCACTGTTGCCAGTCGCTGGAAATTGTAGATGCTGGATCCGAAGAAATATTTGGCGTCGGCGGCGAAGAGATCGGATCATACCAGCCCCAGCCATTTGATGCCAAATCGGTCTTGTAAGCCCACATCGTCCAACTGATGCCGTCATTGTTATAGTCGTTAATGGAATAGTCGTAGCAAGCCGCCCCGTTGCCCATATCATTCCATTCGCCGATGTAATCAGGAACATTCCAGGATTTGTGGTTGTTGAAATCCGTCACTTGATTGTCTGAGCCGGTCTCACACTGGGCAACAGTGCCGCCCCACTGGTATTCGTGCATGGAATAGACAACGTTGGTCCATCCGTACACAGACGGGGCAGGCAGCATGCTCCAATTCCAGCTCCCGAACGTTCCCTCCATAATGATGATATGGCCGGGGTCCGCGGCACGGACGGTCGTGTAAAGGTTGGTATAGGCAGACCAAACAGCCGCGGTGCTTGGCGCGTTATCTGGTTCGTTGATCAGATCGTAACCGGCTACCGTGCTGTTGCCATTGTAATGAGTGGCAATTTGCGTCCACATATAGGCCGTTTCGCTCTGATCCGTGCTGCTCGTCCAGTATAGATTTTGATTTTGCTGGCCGGTGTCGTCGGAAGTGCTTTGCCCGCCGACTACACCATGCATATCAACAACCACATAAATACCGCGTGAAGCGCAATTGGTGACCAGCCAGTCAAGCACTGTGAATGCATCCGAACGCCAACCGGTGCTGGTGGTATTGGTGATGGAATAGAAGTTGCCCCACCAGACAGGCACCCGCACGCAATTGAAACCTCCATTGGTGATGTTATTGAGGTCGGCAGTCGTAATCCAATTGGTCTGATACGTTCGGATGAGGCTTTGCTCGGTGGCGACGCCAAAACGGCCGTCCAGCTCCGTGATTATACTGTAGGTGTCCGGGAGGCCGCCGCTGTCCGCGGGGCACATCCATGGTTCCATGACGAGCCACCCACCCAAATCGAGGCCCTTCAACTGAACGACAGCGCCGCTGGCATTGACAATGCTCGTGCCGCTGGCATGCAACATTGTAAAAACAGGCGTGGCATTTGTTGATATTTGCACTCGATAAAAGCGGCTGTTTTGGCCTACCAAATCGCCAACCGACTGAACTGAATCATTGCCGGAAACAGGATTGCCAATGGAAATCCAGGCCGCATCGGTCAGATTATTTTTATATTGGAGCTGATAGTTGAACCCGGACCGGGTCAAAAACGAGACGATGGCATTCGTGCCATCATAGCCCGCGTTAATCGCGAAGGGAACAGCTTGGATTTGAAATCCATTAATATCACCTTCCGCGCTACCGGTTCCGGTCCAAGTAACAGCCATGTTACCAAGTCCATCGGACAGGGCCAGAGGAAAATTGACGTAGTCGGTTCCAGCAACCAAGGTGCTATTGGAACCGTTCCAAGTGCTGTTCATGGTTATGCCATTCACTGTAAAATAGGTGGTGCGTCCAATGGCGCTGCTATTTGCCGCATTGTATAAAACCAGGTTATAAGCCGAGTTAGTTGGAAGCCCGGACAGGGTAATGGTTTGTGGAGTGCCATTATTGTAGAGATAGTTCTCCATCAGGGCGTTGTAGGGAGTGCCGACAAATGGAGTCGAGCCGCCGTAATCGTTCACATTGTATCCACCTCCAGATGTGAATGTCATCGCAACAGGCGAGTTGCTGCCATTTGCGTATATCAGCGGAATTCCATTGCCACTGCTTGCGTCTACACCATTCCACTGGTCGCCCGCGATTCCGAGAACCGCCGCTCCTGACATGGTTGGGCTCGGATTCGGCCCGCCGCCGGCGCCGGCGCTGCTGTTTTCAGTAAAGCAAACATCAATGAGTTGGGCTTGAAGCAGACCGCTGCCAAAAGAGATGAGAGCTGCGAAAAAAATACCGAACAGGCGAAAGCTTGAACCGGGCGAATGGTGAACGGTTGGCGTGTGCATAAAACTTCGCAATCATCGGGTCGGCGCCGAATTTATCCGGCGCCGATCCTGACGATAGTACCTCATCGCATAGCGATACCAATCTTAAGTTAACACCATTCTTTCGAGTGGGCAATTTTCACTGAGCCACGCCCCGATAAAACCGCGCCGCCCCACCGCTCGTGCTGTCCGTTACCGTCTTAACTGTCCCATCACCAGTAATGCTACCGCCCAACTGCTGCCAACTGGTCGGGTTCAAACTGGTGCTGTAATACACATAATACGTATACCCGCTTGTGGTCGGGACTTTGATCGAAACCACACCACCGCTGACTGATGCACTCAACGAGAACGAAGGCGCAGGCGCAGTATACGGCACAAACATGTAGAAGTGCGCGTTTATGCTTCCCGTCGCGCTTCCCGGCGGCGCCGTCACTTTCAGCGTTTGGACTCCACTCAGCGATTCCACCACATTGGTGCCGTTATTCATCAACGGCACCCAATGCCACGATTGGAATCCGTTGGCATTGGCATCCGAGAACGTGCCCAAAGTTTGGGTCGTTTGGCTCATCGTCCCTCGGCCCGCAGTCACCAGGCTCATTGTCGCATTGGTGTAGGGTCCGCCATTGGCCAGCCGCCCATAGATAACGTAGCTGTTGCTCGGGAAGGTACGCGTATAATTCAGCCATGTCCCCGGCGGCCACCAAGCCACATCAAAGTCCGTGTTGGTCGTTGGCACAGCCTCATTGGGTACGTCCTCAAAGGGCGGCACTGCGCTTGCACCCTCGTTAATCAACTTGTCACGCAGAAAATCGAGGTTGGTTTCCGTGCCAACCGCGGGATTACCGCCAGGGCTAGTGGCACCGCCATCAAACCGGTAGAGGTACGTCTCAGCCGTCGTTACGTTCGTCGTGCTGAAATCCTCACCGTACACCGCGGCATTGGCAAAATTGTTGCCAGGATAGCCGTAATAACTGTTGGTGGCCGCAGCGGTAGTGGCAGTCTCAAGGGGATTATCAATCCACACGCCCCCATTGAAATCGAAATCCCCGGCCTCGATCATGAAGTTGGTCTGACTGAACGTGTCGAAGGTCTCGTTATAGCTATGGGAATGTCCAGCAGCATCTGTCGCTGTAATAGTCATTGCATAGCTTCCCTGTTGGGACAGCGGGAGACTAACCTGCCAATTGGTTGCCGATCCGGTGAAAGTTAATTGCGACGAAACGCTGGTTCCATTCAAGGTCACTAGAATATTGTTGGTGCTGACGGTGCTGACGACCGAACTGACGGTGAATGTCAGCAAATTGGTGTTCTGAAACGGTTGCGAACCATCAGGATAAACGTTTGCAATCGCCGGGGGCGTATTAGTTCCGGGTGCCAGCATGAAAAAGTTCATGTTTACGCCGCCGCCCAGCGGCCCGGATGTCACCTGCAACGTGGTCTGTCCATTTAATTTCACAACCAGCGAATTTCCCCAGGCATCTGACAGTGGTATGAAATCAAAACTGTTCCATCCGCGAGCGCTGAATTGAAAGGCGCCCAACTGGGTGGTCGTCTGGCTGGTGGTACCCTGCCCGCTGGTGACTTCAGCCAGAGAGCAACTGGCCAAACCACCGTTCCCGTTGGCCAGGCGGCCGTAGAGGTTGTAGGTACCGGCCGGGAAGGTCTTGGTGTAATTCACCCAATTCGACGGATTAAAATACCCCACCAGATAGTCGGGGATGCCGGCAGCGGTAAATTGAGCGCGGGGAGTATCATTTGCCAGATCGGTTGAAACTTGATCATTAGTGCGCCAGCCGTGAGGCTGGGTCGCACTGTAATTGGGCACATATTCATCCACATTCGACACGCCAACTTGATTGTAGTAACTGTTTGGACTGTTTGTAGAAATCACCGGGTTGTCAATGAAATGACCGCTGTTGAAATCAAAATCTTCCGCTTCCCAGGTAAAATAGCTTGAACTAAAGGTATCGAATCGAACCGGCGCGCTCACGCTGGCACCGCTGACATTGGTCACATTGATTTGGCCAATATAGATGGTATCCGACAAAAGATTGGTATAACTGGCCGTAACGTTTCCGGTGCCGCCCCCACCAACCACCAAATGGCTGGAAACATCCACGCCGTTTAAGATCAACTGAATGCCGCTGGCATTGACGGCAGCGGACGGTGAAGTGACGCCAAAGCTCATCGTGTTGGTTGCGTTGAAAAGCGCCTTGTTATCGTCAGGAGAGATGTTGTTGATGGTCAGCTCAGGGGCGACTGTTAAATTATTGAACCCCACATCGCTGGCATTGCCGCCCGCGTGATTGAACACGTCTATTCCGCTAAGAGACCCATTAAACGTTCCAGACCAGGTGTCGGAACCGGCTACGGCAAGATAGGTGTTGGGACCGGTAACAGTAAAAGCAATGTTGAATGGCACCTGGTACTGATAAGTCATGGCCCCGGCTTTCGCGGCATTTGTCCCCGCATCGGTATAAAAATACCAACCCGGACCGCCGCCATAGATATAGAATTTTATCGCGATGTTGGTGCCGCTCATCAGACTGACCCCGACCTCGCCGGCCGGTCCATTGGTCGAAGCCGGATCGGTCGCCCGCATTTCAAAGTTGATTGAAACGGTCTGGCCAACCGCCAGGGCTCCACCAGCGAATGTATTGTAGGAGTCCACGCTTCCGCCCAGACCAACCCCATCGTTCTGGAAACTATACATTTGCCACACATTGCCCAACCCCCCGCTGAACGGCGCGCCAATATAGACTCCTGAACCATCCGCACCATTATCGCCCAGGCCATTAGTTCCACCGGCGTAAAGAATATTCGTCCAGACGTTGACCGGGTTATTATTTTGATCAACCCCGTCCGGCGTGCTGCCCGGAGCCGCGGTTGCGGTATATGAGAAATCGTTCGACGCAGACGCCAATTGCACGGCACTGATTACGCTGATAATAATCAAGATGACTTTTTTCATAAGCTTTCTTTCAGGTTAAACTGCTCCCCGCCAGCCATTGACAGCCAAGGGGTGACCCTATCATCGCACAACCACGACAGGGTTGGCACCACTCTTTCGGGTGGGTTCATGGCTCGACTGGAATGTGTACCGCCCATGGTGCCTCGTTTATTTTTCCTGGAATTCCAAAATTTTCATGATAACTTAGATCATCCATTTCAGTGAAAAAAACCATCGTATTGCTGTCTTGCGCCGCATTTGCGTTCCTGAATGCAGCACAAATGGCCGCAGCGGAGCAATCCAGTGGACCTTTGACCAATGCTTCTCAAGTTCTTTGCCTCTCGGCCGACGAAGCATCGCGCGGGATTGAGATTTCAATCAAGGGCGTTGTTACCGCTGCGGAACAAGATTGGGGCGGGAGATTTTTCATACAGGATTACAGCGGCGGCGTTTTTGTTGAGAATATCAGCAACGTGCAGCCTGCCCCTGGTGACGTGCTCGCCATATCGGGTGTGAGTTATCCCGGTGGCTATGCCCCCATTATCAGCAAGCC
This sequence comes from uncultured bacterium, assembly GCA_963723125.1. Lineage (GTDB taxonomy): Bacteria > Verrucomicrobiota > Verrucomicrobiia > Limisphaerales > UBA11358 > UBA11358. Next base: position 357,487 of record CAVRPQ010000003.1, read on the forward strand.
CCGTTGGAAGAAACTGGGGACAGCACCATTGCCGGCAGCCAAGCCTGTAGCCATTGAACAATTGATGTCGGGAGCCGAAGACAGTCAACGCATTGAAATCTCAGGCATTGTGAGAAGCAGGCAAATCAGTGGTGCGACCCTCGAATTTGAACTGGTTTCCGGAGGATACCGCATTCATGTCTATGAGCCGATTCCACCAGGCATTGATCCACAATCGCTGATCGGCGCCAGGGTTCGCGTAAAAGGCACTGCCGCCGCCGCCTACAATGCACCCTTAAGACATCTCGTCGCAGTGGATGTTTATGTTCCCTTTCTTTCAGATTGTGTCGTTGAAAAACCGGCAGCTCCGGACCCATTTAATCGAGCCCTTAAGCTCCATCAACGAGATTGGGCAATATCAAGCAGGTCGTTCTCTCGGATACCGGATCCACGTCAAGGGAGTAGTAACCTATCAAAGAAGGGGCCAGGACGTATTCATAAGAGACTCCACAGGGGGATTACAAATCAAGAGCAGCCAGCTTCTCTCATTATCTCCCGGCGAGGTGATCGAGGCAGTCGGATTTCCCGGTGTCGAGAATTTTCTGCCAGTCCTGGAGGATGCTGTTTTCAGAAGGACGAGTGAAGCACACACCCGAGTGCTGCCAAAAGATGTGCCGATAGGGGAATTATTGATGGGGTTGCACCATGCTGACTTCATAACTCTGAAAGGCAGACTGCTGGATCGGTTGGCAGAGGTTGTCCCATCACCTGCCAGCGAATCCAACATTGTAAAGACCACTTTAGTGCTTCAAACCACCAACCTGCTCTTTACCGCGGAAGCGGAAACGGGGAACCCGGATCCAGTGCTGGCCTCGATCCCTGTTGGCAGCAGCATTCAGGTCAACGGTATTTGTTTTCTTCAGAGTGAAGCAAACGGAACAATTAAATCGTTTCAAATCCTGCTCCCCGGCTCAAACGGCGTCAGCATCATTGCCAGGCCGAGTTGCTTGACGGCGCAACACTTGTTAATCATCCTGGCTGTTACCTTGGTCCTCATTACGGTTGCCGCAAGCTGGATTATTATGGTTTCGAAGAGAAATTCAGCGTTGAGACACCTGATCCACGAACGGGAATTGGATCAACAGGAACTGCAAGAAGCTCACGATACGCTCGAAGAACGGGTCAAGGAACGGACCCAACAACTGAAGTTCCAAATCACGGCCAGAAAAGAAGCAGAAGTGCAATCCAAAGCCATCCTGGCTGAACGCACCCGGTTGGCCAAGGAACTGCATGATACTCTTGAGCAAACGCTGACGGGCATCACGCTGCAGCTGAATACTGTCGCAAAGCTGTTCCAGCAAAACCCGGAAACTGCCGGTTACCATCTTGGCCTGGTCCGGAATATGTTGCGAATGAGCCGGGTGGAACTGCGCCGATCCATCTGGGACCTTCGGAGCAGGGAGCTTGAGGAGTTTGATTTGTCCAAGGCGCTTCTGATCAGCGGAAATCGAATTGGCGACAGCGCCGGCATCCGCCTCGAAGTCGAAACCAACGGCGACATTCGTCCTTTGCCGGAAGTCATCGAGGAGAACTTATTGCGGATTGGTCAGGAAGCCATCACAAATACCGTCAAACATTCCGGTGCAAATTGGGCGAAGATTCAATTGGAATTCGGCGCTCACCATGTCATTCTGGAGATCAAAGACAATGGGAACGGTTTTACTCCAGAAAATTGCGCAGGTCCGAACGACGGCCACTTTGGATTGCTCGGAATGTCGGAAAGAGCCAAACGTTTGGGCGGGCAGATTCTCATTTTAAGCGCCCCCGCAAAGGGAACCACGATTCGTGTCGAACTGCCGGTTGGCCAGACACCGGTGCCAAAATCAGTTCATGAACAAGCCGATTACGAAGAAAGCATCACCGATTCGGATTCTTATCGCTGACGACCATTACATCGTCCGAATGGGGTTGATCGCCATGATCAATAGCGAATCGGACATGGAAGTAGTGGCGGAAGCCACCGATGGCGCTCAGGCGGCTGCCCTTTTCGCAAAATTGAATCCGGACCTTGCACTGATGGATTCACGTATGCCGGTCAAAAATGGCATCGAGGCCACGGTTGAAATTCGCAAACACAATAACGCAGCCCGGATTTTGATGCTGACCGCTCTGGATGGAGATGAGGATATTCATAAGGCACTGGAGGCCGGCGCCGCCGGCTACGTGCTGAAAGATTCCACGGAGGAAAAGCTCATGCCCGCCATCCGCGCCGTGGCATCCGGCCAGCGATGGATTCCCGAAGACGTTGCCAGCCGCCTCACATCACGACGTTCTTTCGAAGAGCTGACACCACGCGAATTGGAGGTCCTCCATGAACTCGCCAAAGGCATGGCGAATAAACAAATTGCCGATGTTCTAAACATCACCGAAAACACGACCAAATGGTATCTCAAAAACATTCTGGCAAAACTTCGTGTCGCCGATCGGGCCGAAGCTGTCGCGGTTGCCGTTCAACGGGGAATCATTCATTTTTAACTTGAATGCAAGACGGTTCTCAAAATTCACACCTCAACCGAAGACTTACTTGTCGCGCCGAAGCTTTGGCGAAGGCGGGAAAGGGCAGCCCCGAAAGCTTTCGGGGTTGAGGGCAGCTCTTTCGCGAAGAATTTCGGACTTAGATGCCAGCGCGGGGTTGGCTGCATACTCTCCTGTTTTCATCCTGAGAAGTGGCAAACGGATGCAAAGAAAAACACGCTAAAAGCTGAGAGTAAAAAATCTCTCCAGTGGTTGATTTAAAACGAAATGGAGCCAATGGCCGGGATAGTCTGACCCATCCAGCGATTGCGAAGCCAATATGCTCGATTCTATTGGCGAATCAAGTTTAATCGTCCTAACCAATCTATACCCTTTTTAACTCGTTTGGTGTCTGTTTTGGTGTCCACTCTAATCGTTTTGGCGAGGATGATTTCAAATCTTTTTTCTACTCTTTATTGCACTGCATCAAATGCGCCGCACTCCGCCGTTTTAGAATCCGGGTATATTTTGCAGTTAACGGCTGTGCACTGGCCGTTTCCTTGGAAATGCCCGTAAAATAGATGGTAGCTTGACCGGGCGACGGAGTTTAAACAGCGGTGTAACGGGTTGAAAATTACTATTCAAACGAATGAATGCCGATGAGTTTCTTGCAGAGATTTGCCAGTTGCACTGCTTCGGCATGAATTTGACTTTTTAAGACACTGGTGGCTATGTCCTTATTCAGGTTTTGGCAGAACCCAAATTTCCAAACGACCGCTAGGAGTAGATTGCACTTGTATTGGTATAAAGTTTATTTTTTCACGTTTAAAGGCATTCAAAATTGCGGCATATGCGGGGGTCTGGGAGGAAGCAACATCAATCTCTATTCCAGTTCCAGAGGTGTATGGTGGCCTAGCGCCTATACGCATTAGCCTGTCACGGGATACATTAAATCCGCATTTCGTCAAAACTTCTGCTATACGATCGGCGTATTTGCGGGATTCTTCAACATCACTGCTCACCGCCACTCGTACTAGATTTAAATACAAATCTTGCTGTGTGATTGGACTTAAGAGCCTGATTAGATTTATCTCCTGCGTTGGACTTATTGTCCTCCAGTGCATAGTAGCTTCAAGTGCAGCAAGATTTGACCGAAGTAGTAAATTTTCCCGCGTCAATTTGGCCAGTTGCAATTCATTGCTTGTTGCTGTCCTTGTTGTTGAATCGAGCTGTGCTGTTAGCCTTCCCTTTTCGCGAGCCGTGATTTTAGTGATATGAAAATGTGCAATTATGGCAATTACAAGACCAACAACCAGAAGGATCCAACCGGAGTTGCTAATTGCTTTCACCCAACCCGTTTCATTTGTCGGAAATTTTTCTATTATCCCCGGTTCCACCGTCGAGCGATATAGCCTTTTATGTATCCGAATGTTCATACTCGCTGGACACAGCAGCATCCGTTCCAGCAATTCCCACTTTCTCAGGCGGTTGACAGAGATGTTCTGAGGACAAAGGAGCAACTGGGCGTTGCCAAAATCACTAATCCTGTTACCACGGCGGTCTTGTATAAAACCGGCAAAAAATGTTGAAATACCCACAGTTAGGAATGGAGCCACTGGCCGGGATTGAACCGCAAAGAGGCTAAAAGCGGGGCAAAAATGCCAAGTTTTACGGGCTGGTCAGCCAAAAGTCGTTCACAACTTTTCACCAGGCGCCCACTACTCTTTATTGGCAGTTTCATTGACACCTGTCTGAATAAATTTGACTTAATTGGGAGGCGAGGGGGTATTCGAGTTCACTCGCTGGCACTGTGGCGTTAAATCAAAAATGTTGCCTTTCGCGCGGTTGCCTGCCTATGTTCCCGTCTGATTCAGTCTGCTGTGGATTCACGGGTAAGACCATTGTTTGTGACAACCACCACGCCGCGTTTATGTCTGCTGTTGTCGTTTCTGATCGTCTCAGGAACGGCCGCCGCGGCTGGTTATGAAGAGATCGTCATCCCCGCTTCCTGCCCTCCGGCAATTCACTCAGCGGCCCGGATCCTCGTGCACAAATTCGGTCTGTCAGACGCTGCCATTCGGTCTGTGCCGGCGCCCGGCGCGCCCGCTCCGGGTGAAATTGTGCTGACGGACTCGGCAACTCCGGCGGAAGCGGCATGGCTGGGTTCGACGCCAAAACAGATCAAACAGGATGGCTATGCCGTCATTTTCAAAGCCGGCGGGGCGCTGATTTATGGCGCCCGACCCCGTTCCCTGCTCTATGCGGTCGGCGATGTGAACTTGTGGAAAAATCGTGTCGCCGGTACGTACGTGCGCGATCCGACGTTTGCTATTCGTGCCGCAGCCTACAACGGCCATGAATCCGTGGCGGAATATGTGGCGGCCATGGGCGCCAATATCATCATCGGAAAACAGGTGGATGCAAATCCGGTCACTTTCAAAGATACGTTGCCGGATATTTACGCCGAATTGAGTACGAACGACCAGGAACAACTGGTCTGGCAAAGCGAACGCGTGGAACAAAACGCCGCAGAATTTGCCAGGGAATGCCATGACGCCGACGTTGCTTACTATCCCATTTTATACGGCAATGATCTTCAACTTTGGTCTCCCATACTGTATCAGGCGGTCTTGAAGCTGTATCCCTCAGCGCGAGGCACGCCGGCCCCGGCTTCGTGGGAGAAGGCGTCATTATGCCCGTCTGATCCCATGACCTGGAAGGTCATTGACGCCTACGTGAAGGAATTTGTCGAGAGAACGCATGGGGATGGCCTGTACGTCACGTTTTGGGACCACTATGGTCTTTATTGCCAGGATGATCGTTGTGTGCAGGACGGTTTGAACCAGTTTCCCAATGAACTTTATGATTGCGTCAAACACTATCACGACGTCCTTTCGGCATCAGGGAAAAAGCTGATTGTGCGCACGTGGTCGTCGGGGGTGCCGCATTGGTATGATGATGAGTGGGTTCATGCTCCCGGAAATGGTGGTTTCAGCGGCGAGGGAACGAACCTTTGGGAGCGGGTGATTCGTGAATTGCCCCCGGAAATCATGCTCCAAACGAAGGTCTATAGTTCCGACTGCCAGCCTGATCCGCCGTTTTCACCACTCCTCGGGCATGCGCAACCGCATCCGGAAATCGCCGAATATCAGATTACCGGCCAGACCACCGGGCGTTTTTATTTCCCCGACGCGGATGTGGATTACCTTGCCCGGACGATGGCAGAAAGTTGCGCGCTCATTGGCCACAGCGGCGGCGTGGCCGTTTTTCCCGGAGGTACGGCACAATCCAATTTCTCCCTTCTGCATGACATGCTTAACAGCATCAACCTGTACGCCTGGCGCGAACTGTCCTGGCAGCCGGACACCCGCGTGAACCAAATCTGGAAGGATTGGGCCGTGCCGATTTACGGGGACAAAGCCGCTCCGTTCATCATCAAGGCCCTTGGGCTGTCCGAGGACGTGATCAACAAGGCGTTCTCGCCGCTGGGCATGGGGACCGACACAAATTCGGGATTTCCCGACAGCGTTCAGCGCCGCGAAACCTTGTTGAAATACACGAATCGTTATTTTCTCCCCGAATACGCGAAGTATCTCGAACCCAACCTGGAAAATATCCAGCGGGTCGTTGCCCAAAACAAAGCGTGTCTGGAGGAAATCGACGAAATGTTCCGGCAACTGGATCTGGCGAAACCATACCTGGCGCAGGCGCAGATCAGCGAATTGACCACGCGCTTCGAGTGGCTAAAGCAGTTCGCCATCGTCAATGGCGCCCTCAACGAAAGCCTCTGGCGTTATCGCTACCTGCGTTATGAAGCCGCAATGCTGACAACCGATCCCGAAGAGATGAAGTATCTGGCGCAAGCCTACGACACTGTCAAAGTTCATTCAAAACTGTTGTTCCAATATGACGGCGGCCAAAAATTCAGCTGTTATGACGTGCCTTTGGGTGAACTCGATCGGAGGCCTTCGCTGGGCGACCCGATGCCACTCATGCGGGAATTGTACCAGGATTCCAGGGCCTATGTGGAAGATACGGTTGGCCCCGATTACCTGCCCAAGGCCTGGCGTCGCTGACCAGCCGCCGGTGTTCGACTGAACCTTTGCGTCTTTTCGGCCATGGTTGCCTTTGTCCGGCCAGCCATATCCCCAATTTATCATCAGATGCCGCGCTTGACCCAGGGTGACAAATTAATGCTAATCAGCGCATGAACCTCGGTCACAGACTTGGCAGCCTATCTGCGCTTTGCGGGCTGCTCCTCCTCGGAGTCACCGTTCCAGTCCATGCCGACGATGAACTGTCATGGCCCGCCATTGATTCCCAAACCAAACCTTGGATCTGGTGGTGGTGGCCCGGCAGCGCGGTGGATCCGACAAACATCGCACGCCAGTTGCGGCTTTTTCATAACGCCGGCCTGGGTGGCGTCCAGGTCACACCCATCTACGGCGCGAAAGGCTGGGAGTCCCATTACTTGCAATACCTCAGCCCGGAGTGGATGCAAATGATGAACGACACAGCCAGTGAAACACGCCGGCTCGGCCTGGGCATGGACATGACGCTCGGCACGGGCTGGTGTTTCGGCGGGCCGACCGTGAATAATCAGGATGCCAACGCCAGTGTCGTTGTGAAAACGCTGAACGTAGCTGGCGGCGGAAAACTGGGGGAAAAATTTGATCGCGCTTCGACCCAGGCGCTGATGGCCTTTTCGCCGGAAGGCCAGTCTGTTGATTTGACGCGCAAAATTTCCGCCGAGGGTGAAGTCGATTGGATTGCGCCCGCCGGAACCTGGATCGTTTATGCCATTTCACAAAAGCCGTCGGGCCAACAGGTCAAGCGTGCTGCGCCCGGCGGCGCCGGCTGGATGCTGAACCCGCTCTATCCGCAGGCGGTGCGTGACTGGTTGCGCTGGTTCGACCAGGCCTTCGCCGATTACCCTGGCTCCAGGCCGCAGGCCGTCTTCCAGGATTCTTATGAGTATCGCACCGATTGGGCGCCGGATTTTTTTGCACAGTTTAAAAAGCTCCGCGGCTACAAATTGCAGACTGAACTGCCCGCGTTGTTTGGTGATGCCGAAGACGACCACACTGCCCGTGTGAAATACGACTATCGCCGCGCCGTTTCCGACATGATGGCGGGGCAATCGGAACCGATCTGGATTGACTGGGCGCACCAACACGGGTTTCAGACCATTTATCAGGCACACGGCACGCCGGGCAACTGGCTGGATCTTTATGCGGACGCGGATATTCCTGAAACCGAAATGTTCCACAACGATCGCAGTATTTTGATTTCCAAATTCGCCTCCTCCGCTGCGCACGTTGCGGGCCATCCGCTGACCGGCGCCGAGACCGGTACCTGGCTGGCGGAACATTTCACCGAAACGCTCGCCGAATTGAAATATCTCGCCGACGATATGTTCCTCTCCGGCGTGAACCACATCTATTACCACGGCTGTTGTTATTCACCCGAGGCGGCGCCGTGGCCCGGCTGGCTGTTTTACGCCGCAACGGAAATGAATCCGCGCAATTCCATCTGGCACGACGTGCCGGCGCTCAACGAATACGTCGCCCGCTGCCAGTCCGTCCTGCAATCCGGCAAACCAGACAACGACATTCTGCTTTACTGGCCGGTCGCCGATTTCTGGAGCGATCCAAACGGCTTGCTTCAGCCGATGACCGTGAGTCAGACCGCCTGGTTTGAAGACCAGCCCATCGGCAAAACGGCTCACGAATTGTGGAATCGTGGTTACGCATTCGATTATGTTTCCGACGCGCAACTGCTGAAAGCAAAAGTCGCGGGCGGAAAAATCCGAATGCCCGGCGCTGATTACCAGGTTATCGTCGTGCCGGAATGCAAATACATGCCGCTGGAGACATTCAGGCAATTGCTCGCGCTGGCGAAAAAAGGCGCGACGATAATTTTTTGCAACGAATTGCCGACAGATGTTTCAGGCCTGAATAATCTGGAAAATCAGCGCGCAGAATTTGCTGATTTGAAATCCCAACTGTTGTTCAAGATTAAAACGAGGTTAATTCGAGGTACAAATCAAAGCGCTAAATTGCGTTTGGGGCACATCGAATGTGACAACGAATTATGGTTCCCATTCGGCGAAAGGATGGTTTATTCGGGACTGTCATTTATCCGCCGCTCATTTGACGGCGGCTGGAATTATTTCATCGCCAATCGTGGCGCGAATAATTTCGACGGTTGGATTTCACTTGCACGTCCCACAAAATCCGCCGTCGTTCTCGACCCGCTGACGGGAAATACCGGTGTCGCCGCTCAAAATGCCGCCGGCAGCATTCATCTTCAACTCGCTGCTGGTGGATCATTGATTCTCCGCGTCCTTGCCGACAGGCAAGCTGAAGGCCCGGTTTGGAATTATTGGCAGACCAACGGCCGGCCAATGGAAATCACCGGCGAATGGAACGTGAAATTCGTCGCCGGCGGTCCGATACTGCCGGCAGATTGCCAAACAATGAAACTCTCTTCGTGGACGACGTTCCCGGACACCAACACGCAGGCGTTCGCCGGTTCGGCAGATTATTCGCTCACGTTCGACGCACCATCAAGCGGCAACGGCAGTTACTATCTCGACCTGGGCCAGGTTTGCCAGAGCGCGGGGGTGACCTTGAACGGCAAGGATTGCGGCACGCTCATCACGCCGCCGTTCCGCGTGGTGGTGGACAATTTGAAACCCACCGGCAACAAACTTGAGGTCGAGGTGACGAACGTTTCGGCCAACCGCATCCGCGACCTCGACCGGCGACAGGTGCGGTGGAAAAATTTTCACGACATCAATTTTGTGAACATAAACTACCGCCCGTTTGACGCCTCGGGCTGGCCGTTAACCGATTCCGGCCTGCTGGGACCGGTGACCGTGACCCCGTTGACTGCGAAGTGATGCCATGGCACCTGCGTCGCGCGGGTGGCCGCGGGAGTCACGCCCGAAAACCAGAACGCCGGCATTTCCAACGGGCCGATCCCATTTGCAGCGCAATTGGCCAGTTCGCGATTGCCTTCGACCGCATATTTTTTGGATAGTCTCCGGCAACAAAGCAAATCAATCATGACTCCCAACCCTTTTCTTGGCGTGTTCTTTCACTGGCTCGGCGGCCTCGCGTCCGGCAGTTTTTACGTGCCTTATCGCGGTGTAAAGAAATGGTCCTGGGAAACCTACTGGCTCGTGGGCGGGTTTTTTTCCTGGATCATCTGCCCGTGGCTGATTGCCGGGCTTATGACTCACAATCTGCCGGGCGTGCTGCGGGAGCAATCCGCCGGCACGCTCTGGTGGACGTATTTCTTCGGTGCGATGTGGGGTTTCGGCGGCCTCACGTTCGGTCTGACGATGCGTTATCTCGGCATGTCGTTGGGCATGGGTGTAGCTCTGGGTTATTGTGCCGCGTTTGGAACATTGATTCCGCCGATATTTCCCGGGGTTTTTCCGAAAGATGCGGTGGCGCAAACCATCGGCCAGATTGCGACGACCGCCTCCGGCCAGGTCACTCTGGCCGGTGTGGCGGTCTGTCTGCTCGGCATCGGGATCGCCGCGCTGGCGGGATGTACGAAGGAACGGGAAATGCCGGGGGAACAAAAACGGAAGGTCATCCGGGAATTCAATTTCACCAAGGGCATCCTGGTGGCGACGTTTTCCGGGATCATGAGCGCGTGCTTCTCGTATGCGCTGACCTGGGGCAAACCGATGAATGAGGCTTCCGCACTGGCCGGCACACCCGCGCTTTGGATCGGTTTGCCGAGGCTTTGTATCGTGCTGGCGGGTGGTTTCACGACCAATTTCATCTGGTGCGCGCTGCTCAACCGTCGGCACGGCACCGGCTATGAATATCTCGCTTCGCACATCAAAGCGGAACACGCACTTCCTGGCAACGGCGGCGAGGGTGGCCCGATACCGGCGCCGGTGCCGGTCGCATCCGCCGAGCTGAAGATTCCGGTCCTGACGAATTATCTTTTTTCCGCACTGGCGGGGACGTTGTGGTATTTCCAGTTTTTCTTTTACTCGATGGGGGAGACGCAGATGGGCAAATTCAGTTTTGCTTCATGGACCCTGCACATGGCCAGCATCATCATCTTCAGCACAATGTGGGGCTGGATTCTTCACGAATGGAAAGGCTCCAGTAAAAAAGCGCACCTGCTCATCGCCGGTGGCATTGTCACCCTGATTTTCAGCACCATGATCATCGGCGCGGGCGCAAGCTGGACCAATCTGATGGCATCCGTCCATCACACGCTGTGAACCTCACCCAGGAGCGCATCGTGATTTTCAACTTTATGAACCGCCGGACCAAAACGCGGCATCAAACGTTTTGAGGCTGGCCGTTGCGTGTCATCGAGTTTGACGGTGCGATGCCGTTGTCCGCTCCGTATAAGCAGGCTTTGGCGATTTGCAGGTTGAGCATTGGCTGGCGAAGAGCCTGATTTTTGGCGTCATCAATCTGCTTGGTGTCGCCCTTGTTGCTGGTGTGCAAGCTGGTCCGCTTGCCGGTGTTGCCGTCCACACAATAAAAACTCCCGCCGCGAACGCCGCGACGAATCAAGCGGTAACGTGTTTCCATAGGATTCCACCAACCATGCGAGGAGGCAATCGCGAGGATGTCTCCAGGACTGCCAGCGTCAAGGCGGTTGGAAGGCCAGACCGGATGACACGCCCAATGGATCAGGTGGTTTATTGTTGCCCTTGGGTTTATTTGGGTATTAGCTTCTCAGTCACAACCCGCTTTGGGTGTGGCTGAAACAGGTTTCAGATATGAACAAGACCCGCATACTCGTAGTGGATGACGACCCTGAAATCCTGAGGGTGTTTACCCAGATTCTTAACGACGCCGGATACGATGTATTGCAGGCCTCAAAGGGCCGGGCCGGTCTTCAATTGGCACGCGAAAAGCACCCCGATCTGGCGCTGCTGGATGTCCTGCTGCCTGACCTCAACGGAATGGAGCTCTGCAAACAAATCAAGGCCGACCCTGATCTGCGTGATGTTTTTGTCGTTCTGATTTCCGGGGGCGCCACGAACGTCACCCACAAGGTTGAGGGTCTGGAATCTGGTGCGGATGATTACATGGTCAAACCTTTCGACCCGGATGAATTACTGGCACGGATTCGGACGATTGTGCGTCTCAAGGACATCATGGCGGCACTCCGGGCCAGTGAAGAGCATCATCGCCGTTTGGTCAATATTCTTCCCGATGCCGTCTTCCTGATTCATCCGGAAGGCCGGCTGCTGGCCGTCAATGCTCAGGCGGTGACCATGCTGGGTTATGCCGGCCCCGAGGAGTTGCTCGGGAAAAGTGCCTTCGACCTCGCTCCGGTGGAGGATCATGAACGAATCAAGACGGATATCGCGGCCACGTTGCAAATCGGGTCCATGCGAAACGCCGGATACACCTTGCTGAAGAATGGTGTGCCCTTGCAGGTGGAATTGAGCGCAACCGTGTCACTCGATGGCAACGGCCAAGCTGCCGGATTGGTCATCGTCGGGCACGACGTCACCGAGCGCAATCAGGCCGAACAAAAAATCCGCCAGCTTCTGGAGCTTCTCGATCACGCGTACGATATCATCATCATACGCGACCTGGAAGGGCGCGTTCAATATTTTAACAAGGGGGCCGAGCGGATATTGGGTTGGACGGCGGACGAAGTTCGGGGACGTTGCACGACCGATTTATTCTTTGAGGACACTTCGACATTTGCCAAAGCGCAGAAAATACTGCTGCAAACCGGCGAATGGAGTGGCGAGTTGCAGGTGGTAACCAAAGCCCGGAAACCGCTCATTCTTCACAGTCGCTGGACCTTGGTTCGCGGGCACCAAGGCCAATCCCCGCATGTCGTGAGCATCAGCACCGACATTACCGGGCGCAAGCAAGCGGAAGAAGCCCTCCGGCAGAGTCAAGAGCATTACCGCACCCTAGCTGAATCAGCTCCAGACGCCATCTTCATCCTGGATCGCAAGTCAACCATTCAATATGTGAACTCCGTTGCCCGGCAGTGGCTGGGCAACACTGATGCTGAATTGTTGGGACATGCGCTGGCCGAGTTTTTCCCGCCGGAGATTGCTCGGGAGCATCAAAAAGTCTTACAAAGGGTTTTCAAGACGGGCACGATGGCACGCACGGAGCGAGGTCAACCGTTCCGGGGGACCGTGAAGTGGGTTGAAACCCGGTTGGTGCCATTGCGAAATCCGCAGGGGAAAATCCTGTCTGTGATGGTTGTTGCCCGCGATCTTACAGAACAGAAGCAAGTCGAGAAATCGCTCAGCGAACGGGAGGAATGGGGCCGGAAAATCATCAGCACGGCGATGGATGGTTTTTGGATGGTTGACCTTGAAGGCAAGATCGTGGATGTCAACGAGGCGTATTGCCGCATGAGCGGTTATTCCCGCGAGGAACTTTTGTCCATGTGTGTCAGCGACGTGGAGGTCAACGAGCTTTCTCCCACGCTCGTGATGCAACACGTACAACGCATCACAGAATCCGGGAGTGACCATTTCGAGACCCGCCACCGCCGTAAAGACGGCCACATTTTCGAGATTGAAGCCAGCGCCACCTTTCTTAAGTTACGGGAGCCGCGGGTATTTACCTTCTTCCGCGATATCACTGAACGCAAGCAAGCCGAGCAGCTCCTGCAAGCGAGCCAGGAACGTTTCCGGCAATTGGCGGAGAACATCCGGGAGGTTTTTTGGATCACCAATCCCGATAAGAACGAGATGATTTACATCAGCCCCGCGTATGAAGTGGTCTGGGGACGGACCTGCGAAAGCCTTTACGCCGCACCCACAAGTTGGGTTGAAACCATCCATCCCGAAGATCGTAAGCGCGTCATGGAAGCGGTCCTCACCAGACAGATCTCAGGCCAGTATGACGAGGTCTATCGCATCTGCCGCCCGTCCGGCTCGCTCCGCTGGATCCACGACCGGGCGTTCCCGGTGAAGGACAAATCGGGCAACGTTTACCGCGTCGTCGGGATTGCGGAAGACATCACCCAGCAGAAGGAAATGGAGGATACGCTGCGGCAGGCGGAGGCCCGTTACCGCGGCATCTTCGAGCATGCCTCCGAAGGAATCTTTCGGACGACGCCGGAAGGCCGCATCCTCATCGCCAATCCTGCGTTGGCCCGGATGTTCGGGTACCCTTCGCCCCAGGAAATGATGTCCAGCGTGACCGATGTCGGTCAGCAGATTTATGTCTCATCTGAAAAACGGGCTGAACTGAAACGCTCGTTGCTGGAACAAGGGGCGGTCCAAGGATTTGAAGAGGAAAATTACCGCAAAGACGGCAGCATTATCTGGGTCAGCTTGAACGCGCATGTCGTTTATGATGTCAGTGGCGCCGTTCTATATTTCGAGGGGACCATCCAAGACATCACCGAGCGCAAACGCGCGGAAGCGCGGGTAGCGATGCTGGCCCACGCTGTCGAAAGCACGGCCGAAATGATTTGCATCACAGACATTCAGGATCGGTTCACATTTGTGAATCGCGCCTTTTTGCGGGCCTACGGTCTTACGGAGGTGGAAATTCTGGGAAAGACCCCGGCAATGCTCTTTTCGCCGAACAATCCGCCGACGCTGAGAACAGAGATACTGGAGCAAACCCGCCTCGGCGGCTGGCACGGCGAGGTGCTGGACCGCCGGAAAGACGGGACGGAAATCCCGATCTTTCTGAGCACTTCACAAATCGTGGATCCGGCTGGCCGCGTTATTGGATTGATGGGAGTGGCGCAGGACATCACCGAGCGTAAGTGGGCCGAGAAGTTGCTCCAGACACAGCGTGACTTTGGCACCATTCTGAGTTCGAGCATCGATTTAAAAGCCACGGCGGGGCGGTTGTTGGAGATCGCCCTCGAGAACGAAGGCATTGATTGTGGCGGGATATTTTTAGTGGACTCGGAAAGCAGGGCGCTGGATCTCGTGGCACACCGGGGGTTTTCAACCGACTTCGCCAAACACGCCTCGCATTTTGCCGCAGATTCAGCAGGAACGCGCCCAGCCGGCCCAAGGCGGGCAATCTCCGGCCGGCCCGGCGGGCAGTTGGCCGGTATCGTTCAACAACTCAAGCGTGAAGGGCTGCTGGCCATGGAGGTCGTCCCGGTTCAACACAGCGGAGAAGTGGTTGCAGTACTCAGCGTGGGATCCCGCATTCGTGCGGAGATACCCGTCAGGACATGTCAAGTGCTGGAGGTGATTGCGGCTCGAGCCGCCGGCGCCATAACCCGGATCCGGGCAGAACAATCCTTGCGGGCGAATCGCCGTCTGCTGGAGAAGACGCTCCACAGCCTTCGCTCAGCGGTCTTGGTTGTCAATACCGATTCGATGGTCATTGAGGAATGCAATCCGGCGACGACCCAAATATTCGGTTATATGCGCGACGAGTTGATCGGGCGGACCACCGACTTCTTATATGCGGATGAAGCCATGGCGGAAGAGTTTGGCGGCCATCTGCGTTCCGCGGTTGAAGACAAGGGGTTCCTGAGCGACTTCGAGTTCAAGATGAAACGGAAGGACGGAACCGTATTTCCGACCGAACATAGTATGATGCCCATCAGGAATGAAGTGGGTCGGTTGGTAAGCTGGGTGAGCGTGGTTCAGGACATCACCGAACGCAAACGGGTTGACGAGGAATTACGACAGTTGCCCTGGCGCATTATTGAAGCACAGGAAGCCGAGCGCCTGCGCGTGGCCCGCGATATACATGACGGAGTCAATCAGGTTATTGCTTCCGTCAAATTGAGGCTTCGTCAGGTGGAGAGCCACGTTGGGACACTGAATCCGGCAGCGAGGGAGATCCTGGTGCGCTGCGACAAATTGCTCGTCCAAGCATTGGAAGAAAACCGCCGCATCGCCCACAACCTCCGCCCCAGCGACCTGGACGAGCTGGGTTTGGCCGCCAGTTGTCGCAATTTCTGCAAGGAGATTCAGGCACGAACGAACCTGACGGTAAAATGCAATATTGCCCCCCTGGGTCAGCGCCTGCCACCCGCAGTTGAACTGAATCTCTTTCGGATCGTGCAGGAGGCTTTCACCAATATCGAGAAACATGCTCGGGCCAAAATGATCCGGCTGCGGCTCTCCTTCCAGGGCGACTCCGTCGTCTTAAGGATCCAGGATGATGGACGCGGGTTCGTTCCGCAGCGAACCAGGACTCGCAAAGGGAAGTGGCGCGGGATCGGTCTTACGAATATGCGCGAGCGAGCTTTGTCCTTGGGCGGGGCTTGCGAGATACTGTCAACACCAAAAGAGGGAACAACCATCAGCGTGCGCATTCCCTGCAAGCGTGCCGGATGATTAGGGTCGGCTCCCTTCGAAATAGCTGGCACCGGCTACGCGCTTGCCGTGGCGAACCGAAACCGCCGGCTTACGAAACCGCATTCTCCACCCAAAAGACCGCATAGCGAACAAGTGCATTGTCACTCTTCAGCTTTAACTTTCGCCTCATCTGCGTGCAATGAGCGGCGATCTGCCTGACACCAATATGGAGTTGGCGGGCCATTTCGCGGTTGTTTTTCCCCCGGCCGAGCAGTTCCAGAATATTGAGTTCCAGATCTGTGAGTTGATCAAGCGGACGCGCCTCCAACTTATCAGCACGTTTCAGGGAAGTATTCGCGGTACTGGCCAGTACTTCTTCGCTGACATAGATATGGCCTGCCAGAACATCGCGAATGGCATGGACGATTTCTTCCGGATCCTCCTGTTTCATGATGTAGCCGTCCCCTCCGGCCCGCAACACTCTGTCGGCGTAAAGCGCTTCGTCGTGCATGGACACGACCAGAATCCTGACCTTGCTGTTCCGCGAGCGAAGTTCTTTGATTAATTCCAAACCACTCTTTCCCGGCAATGTGATATCCACCAACGCCAAGTCCGGCTTGAGACGGGCAATGGCTTGGAGCGCGTGGTCTGCGTCACCCGCTTGACCGCACACACTCAGGTCCTTTTCACCGCTAATGATCTGCACCAGACCTTCGCGAAAAGCCGGGTGGTCCTCCACCATGAATATTCGCCACGGTTTTCGCAATTGGCTTTTTAACGTTTTGGACATAAAAACAACTTCGTCACAGATTTGTTGGTCATCCCTATTATGAATCCCCACACTCCAGAAACGGGAGAGCAACCGAACACCGATCTACCCTTGTCACTCTTTCGTCACACTTGCGACATGGGAATGTAACGTGTTGCCTAGCCAAAGCAAGTCAGGCGTGTTCTGCGGATTACCGTGGTCGCGCGGCCGGCCGGTTTTCAGGGCATCAGAAGAATTCGATAAAATCGTTGCCGATCCGGCCCGATGGCATCGAGCGTGGTCATTATGGGATTGGTTGCAGTAAGAGAGTTGTTCAAATTGCTCCAGACCGCCTGGTTCAAATTGGTTTTGTACAGCATCTGGTAACTCTGTCCCACCGTCGCGTTCCAGGTGAGGGTCAGCGTCGTGCCCGCTTTCGTCACCATCTGGAATCTCGGCGGCGGAACGATGACGCTAAGCTGGAAAACAGTGCCGTATCCATTGGTGCCGCCGCTGGCCGTCGTGCCGTAGAAATTGCCGTCGGCACTTTGTCAGCACTTTGTATCAGTCCGCCCTCCGGAGAGGCCCTATTCGTGCCATCGAACGACACCGAAGTAGTGAGTGTTCCATTGGTTGTCAGCTTGAATATCCCAGCGCTTAGGGAATAGGCGCACACCGCGGCAAGCAAAGCCAAATGTTTCGAGTTTGATGGTGAACAGCGACAGGCCCTTACGCACTTTGTTCCCCCTACGGACACCTCGTTTACACGGAAAAATGCCACACGAACGTCATAAGTAACCCTCAGATTCTTCTTGCCTTCTTCTCATGTCGTTGCTATAAACGGGAAAAGTTTTAAAAATGATGCAGTGCCGCTCAGCCAAGCGGTAGGGGAGTTAAGTTGGTTTAAATAAAAACGATAAGTGTTTTGTATGAATATTCAAAACTGCCTTTCAGGAGCGCTGGCGCTAACCCTTACAACTGCGGTGGTTCATGGCGCCGAAGTCTTCAGCTATTCCGATGCGGTTGGAGCCAGTATTCAATTCAATGGAAGTGCTTCCACGTTCCAATTCGACAATAACCCGTCCAATGGAGATCAATGGTCGATCACCGGCGAAAGCGGCGGGACCGGAAGCGCGCTGAATTTGCAGGGAGCGTTTAGTGGCGGACCGTGGACGATTGGAGCCATCACCAGCAGTTCCGGGGTCGAAACCGCAAACATCAATACTTCACCGTCAGCGATGCTGACCATAAACGACGGCGCCGGTTATCTGGCAACGGCCAGCGTCGTTTGGGGCCAAATTTACACTTACGCGGGAGCGGGCGGTTTGAATGCGGATCTGACGGTCAATCTTTCCAACCTGGCCTATTCAGGCGCGAATGTGGATCTGTTGAATTTCTTCTCGGCTTCCGCTGGCGAATTAAACCTGACTTTTCAGTTTGATCCGGCGATGACGTTGAGCCAGCTAACCGCCGGTAGCGGACCTTACACCACTTCGTTTTCAGGCAGCCTCACACCGGTTCCCGAACCGGGAATAATGGCTATTTTTGGCTTTGGTTCTTTACTGTTTGGCCGGCGCCTTTTCAAGAAATAACGTCTGGGTGGGCAAACCGCGTTTGGATCAAGCTGCACAACTCCGGGCGCAGTAGCGTTGCGATGATACTCTTTGTTAAGTTACGTGGCTTTGGTGTTTTTTCCACAAGCGCTTTGGTGCGTGTGGTATCTAGTGGACTGTAACATTGACTTCTGATACACTACTTTGCTATGGTCTTGGCCATGGCAATCCAACTTAAAGTGAGTGTCAGCGATAAAACCGAACTACAGGCGAAGTTACGTTGCCGCAGTCTTCCCGCCGAAGACGTCCGCCGCGCCGACATCATTCTGCGATTGGCCGAAGGTCAGGCTCAACGGGCCGTGGCCCGACAGATGCGCTGCAGCATCAATACCGTCCGACTTTGGCGGGAACGTTACCAAGTCGAGGGCCTGGCTGGACTCTACGCTCGTCATCAAGGCCGACAGGTTGAGGCAGAGAGTCCTGCCTTGGAGGCGGAGATCCTGGACTGCACGCGCCGCGCTCCCAAAGACGGCTCGACCCACTGGAGCACGCGCAAGCTGGCAGAGGAACTGGGAATCAGTCATATGCGGGTGGCGCGAACTTGGGCCAAAGCGGGGCTCCAGCCCCACCGGTTGCGCCGGTACATGGCCAGCGACGATCCGGATTTTCACAAGAAGGCGGCCGATGTGATCGGGCTTTACCTCAAACCACCCACCAATGCCGCGGTTTTCTGTGTGGATGAGAAGACGGCGATTCAGGCGCTGGATCGGTTGGACCCCGTTTTGCCGTTATCCGCCGGTCGCGCCGAGCGTCACGGTTTTGAATACTTCCGTCACGGGACACTTTCACTCTACGCGGCACTCAACACGCAGACCGGTGAGGTACTGGGCAAGACTGCCGGCAAACACACCAGTGCAGAGTTTGTGGCCTTCCTGGATGAGTTGACCAGTGGTCAGCCCAAGAAGCGGGAGATGCATGTGATCGTTGATAACCTCTCCGCTCACAAGACCGAGAGGGTGCCGCTCTTTTTGCAGGAACATCCTCAAGTGAAATTGCATTTTACGCCGACCTATTCGTCATGGTTGAACCAGGTCGAATTGTGGTTCTCAAAGATCGAGCGCGATGTCATCGCGCGTGGCGTGTTCATTTCCGTCAAGGACCTGGCCAAGAAAATCATGCGCTACATACGCCGCTACAATCGCCAGGCCAAACCCGTAAAGTGGACTTACAAAAACACCAGAAATCGTATACGTCCCGAGTCAGATTCAAATGTTACAGTGCACTAGCTTGATTGGACCAGAGTAAACGCCATTGAGAAAGCGTCTAGCCGTCCCGATCCTGCTTTCAAGCTTGCCCCTCATCCCTTCGCCGAGTCAGGTGTGGCTCTGGCACTTGTCTCCAAGAAACGGACATTTCAACCGCAGGGACTGTTAACGTGGCAATCTGCTAAAGCTTCTTGGGCGCATCCACTTGGCTTGGTCATTTTTGCCGGAAAGCATACCACATTGGGGTAAAATTCCGACTTTTCTCATGTCCCAAAACTGACCCTAGAAGTCCCATAATGGGATAGAACCTAAGCGCCGCTTCTGTGATCTTCTTACTGGACGATAGTAGAACTCAAGCGCAGCAGTACACGGACAGGTGTAGTGGGGGGACGGTGAGGTTGCCTAAAAAGCAGGAGACCATAAAAATGCAAAGGATATTATTATTTACAGCACTAGTTCTCACGGGGATGTTGACCGTGACAACCAGCCGAGGATCCTTGAGTTTTTCCAGCCTGACTGGATCCTCGGTTGCGTTCGGACCAGGAAGTCAATTCGACATCACAGCCAGTGCAACTGTAGACAACAACTTGCCTGGTGGTTTTGCCCAGTGGACCATCACAACCGCAGGTGACGCATCGGGTCTTAATGGTGCATTCAGTGGAGGCCCTTGGTCGTATGGTGCGATTACGATAAACGGTCCGGTGGAGACCGCGAATGTATCTCCCGGTGGAACCTTTTCGATTGACGACAACGCGGGTTATGTCTTGTCCGGCAACGTAAACTGGGTGCAAATCTCCACTTATGGTTCCGCCGGCAACCTGAACGCAGAAGCCACGATTAATATCAGTGACATGACCTATTCAGGCTTGAATAGCGCCCTGTTGGCGCTGCTCGCAGGTGCTGGCAATGGCTCAATGGATTTGACGTTTCAGTTTGGGACAACCGAATCGCTGGATCAATTGGCCGCCTTGAGCAGTCCTTTGGATGCGGGGTCGTACTCGGGAACATTGACGCCGATTCCCGAGGCGCCAACCGTGATTGCCGGTGCGCTTTTGTTGCTCCCGTTTGCGGCGTGCACTTTCAAGATTCTCCGGAAAAATCGCACGATGTGAAATTGATGAAGTCAGGTTTTTGAATCCTTCTATTGATCAGGCCGGTCTTGCTCGACCGGCCTGATCTTCATCCAGGTTGGAACGCCTAGGCAGAGCAGCAAGGCCCTGACTGATTGTAGATTTCTGGCCTCATCCGTCATCATTCCTCCCTTGCACCAGACCACAAAAGTGATCAAAGCACATCCATTTCAGGCAACGCCGGGGAATCTGGACCGCTTAGAATCCGTGTCCCAACCGTGAATAAAGATGTCCCCTCATGACATAGATAAAATTCCGTAATTTGTTCAATATCAGGCAGTGCAAATTCAGATTGCAGAGATTTACCTTGTCATAAAAAAATGAGTTGTGCGTTGGACGTTCGAGCGAGGAGTCGCGTTCCGCATGGGTAAACCCGGAATGTAAAATTATGAGAAGAATTCAACTGGCAATATTGGCGGCTGCTCTGGTTGGGGCGAGCAGTGCGAGCGCTTCACTAACGGTCATAATTGATGCTCCAAATCCCTCCCAAATCGTTGATCTCGTCGTCACGCCCGCCGCTGGAAGTTCTGTCCCCGCTTTTAGTGGTGATGTTTATGCCGGAATATACAATGAGACAATTGATGGAGTGTTTACCCCCTCCTTCTGCATTGATGTGGCTCACGACGTTACTGTAGGAGAAGAGTTCACGGACTACTCTTATGCCGCCCTGCCAGATGCCCCGGACACGCCTGCCGGCCCCATGGGCGCTGGCATCGCTATCGATATCGAGAAACTATGGGCGCAGTACTACACTGCGGCCCAGTCTGATAGCTCTGGCGTCATGGCTGCCGCGCTACAGGTGGCCATATGGGAGGTTGAAGGCGGTGGGCAGCTTTTGGGTAACGGCAACCCCGGATACACCGTCACTGCGAGTGGCAATGATTCGGTCACAACCGAGACCGCCAGTATGCTAGCTAGCCTCTCTGGCCTCACTGCTGAGGCAGATCTGGAGGCCATAGTAAGTCCAGATGGACAGAGCTACGTTGTGGCCGTTCCTGAGGTTTCGACGGTGATTGCCGGCGCGTTGTTGTTACTCCCGTTTGCTGCATGCACCTTTAAGATTGTCCGGAAGCATCGCAGATCCTAAGCGCGCCAGTGTGGTGAATCAGAACGCACCCGTTGGCAAGGGTCGCCGTTCGCAAAACCGACAAGCAGAGGATTGTCCGCCTGCCTGCCCTGATTTTGCTTCCTGCGGGACGCCAATGTCCCCCGTTTTCAAAATATGAATAGCCTCTCCCATTTTGGATGGAATCGGTATCAATCGGTGTTCATCCTTGGTCGGAAACGCTTGATCTGCCTCACAAGAGCAACTTCCGATTGACAACGGGGGGCCGGCCCTGAATGATTCGACGCGTGTCCGAATTGCGTTGGTTCGTGGCCCATACCAAACCGCGACGGGAGAAAAAGCTGGTTGAGTATTGCCGGAAGCAAGGCATCGCTGTGACACTCCCCTGCTACAACTCCGCGCACAAGTACCGCGGCAAAACCGTCGTGTTCCAGAAGCCACTTTTCCCGGGCTACGTCTTCCTTCAACTCGAAACCCCACAAAAGGATTCCGTGCGCCAGAACGACCATGTCGCGAAGCTCCTCGAGGTGTTCGATCAAGAAACATTTCAGCGACAGTTACAGGACATCCTCTTCGCCTTGGAGACGAACCTCGAGGTGCGCCTGGCGCCGGCCATCGGCGAGGGCATGCGCGTGCGCATCAAGACCGGCCCGTTGCAGGGCCTCGAGGGCTGGGTCGAGCGGCGCCAAGGCCTGACCACCGTGTTTTTGCGCCTGGATTTCATCAACCGAGCCGCCGCGGTGAGAATTGACGCGGATCAGTTGAGTCCCACCTGAACTTAAAAGTATGCGTCTTAGTGGTTTCCTGAGTTATTCATCCGGTGGCGAGCAGAGCGATTCGAGCCTACCCTCAGCCAACGGTGAGTAACTCTGCGGCGACAAAGATTTCACGGTCGGGGAATACTGGTACTGGCCGCGCGGCCCCGGAACGAAAGCGCAGGGCAGGATTGAGGTTTTCACGAAACCTTGGCTGAAGCCAAATTGGCAGTATGATTTGTGGGGCAGAGTGGACAGAAATTGCGTGAACAAAATGCCGATACCGCCACTTATATGTTGCAATTTCGTTGGCCGACATGTATAAAGACGAGGTCAATCAGGCCATCATCAAAGCACAGAGAGAACACAGCCCCAGTTTTTCGATGAAAACCAAGCTGTACTCAGTATTCGTCGTGCTGGCATTGATTGGTGGCGCCCATACTGCTCTGGCGCAGCCGACTCTGGGCATAACGCCAGCGGGCAAGCAGCTCCTTCTTTTTTGGCCCTCAAACGCCACGAGCTACGTTTTGCAGAGCCTTACCAATCTGGCCTCGACAAACTGGGTTTTTGCCACCGATGCCGCCCCGGCGACTTACGGTTCGCAGATCGCCGTTACCGTCACCAATACCTCGGCGGCGAGGTTCTTTCGTTTGATTGCGATGCCGCCCAGCGTGCCCGCCGGCATGGCGCTCATTCCCGCCGGATCGTTCACGATGGGAGACACGCTGGATAGTGAGACTGATGCCATCCCCACGAGCGTCTATGTATCGGGGTTTTACATGGACACGAACCTGGTGAGTTACAGCCAATGGCAGACGATCTATAATTGGGCCACGAACAACGGCTATGGCTTTGACGATCTCGGTTCGGGCAAGGCGGCAAATCAGCCGGTACAGATGGTGAATTGGTTTGACTGTGTCGCGTGGTGCAATGCGAGGTCGCAGCAGGCGGCGGGCTTGACGCCATGTTATTACACAGATGCGGGTTTTACGCAGGTGTATACGAACGCCACGGGCACGAATGTTTATGTGAACATGGCGAACAACGGGTATCGGTTGCCGACAGAAGCGGAGTGGGAGAAGGCGGCACGAGGCGGGTTGAGCGGGCAGCGGTTTCCGTGGGGCGACACGATATCCGAAAGCCAGGCCAACTACTACGGACAGACCACCAGTTATAGCTATGACTTGGGGCCGAACGGATACAACACGAACTTTGATAGCGGAGCACTTCCTTACACGAGTCCGGTGGGCAGTTTTGCGGCGAACGGATATGGTCTCAATGACATGGCGGGGAATGTGTTCGAGTGGTGTTGGGACTGGTATGGAACGCCGTATGGACAACCAACCAACACGAATCCCACCGGACCAGCAACCGGGAGCTTCCGTATGTTGCGCGGTGGTAGTTGGAACGGCCCCGCGGGCGACGCGCGTTGCGCCTTTCGCGGCAGCAGCGATCCGGACTACGCCTACGACTTCTTCGGGTTCCGTTGTGTGAGGGGGCTTTAGTTTTTTACGCTTTAATCTTTTTGAACACGTGAGCGTTAAAAATTGCAGAAAGGCATACGTCCTCCCTCGATCGAACACCTTTCTTCGGCCCCGGGTTAACACCTCAACCGGCTCCAAAAAGCGAAGTCACGACACACAAAAAAGGCCGGCGGAGGCCGGCCTTCATATTCACTGATCGGTTCTGATTGTTTAGAGTCCGGCTTTTGCCTGGTCAAAGAGTTTCTTTTCTTCCGGCAGCAATGGGGCTTGGGAAGCCCAATCCAAGTAAGTCCGGGCTCGCGCGCGGTCGCCGGTTGCCTTCAAAATCAGGCCGTAATAACCCGCGATGGATGGGTCCTGAAGCTGCTTTGGTTTGAGCGTTTTCATCACCTTGAGCGCCTCGGTGCTTTTTCCCTGCAAGTACAGGGAAAAGGCGTAGGTGGAAACGTAGGACGCATTGGCGGGAGATTTTTGATAGACTTCGCGCGCCAGATCGTAGGGTTTGAGTTCCTGCGCACCCAGGAGCAGGGCAGTCATGGCCAGATTGTTTTTTATTGGGAGGTCCGATGGAATCCTCTTGGCCTCCTGACTGAAAAGCCGCATCAGAGACCGGGTCCGGCCGTCCGCATACATCGCCTGACTGAGCGCCTGGACTGCCCATTGCTCGTCCGGATACCGGTTGACAATGGTCCAGAGGATATCCTCGCCTTCACTCTCCCGGTTCCATTGCGCCGCCAGACGCAGGAGCATGATCAGGCTTCCCTTCTGGCCATTGGCAGCCTGCAACGCCAGTTCCCACTCCGCATTTGCCGAATCGGCCAAATCCTGCCCCCGCAAGGCCCGACTCAGAAAGGCGTGGCGAACAAACTCCAACTCGGCCCAGTTCTGCTTCTCGATGGACGACTGAAGTCCGCGCCAATCTCGAAGCATGGCGCAGCACTCGGCAACCAAAAGTTCCACCGATTGGTTGGTCTGCGTATTCGCGGGCAGGGTCCGCAGCCATGTCAGTACGTCCTGCGGTGAGGTGTTGGCCATCTGCCAGGTTGCCAGCTCGGAGATTTTGGCCGGATCATTCCTCGCTTCGTGTTGAAAAGCTGTCAATGCCGGCCCGAACCCGGCAGGTTGGGTTTTTTGCAGCACGACGAGCCGCATGAGCCGGTCTTGAAAAGTGGAATTTGTTTCCTGCAACAATTGCTTCGACAACGACAGCGCTTCATCCACCTGCCGATGGCGTAACGCGTCAATTGCCAGTTCACGCAAAGCCTGACAGCGCAGAAACGAGTTGGTGGCATTGGAACTGATCCGTTGTAGAGCGATACGCGCCCCGGCCTGGTCCAAATCATTGCTTCCGTGGAGGCGCACCACCGCCAGATTCAATTGAACATTTACATTTTGAGGGTCCAGCCGGGCGGCTTCGAGAAACTGCACCTCGGCTTGCGCGGGTTGGTTGGCGGCGGCGGCCACGGTCCCGGCAACATTGTGGTAGGCAACGGTTTGTTGGTCGGCTTGATCCACCCCTCCCAAGGCGTTGGTCGCGGTCGCATAATCGCGCATCATCACGGCGGTTTGCGCCAGGGCAAGCCGGTCGTTAAGCGAGTGTGGATTGAGTTCAACCACCCGGTTCCACCACAACAGGGCGCTGGGCGAACGCGCCGCCTCGGCAAGCTGTGCCATCACCCGCGTGGCGTCCAGATTGTGCGGGTCCGTCCGCAGCACTTGCTGCACACAAAGCAAGGCGTTTCGTCCGTCGGCCTTGGCCAGGAATTGGTGAGCCAGGCCCATCAAATGACTGCACTTCCATACGTTGTAGCTCCGATATCCCACATAGCCGGCCAACAGGACCACAATGCAGCAGACAAAGATTATGAATGTTTTACGCATGCTTCTGTATCCGACTGTTTGTGAGAATTATACAAACCCATTGCGAGTGTACCGATTCTTAAGTTACGGGCAAGCCCAGATCGCGGTGTTGGTAAAGTTTCGGTGGGGCGAGGCTACTGACGAGCCGGCTCGCGGGGACGCTCGCCCCACCAAAATTCAAACTATACCACTACCCAGATCGCGATTTTCAAAGCACCACTCGCTCAAATGGAGATGATGGTGCCGGGCCAGTTCCTGAACCGCCGCCCGGGATTCAGGTTTCAACGTCGCGGTGATGACAATACCCGTAATGCGATGGCGGGGAATGAGCTGCGGCAGGTCGCGTGATCCGCCCAATACCATGTGCCCGTGCACCCAGCTGAAATGCAGCGACGGCTCATCGTCAATCAACCCGACAATGGTCCGTCCATCAAAGCTCAGGGAGTCGTTAAAGCCGCGTTCCCGGAGGAAGAGTTGACAGCGTCCGCCCGCCCCGTACAGCACCACCCGCTCCGTGTCCGCATTCGGGTCCTTGGTTGATTTCAAATAGAGGACGATTTCCTCAACGCACCGGTAAAATATTCTTACGCCGATGATGGCGGGATGGGCGAGCGCGCCGATTACCAGCACCCTTAGTAGCCAATTGGATGCGTGGTACGGATCAATGAGTAGCGCAATTCCCAGGCTGATGAGCAAGCCGGCTTGGAGGGTGAATGCCAGCATCAGCACATCAAGAACTCGCGCACGTGTCCAGACGGTCACGTAGGTACGTGACACCGCAAGCAGTGAGAATGTCGGCGTCACCCAGACCGGCAGATCGAGGAACCAGGTATGCCAGAATCCCACTTTTTGCGGCTCGAACAGCCACATGACAAATCCCAAGGCCCCCGCCAGGCACATCATGTCCCAGACCGGGTATGCCAGTGCTTTGAGCTGGGAATGTGTCGGTCGGCGGAGGCCGGTCAACAGCATTTTCCCCGTGTCGCGCAACTCAATGACCGCCATGCGGCGCAACAGGACGTAAGCGGCCGCCAGCAAGGCCAGCAGAAAGATTCCGTATGCGTGCGATTGGAAGGTCGCCATCAGCAAGCCAAATCCCACCAGCCCGCCGTTGATGACGCAAAGGATCGTCGCCACCCGGCGGGTGCTCAAGCCGCTCTTGAGCAGCCGATGATGCAAATGATCCATGTCCGCCTGCATGATGCCGAAGTGCTTTGCGGCGCCGGCCGGCCCGTGGCCATTGACCAAGCGCCGTACCGACCGGCGCCAGATCGCGAGCAAGGTGTCGTAAATGGGTACGCCCAGCACCAGCATCGGGATAGCCAAGGAGAGGACGAAAGTGTTCTTGGCGAAGCTCTGCAATGCTACCACGCCCAGCAATAAACCAATGAACATGCTGCCTGTGTCGCCCAGGAAAATGGTGGCCGGATGAAAATTGTAGCGCAGGAAAGCCAGGCACGCCCCTGCGAGAGCCGCAAGCACCACAATGGCGCCGGACATGTGACCAAGAAGCAGTACGCCACACAAGCCGGTCGCCGAGATGATGGCCAGTCCTGACGCTAGTCCGTCTAGCCCATCAATCAGATTGAAGGCATTTATCACAGCGACAATCCACAGCACCACCAGGAAACCATCGAGTGCGGGCGGCAGCGTGAATCCGAACAGCTTGCCAAAGCGTGTCCCCGAAAGGCAGATAAGCACCGCGGCGATGATTTGCCCCGCCAGCTTTTTCCATGGTCTCAATCCGCGGATGTCATCCACCAGACCGGTCACGAGCAGGACGAGGGCAGCCGGCGCGAACCCCAGCCACCAATGCAAATCGAATCCGCCGGGGCGGTTGGCACCAGGAAAAATCAGCGCCACAAGGCAGGCGGTCGTGACTCCCAGCGCCACGGCCAGGCCGCCGCCTCGGGCGGTGGCATGCTTGTGCGGCCGGCGTTCATCCGGCAGGTCCATGATGCCGAACCGGCAGGCCAAGCCACGGATGAACGGGGTCAGTAGATAGGTGACCACCAGCGCCGTCAAAAACGCGATAATGTATTTGTCAAAATCGCCGAACATGTTTTCGATACGTTACGTAAAATGGAATCTTGCCTGACACGAATTACGGCACAGCGAATGACTGGCGCTGCCCCACCTCTCCTCCCACCCGACATTACATTTTTCGGATGGGCTTGTTTAGACGAGATTTTCCTCTATATTTCAACCAATGGAAATTGCGCGGAATGCGAGAGTGTATGTTGCTGGCCATCGCGGTTTGGTTGGGAGTGCTATCTGGCGGTTATTGCAGCAGAACGGCTTTGCTCATTTGATTGGTCGTTCGCATGCTGAGTTGGATTTACTGGATTTATCGGCCGTCCAGAGTTTTTACGAGGCCCAGCGGCCCGAATTTGTATTTGTGGCCGCGGCCAAGGTTGGTGGAATCCTCGCAAATAGCACAAAACCAGCCCAGTTCCTCTATGAAAATCTGCAAATCCAAAATCATTTGATTGATGGCGCCTTTCGAGTGAGAGTCAAAAAGCTATTGTTTCTCGGTAGCTCCTGCATTTACCCGAAACTGGCACCTCAGCCTTTGAAAGAGGAATATCTTTTGACCGGCCCCCTGGAACCAACGAATGAATGGTATGCCGTAGCTAAAATTGCGGGAATAAAGATGTGCCAGGCGTACCGGCGGCAGTATGGATGCGATTTCATTAGCGCCATGCCATCCAATATGTTTGGTCCTAATGATAATTATGATCCCCATGGCTCGCATGTCCTGCCAGCCCTGATTCGCAAATTTCATGAAGCCAAAATTGCGCAGGTTGCCACAGTAACTTGCTGGGGGACAGGCACACCATTAAGAGAATTTCTATACGCCGATGATCTTGCGCGAGCTTGTCTGTTCCTGATGGAACATTATAGCGAGGAACAATTCGTCAATGTCGGTTTTGGCGGCGATCTTTCCATCCGCGACTTGGCGGAAACAGTCCGCCAAGCCGTCGGTTTCCAGGGTGAAATCATCTGGGACAAATCGAAGCCCGACGGCACTCCTCGCAAACTCCTGGACAACTCACGCATTTTCGCGCTTGGTTGGAGGCCGCAAATAGATCTGAAAACAGGGATTCAACTCGCATACGATGATTTCCTGAAGCGGTTCGGACAAGGCTAAATCGGCCTTTCCTTTTACCTGCTGACTTTGATTTCCCCATGACGGTGCTGCCGGAGTAGTTCAATGTCGGCCTCAACCATGAGTTTGACTAAATCCACAAACCTGGTTTTCGGCTCCCAGGCCAACTGCCGCCTGGCCTTGCTGTAGTCGCCGATCAACCGATTCACTTCCGCAGGCCGGAAATAACGCGGGTCTATCTCCACATGCTTTTTCCAGTCCAATCCCGCATGTTCGAAGGCCGCCTCGAGAAATTCGCGCACGGAATGAGTTTCATTGGTCGCGATGACATAGTCATCTCCTTTGTTCTGCTGCAGCATGAGCCACATTGCTTCGACGTATTCCCTGGCGTAACCCCAGTCGCGCTCCGCTTCCAGGTTTCCCAGATACAATTTGTCCTGGAGTCCAGCTTTGATATGTGCCACCGCAATCGTGATTTTGCGCGTCACAAAAGTCTCACCGCGGCGAGGTGACTCATGGTTGAACAGAATTCCATTGGAAGCGTGCAGGCCATAGGATTCCCGATAATTGACTGCGATCCAATAGGAGAACACTTTGGCACACCCGTAAGGGCTGCGTGGATAAAACGGTGTTCGCTCGGTTTGCGGCGACTCTTGGGCCATTCCAAACATTTCGCTGGAAGAAGCCTGATAAAAGCGAGTGCGTATGCCTGTTTCGCGGATCGCTTCCAACAGGCGGACAGTACCGGTCGCAGTGATATTGGCAGTGTACTCTGGAATGTCAAAGCTGACGCGGACATGACTTTGAGCGGCTAGATTGTATATCTCGTCCGGCTGAACGCTTCCAATCAGGCGTGCCAAAGTGCTGGCATCCGCCAAGTCACCGTAATGCAGACGCAAACGGTTTTCGCCCGAATGCGGATCTTCGTAAATGTGATCCAACCGCCCGGTGTTGAAGGTGCTGGCACGGCGGATAATGCCATGCACCTCGTATCCCTTGGATAGCAGGAATTCCGCCAGATACGATCCATCCTGGCCGGTGATGCCAGTAATTAAGGCCTTTTTCGACATACCAACTCGAAGGGGATTCTATTATTGTTTTGCTTTGGCTTGTCCCGCGAACGTCTCTCTCCCAGCCAGGGAAAAAGGTTGGGGGACAGCAATATTACCTTCCAACAATTGAGCGATGCGCGCACAATTTGCCAAAAGATTGAAATGCTTTCGAGCGAATTGCAAGGCCGCATTGCTGCGCTTTCGACGCTCACCAGGGTCGAGCGCTTGCTGGATAGCCTTCAGCAGACCCTCGACGTCATTTTCATCAATGACCCAGCCACCGCCGGATTCTTGAATCCAAACGGCGATTTCACATTTGCGGCCACCCACATAGATTACTGGCCGGCCCACCGCGAAACTGCCTTGGAGTTTGCTGGGAACCATGAACCCTTGCCAGGCCGAATCCAGGCTCACCAGGTGCACATCCGCGGCGCAAAGGTGCGCCCGCAATGTGTCGTGCGGCACGTATCCCAGAAAATCAATGCGGCTTTTCGGAATTGACTTCGCAACAGCCTCGACTTCCTCTCTACGCTTACCATCTCCCGCGAAGACCCAGCGAGGCCCGGAAATCCCCAAACGTCTGGCTGCCTCAAGAAACTCTCCGAAGCGATGGCCCAACCCCATATTCCCGGAATACAGAAAAACCACCTGATCAGGGGTCCATTGTCTCTTAGCCCGCAAGGGGTTGGGTTCATTATCCGGCCAGGGCAAGAGTTCTGAGTTGCTCCACAACGGAAACCAATGAACGGTCGAGGCTTGCCCGTTGAAAAGCTGCCGGTTCAGAGGTCAGAGGCTGATCATCGGAGGTTCGCTGGCGATAGTCCACTGTCCTCCGGTTATCTGACCCAGTGTCAGTGGTCCCGTTGCTCTGTGTACTCGCAGTCGCGTGGTCTTGCATATACCTTGCGACGCAGTCCGCCATCGTTGGGCCCAATGCGATAACGGGGTCTGCCCCTTTGAACTGGAACCGGGTCAACTTCTGCAAAATGCGAATGAGCATTCCGTTCCTCGCCATTCCATGAGCTGACATCACGTCGGGATAAAGGTCCATAATCCAATGGGCATGGCGGCAACGATGTCTCTTCGCTGCCAGTTTGGCCAGCAATCCAATATAAGGTGGTGTGGTCAGAGACAGAATCAAGTCCGGCCGCCTCCGCGTGAGTAACAGAGCCGCAAGCAGTGAGCCATAAAATGATGCGTAGTCTGCCAGTTTGCCGGTGAAACCTCGCCGACCGAATCCAGTCGCGGGCAGCCTCGCAACCTCAACGCCATCGAGGATTTCGGAACGCGGGAAAATTTTTGTGCCATCGTAAGATCGTCGCGAACAAATCATTGTCACCTGATTTCCCCGTAGCACCAGAACTCGCGCCAAGTCATGCAAATACACCCCGGTGGGAGCGACATCGGGCAGGTAAAACTGATTTAAGAGCAGAACGCGCATGGGGCCGGTGCGATTTTGTAGCCGCGATTTTTAAGTCGCGCTTTGCGTTGAAATCGAAACGAAATTTTATCCGCGAATTTCACAAAGGAACACCGAGTTTTTGATGGAAATTTCACTTTCGCGAAGCATCGAAGTTTTCCGCGAGGGCGCGGAAAACCGCACGCGAGGCGCGCGCGCTCCCCATTCCGCTTTGTGCTTTCCAAACCTGAATTCCCGAATCATTTTATACCACTTTGAGCACGTAATTGCACTATTCTCGGTTGCGGTAGCGTTTGCTTGTTCGACCAGCCAGGGGTGAGAGACTAACCTCCGCACGCATTCAGCTTTTTCACAAAGCGGGCGCAGTTCCTCGCCGATGGCTTGCTCCAGGTCGTCGAGATTCTCCCATAGCTCATTGCCAATCCGATCTTTGATCACATCGCCGACGGCCTCCGTCGGATTCAGTTCCGGACTATAGGGCGGCAACGGCACCAAATGCACATGCTCCGGCACGGCATGCAATTCAGGTTTGGGGTGAAATCCCGCTTGATCCCAGATGACAATGTGTTCGGCGTCGGGGTCGCTCGCCGCCAGATGTGCCAGAAACAAACCGCTCATCTCCAAGCTCACTTCCGGCAAACACAAAAACTCCGCCGCATTTTCCCCGTCCACTTCCAAGGCCGAATAGAGGTAACCCCATTCATATTTCGTTCGATATGGCACCGTCGGACGCACCCCTCGCAGCGTCCAGCATTTGCGCACCACCGGGATCAAGCCGTAACGATGTTCATCGGCCACCCACAGGCGCACCGGCCTTCCACCAGCCACGTTCAAGTTCGCCAACTGTTCGCAGAGCGTTCGCTGGAAGGTTTCGACCTGAACCGCGTCTTTTTGCGCGTGGGTCTTGCGCGGTACTTTCAAGACCCCGCCCAATTTTCCCAGCCAGTAATACACCCCGGCCAGCTTGAGGCGGATCATATGCCGCTCCCGCAGCCAGTGCTGAATCTCCTTGGCCCGCTTCCACCGACCCGATTGCAGTCCGGCCTGTAGTTCTTTGAGCGCGTCGCCTTGCACTTGCGGCACGGCCCCGCCACCGTGCTGACGCTCCAGCAGTCCGGCCAGCCCGCCCGCCTTGAGCGCGTTCATCCAGTCGAAAAACCGGCGGCGGCTGATGCCCAACTGCCCGGCAATCTGCGCGGCGGTCAACTGCCCGCTGGCGGCCAAGCGTGCGGCCAACAGGCGCTGCTGGCTTTTGACATCCTGGCAAGTCCGCAATTCAACGGCCACAGCCTGTGCCAGATCAGGCCGGTTCAGATGGTATCGTTTCGGCATGTCCTTTTTTACCCGCATCCCCAGAATAGTGCAATATCAAACTGCAATTGGTATTATAGGAGGGCGCGGAGGGAGCAGAGAACTAGTATTTCCAGAGCTTTTCCGGCCCAATCCTTTTCTCCGCTGATTCAGTTTGCTCCTGTCCAAGATCCATTTCAGCATTTCAGTTTTTCAGAATCTAAGCTTTTTAAGAAATGTCCATCGTCCCGTTGTCCTTGATCTGCGGTCTGCTCCCATCTCCGATCTCCGATCTCCGCCCCCCGCTCCCCGCTCCCACCTTGATCAACTTCTCCAACTCGCGGGCAAGCGCCTGTTTTGCCCGTTCAGGATCATCCATGCCTGAAATAACAAACTCCAAAACCTTTTGTCCTTTGTCGCCCCGGCCGACCCAAATGGCGCGTATCAGATTATATCGGGCTGACTCTTCAACCACATAGTCATCTTTCGTCGCGCCGGCTTCCCAGCGGCATTGGAAGACCTGTGCGACACCTTCCGCCGTCTGAAACACGTAGCAGCGCATGGGCAACTCCACGCCTTGGACATTCATCATGTTCAATTTCGGGCCAGAAAGGAGTTTTAGACCGGCTGCCGCAAGACAAATCTCCGGAGTGTGCCTTTTGGCGAGGTAACCCGCCACCCGGCCCGGCAACCAACTGAAGTAGAAACCCTGCCACTGTGTTCCATCCGCGTCGGTCCAAGCGCCTTGTTCGCCATTGTCAAAGCGCAACAAATACCGGGTTGGTTCATCTATCGGAATGACCTTGAAGGTTGGATTGTCCCGGGGAAAAGTCAGGGTCCAGGCCGGACCGGGTTTCAGGTGCGATTCGCGGATGTGATACCAGAGTTGGACGCCGCCTTCCACGACCGTCAGCCATACCAGGAGGCACAGCCCAAGGCGGTTGAGGATTGAGGGTCGGAATTTGGAATTTGGAAGTTGGAAGTTGGGAGCTGCGCTTTGGACTTCGGACTCTGGACCTTGGACATTCGAGCTTTCCCATTTCCCATCTTCGATCTTCCGTCTTCGATTCGCTCCCTTCCCTCCTCTTTTCATCAACACCGCCAGCCCCCAAAGCGCCAGCGTGCACGTTATCGCAATGGTGATTCCCGCCGGATCATGGTATTTTGAAATCGCGTCAACGCCTTTTTTCGCGGCGATCAGCGTCAGCAGGGACATGCGGCACACGTTAAATGCCAGCGAAAATGCAAATCCCAGCGGGACCAACAACCAGCGTCGGCTTTGGCTTAGCCGGTAAAACTCCCCGAAGAAAAGGGAAATCATCAGGCTGCTTTGAAATGACCGGATGCCGCTGCACGCTTCGTCAATGCCCACCATACCGGTGCTGACCTCGATCACATTGCCGTGGGTTATCGCGGGCACGCCCATCCATCCGAGCAACTCGATTACGAAGGCAGCGCTCACCCGCGTCAGGGTTTGAATGATGGGGGTTTCAAAGAGCGTTGGCCAGGGTATGGCAACGAAAAAGAAACAAATTGGAAACGCCAACTCTCTCAGCCAGCCTCGTCCCTTGCCCAGGTAGATTACACAAAGGGTCAACCCAATGGCTTCGATGCCCAGCAGCCATTGAATGGGGTTCCATTCCGGCACCGCCGCCTCAATCAATCGGGTTGGCAGATAGAGAAAAGCGAGAGCAAATGCTAAAAGCTGAAAAGCTGAAAAGCTAAAATGAGAACTCTGACCTCCGACCTCTGACCTTTGGTCTCCGACCTCCGACCTCTGACCTCCGACGTCTGTAAAAGTGTGCCATCTGCGAACCAGCAGGCCGACGCAAAGGAAAGGAACCAGCAGGCCGTAGCTGTATTGCGGGTTTGTCCTCCAGTCCACCTGCAGGTTGTTGATCAATCGAAACCAGAAATAGGCGAGCGGTAACAGGATAATGACCCACCTGAGTGCGGAGGGGTCGCCGCCTTGAGTTGCCGACTTCATTTGCATAATCGGAATTTTGCCCACCGGACCATGGGACTACGGACTGCTAAAACACTGAAAAGCTGGCATTCCAAAAAGTTGAAAGGTAGGGACGGCTGGCCCAGGCGTCCGTGGTCGCCTCGGCGAGGCGACCCTACCACGTTCTAAAAGACTGAAAAGTTGAAACAAAACCACCAGACTACTGACTTCTGACCTCTGACGACTGCTCGCCGCGTTGCCGCTCTGCGGCTTTACGCGGACCTCCGATTTCTGCTTTCTACTTTCTGCTTTCCGAAGAAATGACGCGCTGCTTCAAAAAAACTGCCGGATTGCCCTGATAAATCCCGAACGGTTCAAGATCTTTCGTGGCAATGGAGCCGGCCGTCAGAACTGCATGAGAGCCAACCTTAACCCCGGGGCCAACCCAGCAAGCCGCACCAAGCCAGGCGCCATCTCCCACGGTGATCGGCTTCGTGATTAAATCGAATGTAGGGAGCTTATGGTTATGACTGCCCGTGCAGAGAAAGGCGCGCTGCGAAATGCACACGTTGTTCCCGATGGTGATTCGCTCCAGATTCAACAGCCAGCACTCCTCTCCCAGCCAGACGTGGTCGCCAAGGCTCAACCGCCATGGAAAATGGATGTTGACCTGGGAGCGGATGACGACGCCGCGCCCGACTTTCGCACCAAACACACGAAGCCAGGTTACACGCCATGCATTCGGCAACGGCCAAGGAGTCATGAAAAAGAGGCAACGCACGACCACCCAGAAAAACTCCTTCAAGCGGGAGGCTCCGCGATCGAACCTTGCTACCGGGAACTTTGAAAGGTCAACTTGCACTGTGGTTGCCAGGTGTCACTGGTGGAGACCTCTGCAAAAGGTTGTTTGAGTTGCTGATTTGATGTCAAAGTCATTATTCAACGAAAAATGGGATTGGCGACACGCCGTGTCCGGCGATGTGAACCGCCGTTTTCATCGTTTTTGTCCGCCGCGCGGACGTTCTGGATGTATTGCTTCATGCTCTGGTCAAACTCACCAGGCGTTTCAAGTTCCAACAGATGCTTTTGAACTCCAACTCCAGCCGGTTGGGATCACGCCCCACATACCGCACTCGCCTGTAGCCGGTGCATCGCTTCCACCAGCCGAAGATTCTTTCAATCCCGCAACGCACGCGGCTCATCAGCCGGTTAAAGAGCAGTGTGGTTTTGTCCAACGGTTGTCCCCGAAACGCCTTGCGCAAAATGCCATTGCCAATGTTTCTGCGTTCACACCAGCGGCTGCGCTCCTGGCTCCAATAGGCTTTGTCGGCCACAACCATTTCTTCATCGCCTTTGACCACGTTCTCAAATTCCTGGCTGTCATGGACGCTGGCATCGCTCAGAGTGACTTGACGAATCAACGTGTGCTCCTGGTCGGCGGCCACGTGCGCTTTGTAGCCGTAATGCGGCTGGCCTTTCTTGACGGTAAAGCCCGCGTCATCGTCGCCACCGCTTCTGTCTTCCCTGGCCGGGGCGCGCCGCGCCGCAGCCAACAGTGTCGCATCCACCAGTGTGCAGGTTTTCAGGATGAACCCTTTTTGTTCGAGTTGGCGGTTGACCAGTTGCAGCAGTTTTTCATGCAGCCCATGTTCCATCAACCGTTGGCGGAAGCGCACCAGCGTGGTTTCGTCGGGCACTCTGTCCTGCAAGCCCAAGCCCACGAACCGCCGCCAACTCATCCGGTCGGCCACCAACTCTTCACATTGCGGATCGGACAAGCCGTAGCAGTGCTGCAGCAGGCTCATCTTGAAAAGCACCAGCGGCGGATGCGGCGGATGGCCGGTCCGGGCCGGATACATCCGGTGCAACGCCGCTTCGATGGGTTTGAAGTCCACCGCACGGTCGAGCCGTTCCAGAAAATCGTTCGCCGGCGCAGAGGGCATCAGACTGTCCAGAAGTCCATATTGGGGATCGCTTGTCGTTTGCATATCTCTCTGACTTCTATTCAACCACCACGTTCAAATGCGTTTTGCAGAGGTCTCTGGTGATGAGACGAGTTGCTGATAAAGTTGCACATACTGCCGGCCAATTTTCTGCCAACCGAAACGGCCGTGGATTCGGTGAGAGAGAGCCTCTCGATCAACTTGACTCCACGGGCTGGATTTTAGGAATGCCATCAGTCCTTGTTGAACTGATTCAACTTCCGGCTCGACCAAAAATACGGTTCTCCCGTCCTCAAGAAAGCTCCACGGCGTGTTGCGGGTGGTAAGGATTCGGGTGCCGACCTGGCAGGCTTCAAGGATTGCCAGACCAAAGTTCTCTGAAAACGAAGGCAGGCAAAACAGGTCAGCCCCCTGGTAATAATACCACTTTTCTTCGCTCCAGACGGCACCTTGCCATTCAGTGTGTCGAAATACATTCTCATTGGCTCTGGCGCAGGTCCGGCATTGCGAGATGTATTTCTCCTCGCCATCTCCCACGATGACAAGCCGCCACTTTTCAGGCAGCGAAGCAGCGATTGCGCCGAGCGCCAGGAGCAGGAGGTGAAGGCCCTTTTTGCGATGAATGCGGGAAAGAAACAGTAAAACTAACTCCTCAGAATCCCATTCAAACTTTTCCCTGGCCGCAACAAAGGCAGGGCTGTGTTCATCCGTCAGGCCAAGCGCAATAGTCGAAATCATTTCTCGTGGGACGAATCTTGAAAGATTGGCCGCCTCTTGATCGCTGGTGGCCAGCACTACTGCGGCATTTCGTAAATGCGCGCGCTCAAAGAGATAATAGTACCAAAACTTCTTCCAGTATTTATGTCGCCATGCCCAAGGCTCAAGCATTCCATGCGGCGACACGACATAAGGGATGCCGGATTGACGGCATCGTCTCGAAACTTTCAGAAACTGAGGCTGCCAAAGGCCATGAAAATGGACAACCTCTGGCTGACCTCCGCCCCCGCCGGAAGGATTGACTCGCACGCTAAACCCATTAACAGTGAGATAATCTCTCAATGAACGAATCGCCTGGTCCAGGCCACCCACTTTTTGAGCAGCCGGAGGTTCGTAAAAATCAATGTGCACTGTGCGCTGAAAGTGCCTGACGGTATAATTCTTCGTAACGTTCCGCCATGCGCTCAACTGAAAACTTCTGCTGGATGAGTCGGTTTCCGTTTTCAGCAACCGCATTAAGGCGGGCATCGTCCTGCAGGGCTGTGACCAGCCCCGGAACATCCTCGGCGGGAAGAATGCCTCCCGAGTCCTGAATTGCCAATTCTTTGGCCAGTTGAACCGGTATTGCACAGGGCAGGTGCGCCGCCATTGCCTCAAGCAGGGCGAAAGGAAGGCCCTCGAATTCGGCAGTATGCAGGAACAAATCCCCAGCCGCCAGAAAAGGAAGCGGTTCTACCTGCCACGAAATCCGTCTGACAAAACTGCCCAGTTTTCTTTTGGCTACCATTTCATCCCACTGGCTGGCCCAGTCACCGTCGCCGACCCAGAGAAACCGGGCGTCTGGAACCTGCCGGTTTATCTGCTCGGCCAACGACAAAAAAATCCAGGGACGTTTCTGCGCCACCATTCTGCCGAGGCCAAGCACCAGTTTCTGTTTCTCATTGATGGCAAGGTCCACCCGTTTTCCTGCGCGAACAGGTTGGAGGCTGTTCCTGGACTGAATTTGCGCTCCATTCGGCACAGCAAATATGTTTGCGCGCCTTCCGCCTAGGAACCGGGTCAGTTCTTTCCCCCGGGTTTC
Organism: uncultured bacterium; assembly: GCA_963723125.1. GTDB lineage: Bacteria > Verrucomicrobiota > Verrucomicrobiia > Limisphaerales > UBA11358 > UBA11358. Next base: position 395,653 of record CAVRPQ010000003.1, read on the forward strand.
ATTAACCGCGACCAAAGCGCCCTTATATCGTGCCAAGGCGTGTTTGGATAGAAAGTCTCGTACCGCCGGGATGCGAGCTTTCAAAAATCGGGCGGTTTGCGTGATGTGAATGGTGCAGATACTGGGGAGGCCTGAGCCGACACCTGCACGAAGCAAATCCAACCCATCCTCGAGGTTCTGCTTGTTTATATGAAGCACATCAGGTTTCCACTTTCTCCACTGGAGGGCCACTCGAAATGATGTCGAGAAGTTCAAACAGGTTGCTAAAAGCCGTAAGTGGTGGTCATAAGTGTTATGGTAGAATGCGCGTTGAACGTGTCCGAAGCGGCTGAATTTTTCCGCAAGCTCATCCATTCGTTCATGCGAAGCTACCCATAGTGCCAACTCGTGGCCACGTCGAGCCAAGGCCTCCGCCAAGTAGAGAAGAAATAATTCACCACCGCCCCGCGACCCGGAACTGCTGCTAGCGAAAAGGATTCTCATCTGGGACTGCCTGTCAAAATCGGCTTAAGCTTCGTGGACGCTACAATATTGCCGCAATGTTCCCGCAATGGCCTGTGCCTTTGCATGTCTGTCAACCTCCGCGGGCAAATTCTACGTAAGTGCTGTCAGTACTTGCAAAAGAACTTTGTCGAGGAGTGAAATCCGTTGTGCCCCAGACCCCAGTGCTCGTTCCACTGCCGCGCTCACTCCTTGTCCAAATCGTCCGGGACTCCAAGAAGAGATAATCTGCTGGCTGGTGGCGCCGAACGCCGAACTTCTATTTCCCATCTTCCACCTTCCATCTTCCATCTCCCAAATTTTCAGCATCAACACGGCAAGCTGTTCGACATTGTGCGGATCAAAGGTGAAGCCGTTCACCCCATCCTTCACTAGATCCATCGCGCAGCCACAGCGATTGGAAACCAGGACCGGCAAGCCGGACGCCATTGCCTCATTCACCACCAATCCCCATTGTTCTGTCGTGCTGGCATGAACAAACGCCGAGGCCAGGCCATAATACGCCGGCAATTCATCGTACTGCTTGAAGCCGGGCATTTGCACGTGACCGTGCAAGTTGAGAGTTGAGAGTTGAGAGTTGAGAGTTGATCGGAGTGGGCCGTCGCCGAGCAGCACCAAATCCCAAATTTCTGTTTTCTGCTTTCCTGTTTCTGCTTTCTGCCTGTACAAGGCATACGCCTCAATCAATCGTGTCAGATTCTTTTTCTCCACAAATCGCGCCGAGGCGAGAAAGTATTTCTCTGGCAACGATCCTTCTCCGCTCTGGGGAGAAGGTGCCCGGAGGTCGGATGAGGTGCTTCGATTTCGTCCTTCTTCCTTCTGACTTCTTACCTCGTTCGCACCCCGCGCGAAATACTCATTGTCCACCGCGTCATAACCCAGGAAAATCCGCTCCGCCGGCAGTCCCAGTTCCACCATGTAATGCTTGTGGGCCGTGCCTCCGACGAGAGCCGCGGCATACATCCGCGTGAGGCGCCGTTTGACCCATTCTTTCAAGGCGAAACGTTGTTCATCCCAACTATTGGACTCGGACATCACGATCGTGGAAACCGAGTTGAGGTTGCACCAATTGTGGGCAATGAACGCGGTAGCGCAGGACCAACCGGGAACGAATACGGCCTGCGGCTTGAACTCCGTTAACACCTTGCCCAGGCGGGCAGACAAATTTCGCAATTGAAGCTTTTTGTCCGAAGCACCTTTTACCAGCGTGTGTGTTTGGAATTGTACCTGTCTGGGCTGCCTGACCCAGCCGTGTTCCATGCAATTATCCCTCACCTCAATCGCCATGAGATCGCACACAGACCCGGCGGCTTCCAGCCTGGCCCAATGGTACGGCCCGAAATTGTCAAAGATGATTGCGACTCGTGCCGGGCGCATGACTTAGTCCCCGTTTTTGTAACGCTACCTTGATCCTCACTGCCGAAGTTTTGCCACGCCGTTGCCAACGTCGCAAAGGAATGCGCTGGCGATTTAGCCCGGGCACAGGCCTTCTGTATCTTTGATCCTGAAGGGCAGTGCGCAAGGTGGAGCGATGCCAGCGGTCCAGCCACCGGACCGCGATGTAACCAAAAACAAACGGGTACAGCGTGATCAGCGTGATGTCCCGCCCCAAGTTAAAAGTCAGGATCATCCCCAGTGCATACAAAGGCAAACGGCCAAGCTCATGGATGTGAAGGTCCAGGCGCGCTAGAATCGCCACCCAGAAACTCATCAGCAATGCGGCAAAGGCTGGTCCGATGACCCGGCCAAAATTCACCACACCCTGGCCAATCATGCCGGTGGAAATGGTGGCATACACGCCGGCCGCGTTGGCGCCCCCACCCGCCTGCCCGCGGGCAATGGCATAGTCAATCCCTATCAACGGTTTTCCCGGCCACAAGGCGCGCGGAATGGGATTCACCAGTTCTGCAAAATAGCGAGCGCCCCAGTTGGGCTTGTAAGTCCCGTTCTCGATGAACGTGTTGATCCAGCATAACTCTTCATACATGTTCAGTCCTTCATGGTGGACCTTTTCATCCGTGTCCAAGTTGAACCCTTTTTCCTTGAGGGCCTCAATGATAGTCATATCGGAACGGTTGGCGATGACAAACCCCATCCAGGCGTTGACCACCAGGAAACAACCGCCGAGCACGACGAACCGTTTCAGCATGTTCCCCCGCAAGCGCAAAAAGACCCAGCTTAGAACGCCGGGGATGACGACAGCCAGCATCGTATTGCGAGTGCGGTCAAAAATAAAATAGGGCCAGGTAAATAGGCAACACAGGAGTGCCAACCAGCGAATGCGCCGATTGGTGGCCAGCGCTGCCACAACGCCGAATATCGCCGTCACCAGCATCTGCAAATAGCCCAGCATGGTCCAGAGTGCGTCAAAACCTGTTCCGATGCGGGCTCGCCCCCACGGTTCGGCCTTTTCGCCTAAAAACGGGAATAGATAGAAAAGGATATGACCTTGGAGCCTTACCGTAGCAATTACAACGACGGTCAGCCAGGCCAAAACAGAGACCAGAAATAACAAATCCAGTTGTCTTTGAAACAGCGGCTGGCCGACTCCGTATTTGAACATCTGATACACGCCACTGCCCCGGCGAAGGTGACGCGCATTGATCCATTGGTGCAGCCAGGGCGCGGACAACAAAAAGACCATCAGGAACCAAGCCACCTGCCACCACGCGCTTTGCAACACCGTATCATCGAAAATCTTGGCGTGGTTGTTGGCATAGTCGTTGTAAAATGCATCACCCACGTACCAGGCGGTCACCGTGCCCAGCACTGCGAGCATCGGCAGACCACTGGTATCGCGCAAATGCCGGACGGCCCAGACGCCGCCTCCAATCAACAGTGCGACCACCGCCCAAAAGGCGAGCGGAAGTATGGAGAGGGTTTCAATCACAAGCTTAAATACTGAAATACTGAAAGTCGAAAGCTGAAATCGGTTATTTAAAAAGTTGAAATAGAGAAAGCTGAAAGCCGAAATTCATTTCTATTTGTATATTCTGCTTCGCTTTCCCTACCCTATCTCCTGTCTTCTATTTTCCAATCCGGCTTCCAGACCAATAAGATTCTCCGCCAAGTGATCCAGCGTAAACTGTTTAGCTTTCGCCAATGCTACTTGCTGCTGCTGCCTCAGTAATTCTGGCTCGGCGAGATAACGCAGCAACGTCTTGGCCAGCGCATGGGCATCTCGTGGTGGAATGATGAAGCCATCCGCGCCATTGCTGACGACTTCGCCACAACAAGGTGTAGCGATTACCGGCAGTCCGTGCGACATCGCCTCCAATTGGGTGATGGCAAAACCATCGGACAGTGTCGGCAATACAAACAAATCCGCCTTGCGATACCATGTGTTCGTCTGGTCCCGGGTGACTTGTCCGTGAAAAGTAAGGTTGTGCGGCGCTGACGCCACTGCATCTGGTGAAATGCCGATTGGCCCAACGACATCGAAACGAATGTTTTCCTTTTCAAGTTTTCGTGCAGCTTCGATCAAGTATTGGATTCCCTTCCTAAGGATGACTTGGCCAAGGAAAAGTACGCGCAAAGACTGGTCCGATTTCCGATTTCCGATTTCCGATCTCTGATTTGTCTCGTTGTCCCGTTGTCCTGTTATCGCACCCGGCGTTGCCTCGTAGCTCAATGGGATCACCATCAGTTTGGCCGCCGGAACTCCTTGTTTGACCAGCGCCTTCCGGCTCCATTCTGAATTCACCATAATGCGGTCTGCCAGCGTCCATTCGCGCTCGCGTCTGCGAAAATATTCTTCCGGAATTTCCGTTGCGCGCGTGGTCCAGCCCGGCCACCGCTTCTCCTCATCGCGAACCAGTTCCACCTCGACCCGATTGGGGTCTATTTGGTCCAAAACACATAAGATGCCCTGTTCGTGGGACCACTCGAAAATCTCCAACGCCCCGGTATCGTAGGCAAAAACAATCGTGTCGTCCGGGAGATCATCCCATTTCCGAAGCGACTCACGCACCGCACAAGCAAAAGCCCGGCCCACTTCGACGAAATCAGCATAAGGACCTTTAGCTTTCAACCTCAATCTTGTTTCCCAGAGTAATGACTTTATGTTCCATGAATGCACGAGGGACGCCTGACCTCCGACCCCTGGCTTCTGAGTTCTGGTTGTGTCCTCCAGTTCCAGATGAAATCGCCCCGCCAGCGCGCGCAGCCCCCCAATCTTCCATCTTCCATCTCCTATCTTCGAGGCTCTCCTAAACGCCTTTCCCGCCCAAAAATCCGTATAAACTCCGGCCAACTGTCCGCGCCGATGCAGCGCCCGCGGTACCGCGTAATGCTCTCGCGCACCTATCTGGCAGCAAAGCCACATCACTTAAAATTCTGAAACGCTGAAAGCAGAAACGCTGAAATGCTGTCACCGGTCGATTCAAAACCAGCCAGCCGGGGTCGAATCAAAACCGGCCACTCTGAGGCGCTTTATTCATATCAGGTTTTTTGTTGCAAGCAAGGGGCTTTTCAATTTCTTCATCTCTGCATATCTAAGGTTCCCTCTTTTCCGCCTTCCGACCGCGATGTTCTTGTTCGGCGGCGCGTTTCAACCGCGAGAGCGAATCAGCCGGGCTTGTCTTCAATCCGCGGCTGAACAGGATGCGCATGAGCCGACCTCGCCAGCCGTTCGGGAAACCAATATTGCAATGGTAGTTGACGCGACATCGCCCGTCCTCAAGCGGAACGCAGTCCAGCGCCTCGTGAACCGTCAGGCCAAATGGCAGCCTCACGTCCATCTCAAGCTTGTAATGCGTCTCGTCGATGAGGGTGTATTCGAAAGAGCCACCCAGATGCAGCCAGCGTGGGACCTTCTGACCGAAAAGGGCGAGCATGCGCTGGCCCCTGACCGCCGGCCCCGGCGGCTTGACACTGATGACGCGAAGGTCAAAGAAACTGCCCCAGCCGGAGATGTCGGTGAGCAGTTTCCACACAACGCCGACCGGCGCCTCGACTATATCAGTGGGACAAGCCATGTAATTCTTCGTCGTCATCGGGAGCGAGTTTCGTTGGTGGTTGGCCGAACTTTAATTATCCAACTGCCGGTTTGTAGATTGAAACATAAAATCTGGGCTCTCCGGGCCGCGTCCGTCCGATCCAACTTCGTTATTAAACCGGCGCTTACAACCATGCGGCCAATCTGGCCGATTCGCGTCGAAAATCGAGCTTTTTCATAATCGGCCAGAAGCAAAGTAGAACGAGCAGAACCGGATAGCGAGCCATTCAGCTCGCCGGTTCTGCGGCCAAAGGTTCGTTGGACTTGGCTTTTGTCTTTTTGTTTTTATCCTCTTTTACGGCGACGGCGGCGTGGTCTTTGAGCCGGTAGCTCCGGCCAGTGATGGCGATGGTCTGGGCGTGGTGCAGGAAACGGTCGAGGATGGCTCCAGCCGTGGGCACGTCGCCCAAGAGTTTACCCCATTCCTCCAGTGGCCGGTTGCTGGTCATGATGGTGGACCGGTTTTCATACCGGCGCATGATCACTTCAAACAGATGCTCGCCGGAGTTCTTGGGCAACTGCTTCAGGCCGAAATCGTCAATGATCAGAAGCTCCGGGTTGAGATAACGGCGCAGAGTTCGGTCCTGCTGGTTAAAGGCTTCGTCTTTCATGAAGTCGCGCACCAGGTCGAAGATGGAGCGGTAGAGGACCTGAAAGTTCATTTTGATGGCTTCGTAGCCGATGGCCTGGGCCAGATGGGTTTTCCCAACGCCGGGCGGCCCAAGAAACAGGACATCTTTGGCTTGGCGGATGAAGTTGCCGGTGGCCAGATCGAAAATGTCTTTGCGGTGGATGGCCGGATTAAAACTCCAGTCAAAGTCTTCCAGCGTTTTGAGGCCGCGGAAATCAGCGGCCTTGGTGCGGCGTTCCATGAGCCGTTGTTGGCGGACATTGATTTCGTCCTGACAGATCAGTTCCAGGAACTCGGCATGACCAAGCCGGTTGGCGACGGCTTCTTGCAGCCGCACGTCCAGGGTTTGCAGCAGCCCGGAGAGGCGGAGTTGTTTCAGGGTGTTTTCAAGATTGCTCATATACAGTTTGGGGTTGAGGGTTAAAACAATCCGGCGTTAGCGCCTCATAAGCATCCAACGAACGGATCAAGGGGTGAGTGTCCAGGAAATCCAGTTGCGGCGACGGCCCGGTCCGTTCCAGCAACGTGCGCAAATCCCTTAAACGCCACGCGCCGTGATGCAGGGCTTTCTCGGCAGCGCCTTCCAGCGCAGCCACAGGATGTTTGCCAGCCAGGGACAACAGGCCATGCAAGACTCGCGTGCCGATGGGGCCTCGCTGTTGAACCATGGCCTCAGCCCAACTGCCGGTGTGCTTGCCAATCAGACGCGCGCGATCCAGCAGGTAATCCAGACTGTGTTGGATGAGGCGGCGGTGTGGAGAATGCAGATGGTTCGGGTCGGTGGTGAACTTCCCCGGTTCGGCCAGCACATGGACGGCGATGACTTCGCGGCGTTGATTGAACACCCGCACCAGCCGGGACTCCCAACGCGCCCACACCTGCCGACCAACATACTCCGGCGGCACCGAGTAATACGCCCGTTGCAACTCGATGTAGCCATCCCGATGCACCGTTCGCGGTGCCTCTTCAAACACCGGGAACAAACTTGATGGCAGCGGCAATAGTTTGGATCGTTCCACTTCATTGAACACCTTGCCGACTTGTTGCCGGGTGGTGCCATGAATGCGCGTGTCCGCCACACCACTTTCCCAATCTGAAAGATAAATGTTTTGCGCTGACAGGCTTTCAAAACTCCGGCCCTTGAGCGCGTTCTCCTGACCATAATTAATCCCCGATTCGATTTTTCCTTTGTGACGCGGCATGGCCGGACGGGTCGGGAGCATCACAGTGCCGTAGTGGCGGCAGAACTCTTCCGTCTTTGGGTTGAGTTCGGGATCAAACCAGTCGGCCCGCGTGACGGCAGCCCGGAGGTTGTCGGTGATTAGCGTGCGGGGAACACCACCAAAGTATCGGAACGAGTTTTCCAGACATCGGATGAAACTCTCGGTCGTCTGCCGCCAGACCACTTCACTGTAGCCTTTGCGTGAATGGCTGAGAACGATCCGAAACAGGTGGGGCCGCTTCCGCTTGCCATCCACCATCACCCACGCGCCCTGGCCAAAATCCACCTGGGCTTCGGCTCCGGGTTCCACCTCCATCCGCACAAACGGCACCGGCTGTGTCTCGCGCAACTGCCGCACGAACCGTTTAACGGCCTGGTAACTGCCAACAAATCCGTGATCGCAGACCAAGTCCTGATAAATGCGCTGAGCACTCAGTCCGACTGACACCGCTGCCTCAATCTGCGGCAGCCACGGCTGACAAAGGCTCTGCCGACCTGCCGTGGAGCCGAGGGTCGAAATGGCTGGTTTTAAATCTGGCTCAGACTCCGAGCCGGGGGTCGAAATGGCCGGTTTTGACTTTGCCAGCCGCAGATACTTGCCAACCGTCTCCCGATTGATGTCCAGTTCACGCGCAATCCGCCGGTGGGACCAGCCATGCGCCGCCAATGTCAATATCGAATGCTGTAAGCTCACGTTGAGTTCGTTCATCGCGTCCTAATGCGGCATCTGCCGCACTCGACGCAATGCGTCCCTCAAAATGGCTGGTTTTCATTCGACCCTCCCTGGCTGGTTTTGACCGTCCGCTGACAGAAATGCTGAAATAGGACTACTGACTGCTGACCACCATAAAGAGCTGAAATTCTGAAAGCAGCTAAATCAAAACAGAAATTGGGGAATTGGACTACAGGACCACGGGACTTCTGATCTCCGACCTCTGACCTCCGACGACTGCCCGCCGCGTTGCCGCTCTGTGGCTTTACGCGGACCTCTGACTTCCGAATTCTACTTTCTGCTTTCTGCCTTCACCCTTCTACGGACTGGATGAAATAATCCGCAAGCCGTTGGGAGTTGCCGGCGGCGGTGGTGGTTCGGCCAACGGCACCAGTTGCAAAAGAGTGAAACCCGCCAACGCGGTGCCGGGTTCTCTCCCCACAAAAATGATCTGGTGCGGACCGGCACCCAGGTTAAATATCTTGGGAACAATCTGGTCGTTGTTCTCACTGCCATTCCCGCGCCAACTGACCATCCGCTGCTGAAATCCGGAAGTGACGGGCATGATGTCCCAGATCATCGTTGGATTTTGCGGCTGGCCGTCAATATTTACGTAAAATGAATTTGCATTCAAATTAGGCGCGTTGACCAGTGCTTGTACTTCGTAGTTTCCGGCATTTGTGATGGTGAAATCGTAAACCGCCGTTCCACCGCTTGTGCTTCCGATGGAAGGCAATGATTGATAAATGTAGGTACTGAGAATGCCATTAATCACAGATTGAGCCGTCAAGAAACCGCTCCAAGTCCCGGACGTTGCCGTGAAAGTTGGCCCTTGCGTGATATCCTCCACCCCAAAATTCGTTTGTGACTCCGCCCAGGCCTGACCGTTGCTCACCACCAGCGTCCATATGTAACTGTTTCCCACCGCGTTCGTGTCAAAGCAAAGGCTGATATTCGTCACTGGACTCGTGCTGTTCGTGTAAACCACCGGCGACCCTCCATTGACTGTGTAACTCCACTGCCACGTCAACGCATTCGTCGCCGTCGCCGAAAGTTGCACTATTGTCCCCGGATAAATCTGCAGCCCCGGCGCGTTCGTATCTACCGCCGTCGCATTCACACTGATCGCCGATACCGCAGGTAAAATAGAGGGCGCATTGGTCGCACTCCCCGTCACCGTCGCATTCGTTCCCCCGCCGCCCGTAAACGTCACGCTCTGGGTGTAATTGCTCGCCACCGTCGGACTGAACTCCACCGTCACCGTCTGACTTTGATTGCTCCCCAAACTGTAACTCCCACCGGAGAGGATGCTGAAAGGCGCCACCACACTGGCTGTCCCGCTCAACGTTCCGCCACCCATATTCGCCACTGTAAAACTGTTCGTTTTGCTCGTCCCCGTCAACATCGTCCCGTACGCGACGCTCCCCGGTGTCACTTGGATCACGGGATTAATTGGCGCATTGGTCGCACTCCCCGTCACCGTCGCATTCGTTCCCCCGCCGCCCGTAAACGTCACGCTCTGGGTGTAATTGCTCGCCACCGTCGGACTGAACTCCACCGTCACCGTCTGACTTTGATTGCTCCCCAAACTGTAACTCCCACCGGAGAGGATGCTGAAAGGCGCCACCACACTGGCTGTCCCGCTCAACGTTCCGCCACCCATATTCGCCACTGTAAAACTGTTCGTTTTGCTCGTCCCCGTCAACATCGTCCCGTACGCGACGCTCCCCGGTGTCACTTGGATCACGGGATTAATTGGCGCATTGGTCGCACTCCCCGTCACCGTCGCATTCGTTCCCCCGCCGCCCGTAAACGTCACGCTCTGGGTGTAATTGCTCGCCACCGTCGGACTGAACTCCACCGTCACCGTCTGACTTTGATTGCTCCCCAAACTGTAACTCCCACCGGAGAGGATGCTGAAAGGCGCCACCACACTGGCTGTCCCGCTCAACGTTCCGCCACCCATATTCGCCACTGTAAAACTGTTCGTTTTGCTCGTCCCCGTCAACATCGTCCCGTACGCGACGCTCCCCGGTGTCACTTGGATCACGGGATTAATTGGCGCATTCGTTGCACTGGAAATGTTCACCCAAGCGCCATTCGTCCATTCGAACATTGCGGAATATCCGTTCGTCATCGTGATTGGTGTGGGATTGCCTGTCGCGGAGGGGTACAGTGATAAGGTGGTCCCACTTCCATTGGAGACAACCATTTGCACATTGGGCGGAATCATCGTGGGAGAAGTGTCATCCAGACAATAAACCGAGCCGGCATGGGTTGCATTAATCCACGCCCGCATTCCGTAATTGTATGAAATCAGATTTGTCTGTCCCACAAAGTCGTTGTATTCCCAATGGGGGAATTTGTTTGATGGGTTGTCAATGTAATCCTGCCCGCTCAATGCCGAGCTATTCAGTCCCTCGCTTGCATTGGTCTCTAGGTTGTTGAAAAAATAGATATTCGATTGAGTACCTCCTATTCCGTTTGCAAATGCGCCGGATATTGTATCAGCAACATTATTGCTTACATACATATAAGTAAGTTCATCCTGTCCGTTTCCTCCGTTGTAGAAACACTGGGCACAGTTGGTGAAATTATTGTACGCGATTACGATGTTGCTGTTAATGATTGGATTGATGGATTGATAGGCAAAAGAACTCGTTAGGATAGCCGAACCAAGATTTCGCATGACGTTGTTGCTGATAAACAAGTTTTGCGCCGGCCCAAAGATGACCGCCCAGCCGGTATTATCGAATACGTTACTGCGTATGAACATAGATTGATTTACCTGGTTGGACTCCGCTCCCACAATGGTTATTCCGTCAACGCAATCCGTTCCCGTATTATCTTCAAAAGTCAGCGGCATCAGACGATAGCCTTGATAGAGCTCCGCCATAAGGTTCAAATTGGTGAAAGTGCAGCCCGTGATTTCGCCGCCAAAGGTGACGTTAAGTCCTGAGGCGTTGCCATCATCGAACAGACAATTGGTGAAGTTCAAAATCCCCGGCAACGACGGGAATCCTATTCCATCAATAAACATTTCCCCCCGCCAATGGACAAAATCGCAATTCACAAAAGCGCGGTTTGTGTTCCACGGTGATGTTCCCTCGTCGGAGATGGCATGATGGGTTAAATCCCACCCATCCCCATTGTTGTCCGCGGGCCATCCTTTGTAGGATGTCGCTCCATTGGAAACTCCGCCATCAAAAGTTAGGTTTTCAAAAAGCACAAACCCATCGTTGGTGACCGCTCCAGCAAAATATATGATCGTACCACGGAAAACCGCCACATTGGTCTGAACGAATTGCCAAGCACCATTACCAAGGATGGTGGTGTCGGCTGTGGTGTCTCCGGTCATCGTGAAAGCACCTTTGCTGATAATCACAGCCCCATTCGAGGCGCCTCCTCCCTCAGTCTCCTCCGGAAAGTTATTCAGCCAGTTGGTGTCATAAACCGGCGGAATTACAAGGTAGCGACCCGCCGGAATCTCTATAGTGTCACCCGGCTGCGCCGCATCAATCGCCTCCTGAAATCCAGTCGTGGAGTAGGTTCCGTAAACTGCCGGAGTCATGTTCGTTGTGTAACCGGCAGGCCGGCTGAGGGTGAGGTTGGTCGAATCGGAAATACTTTCTATAATCGCAGCAAAATCCTGCGGGCTATTGGTCGGCGTCAACGGAGTCCCTGCGCCAAAAATCTCAATGACCTTGCCCGCGTCGGCACTGGAAAGTTGATTGGTAGCCGTGACCACGTAGGAATTATTGATGGTGTTGACAGAGAGGCTGAGTACATCGCCCCGTGCGCCATAGTTAGTGACGTTCAGTGTCGCGGCTTGTGCGGGGCCGGATATTCCTCCCTGTCCAAGTACTACTAACCAGTTGACTAACACGAACAGCAAATACTTGCTGTGGTGTTTGTGACAGGGGTGATCCGAATACATAAGAATTGTTCTCTGTAGGCCGCTTCTCAAACTTTATCGCATGTTAACTTAAGCTAATCACGCAATTCACGTACCAGTTTGCCAACAATGAGTAGGCGGTTTGATGGTTCAGCAGGTTGTCCTAGTTTTGGCCATTAATTCTAGGATGAGGACACACTACAGCCATTAACGAATGCGGAAAGCTGCACGACCGTTTCGCCCGGCATTCCTGCAAAGCTAGTAACCGACAAATTCATAGATAATTGACTTGGCAAATAACTCAGGACAGAGAGCTCCCGACATAGATTTCGTTGAGACGTTTGGTAGCCACCCCGGGCAGCAATTCCACCCCATGTATTGCTGTAACTATCCCCCAATCCCGCGGATTTTGCGCAGCGAATCGCGCGGGTTCATCAGGATACGGGCCCGCGAAACGGCCCGCGCCTGATGCGCGTGAACACCGGGCAATCCGGCAGAAGAGATCTCAGAAAATTCAGCGCCATATTAGTGATTCTGTATGGATGGCAGCAGCGGCTCAATGTCCGAGAGCGGCCGAGGCCCATGCTTCTTGAGAAATCGGTGCAGCCGATAGATTACCAGCGGCACTGGCCTGCGCTCGTTCCATCGGCGGAAAAAATCAAGGTACCCCGAAGCGATGCCTCTCAGCATTGGCGCAACGCAGCGTTTGCGGACGGCCTCGCATACTCCGTTGGACGTCGTGGCGAGCAGGTGCGGCACAAAGTGCGACATGGGCACGTTATGCCAGCAGAAGAGAATGTCGTTGCGCCGACCAGAAAACCCGGCTCGACCGAGATTACGGCGGGGCGATTCTAAATGATGGATGGGATCCGCCCGGCCCAGCCGCATCACATAACCGGCTTGCATCATGCGCAGGCAAAGATCGCCCTCCTCGCCCATGTAGAAGAAATGTTCGCGGTAGCCGCCCACTTTCAGAAACACATCGCGCCTCACCGCGTGCGCCGCGCCGACAAAGGCATGGGCGACCTGTATGCCCGCCGCAGACGCGCGTTGTTGGAGCGCCTGACCTTGTCGTACGTTAATGAAAGGAATGCCTACGGCTCCGATGCGAGGATGTTCGAATTCGGCCAGGGTCTGCTCGAGTGTTTTAGGCGATACGAGCAGAGTGTCGTCGTCCACGAAGAACACGATTGGGTGGGTGGCAAACTCGATACCGCGATTTCGTTGAAAGGCCGGGCCGCGTCCACTACCGAGCTTAAGATACCGGACCTGCGGAAATTCAACCCGTAACATTTCAGACAGCACATCCGATTCACCGTCGTCCATAACCAAGATTTCCACAGGTACCGTCTGGGCGAAAACCGAGTGAATAAGCTCACGGAGTTCTTCGACACGGAAGCGAGTGGGAATAACGATGGAGGCAAGTGATGTCTGTGTACTATCCACACCGGTTTTCATTGGCACCGCATGATTTCCATCGTCGGCACACTAACCACGATGGCATTGGCCGGAAAGTCTTTGGTCACCAGGGCAACTCGCGAACAACTACATCTCGTGTCCCAACCGCACCTATTAACTATGAAATTCAGCTCAACCTTTCGATAATCATGTTCTCTCCAATCGTTTACACATGATACTGTCCCGTTGAAAAGATCTTGGATAGAATCACTTGAGTCGCCCCTTTCCTAAGATATTCGTGAAATTCCATGACGAACACGTTGACCCGTGAAAGCCAAAGATCTTGGGTGTCGAACAAGGCAAACTCCCCACCATCGATGTCGATTTTTAACAAATCAATTCTTGGCCATCTCAACTCCGCAAACAGATCTTGGAGCGGCACAGCTACAACTTGCTCTGAACCGCTACCGGCTTCATCAAACCGCCTGGAAGAGGACGACAGGTTGTCGCTTGTGAGCCGTAAATGTCTCCTGTTGTTGTGGAGGGCAACTTTAAAGGTTATGACACCGCACTTTTCTAAGTTCGACTGCAAAAGGCTATAATTTCTCTGATCCGGCTCGACCGCTGCAATCCTAGCTTTTGGGTAACGCTTAATAAAATATCTCGTGGAAATGCCGACATTTGCACCACAGTCCATGATATACTCCGGCTCGGAACACAACTCCAGATTGTAGCACTCATACAGGAAAATGTCGCTGAATAACCTGTAGTCCATTGAGTTTCCAGACAACACCAGTGGGCCATGGCCATCTTTCAGCCGCAATTTAACTTCACCGGCCCATAGCTTTTTGAGTGCCAATAGTCTGAAACAATTTGCCCAGCCATATTTCAAGAGCAGTGATAGATGCTTCATACTTACTCTGTCACAGGGTTGATTTTCATGTTGTCGTACGCAGCGCGGAATAATGACCGAATTAACGGCACACATTTACTGGCCGTTGAAGATGTTTGTTAAACCGAATTCTCCCCTGAGTTGCGACGTTAAAGGACGAGAAAAAAGCACCTGCTTTAAAATTCGTTTCCAGGTTTTTTTATTTGAACTACCGGCATCACTAACGTTTCCTCCTGTACCTAAAACATAAACCGCACCAGGAAATTGCAAGGATTTCAATGTCTTGCCCGCTGCCGTCCAGGTATCGACAGTCCGGTTATGTTCGACGAAAGGCCGATAAGGGTTAAAATCCTCATCAATGGTTTTTGGCATTCGCTCAATGTCAAATGGAGCGATGGCACCTGTGCCACTAATACGATGAAAATCTTTCCGCTGCCATTGCAGCCATTGGCTGTTTTCATGATAGATCCATCCTGTATCCATAAACCATCCATCGCAGGCGGGGTTGTGACTTGCATATTCCACCAAACGCCGGCTTACACAATCATCAGCATCTACTACCATGTAGTGGCTAGGCTTGAACAGTCGCGCTTCAACCAGTCCATGGCATACCTTGCACGTCTTGTCCCACATTTGTCGTCTTAATGTGTTTTCTGGAGTAGGAAAATAGCGGTTGACCACAATTATTTTCTCAGATGAAGGCAGGTTGTCCGGCGGTTCGTTGCATACCAGGATGATTTTATAATCCGAGACGGTTTGTTGGAGCAGGGAATAAATCGTGCGCAAGCATAGCTTGGATATCAGCTCCCAATTTCTGGCTGTCGCCTTACTGCGGAGTGGGATGACGAAAGCAATCATATTATCTTTGTAGTTACAAAACAGACTTCTCAATGACGTTGCTGTGGTCGCATGGTGATGATGATAAACACGGTCTTTTTTATTCACGGCGCCCAATTGTGTGTGCCGGCACACCTGCGACGATGGCATTGGCTGGAACATTCTTTGTCACCACCGCGCCAGCACCAATCACCGCGCCGTCACCGATGGTCACGCCCTTCAAAATTACCACGCCTGCACCAATCCACACATCACGACCAATGCAGACCGGCAAACTAACTAAGGGCTGTTGCCCCACCGGTTTGCCTGGCCCATGGCCATGATCGTGATCTGTTATGTAGCAATGCGGTCCAATCATGCAGTTCTCGCCGACCTCGATTTTTTCCGACGCGTCAATCATTGTGTAACGGTTGATGTAGGTACCCTGGCGAATCATTAATTTTTCTGCTCTCTGCGTGCCGTTACATAGAAGAACCATTCCATCGTCCAAACTGACCCTCCTTTCGATGGTAATGTCGCTCCAATTGCGTGGAATGGAAACCTTGCGCATCCACACGTAGCCGCTCATCCTCACACCCAGCGCGCGAAACCAGATGTTCCGCACACGCGAGGCAATCCCCGCACAACCACGAACCGTGAGATGAAGTAGTTTCATTTGCTTCTGCCGATAAGTGCTTTCATGGGAAATCCCGCGAGGTATTTCCAACGGCCCAGCGCGACATGCCGACGAAACACCGCACGATAGAGTTGCCAGGCTTCTTTGTGCAACCTATGCCTCAGGCAGTCGAATGTCACCGGACGCACATGGCGTGTGAGAATACGCCAACGCTCCCGCGCCCGTGGCGCGCCGCCGGGATATTGTCCGGCCTGTTCCGTGCGAATACCAAGCCAGATTCCCCCCAAAGTCTTGGGCAGATTCTTCATCGTATTGCTGTCATGTTCACGATACGCGAACGTAGCTGGATTGGTCACTTGCACAAAACCCCGCGCAGTTCCTAGCCGCAGAGCGAGGTCAGCGTCCTCACCGTTTACCCACTTATTCGTGAATCCACCGACGGCTTCAAATGCGTCCCGGCGAACGACAAATGACGAAACCCCCCACCAACGCCATTCGTCGCCCGAAGCAAGATAATCTGGGAACAGGACTGCCTGTGGTTCGCTGCTGACGATTGCTCGCATGACGTTCTCTTCACGAAAGCGTAGCGGTTTCCCGGCAAGAAACGCCGGACGTTGATATTGCCCGATGAGTTGTTGATAGGTTTTAAGCGTCCATGGAAACCACAGGTCATCGCTGTCAAGAAAAGCAAAGTATTCCCCCGTAGCGTGTTTCGCGCCCAGATTCCGCGCCGCGCCAGGTCCGGCATTCTGTTGGCGCCGGGCATGAACCCGCGAACCCAGCTTCTGCAAATCTTCCCACGTCCTGTCGGTTGAGCCGTCATCCACCACAATCACCTCGTAATCAGTGAACTTCTGCAGCCACACCGAGTCCAAAGCCTCCTGCAGAAGCGAAAGTCGGTTGTAGGTGGGAATGACTATGGAGAAAAGCATTGCTCACGCAGACTTGGACGATCGGAGCAACCGATGCCAGTCAGCCAGAGTTTCCGCCATGCGGAAGCCGAGCGTGCAGAAGATCATCCAGTAGCGAGGGGGCGCAGCGTCGCCACCGGGCTGAAAGTCCGGCTGCGATCGTCGAACGACTTCCATGATTCGAACGGCAGCAGCATGATCGTTTTGCCAGGCGGAGCGCGCCATTTCGAACCGCGTTTGATTGATTGCCCAGAGCCGGTCACGTGTGAGCTGGCCTCGCTCCCTCAGAAACTGCTCCGCGCGCGCTTCGATATCCATTCGCCGCCGCCTCACTTCCGATCTGTCACGCTTGCACACAGTTTGCTCGCTCCACTGGCGGTAAACGGTGCCGTTGTGAGGACAAAACGTAAAGCGTTTCGCCGCCGTGAGCAGACGCAAATATAGCTCGTGTTCTTGACAGCACGGCTGGTCAGGCTTCCAGCCACCTACATCAATAACCGCCTGCTTTCGCCAAAGGGAAGCACCGGTCTGTGGCAAATACCAGCGCGCCAGCAACACCCAAAGATCGTGTGGTTCGGGAATTGGCAGCATCTCACGACGCGTTTCATGCTCAGACCAATGCTCCACCGTCACGGGGCCAAAAACAACGTCCGTCTCCGGATCCGCCGCAAGAAATTGCATCTGGTTGGCCACCTTTTCCGGCAGCAGGTAATCGTCCGCATCGAGATACTGGAGCCACTCGCCGCGTGCCAGTTCGAGCAAGCGGTTACGCGCGGCGTTGCCGCCGCGATTCGGGCCGGTCTCCCAGCGAATTTGTTCCCTGAAACGCTTGATGATTTCCAAGCTCTGATCAGTGGAGCCGTCGTCCACGACGATAATTTCCTTCTCGGACCACGTCTGCGCCAAAGCGCTTTCAATGGCTTGCGCCACCCAGCGCTCGGCGTTGTAGCACGGAATGAGAATGGAAACTAACATTCTAACAAGCCGAAAGCTGGAATTTCGGTACGTTGAAATTAGAGATCAAAGGTCAAGAACTCCAAGGGAGCGGCTGGATCGGGTCGAAGGTCGAATTGAGTTTCTTGCGTCCGCCAACTGGATCGGGTCGCTGCAGGGCTTCGATAAGCTCCGTGATGTGCAAGGCGAACGACGCCGACAACCGGCAGGGACGCTGTTCCCGAATCGCCTCGGCCATCTCGGTCGGGCCGCAACAGAAATCCACCGGCTTGCCATCGCTGACAAAGCCTCCCGTGGGCTGGCGGGCCGGCGGGTATTTCATTTGCAAGTGCCAGTCCCGAGCCGCGCCCGGAAGTTTCAGCGCCCGCCGCAGCCAGTTGATCCGCCGCTCGATCCCCGCTGCCCGGCCACGCGGGGGCATGGCTCGAACATACACGGGGCAGCGTTCGTCGCGTACATCGGCTACGGTGAGCACGCCGTTGGCACCGATGATCGTTAGCGACTTGTCTTTGGGTGCCACCAGGCTGCATGTCACGCGCGCCACCACGCCTTCAGGATATTCAATGCAGCCTACGCTGAAGTCCGGCGCCATCGTCTCGACGGGAATACCCTTGTCTGGAATCTGGCACGAGGCGAAAGCGGTCACATGCGTCGCCGGCCCAAAGAAGGCGCCGAGCCACGTGAGCAAGTAACCTGCGTGTTCATAGGCGCAGCCCACCTCGAACTCATCCTTCGCCGGCCACGGCACGCCGGATTCGTTGTGCCAGTTCCACGGGGACATCTTGGGTGCGATCATGCCATCGTCAAAGTTGCCATAGACCAGGCAGACTTTTCCAATCGCACCGTCCTTGAGTGCCTTCCAAAGCGTTTGCGCGGTTTCGCTCAGCAGGCTGCACGGCGCCGCGCCGAGATAGAGCTTCTTTTGCGCCGCCAGCTCCACCAGTTCTCGGGCCGACACCGTGTCCATTGCCAGCGGTTTTTCTGAATAGACATGCTTGCCCGCTTCCAGGCAAAGACGGGTTATTTCATAGTGGCTGCGCGGATTGGTCAGGTTCAGAATCAGTTCAACGGACGGATCGGTAACAACCTCGTCCAGACTCCTGAATGGCCGGCACGGCCACGTCCGGGTGAAGGACGCCAGATACCCGGCATTGCGGTCATACGCCCCAATGAGTTTTAATACCGGATAATTGCCCAGGGTCTTACCGTAAAACTCGGCGACGTAACCGCAACCTACAATGGCAATGTTCATCAAAGGAAAAGCTGAAAGTTAAAATTCGGAAGCACTGGAAGCATTCTCATGTCGTCTTCGCGAAATGCCGCTGAACCTTCCGCACGGCAGCGGCGATGTCCTCCATGTCCCGCACGGCGCCGAGAAAAACATTATGGGGGATGTAAGCAGTCTCGGTCGCTGCCTTTTCCGATATGGGTGTCGGGAGTACGCGCGCATACTCCGGACGTTTCTCAATGAGCTTTGCGATGGCCGGCTGACCCGCGATAGTCGTCACGAATGCGCGGTGTATAGGCGCACCCTCGGCTTGCACCGCCGCCAGAAAATCCTCGAAGGCAATCCCTCCGCAATGCTCCGGCTTATACCGCACTGGAAACATATACATTGCATGCCGTTTCACCCGTGGACGAATCGCGAGCGGTTGAAGGCACGTTGTTTCGGCCAGCAGCTTTCGCAACAACTCAAAGTTTAACTGGCGCACCGCCTGTTGCCGCTGAAACAATGTCAGCCGATGCAACAGCAGTGCGGCTTGATATTCCGTGGGCCGGCAGTTCCAGCCGAGCGCGGGATGTTCCCAGCGTCCACCGCCGATGCGGGCGCGCCCGACATTATGAAGCGAATAGGCACGCTCGTAGACCTGCTCGTCGTTGGTTGTGAGCGCACCGCCCTCGCCGCACGGAATATTCTTGTGCGATTGAAAACTGAAGCCCGCGGCGTCGCCGAGCGCGCCCACGGGACCAATGTCGAGCGCTGCGCCGTGCGCCTGCGCGGCGTCCTCGACGATTTTCAATCGATGCTTCTCCGCGATCGCACGGAGTGCGGCCATGTCGCAGGGCTGGCCGAACAGATGCACCGGCATGATCGCGCGCGTCCTGCCAGGGATGATCGCTTCCTCGGCGCGCTGGGGGTCGAGCAGCAAGGTGTCCGGCTCGACGTCCACCAGTGCAATGCCGAACCGGCGGTCAAGCGGCGCGGTGGCGCTGGCGATGAACGAATAGTTCGGCACGATGACTTCCCCGCCATAATCCAATCCGTCATGATCGAACAAAGCGGCGAGCGCAAAACGCAGCGCATCGGTGCCGTGCGGAAGCAGCAAGGCATAACGACAGCCGCAAAACTCCGCCCACCGTTCGGCAAACTGCTTCTGGCGCGGTTGAGGCAACCCTTCGATCCCGCTAAGGAAAATCCTGCGGAACGCCGGCGAGACATCGGTGAACCAGGACAGCAAATTGTTCGCATGATAATTCGCCCATGGCCGGAAGCGGATGTCGCGCACCGGCTTGCCGCCATCCTTCGCCAGTTTACCGGTCAGACGCGAGGCGCGCGGCGGCAGACGACCAATGGTCTGTCGCGCGGCAAACTTGGCACATTTTTTTAACTTCCAATTCAAGGGCAACGATTAATGATCAATCAGGTCTCAAACGACTGAATCACCGCACAAACAAATGATTCGCTCCTCGCGCGGTTTCCGTGGCCTGCACGTCTCCCTGCGTCTTGAATTTAAGCCCGGCATTTTCCAGCAGGCTCACGGCGCGCCGACGTTCCTCCTCGTGATCGAGATCGAGTTCGACCATAACCGACCGGAGGCGCGGATCGCGCAGCGTCGCGGACGCGCCCTCCAGGATAGGAATCTCAATTCCATCCACGTCAAGCTTAAGATGCTGCGGAAAGCGCGGGTTGAAGCGCTCCACGAAATCATCCAGTTTGAAGCCGATCATGCCGTGGACGAGTCCCGCCGCGTTTGAGGTCCAGCGGGACTTTTCACCCGGCGCTCCAAACTGGTTGAGCGCAGAACCGGCCTCGTACGACGCAAAATTCAGAACGCCGAGCTGTGTGTGGTCGGCGAACGCAAGACAGTAAGCCATAACACGGTCACTGAGCTGGTTGAGTTGAATGTTCCGAACGAGGATGTGGTAATTCATTGAAGATGGCTCAAAGGCCAGCACCTTAATGTTTCGACGGACCGCCGCGTAAAGGCTGAACACACCCACGTTGGCGCCGATGTCCCACAGCACCGCTCCTTCCTCAAAGCCATTAATCCATCGAATCGTATCAGCCTCCTTTGAGAGCACCGTTGCTGCGCGGCAGCGAAGCAGTGGTGATGGCGCGTAAAAGCGAATCGAATCGCCGGAGACAGGGGTTTCATAGATCATTTCTTCGTTCAATCGTTCCAGTTCCCGCGCACGCCAATCCTGCGGCAGGCACCTTATCGGCAGAGCCGCAATCTGGCATGCAGCAACAGAAACAATTTTCTCTATCCTTTTCTTCATGCCCCGAACTCTTTACGTTTATCGGCCAAGACTTGCTTGTCTGGCATTTCCGGCTCGCAAAAGAATCTGTGCGGGGTAACAAACATTCCCTGTCCGTTCGGCGGCAATTGCCCGGTGCCGAAGTAATCGCCCCCCTCCACGTCGAAGAATGCGGCGCCCTTGATCCAGTCGGCGATTACCCCGCTAACGGTTGCGTAAATCGTAATGTGGTAGCGCCCCGGCAGCAGGCACAGGCGCGGAACAATAATCCGGATCCGGCCGCTGCCGGCCGCGATGAATTCAAAATCTTGACCCAACAGGGTGGTGTCGAGCAATAAAACGCGCTGGCCCAATTCATTGTCCACGCCGATGGACAGGCCGACGTTACGCAAGTCACGGCCTGAAGTGTTGTCGAAGTTGAGGATGAGAGTCGCATCGGCTCCGCACTGAAATGACCCCACCCGTGTTGCGTTTCCGTCAGCCAGTTCCACGGAGGAGAACCTGATCGCGCCTGAACCTTCGCGATCACGGCGCGCGCCCAGCGCCACCTCCACCTGGCGTGCCGCCTGATTCAAATAGGCCTGCACCATTGAATTGGTTTCGCCGCGGGCGAGCAATTCCCCGGCGGAAAGCACAATCGCCGAAGAGCAGAGCGCCTCGATAGCGGCCAAGTTGTGGCTAACAAAAAGCACCGTGCGACCCTCGCCACGCACCACACTTTCCATCTTGCCCAGGCATTTTTTCTGGAACTCGGCATCGCCCACGGCGAGCACTTCGTCCACAATCAAAATTTCCGGTTCGAGATGCGCCGCCACGGCGAAGGCCAGCCGCACATACATGCCGCTGCTAAAACGTTTCACCGGCGTGTCTAGAAACCTCTCCATTTCCGCGAAGGCCACGATCTCGTCGAATTTGCGTCTGATCTCCACGCGCGACATACCAAGAATCGCGCCGTTCAGAAAAATATTCTCCCGCCCCGTGAGTTCGGGATGAAAGCCGGTGCCCACTTCCAGCAGACTCGCCACACGGCCACGGATGCATACGCGCCCCTCCGTTGGCTCGGTGATGCGACTCAGAATTTTCAGCAGCGTGCTCTTGCCCGCCCCGTTGCGCCCAATGATGCCCAGCACTTCACCGCGCTTCACTTCAAACGAAACGTCTTTCAAGGCCCAGAAGTCCTCCTGCGAAGCAGGAACAGAGGTCGGAGGTCGGAGGTCGGAGGTCGGATTCTGATTTCTGACTTCTGACTTCTGACTTCGGCGCAAAAACTGAAAGGGCGCTTTCATTTTTTGCGCAATGACATCTCGCAACGCCACATACCGCTGCCGCTCGGCCTGATGGCTGATCCGGTATTTTTTGCCAAGCTTCTCAACGGCAATGATGGCGTCGTTCATGGCTTCAAAATCAGAAAGTTGTATGCTGCCACCAATTCATTGCGCAAGGTCTTGTTGTCCGTAGTCTCGCGATCCATTGTCTCGTACCACTCATCGGAGTGTCGTGGCAGCGGCAGGCCCCACCACCGTCCGGGAACGAAGCTCGGGAATTTCGTCAACGATGTACCGGCCAATCGCCAGTGACGCCGTCGCTGCCGGCGACGGAGTGTTGCAGACATGGATGGCCGTTGACTCCTTGATGATCAAAAAGTCATCCACCAAACCGCCATCGGGCCGCAAGGCCTGGGCGCGCACCCCCGCTTCGCCCGGGACCAGATCCTCTTCGCGAATCTCCGGAATGAGTTTCTGCATGCTGTGCACGAAAGCCGTTTTGCTGAAGGAGCGATGCAGTTCGCGGAGGCCCATTCCGGCGTGCCGGGCAGCCAATTTCCAGAATCCGGGATACGTGAAGGTCTCCAGGGAATCCCGCAGATTGAACGATGTCCGATCGTAACCTTCCCGCTTGAGGCTGAGCACAGCGTTCGGTCCAGCGTGAACGGTGCCGTCTATCATCCGCGTGAAATGAACCCCAAGGAAGGGAAATGCGGGGTCGGGCACAGGATAAATCACGTGCTTCACCAGCGACCGGCGCTCGGGCTTCAACTCATAGTATTCGCCGCGGAAAGGCACAATCTGTGCGGACGGTTCCGCTCCGGCCAATCGGGCCACACGGTCACTGTGCAACCCTGCGCAGTTGATGACCCAACGCGCCACCAAGGCCCCTTGGGAAGTCTCCACAACCCGCTCGCTGCCATTGGTGCGGAATCCTTCGACCTCCGTGGCCAATAACAACGCACCGCCCCGGGCTGCGATCAACTCTGCGAGCTTCCGACAGACCGCACCATAATTGACGATTCCGGCTGACGGCACGTGGACTCCCTCCAGGCAGCGCACATGCAGCTCGATTTCCTTCACCGCCGTCTGGCTCAGTTTTTTGACTGAAAGGCCGTTGGCCAGGCCCCGCTCGAAAATATTCTGCAGTCGGGGAATTTCCTCTGGCGTCGTGGCGACGATCACTTTGCCGCAGATTTCGTAAGGAATGCCGTGGGTCCGGCAGAATTCCAGCAACCGGCGGTTGCCTTCGCAGCAAAACTTCGCCTTCAGGCTGCCGGGCTTGTAATAGATGCCGGAGTGAATCACCCCGCTGTTGCGGCCGCTCTGGTGTTGCGCCCAGGTGTTTTCTTTTTCCAGTACGGCGACCCGGGAGTCGGGCCGCCGTTCGAGCAACTCGAAAGCCACCGACAACCCGACAATGCCGCCGCCGATGATGACGTAGTCGAATGATTGCACGTTTGCTCGATGCAACTTGTTGAACTGCCAGCCGGTCGGACTGTTTCCTTGGGAAAACACCGATGGGCTGCCTCGCTCTCAGTCTAGTGCGCCAAAAAGCAGTTTTCGGCAGTAAAACGCCTCGGCGTAGGAGGTGGGCGACGCTGCTTCCATACCCCGCAGACGCATCAGTCCGTTGAACAAATCCTCGGAAAACCAATGCTTGCCCCGTTGCGTTCCAAAGCAGCGCATCAGCAGTTGCACCTTCTTTCGACAAATTACGTCAGACAAGGGCACGAAAAAGTTTGGCTGCTGTAGGTCGGCGTCGTACTTCGGGATTTCGTATTCGAGAATGAGATGATTACGGAACGTGTTCCACGTCAGCTCGCAAACCAGGCGATGGTCCTGATGCAGGTCATGGCGGGAGTGGGTAAAGATGAGGTCCGGCGAGAACGATTTTTTTAGTTCCTCAAACCACTCCTTCACTGGAGCCCCAAGGTAGGGAAGGAAACCGTCGCGGAAGGACTTTACGACGATCGTCCTTTGGCGCACGCCTTTCAAAAAAGCGTTCGCGCTTTGGCGGGCTTCCCGATCCCGGTCGGGATCAGAGCACAAAACCACCCAGTAGAATTCAATTTGGCTTGATTTGGCGATCAGGTGCAAAACGGTTCCACCACAACCGATTTCGATGTCATCGCTGTGCGCGCCGATACACAGGATTCTTTTGATGTTGCTCAGGTTGGCATTAATCATGGAAGTCTGTCGGTGAAAAGCTCGCAGCGGTTAGGCAGTGTCCTAATTTGGTAGGGACGCCTCGCCGAGGCGTCCGCGGACGGCTGGGGCCAACCGTCCCTACCTCGGGAATTAAGACAGTACCAGCGGTTACCAGGCCTCTTCATGGTGTCGCACCGATTCTACAGTCCGGAGTTTCCGGTTCAAATGATTTCCACTTGAGGGATTGGCACGACAAATTTCCCACCCCAGTCACGGATGTATGCGAGTTGTTTGACAATTTCATCTTTCAAGTTCCAAGGCAGAATTAACACAAAGTCCGGCCTGGTTTGTGCGATTTCCTCAGGAGCATAAATGGGGATATGCGTTCCGGGAAGAAATTTGCCCTGCTTGTAAGGGTTTCGATCCACGGTATAGTCAAGGAAGTCCGTCCGGATGCCGCAGTAATTCAACAGTGTGTTGCCCTTGCCCGCTGCGCCATAACCCGCCACTGACTTGCCGGCGCGCCGGGTCGCAATCAGGAACTCCAGCAACTTTCGTTTGGTTTCCTTCACCTGTCCTTCAAAGGCGTTGTAGGTGTCCAAGCTTTCGAAGCCCAGCTCCTGTTCGCGGCGGCGCAATTCCGCCACTCGTGCTGTGGTCACTTTACTGTCGTCATTGGCATGCCGGGCATAAATCCGGAGTGACCCGCCGTGCGTCGTTAATTCCTCCACGTCGAACATCGTCAGTCCGTGGCGGGCAAAGGCCTTTTCCGCGGTAAGGAATGAAAAATAGCTGAAGTGTTCGTGGTAAATCGTATCGAACTGATTCGACTCTATCAGCCGCCAGAGATGCGGGAATTCCATCGTGATCACGCCGCCCGGCTTCAGGAGTAGCTTCATCCCGGCGACGAAATCGTTCAACGCCGGAACATGGGGAAGGACGTTGTTGCCGATCAGAAGATCGGCTTGCTTGCCTTGGGCAAGCAGTTCCCGCGCCGTTTCAACTCCAAAAAATCGTACCAGGGTCGGCACGCCCCTCTTGATCGCGTGAGGCGCGATGTTGGCGGCCGGATCAATCCCAAGTACGGAGATGGATTTATTCACGAAGTTTTGGAGCAGGTAGCCGTCGTTGCTGGCCAGCTCAATCACGAAGTGTTGCGGGCCCAGCCTGAAGCGCTCGGTAATCATGTCCACATACTCTCGGGCGTGGCGCAACCACGAGTCCGAATAGGACGAAAAATAGGCATACTCGGAATAGATGTGATCGGCGGTCACGTAATCGCCGACTTGAACGAGGAGGCATTTTTCGCAGACGAAGGCGTGCAACGGATAAAATGGCTCCATGTGATTCAACTGCTCTGCGCTTACGTAGCTCTCACACAAAGGCGACATTCCCAAATTGACGAACGTGCGCCGCAAAGGTTCGCCGCAAAGCCGGCATTGGCCAAGTTCAGGTTCGGTTTGTATCGTTGGATGGCTTGTAGTCATACCCAAGCAGTTTCAATTGAGCCGGCGATAAACGGGTTTAACAGGCCAGCCGGCGAGAAATTTTCCGACACCCTCATCCAGCGCTTTGCGATAAACTCCGAGCGCCGCATGCACCACCTCGACGGTGCGTTGGATGTCGCTGTCCGAATGCGAATAACTGACGATGAACGAAGGCGCCAGGACACCGCGTTTGAGTATCTCCTGCAAGAATAACGTGCGAAATTCCTGAGACGGGCGCTTCTCCGCATCGCGGGTCCCGTAGGTGAGGCAGCAGGGCTTTCCGGCGATGGAAAAGAAGCCCTCCAGCCGGGCATCGGCAATTGCCTGCGCGATGCCGGCGGCCAGTTTGCGGCCCTGTTCCCAGAGGGTCGGGACGACCGGCTCACTCTGATAAATGCGCATCACCTCGAGTCCCGCCGCCAAACTGTGCGTCTCGGCTCCATGAGTCGTGGAAAGCAGGAACACTCGGGGCTGGTCATGATCGAGACCCCCGAGCCGCATGATTTCCCGCCGGCCCACCAGCGCCGAGAGCGAGAACCCATTGCCCAACGCCTTGCCGAAGGTGGAAAGATCGGGCACAAAATCGTAATAACCCTGCGCGCCACCATTGTGCCAACGGAATCCCGTGATCATTTCGTCCAGGATCAAGAGGGCGCCCTCACGGTGGCAAAGGTCGCGGAGTCCGGTCAGGAAGCCGTCTGCCGGCGGCGTGTCCTTTTCCGCCTCCAGCATCACGGCGGCAATCTGCCCGGGATGGCTGCGGAACAAGTCCGCGGCGTTGGCGAGATCGTTGTAACGAAATCCCACGGTGAGATCCTTGACTGCCTGTGGGATGCCGGCGCCTACGGCCGTCGTGCCGATGAACCAATCCCCGACGGAAAAGAACGGATGGTCTTTGCATATCGCAATCAGATCGCGGCCAGTGTGGGCCCGGGCCAATTTGGTCGCCGCGTCGGTGGTGTCCGAGCCATTCTTGGCGAACTTCACCATCTCGGCGCCGGGCACCAGTTCCAGCAGTTTCTCAGCACATTCCAGTTCGATGGGTGAAGGCCGGTTGAAATTGCTGCCCTGGCGGATCTGGCGGGCCACCGTCTCCACCACCGGTTCGTAAGCGTGTCCCAGCGTTACCGTCCGTAACCCCATGGCGTACTCGATGTACTCGTTTCCCTCAACGTCCCACACGTGGCAGCCCTTGCCGCGGGTGATGTAGATGGGCGGAGCCTCCGGATATTGGTCATCCCCCTTGGCGTACGTGTGGCTGCCTCCGGGAATGACCTGATGGAACCGGCTTTGTAGCTGGCGCGATCTATTTGCGTCGGCATCCATCATAGAGTCAGCGATTTTTCTTCAGCTTCCAGATCTCCCAGGGCGCATCTCCCCGAGTGCAAAGGTCCGACAGTTCCTGCTGTTCCTTAAAAGTATCCATGCACCAAAAATGGTCGTATTTGTATCCCATGATCAGATTCTTTTTGATCAACCGGTCGAACGGAGGACCAACCAGGTCCTCGCCATCCCGGATATAGTCAAAAAGATCCCGCCGGAAGATGAAGAAGCCCGCATTGACCAGCAGGCCCGCCGCGTTTACCGGCTCGATGCGGCTTACGCGGCCACCCGCCTTTAATTTGACGATATGAAACGTCTGAGAAGGCGGCGCACAGACGAACGCGGCCACCTTGCCGCTACGCTTGAATCTATTCAGCATTCTGGGCAGAGGCAGATCGGTCAGGCCGTCGCTGTAATTGGCCAAGAAGTATTCGTCGTCTCCAATGAGATGGCGCACTTTCGTGAGGCGCTGGCCGATGTAAGTGCTGAAACCGGTGTCCACGAACGTGATGTTCCAGTCCTGGGTATCGCTCGTGATCAAAGCCACGGTTTTGCCGCCACCCGAAAGCGTGAAATCGTTTGAGATGCACTCGTCGTAATGCAGAAAGTAGTCTTTGATTTTGTCCGCTTTATAGCCGAGGCAAATGATGAAGTCCTTGTGCCCGAAGTGGGCGTAGTATTTCATGACGTGCCAGAGCACGGGCCGATAACCGATGGGAACCAGCGGCTTGGGGATGTTGTCACCGTACTCACGTAATCGTGTCCCCAGCCCGCCACAAAACAGCACAACTTTCATATTTGTTCAATCTCCTTTCTGATTTCGCCGACACACCAGCTTCACCGCCATCGCCGTGGCATTAAGCTGGCAGACTTTTTCGTCATTGATTCAAGGCCCGAAAAAAAACGTTAGACGTCAGCGAAATCACAGAATACGAAGTCGTGCCCGACGAACCAATTGTGCCGCTTCCCAAGGCCTGCCATAAAGCGTTCAAGCTGGTGGTGTATTGAAGCGCGTACGCCTGGCCCGCCATTCCGGTAACGGTGAGGCCATATACACTGCCGCCTAACGCCTCAATGCCGAGCGAAACCTTTGCCGGCGTGCCAGGAGGCGGATAATTCTGTGACGCATCATCCAGCACCAGCACCCAGTCGTTGGAGTCGGGCGGTGTGAAAGTCTGACTACCAGTCGTTCTATAGCTGCCAATTAACGTGTCCGCCGCATTGGTCGGATTAAACCACCATGCCGTTGCTGTTGAGCCAGAAATGTTGGTCATGGCAACTGTAATGGTTGGGTCGTTCTGGGGGATATAGGCGATGACCGTTTTACCGCTGACTTCTCGCGCAGCAGTTACAAAGTTTGAACCACCATCGGTGCCGTAACCGTTGGTCACAACTGTATGATTGAAGTCGGGCACAAGGTTATACCAAAGCCGGGTGTTTAATAACTTGCCGAGATTTGGAACGGTGACCGCCACAGTGTCTACGATTTGCGTTTGCCAGCCCGATGCAAGAGGCCACTCATGCTCGTTTCCATAAAATTGGCCGGACGTGTCTCCGTAAAGAACCGCCCAATAAGCAAACTGGCGGCAATTTAGAGCGTTGAAATTGTAGGTGGCGTTGTATTCATAATAAGGCTCCCGGTCAAAGGATGCCAGCACTGGCGAAAGCTGATAATCCAACTTGGCTTCATCGTAGGTAAACTGGCCCGGATAGGTCGCCTCTAAATTCACGAAGTTCGTGTATTCAAGGTACGCTTGGGTTCCTCTTTGCGGTTGTGCTGTGAACAAATGATTGGTGTCCATGGAACGTATGCCCGCCGCGAGCCAGTTCCATAGATTTGTCGTTGGCGCACCGGATTCATTGTAATCTCCAGCACCGACCCACACGATATTGGGATAATTTTTGTAGCGGTTCCCAATGAACTGACCATAGGAATAAAGTGTGTTCGTTGTATTTCCAGTCATCTGCTGATACCATGAAATGCCGCCTGGAGGAGTGCCATTGTCAGGGTAGCCGTCATAGAGCGGATAACAAAAGCAGCATATCCCATAGTTGGAGGCGTCGTTAATCACCCAGTCAACATTGGTGAAATAGCTGGTGTTCCATGACAAAAGATTGGTGTGGCCGGAAATGATATTTGTGAATGGCAACTGGCCGTAGATGTTGGTCGGCACACTATCATCCTCAACCGAACCGTTGGCAGCAATGTCCAGGATAATAGAGTTGTAGCCTTGTGAAGCTCTTACGCTCAAATAGTAGTCAGCGTTAGAACCGTTCAATAACTCAGTCAAATACCACGGACTTGCGCCCAGCACTAAAAAGGGGGTGCCGTTCTGGTCAACCATATAATGCTGGCCGGGTGAGAGCTTCAGAGGATAGGCCGGGCCTGCTGCCGCGTACCCTGCGGACAAGACTAGCGCGAAGATTCTCACGACGCCATTCATAAAAATATGTGATCGTTTGGCGTTCTTCATATCTGTGTCCTTTGATCGGTTGCAATAAAGCTCTACTGAATCACGAGCTTCGTTTGCGGAAGACCATGCACTCGGTTTTCCCGGGTTTCATTGGGACGATAAAGCTCTCCACTAACCTAAAACCGTTCCCTTGGAAGAAATTGATCACGAATTTTTTCGGCATTATGGCTGGATATGTGCGTTTAGCGCCCTTTTGCAACCAAATTGGCACATCCCAATTTTCCAGGCAGTCTTCTGTCATTACATCGAAAATGACCCAAGCACCGGGTCTCGTCACCCTGATCATTTCCATGAAGTAGCTGCACGTTGTCACGAACAACAGGCAAACAAAAACCTTGTGGGCTTGGATCAGGTCAATGGAATTGGATGGAGTACTCGCCAAAGTCATTCCGTCGGTCGGCTGCGCTATAACGTTGTGTGTCTTGACGAGCCACTCCCTCCAAGGATCAGCAGTTTCGTAGATTTCACAAAGGGATGGCTTGCAAGCTTGAATGGTTTTTTCCAGAAACCGTCCAGAGCCGGGTCCGATCTCACAAACCCGGTCAATGCGGTCTTTGAACACGCCTATGGCAACCAAACGATCATGGGTGGCTTGGGTCGCGCCGGGGACATTGTGCTTTGTATCTATATATTCACCCAAACTAAGATGCGCCTCCCGTGCTCCGGCCAACGTTTCCTCCAACGGGAGGAACTGCGACTGGTCTTCCCAATTGTGTATTTTCTTTGAAATCCTGACGACCTCGCAACCAACCATGCCCAATGCACAGTTGATAGTTTTGCGAGCAGCTTGCTTGACAAGTTTTAGCATATCAATCTCCTGGTTTTAAGTGGGCGCAGAAGAGTCTCCGGGCCAAGAACCCGGCTCTTGTACCCAAAGTACAGGTGCCGCGTGTGGTCGGCTAGCATTGTTCAACGCGAGCCGAGTCCGGAACGTCCTGCAGTACTGGGAAGTCTGAGCGTATCCGGTTTATCGCGGTCATATCCAAGTTCGCAGGAATAAGCGTTTCACCTTGCCCTGCCTCGGCCACCGTCTCGCCCCACGGATTCACGACCAAGCTGCCTCCGCAGTAATCATGTTGCGGATCGCTGCCACATCGATTCACTCCAATGGCGTAGGCTTGGTTTTCAATCGCCCGGGCGCGCAGCAACGCCGTCCAATGCGAGTGTCTTTTGCCGGGCCAGTTGGCGATCACCACCAGCACGTTCGCGCCGCGTTGGACGGCCATCCGGAATATCTCCGGAAAACGTAAATCGTAACAAATGAATACCGCAACCTTAAATTTACCCCAGCGAAACAGAGTGATCTCCGTACCGGGTGCATAATGCCGGGATTCATCACCCGGTGAGAACAGGTGCACCTTGACATACGACGCAACTTGCCTGCCCGACGAGGCGATGCAGACTGCCTCGTTCAGTATCCGGCCACGGGAGGCCGACCGGACCAGTCCGCCAAGGACAAACACGCCCTTTTCCCGCGCCAACTCACGCAGGAAACCATCGGTTAGACCATCGGCGCCTTCCGCGATCGCGCCCGCGTTCATGCTAAAGCCAGTGGCGAACATCTCAGGAAGGACAACGAGCGATCCTGGGGAAAGTCTGCGCTTTCTCAGCAACGCCAAAACTCGTTTGAAGTTCTCGCCTTTGTTTTCCCAGCTGATATCAAGCTGGCAGCCGTAAATTCTCATCTTTCAACTTGGGTTACAAATCACAGGTCCCATGTGGTCGCAATTCTCTCCATAATCTTGACGGTCCGCTCAAAAACTCATGCGCTAGTAGGAGACGAGGTGACGAGTCTCGAATTTCCTCAGATTTTGAAAGGCAAGTCAGAGACTCCTTACGTCGTCTCCTATTTTTTTTAACGGGTTGCTAACACACTTCCGCGGCCGGATTATGCCTGCGTACGCGGGCGGTCTGGCCCGCTAACTGGAGGAGGAAGTCATACTGCTGATCCAGTTTTTCACTGTATTCCTTCACCTTTGAACGGATGGCAGCGGAGATTGTGGGTGATTCCAACTCAAGCGCTGCGAAAGCGTCCCAGAGCTGTGGCAACGTGCAGTCGCGGAGCTTCAAGCAGAAGCGCTCTTGTGCCATATCTTCCATATGGGCGCGAACCTTGCGATCGTACGAGATGGCCAGGCTGGGCTTGCCAAGGAGGTGCGCGAGGATGATTCCATGCAACCGGCTCGCCACCACCATATCCATTTTACGGATTTCCTCAAGTTGCTTATCCAGGCAGGTCTGGTCCACCTGCTGCAGGCGACCGCCCCAAGATTCACTCCTCGGGCTTTGTTGCAACCTCGTCTGCAAGTCCTTCACCGCGAAACGGTCCATCAGGGAGCTGGTAAACAACACAACAGTGTGGCCCGCTTCCAATACCTTCGCGGTAAACTCGCAGAGCGTCTGAAGATAGCGCTCATAGACGCTCGGATCGTGTTCCGGCCAAACGTGAGGTGAGAGATACGCAATCGGACTGATCCCAATTACAGAGCGCTTTGAGCTTGAATCACGTGAGAAGAATGTCTGTTGCTGGGTGCAGGGATAACTGAAAGCAAGATCGGGATACTCCGGATCGGCAAGGGTGAAGGTTGCATCGCGAAGGAGTTCTTTCGAACCTCGGTCGCGGTAGGAGCGATATTCGGCCAGGCGCAACGCCCGATGGGCGAAACGGCGGCTCAGGCGTGAGTTGAGAACGCAGACGCCGACACTCAGAAACACGACGGGCGTTTTGGTAACCCGGGCCAGGGATGTCCACTTGAACAACGCGTAGGGATGGCCGAAGGCACCTCCCCAATAGTCATCAATTTGCCCGCCTCCGGACATCACCAGGAGATCGGTTTCCTTGAGCAGTTGGTACACTCGAAACAGATGGCGGAGTTCGCGCTCCATGCGCCGCGCAACCAATCCGGTTCTTCGAACGCACCGCCACGCGGACGCAATGACCCCGTAAAGCCAGGAACCGCGCCGCAGGCTTCTTTTGATCCGCTCCTTATAACCGGCACTGGCTTTGCGACTCCCCAGATGTGCTGTATCGCGCGACTCCGGGGAGGGAGGTTCACCATCATATACTGAACTTGCGATTGGGAAGGAGGGTAGCCCGTGCAACTCGCTCGTAATGCGAGGAGACAGCGTGACCAATCGGAACTGAGGTTCAGACAGGCGTCTTCGCAAATGGTGGATGATCGCTTCCTGGATGGCACCATCACCCAGGTTTCCACCGGTGTATGGTGTCAACAGCAGAATTCTCAACCCCGGGAGTACTGAACGTGCTGATGCGGCGCTGCGGTCGCAGGTCAGCGCCTTATTTTCCACGGCAACAAGAGTGCTCACGTTTGTAGTCCTCCGACTTTGGAAAGCAGCCCGACATTTTTCAGTTTGTCCGCCGCAACCGAGAGCGCCGCGAACGGAAGACCGGATCGGATGGCAATGTCGAGCAACGAATGTCCACCGTCCGAAAAATTCAGCACCCACAACATCGCCTCCTCGACCTCGGCGCTCTTTGTTCCGCCAACGTGGCGATACAGTCCCCGCCGGCCCAGTTGTGGTTCGCATTTCGGGCTCAGGTTCACGTAACGCTCGTTTTCCTCCAGGACGGCGACGATGTGCAGCAATTGTTGCAGCGATTCGGCCAGGCTTTGCGGTTTGACCAGACTCAAGTCATCCGCCGAAGTGTGATATTGTGGATATCTGCCATTGGGTGTGCGCATGAAACAACCCACCGGCAGGTTGATACCGGACGAACAATACTGGCGCTCGTCGTATCCCTGGGGCGCGAAGTCCAGCAACTGAAATTCGCGGCCCGAGTGCCGCAAGACATGCTCCACCACCCGGTCAATCTCAGCGTCTCCCCGGCGGCTGCGTTTGAAGGTGAAATGTCCCGGGTCGCCGACGCAGGAAAGGACCAGGCCATGCTTGATCCTGGGAAGTTGTGCCTCGTTCAACGCCAGCCAGGTAATTGAGCCAATGGTTCCCGGTATCCATAAGAAACGGTAAGAGTAGCGCAAAGACCGACCGGACAGGTGTTGAGCCAGCCTGGCTGAAACCGCCATGCCGGAAAGATTGTCGTTGCACAGTGAAGGATGGCAGCAATGCGACGAGATGAGAACCTCGTCGTTGGTGGCGCCTTGAATTTGAAATTCACCGTACGTCAGACGGCCCGGTTCCAGCGTGGAATCTATGCAGATCTCATACTCGGTATCGGCCAAGCCTTCCAATTGACGCTGGCTCAGGCAGAATCCCCAGGTCTTCTTGTAATACGACGTGCGGTAAGGAATCCAATCCGGCGCGTCAGGCAAAGTAAACAGGTGGGGGCGCAGCTCTGAAAGGAGCATCTTTTTCTGCACGGGAACGCTGTAGTTAACCACATGCAGATTAGATTCTCGGAAATCCACCACTCGGTCGCCCCGTGAGTTTTTGATATAGGCATCTTGGATGTTCCATTCATTCGGCACCACCCAATCGAAAACTTTAGTTCCGCTCGGGACCTCATGAAAGGACAATGGAACGTGCTGCTGAAGCAATCGCAGGCTCTCGCGCAGCCCGTTGCCGGTGATGCTGCGGCAGATGGGATAAAGTTCCGAGACGAGGCGGTAAAGTTCCGCGCCTTCCCGGGAGGCATCCCATTCGCTGGAAGCGCTGGCGGGCCGTTGTCCGCGCGTGTCAAGAATTGAAGTCATCAGGGGAGGAGCGGCCAATTCCGGTCTTTATCGTTTATCACTGATACCGGCAGAGGCCACTGGATGCCAAGTTTCGGGTCGTCAAAGCGCAGGCCGATGGATTTGGCCGGCGCGTAAAAT
This sequence comes from uncultured bacterium, assembly GCA_963723125.1. Lineage (GTDB taxonomy): Bacteria > Verrucomicrobiota > Verrucomicrobiia > Limisphaerales > UBA11358 > UBA11358. The sequence goes on from CAVRPQ010000003.1 coordinate 430,191, forward strand.
TCGCTGATTTGATAGAAGACCTCGGTCTCATCCACCAGCGTCTCCAATCCGTGAGCGAACATCTTGGGAATATAAAGCGCAAGCCGGTTTTGGGCCGTCAATTCCACCCCCAGATGCTGGAGATAAGTCGGCGAATCCTGCCGCAGATCAACGACGACATCGTGGATGGCGCCGCTCGTGCAGCGCACCAGTTTGGTTTCGCAGGCTGGGGACAGTTGATAGTGCAAACCCCGCAACGTGCCGCGGATCCGATTCAGGGAAATGCTGCATTGCACAAATTCCGTTGCCAGGCCGTGCTCCTTGAATTCGCGGGCGCAAAAGGTCCGCGCAAAGAAACCACGGTCGTCTTCGTGCGGCTCCGGTTCGACGATATACACTCCGGACAGCCTGGTCGGGATAAACAACATTTTTCCAAATATCCACGCCCGTGACAGCCAGTTAGCTCCGGCAAAAGTCAGCTAAACGGGCTCGCGCCAAAAAAATTGTTCGTCAATTTGCCGGGTGCGGATGAGATACTCGATTTGTTTCAGCCGCGTAAAGGTCCGGTGCTGAAAAACGTCCGGCGGCATATCAATGCGCTTGAACAAGGCACAAAGCTGCTGCGCACCGCGCCGCGCATCCCACGTGCACTGGAAGCCCGGCAGGTGTCTCCGGATTTTTTCGAAGGAAACCCGATAGCTGCGATTGTCCGGGTCGGGCGGGCCAAACGTGAGCCGGCAGCCGGTGAACGTCTCGGCCACGATTTCGGCGATCTCTTTTACCCGATAATTATGCTGCGTGTTGCCGACGTTAAAAACTTCATTGTGCACGGCTTCGCGCGAAGCTTCCAATGCCGTGACGATGGCCCGACAGATGTCCAGGGCGTGGACCAACGGACGCCAAGGTGTGCCATCGCTCGTCATACGGATTTCTTTCGTCGTCCAGGCCAGCCCCGCCAGATTGTTCAGCACGATGTCAAACCGCATGTGGGGCGAAGCTCCGTAAGCGGTGGCGTTGCGCAAAAAAGTAGGTGAGAAATTGTCGCTGGCCATTGCTTTTACATCATGTTCAACCCGTGTTTTGCAGATAGCATAGGTGGTCTGCGGATTCACGGGCGACTCCTCATCCACAAGGCCGTCCCCCGCCATGCCATAGACGCTGCAGGACGACATATAGACAAAACGTTTGGCGCCGGCAGCGCGGGCGAGTTCGGCAAGCCGCACCGAGCCGGCATGATTGATTTCGTAGGTGATGGTCGGCGAGAGTTGTCCGATGGGGTCATTGGACAGCTCGGCCATGTGAACCACGGCATCACATCCGCGGAGGTCGGACGGCTCGATTTGCCGCAGGTCTTTGACCAGGGTCAACGGCGCCAGTGGCCCGTATCGGTACAAGGTGCCCTCCTTGTAAAACCCCGTATCGAGTCCAATCACTTCGTGGCCGGCGCGGAGGAGGTCCACGGCGAGCAGGCTGCCTAGATATCCGTCGGTTCCGGTAATAAAGATGCGCATGGGAATAGTTTCGAGGATTTCGATTTCAGACTGAAGACTCGTCGGCCAAGTTGGACTACAGGTCAGCAACGGGGTTCAACCTGACCGGCGGCGACAAGGCCGTATTGCTGTCGAGATTAATGTCAAAAGGCGGCGTTTAAAATGACCTAGCCTCATCCGCCAGGCAGTGATCGTTTGGGGATAACGCCTCCGATAGTGGACATAAGGACCTGTCAGGGTGCAAGCAAGCTTGTCCAGCGGTTGGAGGGGGAGTGTCAAAGCTGAACGGACGTACTCCAAAGCCAGCCGCTCCTCGACGCGCAGTAAAAAGTGCCGGTCTTTCATTTTAGGGTCGAGCCAGGCGGCCCAAGCCTTTTTATCATGCATGACTGCCCTGGTGCCACTTTGCGTCTCATAGCAGCGCCGGACCAAGACTTCCGGTATTTCTCTGATTTCGCCCAGCATTGCCAGCTCGGCGGTCAGCACAAAATCCGACGAAGGATAGGAGCCGTTGAGCCGTGTCTTTCGCAGCGTTTCGGCCGAAAAGAGTCCGAAATGTTGAGTCACGAAGCCTATCCGTCGTATCACCGTGCCAAGACGCCGATGAGGCCGCAGATCGTTGCTGGCGATCGAGGGCAAGTCACCGCCGACCGGCTGGCCGTTTTCATCAACGAGTTCGCACCAGGGGTAGGTTAGTACGACCGGCGGTGAGTAAAGATTCATTTCGCGGACGCACCGGCTGATCATGCCCGGCAACTGCTCTACATCGTGGGCCATCCAAGCGAAGTATTTACCCCGACTCAGTTCGAAGACCCGATTGTGGTTGGGGTTCACTCCGATGTTTGTTTCATTACGAAAGTAACGAATACGGGTGTCCCGCTTGGCATACGCCCGGCAAATTGCTGCAGTGCCGTCGGTGGAAGCGTTGTCGGAAAGAACCACTTCAAAATCCTTGAAGTCCTGGGTGAGAACTGAATCCAAAGCCCGTCCCAGGGACTTTTCGCCATTGAAGACCGGAAAACCGATACTGACCAGTGGACCTTTCATGTGCTCACTTAGTTCATGATCCTCGTGATTCGGTCAATGCCAGCGACTGGAAAACTGCCCAATGAAATATAGGATCTGGTTGTCTGAAGTAAAGTTTCCGCTCTACCTGCATGTTTCAGTTCGGTGGCCTGCTCAGTGAAACCAATGCACTCGTCCCGTCGGGCAGGCACCATTCATAAGGTATAACGACCCTCGTGGAGCGTGACATCCGTTCCAGAAACTCCCCTTTGTAACCATAATCCGCAAGATTTCCTACAACACGAAAGCAGGCGACTTCTTGATAGTCTATTATCGTCTCAACCCCTTTTTGAGACCGAACTCCCATATTGACGGAGTAATTGTCCGGCAGCAATGGTATAGACTTAAATCGACAGGCAATCGTTCCAAAGCCGTCCAGGACTTTAGGTGTCGCTCCATCCAGCAACATATTAGCGGTAAAGCAGGCTCCATAGGCACCTATAACGCCTAAAGTTACATACGGCTTTTCCACTCGGCGCCGAGCGCTGTAAGAAATCTCCACGATCAAATCCTCTCCCGGATGAAACTCGCCGGTTTCCTGCCTGCGGTCGTTTTTCAACGTCACGTTCTGGATGACCAGACCGTAAGCCGGATTGGAACTGGTGAAGGACGGCTTGTTGGAGAGGCTATTGGAATAGGCCTCAATGATTTTGTCGGGCGTTCCCTTTTCATGCAACCGGCCTTCCTTCAGCCAAATGCACTTTTGGCACAGACTCCGGACGGCTTCCGTATTGTGGCTAACGAATAAAACCGTACGGCCTTCGCCCGCCACATTTTTCATTTTGCCCAGGCACTTCTTCTGGAATGCCGCATCGCCTACCGCCAGCACCTCGTCCACGATGAGGATTTCCGGTTCCAAGTGCGCGGCCACGGCAAAGGCCAGGCGCACATACATGCCGCTGCTATAGCGTTTCACCGGGGTATCGAGAAATTGCTCCACTTCGGAAAAGGCCACGATTTCATCGAACTTCTGTTTGATCTCCGCCCGGTGCATGCCGAGGATGGCCCCGTTCAGGAAGATGTTTTCGCGTCCGGTCAATTCGCCGTGAAACCCAGTGCCCACCTCCAGCAAACTGGCGACACGGCCTTTGATGCGCACGCGTCCTTCGGTCGGGTCGGTAATGCGGGTTAGAATTTTCAGCAATGTGCTCTTCCCCGCCCCGTTCCGGCCAATAATACCGATGACATCGCCCTGGCGAATCTCGAAGTTTACGTCCCTAAGGGCCCAGAAATCTTCGGAAGCAGGGAGCTGGGAGCCGGGAGCTACTCCTTGCTCCTTGCTTTTGGCTCCGCGCTGCCGAAAAAGGCCCTTTGCCTTTTCGGCGATGACATCTCGCAATGTGACGTAGCGCACCCCACCCTGCTGCTGATGCCGAATGCGGTACTTTTTACCGAGATTTTCGACCGTGATTATCGCTTCGCTCATGCGCTAAAATTGAGAAATGGGGAAAACAGAAAGCGGAAATGAATTTCCATTTTTTGCTTTGTTCATTTCTGTTTTGCCTTGGTTCGATTGACCGTTGTAGTGAATATCGCCATCAGTTCGCCTGCCTCGCTTTCCAATGGGCGTGTCAGGGGGATTCGATTCCGCATTCTTCGCGCAAAAGTTCTAGCCAGAGTTGAGATTCATCCGCTTCCTGCAATGCACCGCCCAACTTAGAAGTGAATTCATCATCTGACCTTGAGCGTGACGCCTCATGGACACGAGCCGCCACAGAAGTTCCAGACCGCAATAATTGCTTGCCGAGCACCCGGATCTCTTCACGCGCCCTTGGCAACTTGACATAGAGCCGGATAATCTGCGCCGCGTAATCCCTGGCTCGCTGACGGAATTCTTCCGACAGCCGCCCTTTCTTTTCCCAATTTCCCATTTCTACTTTCTGGATTTATGCATTTTCAGATGACATCCGCAAACGTGCGCTCCATTTTCCGGAAATACCAGATGCCAGACAGACAGAGCAGTGAGGTCAGAAGGACGGAAGCCAGGAGGCTTGGCCACCACAGCTCGGTCTGGCCGCGCAGCAGCGCCCAGCGGAACCCGTCAATCACGCCGACCATCGGGTTGAACGAGTAGAGCAGCCGCGCCGGGATATCATAACCGTGCCAGTGCCAGATTTTCGGCACGTGCGAACTGCTGTAGCCGACCGGCGAAAGAAAAAAACCAAATTGCACGATGAACGGAATGATGTAACGAAAGTCGCGGTATTTCACGTTCAACGCGCTGAGCCAGAGTCCTGCGCCAAACGCAGCACCGAAGGCGAGCGCTACAAAGAGCGGCAGCGTTAGCAGTCGCCAGTCCGGCAGGAATTGAAACCAGACCATTGTCAGGGCCACCAGACCACAGGTGATAAGAAAATCCACAAAGCTGGTGATAACCGAGCCGGCGGGAATGATGAGCCGCGGGAAATAAATCTTGGAAATGAGGTTCGCGTTGCTGATAAGGCTATTACTCGAGGCGCTCAAAGAGGTGGAAAAGAACTGCCAGGGCAGTTGCGCCGCCATCACTACCAGAAAATAGGGCACGCCGGCCGGGGCTGGTAGTTTGGCGATGCGGTTGAACACAATGGTGAACACCACCGTCGTCAGAAACGGTTGAATCACCGCCCAGGCAATGCCAATCACCGTCTGTTTGTAGCGGACCAGAATGTCACGCCAGGCGAGGAAATAAAACAGCTCGCGGTAGCGCCACAGGTCGCGCCAGTAGTTCTTTTCCGTTCGTCCGGGTTCAATTAATAAATCCATAACTTTTTAGAGGTCAGCGATCGGAGGTCAGCGCCCAGTGATCGGCAGTCGGCGGTCCGTAGTCCGTGGTCCGCAGTCAGTATTCGCAACGGTAATAGATATATTTGACGACTTCGTTCTGGAACGCGACCACGCCTTCCTCGTGCCGCCACCAATTCGTCAGGTTATAATCTGGGGCGGGAGCAGCCGACATTTCTATCCGGACGTTGTTGTCGCGGAGTTCCCGCTGAAATATCCATCGTGCCCGGCGCGTGTGGAACCAATCGGTGACGATGATTACCGACCCGGCCCCGGTCTTTTCGATCCAAGCGCGCACGGCCAGGGATTCGTCGAAGGTGTTGGCCACGTTGGTGCCAATCAACGTCATGGCCGTCGCCGGGACACCGTTGCTCAACAGGATTCTTTGCGTCAGTACGGGTTCCGACGGAACTACGCCCTTTTTCTCGGCCGGGCCGGGCCGGACGTCGGTGTAAAGCACCATCGGGGCAACGCCGTCGTGGAACAGTTTGGCTGCCACAAAAGGCCGGTTTTCAAGACCACCACCCGGAATGACAATCGCATCGGCTTTGGTCACCGGGTCGTTGACCACCCAGGCATCGGCCAGATCCGTGAGCAATGGGGCCCGAAAGACATAACCCGTGCCAACGAGAAGGCTGACAATCGCCAGTGTCCAAACAACGCGGCGGAGCAAGTTTTTTAACACGAGATCAAAGGACTACAGGATGATCAGAAGTCAGAGGTCAGCGGTCAGAAATCAGAAATGGGCCGGGGCCGTTAATCATGCTTCCAAGCATCCTGCCGATTTCCTGGCACAATCCGACCGATTTTGCGTGTTGTTCCATTTTGATATAGCCACAATCCTGCGCAAAATCCAACGAGGAGTCTGTCTCGCTGTTTTCACCGTCGCAATCTGTCAATTTGCTTAGCCCGTTAAATAACATCGAAGTCTCGATTTTAGGTAGCGCTTTCCGTAGGACGTTTTGAGATACTTTTCTCTTCGATACGCGTCGTCAGCAGAAAGGGAAGCCTCATAGTAGATCAACCTGAGCGGAGTGCGTTCTTGGGTTGCCCGAACTTTGCCATCGTTGTGCTGTTGGAAACGCTGGCGCAAATCGCCAGTGCAGCCGGTGTAGAACCGACCGTCCACCTCGGATTGCAGAACATAAACGTAATGCACGCTATTTCACGGGCCGAACGAAGTGTGCTTCATATCTGCGTTTGGCCCACGCTTCTCGCAAATTCAGGCAGATTGACCGTGAGGAGCGACGAATCTGGCTTGTCAGAGCAAACTTTTCCTCTGGAGGGAAGCTTTTACTCAACAGGAGAACCTCCATCGCAAGCGAATATCCCTTTTTGTAAACTTCCAAATCCTTTGCCGACTTTATTTGCATAATCTGACTCCTGCCTCCTGGCCTCTGACCTCTGACCTCCGACTTCTTGCCGCTTCGCGGCTACACTTCGTGCCGGTCAATTCGCAGGCGCATTTCTGCCTGGGCCGCGATCTACATCCAAACAGTTGAGGGTCGAGAGTTGAAGGTTGAGAGTTTCAAACTCCCGCCAACCCGCAGACCGGCAACCACTCATTATTTTATTTCGGCTCACCCATCCGACCGTTGAAGGTTAAACGCCTTTGGACGCCCAACTCCCAACGATCGATCTACAAAATCAAACTTCAAAAATCTAATCCGAAGCCCGGCCCCCCCTCCCGTCGGTTCCGATAAGGGAGCGGTTTGAAAACCAGTGCTCCGGCAGCAACCCGTGTGCATTCGCAAAATCGGCGTCTCATGACTGTTTCGCCGAGGGATAATAATCGGCGTATTTGTAGTAATAATAGGAACGCCCCGAGGTGTCGGCCCCGTTGAAGATAACCCCAATAACCCTGGCTTGGCGTTGGGCGAGCAATTCCACTGCTTCACGCGCCGCGCGGGCGCTGGAATGCCGGCGGCGCACCACAAAGAGTGTGCCATCAACCTTGGGGGCCAGACAACTGGCGTCATCCGCGGCGAACAGCGGGCTGCTGTCAATCACCACAAAATCGAACTCCTGGCGCCAGCGAGCCAGAATCTGATCAAGCCCGGAACCCAGGAACAGGTCTCCAGGATTGGTGGAATTCTTCTCACCACAGGAAATGAAAGTCAGATTAGGCAGTGAATCCTGCTGCATAACCTGGTCAGGACCATGGGTGTGATTCAGCAGTTCCGCCAATCCCGGTTCCCTTTGGAGGCCCAACAGATGATGCAAATGCCCCTTGCGCAAGTCGCCATCCACCAGCAACACACGGGAACCGGAAAGGGCCAGTGTGCGGGCCAAATTGGCCGCCACGGTGGACTTTCCCTCATTCGGCATCGCGCTGACAATGAGGAGGACTTTGGGCCGCTCGCTCTCCGTGGTCAGGAAAAGAATTGCGGACCGAAGGTTGCGATAGGATTCGGCGTAAATGTGCCGCGGATCGTTGAGGGCCAGCAACGGCACGACGCTGTCGCCTGCCTGACTCATCTCCGGCAACAGGCCGACCACGGTATCACCCAAGGTTGAGTTGACTTCGGTGACGGAGGTAAAGCGGTCGTCACGGACCGCGATCAGGAAAACGAGCCCCAAGCCGACCGCCAAGCCTCCCACGATGGCCAGCTCCAGTCCGGCCTTTTCCCTGGAATAGGAGCGTTTTGCAGGCGTGGCAGGTTCCAGAATGGCGAGGTTTTCCTGATCAATGTCGCGGCTGATGCCCACGTTTTGAACCAGCAGCGCGAGCCGGTCATACACACTTTGGGTCCGCTGGATATTCAGCTTGAGACGGTCCGCTTCGGCTATGGTGGCATTGGCCTCCACCACCTTGTCCTCCCACTCCTTGATGGAGGCCATGATGTTGTCGGTCTTCATTTGATTGGCCTTGCGCGCCGCGGCCAGTTGATCGCGATCCTGCCGCCGATAGATTGCCTGCAACTCCTCCGCGCGTTCGATATCCGCGTCCAATTTGACGATTTTGGGATGTTTTGGCCGGAGATACTTGCTGAGTCTTTCGCGCTGCATCTTCAACAGCTCAATCTGATTCTGGGGAGACTGCTGATCCGAGGCTGGCCCGGCGGACGGCGCCGAAGCCATGTCGGAAATTCCCACAAACGTCCCACTCGTGGCCAAACCCGGATTATTCGTGGCGGCGTCCAGGAGCCGGGCTTCCAATTGGAGATCCGACAGCTGGGTTTTGAGTCTTGTCAAATAGCTCCCGGCCACCGCGGCTTCCTCCTGCAAAATGGCCAGGTTGTTGGTCCGTTCGAAGGCCAGCAGCGCGTCCTGCCCATTTTTCAAGTCCCGTTCCCAGTGCTGCATCTGGTCGGAGAGAGAGGCCAGCGTGTCGCCGGAAACCTGGGCGCGGACCGTTTTCATGTAATCCAGATAGGCCGCCATGATGGCGTCCAGATAGGTCCGGGTGTACCGTGGGTTCGAACTGGTGGCCTGAATCTCATACATCGCGCTCTTAGTATTTCCCGCCACGTTGATGGCAACCGGCAGTGGCTCACCGTCTTTGCCCATCACGATCGAAGCGCTATTAGTTGAAGCCCGCAAGATCGCCAGGGCTGATTGCCGCAGTGTTTCGCTCTGAAGAAACACGCCCAGCGTGCCCGAGTAATCCTGCATATCCTCGGAGAAAATCCCTCCCTCCGGCAGCCGCAGTTTCACGGTTTCCCACATGCTGGCCCGGGAGACAAAAGAGGGCTGCTTCCAATAGACATAACAAACCTCGATGGCCATGCCGATGGCCAGCGTCACAAGCGGAACCCACCAAAATTTCAGCAGGAAAACGAAGAACCGGCGGACGCGGAGGGAAGTTACGGTCACACCGGGGTCGTCCATCGGCCCAGTCAATTGGGGATCCTGATCCGGGGCGGGTAACAACGGCGTATTCACAGTGGGGTATTTTTTGATTTATCGGTTTCCATACACAGGGCTGGTCCAGGTTTAAAAGTGAACCAAACGTTCGGGAATGTAGATGAGGTCGCCGGCTTGCAACGTCAGGTCGGAACCGATTTTACCCTCTTCGAGTATCTTCCCCACATCCACGGTGGTGGACTGTTCCGGTGCTCCGGGAGTGCTCTCTTTGTGCGTGACTTTGACGTCGTGTTTATCAGCATAATCGGTAAAGCCACCGGCGCGTAGAATCGCCTTGCTCACTGTAAATACCTCGTCGCTGGGGATGTCCTGGGGGCCCGGTGCCCGGACCGCCCCCACCAAATACACTATGCCGCGGCTTTTGGTCATCGAGTCAACGGCGATGATTACCGTGGCATGATAATAGTAGTCCTTTTCGAGTTCGATCTTAAGTGCCTGGGCCAGTTCCTTGCAGGTCTTGCCGACTGCGGGATACCGCCCGATATAAGGAACTTCCAGGTCTCCCGAATCCAGTACGGTGAGCTGCGTGGGATCATCCTCATCTTCCTTGACCTGGAAGCTGATGCGGTCGCCGATGGCCAAGTGATAGGTATCGTCCAAGGCGGCCATGCTGTTCGTGGAAATGCTTCCGGCGGAATTCGTGCCACCCGGGGCCATAAGGGGGGCAGCGTTGAGCCGGTGGGTGGTGTTGGCGGCCATGCTGGCCTGCAAAATGTTTGTGGAGGGCTGATACACCGGGAAATCGGTAAACAACGAATCTCCGGCAAACAAACTGGAGGTTCCAAACAGCAGGCACAGAGCCGCGAGCCACAGCGGGCCGGCAAGGTTTTTGGCAACCGTACTTCCCAGCGGGGTTGGTTTTTGAGCCACCCGGGGGTTAAAAACTGGTTGGGCTGATTTGCTACTCATCAGGGCTGATAGGTTAGTGAAAGGGTTATCATGTTTTGCGTATATTCGCCGGTTGGGACATTGGATGACCGAAGGGTAAGGCGATAGTCCAACCCCAACGAGAGTCTTTTCATCGGCGAATAGCTGGCACCCACATCGGTCGTGAACCAGTCGAAGGTTTCCACGAGATTGCCCGCCACATTGCCCGCGCCTTGATTCCCATGTTCGTAGGAAAGAGAGGTGTTCAAACTCACATTCCTGATTATGTCCCAATGGACGCCGGGACGAACATACCAGTCTTCAATCACATCCGATTGGATTCCAGTTTGCACCTCATGTCCGGCGTCGAGGGTGTAACCGATGGCATCGGTGATCTGATGCATCAGGTTCAGGTCGGCATACCAGGAGTTCAGGTCCGAGGTCTGGATGGATTGGCTGGTATGCTGGAACTGAAAGATGGTGTAACCAACCCGGGGCTGGACGTGAAAGGCTTTACCCGGCTGCCAGTCTGCATAGACACCCGCGCTGTAAGAGTTGTTGTTGTTCAAGGTCATCTGGTCGTAGGTTGTGAAGGAGCCCGTACCTTCGATGCCGGTCGTGACACCGGGGTACACCTCAAGTCCAGCCCTGGTATAAACCATCTCGGTCGCGCCATCCTGGGACTCGTACTGCTGTGAGGTGGGGGAGATGATATTCTCGTGATCGTAACCGGCACTGAACGTCAACTTGTTCAAATCCCAGGTAACACTCAGGCCGGCGGTGTTATTGAGGGTGGCGTAGGTGGCGGTCCCGGACAGAGCGGGTTGTTGCGAAGTATCCTGGACGTAATTGACCCGGTCATGAAGATTGATCCAAAAATCCTTCACATAAATGTCAAAGGACAGTTCAGTGCCGGACTGCAGAAACCAAGTGCTGTACTCGTCGTGATCGAAATATTTTTCGTAGCCGGCGCCGACGTTCAGGCTCAGCAAATTGTATTGAGTAATCGGGTAGCTGGCGTTCAACTGCACCAGCGGACTCAAGATGAAGTCTTGTTCGGGGTCTGTCTTTACAATATTCACGTTGTCATTCCAGCTCAGGTCAAGTGAGGGCACGAACAGCAACCTGAAGTCGCCCGACTTGACCGTGTAGGGCAGTGATTCGAGTTGGACCTTTCTGGCCTCCGCGGCCGCATCGCTGGCCAGTGAGTCGCGCAAGGCTTCCTGCGCCAATGCCGGCAGAGACGCCAGCATAATAAACGCAACCAGACACCCGCAACGAAGGGTGCCGGCACTCACCCGGTATCGGCCCTGCAAAGAGCCAGCTTGGGATTTCCGGTCTTTGAGATGATCGGAGAAAATGCGGGTTGATGACATGGGGTTGGTTCAAGCTGTTAGAGGTATGGAGTTGCTCGCCTTGGGGTAAGTAATCGGCGCGTGTTGTTCGATCCCCTGTTCTCCGGCACGCATTGTCGGCAAGGTCCTGGCACTGGGAGATTTCTTGAGCGGAGAGATTTTTGGTGCCAACGGCAGGTTGTTTTTGGAAGCGCTTGATAACGGGCACAATCCTTTGCTTTGCAGCGGGCAAGCTGAATCATTTCCCACTGCAGAAGCTGGTTGGATCTCCTCCAGTACAGCCTGTTTGCGCCACCGGCCTGGGCTGACGCCGAATCGCTTCTTGAAGCACGTATTGAACAGCCCCAAATGATTAAAGCCGCATTGTGCAGCCACGTCAATCACCTTCACGTTGAAATCACGGAGGAGAGAAATCGCCTTGAGCAGGCGCATTTCCATCCTCAGCGCACCAACGGAAAAGCCGAAATAGTAATGAAATAAACGATTGAGATGACGCCGGCTACAACCGAACTTTGCAGCCAATTCCCCGATCGAAAGGCCCAACAGTTGATCAACCGAAAGTCGTTCAAAGACCCGGATTAAGCGCTCCTCAACCTGCCCCAAACCGATTCGTTGGTGATGTACCATCCTGAATTCTTCGTTCAAAATGGCAGCTGCAACGCGCAGCAAATGACCGCGATGTTCGAGGTCGGGTTGGGATGGAACTTCTTCAATCAATTTCTGGCATTTCATCGCCAGCGCTGTGGAAGCCGGAAAAAGTTTTGAACTTTTGAAATGGCTGGTCACGACCTGGAGAAGTGAAATCTCGCTGCCGGCAAAGAGGGGAAGGAGATGTTCCATACGCAATACAAACGACCGAAAAATCATTTCTGCGCCTTGGGGAACGCTGAGTTTTCCTTCTGGACTTCCCTCGCAAACCAAGACATCTCCGGGCACCAACCGTTGGGCAGCCGATCCGCTAACGTACTGCCCCACCCCTCCTTTGGAGAAAATGAAACAAAGTCCATCCTTCTGAGCTGACCACTCCTCCGGAGGTCTTAGATGAACCAAACGGAGAGCAAAGTAATCTTGATCAAACATAAGGCTCCTTTACTGAATTACAATTCCACAAAACTGATTACTAGAATCCATCCATATCTTTTGATCGTTTCCTGTCCCGACTATTTCAATTCAATGACCAATAAACAGATTTAACGCCGTCCTGTCTAGACATATTTAGGACATTTAATACATATAAGGGACATTAGGATACATATTTAGGACCAGGCTGTTCACGGCGTGCAATCGACCCAACGGGAGCAAATTCAGTTAAACGTGGCACTGTTCGGAGGTTGAACGAATTACCCCTTTACCGGATGCGGCGTACCAGCGGACACCGGCAAGAGCAACGAAGAAATATCGAATATTTTAAAATCATCCCGGTATCAGAGAGTCTTGACGGCGGGAGACTGAATCCCAAGGTCGAGCAATAAAATTGAATTCGTGGGCGAAGTGCAAAGAAGGCCTCAAACGTCAAAACCTGTTCGTGTCTTTGTGGAGAATTACTTGCCAATGAGACCTCTGCAAAACGTGTGGCGGCGACGCCCCGTCGCCGGGAGCATTCAATTTTCCAACGGTTTTGGCCAGTCGCCCAAAGCGACGAGGCGTCGCTTCTACCCTTTTGCAGAGATCTCCAATTTTAATTTAGCCGGGCGCAAAAGCGTTTGGAAGGAACGTTGGTCCATAAAAAACAAGGACTGTGTCCCATTGCGTCTGCATCATTCTCGCTCAGCTAGCAGTTTGTCCACACCTTCCTTCAGTGCCAGCATATGAGCCGGTCTTTGAATCACAAGATCCACAGAAGACTGATCATCCGGTGCCAGTCCTGTGTACATGAGCACGGGTGTGGACGGAGACCGCAATTTGATGACATGTGCCATCTCTGCTCCACTCATCCCTGGCATCGAATTATCGGTTATGACCACATCATGAGTTTTCGGATTGAATAGAGCGAGGGCGACCTCGGCGCCAGGCGCAGAATCCACCAAATATCCGAAGTTGGTAAGAAACCACTTGGTTGCGATACGACTCTCATCCTTGTCATCGACCAAAAGGATCGTTTTCATTGGGCACAATCATGTGCTCTCCACAGCATGAGCCTTCTGCCATCTAGGCTTTAACTGGTCCGCAGTCTATCCAACCTTGGGACTTTCATAGACACCGATGGGACATCAAACGAATGCGAGACAGCTCAAAGAATCGAATAGGTTTGCGGTGTATTCAGCGGCAACGAGGGAACGCCCGTCCGTTACCCCACCTTTATAGCCGCGACTGTCGCAAACGAAGAATCGCTGGCTGAGCATACCCAGGTGGGAAATCCTGCGTTGTGAATTGTCAGGGAAGCGGCGCGAATTCTCACGAATTCTGGGCACCTAGTAAAAATACTGGAGATTTTACTGGGGCCGGCGGCATCCTGGACTTGCAACTCCTTACTGCACCCACCGTTAGGAGTGGAGCCAATGGCCGGGATTGCACAACCCCGAAGTCCAAAAACTCCTCGGAATCAACTGCCTATGGCATCGCTGATGTGTTGAGTTTAAGGCCTTTATCTTTTATGTCAAGGATAACTCCATCCGATTTCTTTTAACTCCATTTAACCCTCACCACATAGGGTTTGCTGGCACTTCTGCTGGCACTTTTCAGCCGCCGTTTATATCAGATTTACCGGCGTGAAAAGGTCGAGGACATGGCTCAATGGCGGCATGCGGCTCAGTTTCCGACATAACGAAATTCGAAGGTGCATGGCCGGGGCAAGGCATGTGTGGTGACGGTGGTGGAACGCAAAACCGGGCTGGTCCGGATCGGGCCGATTCAACGCGCCACCAAGGAACTGACGCTGGACCGGACGGTCAAACTGCTGTGGGAAGAACGGCAACGCGTCAAAACCATCACGGCCGACAATGGCACTGAGTTTCATAACTACCGGGAATTGGAAAACATATTGGGCACGCGGGTTTACTTTGCGACGCCGCACCACGCCTGGGAGCGCGGCACCAACGAAAACACCAATGGACTCATCCGCCAATATCTGCCGAAAGGAACGAACCTCAGCCGGCTCTCCCAGCAGCAATGCGATCGCATTGCTGAACACTTAAACAATCGCCCCAGACTCCGCTTAGGCTTCAAAACTCCCAACGAAGCCTACTACTGACCCTTTTGTCGCACTTCAATTGTGAAACTAAACCACATGCTTCTGATGTAAATGCCAACGATGCAAAATCCACGCCACTGGCAAAATGCTAAATAAAACAAGTGGATACCACAAGCTAAGCATCAGTGTCCAAAGTGGCGAATACTCCTTCGGCCAAAAAGTATGAATGTGACGAAAATAGATGCCGGGCAAATCGCAAACTCGCTCCTGCAACGCAACATCGCCTCTCCCGTTGTAATCGGTAATCTGGCCCATATCGTAATCCCCAACAGACCAGCCTCGCTTCGTGGACGGATAGTTGGTAACAGCCAAAGCCACAATGCTGCCACGATACGGTCCATACTCGGCGTTGTTGAAGAAAACTAAACGTCCGAGTGTGTCGCCGCTGAAACCGCTCCAAACGCCAACATGAAAATGCTGTGTAAATGAGAGACGGTGATCCCAAGGAGATACAGCAAACGTCGCAAGCCACAACACTACCGTGAAGGCGACGAAAATGCCTGACAGAAGCGACGCGACATTGAACCAGCGACGTGTCATGGGATGTGGTCTAACGTTCAAGCTCAGCCACCGCCGCGGAGGATGAGCCTGAACTGCAATCCTGACAATCGAATTTCATAAAATCGTCCAACTGACCGGCGTAGCGGCGGTTGGCTCCAGCGCGAGGCTGTGTGAAAAGTCGGTCATGATTTGAACATTTACGCCTGAGGTTGGTCTGTTACAAGCATGAAACATCGCACCGGACTGGACCGCTCCCAAACGCTGCTCTTCCCTGAACGGCTGGAGGATTACATCGCCGCCGAAAACCCCGTGCGCTTCCTGGACGCCTTCGTCGGCTCGCTGGATCTGCACGCGCTGGGGTTTGCCAAGGCCCGGTGCGCCGACACGGGCCGTCCGCCTTACGACCCGGCGGCGCTGCTCAAGCTTTATCTCTACGGTTATCTGCATCGGATGCGTTCCTCGCGGCTGCTGGAAGCCGAATGCCAGCGCAACGTGGAAGTGATCTGGCTGCTGGGCAAGCTGACGCCGGACTTCAAGACCATCGCCGACTTCCGCAAGGACAACCTCAAGCCGCTCCAGGCGGTGGCGCGGCAGTTCACGCTGCTGTGCCGGAAGCTGGAACTGTTCGGCGGGGAACTGCTGGCCATTGACGGCAGCAAGTTCGCGGCGGTCAACGCGCGGGACCAGAACTTCAACGCCGCCAAGCTTCAGGACCTCATCGAGCGGGCCGATGCGCGGCTGGCGGAGTATTTGCAGGCAACTGGACAGCGCCGACGCGGCCGAACCGGGCGGAGGCGCCTGGACCAAAGCGGAACTGGCGGAGAAGATCGCGGCGTTGCGGGAGAAGCAGGACTGGCACAAGGAACTGCTGGCGCAACTGGATGACGGAGCAGAAAGCAGATGTCGGTGACCGACCCGGACACGCGCAAGATGCCCACGGCGCACGGGATGATGGTGGGTTACAACGCGCAGGTGGCGGTGGACGCCAAACACAAGCTGATTGCGGCGGACGACGTGACCAACGAGGTGACGGACTTCCAACAACTGGCCAACGTGGCGCTGGAGGCCAAGGCGAATCTGGAATTGAAACAGGCCGAAGTGGTGGCCGACGCGGGCTACTACAACGCGGCGGAAGTGAGCCGGTGCGTGGAGCAGGGCATCACGCCCTACATTCCCAAGGCGGACACGAGCGCGAACACGGCGCGGGGATTATATGGCAAGAGCCGGTTCCAGTACGACGCAGCAGAAGGATGTGTATGTGTGTCCGGCGGGAGCGGAGTTGACGTATCGGTTCAACACGTATGAACTGGGACGCGAGTTGAGATACTACCGGGCCAGCGGGTGCAAGAGCTGCGCGTTGAAGAAACAATGCACGCGGAACAAGGCCAACCGGACGATCACGCGGGAGGAGAACGAAGAGTTGATGGAAGCGATGGCGGCGCGGATGAAGGCGCAGCCGTAGAAGTTCAAGTTGCGGAAGACGCTGGCCGAACATCCCTTTGGGACGATCAAGCGGTGGTTTGGGTACACGCACTTTTTGCTCAAGGGACTGGAGAAAGTGCGGATGCGAATGGAGCCTGACGACGCTGGCCTACAACCTCAAACGGGTGTTGAACCTGGTGAGCTTCGAGAAACTGATGGCGGCGGTGGGGGTAAAAGTCCCGCAAAGCGCCTGAAGCGGGGTGGCCGCGCCCTTTTTTCCTTTCGTCAACCTATAATCCTCCCCGGCGGCTGTCCGAACCGGACCGGGTTCTGGAAACGAAAAAACCGGCGACTCATACTTTCGGATCGCCGGCCAAACTTTTTCGGGCTCACTCCGCCAGCGTTTTCACACAGCCTCGCGACTTGTTAGGCGGCGTCATATTCAGGCCGGTCTTACTAATGCGGCGGTTGCGCTCACCCATAGGATGATTCCCGCACCCACGCATCCGACTGGACTTGTCGGACCGGCACTCGACATCAAAGGATAAAAAATCGCCAAGAGCGTCATCGCTGCACCGGTGGCATAATGACGTGGAACCTTAAACGCGACCGCCAGCGGGAAGAAATGAATACCCACGATCAGGATGATCGCAGGAATAATCCACTCCTTGTGTCCGGCTCTCGCCAAAACGGTGGCAACGACGAACACCAAAGTCCACTGGATCGCATTCACGGCGCTGAAAATGCGCCCAGCCCTTTTACTCTCCGGCGAATCTGCTTCAGCAGCATGGGCGCCTCGATTCCGACGAAACTGGCGAAGCGAGGCGAAAAATAGCAACAAGGTGCCAGCCACGATAATCAACAGGGCTACAAGACTCATCCCGTAGCCGCCGAGAATTCCAAGTGCCAACCAGGCTCCGCCAAGCAAGGTAAAAAACATCGCCCCGATTGCCCGACTCGCAGATGCGGCAGAGCCATTTATCGTAGTATCATCTCTCATATTTAAGGTGCCGAATTCTGTTGTGCGTAGCCGCCTAACGAAAAAAGCTGAGCCACCGCCGACTCGCGACGTGAACCGCGACAGCGGAACGACCGCGCCAACGGCGGTTAGATGCCATGATGGGTTGACGAGCGCGGGCAAAACGGGCACACGCTCTGGTGAATAGAGATTAACCATCAACCCAATCATGACATGAACAACACACCACAAAATCCGTCACAAATCAATCCCTCAGTCAAGCCGATGCTGAAGCTGGGACTGGACGTGGACTTAAAACAAATCACCGCCACCATTCAGTGTGACCATCAGCATCCCAAACCAGCCATGAAGTTCACACCCGCCCGCCTCGTGCAGTGGGTGCGGGAGAAAGCCAAGGCCGGCCACGCCGTCTGCACCGTTTACCAAAGCTGCGGCTTTGGTTACACCCTGCATTATCAGCTCGTCGAAGCCGGGGCCCGGAGTCTGTGATCAGCCCGATCCGCTTGAACTCCGAGCGGCGGCGCAAAACCGACCGGCTGGATTCCCGGCAACTCTGTCTGCGGCTCTCCCGTTATCTCGAAGGACAAAAAGACGAACTGCCCGTCATTCGCATCCCCACCGTGGCCGAACAACAACGACGGGAACTGGGCCGCCAGCGCAAGTTCTGGAACAAGCAGGTGCGGCAACTCAAAGCCAGGCCGCGCCTTGCGGCTGGAACATGAACTGCAAACCCTGCCGGCGGGCTGGGCCGGACCGCGCAAGTGGAAACGCCTGCTGCCCGCACTGTCGGAGTTCTTACGGACGCACCTCGAACCGCTGCGGGCGCAGATCGTCTCGGCCAAGGCCCGGCTCGCAGCGCTCAACGAACAGGTCGAGGCGTTGGTGACGGAGGCGAAACTGCCCAAGGGCCTGGGTCGGCTCACCCTGTCCTTGGTGGACGGCAAAGTGTGCGAGGGGCCGGTTCAAGCATCGCAAAGCCCCGGGCAGCTATACCGGCTGTTGTCCCAGCGAACACAGCAGCGGCCCCCACCAGCGCCAGGGCAAGTATTCACCGCCATGGAACAAACATGTCCGCGTGCTGCTCATCGAGGCGGTCTGGCGCCTGTTGCGTTACCAGCCGCTGTGGCATGCCCGCCGCAAACTCATCGCCCGCATGACCGCCGGCACCGCCTTGCGCAAAAAGACCGTCGTGGCTTTCGGCACGTCAACTGGCCGTGGATTTGTGGCGCTGGCGCACCGGACGGGCCAGTCTCGCCGAATTGGGACTCCTCAACTACTAACCCTTAACCTTTGATTGTTTGAACCCAGACCTGACAAAAAGAATTTGGCCGCAGGGTGGTACGCTGTCCGGCGCCGGAGTTGGACACGCAAGTGTGTCCGGCGGTTAGATGGGGCGCGTGCCCCCGGCGGCTTCCCGTTGAGAAATACATCTGGGGCGACCCCGCGCGGGTCTGCTCGAATAGGAGCTGGTGCGGGGGCTTCTTTCCGTGCACTCATCATGAAGCTGGCCCTGCCAGGACGAATTCTTTTAAGTCAGTGTCTCCACCAACCTCAACCCTTCCTTGGTCCGTTCAGAATTTATTCTGGCTCTGCCGCTCGCGCGCCGGACTCGCCTCCGCTCCGCTGCGGCTCGCCGGTCCCGACTTATGAATACTTAATACAAACGCCTCCCACAACTGACAACCCTCATAGGGGCAAGATGATTTGGGTGAGCCGGAATCGCTCATGCCATAACTAAGGCGAACCATCTAACGAAGAAGGCATACGACACAAATCCAAAGTGTGTCAGAAATACCCACCGCGTAAAAAAAGGACTGCGGGCTGACAATGAACACCAACGCCTCGGCCAGAAGGTACAAAAGCGAATGCCACAAAAGTAACACCAGCCAACCAAGTCGATCTTTTTGAATAGGTCGTGCGGATATTTTCATAACGCAAAGCCGCCTAACGAAAAAAGCTGAGCCACCGCCGACTCGCGACGTGAACCGCGACAGCGGAACTGACAGCGCCAACGGCGGTTGGCTCCGGCGACTTGATACTCCCCTCAAAGCCCTTTGGGGTTTTTGTTAGCATGGTTGCAGGGCGGGGAAGTGTTAACGACACTTCCCCGCATAACCAAACGTATTACACCGGGGTCTCGCGACCCCACAACGAATGATCGCTATGAAATATTACACCTCGACCACCCAATTCAACTGCGGAATTGATCTCCATGCCCGCCAGATGTATGTCTGCGTCATGGACCGGGACGGCAAAAAGCTCGTCCACACCAACATCCGGAACAATGACTTCGACTTCTTCCTCAAGCTCGTCGCGCCTTATCGCCACGACCTGACCGTCTGCGCCGAATGCATGTTCGGCTGGTATTGGCTGGCCGATGCCTGCCAGGCCGCCGGCCTGCACTTCGTGCTGGCCCACGCGCTCTACCTCAAGGCCATTCACGGCGGCAAAAACAAGAACGACCGCATTGACTCCGAAAAAATCGCCCACCTGCTGCGCACCAATCTCATCCCGCCGGCCTACGTCTATCCCGCCGACAAACGTCCCCTGCGCGCCCTGTTGCGCCAGCGCCTGCTCTACGTCTGGAACCGCAGCGAACTGCTGTCCCGCATCCAGTCCCATCAACTGGCTTACAACCGGCCCACCTTCCGCCAGACCCTTTACAACCGCGAGCCTGGGACCGAACAACTCCTGGCCCCGGAACCCGATCCCGTCCGCCAGCTCGCCCTGCAAAACGACCTGGCCCTCATCGGCCATTACGACACGCAACTGGCCAGCCTCGAAAAGGAACTGCTCAAGCTCACCAAACAAACCGCCAGCCGCGACTTCACCCTGCTCCAAACCGCCCCCGGCATCGGCGAATACCTCGGCCTGACCATCCTCCACGAGATCGGCGACATCGCCCGCTTCCCCACCGTCAAAAATTTCCTCTCCTATTGCCGGCTGGTCAAAGGCACGGTGGCCAGCGCCGGCAAGATCAAGGGCCTGCGCGGAGCCAAGCTGGGCAATCCCTATCTGCGCTGGGCCTTTGGCGAAGCCGCCGTCATTGCCAAACGCGATCACGCCGTCATCGGCCCGCTGGCCCAACGCCTGGAAGCGCGGATGGGCGGCAACAAGTTCAAGGCCAACACCGTCCTGGCCATCAAGCTGGCCCGCGCCGTCTATTTCATGCTCAAAAACAAAACCGTCTTCGATCCCGACCGGCTGGTCGCGGCCCTGAGCAAAAACTGATTTGGCCCTGGCGATCGTGAACCGGACGTCCTAACTGGAGCCGACACAAACACCGATGCCCTTACGAGTCACAGACCAAACTCATTGGTGCCACGAGCACCCCCGGTCTGCGTTGGGCACGGCAGGACTCCGCGGATTTGATTGGGCACGGTCGCCAGCGGCCACCGCGGGTATTCGACCGCCGGGGCGCGAGCTGGATGGCTCGCCGTCGCCCCCGGCTCGTTTACCTCGCCAACGACATCACCAACGAACGATAATGAATTTGGCGACTCCGCCCCAACCGCACGTCCGCAAAAAACTGGAGCCCCGACCCGATCGGGGCAGCCGTCTTCGACTTGAATGGATAGCGCGTGGGTGAACTGAAAGAGTTTCTGGACCGCCGCGGACGCGGCGTTTGATCGCGTGGCTGGAAAGTGGGTTGAGGTCCAGGCATCAGGGCTGGGCTCTGACTCACTCGATTGAGTCCGTATAGGTGTTTAGCCGGACGCCCAGCGTCCGAGCTGCCAATAGAAATTAAGCCGGAGAGCCTCGTTCGTTGGACGCGAAAACGGAAAAGAAATCTTTTCCGCAGGGAATGCTTTTTGCCTGTTGACCGTCCGGGCTTAATAGGTGTTAGGCGCACGTCTCATGGTGAAATAAAATGAAACTTTTAAGACAACATTGCTGCGCTCGTCAAATCCAATCTGCCATCACTCGCCACAATAGAAAACGGCGCCAAATAGTGAAACGGCTGAACACATCTGCCGTTTGTCCACGATGCTGACCGTCTTCCCACGTGAGATTCGTCTCAAGCTCGGTGGAGATGAACCAGACTGCCGCACAACTCAACCACAAGTGTCGGCGAATCGCCTATCTGCACTCGCAAATAATCTCGCTGACAAATCTGTCGATACCAAACCCAGCCAACCAAAATATCAGCTCACAAGAGTGACGCCAGTAATTTGGCAAATAGTTTCACGAAATGAGTGCGCCTAACGAAAAAAGCTGAGCCACCGCCGACTCGCGGCGTGAACCGCGACAGCGGAACTGACAGCGCCAACGGCGGTTGGCTCCGGCGACTTGTTAGGCGCACGTCTCATGGTCATAACTCATATGAAACTCTGAAACAACAATGCTACGCTCGCAAATCCAATCGTGCCATACTCGCCACACGATAGCAAAACGCGCGGCAGACTAATGAAACTGCTGAGCAATCTGCCGATCGTCTAGAACAGCTCACTGTCATCGCTAAGACTCGACCAAGCTCGTCGGAATGAAACGCAGGCTGTGCACACTAACGCAACCACTCGCATCTGCGAATCGCCACGTGCACTCGCAAACAATCGTAGCTGACAGATTCCGACGGCGATGCCAAACTCAGCCAGACCAACATATCGGCAATCGCGAAATCACTGTCAGCATGTCTGCCAAATAGTCTCATAAACGCTAGTGCGCCTAACGAAAAAAGCTGAGCCACCGCCGACTCGCGACGTGAACCGCGACAGCGGAACGGCAAGCGCCAACGGCGGTTGGCTCCGGCGACTTGTTAGGCCGATCAATCATCATGATGACCTAGTCTTGTGACACATAGCGCAATATGCAAGACTGCCACAATGATCAACAGACAATCGCGAAACCTGCCGACCATGTGCCGTTCCGACATGGCTGCTGGTCGTGATGCAACCTGACGCCGTGTCGGCACTGAAGTCATCGAAATACCGCAACCAGTGCCCAAACTGACTCATGCTCATGTAATCCGGCGCACTAATCCAGTCGCAAGGCTGATAGCTTCCGCACAGACTGACGCAGCATCATGAAACTGCACAATGTAATATGCAACTAAGTCTGCGCTGCATATTTTCATAATCGCGTCGCATATGCGGCCTAACGAAAAAAGCTGAGCCACCGCCGACTCGCGACGTGAACCGCGATAGCGGAACTGCAAGCGCCAACGGCGGTTGGCTCCGGCGACTTGTTAGGCGACTGGCATCTCATAATCAGCATGACTAACATCATGCTGCCTGAAACAATGGCATGCATATCGCTTGCCGGAACTCGGTAAGCGAAGCCACCAAGATCGGCGTGACATACTCTCAATCTGATGAACGCGCAGCCAGAATGCCGAGTCGTCAAGAAGCTGCTCGACTATCAGACGGCTAATGCACTCGAATCCGTGAGTCGTCAAACGATGTAACTGCGGACAGCATAACGAGCAATGCTGACAATGCCGTGCGGCTCAATGCGACTTGCTACGCACGTCACCAACTATAGCTGAATACAATCCGACGTGAACACGCAATGCCACGCATTCCAAATCGGCATGCCGACTGAATCGATCGGCGACAACTGCACAATCGGCAGCTGAACCTCATGGCTGATCTTTCTGCATATGTCAATCATAAGTTTGCATAAGCGTCAAGACGCCTAACGAAAAAAGCTGAGCCACCGCCGACTCGCGACGTGAACCGCGATAGCGGAACTGACAGCGCCAACGGCGGTTGGCTCCGGCGACTTGTTAGGCGTCCGGCTTCGCACTCTTGTCGACGCAAATACCATAGCCAAAAAACGCGCCGAAATAAAATAATGTGTCAAAAGAAAATCCTAGCAACAAAGGCACAATGAGCACTCGTCGGTCTTCGCGGGCGTGCATCCAAGACGGCAGCCAACTCGTCTGGAGACCACGAGAAAGAATCTCACGCAAAGGCAACTCTCGCCCAGAAATATCATGACCATCCGGTGCTTGCTGGTATCTGACCAGGGACTGCATCGAAAACATCGGCCAACCGCCTCGATAATATGCGGGTGTGCAACCACCCCTCCACCACTTGAAGTATGCCCCTCCCTCGCTGACTTCCGCCGATTGAGGCTCTGCCTGAAAAACTCCAAAACCAAAAGACAAGAACCACCAACTAAGGCTGCCATCTGGCCCGCGAATGTTGTCTGGCATACTGTAGTCAGCCTTTTCTTGGGGACTTGTAAAGCGCGTATATGGCGACCACAGCAGACATCCCCATGCCACCAGCATATTGAAGATAATGCTGGCAGCGAAAATCCAAATCAGCATTCGGTAACGTGTCATATGCGAGGACGCCTAACGTCCAGAACTCAGCCACGCCCGGGCCTGCGATGTCAACCGCGAAAGCGGAACTGAGACGGCCAACCGGTGTTGGCTGCCAGTGCAATTGTTAGACAACGTCATGTTTCGGTTCACTCGATTCGTGAACCTCAACTCGAATGTCCCAATGCGCCCACAACAACGAGCGTTAAAGGAATAAGAAGTGAGAGGATCCATCCAACGCTCTCCAGCCGCGACGGAATAACCCACGCCGCCAGCCAGGTGTAGAGAACAATGTGCCGACCATCACCAGCCGGTGTGGATTGCTTCGGGCCAAGACAACATGACGCCACACGAGGGGCAAGGAATAATTCTGCGTGTGACGGCTGGACAAAGCCGCACTCTTTCTCGCCAGCTCAACTTGTAGCCGCACTTTGGACACGAATTGTATGCGCCTTTCATTGTGCTTCCGCAGTTGTCTAACTGTTATTCAACGACTGGTGGTTCGTTGATTCAATTTGTTCATTTTCTCAAATTCAAAAGTTCTAAGATGTTCATTATCAACAAAACCAAGCCTGGATCAACGACTGGCGGTTCGTTGATTCAATTCACCCTAACTCCCAACCCGAATTTGCGCAAGTGTTTCATAACCAACAGAACTCATTTGGATCAGCGACTGACGGTTCGTTGATTCAATTTCCTAGGTTGGACAGCCTTTGTCCCACCGGACTGCTAAACTCGCTACGATTATGAATCTAACCAACGCTATCGAACGGCTGCGGGGCGTCCTGCGCCGACAACACTTGGCCCTGGCCACCGAATCCACCTACGTCTATTGGCTGCGCCATTATGTGACCGCCCTCAACACCATGCCAGCGGTTCTTTCCAGCGAGCAAAAGTTGGAACGATTCCTAACCGATCTCGCCCGCCATCGAGATTTGTCCGCCAGCAGCCAAAATCAGGCCCTCAACGCGGTTCTCTTCTTTTACAAAGAAGTCCTGCGGCAACCCCTTCAAGGCGTGGATGCCCTCCGCGCCAAGCGACCAGCTCGCCTGCGTCATGCACCCACCATTCCCGAAACTCAAGCCCTACTCCAATCCATTCGAGACCTGGCCGGTTATCCCACCAACTTGATTGCCCGCCTTATTTATGGCTGCGGGTTGCGCGTTTGCGAACCGTTAAATTTACGCATCAAAGACCTCAATCTGGATCAACTCACCCTGTTTCTCGTCGGGGCCAAGGGCGGCAAGGATCGCGTCGTTGCCCTGCCTAAGGTGTTGGTGCCCGAACTCGCCCAGCAAATGACGTTTGCCCAAGCCATCTGGCGGCGGGATCGGCAAAACAAAATCCCCGTCATGCTCCCACATCAACTCGCCATCAAATATCCCGATTACCAGTTCGCGTGGCCCTGGGCCTGGCTATTTCCCTCACTCACCACCTGTTTCCATCCTCGTACCCATTGTGAAGTCCGCTACCGGATGCACGAGGCCAATGTCCAGCGTGCCGTCAAAGAGGCCCGGCGCAAACTCGGCATCTCGGTTCTCCCGCACGAACTCCGGCATGGTTATGCAACTCACAGCATGGAAAATGGGGTCAGTCCACGTGCCATCCAACTGGCGATGGGCCATAGTTCGCTCGAAACCACCATGGGCTACCTCCACACCGAAAGTTTGAGCGTCCGCAGTCCCTTGGAAACGGTTTTGGCCGGAAATCTCCCACCAATTCCTGCAACCTGAAAGCGGCAAGCCCCTCAGTGGACACAGGCTCCGCACTTGCACTGGCCCGGCCAAAAGTGCAGCAACGCCATCGACCTGAATTGGCCCAACACTTTCGATACTAAGTAAAGCACCCGGGCTGAATTCCTACAAGCCAATTCTTGGGACTTTGGCCTGCCGTTCGTATTCACCGAGTGAGGGCAGTTCCACCTTTGCCTTCCAGGCGCAGCCGGACACCAAAGGCAGACAATAACCCGACGGGTTACGTGGATGAGATACGCGGACATCATCGTTACCTGTTTCTGGTGGACGGAGTGCCGACACTCAATCCGCTCGCAACGGAAGCAGCCCGCTTCAACGATTCTGCCAATGCCTCCGTCGTCGCCGTGAGTTGAATGAAAGAAAACCGTTATGGACAAATGGTTGGCCATTCTTGTCGCAAGCAATTCTCCACGCGCCAAATCCTAAACGCAAAAGCCCCGGAGCCGGGCGGCGGGTCAACGGTGGAGCAGTCCGACTATGAGGACTGACTACCTTGACGCGACGACCGGCGACATACAATTGAATCTGGATTGGCGCGCGTCATTGTCAGCGCGACTGCGCCATGAGCAAAGCTCAATGAATCCAGTAATGGCCGATGCAAATTCCATAGCCGAGAGCCAGCAAAAACCAAGCGACCGACCGAAGCATCACCCGCCACGCGAACCGGTCTTGCAAGTCATTGGAAACTTGTTCCAACCGTTCGCATTGAGCCGTGGTGCTGGCCTTGATGTTCTCCCATTCAGACGCCGCACTTTCCATCAAAGCCTTCACCCGCTTTGCGACTGCCTCCGCGTCGGCAAGCTGCACCTGGATTTGTTCCGCCGCCTGCCGGGTTGCCTGAATGTGAATTTCGACTGTTTTTTTCAACTCCTTGTTCTGGCCGTCCACCGTGCCGGCAAAATCATCTGCCATCGCCTGACTCTGCCGCCGGTATTCGGCCAGATGCAGTTCGATCAATTTGCGGGAATCATTCATCAAGCGCGGCAGATTGGCCGCGATGCGCCATTGCGCCTTGGTCAGCAACGCCAGTTGCACCGGAAAACTGCTGTCCGGCCCGACGCTCCATTCATGCAACAGCCGGTGAATCTGATCCACTTCCTCCGTCGGGCAGCGCCGGCGCAACAGCGCGGCCAAATCATCTTTGTCCAAGTCCATACTCATTCGCCCAGGTTGAGCATCGGATGTTTGGGGCGGGCCGGTTTCGCCGCCGGTTCCGGCTGTGATTCGACCTCCGGCACCTGTTGCTCTGGCACCAGCAAATCGGCAATGGCGTCGTATTGCCGGAACATCTGCTGCATCGCCCATTGCATTTCCCCGGCCAGCATCAATTCCAAGTGCGATGCTCCGGGCGTCGCCACTTCCGCAAAACTCAACTTGCGGCCCGCCTTGGCCTCGGCGCGTTTGATGGCCAGCAACGTGATGGAAGTCACCACCGGCAACGTCAGTTCCTTCGCCCCAAACTTTTTCAACTCGGCTTCGATGTTGGATTTCTTGAACAGGTTCGTCCTCACTTTGGCCGGGTTGTGGACAATCACATAATCCACGCGGTCGCCCGCGAAATAAAACAGGTCGAGCAGATTGTTCATGCTCTCGGTGTCCTCGCTGGGAAACAGGAAAAAAGTGAACCGGATGCCCTGCGTGGCGAGCGATTCGAGCAGTTGCAACGACTCCAGTGCCTGCACGATGAGGCCGTCGGCCTGCGCCCGGCAATCAATGACGTGAACCGGCGCGTCACTGCGCGACACGTTGCGAAACAATCCGAGCAGGGTGGATTTGCTGTCGTCGTCATTGCCCAAAGCATAGGACTGCACCTGTTCGGGATGGCGGTCGGCAAACGAATGGTGCCGGTCATCGAGGTCGGAGCCGTTCCACTGGATGCCGTGATAATCGAGCCAGGCGGTGCGGAACTCGGCCTCGAAACTTTTGCCGAGGCTGCCTTTGGATTGGGGATTGATGTGGATGCGTTTGGTGATGTTGGTGTTCATGTGAATTCTTGATCGGTGTTAATGTTTTTGATGTTTGGGCGAGTAAAAGGGCTTGGTTTCGGCAACGGCGATTGGCGTGATTGCGGCCGGCTGGCCGCTGCGTTGGGGCGGGCGGGTTGGAATTCGGAATTATTTTCCGCATCTTCCCAATGCGGTTTGGTCGCCCGCTTCAATCTGCGCCGGTAAAATAGATACGGAGCATGAAACGTGACGCGGATGCCCTTTTCACTCAACAGCAAGTCGGCGATTTCCTGCCACGTCTTGCGCCGTTGGCGCAGCTCGCGGATGAAATCGTAGTGCGGTTCCAAAATGCTGTGGAACGGTTTGCCGCCGCGTTTTTGATGTGCCGTTTCAGTCATCGCCGGACAGAATAGCCCGATAATGAAAAACGGTGGAAGAGAGCAGGTGAAAGTTAAAGTGAGATGAAATCACGCCGCGTGTAGCGGCAAAGGGCGACGAATGGCGACAAATTCAAGTGACGAAAAGCGGCGAGTGCCGACGAAATGTCAGGAGTGGATGCGACGAAAAGTGACAAATGCGTTGTCGCTTTTCGTCGCTTTTAGTTGCCTGGTTTCTGGTTGCGTTTTTCACTACCGATTTTGGTAGGGGATGGTGTCTCGAAAAAATCAAGGCTTTCAATTTTCAGAAAGCCGCCAGAAATCACGTTCGGCTGAACGTATCAAATTGGATGATGAGGGGCGCAGTGAACGTCCGTTTCTGAAATCGGAGCGGACGTAACGGTCTGTGGAGTCGCGGAGATTTTGGAAACGGATGCTGACTGCGCTGCCGTATAGGTTTTATTTCGAGGCGATTGGTCTGGCCGGTTTTCGAGTGCCGCAGAAAAGCCGGCCAGTCCAAGCGCCGGGCATTGTATCAGATGAGTGGAGCCGCACCGTGCGACATCATCGTTGAATTCGATGAAGCGTGTGCGTCGGTTTTGTGAGCACCCGCTAGCCGCTTCCGTCTGTTTGCGCTGCCCTGGCTGTTCATTCCTTGATTCCCAATTTCTGGAGCATCAATTTGTGCTTGCTGATGTAATCGTATCGTGCCGCCAAATCCTCCCAGTGAGCCGGATCGGGTTTTAATGCCTCGTCCGGATGTTCCCTGTTGGCGGCATCAACGGCACTCTTGATGTCCATGCCCTTTGCCAGAAACGCAACAACCGTGTTGTCATACTCAATTTCGGTGTCAGTTCGGTCGCCAAGAATTTCCCGTGCCCGCGCGAGGTAGTCGTTGGTCAGATGCGCATCCATAAGCTCTCGTCTGCCATTTCGAGTGAACTATGGCTGGGGCATTACGTCAGGATACGGGCCTAGAAACCGCTCGCCGTTGAAATGGATCAAATGGTCCGGGTCTTCGGCGACCCAAACTTCCGTTTCCCATGAGAGTTGAGTGAGAAAACTCCGCATGGATTCGCGGTTCGCAAACGCGGTCACAAACACCAAGCCCGCTTTGCAACCCGCGAATAAACCCTTCAGTTCCTTCCGCCGCTTGCCATCCACTGGTCCGGCACTGGTCACGGCCTCAATCAGCAAAAGCCAGTTGCGCTGCGTGTCATGCACAACCACGTCAGGCATTTTCGCAGGCGCGGGAATCACGACTTCGAGCCGTTGCAAGTAGTCGGCGTCCAGATGGAGAAACTTGTTTTCGGCATCACCAATGTAGAGGACTGTCCCGCCAGCCACAAAACGCGGGCAGAATTCTTCGATGACTGTTTTGATGAGCGGGTTTTGTCCGCCGGGAGAAATGGTTACGGTTTTGCCGGACGGAAGTTTCACCGGAATGCGGGCGAGTTTCCGACCGCGTGCCAATTCCTTGCGGATGCGGTGGCTGGTGACCAGATACGTTTTCAACTTTGCGCTCCATTCCAGCGTGTTGAACGCTCGGATCAGTTCCAGTGCGTGAGCTTCAATCTGATAGACGGTCTTGCCGCTGTTGGTGGGTCGGGCCGGGTCGTCGGGATTACGGAGCAGCAAGCCAGCCTCTACAAAGTATTTCACGGCCTCGTCGCGGATGGTTTCGCGGGTGTTTGGGGCATAGCGGACACCATACGCCGTAGCCACAAAATCTATAATGGGTGTGACGCCTCGCATTGGTGCTGCGGCATCTTTCCAAGATTGGCCGGGCTTCAAATTGAGCAACGCCAGCAGCGTGTAGGCCGCCCCTTCGTTGCTCTGTTTCGGTGCGAAGCCAAGCGCACGCAGGATTGCTGTCGCGCCGTTCAGTTTCTTCTCCCTCTCCGATTGCTTTGCCTTTGCCATCAGAAGGATTCTCTTTCCACGATTCCGTCCAACTGCTCTTGCGGCATTTCCAAATCGTTAATGCTTTCGCCCAAACGTTCCAGTTTCGCGCGACTTGGATAGTTGAAGCTTCGCAGGTCGGTCGCGTTGACCTGCGTATGACCGTTGAATTGCCGAAAATACAAATCCACAAATGTCGAGTTCAGAAAAAGCGCCAGCCCTTTCGCGAGTGCCATTGGCAACCCGCTGCCGCCGATGTGGAAATAGTTAAGGTGATTCTCGAACCCGACCAGCGGCGCTTCTATTTGGTGTGAGTCATAGATGCACGCCACCACTCGCTTCCGTTCCTCTTTGGCTGTAAACCGCTTGACCAGCACGTAAATGCCGGCAGGAACAAGCAAATTGTGCGTGTGCTCGTTGCTCACGATGGCATTTGGTTTGCGCGCCTTTTCGCGCGGCCAATGAACGAACCCGCCATTGAAGTGGCAGGGATAAATCAACGGCGCGGTATCGCGGCCCGGCTGCTGGCGAAGAAATTCTTTTGCCCGAAAATCCACGACACGTCCCGTAGAAACCGACACACCCAGCGCCGACAACGAAGTTGAGAGTCGCCCCATTGCCTGTCGGGCCTGGGCATGCTGGTCGTCCGTCGGCAGGTGAATGAAATGCTCTGCATCGTCCGGTGAAACAATGTTGCGGAAATCCACCACGCGCTCCGTCACCGTGCTGGCGGGTTCACCGCTGCAGGTCGAGATGATGATACGCTTAGGCTTGGCTGTGCCTTTGACTGCGTGAAAGATGATGTTTTCCTGCAATACCGCGTCTCTGCTGAACGCGGCGGAACGTGACTTGAAGACATGGAGCCGTCGCAACGACATCGTTTCCAGAAAGTCTTCCCGAAACGGTTTGAAGTAGGGACCGTTGCAAAAGCTGCGCGGCGTGATGGCGACTAACTCACCGCCATTGACCAGCAATCGAATGACGAGCGCGACGAAGCCCGCATAAAGGTTGCTGGCCTCGATGTCCGCCGACCGGAGCAACAACCGGGTGGAAGAATCACCGCGAATTTTTCGGTAGGGCGGATTGATGATTGCAACGTTGAAAGGTAATGGTTTTGACCCAAAAAAATCATTCCGCACCATCGGCACGGCGGCTGCTATAAAATCCTCGTTCAAGACCGTAGCCGAAAATGAAATGCCCACTTGCTCACACTCGCGGCGGCAATCGTCGAGCGTGGCCCGCAGTGATTCAATCTGCGCCGCGTCAACTTCATAAGTCGTGATGGAAATCCGCTTTGGTTTTCGTGGCTCGTGACACAACCGCCCGACCAGCGCGGCGGACAACGCGCCTGCTCCAGCCCCGGCGTCGAGCAAATGCACCTCGTTCCGGTGAATCTCGAAAAGCGACGCCATGAACTCCGCAACGGGCAACGGTGTCAAGAACTGCCCCAGTTCGTGCTGCTTGTCCAGGTCGTTCCGCAAAACCGTTGGGAATGACGAAAAGGTCGGCATTTCACCGGCAATGATGTTCGTATGTGCGATAGCTGTTGTCACAACTTCTACAGCGATAATAGCAGTGTTGCTGGTGCTTTCAATGCGGATATCGCTTTTGCCTCTTGAAAAAAGAAACTTGTCTGGCCGGTTTCCAAGGCACGCCGGAAAGCCGGGCAGTCAAAGCGCGGGCGACATCATTGCGCTGCGAGAAATGTGGCAATATCTTCGTGGCTCTGCCGGGTGAAAGGTGTCAATCACCAATGAAATCAATGCTTTCGCAGCAATGTTTCGACAAGCGGTGAGGTTCCATTTTGTGTAATCATTACCCAAAGGAGGGCGTTATATCGGTCATGCTGGTTGTCAGATGAAAAAATCATCGGCCAAGTGCATTTTGTGTCCCAACGACACCTTTGACGACTCGTCTTCAGGTAAAATGACAAAACTGTAAATGAAAGCAGGACGAAATTAAAAGTTGTGTGGCAGGCACGCGAAGCCTTTGGGAAGACTGATAAGATTGCGCCCTATGTTTAGCGCCGTCGCTCATAAACATCTGGCCGATGCCGAGAGTTAT
Source organism: uncultured bacterium (assembly GCA_963723125.1). Classification (GTDB taxonomy): domain Bacteria; phylum Verrucomicrobiota; class Verrucomicrobiia; order Limisphaerales; family UBA11358; genus UBA11358. Next base: position 461,977 of record CAVRPQ010000003.1, read on the forward strand.
TTCGACGAGCATCTGGCGCAGAACGATTACTACGCCGCCGGTGAAATCCGTCCCGGCCAGTGGATCGGCACGGGCGCGGAACGATTGGGATTAAACAATACCGTCAGCCGCGAACAATTTCATGCGCTCTGTGAAAATCGAAATCCTGATACTGGCGAACGCTTGACGCAACGGCAGCAGAAAGAAAACAAGCGCCGGGTGTTTTTCGATTTCACCTGCGCACCGCCCAAATCCGTATCAGTGCTGGCGGTGACATTGGACGACCAGCGGTTGGTTGAAGCCCATGAGGAATCCGCGCGCATTGCATTCCGCGAGTTGGAAACCTTCGCCGCAACCAGAGTCCGCAAGCAGGGCAATCAACGTGACCGCACGACCGGCAATCTCGTGGCCGCAGCCTTCGTGCATAACAGCTCGCGTGAACTGGACCCGCAGTTACACACGCATTTCACCGTCTTTAATGCCACATTTGATGACAGCGAACGTTGCTGGAAAGCCCTGCAAGCGGGTGGAATGTATGACGCCATCCGTTACGGCACGGCGGTTTATCGGAACGAACTGGCGAAACGGGTTCGACAGATCGGCTACCGGATTAAACCGGCCAAGCATGGATTTGAAATTGAGGGCGTCGGCGATGAGGTATTGAAACGCTTTTCCAAACGCGCGCAGCAGCGTGACCAAGCGGTTCACGAAATGGAACAAAAGTTGGGGCGAAAACTTTCCAATGATGAAATCTCCCATGCAGTGCATCAGAGCCGGGCGAAAAAGCTCAAGGGCATCTCGACGGCGGAAGTGCGCGAACGCCAACTGGCACAATTACAGCCCGATGAATTACAGGCACTGCAAAAACTTTCGGCGTCGGTGCAACGCACTGGTCAACCGCACATCGCCGGACTGGAAAAACAAACCCTGAATCACGCCATCGCCCATGTGTTCGAGCGCAAATCCGTCGTCCCGGAGCATGAATTGCTGACGACCGCTTTGGCACACCGGCAAGGTGAGGTGGATTTGGGCAATTTGAAACAGGAGGTGAAGTATTCGGCGGAACTGGTAAAGACCGAACGCGGATTTTCGACCAACAGAATTTTGGCGACGGAACTGGCTTTGATTCAGACGGTCAATGCGGGCTGCGATGCCGTCGCGCCGTTGCATCCCGGTTATCGGCCTGCCGACTGGCTGGGCGAAGATCAATGCCGGGCGATTAATCATGTCCTGCGCACCAGCGACCGTATTACCGGCCTGCGGGGACTGGCTGGCAGCGGCAAAACCACTGCGTTGCGCGAACTGGTTGCCGCCTGCAAGGAAGCCCACGTTGAACCGCTATTCTGCGCTCCGACGGCGGCAGCAACCGAAGTGTTGAGAAAAGAAGGATTCGAGGCGAAGACGCTGCAAAGCCTGCTGCTGTCCAAACAACCATTGTCCAAGGACAAACTGGTCGTGCTGGATGAGGCTGGGGCGGTGGGCATGGATGATATGAAGTGGCTGTTCGATCTGGCGCGGGACGCACGCATTGTGCTGTCGGGGGACACCGGCCAGCACGCTTCGGTTGCGCGTGGCGATGCGCTGCGGATTTTGGAACGGCATTCCGATTTCAAGTCCGGCCAGTTGACGGCCATCCGGCGGCAACGCAAGGCCGAGTATCGCAAGGCCGTGGAACTGGCGGCGCAGAAACGCACCGGTGGAAGCGTTCGCGCAGTTGGAACGCATGGGCGCGGTGGCTGAGTTTTCAGGACGATGAACTTCACGACTCGGCGGCGAAGTCGTATCTGAAAGCGTTGGCGGAAAATAAATCCGCGCTGCTGGTCGCGCCGACCTGGGAGGAAATTGAAGCGGTGACGGAAAAAGTCCGTGCCGCGTTGAAAACGTCCGGTCGGCTGGCGGGTGACGAAAAGGAGTTTCAAGTTTTTGATTCATTGTCATGGACGGAAGCGCAGAAGCGGGATGCGCGGCAATACCGTCCCGGCATGGCGATTCGGTTTCACCGGCAAAAAACTGGTTTTGCCAAAGATGAAACCGTCGCGGTGGTCGCCGTCGAAAATGACGCCTTGAAAGTCCAACGCGCGGATGGTTCCGAAAGTATTTTCCCATTGGGTCAAGGCTCCGCCTTGTTTGATGTGGGGGAGAAACGGAAATTGAAAGTGGCCGCTGGCGACAAGCTGTTACTGCAATCGAACTGGCAGAAGAAATTTATCAACGGCGAATTGGTCGAGGTGCAGGCGATTCAAGGTGATTCCGTGGTGCTGGCCGATGGCCGGGTGATTCCAGAAAACTATCGCACGTTCACGCACGGCTACGCCGTCACCTCGCACGCCGCCCAGGGCAAGACGGTGGATGAAGTGTTGGTCGTCGCGTCGTCGCGTTCGCTGCCGGCGATCAATCAGCAGCAATTTTACGTCAGCATCTCGCGCGGGCGCGATGCGTGCCGCGTGTTCACTGATGATGCCGAGATGTTGCGCTCGCACGTCACCCGTTCCAGCGCGCGGCTGGCGGCGGTGGAAGTTGTCCCGCCCGTCCACCGCCGAAAATTCATCCTGAAAGATTTTGCAGCGCGGGCATCGCTTCCTGAAACAGTTCCGCCAGCGCCTCGGACTGCAACAGACCATTTTACCTGACAATCGCAGCCCTCAAATGAAACCACCCCGTTATGAACACCAACGAAAATCCACCCACCGAATCAGGCGTGTAGCCCGCGCCATAATCCCTGTTTTCGGCAGTGACATCCAGAGTGCCGCTCTGAACGTGTATGCAGACGACGGCACAGTTATCTGCTGCCTTACGCGCAATTTCTGTCTGCCGAAAGGATTTCCAATCCGGCGTTGGAAAAGGAGCCGGATGCCCCGCCGGAAAAAATGTTGATCCGTTTTGCCCTGGCTGATGTGGTGGTGCTGGGCAGCGGACTCGGCGCCGTGGAGCGTGACATTCAAAATATGAATTGAAATTTGTGAAGTCGGCTGACACGGCGTTTCGCCGCCACGTTGAACACCCACATTGCCGCCGTCACCATCACTTTAACCAAGGAGAACGTATGAATCCATGATTCGTCATTAAATCTACAGACGCTGGAAAAATTTCCCGTCTTCATGACCAAGGAGAAAGTGGCCGAAGCGCTGGGCGTCGCTACGCATATCATCCCGCCACTGGTGCGGGCGGGACTGCTCAAGCCGCTCGGCCATCCGGGGCGCTATTGCGTGAAGCAATTTTCGCGTGACGCGCTCGCGGAGAAATTTGCCAGCCCGGAATGGCTCGATAAAGTGGCGGCGGCCATTCACCGGCACTGGCGCAACAAGAACGCGCGGAAGCGGGCACGGCAGGCCCAACCGGCATGAGGACGGGCGAGTCCGTTACGCGGTAGCGACCGGCGGCGCGGCGAGCTGAAGGCTCAAAACTCCGCGCCGCCGCTCGCCCGTCCCCATCGTCACACTTCACCGAACACCTGGTTTAATCCATGCCATCATCCGGCGGGTGATATTCTTGGATGATGATTGTTGGTGGCGGTGGTGTGTGTGGCTGTATGATGATGCCGATGCCGGCGCTGACGTGCGGTTGATTGGGGAATTTCCGGCGCAACCCGCCGCTGAATATCCACGCAATCAGAATCAGGGACAGCCAGACGAACGCGAGAAACAGATAAACTCCCCATTCTGCGATGATCCAATCGAGAAAATGGAACACGGGGTCGAGCACTTTGGCAGGATTCAAGTTCATGTGATTTCCTCCGGTTACGCGTTCACCGGCTGTGCCACTACGGGTTCCTGTCTCGTTACGTTGGGTAGCGACACAATCTTTCGCTCGTATTCCTCCAAGGACGGAATCAGCACCCTGGCCTTTTTCGCGTACGCCCGTGCAACGGCCTTGCTCCCGTGACCGAGCGCTTCCTGCGCGAATCGTTCTGGAAAACCACACGTCTTAGCCCGTTCCGCCCAGGCGTAACGGTAGCTGTGTAAAGAGACCCCGGAAACACCAACCAATCGGAGCCGACGAATGAATGCCTTTGCGCGGTCGGACTCCTTCCATTGGACGATTTGAGGAAAGAGATAGCCCGTCACCGGCCGTGATTGCAGAAGTTTGGCGACCCGGTCGCCAAAATGAATCATCGCCTGGGTTCCCGTTTTCATCCGCGCGTAGGAGATGGTTCGGTCCGTCCAATCAACATCCTCGGCGCGCAACGAAGCCATGTCGGTTTGTGAACCGCCCAAATGCCAGAGCAATTCATAATAGTCGCGCAATTCCGCGTTGCTTTCACCCGCCAGAATCTTTTGATGTTCCTCCCCGGTGATGCCGCGCTTTTCCTTGAACTGGATGGCTGGCCAACGCTTCCTGGGCAGCACCGGCCACGGCAGCCAGGACATATCGAGGGCGAAGTTTTGGAGCCGCCGCAGAAAAATATTCGAGCAAACAGTGCCAATTCCCAGCACCCGCAGGAAGTGTTCCGGGCGGGTTTCCAGGACGGGCAATGGTCGGATGGAATCGAACGCCTTGTCCCGCATCGCCCGCCTCCAGCGATCCTGGGTCGGGCCTTGTTTGAGGGTGGCCGTCTCGTCCATGACGAACTGCCAGGTGCGGGTGGCAATCTGCGGGTCGGTGGCCGCCAGATAAGCACGGGCAATTTGCAGATTGATGGCCGGTTGTTGGCTAGCCTCATTTTTCGCGTGCAAAAGCCGTGTGGCCTTCGCGCGGTCGGTGGTCTGCAAACTCTCCTGTTTGCCCGTCAGATGATTGTGAAGATAATACCGTCCGCCATTCTTTCGGCGGTAGAGTCGGAATTGTTGGCTCATAACTGTCTTCACAGCGATGAGGTTACGACAAATGATTCCGATTCAGGTAGGGAGCAGGTGGAAGTTACCGAGAATACGCCAGAGTTAAATTCTGCTGGCACTTCTGCTGGCACTCGCGCCCGTCACTTTCATAACTCCTTGCCGCACTCACGGTTAGGAATGGAGCCAATGGCCGGGATTGAACCGGCGACCGACGGTTTACGAAACCGTTGCTCTACCGCTGAGCTACATTGGCTTAAAACTATCTAAAAATAAAGCATTTTATGCTGTTATTCTCGCTGGGCTTTTAGGCTGTTGCATACTCAATTTGTATATGGTACGTTTTTCCTGTTATGAAGTCCAACATACCATCACCCATCATACGCAACGCGGACTCGAATTGGGTCAAAACGCCGTATCCAAATCTCATCCGGTACAAACCCAGTGGCACATATTTTGGGCGCGTCCGGGTCAATGGCAAGTTAATTCGCCGTTCACTGGAAACGCACGTCCTAACCGTTGCCAAGCTCAAGCTCTCTGATTTCCTTCAAGACCACCGGCGGCTGGCAATCAACAAAGGTCAGTCCGTCAAAGGCGAAGTCATCATTGAATTGCTCAAAACCGAGATTGAGGACGACCACAACAACAAGCCGCGCACCAAGCTCTACAAGCGGGAAGTGCTGATTGCACTCAGCAAGACCTGGCCGGAGTTCTATTCCACCGACATCGCCAAAATCAACAGCAAGGACTGCAACGAGTGGGCGACCCGTTATGGCAAGGAATACAGCGCCACGCGCTTCAACGGAGCATTGGGTGTGGTGCGACGCATTTTTGAGATTGCGATTCCCGCCCGGAAGTGCTTCAGTTCTCCCGTGCCCACGACATCATACCAGTTGCGGCTTAACCATTCTGTGAACCGGTCTTTGTCGCCCTCGATTGGATTAACCACCGTGGCAATTTCATCGCCATCATAGAACTTTACTGTTTCACGCCACACACCGTCTTTGCCCCGGCTGACCTTGGCCCATTTTCCATTCTCTGGTTTGCAATCGAATTGGAGCGGCACATTCCACAAGAGCCAGTGGAAGTGGGGTGCAATCTTGCCTGCATTGACCCCCGACTTGCGGACCTGGAATTCCAGACGCCAGAGCAATCCCACCAATGCGAAACGCCGCTTGATGCGCTCGATCAAAGTACGAATATCCCGCTTAAACTTTTCTGCCTCACCGGGAAATATATCCGGGTAGGTGGTTGTGCCAAACAGCGGCAGGATGATTTCATCCAAAATAACCTTCGCTAGAAACTGCATCATCCGGCGGCGGGAGGCGCGGCTGAATTCCTGAATCCGGCCTCGTTTCTTTTTCTTGGCAGCCCCCTCCGGTATCGGCTCATGCCGCCCTTGCTTGACCACCCGGATCAAACCCGCTCCCGTCCAAACCTCAATCTGTCCCTCATCATACGGGTTGAACCAATCCGGCGAGGAGATATGACCCTTCAACAAGCCCAAGGCCGGGGCGGGCACGGCTCCGCCGTGCTCCGCCTCCGGCCCTTGGTCTTCGATTGTCGAGCGACGATAGACGACCTTGCCGGGATAGCCGGTCGAATCCAGTTTGTTGGGGCGATATTTGAGATATGGGTTGAGCTGGTAAATTGTGGGCGGATTCGACGGCGAAGCGGGTTGCGGCATCTGCCGTTGCGCATTCGCTCCCGCCCGCTGACGTTGGTATTCAGCCAGGAACTCCTCGGCTGTCAGCCAATTGCGTTCCGGCTCGCTCATGCTGCACCTCCTTGTGTTTCCTTGATGCCCAAGTACCGCCGCAATTCCTGCTCGGTGATCCGTTTGTGACGGATGCCTGGAATTGTCCTAAGCAACCCACGTTGAATCAGCCGGAGCACGGTCTTGTATTCGACCTTGAGCATCCCGGCCACTTCCCTAGCTGTATAATGTTCACTGTCCCGCCTACGCCTTCTGTGGAGTGGCGGCGTGCCACCTGGACACGCCACCGCAACCGAGTTCTGGGCACGGTGAGTTCAAAGAAACTGGTTTGACTAAATGCAGCGGCCCGACCATCCCAAGATGGCTAGGCCCGAGAGAAGACCGTCGTTAGTAGTTTATTTCTTAGGCGAGACTGAAATCAAATCATTAGGTGCGCGTTACAGTTGAACGTTGTGCGTCGGCATCTTAGGTGGGGTCTTGCAGAACTCGTCACCCGGCATTCAAATCGCATTCAATCGTCATATCATTGCCGCTTCATCATTCACAATGGATGTCTCTTGTTCGTTTATATTTTAATTGAGTCACGGTCGTGACTCTCACAAACAAATTTCAAAGATCAACCCGCACCGGAGGAAACATCCTCCACATGATAAGACACCAAAGCTGTTAAATGGTTTCAAGAAAGTTGCCCGAATGATGATTTTTCCCACCGCCAGTCCCATTGAGTCCATTTGAAGGAAATTGGGGGAGCAGAGCACCGTATCCACTGAGGCTAACTCAACTTGGCGTCAGCGGAACGGCGACGGGCGAGGAGCGCAGTGGCACCGACGGCCAGCAATCCCAAGGCCGACGGTTCAGGGACGGGCTGAAAAGCCAGTCCGTCTGGATAATCCAGCCCGGACGCAAACATGCTTTGCGCCCCGCCCTGTGTAATTTCGATGATGTTGTTGTCGCCCGAATTGGCCACAAACAGATCACCCGCGCTGTTAAAGACCAGTGAACGAGGATAATCCAATCCGGAGACAATGGTAGTTTGCGCCCCAGCCGGTGTATATTCAGTGACAGAGCCGCTTGCCGAATCAATCGCCACAACCAGATCGCCGAAGCTGTTAAACGCCAGCCCACCGCCAGCATTGGTCCCCAGGGAGGCAACGGTGCCTTTCGCTCCACCCGGCGTGATTTCAATGATGGCACCGTAACCAATGGGACCGCCTTTGAGCGGGAGACTGTTGGTATAAACCGACACAAACAAATTGCCCGCGCTGTTGAAGGCCAAGCCCGTGGCATGTTGCAATCCAGAGGCAAAGGTGCTCTTCGTGCCCTCCGGCGTGATTTCGGTGATCTCGCCGCTGCCCTCATCGGCCACAAACAGATTGCCTGAGCTGTCAAACGCCAGCCCTTCAGGGCCGTCCAATCCGGAGGCAAAGGTGCTTTGCGCTCCGGCGGGCGTGATTTCAGTGATATTGCCGGCATCCACTCCGGTGCCGCCGAGGCACGCCACAAACAAATCACCAGCGCGGTCAAAGGCCAACCCCGTAGGAAAAGACAATCCCGACGCAAAAGTGCTTTGTACGCCGTTCGCAGCGAACTCATAAATGTTGCCGCTGTCTTCGTCCGCCTCAAACAGATTTTGTGCCGGTACGCTTGTGACCAGCAGCAGAACCGCTCCGACATAGACCGCTCCGCCGAATGAATGGCACCCGGCCCGAACGGAAAATATGGATTTAAGTTTCAGAGGACTGGTTTTTTTAAGGCAAGTTACCCGCATAATATTAAGAAAGTTAGCAATTACATTAAGCATTGTCAAGAATTTCTAACACTTCACCTGCCTCGCCCATGCACCTGAGAGAACACCCGCAGGCGCAATGACTTTCCGGCTGACTCGTTTCACAGTCACACCAAAAGACATTGCGCCGACCAGGTTATGGCGCGACCAAAGCACCGTTGCCTTTCTCCGCTGTGCTCCGAACCGCAACACCGCTTCCGTCGCGAGTGAGAAATCAATTGTATCCCTCTTTTGTATCCGGTATGGAAGTTTTTGAGGTTTTTTGGATGCACTCGAAGGCACTCGCGGAAAATTGCGATTGCAGTTTCCCCCTTTGTTGACGGCCTCAAATGCCATTGAGTCCAACGAGGTGAAATTGAAGGAAAAACCCTGTTCTGAATTACGAAACCGTTGCTCTACCGCTGAGCTACATTGGCTTGCACAACCGAATCAACCGGCGCATTCGGCTTCAGGGTTTTGTCATCCGCATCCGATTTACCCGTAATAATAATTTTTTTGCCACGAAATCAACCTCGTTTCCGCCCTGGCAATTCCCTTGAGCCGATTCACGGCCAAACCGGATTGAACGATTTCAACGCCGCTTTCACACCCGCGACCAGCGTGTCCACGCGAACCGGCAGCGGAAAATCCGATGGCGCTTCCAGCGTACAGCCCAGCCGCGATTTGTTCACAATCAAATAAAATGCCTCGGCCCATTGCGGTCGCGTGTTCGGATCGAGATTCGGTCGGATGATGCCGCCTTTTGCCGGGCGGTCCTCGATGACTTCCGACGGGTCAATGGGACAAATCTTCTGCACGGCTTCAATGATGGTTTCCGCGAGCGAAGGCCGGCCGTCAGGATTTTGTTCGTAGAGGTAAAAACCGTGTGATTCCCAATCCTCGTGGAGGCAGAGATACACGTCAAACCGCGGCTGGCGCTCCAGCCACGCGACGTGGGCGCGGACTTCGGCAGTCTCCAAATGCCGGTAATCGCGGTTTAAATCCTTGCCGACGGGATTCTCCCGCCGGTTCAAAACGAAGCCCATGGGATTCAAACACGGACAGAACCAAAGTTCCGCGTTCGGCTGCCAATGATTCTCCTGAAGCAACCGCAACGCGGCCAGCGGTCCGGCAGGTTCATCGCCATGAATGCCGGCGGAAAGGTAAATGCGGATTGGGGATTGCGGATGGGGAAATGAAACCGGCGCACGATGAAGGGCGATCAAATCGAACTCGGCTTGCCGGCCGAATGTTTCAACGGTCCAATCCTGTTGCCGCGCTGCGATTTCAATATCACGCAACACGGCACGAACATCAATCGTCTCGCCGTGGTAACCACCGCGATTTTTGCCAAGTCGTTCCACGCGGAGAATTTCATGCAAGAACGCCAGGATGCAAACGGATTTTAATCTTTTATAGACGATCGGTCCCCACTCTCCATTTGGCGGCGCGCGGTGCAATTACTTGGTGGCCGCTAATTCGACTTCCGGTTCACAATTTCCTTTTCCGCAACCGCAGCCGTTTTCTTCCTGATCGCTGAAACCGTGTTTGTCCCAGCTCGGGTCGAGGCCGAGGTCTTTGAGCATCTGCAGATCCTTTTCGACCGGCTGGTTCAGCGTGGTGAGATAGTTACCGACCATGAGTGCGCTGGCGCCGGCCATAAAAATCATGCTTTGCGCGTCACGCAGGTTCACCGTGCGGCCGCCGGCAATCATGATTTCCTGCCGCGGCAGGATGAACCGGAAGCAAGCGATGGTCTTCAAAATTTCCATGACCGGCAGCGGGGGATTGTTTTCAAACGGCGTGCCTTTGATGGGATTGAGGATGTTGATGGGCACGACGTTCGCGCCAATTTCCTTGAGTGCAAAGGCGAGGTCGCAGCGGTCCTCGCGTGTCTCGCCCATGCCGATGATGCCGCCGGAACAAATCTTGATGCCGGCCCTTTTTAAATAGCCGATGGTTTCGAGGCGGTCGTCGTAGGAATGGGTCGTGCAGGTTCTCGGAAAAAAACGGCGCGAGCTTTCGAGATTGTGGCCGTAGCATTCAACTCCCGCTTCTTTCAAACGGTCGGCGACATGTTGGCTCTTGATGATGCCGAGCGAGACGTTGGGCCGGGTTTTGCCGCCAGCCTTCAATTCACGGATGCGGTCGCAGACCTCGTCGAGCATCGGGCCTTCGTTCAAACCTTTCCACGCAGCAACCAGGCCGACGGCGGTGACGCCGTTTTTGTTCGCTTCTTCAGCGGCCTCCCGGACCGGTTCGGGATCCACAAAACCGTATCGGGGCGAGCCAGTCTGGTAGAAGGACGATTGTGCGCAAAAACTGCAATTCTCCGAGCACGCGCCGGCCTTGGCGTTGACAATGGAGCAAAGGTGAATCTTGTTGCCTTTAAAATGCCCGCGAATCCGGTTCGCCCAGGACAACAAATCAAAAACGTCGGCGGTATTTTCGAGATGGAAGAGCCGCAACGCCTCGTCCCGGGTGATGTTCACGCCGTCGAGCACGCGCCGGCCAAGCCCGGCGATTTGCCCGTATCCGGTTACGTCAACCGATTCAACTGTCATGGTTGACAACGTAGCACCTGACGTAACCGACGCAAGCGGGGATTATCGAAATCAAAAAGGCTTTGACCCCTTACTCAATCACCTTGCCGAGGATGTCCTGGCGCGAAACCGCTCCGAAAACACGGCTATCCAGGCTGTTGTTGCGGTTGTCGCCCATGACAAAATATTTGTCGCCGTAGCTGATAAATTCGTTCCCATCTCTATCGTAAGCATAGGTGGGCGTGCCGGGCAAAAGATATGGCTCGGGCAACAACCGGCCATTCACATAAACCCTGCCGTTCTTGAGACACACGGACTCACCGGGCTTGGCAATAATGCGTTTGACCAGAAGCATATTATCCTGCGGATCTCTAACGGCGACGATGTCGTCACGTTGCGGTTCCCCCATCAAATAGCTATACCGGTCCAGCCAATAGTGCCCTGAATTTATAAGCGTGGGGTACATGCTGTCGCCGACGACCTGGACCGACTGAATAACAAACCGGCTGATCAACAAATAACTAAGCCCCGACAGAACCAGAATCATTGCCAGACTGCAACAATGACGGAAAAACCAAGACCACGACATTCGCAAACGCCAGATCTTCAAATAAAACCCCAAAGCCCCGGAGAACTTCTTAAAGGCAAGGTACGTCATAGCCACAGTTGAAGTGTACCAATTTGATACATTCTTGCAAGCAAAAAATGGCGGATTACCCAAAAATTCGCACATTAACATCATTAACGATAAAGTCTAAAAAAGTCCATTATAGCGGCAGGCCAACCAAGTGACACTTTTGAAATTAATGACTCTTTATAGATTCATTAAGATATGTAGCCAGCGAAGCAATTTGCATGTCTGACAATGGACCCCCGTCAGTACCTGAAAACGCTGGCATCAGCGAGCCGGGTTTGCCATGGGCAATCCAGATGCGCCAGAATTCGAAATTGGTCGGTGTTTTGAGCGCGTGTAAATCCGGCACCATCGTCGCGCGATGTTCACCTTCATGGCAAATGGCGCAATCGGCGTCGTATAGCGTCTGGCCGTACTTGCCTTCACCCTGCTGGACATGGCACGTCGCGCATTCTCCCTTAAAGACCAACTGCCGATCCGCAACAGCCAGCTTCCTGTTTGCTTCACGCTCGGCTTCCGACATTTTGGGCATCTGGAAGGGCAGAATGGTGATCTTCAGCATCAATGTCTTGGAGCCTTTATCAGTATAGACCATCAATGTCTTGTACAATGTACCAGTCGCAACATATAAATTCACCGTTGCTTCGATCTGGCCGTTGGCGCCGGGCCAAGTGTCCAGGGCAATGGCGGCAATTTTGTCGTGGTGCAGCCGCAGGACGGCCGCACACTCAAAATGGTGACCGGAACTTGGGCAATGGAATTGGTGACCGTGACGACGTTGGTGTTGCTGCCAACGCGGGCCACTTGGGTGACTTTTCTTCCAAAAAGCCGCGCCCAAAAGCTTGAATTGGTGACCGTCGCAAAGTTGGTGATGCTGGTAATATTGGTTGCCAGGCCAAGATTAATCTGGGTTGCAACGTTGGTGAAATTGAAGACGAAATGCGCCGGGCCGGTATTCGCGTTGACATTGGTTTCTTTCGTCGTCGCGTCCCAAGTCAGAACCCCATCGGGCAACGGCCCCGACGCACCCGACAAGTTCGGGACATAAACCGGCGGGGTGGCCACAGTGGTGTTGGATGACTTGACATCGGCAGCCAGGAGGCCGGCGCCGGCGAAAATAACGCCCGCAATCCCAAAAAGAAAATGACGAGTTAATTTCATAACGACGCTGAATGCTAAAAAGCCCGCATTCTTTTGACGAGCAGGAAATGAGTGAAACGCTGCGCAATCACAACCGGTTTAACGCACTTAAGACGGCCCGCACGGAGGCCAGCTCAATATTCGTGTCCACGCCGGCACCCCAGCGGGCTTTGCCGTCACCGTACTTGATTTGAATATAGGCAATCGCCACGGCTTCCTCGCCGGAACTCAAGGCGTGCTCGCTGTAAGCCGTAATTTCAAAACGCGGCCCGCCCGCCTTGTTGAATCCATGGACCAACGCGGCCAACGGACCATTGCCCTGGCCGGCAAGTTCCACCATCTTCCCGTCGCGCAGTAATTTTGCGCGGCATTTGACGATACCATTTTTGCTCTCCGTTTCAAATTTCTTGAGCTGCCATGGCGCCGTGCGTTCGATATATTCCTTCCAGAACATCTGTTTCAACTCGGCGGCGGTCACTTCGCGGCCCAGCTTGTCCACTTCATCATTGGCAATCGGACCGAACTCGCGCTGCATGTCCTTGGGCAATTCGATGCCAAACTGGCTTTCCAGCAAATAAGCCACACCGCCCTTGCCGGACTGGCTGTTGACACGAATGACCTCGCGGTATTCGCGTCCGATGTCCGTCGGGTCAATCGTGAGATACGGCACATCCCAGTGTGTACGGCCGTTCTCCTTCCATTCATTCAACCCCTTGCGAATGGCGTCCTGGTGCGAGCCGCTGAATGCGGTGAAAACCAGTTCGCCGGCGTAAGGCTGGCGCGGCGGAACCGTCATACCCGTGCAACGTTCATAGACTTCAATAATGGAATTGAGGCCGGTAAAATCCAGCTTTGGATCAATACCGTGCTGGTAAAGGTTCAATGCCACCGTAACAATATCCAAATTGCCCGTTCGTTCGCCGTTGCCAAATAACGTGCCTTCGACGCGTTCAGCACCCGCGAGCAAGCCCAACTCGGTTGCCGCCACACCGGTGCAGCGGTCGTTGTGTGTGTGAACGCTGACAATAAGTGAATCGCGGTTCCTGATGTTTCGGCAAATCCATTCAATCTGGTCGGCGTAAACGTTCGGCATTGCGACTTCCACCGTGTCCGGCAAGTTTAAAATCATCTTCCGCTTCGGTGTCGGCTGCCAGACCTCCATGACGGCTTCGGAAATTTCTCTGGCAAATTCCACTTCCGTCGCTGAAAAACTTTCCGGCGAATACTGGAGCATGACGTTCCGTGCCCTTGAGCCGCGGCAACCGGTCCTTGATCCATTGCGCGCCGCGCACGGCGACTTCGACAATTTCTTTCTCAGATTTGCCGAACACGACGCGGCGTTGCGCCGGGGAGGTCGAATTGTAAAGGTGAATGATGGCTTTCTTCGCGCCGATAAGCGACTCCACGGTGCGCTCAATCAAATCCTCGCGCGCCTGCACGAGCACCTGAAGCCAGAACGTCATCCGGCGCGCGGTTTTCCTCAATGAGCCGGCGGTTGAATGCGAACTCGGTATTCGACGCGGATGGAAAGCCGACTTCGATTTCCTTGAAGCCGATCTTCACAAGTGTCTGGAAGAGTTCGAGCTTCTGGCTGACATTCATCGGCACGGCGAGCGCCTGGTTGCCGTCGCGCAAATCCACGCTGCACCAGATGGGCGCACGGGTGAGGACACGGCCGGGCCATTGCCGGTCGGGCAAGCTGACCGGCGGGAATGGACGGTATTTTTTTGATGGATTCTTGTGCATAAATTCAGGCGTTGACGGAATTAAACCACGGATGGACACGGACGGACACGGATAAAAAATGCTGCTGGCAACGGAGCGCCGAGCACCGTCCCGGCGCGATACGGCGCCGCCCCAACACCTCGAGTCGGCGCTCGGCGCTCCAATTTACTCCGTGTTTATCCGTGTTCATCCGTGGCTAAAATGCAAAAAACCCCACCGCCGGTTTGGCAGTGGGGTTCGAAAAAACGTGTGAACGAATCAGAACCCAACTGCCGCGCGGCACAACAGCAGCGCGTTCAGCAGCAGGTTCAGATTCAAATTGCGATTCACGCAAAGAACAATAACCGGTCGGTTTCAGCGGGTCAAATTCTTTTTCTTCTTTTCAAATCGCTGTTTCTCTCCGTTCCACGCCACGTTTACCTGCAAGGCGAGCTCAACTGCGGGACGAGCAGATGAATTGCCTTGTTCATTTCCGCCGTATTTTCAAACTCGCACTTGATTCTTTCTCCGTGCCGCACAAGAAGATTCAACCGCCCGGTCTTTCCGACGTTAGCAAATCGGGCAGGTTCTTCGATTGCAGCATCGCGAATTTCCGCCAGGTTCAATTTGAAATTGGACGCGCTTTCGCGCAGCAATTCTTCCGGATCTCCAGTTTCCAATTGTTGCCGTTTCGCCCGGGCTTTTCGGTTGGTGAACAGCCATAAAACCAACGGGATGACGGCCCCCGGCGGACCCAACAAAGGCGCCGCCGCCGCCAAAATGGACTTTGAGCCGCCTTCCATCTGGATGAAAATCAGGTCGCCGCGTTCGACAAAGACCCGGTATTTGCCGGCGGACAAAATGGGAGAAACCAGTCTGACATCAAATGCCGACGGAGCGGCTTGCGGCGAGGCCGCAACCTTTCCCTGTCCTGCCTGGGGACTCAAGACCGGCTGGCCGTCAATCGGGCAAACAGCCGCGTTATCGGCGGATTCTCTTCCGCAGCAGGAACAATTTTTCATCGGCTGAACGAATTCAAAGGCGGTTCATTCCCCCCGTCCATCAAAAAATATTCTTCAAGTCCGGACAGTTGGCATCCCGTTTTCCGAACAAAATTCTGCGGGAGAAAAGCAGGGGTTGAATTTTCACGCTTGCTTCATTCCAACCGTCGCCGGGAAACTGCGCCCGTTCATGTCCTGGAAACGCAAAATCTCCGGCGGCGTTCTGGCGACGATCGGTTGCCGGCTCTCGCCGCTTTCATGGTGGAATGATGCCTTCGTAAACATTCCCCTCGCGCTGGGCTTTGCCTGGGTGGTGAGCTTCTTTTACAAACCGGCGTTTGCGGCCAGCTTGATCATCGGCTACTGGCTGACGAACGTGCCCGCCCTTGTGCTCCTGCACAAGGGCGCGCGGCAGATGTTTTCGCAAAAACCGCCGCCGGATTCGCGCCGGGAAAGATGGACAGATGTGATTGTTTCGTTAATTTACACCGTCGTCATCATCGCTTTGGTCAAACTGGAAATCCTCAAGCCGTTGGCCGGTTATTTCAAAAAACGATTGACTTTAATTCTCGACAAACGCCGCGTGGACGGCTTTCATCGCCTGCTCGCCCCTGGCCAGATCAATCACCACGGAAACCTTGATTTCGCTGGTGGAAATCATGTCAATATTCACGCCTTCATTGGCCAGCGTTTCAAACAGCTTTGCGGCCACGCCCGTATGACTTCGCATGCCCACGCCGACGATGGAGAGTTTGCCGATCTTTTCGGTGGCGATTACGTCGCGGAAGCCGAGCTCTTTTTTCAGGCCGTCAATCACCTTTTGCGCCTTGAGCAAATCGGGCTTGTCCATCGTGAACGAGAGGTCGGTGGCCGGCACGCCGCTGCCATGACTGATGTTCTGGACAATCATGTCCACGTTGACGGTCGCGTCGCCGAGCGCTTTGAAGATGCGCGCCGCCACGCCGGGTTTGTCGGGTACGCCGACGAGCGTGACCTTCGCCTGGTTCTTGTCGAGTGAAACGCCGCGCACCACGACGTCTTCCATGCTTTTGGTTTCTTCTTTCACAATGGTTCCGGGGTTGTCATTCAAGCTGGAGCGGACCTCAAATACGACTCCAAATTTTTTCGCAAATTCCACCGACCGGCTCTGCATCACCTTGGCACCGAGACTGGCAAGTTCGAGCATCTCGTCGTAGGAAATTTCTCCGAGCTTTTTCGCGCCCTTCACGATGCGCGGGTCGGCGGTATAGACGCCGTCCACATCAGTGTAAATCTGGCACAAATCGGCCTTGAGCGCGGCGGCCAGCGCAATCGCGGTTAAGTCAGAGCCCCCCGGCCCAGTGTCGTAATCTGGCCTTCGGGCGTTTCACCCTGAAAACCGGCGACAATGACAACGTCGCCCTGTTTCAAAAGCTCGCGGACCTTTTTCGGCGTGATGTTGTGAATTTTCGCCTTGGTATGGACGCCGTCGGTCACGATGCCCGCTTGCGCCCCGGTAAGCGAAACGGCGGGAACGTTCAACGCGTGCAGCGCAATCGCCGTGAGCGCAATGGTTTGTTGTTCGCCGGTTGCCAACAACACATCCATCTCGCGCTCGCTCGGCAACGGGGCGATGTCCTTGGCCAGCTTGATGAGGCCGTCGGTCACACCGCTCATCGCTGAAACGACGACGACGACCTGGTCGCCACGCGAACAATATTCCGCCACCCGCCAGGCGACATTTTTGATACGGTCGGGGTTGCCAACCGACGTGCCGCCGTATTTTTGAACGATCAAGGCCATGGTTTATGCTGCTGCACAAATTTGATTTTCCCGCTGGTTATTGTGTTTTGAACGGTCGCGAAGTATAGCAATTTTGCCGTGATTTGCAAGGTGCGGAATGCGTTCCCGTCCGGATACTGAAATTCACAACCTCCAAATTCCTCCGGTTCAAAAATATTTAAGCACGCACGCCCGACATGAATTATGTTAAATGAGAGCAAGCCCGCGTTTTGCAGGTTTGCGCCGACGAGTAACAAGGAAAAAGGACAGGTTATGACTAACGAAACCAACATGGAAAAACTCAGCTCGGATTTGAAGGAGCTGACGGGCGACGCGGAAGCGATGTTGCAGGCAACTGCCGGCCAGGCGGGTGAAAAAATAGATGAACTGCGCCATCGTTTGTCCTCGGCTCTCGGCTCGGCCAAAGCCACGTACCATCAGATTCAGGAAAAAACCGTTGCCGGTGCCAAGACTGCCGACAGAGCCATTCGCGAACATCCGTATGAATCCATCGGTATTGCAGCCGGGGCGGCGTTTGGTTTGGGATTGTTGATCGGCGTGCTCGCCGGCCGCCGATGAACCATGGATAAAACGTCCCGAGCCGGAGACGGCCTGCGGTCCACTCTCGCGCGCGTGTTCAAGACACTCCGTGACGTGATGGAAAACCGCGTCGAACTGTTCCTGATCGAATGGCAGGAGGAACGGCTGCGAGTACTGGACGCGCTGTTGTTGTTAATGGTCGGGACGGTGTGCGCTTTGATGGCTCTGCTCGTGGTTACGTTTGCCGTTGTGGCGGCCTTCTGGGACACCCACCGCACGTTGGTGCTGGCGCTGATCATACTCGCCTATGCCACCGCCGCAGCGACGGCGTTTGCGATGCTGCATTCCCGGTTGCGGAAATGGCGGGCGTTCACCGCCACGCTGGAACAAATCAAGAAAGATCAGGCATGTTTCAAAGAAAAGAGTTAGAGCAACTGCGGCTGGAAAAGGAGCAACTCGTGTCCCAAAGCGAAGCCCATCGGCTGCAATTGCTGTCCGACTGGCAGCGGCTTCAGTCACCGGAAGATTGGTGGGACGAAATTCTTGGCCTGGCGCGCCGGCATCCCCTTTGGATCGCCGGGCTCGCCACGGCGGCGGGGGCGCTGGCCGCCAAAACCCTGCGCCAACCCCGCACGCTCATGGCTGGAATCGGCCGGTTCGGGGAACTCGCCTCGGTGGCATTCTCGGTTTGGAGATTGTTCCGAAGAAAACGTCGGGAACCCTAATTCAGCCGGGCCCTCATGCCGCGTGTTTCTGGATCAAGTACGCCTTGAACTTTTCATAATCCGCGTCCAGCCGGTCGAAATCCTCCGGCATGTTGATGGCGGCTGCCATCGCCGGCGGAACATCTGGAGGCCAGCCGACAACTTTTTCGACTTCTTCCGGAAACTTCGCCGGGTTTGCGGTTTCGATAATCACGGCGGGCGTGGCGCCGAGTGGTTCGACGGCGAGCCAGTCGAGGAAACCCTGCCACGCCACCGCGCCGTGCGGCTCAAGCAGCAATTGATATTTCGTCCAGAAATCCCGGATCGCCGCCCGCGTGCGTTCGTCGGAAACCGAACTGGAAAACAAATCCCGGCGCATCACGACGAGGTCGGGCTGCTTATGGATCTTGCCTGTCTCGTCCATTTGCCCGCCGTAAATCGCCACGAGCCGGGCGAGGTTGCTCGGATGGCCGACGTTCATCGCATTGGAGAGCGAGTTGCGCGAGGGCACGACTTTTTCGTAATGGCCGCTGGCGAGGAAACGCGGGAAGGCATCGTTGTCATTCACCGGCACAATCAGCTTTTTCGCCGGCAAACCCATCTCCCGCGCGACCACGGCACCCATGGCATCGCCAAAATTGCCGCTGGGAATGGAAAAGACCATCGGTTCGCCGGGTTTCGCCAGCCGGGAAGCGGCGTAAAAATAATAAACACTCTGCGGCAGGAGCCGGCCAATGTTGATGGAGTTCGCGGACGACAGCGGGATGTGCTTCAACTCCGGGTCGGCAAAGGCGCGTTTCACCATCGCCTGGCAATCGTCAAATTTTCCGTCAATCGCAACAGTGCGGATGTTGTCGCGCAGCGTGGTCATCAACTTGCGCTGGCTTTCGCTGACTTCGGTGATGGGAAACAACACGATCACGCGTACTCCCGGTACTCCATGAAAGGCGTGTGCCACCGCCGAGCCGGTATCGCCGCTGGTAGCGGTCAGCATGGTGGCGTGCTGCCCGGATTCACGCAAAAAACGACCAAACAATCGCGCCATCAGCCGGGCGGCGAAATCCTTGAACGAAGCCGTCGGCCCGCGATCCAGGCGCATGACATGAACGCGGTCATAAACCTGTTCCAACGGCACGTCGAAGTTGTAGGCATCGCGGCAGATCACGCTGAGATCGTCGTTCGAAATGACGCCGTCGGCGTATTTCGACAGGACGTGAAAGGCAATTTCGTAGTAGGGCAGCCTGGCGAAGGCAGCGATTTCATCGGGTGCCAGCTTGGGGAACTGATCAGGCAGATAAAGTCCGCGGTCGGGCGCCTGGCCTTGCAGCAAGGCCTCGCGCAGACTGACTGCGGGCGCCTGGCCGTTGGTGCTGTGGAAACGAATCATGTTCAAATGTCGCGCGAAGCACGCGAAATTATTCAAAACTCTCCACCCGAATCATCACCGGCCTGCTTTTGACCACCGGCAATTTGCCGATTTTGGCCAGCGCCTTCATCACCGCGCCGTTGGTGGCGTAGTGCAGCATGAAAATCAACGGCACACTTTCACCTTCGTGGCCCTCGGGTTGAATCACCGACGAAATGCCGATTTTCGACTGGCCGAAAATGGCCGCGATTTTTGCCAGCACACCCGGACGGTCCGCGACATTCAGGCGCACGAAATATTGCGAAACAACGTCTTCGATTGGCACAACGGCGCCGGCACATTCGTGCGGCACGAATGGCGGCACGCGGTGTTTTGTGCCGAACTTCAGGTCGAGCGCCGCGTCCGCCAGGTCGCTCAGGACCGCGCTGGCAGTGGCGTCCTTGCCAGCGCCGCGCCCGTAAAACAGCGTGTCACCCACGATGTCACCGCGAACAAAGACGGCGTTGAAAACATGATTCACGCCCGCCAAAACATGCGTGTTCGGAACCAGCGTCGGATAAACTGAGGCCTGCACTCTGCATTTGCAATTTTCCATTGACGATTTACGCGCCGGTTTGCCGTTTGAGGTGTCAATCGTCACCCCTAAACCGTTAATTTGTTTGACGATCCCAAGCAGTTTGATGGTATAGCCAAGTTCGCCGGCAAATTTGATGTCCATTGCTGAAAGATGGCGGATGCCTTCCACATAAATTTCTTTCGGAATCACCCAGAAGCCGTGGGCAAGCGACGCCAGAATGCCGATCTTGTGCTGGGCGTCCCAGCCGTCAATGTCGAGGTCCGGCGGGGTTTCGGCGTAACCCTGTTTTTGCGCATCTGCCAGCACAGCAGTGAAATCTGCGCCTTCCAGTTTCATCCGGGTGAGGATGTAATTGCAGGTGCCGTTGACGATCCCGTAAAGCGCATTGATACGGTTGCCGACAAAACCTTCGCGCAACGATTTGATAATAGGAATGCCGCCGCAAACGCTGGCCTCGTAATAGAGATTGGTGCCGTATTTTTTGGCTGCGGCAAAAAGCTCCTCGCCATGCGCGGAAAGCAACGCCTTGTTCGCTGTGATGACCGGCTTGCCGAGCTTGAGCGCCGTGAGAATCATCGTCCGCGCAAGCGTCGTGCCGCCGACCAGTTCGGCCACGAGGTGGACGTCCGGATCATTGACCACGCTTTGCCAGTCGGTGGTCATCACCGCGCGGGGAATTTCGTAAGGGCGCGGCTCGTCAAACGCCTTGACCGCGATTTTGCGGATGGCGATCTTGACCCCGATGCGCGAAGCCATGAGCCCTCCATTGAGCTGAAGCGCGTGAAACACGCCGCTGCCCACGGTGCCGCCACCAATCATTCCCAGGTTCACCTGCTGCATAGCAGCGCATAGCTTGCCGTGAAATGAATCGGGGAACAATTCATTTTTGAAGACGGCGATCCGAAACGGCCGGTTCGAGGCTGAAACGCAACGACTTCAAATCTCGAAATCACTGATTTCTTTGAGAGCTCCGGTATCGCTGTCCTGCGGACGACCGTAAAACAGCCGGACATCAGCTTTTTGTGGCAGGAGTTCCCGGGCGCGGACCAGCGCCCGTTTGGTGGCAATCGTTGGATTGATTTCGGCCGGAAAGATGTTTTCCTCGCCGATTTGTTTCAGCAGACCGCTGTTGCGCAGAACGCGAGTGACATCGGGGCTGCTCCCGCTGATCAGCAGGTAACGGCCCGTCTTGCGCAGGTAATCGTGAAGCGATTCCAGCGCCATGACGGTGGAGGCATCGAGATGCCGCGCATTTTTCATGCGGAGAATGAAAACGCGGATGTTCTCGTCCTCGGCCTGGCGGCGGATTTGATCCTGAAACAGGTCCGCCGCGCCGAAAAACAGTTCGCCTTCGACGTGAATGATGGAAATTTGAGGATTGGGGCGTTGTTTCCGGTCACGCAATTCGGCCAGTTGCCCGCTTTCGTTGAAGGTATATTCCGCCAGCGTGGGGGTGCTGGTTTTTTGCAGGAACAACGCCAGCGCCACGCCGATGCCCACGTAAATGGCGGTGTCGAGCTTCAGGAACAAAGCGGCTCCCAGCGTCGCAAAAAACACGACAGCGTCCGAGCGAGTGGACCGGGTTGAGACGCGGATTTGCGAACGGTTGATCAATTTGTAACCGACCCGCATGAGATGGGCGGCCAACGCTGGCACGGGGATATAGTTGAAGAGCGGGGTCAGGAACAGCAGGATGAGCAGCACAGTAACGCTGCTCAGCATGGAGGAAAGCTGCGAAACAGCACCGCTCTGGTAATTGACTGCCGAACGGGTGAACGAGGAGGAACCGGGCGTCAACCCGAACAGTCCCGCCGCGAGATTGCCCACACCCATGCCCATAAGTTCCTGGTTGGGATCAAGACGCTGGCCGCTTCGGGCAGCAAGCGTTTTGGTAATGGCGGTGGCTTCGAGCATTCCGATAATGGCGATGGCGATGGCACTGCCGGCCAACTGGCGGACGATGGGCAATTGATCCTGTATCGTGGGCAAATGTTTGAGGGTCGGCAACGCGGCGGACAAGGCGCCCTCGTCCTTGACCAGGTGGAACGGCAGTTCGGGGTGGAAATGGGCGAAAACGCCCGCGGCAATCGCCAGAAAAGCCAGCCCCAACAACGGCTCGGGCCAGGTTGGCCGTACGCGTTTGATACCCTCGAAAATCAGCAGCGTCAACAAGGCAATGCCGATGGCCCACCATGAAAAATTGCCCAGGCCGATGGCCACCCCCACTTCTCCGAGTGTGGTCAGAAAATCCTCACCCGCCGGGCTGGAAAACCCCATCCCGTTGTGCAGTTGGCTGAAAATCAGGAGCACGCCGATGGCGGTCGTGTAGGCCACCACCACGGAACGCGAGATGAATTTAGTCACCTCGCCGAAATTAAACAGCCCGGCGACAAATTGAACGATGCCAATCATAAACGCCAGGTAAGCGGCCAACTGCAGCGGGTGCAGGCCAAGATTGGTGTTGGCCGCCAGCGTGGCCGCCGTGATGAGGCAAACGGACGTGGTCGGCCCGAAGACGTGATGATAAGAGGAGAAAAGCAGCGCGCTGAAAAATCCTCCGACCACCACCGACAGGATCACCGGCATGGGCGGCAGGCCGAGAATCAGCGCAAAACCGATTGCCTGGGGAATGGAAACTAGCGTCAACGTCGCGCCGGCAATCGCGTCATGACGGAACTTGTCCCAGGAATAATGTCGCAGTTCCGGGACAAACGGGAAGCGAACCCTGGGCAGAGACAGTTGCCAGCGGCCCACACCGATTCCCGCCGTGGAGAGGAAATTCATCGCCGACGGCCCTGGCGAAACAGGCGAAAT
The DNA here is from genome assembly GCA_963723125.1 of uncultured bacterium. GTDB lineage: Bacteria > Verrucomicrobiota > Verrucomicrobiia > Limisphaerales > UBA11358 > UBA11358. The sequence goes on from CAVRPQ010000003.1 coordinate 484,994, forward strand.
CCATCCACCTTCTCCGCGACAAAACAGATTTGAAACCGTTGCTTAAGCACACTGTTAGATTAAATCGTGCCTCCGCGAAAGCAACGGGAACTTGTCACCTTGGAACCTTGCCCTGCCACCATGATTCCGCCCTACCAACTCACCGGCACGGTCATTTTTTTGCCAAAACGATTGTGGTAGTGCAACTGGCGGTGTTTCTGGCCGTATTCGTGGACGAGCTTCGTCAGCTTCACGTCGTAACAGCAGTACTCCGCGATTTCCGCGAGCTTGCCGTCCTTGAACCAGCGGATGGCCTGCATGCCCTCCGCTGTTTTTTCCACGCCAAGCGTTGCCGTCGCGATCGAATCGAGCGAAAGGCGGTGCTGCAGTTTGTTTTGCAGCTCCACCATCATGTCCAACGTCGGCAACTGGCGCAAATCGAAGGTCGTATAACCGTGCAAGACTTCGTAATCAAAACGCAAAATGTTAAACCCCACCACCAAGTCGGCGCGCTGCAAATCTGCGATGAGGTCGTTCACCTGCTTCTCGCCGTAAATCTTGTAATCGGCTCGTGCGGTGCTGAACGTCACACCAATGCTCATGCTCATTTTGGAGATGTGGTTCCAGCCGCCCACCTCCTCGGCGGATTTCTGTGTTTCCAGGTCGAAATAAACAATATTCTTCGGCACAGCCTTCGAATTTACGATTTACGATTTACGATTTACGAGCTTTTTCATGACTCGTCAGAGCCGCATAAATTATGTATCCTGAAACTTTGGACTTTGAACTTTGGACCTTGGACTTATATTCCCCGCATGGCATTGACACCTTCAACCATGCTGCCGCTCGGCACGACCGCACTCGATTTCAAGCTGCCGGACACCAACGGGAAAACTGCTTCTCTGGCGGATTTCAAAGGCAAGTCCGCGCTGCTGGTCTTGTTCATTTGCAATCATTGTCCTTACGTGAAGCATATCCGCGCCGGTCTGGCGCAACTTGCCCGTGACTATTTGCCACGTGGTGTTGCCATTGTCGGCATCAACTCCAACGACGTGGCAAATTATCCCGAAGACAATCCCGCAAAGATGAAGGAAGAAGTCAAATCCGCAGGTTATTCTTTCCCGTATCTTTACGACGAATCGCAGGCCGTCGCCAAAGCCTACCGGGCCGCCTGCACGCCTGACATCTATCTCTTCGACAAGAACCACAAGCTCGTCTATCGCGGCCAGTTTGACGACAGCCGTCCGGGTAATGGCATTCCCGTAACTGGAAAAGATTTGCGCGCCGCGCTCGACGCCGTGCTGGCCGGCCAGCCCGTTTCACCGAACCAAAAAGCCAGCGTCGGTTGCAACATCAAGTGGAAAGCCGGCAACGAACCGGACTATTTCTGAGGAATTTACGATTTACGATTTGCGATTGATGATCCAATCCGCGATTGGGAGCGGGGCGTCAGTCACCAATCGCAAACCGTAAATCAGATGAACACTTCTGCACTGCCCCTTGCCGAAGGCGGCGGTGTCGCAATTCCCCGGTCGGCTCACGGTGCAAAAATAGTTCAAAGGATCCAACGTGCTGCGGGTTCAAATCAGTCAAAAGCACGTGACATGGCCGACGCCGACGAAGCATTGGTGTTGCAAAGTCAAAATGGCAATACGTCGGCTTTTGAGACACTGGTGAAAAACCATCAGCAAATGATCCATGCGTTGACATTTCGCATGACCGGTTCCGACGCAGACGCCGAGGACCTGGCACAGGAAGTCTTTGTCCGCGCCTACGAGCAAATCGGCTCGTTCAACGCCAACTCAAGATTTTCCACCTGGCTTTATAGCATTGCCGTTCACACGTGCTTGAACTGGCGGCGAAGCGAGGCTCGCCGTTTTCAGGCTTATGCCAACTGTGCGAACGAATTTTCCAGTCAACGAGCCGCCGCCGAATTTGCGCCGGCCGGAACTGAAATGGCACAACGGGCGCAGGCGGCGTTGCTGAAATTGCCGGCCAAACAACGCGTGGCGGTTGTACTTACAATTTACGACGGTCTGACTCACGCGGAAGCGGCAAAAGTGCTGCGCTGCCCGGAAACGACCGTTTCGTGGCGCGTTTTTTCCGCGAAGAAAAAATTGAAACGCTGGCTGGCAGCCGGCGACCGGAGCCATGAACGACTTTGAACTGGAATCGCAATTGAAAGCCGTCCCGCTGCCGACGCGGTCGGACGAGTATTGGGAACAGTTCCCGTCGAGCGTGCACTCGCAATTGCCACCCCATTTTCCGGCACGACCGCAAAAAAGTTTCCTGCCACGGCTGGCGCTGGTTGGTGGGTTCGCGCTGGCGTACCTGACGTTTGCACTGGTTATTGGGCCGGCGTTTTACGCCTTCCTGCAGAATGAAAAAACGTTCCAGCATAAACTGGCGGAGTTGCCCAATCATCTTCGTATTTTCATGGCCGATGAACATGGATTGCACCGTTTGATTGCCGACCGGCAGTAAATTTTCGCAAAAAACTTATGGCGTTAGAAATTGTCCATCCGGTAAAGGGCGTGGCAAAAACCGAAACGTCCGCCCCGCGGATTCTGGAAGAAATGGTGTGTCAAGCCGAACGTGCCGGAGCCAGTGACATTCATCTGCAAATGCGCGGCAAATCCGCCGAGGTTGGTTTCCGGCTCGACGGCCTCATTGTTCCAGGCAACAAACTTTCGTCGGACGTGGCTGACCGTGTCTTTGGCCGGATCAAATTTCTGGCACGATTGAAAACGTATCAGGAATCACTGCCCCAGGACGGTCGGATAGCCCACGATGATCTTGGAATCCAAAATGACATCCGCGTTGCCACTTATCCAACTGTCACCGGCGAAAAAATCGTTCTCCGCCTTTTCAATTCGTCTTCGGCGAAATCGCCCCGGGAATTGTCCCTGCCCGCCATGGCCGGCACTGAACTCGAACATTTTCTCCGGCAATCCACCGGCCTGCTGTTGCTCACCGGCCCGGCCGGCAGCGGCAAGACGACGACGATTTATGCCTGTCTTCGCCACCTCACCGACCTCGGCGGACGTCACATCATCACCATCGAGGATCCGGTCGAACAGCTTGTCCCGGGCGCAATGCAAACCGAGGTTAATGAAGCGGTCGGTCTCGATTTCGCCTGCGCCGCGCGGCATTTACTGCGGCAGGATCCGCAGGCTCTCATCATCGGTGAAATCCGTGATGAAGCCACGGCACAACTCGCTGTTCGCGCCGGCCTCACCGGGCATCTGGTGATTGCCACGCTGCACGCCGGTTCCTGCCGCGGTGTGTTTGAGCGTTTGCTGGTGATGTGCGCCGACCATTCCGCCGTGGCGAGTGCTGTGGAATTGGTCTTGAACCAGCGGCTCATCCGCAAACTCTGCGCTGCGTGTGGCGGCACGGCTTGTGAAACCTGTTTGCACACTGGCTATCAGGGCCGCGTGCCGCTGGTCGAATGGCTGCGAGTGAACGAAAAAATGCGCGAACAAATCCGCCGGCGTGAACTGTCCTCGCTCATCCCGGTGCAAACCCTGGAAGCCTCGGCCCGCGCGCTCGTGGAACAAGGGGTGACTAACGAGGCGGAATTCCAACGGCTTTTCGACTTATGAAATACGACGAATTCGCATTCTTCAACCAACAACTGGCCGCGATGCTGCGCGACGGCATTCCGCTCGAAGGCGCGTTGCGACGGCTCTGCCAGGAAATGCACCGCGGTCAAACGCGCGACGAGTTGCAAGCGCTCGAAGCAGACCTGGCCAAAGGCACGCCGTTGGCCGAGGCGCTGAAAGTCCGACGCCTTCCCGAACTTTATAAACGGATGATTCTCGTCGGCGTCAAAAGCGGCGATCTGCCCGGCGCATTGACGATGCTCGCGGATTATTTTCAAAGGCAGAGCAGTCTCTGGGCGAGATTAAAGGGTTTGATGGTTTATCCTCTTATTGTTCTGTCGATCGCGTTTTTACTTTCTTGTTTTCTGTCATTCATCCTCGGCGCTTTTATCTGGAATAATCTTCAATCACTCGTCGGCCGCCCGACCATTCCAGCGGTTTCGGCCGGGCTGTGGATGTCTCCGGTATTCATCGGACTGACGCTGGTTGCGATTGTGGTTGGCATCGTCATTTCGCCGGCGCGTCGGATATTGCGCTGGTGGATGCCCGCCTTCCGGGAAGCAAGCCTGGCTCAAGTTGCTTCTGCCATGTGGCTGATGCTGAAAAACGGCGTGCCGCTGGACGATGCTCTGGCGCTCGTGGAACAACTCGAAAAAGGAACCAGCGCAGAGAAGGAAATTGTGCAATGGCGGCGGCGGCTGGCTTCCGGCAACGGAAAATTTTCTGAAATGGCCACCGTGAGTAAAACGTTCCCCCCCCTCTTTACCTGGACCATTGCGCAATCTGGTGAGGATTTAACAGCCGGCTTTCGACGCGCCGCCGAACTGTTCCATTCTCGCGCCCTGTACCGTTCAGAGCTGCTGCTCTACTCGGCGCTGCCGTGTTCCATCCTGGCGCTGGCAGCGATGATTATGTCCCAAATTCAACCCGTTTTCGCCGCGCTGGTCGCTTTTATCAACGCGCTGGGCGGTTCTGGAGATTGACGAAGTGACAATGAATGTTGAAACAATTCTCCAGCCGCTGTTGGGCCTGGTTTTCAGTTCCGCCGTCTTTGCTTCCGGCAGCGAACTGCCGGCCAAACTGGCAGTGGGGGCGATTTCCTTTCTTTTTTGGGCAGGCGGCATAACGGGCACGATTTTTCTGATTCACTTTTTCCTTACCCTGCCAATGCGCCGGATGGAGAGCGCACGGTTGTTTCTTGATTTGCTGGAAAGCACCCTCAATCGCGGCCAGACCGCCGAACAAATGATCCTTTCCCTGGCGCAAAGCCGCGACCGGACCGTCGGCGTGCGTTTCCATTTGCTGGCGGCGCATATCGAAAGCGGACTGCGGTTTATTGCCGCACTGGAAAAGGTGCCGCGTTTCCTGCCGCCGCAAATTTCCGCCATGCTCCGCGCGGGTGATAAACTCGGCGACCTCCGGCGCGTGTTGCCCGCCTGCCGCGAAATCCTGCAGGATCGCCCGGCTGCCGTTCGCAGCGCGGTGCATTATATGATTCTGGTCATCCTTTTTTTCTCGCCGGTCTTTGTTGGCGTAGCGACCTTAACGATGACTTTTGTCGTCCCCAGATTCAGGGGAGTCGCTGAGGGAACAAACGCCCGGCCGTGGCCGCTGACGCAATTCGTCTTTGCCCATACAGCCTGGCTGATTGACTTTGAAGTCATTCTCTTCTTCTTTCTGGCCATCGCGACGCTGCTCTATATTGGCGGTCCGCAGCTTGCCCAGCGGTTTCAATTTCGGGGATGGCCATTGGTGGATTGGATTGCCTGGAAAATTCCATGGAAACATGAGCGGCTGCAACGGACGTTTTCAGCCATGCTGGCCGTGCTGCTCGATGGCGGTGTGCCGGAGCCGGGGCCGTCCGGCTGGCGGGCGATTGCACCGCCAATGAAATCGGTCGCCGCCGCGCAGCGCGCATTATTGTCGCTCTTGAAGGAGGAATAAAACTCGACGAGGCCGTTCGCGCGTTTGACGACAGCGGCGAATTCCGCTGGCGGTTGGCCAATGCAACGCACGCCCGTGGTGGATTTTTGGACGCATTGCGCGGCTGGCATGAAGCGCTTGACGCCAAAGCCTTCCAGCAGGAGGAGGCCACTGCCCATGCCGTCACCAGCGGTCTGGTGATTTTGAATGGACTGGCGGTTGCCTTAATTACGACGGCCATGTTCGGCCTGTTGGTGGCCATTTTGAACGCAACCTTGTCAAAGCTATGAAAACCCAAAAACTGCGGCCGTCCAACGCCAGATTCCGCCACGCACGTGGTTTTCTGATGGTGGATCTGGTTGTCGGCATGGCAATCCTCGCGCTGGCCATCATGCCGCTGGCGTTTTCGTTTGTGCGTGAACAACAACTCCTTCGCGCCGAATATTCCCGGGCTGTTGCCGTGGAAATCGTGGATGGGGAAATGGAGATCCTGGCCGCGGGCGGATGGCGGGATTTTCCGGACGGCTCACAAGTTTACACGGTTCACGCCCGGGCTGCCGCCGGCCTGCCACCCGGCCGTTTTCAGTTGACCAGGACCGGAAAACATTTGCGCCTCGAATGGAAATCGGACGAACCGCGCGGGATTGGAATCGTTGCCCGTGAAATCACCGTCAGATGAAACTGTCATCTTCCATTTCCTGCGTGCGTACTCAAGCCGGCTATCTATTGCTGGAATGCCTAGTCTATATTGTCGTGTTTGCTGTCATCACCGGGTTGGGGCTAATGACATTCTACCTGTGCTGGGATGACTCGAAGGCGTTGCGCTATACCACGGAAGACATTGCCGCCGCCTTGCGTGCCGGTGAACGCTGGCGCACCGACATCCGCAGTGCAACCGGAAAAATCACCGTGGAGACCACCGCGACCGGCGAGCTGCTGCGCATTCCTTATGGAACAAACGAAATCCTTTACCGTTTCACCGCCGGTGAAATCCACCGCCAATTGGCGTCATCGGGTTTTGCCGGGTCAATGCTGACCGCCGTCGAGGCCTCGCAAATGGTCAGGGACCAGCGTGGGCCGGTCAGCGCATGGCGCTGGGAACTGGAATTGAAACCCCATCGCGAGGTAACGCATTTGCCGATGCAATTTACCTTTGAGGCGGCGACAAAAAGCGCACCATGAAAACTTCCTTTGCTGATTTTCCCAACCGTCGCCGGCAGAACGGCTCAACCGTCCTGGTTTTAATCACGTTGCTGGCCATCTTGGTGATTTTGGCCACCGCCAACAGCAAGGCCCTTTTCCATCTGCACCGGGAAATCAAGTTGTTGGAGAACCGGCAGGTTGTGCGCCTGAATGCCTCGCAAACCAATGCCGTGACGGTGGCAGAATCACCGATGAAACGGGAATCAAAGTGAACGCCGAGATCGAAGCCAAAATCCAGATGCTTAAAAGCTCGCTGGAATGCTTTGTGTGCGGGTTATTGGGACTGTTGCCACTGATTGGATTTCCTTTTGCAGTTGCAGCCTTGGTAATTTCAGGAAAGGTTCGCGTCCGGCAGAAAAAATTATGGAATGCGGCCAGGCCTTACTGGATTGGTGGCATTGCGTGCGGCTGTGCAGGAATTTTTTTGTGGGGCGCGGCCTGGATTTTGATCCTCTTCCACCTGCTGAATCCTGATTCTTCCAACTACTGAACGCGCACGCGACTTTTCGCAAACCGATCCGTGAAATTCGTGTCTCATTTCTTTGGCAATTTCTCTTCCACCATTTCGCACAGGACGTGCATGAGGAGTTTGTGGCCTTCCTGAATGCGCGCCGTTTTGTCACCCGGCACCAGCAAGTCCAGTGTTGCCGCGCCTTTGGTAAAACCTCCGTCACGGCCCAGAAAGCAAATGCTTTCAACACCCTTGCGTCTGGCCTCTTCGAGCGCACGTAACACGTTTTTGGATTTGCCGCTGGTCGTCAGTGCGATGAGCACGTCGCCTTTTTCAGCCAAACCCCGGACCTGCCGGGCAAACATTTCGTCAACACTGTAATCGTTGCAGACAGCGGTCAGGAATCCGCCGTCGGCAGTAAGTGAAATGGCCGGATACGGCTGGCGATCTTCCACAAAGCGGCAGAGAAATTCCGCAGCCAGATGGGTGGCATCCGACGCGCTGCCACCGTTGCCGCAGGTGAATACTTTGTGGCCGGAGGTTAGACAACGCAAAACCATCTGGGCGGCACGATTCAACGGCTCTTCCAAATCTGCAAGTCCACGGCAGGTTTTGACGGAATCTTCAATCGCCCGTTGCAAGAGAGTCATGTGTGCAAAGTTAACGGTTGGCCGTTGAAAGAAAAGGCGAAATGGAGTATGGCTTGAGTATGCCCGACCGAAGCCAGCGCGAGAGATTGGCGTTTACCCTGATCGAATTGCTGACAGTCATCGCCATCATTGCCGTTCTGGCGGCGCTGCTGCTTCCGGTACTGTCGAGAGCCAAGGAGCAAGCTTGAAGTGCGTCGTGCAAGAACCTCCTGCATCAAATCGGCCTCGGCCTGCAAATGTATGTCCAAGATACTGGCTGGTATCCGCCATTGGCGGAACGAGGCACCAAGACGCTATGCTTTGACAGGTTATACCATTATTATCCGGTAAGCTGGACCAATGCGTCATGGAACTGCCCGACGTATATTGCCGACAATGGTCTCGTTTCCAGAGATATGGTTATGACCAATTCTGCCGGCATCAGCTATTCCTATAACTTCATGGGGATTGCCACCGGCTTTCCGAACTGTCCCGATTCCGTTTTAGGATTACGATTGGGCTTGGGCGGCTTGCCGAAGTATATCAAGAACGAGCCAGGGGTTCGAGCGCCAACCGAGATGTATGCAGTTGCGGATGCCCGGTCTGAAATTGTCGGGCAGGGAATCGCAGGAGGTAGCAAGATGTCTCCTTGGTCTTTCAGTTGCTATGGCTACTTTGCGGGTGTTGAGGCGACTCCGCCGCATGGACAAGGTTACAACATCCTATTCTGCGACGGGCATGTGGTTTTGGTAAAGCGCAACGACTATTTATATCCGCCGCGAACCGCCTCCAACTGGAACAGTGACAATCAGCCACATCCGGAGGCATGGGCTCCCATGAGTTTGTGGGCGGTGCAAAATTAGTGCGTGTAGCCAATTGTAACAGATTTGGATGGGACACGGCGAGCAAGGCCTGGTGGCCAGTAATTGATTGGTTCGGTGGAGTTGGGATCACCTGCCGCATCGCGAAAAATTGTCACCCTAAAAATCAACAGAAGGTAACGAAGAAAGCAAAGAGCCTTCGTTATCTTCGTTTGCTTCTGTTAAATTGAAGCCAGCTTGTATTTTTGCGGCAAAACGTTACCATTGGTTCATGCCGATTTACGAATTTCATTGCGAGAAATGCGAGCGCGACAGCGAAATCCTCGTCCGCTCCAGCGATTGGAAAGGCACGGCCTGTCCGCATTGCGGCTCGGCCAAGTTGACCAAAAAGCTTTCGATCTTTGCTTCCGCCGGTGGTGACGGCCATTCCGCTCCGACGTTTGGCGCTGATCACGGCGGCGGTTGTTGCGGCGGACACTGCCACGGGCATTAAAAATCTGTGGTAGCACCCGCCTCTGGCGGGTTCAATTCGGCGTCCCGCCGAATTGCGAACGGCGATTGATATGCAATGGTAAAGGGCTTGCAGCAAAACAAGTAACTTCCCTGGCTTGCGATTTCGGGCGTGACGCCCGAAACCACCCGCGGGACGCGGGTGCTACCGTAAACTTTCAGTTACGCAAATTTCTCCCGCGCTGATTCGCGTCAAATCCTCCACCGCCCAATCGGGCTGATGCTTCTTTAGTTCATCCAGTTTTGCACCGCCGGTGGCGACCGCCAGTGTTTTGGCACCGACGAACCGTCCGCAACGGATGTCGTGCGGCGTGTCGCCGATCACAACGATTTCTTCACCGCGCAATTGCCGGCCCAACATGCGGCTGCCGCGTTCGAGCGCGGCCACGGCGATTTGGTTGCGGTCTTCGCTGTCGTCGGCAAAGCCACCGGTCTCAAAAACCTCCCAAAGGTCGTAACGGCGCAACTTGATTTCCGCGCCCAGGCGGACATTGCCGGTGAGCAAACCCAGCATCGGCGGATTCGGCAGTGTTCGCAGGCCGTCAATAAACTCCAACACCCCGCGGCAGGCGCCGCCATTGCTTTGGGCAACGGTCTGGTCGAGCCAGAAAACGTAATTTTCAAAGAATCGTCGGAAATTTTCCGGCGTCGCCGCAATCCGGTGAAGCCCGAAGAATTCGCGCACCAGATTTACGTCCGTCCGCCCGGCAAAACTGATTTTTTCAACCCCGTCAAGGGCATTGAATTCCGTGGCAAATGTTTTGGCAAACGCCTTGATGCCCGCGCCGCCGGTGTGGACGAGCGTGCCATCAATATCGAACAATACGAATCGCACCATGCCCCCGGAGGTTAACCGCTGTTGCCAAGGCAGGCAACGCAGCGTTGTCCAATGTTAATAAGTTGTACTTTAATTCTTACTGGTTTACATTTTATCACGCTAATCAATTCAGACGCGTTATTTGACAAACCATGCCGCGAACCCGCGCATTCACGCTTGTCGAACTGCTGGTGGTAATGGGGATCATTGCCATCCTGGCTGCGTTGTTGTTGTCTGTTATCGGCCACTGCAAAGCCTCGGCGCAGGCGATCACCTGCCGGAATAATCTCCGGCAATGGGGAACGGCCACACAACTTTACGCGGCGGATCATGGCGACCGTCTGCCCAAAGATGGTTCTTTCGATGGCGGTTCCGTAAACGAAGGTTGGTACATTGATTTGCCCCGCACATTGGGCCTGCCCTCTTACCGGGAAATGCCGTGGCGCACAAACAGCCACATCGAACCTGGCCGCTGTATTTGGATTTGTCCCTCGAATTCCCACCGCAGCAACAGCAACGAGTTATTTCATTATTGTCTCAACAAGAATGTGAATGGTAATGGCACCGGCAATCAAATCCGGCTCGTCTCCATTCCGCATCCTTCGGTTACGGTCTGGTTGTTTGATAATGGGGGGATTGCCGCGGTGGCGCAATGGAACAACGTTCATTCCAATCTGCACAACCATGGTGCGCAGTTCACTTTTCTCGATGGCCATGCCGCATGGTTCAAAAATACGGAATATTGGAATCTCAAAACCAACAAAGGCCTTACCAACAATCCGAAACTGGTCTGGATTCCCTGATACCGGATTCACGGAGCGCGATAGACGCGAAAGAATCGGGACGCATCGGATATATTGGTTTGAAAAGTGCAACTGGCTCCGGTTGCCATCAAATTGCCGGCCAGCGGCGTCCACGCAATCAGATTCGACGAAACTTCGATGTTATACGAGCGGTTGCTCTGCGATTCCCAGGTCAAGGAAACGATATGATTGGTCAGCTCCACGGAAAGCATACGGAAAGGCACGTTGAACGGATTGGCAAAAACCATGAACACCGGCAGATGGTCGGAGGCGATCTTGTCGTCGTTGCTGTAAAGGTTGGAGGGCAGCGGATTCAACAAATCCGTGCGGAAGACCTGGCTGCTGACAATGTTCGTAAACAGCGCCGCACACGGCAGAATGTAATCGTAACGGACGGTGGGGCCCGAGTTGGTGTCTTGAATGGACCAGGTCAGTTCACTGTCGGTAAACGGATTGACGGCTGTCGCCATCTGCAATCCGGTCGGCGGGCCGGTTAAGCGCTGGAGGGACTGCGGATTGCTGGCCGGGGGCCGAAGAATATCCTCGTTCATGTCGCCGCTCAATATGTAGGGTTCCCCACTTTTGGCCGGCAGATAAGCGGTGGCGAAAAAGTTGGAAACGGCGCCCGCCTCCGCCGCACGTTTCGCCGCCGAATCGGTGTCCTGACTTGATTTCAAATGGACGGTGAACACATGCAATGGTTGTGGAAAGCCGGGCACGGAAATTTCCGCCTCGAATAAATCCCGGGTAAAATAGGGGGCGGGACTGGCATTGGTGTAGCCGAACGGCGCGAGTCCGGCGCCGTGCAGCCAACTGCGTGACGCAAGGATGGGATACCGACTGAGGATGACGTTGCGGATGAAACCGTCGTCCATGGAATTGGTGGCCAGATAATAGCCCGGCCGGAAAGCCGCGACAAAATCCACCATCTGCGCCGTGCAGTTGTTGGTGACCGGAATTTCATTAAAGGTAATGATGTCCGGATTGAGGTATTGCATCTGGCGGCCGATGGCCTGCACATGCCACATGTTCGTGCTCCAGTTGGTCAGGCCGTTGCCATGCACGTTGTACGTCAGGTATGAAAACGCCGGCCGAGCGGTGCAGCCGACGCTCAAGGCCGCTGTCTCGCTGAGGGCGGAACCGGCGGTGTTGGTAACAGAAACCGTATAGAAACCGGCTTGGGCAAAGGTCACTCCGGCCAACGTGAGATTGGAGTTGATCGCCCCGGGAAGATTGGCGCCGTTGAACTGCCACTGATAAGCCAGCGGCGGTGTACCGGTGGCATTCACGCGGAAATCAACATCGCTGCCGTTCGTAACGGTTTGATGTTTCGGTCCGGAGATGATTATCGGCAGCTCGGTAACTGGTCCGCTGCCAATGACATCGGCAAAGGTGGTGCCGACTTTCAAATTATCCGTATTCAGCGCGCCTTCCCCGCTGCTTTCCCGAAATGCATAGCTCATTACGGTAAAGGTCGAAATCTCTTCGCTCGTCGAAACACCGGCATCCGTTTCCGACGCCGGATTGATCCAAAGGGTACTGACCGAATTACTGTTTATCAGGCGGGCGACCACGATGTAATCCGTATTGAGGCTCAAATCCATGGGGTTGGTAACGCTGATGACCGAGCCGCTGGTGGAGGAAATTCCCAGACGGAATTTGCCCGGGGCAGCGCCGCCGGTCAGTGCCCAGATGCGCGCCCGAAAACCGTTGCCGGAATCCTTGAAATGAGCGAAATAGGCACCACCACGATCCGGCAATGTGGTGAATCTCACCTTGAAACTGGCGTAGAATACATTGGTCGCACCGGAAGCGGGATAGGGCTGGCCAGCCAGAAGCACATGGACATCCTCGGTATTGGCTTCGCTCAACAGCACGCGGCCTGACGTAACCGTGACTTCGCCAGTGACCGAACCGCTGTGGTGTGCCCATAAATTGGCGCTTACCGTCACCAACGGGCCGTCGGTGTAATCGAAGGAATCGCTGACCAGTATGGCCGCCTTCGCCGTAATGGCGAAAACCATGAATACGGCCAGTCCCAAAGGAGCTTTCTTCACGATGATTGCGGACATCATCCCACATCGTGAGCAAATGTAAACGGTCAGCGCCTGGTTATAAATTCCGGTTGGGAATACTTCTGCCGGACTAATGCTTCCGCCCGTCTGCGTAACGGCTCGTCCGGTTCAAAATCCGACCATTCAACTCCAAAGGCACTCCCTCCGACATCGCACATCGCCTCCTGCCAGGTGTCCCGGGCCAGCGGCAGCGGCGGTTGCACCGAACCTTGAATCAACAGCCCCAACTGGTTGCGTCGCTGCGCCGCGCCGGCGATTTTTTTACCGCGCCAGAGCAGGTCGGATTTTTCGTAACCGGCGAAGCATTGGCCGGGCAAAATAATTGTAGCAGCCGACGTGAGGAGGCTCTGACGCGATTCAGATTTTTCAGAATGAGCCTCCTCACGTCGGCTGCCACCAATAACTGAAGGATTCTTCCTGCCGTGGGACGCCAACTCTGCCTCGATATTCAACCCGGCGAAGGCGTCGTGAATCCATTCATGAACGCGCCGGTAACTTTCCTCGGCCTTGAGCGAATGCCACTCGTGGCCCGGCGGGAACACGAGGCTGTAAGTCCAATCGGCGTCGTGCGGCACGATACCACCACCGGTGGGCCGGCGGATGAGCGGACGCAACAACGTTGCACGTTCGACCTCGGCAAATTTCTGGAAATAACCGAATGTCGCCGCCGGTTCAGTCCAACCGTAAAATCGCAATACTGGTTTTTGCAGACGCGCCACCGCTTCCAGTAACGCCTCGTCCAACGCCATATTTAACGCCGCGCCGCACTTGCCGGAGTTAAGAATAAAAAAAATCATCCGCTAATCCCGCCAATTTACGCGAATACACTTCTTCCTTGAATTGGCGGTAATTCGTGCAATTCGCGGATAGAATCCGGATGTATTCGTGTTCATCTGTGATTCAATTTCTCTTCAACTCCGATTCGCGGACAAAGCTGAAACACCTCGCAGTGGACGCAATCGGGTTTTCGCGCGAAGCAGCGGCGGCGGCCATGCCAGATCAGCCAGTGACTGAACAACGTCCATTGCGGTTGCGGCACCAGCGCCATCAAGTCCCGTTCAATTTTTCCCGGAGTTTTCTGCTTCGTCAACCCCAGCCGCTGCGACAGCCGCGCGACATGCGTGTCCACCACAACACCGACGTTGATGCCGAAGGCGTTCCCCAAAACGACGTTTGCCGTTTTGCGGCCGACGCCGCCGAGCTGAATCAATTCCTCCATCGTTTGCGGAACCTGCCCGCCATGTTTTTCGACGATGGCCCGGCAGGCGGCTTTGAGGTTGCGCGCCTTGTTGCGGAAGAAGCCGGTCGTTTTGATGGCCTGCTCCAGTTCAGCGAGCGGTGCGTTGGCGTAGTCCGTCGCCGAGCGGTATCTTTTGAACAACTCCGGCGTGACGATATTAACGCGCTTGTCCGTGCATTGCGCTGAAAGGATGGTGGCAACGAGCAGCTCAAGGGGACTTTTGTGATTCAACTCGCAATGCGCTTCGGGATAGATGCGATCCAGCGCGGCGATGATTTTCTTCAGGCGTGTGTTCTTACCTTTGAGCGTTTCGCTTGGCATTTCACCAAAATTTAACCGTGAAGACATAGAGGCGCGAAGAAAAACTTCATTCTTGAATGAATTTGTCCCAGCGTCGCCCGCCCTCTCAGACAGTCACGTCCCTTCCTACGCTGCATTACACCCGCAGATAGACGTAAATGGCAAAGGCGACGGCGGCGATGCCGGCAGCGGCGGCCAGTGTCCAGAGCAGATTTCGTTGCCGCGCGGCCATGGCGAAGGTGGAAACAATGATGCCGGCTTGCGCGGCGAGCATGCCGAAGAAAAATTTTTGGCTGCGCCGGTGGTGTCGCTCCGCCGAGAGGTTCGCCTTGCGGACCTGGAGTTCCAACAGGTAGCCGATGCTCTGGTTCAAGGCGGCTTCGGCATCGTAACGCGTGGCGGAAAAGCGCATTTCAGTGGCGGTCAAATCCCGCGCGGCGGATTTATCGCCGGCGGGCAGCGACTTTTCAAGCTGCGCCATGGCTTCATTGGCCGGGGCGAGCGCGGCATCGAAGTCCCGCGCCTGATCGCGGGCGGCTTGCAGCGCTGCGGCGAGCGATTTGTCATCCACCTGCTTCAAGTCCACGGCAATTTCGGTTTCGGGCTTCTCTGTCTCAACGGCTGCGAGTGCGGTTTGCAGGTTTGTGTCGAGCGCGGGCGCGGCAACCGAAGGAATTTTTTCCAGCGCCGGATTTTCGAGCAGGTGGACGTCGGCGATGGCCTGGAGGAGTTCCAGCAAGTTGCGCTGCATCGCGGCGCGCAATTTCTTGGCCTGGAAATAACCCCACTGGTCACCGGCCTTGGATTGCAGTTGCGCGCCAAGGGCGCGGTCGTACTGGGCGCGGGTCATTTCGCTGGAGGCGAGTCCGGCCAGCAACGTGGCGATGACGGTCATGACGATGGGCGTGGCCGAGAGAATTTTGCCCCATGTGGTTTGAGGGATATCCTTCTTCAACTCTTCCGGTATTGTGACTTTCATAGGCGTAAATTTAACCGATGAATTATGGTCTGGACGAAACGGCCGAATTGGTCGGAGCCACCGGTGTTGCCGGAGCCGCCGGTGCCACCCCCGACGCAGCGGCGGCTTTGGTTCTGTCTGCCGCGGCCTTGTCGAGCTTGTCTTTGTCGATTTGTTCCCGAACAGCCAGCGGCGGCGTACCGTATTTGCCATCGGTCCAATGATAAAGTCGGCCCTGGCTGTCATTGAGAAATGCCCAGATGAACCAGACGACAAACGCGACGAGCAGCAGTTTTGGCCAGACGGAGGGTTTCTCGGCATACTTATCCGCCGCGCTAAACGTGGAACCCGGAGGCAGCGCCGCCACGCCGGTCAGGGCGCCGCCGAACGGCACATTCATTTTCGCCTTGGCATTCACGGCCCAGCCGTTGGCGTCGAGGATCGGGCCGAGGTTGCGCTTGCGCAATTTCAGCCACGCGATGGCCATGGACGGCGCGGAAATCACCAGCATGATGCCGACGATGACCAGCGGCACCTGCCACTGCTTCAAATTTGCCAAGGAAAGCCAGGATGCCGGCAAACGCCGCCGCCAAAGTGCCCAAGGCCAAACTGATCAGGGCGATGACGCTGGGATCAAACGCCATCTTTTGTGGCGCAGCCGGGGCGGCCGAGGCGAGCCGGAGCGACTGGCGCATTGGCCACGGCGGTCAATTGCGCATTGGCATTGGCATCCGCGGCGGCGGCCTGTTTGGCGGCGCGTTCCTCAATCATGCGGACCAGTTTTTTGTAGGGCGACCAGAACGCCTGCCGGATGCTGATCGGGTTGTCCACAATCTTGGTGATGGTGGCGTCCCAATCGCGGCCCTTGCGGTCGTAGAAAATCCCGTTGCGACCGACCATGAGGTTGTCGGAATCGCCGCCGGTGAACGCGGCGACGATGGACAATTTTTCGCCGCTGCCTTTGCGCACGCAATCGCAATAGGCAAGATAGGTGCCGGCCATGCCCGCCATCGCGGCGTGTTTGCCCGCGTCATCCACCGAGAGGCAGAGATCGCAACTGCGCTGGTCGAGATAAAGCGTGCCCGCCTGGAAAATGGCCTTGTCCTTCCGGCCATAAAAATCGCCGAAGTTGACGAAGTTGCGGCAGAGCCTGGCGAGGTCGCGATGATAATGAATCAGGCGGTGCAGGCCGATGACGGCCTGGGCATGGCCTTCCTCGGCCTTGTCCTTGGCGATAAGCGCGGTCAGGGTGTCCCTGGCCTTGGTGGCGAGAATTTCCCGCGCGCGTTTCAATCCGATTTTTTCAACCGAACCGCCGGTCTTGCCCGCGTTCCAGGCATCGAAGGCGGCGAGTTTGCCGATCAGCGCATTCCAATCCGCCTCGGTCAGCACCGTCCTGGCGCCGAGCAGCGGCACGATGGCATTGGTTTGCAGCGCGGCAATGGCGTCCGGCCCACGCAGGATTGATGCCCTGGGTCAGCGGCAGCGGCGTGGTGGCCCCGACTTGCGCCAGCGGCAGGCTGGCAATGTCCGCGTGATTGTTGGTCAGGTCTTTGGCGCCCAACGCGGCGTATTCCTTCTCGTCGCGGTTCAGCGCGTTGACGGAGCGCGGATCGAAAGCGGCCAGCCGGCCGCGCGCAAAATAATCGTCCACCTTGGCCTTGACGGCCTTGACGGCGCCGGCGGCGGCTTCGGTGTTCACGCCCAGCGGCAACACGGACGCGTCGCCTTCGGCCTTTTTCCACCAATCGGAATAAGCAGCGGCATCGGCAGAAAAACTGATCCACTTTGGCCTGGCTGACGCCGGGCTTGCCGCTGGCATCGGTGTCCGCGCCGAGGCAGGTGATGATGTCGGCGATGACCGCCTTGGTGGCGTCGTCACCGGCGGAATCAGCGGGCACGATGCCGTCGCCGTTGAACGGTTTGGCGGCGAAGGTCTGCGCGGCGGTGGCGGCTTCGTCAATGGTGACTTCGGCACTGTCCGTCTTGCCCAGCACCTGCCTGGCAAAACTGGCAATCAGTTTGCCCTCCGGATTGGCGTCGTTGATCGCCGCCGGCTGTAGCGTTGGGCTGCCTTTGAGCAGGTCATCCGGGTTTTTAAGCAGGCCGCCGGCCCATTTGACTGCGGCAATCAACTCCGGCGCGCGGACCCGACCGTCCTTGTCCGTGTCAATCAGCGCGAGCGTGGTTTTATCAAACTCGACGCCCGTGGTGGGACAGGCCAGAGCAACCCAGAGCTTCTGGTCGAGCTGGTCGAGGTTGAGGAGGTCCGCTCCCGAATTGAGAACGACCTGGTTGAAACCGCCGGCGCGGAAGAACCGCCAGCGGTGAGAAGATGTTGCCGCATTTCGCATAAATCACCTCAATGATGTTGTTGATTTAAAGCAGACGCCACGCGATCCACGGGTTTTACCACGGCACAATAAATCGGGAACTCGTTACCGTCGAGTTGCCGCCCTTCAACAAGGAAGGATTACAGCCGGCGTTTGCCACGGCAAGTCCCGAACGCTCTCTAAAATAATCTTCTGTCCACGTCTGGACAATTCCAGGCTTCGCAACCGCCTGGTTGGCGGTTACTTGCCCAACAGATTGCCAACGCTATTGACCGCGTTGGACACCGTCTGATTCGACATGAGGTTTTGGATCTGCCTTGAGATCGTCCACCATCTTTTGTTGCTCTTCCGACAGCTTCAGGGTGCCAAGCTGGTTGATGACATTCAACGCGTCCTGATATTTCTTTTCGGCTATGAAACTTTTTGCCTGGTCAATCAATGTCTGAGTTTGTGTCGTCGCCGCTTCAACCTGGTTGAGATGTATCGCCAAGGTGAAATGGAGCAGATGTTTTTTCTTCCATCCACCATCCCAAATCAAGGGTTAGGGTAACATTGTCTATAATTCACTAAACAAAATGGTGCTTTGGTATCCCGGTTTTTACGCAGTCGCGGGACGACGGCTAAGGTCTGCACTGGCCGGGGATTCAAGCGCTGCTCCGCCGGGTCCAGGCGGCATTCTTGACAATCGAGATGTGCCCGAATGCTAATGGCCGATTCAAGCGGCCCTGGGCGGACTCTGTTGGCCGGGATTAAACCAATTGCGGCTCTTCAATTTCTTTCGGCGGTGAGGACAGCGGCGTACCGTCGGGCGCTTCGGGATACTCGAAGATTTTACCCTCGTAATTGCGGATGAGCACCCGGCCCGCGTTACGGCAGAGAACGTATTCCGGATTGACGGGCACCTTGCCGCCACCGCCGGGCGCGTCAATCACGTACTGCGGCACGGCGTAACCGGTCGTGTGGCCGCGCAGTTGTTCCATGACTTCCAGACCCTGGCTGACGCTCGCCCGCAGATGCGCCGAGCCGGAGATCAAATCGCATTGGTAAAGGTAATATGGTTTCACGCGGCACATGAGCAGTTTCTGAACAAGCGCCTTCATTACCGTTGCGTCATCATTGACATGTTTGAGCAGCACGGACTGGTTACCGAGCGGAATGCCGGCGTCGGCCAGACGCCCAACGGCGTCACGGACTTCCGTGGTCAGTTCGCGCGGGTGATTCGAGTGAATGCTGATGAAGAGCGGATGAAATTTCTTTAACATCACGCAGAGTTCCGGCGTGATGCGTTGCGGCAGAAAGGTCGGAATGCGCGAACCGATTCGCAAAAATTCCACATGCGGAATGGCGCGCAGGCGGCCCAGCAGATTTTCCAGTTTCTCGTCGCTCAACAGCAGCGGGTCGCCGCCGCTCAGCAACACATCACGAACTTCACTGTGTTGCGCAATGTATTCGATCTGCCGGTCGAATGCGGGATGAAAATCATAGCCGTTCGCGTTGCTGACGAGCCGCGAACGCGTGCAATAACGGCAATACGAGGCGCACCGGTCGGTGACCAGAAACAGCACGCGGTCGGGATAACGGTGCACCAGGCCGGGCACCGGCGAGTGCGAATCTTCGCCGCACGGGTCGCTCATTTCCCAGGGCGCGGTGTGCGTTTCCTCGACGCGCGGAATGACCTGCCGCCGGATGGGGCAATGCTCATCCGCCGGATCAATGAGGTTGAAAAAATATGGCGTAATGGCCAGTGCGAGCTTGTGGTTCGCGAGTTTGGCGCCGGCGAACTCCTCTGGCGTGAGCGTGGGCATCAGGCGCTGCAACTGTTCCGGGGTCGTGATCCGGTGTTTGAGCTGCCAGCGCCAGTCGTTCCACCCGGCATCCGAAATGTCGCGCCAGAAGCCGCGCCCGGCGGAGCGAAATTCCTTCAAATTCTGGAGTCGGTGGTCTGACGGCGGTTCCTCGCCGTTCGCAAGTGAATTGTCGTCCTTCATTTTCGTTGTAGCGAACTATAGATTTGAATTGCGCCCTGTCAAGTTGACCATTTCCCTGCCACCCGGTTCACGTGGCCGAAGCTTATGGCCGCCAAATGTCCGGTTTGATGGATGATTCGATAATACGTCTTTGCGCGTCGAGTGTGTCCAATTTGGACAAAGTGTCGGGCACGCTGGCCCTTTGCGGTCCGGCCAATGGGTGCTTGCCTAAAGGGGACGCGGGCACAGTTTCCTGGCCCTGGCCCAGATAATCAGCCAGGGCGTCGCGATAACCAGCGGTCAAGGCAGCCAGAGGCCGGGCCATGCGGAATTGTGCCAGTTCAAGGTCGCGCAATTTGGTTTGGAGAATCACCAGCTGCCGCGTGGAATCAAAGTTGCGAATCACGGCCTGGAGCGAAACTTCCGCATGCACTGGCATGGCATTTGATGCCGTGCGAAAGTCCACCGGCACGTTGAGAATCTGGTCGAGCTTTTCGCGACTGGCCTCCGGCGTCCACGTCGGGCCGGGATCGTGCGCGACAAAGTCGATCACCTGCAACGCCCACCATTTTTCCACATCCAACGGCTGTGCGAAATCGTTGCGAAAGGCGTTTTGAAAAGCGGTCTGCCAGTTGAAATAATTGGGCGATGCCTGCAACATCGCGCGCAAATGCGCCGGGCCGTTTCTCAATTTCAGCAGTTCGGTTACAAACAACTGTGCGCTCGCGTAATACACACCGCCATCGGCGCCGGAGACTTGCGCATCCGTCGGCCAGCTTAATTGCTCAAACGTCAGCACGGGATGATCACGCAGCACGTCTCGGGCATTGGCAAGCGGGTCAATGCCGCGTTCGGTCGCGATCATCCGGCTTTCCACCAGGCCGTTCGCAGTGCTGCCGGGCGAGGACAGAACAACTTCGACCGCGCCCGGCGCCAGCAACTGCTGTGACAAGCCATCGGTCAGCCATGCGGGGATTTCCGCCGATTGCGCACCTGCGCCGCGGTTGGCGAATTCAAGCAACAAAACACTGGTCAAGGCGCGCACGAAACGGATGCGGGGCAGGACGTCCGGCAGGGCAACACGATAATTCCAGCCATTAACGAAATGTTCCGAAAGCACGGTGACATTTTCGTCAAGCGACCGGGCCGGGTGCAGCGCGAGGAAAATCTTCCCGCGCCACGGCGTTGCCGAATCAACGCCGAGTTCGTGCCACAAGGTTTGTTTGATTCGTTCGGCGGAAACGGCCAGTACCGCTGGTTCAAGTCGGACGAGACCGGTGTTGGTTACCGCCGCGGTCAGGAGTGATACTGGAGAGCCGGCTCCTGCATCGGTGACAACAAACTGGCCGGAAACACTGCGCGTTAAATTCACGTTCGGCAACGAAAGTTGGGCGGGCGCGTTCCCGCAGAAAACGCCGAACAACGCAACGGCGCAACCAAGGCCGCGCAGGCAACACTTGCGGAACATGATCAAGTTTTGGCCGATGTCGGCTTGGCAGGTTTGCTTTCCGGCCTGGCAGCCGATTTGGCGTCACCGCCGGCCGGTTTGGCCGGCGTGGAATCTTTTTTCGCCGCCTGTTTATAGCCCTCGCTGCGGTAGTCGGTGATATAAAAACCACTGCCTTTAAACAAGATCCCCGCGCCGGCGCTGATTTTGCGTTTTACCCGGCCACGGCCCCATTTTTTTTTCGGACAGAGGTTCTCCGGACAGACTTTCAGCGGCTGGGCGGAAATGGATTGAAACGTCTCAAACTCACACCCGCATTTTTGGCAGAGGTATTCGTACGTCGGCATGAGCGATCAACAGCGACCCGTTTCGGGGTGCATCAAGGTGACGACACATTAGTGGCCGTTGCCGGCGCGTTGGTCGTCGTCGGAACCACCTGCACCGAGCCATCAGAACTGACTTCGACGTTCAAGTCGTAGTGCGCCGGCCCGACCATCCGGTTGGTCACGGATCCGCGCGCCATGAGCACCTGGGCTCCCTTGCGTTGCTGATTGGGATCGGTCCCTTCGCGCATCCATTGCAACCGGCGCGCAATGAGCAAGTCGTCCCGTAATTTCCTCACCTGGGCGCGGACCTGGGACAAATTGTTATACTTGCGTTCCAGCTCGGCCTTTTCGGCCACCTGACGTTTCAATTCGTTTTCGAGAAACGTATTGTTCGTTTCGGATTCGACCAGTTTCATCTGGGTCGCGGCGATCTGCGTGGACAAATCGGCAATGGTATTGGTCATGTTCACGACCTGCTGATCCAGCGCCTGATTCTGCGCCTCCAAATCGGCGATTTGGTCCTGTGCGGTTTTAAGTGCGGCGGTGCTATTCGAAAGCGAAGCAGAAGTCGCGACATACTGGTTGCTGAGCACCGTCAGCGTCTGCTGGACGGCCATGAGATCGTTGGTCAGTATCAGATTGACCTGACGCAATCCGTCGAGGTTGATGTTGGCGGTGGCCAACTGGTTGGAAAAATCGAGGATGGTATCAGAGTCCTTTTTCTGCTCGGTATCCGCGCGTTTCTTTTCCGCCACCAAAGCCACAACCATCCCCACACAAACCACCACGAGAATGACTATGCCTAACTGTGTTTTCATAATGCTCCCCAAAATGAGGCGACCCGGCCAGTTTGGCAAGCATACTTCAACATTCCGTTACTTCCCATCCGGCACCACCGGCGCGTTGGTGGCGGCCTCGGACTGGATTTGTTGGTCCACCGCATTCAAATCCGGGTCGAGAATTTCCACGCCAGCGTCCTTTCTCAAAGTGGCCATGTAGGGTGGCGCAAGTTTGGCCGCCTTTTGCTGGATGAGCACCCGCTTCAGGTCATCAGCAACCGTGGCGTAATCCAGCGTTTTAGCCGGCATTTTCTCCAGCAATTTGATGAGGTGGTAACCGCTGGCAGTGGCCACCACATCGCTGATTTGATTGGTATTCAACGAAAATGCGGCCGCTTCGAATTCCGGCTGCGTCTGGCCCCGGGCAATGGTGTATACACCGCCTTTATCCTTGGAACCGGGATCTTCCGAAAATTGTTCCACCAGGTTGCTAAAATTCTCGCCGGCGAGGGCGCGCTTTAAAATATCTTCGATCTCTTTTTTCTTGGTGGCCTTGTCCGTATCCGATAATTCCGCACCCGTGAGCGGATCATGCGTGCTCAAAAAAATCTGCGCGATACTAACCATTTCCGGCTGTTCAAACTCCGCCGGATGATCGTCGTAAAACTTCCTGGCCTCGGCATCCGTCACGGTGATTTTCAATTCTCGTTCCAGCGATGTTTGCGCAGTGCCTTCCTGTATCAGGCGCGCGTTCAACTGGCCCATCGACATGCCCAAGGCCGTGAACTGACGGTTCAGCGCTTCCTGTGAACCGGCCCGTTCCAAAAGTGTCTTCAATTGCAAATCAGCCATCTTTTTCCCGGCGGCCCGGTCAGCATCCGTGGCTTTTTGCAACAATAGCTGGACCTGAATGAGCCGGTCCAGCATTTGACCTTCAATCAGTTTCATTTGCGTCGGGGGAATGGCCTGGTTGCGCATGGCCGCGGCAGACTTGATGCCGGTCATCACTTCGTCCAAATCACTCTGCTTGATTTCAAAACCCTTGCCCCTGGCAATCACCGGATTGCCAAATAACGCGGTCATGGTGGCATTCAGGTTGACATTGGAGTCTGTACCCGCCGACGCTGCGTTGGCTGATGCGTTGGCTGTGGCTGCGCGCATAGACGGGAACACCAGCAGTAACGCGCCCAGCGCGCTCAAAAAAATTATTTTGGCTTTTATTTTCATATTTCGTTTGTTCTTCCTGACCACGGTCACAATTTTATCACTTTCACATTGCTGATGTCAGCGTCTTTCTGGAGTTCTTCCAGCACCGCCGGCGGCGGGGCGCTGTCGAGATTCAATACCGTCAGTGCCAGCCCGCCCGCAGTGTCGCGGGTCAGGCTCATGTTGGCAATGTTCACTTTATGTTTCCCCAACAACGTGCCGAGATAGCCGACGATGCCCGGCCGGTCCTTGTTGTTGAGCAACAACAAGGTACCGCTGATCGGAATCTCCACCGGCGTGCTGTACAGCCGTACGATGCGCGGATTGTTCGGGGAACCGAAAAACGTGCCACCCGCCGAAATCAGTTTCTGTCCGTTGTTGAAAACCTGCACGTGCAGCCATTCATTGAACGTGACCGGTTCGTCGGATTTCTTTTCCTCGACGGTAATCCCGATGCTGGCGGCAGCCGCACGGACATTGACGTTGTTCACGTCCTTGATCGCGCTGCTGGCCAGAAATCCCTGCAATACCGCGCGGGTGACCGGGTCTGTGTTTGGCAATTCCCGTGCGTGGCCGCCGTAGGTAACGTAGATGCGATCCGCACTGGCGGGCGAAAGTTGCGCCAGCAACTTGCCGAGCGCCGCCCCGAGCGGCAGATACGGCTTCACCTGCTCATAGGTTTTGGCGTCGAGATATGGCAGATTCACCGCGTTACGGACTTCACCGGTCAACAGATAGGCAGTGACAACTTCGGCGACTTCAATCCCGCATTTTTCCTGCGCTTCCTGCGTGCTCGCGCCAAGATGCGGTGTCAAAATCACATTCGGCTGCTTGCGATACGGATGTTCGGCGGGCAGCGGTTCCACGGCAAAAACATCCAACGCCGCACCGGCAACCTTGCCCGATTCGAGCGCGGCAATCAGGTCGTTCTCGGCAATAATTTCGCCGCGGGCACAATTTACCAGACGGACACCGGGTTTCATTTTACTGAACGCCGCGGCGTTTATCATGTGTTTGGTCTCCGGCGTCACCGGCATGTGCACGGTGATAAAATCCGCCACGCGATAAACATCGTCGACACTGTCGGCGAATTCCGCGCCAACGGCCTTGGCACGGTCCTCCGTAAGATAGGGATCGTAGGCGATGACCCGCATCCCGAACGCCTTGGCGCGTTTGGCGACTTCCGAACCAATGCGGCCCATGCCGAGGATGCCAAGCGTTTTGCCCAGTAATTCCATGCCTTGAAACAGTTTGCGATCCCATTTACCCGCTGTCATGGAGGTGTGCGCCTGCGGCACCTTGCGGGCAAGCGCCAGCAACATGGCGAAACTGAGTTCGGCCGTGGTTACGGTGTTGCCACCGGGAGTGTTCATCACCACCGTGCCATGTTGCGTGGCAGCTTCGATGTCCACATTGTCCACGCCGACGCCCGCGCGGCCCACGACGCGCAATTTCGGGGCCGCTTCGATCACCTTGCGGGTGACCTTGGTTTCGGAACGAACCAGCAGTGCGACGGCATCCGCCACGACCGGCAGCAATTCCGGCTCGGGCAGCCGTTTGGGTAAAACAACAACTTCAAACTCAGGCCGCTGCTGGAGCAGCGCAATGCCTTTGGGGGAGATCGGGTCGCAAACGACAATTTTCATTTTCAAAAGGAGGGCCAGTTTAAGTTATGCTCCGTGCGAGGTCAATCAGTGAATCCGCCAAAATTAGTTTGGCTTGCAATTGATGATGGATGGTTATACCCGTTCAAACTTATGAGGAAACCGCCCGTATCTGCATCCGTGAAAACGCTGTTACTGGGCGCTTTTTTTTTCCTGGGCTTATTTGTCCCTCATTCCGTTGAATCCGCTGGTGTAACTGTTATCACCCATGGTTTCGAGACTGGTGGATACCCCACCTGGATTTCCGCCATGGCTGATGAAATGCCAATCTATTTTCACTACCGTTATCCAAACCTGGACACCAATTTGGCAATTTACAGGCTGACCCTTTCGTATAATGGCAGCAGTTATATTTTTACTTCGAGCCGCGTAAGCGGGGATTCGCCTTTTGCAACGGATTCGGGCGAAATCATCATAGAACTCGACTGGAGTTCGTTGTCGGGCGACGTTTTTGATTCCTATGCAAACACATACAATGTGGGGTGGGCCGTGGCGCAAGTCTTGATGCTGACCAACGCCATGACGGAACTCAATGGCCACTCCCTGAGCGAATTCCCCATTCATTTAATCGGACACAGCCGCGGCGGTTCTTTGATTTCACAAATCGCCTATGTTCTGGGCACGAACGGGATCTGGGTTGATCATTTGACAACGCTTGATCCTTACCCGATTAACAACGACGGCAATTCCGATTTTCCGGCCACCATAACAGATGCCTCCGCGAAAAATACGTACGCGAACGTCGTATTTGCCGACAATTACTGGCAAAATTTGGGTTTGGGTTATTTACTTGGCGACCCCGATGGCGAGGCCGTTTCTGGCGCGTATGTCCGCCAGTTGTTTAATTTATCAGGAGGTTATTGGAACGTATCATCGTTAGATGCTCCTGATCACTCCAACGTGCATCTGTGGTATCACGGAACAGTGGACACGAATACCCCGGCCAGCGACATGAGCGCGTCTATTACCAGCTTGGAGCGGACAAATTGGTATGTGCCTTACGAAACCCAAGGTGTCATCGCTGGATTTTATTACAGTTTGATCGGCGGCGGCGACCGCACCAGCATGGATCATCCGCTCGGCCTTCCCAGTGATCCAGAAATCCGTGATGGTTACAATCAATCGTGGGATTTCGGAGGCGGTACAAACGCAAATCGTAGTCTGCTGCCGGTGAACAACGGAACGTGGCCGAATATTATCAAATTCGATGTTACGGGCACCAACGTGGTTATGTCGGGCAATTTGATCGCCACCACCCTGTATTATCAGTACGCCGGGAGTTCCAACGTGACTCTTTCGATTTATTTCGATCAGGACTTAAATCCGTACAACACCAACAGCACACTCGTCTTTCAGGACCAAGTGGCAGGTACCGGCGCAGATTCCGTGTATTATTATTCGAATCTTGGTCTGACCACCACTAATGTGCCGCCGGGCATTTACGCCATTTACGGGGAAATTTCAGACGGTTCGCACACCCGCTATCTTTATGCGCCGCAACTGGTCGAAATCGTTTCCAGCCGACAGCCGCCGGTTTTGGACATTTCAGAATTTAACGCCGCACAAATTCGCATCGGCGTAAACGGCGTTTCCGGCCAGGCCTTTGTGCTTCAATCCTCACCCGATCTGCTCAACTGGCAGTCCCTGATCACCAACACCCTCACTTCAAGTCACTGGACCTACACGAACAGCCTGCCGGCCAACCAGCAGTTCTATCGCGCAGTGCTCAACCCATAGATTGATCCAACTGCAAAATTCGCTGTTCGTCCGCTCCAAATCAGCTATGTTGCCTTGCGAAAATGAGCAAGCTGCTGCTAATTGATGACGAAGAGGACGTGCGGTATTCATTCCAACGGATTTTCGTTTCGCCGGAAATCGAACTGGGCACGGCTTCAAGCGGCGAGGAAGGGTTGAAAATTATTCCCAAATTCAAGCCCGACCTCGTGCTCATGGACGTGCGCATGGGCGGCATGAACGGCCTGGAAACGCTTCGCCGCATCCGCGAGAGCAATCCCAAACTGCTTGTCATCCTGATGACCGCTTACGGCACGACGCAAACCGCCATCGAAGCGATGAAACTCGGCGCCTACGACTATCTCCTCAAGCCATTTGACGTTCCGAAGCTCAAAGAAATCGTCGCCAATGCCCTCAAAGCTGCACGCGACATGCGGCAGGTTGTTTCCTACGAACCATTGCTGGAATCCGAGGATTACGAACTCGGCATCGTGGGCCGCAGCGATGCGATGCAGCAGGTGTTCAAACTCATCGGCCAGGTCGCCGCAACCGACGCCACCGCGCTCATCACCGGCGAAAGCGGCACCGGCAAGGAACTCGTTGCCCGCGCCATTTATCATCACAGTAACCGCAGCCAGCAGCCGTTCCTGGCAGTCAATTGCGCCGCCATTCCGGAGCAATTGCTTGAAAGCGAACTTTTCGGCCACGAACGCGGCGCCTTCACCGGCGCGACCCTGCAACGCATCGGCAAGTTCGAGCAATGCAACAAGGGTACGATTTTCCTCGACGAAATCGGCGACATGACGCCAGCCACGCAAACCAAAATCCTGCGCGTGTTGCAATCCGGCACGTTCGAGCGCGTCGGCGGCAACCAGCCGATTCAGGTGGACGTGCGTGTCATCGCCGCCACCAACAAGGCGCTGGAACAGGCCGTGGCCGCCAAACAATTCCGCGAGGATTTGTTTTACCGGCTCAATGTGGTGCGCATTCACATTCCGCCGCTGCGCGACCGGCGCGACGACATTCCGCTGCTGGTGAATTACTTTCTGGAGAAAATCGCGCGCGAACAGCAGCGTCCGCCGAAGTCCGTCGCCACCAGTGTCATCCGGACGCTTGAAAAATATCATTGGCCAGGCAACGTCCGCGAACTGGAGAACGCTATCCGGCGCGCGTACGTGATGGCGAAGGGCGACGCGATGTTGCAAAGCGACCTGCCCCCGGAGATTTCCGGCCAAAATTCAGGTGGTGCGTCTCTGCCCCCGGTGTTGGGAACGGCCAGCGACGAAGTGGTGAACGATGCCGCGGCGATGGCGCGGCAATTGTTTCAGTGGGCCAAGCGCGATCCGAAGTTGAAAGTCATTCCCACCGTCGAACGCGAACTCGTCATCCAGGCGCTCAAGGAAACGAACAACAACCAGGTCCACGCCGCGAAGCTGCTCGGCATCACCCGGGCGACATTGCGCAAGCGCATCGAAAAGTTTGGCATCCAACGCGAGTTGAACGTGAAATAATTTCGATTCCCGCCAAACAATGACTGTCGCTCATTACCGTCAGCGGGATGAAGGCGGTTGCAGTGAATTGGCCACGCGGCGGAAGTGGTAGCCGAGGATGGCGAGTTCGATGGCGTGCGGGAATTGGCGCGGATGCCGGATGAGCGTGCCCCAGAACAGCCGCCAATAGCTCACGCGCCCCCGTTGCCACACCCCCAATACCCAAAAGGATTTCAGAAACGCCATGAAGTCGGCTCGGGACAGGCGTCCGCGCGGCCCCTTCGGACGATGGCTCTTGAGAAACGTCCGGATGCGCTGGTAATAGTTGCGCGGTTCGTAAAGTTTCCTCACCAGTTCGCGGTAGCCGGATTGCAGGAAGTCGCGGTTTAACTTGGGTTTGAAGTTCAACGCGGCGTCAGTGTTGTTGCCGGTGCTTTCGGTTTCCAGCCGTCCCTCGCGTTTCAACCGCTGCCACAACCGCGTCTGGGGCAGCGCGTTCAGCAATCCCACCATCGCTGTCGCCACACCGGAACGCTGGATGAATTCAAACTGCCGCTTGAAGATGTCGTTTTTGTCGCTGTCGAACCCGACGATGAATCCGGCCATGACCTCCAGCCCGGCACGTTGCAGAGTTTGCACCGAAGCCACGAGGTCGCGGTTCCGGTTCTGGAGCTTGTGGCATTCCTCCAACGCTTCGACGGAAGGTGTTTCGATGCCGACGAAAACTTTCTTGAATCCGGCCTCGACCATCAAAGCACACAATTCCGGGTCATCGGCGAGGTTCATGGAGGCCTCGGTGAGGAATCCGATGCGGGGTCGCGTGCGCCGCCGCCATTCGATTAGCGCGTGCAACAGCGCCTTGGTCCGCTGTTTGTTGCCGATGAAATTGTCGTCCACAATAAAAACCATGTCCTTCCAGCCGCGCTGGCACAACGCGTCCAATTCGGCAATCACCTGGTTCGGCGTTTTCGTGCGGGGCACGCGGCCGTTCATCACGATGATGTCGCAAAATTCGCAATCGAACGGGCAGCCGCGCGAGAATTGCACGGACATGGTCACGTAATGCCGCAGATTGATGAGGTCCCAGCGCGGCGCGGGTGTCCGCGTGATGTCCGGGCGGTGGGCGGCTTGATAAACGGGCTGCAACCGGCCGTTCCGCAGATCGTCCACAACTTGCGGCATCACTTCCTCGGCCTCCCCGAGAACGAAGTGTTGAATCTCCGGGAAGATTTCGTGGCCGGTGGTAAACAGCGGCCCGCCCGCGATGACGGTTTTTCCCAACGCCGCGCAGCGCGTAATGATTTCGCGGACGGATTCTTTTTGCACGATCATCGCGCCCACCATCACGTAATCCGCCCAGAGCAGGTCCTCATCCTTGAGCCCACTTACGTTGAGGTCCACCAGCCGGAGTTCCCATTCCGGCGGGAGCATCGCCGCCACCGTCAGCAGCCCCAGCGGCGCCATGGCGGCCTTTCGGGAAACGAACCGCAAGGCGTGCTTGAAACTCCAGAAAGTGTCGGGCGTTTTCGGACTGATGAGAAGTATCTTCATTAAAATAATCTATTTTCCGCAGGATGACTTTAAGCCCGATTCAAGGCTGTGACGAGCTAAATTAAATATATTTTTTCTTACTCAAACTCAATGCCGACGGGACAATGATCAGAACCTGCCACGTCCGGCCGGATGAAGGCGCGCTTGAGCCGCGGGCGCAGCGATTTTGAAATGAGAAAGTAATCAATACGCCAGCCGACGTTCCGGGAACGCGCGCCGCTAAAGACACTCCACCATGTGTAATGGCCGCCATTTCTCTCGAATTCACGGAACGTGTCGAGGAAACCCGCCTTCACGAACGCGTCGAAACCGGCGCGTTCCTCCAGCGTGAAACCGTGGTTGTGAATGTTGGCCTTCGGGTTGGCCAGATCGATTTCCGTGTGCGCTACATTGAGGTCGCCGCAAAAAACCACGGGCTTTTGCTTTTCCAACTTTTTCAAATAATTCAGGAAGTCACGGTCCCACTTTTGGCGGTACGTCAACCGCGACAAATCCCTTTTGGCGTTGGGCACATAAACATTCACCAGAAAGAAATCTGCGAATTCAGCAGCTAGCACGCGCCCTTCCCTGTCGTGTTCGGCCATGTTAATGTGCGGAATGACATTGAGCGGGCGGGTTTTGGCAAAAATCGCCGTGCCGGAATAGCCTTTTCTTTCCGCGCTATTCCAATAAGTCGTGTAGGCCGCCGGCCAGAGTTGCTCGGCATCATCCGGGCCGCATTTGGTTTCCTGGAGGCAGAGCACATCAGGCTTCTCGGCGTCGAGATAATCGAGGAAATTTTTCTTCAACACGGCGCGCAAGCCGTTGACGTTCCAGGAAATCAATTTCACGCCGCTATTTTAAGCCACAGATGAACACAGATAAAACACAGATTTTCTGTTCCGCTTAATCTTAATCCTGTACTCAATAATCACCGGGAAGATTAAGAGACCGGACGCGTTGACGCTGACGCCCGTGACGGTTAACTTATGGCACGACGAATGATTGCAAGAACGACCCAAACCCGGTCCGCCCAGCCGAATTTCCGCCTGGGCGACGAACGGCTGGTTAAACTTACTCCGAGTGCGGCGCAAAAGGTCACGGCGTTGCTAACCAAGCAAGGCCGGCCTGATGGCGTCTTGCGTGTGGCGGTAGTCGGCGGCGGTTGCTCCGGCTTGCAATACAAGATGGATTTGCAGGATGCGCCGGCCAATCGCGACATCCTGGTTGAAACCGGCGGCGTGCGTGTGGTGGTGGACCCCAAGAGCGCGTTGTACGTGACGGGCAGCGAACTGGATTACCTCGATGCGCTGGACGGCGGGTTCAAGGTAAAAAATCCCAACGCCGCGACGACCTGTTCCTGCGGCGAGAGTTTCAGCGCGTGATAAGCCGTCCACAGTTCCAAGTCCACAGTCCACCGTCAAAGTTTGCTTGCAGGGGAGGCATGGCAGCTTTTCGACTTTGAACTGCGGACAGTGGACCTTTTTATGACTGACTATTTCACTTTATTGGATGAGCCGCGCCGCCCGTGGCTTGATCCCGATTCGCTGAAGCAAAAGTTTCTGGCGCTGGCGGCAAGCATTCATCCCGACCGCATTCACAATGCCGACGAAATGAGAAAAACCGCGGCCAATCGGCGTTATGCGGAATTAAACACAGCCTATCATTGCCTCGCCGAACCCAAATCACGGTTACTGCATTTGCTGGAACTGGAATTGGGTGCGAAGCCCAAAGACATCCAGCAAATTCCACCCGGGCTGGTTCATCTTTTCACCGAGGTGGCGGCGACTTGCCGGAACGCGGATAATTTTCTGAGTGATAAAAGCGGGGCGACATCGCCGCTGTTGCAAGTCCAACGGTTTGAACAGGCACAGGCATGGGTCGAGCAGTTGCGCACCTTGCAAACCAGGCTTGCCGGGTTGCATGGCAAGTTGACCGAAGAATTGAAATCGCTGGATGCTGCGTGGGCTTCCCAAGCCGGCGAACGAACTGTCTTGTTGAACCGGCTCGAGGAACTTTATCGTTTGTTCGGTTATTTCAACCGCCGGAGCGGCCAGATTCAGGAACGAATCGTTCAATTGTCATTATGAGCCGGCAAAATGTTGTGGCGGCGCTCTGTGAGCGCCGGATTTCCCTGAGATGTCCGGGAAAAGTGCGGCGGTCACGGACCGCCGCCACAATAAGAATCGCGATGCGATTGGCCATCAGCGCGTGGCTGGCGGCAAGCGCGACGGTGCTTGCTCAAGAAACCTGGCAGGACGCATTGGGTCGGATGCCGTTGGGGACCAACGCAACGGAATTGAACCGGACGAACTGCGTATCGCTGATGTTGAATGCGTTTCGATCAAACGCCGTCGTTAAGGCGCTCATTTTCATGCCGGGCGCAACGGACGAATTATATTTTTTCCGCCGGGCACACGCCAGGTTGACCAATGCCGATCCATCGCTGCTGGACGCGATCGCAGCGTTGACCAATCAAACCTATATCCAGGCCGCGTTCCAGCCACCTCTGCTGTTGCTGCACACAACCGAGGATCCGGCGAATGTCATTACGGTTGTAAAAAACAAATCCACCGCGACAAAATTACAATTGCACTCCGTCCCTGACCGGGTCGTTTTCATTGACGCCGGCTGGGATGATGTCCGGGCGGGTTTGAACAAAAAAATGAGCATCGGTTTGCGGCCATTTTCAGATACACCGGATTCCTGGCATTTTTACCGCCATAATTTCGCAGCCTGCGGCATGACCGAATGGGGAATGCTGGAGGCTATTGCTTTGGCCGATAAAACCAGCTTTACCGTACACTGGTGGACAGTGGATTTTCAAATTGATCGGCGCTATGGCGCCGTTCCGGGAATCAAAAACCTTCGCGCACCCTAGTCTTCCGGTTGGAAGACCAAAACACTCAACGGCGGGAGGCGGAATTCCGCCGAGCAAGGCTGGTTGTGGCACGGAAAATTTCCAGCGGTGACGCCACCAAGATTTCCCTGATTGCCTCCGCCATAAACAGCGGCATCGCTATTCAACCTTTCGCGCCATTGGCCGCCGCGCGGCAGCCCGACGCGGTACTTTTCCCGCAACACCGGCGTCAGATTCAGAATCACGGCAAGCTGGTTGGAGCCGTCGGTTGCCTGGCGGACGAAAGAGAGAACGCTGTTGTTGCGATCCGCACAATCAATCCAATAAAAGCCGCCGTGGTCGTAATCGGATTGCCAAAGGCCGGGGGCCGCAGCGTATAACCGGTTCAAGTCTTCAACGAATTTTTGCAAGCCGCGGTGATACGGACCGGCGTCGAGCAACCACCAGTCGAGCTGGCCGTTTTCATTCCACTCGGCGCGCTGGCCGAATTCGCCGCCCATGAACAGGAGTTTCTTGCCAGGAAACAACCATTGATACGCGATGAGCGTGCGGAGGTTCGCGAATTTCTGCCAATCGTCGCCCGGCATCCGGCCAATCAACGAACCTTTGCCATGAACAACCTCGTCGTGCGAGAGCGGCAGGATGAAGTTCTCGTGATGATGATAGAGCATCGCGAAGGTGAGGTCGTTTTGATGATATTTCCGATGAATTGGTTCATGGCTGAAATAGCCAAGTGTGTCGTGCATCCAGCCCATGTTCCATTTGAAGGAAAATCCGAGACCGCCGAGATACGGCGGCCGGGTGACCAGCGGCCAGGCAGTGGATTCCTCGGCAATCGTCATGACGCCGGGAAATTCCGTGTAGGTGAGGTGGTTGAATTTTTTCAGGAACTCGATTGCCTCAATATTTTCGCGCCCGCCGAATTGATTGGGAATCCACTCGCCTTCCTTGCGCGAATAATCGAGATAAAGCATCGAAGCCACGGCGTCCACGCGCAAGCCGTCCACGTGGAAGCGGTCGCACCAGAACAGCGCATTGGCGACGAGGAAATTATTCACCTCATGGCGGCCATAATTGAAAATCAGCGTGCCCCAATCCTGGTGCGCGCCCTTGCGGGGATCCTCGTGTTCGTAGAGCGCCGTGCCGTCGAAACGCGCCAGCGCCCAGTCGTCGCGCGGAAAATGCGCCGGCACCCAGTCAATAATGACACCGATGCCAGCCATGTGCAGCGCGTTAATGAGAAATTGGAAGTCGTCCGGCGTGCCGTAGCGGCTGGTCGGCGCGTAAAAACCGGTCACCTGATAACCCCAGGACGGATAAAAAGCATGTTCCGCCGGGGGTAAAAGTTCGACGTGCGTAAATCCCATCCGCTGGACGTACTCGACCAGTGGCGCGGCGAGTTCATGATAGCTGAACGATTCGCTCGCGGATTTCTTTCGCCAGGAACCAGGATGCAACTCGTAAATGCTCACCGGCGAACGGAGCGGCGCCTGTTCCCGGCGGCGTTTCAGCCAGGCGCCGTCCGTCCACTTGAATCTTTTATTGTCCCAGACGATGGCGGCGTTTTTCGGCGGCACTTCAAAGAAAAAACCGAAGGGATCGGTTTTTAATTTGATGCTCCCATGCGCATCGCGGATTTCAAACTTGTAATGCGCGCCTTCACTGACGCCGGGAATGAAAATTTCCCAGACCCCGGACGCGCCGAGCAGTCGCATCGGATGAAAACGACCGTCCCAATGGTTGAAATCACCGACGACGCTGACGCGTTGTGCATTCGGCGCCCAGACGGCGAAACTGGTTCCGTGGACGCCGTCAATGACCCGCAGTTGCGCGCCGAGTTTCTCGTAAATTTTCCGTTCGTCACCCTTGCCGAACAGAAACAAATCCGATTCGCCGAGCGTGGGCAGGAAAGAAAACGCGTCGCGCGTCCGGCGCGTCCGGCCTTGATGCGTGGTAACAACCAAATCGTAGGCATAAACCTTGTGCACCGGTCGGGCCACGCCTTCGAAAATGTCCGTGTTGGGAAGCCGTTTGAGCTCGAACTTCGGCTTATCCTTCTCGTGGACGGGCTGGACTTCGATTTTGGCGGCGTCAGGCAGGAGCGCGCGAACGACGAGACCCGACCCATCGCCAAGTGGATGCATGCCCAGCAGCGTGTGCGGCGACTGATGTATCAGTTCAACCAGGCTTCGAAGCTCTTCGGGCGTAAGAATCATGCCCGCTCAACTTAACAAAAGGAAATGCCAAATGGAAATGTTCTTCCAACGCTTCCCAAAGTCTGGCTACAGCCGTGTAATAATCCGTTCAATTTGTTCCGCGTGGGCCTCCAGCGAACCTTCGGTCCAAATGACAAAATCGGAACGGGCGATTTTTTCCCCGATCGGCATTTGGGCAGCCATGCGCTGTTTGATTTGCTCCGGCGTCCAGCCGCGTTCCAATAGTCTTTGGCGCTGATGTGCCTCCGAGCAGGCAACACAGACAGTTTTGTCAAAACGCGATTCGGCTTTCGTTTCAAACAGCAATGGAATCACGACCACGGCCAGTGGGCGATCCTCCCGGTGCCAGGTTTCAATTTGCGCCAGCCAGCGCTCTTGAATGCGTGGGTGCAAAATGGCTTCAAGTTTTTTACGGGCGGCGGGGTCCGCAAATACAATTTGCGCCAATTCACCACGGCGCAATTGGCCGCCGGGAGCGACAACGTTCCGGCCAAAAACCGTCTGGATTTCCGCCAAGGCGGGCTGGCCTGGTTCAACCAGCTCGTGGGCCAGTTTGTCGGTATCCACGACCTGCGCGCCGCGTTCGCGGAGAAATCGGGCAGCCACGGATTTGCCCATTCCGATCCCACCGGTTAAGCCAAGAGTTTTCATTCTGACGCAGTGTTTATCAGCGTCAGTTCATTGTCGGACGGGAATTTTTGAAATCAAGGCGCAACCGCGCGATAGAATTGCGTCTGGTTGGTCAGATTGGATGGCAGCGGAATAGTGATGTATCCGCCGACGGCAGTATTGGTCGAAATATTTTGCCAATGGACCAAGTCACTGGAGGCTTGAATAACGTATTGCTGGCCACTCTGTCCTGTCAAATTCATGGATAATCCACCGCCCGGCTGCTGCTGCAATTCAAGCTGTGCCGGCGGAGCACTGGCCGGCGCAAGCCCAATCGGGAGGTCCACGTCATCGAGGAAGCCGGCATCCAAGCCCAGACTGATGGTCGGGTCCTTGGCGTAGGTCCATTCCAAGGTATGTGTGCCGGCGGTCAGCGGGAAGGAGTAATTCGCCCAGCCGACCTCGCCCGACCACTGCGCGAGCACCAAGCCGTCCACGGAGAAGCTCAGGATGTCAAAATTCGGCTCCGAGCTGACCTTGAAGTCAAAAGAGCCGGTGCCACTGGTAAAGGTATCAGTGAGTATCAACGAACTGCTCTGGCTGTTGGTGATCACGCCGGACCGGGCGGCGTATTCTCCCACGTCCACCACGTTGGTTTGCACGAACCAGGGCGCGTCACCGGCAGTCGTCCACGGAAGATGCGACAGGTCTCCGGATTCGAATCCGTCGGTGAACTGCCTCGCCGCAAAGTTGGCCGTGATGGTCATGTCACTGGTCACTCCAACCGTCAGAGGATTGTTCGACGAATTCGCGCCGCCAGTCCATGTGTTAAACTGGTCGTTGTGGTCGGGGGCGGCCGTAAGCACGACGGTAGCACCACTGGTAAAATCCGCCGAGGTTGATGGCAGAGTCACGACGCCGCCCAACAAGTTGGTGGTCAACAACTGCACGGTTCCGCCGCCGGAGGTGTTGGCTGTCAAGTGATAGACCGTTTGCGGTGCAAATGAGTAAGTCAAGGAAATGGTGCCGGACATGCCGTTATAACCGTCCACGAGGATGTAATACGTCTGGCCAGCCCTGACCGCCTGGGAAATGTAGCTGAAACCACCCGGCGCGCCGCTGTAAGCTTCTGCGTTGTCAACAATCGTCGTGAGGTCGGCGACATTGGTGCCGGTGTAAAGGCCCATAATTGTGTTGAATGTGGAATTGCTTGTGCTCAGCGTGAACAGTCCGTCCGAGGACGGCGTGAATGTCCACCAGAGGGATTTACCACCGGGGTTGCCGGCAGGATCTGGTTCGCCGACTTCCTTGGAGGCGGCGGTGTTGGTGGCCAGAACGGTGCCGGACGTGCCGCTCAACGGGATGGCGTTGACAAAAAAGTCGTTGGGCGGCCCCTGCACCAGATAATTGACTTCCACAGTCGCCGTCGCGGATATATTGCCCGACTGGTCCACCGCACTGGCCTTGATGACACTCAGGCCCGGCTGCAATGGCGCCACGGCCGTCCAATTGGCGGTTCCGAGGGCTGTCAATTGGGCAGCATTAACGGCCACAAAAACCTGGCTGACACCGCTGGGATTCACTCCCGAATCGGAAGCCGTGCCCGAGACACCCAGGAGCGGGTTAAACACCGTCAGACCGCTCTGCGGACTGGAGATGAATACCACGGGCGCATTCGTGTCGGGCTGGCCACCCGGCACAACGTTCAAAGCAATGGTACCGAGCGTGTTCGAACTCGCGCTGGCAACGGCAATGTAATAGGTCGTACCGGCCTGCGCGTTGAAACTCATTTGTGCCGGTTTATAAAGAGTTAAACTGCTGTTCGTAGCCGCCACGGACGAAAGATTGACCAAGGCGCTGCCGGTGTAAACGGCGAGAACGTTGTCCACTTTGCTGCCGATGGTATTAATAAACACGTTGGTATTGGCGGTAGGCATCCAAGACCACCAAAGCGAGGCGACATCGTTTGTATCGCCGTCGTGTTTCGGTTCACCGGACTCGAGGGTGGCAAACCGGTTGTTCTCGACATAGGCCCCGCCACTCGCAGGAACCACGGTTGCATTGGTGAAATTGTCGTTCGGAGGCGTTCCGATGACAGAATAATTGACCGCCAAATTGGTGATCCCGAATTCCCCTGGCGCAGTGGCCGTGACCGTCATGGTCAGCGGATTGGCGGCCGCGGGCACCGACAGGGAGGCACTATAATTCCCCTGGCCGTTGTTGGCGAAGGTCAAGTTGGCGATAACGGTTCCCAAATTGTTGGTGACAAGCGCCGTGACGGTGGCGTTGGTAACGCCGAAAACGTCATTGACCGTCACGGAAATCGGCTGGGCCACAGATTGCAGAAGAGCCGAGCCCGTTGGCGGATTCACGCTGATTTGCAGGATACCCGTGCGCTTGCCAATCAGGGCCTGGATCATATTAAGGCCGTTCGGCGTGCCCCAGCCAGTGCAAAGATCATAACCCGTGACCGCATAAAATTTGCTGGGGCTGTTAGGGCTGGTGTTATTGCCGGTCGTGATGTCATGAAACGCGGAGGTATAACCCGGCCCTTTACCAATCGCGTAGATGGCTGGGTTGAGGAAACCGAGGGGCGAAAGATTGTTGGCGGCGGCCTGTTGATTGATCAGGGCCGTAAAAGCAGCCCACAGTGGCGCCGCGCAACTGGTGCCGCCTGTGCCGGGATACTGCAGACCGTTGTCGGCAATAACATAAATATTGTCCGCCGTAAAGGCCACATCCGGAACGTTCCGCATGGTCATGGACCCCTGATTGGCCGACATATTGATGCCTTGTTGCCAGGAGGGGATGGGATAGACGGTGCTGATTCCGCCGCCGCTCCCAATCCCAGCCCCGGCAGCACCATATTCATTGCCCCAATTCCAAACGGTTTCCGAGACATAACCCCCGTTTGGTCCGGTGGTCGTCAAAGTCGTTCCGCCAACGAGAGTGACATTGGTACCGTCCTCATATTGAAATATTCCCGGATAGTACGCGTCTTCGTCGCCGGAAGCCTGGAAAAAAGATTGTCCCTGCGCGGCAAATTCCTGGTAGAACTGGGCATATTGCGGACTGTCGCCAATCAGCCAGGACGAACTGATTTGATTGGCCGAGTTGTCAAGGGCGATGCGTGCCAGCATGTCGCCGTCGTACGCCACGGTGTCGCTGGGAACTTCATAAACGATGATTTTGGACAATCCCGGCGCCATGCAATTGAGCATCTCAATATCGAGGGCCACCTCCACATTGCCACCGTCGCCGACTACCGGCGGCGGCTCAGTCCCTTCAACCTTCACCCGCTGTAACGGCACCGCTGGCAAGCCGGGTGACGGTACCAGGCCTAAATATCTGGTAATGTCCGCATCGAAGTAATCATTACACTCAAAAAGCGCGACTGTCTGCCCCGTACCGGTCAGCGACACGCCGGGAGCGTAAGCATCCCTGAAATCGTACCCAAAATAAGAGCCGGAACCATCCGGCGCGGAGCCACTCAACGACGGGTTTGCCGCAGATGAACCGGCAGAGGGTCTTTGAACGAAAAGAGGCCGGGGCAGGACATAGTTATTGAGGCCGTTCACGTCCAAAATTGGAAGCGCCGACGGCACTGACGGCCCGAAATCCGGCGCGTAAAAGTTGCGATTTTCCGTCGGATGATGATAAAGGCGCATGGTAACATGGAAAGCCTTTTGAAGGTCCGACACGTTACCGCTGACGTCCACCAACATCCGGCTGGAATAGGTGCCGGTCACGGTCAAGCCATTCGTTTTTGCGTAGGCGATGACGGCCTGATAATCCTGTTCCGACGGACCGAACATTTCTGTGAATTGGTCCGGCGTCAGAAAGTGGTGATAGTTCGGGCTGGCCGGATCATAAAGCTGCTGGAGCAAGCTGTTCAGCGCCGCCTGGTTGCGTAACGGCAATCCAATGGCCAGGTGCAAGCGCTGAGTTTCCGCCAGGCTGCCCACGGGCTGTAGCTTCAACTGCGCAACAACGTCCAAGACATGACTGGGCAATGTCTTCAAGCCTGCCGCCTGGACCAGCACGGTGGACAAAATAACCAACAGCGTGCCCGCCACTGCCGCAACCGCTCTGAAAAGTCTTTTTTTCATAGGCTCAGATTTTCAGTTGGTTGCAAGCAAAACACAATATCATGTTCATTGCTACGTTCACGAATCGGGTTACGGATGGCTCACCCGGTAGAACCGCTGGCTGGAGACGGCGTTGGTATCCCAGACCGTGACGGTGACATTCGTGGACGCCGTGTTGGTATAGTTCAACAGCGGCAGCCAGTTTGTGCTCAACAAACTCGTGGTGTACTGGACCTGATAAGGCAGGTTGGTCTGTGCCAGCCATGTAATGGCGAACATCTTTGCCGGCGGCGGGGTTTGGACCAGCGAACCCGACAGAACCACGGGGAGGCTGTTAAACGGATTCGGATCGAGGCCGTTGGGAATTCCATTGCCATTCGAATCAATGACCAGGCTGTAACGCAACGCCCGATTGACCGAAACGGTCTGGCCGTTAATGATGACATCCACCGAGCTGTTCGGGCCGGCAAAGCTCGCGACCCAGCGCAAATGGCCGCTGAGTTTGCCATTCAAAACCTCTTCCGCTTCCTGGGGCACCTGTCCGCTCCCGCCTTTGGCAACCACGTAATAGGATTGTCCGTTGAGGGGGTTGTTGGTTTCCACTTCCTGCTGGGGAATTCCGTTGCTGTTCAACATGGTAATCGAAGATGGGAGTTTCGCCGCCGCATAATAGATGACGAGGTTCGGGTCGGTTTGCAGCATCTCATCCAAATTGGTAATCTTTGACAAATCGAGCAGGTCCACATACAAGGCATTGCTCACGCTCGCGCCGCTGAAATAGAAGAGTGCCGGGAATGATGCGCTTCCCTGCAGCGACAAGATCAACTGGCCGAGGGCGACATTGTTGGAATAACCAGCCGCCGTTGCCCCGTAATCCACACCCGCCCAAACCGAATCCACTTCCGCACCATTGAAAGCCTGGCTGGTGATGGCCGTCCCCAGCAAATCGCCGGTCGCCGGCTTGACCCACAAATTGAAACCGTCTCCGCAGGTCAGCACGTTGTTGGCGGAATCGCCCGAGTCGTAAAGCGCGTTGGTCAGGCTGAAATTCAACTGATTCCCGGCGGACAGCGTGGAATTGTCCAGTTTCAAGAAGCCGCCGGAGAAATCCATATCCGCGCCCGAGTTGATGGCGGCATCTTCAATCTTGCCGTTTGGAGTCGTTACGAAGTATCCGCCCGAAGCATTCTGGCTTCCCCCGCTTAGATAGAAAACACTGTTAATCGTCTCACTCCCGCCGGCGCTGATGGCACCGTTGTTGACGAACGCGGCATAGTTCGTCGGCCCATCATCCCCGAAATGCGCGTCCTGTGGAATGGTAAGCGTGCCGTTGTTGGTGAAGTAAAGCAAGGATGGCGCAATGGCCCGGCTCCAGTCCGGAATATTGGCAGAGAGAGTAAGCGCCCCTTGCAAGGTCAGACTCTGACCGTCAAACAACAAACTGCTTTGCACGGTTGCGGAATCGCTGACAATAATATTAGTGCTGTGCAGGATCAAATCCTGCACCGTTACCGGCACGGTCGAAGAAAGCGCCGTAGCATCCACCAGCAGGACATGATAGGCGTATGGGATAGTGTTAGTGGTTGCATTGGTGCCGGACCCGTTAACAAAAATCAACCCATTGGTCCAAACAGCGCTCCAAACGGAAACCGTTCCGCGCAACCCGGGAACGGTCGAATTGGTCATCAGATTCAAGACATTCAGGTTTCCACCTGCTGATCCGAGATTATAGCTTAAATTTTGACAGGAGATAACCGCGCCGGTGCTGCCGAGAAAATTGTTTGCCTGGAGCGCGATTTCCGCCCCTCCGCTGGTGATGGTTGCGTAGTTAAGATTCAAATTGGTCGCATTGACAACAATCCGGCCGGGTAAATTCGTCACTGCGGTGGTACTTGCGTCCCGCACCAGATCGTCAACAAAGGCGGAATAGTCGGCATAACTGACCGTAACCACCGGATTGGTAAAAGCCGGATTGAAGAAAAAGTTGGTGGCAGGCGGCCCGAAACCGGGGGAGCCGGCGGCAAAATAACCCTGGCAGTCCGCCCGTTCCAAAATGTAATTGGCTGGACGGAAAGTCGGGTCGGTGCACGGATTCAGCGGATTGGAACCGGGCAACACATTTGCGTTGCGCAGAAATTCGCTGTTGGTCCCGGACGCAAAGGTGTCCGAAAGATAAAGCGCCCCCCCTAATGCGGAAGTCAAACTGACGGTGACGGTTTCGAACAAATTTGAAACGTTGTCACTATTGGCAAAATACCGGTCAGCCGGAAAAATATTAGGATCGCTGACAGCAACAAAGACCGCCTGGTTGAAGACTTCGGTGATATTGGTCCCCGTTGCTCCCGGCGGATTAGTCATTGAAATTGAGTCGGCCAAAGTGGGGACAAATGCGATTTGATCTTGTACGTTGGAAATCGCGCAAGGCTCGTCCACCAGGAAAATCGGCGAGGTGACGACAGTCCCATTCCACAAACCCGCGCTGTTCATGTTCACACCATTGGTTCCCCAAAACTGGTCATAAATGGCCGTATCCGCTGTGAAATTCGTCATGGCAGGATTATTGACGCTGCACTCCACCGGCACCCCGGTACCCGAGCCTATTTTTACTATGCTGCGGGAGAGATTCACGTTCGAGCCGGTCATCTGGGTCTCGCCGCTGACGCCGCCAATCAGCGTGCCTTTATTGACGACATTCGTAGCCGATATCAACAGGTAACTCACCAGCGTCGAGTACGGCGAGTTGGGAGGACTGACAATACTGCTGTCATCTGCTTCGATCATTCCATGAGTGTCATTCAAGAAGCTGGCGGACATGCCGCGTCCGCCGAGAGGCAAAGGCCCGTAGTCGAATTCCCAGCCGACCGTACCAATCATCGTGCCGTTATTGGTATAGTTGAGCGTATAGGCAGTCTGGTATGGATTGGGAGTCGTCGTGATATTCCATGAGCCAGAATTATAAAAATTAGTCGCGTCCACGTTCGGCGGAATTCCGCTGATGGTACCGGTGTTGATGTAAATCGAATCCGTCCCCAGCACCGCCAGGGGAGCCAGAATCAAACCGGCCAGGAGCGGCGGCGATTTTCCCATGGCTCGCCCGACAGATTTGAAAAATTTTAACTTCATTTGATGCTCACCGTTTAGTTAATCGTAAGTGAATAAGTTGTATCCACCACATTGGTTGACGGAAAGCTGGAATCAGTCATTTGGATTATGATATTATCAAAAGTTCCGGTCTGTGTCGGCGTACCAGAAATTACACCTCCCGGGGACAGAGTCAAACCGGACGGCAGCCCCGCCGAACTTGGCGCCAGCGTCCAGGTATAAGGCGGGCGGCCGCCCGAAGCCGTCAAGGTGACATTATATGCGTTGGTGGTGGCGCCACCGGGCAAAGCCGGAGGTGGCGGAGAAATCTGAATAAACGCCTCGGCCGCCAGGTTCGCGATGCTGGTCCCGTTGGGATAGACCACCGGAGCGTTGGTTGAGCCGTCAAAGGATCCCCAAACAAAGAATCGCCCGATGGCATTACCCGGTCCGCTCAAAAAGGATAGTGACTCGTTAAGATAAACAACCCCGACCTTATCGAAGGAAATCACATTGGACGCCCCTGGATCAATGGTACCCGGACCAGCCAGGCCCGGTTGGATATTAGCCTGATTGAAATTGACCCCGCGGACGAAATCACCAATGACATTACCCGAACTGGGGCCACTGGCCTGATCGTTCGCGGCAAAAAGAAAATCGGGAGATGTCAAAACCCGCTGGAACCAGCGGGTCACCAGTTGCTGATTTGTAATTTGCACCATGGAATATACGTTGGTGATGGGCGTGATAAACTGCCCGCTCTGGTAATCATAATCGTCATCCGACACACGCACGAATTGCATCTTCCCAATGCCCTGATAATCGGCGACCACGTTGCTGACCAAGGTACAGGGCTGCACCACAAAGGCGTAATTCGTGAAGTAGGAAATGATGTTTTGAGAGAAAGACTGTCCATTTACATTCGTCGTTCCCACCAGCGCGTTGGTAACGATGCTCACATTGGTCTGGAGGGTTTGGATAAAATTGGGTCCGCAGGCACCGTTGCTGATGATGAAATAATCCCCTGAAACCACATTGGACAGAAATGTCTGGTAAGTGATGTTGGTTACAAACGGGGCCCGGCCGGCGCACCCACCATCGGGCCCACCGTGATGGTTTGGAGGGCAAACGTGGTATTGGTGTAGGTTTTGTTGGTGACCACGTTGCCGAAGGCGTACTGGTAAAACTCCACGATGTTGGTCACCACATTGCTCACCA
Source organism: uncultured bacterium (assembly GCA_963723125.1). Classification (GTDB taxonomy): domain Bacteria; phylum Verrucomicrobiota; class Verrucomicrobiia; order Limisphaerales; family UBA11358; genus UBA11358. The sequence continues at coordinate 528,856 of CAVRPQ010000003.1, forward strand.
CCACCAACGTTGCCGGCGCACCGGCCGGACTGCCGATATAATTGGTGAAATAGGCAAGGACATTCGGCGAAACCACGTTGCTGAAGTAATTGGTTACCAGAACAAATTGCAGCCCGGGAAACAGCGCTGGCAGCGTGGCCGGACCATTGGTCAACGCCGCAGACACGAACGCATTGTAATTGGAGGTGAACAGCAAAACCGGAAAATTGAAGTTGGTGCTGAAAAAGTCGCTTCCCGGAGGAGGCGACTCCCGGTATTGCACGCTGGGAGTATCATAATTGTTCGTGCTGTAAAGCCAATGTAAACCTCCCGCATCATCCCGCGTCAACCCGGTGAAAAAATAGCCTGCAGCCAATTGACCCTCATCCTGGTCGCCACCTGATGCCACCGGCGGATTGTTATTTAGCGGGTCAGGGGATACCTCAATCGCATCCGCGATCGGGCCCGGACTTGGCGCGGTGCAGATTTCGGAAATAAGATAGGTGAAAAGCTGCTCATTGACGTAATCCGAATATTGGACCTGATCGGGCGGACTGAGCAGGGGGTCAAAATTTCTGAGGGTGACCAAATATTCCAAACAAGACGGACAGGGAGCGGTACATCCCGCTATCGTGACGCGGTCGTGCAACACCCAGGTGTAACGGATCGCATCGGCCAGTCCCAACTGTTCCATCAGTAAAGACAGCGTTTGTGTTTTCAGATCCAGCAATCCCAAGGCGTTCGCCTCATAATTCTCGCTGTCTGATTGCAAAGGAAATTGCGACAAGAAATTCGGGCTGTCCACATTGGTCAGGCTGTTATTCAAAATGTCAAACGCCCCTGCCACCGCCGCCTCGCCGTTTGAGCCAAAAAAATCACTAAAAGTTGCATCAAAAGTATAATACATCACCGGTGTCGTGCGCCGGTATCCTTCACCCAGATTTTTGGGAGCCGCCGCGAGGTCAGAAAGAAAATAGGGCGGGTCACCTGTAAAATTCACCGGGTTAAATCCATTCGCTTGAATCTGCCAGGCATCGCCGCCATTGCCCTCCGGCCCCAGCAATGAAAATGCCGAGGCAGACTGGGAACCCAGGGCCAGACAGCTAATCCACCATAAACTTTTTATCAATTGCCTCATACACATTTTACTGGCGCAGGAGCATCACGCGATAATAGCCCGCGGGACTGCCGCCGACAAAAATTGAATCACTGTTGCCCGCCGCAAATCGCGGCGAACCCAAATTGGCCCACGCACCGCCAAGAGTCGTCATCGCCTGCACCTGATAGGTGAATCCCGGCTGGGTGTTCCAACTGAGGAACAAGCCTTCCGAAGTATTGCTCAAGGTTGTTCGCAGCCACGTGCTGGGATCCAACGGATTACCGCCACTCTGGAATACTTGCAGGAGCGTCGGCCCGCCAGCAGCCAGCGCGGCGCTGGCCGCCGGCCACTTGCTGATATCGCTGCCGTAGTATTGCGTCATCCATTCGAAGGGGATTCCGCCCCAATTATACCCGCTCCAGGTCGTGCCGCTGGCCGAAGGCGAAATCGGAGACTTGCGGCCGTCCGTTGTTACGTAATCCACCTGGAATGAATGCGTGCTGCTGACGGCCAACCCGTTTGCGGACGTCATCGTCCACACATTGCTCGTGGTCAACACGGTCGGCGTTGAGGCGCTGTCCACATAAATTTCGTAATTGGAAATCGAAAGGCCCGTCACCGGCGGCCACGACACCAGCAATTGCGGCTGATAAACCCCGTTGCTAATGACAAATGGCGCACAAACAAACGGCGCCGGCAGCGGCTCCAATGGCTGCTGGGTATTGATGTAACGTTGCGCAAACAAATCAAAACTATACGGCAAACCGGTGAAACTGCTCCAAACCGCAAGGAACTGACCGACACCATCCGACGCAACTACCGGCTGGATCTGCTCGCTGACCATCACGGTGTTGACTTGAAACTGGCTGCCGATGGTCGAACCGTTTTCACGCAGAAATTGACCGTAAATCCCTTCCTGCGGCGTCAAGCTCGTCCACACAATTAAATAATCCGTTCCCAGCGAACTGATTCGCGGCCCGTATTGGTCGCCATATAAATAGGAATTCACCCGCATTACCGTGCCACCCACGCCCGCGCTGGAAAATGAGCGGGCATAAATATCCAGACCGTTGCCATAGGGACTGGTCATGTCGCGCGCATCCCAGGTGATCACGAAGCCGCCATCCGAACCGGCCGCTACGTCGGGATCGGCGCAAGGGTTGGAATCGGTATTGACGAAAAATTCGCCGCCCTGAGCGTTGCCATTGCTGTCATACAGTTGGGCGTCAATGTCCAGGCTGGCATTGGGAGCAGCGGCAGTATTGGTAACCGCGAAAGTGCCCGACCCGGGATTGGGCGAAGTCGCTCGTTCCTGTTCCGACACCCAGGCAACGACGAATCCGCCATTGGCCAGCGCCGCCACCGCCGGAGTGCGTTGATTGTAGGACGTATAATACTGGTTGACCAAAAATTCACCGGTGACCGGCTGGCCCGTTGGCGAAAGAATCCGGCCATAGACATCCTGCATGCTGCTGGAACTTGCTTCATTGAAACTGGCCCAAACCACGAGGACATTCCCATTCGTCAAAGTGGCGATGGCGGGAGCGATTTGAAAATAATTCGTGGAGGCGTTGACCATCACATCACCCGTCAGCCACGTATTGCTGGAAGAGAGAAACCGGGCGTAAATGTGCTGGAATCCCTGCTGTCCTCCCTGCCATGCGAAGACTGCGCCACCGCCATTCAATAATGCCACCCGCGGATTTTCCTGATCACCCGCGCCTTGCACGTTTACGCGGAAGGAACTGCCTGAACCGGAGAGGGTGCCATCCAGTTGCATCGCACTCACCCCCCAGCCGTCGCCGTCGGTAATGTTGTCCTGCCAGACAACAAAACCACCATTGGTCGTCACCGTCACGTCGGGATGAACCTGATCACCGGGCAGGGAGCCAATGATGGCATATTGAGTTCCATTGGTGGCGTAATAATTCGTCTGGCCCCAAACGGCGGCAGGCAGCGCGAGCATCCACCCCCAGCAAAGGCAAACGACGGTCCGGCGGCTGAAAAATCCCGATTGGATGGCCGTACTCATGATATGAGACCTCTGCAAAACGCATTTGAACGTGGTGGTTGAATAGAAGTCAGAGAGATATGCAAACGACAAGCGATCCCCAATATGGACTTCTGGACAGTCTGATGCCCTCTGCGCCGGCGAACGATTTTCTGGAACGGCTCGACCGTGCGGTGGACTTCAAACCCATCGAAGCGGCGTTGCACCGGATGTATCCGGCCCGGACCGGCCATCCGCCGCATCCGCCGCTGGTGCTTTTCAAGATGAGCCTGCTGCAGCACTGCTACGGCTTGTCCGATCCGCAATGTGAAGAGTTGGTGGCCGACCGGATGAGTTGGCGGCGGTTCGTGGGCTTGGGCTTGCAGGACAGAGTGCCCGACGAAACCACGCTGGTGCGCTTCCGCCAACGGTTGATGGAACATGGGCTGCATGAAAAACTGCTGCAACTGGTCAACCGCCAACTCGAACAAAAAGGGTTCATCCTGAAAACCTGCACACTGGTGGATGCGACACTGTTGGCTGCGGCGCGGCGCGCCCCGGCCAGGGAAGACAGAAGCGGTGGCGACGATGACGCGGGCTTTACCGTCAAGAAAGGCCAGCCGCATTACGGCTACAAAGCGCACGTGGCCGCCGACCAGGAGCACACGTTGATTCGTCAAGTCACTCTGAGCGATGCCAGCGTCCATGACAGCCAGGAATTTGAGAACGTGGTCAAAGGCGATGAAGAAATGGTTGTGGCCGACAAAGCCTATTGGAGCCAGGAGCGCAGCCGCTGGTGTGAACGCAGAAACATTGGCAATGGCATTTTGCGCAAGGCGTTTCGGGGACAACCGTTGGACAAAACCACACTGCTCTTTAACCGGCTGATGAGCCGCGTGCGTTGCGGGATTGAAAGAATCTTCGGCTGGTGGAAGCGATGCACCGGCTACAGGCGAGTGCGGTATGTGGGGCGTGATCCCAACCGGCTGGAGTTGGAGTTCAAAAGCATCTGTTGGAACTTGAAACGCCTGGTGAGTTTGACCAGAGCATGAAGCAATACATCCAGAACGTCCGCGCGGCGGACAAAAACGATGAAAACGGCGGTTCACATCGCCGGACACGGCGTGTCGCCAATCCCATTTTTCGTTGAATAATGACTTTGACATCAAATCAGCAACTCAAACAACCTTTTGCAGAGGTCTCGATATGAATCTATTGCGAGCCAGCAGTATTTGTCTGTCAGTTGGGATACGACTATTCTTATAGTGTTTAACACTACAAAAGGCAGCCTGGCAGATGAAGAACAATCGCATAATCAGTTTTTCGCATTCTAAACACGCGCGGGGACTTTGTCCAAAAATTACTTCGGCAACACCCGTTCGGTATGGCCCGCGCCCGGCCACCGGAAACAAATTTTTAAGCCTGCTTCGCAACTTCATTTTTTCCTAAATCAAAACCGCCTGACATTCGGTTACTTCTTCTCCCAGCACCGCCAAAAGTTTCTTGAAACCCCAGCGCCGATACAGTTCACGCAAGCGGCCGGCATCCACCGGCTTTTCCGCCAATGCCACCGGCGAAAATGTGGACGGCAAATCGTCACGCAATCGCACCAACTCCCGGTTGCGCCGCACCGCGCCCTCGGCCGCACACAGGTTCGCACGAAGCCTCTCCGATTTTACTTCGCCCAACCGTTCATACAAAACACAAACCGACCCAAACTGATTCAGCAACTCCGTGGCGGTCTTGGGGCCGATCCCGGGCACGCCGGGTATGTTGTCCACACTGTCACCCATCAGGCTCAACCAGTCCACCACTTGCGACGGTTTCACGCCGGTTTTCATACGAACCTGTTCATCGGTCCAAATGGTTTCGGTCTTGTCGTTCGGGTTCAACAACCCGATTTGTCGGGACACCAATTGCATGAAATCCTTGTCGGAACTGGCGATGACCACTGCCATGCCGGCATCCACCGCCCGCCTCGCCAGGCAGGCAATGTAATCGTCCGCCTCCACACCATCGCGGCAAAACGAAGCAATCCCCGCCGACTCCAAATAACTGACGATTTCATCCAGTTGCGGTCTCAAATCTTCCGGCATCTCCGGACGCTGTGCCTTGTATTCCGGCAGTGCCGCCATGCGTTCAGCGCTCAGGCCCCCGTCCCAAACCACGATTAAATGCGTGGGTTCAACGGTGGCGCGCATCTTCGCCAGCATTTTGACAAAACCGTAAATGGCATTGGTTGGCTGACCCGTCGGCGAATGCAGATCGCGAATTGCGTGAAAGGCGCGGTAGGCATAAGCGTGTCCGTCAATAATCAACAGCCGATCCATAAATTCATCTGGCTTTCAAGGTTTACCCCTTGTTTTTTCAATTGCATCCTCCGGACGGGGTCCCGATATTAAACTGAATCAAGATTATTGCGGAGGCAGTGTTACTTTTTTGTCGGTTTCGGTCATCTGCCCGGCTCCCGGCGGTTGCGGCGGAATGTTGCTTTGCGCAAACGGCAGTTCATCATCTGAATGAACGCGATTGCCGGCGGGATCCACAATTGTAGAGGTGACAAAAATCATCAGGTTTCTCTTTACCGAGGACTTGGTTTGACTCTGAAAAAGACGGCCGAGTATCGGCAAATCGCCGATTACCGGCACCTTGTCCTCTTCGGTCTGGGTCTGGGAAGTGATCAATCCGCCCAGAACCACCGTCTGGCCATCCCAGACATTTACTGTAGTGATGACCTGCCGGATGGTGAACTGCGGCAAAATGACGGGCAATTGCACCACATTAAGACTACCGGTAACGTTGGCAATGTCCGGCGGAGTGATATAGCCGGCGAATTCAGTCAACGACGGGATCAGGGTCAGGTTGATGGTATATCCATCCGATAAAACATACGGCACCACGTCCAATACCGGGCCGGTTTCCAGCAGTTGAGTATTAGGTGTAATCGCAGAGACGTTGGGTTGAGAAACCACCGTCTGGGCGCAGGCTGTTTCAGCAGTGCTGACGACAACAAAAATTCCCAGCGCCAGCTGGAGAATTTTATTTTCTAGATTCGCTTTCATTTTTTGCTTAAGAAGTATCGTTAAGGTGTGCCGGTGCCGACGGTAGTGTTGGCTGAGCCTTGTTGGAAGCTAAAGCCCGTGATGATCGTTACGTCCTGCACCGCCCGCATCTCGGTCTGTCGGCCGCTGGTGGTGGTGACTTCCGGCTCGTCCAGTTCCTCAGTGCCCGTGCGCTGCTCCAAAGCATGGAGCACAACCTGGAAGTTGGGATTGGTCAAGATGCCTGTAATGCTGGCAAGAGCAGGGAGACTTCCATTATTGAGACCGCTCGTCAAACTTTGCACCGTGGTCGGGACAGTAGTGCCGTTAAAAGCATTGCCGGGGAACGTTCCCCCGGGATTGGCTGGTGAAACTGGCACCGTGACCGACCCGGCGTTGCCAGCCGTGCCTTGAACGGAATTCCCAATATTGAATTGACCCAAATACCAGTCAAAACCCAAGCCGGCGGTGTCGTCCTGTTCCACCTCAATGAACCTGGCCTTGATATGAACCTCGGGGGCCACCTGGTTTAATGCCTGGATGGCGCTTTCAATGGTATCCAAGTCCTGCATCGTTGCGCGGACAAACAACAGACCCAATCGGTCATTGAAGAAAACGCTTTTCGGCGGGAACAAATTCACCCCCAAAGCTGAGAAGAAATTCCGGGCGCTCAGGCTGTAATTCACCATGTTGTTTGTGATGGTTACAGATGTCAATCCACCGTTGCCATTCTGACCGCCGCCGCCGCCCACCCCGCCGCCACCGCCACCGCCACCACCACCGCTGGAGATACCCGCCGAGCCCGGTGCCGCATTAACCACCGCAAGAACTCCCACAGTCGTATTTTGGTTGCCACTTCCACCGCTGCTGCCGCCGCCGCCGCCGCTGCTGCCACTGCCGCCGCTGCTGCCACTGCCACTGCTGTTATTGTTGTTTACAAATTCCTCCGCACCCACACTTTCCAGCCCTTGCACGAAAGTGTTGGGATCTATTCTAAATGTCCGCGAGTATAGCTGGGGCGAACGCGGTCCCTTGACCGAGAATACAACGGCATAATCACTGACGGAATACTCAATGGGATGGTCCGCAACCTGAACAATTGCATCCAGCGCATCTGCCATTCGCACATCGTTGAGTGCCGGATTGATTCTGACGATGACGGAATTGATGTCCACCGCTTCCCCTCCAACCGTCGGCGCCGCGTTGATTGGCAAACCGGTCGTGGCATCAATCTGCTGGTCACCACCAACACCAACACCACCAGGCCCGCCTCCAAACCCGCCGGGTCCGCCAAACGGAGAACCCGCGCCAGTGGTTGGCGTGGTTGTTCTCACTGACGCGGAATCATCGGTGTTGGGATTAATTAGAAAGTTGATGCCCACCTTGTCCGGGTCGCGCAATTTGGCCTGCTCGCTCAGGTTGCGAACCACTTCGCTCAAGGGCAGACCATCGTAAAACACCCGGTCGAGCCTTATGCGGTTTAGTTTGCTCTCAATTGCCTCGCGCCCGGGGCCGGTGTGAATGAGATTGGTGGTGGCCCAGGGATTGGGCACGGGCATCGGCGCATTGTTTCGGATGGGGGATTCCCAAGCCTTGCTTACTTGCACGATGCGGGTTTGATTATCGGTCGTGTGCATTCGCTCTGCACGGGCATAAATGCCCTGTTTGACCAGGCTCAAATAATAAAAAGCGCCCTGGTTCAGCGGATCCAGGTTCAGCGCCTGTTGCAACTTGACTTCCGCCTCTTCAAATTTGCCCATTTCATAAAGCAGCTTCCCGTCCCGCACGAGTGTGCCTGCATCCGTTTTGTCGTTGGCAATCAATGGGGCCTCTTGCAGGGTTGCGTCGTCGGGCACTTTCCCGCGCAAGGCGGCGATCATGCGGTCATTTTGTTTCTTGAAAGCAAGTCCGGCGGGATTATTCGGGTCCACTTTCAAAACCCGGTTGATCTGGGTGTCGGCCTCCCGCAAATCACCTTGACGTTGCGCTTCCCGGGCCAGTTCCAATCTGACGGCCACAAGCCCTGAAATTGTTTGCGCCGTTTCATCAGGGATGCCGGAACCGATATGCTCCACGAGGTCGTAGGCGTCTTCGTAAAGCCGGGCAGCAACCACCAGGTCGCCGTGTGCCGCGGCGTCCCTGGCTTGCACCAGCTTCTGGCGCAGAACCACCGTGTTGGCTTGTCGCAGGACCGCTTCGGTCACGGCCATGTCGGCGGGACTGTTGGTTTGGGCCGGCGACATCAAGGTGCCGGCTAATATCAGAATGAAACTGAAACCGAGTGGGACAGAAACTGCTTTAGTCATGGCTGAATTCAGGTTTGCCGGTATCAGTGCTGCCCGATGCTGGCGTCGTTGCGGACAAATCTCATTTGGTATCGAAAATTAACGTCGTCTTTTTCTCGTTTGATTTGGCGGATAATACCACCTCGTTCTGGTTGATGGCAACGATAATGTAATCATCGCCGTAAAATTTCAGGTCGTCGCCAACGCGTTGCTCCTGCCAATTTTTCCCTTCGGGACCGTATTTCAAATCCGCCATGTAACCATCCGCGCGCCGGAATGGTTGGTTGGGAGATAATGTCACCCGTTCGCCGGTATCCGTTAATCGCAGAATCAATTGGGTCGGATTCCCGGGCGGCCCATTCGCCGCGATGATGGTGAAAGCCTCATTCTTATCGCCGACGGAAGCGTAGTGCTGCCGCCTGGCCCGCTGCCACGCCGCGGCCGCCGCTTGCCGTTCAACCCCGATGACGTACCGCGTTCCGAATTCGTTGGTCTCCACCGAATCCAGCGTCAGAATAAAATAGAGCGGCGTGATTTTGGTAATCCTGACGGCTTGCGGACCGACTTCATTGCCGTTCTCAAGCTTGATGAGCGCACCGTTCACCTCCTTTTGCCATTCAACGGGATTGAAAAGCCGGTTGGTCGTCTCAAAGTTGAGATGGTAGGGCAATTGCAGACGCTCAATGGCATTGCTCTGTTCCGTCAAATCCAGCGGGGGAAGCGGTCGGACGGCATGGTGAATGATTCCGGTGCGGGTTTCTTCCAACACATTGCGGTCGTGTAAAATCAGGAATGGCAAAAATACCATGGCCCCGACCAGGCCGAGCAACACAACCCCCAGCAGAACTTTTTCGTAATGTTTTTTGAGGAAATCCATGCGCTTAATTCGCCGGCAGTAGTTTGACGATCTCAACCTGCAGGGTGATGCTCAAAAGCTGTTCGTTGAGCACCGTTTGCAACCCCCCTTTGCCCATCGGCGCGGCCGGCGGAGGGGACGGAGCATAACCCGGTTGCGGTCCACCATATCTAAAGGGTGGCTGGTCAAATCCCCCCATTGATTGAGGACCGGATGAGGACGCGGTCGTCGCTCCCGATGCCGGCTGGACGTTGATGCCTTTGACGACAAACCCATGCGGCGACGATGCAAAACCGGACAAGACATTGGCCAAATCCTGGCTGAAACAACGGAAGGTCACTTCATAAGGCATGCAAACGGCAAGATCATTTGTCACTGCCGGTTCATTGAGATAATCCGCCTGCGGACCGCCGGCGTCATCCGGCGAAGCCGGCGCGCGGCGAACGCCGTCCAGGGAATTGATTTTGGCAGCAAACAGAATTTCACAGATCGCCCTCACCTCGCCGAGTTGTTGAGATAGCGCACCAAGGCTGCCCGGCGCGAACTTCACCATCGTTCGTTCCGCTTCAAACGAGAAACCGTATTGAGGCGGCAACGTGACGCTGGCATTGCCGGCCTCAACTTGCAGTTGATTGATGGTATGGTCACGTGCCGCAGCGAACTCAGCATCCGCCACCACGCCATTCGTCGGATTCGGGATGGGAGCAATGGGCTGAAAATACTGTTCGGCCTGCTGAATCCACTCGTGGAGTTGCTGTGCCTGGGCGCCGGCAATTTCGATATTATTGACCGTGTCATTGCCAGGTGAGGGGTTTTGACGGTTTAAATTCTGCAACGTGGTGTACATTTGATTCAAGGCGTCCAGCGCCGCGTTGTTGCGTTGCCAATTTTGAAAATCATAGACGCCCGCAGCCGCCAGCAATCCCACGGCGATGACGGCGCCGATGAAAAAAAACAAATTTCGCTTAATCCAAGCCATGCTACAAATTCAACGGGTTTTTCAGTACCGCCGTAATTCCAAAAGTAAACGTCCCCGAAGCATCCTCGGGATTGATTTGGCCGACGAGTTGTGTGGCCTTGGGATCAAAATACGGGCTGGCCTGTAATTCACCCTCCACCGTGTAGGCAATATCACTGTTCGCCGCCGGGTCAACCGAGGATAAACTCACCGCGCGGCAGACCAGGGTGATGGTTCCCGCCTGATTGGTTTGACTTTGGGCCTCGTTTGCCGCATTTCCCGTCGCGGGACCATTCGGCCCGGCAAAGCCCAGTTGCGGTCCCCGCATCGGGGACAGCCCCCCGGGTGTGTTGCCCGACGTCGTTTGCGCCATGCTGGTCAAGTCCTCGATCCAAATACCCGCCTGAACCCCCTGCCTCTCCGCGGACAGTTTTTTCTGAACGTCATTCTCGGCACGAATGAGGACTTGTCTCAAGTCGGCCAGCACGTTGCCCCAATAATACCGATCATTCATCCACGCTGCGACTTGATCGGCTTCGTGCCGGGTGGTGCCGACTTCACCGTAAATTTTGTTGAACCGGTCGGCCTTTTCCTGCATTCGCTGGATTTCCGGTTTAAGCCGGTCAAGTTCGTCTTCCTTCGACTTGGCCAGCTTTTCGAAAAGGAACCCAACTGCAAACGCAACCGCCACCAGGCTGAACACCGTCGCGATGAAATATGGTTTCTTTTCGTTGAAAGTGCGCCAGCGCAGCGTGCTTTCCGGCATCAGATTCATTTCCACCGGGCAATTGGCCAGATTGCGCAGGCCCAATCCGACGACTTCACCCAGGGAATGCGCCACGCGCGCCAGCTCCTCCAAATTCACCGCGGGATCAATCTGCACGTTTCGGAACGGATTGAAGTACTCCACCGGCGCGTTCAGTTTCTCGGCGAAAAATTGCGCCGTGTAGGGCATGATGGAAGCGCCCCCGGCCAGGAAGAGCCGCTGCGGCGCCGCCCCGCCCATCTGGCCCCGGTAAAATTGGATCGTCTGGTTGACCTGAATGTGCAGCTTCGTCATGAATTGCCGGGCAATCTTGGAAATGGCCGCCTGATTCGGATTCTCCGGCTCCTCGTACGCGCCGCCGAGACTGACGAAGCCCTCGGCAATTTTGATTTGTTCGGCAACTTCAAACTTCAACTTCGCTTCGTTCGCAAAATCCTGGGTGATGGAGTTCGCGCCCAGGCTGATGCTGCGGGAAAAAACCTTGCCCTTTTCAAAAAAGAGCAGGTTGCTCGTCTTGGCGCCGATGTCCAGCAACATCGTGCAATCTTCCAAATCCCCGTAGTTGTAGCGGAACGTATTGCACAGCGCGGCCGGGGACACGTCGCACAATTGCAGCCGCAACTTCGCCTCCTCCGCGATGCGAAACAATCCCTCAACAATCTCGGACTTGATCGCGACCAGCAGCACTTCCAGTTCGCCGGTTGAACTGGAACCGAGAATCTGATAATCCCACACGACTTCCGCCAGCGGGAAGGGCACATTTTGTTGCGCCTCGTATTGGATGATCTGCGTCACCTTGCCCGCGTCCACCGGCGGGAGTTTGACAAATTTGGAAAAGACCTGAAAGCCCGGCGCACAGACGTTGATGTTCCGCGCCGCCGCGCCGGTTTCCGCCAGCGTCTCCCGCAGCACCTTCAGCAGGACGGTTTCCCGCGTCGCTTCCGCCGCCCCCTCCGGTCCCAGCGATTTCAGCTTGAAATCCTTCAAGCATAAAACGCCGGCTTCGTTAATCTCAAAGGTCGCCAGTTTGAGACTGCCCGCCCCAAAATCAACCGCCAAAAATGACTTCGCGTTCAGCATTGCTGTGTTTGCACCGTGCGCCGCCGACAAAAGACGCCCGAGTTCCTACTGTTTATCAGTGCAGCCCGTGTTGCTTACTGTAAATTTTCTGGACGGTCAATTACAAAACTTGGAAAAATCATTATGGTAAATCTGGTAATTCCTGTAATAAAATTATTGCGTCCCAGTGCAAGCTTTGGCTTTATCCTCATCGTGTCTGGACGAACGCCGGCCAGCGATCGAGCATGAAGCGTTGCCGCATTTGCATTTTTTACTCGGGCCACGTGCAAGGCGTTGGCTTTCGTTATACCACGAAAACCGTTGCCACCGGATTTGAAGTGACCGGCTCGGTGCGCAATCTGCCGGACGGTCGCGTGGAATTGATTGCCGAAGGCACGCGCGCGGAACTGGAAGCCTTTCGCGCAGCCATCCGTGACGCGGGGCTTTCGGAACTTGTCCGTGACGAAAAAGTCACGTGGAGTGACGCGCAAAATGAATTACATGGATTCGAGATTGCAGGATAAACTCAAATGAAATTTGCTGTCATCGCTGACATTCACGGCAACCTGGAGGCGTTCCGCACCGTACTGGCGGACGCCGAACAACAGAAGCCTACGCATTACGTCTGCCTCGGTGACGTTGTCGGTTACAACGCGAACCCCAAGGAATGCCTTGAAATCGTCCGCGGCATGGACATCCCCTGCGTCAAGGGTAATCACGATGAATACTGCTCCACCGATGACCATCTGGAGGGTTTCAATCCCAATGCCGCCGAAGCTGTCCGCTGGACACGCGCCCAGCTCTCGGACGAGGAACGCCAGTGGCTCCGCGACTTGAAATACACCAAATTGGTCCACAATTTTACCATCGTCCACGCCACGCTTGATGCGCCCCAGCGCTGGGGGTATGTCTTTGACAAGCTCGCCGCGGCCGCCAGTTTCCCCTACCAGAACACGCAGCTTTGTTTCTTTGGCCACACCCACGTGCCCGTCGCCTTCATGCGCGACACCGTTGTGCGCGGCGGTACTTATTCCAAATTTAAAATCGATCCAGCCAAAAAATATTTCATCAACGTCGGCGCCGTTGGCCAGCCGCGCGATAATAATCCCAAGGCCGCCTATGTCATTTACGACGTGGACGCGGGCACTATAGAACTGCGCCGGCTCGAATACGACATCGCCACCGCCCAGAAAAAAATCCGCGCCGCCGGCCTGCCCGAACGCCTCGCCGAACGGCTGGAAGTGGGAAGGTAGCAGGAAGGTGGAATGAAGAATGCGGAATTCAGAAAAAGACCTGGCGGCGCGCACAAAAAGTTTCGCCCGCCGGATAATTCGGCTTTACGTTGCCTTGCCGAAAGAAACGGTTGCCCAGGTTCCTGGTAAACCAGCATTGCGATCGGGAACTTCGGTTGGCGCAAATCATCCGGCAGCCAGCCGCGCCCGCGCCAAAGCGGAATTCATTTGAAAAGTCGGCGATTGCCTCACAGAAACTGACGAGGCCGCCTATTGGTTGGAGCTGTTGGCCGATGAAGAAATTGTGTTGAGAAAACGGCTAGAGCCGCTATTGCAGGAAACTAACGAGTTGATTTCCATACTCGTAACTGTTTCAAAGAAGACGAGCGGTGACTAATTTTATCTACATTCTGCATTCTTCCGTCTGCCTTTGAAAATTCTCATCCTTAAACCCAGTTCGCTGGGCGACGTGGTCCAGGCGTTGCCCGTCCTGCGCCTGCTCAAGCGGCATCTGCCCGCCAGTGAAATTTATTGGTGGATTGATTCCAACCTCGCGCCCTTGCTCGAAAATGATCCCGACCTGAGCGGCATCGTCGGTTTTGAGCGCCGGCGCTGGGCGGCGCCCCGGCACTGGCCGGAAATGTTCCGCAGCGTCCGCTGGTTGCGCGAACAGAATTTCGACTGGGTGATTGACCTCCAATGCCTGGCGCGCAGCGGCGCGTTTGCCTGGCTCGCCAACGGAAAGTTTCTCATCGGTCTGGACGAAGTCCGCGAAGGCGCGCGCGGTTTTTACGACCTCGCTGTCCGCCGCGCGTCGTTCCACACGCATGCCGTGGATTGGTATCTGGCCGTGCTGCCGCCGATCGGCATACCCGTTCGCAACCATTTCCAATGGCTGCCCGAACGCCAGGAAATTGCCAGCGCGGTCAGATCGAAATGGCAAACCGGCAATGCGCGCTGGATGGCAATTCAGCCCGGCGCGCGCTGGTTCAACAAACGCTGGCCAGTCGAATATTTTGCCGAACTGGTCCGGCTTTTGGCTCAAGAATTTCCCGACACGCGTTTCGCCGTCCTGGGTGGTAAGGAAGATAAATCGCTCGGCGGAATCATTTCGCGCGTTGAGCCGGAACGTTGTTTCAACCTGTGCGGCCAGACCTCATTGCTGGAAATGGTCGAATGGCTGCGGCTCTGTGACTTGATGATCACCAATGACACCGGCCCCATGCACGTGGCCGCCGCACTCGGCAAACCGCTGATTGCGCTGTTCGGCCCGACGGAGCCGCGCCGCACCGGTCCGTATGGCCAGCTCCACAATGTACTGCGAATTGATCTGCCCTGCTCGCCTTGCCTTGATTCGCACTGCCATTACGAAAAACGGAACGAATGTCTGAATGCCCTCTCACCGGCAATGGTTCTTCAGCGCGTACAAAAACAATTCCATATGTAGCGTCGACGCTGCGCGCCGATGTTCGAGCCACAGGCTCGACGCTACAGATTTCGCGCGCTTGCCATTTCATGACCGGCGGCGTTAGGCTCGCCGTGGTGAGCACTTCAAACCAAGCGACACCCCCGGGAACCACTTCGCCCGGCCATCAGACGGCTCCGCGGTTTGTGTTTGTCACCACACATTGGTCGGTGGTGCTGACAGCGGCGCGCAGCGACACTACCCGCGCCCGTGCCGCACTCGAAAATCTTTGCCAGACTTACTGGCATCCGCTCTATGCCTACGTGCGGCGGCGCGGTTATTCGCCCGAAGACGCCCAGGACCTGACGCAGGAATTTTTCACGCGATTGCTGGCGCACAACGCCGTTGCCAAGGTTGCGCCGGAGAAAGGCCGGTTCCGCTCCTTTCTGCTCGCGAGTATGAACCACTTTCTCGCCGACGAATGGGACAAGGCCCGTGCCCAAAAACGCGGTGGCGGAAAAGTAATCCCGCTCGACCTGCAAAGCGCCGAGACGCGGCTGGGCGAAATCCCGGTGGAACATTTCACACCGGAGAAGGCCTTTGAACATCGCTGGGCCATTACATTGCTTGAACAGGTTTACCAACGGCTGGGCGAAGAGTACCGCACGCAGGACAAGGCGGGGTTGTTCGATACGCTGCGTGTCACGCTGGCCGGAAAGAGCGAAGCCGCGCCTTACGCGGAACTTGCCCGGCAACTGAACCTGAACGAAGGCGCGGTAAAAGTGGCCGTGCACCGGCTGCGCCAGCGTTACCGCGCGCTGTTGCGCGAGACCATCGCCGACACCGTATCGGGGCCGGACGAAGTCGAAGATGAACTGCGTTATTTGTTCCGGACGCTGGCTGGAACGTGAATCGTGAAACGTGATTCGTGAATTCAGCGGGCGAATCACGTTTCACGTTTCACGCCTCACGATTTGTTGTAACCTTTGGCCAATTCTTCCTTTGTATGGGGTGAAAGCAGAATTATGGCCGACGAGAAAAAATGTCCGCATTGTGGTAAACCGGTGCCGCCCACGGCGCTGGGCGACCTGTGCCCCGAATGCATGCTGAAGGCCGGTCTGGCCACCCAAACGGAAGGGCCGGGCGCGGCGGCTGAAGGCGGCACGCGATTTGTCCCGCCGCCGATTGGAGAAATCGCCGGGCTTTTTCCACAACTTGAAATTCTCCGCCTTATCGGCCAGGGCGGCATGGGAGCGGTTTACAAGGCGCGACAACCCACACTGGACCGCTTCGTCGCGCTGAAGGTGCTGCCACCAACGGCAGCCAACGATCCCGGTTTCGCCGAACGATTCAACCGTGAAGCGCGCGCCCTGGCACGACTGAATCACCCGAACATTGTGGCCGTGCACGACTTCGGCAAGGCGGGCACGTTGCACTACCTGTTGATGGAATTTGTGGACGGAGCGAATCTGCGTGAAGTCGAGCGGCTCGGGGAATTAACGCCGGAACAGGCCCTGGCCATCGTGCCGCAAATCTGCGAGGCCCTCCAGTTCGCCCACAACGAAGGCATCGTCCATCGCGACATCAAACCGGAAAATCTCCTGTTGGATAAAAAGGGCCGGGTGAAAATTACTGATTTCGGCATCGCCAAGATGGTTGGCGTCGGAGCGGGCCCGCAGAATCTTACCGGCGCGAAGGACGTGGTGGGCACGCCGCATTACATGGCGCCGGAGCAGATTGAAAAACCGCTGTCGGTGGATCATCGCGCGGACATTTATTCGCTGGGCGTCGTTTTCTACGAAATGCTGACCGGCGAGCTGCCACTGGGCAAATTCGCGCCGCCGTCAAAGAAAGTTCAAATTGATGTGCGGCTGGATGAAGTGGTTTTGCATGCATTGGAAAAAGAGCCGGACCGTCGTTACCAACAGGCCAGCCAGGTGAAGACCGCAGTCGAAACGATTGTAACCACACCATCCGGGGGCAGTTCCGCATATCCGAAAGAACCCGTACCAACGGCAGCGCAAATCGAGGCGGCTCGCAAACGCCTGAAAATTCCCGCCCGCGGATTGATCGCTGCCGCCGTGTTTCAGCTTCTCTTCGCCCTGGGGTTGCTGATCTTCGTCGTTCCGGCGGTGGCCCGCGAAAGCGGTGGCCTGGTTGCCCTTGCCGTGATTGGTTTCACAGCCGTTGGTTTTTTGATTCCAACCGCAGTGGTTTGGGCCGGTGCGGTCAACATGCTGAACTTGCGCCGTTACACGTTCACCGTAGTGGCGAGCGTGGTCGCGGCGGTTGCCGGACCGGGCGCCCTCCTTGGCCTGCCCTTCGGAGTCTGGGCGTGCGTCGAATTGTTCCGCCCCGAAGTGCGGTCGGCCTTCGCGGCAAATCGGGCACCAACCGGACCAACCGCCGCGTCGGATTCTGGAAAAAGAGATTTCGCGCTTTCCCAGGTCAAAGGCCCGGCTATCGGGCTGGTTGTGACTGGCGTGCTGGACTGGGTGTTGATGGTCGTGGCTTGCTTGATTGTCGGCTTCAAATCGGGCGGCAGCGTGTTGATCTGGCTCCCCTTTTTGGCGATGGCCTTGAGCAGTTGCATCATCTACGCGGGGCTGAAGTTCATGCAATTGGAACGGCGTGGCACGGTCATGTTGGGCAGCGTGCTGGCCATGCTCGTTTCGCCGGGCAATCTAATCGGCCTGCCTCTGGGCATCTGGGCCTTGGTGGTGTTGAATCGCCGCGAGGTGCGCACGGCGTTTGAGGCAAACCGTCAAGGTGGAGATAAAACGATTCCAGCGTCTGGCGTGCCGCTATTCCCGGCTTCTTTCGGATTGGTGTTCAGGTCGCGGACGGCTCTCAAAGTCGCACGTATCGGCTGGGGTTTGGGGTGTCTGGGCGCATTAGGATTCCTCGGCTCCATTCCGGGTTGGGCTTGGCTCAAATGCCTGTTTGGATTCACCGGGTTTTTTGGGCTTATAGGATTTGCCGTTGTCATCGAGTTAATCCATCGTCAGCGACATGGTATCCCGATCGGCAAGTCGCTACCGGCGGCGGCCCCAAAACCCGATTCTTTCTGGCGCTTCATTGTCATCGTTTTTCTGGTAATCCCAACCCTCGGCTTGCTGGGTAATATCGCTCTCCAAAATTTCCTCAAAACCCGGAATGTCACCTCTGCGATTTCTCAAACCATTCAGAGCGAAGTCGGGAGTCAACTGCGCGAAGCCGGAGCCACTTACGACAGCCTGCAGGTGACGGTTGCGGAAGAACGCGACAGCGGCACGCCATTCACGGTCAGTTACAAGGGACTGCGCCATTTCAAATACACTCATGACGGCCAGCCCGATCCCAACTGGCCGGCCAGCGCGGACGGTCAATTCATCATGCAATACATCGGCGGCAGCCAGTGGCAGGGGGCGCTGGGTGACAGGCAATTCACTGTGCAAGTCGGAAACGTGGACGACATCAATCTGCCTTTCATCAACGACCCCCAAGTCATCGGCGAATGGCAAAGCGTGGATTTTGTCGCCCAACCGACTGATTTCACCCCGGACAAACCAAAGTGGACAGGCGCATTCTTTTTGAAAGGATTGACTTTTCTGAAGAATGGCAGGATGTCGCCAAATTGGTACACATGGACCAAAGGCGTGGTGATTCATCACGGGGACAAAACCGCCAGCCGGTACGAAATCCGGGAGATCAATGGTGAGCACTACCTGTTCTTCGAGTGGAAGAGCGGAGATTCCGTGATTTTGGGGATGAAACCACGTTATTATGTGTTGAAAAAAACAACATCGGATATCAATTCCGCTTCCACTCTTCAGTTTCGCCTGGTTGTGCCAAAAGATTCAACCGAACCGGCAGACTGGCTGCCATCGGCTTCCGGCAGCAACCAATTTCATCTCTCACGTGAGGTCCTGCTTGACAACACAGCCATCGCCCAGGCCGGCGTTGATTTCAGCCCGGACGGAAGGCACAAGATTGAAATCCGGTTTACGGATGCCGGTGCGCAGAAGTTTGAAGAAATCACGGCAGACAATATCCGCCGCCAATTGGCGATTGTCTTCCGCGGTCGGGTGCTTTCCGCGCCGGTGATTCAATCGGTCATTCCCGGCGGCGAATGCCAGGTGGACGGTCCGATGAGCGCCAGCGAGGCCAATGAATTCGTGGATTGCCTGAACCGCGCCGCGACGCCAACCGTTGAGGCCTGGATTTTTTCTCCCGTTCACGAGCAAATTCTTCCTTGCAAGCCTCAACCGAATGCCTTGTCTGGTTGGTTGAACCTGGAATCAGGAATGGTTTTGACCAACTCAACGCTGGATTGGGAAAGCCGGGGCGGGTCCGAGTGGATTCGCAACAATGGCTTGGACGTGGTTACCACTGAATCGGCCAAACATTTTCCCGCGCTGCTTGGGTTCGACATGGTCATCGCTCCTGCTCCCACCAATGGCTGGAACATTGTCACTGCCGCCGACGCGGTTCACAACTGGGCATTCTTGCAGAATGAGCCGCAGCAAAAGCAGGTCTTTGGCGTCTTGCCCGGCCAGACCGACACATTTTTCTTTGAAACCCGGGAAGGCGGGAAAGGTGTCCTGCAAATTCTAGGTTTTGCTGACAACCAGTCCGGCGTGAAGATTCGCTATAAGCTGGTGCAGGCAACTGCGTCCGGCGCGGTCATCGATCCGACGACCGGCCTGCCCAGCGACCGGCACAACACCAGGATTGATTCCAACACCGGACTCCCGGTTCCCGCCGGCACGATGAGCGCCGCCATCAATCCCACAACCGGTCTGCCAGTGTCGCCCGGCGAAACCGGAACCATTGATCCGGTTACCGGACTCCCGGTAACAGCCGGCGGCGCGAAGAGCGTGACCAATGTCGTTATTGCCGCGGAGAAATGGCTGGCGCTGATTGACCACGGCAATTATTCCGAAAGCTGGAATGAGGCTGCGGCTATTTTCCAGGGTGCAGTTACGGAAGCAGTCTGGGAAAATTCGATGAACACTTTCCGCCAGCCGCTGGGTGATTTGGTGTCGCGCAGCTTAAAATCGGCGCAGGCAGCGACGGAAATGCCCGGTGCGCCCGACGGCCAATACGTCGTCATGCAATTCGACACTTCATTCGCCAACAAAAAATCCGCGATTGAAACAGTCACGTTTATGCTGGAAAAGAATGGACAGTGGAAAGCGGCGGGATATTTCATCAAGTAATCTGAACAACCCCAAACCATCAACCAACAAAGGAATATGAAAGGCCCCCTGCTTGCTGTGTTCATCACCATTATCCTCCTCCTGGCCATCTGGGACGGCGTCTGGAAACTGATTGCCTTATGGAAAAGCGCGCGCCACGACCAATTGGCGTGGTTCATCTGCCTGGCCATCTTTAACACCGTCGGCATTCTGCCCATTCTTTATATCCTGTTCTTCCAGAAAAAGGAACAGAGCGGACCAATGATCCAAGATCCGGGAAAAATGTAATTAAAAAATTGACAAAGCGGCATCGTTTTGATAAAAAACGCCACGCGGTATCAAAACACTTTATAAAAATCTGCAGCAATCAGATCTGCTATACAAACAAAGGGTCTATCATGAGGGTAACAATAAAAACCATCGCCGGCCTGACGGGTCTTGCGGGACTCTTAATCGGGAATTCGGCAATCGCACAAAATTTGATTCTCAATCCCGGGTTCGAAACCGGCGATACGACCAGTTGGCTGACGCTGGGCACAGGCACCGATGCTTCGATTACGGTGCGGTCGGGCGACAACGGTCCGTCAGCGCCCGGAACGTACAGCGCGTTTATGGACAATAACATCCAGGCCAACAACTTGGCGCTCCAGCAGAGTACAGCGCTTGGCGATGCCGTCCCCGGGTTGGTGGACTATTCGTTTGATGCGGAGGGCAACACATCATTTAACGGCGGGGTGTTCTTCGTTCATATCTGGGACATCAACTCCACTGGCGGGGTCATTGATCAGGGGCCGGGACTGCTGCAGCCCTCCCTAACGACTGGCAGTTGGACAACATTCAACGGTTCGTGGACCGCGCCGGTTAATGTCAATCACTTTGAAATCGAGTTTGATTGCACAACGGGAGCTGAGCCCAACAGCACGGAACACTTGTACGTTGACAATGTGTCCCTGACCCAGGTTCCGGAGCCGGCGTCTCTGTCTTTGGCCGCGATGGGGCTGCTTGGGGTCTGGACATTTCGTCGCAGCCGGAAAGCCTGAGGCACTTTTGGAACCACTCTATAGATTGGATAAAGAGCCTGTGATCGCAGGCTCTTTTCTTTATGCCCGACTGACAGTCGGGTGCAATTGAGGTGAGTATGTCCGTTAGAAGAACCGTAATGTATTTAATGATTCGTTCATCGCTCTTCGGGCGAGCGTCGGTGGGGGTCCTGGTGTTTGTTATCGGTATAGGGGTGGTCAACGCTCAAGTTCAGCTCAGTGTTCAGCCCGGTGTGCAGTTGAGCTGGCTCATGAACACAATAGACACCTACCAGATGCAATGGTCATCCAATCCCGCCAGCACATGGAATAATCTTGGCGCGGCGGTGGCAGGCAATGGCACAACGAATACGGTTTATGATCCCGTACCCAGCGGGACTCGTCTCTACCAGGTCTTGGACATCGTTCCGGGTGCTCCCGCGTTTCCCGGCAACCTTGTCACGAACGGAGGATTTGAAAACGGAAACGGAGCCACCGCCAGTAATTGGTCCGTGGATACGGCTGCGGGCGGCCCGGTGTATGGGGTTCGCACCAACGATAACCCGCACGGCGGCTCGTTTGACTTCCAGGTTTATCTGGCCAGCACCGGGGCAGGTCCGGTGGTTCAGTTTAATCAGTCCGGCATACCCGTGACAGGAGGAACCACCTACCCATTCACTTTCTATGCCGACCGGTTGACTGGAAGCGCCGGAGATAACGACCAATGGCGAATTCTGTGGAATGCCGGGGGAGACACCGGCTACCAGACTTTTAATCCCGGAAACAACGTCTATGGCTTGGTCAGCAACTCCGTTACCGCTCCGGCCGCCGCAACGTCGGCGACGATCTACTTCCATTTTGCGGGCGCGGCGAGTCCGGGGGTGACGGCCACGATTGATATGGATGACGTCACACTCGGGAGCGGCAGTTCCAGTCCCGGCAGCCCCGCCGTAACCAACATTTTACCGGCCGCCACGTTACCCGTCGCGCAAATCAGTTGGCCCAGCACCTCCGGTATGGAGTATCAACCCGAATCCACCACCAACCTTGGAGCGGGGCCTTGGAATACCAACTTTTCCATGATCGTGGGTGATGGCACCACCAAGTCGTTCCTGACCCCGATGACCAACAGCACGATGTTCTTACGCTTGTTTATTCCGCCTGTCGTTGTCCTGCCCCCGTCAAATCTGCAACAGGTTCCGTCGGGAACCACAAATGCCATCGGCCTGACATGGAACGCCAGCACTTCGCCGGGTGTGACCGGCTACGAAGTCCTCTATAGCGATACCAACGGTACGACGACCAACTCCATCAACCTCGGCCTTGTCACCAGCACTGTCATCTCTGGATTGATTTCGGGCGAAACGTATTTTGTCTCGATTATTACACTCAGCTCCAATGGTCAGAGCAATCCGTCCGCCGCCATCCAGGCTCAAGTGACCAATAACCCCAGTGGCGTCGTGTGGTCCACCGATTTCAGCAGTGGCGTGATCGATCCCGGCACGTGGACTTATGACGTTGGCGGCAGCGGTTGGGGCAATGGCCAATTGGAATATGACACTGCCCAACACCAGAACACGTACATTACCAACGGAGATCTTGTGATTGAGGCTGACCGGACGAATTATTGGGGAAACTCTTTCACGTCCGCACGCATGCTCACCCAGGGACGATTCGCATTCAAATACGGTAATCTCGAAGCCCGGATCAAAGTCCCGAATACGGCCAATGGTTTGTGGCCGGCCTTTTGGATGATGGGCAATAATTCCGGTGCCATTGTCTGGCCCAACTGTGGAGAGCTGGACGTTATGGAACTGGGCTCCGCCGCCGGCATCGCTTCGAATCTTCAGCAGGAGCTGATTGACTGCGCTTTACATTACTCGGACACCAACGGTAACCCCGTTAATACCGCTGCCTGGCTCACTGCCCCGGAAGACCTATCCCTTGATTATCATCTCTACCAGATGTCGTGGACGCCGACCAACATCACGTTCTCACTCGACAATGTTCCCTATGGATCCTGGGATATCACCGGGATCAGCATGTTTCAGCAGCCGATGTTTCTGATTCTGAACATTGCCATTGGGGGGTATGATCCCTCCTACACAGGGGTGTACAGTCCGGGTGCAGTGACGGCAACCTTTCCAGCCACGATGGACGTTGATTATGTCAAGGTGACTGACAACGGATATACGCAACTGTATTTCGGCGATGACTACGCGGAAAACGGTAACTTCGGGGTTTTCGCCGGAACCACGCCGGTCAACGACTCCCTGACCTACGGAACCGGCCTGGAACCGAACTTTGCCTACGGAACCAATGCTGCTTTGTACATCTGGAACAACATGACGCCGAGTACCAACCCGCCGGTGCCTTCCGAGGGAACCAACTGCTGGTCATTCGATATTGCCGGGGGTAATTGGTTCGGCATGGGGGTCTTTCTGCCGAATTTCCGCAACATGAAGAATTACTCCGACGGGTATCTTCACTTTGACATTCGCACTACCGCGGGGGACGCCACGCCCATGCAAGTGGGAATCCAAAGTTGCGTGGCCGGCCAATTGGCTGGAGATACCGCCAACTCCGTGTTGCCATTGGGATCCGACCAGACGGCGGAGTTCGGTTTTGCTCACGATGGTCAATGGCATTCGCTGAAAATTCCCTTGAACCGGTTCGCCAACGTCGATTTCCGCACCGTGAATCAATTGTTCCAGATTTCGAGTGTCGGCAACACGGCCTCTGGACTGAACCTGTCCATTGATAATGTCTGGTGGGAATCCAGCGCCACCCGGGTGACCCCTCAGAATGGCGATTTCGGTGTCTTTACCGAGACAGCATCACACATGAACGCGGGATCATTTTCTCTTGGCACCCAGGGGAACTTTTTCGTCTGGGCGAATACGATGGTGCCCGCCGCACAAAACCCGTATGAGGGCACCAACGATATCAGTCTGGTCGCTGCGCCTGGCCTGACGTGGTCGGGGATGGCCTTCACGCCGAACATAAAATACAATCTGACCGCCTTCAGCTACCCGGGTTGCCAATTGGAGTTTGCCATGAAGACCACTTCCACCACCCCGTTCATGATCGGCATGAAGAGCGGAAACATTGATGGAGTTGGGCAGAAATGGATCACCTTCGGAGGACCGGGCAGCGACCCGTACGGATTTGTTCGCGACGGTGCCTGGCATGTGGTGGATATACCGATGTCCGACTTCGGCCCGGAAGTGGATCTGTCCGCGGTCAGCCAGTTCTTCGAGGTTTTGAGCCAGTCGGCGCCAATTTCCAATATCGAGTTGGACGATATCCACTTCACGAATGGCGGAGTGGCTTCACCACCCGACCAATAAAAGGGCGGCGTGCTGGCAACATCAGCCAAACCGTGGCCATCTGACTCCTGCTTGCACTTTTGCCGCGTTAGGCTAGAGCATTTTCATAAATCATATAGCGTATTGGGCGTGTAAAAAGAAGCTCTGGCAGTCGGTGGGGGAGATGGTGTCAAAGGCGGTGGCCGCCGCCCGCAGCAGTTGGTCGGCGGTGCGGGGAGCCAGCGCCCGCAGGATGGCTTTAACCTTGCTCCAGAGGTTTTCAATCGGGTTGAAGTCGGGTGAATACGGCGGCAGATAAAGCAGGCGAGCCCCCGCCGCTTCAATGGCGGGGCGCACCCCCGCCACCTTGTGCGTCGCCAGATTGTCCAGAATCACCAGGTCATCGGGCTGCAGGGTGGGAACCAAACCTTGCCGCACCCAGGCCAAAAACATCTCCCCGTCCATCGGCCCCTCAAACAGCCAGGGTGCGCAAGGTCCCAGCAAACGCACCGCCGCAATCAGCGTGGTCGTCTGATAATGCCCCTGCGGTACCGGGCAGACCAGCCGCCGGCCGACCCGACAACGCCCGTATAAACGGGTCAGCTTGGTGTTGGCGCCGCTTTCGTCCACAAAGACCAGCCGTTCGGCGGGCACAGCGGTCAGCCGTTCATGCCAGTGGCTTCTTTGCTCGGCCACGTCGGGCCGCGACCGCTCGGCGGCGTGCAGCGTTTTTTTTACAACTCAACCCCAACTGGCGCAGCCACAAATCCACGGTCGAAGTCCCGAACCGACGATCCAGTTGCGCCCCCAATTCGGCCAGCGTCGCATCGGGTTGCCGGTCCACCAGCTTTTGCAAACGCGCCTGCCGCCGCGGGGTCAGCAGGCTCTTGCGCCCACACAAATGTGTCTGCGGCTGGAGTGTCCCGCGCTCCCGAAACTGCTGACGCACCCGCCGCACGGCGGCCACGCAAAAACCTGAAAATTCGGCGATCTCCAGCGTGCTTTTGCCTTGTTCGTAGAGTCGCAGAATCCGCTCACGCACCGGCAGGGAAATAGCTTTCATGCCCCCAACCTGCCATATCCTCCCCCTTTCAGTAAAGCTATATGTTTTATGGAAATGCTCTAGGCTTCGCCATCGGTGAGCACTTCAACCCCAGCTACGCCGTCAGAAACGACTCCGCCCGAAATTGATGCATCCCGGCAACCAGCGTTTGTCACCACCCACTGGTCGGTCGTGCTGACGGCTGGCCGCAGCGACACCACCCGTGCCGGGGCCGCGCTCGAGAAACTCTGCCAGACCTACTGGTATCCGCTTTATGCCTACGTTCGGCGGCGCGGACATTCACCGGAGGATGCCCAGGATTCGACACAGGCTTTTTTCGCGCGCCTGCTGGAACGCAACTGGGTCGGGCAGGCGGACCAGCAGAAGGGGCGTTTTCGCTCCTTCCTGTTGTCGGCCATGAACCATTTCCTGGCCGACGAATGGGACAAGGCCCGGGCGCAAAAACGCGGTGGCGGTCTCGCACCCGTACCCCTGCAGTTCGATGTGGCGGAAACCCGTTACAGCCATGAACCCGCCGACAACGTCACGCCGGAGCACAGTTACGAACGGCGTTGGGCTTTGACCCTGCTCGACACAGTCCTGCATCGGTTGCAGTCGGAATACGAACAGGCAGGGCGGGGCGAACTTTTTGCCGTGTTACATCCTTGTCTCATCGGCGACCGGAGCTCCCAGCCTTATGCAGAACTCGCACCAAAACTGGGCGTCAGCGAAGGCACGGTGAAGTCCGCCGTCCATCGTCTGCGCCAGCGGTATCGCCAGTTGTTGCGCGACGAAATCGCCCAGACGGTAGCCGAGCCCGGCGAAGTGGACGAGGAATTAAGGCATCTGTTTGCCGTGCTGGGAAGCTGACAGCGCTTTTCGGTGCAACCTTTTGCCACGGTTTCCTAAGTAATAGTTGGACGAACCGATGGTCAACGACTTTGAAACCTTAAATCTTGAACCCAAAAGAAACTTGATGAAAAAGATATTCATTCCCCTGTCGGCTGGCCTTTTGGCCATGATTTTCCTCGCCGGATGTCTGGATTTAAGACTGGGAGGCGGCACCAAGAGTGACACGACCAACAGCGATCAGCACCCCATCGTTGGCCAGCAAATGGTTGCTCCTACTCTTGGCCAACAATTGATTGATCTGCAGAAGGCCAGGGAAGCCGGCGCCATTACCGACCAGGAATATCAGGATCAAAGGGCCAAACTCCTGGGAACCAAATAAATTTAGCGGCGGTGGTAACCCGCCCAGACCAACATGGAAACGCAAAGAATCTGCCCGAATTGCCGCAAGCCGCTGCCGCCGGATGTGCCGCTGGGGTTGTGTCCGGAATGCCTTATCAAAGCTGGCTTTCCCACTGAGACCGGACCGGGGGTATCGGGCGAAGCGGCTGGCGCACGGTTCGTACCGCCGCCGGTCGGGGAAATCGCCCCCCTTTTTCCCCAGCTCGAAATTCTCGGCCTGATCGGCAAAGGCGGCATGGGAGCGGTTTACAAGGCGAGGCAACCCGGTTTGGACCGCTTTGTCGCTTTGAAAGTGTTGCCGCCCGCAGTCGCCAGCGATTCCGGTTTCGCCGAACGATTCAATCGTGAAGCCCGCGCCCTCGCCCGCTTGAACCATCCCAATATTGTAGCCATCTACGATTTCGGCATCGTCGGCCCGACCTCCCACCCGGCTTCCCCGGAAAAGGCCGGCGAGGCATCGGAGAAAGGCGCCCTGCCTCCTCTGCACTATCTCCTCATGGAATTTGTGGACGGGACCAATCTGCGCGAGGTCGAACACGCCGGAAAACTGTCGGCGGAACAGGCCCTGGCCATCATCCCCCAAATCTGCGAGGCACTCCAATTTGCCCACAACGAAGGCGTCGTGCACCGCGACATCAAGCCGGAAAATATCCTGCTTGATAAAAAGGGCCGGGTGAAAATCACGGACTTCGGCATCGCCAAAATTGTCGGTTTGCCGGGCGGCAAGGTTTCGTTGACCGGTACCCAGGACGTGGTGGGCACGCCCCATTACATGGCGCCGGAACAGATCGAGAAACCGCAGACCGTGGACCATCGGGCCGACATTTATTCGCTTGGCGTGGTGTTCTACGAAATGCTCACGGGCGAATTGCCGCTGGGCAAATTCGCGGCGCCCTCGAAGAAGGTTCAGATTGACGTGCGACTCGATGAGGTGGTGTTGCACACGCTGGAGAAGGAGCCGGAGCGGCGTTACCAGCAGGTCAGCCAGGTCAAGACGGATGTGGAAACCATCACGGGAACGTCTTCATCGGCGGCAGATCGGGCTGGCAGCGCATTGCTTTCTTCTGTTCCAGCGAAACCGGCCACCAGTGACAAGGCCATTCTTCCAGCGTTTCTGCTGGCCTTTCCCTTTGGCATGTTCGGCGCGCACCGGTTTTATGCGGGAAAAATCGGGACGGCCTTTCTGCAATTAGGGGTCTTCGTTGGTTGTATCCTCATGATCATTGCCTGCGCCACCACAGGTGCCGACTGGCAGCCCACCCTGGGAATCCTGCTGGGGTTCTCCCTGTTCGGATGCTTCATCTGGGCCGTCACAGACTGGATTTTGATTCTCTGCAAAGCCTTCACCGATGGCCAGGGAAGGAGAATGGCTCATTGGCTCCACCCGCAAAACGGCAATTTGAAGACCGGCACCAGCCCGATAACCAGTCCACCGTCAAGCCCGCCACCGGGTGGGGCCGCTCCTCCGACCGGCACCAGCCCTCAACCGCCGACGATGGCGCCGAAAGCCACGTCCACCGCCAACACAGGCCTGATTGTGGCACCGGCCGTGGGTCTCATGGTCGCCGCCCTGTGGAAATTACTTTCCGCCCTGACCGCCTTGTTATTCCTCTCCGGCCATACCCGATGGTTGGAGCCGATGTTGGGCCGATTTGACATCGGTCCGTTTTTCGGAATGGCCGGTGCGGGCCTGGTGTTTTTCAAGGTGATTCCGGCGTTGTTGATTCTGTTCGGCGCCGTTCAAATGCTGCGACTCCAGAGTTACGCCTGGTCTATCGCCGCTGCCATTTTGTCCATCGTTGCTTGCAGCCTCATAGGCCTGCCCATTGGAATATGGGCACTGATTGTGCTGGCCCGCCAGGATGTAAAGGAAACATTTGCCAATGCAGCACGTTCTGGTTCACCAAAGATAAATGCCTGGCCATGGATTTTAGGGACGGCGTTGTTGGCCGGCGTGTTCATTCTGATTGCGCTCGGACTGAAACTTGCCGGCGAAACGCCCAATGTGACCGTTACGGGTGTTGTCACCGACGCTGCTACCGGGCAGGCCATCGCCGGCGCAAGGGTGGACGACGGTCGTTACGGCACAGATGCGGACGAAACGCCGACACAAGCCTGGACAGACGCAAACGGCCACTACGAGTTACGCACACGGTACCAAGAACACACCATCGCCGTGTCCGCTTCCGGTTACGAATCCAAACTATCCACCTTGCGCACCAAAACCTTTGGTTCCGAACGGAAAGTCAGCATGAATTTCCGTTTGCAGCCGGAATCCCGAACGGCCCTGCCCCTCGCGGCGAGCCAGGTACCGCCCGCGACGGCAACACCCGCAGTACCCCCACCGGCAACGCCTGCGGTGCCTCCATTGGCGTCGTCAATGGCCACAAATGCCGCAACCGCGCCGGTGTTCCAGCCGGTTCGAATCAAGGCTGGCTCGTTCAAACCCTTTGTGGATCATGACGGCAATCTATGGTTGCCGGATCAGGGTTTTGCCGACGGCGAAACCATCGAGCGTCCTCACCTGGCGATCGTCAATACCCCGGACCCGGAACTTTATCGCTCTGAACGGTACGGTATGACCTCGTTTTCCTACCCCGTTCCCAACGGAAAATACGCGGTAAAACTGCATTTCGCCGAAACCTACGACGCCATTACCGGGCCGGGCAGGCGTGTGTTTACGTTCATTGTCGAAGGCCACGAATTCAAGGATTTCGATGTCTGGGCCGAAGCCGGCGGTGCCCAACGCGCCTATATCCAAACTGTCACCGTGGAAGTCAGCGACGGCAGGCTGAACATTTACTTCATCCACCGGCAACAAAATCCCGAGATTAACGGAATTGAAATTCTGCCGGTGTCACCCACCGCCGTCGCTTCAGAAATGCCCCCGCCTCCGCAGGCCACCGAAACTTCGCACGATCCCACCCCGCATCAGGAAAAAATTATCGGCAATCTTTCAACGACGGACCCGTTTCAACAGGATTTCCACGAGACACTCCCGCTCTCCGCCCAGGGCCGGTTTCACCTTGACAATGTGAATGGCCGGATTGAGATCGCCGGGTGGGACCGGAACGAGGTCGTCATCCGGGCCCTCAAACACGGCAAAACCGAGGAGAGTGTCGAAACCACCGAGATTAGAGTGGATGCCTCGCCGAATGAAATTTCCATCCATACCGAGGAACCACCCAATAAAACCGGTCTCTCGGGAATTTGGTCCTGGTTCGAAAACGGCGAAAATAACAAGGCGACCGTGGATTATGCCATTCAGGTTCCTCGTCAGGCCCGGCTGGCCAATGTCTCCAGCGTCAATGGCCAGGTCGAGATTGACAACGTCGGAGGCGACATCGAAGCGTCCACTGTCAATGGCCAGCTTAAAGTCCAGGGCGCAGCCGGCAGCCTGAACCTTTCCACCGTTAACGGCCGGATTGAAACGGAGTTGGTTTCGTTGGGTGGCAGCCAATCCGTGTCACTCACTACCGTCAATGGGGCCATTGAGGCCACCCTGCCGGTGAACGCCGACGCGGAAGTTACCGCCGACACCGTCAACGGTGGCATGAGCAGCGACTTCCCCGAGTGGGTTGTGAAAAAGGAATTTCCACTGTCCAAGCACCTGAAAGGCACACTCGGCAACGGGGGCGCGACGGTCAAGGCCAGCACGGTCAACGGCAGCATCCACTTTCAGCGGGCCAATGATGCCCGATGATTCATCACGCTTGACTCGCTTTCGACGGGCCGCGATTTTTCGCCTGTGAAAACCGCCTCCATTTTGCTTTGTTTCACATTCGCATTGATCCGAATGGCTCGCGCAGAGAATGCCATTAACCCGGCCAACCATACTGAACTCTTCAACGGCAAGGATTTTTCAGGCTGGGCGTTTTGCATGAAAGATAATACCGACCCGAAGCAAACCTGGAGCGTGGCCAACGGCGTCATCCATTGCACGGGCAGGCCGATTGGATATATGCGGACGAAACAAGCTTACAGCAATTACGTCGTCACCGTCGTCTGGCGCTTTGTGAAAGTCACACCCAAAGCTGACAACACCGGCGTGCTCGTGCACATCCAATCGCCGGACAAGGTCTGGCCGATGTGTATTCAAAATCAGGGCAAGTCCGGCCGGCAAGGCGATTTGTTTTTGATGGCGGGCGCGGAAGCAAAAGAGCACAAAGGGATGAACCCGAACACACCCGTTCCAATGCGCGGAGCACCCAATGAGAATCCCGTCGGTGAATGGAATACCAACGTGACGATTTGCGCCAGCAACGTTGTTAAAGCCATCATCAACGGCAAATGGGAGAACGAGATCACCGAATGCACCATTTCCTCCGGCTTCATCGGCATCCAAAGCGAAGGCGGTGATATCGAAATCGATAGAATTTATCTGGAGCCGCTGAAATAACCGAACAGAACTTGCCCTCACGCCGCCCCTCTCCCATCGGATGGGAGAGGTTGGCCTCCGGCCGGGTGAGGGTCCCGTAAGTTCACCAGCGTCGCACCCCAGCCGCCAAATTGCGGATAATCGAGCGTGAAGTAAATGACTTCCGGATGTCTTTTCAAAATCGCATGCACCGTGCGCCGCAGATTGCCTGTGCCTTTGCCGTGAATGATGCGCACCTGAAGAATGCCGCGCGCCTGACACGCCGCCAGATAATCCGGCACCAGGTCCTTTACTTCGCGCGGATTGAACGTGTGCAAGTCCAGTACGCCGTCAATCGGCAGTTCCATCGGTTCGTCAGCCATGTGTCATCCTGACAATGGTCTGGTTCGGTTGTAGTGTCGGCGCTGTGCGCCGATCGGCTCGAGCCACAGGCTCGACACTACACAAAACCAGGGCGCTTCTTCAGTTGTTTCTTCACCCACGCCCCCGCCTCACGCGGCGTCTTCAATTCGTCCGCCAGTTGTTTCTCGCGGATTTCCTCCAACAATACGCCCATTGCCGGACCGGGTTTCATGCCCAGCTTGATCAAATCCTTGCCGGTGAGGAGCGGTGGCCGGATGGCCGGTTTTTTCTTCAATTCCTCGGCCTGCGCCAGCAGGAAGTCATAATGATCCAGATTGCCGTGCGAGCCAAGGCAATCCAGCCGGTGCAGTTCCAGTTCCAGCGGAAAGGTCTGGCGCAACAACAATCGCCGCAGCGTCGCCTTGCGCATTTGTTTCACGTCCTTGAATTGCATGTGTTGCCGCACGCACGCGACGATTTCCTCGATTTGTTTTTTCGGAAACCGCAACCGTTTTAAAATCCGCTCTGCCATCGCCGCGCCGACTTTTTCATGGCCATAAAAGTGAATCGCGCCGGAAACCGGGTCGCGCTCGGCTGTGGCCGGCTTGGCAATGTCGTGCAAAATCACCGCCCACGGCAATGAAGGTGACGCGTTTGGCGGCATTTTTTCGAGCATCAGCCGGATGTGCTCGAACACGGTGCCTTCGGGGTGATAATCCGGCGATTGCTGGCAGAGGAGGGTGGCGATGAGTTCGGGCAAAACGCCGGGCAGCAACCGGCTGTCGCGTAACAGCACCAATCCCCGCGCGGCGACCGTGCTTTTGTAGCCGCCGACGTGAGTCGGCGGATGCTTCGGAATCATGCCCGTCCGCCTCGTCACCTCGGCGGCTACGAAACATGAGGCCGGACTAAACAACTTTATCAGTTCATCCCGAATCCGCTCCGCGCTGATGAGTTCAATCTTCGGCGCGAGCTTTTTGACGGCGGCGAATGTCTGCGGCTCGATTTCAAATCCCAGTTGCGCGGCGAACCGTATCGCGCGCAACAGGCGCAAATGGTCCTCGGCAAACCGTTCCTCCGGCGGGCCGATGGTGCGGATGATTTTTGCGCGCAAATCCTGTTCGCCGCCGATCCAGTCGTGAAGTTTCTCCGCAATCGGATCGTAGAAAAGGCCGTTGACGGTAAAATCCCGCCGCTGCGCGTCCGCCTCGGCACTGCTGAAAACGACCTTCTCGGGGCGCCGGCCATCCCGATACTCCGCCTCGGCTCGAAAGGTGGCGACCTGGCAATGCTGTTTGCCTTCGACGACAATCATCACGCCGAATTTGCGGCCGACGGCGAGGGTGCGCTGGAACAGTTTTTCGATCTGTTCCGGACGCGCGTCCGTGGCAATGTCGTAATCCTGCGGCTTGCGTCCGAGCAAAAAATCGCGCACGCAGCCGCCGACCCAGAACGCGGCGAAACCCGCGGTTTGTAAGCGGCGGACAATTTCAATGGCAGTCTCACGTGGTGCGACGCTCATCATTTGCAATTTACGATATGCGATTTACGGGCTGGACGGCAAACCGTAGCCGCCGTTGTGAAACGGCGGATAAATCCGCGCTTTCACAAGCGCGGCTACAAATTCATCCATCACCCCAGATGGCTTTGACGTGCGCGATGCCGGATTTGACGGCTTCGATCGGCAATCCCGGGTTGAGTTCGAACACCTTGATGTGCTCCGGCTTCACAAACGGTTTGAGCGCGGCATAATCAATCATACCCGTGCCGGGCGCGGCATGGTCGCGGTCAGGAAATTGCACGTCATGGATGTGAAAGCCCATAAGGCGGCCAGCCAGCGATTCCAGGTGTTGCACATGCCGGATAAGACCGAGGTTCTCCTTGATTTGCGCGTGGCCAACGTCGTGCCAGTAGGCCACGCTCGGGCTGGCAAACTCGCGGAAGAAGGATGCAAAATCGCTTTCGAGCGGAATTTCCTCCAGCGCCTGCCGGTTTTCGCAGCCAAGCTTCAGGCCGCGTTTTTCGGCTTCGCGTAGAAGCTGGCGCAACGTGTCATGCATGTGCGCGACAAATTTTACTTTGACAACCTCGCGTTTGGCCACGGCCTCGGCGCGGAGTTTTGCAAATTGAGACGTTGGAGTTTTGTCGCGTTCAAGCAGGTCGCACAACCGGCCGGTATAATCCTTGAGTTCCATGCTGCCGAGGTGCAACACCACGGCCGGCGCCTTGACGCGTGCGGCAAATTCAAACGTCTGGAGCGTGTACCGGATGGCCAGTTCGCGTTCGTAGGCTTTCTCGGCGGAGAATTCGTACAGGTTCGGCGCGGCATGGGTCACGCCCATCGGCAGCGGACAGAAATTGTGCAGGCTGGAAATCTTGATCTCGCCCGCGCCCACCGCAGCCAGAATGCCCGGCATGAGGCTGATGGAAACGCCGTGGCTGAGTTCGGCGTATTCAAAACCCAGTTCGCGAATTTCGCGCAACATGGCGCGGCCGTCAGTGTGACGGTGGGAATTCCAACAGGTGGAAAACGAATACATGTTTCAATTGGCGATTGCGAATTGGCGGACAAAATAAGGAACCGGACACAGCAGAATTTTTGCCGTGTCCGGTCGGGTTGCAATGAAAAAATTACAGGTCCGCGTAACGCGCCGTCAACATCGCGGAAAAGCGCGCGGCTTTTTCCTTGCGGCGTCGCTTTTCACTCGGCTTTTCAAAATGCCGGTGATTGCGCACGACTTTCAAAGTGCCCTCGCGGTCCACTTTCTTCTTCAGCCGGCGCAACGCCCGATCCACTGACTCGCCTTTTTTTAATTTAATTTCGGTCAATGCAACTCACTTCCTTTCTGTGCCGAAACACCACGGTTCCGGCAAAATGGGGCACGCAATCTAGTTTTTCCACACTGACCCGTCAATGCGTAAATCGACATGGTACAGAGCCGTTCAGGTTTCTGGGTGGGGCGAGCGCCTGTCGCGCCGTAGCCCGGCGAAGGCTGATCTTCGCGAGCCGTCGTCGCTTCGCCATGACGCGCCAATGCCGGCTCGTCAGCAGCCTCGCCCCACCAAAACAGCCCACTACCCCCAGCACACCGTTGCAATTGCGGCGGGCGAAGTTATCCTGCCCGCATGAACAAAGGGCAAAAGCCAGCCAAGCCCGTTGATGTGGAATTGCAGAAACGCATCCGGGAACTCATCGCCTTCAAAGGCGGCGGCTATAATGAAGATGAAGTCGCCGACATCCTCGAAAACGCGTTGAAACTGTTGACCGACGTGAAGGACACCGGCGATGTGCGCGTCATCCGGACGGCGTTGCGCGAATTGCGCTATTCGTTCCGGCTGTTTGCACCATACTCGCACATTCGCAAAGTGACGATTTTCGGTTCGGCCCGGATCAAGCCGGAAAAACCGGGATATCAACAGGCCGTCGAGTTCGGAAGCAAAATTGTGAAGGCCGGGTTCATGGTCATCACCGGCGCCGGTCCCGGCATCATGCAGGCCGGGCACGAGGGCGCCGGGCCGGAAAACAGTTTCGGCGTCAACATCCGCCTGCCGTGGGAACAATCCGCCAATCCCATCATCGCCGAAGACAGGAAACTCATCACTTTCAAATACTTTTTCACGCGCAAACTGATTTTCATCCGGCACTCGGACGCCATCGTGCTGTTTCCAGGCGGCTTCGGCACGCTCGACGAGGGCTACGAAGTGCTCACGCTCATGCAAACCGGCAAGAGCCAGCTCATGCCGCTTGTGCTCATGGACCGCCCCGGCGGCACCTACTGGAAGACCTGGGACCGGAACGTCCGTGAACATCTGCTGCGCGACAAATTGATTTCGGCCGAAGACCTGAACCTTTACCAAATCGCCGACAGCGCGGAGGCAGCCGTGAAAATCATCACGCGCTTTTACCGGAATTTCCACTCGGGCCGGTTTGTGAAGGATTTGCTTGTCATCCGGCTCAAAACCGCGCCGTCGGCAACTGTCATCGCCGCCTTGAACAAGGATTTCGGCGACATCATCAACGGTTCGCCGATCAAATCCATTAAACCGACGCCGGAAGAGATGGAAGACAAGGACAATCTGGACCGGGCGCGCATCGCGTTCGGTTTCAATCGCCGTGATTACGGCCGGCTGCGGCAGTTGATTGATGCGTTGAATGGGGTGTGAACTTTGAGAGTGCTGGACGGCAGCAGAAAGGTGAAATAATGAAAGTTGAAAAGTTCCTCAAACGCAGAGAGTGGAGCCCCAAAGCCTGATCGTCACATGGAGCCTTATAGGTGGAGTTCTGAAATTCTAATTGCAGTGAAAGCCCTTGACCTGCATCAGCCTATCTGTTTTAATAATAACATAATGGCAGAGGGATTCACCAAGATTGAACGGTTCATTTGTGCAGCTATGAAAGCTCTGCTGACACAGAATTCATTTTTTGCGTCCTGCTAACCGTCGCAGTCTCCGTCTCGGCCCGAACGTGGACGCCGTCAACCAATGCTCCCGGCGGAGTGTGGTGGACCGTTGCCTCCTCGGCAGACGGAACGAAGCTGGTTGCCGCCATTGATCATGGTGGCATTTACACTTCCACCAATTCCGGCTCGACCTGGGTTTCAAATAATGTGCCCGTGGGGTTTTGGTACTCTGTTGCCTCCTCGGCGGACGGAACCATGTTGTACGCGGCAAACAACACTCTCAGCATTTCAGGCACCGGGGGAATCTACAGGTCAACCAATGGCGGTTCCATGTGGACACCGACTACCGCGCCTGCATACTTGCAGGCTTGGAACTCGATTGCGTGTTCCAGCAACGGGACTAAAATCGTGGCAGCCGGAACCTACGAAGGAGCTTCAAACCAAATCTATATTTCAACCGACTCGGGAAACATTTGGACCCCGACAAAGGCTCCCACTCTCCCCAACCCCGAGTGGTATGCAGTTGCCTGCTCCGGAGAACCAAGGCCATTCTTTCGTGGTCATCAACGCTGGCGGGATTTCAGCTTCAGCAGAATTCAAGTCTGACATCAGCCGGTTGGATCTCGGTAACGAACCCGGTATCACTCACAAATGGCCAGAATGAGGTGATGGTTTCAGTAAGCAACGGTCCAAGTTTTTACCGGCTTGCAAGCCAATAAACAGAGCATGGAAGATATTCCCGACGCAGCCGGGCGGTTTCGCCATCCGATTGACGTCCTGCACCGGAGCTGCTGCAACTTGTCGCATTCGCCGGCAACCGAAGCGGGTGGCCAACCTCTTTCTAACCGGAACCTTTGGGTGAGCTAAGAAAACGCCACGAAAAGACCTTCTCGCGTCAATTGAAGGCAGGTGGGCTGTCGTTTGATTGTTCTGCTTGCTCGCACTCGACAGTCCGCGTTCTGATTGTTAGCGTTCGGCCATGCCGACAATTCTTGAAAAAGATGGCTATCGGTTTTTCTTTTACAGCAACGACCATCGCCCGATTCATGTCCACGTCCGCTACGGCAGCGGTGAGGCCGTCTTCAAGGTCGAGACCGAAGTGGAATTGCGCGAATCGCACGGGCTTAAACTCGGCGAACTGGCCAAAGCCGAAAGACTTGCAGAAGAAAATAAAAAGCTGATAATAGAGAAGTGGCATGAACACCTTGGTTGATAAAGCCCGTTCCGCTGTCCATGAAAATGGTGAAATCATTATTCGCATGGAAAGCGGCGCGGAAATCCGTTTCCCTGTGGCGCAAAATCCCAGGCTGGCAAACGGCACGCCCCAGCAATTGAATCATATCGAGATTTCACCGTTTGGCCTGCACTGGCCGGAACTGGATGAAGATTTGTCTTTTCGCGGCCTGCTGGAAGGCAATTACGGCCAATCTCAGAAAAAGACCAAAGCCTGACACTCGACAGCCCGCCTTCCGATTGTTAGCGTTCGGCCATGAATTTTCTGGTCACCGGCGGCGCGGGCTTTATCGGTTCCCACGTTTGCGAGCGGCTGCTGTGCGACGGCCACGCCGTCTGGGCCCTGGATGACCTCAATTCGTTTTACAGCCCGGCCATCAAGGAAAAAAATCTCGAGGAAATCTCCGCGCTCGGCAAACCGTTCACCTTTGTTTCCAAAAACCTGTCCGACATCCGGGCGTTGGAAAATTTGTTCGGTCAGGTCCAATTCGATCAAGTCATTCATCTTGCGGCCCGCGCCGGCGTCCGGCCCAGTCTGGATGAACCGGAATTTTTCCAGCAGGTCAATGTCGAGGGCACGGTCAATGTGCTGGAAGCGGCGCGGCGGCATGGGGTGAAAAAGGCGCTGCTGGCCTCTTCCTCCTCGGTTTATGGCGTGAACACCAAGGTGCCGTTCGCGGAAAGCGACCCGGTGTTCTCGGTCATTTCGCCTTATGCCGCCAGCAAGCTCGCCTGTGAAGCCCTCGGCCATGTGTATCATTATGTTTATGGCATGGACGTGGTGATGCTCCGTTTCTTCACGGTTTATGGGCCGCGCCAGCGGCCGGATTTGGCGATTCACAAATTTGCCAAGCTCATCCACACCGGCAAATCAATCCCGGTTTATGGCGACGGGTCCACGGAACGCGACTACACCTATATCAGCGACATCGTGGACGGCGTCATCGCCTGCACGCAAAAGAAATTCGCCTATGAAATTTTCAACCTCGGCGGATCGCAGACTGTGAAACTGAGCCGGCTCATCGAACTGCTCGAAACTGCGCTCGGCAAAAAAGCCATCATTGACCGCCAGCCCGCGCAACCGGGCGACGTGCCCCGCACCTACGCGGACATTTCCAAGGCGCAAACGCTGCTGGGCTACCATCCACACGTCAAAATCGAGGAGGGCATCCCCAAATTTGTGGATTGGTTTAGCCAAAATCAGTGATACACTGTCTCCGTCATGAGTTTACCAACGCCACTTAATCGGCCAACCCTGAACGAGGCGCTGGACGCCTGGAAACAACTGCTCTCCACGCGTGGTCTCGGCACTGAGATGCGCTGGATTTTCGAGGAAAATCTGTGCTTCGAAAAATCACGCGACGAGCAGGACAGTTTTCACCTCGGCTTTCAGACCAAATTCTCGCCGCCACCCGAGGACGCGCTGGACCTCGCGTTTGACCACTTTTGTGAAACTGACAAGCGCATGGTTTTTTACCGGCTGGGTGACAATCTGGGAAAATCCATCTGCATTCTGTTGTGCGACCCGTGGTTCGAACCCAAGGGCGAGGCCGACGGTTTTCTGCGCCGCGACGAATGGCGCATGTCATTCCGTCCCGGCCCGGCAGACGAAATCGAGGAAATCACCGACCTGGGCCGCTGGTTGCGGCGGGTCAGGCACGGCCGCGCCTTTCACGACCTGGATTTCTC
The DNA here is from genome assembly GCA_963723125.1 of uncultured bacterium. Lineage (GTDB taxonomy): Bacteria > Verrucomicrobiota > Verrucomicrobiia > Limisphaerales > UBA11358 > UBA11358. Next base: position 567,368 of record CAVRPQ010000003.1, read on the forward strand.
CATGACGCTGGCGGCCATTGACGAAATCAAAACCCACGGCCGCGTGCTCATGCCTTACGAACGCTTCGCCTCAACGATGCTCAACCGCCTGCGCCGGTTCCTCGGCCAGCCGGCTTAACCAAATGTCCGGAAGTAGCAGCCGACGTGAGGAGGCTCATCATTCCTGATTTGCGGTTTACGTTTGCGTGCGTGTTTGAATTGGGGGACTGGTTCGTAAATTGTAAATTTCGTGCGGTGAATTGAATTGGAGCCTCGTTACCTCGGCTGCGACAAAAAAGACGGTTACCGCGGCCGCGGTGGAAGCAAATTCGACGACGGCGCGTTGGTGTCACCCTTGTTTTCCTTCTTGAACGCGGAACGGAACAACCAGTGCCGCTTCAATCCCTGAACAAAATCATCGGCGTCACCCACCGTTTTTGAAACGACACCCAGCATGTTCGTGTTGGCCTGGACCTGCGCGTTGAGATTGCTGGTGATGTCGGCCAGATGATCCAGCGTCAGGGACAGCAGAAGCAGATTGGTATCCACGTCGGCCACGACGGATACAGTCTGTTGTGCGCCATTGGTGCCGAGCATCCAAACGCCCTTGCCAGATTTTCACGCATCGGGCCCAGCGTAGGACCGTGCCGGTTTTGAGACAACGCGTGAAATTCACGCGCCCCGCCGGCTTTTTCATTGTCAAATCTCAGGACTGTTCGTTCCAAATCGGGTCGTTCGGTTTAATTTTTGGGTCTTCGCCCCTTTGGCATAACGTGGCCCAAACCATGCTGGCTAACCGGTCGTGACTAAAATCGCTTACAGCGAGAGCGAAAGCGGTAATGTCGTACGCACCGCGGTCGTTCCTGCCAACCGCTCCGAAGAGCCGAGATTCGGTCCGCTCGACAGCACCATCATCGTCGTTATCCTCCTGTGCTTCCTCGCGTGCGTCGCCGGACTCATCTATTATCCGCTGACCCATTAATCAGCGGCCGGCTTCGGAACGGTTTATGGCCTGAAAAGGCTGCTTGCAGCCTCACGAAAAAACTATCCTTGAGGCGGGGCCTCGTTACAGAATTCCAGCGATGCCGCTCCGCGAAGCCAAAGCCCGTAATCTCCCGCCCAAAGAGCATTTGCATTTTCGGGCCGTCCGTTTCATGTTTGTGATATGAGCACGCTCGAAATCCAACGGATGCCCCGGCGAGAAAAACTGAAGCTCATGGAAACCTTGTGGGCGGACCTGAGCCGGGATGACGCAGAATTTGAATCTCCTGCCTGGCACGCCGAGGCCTTGCGTGAAACATCTGAACGTCGCGCGTGCGGCAAAGAAACACTCTTGGATTGGGACCGGGCCAAGACGAAATTACGGAAGGGTAAGGCATGAAAATCCGCCTCCTGACGTCCGCCTTCAATGACATGGCGGACGGGCGGGATTTTTACGAGCGGCAAGCGCAAGGCCTCGGAGAGTATTTTCTCAATTCACTTTTCTCGGACATAGATTCGCTGGCGCTTTACGCCGGGGTTCATCGGAAGGTCTTTGGATTTCATCGGCTGCTGTCCAAACGTTTTCCCTACGCCATTTACTACCAGATTGAAACAGTAAACACAGTTGTCGTTTATCGGGTGCTGGATTGCCGCCAGAATCCACGCAAAATCCGCACGTCCTTGAAGGCTGACGATTGACAAATCCAAAAAGGATTTTCTTTCACGCCGCCTGGGCTCATCATTCACGCGATGACGCTTCGCGAAGCCAAAGCCCGCCACGCCCAACTCGCCGACGAAATCCGCCGGCATGACCACGCGTATTATGTCGAAGGCCGGCAACTCATCACCGACCGTGAATACGACCGGCTTTTCAAGGAACTGCAGGACCTGGAGAAACAATTTCCCGAACTCGTCACCCCCGAATCACCCACGCAACGCGTCGGCGGCGCGCCCAGCGAAAAATTCGTCCGCGTCAAACATCTGGTGCCGATGCTTTCGCTCGACAAGGTCGAAGCCGCCGAACACCCAACCAGTGCCGAGGAGCCGAATCGCGACAAACGCAACCGCCAACAGGACGAAAATACACTGGCCGAACTGCGCGCCTGGGACGCCACCGTCCGCAAGCATTTGGGCCGTGACAAAATCCAATACGTCCTGGAACCGAAGGTGGATGGCGTGTCCATCAGCGTGCATTACCGCGACGGCAAACTCGCACTTGGTGTTACGCGCGGTGACGGCACGGAAGGCGACGACATCACCGCCAACCTCAAGACCGTCAAGGCGATCCCGCTGGAGTTGAATCTGAAAAATCCACCCGCGTTGCTCGAAGTGCGCGGCGAGGCTTACATGGCGATCAAGGAATTCGAGGCCATCAACAAAAAACTTGAAGCCGCCGGTGAAAAGCCCTTCCCCAACGCCCGCAATGCCACCGCCGGTACCCTTAAGCAGCTCGACCCGAAACTGGTCGCGCAACGCCCGATCCGTGCCGTGTTTTACGCGACTGGCGCATTCCGTAGTGGCGACGCCTCGTCGCCGAAGGGTGCCAGCGACGCCCCCGTCGCTGGAAAACAGGCAAGTTTATTTTCTTCTGGCGACGAGGCGTCGCCTTCACTCGATCTGCGACGGGGCGTCGCTGCCACGCCATTTAAGAAACATTCCGAAATGCTCGAAGCGCTTGCCAAATTCGGTTTGCCCACGCAAAAGCTGTGGTGGGTTTGCGACGGCATTGACGAGGTTTTGAAAATTTATGGCGAAAAGGTCGTCGCGCACTACGACGAAGTCAAAGACCTGCGCCGGCAGTTGCCTTACGAAATTGATGGTATTGTGCTTAAGGTCAACACGCTCGCCGATTGGGCGCGCATTCCGGGCCGCGCCCGCGCTCCCGGGTGGGCCATCGTCCACAAACCCGTGCCCTGGATTACCCCCGCCGAAACCGTGCTCAAAAACATCACTGTGCAGGTTGGGCGCACCGGTGTGCTCACGCCCGTGGCCGAGCTTGAACCGGTCTTCGTGCAAGGCTCGACCATTTCGCGCGCGACACTGCACAACGAGGACGAAATCCGCCGCAAAGACATCCGCATTGGCGATACTGTGGTCATCCACAAGGCCGGCATGGTGATTCCCGAAGTGGCCGAGGTCGTGAAAACCAAACGGCCGCCCGGTGCGAAGGAATTTGATTTGTTCAAACATGTCGGTGGCAAATGCCCTGTTTGCAAAGGACCGATTGCGAAAGAGAAATTAAAATCATCGCGTAGTGCTGAAACCGGAGGGACGAGTTACACGAGTCCCCAATCAAAAGAGTCCGAAGGTCAGGGACTTGCGGAGCTCGTCCCTCTGAATGTTGAAGAGGAAGTTGCCTGGCGCTGCCAGAATGTGGCCGGCTGCCCGGCGCAACAAACCCGGCGCGTTGAGTATTTTGCACACCGCAAGGCGCTCGACATCGAATCGCTCGGCGGCATCGTCGCCGAAAAACTTGTCGAACGCGGTCTCGTCAAGGAACCGCTTGATTTGTTCGATCTGAAACTGGAACAACTGGCCAGATTGAATCTCGGCACCGACGACGAGCCGCGCGTGTTCGGTGAAAAAAATGCGACAAAAGTTCTGGAAGCGCTGGAACGGGCCAAGACCGCACCGTTGTCACGCTGGATTCAAGCGTTGGGACTTGCCAACGTGGGTGAAGCAACAGCGTTTTACATTGGAAAGTGGCATCTGGATTTTCAAGACGTGGCGAATTCCAATCTTTTGAAATTAATTACAGACGAAGGAAAATTGCGAAACAAGGCTTTGGCAGGAGATTCAGGCGCAAAGGACGGAGGCGAAACGCTTATTTCGCGCAGGAAACCTATATGGGCTTTGATTCGTCAAGAAATTAACCGCCGTTCAAAAGATGCAGAAAGTTTGCGACTTGAAGTTGAACAAGAACGAATAAGATTGAGTCGAGAAATTGATTTACTAGCACCTAAGCGCAATGCTCTGGAAAAGAAGGCCGCAGAGCACAAGGAACGGCAAAAAGGGAAGCCACGAATGGAGCGAGAGAAACTCCCCAAAGATCTGCAAGACCAACGAGCCAAGTTAAAAGGACGATTGTTGACCCTTAAAGAGCGACTTAGCAAGGCTGGGATGCCAGAAGAGTTAGGTCCCGTCGTTGCCGAGAGCGTTCTAGATTATTTCAAGTCACAGGCCGGAAAGAAAACTTTATTTCGATTTAAGGAACTCAAGATATGGCCACTAGGTGGACTGGCTAGTTCAAAGATTCCAAAAGAAAACAATTTGTTCGGCAAAACCTTCGTTCTTACAGGCACACTACCGACATTATCACGCGATGAAGCTTCGGCTCTTATCCGCGATGCTGGCGGCAATGTGACCGGTTCGGTGAGCAAGAACTCAGATTTCCTGCTCGCCGGCAAGGAAGCGGGTTCAAAATTGGCGAAAGCAAAAGAGCTCGGCGTGAAAATCCTGACCGAGCAAGAATTTCTGGAAATGCTGGGAACTAAGGGGAAAGTGAAACCGGCGACAAGCCAAAGTTCACTCTTTTGAGTTACACACCATGCGCACATATGTATTGAAGGACTATCTTCCTGCCTGGCACTTCGATCCTGCCACGAATCGTCAGTTAAAGGTTCTGCGCTTCTTCGGTGTGCCAATAAATCCGGCTCCATCGAAAGGTCGTGCTGGGGGTATCATCGGCAGACTGTTTTCGGATCCTGTCAACAAGCATTTGTGGACCGCATACATATACACCACGGGTGACGAAGACGATTCCACCGCAGAGTTGCGTCCGCATGACCGCACTGCACTCGCGCAGGTTGTCATTCCTGAAGATTGGCGGCCACGTCCACGTTTTACGGTTAGCAACGAGAAGCGAGAAGCACTTGAAATGGTGGTTGCTGACCTGCTCAAAGAAGGGTCTCCTTTTGATGATCCGCTCCCGGAAATTTCAATCACCGGAAAGTGCTTCGCTTTCACAGGCCGCTTCGAGTTCGGTTCACGGAGTGACTGTCAATATGCCGTCATTTCTCGTGGAGGTTCGGTCAGCGACGGCGTAACCTCCAAGACGGATGTTCTCGTAATCGGAAGCGATGCGAATCCAGCTTGGGCCCACGGAAGTTATGGAAACAAAATCGAAGCCGCACTCGTGAGACGCATGCAGATTGGCAAGCCCGCCATCATTCCAGAAGTACTCTGGAAGGAGTTTCTGCATGGCTGAGGCGCCAAAGCCGGTTCCAAACTTGAAAAGGCAAAGGAGCTTGCCATAAAGGTCATCGGCGAAGCTGAATTTTTGAAGATGTGCGGCGGCCAATAGGAAGGAGCGCGGGCGGCTCGCCCGCGTGTTCCGTAACACCCAGCTGCTCGCGGGCGGGCCGCCCGCACTCCGTTATAAATTGCAAACAAAACGCAACATACGGCAGTTCATCCATGACAAACGTGCCTGGACGGAGCTGTTGTCTCCTTTGGACGAGGAACTGGGGTTTCGCGGTTGGTATTCACGCGGTTATCTTCCGCACTTCGACGCGCCGGGTGTGCGACAGATGATCACCTATCGTCTGGCAGATGCGATGCCCGCGAACCGTCGCCACGAATGGGAAGCGTTACTCGCAATTGAAGACAAACGTGAACGACGCATTAAAATCGAATCGTATCTGGATGCCGGTCACGGTAAATGTCATCTGCGGCAGCCGGAAATTGCAGCGCTGGTTCAGAAGAATTTATTGCACTTCGATGGATCGCGCTATCGTCTGCTGGCCTGGGTCGTAATGCCCAATCACGTTCACTCGCTGATTGAAATTTTCCAAACTCCGTTGGCTGAAATTTTGCACGGCTGGAAATCCTACACCGGGAAAGCCGCCAATCGCCTGCTAAAACGTACGGGCGATTTCTGGCAGGCCGAATATTTCGACCGTTTCATCCGGGACGAAGAACATTTTCGTAAAGCGGTGCGTTACATTGAAAATAATCCCGTGAAAGCCGGGTTGGTAAAAACAGCGGAGGGATGGATTTTTGGCAGCGCCTGTTATCGGAGCGCAGGCGGCTCGCCTGCGTGTTCCGTCGCACCGCAGATACTCGCGGGCGGGCCGCCCGCGCTCCGTTCGGAAAAATTCCGCCATTGACATTGGCGTGTAACTTCCCAGACTCCTGCCTCGTCAATTACGACAATATGAATACAAACCACCTGAAAACGACCGCGAAATCCGCGGTTTTAACCACTATTCTGGCCTGCGGCGTCAGCCTGCGCGCCGCCACGCCATCCATGCCGCAACCGCTGAGCGACAGCGTCACCGGCCCCAACCAGTTCCAAACCGTGGCGATGAGCAATTTCTCGGAAGCGAAGGCGCTGACCCGCGCTTATCTCATTCTGGCCACCGGCGATCACGATTACAAAGGTCATCGTGTGAAGGCCATGCACCAGATTGAAGCGGCCGCCAAATTGCTGGGTGTGGATCTCGGCGGCGACGCCAAAGACCGGCAAAAACAGGTTCTCTCCGACGACAAACTGCGTGACGCCCAGGGGCTGCTCGAAATTGTGCTCAACTCAGCCGAAGTCAAAGCCCAGCCGCGCATCAGCAAGCACATCTCCGAAGCCATCAATCAAATCAACGTCGCCTTGAGCATTCATTAAGGAAGACCACCATCGTTTCCAAAGCCGGATCGTTTTCAAAGTTGGCGCGACCGTTTGCGCCAACTTTTTTATTGCTCCATTTGTGCAACGATACCATCGAGGATCGGCGAATTCCAAATCACCACGTTGTTGACCTTGACAAATTTGGCGGCCGGCACGCCGCGCATGACCTGAGCCCTGAAATTGTCAATTTCCAGACCGTCCACATCCAGACAGACCAGCGGTGGGCGCAAATCCAACTGCTCAAAGTCCACGCTGACATTCGCCAGTTCCAGTCCGCGGACATGCCGCGCATAAAGTCCATAGGCGGGCATGACTCCGAGTCTTGATGGCTCCGGATAATCCGTGCCCAATTCCCTGGGCAGGCGCACCGCATCCGCTTTGCTTCCGCCACCCTTAAAAATCAGATGAATGTTTTCCAGATGGACGTTCTCCAGCGGTTGTTTGGGTATGCCATTCAGTTGAATGCCGCTCATCGGATCAAGGCCGGTCGCGAAAACATTGGAAATAAAAATGTTCCGCATCCGGCTGGGCGTGGTCACGTCCGGGCCGCGGTTCCGCTCGCCGGTGGTGAGGTAAATCGGGCAGGCAATGACATCCATCATCGTGATGTTGTTGATGGAAATGTTTTCCATGATGCCGCCGTCCACCTCCTCCAGTGCCAGTCCGTGACAATCGCGAAAAGTACAGTTGGCAATCGTCACGTTACGGAAACCGCCGTTGGCCTCCGTGCCGAATTTGATCCGGCCAGTCCCGCCCCGGGTTGGTTTCATGGTGCCGTCGAGCAGTGTGCCTTCCGCAAAACCGGAGACCTGGCAATTCACAATTGTCAGATTTTCCGTGAGGACATTCCGGCCCAGCGCAAACGTGCTCTTCGGACACAAACCGTCGTCACGCGGCGAATTGATGCGGCAATTGGAAACCATCGTGTTGCGGCAACAATCAATATCAATGCCGTCGCGGTCGGTGTCCATCGTCACGTTGTCCACCGTCAGGTTGTCGCAACCCGTGACCAGAATGGCAAAATGGCCGCCGTGGAAAATCGTGATGTCGCGAATCAAAACGTTGCGGCAAAGTTTGAGCGCGATGGCTTTGTTGCCCAGGCGGGCGGGCGGGAAATCGGTTTCCAGGTGCGGCGTGCGGTTGGTCGGACTCCAACGGGAAAATCCGCACATGTCATCCAGGAGCTTGTCGTCGCGCACCAGCCCGCCGCCGTTGATCATGCCATTGCCGGTGATGGAAACGTTGGTGAGATTCTCGCCCCAGATGAGGCTGTTGTGAAAATAGGTGTGCCCGCCGTCCTGATACGCCTGGCCCTGCCAGGGTTCCGTCGGATCATACGCATTCATCGCCTGCGGCGCGCCAAGGATCACCGCCCCGGCGTCCAGATACAAATGGATGTTGTTGGTCAAATGGATGCTGCCGCACAAATACGTGCCCGCCGGAACAAAGACCGTGCCGCCGCTGACGGCGGAGGCCGCTTGAATTGCCCGGTTAATCGCCGGGCTGTCAAGGTTGGTCCCATCGCCTACGGCGCCAAAACTGCGAACGTTGAAAACCGTTTGGTCATTTGGCGACGCAGCGGACGACAGCAGAAAGCAAAAGGAAATGAGGACAGCAAATGCGCGTGTTGTCATCTTTCAATTCTGGCTGAATTATCAACAGCTTGCAACCACCGGAAATATTTGGTCCGGGCCGGTCAAGGTGACACAACGCGGTAGAAGCGCACGCGGTAATTGTTGGCCGAGTGATCGGTAAATGGGAACGGCGAATCGGTGGCGGTGAAATTGGTCAGGTCCGTCCATACAATGGGAGTGGCAAGATTGGTCGTGGTTTGAATGCGGTAGCTGAAATTCGTCTGCAAAGTGAGGTTGAAGGAAAAGCCGCCGGCGCCGGACTGAAATGGACCGACAAATTGCGCGGCCGGCCCGGACACGGCAAGCAAATCGGCGCTGAATTCGCTGGTGTCGCCGTTGGCGGCGGTGGCGGTGACGGCGAAATACTGGCCGGCATAATTGCCGTTCAGCGTGAGCGTGAAAGCGCCGTTGCCCGAGCCGTCGGTGTTCACGTTGACGCTTCCAACATAAAATTGGCCTTCGCCGTAGCCACTCAGGTCGGGAGTGGGATTGCGATAAATGTCCACGGAGAAACTGCTGTTGGGCGCGCTGTTCAACGTGCCGGAAACGGTGGTGCTCATTCCGCCCGCGACGGCGTTGGTGACGATCGGAAAATTCTGAAGGTCGTTCGGGCCGGCCAGAAAGCCGGTGTGGTTGGTGACGACGCCGGTGTTGTTGAAATTGATCCCGAGATTGCCGTTGCTGAAAATGGAGTTGCCGCGGATGGCGTTGTTCGTGGTGTTGGAGTTCAGCAGGAGCACGCCCGCGCCCGGAGAAAAGGCAATCACGTTGCCCACACCTGCGCCAGTGCCGCCGATGATGTTGTTGGCCGCGCCGAGCTGCAACAGCACATTGTGATAGCCGTTGCCGAGGGCGTTGGTGCCGGTGTAGTCGGCCCCGATGATGTTGCCTTGAACAACATTGCCCGCGGTGCCGGGATCCGAAATATAAACGCCATAGCCGTAGGAACCGGAAATGACGTTGCCCGCCCCGACCGTCGCGCCGCCGATGGTGTTGTTGGTCGCGCCGTCGAAAATGATGACGCCCGCGAACGTACTGCCCACGGCGCGTGTGCCGTCCGGGGTCACGCCGAGATAATTTCCCTCGACAAGGTTGCCGCCGGTTCCGAGCCCGGCGAAATAAACGTCATAAGAGGAGTTGCCGGAAATGACATTGCGCGCGCCGACGGCCGTTCCGCCGATGACGTTGCCGGAGGGACCGCCCGGATAGGGCGCGTAGATGCCGGCAAGCGTGTTAGGGACGGCATTGGTGCCGGAGATGTCGGTGCCCACGTAATTCCCCTCGATAAGGTTGCCGCTGGTGGTGCCCGCCAGGAAAATCCCGGCGGTGGTGTTCCCGGAAACGACGTTGCGCGCGACGGCGACCGTTCCGCCGATAGTGTTGTTGGTGGCGCCTGTGGTCAGCAACACGCCGCCCAACCCGTTTGCGAGCGCGGTCTGGCCGCCGGCATTCACGCCGATGTAATTCCCGGAAATAACGTTGCCGGTGGTGTTGGTCAGGAAGACGCCGTATTGCGAATTGCCGGACAAAACATTTCGCACGCCGATGGTGTTTCCGCCGGCGGCATTGCCGACAAACACGCCACTGCTTTCATTGGGTACCGCGTTGGACCCGCTGGCGTCGGTGCCGATGAAATTGCCGAGAACGACATTCCCGGTCGTGTTGGAGTCGGTGATGAAAATGCCGTATTGCGAATTGCCGGAAAGGACGTTGCGCGCGAGCGCGTTGGTGCCGCCGATGGTGTTGCCGCTCGCGCCGCTGGCGATGAGAATTCCCTGAAAGGCGTTCGGCGCCGCGTTGCTGCCGGTGGCATCAACGCCGAGCCAGCAGCCGGCAATGGTGTTGTTCGTTGCGCCGGCGTATTCCAGCGTCAGGCCGTTCCAGTTGAAACCGGTGAACGCAATGTTCTTCAACTGGTTGCTCGACGAATAAATCAGCACGCCGGTGTCCGATGTGAAGGTTTCGGGCAGGATTTGCGAGCCGTCCACGACGATGAGCGGTTGGCCCGCGAAGCCCGGCTGCGTCGAGCCGTCCATCACCATGCCGTTGGCCACCAGCGGCGGCAACTGGCCGGTGAGATGGATGTTGAAAACGCCGTTACTATAGCCCGGATCGTTCGTGGAAATGTTGAATTTGACAACCGAACCGGGATGATCGGTCGCGTAATAAATCGCCGCGCGCAAACTGCCGGGGCCGACGTTGGCGGTGGTGGTGACGATGTTGGTGAGCGGCACGGCCGGCGGACCATAAAGATACGCCAACGCCGCACGGTCGCCGGGACTGATGCAGAAATTGCCCATGCGGAACTGGTAGCGCGGAAAATAAGGCGGTCTGGGCTGTTGCGTGGCGAGCACGCCGACATTGGTCGAATCGAAATCCCAGCCCAGGTGCATCACGGACTCGAAATCGTAATTTCCATTCGTAACGCTGGCGGGATCAACCGTAAACCAATAAATGTTGGTCGGTTCGTTGGCGATGTTGTTGGTCAGGACGGCAATGTAATTCGTCGCGTCGGGCCGGATGTTTTCGTGAGTGAAGCCGAACGAGTGGCCCATCTCGTGGCAGACCTGCGCGCGGCTCAGGCTGGAAACGGTGATCACTTGCGGGCTGTAACTGCCGCCGGCCACGTAGTCAATAAAGTTGGTGTTGTAGCAGAAAAGAATCCAGTTGGTTTGCGTGGTGTGCGGGACAAACTGGACGTTCGCCGCCAATTCCCATTCGCGCAGGCCGTCGAGATACGTCACCTGCTGAGTGGTGGTCAGCGAGTTGGTAAATTCATACGGAACGACGCCGCCCGCCCAAGGGACGTTCGTCGGCGAAGTGCCGGCGTAGAAATTTCCGGCGGAAACCCGGGCCGCCGCCAGCAGCCAAAGCCCGCAAACCAACCGGAAGAAGAACCAACACCGGAACCCAACTTCTGATTGAATCACCACTGGCTCTATATAAACTACACGAATAGTTTTAGCAAATTCGAGTTATACACACCGGCGCCGGGAAATCGCCGGTGAACATCGGGTGTTTCACCCGTTTCCGGTGATTCAAAAAATGTGTGACGGCAGGTGGTAAATTCGCCACACTCGCCGCATGCAGAGCGCTTCGATCAGAAAATGGCTTCTGGCGTTGACCTTGCTGGCTGTCATCCTGTGGACCATTGTGTATTTCTACAATCAAAGCGCGCAAAAGGCGGAAAAGGTCACGCGCATCATCCTGGAACCACAAGGATTCTTCTCCTACCACAAACCGGATATTTCAGCATCCAAAACGAACAAACTCTCCGCCGCCGATGCCGCCGCGGCTCAAAAAAATTTGCGCCAAAAGGTCGAGGAATGGCTGGCGTTGCACCACCGTTCTGCCGACAGCCTGTTGGCGGCGTTTCACGTGCTGGACGACACCAATTATCTGAAAGAAGCGGCAACCAATTTCCCCAACGACCCGCGGGTCGAGTTGACGGTTCTGACGCGCAACGCGTTCCCCGATGACCGCCGCAAGTGGCTCGACTTGTTCGAGGCGTCGTCGCCCAGCAATTCGCTCGCCAATTACCTGTCGGCCCAGGCCTATTTCCAGAACGGCCAGTCCGAGGCGGCGGTCAAGGATCTGGTCGCCGGCAGCGGCAAGCCCGATTTCGCGAATTACATCCTGGAATCCCAGTTGGACACGAAGGAATTGGGATTGTTTTGCGGAGAGTCAGCGTTGAAATCAGTTGAAACCGCGCTGGCCAATTCGGCTCAAGATAGCGGCCTGGCGTCCCTTAAACAGCTTGCCTCCCAAATGACAGACTTGCAAAAACAGGAACTGAATGCCGGTGACAACAATTCCGCCGAAAATCTTGCGCAATTGGGAATGATATTGGGGGACCAGCTCAACAGCGGGGCCAACGGGAATTACCTCCTCAATCAACTGGCCAGCCTGACGGTTGAATCCATGATGCTGGATCAACTGGACTCCAATACCGGTTACGATTTCCTGGACGGCGAAACGCCGGGCCAGCGGTTGCAGGAAATAAAAAAACAGGAAGCCATCCTGGGCCAGCTTGATCAACGCTTTCAGGCCATTCAGCCTGATCTGACGGACGCCGAAATTGTCAGTTTCCAGGAACGGGTTAACATTTACGGTGAAGTCGCGGCCATGCAATGGGTCTTGCAACAGCGCGGCAATCTGCCAGGCGGCCAGTAATAAAATTTATCCCAGCCGGCGGCGAAACTCCGCGCAGGTTTTGGCCGCGTCCGGCGCGTTGAGAATGGCCGACACGACGCAAACGCGCTGCGCGCCGGTCGCCAGCACGTCGCCAAGGTTTTCCAAAGTGATGCCGCCAATGGCAAACCACGGAATATGTATGTTCGCCGCCGTCCAACGGACATATTCCAACGTCACAGGTTTCGCCGTTGGCTTCGTACCGGTGGCATAAACCGGTCCAATGGCAAGGTAATCGGCACCGGCGTCGAGCGCGCGTTTTGCCTGCTCCGGCGCGTGAGTGCTCAAACCAATTCGGAGTTCGGAGTCCGGAGTTCGGACTTCCGAACAATGTGTGTATCCGGCGTCAAAGAAGTCTTCCTGGCCCAAATGGCAAAGTTCGGCACCAACGTCGTACGCAATATCCGGATAATCGTTGATAACCAAACCGACATTGGCCCGCTTCGTGACGGGCAAGATGGTTTTGGTCATGGCGCGGATTTCAGCGGGCGAAGATTTTTTTGCGCGGAGCTGAATCAAGTCTGCTCCGCCGTCACAGAGTTGTTGCGCGACAACTTCCGGCGCGCGGCCCTGCAACCAGGCCGTGTCCACGAACGCATAAAGCCGGCAATCGGCGAGCGGTTTCATGGAAAAACTTTAACCGCGAAAGCCGCGAAAGACACGAAACAAAAGCCAAGCCAACAACCCGTTCCTAAATGTTTTCGCCTGCAGCAGTCGCCGTAACGAGGCTCCAGCCAAATTTAATATATGCGATTTCCGATTTACGAGATTTTCGAACAATGCAACACGGCGCGTAAATCGCATATCGAGATCTCTGCAAAAGGGTAGAAGCGACGCCTCGTCGCTTTGGGCGACTGGCCAAAACCGTTGGAAAATTGAATGCTCCCGGCGACGGGGCGTCGCCGCCACACGTTTTGCAGAGGTCTCATATCGTAAATCAAAAATAATGAGCCTCCTCACGTCGGCTGTTACTCCTTTAACGGGTCCGTTCAAATACGGTTCGCCAGAACCATTCGCTGCGCGAGACGAACCCGACGAGGATACTTTGCAACGACGGCGCCAGCATCATTCGTTGCAACCATTTGGCCCACGCCAACCGGCGCGTAAACGCGGCGTCGCACTGGCCGGCGATTGTTTGCCGGGTTTGTTCCCACGAAATTTTCCCGCGACTCCACGCGGCCAGCGGTTCGATGGCCATCCCCGCCGACTCGAACGCCATGGACATCCCGTTGCCGGTCACGGGCGGAATCATGGTGATGGAGTCGCCAATGCAACATTCGGCGCGGGCGGCGGCGCGCTGCGGTCGCAATGAAATTCCGGCCACCGCGCAAAATGAGCTTTCGTCGAATTCCGCTGCAGCGAGCCGCTGGTTCAGCGGTGAGCCTGCTTGACCGCACAGCCGTTCACGCCAGTTTTGCGGTGTCTGGCTCTCACCTGCCCGCCGCCGGAACAATCCGCAAACATTCACCGCGCTGCCCTCCACCCGGCACAAACCGACGTAGCCCCGCGGTAAAACGTGTATTTCCAGATCGGCAGTCAGCTCAACGTTGCGGGCGTGGACTTTCAGCCCAAACCAGCGCCAGCCGTTGTCAGTTGGCTGAACGTGCCGTCCGGTCGCCCGCACAATGCCCTCGGGTTGGAGTTCAGACTTTGGCCTGTCTGGACACATTGAAGCGTGAACTCCAGCAGACGGCCAACGCTGTCCTTCCCGCAATTCGCCACCGAGTTTTTTAAATTCAACGGCGAGCGCGTGGTCCAACTTGAAGCGGGAAAGGCAAATCGCACGGGCTGGCAGGGATCGCGGCGGCGCGGATTGCGTCATTGAAAAAAAGGCCGCCGTGCGGGCGCTCACCGCACCGGCGTGTTCGAGCAATTCGCGCAAACCCATCCGTGCCAGGGTTTCCTGGCCGCGGCCGCTGATGAACTCGCCGCAAACCCGGTGGCGCGGGTAATGCCCGGCTTCCCAAACCGTCACCGGCACATCCCGATGACGCAGACCGATGCCGAGTGTCAACCCGGCCAGTCCACCGCCAACAATCGTGACGGGTTTCGCATTCATTTTGGACTGCGGCGGTCCCGCCGTGGCGGGACCGCCTTTGAAAGCGCGGACATGTCCGCGCACTCCACAGCAGAAACTTTCCGCGCGACAAACAAATGGCTGAAAAAACCGGTCCGCCGCTCGGTCAACTCCCAGCGGGCGTCCTTCGGCCACAGCGCCGAAAGTTCCCGGCCCGAAAATCCCGCGCGCACGCTGATGGCGGCATCGTGCCGGGTCACCGAATTGCACCCGATCATCCAAAGCAACCGGCAACAAAACAACGGCCAGGGCGCGCGACGCGGCTCAATCGCCACGAACAGGCGCGCGCGGCCGGCAATCGCATGAAACAGTTCCATCAGCCTTGAGTCTTCAAAATGGTGGAGAAACAGATTGTTCACAACGACATCCAGTTCGGTCACGGTTTGCACCCAATTAAAAACATCCGCTGCCGCCGCCTCCGCGCGCCAGCCGAGCGGAGCAAACAAGGCGAGCGTTGGCGAACTGATGCCCTTCTGGTTGTCGAGCAATGTCACATTTACACCCGGCCAGCGGAGGGAGACCTTTTTCCCAACGCGCGCCAGAAAATAACCGTCACCCGCGCCCAGATCGGTGATTTGCTTCGGCACCGTCTCGTTCAACGCAGACCGCAAAGCTGCCGCCATCATGGAAGGGTTGCGCATCCAGGCGTTGATCCGGCGCAAGTCGCGGCGGGACCACATCGCGCGGGGATCGTCCGGTGGCAATTCATCGAGCAATTCAGGCTGGACGAGGCGGTTCATGTCGCTTGTGAAACGTGATGCGTGAAACGCGAATTCCTCCATTTATTTTCACGTTTTACGATTCACGTTTCACCTTTCCCCACCTCCAGCAACGCGCCGTGGCAACTGAAGCCCGCGCCAAATGACGACATCCACCACAGTCCGTCCGGCACCGCGTCATGCAAGGCGCGCTGGAGCACAAAGAACACGGTCGGGCTGCTGATGTTGCCGTACTCGTGGAGCACGGCAGCACTGTGGCGAACGTCGGCCTCGGTCAGCTTGAGCTTGTCGCGAAGTGCGAGCAACACATCACGCCCGCCAGTGTGTAAAATCCAGCCGGCCACGCGGTCACGTTTCACGCCGGCGGCCGCCAATGATTTGGCCAAAAGTTTCGCGGCTTCGTCACCGGCGATTTGCGGGACTTGCAGCGACAACATGTTCCGCAACATTCCGTTTTTGTGACCAAACCGCAACGTGTCGCGTTTTTCCGGCGCGAGGCAGGACGAACCGAATGTCCATTCAACCCGCCGGCGACCGGGCCTCGGTTTTTTCGTCAACACGGCCGCTCCGGCACCGTCGCCAAACAGGCAGGCACTGATGAGCACACCGGGATCGTCATCCAGATAAAACGCCGCACTGCAAACTTCGACGCAGACCGACAGCACCTTTTGCGCGCGTTGGGCGGCCAGCAAGGCCTCGGCGGTGCGCAAATTGGGCAAGGCAGCGCCGCAACCCTGCCCCACCAGATCCAACGTGAAGACGTCCGCGCGCAGACCGAGCCGCTCGCTCACATAGCTCGTCAGACCCGGGCACAAATAACCAGTGCAGGTGCTGATGAGCACGGCGTCGATTTCCGACGGCGCGCAAGCGGCGTCCTGCAAGGCGCGGTACGCGGCTTCCGCCGCCAGCGTGGGCGCGTGTTTCGTGAAACGCGCCTGAAGCGTGTCTGGCGTGAGCTGGAATGCTTCCGGCAGCGAGTCGAGGGCCAGGTGGCGCGTGGCGATGCCGTTGTCGCTACAGAGCACTTTTTTGAGAATGGCGTGTGAGCGTGAGGTGAGCCGCGCATAGGGTTCGGTGCGCTGGACGGCATCCCAGCATTCACGTTGCGCATACCGCTGCGCCGGCGCGGCGGTGCCGAGTCCGATGACAAACATCTGGAAGGTTAACGCGCATTCTGGTTGCGCGCCACTTTAATGATGGGATGCTGGAAAGCGGAGCTTGTTCCAAAACAAAAAACGGCGGTGGAATATTTTCCACCGCCACGAATGATCCAGGAATTGTTTACTTCAGCCCCACGAGATAGCCGAAGCGGGCTTTGAACTGTTCCGGCGTCATCTTGACGACTGCGGCGAGTTTGGCGAGTTGCTTGGCATTCTCGAAATCCTCGCGTTCGAGCCGGATCATGTAGGCGCAGGCGCATTCGAAGGCCTCGCCGTCCACATTGACCTTCCGGTTTTGCATCCGCCCCGTCTTCGGGTCGAGCATCTTGTCGAATGGCAGCGGATTCATCGCGCCGTTCACAAAACTGATGATGGCGCCGTATTTACCGGCTTCGGGTGACAACAAAAACTTCACCGCCGCGTAGCCGAGGTCCCGGGTGTATTCGGCATCGAACGGAATCGGGTCGGCGCAGCGCAGCTCGTAGCCGAGGTCCTTGTCAATAAAGGTCATTTTGATGCCGATCTTTTCCAGGCGCTGGTTCAAAAGTTCCTTCATCAGCCGGCCAAATTCAATTTCACCGAGCCGCAAGTGGCCATGGTCATCGCGCAGGACCTTGCCAAAACGTTCCAACTGCCCCTCCGGCAGCGCCTTGATCAATCCTTGCTCGCCCATCTCCTCAATGATGCCTTCGGCGAGGATGACGATGCCGTTTTCCGAACCGTCGGCCCGGCGTTTGATGATGGAACCGATGATGATGTCGCACACTTCGTCCACCGTCACCTGCCGCTTGTGAAATTCCTCCGGGATGATGACCAGCGAGGCGGCGGCGGCCTTGCCGATGCCCAGCGCCAGATGTCCCGCCGCGCGGCCCATGCTGATGATGATGTACCAGCGCGACGTGGTGCGGGCGTCTTCGGCGAGGTTGCGCACGATTTGGACACCGTAATGCCGCGCAGTTTCAAAGCCGAATGTCGGGGTCGCGCCGGGCAGCGGCAAATCGTTGTCAATCGTCTTGGGCACGTGCGCCACGTGAATTTTCCCGTTGCTGCGCTTGGCCACCTGGCTGGCGGAAAACGCCGTGTCATCGCCGCCAATCGTCACCAGCGTCGTGATGCCGAGTTGTTCGAACACCTTAAACACGTTCTGCATGCTGGTTTCGGACTTGGTGGGATTGGTGCGCGAGGTGCCGAGAATCGAGCCGCCGCGCAGATGGATGCCGCTCACGTCGCGAATCGTCAGCGGCTTGCAATGCTGCGCCTCGCCGGCAGCGAGCCATTTGAAGCCGTCGTAAAAGCCGATGACTTCGTAACCCCGGTTGATGCCTTCAATGGTGGCGGCCGCGATGACGCCGTTGATGCCGGGCGCCGGACCGCCACCGACCAAAATTCCCAATCTGCCTCTGCTCATGTGAATGCTGTAAATGTCAATGGTTGATTAAAATGGAAACCGCGACAGGATGCGGGGAAACGGCAAAGAATTCAATTCCATTCTTGCCATATTCCAACCACAATTTGCGGGGATGAACCGCGCCATTTTTCTCGACCGCGATGGAACACTCATCGCGGAAAAAAATTATCTCAGCCGGCCGGAAGATGTGAAGATTTTCCCGGCCACACCCGCTGGCTTGAAACGGCTGGGTGACGCGGGCTTCAAGCTGTTCATCGTCTCGAACCAGTCGGGCGTCGGGCTCGGCTACTTCACGCTTGCCGACGTGGAAAACGTGAACCAGCATCTCTGTCGTGAACTGGCGCACGGCGGTGTGCGCTTCGAGAAAATTTACATCGCGCCGGAAAAACCCGACGAACCGAGCCACGGACGCAAACCGTCGCCGCAGTTCTTGTTCGATGCCCGCGACGAGTTCGGTCTGGATTTGGCGCAAAGCTTCATGATCGGCGACAAACTGAGCGATTTGGAATGCGGCTGGAACGCAGGCGTGAAAAGGAGCATTCTCGTCCGCACCGGCTACGGAGCGGAACTCGAACGCGAATCGCCGGAGCAAATTTCGCGGGCGATGGTGGTGGATGATTTAACCGGTGCGGCGGAATGGATTTTACAAAACGAATTCAGAATTCAGAATTCAGAATTCAGAATTTAAAATATGTGCGGCATCATCGGATACGTCGGCAAGCAGGCGGCTTCGCCCATCCTGCTCGAAGGCTTGCGGCGGCTGGAATATCGCGGTTACGACAGCGCGGGCATCGCCGTGGCCCGCGACGGCGGACTGCTCCTGCGCAAGAAAAAGGGCCGGATTGACCAGGGCCTCGCGCGCCTTTTGAAAGCGGAACCGGTCACGGGAAACCTCGGCATCGCCCACACGCGCTGGGCCACGCATGGGCCGCCGTCCGACGGAAATTCCCATCCGCATCTCGATCAGTCCGGAAAAATCGCTGTCGTCCACAACGGCGTCATCGAAAACTGCGACGCCCTCAAGCAACGATTGCTCAAGGCCGGACACAAGTTCCGCTCCGATACCGACACCGAGGTCCTCGCCCATTTGATCGGCGATTATTATGAGAAATATCGTAGCCGCCGATGTGAATCGGCGGACGGTCCGCGCTTTGACAAGCGCGGCTACAAAAACGGCAACTCAAACCCGCTCACCCAGGCCGTCTGTGACGCGTTGCGCGAAGTCATCGGCACCTACGGCCTGGCGGTCCTCTGCGCCGAGGAACCCGATGTCATGGTCGGCGCCCGGCGCGGTTCGCCGCTCATCATTGGCATCGGCAAGGGTGAAAATTTCCTGGCCAGCGACGCCAACGCCATCGTTGCGCACACAAAGAAAGTCGTTTACCTGAACGACTACGACGTGGCCACGGTCACGCCTGAGCGCTTCGACGTTTTGAACCTCGGCACCGACACCGCCAATGTCCAGATCAGCAATCTGGAGTTCAGCCAGGAAGATGCCGTGCGCGGAAAATATGCGCACTTCATGCTCAAGGAAATTTTCGAGCAGCCGCGCACCGTGGAAAACGCCCTGCGCGGACGCGTGGACAAGGAAGGCGCGACCGCCAAGTTCGGCGGCCTGAATCTGACGGCGGCGCAACTGCGCACCGTCGAGCGCATCGTCATCGCCGCCAGCGGCACGAGCTGGCACGCCGCGTTGGTCGGCGAATATCTGATTGAGGAACTCGCGCAAATCCCGGTGGAGGTCGAGTTCGCGCACGAGTTTTGTTACCGCAACGCGCCGCTCGAACGCGACACCGTGTTGCTGGTCATCTCGCAATCGGGCGAGACCGCCGACACGCTCGCCGCCCTCCGTGAAGCGAAACGCCGCGGTCATCGCGCGCTCGCCATCGTCAACGTCGTCGGCAGCACCATCGCGCGCGAAGCCGATGGCGGCATTTACATGCACGCCGGGCCGGAAATCGGCGTCGCCTCAACCAAGGCGTTTGTCTCCACGCTCACCATCCTGTCCTTGCTGGCCGTGCATCTGGGCCGGTTGCGAAATCTTTCGGCCCATCGCGCGCGGGAAATTCTGCACGCGCTCGAAGCCGCGCCCAAACAAATCGAGGGGATTCTCGCGCAAAACGAGACGCTGAAAAAACTCGCGAAAAAGTATGTCGAGGCCGACGATTTCTTTTTCCTCAGCCGCGGCTACACATTCCCGATTGCGCTCGAAGGCGCGCTCAAGCTGAAGGAGATCTCCTACATTCACGCCGAGGGCTATTCGGCGGCGGAAATGAAACACGGCCCGATTGCATTGATTGACTCGAAGACACCGACGGTTTTTCTCGTTCCGCAGGATTCAATGTACGACAAGACGATGGCGAATCTGGCGATGATTCGCGCCCGCAAAGGCCCCATCATCGCGCTGGCCACCGAGGGTGACAAACAAATCAAAAAAGTGGCGAACGACGTGGTCTATCTGCCGAAGGCACTGGAACAAATTTATCCGATTCTGGCCGCTGTGCCGCTGCAACTGTTCGCCTATCATATCGCCGTCGCGCGCGGCTGCGATGTGGACAAGCCGCGCAATCTGGCCAAGAGCGTGACGGTGGAGTGAGTTGCTTCAACAACGGTAACGCCCGTTCTCTCTGTTACCTTCTGTTAGAGCATTTTCATAAATCATATAGCGTATTGGGCGTGTAAAAAGAAGCTCTGGCAGTCGGTGGGGGAGATGGTGTCAAAGGCGGTGGCCGCCGCCCGCAGCAGTTGGTCGGCGGTGCGGGGAGCCAGCGCCCGCAGGATGGCTTTAACCTTGCTCCAGAGGTTTTCAATCGGGTTGAAGTCGGGTGAATACGGCGGCAGATAAAGCAGGCGAGCCCCCGCCGCTTCAATGGCGGGGCGCACCCCCGCCACCTTGTGCGTCGCCAGATTGTCCAGAATCACCAGGTCATCGGGCTGCAGGGTGGGAACCAAACCTTGCCGCACCCAGGCCAAAAACATCTCCCCGTCCATCGGCCCCTCAAACAGCCAGGGTGCGCAAGGTCCCAGCAAACGCACCGCCGCAATCAGCGTGGTCGTCTGATAATGCCCCTGCGGTACCGGGCAGACCAGCCGCCGGCCGACCCGACAACGCCCGTATAAACGGGTCAGCTTGGTGTTGGCGCCGCTTTCGTCCACAAAGACCAGCCGTTCGGCGGGCACAGCGGTCAGCCGTTCATGCCAGTGGCTTCTTTGCTCGGCCACGTCGGGCCGCGACCGCTCGGCGGCGTGCAGCGTTTTTTTTACAACTCAACCCCAACTGGCGCAGCCACAAATCCACGGTCGAAGTCCCGAACCGACGATCCAGTTGCGCCCCCAATTCGGCCAGCGTCGCATCGGGTTGCCGGTCCACCAGCTTTTGCAAACGCGCCTGCCGCCGCGGGGTCAGCAGGCTCTTGCGCCCACACAAATGTGTCTGCGGCTGGAGTGTCCCGCGCTCCCGAAACTGCTGACGCACCCGCCGCACGGCGGCCACGCAAAAACCTGAAAATTCGGCGATCTCCAGCGTGCTTTTGCCTTGTTCGTAGAGTCGCAGAATCCGCTCACGCACCGGCAGGGAAATAGCTTTCATGCCCCCAACCTGCCATATCCTCCCCCTTTCAGTAAAGCTATATGTTTTATGGAAATGCTCTAAAATCTTTTTTCACAGAAGCAAACGGAAGGAACAAAGTTCAGGCTTTTCTTCCCATTCGATGGTGAGAGTTGAATGTTGAATGTTTCGCCCCGCCATCCGCCTTCCGTCTTCTGGCCTTTGTCCTTTGGAATTTAGCCTTGGGAATCTGCCTTTCCCAAACGCCTTCATCGTTCAAAGGGCGCTGGCGCTGGTCAGGTGTCATCCTGGACGGTACCCAGGTGTCTTTTTATCCAACGCACAAGCAGCAGACCTGCGGTGGACCCGATGATCATGAACAGGAGTGTGACAAGGGCGATATGACAAAGGAAAGTCGCCGTCGCGCCGTTGGCGTAACCTTCTGAAACGTCAAATGCGGCCTTGTGTTGAAGAACGCCAACGTCCGTTACCGAGTTTATGCTGGCGATCTCCGCGTCGCGCGCGCTGGTGCTGCCGAAAAAGGCCACGCCGGGTGTGAACCATGCGAAAGCAATAAAGGCGGCCAGGCTTACCAGCAGCATCAATCCCCAAACCGCCGCCAGCAGATTGAATGAAAAAAATACCATGAATGCGCCCGATGTCGCCTGACGATCAGAAGCTGAACCCCGCCGACGGGCGAGTGGCACGAAACTGAGCAAACGGTTCAAGCTCATTCTGACTATGACAGCGGATTCCGTGCCGTTTCTTATGGTTCGGTGTTGAGGGTTGATTGTTCGATGTTCAATGTTTTCCCCCGCCATCTACCGGTTTGGGAATGCCTGATCTTGACGAACGGCAGGTCGCCAAGGCGCTCAAACAAAAATCGCCGACCACACCGGTCATCATGCTCATGGGCTGGGGAGCGTTCATGAAGGAAGATGGCAACCTGCCGGAGAAGCTGGATGGCATCATCAGCAAACCACCGCGGGCACGCGAATTGCGCAAAACCCTAAGCCGGTTCCACCCCGCCCAACCCGGCGCAAAGAAACGTAAACGGGTCATGAAGGGGTCAGTCCTCACTCTTGGCAGTTTGCCGCAGTCGTGAACGGGGAGGTTATTACGCGGGATCATTGACCGACGCGATGCCCGGTCTGGTGGAAATCTGGCGATGCGTGCCTGCCTCAGAACGAACATTCGCAGGTGACCGCTACTGCCAGGCGGCGCAGATATTCCCGCCGGGAGATTTCCACCGCCCCGAACAACCGGGTGGCCCGCGTGATCATCTGAATGTCGAAGAGCCTAAAGCCGCGCTGACGCAGGTGTTGCACCAGATGATACAGCGCCACCTTGGACGCGTTGTCGGCGCGATGAAACATGGATTCACCGGCGAACAATCTGCCGACGGCTACGCCGTAAATTCCTCCCACCAGCTTGCCTTCCTGCCAGCACTCAACACTGTGAGCATGACCCAGCCGGTGCAGCCGGCAGTAGGCCTCGATGAATTCGGCCGTAATCCAGACTCCGAAGCGTCCCGGGCCCGCCGCCGCACAGTTTTTGATGACTTCCCCGAACGACTGATTCCGGGTGATCGTGAACGTGCCCCGGCGGATGACCCGGTCCAGGCTCCGCGGAACATGGAACTGGTCGAGCTCAATAATTCCCCGCGGGTCGGGCGACCACCAGGTAAACGGTTTGGCGGTCCAGGGAAAAATCCCCTGACGATATGCCGCCAGCAACCGTTCGACACTGAGATCACCTCCCACCGCCACCAGGCCTTCGGCATTTGCCAGACTCGGATCGGGAAACACGTTTGCATGGCCGAGCATTACCGGCATAAGAAGTTACTTCAACAACGCTTCCGCGTGTTTCCGGGCGGCGTCGTTCTGGCCGCCGAACATCCGCGCCAGTTCCGTGACGCGCTCTTTTTTGCCCAGCAGATGAATTTCTGAAATTGTCCGGCCGTTTTTGATTTGCTTGGTCACGACATAATGGGCGTCCGCGGGCGCGGCGACCTGCGGCAGGTGCGTAATGCACAAGACCTGACGGTTCGCCGCAATCTGCTTCATCTTTTCACCGACGGCATTGGCCGTTTCACCGCCGACGTTGGCGTCCACTTCGTCGAAAACGAGCACGGGAATCTCGTCTTCGGCGGCCAGAACCGTTTTGAGCGCCAGCATCACGCGCGCCATTTCACCCGAAGACGCAATCGCCCGCAACGGTTTGACCGGTTCGCCGGGATTCGGCGCGAATTGAAATTCGATTTCGTCAAAACCGGTTTGTTTTATTGTAGCAGCCGACGTGAGGAGGCTCTGATTTTCATTTGATTTGAGCCTCGTTACCTCGGCTGCTACAGACTTAAGCGCTACTTCAAACTTGCTTTGCTTGAATCCCAAATCTTCGAGCTGTCGGCCCACGGCTTTGGCCAAAGGCGGGACCGCCTTGCGGCGGGCATCGGAAAGCTTTTTGCCTGCCCGTGAAATGTCCACATCGAGCTTTTGCAAATCGGCATTGATTCGCGCCAGTTCCGCATCACGACCTTCGAGCGACTGCAATTTCTGCTTCGCCTCTCCGCCGAACGCGATGACTTCCGCCAGCGTCGCGCCGTATTTGCGCTTGAGCGAGTGGATCAGGTCCAGGCGTTCTTCGAGTTCGGCGAGCTGCGCGGGGTCCACGTCCACCTTCCCGGCATACTGCGACAGCGCGGTCTGCAATTCGCGCAACGTGCTGGCAGCTTGGGCGTGCAACTCGGCCAGAGTCATCGCGCCGGGATCCACCCGCTGCAATTCCTGCAATACGCGGCCGACGGCGCCGGCCTGGGCAAGCACGGAATTTTCGCTCTCGCTCAAAGTGTCAACGGCGGCCTGACTCAATTGCAGCAGTTTTGCCGAGTTGCTGGCGCGGTTGAATTCCTGTTCCACCTGCTCGTCTTCACCCGGCCGCAACCGTGCCGCGGTGATTTCCTGCACCTGGAAGCGCAGCAAATCCAATTGCTGCGCATACGTCTTTTCGTCAATGATGAGCGCGGATTTTTCGGCAGCCAATGCGGCACGGCGCCGGACGAGTTCACCGAAAGCCTCGCGCTCCTTTTCCAAGCGGCCAAAGGCGTCCAGAATCAAAAGTTGTTTCGCGGGATGCAGCAGGGATTGATGGTCGTGCGGACCGTGGAGGTCCACGAGCCACTCGCCCATCGCCGCCAGCGTGTTCAAGGTGGTCGGTGAACCGTTGACGAACTGGCGGTTCGCGCCGCTGGCGGAAAAAGTCCGCTTCAGTACCAGTTGGCCATTCTCGCATGGTTCCAGGCCGTTTGTTTCAAGAAATTGGTTCAGCGATGGCGGAGCGCCGGGCACCGCCTCGGCGCGAATCGGTAAACCGGCCGCTGGCCGAGATGGTGCTCGGCGCTCCGATTGCCTGGCACAAAGGCTGGTCACATCGAACACCGCTTCGACAGAGCAGCTTTCCTCGCCGGAACGGATGAGCGTGCGATCGGCGCGTTCGCCGAGGACGAGATCGAGTGCGCCGATGATGATGGACTTGCCCGCGCCGGTTTCGCCGGTGATGACGTTGCAACCGGGCTGGAGTTCCAGCGTGAGGTCGGTCACCAGGGCAAGGTTTTTGATGCGCAACGTCGTCAACATGGTTCGCGTTCCGGACATTTGAACGGGAATGCCATCATTCGGCAAAAAGAAAATGGCGCCAGTGACAATGAAATCAGCAGAAAATCCTTGGAAAGATTGTGTCGCCTGACATCTTTGCCAGGAGCGTGATGGTGAAATGAAAAGGAAACTTACCCGCTGCCCTGACAACAATGGAATCATTGTCCGACACTTCCGTATTCAAGACTACGAAGCGGTCGTCGCGTTGTGGCGGCGCACCGAAGGTGTGGGGTTAAATGAATCCGACACGCGTCCAGCCATCGCGGCATATCTACGACACAACCCACGCTTCAGTTTTGTCGCGGAGAAGAATGGCCGCGTCGTTGGCGCCGTGCTCTGCGGCCACGACGGCCGGCGCGGTTATCTGCATCATCTGGCAGTGGCCGGGCGACATCGCCAGCGGGGCATCGGACGGCAATTGGTCAATGCGTGCCTGGCGAAACTCCGCCTGGCCGGCATCCAAAAATGCAACATCTTCATTTTCGCGGACAATGCAGCCGGCATGAAGTTTTGGACGCGTACCGGCTGGAAGTTGCGAACGGAATTACGCGTGATGCAAATCCAATTGGACGACCGGCGTCGAACAGGAAATGACTGCCCGTGCTGAATACAGGCAACGTGGAGAAACGGCCGAGGAGGTTGGCCACGTTTTGCCGCGAATCACATCTGAAGCGCCGCAGGCGCTCCGAAATGTCGCAGCAGTACTTGAAACACGTCCGTTGATTGGATTTCTTTGCTGCCCAAAATTTCCGGCTGCGAGGTCATGAATACCGGCCGGTCCTTTTTATCCGCCGGTCGCCGGCCATGCGAACCTTTCACCAGCAAAGCGTCGAGTGGAATCACGTCCATCAACATCCGGAATCCGAGCTTCTTTTGCAGCAACCGACACGCGATTTTCAATTTCGGCAGCGAAATTTGGGGATTGAGAAACAGTTCCACCGGGTCGAAGCCGGGTTTGCGATGGATGTCCACCGTCCGCGCGAAATCCGGCGCACGCGCGTCGTCCAGCCAGTAATAATAGGTAAACCACGCGTTTTCCTTCGCCACAGCCATCAAATCGCCCGCGCGCGGATGGTCAATGCCCGCCGCCGCTTTCTCCGCTTGACCCAAAATTTCACCGACGCCGGGAGTTTTTCCCAACACCTCGCGCACGGATTTTTCCAGTGACGCATCGTTCAGATAAATGTGCGCGACCTGGTGATCCGCCACGGCAAAAACCCGGCTCGCACCGGCGTCGAGGATTTCCAGACCCAGTTCGTCCTTCACCGTCAGCCAGCCTTGTTGCCGTAAAATCCGGTTGAGATGAACCGGCATGTCCACATTCGTGATGCCGTATTCGGAAAGCAAAACCACCTGCACACCGCGTTGGCTGAAGAAATCAATCAGGCCGCCGACGATGGCGTCAATGGCGCGCAAATCGGGAATGATGGCGGGATTGATTTCGCGGGAGCCGACGTGAGGAGGCTCTGACTTAAATTCCGCATTCCGCATTCCGCACTCCGCATTTGATTTGAGACTCGTTACCTCGTCTCCTCCGACAAATGGTCCGTGCCGTTGCAGATTGTAGTCCAGATGCGGCAGGTAAATCAGGTTCAGCGTCGGCTGATATTTATTTTCCATCCATTTAGCGGCTTCGGCAATCCAGCGTGTGGCGCAATCGGCGGCGCCTTGGGACGTTTTGATACCGGCTGCCGGACCCCAGAAACCGAAGAACGGAAATTCGCCGAGGTCGCGCTTGATTTCCGCGCGGATGGAATACGGCCACGAATAAATGTCGAATATTTTCCGGCCATCGGCGGGATACATCGGACGCGGCGTGAGGGAATAATCGGCGGTGGAATACATGTTGAACCACCAGAACAAATTTGCTGTCGCAAATGGGTCTGGCGTCCGGGGTCTGGCGTCTGAGGTTGATGCGCGGAGCGCGTCCCAGATTTTTGGACTTTGGACAAGATGATTGGATTGTTTCCAAAGTTGGATTTCAGCTAGTTCACGGTTGAACCAGCCGTTGCCGACGATGCCGTGCTGTGAGGGCGGTTTGCCGGTAAGATAATTGGATTGCGCGGTACAGGTAACTGCCGGAAAGGCTGGTGCGATTTGGGCGAGCGCGCCGCGTTGGCGAAATTCCGCAATGCGCGGCGTGTGTTCGCCGATGAGCGATTCAGTCAGCCCGACGACGTTGATGACGGCCAGCCGGTTCATGCCGAACGTAGCGCAGACTGCCAGTCTGTGTACCCCGAAAGCTTTCGGGGCTGGTCGCGGATTGGCAATCCGCTGCCGCCCGAAATACCGTGTAGCTGCCGACTACCAGTCGGCGATACAGCAGATTGCCAATCTGCGCTACAGACATGCCGGGCGTGCTTCATGATTGCGGTTGCCAGATAGTTCCTTCGTATCATTCGCTGGTTTCGCGGTAATTCATGCCAGCCGAATTTCCTTCCGCGCTCCTGAGGTGTTGCGCTCCCGCAGTTCGTGAATGGCCCCGACCACCCTGGGCAGGTTCATCTCGTGGACTTCGACGCCACGGCCGATTTCCTTTAAAAGCGTGATGGTCAATTCGCCGCCAAGGTGTTCGCGAAATTCGTTCAAGCCGGCGAGCACCTGCAAATTGCCATCGGAGGCGACGTTCAGCAATTCGTTGGCGAACAAATCGAAACCAAGCTGTTCGAGCAACGCAAGGACGCGTTCGGCGGATTGGGTGTCGAGCAAACCAGCTTGGCGCGAATAAATCACATCGAGCGCAATGCCGATGGCGACGGCTTCGCCGTGCCGGATTTGAAAATTGGAAAGCTGCTCCAGCTTGTGCGCCGACCAATGGCCGAAGTCGAGCGGTCGCGCGGAGCCCAGCTCAAACGGGTCGCCACTCGTGGCAATGTGATTGAGATGCAATTCGGCACAACGCTGAATCAACCGTTTCATGGCTGCCGGTTCAAACGCCACAAGTTTTTCGGCGTCGCGCTGAATTTCGCCAAAAAATTCAGCATCGCGGATGCAGGCGACCTTCACAGCCTCGACGTAGCCGGCGCGTTTGTCGCGCGGTTCGAGCGTGGCAAGCAGGTTGAAATCGTTGATAACGGCGTGCGGCGGCGCAAACGCGCCGATGAAATTCTTCTTGCCGAACGCGTTGATGCCGTTTTTCACGCCAATGCCGGAATCGGCCTGACTCAAGGTGGTCGTGGGAATGCGCACATGCCGCACGCCGCGATGGGCGGTGGCGGCGGCGAAACCGGCGACGTCCAGCAACGCTCCGCCGCCGACCGCGATCAGGTACGAGTGCCGGTCAATGTGGTGCCGGTCAATGTGCGAGTGAATTTCAGCGACGTGAATGGAGGAATTTTTGGCGCGTTCGCCGCCTTCGACGATGAGCGGCGGACAAGTCAGCTTCAAGCTGTCGGCGTGGGCGACAAAATAATCTTCAATCCGGTGCGCAAGATCGGGTTGGGCCTGCGCGAGGGATTCGTCGAGGACAACGAGCACTTGGGGTAGTGTTCCACCGGTGGGAGGAGAACCGACATCAGCCAACGCGTTTTTCAAGACGAGATTGGCCGGAGCAAAAACGTCTTCGGCGAAAAAGACGCGCAATTGCCAGCCGACCTGGATGGAACGCTGAATGACCGACATGACCGCCAATCTGGAGGCTTGGGTGGTGATTTTCGAGTTTAATTTATTTTGGCGGAGATTTTATTCCGCCAGCAGCATGGAAACTTTTTCTTCAAGACTGGTGGCATCGCTTTTGGGGTGGTATTTATCACTGGCCCGCACATTGTCAAAACGCAGGAGACCTTTCTTATCCACTAAAAACATGTGCGGAATTCCATCAATGCCAAAACTTTGAGCAATTTTGTCGTCGAATCCTTTGCCGTCGAAGTATTGCGGCCAAGGCAGTCCTTTTTCGTGCAGGAATTTATTCAACCGATCTTTGTCGGTATCGCAACTGACGCCGATGATTTCAAAACCTTGTGCATGGAACTTGTCGTAGGCCGCCTTGATTCTGGGCAATTCCGCGACGCATGGACCACAACCGGTTGCCCAAAAATCCACCAAAACAACTCTGCCTCTCAGCCTGGCCAGGTCCACTTCGCGGCCATCGACTGCCGTAAATTGCAAGGACACAGGCTTGCCAAACGAATCAAGCCGGTTCAAAAAACCTTTCGCCCAGAGTTTGTATTCCTCGGGCGCGGAACTTTGGATCAATTCGTTTGCCAAGGTCCGTGCTTTGTCCGGTTTCCCATCATATTGATCATCATCCGCCGCCCACATAATGTCCTGATAGCCGTTTGGTTTGTCGGGATAATCTTTGATGAGCGCCCACGCCCCTTCGGCGAATTGGTCCATGGCATTGGACGCACGCGAATTTGCGATTTCCAGCAACTGCTCTTCCCGCCACATAAAACTTTTGAATTCATCGGTGTTTAGTGGAGAGTTGGTTTTGATCATTATAGTACCGATGGTCACAAATTCTCCGTTCGTTTTGACAAAGCCTTCCTTTATCGCCATCGAATTCGTTTGGGTTTGAGCGAATAAATCGCCGGCGGCCGATATCGCCAATCCCAGACCAACGGACAAAATGAAGTGAATTCTCATAAAGCGTATTGCGGCCTGTTGGCTCACAATACGCTTCGCGAATCATTTCGCAACCGGTTTGTCTTCGGGGATGCGCATGCAATAGAACGAGCGATAAACAAAGACCAACGCAACGACGAAGAAAAAAACGCCGATGCCGGTTTTCAAACCTTGATTGGTCATCGTCACGGCGATTTCCGTGGCGAGCAGGCCGAACAGCGTGGTGAATTTGATGATGGGATTCATCGCCACCGAGCTGGTGTCCTTGAACGGGTCGCCCACGGTATCCCCGACGACGGTGGCGGCGTGCAGTGGTGTGCCTTTTTGTTTCAAATCCACCTCCACGATTTTCTTGGCATTGTCCCAGGCGCCGCCGGCGTTGGCCATGAAGATGGCCTGAAACAGGCCAAAGAACGCGATGCCCACGAGATAGCCAATGAAGAAATAAGGGTTGAAGAAGGAGAGCGCCAACGCCATGCAGAAGACAACAATGAAGATGTTGATCATGCCTTTTTGCGCGTAGATGGTGCAGATTTCGACGACCCGTTTGCTGTCAGCGATGGAGGCCTCGTCTTTATTGAGGTTAAGATGTTCCTTGATGAACACCACCGCGCGATAAGCGCCAGTGACGACGGCCTGGCAGGAAGCGCCGGTGAACCAATAAATCACCGCGCCGCCCATCAACAGGCCGAAGATGATTTCTGGCCGGACGAGGCTCAACATCTCGATCACCTGGCCGTGCGCGACGGTGTTGTTCAGCAGCAGGATGATGCCGAAAACCATCGTGGTCGCGCCGACGACGGCGGTGCCGATGAGCACCGGCTTGGCCGTGGCTTTGAAGGTGTTGCCCGCGCCGTCGCCTTTTTCCAATTCGAGTTTGGCGTTGGCAAAGTCGGGTTTGAATCCGAAATCCTTCTCGATTTCCGCGCCGACGTTCGGCACGGCTTCAATCCGGCTCAATTCATAGACCGACTGCGCGTTGTCGGTGACCGGGCCGAAGCTGTCCACGGCGATAATGACCGGCGCCATGGCCAGGAAACCGAAAGCCACGAGGCCAAACGCAAAAATCGGCGCGGCAAACTGGAATCCCGCCGGCATGAGCGCGAGCAGGTCGGCGTTCTGCGAGAACAAATAGGCGATGAACATCAGCGCCAGGATGACCAGCCCCATCCAGAAGCCGCAGAAATTGCCGGCGACGAAGCCGGACAGAATATTCAGCGATGCGCCACCGTGGCCGGAGGCGTTGACCACCTCGCGGACATGGCGGGAGTTGGTGCTGACGAAAATTTTGGTGAATTCCATAATCAACGCGCCGGCGAGCACGCCGCAGGACATGATGCCGGCCAGCACCCACCAGAGATTCGGCAACGGCGCGCCGGTGGCGTCCTGGAAGTCACCGAGGAGCAATTTGCTGGCGATAATCGTGACGATGATGGACAGGATGGACGTGAGCCAGACCAGGTCCGTGAGCGGCGATTCCCAGTTGAAATCCCTTTTGCCGGCATAGCGCACGCCGTTGGAAAAACGGTTCACAAAAAACGAAACCAGTGATGTGAGCACCATGAGGCTTTGGATCGCGAAAATCCAGATGATGAGCTTGCCGCACAGGGCCGGCGCCGCCACCAGGGCCAGGGCCAGGAACGCGATCAACGCCACGCTGGTCACGCCGTAGGTTTCAAACCCGTCCGCGGTCGGGCCGACGGAATCGCCGGCGTTGTCGCCGGTGCAGTCGGCAATGACCCCGGGATTTTTGGGATCGTCCTCCGGCAGGTTGAAGACGATTTTCATCAGGTCCGCGCCGATATCGGCGATTTTGGTGAAGATGCCGCCACCGATGCGCAGCGCCGCCGCACCGAGGGATTCGCCGATGGCGAAGCCGATGAAACAGGATCCGGCCAGTTCGCGCGGCAGAAAAAGGAGGATGCCCAACATGCAGAATAATTCGACGCAAACGAGCAGCAGGCCGATGCTCATGCCGGATTGCAGCGGGATGGAGAGGGTTTTAAGCCCATTGCCTTTGAGCGCAGCGAAGGCGGCGCGGCTGTTGGCGGTGGTATTGATGCGGATGCCGAACCACGCCACGCCGTAACTGCCCAGAATGCCGAGCACCGAGCACGCCAGAATGATGAGCACATCACCGACGGACTTGTGTTGCAGCCCGATGAAGTAATAAAGCATGCACAGCGCGATTAAGATCCAGAGTGCCACCAGAAATTTCCCCTGTTGCAACAGATAGGTTTTGCACGTCTCCCAGATGATGTGGGAAATGTTGCCCATCGCCGGATGCACCGGCAACGCGCGAGTTTGATTATATTGGAAAAGCCCGAACAGCGCGCCAATCACGCAGACCGCCAGGCCGAAAAGCAGAACGGCGTGGCCGCTCAGCGCGCCGCCGAAAAACGACACGTCCTGCAACGGCGGCAGGTTGATGTCTGCGTCTCCGCCAAAAACGTTGGTCGCACAAAACAGGGTGCCCAGCAACATCGCGATGCGAAAAGGTGATTTGTAACTTCCCATAAAGCCGGAGGCAGCTTGCCGCAGCGAATCGTTGCTGGCCAGCATTTTTTGCCAAAAATACGGCAAAAAGTGTTTGCCCAAGGCCGCGCGTTTGGGGTGGCCATGGAATCGCGCTTGCCGCCGGGCGGCACATTTTCCATGCTCAGCGCGATGTCTGAACGGCCCGTTTCCACTTTGAACAAACCCGACGCGGCGCTGGAGCTGACGCTGCGCCCGTCGCTCTTTTCCGAATTCACCGGCCAGCCCAAGGTGAAGGAGCGGCTTGAAATCGCCGTGGCCGCCGCGAAAAAGCGCAAGGAAGCGCTGGACCATATCCTGTTGAACGGCCCGGCCGGCCTCGGCAAGACCACCCTCGCCAACATCCTGGCCAAGGCCATGGGCGCCAACCTCAAAAGCACCAGCGGCCCGACGATTGAGAAGCCGGGCGACCTGGCCGGCCTGCTGACCAACCTCGAAGAGGGCGACGTGCTGTTCATTGACGAAATTCATCGCCTGCAAAAAACCATCGAGGAATATCTTTACCCGGCGATGGAGGATTTCAAACTGGACATCATCATTGACCAGGGACCGAACGCGCGCAGCGTGCGACTGAATCTGCCGCGGTTCACGCTCATCGGCGCGACCACGCGCAGCGGTTTGCTCACTGCGCCGTTGCTCACGCGCTTTGCCGTGCGCGAACGGCTGGATTATTACGTGGCCGAAGATCTGGAAAAAATCATCGTCCGATCGGCGCGCCTGTTGAAGGTGGAAATCGAGCCGGCGGGCGCGCACGAAATCGCCCGGCGCAGCCGCGGCACGCCGCGGATTGCGAACAACCTGCTCCGCCGCGTCCGCGATTATGCCCAGGTCCGCCACGACGGCCGCATCACCGCCGACGTTGCCGACAAGGCGCTGGCGATGCTGGAAATTGACCGGAGCGGCCTCGACGAAATGGACAAACGCATCCTCGAAGCCATCATTGTGA
Source organism: uncultured bacterium (assembly GCA_963723125.1). GTDB lineage: Bacteria > Verrucomicrobiota > Verrucomicrobiia > Limisphaerales > UBA11358 > UBA11358. The sequence continues at coordinate 600,381 of CAVRPQ010000003.1, forward strand.
AATTCGGCGGCGGGCCGGTGGGTGTGAATTCACTCGCCGTGGCCGTCGGCGAGGAGCCGGACACGATCGAGGAGGTTTATGAGCCGTATCTCATCATGGAAGGCTACCTGAACCGCACGCCGCAGGGCCGCGTGGCAACGGAGTCCAGTTACAAGAAACTGGGACTGAAACCTACGGCTGGCAATCAGCAAAGGCTCATTTGACTCACTGTTTCTTCATCACGGATTACTCAACCGGAAGAACAGATTTCCCGTCGGTGACGTGAGGATTAGAAAATTGGTGCCGTTGGAGGTCGTCCAACTGTTGTTGACCGACCAGCCGGCGGGTGTAGCCAGATTGTTGTTCTGCTGCAAGGTCCAACCCGACACGTTTTGCCAATACACCATTACCGTGTTGCCGGAATGGCTGGTGTACAGTGTTGGCGCGCCGGGCATTTGCACCACGGAAATCAGCGCCCAGAACCCGCCAGTAAGGGAGTAATTGCCGCCGCTCATCGGCCCGCCGGCGTCGTGCTGGCCGATGGTCCCGCTGACCGAATATGTTCCACCGGTGCTCGTGCCGCCGCCGCCGGCGATTTTGTACCAGTCAACCGAGTATTGCTGTGCCAATGTCGGGAGGCTGAAACCAGACGCCAGAAGGCAGAACAGGATGAGTTTTTTCATAATCGCCTCAGTTTGGCCTCAATTTCTTGCTGTAATTGATTTTACCGCATTTTCCAAATAATCCAATCGTTTTTCCAAAGTTTCGTTTTGCTGTTTCAGGTGTTGAATTTCCGTGTCTTGCTTCTCGACCGTGCCGTGTTCCTTGAGAAATTCGTTCAGCAACATGGCGTTCACCGCTTCATAGCGGACTGTGAAAATCCGGCTTTGATCGTCGTGGACCACCAAGTCCGGGTCCGCCTTGGCCACTTCTTCGGCCACCAGACCGAATTGCGGAGCGCCTTTGGGATCAATCTCCGGTTTGTACCGGAAGGTCACCGGTCGAAGCGACAACAGGACGTCGCTGGCGTCGCCCATACTGTGAATGTCCTGTTTGAATCGTTGCGAAGACGGGGCCACGCCGAGCTGGCCGGAGCCGTTCACGACGACCGGAGAGCCGCTGACCGTCACCCCGGAAATGCCCGCGATGAAAGTGTTACCCTGAAACCCCTGGACACCAATCCGGATGGTACCATTGTCTGCCGCGTTGCCGGGGTCGCCAATCTCAATATTATTATTTCCATTGACGTTCAGGCCCGCCTGATATCCGAGGGCAACATTACCGCTGCCGTTTGTGTTCTGGGCCAGCGCCTGAAAGCCAACGGCCGTGTTGTCGCCGCCATTGGTATTGTAATACATTGATTGAGCGCCGAGGGCCGTGTTGTCGCCGCCACTCGTGTTGAAGGTAAGCGCTTCGTAACCGCCGGCTTCGTTGTAGGAGCCACTCGTATTAGCGTAAAGAGTGAAGTAACCGCTGGCAGTGTTATCGGAGCCGGTGTCATTGCCGTAGAGGGCCTCGAAACCATTGGCCGTGTTTTGCGAGCCGGTCGTGTTGTGGAAAAGCGCGAAGGCGCCATCCCCGGTGTTGACCTGGCCGCTCGTGTTGTAGAAGAGCGCCTGGTAGCCGTTGGCAACGTTCCAATAACCATTGGTGTTCGAGTACAGTGCGTTAAATCCATTGGCGGTGTTTGCATAGCCGCTGGTGTTGTCGTAGAGCGCGAAACCGCCGTTGGCTGTGTTTGCATAGCCGCTGGTGTTGTTATAGAGCGCCTGATAACCGGCGGCGGCGTTATTGAATCCGTTCGTATTGTTGTATAGGGCCATGGCGCCACTGGCCACATTATTGGACCCGTTCGCGTTTAACGAAAGTGCATCGAAACCGTCGGCGGTGTTATCGTTCGCGGCGGAGTTGCCGGAAAGCGCGTAGGCGCCGCTTGCGGTATTTCCGCTGCCGGTCAGGTTGCCAGCCAGTGCCGAAACACCGTCGGCCAAATTATTGTTGCCGCTGGTGTTGGACCAGAGCGCCTGAGCACCGTCCGCCGTGTTATCGGCGCCGCTGGTGTTGGCGGCCAGCGCCAGGTTGCCGCTGGCCGTGTTGTCCGAACCATTGGTATTGCTCGCCAGGGCGTAGCCGCCAACCGCAGTGTTATTCAATCCGTTCGTGTTGTTATAAAGCGCCCGAAAGCCGACGGCGGTGTTATAGGAGCCGCCATAATTGACCGCGAGCGCCTGCACGCCCAAGCCCGTATTGAAACCGGCGGCCATGATGAAATTGCCGGCACCGGCACCCACAAAAACGTTGAACGGCCCGTAAGCGTGGACCAACGTGTTGGTTCCAGAATAAATGATGCCCGCGGCGGCGGTCGTCGCCGGCAGATTCAAGTTGCCGGCCAGCGTGAGGCTCCCGGCGGAAAAATTGCCGTTGCCATCGCGTTTTACGATGGCGTTGGCCGTATTGGCGCTCGCCGCGCCATTGGCGGCATTCGCACCGGAGGCCACATTCGCCGCCGTGACTCCGCCGACTTTGCTAACGACCGTGGCGCTTTGCGTACCGGTCACATCGCCGTTGAGACTGCCGCTGAAGCTGGCGGCGCTGCCGGAAATATTGATGGCCGCCGTGCCCGCGCCCAGTTGGGCCGCCGGCAACGTGCCGCTTAAATTGCTCGAGGTATTGGCAAAGATCGAATACGGCGCGGGCGTCAGTTGCTGACGCGGTGTGAGCGTGGTGAAACCGCCGCCGCCGTTGGTTTCCACCCCGATTTGCAGCCAGTAATTCGTCCCGTTGAAGACGCCGGCGCCAAAATCGATCGTCACGGTGAACAGGCCGTTACTCACGGCAACCCCGTTCGTGGTCACCGGCCCGGCGACGGCGCTGCCCCCGGCATTGATGTTGAACAACGAGAACGTCAGATTATAGGTTCCGCTGGCCGGACTGCCGTTGTTCTGGAGCTGGCCTTGGTAGGTGAAAGCCGTGCCTTGGGCAAAGGCGGTTGAGAATTCAAGGTTAAGGCTTGAAAGCGCCAACACCAGCGCGGCGCGGGCAAGGAGATGTTTGGTTTTTGTTTTCATGGCTCAAACGGGTTGGGTTGATTTCAACGAAATGCTTTTTCTCATTGGACCGGGGAAAGTTTGAGACGGTAGAACTGCTGCGGAATATTCGGATTGACCGTATTGGTCGCGGTAAGGCTGAAAGCTCCGCTACCCAGCTCGTTGGTCCAGACCGGCGTCCATTGGTTAAAGGGCGTCGCCACGTTTGCGCTCGACAGCACAATCGTTGAGCCGCCGCCAAATTCGTTGAGTCCGTTGAAGACCAGGTTGGTTCCGGCGGAAACGGCGAGATTGGTCACGACGAATTGCAGGGGCGGAATGATGCGTTCGGGCAGCGCGGCGTCGGTGGTCGTGCCATCGCCGAGCTGGCCGTTGCCGTTGGCCCCCATGCCCCACAAGCTGCCGTCGGATTGGATGAACAGGGCGTGACCGTCGTAGCCCAGGGCCATCGCCGTCACGTTCGACGACACGATTTCCGTCCAGACGTTGTTCTGGGTGACCCAAAGGCTCCCGTCGGACCTGAGCAGCAAACTGTTCCCGAAGCCGCAGGCAATCGCGCTGCCGCCGCTGCCCACCGTTTCCACCGGGCTATCGCGCGTGATCGTCGTGCCGTCGCCCAACTCGCCGTTGAAATTGAAGCCCATGCCCCAAACGCTGATGACGGGGCCGAAGCTTTCATACAAATACAGGCTGTCCACGTATCCGGCCGAAATGGCATAAACGCCGGTGAACACGCTGTGATTGGTCAGAATTTCCTCGGGCGTGTAGCGCGTCGTCTCCGTGCCGTCGCCCAACTCGGCGAATGTGTTTTGGCCCATTCCCCAAAGGCTGCCATCGGTTGTTTCGTAAAGGCTGTGCTCATATCCGGCGCTGATTCGATAAACGTTGCTGGCCACGAGTTGCGAAGCGCCGTGAACGTCCACCGAATTGCCCGTGCCCAACTGGCCGTAACCGTTCCAGCCCATGCCCCACAGCGCATTGCCTTTCAGGAACAGGCTGTGCAGTACGCCCGCGGAAATCGCCGTGACGCCGCCGGTGAAGGTGATTTGTTCCGGGCTGTGCTGGTCCGTCGTGGTGCCGTCGCCCAACTGGCCGTTGCCGTTGCCACCCACCGCCCACAGGTTGCCGTCGGACGTGAGGAACAGGCTGTGATACAAGCCGGCGGCAATGGCCACGACATTGCTGCGCACGATCAATGTGGGAACGTGGCGGTCGGTGGTCGTGCCGTCGCCCAACTGGCCGCTCCCGTTGGCGCCCATCGCCCAGAGGCTGCCGTCCGATTCAAGGAAAAGCGTGTGATGAAACCCGGCCGCCACCGCCGTGACGGTGGGCGCGGCCTGACCCATGACCAGTGGCATCAGCAAATAGAGGAACAAACTGAGTTTAAGGATGGTTTTCATGGATGGAGTAGATGGCTAAAGGTGACCAGGTGATGGTTGACCATGGCTAATCGCACAACCGGAAACCGCCGGGCGGCGCTGGTTGGATTGGGCGGAGAAAAAACCTTTGCGGAAGATGAATGGTTTTTGCCTCCGCACGCAACAAACGACCCCAATTGTCGTTCCGGGTTCACACCTTTTGGACCTGATTCACCCTAATGCTAATCATTTCTTAAAATAATTTGCAAGTGGAAAGTTCGTTCCCGCGTGTGGTTCCGATTTTTCCTTCCACTCTGTGCTCAGTCCGTGTTCAATCTCCTGCCGTTGCAAGGTTCTCAACCAAAAATGGCCTGTCAAAATATCATCAACACCGCCGTGTCGGGCAACCTGGGTTATCGGGTTCTACTGCCATGACCCGTGCACCATCCAACGGGTCCCGGGATCGCCGCAGCTTTACGTTGATTGAACTGCTGGTCGTCATCGCCGTCATTGCCATCCTCGCGGCCCTCCTGCTTCCCGCCCTGGCCGTCGCAAAACAGCGGGCGCAGCGGATTGCCTGCGTTTCCAATCTCCGGCAAATCGGCATCGCATTTGCCCTGTGCCTCGGCAATAACAATGACCGTTTTCCCGACCGGCGCGATTTGAAGTCCAGTCTGCCGGGCGGTTATCATCCCTGGACCACCTGGCCTCCCTCTGATCCGCGCGGCGGTTGGGCAGTCGTGGTGCTGCAGCCCTTCGGCGCGGCCGATTCCATCTGGTCCTGTCCGGCGTCGATCAACGCCCGGGCCGGAAACATCGTACAATCCCTGCAGGCGTACACCACCAACGCCAGCGCCTCCCTGGTTCGCTATTGGCTCTGGCGTTTTGACCGGCCGGACGATCCGGTGGGGATTGAGGATTTTTGGGGCAAGACCGCCGCCCAGGCCGTCTCCGATCTGCAGTCCACGAACGATCCGACCATCGGCTTTATCATTGGCCCCAGTGCCGTTGAACTGACGGTGGATCCTTATTTTCCCATGACCGTTCCGACCGTCCCCCCGGGGATGTTGGGCCGCACCATTCACGCCGGCGGTCGCAACCGCGTATTCATGGACGGCCATACCGCCTTTACCAAGGACGTGCGAACCCCCTTGCAATAATTGCCGCAACGTGCAAACACCGGGGGCGTTGAGGGGGCATGATTGGCTCTCGCGCCGCAATTTTCTTTCACTCCGCGCCGAATTCGTGTTTCATCTGTGGCCGTTTGAACGATGCCCAAACGCACTGACATTCATTCCGTCCTCATCATCGGCGCCGGCCCGATCATCATCGGCCAGGCGTGCGAGTTCGATTATTCCGGCACGCAGGCCTGCAAGGCGCTCAAGGAGGAGGGCTACCGCGTCGTGCTGGTGAACTCCAATCCGGCCACCATTATGACCGACCCGGAGTTCGCCGACCGTACTTATATCGAGCCGATTACGCCCGAATGCGTCGAGAAAATCATCGTCCGTGAGAAGGATGAGATGCGCAAAATGGGTGTTCCCCAGAACCCGGGCGCCAGCACCAGGACCCCGCACAAGCTCGTTTTACTGCCCACGCTCGGCGGCCAGACCGCACTGAACACCGCCATGGACTTGCATCGTTCCGGCGTTCTGGAGAAACACGGCATCGAAATGATTGGCGCCAAGGCCGACGCCATCCACAAGGGCGAGGACCGGCAGGCGTTCAAGGATTTGATGATTTCCATCGGACTCGACGTGCCCATCAGCGGCACTGCGCATAACATGGAGGAAGCCCGGACCGTGGCGGAAAAGATCGGCCGGTTCCCGGTCATCATCCGGCCCGCGTTCACGCTCGGTGGCACCGGCGGCGGCATCGCCTACAATCTTGAAGAGTTCGAAGTCCTCGCCAAACGCGGCATAGAACTCTCGCCCGTCGGCGAAATCCTCATCGAAGAATCCCTGCTCGGCTGGAAGGAATACGAAATGGAGGTCATGCGCGACAAGGCCGACAACTGCGTCATTATCTGCTCCATCGAAAACTTCGACCCGATGGGCGTCCACACCGGCGACAGCATCACCGTCGCGCCCATCCAGACGCTGACCGACAAGGAATTTCAGATCATGCGCGACGCCAGCTTCGCCGTGATTCGCGCGGTGGGCGTCGAGACCGGCGGCTCAAACATTCAGTTCGCCGTCAACCCGGACAATGGCCGCATGGTCATTATCGAGATGAACCCACGCGTCAGCCGCAGCTCGGCGCTGGCGTCCAAAGCAACAGGGTTTCCAATTGCGAAGATCGCCGCCAAACTCGCCGTCGGCTACCTGCTCGACGAAATCCGCAACGACATCACGCGCGAAACCCCCGCGAGCTTTGAGCCGACGATTGATTACGTCGTCACCAAGATCCCGCGGTTCGCCTTCGAAAAATTTCCACAGGCCGATCCGACGCTGACCACACAGATGAAAAGCGTGGGTGAAGCGATGGCCATTGGCCGCACGTTCAAGGAATCGTTGCAAAAATGCCTCCGCTCGCTGGAGATTGGCCGCAGCGGCCTGGGCGGCGACGGCAAACCGTGGCGCATCGGCACGGAAGTCTATGGCGACCGCGACATTCTGCCGAAGGAAGTCATCAGCCGCAAATTGAGCGTGCCCAACGCCGAACGGATTTTCTTTATCCGCCACGCCCTTCGCGCCGGCTTCACCATTGACGAGATTTTCAACCTGACGAAAATTGACCGCTGGTTCCTGGTGCAGATCAAAGAGATTGTAGATTTTGAGGAAGAGCTGGCGACGGCGAAAAATTAACCGAACATGGCCATGACCTCGACGTCACTTTCACATTGGGATTTGGCAAAGAGTGTTGATAAGTGCGTTCACAATTCCAAAAGGAACTGAGGTTCGCGCTCAATTTTCTCCGCCCGCCCGTTCACCCCGCTGCGCTCCCATTTCTTCGCGCCTTTGCGTCTTTGCGTTAAAACCGCTATCGTCCACGAATGAATCCGGGGCGCATCGCGATCGTGGGTGGCGGCGCGGCGGGCTTTTTTGCCGCGCTGGCGTGCGCCGATGCCGGGAGCGCGGCGGAAATCCTCATCCTCGAAAAAAATTCGCGGTTTCTCGCCAAGGTCAAAATCTCAGGCGGCGGCCGCTGTAACGTCACACACGCCTGTTTCGACGAACGCGAATTCGCCGCGCGTTTTCCCCGTGGTGAGCGGGCGTTAATCGCGCCTTTCAAACAATTTCAGGCGAGCGACACGGTGGCGTGGTTCGCGAGACACGGGGTCAAGCTCAAGACCGAAAGCGACGGGCGGATGTTTCCCGTGACGGATTCATCGCGGACGATCATGGACTGCCTGCTGAACGCGGCGCGCCGGGCGGGTGTGAAATTGAAAACGAATTGCGGCGTGGAACGCGTTGCAAAAAAGCCGGACGAACGTTTTGAGTTGACGCTCGCAGGAAGTTTTTCTCCCTCGCCTCCGCCTCCGGAGGAGAGGGCCGGGGCGAGGGGGCCGTCAAGAGCAAATCCCCCCGCCCCAACCCTCGCCCCGCCCGGGCGGGGCAAGGGAGAGGAATTCGCGAATGAGAAAATCATTTGTGACCGGCTTTTACTGGCCACGGGTGGTTGCCGCGCGCCCGCGCTGGGACAGCTCGCCGTTTCGCTCGGTCACACGTTGGAACCGCCCGTGCCGTCGCTATTTACCTTTCACATCGTGGTGCCGTGGTTGCGGGAGCTGGCGGGCGTGTCCCTCGAAATGGCCGAAGTGTCGGTTCCAGAAACCAGACTTTGTGAGCGCGGCGCGTTGCTGGTGACGCATTGGGGTTTGAGCGGGCCGGTGATTCTCCGGCTGTCAGCGTGGGGCGCGCGACAGTTGCACGAAATGAATTATTCCTTTCTCCTGCGCGTGAATTGGTTGCCGCATCTGAACGCGGAAATGCTCGCCGCGGAACTGGAGGCGCAGCGTCATTCGCAACCGGCAAAACTGGTCGTGAATTCGCCCGTTCCGCCGCTGCCAGCGCGCCTTTGGGAACAACTCGTTCTGGCCTCCGGCGTCTCACGCGAGACGAGATGGTCGGCGCTCTCGCGGGCCGCGCAACATAAACTTGTTCAACACTTGCGGCACACGGAATTTTCCGTGAGTGGAAAGAGCCTGAACAAGGACGAGTTTGTGACCTGCGGCGGGGTTCGGTTGAGCGAGGTGAATTTCAAAACAATGGAGAGCCGGATTTGTCCCGGATTATTTTTCGCCGGTGAAGTGCTCGACCTTGACGGGCTCACCGGCGGGTTTAATTTTCAGGCGGCATGGACGACCGGCTGGATTGCCGGAAGGGCCATGGCAGGAATGAACGCGACGGCTTGATCTGCCATTGCTGATTACTCCGCGTCGCCGGATTTGTTCATCAACTGGACTTTGAATTGGGCCAGTTGGTTGTCGTAGAAGTCAATGGAGTTGGGCGTGGTGGTCACGGTGGAATCGAAGTTCACGAGCGTGACCATGGTGCTGTAGGTGGCGGTGTCGTGAACCGGCAGCACGGCGCGAATGCCGCCCGCCCGCCCGAGGCGCGAATAGCAGTCCTGCTCGTGGATTTGCGGCACCAGGATGACGCGATAACCCAGCTTGCCCAGAAACATCTGGTAGGAGTTGGTGGTGATGATCGCCGCGTGCATCTGTGTGGCATTCGTTTGCAACTGGTCGAGGACGGCCCTCAGCGATTTGAACGGGTTGCGCGCGAGGATGCGCTCGAACCGCTGCGGTTCGGTTTCGCTGACCGCCGGCTCGTCGGCCGGCGGCGCGATGGTGATTGGTCGCTTGAGCATAAATTCCTGTCGAAAACGTTTCCTTGATCCGGCTCGCTGGGCGGGAACAACCCATTATCCTTCATTACGGCCGGAATGTCCATGATTCGTTTGCACCCGGCTGCCGCCTTCACTGTTCGCGCCAAGCTTTCCCGCGCTACTTTGTCACCGGCTGGTAATCCTGCCACAACCATTCCAAGGCTTCAGGCAAGGTTTGTTGTTTCACCCTGCCGTCCACATGCCCGGCGTTGCGGGCAAAGACAAACTGGTAATGATAACCCTTGGCAGCAAGGACTTTCGCCATGTTCTCATTGGCGACAACCCAATCGTGCATGTTGTCGCGCATGGCATTCGGATTCAAAAGGTCGCGGTCGCCGACTTCCAGCCAGATGCGGATGGGCTCTACCGGGCTGTTTGGAATGAGGTGTTCATGAAATTCCCACGCGCCATGCGGCGTCGCCGGGGCGTAGGGCCATTGCTGGTTCACATAGGTGCCGGAATACGTCAGGACGCGATGGTAAAACTCCGGATGATACCACGCCATGATCAAAGCGCATGAACCGCCGGAACTGCCGCCCATCGCCGCCCGGCCTTCGGGGTCTTTGGTCAGGCTCACCTGACATTTGCTTTCCACGAGCGGCAGCACCTCTTGCTCGACGAATTCCGCATAGCGTCCGGACATGGTGTCGTATTCCAATCCGCGCTCGCTGCCCTGGGCGTCGCCGCCGCCATTGCCGATGGAGATGGCAATCATCACCGGCACGCGATGTCTCGCGATGAGGTTGTCCAAAGCCGTGAACAACGGGCGATCGGGTCCGTCCGCCCCGACAATAAAGGGCGCGACGGTGCCGGGGACATATTGATTGGGGACATAAACTGCAACGTGACGGACATAGGGTGCCGGATGGCTGGTGGTCACCACCAGTTTAGCGGGGTCGGCGGGGTCGGGCGTGCCAAAAGTGTTTCGCGTGCGCGCGATACCGGGATAAACTTTGCTGTCCGCCGAACTCATGGTGAAGTTATACACCGTTCCCTGCGGCACATTGGTTTGCACCGTCATTTCGGGTGGGCGGTGGTACGTGGGGCCGATGATAAAATTTCCGCCGGCATCTGCCGGCGGGTTGGCGCCGTCGGGCAACTCCGTCGCTTGGACAAATCCTGGTGCGTGCGGATCCCGTGTGGGCGGCGGGGCGGCCGTCGCGAAAGCTGCGCCCGCTATCAAAGCGAACACCGCACCGCACCAAGCGGTGGCGTAAATTATTTTGCTTGTCGTCATTTTTATCCTTCCCCCGGGCGGAAAGTGAAACACCGACCGTGAACGGAGAGCGATATAAATCTGTAGTGGTCCTGTAGCGGCGGTCTGTGACCGCCGAATTCCTCCGATAACCGCAGTCCGTCATAATTCTTTCGGCGCTCACAGAGCGCCGCTGCCACCGACGCTGCGTTTGGGGTAACAACACATTGTGTTTAGCCTTGTTTGCGAAGCGTGTGTCTATGAGCTACCGTTCCGGTCATGAGACTCAAGTTGTGGTTTACCGGATCCGGAATGATTTTGATGTTGCTCGCCGCACCGGGGCTGCGGGCGGATGTGTTGGAAATGCAAAACGGCGACCGTTATTCCGGCAAAGTAGTGTCGGTTTCCCCGGACACGGTGATATTAAACAGCGAGGTGCTGGGCAAAATCACCGTGCCGCGCAACCAGGTCGTGAATCTGTCATTGGGCACCAATGATATCGCGGCCAAAGCGGCCAGCAATCCCGCGCAACCCATCTCCACCAGCCTTCCCACGGCAACCGCTCTGGCGGCCCTGGCCAACACCAATGTGGATTTGTCCGCGGCGTTTCGGCAATTGGGCGCGAACACGAATTTTGTCGGGCAGATCCGAGAGCAAATGCTGGCCGGCAATCCCGAAGCCGCCCGTAAATACGACGAGATGGTCAGCGGCTTGTTGAGCGGGCAACTGAACGTGAGCGATGTGCGGCGGCAAGCCCAGGCGGCGGTCGGGCAATTGAGGGAACTCAAACAGCAGCTTGGCCCGGAAGCCGATGAATCGCTGGATGGTTATTTGCAAGTGCTGGACAGTTTCATCAAGGAAACCGCCAATGAGCCGGCGGACGCCGCGCCGAAATCTCCATAGGTTCGCCATGCCGTTCTCTTTCTTCGATCAGGCTGAAACTCCTGTCAACCGGGTTGGGGATTTGGCGGTGTCTGATTTGGCTGAGCGCGGCTGTGTCGAAGACCAGCCGCAGCATTTTCAACGCGCTGCGGCTGACGCTACGCGCCGTCGCGCTCCAGGAATTTCAAACCAGGACAATAACGGCGATTTTTGAACGGACGCGTCTTGCCCGGCGTCAGAACTTCAGGAGATACCAACGAATTTCTCGAGAAATTTCTTCTTGAATCTGTCATCGTGTTTCAGCGCAAATCCTACTGCTGCCACAGCAAAAATTTCCAATCGTTCTTGGTTCTGATCGTCCTCGCCGGCTGGCCCGAATCGGGAATATCGGCTCCGGCGGAAAAAGTTGGGCAAAAGACGGGACACTCATTTCGAGCGTAATTAAGCCAATTCCGTCACGTTTTCGTCCTCGTATTTTTCAATAAGCACGCCAAGGACTTCCATCAACGAGGCAAGGGGGTGGGTTTCGTCTTCACCCACTTCGTCCACCAGGCGGTCAAGCAGCTTTACCAGTTGGCGGTATTCGCGGTCGGTGCGTGGCACACGCAGCGCCGGCTCGACTTGCGGCCAGGCTTCAAACGCTTTTTCGATTTGCGCGGTGGACATATTATCTTTCTTTCCATTTGCCGGTGTCATACTCGGAGTGCGTTAGCACGGCACGAATATACACCTTCCGGCGATTATAGTGAATAGCGGCAACCAAGCGAGCCTTGTTGCCGCCAATGTTGAACACTGTCAGCCCATCAACCTGGTCAGCGTGTGGAAACATGCGGCGCAATTCGGCAAGGTTCGCAGGGTTGTTCCTTTTTAACGCACGATACCAATACGCCAAACCGGCCGTTGCCGTCGGATGTTTCTCAGCGAATTCATTCAAACGTTTGCGCGTAATAATGTGCATGAGCCGTCATGCCGCCCGAACGACAAACCTGTTTTGTAATGCCGCAATGATGCTCTCCAGAATCCATTTGCCGTCGTCGCTGCCGAGCAATGGTTCACAGGCCCGTTCGGGATGCGGCATCAGGCCGGCCACGTTGCGGCGTTCATTGCACACGCCGGCAATGTTCAGCAGTGAGCCGTTCGGATTCGCCGTGTCGGTCAGGTTCCCGTTCGCGTCGCAGTATTGCCAGAGAATCTGGTTGTTCGCCTTGAGTTTCGCCAGTGTCTCTTCGTCGGCAAAGTAACAGCCTTCGCCATGGGCAATGGGAATTTTCAACCATTTGCCTGCCGGAATCTTGTTCGTGAACGGCGAGTCGGGCGTGACGGTCTTTAGAAAAATGTGTTCGCAATGGAATTGCAAATCGCGGTTGCGAACGAGCGCGCCGGGCAACAGGCCGGCTTCGGTCAAAACCTGAAAGCCATTGCAAATGCCAAGCACCAATCCGCCGTTGTCGGCAAATTGTTTCACCGCCTGCATGACCGGGCTGAACCGGGCGATGGCGCCGCAGCGCAGATAATCGCCGTAACTGAAGCCGCCGGGCACGATGACGGCGTCGGCGTCGCCCAGCGAAGTTTCCTTGTGCCAGACATAGCGCGCGGACTGGCCGAGCACGTCGCGCAAGGCGTGAATGGCGTCCTGGTCACAGTTCGAGGCGGGAAATTGTAAAACAGCAAAGTTCATAGTCAGTAGTCAGTAGTCAGTAGTGGTGTTCGCGTGTCACTTGCTACTGACTACGAACTACTGACTGCTGACTTGGTGAAACTCATTCTATTTCCAGCTTGTAATCTTCAATAATCGGGTTGCTCAGAAATTTGTGCGCCGCGTCGTTCAACGCCTGCTGCGCGGCGGCCTGGTCCGTGCCGGGCACGAGTTCGATCTCGATGTATTTCCCGACGTGGACGGCGGCGACGCCCTGGTAACCCATCTGCTCAAGCGCGCCTTTGACGGTTTTGCCCTGCGGATCCACCACGGCCTTCTTTGGAGTAATGACAATTTTCGCTTTCATCTTCGCTCCAACAACCCTGGAGCTGCGGGAAGCATCTTGTTAAAAAGCGCCTTGCCGGGCGAGCAATTTTTGAGCGCCGGACAATTTTTGAAGTGCTGGCCACAAGAAGCGTTGAATTTGTCCGTATCCTGCGCCATTGTTGTCGGCGTGAATACTTCGATTTCACTGGAAGAACCGGCCGCAGGCAACATCAGCGCCGAACGTAAATCGCTGGAACCTTGTTCCATCATCATCTTCGGCGCGAGCGGCGACCTCACCGCGCGCAAGCTCATCCCGGCGTTTTATCATCTGTGCAAGGACAAGCAGATGCCGCCGATGTTCCGCGTCATCGGTTTCGCCCGGCGCGACAAGACGGACGAATCGTGGCGGAACGAATTGCGCGAGGCGCTCAACCAGTTCTCGCGCACCCAGCCGGTGGATGAAGAGGTGTGGAAGGCGTTCGCCAAAAATCTGTTTTACTGCCAGGGCGACCTCACCGACGCCGCGGCTTACAAAAAACTGGAAGAGATGTTGACGTCATTCGGCAACGGGCCGTTGCGGGAAAACCTGCTGTTTTATCTCGCCACCCAGCCGAGCCAGTTCGGAGAAGTCATCGAGCAAATCCATCGCGCCGGCCTGTTGCACAAGGAAGGCGCCGGCTGGCAGCGCATCGTGGTGGAGAAACCGTTCGGCCACGATCTCGCCTCCGCCCAGGCGCTGAACCGTGAATTGACACGCTACGCCCACGAACAACAGGTCTGCCGCATTGACCATTACCTCGGCAAGGAAACGGTGCAGAACATTTTGATGTTCCGCTTTTCCAATTCCATTTTCGAAAAGCTCTGGAACCGGAATTCCGTGGACCACGTCCAGATCACCGTCAGCGAAAAAATCGGCGTGGGCGACCGCGGCGGTTATTACGAGGAGGCCGGCGCGTTGCGCGACATGGTGCAAAACCACATGCTCCAGGTGCTGTCGCTCATCGCGATGGAACCGCCCGTGTCGCTCGAAGCCGAATCCGTTCGCGACGAAAAGGTGAAACTGCTCAAATCCATCCGCGCGCTGACGCCCGAGGACGTGGCGCGGCAGGTCGTGCGCGGACAATATTTCGCCGGCACCGTCAATGGGAAACCCGTGCCCGGTTACCGGCAGGAGCCGAAGGTGAAGCCGGATTCCAACGTGGAAACCTACGTCGCGTTGAAGCTCCTCATTGACAACTGGCGCTGGTCCGGCGTGCCGTTTTACCTGCGCACCGGCAAATACCTGCCGATGAGCGCCAGCGAAGTGCGCATTCAATTTCGCCCCACGCCGCACGTCCTGTTCGCCGCGCAATGCGGACAGAACCTTGACGCCAACGCGCTCACGCTGCGCCTGCAGCCGAACGAAGGCATTTACCTGCGGTTCAACGGCAAGGTGCCCGGCATGAGCCTCGGCGTGCGGCCCGTGCGGATGCACTTCAGCTACGACGCCGAATTCGGCGCTTACACGCCCGAAGCCTACGAACGGCTGCTGCTCGAAGCCATTGCCGGCGACGCGACGCTGTTCATCCGCCGCGACGAGGTGGAGACCGCGTGGCAAATCGTGGACTCTATCCGCAAAGGCTGGGATGGCAAACCCCTGACGAACCGGGAATTTTACGCCGCCGGAACCTGGGGGCCGGTGGCCGCGGACGATTTGCTGGCCCAGCCCGGCCACGTCTGGCATGAGCCGCAGATGGTCAAGTGATTTTTGATCTGCGATTTACGATGGACAATGATTCGCGTGGAATCTTATGTCTGAATACAAAGCAGTGATCAAATGGCAGCGGACCAGCCCGGATTTTCTGAAGGGCAAATATTCGCGGGAACATACCTGGAGCTTTGACGGCGGCGTCACCGTTCCGGCATCGGCTTCACCGGCCGTGGTCCCTGCGCCCTGGTCGAATCCGGCGCACGTTGATCCCGAAGAGGCTTTCGTGGCGTCAATTTCGAGTTGTCACATGCTCGCGTTTCTTTATCTGGCAGGCAAACAAGGATTCCAAATTGACAGCTACGAAGATGAAGCGGTCGGTACAGTGACCAAAAACGAGAAAAGCGTGCCATGGGTCAGCCTGGTGAAACTCAATCCCAAGATAACCTATGGTGGCGAGAAGTTGCCCACATCCGCAGACGAAGAACGGTTGCATCACCTGGCCCATGAACAGTGCTACATTGCCAATTCAGTCAAGACGGAGATTGTTGTTTCAAATGGGATGGACGGCGACACGCCGTCACTCACAAATTGAATGAAAAAGTTCGAACTGATTTCCTTTGTCACGGCCGGCGAACTGGCTTCGCATGTCGCCGGTGCGTGGCTGGATGAAATTGAATCAGCCCGGCGCACCGACAAACCACATTGCGTCGCGCTGTCCGGCGGACGCATCACCCACAAGCTTTTCACTTCGGTCGTTGAGCAGGCCAAAGTCCGAAAAATCGGGGACGGTGGTACGCCGTCCTTGCCCGGCAATGTCCATTTTTTCTGGGCGGACGAGCGCTGTGTTCCGCCGGATGACCCGGAAAGCAATTTCAAGCTGGCCGACGAACTTTTGTTCGCACCGCTGAAAATCCCGGGGAAACAGATCCACCGCATTCGAGGTGAGGATTCGCCGGATGCCGCCGTGAAAAGCGCCGACGAGGAACTGCGACGTGTTATTTCAGGTGCATGTTTTTCTCCCTCTCCTCAACGAGGAGAGGGCCGGGGTGAGGAGGCCAAGTTTTCAAATCCCCTCGCCCCAGCCCTCTCCCCGCTCGAGCGGGGAGAGGGAGTCGAGTCACAGCCGGTCCTGGACCTGGTATTTCTTGGCATGGGCGAGGACGGTCATGTGGCTTCGTTATTCCCTGACGCCCCGGCAGAAGTCGTGAATCATCCGGGGCCGTTTTTGTTCATTGAAAACTCGCCCAAGCCGCCGCCCCGGCGCGTTTCGCTGAGTTACGCCGCCATCGCGGCGGCCAGGCAGGTTTGGGTGCTGATTTCGGGCGCAGGCAAGGAGCAGGCGTTGCGCGAATCGCTCGATTTTTCAAGGAAAACGCCCCTGGCCAAAGTCATTGAATTACGACAAAAAACGTTGATTTTCGGGCAAATTGAGGCTGACAAAATAATTTGAAATTTCTTTGAACCATTCTATGTTAGTTTAAGTCAATTATTAACGAATGACGATTTCGCTGTTCGTTTAGGGTTGGCATAGAGGTTTTGCTCGTGGCACGGCTCGAACAGCGACCCCCAAGTTGGCCGTGTCACCCTTCTGAGCGCCTCGGTGAAGGCGTATAAACCTCGTCATCGCGGGGGCCGGACGAAAGTCCGGCCTTTCGCATTTCTGGAATTCCCCATTGATTGTCCGGCCAAAAGCGTATAATTTTCAGACACATGAAACATCAGCTCGATTTCGAGAAACCGATTATCGAACTGCAAGCAAAGCTCGACGACCTCCGGGAACACCCCGAAATGCACTCCATGGGCGTCAGCTTCGAGGAGGAAATCCAGCTCATCGAAAAAAAGCTGGAGGATACCCGCCGGCAGATTTTCTCGAACCTCAACGCGTGGCAGCGCGTGCAACTGGCCCGCCACCCCAAGCGTCCTTACACGCTGGATTACCTGGGAAAATCGTTCGCCGATTTTAAGGAATTACACGGTGACCGCCTGTTTGCCGAGGACCACGCCATGGTGGGCGGCTTTGCCAGACTCGGCGAACACCGCGTCATGGTCATCGGCACGCAGAAGGGCCGTGACACCAAGGAAAACATCCTGCGCAATTTCGGCTGTGCCCATCCGGAAGGCTATCGCAAGGCGCTCCGTTTGATGCGGCTGGCAAACAAATTTGGCCTGCCCATCGTCACGCTCATTGACACGACGGGCGCGTATCCGGGCATTGGCGCTGAGGAGCGTCATATTGCCGAGGCCATCGCCGTGAATCTCCGGGAAATGACGCTGTTCGAGGTGCCCATTATCGCCGCCGTCATCGGCGAAGGCGGTTCCGGCGGCGCGCTCGGCATCGGGGTGGCCGACCGGGTATTGATTCTGGAAAACGCCTACTATTCCGTCATCAGCCCGGAAGGTTGCGCGGCGATTTTGTGGAAGGACCGCGCCAATGCCGCCAAGGCCGCCGCCGCCCTTAAAATCACGGCCAAGGATTTGCTCGAACTTAAACTCGTGGATGAAATTGTGCCCGAACCCCTCGGCGGCGCGCATACCGATCCGGAGGCAACGGCGGAGAGCTTGAAAAAACATTTGCTGAAACATCTTGAAAAAGTCGTGGCACTGCCAGTCGCCGAACGGCTGAAAATGCGTTACGAAAAATTCCGCGCCCACGGTCAATTCTTCGAAAAGCCCCAATCTCCGGCCCAGGAAACCAGACCGGCGACCAGTCCGGCCTCCAATGTCATGGCCCGCGCGGCCGCCACGGCGTAATCTCCGTGCTCTATCCGTTCACTTTTCGGCCGATCTTCAAGGAACGCGTCTGGGGCGGACGCGAAATCGAGCGACTCTACGGTAAAACACTTCCCCCCGCCGCGCCCATCGGTGAATCATGGGAAATCAGCGACCGGCCCGGCGACGCCAGTGTCATCGCCAATGGCCCGCTCGCGGGCAGGAATTTGCGCTGGCTTATGGAAAATCACGCCGCTGAACTTCTCGGCGGTGCAAAACCGGCAACGGGGAATCGTTTTCCGCTGCTTTGCAAAATCCTCGATGCGCGTGAAAAACTGTCGTTGCAGGTCCATCCGCCGGCAAACAAGGCCGCTGAACTGGGCGGTGAACCGAAGACCGAAATGTGGTTTATCACCGACGCTGCACCCGGAGCGGAATTGTACGCAGGCCTCAAACGCGGCGCGACGCGGGCAGAATTTGAAAGGAAAATCCGGGATGGAACCGTCGCCGAATGTTTTCACCGCCTGCCCGTTAAAACGGGCGATGCCATTTTTTTGCCGAGCGGCCGCGTCCATGCCATTGGCGCGGGTCTGGTGATTTTTGAAATCCAGCAAAATTCGGACACGACCTACCGCGTATTCGACTGGAATCGCGTCGGATTGGATGGCAAACCGCGCGAACTGCACGTCGTGGAGTCGCTGGCAAGCATTGATTTCTATGATTTCGAGCCACCACTGATTCAGAGCCGGTTCGTCGGCGGTGAAGTCAAAATGCGGCCGCTTGTCAACAATCCACTTTTCAACGTTGAAGCTCTGAAAATGAAAACCGGCGACGGGCTGGATTTAAAACCGCGCAAGCTTCAAATCGTTGCTGCGGTCCGCGGGCAGTTCGAAATTCAGAGCGGTTCGATCTCTGTAAATCCGGCTGCCGGCCAGTTCTGCCTGGTGCCCGCTGCTTTGGAGCAAACGAAAATTTCGGCAAAATCAGGGGCGATGCTCCTGAGGGTCGAGGCGAATTGAATTGGTTTGTGATCAGAGGGGCGAGTTACGCGAGCCCCGGAACAGGTCAAATTCCCGTAATTCAGGGAATCGTACAACCCGTCCCGCCGAAATTCAATTCCGCGACAAATCCTCCGGCGTTTGGGAGAGCAGTTTGTTGCGCCAGCCGCCCTTGTTTTTCAGGATTTTTTGCCAGAGCTGTTCGGGCGGCGTCTCGAAGACCAGTTCCAGGGACGCGGGAAATGTCAGCCATGACTTGAGTTTCATTTCCTTTTCCAACTGGCCCGGTGACCAGCCGGCGTAGCCCGCGAACATTTTGACTTTTTTCCCGGTCGAAAACGACTCGCCGATGTCCACCAGTTCATCAATCGAATGACCGAGCGCCAGATTGGGCAGCACGTCGGCATTGGGAATGAAATTGTCCGTGTGCAAATAACTGAGAGCCGCGGGCTGCACCGGGCCGCCGAGATACAGCGGCGCTTCCCGGAGTGTGTCGGGCAGGTCGGCCACAATCATATCACCGACCGTTTTGCCGAGGGAATGGTTGAGCACGAGGCCGAACGCGCCCTCGGCGTCATGCTGGCAAATTAACACCACGGACTGGTGGAAAAAGGAACCGCTCAGATTGCCGCCGTCCAACAGCAACTGGCCTTTCAGAAATTTGCCGTTTCCACTCATGTCCCATCACAATCTGCCTCACGCCTGCTGGATTGGCAAAAAGAAAACCGCCCGGACACGTGAAAATCAAAGAAAAACGCGGAGAAATCTCTCCGCGCTTTTTAGAATTCCGAAAATTTCCCGGCGGTCAGAGTGCCTTGACCTTTTTCGCAATTGCCGCGGCATCAATGCCGAAGTGCGCCAGCAATTCCTCCGCTTTGCCGGAACGCGGCAGGGCTGTGACGGCAAGCTTATGCACCCTGACGCCGTCGGCGCTGAGTTCGCCGGCGACCGCGTCGCCCAAGCCGCCCTCGGTATAATGATCTTCCACAGTAATGACGGTGTTATTTGTCTTTCTCGCGGCAGCAAGAATCACATCTCTGGCGAGTGGCTTGATGCTATAAGCGTCAATGACCGTGATGTTGACGCCTTCATTCTTGAGGGCGTCGGCGGCCTTCAAGGCTTCAAACAGGGTGACACCGGCAGCAACGACCGTGGCCTTGTCCCCTTCGCGCAATACCTTCGCCCCGCCAATCGGAAATGTTTCGTCATTGTTATAAATCACCGGCGTCTTGGGGCGTGACGTGCGCAAGTAGCAGATACCTTTGGTTTGTGCCATTTGTTCAACCAGCTTTTCCGCGGCGACCGCGTCGCTCGGATACAGCACCGTGCTGCCGGCAATCGCGCGCATCATCGCCAAGTCTTCCAACCCCATTTGCGAAGGGCCGTCCTCGCCGATGCTCACGCCGACGTGCGAACCGGTAAGTTTCAGGTTTGATTGCGAAATGCCCGCGACGCGGATCTGGTCAAACGTGCGGCTGAAGAACGTCGCAAAGGTGGAGGCAAACGGCACCTTGCCGCGCGCACCCATGCCGGTGGCAGTACCGACCATGTTCTGCTCGGCGATGAAACATTCCGTGAAGCGCGCCGGAAATTTCTTCATGAACTTTTCCGCATAAGTGGAATTCTTCGTGTCGCCGTCCATTGCCACAATTCGCGGGTCCACTTCGCCGACGCGTGCGAGCGCGTTGCCGTAGGCCTCGCGCGTCGCGACCGAGTCGCCGATTTTGTAAGCGAGCGGGGGGTAACTGGCCGGCGCGGCGCCGTTCGGCGCGGGCAGTTGATTCGGCGCAGGAATTGACACGCCAACACCGGACTTGGCGGTCGGCTGAAGTTCGGCGATGGCCTTGGCGGCCTCTTCCTTGTTCAACGGTTTACCATGCCAGCCCTCCTTGTCCTGCAAAAACGAAACCCCGGCGCCTTTGTAAGTCTTGGCAACAATGGCCAGCGGCTGGTCGTTCAGCCCGACGCCGCCCAGCACTTCCGAGATTTCTTCAAGGTCGTGGCCGTCAATGTCTTCCACCCGCCACCCAAAGGCTTCGAATCGCTTGCGATAAACCCCGATGTCGTGGCCAAAAGCCGTCGCCTGACTCTGGCCGAGGCGATTCGCGTCCACGATGGCGATAAGATTGTTGAGCTTGTAGATGCCGGCCAGCGATGCCGCTTCCCACACGGAACCTTCGGCGATTTCCCCGTCACCGAGCAGGACGTAGGTGTTGTAATCCAGCTTGTCGAACCGCGCGGCCAGCGCCATGCCGACCCCGACGCTCAGGCCCTGGCCGAGCGAACCGGTGGCCACGTCCACAAACGGCAATCGCGGTGTCGGATGGCCTTCGAGGTCGCTGCCGAATTTGCGGAGTTTGAGCAGATCATCGGCGGGGAACAAACCGGTTTCCGCCCAGGCGGCATAGAGCAAGGGCGCGGCGTGGCCCTTGGAAAGAATAAAGCGATCGTTGTTGTGGTAATGGGGATTCTTCGCGTCGTAACGCATGTGGCCGAAAAACAAAGCTGCCACCACATCCGCCGCCGAGCAGCAGGAAGTCGGGTGGCCACTGCCGGCCGCCGTCGTCGCGGTGATCGAGTGAATCCGCAACTGATTCGCGATGCCCTTCAACAATTCAATATCAGTATCAATCATGGAACCTTTAGTTTACGCGAGCAGCGGCGAAAGCCAAGAGTGAAATGAGCCAATGCGTCTTGAATCGCCATGGCGAAAATGTAACCCTTTGCGCATGTGCGCCAAGCCATTCAACGTTAAAGCCCTTTTTCTGCGCCGGCCACCGTGCTTTTGGCCACTGCTGGCAGCCTTTTTTCTGATCGCCATGCCGGGCCGGGCCATGGATTTTTCCACACCGGCGGGCAAAATGAAGGCGCAACTGGCGCAGAAAATCCTGCCTTACTGGTACGACACCGCCCAGGACACCCATCGCGGCGGCTTTTTGCTCGCCGATGACGCCGTAAAGGGCCGCGGCACGCCGGCCGAAAAACAAATCGTCACGCAGAGCCGCATGATCTGGGCTTTTTCGCTCGCACAAATCGAAGGTTACAGCGACCCCCGCCGGAATTATTTGTCGGCGGCCACGCAGGGTTACCATTTCCTGCTCGACCATTTTCTCGACCGGCAGAACGGCGGCTATTTTTGGACGACCGACCTCGACGGCAAATCGGTGAACGATTGCAAATTGCTCTACGGCCAGGCGTTCACGATTTATGCCTTCGTCGAATACTATCGCGCCAGCGGCGACCAGGAGGCGCTGGCCCATGCGTTGGACCTTTATCACACGATCCAGACGCACCTGTATGACGCCAAAAACGGCGGCTGGTTTGAGCACGCGGATCGAATCTGGAACCTGCTTTCACCGGGCGACCCGCGCAATCAGGTCGAAGTGATTGGCTATAAGAGCGCCAACTCGCATTTGCACTGGATGGAGGCGCTGACGGAATTGTATGACGCCACCCACGACCCCGACGTGAAGAAATCGCTGGCCGAGGCCTTGCGCCTTAACGCGACGTATTTTTACCCGGACGACCCGTCGAAGTGCGCCTTTTACCGGCAATTCGATTGGCAGCCGGTGACGGTTGCCAGCAGTGCGGGGCTTTCCTACGGCCACAACGTCGAATTTGCCTGGCTGATGATTCATGCCGAACAAGTGCTCGGTCAGAAACCGTCGTGGAATCATTTTTACGCGCTGCTCAACCACGCGCTCAAGAACGGTTACGACCATGAGCGCGGCGGGCTTTATTATCGCGGCTTTGACGACCAACCGGCGACCGATACGGAAAAAATCTGGTGGGTGCAGGCCGAAATGCTGTCCGCCTTGACCACCGCTCTGAAACATCAGGACGATCCGCGCTATGAAATCGCGTTGAACCAGGAGTTGCAGTTCATCAAGACCGATCAGGTTAATTCCGCCACCGGTATCTGGCTTTACGCGGTGACCGCCAACGGCAAGCCCGCGGACACAACGCTGGCGAACAGTTGGAAGGCGAACTACCACGACGTGAGCGCGATGATGAAATTCGTTGACGCCTTCGCCGCGAATTGACGTTAATTCATTTTCTAACGAAGGAAAACAACATGAACTTCGCCAAATCAGTGGTAAAAATTGTTCTGATTGCGAGCGCTGGCTTGCCAATGACGTGGTGCTGTCGGGCGACCCCGCCCAGTCCGCCGGTGGCGCCGGTGGAAGACGTTACCAACACCTATTTCGGAACGGCGGTCGTTGACCCGTATCATTACATGGAGAACCTGTCCAATCCCAACGTGACGGCGTGGATGAAACTCCAGGACGATTACACGCGTTCCGTGCTGGAGCGCATTCCAGGGCGACCGGCGCTGCTCGCCCGGATTCACGAACTCAACAATGCCGTTGCCGCCCGGGTGGAGGATGTTCGCCGCCTGCCGGATGGACGGTATTTTTATCTCAAACGGTTGCCCCAGGACAACGTGTTCAAACTTTACGTGCGCAAGGGATTGGCCGGCCAGGAAACACTGCTGTTCGACCCGGAGAAATTCGCCAGGGCCGCCGGCAAACCTTTTGCCATCAATTATTACGAACCGTCACGGGACGGGAACTGCGTCGCCTGCGGACTTTCCGCCGCCGGCTCGGAGGACGCGGTGATTCACGTGTTGGAAACGGCCACCGGTAAAGAAGTGGACCAGCCGATTGACCGTGCTCAGTTCGGCGGAATCAGTTGGTGCCCGGACGGGAAATCATTTTACTACAACCGCCTGCAAAAAATGGAACCGGACATGCCGGAGACGGCGCGTTACGAGAAGAGCCGCGTTTATTTGCACGTTATCGGCGCCGATGCCGACAAGGAACAACCCGCCTTCGGCTATGAAGTTTCGCCGCTGGTGAAAATGGACCCGGCAGACGACCCGTTTGTCGGCACCGTGCCGGGTTCCGAATACGCCCTGGGTTCGATTGAGCACGGTACCCGGGAGGAGATTACTTTGTATGCCGCGCCGCTGGCGTCGGTCGGCAAGCCCAACCCGCCCTGGCAGAAGATTTGCGATGTGGACGACGACGTCACGGATTTCGCCGTGAAAGAGAAGGAAATTTTTCTGCTGACGCACAAGGACGCGCCCCGGTTCAAAATCATTTCGACTTCCCTGGTCAAACCCGATCTGGCGTCGGCCCGGACGGTTGTGCCCGCCGGCAACGCCGTAATTACCGCGTTGGCGATCGCCCGGGACGCCCTCTACGTGCAACTGCGCGACGGCGGCATCGGGCGCCTCGGGCGGATGCCTTTGGGCGGAAAAATCGAACCCATCAAACTGCCGTTCGACGGCTCACTGTCTCTGGCCGCAGTGGATCCGCGGCTCGACGGGACCTGGCTGGACATGGGCACATGGACCCGGGCTGACCAGATTTACGCGTATGATCCGAGGACGAAACAAATCACCAACACCGGCTTGCAGCCCCTCGGTAAATTCGATGCGCCTGATGATTTGGAATCGGTTGAGGTCAAGGCCAGAAGTGACGATGGCGAAATGATCCCGCTGTCCATTGTCTATCGGCGCGGCCTCAAATTGGACGGCTCTAATCCCACACTGCTTTGGGGTTACGGCGCGTACGGGATCTCGCAGGACCCGGCGTATGGTCCCGTGTTGCTGGCGTGGTACGAAAAGGGCGGCGTGTTTGCCGTGGCCCATGTCCGGGGCGGCGGCGAGTACGGCGAAGACTGGTACAAGGGCGGTTACAAGCTGACCAAACCGAACACGTGGAAGGATTTCATCGCCTGCGCCGAATATCTGATTCAGAACAAATACACGTCGCCGGACAAACTGGCCGGTGAAGGCGGCAGCGCCGGCGGCATCCTGATTGGCCGGGCCATCACCGAACGGCCCGATCTTTTCGGCGCGGCCGTCATTCAAGTCGGCTGCCTGGACATGCTGCGCATCGAGACGACGCCGAACGGCGTGCCGAACATTCCCGAATTCGGCAGCGTCAAGACGGAAGATGGCTTCAAGGAACTGTATGAAATGAGTTCGTACGCCCACGTCCGGGACGGCACGAAATATCCCGCCGTGATGCTCACGACCGGCATCAACGACCCGCGGGTGGAGCCGTGGCAATCGGCGAAAATGGCGGCGCGCCTGCAGGCCGCCACCACCAGCGGCAAACCCATCCTGTTGCGCGTGGACTACGAAGCCGGCCACGGCATCGGCTCAACGAAAAAGCAAAGAGAAGAACAGACCGCCGACATCTGGTCATTTCTCTTCTGGCAATTCGGTCTGCAGGGATTTCAACCACCGGTTGCGAACTAGCTTCTTTGGGAGTTTGCGAAGCCGCAAATGTATTGCACAATAAGTTTTGCTATGATAGGCGTATGTCAAACCCATGAACGCAATTGCTGTGCGCACTAAGCACTTGTCAGCCGATGGGACAAAATTGGTGACAGAAGCAGATTTCACGGAACCAGGTCTAATTTATACTTCGCCTGATTCGGGAAATACATGGATAAGCAACGATGTGCCCGTTGAAGGTCTGGGTCCCATAGTTTCATCGCGGATGGGAACACTCTGGCAGCGAGTGTCGGTGGTGGTTTCATTTATACCTCAACGGATTTGGGAAATTCCTGGACATCGAACCATGCGCCGTATCTTCAGTGGACCTCGGTCGCTTCTTCGGCGGACGGAAGCAAATTGATTGCCGCAGCTTACAATGGCGGCGTTTGGACTTTGCAGACTCCTCCGACACCGCAATTAAACGTCGCACTCTCAGACACCAACCTCGTGTTCTCCTGGATTGTGCCCTCGACTAATTTCGTGTTGCAGGAAAATTCAGATTTGACGACGACGGACTGGTTGACCTTGACCAACACGCCCACGCTTAATCTGAGCAATCTGAATGATGAAGTCGTCCTGCCGCCAACGAACAACGGCGGCTTTTTCCGCCTCGTGGCGCAATAAAAAGTAGCCCGTATTCTTCATTAAAAATCTTTTTCGCTATCCTGATACTCCTCATGGATCAAATATGCCCGTATAACACGTTCAAGAATTAACAAGCACCATTTTGTACCGCCCCTGATTGTGAATTCCTTGTTGCACTTGGCGCAGCGATGCGGACCGGCTCGGATTTTCTTCGTGGGATTGGCCTTAGCCGGAACGATGCAGTTGCTCAAGCGCGTGGCGGCGACGCCCCGTCGCAGGCTGTGGGCGCGACGCCCCCGTCGCGCGAAACTTTTGGCGCACCGTTTGGTTCATCCGTCGGCGCTGGCGACGAGGCGTCGCCTCCACTCTCTGCGACGGGGGCGTCGCAGCCACGCGCGCCGCCACCTCGCTTTTCAACTGAATCGTTCCGGCTTAGCCAAATCTGCTTTTTGACCGTTTTTCTCGCAATTCGGGCGAACCGGGCTTTTGGGCGAAAGAATCTTCCCAATGTATTCGCGGGCAGTCTCAACCGTCGGAAACTGAACCGTCGGAAACTGCTGGCTTATCTCGTTAAGCATCAGGTCTTTTTGGCGTTGGCACCAAGTTCGCCTGTTGTTACAAATAATCTTGACAAAGTTAATAAAACATAATAAAAAATACGAAGCCCATAGTATCAAACTTAACCTCAAAAACTCATGAAAAGAACCCTATTGGCAACCGCATTTGCGGGAGCAATGCTGCTCTCGATCCAAGTAACAAGTGCGCAGACGCCGACCTACCGCGAGGTCTTTGGTAACACTGCTGGCGGCGCCAATGCCCTTCTCAGCAGTGTCGGATGGTTTGGAGATTGGGGACCGACTGCCACAGACTCAAGCAACCCGAGCCCAAACAATTTCGGAATTTCCAGCCAACTCGGCGACCCTCAAAACCTCGATGATATCAACGGTTACGGTGGTCCCAGCGGTCCTCCCGCGATCTCCACCGCCAATGGCTTGCTGTTCACCAGCGGCACCGGGGCGGCCCTCAATAACTGGATCGCCTACACGACCGTGACCACCGGCATTACGTCGATCAATGACATCTCCTTCTACGCCGGAAGTGCTGCTGACGCCGACGGTGTCGTCCCTGGGTTTCGCATTGCCGTCCAGATTGACGGTAATTGGTATGCGTCCACCCAGGTGCTCGGCAACACTGTAGGCGTTTCGTCTGCCGCCAATTTCAACTCCCAGGCAGTACAGGTTGACTTCACTTGGACAACCGCCGCCAGTGCTTGGGACAATTTGAGCTTTACCCCAGGCACCACTTTGGCGCTCGGCGGCACTTTGACATCGGCCCTTCCCGGGGACCCCGTCACCGCCTTCGGGCTGTATACTGACGCTACTGACTCCTTGGGCAATGCCGTCACAGCGACCCGCCGCGCTGATACGTACCAAATCAACACCGTTCCCGAACCGGGCAGCGTCGTGTTGGCGCTGTTTGGTGTCGTTACGCTGATGGGCCTTCGCCGTTTCGGCAAAGCCTGATCGGTTGACTGTTTTTCCCGCGGGACGAACCGGCGTCGGTTCGCCCCGTTCCCGGTTTCGGGGATTTGCAGTTATGACCGATAGCAACGCCATTGTTCAATGGTTACGAATCTTCATATTTCTGGTTCTCGACAACGTTAGACCCGACCCTGAAACCGGCCGCTGGCAGAAACCGGGGACAGAAGGGCGAGCCAACCACACCGGCAACCTGTCTCTGGTCTGCCTGAGGACAATGGTCCTGTGGAGTTGAATTGAGGTTCGTTACAAAGCCCTCTGATAAAGGCAACCGATGTTAGTGGGAATCCGATGTTCCAGTCATTGACCTTTACACGGCGTTGAGCGGCCGGAAGGAGTTATTTCCCGACACCGGGCATCCCGATGGCACTGGAACCAAACTGATGGCGGAGGCAATTTATCGAGCGGTGACTGAACCAGCCCTGCCTGCCGGTGCGAGAGACGAACACGGTGAAAAATGACGCCGGGCAAGGGATGGGGTTGCATGGTTTGATGCGCGCTACGACCGTTTGCTCAGAAATTGTTTTTCGTAACGCTTCACTTCCGCCAGCCAGGCTTCACCGACGGGGACGCCCTGGGATTCGCAGTAATAATCCCAGACCGCGCCGAACGGCAGCGACTTGATTTCCTCCTGCAACGCCAGGCGGGTGGTGTAATCGCCGGCGTTTTCGGCGGCGCGGAGTTTGTCCGTCGGTTCGAGCAATGCGCAGAGCAGCGCCCGGAGCAGGTTGCGCGCGCCGATGGTCCACGCGGCGACCCGGTTGATGCTGGCGTCAAAATAATCCAGCCCGATGTGCACGCGATTGATAAAACCGTTGGCCACAATCTCCCGCGCGATGGCCAACAAATCGTCGTTCAGAATCACGACGTGGTCGCTGTCCCAGCGGACGCCGCGGCTGACATGCAGCAGAATCTCCGGCAGGAATTGCAACACGGCGGAAATCTTGTCGGCGATGCCTTCGGTCGGATGATAATGGCCGGCGTCCAGCGTCAGGAGTTTGTGCCGGCTCACGGCGTAGCCGAGATAAAATTCATGCGAGCCGACCACATAGCTTTCCGAGCCGATGCCGAACAGTTTGGGCTCGACGGCATCGAGGTTGAACTTCGGCGAAATGGATCTTGCGAAAATCGCGTCGAGCGATTCGGCCAGGCGCGCGCGCGGAGCGTTGCGGTCGGCCGGCGTGTCCTTCATGCCGTCCGGAATCCAGACGTTGGTGACGCAGGCGGTGCCAAGCGCCTGGCCCATGGCCGCGCCGATTTCGCGGCAACGGAGGCAATGCTCGATCCAAAAACGCCGGATGGCTTTGTCCTGATGCGACAGCGTGAAACCGTCGGCGGCCTTCGGATGGGAGAAGCAGGTCGGATTGAAATCCAGGCCGATGCCGTTTTGTTTCGCCCAGGCGATCCAGTTCTGGAAATGGGCCGGCGTGATTTCGTCGCGGTCCACGGTTTTGCCGCCGAATTCGCCGTAGAACGCGTGCAGATTCAGGCGGTGTTTGCCGGGAATGAGGGAAAAGGTCTTTTCCAGATCGGCGCGGAGTTCCTCCGGGGTGCGGGCCTTGCCGGGATAATTGCCGGTGGCGACCAGCCCGCCGCCCAGCGCCGCGCGGAATTTTCAAATCCGCCCACGTCATCGCCCTGCCAGCAATGGAGGGAAATGGGAATGCGCGCCAGTGTTTGCAGGGCGTGGTCAACGTTCACGCCGATGGCGGCATAACGTTCCCTGGCTGAGGGAAAGGCTTTCCCGCTCCGGTTTCGCAGGTTCGTGGCCATGCTGGTTAAAGGACTTGTGGCTTTTCGCAAGGCTATGCGAGAGGTGCGCGGCTGCGCAATCCTGTTTGGACCCGGTGGCGGGTGGAGAATTCCTGCCAGGGGCGTCTCACAATTCCACCGGAAATTCTTTGCTCCGCATTGACATCGCGGTTTTCAAGGGTAGTCTTTTTTACTTTCCACACAAATAGTGCGTGTATATTTGAGCCGTGGCTGAAAAAGACGATTATTTGGGAGACGTGCTGGTGGACCTGGGCATTGTCAATGCCGACCAGGTTGCTCAAGCGCGCCGCGAAGCCGAAGCTTCCGGCGTGGGCGTGGTGGACTGGTTGCTGGCCAACAAGCTCGTCCGCCCGGCGGATGTCACCCAGGCCAAGGCCGCCCAATTCGGCGCGGAAGTCATTCAACTGAGCGGCTTGAAAATTCCCGACGACGTCATTTCCATCATCCCGCGCCACCTCGCCAAAAAATACCGCGTCGTCCCCGTTTTCAAAAGCGACGGCAAGGTCGCCGTGGCCATCGCCGATCCGTCGGACCTGAACACCATTGACACGCTCACGCATTTGCTCAATACGGAAATCGAGTTGCGCGTGGCGTCGGAACCGGACATCGAGAACGCGCTGAACAAGTATTACGGCGGCACGGGCCAGACGGTGGTGGACAAGGCGATCCAGGAGCTGACCGAAAGTGAAGTCGAGGTGCCGCGGGGCGGGTTGGGTGACGACAGCGCGGTGGTGGACGCGGACGCGCCGCTCATCCGGCTGGTTGATTCGATCATAGTGGAAGCGTTCAAGAAGCGCGCATCGGACATCCATCTGGAACCGTTGAGCAAGCGTTTTCGATTGCGTTATCGGATTGACGGGGTGCTGCACGAGATGAAGGCCCCGCCCAAACGGTTGCAGGCGTCCATTATCACCCGGCTGAAGATCCAGTCGAACATGTCCATTTCCGAGCATCGTATTCCGCAGGACGGGCGCATCCAGAGCAAGGTGGGGAACAAGCTCATTGACCTGCGCGTGTCCTGCCTGCCCACGTATCACGGCGAAAGCATCGTCATGCGTATTCTCGACAAGGAAGGCCTGCGGCTCGGTCTGGCCGAACTTGGATTTTTCACGGACGACCAGCAGACGTTCGAGCGCCTGATCGGCCTGCCCGACGGCATTCTGCTGGTGACCGGGCCGACCGGTTCCGGCAAAACCACCACCCTGTATTCCTGCCTGCACTTCATCAACCGGCCCGACCGCAAAATCATCACGGTCGAGGACCCGGTGGAATACATTCTGTCCGGCATCAACCAGGTGCAGGTGAATGAAACCGTCGGCCTCACGTTTGCCGCCGCGCTGCGTTCGATTCTGCGCCAGGCGCCGAACGTGGTGATGATTGGTGAAATTCGCGACCTCGAGACCGCGTCCATTGCCATCAACGCGTCGCTGACCGGCCATCTGGTTTTCTCCACGCTGCACACCAATGACGCGCCGAGCGCGGTCACCCGTCTGGTGGACATCGGTGTCAAACCGTTTTTGGTCGCCTCGTCCACGCGCTGTCTCATGGCGCAACGCCTCGTGCGCAAGATTTGTCGCCGATGCACGCAACCGTATCAGGCCACCGAGCAGGAGTTGCGCGCGTTAAACCTGACCGCCGACAATCTGCAGAGTGCGACGATCCAAAAAGGCCGCGGTTGCAGCGACTGTTCCAACACGGGTTTCCGCGGGCGCATGGGCATTTTTGAAATATTCACCATTGATGATGAGGCGCGGAAATTGATTTACGACAAGGCGGCCTCGTCCGTTTTGCGCGCCCGCGCCCGTGAAATGGGCATGCGCACCTTGCGCGAGGACGGCATTCGCAAGGTGCTCGCCGGTCTGACGACGCCCGAGGAAGTCATCCGGGCGACCATCGGCGACGAATCCTGATGGAAAGGAAGAATGAAGAAGGCAGAACCAAAATCGGACTTCGCGGCGGAAATGAGTTTCCGCCTTCCGCCTGCTGCCTTCTGCTTTTAATTTATGTCTTACTCCATGTCTGATTTGTTGCAGTTGGTGGTGTCGGAAGGCGCGTCCGATTTGCACATCCGCGTGGGCACGCCGCCGACCATCCGGGTGCACGGCATTCTGCACCGCGTGGAAGGCCCGTCGCTCAAACCGGAGGATGCCGAGGAATTGATGCGCAGCATCACGTCCGAGGAACACATTCAGAGCACCCGCGAACACGGCGGCGCGGACTTCGGCTTTGCCTTCGGTGACGTGGCGCGGTTCCGCGTCAGCGTCTTCAAGGAGAAGGGCAATTTCGGCCTGGTGCTCCGGCAGATTCCCAACAAGCTGCTCACCCTGGAGCAAATCGGCGTTCCCCCCAGCACCAAGGAACTGCTGTACAAGCCGCGCGGCATGGTGCTGGTGACCGGGCCGACCGGTTCCGGCAAAACCACCACCCTGGCCTCCATGCTCAACGTCATCAATGAGCAGCGCGACGAGGTGCATATCATCACCATCGAAGACCCGATTGAGTATTACCATCACCATAAAAAATCGCTGGTCACGCAGCGCGAGATCGGGGTGGACGTGCCGAATTTTGCCGAAGGGTTGCGCCGCGCGTTGCGCCAGGATCCGGACGTGATTCTCGTCGGTGAAATGCGCGACCTGGAAACCATGGAAGCGGCCATCACGGCGGCGGAAACGGGGCACCTGGTTTTCGGCACGCTGCACACCACGGGCGCGGCCAAGACGATTGACCGCATCACCAACGCGTTTCCGACCAACCAGCAGGAAATGGTGCGCATCCAGCTTTCCACCGTCATGCAGGCGGTGATTTCGCAGTTGCTGATTCCGCGGATTGACAAGCCGGGCCGCGTGGCGGTCTTTGAAGTCATGGTCAACACGCCGTCCATCGCCGCCCTCATCCGCGACAACAAGACCTTCCGCATCAACTCGGACATCCAGACCGGCGCGAAATACGGCATG
This sequence comes from uncultured bacterium, assembly GCA_963723125.1. Lineage (GTDB taxonomy): Bacteria > Verrucomicrobiota > Verrucomicrobiia > Limisphaerales > UBA11358 > UBA11358. The sequence goes on from CAVRPQ010000003.1 coordinate 632,177, forward strand.
GTGACGCTCGACTCGTTCCTGATGGACAAGTATCAGCAGGGCATGATTGCGCGCGAGGAAGTCATCACCAAGGCGCAGGACCCGACGACGATCCAGCAAAAATTGCAGGAGTTGGAGCTGGCCCAGTCCCTGAATGAACCGGCTCCGTCCAAATCACGGGCAAAATGACGCTTTCTTGATATGGCCGAAGAAGTTTCCAGTCCGTTGCTGTCACTCGTCAAAGAGCTGGGGTTGATCGACGACCTGCAGTACGAGGAAGTCGCCGCCGAATTCAAACGCAGCGGCACGCCCGTCATCAGCCTCCTCCAGGATTTCGGGATCATGCAGATGGATGACATTCTGCAGGTGATGGCGAACTATCTCGGCACCCGGGTCATTTCCCTGCGCGATGTCCAATTTACGCCCGAGCTGTTGCAGACGATTCCGGCCAATGTCGCGCGCATGTATCAGTGCCTGCCGGTCGCCGCCCACGACGGCACCTTGCAGATTGTGCTGGCCGATCCCCTGGATCCGGGGCGACCGGACGAAATTCATTTTGCGGTCAAAAAGGACGTGCAGGTGGTGGTGGCCGACCCCGCCGACATTGAAAGGGCGATTGACCAGCATTACGGCCAGGAGGATGCGGGAGACGTCTCGGCGATTCTCAAGGAACTGGGCGCCGACGCCGACATCGCCCGCGAAGCGAGCGAAGCCGCCGACGACGCGAAGCTGGCCGAAGAACTGGCCAACCAGGCGCCCATCGTGAAATTTGTGAACCTGGTCCTGTTCCAGGCCATCCAGGACCGCGCCAGTGACATTCATTTCGAGCCGTTTGAAACCGAATTCCGCATCCGTTACCGCGTGGACGGCGCGCTCTACGAAATGTCGCCCCCGCCGAAACACCTCGCCTTGCCGGTGATTTCGCGCATCAAAGTCATGTCCGGCCTGAACATTTCCGAAAAGCGGCTGCCGCAGGACGGACGCATCAATTTCGCGATGAGCAACCGGCAGATTGATTTGCGCGTGTCCACACTGCCGACGCAGTTTGGCGAATCGGTCGTGTTGCGCGTCCTCGACCGCGCGGCGGTCAACCTGGACATTGAAACCCTCGGCTTCCCCAAATACGTGCATGATTACGTCACCGAGGCGATCCAGCGTCCCAACGGCATCATGATTGTGACCGGGCCGACCGGTTCCGGCAAAACCACGACGCTCTATTCCTGTCTGCGGCGCATCAACACCATGGACTCCAAACTGCTCACCGCCGAAGACCCGGTCGAGTATGACATCGAGGGCATCATGCAGGTGGCCATCAACGACGCGGCGGGCATGACGTTCGGCAAGGCGTTGCGGTCGTTCTTGCGCCAGGATCCGGACATCATCATGGTGGGGGAAATGCGCGATCTGGAAACGGCGCAGATTTCCATCCAGGCGTCGCTGACCGGTCACCTGGTCTTGAGCACGCTGCACACCAATGACGCGCCGGGAGCGGTGACGCGCCTGCTGGACATGGGGGTCGAGCCCTTTCTGATTTCCTCGACGTTGATGGCGGTGCTGGCCCAGCGGCTGGTCCGGACCATCTGCCAGAATTGCCGGACGCCGTTCGAACCCACGGAGGACCAGTTGAGCTTGTTGAATCTTTCGCCGCACGACCTGGGCGACAAGGTTTTTCATTATGGCCGCGGCTGTTCCACCTGCAACGACACCGGTTACAAGGGCCGGAAGGGCATCTTCGAGCTGCTCATCATCAGCGAGGCGATTCGCACGTTGATCAATGAACGCGCGCCGACGGTGGTGGTGCGCCAGAAAGCCGTCGAGCTGGGGATGGTGACCTTGCGCGAAGACGGCTTGCGCAGCATTTTCGAAGGTGATACCACTATTGAGGAAATCGTCAAATACACTTAACGAGTGACGGGTGACGGGTGGCGGGTGACGCAAGCCGCAAATCACGTCACGCGACACTCGACACCCGTTACGGAATTGTTTATGCCGAAATACAGTTACGTGGCGCTGGATGCGCACGGCAAGGAAACCAAAGGCACGATTGAAGTCGCCAGCCAGAACGAGGCCATCGGCCGCGTCAAGGAAATGGGTTTCTTTCCGACCAAAATTGTCGAGGCCGAAAAACCGCAGGAGAAAATCACCCGGAAGAAAACCAGGTCGGCGCCCCGGGCCGGTGGCGGCAAGAGGAGGGGTGGCGCGCTCAATATCCAGATCAAGATTCCCGGACTGAGCGGCCGGGTGAAGCCGAAGGTGTTGACGACGTTCACTCGCCAGTTGGCCACGCTGGTGGACGCGGGTTTGCCGCTCCTGCGCGGGTTGCGCGTGCTCGAAAAACAGGAACGCAACGCCACGCTCCGGGGAATTCTGGGCGAGCTGGCGCTGGCGATCGAAGGCGGCAGCACGTTTTCCGAGGCGCTCGCGCAGCATCCCAAGGTTTTCAACCGCCTGTTCGTCAACATGGTCAAGGCCGGCGAACTGGGTGGCGTGCTGGAAGTGGTGTTGAAACGCCTGGCGGAATTTTCCGAAAAGGCGCAGAAGATCAAGGGCAAGGTCAAGGCCGCGATGTTTTATCCGGTGGCCGTGCTGATTGTGGCGACCGGCATCATGATCTTGCTGCTGACGTTTGTGATCCCGAGGTTTCAGGATGTCTTTGAAGGCATGAGTGTCAAAATGCCGGGATTCACCCTGTTTGTGCTGGCGGTCAGCGACGCCGTCAAGGATCACTTTTTTGTAACGAGCATCTGTGTCGCGGCGTTCGTGGTGGTGTTTATGCTGATCATCCGGACCAAAATCGGCCGGCTGGTCTGGGACAAGTTCAAACTGAAAGTGCCGGTCCTCGGCCCGGTCATCAGCAAGGTGGCCATCGCCCGCTTCACCCGCACCCTCGGCACGCTCGTCAGCAGCGGCGTTCCGATTTTGCAGGCGCTGACCATTGTCAAGGAAACCGCCGGCAACGTCATCATCGCCAACGCCGTCGGCGGGGTGCATGAAAGCGTCAAGGAAGGCGAAACCATCACCGCGCCGCTGGAAGGTTCCGGCGTCTTTCCGCCCATGGTCGTCAGCATGGTGGACGTCGGCGAACAGACCGGCGCCCTGCCGGAAATGTTGCTGCGCATCGCCGACAACTACGATGAAGAGGTGGACAATGCCGTGTCCGCCATGACTTCCCTGCTGGAGCCAATCATGATTATCTTTCTGGCGGTCATTGTCGGCAGCATCGTCATCGCCATGTTCCTGCCGTTGATTGCCATGATCAGCAACCTGTCCGGCAGTGGCGGCGATAGTAGCCAATAAGTTTACGGTCAGCCCAGAGCCATTTCGCTCCGGTTCAAAAAAACCGTTGACAAAGAACAGCATCCATGCGTAAATACATTGTAAAGACATTGCATGGGCGTGTTATTTACAATTAGCTCATTATGGAGTTTGATTGGAATAATCCGCCGTTTGAAACGGATAGTTCTTTGACTCAGTTGGAAATTGAAGAGTCGTTTGAAGACCCGTTTGCCATCCGGCTGCTGCCGGACTCGCCGCGATTTGGCGTGCAGGCGCGCTTTTTCAACCTGGGCATGTCGGCGGGCGGCGTCGGCATTTTCAGCGTGTATCGGACAAATGGCCGGCTGGTTCGCGTGTTGTTGGCGCGCCCGTTCGAGCCGGAAGAACGGTTCTTTTACCAGCGGAAGATGGACCAGACCCTCAATACGGGTGAAAAGTGACGCGTGACGCGACGGGTTGCGAATCGAGGCCGGCGGGATCACGCCACTCGTCACCGGTCACAGGTCACATTTATGAGAACGTTTGCCAGATGGGAAGAAGTTCCGCTCTTCGACACCGAAGAAGCCGAGGCGGACTTTTGGGCGGAGAACCGGCCGGACCTGCGCCTGATGGAGGCGGCGGTGGCCGGCAGCGCCGAGAGCTCCGAGTCCGTGACCATCACGTTGCGCATGGATCCGCGGATGCTGGCGCGCATCAAGCGCCTGGCCCGGTCGCGTTACTTGAATTACCAGAGCATGATCAAGCAGTGGCTCAGCGAACGAATGGAACACGAAGTGCGTGAACGATGAAAACAATACACAATGACCAGTGGCCCGCCTCCGCTCCGAAGCTCCGGCGCGGCAGGCAGGTGACGGGTGACAGGAAATCCGCGGCGGATGAAACGTATTCGTGTCACGTGTCACCCGTCACGCGTCACGTCCCCGCGTTCACCCTGATTGAACTGCTGACCGTCATCGCCGTCATTGCCGTGATTGCCGCGCTTATTTTTCCGGTGGCCAGCACGGTGAAACGGCAGGTGGACATTCACAACGCCCAGGCCCAGATGGCGCAGTTGGAGACCGCGCTGGAAAATTACAAATCCGCCTGCGGTTTTTATCCGCCGTCCTGTCCGAATGGTCCCTTGACCAACCAATTGTACTATGAACTGGAAGGCACTTTTCAGACCAACAACGGCACGCCCTCTTACATGACCCTTGACCACAACGCCACGATTCCCGTAACTTCGTTGAGCACTGTGTTTGGGGCGGGGGTGGGTGGTTTCATGAACTGCAACAAACCCGGCGGCGACGAATCCGCGCCACAAGCCAGGAATTTTCTTCCTGACCTGAACACCAATCAAATCAGCGCGGTAACGATCAGCGGAACCTCCGTCAACCTCCTGGTCTTTCCCCTGGGCGGGCCGGATACCAGCTACAATCCGCTGCCGCAGGCCTTGGGCGTGAATCCCTGGCGTTACGCCTACCCGGGAACCAACAATCCCGGCTCGTATGACTTGTGGATTCAACTCAGCATTGCCGGAAACACCAACCTCATCTGCAACTGGACCAAACAGGTGCAGGTCAACAACCATTCATTGCCCTGATTTTTCTATGTGTGCCAGTGCCAAAATCCGGTTGAGATTGTTGCCACAGGAGCGCGGACGGCTCGTCCGCGTGAAGCATGGCCTGGAACTCGCGGGCGGGCCGCCCGCGCTCCAATCCATTCCGGTGGACTGGCACGACCACGCGTGGCGTCCGCGCCTGGTGGTGCGGCCTGACAGGAATGATGAATGTGGAAGGCAGAATGTCGAAGCGAACTTGCCGGGTTCATTCGTTCGCGGAGCGTTTCCTCCTTTTCCCTTCCGTCTGCCGCATTCCCGGCGCGTTACTTTTTCAAACCTATGAAAACCAAAATGATAAAATGTGACGAGTGGCGGGTGACGAGCGGCGAGGTGATGCTGCGAGTGCGCACTGCTGCTTCGCGTCACGTGTCACGTGTCACGTGTCACGCCCGCCGGGCCTTCACGATTGTGGAATTGCTGACGGTCATCGCCATCATTGCCATTCTGGCGGCGATGCTGTTGCCGGTTTTGTCGGGCGCCAAAATTCAGGCGCAGAAACGGCAGGCGCAGTTGCAAATCAGCGATATTGTCACGGCCATTCAGAATTATGATTCCACCTACAGCCGGATGCCGGTCCCCGCCTACGACCAGAGTGCGGCGGTAAACGGCAGTTTTACTTTCGGCAGCACATTTCAAACGCCGACCAGCGGCCCTTTGGCGGTCGGAACGCTTGTCAATGGCTCCATTTCAAACAATTCCGACGTCATTGCCATTTTGATGGACATTACCAATACCACCGTGACGGCGGTGAATGCCAATCATCAAAAAAACCCGCAGCAAACCATGTTCCTGAATGCCAAGATGGCCACCAGTACGAATCTGGCGGGCGTGGGGCCGGATCTGGTTTATCGCGATCCGTGGAAAAATCCCTACGTCATCACCATAGACTTGAATGCCGACAATCAATGTCAGGATGCCTTTTACCGCCAGCAGACCGTGTCACAAACAGCATCAGGCAGTCAAACGGGTTTCAACGGACTGTTTAATTCAACGGATGCGAATGGGGCGGGACCTGATTTTGCCTTCCACGGCAACGTGATGGTCTGGTCGGCCGGGCCGGATGGGAAGGTTGATCCCACCGTGCCTGCCAACACGGGCGTGAACAACGATAACATTCTGAGCTGGCAGTGAAACACCCATTTACGATTTACGATTTACGATTTGAGACCTCTGCAAAACGTGTGGCGGCGACGCCCCCGTCGCCGGGAGCATTCAATTTTCCAACGGTTTTGGTCAGTCGCCCAAAGCGACGAGGCGTCGCTTCTACTCTTTTGCAGAGATCTCGATTTACGATTTGCCGAAAGTCGGAGGAGTCTTGCGTCTCCAATCATCAATCATCAATCGTAAATCATCAATTCCGGCGGGCGTTCACGCTGGTCGAGATGCTGATCGTGCTGGCCATCATGGGCATCCTGGCGGCGCTGGCCGTGCCGGCGCTCAAGAATTTCGGCCACGCGGACGCCATGACCGCCGCCGACCAGCAGATGCTCAACGACGTCGCGCGCGCCCGCCAACTGGCCATCAGCCAGCGCACGACCGTCTATATGGTTTTCGTTCCGACGAATTTTTGGATCAACATGACCGCTCCGCAAAAGGCCATGTCCGCCACGACCAATCTGTGCGACAAGCAACTGACCGGGTACACGTTTGCCGCTTACGGCGCGGTGGGCGACCAGCCGGGGCAGCACCAGTGGCACTATCTCGCCCCGTGGCAGTCGCTGCCCGACGGCACCTTCATCGCCCTGCAAAAATTCAACGTATCGCCAAACTTGCCGGCTGTCTTTTATACCATTACCGATCCGCTGGTCAGCGGCGAATCCTACCAGATTTACGGGTTCGACATGACCAACACCATTCCGTTTCCCTCGGAAACAAACAATTTCAATCTTTATCTGCCTTACGTCGCCTTCAACTATCTGGGCCAGTTGACGGATGACGGGCAGAACGTTGCCTCCCAGCATGAATATATTCCGCTCGCGCGCGGCAGTGTGGTGCCGGCGGTGGATCCGAACCTCAAGACGTTTCAGCTCAGGCCGCCGCAGCTTTACGAAGTCCCGCCCGGCAACAGCACGAACGCCTACAACCTCATTGACATTGACCCGCTGACGGGCCGCGCGACGCTGAAAGAACCCAAAGTGCAATGACCATCCAGAAACAAGTGACAGGTGACAGGTGGCAGGTGCCAGGAACCGGCCGGGCAGGAAATCTTGTCACGTGTCACTCGTCACGTGTCACCCGCGCTGGTTTTACCATGGTCGAGATTGCCATTTGCCTGGCCATCATCGGCATTGCGCTGGTGGCCATCATCGGCGTGCTGCCCGCCGGCCTCAACGTCCAGAAGGACAATCGCGAGGAGACCTTGATTGACCAGGACGCCACCGTATTCATCGAAAATATCCGCAACGGCGCGCGCGGCCTGGATGACCTGACCAATTACGTCATGGCCATCACCAATACGTGGACGTCGTACAACAATAAAGGCGGAGTCGTAGAGAACGGGGTGAACGGTTACACTTATACCGGTTTCTCTCCGTCGTCGTTATATCCAACCCCTGGGACGCCCTCGGGTGCGCCCCTCACCAACGGGATGAACATTATTGGACTGCTCAGCACGCCGGAATTTATTGACGCGGCCAGTGGCGCGCCCATTCCCAATTTAGTCGAAGGCGGCATCAGCAATTACGTGGTCGCTTATGTTCGTTCCCTGAGCGGGCCGGCGGTGGAAAAACCGCCGCAGGACAACGACATCATTCTGGGCGATTCCTTCAGCTACAAGATGATTTGTCAAAACGTGCCGGTGGCGGTGGACACAAACATCTTCAATCTGGCGACCAACGACCCGGTTCGCATTTACAGCCAGCAATTGACCGCCAACCTGCACGAACTGCGGCTGACGTTTCTCTGGCCGTTGCTGCCCAACGGCAGCCCGGGCACTGGCCGCCAGACGTTCCGCACCTCGGTCGCCGGACAGATGATTCAAACCAGCGACTACAATAATAAAGAGTTGCTCTATTTCTTTCAGCCGCAAACGTTCACCAGCGCGCCATGAACAAACAAATTCGGAGTTCGGAGTTCGGAGTTCGGATTGCTGAAAAGCAAGACGGCCTTTCCCGCTTGGCACTCCGCGTTCCGCGCTCCGCATTCCGCATTCGCGCCGGTTTCACGCTGGTCGAGATGCTGGTGACGCTGGCCTTGCTGTCGCTCATCGTGCTGGCGCTGATGACGGTCTTCAACAGCACCCAGAAGGCGTTTCGCGCCAGCCTTACCCAGACCGATATCCTCGAATCCGGCCGCCTGGCGATGGGCCTGATCACCAGTGATCTGGAAGCCATGACACCATCATCAAGTCCGGTCAACACCAATGTACCCAATTTTAATTTTTATGCTGCGCTGGCAAACTATCTTACGGCCCCGCCGCTGATACAATCGTTGACGGCCAGCAGCCAGTTGCGCACCAACTTGCTGGAGAACTTTTTCAGCCTGAGCCGTCAAAATATAGGCGGCAGCCCGACCTGGGTGGGCACGGGTTATACGGTGGTTACGAATCGGCCACTACCGGACACCAACGACATCTATGCGCTTTACCGTTTCTATGCGACCACGAATGTGCAAGCAGCGCAGCCCGCTGCGCTGTACAACGCCTTCCTTTCAGTCCCGCTGACCAACACCACGTATTGGAGCCATTTGGTGGATGGCGTGGTGGATTTGACGGTCCGGCCTTATGATCCCAACGGATTGGAGATGACCAATACCTACGAGTATTATTACGGCGGGGGAAACAATACATTTACCAACCAAAGCACCCTGTTTTGGCCAACTCTGCCGGGTGTGTATGGTTTTTATATGTACAGCAACACCGTGCCCGCCTCCGTGCAAGTGGAACTGGGTGTGCTGGAAGACGCAACCCTGCAGCGCGCCGAAGGTTTGAGTGGCGCGGCGCAGATGAATTATTTGTCGAACCACGTCGGGCAGGTGCATCTGTTCCGCCAGCGCGTGATGATCCGCAACGTTGACCCGACGGCGTACCAATGAAAACGCAACGAGCATCGAACCGTAGCGCAGGTTGGCAACCTGCTGTAGCGCCGACTGATAGTCGGCCGGGCGACGGGTGGTTGAATGGTCTGCGGATTGCCAATCCGCGACACGGCAGACTGGCAGTCTGCGTTACGCAGCGCGTGATGATCCGCAACGTTGACCAGACAGTGTACCAATGAAAACGCAACGAGCATCGAACCGTAGCGCAGGTTGGCAACCTGCTGTAGCGCCGACTGATAGTCGGCCGGGCGACGGGTGGTTGAATGGTCTGCGGATTGCCAATCCGCGACACGGCAGACTGGCAGTCTGCGTTACGCAGCGCGTGATGATCCGCAACGTTGACCAGACAGTGTACCAATGAAAACGCAACGAGCATCGAACCGTAGCGCAGGTTGGCAACCTGCTGTAGCGCCGACTGATAGTCGGCCGGGCGACGGGCGGTTGAATGGTCTGCGGATTGCCAATCCGCGACACGGCAGACTGGCAGTCTGCGTTACGCAGCGCGTCGTGATCCGCAACGTTGACCCGACGGCGTACCAATGAAAACGCAACGAGCATCGAACCGTAGCGCAGGTTGGCAACCTGCTGTAGCGCCGACTGATAGTCGGCCGGGCGACGGGCGGTTGAATGGTCTGCGGATTGCCAATCCGCGACACGGCAGACTGGCAGTCTGCGTTACGCAGCGCGTCGTGATCCGCAACGTTGACCCGACGGCGTACCAATGAAAACGCAACGAGCATCGAACCGTAGCGCAGGTTGGCAACCTGCTGTAGCGCCGACTGATAGTCGGCCGGGCGACGGGTGGTTGAATGGTCTGCGGATTGCCAATCCGCGACACGGCAGACTGGCAGTCTGCGTTACGCAGCGCGTCGTGATCCGCAACGTTGACCAGACGGCGTACCAATGAAGCAATGAAGATTAAACAAACATCGAACATCGAACATCGAACATCGAACTCCGAAGGAATTCGCGATGGCAACGTCCGGTCATTCGGTGTTCGGCGTTCGGTGTTCAGCGTTCGATGTTTCCCTGCTTCCCGCCACGGCGTTGCCCTCATCATCACGTTGATCTTGCTGGCGGTGGTGACGTTCATGGCCCTCACGTTCCTGGCCGTCAGCCGGCGTGAGCGCGGCGCGGTGACCACCAGCACCGACACCGCCTCCGCCCAACTGGCCGCCGACGACGCGCTGGCCGCCGCCGAGGGACAAATTGTCGCCAACACCCTCGCCACCACCAACCCCTACAACTTCAGCCTGCTCGTCTCGACCAATTACATCAACCCGATAGGCTTTCAAACCGGTGTCGCCAGTTATACCAACGTCAATTATTACTATCCGAATGGCAACGCGGTTTTTGCCAATCCCAATCCTGCTGATTTTGTGCAACTCCTGGGCAACTTGTATTACCTCCCGCGTCCGCCGGTCTTCATCCAGACCAATGCCAATCCCAAAGACCCGATCGATTTCCGTTTCTACCTCGATTTGAATCGGAATGGCCAGGATGACCCGAACGGTTGGTGGCCGGTCATCAGTCCGGATCCGCAAAACCCGTATTATTATTACAATCCAAACAATCCGAGTGATCTACGAAACGGCCAAACCATGCCGAACATCATTCCTGGAGATACGTTGAGTAATTTGGTGGTGGGCGATCCGGAATGGGTGGGCGTGCTGCAACATCCGGACCAGCCGTACGGGCCGAACAATCCGTTTGTGGCGCGTTACGCCTTCGTCGCCGTGCCCATCGGCAACGCGCTGGATTTGAATGCCATCCACAACCAGGTGCTTGACGAAAATGGACGCGCCGGGAATGGGAAAACGGTTTCTGTGAACCCGTCATCGGCTTTTGGGCCGGGTGACGATGCCTTTATGCGCAATCAAGGTGTCGGCTCCTGGGAAATCAATCTGGCGGCGTTTCTCGCCGATTTGAATACCAATCAATGGGGCCAAGTCGTCGGCTCGGGCGCCAATCCGCCAGTGGGTTCGGCGACCTGGTATCAATACAATGAAGCCAACCCCAATCCTTCCTTCAATCAAGGTTTTGCTTTTGACGACGCCCGCGCATTATTGGCCTATCGCTACAACAACAACTACCTCTCTTTAAAATCCGCCGGACAGTTGTTTCCCAACATGCCGGCTGCCAACACCGGCGTGTTCCCCTTCGACAACATTGATGAATACAGCGACGGACCGTTGCAGACCGCTCCGGCGCCCATTAATGAAGTAACGTGGCCACCCAATCGGGATAATCCCACTTTGCCGTGGGCAGGCGCGGACAACATCAATCAGTTTTTTGACCTGCAAGAATTGTTTACCACCAACCAAACCGAGCCTCCGCAGACCGTGGCGCCGCCTGGATTTACCGATCGCTTGCTCAGTGCCGACAACCGCGTTTCCACCTACGACCGCTACACGTATTACCGGTTGCTCGCGCAGATGGGCGTGGATTCCGCGCCGGAGCAGGGAAAGCTCAACCTCAATTACCTGAACGTGGATGCCAACGGCAATGTCGTTCCCGACCTGGAGACAAATCTCATTCCGTGGACGGCGCTGCAATTTTTCACCAACGCCGCCGATCGGATGCTGCGGGCCTATTCACAGGAATGGCTGAAAGAAAGTCCGTCGAGCTATCTGGCGACTTACGGCAGTTACACCAACATCGGCACATTTGCTAATCCCACGAACATCCCCTTGACCTTTGGCATTTCACACATTCCGGTGTTCGTGGATAACCAATTTGTCTATAAGCCCGCCGTCCAGCGCGTCCTCCAGCTCGCCGCCAATATTTATGACGCCACGACAAACAACTCCAATATCGCGGGCAACAGCTATAATTATAATTTCCCCTCCGTTTTCCGCCCGACGTTTTTGGTCGCCAAAGACCCCGTGTCAGGCTTCACCAATGTTTATATCGTCGGTTACGAACCGGTCGGGCACTACTACGATGCCAACGGGCAAATTGAGCTTGGGACTGTCACGGGTCCAGGCGATCCTCAACTGGCTCTGCCGGTGGAGGTCACCGATTTGATAAGTCCCATTCCTGATCCGCCTAACCCTGTCGGTTATGGCCCCGGTTTTGTTTACACGAATGTGAACGTCTATGGCGTGCCGTGGATTATCGGCGCGAAGAAAGGTTTCCCGAATTTCAACAAATTCGACATGGAAAGCGCCTTCCAACTGACCCGCAAGTTGCAGGTCAGGCGCGACAGCACCAATGACCAATTCGCCATCAATCCCGGCAACTACCATTTTGACCAGATGTTCAACCTGAGCCTAAGCAACCAGTTTGGCGTGGAATGCTGGAATTCCTACGCCAACTCGTTCAATGACAGCGTGGCCATTTATGTGAGAGATAATTTAAGGCATGCGGCGTTGACGAACGATGAAGATTTCTCCGCCGACTATCCGGCTTTCCCGATTGCCAGCAACATTCAAACTGCCGCTGTGTATCCATTTTGGCCCGGCTACAATCCGGTGACGTATCAGCAGTCGTTCGAAATTCCGCTATACACAAACGTCACCGTCATCACCAACTCGACATACATTATCAATGGGCTGACGTACAATGGGATCACTTATCCCCCGCGTTCCTTGACGACCAATCAGGCGTTGCCTTTTGAAACGGGCGTGAACATCAACGGCAACCTCTATCCTCAACCGCATTGGTTTTTGACCACGTCCAACGAATTTCAGGTGTACATGTTGGATACCACCGTTAATCCGAATCGGGTGATTGACTACGTGCAACTGAGCGGACCGAACAGTGTACGCGATTTGACCTCGGAAATCATCACCAATTGGGATGTTCCGGCTAACACAAGTCAAGCCAGTGGAAGCGAGATATGGAATACGAACTCCGATCAAAATGGGGTGCCCATCGGGATTCTCAGTCTAGTTGGTGTATCAATGGGGCTTTATACACCCAGTTCAACCAGCGGCGCTTGGAATGCATCCGGCACCCAGCGTGCCGATGAAATCGCCGGGTTCAGTACCTTTATGGGTTACACTCCGCCTCCGCCCTATGTTCTTGGCGAAGTAAACGCCATTGCTTTGGCGGCGACGAGCCTCTCCAACCAAGCGCCCTATTTGCCCACGGCCACGGTTGTCCAACACGTTTCCTGGCAGGCGAACGATCCCTTGGTTCATTATCTGGCCAGTGATTTGAATTGGCCTGACGCTGTTCTTCCGCCGGACACAAAAGTATATGGCCTAATGAACGGACCAGGGGTGCCGGCTGGATCGGTAGGGTTGCTTGGCACGCTAAATCCGAATTACCAGCCGTGGGGTACAAATCTGCCCCCACCAGAACCGGGTCCTTTCAATTTGGCCGTCAAAGACCCGCTGGTATGGCGGTCGGACTATTGGGATTTTCCGAGTTATAAATTCCCGTCGGTAGGCTGGCTTGGCCGGGTTCATCGCGGCACGCCCTGGCAGACCGTTTATCTTAAAGCGGCCGATATTATGGTTTTGCCAAATACTCCGGGCGTGCCGCTGACAACAAATTATTGGCCCGAAGCCGCCGGAACCAATGTGCTGGTCGTCACGAATACCAACCCGTGGTTGAGTTGGTCAGGCGATTCGGATGGCAACGGTTACGATGCCGTAAACACCGCGCCGGTTCAGGACCGGCTGTTATTTGATATTTTCTCCACGGCGCCCAACAACAATGCGACGCTGGGCCAGTTATCGGTGAACGTGGATGCTGGCAACCCTTCGCCCCAGGCCGGACTTGCTGCTTGGTCGGCTTTGTTCAGCGGCGTTGTGGTGCCAACGAATACTGTTAGTGGTTATACAGTTGTTAACCCTGCTGGCCCAGTGAACACACTTAATCCTCCGCCGTTGTGGCAGATCGTGACTAACATCAATGGAACGCGCGCCAATTTTGTTAACGTGGACGGTTTAACCAACACTTTCGAGCATGTTGGTGACATATTCGCTGTCCCTGACCTCACCTATCAATCGCCGTATCTTGCAAATCTCAACCTCACCAACGCTGTCAGCGATGAGCTGTACGAGTGGCTGCCGGAACAGGTGATGTCGCTGTTGCACGTCAGTGCCGCGCCGCGTTTTGTGATTTACAGCTATGGCCAGACGTTGAAACCCGCACCCAATGGCATCAACACTGCCAACATAACTTTGGCCAACGGCCAATCCGCTTTCGGCATGGTCACGAATTATCAAGTGGTGGCGGAGGCCGCCACCCGCGCCGTGGTGCGCTTTGGCAGTGCCCGGGTGGACAATGTCGTTCTGACCAATGACGTGAACGGGACCTACTGGCAGGTTGTGCCGTCGGTGACGAACAACAATGCGGTGATTGAACAATTTAACGTTTTGCCAGCGAATTAAGACGAAAATGAAGATGGAAGACAGAAGTTTAGGTAGGGACATCCCGCCGGGATGTCCGTGCGGACGGCCGGGCAGGCCGCTTAAAAATCATGGTAGGAGACGAGGTGACGAGTCTCAAACTTCACCCCGTTTGAAAGGCGGGTTAGAGACTCCTTACGTCGTCTCCTACTTTTTGACGGGTATCTCCTTTTTCGCTTTGAAGGAAACTGTGTGGAATACCAACCGACAATGAGGTAGTTTATGCGTACGCGACTATGGCTTGGGTGTTTGCTGTGCCTGCTGTGTGTGGCAGGGACGTGGTTTCTTTGGCAAGAAGAGCACGGTAGGGACGGCTCGCCGAGCCGTTCGCACGCGGCGGTCGCCCCGGCGGTGCGACCCCACCTTTCACCCGCAGTTTCCAGCCGGGGGGTCATCAACACGAACGTGACGCAAATCAGCCTGGCGGATTGGAACACCAACAAGTTTGCCGGGCGTTTGAGCAACACCACCAGATCCATCGGCCAATTGGTGGGCGACCGCCATGCGATTTTATTGGCAAACGCGTTGATGGACACGAGCCTGCCTCTCAATTTTGTCTTCCCCAAAAACCTGCAATCTCAGGGCGACCCCGGCGCATACATCGTCCAGGCGCGCGGGCCGATTGACCAGCCCTTCCGGGCCATGCTCGCGCAGGCGGGCGCGACGATTGTTGCCTATATCCCGAACGACGCCTATCTGGTGCGCGCCTCCGCCAGCGTGGCCGGTATGTTGGGCGCCAATCCGCAGACGCAGGCGGTGGTTCCCTACGAACCGTATTACAAAATCCAGTCGTCGCTGCTTTATCCGGCGGTCAACCAAAACCAGTTGGCGGACGGCGAGGCGTTGAATCTCGGATTGTTTGCCGACGACGCCCCGGCGACGGTCCAGCAAATTGAGCAGCTCGGCGGACAGGTCATCGGCAACGATCAATCGCCCTTCGGCCCCGTCGTGCGCGTCATTCCGCCACAGAACTGGACGGCCCTGGCCACGCTTTCGGGCGTCCAAATTGTCGAGCCGTTCCATCTGCGCGCGGTCGCCAACGATCTGTCGCGCGCCGCCAATGGCGTGGCGGCCGACAGCCTGACGGCGACGAATTATCTGGCGCTGACCGGCGCGGGTGTGACGGTGGAAGTCAATGATACGGGCATTGACGCGCAACATCCCGATTTAATCGCGGGCGGCAACTACGGCAAAATTCCCGGCGTCATCGGCGACGCGCCGCAAAGTCTGGTGGACACCGATGGTCACGGCACGCACGTGGCCGGCATCATCGCCGGTGACGGCGCGGAATCCACGACCGTGACCAACGTGCCGGGCTCGACTCTGCCCGGCGGCACGGGCACCAATTACGAATTTCGCGGCATGGCGCCGGGCGCGACGTTGTATTCGGTGGGCGGCATTGAAGGTGGCGCGGATACGAACGTCATTTCCGACATGTATTTTCAGGAAGTTCCGGCGCTGACCAACGCGCTCATTTCCAACAACAGTTGGGTGTATGAAGGTGACAGCGCCTATGATTTGTCGGCGGCCAGTTACGACGCGGCCACGCGCGATGCCTTGCCTTTCGTCACCGGCTCGCAGCCTGTCTTGTTTGTCTTCGCCGCCGGCAACGCCGGCGATGGCAGCGACAGCGAGGACCTCGGCGGTGGCGTAGCCGACTCGATTGAATCACCCGCCACGGCCAAGGATGTCATCACGGTCGGCGCCATTCAGGAAGACCGCAACATCTCGGTCGCGGTCACCAATGCCGACGGTTCGCCCAACACGACCTGGGCGGATGAGACTTCCACCGGCTATCGCGTCGCCGGATTTTCGAGCCGAGGCAACGTCGGCGTCGGCATCGAAGGCACGTTTGGCCGTTACAAGCCGGATGTCTGCGCGCCGGGCACGTTCACCCTCTCTACCCGCTCCGAACAATGGGACATCGGAACGTATTTTTATCAAAACCCGACCAACGACCAGTCACAATATTACACCGGTTTCACGGTCCAGCCGGGTTCAATTGTTTCCCGGCCGTTTCCGACGATTCCGACCAATACGGTGGAATGCCAGATCTGGACTTTTCCGAATGCCAACTCGCCGTTCAGTTTTGCCGATCTTCCCCTGCGTATTACTTTGTTCGGTTCGCCGACTGTGTACGGTCCCTTCACCAATTATCCAGTGTTGATTCCCGGCACTACCGGGACTCCAAGCCTCATGCAGATTCTCGGTTCGCAAAGCTTTTTCGGATTTAATTTTGCCATCAGCAACAACACGCCCAATCAGGTGATCTTCGATTTGCAGACCGACATCATCACGACCAACGGCAGCGGGAATTATTTTCTGGCATTGAGCAATCTGGACAATTCCATCGGCACGCCCAATCCCGCCAGAACCGGGCCGGGGCCGTATTACCGCTATGAAACCGGCACCAGCATGGCGGCGGCGGACGTGTCGGGCGTGCTGGCGTTGATACAGCAATTTTACTTCAATGCCTACAACGTTCTGCCCAGCCCGACGATGCTCAAGGCGATGCTCATCAACGGCGGGCAGGCGACGGGCCTCTACAATTTCCTGGTCCAAAACACGCTCAATTACGAAGGCTGGGGATTGGTGAACCTACCGGATTCCCTGCCGCCGGGCGTCACCAATCAGCTCAACGTGGCTTGTTCGGCTTACCTTCAGGACCAAAGCCCGGCCAATGCCTTGGCGACCGGCGGCAGCCAGACCTATCAAGTCAACCTCACCTCCAATGCAGCGCCTCTGCGCGTGACGCTGGCGTGGACGGACCCGCCCGGCGATCCCGCCGCCGCCATCAAACTCGTGAACAATCTCGTGCTGGTGGTCACCAATCTCAGCAACCCGACCAATCCCATTGTTTATTACGGCAACGACATTGACTCCTCGACCGTTAACAACCCGCACGCCACCAACACGCCGCCGGTCTTTGACTCCATCAACAACGTGCAAAATGTTTATTTGCAGCCGGGGGCGGGCACAAGTTTCACCGTCACCGTCCTGGGCTACCGCGTCAACGTCAACGCCGTCACCGCCCAGACCAACAACGTGGTGCAGGATTACGCGCTGGTGATTTCCACTGGCAACAGCGGGCTGACCAATGTGATGACAGTAACCTCCAACGCCACTTCATTGGTGTACAACGCCACCGGCGACCAGCAAGTCACCTATCCCTCCCAAACTTCCGCAGGGAGTGGAAATACGGCCACCAGCTTTGCGGAGCTGCTGAATCAGTTTGTGGGCGCGAACAGCCCGTTGCTGGGCACCAATACGATTGTCTTTTCGCCCTCGCCCATCACTCCGGAAGGGTTCGGGCCGACCAACTGGCAGGCGACCGTCGGCCAGGCCAATCAGTGGCAATTCTATGTCGTCACCAACCCCAACCCGTCTAGTCTTTCCAACGCGGCGTTTATCACATTTAACCCGAACGCGCCTGACCCGGACACGCTCTCCGTTCCACGCCTGGGCGTTTTTGCCGACTCGGTCGGCAATGCCACACGCGAAGCGGACATTGACATGTATGTCACCACCGATTCGTCAATCACCAATCTGAATCCGGCGGCGATTTCCAACGCGGTCGTCGGCACGCAGATTGGAGGGCCGCCCGGCGGCCTATTCGCCGGCGCGTCGTTGGGACCCGGCACCACGGAATTTGTCGTGGACACCAATTCGTGGTCAAGACCTACTCCGAACGTTTATTATATCGGCATAAAATCGGAGGACCAGCAATCGGCCGAGTACGGTTTCATTGCCATCTTCAGCGCGGCGCCGTTCAGCACCATGAATAATGGGGTTCAGACGGTGAATGGCGTCCCCGTGCCAATGAATATTCCTGACGGGAGCCCGACGGTTCCCGGCAAGGGCTACGTCTTCGGCCTGGCGATCTATCCGGAGACGGTGGGAACGGTCACGGTTGCCAACGAGATTACGCATCAGAATTTCGGCGACCTGATCGGCACGCTCACGCTCAATGGCGCCAACCCGGATGTGTTGAACAACCATGATTCCTTTGGCAATCCGCCCGGACCGTATTTCCTGACCTATGACGACAGCGCCGGCGGCGGTGTTATCGGTTCGCGCCGGTCGGATGGGCCGGGTAGTTTGGTCGGCTATTTCGGCCAACAAGCCCTCGGCGTGTGGATGCTGAATGAAGTGGATGATTCGCTGACGCAAACCGGAGCGGTGAACAACTTCACCACGACGATTCAGCCGTATCAAAAGCCCACGGTTGGCGTCGTCACGAATTACGTTCCGGGCGGCAGTTGGGTTTACGGTTTCGTTGACGTGCCGCCGGGGGCGACCAACCTGACGATTTATGCCACAAACTTCACTGCCCTTACGACTCCGGGACAGGCGGCCAATCCGCCGGTCGAGCTGTTTGTTCAATACGGTACAGAGCCGACGACCAACAGTTTCATCCCTCCAATGGTGGTGCTCAATCCGAATGGCGTTTTTTCTCTTGGCCCGCCCTTGGTTTCCGGCCGCTACTTTTACGGCCTCCTGAATCCCAATCCCAACTCGCCAACGCAGGAGATTCATCTCTTCGCGACGATTGGCGGTCCCTCCGCGCCGCAGACGATTTACAGTTCCGGCGACACGCCCATCCCGATTCTGGATGACGCGGTGACGACCGATTCAATCATTGTCCCGGACAATCAGACCATCGCGTCGCTGGAAGTGGCGTTGCGGGTGCAGCATCCGCGCATTTCAGATTTGGTCTTTCATCTCATTGGGCCGGACGGCACGCGCGATTTGCTGGTGGAAAACCGCGGCGGCACCGACCCCAACGGCATGGGCGCAACAATCAACGCCAGCAACTTTACGGCCCAGACCTTCTCCGGTGGGGCGGAGACGTCCACTAATGTGATCAACACCGGTTCACCCAATGGAACACTGCAAGTCAGCTATAATTTCTTCACCCTGCCGGATGAATTGGCGGTGTTTAATGCCGACGGAACAACCAATTTCGATTCGGGCATGATCAGCGGCGCCGGATTGTTCAGCATCCCGTACACCAATTCGACGGTTGAGATTGTCATGAATCCTTTTGGCAATACCGATGGCCCCGGAGATGCCTGGACTTACACGGTGACCACGTTGCAGACCAACCAGTACACGTATCTCGTGTTGACGGAGGACACAAACGAAACCACCACGCCCATCAAATTCGCCATACCGCCGTTCGGGACGACGAACGTTACCGTCAAAACGAATTATTACTTTGGATTGACCAATCTCGTCACCAACGCTGATTTGTATTATCTGCCCGAGCAAGCGCTGGACGCGTATGACGGCGACAACGCGGCGGGCACGTGGATGCTGGAGATTCAGGATGACCGCGCCGGAGCCACCGAGCCGCCGCCACAGCTGCTGAGCTGGCAGTTGCGGTTTAATTACGTGACGACCGGCACGAGTCCCAATGGCATTCCGTCCGGGCCGCAGACCAATGTCATTCAGCCGGGCAGTTGGATTTATTATCCCGTGAACGTGCCGACGAACGCGGATTACGCCACGAACATTCTCGTCTCTGCCACCGGACCGCTGGACATGTGGTTCAATCAAAACAATAATCCGGTCGCCAACCCTGGCGCGGGCGATGTTGAGTTGATACCTGGCGCGATTACAGGTTCCTCCTCGACGTTGAGCACCTTCAGCGTGCCAACGAACATTGTGCCCGGCGGCGTTTATTACATCGGCTTGTACAACCCGAACGCGGTCCCCGTCACCAATGTGTTTGAAGTGAATTTCCATTACTTCCAGATAATTCCGGGAAGCCCGGGCGTGCCGATAACGAACGTCGTTGCGGGGACCGTTTCAGGAGACGGCGTGAACTATTATTCGTTCACGGTGCCGCCGAACGCGGATTACGCCACGAACCTGCTGGTCTTTTCCACCACGCCGGTGAACGTGTGGTTCAATCAGACCAAGGCACCGGTGTGCTTGTCGCCGCCGGATTCTCTCCTGATTGCCAACGCCACCAGTGGCGCTTTCGTCCTCAGCGCCGGCAGCACGCCTCCTCTGGTGCCCGGCGCGACCTACAATATCGCCATTCAAAACACCAACAGCCCCAACGCCACCAACGTGTTTGAAGTGAATTTCCACATTTACACCCCCCTGACCAACGGCGTGCCGACGACGAATTCTGTTCCGCCGAACAGCTTTGCCTATTATACCGTGACGGTGCCGACGAACGCGGATTACGCCACCAATCTGCTGCTCTTTGCCAGCACGAACGTGAACGTGTGGTTCAACCAATACGCCCCGCCCATTGGCGTGAGTCCAGCGGATTCGCTCCTGATTAGCAACGCGACCAGTGGCGTTTCCATCCTCAGCGCAACCAGCGCGCCGCCGCTTGTGCCCGGGGCGATTTATTACCTGGGCGTGCAAAACACCAACGCGGTCGCCGTAACTTTCGGGCTGGAGGTAAATTTCCATTTCGTGTCGGTCGTCTCCATTCCGGTCACCGGCCCCACCATCACGGCCACGAACATCAATGGGACGAACGGTTTCCTGCTCCAGTGGAGCGGTCCGACCAATGATCAATATACCATCCAGTGGACGACCAACCTCTCGACGCCGATTCTGTGGAACACGGTCTTGAATCCGGTCATCAACCTGGTCGTGACGCCCACCAACGGGGATTATTCCTGGTTTGACGACGGCTCGCTGGCCGGCGGATGGCCGCCCGAAAAGTTTTACCGGGTGGTGGCCAATCTGCTTTCCGGACCGATTACGAACTCGACGCCCGTGACCAACATCGTGGTGTCCGGGACCATCACGCCGTTGACGGTGACCGTGCCGGCCAACGCCATTGCGGCGACCAATCTGCTGATTTTCGCCAGCGGACCGGTGGACGTGTGGTTCAACCAGACCACCCCACCCACCGGCAACACCGGCGCCGGTGACGTGCTGATGGTGTCCACCAACACCAGCGGCACGTTCGTGCTCACGGGCAGTTCCGTGCCGCCGCTCGTGCCGGGCGCGAATTATTATCTCGGCGTCCAAAGCCTTGGCACCAGCAACGTGTCATTCTCTTTTCAGGTGAATTTTGCTTACGGTCCGCCGACCAACCCGCCGTCCATCTCCAGCATCACGGTCACCAATGTCAACGGGACCAACGCCATCCTGCTGCAATGGACCGAGCCGACCAATTACCAGTTCCAGGTGGAATGGGCGACGAACCTCGCGCCGGCCATTGCGTGGCACACCATTTCCAACGTGGTGGTGACGTGGTCCGGCGCCGTGTCGCCCACCAACGCGGCGGACGGCATCTTCCAGTTCCTGGATGACGGCTCGCTGACGGGCGGATGGGGGCCGCTGAAATTCTACCGGCTCATCGAATATCCCTATTCAACGCCCATCCCGCAGACGCTGACCATCATTAACACCGCGATCGTCGGCAACGCCGTCTGGTTCCAGTGGGTGGCGCCGACCAATTACCAGTATCAGGTGCTCTGGACGACGAACCTCGGGTTGCCGTTATCGAACTGGTCCGTCCTGGCCAATCCCGCGCTGGGCTTGAGCAACGGCGTGTACACTTTTACGGACACCAACCAGACCGGGCCGGCCACCAGCCCGAAATTCTTCCGGCTGCTCGAGCATTAGCGGCGTCTTTCGGTGGGGCGAGGTAACGAGGCGGAATTGGGCAAGAGGGTCCGCCTCCTCACGTCGGCGGCTACAGTTTTCCCAGAAACGCTCCAGCGGCGATCATTCGGTGGGGCGAGGCTGCCGGACGAACCGCTGTCGCTTCGCTTTGGCGCGTCAAGGCCGGCTCGCCGGTCGCCCCGCCTCACCCTTGCCGTGCCATTACTTGACCTATCGCCGGCTTGCTTCGACTGGTTCGTTGCCGTAAATTCCGAGGCTTGGGTTTTCCAACCAAGCAACGTCCATGGCCCGGTTAAACGACAATTATCTCAAGCTCAAAGCCGGTTATCTGTTTCCGGAAATCGGCCGGCGGGTAAAGGCTTTTTGCGACACCAACCCCGAGGCGGCCAAACGCCTCATCCGTTGCGGCATCGGCGATGTGACCGAGCCGTTGCCGCCCGCTGCCATTGCCGCCCTGCACCGGGCCGTGGATGAGATGGCGGTGCGCGAGACGTTCCACGGCTATGGCCCGGAACAGGGCTACGAATGGCTGCGCGCGGCCATCGCGCAAAACGATTTCCGCGACCGCGGCTGCGACGTGGCCGACGACGAGATCTTCGTGAGCGATGGCACCAAATGCGATACCGGCAACATCCTCGACATCTTCGGCCACAAAAACAAAATCGCCATCAGCGACCCGGTTTATCCGGTTTACGTGGACACAAACGTAATGGCCGGCCACACCGGCGAGGCCAACGAAGCCGGCGCTTATGCGAAGCTCGTCTATCTGCCGTGCCGGCCCGGCAACGGTTTCATTCCCGAACCGCCGAAACGGCACGTGGACATCATCTACCTTTGCTCGCCGAACAATCCGACCGGGGCGGCGGCGAACCGGCCACAGCTTGAGGCGTGGGTGAAATACGCGCTCGAACACAAGGCCGTCATCCTGTTCGACGCGGCGTACGAGGCGTACATCAGCGACCCGGCGTTGCCGCATTCGATTTACGAGGTTCCCGGCGCACGCGACTGCGCCATCGAATTCCGCAGTTGTTCGAAAAACGGCGGATTCACCGGCGTCCGTTGCGCGTTCACGGTCGTCCCTAAATCGCTCAACGCGCAGACGAAGACCGGCGAGTTCAAGCCGCTGCATCCGCTCTGGCTGCGACGCATGACGACAAAATTCAACGGCGTCAGCTACATCGTCCAGCGTGGCGCGGAGGCGCTGTATTCGCCGGACGGCAAGACGCAGGTGCGCGCCCTCATCGAGCATTATCTCGGCAACGCGAAGGTCTTGCGCGAGGGCGCCAAAAAGGCCGGACTGAAGGTTTTCGGCGGACTGAACGCGCCTTATCTCTGGGTGAAAGCGCCGAAAGGCGTCACGAGCTGGCAGGCGTTCGACAAAATTTTGAACGAGACCAACGTGGTCATCACGCCCGGCAGCGGTTTCGGCTCGAAAGGCGAAGGTTATTTCCGCATCAGCGCCTTCAACAGCCGCGCCAATGCCGAGGAAGTCGCCCGCCGGCTGCCGGAACTGAAGTGGTGAGTTTTGGTTTGCATACACATTCGATTCGGGTATTATGTGTATATGACTAAACGAACAAATATCGTCCTGGACGAAAGTTTGGTGCGACGAGGCTTGAAGGCCACGGGCATCAAAACGCGGCGCGCACTGGTGCATCGCGCACTTCAGGAATTGGTGCGGCGGGAAAAACAGTTGGGCCTGCTCTCGCTTGGCGGCAACGTGCGCTGGACGGGAAATCTCAGGGCGATGCGTCGCAGCCGAATTCCATGAGGCTGCTCGTTGATTCAACGGTCTGGATTGATTTTTTTTGTGGAAGGAAAACTGCGCAAACGGAGAAGCTGGCGCAATGTGTCCAGGACCGCGACGACATATGCTGCTGCGGTTTTGTGTTGGCGGAAGTATTGCAAGGCATCCGTGACGAGAAACAATTTATTACTGTAAAACAGCAGTTTGAAAATTTGATTTATCTGGAAGATGACCGGACGACGTTTGAGTTTGGCGCGACGATTTACCGCGAACTGCGCCGCAAAGGCGTCACGGTCAGAAATTCCGTTGACTGCCTGATTTCCGCCATCGTCATCCAGCAAGGTGTGAATTTTCTGGAAAACGACCGCGATTACAAATTTATTGACCAGCATTATCCGCTGAACCGAATTTAAAGGCACGCCGGTAGCGAATGAAATGGCAGACCAGGGCAAGGCCCAATTGTCCGGCGTCGTGAACTGCAATTTGTGAACCTCATTCTCTGGCTGACGTTAGGGCTGATTCTCGCCCGGGTGGCGGCGGAACTCTGGTTGTCGCGCCTGAATCGTCGTCATGTGCTTGCGCATGCCAACGAAATCCCGCCGGCATTCAGCGGAATCATTGACGAGCCGGCCTACAAAAAATCCATCGCCTACACGCTGGCCAGGGGACGATTTGGAAACCTGGAAGATGCCTGGTCCGCCGTCGTCCTGCTGATTGTTTTATTCAGCGGTGTTTTGCCGCGGGCGTTCCGCTTTTTCGCGCAGGGGCTGGACCAGTCGGCATGGGCGATGGCGGCGTTCCTGTTTGCAGTTGGTTTTGCCATGTCGTTGCCCGGTTTGCCGTTTGACTGGTTCTCGCAATTCCGGCTGGAGGAAAAATTCGGGTTCAACACCACGACGCCGAAAATCTGGTGGACGGACCGGTTGAAGGGGTTGCTGCTGGCGGTCGTGCTCGGTTACCCGCTGCTGGTGCTCATTCTGAAAACAGCCGAATGGACGGGAGCGTGGTGGTGGCTGTGGGCATGGGCGGCATGGCTCGCATTCCAATTTCTGATGCTGGTGCTGGCGCCGGTTTTGATTCTGCCGCTGTTCAACAAATTTACGCTGCTGCCGGAAGGCAGCCTGCGCGAACGGCTGCTGGCACTGGCGCAGCGGACCCAATTCCGTGCCCGGAGCATTCAGTTGATGGACGGCAGCAAACGCTCACGACACTCGAACGCGTTCTTCACCGGGTTCGGGCGGTTCCGGAAAATCGTGCTGTTCGACACGCTGGTCCAGCAATTGACCGAGCCGGAACTGGAGGCGGTGCTCGCGCACGAAATCGGCCACTACCGGAAGAAACATATCCCCAGGATGCTGGCGTTCTCGGCCATCAGTTCGCTGGCGGGTTTCTATCTCATTTCCGTTCTCGCCCGGCAGGACTGGTTTTATCGCGCCTTTGGCTTTGCGCCGGGGAACCTCGCGCCAGCACTGTTGCTGTTTGGATTGCTGGCCGGCACGGTCACGTTCTGGTTCTCTCCGCTCATTCACCGGTGGTCGCGGCGCTACGAATATCAGGCCGACGCCTTCGCCGCACGCGTGATGAACGAGGCGCAGTCTTTGGTTGGCGCGTTGCGCAAGCTGAACGAAAAGAACCTGAGCAACCTGACACCACATCCCTGGTACAGCGGGTTTTACTACTCGCATCCCACCCTGCTCGAACGGGAACAGGCATTGGCGGGAAAATCCGATTAAACTGCGGGCAGGGACGGTGCGCTACGCCTTCCCGATTGTTGCCCCGGCCACCGTCGCCAACAAACGTGCGTTCGAAAGCATGGAGCGTTTCTGGGAAAACTGTAGCCGCCGACGTGAGGAGGCGGACCTTCCTGGACAATTCCGCCTCGTTACCTCGGCGGCTACGAGATTTATTGAACCGCTCTAACCGGCTGCCTGGCAGCAATTGAGGGGAATGTTCCGAAACAGCGAATCCGGCTTCAGGCCGATTTTGTAGCGCTGGCGCTCAAGTTGGCACGAATCGCCTTGAGCAGCTCATCGTGGTTGACCGGCTTTTGGAAAAAGGCCACCGCCCCGTTGGCCAGAGCGCGCTCCTTGTTTCTCACGTCGTCGTCGCCGGTGATGATGATAAAGGGGATTTTTGAGGGTTCATTCAGGTGATGAAGCCATTCCATAATGCGGAACCCATCCGACAACACCCCGCCAACGTCGGGAGGGAAACTAATGTCGAGCAGGATCAAATCCGGTTTTCCCCGGCGCGCCACCGAAATGGCCTCCGCGCTGTCCAATGCCGTTACCACCTGATATCCCCACGCCTCCAGCTTGAGGCTGATCGCTTTGGCAAACAGGGTGTTGTCATCCACCACAAGAATTTTCGCGGGCGTGCCGGCCGGATGAGCGGGTGCATTGATGCTCATACGGGGCGTTCGCCTTTCTTGCGTTTGTTCGGCAAAAAACGGAATTTTAAGCTTCACACCAGTGCTGCAAGCAGGGGTTGTACCAGAAATGGCCATAAACTTTTGGTTCTCTGCGATGCGGAATTGATGCTTGGCCCGGCTTTGACGGATCCGGCCATGCGGAAAGAGCGGTTTTCACACGAATGGAATGACACCCACCGTCAGTCGCCAATCAATAAGCGGCCCAATTTTGGCGGATCATCGCCTTGGCCATTGGGAATATCGGCGGCAGTCCGCTTTGATTCTCAAAATTAACATCAAAGCCCCAGGCACGTGTGGGCACATTGTAATAATTGCCGGGAGTCTGCCAGTAATTTGTGGCGACCGTGCTTTGGAACAAGACAATGATGGAACCGTTGTAAGTCAGGGTGTCGCCGGTCCAATTTTCCAACAGGCGGAGGAAATTTTCCACGCCGCCGCTGTATTCTTTTGTGCCATTAACGATGGTTGATTGAACAATGCCTTCCAGGGTGGCGGCATTGACCGTGGTGGCGCTGGCGTTGCGCGAAGTGAGCGCGGTGCTTGAGGTATAGCTGTCACTCCAGGTTGTGGAGAGAACCGTAATGGCATCTCCCATGAGGCCGGCGGGTACGGTATTAGCCACGTTGGTGCCGTTATTCAGCGATACGCCGCTGGCATTGTAATTGCCCAGCACATAGATCGGATCCGGCGTGGCAACCGTGAGACCCTGAGCCGGGAGCGTGCCTCCATTGGCCATCCGCACGGCGGGTAGCACTGTGCTGCTCAAGGGGACGCTGTTGTAAACGTAAATGGAATTGATGGCGTGCCCTTTGCTGGTAGTGCCGCTGTCGTTTTGGTTGTTGTAAGTTGCTCCGCTGCCGGAGAGCCAGGAACTGAAAGCGCCAACGTTAACCTGGACTGCCTTGACCGTGTCGGATTCACGATAATCGTAGAACGAAACATTGGTGGCGAATGAGTAATACTTGTTCGTTACACCGCTGACGACATTCGTCGCATTATAGGGGATGGCAGTCAATTGATTCACATTATTGCTGTTTTGATAAAAAGCCGAAATTGTGCCACTGGACGAATTTGAAATGATAATATCAGCCTCGTTGAAGGCGTATTCCTGGCCCAAGGCCGAATTGGGGTCCGTGCCCGCTGGAGGCAGTTGCAGAATGGATTCCACGCTGGTCGTATTGGTGGTGGCTTGATAGCTATTGGTCCCCACCGGCAGAATCAAGGCCGGGGAATTTGTCATAGGAGAGTTGGTAACCGTATAGACGACAGATGGATTGGCCGTGACGGCTTGCGGATCATCGGGGCTGCGTGTGTAGATAACCGTGGGCATCGTTGTGTTTACCGGTCCGGCAAAGGTTAAAGTTGCTGAGGGGTCGGCGTAGATCTGTCCGTTCACATACGTCGGCCCGCTGACCGTCATGGTGCCACCGGGGCAGATTTCCATGTTCATGTTGTAAAAGATGGCTTTTTGGGCAAGGGGAATCGTAGCCAGTTGAAATTGTTCCTGTACGGTGGCCGGCACGCTATAAGGCTGGTTGAGTGCCGTGGCGGTGGAGCTAACAATGCCGGTGGTCACAATGCCATAGGAACCCTGGAACTGCCAGCCCAATACGGCAAAGACCTGGGTGGGTATGTTACTGCCGTACATGCTGGGGAATATCAACGTGGGACTGTTGCTGAACGAAAAACTGACCGGCCAATTGGTGGTGCTGGGAAGATAAGTGGCGCCGGTATAATTCGTCGCGGATTTGAGGGCTTGATTAGCAAAATCGCGCGCCACATAGGCGATTACATTTTCATCGACTGCTTCCGCTGCGCCGGTGCCCAGGCTGAACAAATTATTTCGCTCGGTCTGCCTGGAGCTGCTGTTGGTCCAATTCATCACACTGCCCAGCAGCAGCAGCGCAATGCCGACGAATACAATCGTAATCAAGAGGGCGTAGCCTTGGTTACTGTGAGCAGATGGTTTGTGTGTCTTTTTCATGGCTGCTGTCTCCGTCCTTTCGGTGTTTTCGTTTATTGCGAACGCGGGGTGGCGCGGGCTTCCAGGCGATAGGTGTCATAGACGTTAGTCGGTATCGAATAAAGCCAGTTGCTATACTGCAACGTCATTTTAACGGTGTAATGCCCCGAGCTGCCCACGATGAAGAGGTTGCCAAAACAGTCCTCGGTCTGGAAGGGTTGTGAATTGGTCACATCGTGAGCGAGCGCGTTGGTGACACTCCCCCGTTCATAAAGAATATGGGTGTTTGTGTTCAAATAAAAGGTAAAGACGCTGGCCGCGCCGTTTGAAACCAGCACGGCGTTGCCGATACTCGATTGGCCATTGGCTATGGCAGTAAATTTGTTGTTGCTGGTATTGAAGTTTCCAATAAACACCGGATTTGGCGTTCCGCGGATTCGATTCTGGATCTGATCCAATACTTTGAGGCTGTTGGCCGTGGACACCTGTTTATTCGACGTGAGAGAGTTTATCTTGAACCCGAAAATTTGCAGTGAAACCATCGCAATCACAACCAGGGCAAAAACAGCCATGGTGACCATCATTTCCGTCAGGGTAAAGGCGCGAACCCCGGCGAACCAAACCGGCTGCTGGCACGATGAATAAATATGCAAACGTTTCATTCGGTTATCGGTCTGGCGCACGCCAGGTGATGAAGCTATTGGTAAACCGGTTTGTTTTGCCCGGGAAATACCAAACGCATTGAGCACGGAACTGGTACAGGGGCGGGTTGATAGAAAGGTTGGTGATGCTGACGGTGGTCAGGACATTCGTCAATTGGCCGGTTGAGGAAATCAGCATGGTGTTGGTCCGAATGTAACTTACTGGCAGTAGTTGCAGTTGATTGGTAGCCGTTCCTCCGCTGATGGCCCATTGCGCCGCCCGGGCTTGTTCGACCGCTTCGGCGACAAAGGATTGAGCATCCAGCGACATGGAACTCCATTCGGCCCGGTGGTTCGTCAGGACATAGCCGTAGATCATCCCCGACATCACCAGGGCCAAAATGGCAATGGACATCGTCACCTCCACCAGGGTGAATGCCGTGCTCGCCCTTCGCTTGTAAATTTGTCCAAAACAAACCGCCATAAATACAGGTACAATGTCAATGCAGGCGCCTGGCCTGTTTCCCATCATTTACAGCAAAAGACATACCATTATTTGGCGCCTGACAGCCAATGGAAGGCGCAAATATGGGGCAATTTCAACTGTGGTGAAGTAATTCTGAGATTCGGAAGATTTGTTGCAACCGAGGCATTTGCAATATAACGGTAAATCTATCAGGCTTCAGAATATGAACGGATTGCATTGGCTTTGGTGAAATTTACTTCCCGCAGGTAAATCGGCGCCAATTTGTCGCCGCTCACGAAATCATTTCGTCCGGCCGCCAGCCGTCCTAATGTCACCGCCGACGGGAACAGGATTTTCCCCTTCGGCAACCACCGTGTTACTTCCGGGCCGACCCGGATTTCGCTGCTGCCGGCCGGCGATAGCATTTCGGCCAGGGACACAATTCTTAATGGCCGGGTTTCCTTCCAACCCCGTGGCGAAGTCTCATACGAGGCCAGGTAGAATTCGTTCCGCTGCGCGTCAATCACCACGTTCACCCGGCCAAAAATTTTCCCTGTTTGCGCCTGCGCCGCCAGGCATTCGGCGCTGCTGACGCCCAGCAATTTCACCCCGCGCGCCAATTGCCAGCCCTGCGCAATCGAGAGGGCAACGCGGATGCCGGTGTAGGAGCCGGGCCCGAGCCCCACGACGATGACCTCAATTTGTTCGCGCGCCAAACCCGCCCCGGCCAGGGCTTTTTCGATCAGGCTGAACGCGTTGGTCCCGCCCGCGCCGGCTTCGATGGCCTCCGCCATTCTGGCGGAAGGGCATTGCCCGGGCAGTGCCCCGTCTATTTTGGGCCATGGCGAAGCGCTGCTTTTCTTCAAGTCAAGCACCGCCACACTGCGTTGGGCCGACGAAAATTCAAGCGCCAAAACCGTCATAAACAATTCTTCGTTCCGTCTCGTTCAAAATTTCGATTTGCACCTTTTTCAAATCGTAAACTCCGATAAATCGCGAGCCCGCGACGGGAGTCAGTGTCGTAAATCGTGAATCGTAAATTCTCTCGGCCCATTCAATGACCGTCACGCCGTCCGGTTGCAAGAATTCCTCAAGCCCCGCCGTGATGATTTGTCCCGGTGTATTCAGCCGGTAGAGGTCCAAATGAAACAACCGCCATCGTCCGCCATCGTATTCATTCACCAAAGTAAACGTCGGCGAATGCACCCGCTCGGTGGCGCCCAGCCCGCGCGCGATGCCCTTCACCAGTTCCGTTTTGCCTGCGCCCAGGTCGCCGCACAGCGCAATCACCAGCCCGCGCTCCGCCGTGCGCCCCCACGATTCGCCGAGCGATTGGGTTTCCGCCGGGCTATGCGAAATGAACGTAGCCATGGGCGTCCAGTTTTTGCGCGCCGGTTTTATCGCGGAGGGTGATGCCTTCGCCGGCAACCATTTTCCCGATGCAGCTTAATTTCAGTTTCGGAAAATGTTTTTTCCAGGTGTCGGTCAATTTCACCGCGTCGCCGGCTGCCACCGTGAACAATAATTCAAAATCCTCGCCATCGGACAATGCGGCAGCCAGCGGCGTTTTTCCGAACGGATTTTTGCGGGCGATTTCCTTCGCCGCCCGGCTGATGGGAACGGCGGTTTTCAAAAGTTCCGCGCCGACACCACTGGCCTTCAAAACATGGGCCAAATCACCGGCCAGTCCGTCGCTCAAATCAATCATCGCGTGCACCGGAATATGTTCCGTCAGCCAGCGCGCCTCGATCAGTCGCGGCTCAAAATCAAGATGCCGGCCGGCGGCTGAACCACCGAGTTCGCCGGTCACAAAAATCGCATCGCCGGCTTTGGCGGTCGAACGGAGAATTTGCTTCCCCCGGCTGACGGTCCCCAGCAAGGCGATGGAAATAAAAATGCGCTCCGGGTTGGCCGTGGTTTCACCGCCCACGACGGCCACACCATGTTTTTTGGCGAGCGTGTTTATGCCGTCATAAATTTTGGCGACCGTCTCCGGCTCGAAATGTTCCGGCAATCCGATGGTCACCACCGCCGCGGCCGGTGTTCCGGCCATGGCCGCGATGTCGCTCAGTCCGCGGGCGAGCGCCTTGCGCCCGATTTTTTCCGGTGGCGTGTCTTTCTCAAAATGAACGCCTTCCACCACGGCGTCGGTCTTGAACAGAAACAATTTGTCCGGCAGACCGAAATCCAGCACGGCGCAATCATCCCCCGCGCCGGTCACGACCGTTTGATTGGCGGGCAGCGCCTTCGTCAATCTGGCAATGAGTTCAAATTCATTCATGACCGGCCGGATCCGATTTCATTTTGAAAGAGACAGAGCACGACGAGATTCACGGCGTTAAAGAGCGCATGGGCCGTGATGGGCGCGAGCAGGCTGTCAGTCTTTTCGTAAAGCCACGTCAGCACCAGTGCCAGCAGGAACAACGGCAAGAAGGCCGCCGCATCCCAATGAATCAAGGCGAACAGGAAACTGACTCCGAACCAGGCCACCCGCGGCCAGCCCGATTGCTTGATGAACGGATACAGCATGCCGCGAAAAATAAATTCCTCGGCCACGGGCGCGATGGCGACGGTGAACACGCCCAGATAAGCGCGCAGCCACCATGCCTGGGCATTGGTCAACACTTTGACCGCGGTCTCCGGTTCGGGTGGCCAGCCCATCCGGGTAAGCGCATTCATGGCCGCACTTTGCAACAACCATGCCGCCGGCAAAAAAACAATCACAACCGGCACGGTTGGAAACCACGCCCGGCACAATTCTGCCCGGTGCAGACCAAAAGCGTCGCGCCAGTTCACGTGATGCAGCCGCAGGAAAATAAAAATCAACCCCCACGTCATGCCTTGAAAAGCCAATGTGCCGAGCAACACCGCGCCCGCGCCGGCCGGCGGTTGAAACGCGGCGAACCCGGCTTTTTGCAGAACGCCGATGATGGTCAGCCCCACACACAGGCTGACCAATTGAGCCGCGCAAAACCAGATGACCACTTCCACCCGCCAGGGTTTGGCTGATAACATGCCGCCAGCCTAACGCAACTGCGCGGTACTGACGACGCAAAATTGGCTGCGCTTTCATTTTGCCGCCGTTCCCCGCGCACCGTATCCTTCGCCTGATGGCTGTCGAGCGTCCAAACCGGCTGGCCCGCGAGAAATCGCCTTACCTGCTCCAGCACGCCCGCAACCCGGTGGACTGGTTCGCATGGGGCGGGCAGGCTTTTGAGCGGGCGCGCGTGGAAGACAAGCCGATCTTTCTCAGCATCGGTTACTCCACCTGCCACTGGTGCCACGTCATGGAGCGCGAATCGTTCGAAGACGAAACCGTTGCCAGATTTCTCAATGACCATTTCGTCAGCATCAAGGTGGACCGCGAGGAGCGCCCCGACGTGGACAAGATTTACATGACGTTCGTCCAGGCGACGACCGGCGGCGGCGGCTGGCCGATGAGCGTCTTTTTAACTCCGGATTTAAAACCGTTTTTCGGCGGCACTTATTTTGCGCCGGATGGCCGTCACGATCGGCCGGGTTTTCTGCAATTGCTCCGGCAAATCGCCGGGCTTTGGCAGGAACACCGCGGTGAACTTATAGACTCCGCCGCCGAAATTCATGCCCGGCTCGCGGCCGCAGCGGACGGTTCCACCATGTCGAATCTGCCGCTGACGGCGGACGTGTTGCGGCACGCGGCAGCGGTTTTCAAGGCGGCTTACGATGCCCGCCACGGCGGCTTCGGTACCGCGCCGAAATTTCCGCAGCCGAGCGTTCCCTTGTTCTTGCTCCGTTGTGCCGCGCGTTTTCACGATGAAGAGGCCGTCCGGATGGTTCTGCATACGTGTGAGCGCATGGCCGCCGGGGGCATTCACGATCAGCTCGGCGGCGGATTCGCCCGTTATGCGGTGGATGCCGAATGGCTTGTGCCGCACTTCGAGAAAATGCTCTACGATAATGCGCAGCTCGTGCAGCTTTACCTCTACGCACACCTGATTTCGGAAGGGCGAGTCGCACGAGTCCCTGACACCAGGGACAGTTTGGGACTCGCGGAGCTTGTCCCTCCGAAGGAAACCCACTTCGCCGCCGTCGCCCGTGATATCCTGGATTATGTTCTGCGCGACATGACGCATCCCGATGGCGGCTTCTATTCCGCCGAAGATGCCGACAGTGAAGGTCACGAAGGAAAATTTTATTGCTGGACGAAAGATGAACTCGCAAAACTGCTGACCGCTGAGGAATTCAAGGTAGCCACCCGCTGCTTCGGCATCACGGGAAACGGAAACTTCGTTGATCACAGCCATCCGCACCCGTTGCCGGGACAAAACGTTTTGAGCATCGTCAACCCGAACGATGAAACCTTGTTCGCCTCCGCCAAACAAAAAATGTTCGACGCTCGCAGCCGGCGCGTCCGCCCGCATCTCGACGATAAAATTCTTGCGTCCTGGAACGGGCTGATGCTTGGCGCGATGGCACGCGCTTATGCCGTTCTGGGCGGGGAGAAATACCGCGTGGCAGCGGAGAAAAATCTGGCGTTCATCCGGGAAAAATTGTGGGACGAGAAATCAAAAACACTGTTTCAACGCTGGCGTGACGGCGAGCGCGACCGCGTGCCCTTGCTTGAAGGTTGCGCGTTCTTGCTGGCCGGCGTCATCGAACTTTACGAGGCCACGCTCGCACCGAAGCATCTGGATTTTGCGATGGCCCTGGCCGAAGCAATGATTATGAAATTTTACGACGCGGAAAACGGCGGTTTTTGGCAAAGTGCTGCCGACGCGAAGGATTTGATTTTCCGTGTGAAGGACGATTACGACGGTGCGGAACCGTCCGGCAATTCCATGGCCACACTGGCATTGCTGAAACTTGCCGCCATCACCGGCCGCCAGGATTTACGGAGTCCCGCCGAGGCCACGCTGCGATTGTTTGCCCACCGGTTGCAAAATTTTCCGCAGGCCGTGTCGTTCCTGTTGCAGGCTGTGGATTTCTGGATCGAGGAACCCCGCCGCGTGGTTATTGCCGGAGATGCGAACTCTGCCCTTCTCCAGGAATTGTTGCATACCGCGCACCTGGTTTATCAGCCGAATAAAATTATTTTGGGAAATTCGGGCGCGGTGGAGGAATTCGCGCGAACCCTTCCCGCCCGGGACAGCGCGGTCGCTTATCTTTGTACCGGCAATGCGTGTCAGCCGCCAACGAATCGGCCGGAGGAGTTGCGTCTTCTTCTCCGTTAATGTCGGAACCGGACTGCCGCTGAACTGTTTTGAGACAGTTTTTCAGCCGGTGACCGCGCCGGTCAGGTCCGAATTTTTGATTAGTCCACAAATTATCGTTGAAAATCTCGTTCGCATTTTTTCCCGGGAACGGCACGGAATTTGCGCAGAAGGCGGCGTCACAAGACGTATTTCTATGAAGTTCTCTTTTGAGGTCGGCGACGTGGAAAAGCACCACGTCGAATTTAATTTCAACCAGCTGTGCGGCACCCTGCTCATTCGCGTGGATAACAAACCCGTTCGCCGCGCTGTCCGCCTGTTAAACGAACCGATCCATGAAGTTTTTGACTTTATGGTCGGCAACGTCGAGCAATGGCCGGTGCGGATTGAAAAGCGGCGCAAACCTTTGTTCGGTTCCCGCAATGTTCTCTACGTGAACCACCGCCTGACACGGGTGTTTGAGGGATTCTAGTCGCCGCCAGGTCCGGGCGGCGCGTCCTTGTGGCCGCGCGGCGACTGGATTCGTCGCAGCGCCCGGCGCAATGATTCAATTTCGCGTTCGTCGGCGGATTTCTGGCGATCCGCCACTTCAACCAGTTCCTGCACTTCCTCCATTTGCTCCAAAGCCTGTTCGAGTGATTCGACGATCTGCCGCACTTCGTCAATCGCCCGGCTGATCGCGGAAGATTCCTTCCCGGCGGGAACGGCGGCTGAAGTCGCTGGTTGGATTGCGGCTGTTTCTTCGGGCGGCGCGCCCGCGGGCTGGTCGGCGGGCACGGTTTGCAGAGAATGGCGAGGACCGCGCCCCCGGCCACGCCCGCCGCGTCGGCCTCGTCGCCGTCCACCACCAGAACTCCGCGGCGGTGCGACGGGATTCGATTCCGGTGATTGTTCTTCCGGTGAAACCATTTTCCCGCGAGCATGGCGGGTCGGCGGGCAAATGCAATGGCGAATTGTGATTACTTTTTCACAAACAACGCCAGCGAAGCAGTATAACCGTGGAGGAAGTTTTTTTCACCAACCGGCCCGATTTCACCATTGCAGAAAAACCCGGTCAGGCCAAGCGGGCCGAGCCGTTGCTGCACCAGCTCGGCATCGTGATTGGGCCGGCCAAACAGGTTCTGGCCGCGGCCGTTGCAGGAGCAGAGGCAGCCGCCGTAAATCGTCGTCGTGGCAAGCTCCTTTTTGGCGCGGGACAGCAACTCGTTCATGTCCTCGTTCGCCGCCGCCGCGTCACGCCGCTGGAATTGCATGGTCTGCCCCGCGCGCGGCATCGCGCCGACAGACAACACGCCGGAGTTCGGGTCGCCGCCAATGAGATTTCGCACGAGAAAATCGCCCCGATGAAAATCTTCAAGGTATTCGTTGACGACCAGGCCGATGAACAGGTTGCCGCGGGCTTTTTGCTGTTCGGCGGGCGGAAGTTTCTGGAACGTCTCCGCCAGCACCGAATACGCGGGGCGATTGGCGATTTGGCGGATTAAATTGTGTTCAACGCGTGTCAGCGTCCACGTCTCGCCGATGGGCGTGCAACCCTGTGAAATGACGCTCGCCAGTTTCAAGTCGCCGCCGACGGAAACGGCCACGCCACCATCCTCAAACACGTCGCCGTTCAGGTAAACCTGGGTGGTTTGCTCGGAGAAAACTCCACTGGCCAGGCCGCCGAGCGCGGGCAGCGGCGCGTAAGCTTTGTTCCACGAACGGAGCCAGCTTTCTGCGTCGAGATGAAACGGATCAATGAACACCAGCCAGCCATTGGTGCGTTTCGGCTCGACGCCGGCTTCCAAATGCCAGTAGGTCCGGCCGTTGGCCTCCTCCACCTGTTTCTGCGTGAAACGAAACCCCTTCAACTCCGCTCCCGGCAGGGAATAGAGCGCCAGCACAAACCCCGTCGCGCCTTCGATCTCGTTCGAACCGGCGATCAATCCGGTGCTCGAACAACCCGCCAGCAGGGGAATCCGGGCGTGGACGCGCAAAATTTCCAGCGTCTGCCGCGCGTGCGGGAAGAATTTCGGCGACATGAAAACCAGGCCGAGTGAAACCTGGGGCGCCAGAAGCTGTGCGCGCAGGTTTTCGGCCCACTGGCGGAGCCCACTTTCATCAAAGCCGTCCGGCCAGTGCGCGGCGATGGAAAATTCGGTATTCACAGTGTTACCTTAACCATGCCACAATTTTCTCGCCCGACCAAATTTCTTTGGCTGGCTGGCGTTCGCGGGCAACCGCGGCGCGGCGGCCGCTCACCAGAACCTCGGCGGCCAGCGGGCGCGTGTTGTAATTTGACGCCATTACAAACCCGTAAGCGCCAGTACTCAGCAACGCCAGATAATCGCCCTCACCAACCCTCGGCAGCGGGCGGTCCTTGCAAAAATAATCGCCGGATTCGCAGATCGGGCCGACGACGTCCGATTTGATGCTCGCCCCGGTCTTGCGCGTGACCGGCACGATTTCGTGATACGCATCGTAGAACGCCGGGCGAATCAAATCATTCATCGCGGCATCCACGATCACAAAATTCTTTTTGCCGGTGCGTTTCACGTATTCGACGCGCGTGACCAGAATACCCGCATTGCCGGAAATGAAGCGGCCCGGCTCCAGCAGAATTTTCAGGCCGGGCGGTTGCAACAGCGGCAGCAGACGCGCGGCATAACTCGCCGGCGTCAAAATGTTTTTCGCGGCCGCGGTTTGCCACCAACCGGATGAACCACTCGCCAGCGCGGGCTGGTAAACGATGCCCAGTCCGCCGCCGATGCTCAGAAATTCCAGTTTGTATCTCTCCGTGAGCCGCCGTGCCAGCGGCAGGACTTTGCGCACGGCCTGTTCGAACGGTGCGACGCTGGTCAGTTGCGAACCGATGTGCATCTGCAGTCCGCGCAGGCGCAGATTCTTCAATCGGGCTGCCCGGGCATAGACGCCTTCAATTCGCTCAAAGGCGACGCCGAATTTGTTCTCATAAGTGCCGGTGGTGATTTTGGCGTGCGTCTGCGCCGCGACGTTCGGGTTCACGCGCACGGCGACCGGCGCGATTCGCCTAAGCCGCGCGGCCACGCGCTGGATGCGGTGCAATTCCGCCTCGCTCTCCGCGTTGAACGAATAGACGTTCTGCCGCAGCGCAAATTCAATTTCGTTTTCCGTTTTGCCGACACCGGCAAAAATACATCGGCGTGGATCGCCGCCGGCCGCGAGGACGCGCTGCAATTCACCGCCGCTTACGATGTCAAAACCGCTGCCAAGCCTGGCGAGCACGCGCAAGACGGACAAATTGGAATTGGATTTGACGGCGAAACAAACCAGATGCTCCACCGGGGACATCGCGTGGTCGAGCTTTTGGAAATGATCCGTCAGCGTATGCTGCGAATAAATATACAGCGGCGTGCCGAACCCGCGCGCGAGCGCTTCCACGGCGACGCCTTCGCAGAACAATTTTCTGCCGAGGTAATGAAAATCGTGCATCCGGGCTCAAAGTCTAAAGATGGCGGCTGATAGTGGCAAAGAAAAAGCCCGCCGATAAGAACCGGCGGGCGGAAAAGCAGGCGGTTCTTAATGGGGTTGGCTCAGAATTTTGGCGCGCTCGGTCTGGTATTGCACGGGCGTGATGGCGCCGGAATCGTATTTCTCCAGCAAAGCCTGGAGTTGCGCTTGTTGTGTGGCGGAAATCGGCAACGGCGGGGCCACAATCGGTTGCAAGCCCAGTTCCCTTCCGGGAATGGCCGCGCTGTTGTTGTTTTGCGACGGTTCCATCGGCAGGGATTGGAGCGGGGCAGGTGCCGGGATTTGAACCGCCATTGGCGCAGCGGACGTTGTTGATGACGGCATGTTTCCCTCCGGCATTGCCTCGGCCGGGGTACTGCCGGAAGGTGGCGGCACCGGGCCGAATAAACTATTCCCCGAATTCACAGTTGTTGACGCGGCCGGCGTCATCGTTCGAACCGGCGCAACGCCAAGTGCGGGGGTCATCGCCGGGGCTGTTGTCGCCGACGGATTGGTTGGCGGCTGCGCAATCGCCCCGGAGGGAGTGGCGGCAACCGGTGGCGGCTGGGCCTGCGGCACATTCGTTGCGTTCGTTGTTGGCATTGTTGCCGCGGGCGCGGCGGACTGATTGGTTTCCATCGCCGGCGGATTGGACACCGGCGGCGGGGTTGTCACAGCGGGTTGCGCCGGCGTCGCGGGGGCGGGCGCTGGCGCATTCGTGGGTGCCTGTTGCATGTCCAATGCGCGCATCTGTTCCTCCAACGCCGCACGGGCGGCGGCTTGAGCGGGGTTGTCGTCTGCGCGGACAATCGGGGATGCAGCGCAAAGGGCCACCGCGCAAACCACAAGGCACAACTTGGAAATTCGCATGACTTTTCCTTACCCTAATTTGGGGCCGGATGCAACAGCTTTCGGGCTGGCGGCAAACTGCTTTTGCCATGCGGTTTGCAGCGGATAAAGCAGCGCCGAACGCAGCAAAATTCCCCGGACTTCGCCCCGGGAAATTTTGACGCCTTGCCGCAGTTCCAGCACGTTGGCGGCGCGCAATCGCCCAATCGTTTTGGCGCCTATCAAAATCGGCCACGCGCACGCCAGCCGCACTCGCATCTGCCCGCGTGGCAGTGAACGGGTGTAATTCCAGCCCGCCTGCAGATGCGATTCCGCCAGGTCGAGGTAACGATGATAAAACGGGCGGAACCGGGATTCGTTCACGGGTGACAACAAGACCGACGGCATTAAGCCGGCTTGGTCCACTTCCAGGGACGGCAGGTAACAGCGGCCCTTGCGCAAATCCGCCGGCAAATCGCGCAAAATATTGACGAGTTGCAATCCTTTGCCGAAACGGATGCTGTCCCCGAACAGTTGCGCGTCCTCCAGTTCCGCGCGTGGGAACAGATGGGCGCGGCACACCTGGGTCCAGAACTCGCCCACGCAGCCGGCGACCCGATATGTATAGTCATCGAGTTCAATGGCGGATTTGAGCGCGATGATGTTTTCGGCGGAGGCCCCGGCGAACCGCTCCAAATCCAGTTGCTGGCCGCCAATAATGATGTCCAGCACGCTCCGGACCCGCTGCAGATCGGCGGGCGAAAGTTTTTGCAATAGTGCCAGACTGGCTTCGACCTTTTCCAGCAGGAGACGCTCGGCGGGTAAGGCTTGTTGTTGGGCGAGTCCGCCGAAATTCAGCGGTGCGGATGATTTGCCCAGGATGCGTTGACGCAATTGTTGCAGCGCGTCAAGCCGTTGCGCCAGCAGGACAATTTCCGTGTCGGCGATGGTATCGGTGGTGCGCGCGAGCAGGTAGGCGAGGCCGATTTGCGGGCGCACCCGGGCCGGCAACACGCGCAACGTCAGGTAAAACGAGCGCGAGGTTGCCTTGAGCAACTCTTTCAACAGTTTTGACATTTGCGTTCTCATTGTTCCAAAGGAACACTGGATATTAGCCAGCCACGAAGTGGCTGGAAAGCCAGACCAAACCGGATTGTGTCCCGCGAGGGATGCCGGACAAGCTCACCACAAATATTTTTCATCGTATTCCACACCGTGTTTTTGGAGAAAAGTCACATATTCCTCTTGAAATGATTTTGTCCGGTGATGTTCCGCTTGATGCGCAATGTATTCTTTGACCGCCTCGCAGTTTGAAACACTCACCGTAAATGCGCCATAGCCTGGTTGCCACGCGAAATTCTTTATGCCGATGACTTCGTGTATCCAGCGCGACGAAGACTGTTTGATGTCCTGGACGAACGACGCGAGCGCATGGGTTGCGCGCAAACCAAACAGTGAATGAACATGATCCGCCGTGCCGCCGATGGCTTCGGGGATTCCATCCGCTGCGCGGACCAGTCCACCGAGATATTCGTGCAAACGTGAACGCCACGCATCGGCAACGAACGGGTGCCGGTCTTTCGTGCTGAAGACGATGTGGTAGTGCAGGCTTAAATGAGTTGATGGCATACGCCATGTTATCGCGAAGCGACATGGGACATTAGCCGGATACAACGTGTCTGGTCAAGATGCGCAAATGAATTCGTCCTGAAAGGACGGCGGAATTTGCAAATGGATTGAGCACGGATGTTTCCGCCGTCCCGCCGGGACGGGGAGGATTTTTTGCGGAACGTTGCCAGCCACCTTGTGGCTGGCTAATATCTACTTGTGCCTACGGCACGAACAAAGGCTTTGATCATTTCTTCTGAGATTTCTGTTTGTTGTTAAATTCCGGTACTTGGAACGGGTGGTCTGGGAATTTTTCAACAAAAACAGCAAAACATTCGTATTCTTGATGTGCAACTTTTCCCATCAACCGAAGATCTGAAGGTTTGTTTGAAGTCACATCGCATTCTGTGTAGTTAACCGAGACAAACAATCTTGGAACTAGCAGATTGTAATCCCTGTGTTTGTGTCGCACACGTTCTGCGCCGCCATGCCCAGATTTGCCTTTGATTGTGTTTTCGAATTGTTGCAATCGGGATTTCAGGCCACCTTTCGAGTTAGTCATGTCAATGTAAATAATCTCCTCGCTCCATTCGAACGGCGTCGAGGCGAGATTTTTATCTGACAAGGCAATTACATAGACGCCGGGAAATTTGAGAATTTCACCAAGCTGATTTCGATCAACCCATCGAAGCCAGGGTGAAAAGGTCTGATTCATTTTTGACTAAACGTTCACGAAAGCTGCCCCCGCCACCGCATCAATTGCTTCGCGACTTCCTTTGTTCCCGGCGCGCCGGTGAAATTGCGCTTGGCCATCGCACGCTTTAGATCGAATACGCCGAGTGCGTCGCGACCAAAGGTTTTGTCCACGGATTGCAATTCTGCGAATGTCAGCCGGTTCAGCGGTTTGCCGGCTTTTTCCGCCAGCGCCACAACCGCGCCAACAACGTGATGCGCCTGCCGGAACGGCATCCCTTTCCGCACGAGATAGTCGGCGAGATCGGTCGCCAACAAAGCCGGGTCGCCCGCGGCGGTTTCGCAGGCGGCACGATTCACCCTCGTGTTCCGCAACATCGCGGCCATGAGGCGCGTGGTGGCGCGAACAGTGTCGGCGGTGTCAAACAGTCGTTCCTTGTCCTCCTGCAAATCACGGTTGTAAGTCATCGGCAGGCCTTTCAGCAACGTCAGCAGGGCAACAAGGTTGCCGATGACGCGGCCGGATTTGCCGCGCGCCAGTTCGGCAATGTCGGGATTTTTCTTTTGCGGCATCAGCGACGAGCCGGTGGTGTAGGCGTCGGCGATTTTGATGAAGTTGAATTCCGCGCTGGTCCAGAGAATCAAATCCTCGGCCAGCCGGGAGAAATGAACGGCCAGCAACGCGGCGGCGGCGCAGAATTCGACGGCGAAATCCCGGTCGCCGACGGCGTCCATGGAGTTTTGCGTAAGCTGTGGCCGGCCGCCGGCGTCCACGAAGCCGAGCAGCCGGGCGACGAATTCGCGGTTGAGCGGCAGCGTGGAGCCGGCGATCGCGCCGCTGCCGAGCGGGCAGACGTTTACGCGTGAGTGACAGTCCCAAAGCCGTTCGCAATCACGTTCCAGCATCTCAACGTAGGCCAGCAAATGATGCGCGAGATAAACCGGCTGGGCCCGTTGCAGATGCGTGTAGCCGGGAATGAGCACACCGGCATTCTTTTCACCTAGCGAAACCAAGGTCCGCTGCAAATCGGCGATTTCCCCGAGCAACAGGACAATTTCATCGCGCAGCCAAAGCCGCACGTCGAGAGCAACCTGGTCATTACGCGACCGGGCGGTATGCAGTTTTGCGCCGGCAGGCACGCGCCGGGTCAATTCGGCCTCAATGTTCATGTGGACGTCTTCGAGCCCGGCCTTCCACCGGAATCTTCCCTGTTCGATTTCCCGGGCGAGGGTTTTGAGGCCGTGCACGATGGCGTTGCGTTCGGCGCGTGAGAGCACGCCGATTTTTTGGAGCATGTCGGCGTGGACGAGCGAACCGAGGATGTCGTGCCGCCAGAGCCGCTGGTCGAACGAGACGGATTGGGTGAATTGAGCCACATCCGCCGCCGGGCCGCCGGCAAACCGTCCGCTGCGGGAGACAGGAGAAATTTTTTTCATGTACTTTGGTTAAATC
The DNA here is from genome assembly GCA_963723125.1 of uncultured bacterium. Taxonomy (GTDB): domain Bacteria; phylum Verrucomicrobiota; class Verrucomicrobiia; order Limisphaerales; family UBA11358; genus UBA11358. The sequence continues at coordinate 674,519 of CAVRPQ010000003.1, forward strand.
GCCGCTGAACGCGGCTAAACACAGGTTTTGAGATGCGGCGGCAAAATTCAATCCCAAAGACGGATTAAAATTACTTAAAAAACCTCATTGCCGCTGGGGCGTGGATGTGAAATGTTTTCCCGGTCAGCCATGAGCGAGTTCAAATTTGCCTGCCCGGTTTGCGGCCAACGCATGGCAGTGGATTCGAGTGCCAGCGGCGCGCAAGTGGAGTGCCCGACCTGTTTCCAAATCGTCATCGTGCCCAAGGCGCCGGCGGTAGGTTCAAAATATCAACTGTCCGCGACGCAGTATATCAGGCCGGTCATCCTCCCTCCTGCGCCCTCAACGAAGGCAGCCTCGCCCGTGGTGCATCAAAGGAAACCCGCGTTGTTGATCTTCGCGCTGATTCTGGCGTGCGCTGTCGTCACGGCACTGTTCGTGCGCGAAAAGATTGTCCAGTCGCGGCCGGGGCGGACGGCGATGATGGAAACCAATGCGGCGCCGATGGCGATCAGCCCGCTTTGGACCCTGGGTTTGGCGAATGCAATTTTCCCGGACAAGGTCGCGGCGGGAAAAATTCATGGCAGGGACTTCGTCTGTCGGCACGCGGTTTTGCTCCATGATTTCCTGGCGTTGCGGACCGGCCCGGGCTGGCAAGCGGAGATGGCGGCGAACATTTTCCTCGTCCATGGCGCTGATTCTCCGAACGCAGCCGAAATGCTGAGCGGCAGGAATTTTGAAGTCGGCACCAATCAGACCGGTTCCATTCCGGCGGTCTCATTGGTTTGGCGGGACGGCAATATGCGAGTCACGGAGTCATTCACCAATGGATATGCGATGAAGCTGGAATTCGGAACGATTTCCAGCAATCGGTTGCCTGGAAAGATTTATCTTTGTTTGCCGGACGAGATGAAAAGTTATGTCGTCGGAACATTCACCGCTGAAATCCAGAATTCCCGATCGCGCCGCTCGCCGTGAAGGTTGCCCGCCAACCCGCCATGCCCAAATCCGTTGCCGGAAAGAACGTTGGTTCCAGGTCGCACTTCCGGCTTGAAGCGGAGATGCTCCGACGGCTCGCGGGACGAAAGCAGACGCTCGCGCTGGCCGAATCCTGCACCGGCGGTTGCCTGGCGCACCGGCTTACGAATGTGCCCGGCGCTTCGATGGCATTCCTGGGCGGCGTCGTGGCCTATAGCAACGCGGCCAAGCGGAAATTTCTTGGCGTCCGGACAAAAACGCTCGCAGCGCGCGGCGCAGTGAGTGAAGCCGTTGCACGCGAGATGGCCGAAGGGGCGCGGAGAAAATTCGGCGCGGATTTTGCGCTGGGCATCACCGGCATTGCCGGACCAGGCGGCGGCACGAAAGCCAAGCCGGTGGGGACGGTTTTCATTGCCCTGGCCGGGGCATTCGGAACCGTTGTGGAGCGCAGATTAAATGCTTATGAGCGCAGGAAATTCAAGGAAATGACCGCCCGGCAGGCACTCGCTCTGTTGCATTCGGGATCGTCAAAATCTGGCACGCTTTGCGCTTGTGGGTGAGGCCATGTGGGGTAGAATGCTGTTATTAGATGTTTTCAGTGGAATTGAACCGAGCAACTTAATTTCAGTATATGATCTTGACCGCTGATTCTGCAGTTGAGACGGAGGCTGTCATTGCCGACGTCATCGAACCGGCACCAACGAAACGACGGGGCGTGTTGTTGATTGTGGATGACGAGGACGGTCCGCGCCAGTCGTTGCGCGTCATTTTCAAGGACGAATACGATTTGCTGATGGCTGAGGACGGCCCGACGGCGATTGAGCTGGCGCAAAAGTATCCGGTGGACGTGGCGGTGCTGGACATCCGCATGGCGGGTATGTCGGGTATCGAAGCCCTGGAACGCCTCAAGTTCGTGAACCCGGAAATCGAGGCGATCATGATCACGGCGTTCGAGACGACGGACACCATCCGGCAGGCATTGCGGCTGCGCGCGTGCGATTACATCAACAAGCCGTTCGACATTGCGACCATTCGCAGCGCCGTCGCGCAGGCCATGCAACGCCGGGTGCTCGAGGGCGAAATCCATAACAGCGCGGAGAAAGTCCAGGAGTTGCTGACGGAATTGCAGAACCAGCGCATCGAGGAACAGATCGCCAAGACGCGCGGCGACATCTATGCCAGCATCATCCATGACATCAACGGTCCGTTGACGGTCATTTCCGGCTTTGTGCAGGTGCTCAGCCAGCGGCTCAACCGCACTTCGCAAATGGAAATGGAGGACTTGGAATTCATCAAGGACCGCCTGCGCATCATCGCGCGGCAGGTGGGCAACTGCATTGAAATTTCCCGGCGGTACCTCGGTTTTCTCCGCCGCCAGTCGGACGAACACGCCCCGCGCGTCAGCGTCAATCAATTGCTCAAAGACCTGGAGCAACTCATGCGCGTGCATCCCAGCGTGCAGGAGAACGAATTCAGCATCACGCCGCTGGCCGAAGACATGAACGTCAAAATCAACGGCACCGACCTCATTCAAATTTTGCTCAACCTGGCCGTGAACGCCTTTCAATGCGTGCCGCAGAAGCATCGCGTGGAGATCGGCGGCGAAATGCTGCGCGCGCCGCTGGATTTGTCGAAATTCAAGGACAGCCCGCATGACCGGCTGCTCAATGTGGAAAGCGCGGACAACACCCCGCCCGTGGTCAAACTGTGGGTGCGCGACGACGGGCCGGGCATTCCACCGGAGGTATTGCCAAAGATTTTTCAACCATACTTCACCACCAAGGGTGCGCGGCAGGGAACCGGCCTGGGCCTCAGCATCGTTCAGCGGCTGATCAAAGAAGGCCGCGGCGCATTGCATGTGCACACCCGATCCGGCGAAGGCACCGCCTTCACGATTTATCTGCCCGGGTCGAATCTGCCGAAATAACCGGAACCGGCAACGCTGATTTGGAGGAATCCCCGCCGTTCAGAAACGCGAACAACCAATGTTCGCCAACGCGCGGCCCATAAATCCGCGAACAAGCTATCCGCACTCCGCCACCCGTTTCCCAGCAGTTCTTCGCCAACATTCCAATCGGTTGTTTTCGGTTATAACGCAAAAAATGCCGTGCGTTGGCCAAAACATGGGTAGTGAATTCTGATCTCTTCAACGACGCTATTATTGGAAAAGGCGCGAATAACTGCGCCCCCAAAACATGAAAAAAGACCAACAACGATGAAAAAAATAATTCTATTTGCCGGCGTCATTGGTTTCGCCGCCGCCCTGGCGGCTTCCGCTGCGGATCCGAAGGATAATTGGAACACCTCGTGTACCCGCTGCCACGGCGCCGATGGCAAGGGCCAGACCAACATGGGCAAGCGGCTCAACTGCAAAGATTACACCGATCCAACAGTTCAGGCTGCGCTGACCGATGACGCCGCATTTAAAGCCATAAAGGAAGGTTTCAAAACCAGCGACGGCAAGACCGTGATGAGGCCGGCCCCAAATCTGTCCGACGAAGATATCAAAGGCTTGGTGGCTTACATGCGGACTTTTAAGAAGTAACACCACCGGAAGGCTGTAATTCGTGCGCACAGGAGCGCGGAAAGAAACCGCGAAAGGCCGGCTGTTGCCGATGCCAGGCAGAAAAATTTCCGATGACTGCAAATAAAACAACCGTAGCGGCGGCAACCGGTGATTGCCCGGCATTCATTCCGCGCCTGGGCCTGGTCCGGCATCAGGCCGTCGGAACGGCAGTGATTTGCCTGCTGGCCTTCTTCGGGTTGGTTGTTAGCGTTGCGACGGCCCAGGAAACAGCGCCGACCAACGCGCCGGCGAAATTTGCCAACGCGGATTGTCTGGGTTGCCATCTTGATCCCAACACCACGCGCGTGGTCAACGGCAAAACCGAATCACTGGTTTTCCCGACGAACACTTTCGCGCACTCGGTTCACGCCAATCTCAACTGTGTGGATTGTCACGCCGGCGTCAAAGACCTGGTTCATGACCCGCTGGGTCCGCCTGACTGCACACCTTGTCACGAAAAGGAAGCGAAGGATTACGCCACCAGCATTCACGGGGTGAGTCACATCCTTGGCGCCTCCGGCGCGGCGAATTGCTGGGATTGCCACGGCTCACACGGCATTCTGCCGGTCAAGGACCCGGCGTCGCCGGTGTTCAAGATGAACCTGCCGTTCACCTGCGCGAAATGCCACAGCAATGCGGGCCTGACGAAGGAATACCAAATTGTCCATCCCGAAGCGGCGGCGCAATACATGGACAGCATTCATGGGCAGGCGTTGCTCAAGATGGGCCTGATTGTCGCGCCGTCGTGCGACGATTGCCACGGCGTCCATGACATTAAACGCGCCGTGGATCGCGATTCCCCCATCAACCACGCCAACGTCGCCCGGACCTGCGGTAAATGTCATCTCGGCGTCGAAGAGACATACAACCGGAGCATTCACGGCCAATTATTGGCCAAGGGCGATCCTCGCGGGCCGGTCTGCACGGACTGCCACACGGCGCACGAAATTGTGAATCCGGAAGGCAACAATTTCAAAGCCATCAGCGACGAGCGTTGCGGCAAGTGCCACGCTGACCGTCTGGCGCATTATCGGGAAACCTACCACGGCAAGGCCGTGGCGCTGGGCCGGCCCAATGTCGCCCCGCAGGTCGCGGCCTGTTATGACTGCCACGGTTATCACGACGTGCTGCCGCCGTCGGACCCGCAATCGCATCTGTCCAGGACCAACATTCTGGCCACCTGCCAGCAATGTCATCCCGGCGCCACCATTGGATTCACCCAATACGATCCGCATGCCGACCCACAGGACGGAAAACATTATCCACTGTTCCATGCCGTGTTCCTTGCCATGACCGGCCTGCTTATCGGCACGTTCGCGTTCTTTGGCCTGCACACCCTTGGCTGGCTGGTGCGCGCTATTTATCTCTATTTGCACGACTCAAAAAAATTCCGCGAAGCCAAGATTCGAACGCAAGTGGACGATGAATGGTTTACCCGTTTCTCGCCGTTCGAGCGGTTCCTGCATTTCCTCGTCGTAACAAGCTTCCTCCTGCTGGTCATTACCGGCATGCCGTTGAAGTTCTATTACACGAACTGGGCCAAAGCGATTTTCAACGTCATCGGTGGCCCGGAAACCGCCCGGACGCTGCATCGCCTGGGCGCGCTTGTCACGTTCCTCTATTTTGGCCTTCATCTCACGGCGCTGGCGGGCAAGGCGTGGAAAGGCCGGAAATCGCTGCGCAGCCCGGCAAGTGGCCGGTTCCAATTCGACCGCGTCTGGAAAACTCTGTTTGGTCCGGATTCCATGGTGCCCACGCTTCAGGATTTCCGCGACTTCGTGGCGCACAACAAATGGTTCTTTGGCAAAGGTCCGAAGCCGCAGTTTGACCGCTGGACGTACTGGGAAAAATTCGATTACTTTGCCGTGTTCTGGGGCGTGGCCATCATCGGCGCGTCGGGGCTGATCATGTGGTTCCCGACCTTTTTCACGCGGTTCCTGCCGGGCTGGATCATCAACATCGCCCTGATCCTGCACTCGGACGAAGCGTTGCTGGCGGCGGGCTTCATTTTCTCGATCCATTTCTTCAACACGCATTTTCGTATCGAGAAATTCCCGATGGACACGGTCATCTTCTCCGGCCGTGTTTCCAGGACCGAGATGTTGCACGAGCGCAAGCGGTGGTACGACCGGCTGGTGGCGGAAGGCAAACTGGACGACCACCGCGTGAAGGACGAATGGGAGCGCTGGAAAAACATCGCACGCTCATTCGGCTATTTCTTCTTCGGCCTTGGCATCATCCTGCTGATTCTGATCATCTACGCCATGGCCACACGACTGGCGCACTGACGGCTTGAAGAAGCCGCAGCGGTTATTGCCAAAAAAGGCGCAATAAATGCCAAACGGTGTAGAGCGATTCTGCCCGTCCCCGCCGACTTTTATAAAGTGGGCAGTGTTGTACGAACGCTAAAGGTCGCCTTGACCGGGTTCTGGCTGGTTTTCACCACCGGAGCTGCGGCGGCGCCGGCGATGTCGAACAACGATTGCCTGGTTTGCCATGCTGACAACACACTGACGGCCACCAATGCCGCCGGGCGGGCGATCTCCTTGTTCGTTGATGAAGCCAAATTTGCGGCGTCGGTCCACAAGACAAATTCCTGTGTCAGTTGTCATACGGATATTACCGCCGGACATCCCGATGACAACCGGCCCGTGGCGGCGGTGAATTGTGCGCAATGTCATGAGGAACAGGGCGAGAGCTACGGTGCCAGCGTTCACGGCCTAGCGCGCCAGGCGGGCCATGAGAATGCCGCCACCTGTGTGGATTGCCACGGCTCGCACGATATTCTGCCGCCCACGTCGCCGGCGTCTCCGCTCCATTTTGTGCAGCAGGCCCGGACCTGCGGCCGCTGTCACGCGCAGGAAGCTCGCGATGTGGCGAGCAGCGTTCACGGCAAGGCCATGGCCACCGGCCAGCGCGACGCGCCCACCTGTACCGATTGCCATTCGGAACATAAAATCGAAGCGCTGAAAGACGGAACTCCGTTGGAAATTTCCGGGGTTTGCAGCCGCTGCCACGCCTCGGTCTATCTCGATCAAAAGTACAATCTCCCGGACGACCGGGTAAAAACCTATCTGGAAAGTTATCATGGATTGGCGGCGCAAAACGGCTCAGCCGTTGTGGCCAACTGCGCCAGTTGCCACGGTTACCACCTGATCCTGCCGTCTTCGGACCCGGATTCGAGCATCAACACCAACCACCTCGTGGCCACCTGTGGAAAATGTCATCCCGGCGCGGATAAAATGTTCGTGAGCGGTAAGATTCACTCGGACTTGTCGGCGACGCCGGAAGGGCGGGATTTGGCGGGCAAAATCAACTGGTGGGTGCGGCGGATTTATCTGGCGCTGATCTTCGTCGTGGTCGGCGCGATGTTCGTCCACAACGCACTGTTGTTTCATAAAAAAGTCGCGGCGCATCTGCGTGCCAGCGGACGACCCGTGCTGCGCATGAGCCTTTCGCAGCGCTGGCAGCACGCCGTACTGGCGTTGAGTTTCATCACACTGGCTGTCACCGGGTTCGCCCTGAAATTTCCCGATTCGGGACTGGCGAAAATGCTTGGTTCGAGTGAACCGGTGCGCCGCTGGATTCACCGCATTGCCGGCATCGTGCTCCTGCTGACGGGGCTTTATCACCTGATTCATATCTTAACGACCCGGGAAGGCCGGCGGCTGGTCGGGGATTTGTTTCCCGTGAAAAAGGACCTCGCCGACCTGCGGTGCGCCTTGCGCTATCTGGCCGGATTGAGCGATGAGAAACCCAAAATCGGCCGGTTCGGTTACGCCGAGAAAATCGAATACTGGGCCGTCTTGTGGGGCACAATCATCATGGGCGCAACCGGCCTGATGATTTGGTTCAAACTGGACGTGACGCGATTTCTGCCGCGCTGGATTGTGGACGTGGCGCTGACGATTCATTACTACGAGGCGGTGTTGGCGTGTCTGGCGATTGTTGTCTGGCACTTCTATCACGTCATCTTTGATCCTGACATCTATCCGCTGAACACCGCGTGCTGGAACGGCCACGTGTCCGAGGAATGGCAAAAGCACGAGCATCCACTGGATGAACAGACGCTCCCACTCGCACCGACTGCTACAGGTGTCAGTCAGGCTGAACCCCCGGAAAACGCGCCGCCGCTGAAAAATGATATACCCGATTAGTGAGGCAGAAATATCCGCTGCTGGCTGATCAATTTCCCAAGTACTCGCGCGGGTCCACAATCTTGCCGGCAATGGCGCTGGCGGCCACGGTCATCGGTGAGGCGAGAAACACCTGTGATTCCTTGTCACCCATGCGGCCGGGGAAATTGCGGTTCGTGGCGCTGATGCACTTGATGCCGGGTTTGTTAATGCGTCCGAACGTATCCACCGGCCCGCCGAGGCACGCGGCACAACCGGCGTTCTCCGTCATCTGCACGCCCGCGCTCACGAGAATATCCCAGACGGTCTGCTGGCCCCAGTACGTTGTCTGCAAATCGCGCACAATCTCCGGTGTCGCCGGCACGCCGAACGTGTCAATCGCCACGTGATGCCCGCGCAACACGCGCGCGAACTCCACGAAATCGCTCGTTTTGCCTCCGGTGCAGGAACCGACATAAGCGCGATCCAATTTGATGTGCCCCATCTCCTTCGCCTTTTTGCGCTGGCCCGGATCGGGATGGCACGCCACCGTCGGTTCAAGCTGGTCGAGGTTTACGACCAGTTCGTAAACAAACTTCTGGTCCTGGTCCGGCTCGACCGGCGTGTAAGTGGATTTGGTGCCGTTCAATTTTACGCGCGCGTCCACGTATTCCTGCGTGCGGGAATCAAACTCGAAAATGCCGTTCTTGCCGCCCGCTTCGATGGCCATGTTCGCAATGGTCATGCGGTCATCAATCGAGAGCGACGCTGCGCCAGGGCCGTCAAACTGCATCGCGCGGTACGTCGCGCCGTCGAAACCGATTTCGCCGATGCAATGAAGTATCACGTCCTTGGCCATCACGCCCGGCTGCAATTTGCCTTCGAGCCGGAAATGCATCGTCTCGGGCACCTTGATGAGCAGCTTGCCCGTGCCCATGACGAAGCCGGCGTCCGTGTTGCCGATGCCGGTGGCGAATTGGTTGAACGCGCCCGCCATGCACGTGTGCGAGTCCGTGCCGAACAAAATCTCGCCGGGCCGCGTGTGGCCCTTCTGCGGCAGCGCCGTGTGGCAAACGCCCGCGTAATGCGAGCCGTACTGCCGCTTGAGATGACCTTTGCTTGTGTCGAAATGCCAGTGGCCGTTCGGGTCGTCAATCACGTCGTAGAAATACGCGATGTCCTGTTCCTTCACGAAATCGCGCAAGATGTCCACGTTGCGGTTGGATTTGGAATCGGCGGTGAAAATGTAATGGTCGGGAATGATGACGATTTTGGTTTTGTCCCAGACCTTCGCGTCCTTGCCGAACTCGCGCTTGAACACGCCGATAGTGCCCGGCCCGCAAACGTCGTGCGTCATGAGCACGTCGGCATTCACCCAGATGTTGTCGCCGGCTTCCACGCGTTTCCTGCCAGCCGCCCGGGCGAGAATTTTTTCCGTCAAAGTCATAGGGTCACACCATAGCCGATGCGGCGGCCAAGTTCAACTGCGGCTTTGACCCAATGCCACCAGCGCGGCACCGATGGCCTGCGATAATTCGCCCAGCACCGCGGGGACAATTTTGACGGTGTCGCGCTGCACCGGCCAGAGATAAGGCATGGCGGTCTCGTGAACGATGCGCAGATAACGCTCGCGGAATTCCGGCGTGGTTGCTTCATGGTCCATCAGCCCGCCGCCAATGACGACGATGCCCGGATCCAGCAGCGTCACGAGGTTCGCAACGTGGAAACCCATCGCGCGCGCCTGGAAATCGAAAATCTCCTGCGCCAGCGCGTCGCCCTTTTGCGCGCGGCTGCGGAGTGACAAAACTTTTTCCTTCACCGGCGCGGTGGATTTGGCGAGTTCGTGGTCGGGAAATTTTTTCAATTTTTCCGCCAGCAGGTGCGGCAGACCGGAGATGGCGGTATAGGCCTCAACGCAGCCCCAATTTCTCCCGCAGCCGCATGGGAACGGCGGGCCGCCGAGGCCGAACAGATGCAGTGGCGCGGCCATGTGGGCGGTTTCCATGGCGGTGAGCGTCTGGCCGATGAGCGGCAGGCCGTCCTCGTCCGACAAACGCGCTGCCCAGGCCGGAGCCGGGCATGAGCATCAGCACCGACCGCTTGCGGTCGCCGCGCGCCATCCGCGCCTCGGCCACGCCGCCGCAGTGGCCGTCGTTGTTCACGGTCAGTGGCACCGGTCGCCCGGCCTGCCGGGCCAGCGCCGCGCTGTAATCCTGATGGACGTTCCAGCCCGCGAAACCCGCCGGGAAATTGGCGGACTTGCCGAGCACGCCGTAACGTTCGTAGGGGCCGGGAATGGCAAGACCGACACCCTGGACCTGCGGCCATAGCAAATTGTTTTGCGCGAGAAATTCGCCGATGCCGGCGATCCAGCCGCTGATGACGGCCTCGCGTCCGCTCTGCGCATTGGTCGGCCGCTGAAAAATCCTGGTGGTGACGGCCTCGCCGTTTTCCCGGACGGCGGCGATTTTGGAGGTGGTCGCGCCGCTGTCCGTGCCGATGAAAATATTTCCACTCATGCTTACCCTCAAGTTGCGGACAGCGTCGGCAAAGGCAAGAATTATTCGCCTTTCCCGGTTAATCCCGTTTAACCTCGCGCGTGATTCCGTCCGCAACATTTTCAGAACTGCTCCGCAGCGAAGCTCCATTGCTTGCGCTCGCGCCGATGCAGGACGTGACGACGCTCAGATTCATGCGGGTCATCGCGCGTTACGGCGGGCCGGACGTGTATTGGACGGAATACTTCCGGGTTCACGGCGAGTCCCGCCCGATAAGTGGATTCTCCAGTCCATCACCGAAAACCCCACCGGCCGGCCCGTCGTCGCACAACTTATTGGCAACGATGTTCTTGCGCTCGTCCGTACGGCGAAGGAGCTGCAAGAATATCCCGTCGCTGCGATTGACCTGAACCTCGGCTGCCCCGCGCCCATTGTTTACCGCAAATGCGCGGGCGGCGGGTTGTTGCGCGAACCGCAACGCATCGACGCCATCCTTGGTGCGCTGCGCGACGCCGTGACGATTCCGTTCACCGTCAAAACCCGCATCGGTTTTGAGTCGCCGGCCGAATTTGACGCCTTGTTGCCGCTGTTTGCGAAACATCCGATTGATTTGCTTACCATCCACGCCCGCACCGTAAAGCAGATGTACCGGCCGGGCGTGCGCTACGATTTGATTGCGCGGGCGGTGCAGGAATTGAAATGCTCCGTGCTGGCGAACGGCAACGTCCATAGCGCGACACAGGCGAAACAACTGCTTGCGGAAACCGGCGCCCGCGGATTGATGATCGGACGCGGCGCGATTCGCAATCCATGGCTGTTTGATCAAATTCGTGCCGGGTTGCGCGGCGAAAAAGTCACACTGCCCACCGGCCGCGATTTGCTGGCTTACATCCGCGAACTCTGGGAAAACGAAATCGTGCCGGGGGTGAAAGAATCGGCGCAAGTGCAACGGATGAAAAAATTCATGAACTTCATCGGCGAAGGCGTCGGCGAACAATTCCTGTTCGAAATTCGCCGTGTGACCGCCACCACCGACTTCTTCCGCGCCTGTGAGAATTTCCTGGACCACGGCCGACCACTGATGCTGGAACCGCCGGCCACTTCGGAAACGCCCTTGAATTTGCCGATGGCGTTTTAAGTTATTTGTTTTATTAGCCGGGTTACCGTCGTGGAATTTCCCATGGCATCCGCCGGTTTAAGTCAGGCATTTTCTTTGATTTATCGAGAAAGTAAACCGTTCACACGGCATCGTTTCTGCTTCCAAACGGGAGTGTTTTGTTCGTACCGCGGTGTTGTTGCCGGTGGGTGTATGGATCAAACCAATCCTATGCGAAGAAAGATATTGGTGGTAGAAGATGATCCGGACCAACTGGAAGCGATTCGCGGAAACCTGAAAGACGCCGGGTTTGCCATCGGCACTGCTGCCAACGGCGTGGATGCCCTCGTCAAAACCCGTTCCATTTCACCCGATGTGATTGTGCTGGATTTAATGTTGCCGCAGTTGAACGGGCTCGATTTTTGCAAAGCGCTGCGGGAAAATCCTGCCACCGCCTCCATTCCCGTGATCATGCTTACCGGCATGGACAGCTACTTTACCCGCGTGGCCGGATTCGAGGCCGGCGTCAACGTTTATCTCACCAAGCCGTATCAGCCGGAGGAACTGGTTTCGAAAGTGGAAGAATTGTTGGAACACGCCGTCGCCACTTCTCGAAGGTCCGCCAAACCGGGGTCAAAACGTGCTGGTCCGACTTCAAACCGGAGGTCTTCACCTCATCCTTGACCGGCGGACTTCTTCAATCCCGGAAAGTCCTCACTTGATTTTGATGCGAAACGCACTGGCACCGCTGATCTTGCCGAGGTCGCCGTCGTAGAATTTCCCGCGGTATTCGTCGGTTTCCAGCAGGTGCTGGGTCAGTTCCTTCTGGTCACGCCGGATGATGAATTTCAACTCGTCCAGATTGTCCGACCAGCGGAACCCGTTGAAAAATTGCGCGCCGGCAAACTGCGTCTTGTACAGCGCGGTCTGCGAATAGCACGTGCCCAGGTAGAGATATTTCACGCCGTGCTCGGCGAACAGCGCCACCGCCGAGGTCATCATGAACATGCCGAGGTTGCGCGCGTAATAGTTCAAATCGTAGAACGCATAATAATAAAACGCCAGCGCCTTGCCTTCCAGATACAGCGTTGCCACGCCGATTTCCCGGCCTGTTTCCGCATCCGTAAACACGAGCAGATGCGAGATGATGGGTGAACTGAACAGCGCGTCCAGTCGCTCGAACGTCATCACGTCCTTGCCGAATTTAATGTCGGCGTAGGTCTTGAAAAACTGGCGGCGTTCGGGCGTGTAATTATATTGGTCGCGCGGCACGAGTTTCGCCCCGATGCCCGCGCCTTTGCGCAAGATGCGGCGGTTCTCGGAGGACGGCTTGAACTTCGCCAGGTTCACCCGCACCTGCCGGCACAGATAAAACCGATCGAGATTACGCGACGACGGCAGAAAGCCCGCTTCAAAAATGTCCGACGGGGCTTCGTTATCCTCTGGCACCGCCCAGATGGCGTAGGGAAACTGGTAGTGCTCGTAGTCGGAATTTTGCTCGGAGAACAGCAGTTTCATGGTGAATCAACCACGAGTGGGCACGAATATTGGCAGGGGGGCAGTCCGCTGCCCGCCGCGGGTTTGCGAGGTGGCGACTGTCGGCAAGGATCGGCGCACACGGAGTAGCGCGCCCTGCCTGCGACGACAGTTCGGTGTCCGTGTTTATCTGTGTTCATCCGTGGTTAAGGGTCATTTTGCCGCCACGGTTTCGAGTTGTCGGGCTGCTTTGGCCTGGCCGTTCACTGATTTTCTCCGCAGCCGCAGGCGCCAGTTGGTCAGCACGTCGTAGCTCACCGAACTTTTCAGCTTCGCCATGTCGTGCACGGAGATTTCCTCATTGCCCTGCCGGCCCATGATCACGGCTTCGTCCCACATTTTTGCTTCGGGAATGTCCGTGACGTCCACCATAATCGCATCCATGGCGATGCCGCCAATGAGCGGGGCGCGTTGGCCGTGGATGAGCGCGCCGCCCTGGTTGCGCACGCGCGGGAAACCATCGCCGTAACCAATGGGTAGGATCGCAATACGCCGCTCTGCCGACGCGGTATAACGCATGCCGTAACCGACCACTTCGCCGGGTTTCAGTTTTTGAATCGCCGCGATGCGCGCCTTCACCGACATGACCGGCTCGATGCCGGAAATCCGGCGGCAAACCGACGACGGGAAAACGCCGTACAGCAGGATACCGACGCGGACCATGTCGAGGTGCGCGTGTGGCAAATCCAGAAAGCCGCCGCTGTTGCACGTGTGGCGCAGCTTCACCGAAATGCCGCGCTCGGCCATGGCCTTCAGGACTTCGTTGTAGCGGGAGAATTGAAGATTTGCGAAGGTCTTGTCATTCTCGTCAGATTGCGCGAAATGCGTCATCACACCTTCCAGCAGCAGTGATTTTTCGGCGACAATTTGTTCGATGAGCGGCAGGGCTTCGTCCCAGCGCACACCGTAGCGGCTCATGCCGGTGTGGATTTTCACATGCACCGGCACCTGCTGGTCGTGCGCGGCGGCAATCCGCGCGAGTTTGCGGACGGCGTGGGGTTCATTAACGCAAACGGTCAGGTCATGTTCGACACACCACGGCAATTCAGCTTCCTGCCGTTCGCCCAGCAACAGCAATGGCGCGGCGATGCCGGCTTCACGGAGCGCCATGGCTTCCTCGAGCGTGCTGAGGCCAAACCCCCACGCGCCTTCTTCGAGCGCGATACGCGCCACGTCAAGCGCGCCGTGGCCATAGGCCTCGTCCTTGACGACGGCGAGCAATCTCACGTGTTTCGGCAGGTCGCGGCGGATCAGCCGCAGATTGTTTCGCAACCGGCCGAGGTCAATCTCGGTCCAGGCCGGCCGCAGGGGAAAGTTGGTCGAATCGAAATCCATAAAACATCAAAGGCTGTTTAACCATGAATCATGCCAAATGGCACGAAAAATCGGTCGTGTCCTGATTTGGCAGTAGGGCACGACGTAAGGAGTGCTTGCCCAACGACTCGTCACCTCGTCGCCTACAAATCAGGACACTACCGAAAAATCAAAAACGAATGGCGCGAATTCGCACCGGTTAAAAGTGCGAACAAGATTCTTTAAAAAGCCCTGAAATCGGGTCAAATCTTGCCCGGCGGCCAGAGGCTTTGGCCCACGTCGGTGCGGAAATAGCTGCCCACGACCCGAATCTTGCGGACGTTCACATAAGCTTTCGCCGTGGCAGCATCCAGCGTTGGCGCGAGTGCAATCACGTCGGCAATGCGATGGCCGGTGGAGACGAGCCTGCCATTAGTCCCGCGCGCCACTTCATTCCACCATACGTCGCAGTCGAATTGGCCGTCCACTTCCAGCGGCAGGTACGGGCTGCGGACCTGGGTGAACGGATAACCGTAGCCCGCCAGCGTCAACGAACAGCCGAAGTTCAATTTGTCCTTAAACTGCGGGTTGAGCTTTTCGTTCCGGGCCGTTTGAACAACGGTTTCCAACGAATTTTTGAGCATCCGCAAAATCATCGGACCGGAGGTGACGCCGATGCGAATGTTGTATTCGATGACATGCCAGCGTGGCTGCGACGCCCCCGCCGCAGCGGCTCGGCGACGAGGCGTCGCCGCCACTTTAATTGCCGTGACTTGAATCGGGCCGTGATAATTCACCTCGCGCAACCATGGTAACAACGGGTGAATCAGTTCACGCGCCAGGCCGTACTTGTCGTTTTCATCGCGTTCAACGAGCCCGCCAAGTGGCGCGCCGGCAACGATGCCTTGGTTGCCGTTGCAGGCGTATTTGTATTCCTGATTGGTGACGAGCGAATAAATCTCACCGCCGCTCACGAGCGCGATGTGGCCGGCTTCGGCGCGGCCGAGATATTCCTGTAAAAAAACGCCCTCGGCATAATTGACGTGCCGCAGCCAGGCCCGTGTGTCCTCGACGCTTTCGCACAGTATTGTGTGAATCGGGCTGGTGGGCGAGCAAAGCGGATTTTTAATGACAAACGGTTGCGGATGTTGTGCCAGAATTTTTTCAGCTTCCAGCCTGTTCGACGCCACGTAAGCCTGCGGAAACGGGATTTTGAAGTCCGCGCACAGTTTCCGGGCAAAATCCCGTTCACGTTCAATACGCATCGCCTCGCCAGTGGGACTGAAAATCCCGACGCCGGATTTCAACAAATCCTTCGCCCACGGCGCGAGCGCCCAGTCAATGGATTGAGGAATGACCACCTCGACGCCGTTCTGCTTGAGGAGCGGAATGGGGCTGGGAAATGCGTCTTGGGAGAAAGTCGGGCCGACCAGTGATGGCGGGAAATGGCCGTAATTACGCGTGAGATACGTCGAGATGGCCGCGCCGGCATCCGCCAATGTTCGTCCAATGCTGTGGGCAAACGAGCCGACGCCAAGGATCATCACCGGTGTGGTTGCATCTGGTCGTTTTGATATTTTGCGAGGCATGAAATTTCCGGCAGTGTTTCCGAATTTTGTTAATGGCGCAATGATAAGCTCAAGGAAGACTGGAGCCAGCTCTCGGGATTGAACCGAGGACCGACGGTTTACAAAACCGTTGCTCTACCGCTGAGCTAAGCTGGCACCAGCATTATTTTTACGCGGGAGGCGGCAGTTTGGCAAGTCAGCGTGCGTGGGCAGGAACGGTCCACAGGCGCAAAGACTTTCGGGCTGACTCGCTTCACGGTCACACCGAAAGACTCTGCGCCGACCCGATAATGGCGCGACCAAAGCGGTGTTGCCATTCTCCGAAACGCTGCGCTGAATCTCCGAACGGGAGACACCGCTTCCGCCGCGCAACCTAATAAACCAAGACCAGCATCGCCGCTTTTGTAGGAGTCGAGGTGACGAGACTCATTTCAGCTAGAGACTCCTCACGTCGTCTCCTACAATCCGCCGGCATCCGCTTTCATGTGATTTCAGCGCGACAAGTCTGATTTCCGTCATCGCCCAGCATCGTGCGCCGAGCCGGCGCGACCCGTTGCCCCTGCGGAATCCAGAATGCGGCTTTGGAGTGCGCGGGCACGTCCGCGTTTTCAAAGCGGTCTTGCCAGACGAACCAGCAATTCGCGCGGCGTGATGATTTGAATTCCAAACGGCTTGCCCAACGCCAGCAAATCGTCATCCCGCGTGACAATGATTTTCGCCCCGGCTGCCAAGGCACAGGCCAGATACGGATCGTCTTTCACATCGCGGCTCCGTTGTTTGCCCAGCGGCGCAGGTTCAACGCGCTTCACCTGGTCCAGATACCAGTTTAATGTGGTAGCCGGCGGATGCTTCGCCTTGTCGCCGCGATCAATGAGCAGATTACTCAATTCTTTCAGGGTTTCCTCGGTGGCGTAGGCAAACACCCGGCGATGAGCCATTGCCAGCAGACAGCGATGCGCCTCACCTCGC
The DNA here is from genome assembly GCA_963723125.1 of uncultured bacterium. GTDB lineage: Bacteria > Verrucomicrobiota > Verrucomicrobiia > Limisphaerales > UBA11358 > UBA11358. Next base: position 691,117 of record CAVRPQ010000003.1, read on the forward strand.
CAGCCGGCACCGGAAAACACCACCCCGGCATCAAAGACGACCATCATGCTTTTTCTTTCGACGGGCTTTGATGCTGGCATAGATTTCGGCCATTTCCTCATCTGACGGATCGCCCAGCGGCGCGCCCTCGATGGCTTTTTCCAAATAGGCCACGTCCGCCGCAATTTCCTCCTGGCGGCGCTTGCGGATCAAATCGCGCATGTATTCGCTCATGGAATCAAAGGCGTGCGCTTCCGAATCCGCCCGCGCGAACTCGGCCAGCTCTGGATTCAATGAAATGTTGATGGTCACTGCTTTCATGTCTCCAAGTTAATCCGTTGGCAGGATATGTCAAGGCTTGCCAATGGCGGGTTTTCCCTATAGCAAATCACAATGACATTGGCGCACCGTATAATTCTTGGGCGAGGTAGGGCGCGTCACTCCGTGCGCGCCGTCATTGATGGTTGCGGCGGGCAGAGGACTGCCCGCCCTACCTGGCTAATGTGCCAATGTTGATTTTAACTGCTATGAATCGTATAGTCAGGCTCCGCTGTGGCCGCAAAGACGGTTTCGAGGGCAACGGACGTTTGGCAAGTCAACGCGCGAGGGCCACGAGATAGCGTTGCAGGCGCGTGGCGTCATTCTTCAAGCCCATTTCGAGGTAAATCTGGTGCAGATTGCTGCAAACCCGCAGAAAAATCCGGCGCGGGCTGACCGGGGCGAGATATTCCTCGCGCAAATCGTAATTGCCGCGCACGAGGTAATGGACGCAGTCGGCCTTGGTCAACAAACGGCCGTGGTTGAAGACGTCCACAAAGATCTCGCCGGACGCGGATTGATGGCGGCAGATGAAATGCCCCGGCAGGCCGATGCCCGTAATTGGCAGCCGCAGCCGCCGCGCCAACAGCATGTAAAACAGGCAAAGTGTAATGGGATTGCCCATCCGCCGGTCGAGCACGCGGTTCAAGTAACTGTTGTCGGGTTCGTAGTAATTTTGTTCGTTGCCCTTGAAACCGAGTTCGCCGAAAAGGTAATCGTTAATTTTCCCCAGCATGGCGTTCGCGCGCCCGTGGCGGTCAATGCGTTCGCGCAACGAGCTCGCGTAGCCGTCCAGCAACGCCTGATACGCCTCCTCGTTGATTTCGGGAAATTGTGTCTGCGCCAGCAGCCACGCGGCGGATTCCATGTCGAATTCCTCGCCGTGATTCAGGCAGAAAGTGAGAAAGCGGTTGTCGCCCGTCTGTTTGTCCACGTGCCGGAGGATTTCCTGGACACGCCGGCGCAACAGCGGGTCGTCGCTCAGGGTATAGGGCCGCAGCCATTCGCCCGCGGCATTGCCTTCAGCCAGAATTTGCCCGCGCACCGCCTGATAAACCTCCGAATTTTCGTCGCCCAAGAGATTGAGCAACGCGGCGCGCCGGCTTTCCGGCGTCGTCGCTTTCGAATCACGGCTCTGGATTTTCGAAGACATGTGGCGTTGCGGCAGTGAAACCAGAAGCGCAGTGGCAGTCAATAAAAACCGCGCACCGATTAAACCGCGCACGGCGCGAGAACAGCATCGCTCATGCCATGGACAATTTTTTTATCGGCAGGAACAATGGTGGCCAGCACGCCGCCCGGTTGCGGGCGGGCGGCGTCGCCTTCGCCGCCGACGAAATAATAAGGACACAACCGTACGCGGCCTTTCATCGGCACGACGACATTTTTCTCAAAATCAAACCACGAGGCGTCGGCGACTTTCGGTTTTTCATAACGTTGCAACACGAAGGGCGAAGTTGGGAAGCTCGTGATGGCCCGGTCCACCGCCGCCGACCATTCTTCGTGGGACAAATCGCTGCCGAGATAGACACCCCGCGCGCCCCAGGCGTGTTCGGAAAAACCGGACACCTTCAAAATCAGTTCGCGCTGGCGTTGCGACAGGGTTTTGAGCTGTTGCCAGTCGGTCAGATTCAACTGGGGAATCGCGGCGTGTGGCGGCAACGGCGTCGGATCCACCGCCCAGGTGCAGGGAATCAATTTTTGCAGGCGCGACAAAAAGCCTTCACCCAGTTCCGCACGCCAGAAATCGCGCAAATTCCGGTTCCACAACAGCGCAAACAGCATCTTTTCCTCAAAGATCGGTTTCGGCGGCGGCGTCAGGCGAATTCGTTTTTCGACGGCCAGTTCAAAAATCCTTTTTGAATTCGGCACGTTCGCCAGGTCGAACAGCTCGAAGAAACGATAGACCGCGTCGCCCTCTTTGAATTCGGCAAATTCCGAACTCCGAACTCCGAACTCCGAACTCCGAATCTGGCTTGCCATCCATTCCATTTCCGGGCGGTAGGTCGCCGCTTCCTCGGATACGATGATGTGAACTCGTTTCGCGTCGCCAAAGATGGATTCGAACCCACGAACCATGCCGTCCACGCCGCCGATGAGTGCGGAGTGCGGAGTGCGGAGTGCGGAATTGGAATATGTTTGATTGAGCCACGCTGTCAGGCCGATGCCGCCGGGCACGGAATCGAGTTCCGTGATGCTGAAGCCGTTTTCCGTCAGTAAAATGTCGGGCCGGATGACACGCGGCACGTCGTTTTTGAAGGCGGGCGAATGCTGGAGTTCAATCAATTCGGGCGGTTTGCCGCGATCCAGGAGCTCGGCAATCCATGCCGGTTGCTTGCCTTCCACGCTGCGCCGATAGAGCAAATTAACAGCGCGGTAAAATTGCAGCAACACCCGGCCCAGCGATTCAATTTCCTTCGCCAGCTTTTCATCGAGCGGGAACGGCTCCGGTGAAATCCGCCAGTCGAGTCCGGCAAAAAGCCCTCCCGGCGGAATTTGTTCACGGACAAAATGCGCAACGTGCGCCGCGGATTTTGTATTGGAGGAAATGGCATCCACGCCGGAGACAGTAACCTTCAAAATGTTCAGCGTCAAAAATGAATCAAGAGACGCACCAATGCAATTTACCGTGCGGCCGCTGTCACAGGCTGGTTGACTGGCCGCGATAAAACATCTGCGCGGCATTGGTCGTGGCCACGAAAAATTCAAACGAGTTGCTGGTCAACAAATTGCTGCTGACGGCTGACCAATGGACCAGGTCCGCGGAAGATTGGAGGGTGTAAGTTTGTCCAGCCTGTCCGTTGAGCCAGATACCCAATTGTCCCGGCGGGCTGTTGTTGCCGATTTGCAGGTTGAAGCTGTTCGTTGCGGGCAAAACATAGAGCATGATGCTCTGGGACGGGAGCGTGTCGCTCAGAACTCCGTTCATGAGCGAGATGTTTGCAAGGTGATTGATGGTGTTGGCGGAAGTCAATTGCCAGCGCTGGACGGTTCCGCTGGCATTGAAGTTGGTAATGCTCGCCACAATGGGGCTGGCATTAATGATATCCTTGTTGATGACCATCAGCGTCAGCGCCCCGTCACTGGTGCGCACCGCGCCGAAGGCCGAGAGATCATCCGGGTTGGGCACGGTGGTCTGAATGCTTGTGTCGCCGAAAGTGGATTTGTTGCCATCGTAGTTGCGATAGATTTTCATCGCATTGTAAGTCGGTGAAGTATTGGCCGGCGTGGTCCAGCGCGTGGCCAAATCCAGCCCTTCCCGGCCGAAAATGCCGAGAATGTCGGCTTGGGCGGTGGCGCCATTAATATTGGTTTCCGCGCCCCAGTTGTATTCGGTGATGCCGATCTTTGTGCCGGGATAATTGGTCGCCACCCAGCTTTTCATGCGGGGAATCAACATGATGACGCTGTTGATCCAACTGGGGTCAACGTAATTAGTGTCCCAAAACACACGCGTGGACTGGTTGCGCAGTAATTCCGTGGCGGTGTCAATCGCGTTTCCACTGACACTGCCTTCCTGGGGATAACAATGAAGCGTAAAGTAATCGAGCAACCGCTGGCCGGTGCCCAGGTCATGCTGGTGAATCTGATTCAGCAACCACGGCATATAGTCCCAGCCGCCGTTGGTGCTGCGGTCGGGATAATCCGCTGGATTGTAATCGTTGTGCTGGCCGGACCATTGCTGATCGTAACCGCTGTAAAGATAGCCGCTCCAACCCCATTCCTCCGGCCCGCAAACCAGCGCGTTGGGATCGTTGGACTTCACCATGCTGGCATAAGTGAAAAAATCATTGCGGATCTCCTGCATCGTGGGGCCAACCGGATGCACGTCCTGGTGCGTTGAAAACCAGATGCTTTCCTCGTTATCCATGATGTAAAAGCCCACGCCGCCATTGGTGGAGGAGCCCCACTGATTCATCAGGTGCTGCACGAGGCCTTGTTCAAAAACGGCGTTGGTGGGGAAATTGGCATCGTTGGGATTGTTCCAGGTGATAGGGGTATTGTTGGTGACGCTGATGCCGTTGCCGGCAGCGGACAAATAGGGGTCGGTCGAGGTTTGCGGGCCGTATTTGTTGGTGGAATAACTGTAAAGAATGCTGCGCCCGGAACCCAGCATGGGCATCCAGCCGATCATGGAAATGGTGATCAAAGGCTGCGCGCCGCCATATTTGCTGTTGGCGACAAACGCATCAACGGTGGCGCCTGGAACGGTGCTGGAGGAATCCGGATAGCTTTCAAAATACCAGTCCGCATCCAGATTGTGCGCGTTGATTTGCCAGTTGTCGCGCGTTTCGTTGTTCCCCCCCATCCGGTTCATGGTGAAATTCAAATCCGAGAGTTGATTCGAGGTTGCGAACGCCGTGCCGTAAATGATGGGGCTGATGGCGTGGCGATTGGCCAGCGCGTCTATGGCGATGGCAACCGGCGCATTGGTGCCCGCCGTGATGGCGTTGGTAACCAAAGAGATGTCATCCACATAAAAAGTTGGCACGGTCGAACCACCTTCGGCCTGAAGCCAAAAGCCGGTGAAATTAGCCTGGTTCGCCACACCCAGTGCGGACATGGACAAAGTAACCTGCTGCCAAGTATTGGCCGGCAACGGCCCGATTTGAACCGCCGATTGCGCGTTACTCCCCAAAATGCACTGCACTTGCACTTGTTGTCCTCCGGAGGCGCCGCCGTTGATCCAGAACGTCAGGTTGGTAAAGCCGCTGGTATTCATTGCCGAAATATCCAAGTAAAGGGCCTGCCAGTTGGCGGGAGTATTGCTCGCTGTCACACTGATGGAATACGAGCCGCTGTGGACCGGGCTGGTGTTGGACAAGTTTACAGTAGCCCAACTCCAATTTTGCCAATCGTTTTCCAGCGCATTGTCGTAAATAATTTGATCCGCGCGGGCAACCAGGGAAACCACGGTCACAAATGCGAACAGGAAAAATACACGTCGGCCGGCCAAAATCTTATTCATAGCGTTCCGGGTAAGTTACATCAATCTAACCAGATGTGCATCTTTTATGCCAACAAATCCGCTGCTTAAACCCGCACCTGTCCGTTGCCCAGGCCGATCCATTTGTAGCTGGTTAATTCGTCCAGACCCATCGGGCCGCGCGCACCGATCTTGTCGGTGCTGATGCCGATTTCTGCGCCCATGCCGAATTCGCCGCCGTCGGTGAATCGCGTCGCGGCGTTGCAGTACACCGTTGCTGAAATGCCGCCCAACGGAACTCAAAGTATCGGTATTTACGGTAGCGGTGGACCGACGACAACGCGATAAAAGCGCGCTGAATTAGTTGCGGCAATGTCTTGCCAACTGAACGGCATGGCCGGAGAGTTCGAGGTGAACACCGCGCTCCACTGCGTCAGATTGGTGGAAGTCTGAATCTCGTAATCCGGACCAGATTCGCCGCTGATCTGCAAAGTGAATTGTCCATTGGTCCAGGTCGTCGACGAGAACTGCGGCGGCGAAAGCGGATTGACGGTGACCGTGAAACTTTGTGTCGCGCTTAGGCTGGGCGTCCCGCCGGCCGTGACCTCCAACGCAATGGAATTGGTCGTGTTTGCCTGGCTGACCAATGCCCGGAACGAGAACGCACCGCTGTTGGGATCCAAAGTCGCGTTGGTCGGCGCGCTCAAAAGGTTGAAGGTCAGCATCGGCGGCGGCTGGTTGCTGTCCGTACCACTGGCGGTAAAGGCAACCGTCTGGCCCACGTTCACGGTGTAATTGGAGATAGACGCGAGCACCGGCGGCGTGTTACCCAAAACCGGAATCACCAGCACGTCCATCGTGTAGGCGGGCAGGGTGACACTGAACGTGCTGCCGACCCCCGAAATGCTGTTGCTGCCAGGCCCCGTCGCCGGCACTTCATTGGTGCTGATGGTCCAATTGTTGGTTCCAAACTGATAGATGATGCCGGTGGTGTTCAGGTTGGCATTTGAAACCGTCACGTTCACCGTTTGGCTGCTGTTCATACTTTCATTGATCAGCAGGATTCCCAGGTTGCCGTCCTGCCGCGCCACCCCCTGCACCCGCAAGTTGCTGGTGTCCGAGGCCGCTTGGACAAAGGCGTCGCCGGGATTGCACAGATGCCGCAGCATTTGCATGGCACAAACCACCGGGCCATTGGAACCGCTCCCTAGAAATGAATCCCCGTCGAAATCCAGCCAGTCCGCATTGGCAAAGGCAGGGTAGTTCAGCCAGGTGGAATAACAATCGGCCGCGAATAGCGCCTCGACCGGCCCGAGAATCGGCATCCCATTGGTGCCATTGACCAGGTAAGGGTAGTTGTCGGCACCAAACTCGGTGACGAGAATCTGGACGTTGGCGGGGTTGGGGCAATAATTGGTGATCCAGTCTTCCAAGCCCGAATTCGTTCCCGTGTGCGGATAGGGGCCGGTGCCATTGATCATCACCGGGATGGTCGAGCCCACTTCCGACAAAAGGCTGGTGCCGACGTTGTCTGAAAAGTTAGGATACCAGTGGACAATGAGAAAATCTATGTTGCTGCCGCATTGCGCCAATACTTGCGGAGTCCAGTGCTGGCCGTTGTTGACGCCGTTGATGTAGTCCCAACTGTAGTCGCCCGGCGGCGTGCTGGAATAAGCCCCCACCTTGATGGTGGAATCAACCGCCTTCATGGCTATCGAAAATGCCTGGACCGCCTGGCCATAAGCCGTTGGGGAGAGGAGCGGGTTGGCTAGACGGGTATAGTTGGTGTAGGGATAGGGAACGGCGTAATCACACTCCCAATCATTGCCGCCGCCATAGTAGCCGTTGCCGTAGGGTTCGTTGCCGACCTCCCAATATTGGATGCCGACGGGCGCGGGATGATTGATGCGTAGAAAATTGTAGCCGTCGTTCTGGGCCAGCGGCCTGGCGGCGCGTATCATTGCCCAATAACCCGCCGTTTGCCAATTATTGCCCTCGGCATCCACGCCAATGGTGAAATCATTCGCGGTGCCATAGATATTGGTGCTGGAATTGCAATAGGCGACCCACGCCGCGGCTTCCTGCGGCGAGCCGTTCGTGCTGGGAATAGCCATCGCCGTCTTATTCGAGTTCCATAAAAAACCGGAGCCCCAATCAACCGAGATCACCGCCTGCGCCTGCGCGTTGGACATCAGTTGGATAAAATGCCCCATGTCCGTAGCCCCTGACAGGTAGCCCAAGTTGCCGGCCTGGCCAAAGGCGGGGGTCATTTGATATGAACTCCATTGGTAACTATCCGCATAGCTACCGCCCGGATAGCGCATGGCCGTGACGCCCGCCTGCTTAAGCTGGGTAGGCGTATTGCCGCCCCAGGTGTCCCAGACGGCCATGAAGATTCCGAAAGCATCGGTCGGCACCGTGTTGATTACATGGGTCGCATTGACGGTGACATTGGCCGTGATGGCGTTCGTGCTGCTCATTAGCGAGATGCCATCCACGTAAAAGGTGGGCAGCGTCGCGCCAGAATTGTTATAAATCCAGAACCCGTCCGCGTTGGTTTGGCTGGTCAGGCCCAACGCGCTCAAGGGAACGACGATGTGCTGCCAGGAATTCGTTGGTGCAGTAAAGGTGTAGGCGTTGAGGGGAGTTCCGTTGGTCAGCGCAAACACGGTCAAGGATTGCCCGCCTGCGCCGCCATTGATCCAAAAAGCCAGACTACTGTAAAGGCTCGGATTAAAGGGATTGTTCTCCAAGTAAAGCGCCGAGTAGCCGCCGCAGGTGACGCTGATTGAGTAGCTGTTCCCGGTGTACACCGGAGAAGTGTTTGTAAAATTGACCGTGGCCCAACTCCAATTTTCCCAGCCGTTTTGCAGCGCGCCGTTATAAATTATTTGATCGGCGCGCAGCGCCAGTTGAGGCAGGAAGATCCAGATTAGAAGCAGGTGCCACCATTTGCCGGTGAGGTGGCGCTTCGCAAAATGAGGTTGCATGTGAGTGTTAATAAACTACACCACAGATTGCAAAAATACACGGCCGGGTTTGCAATAAAAATGAGGACAAAGATTAGTTTCTAAGTTGTCCGTTGCCCAGGCCGATCCACTTGTAGCTGGTTAATTCCTCCAGGCCCATTGGACCGCGCGCGCCGATTTTGTCGGTGCTGATGCCGATTTCCGCGCCCATGCCGAATTCGCTGCCGTCGGTGAATCGCGTCGAGGCGTTCCAGTACACCGCCGCCGAGTCCACTTCGCTCAGAAATTGTTTCGCGTGCGCCTCGTTCTTCGTAACGATGCTGTCCGAGTGCGCCGAACCATAGTAATTGATGTGGTCAATCGCCTGCCGGACGCCGTCCACCACGCGCACATTGAGGATGTAGTCGTTGTATTCGGTGAACCAATCCTGTTCCGTCGCCCGTTTGATGGCGGATTTGGTGTTATGCATCGAGCATTTCAAAATGGCTTCGGCATCGGAGTCGGCGCGCAATTCCACCCTCTTTTCGCTGAGTCGCTGGCCAACGACCGGTAAAAACTGCGCCGCGATTGCTTTGTCCACCAGCAGCGTTTCCATCGCGTTGCAAACGGCGGGACGCTGGACTTTTGCATTCATGGCAATCGCCTCCGCCATTTGCAGGTCGGCATCGGCGTCCACATAAACATGGCAGACCCCTTTGTAATGCTTGATGACCGGTACCTTCGAGCACTCGGCCACGGCGCGAATCAGGCCTTCACCGCCGCGTGGCATGCACAGGTCAACGTATTGCGTGAGCGAAAGCAAAACCGGAATCGCCTCGCGGTCAACCACGGGCACGACTTGAATGGCGTGCTCGGGACAGTGCGCGAGCGTTTTCTTGCCGGCTTCAATCATTGTTTTGGCGATGAGTTGATTTGAATTCATCGCCTCCCGGCCGCCGCGCAGCATCGTCGCGTTGCCGGATTTGAAACACAGGCTCGCGGCGTCTGCCGTCACGTTGGGCCGGGATTCATAAATGATGACGACAACACCAATAGGCACGGAGATTTTTTGCAGCTTGAGTCCGTTTGGACGGACGCGCTCGTCCAGAATTCTTCCAACGGGATCCGGCAGCGCCGCGACTTCGCGCAGGCCTTTGGCCATGGCGGCGATGCGTTTGTCGTCCAGCTTGAGCCGGTCGAGCATGGCGGACGAAAGACCCAGCCTGGCGGCGGCCTCCATGTCCAGCGCGTTGGCTTCCTTGAGCGCGCTGGAATTCTTCTCGAGCGCATCGGCCATGGCGAGCAAACAATCATTCTTCTCGCGGGTGGTCAGTTTCGCCAGTTCACGCGACGCCGCCTTGGCCTGCCGGGCCAGTTGCGTCATTTGTTCCGTGAGGTTCATGGCGGAAATGCAGGACCAAGTTAAACGAATCGGTCCGGATGTCAAAACCGCCTAGCGGCCGGCCCGCGTCGGCCGACGCTGAAACACCGTTGCCTTAGGCCGCTATTTTTTCGTAACGCGCGGAAACAAAGTCCCAGTTGATTACGTGGAAAAATGCGGCCACGTATTCCGGTCGCCGGTTCTGGTATTTGAGATAATAGGCGTGTTCCCACACGTCAATGCCGAGCAACGGCTGTTTGCCTTGACTAATCGGTGAGTCCTGATTGGCCGCCGGGTCAATGCTCAATTGTTTGTTTGCATCAATTACCAGCCACGCCCAGCCGCTGCCGAATTGACCGATGGCGGCTTTGCTGAAGTCTTCCTTAAACGTGGGAAAACTTCCAAACGCGGAATCAATGGCCTTTGCCAAACCACCCATTGGCTCGCCGCCGTCCTTTTTTAGCATCTGCCAGAACAGGGAATGGTTGAAGTGTCCGCCGCCGTTGTTGCGGACCGCCGTGCGGATTTTTTCAGGAATCGCGTTCAGGTTCCTGAGCATGTCGTCCACGGACATTTTTGCCACGTCAGGGAATTCAGCGACGGCTTTGTTGAGATTGGCGACATAGGCGGCATGATGTTTGTCGTGGTGAATCTCCATCGTGCGCGCGTCAATGTAGGGTTCGAGCGCATCGTAGGGATATGGCAAGGGCGGCACCGTAAAGGGGCCGTTCGCCGCCGGGACGGCAGCGGGCGTGGTGGATGTGGTTTGAGCAATCGCACTTGGCAATGCGGCGAGCGCGGCGCTGGCGAGCGCGCCGGATTTTATGGCTTGGCGTCGTGTCATCATAATTTCTCCTTCGTTTATAGTTTTAATTTGGTCTTGTTGAACATTCCCACATTGATGTGGATTTTGGCTACCATAGGTCGTCTCTGCCCATTCCTCAAGGGCCAGTCTGCAAATGTGGGAGTTCACCGGTTCGATGAGCGGGCCGCCTGTACTATCGCGTCGGCAAGCTGCTGCGGCGTCCATTGATTGCCGTCAAATTGCTTGTATATGCGTCCTGCCGTATCAAGCACGACCGTTCGCAAGTTATGCGAAATATTGTTGCCCTGTCGCATGACCATTAAATCGAGGCGCACAGCGGCATCTGCCAGCACGTTGGTCGGTGCGGAGGCAAACAGCCAGCGATTTGTGTCATCACCGCGATAGACGCCGGCGTAATTTGCCAAAACTTCGGGGGTGTCAAAACCGGGGTCGAAAGAAATTGAAAGAAACTGCCAGTTCGTCGGCGCATTGGCGTCCGCTAAAAGAATTTTCCTCGTTTCTTCAAAATTATTGTTCATGCGCGGACAATAATCCGGCAAGGGGCAACGCGTGAAAAAGAAAGTAAATGCCAGCACCTTCCCGCGAAAATCCGAGAGGTGGATTTGTTTCCCGTCTTCTGCCGTCAGCGTGTAATCCGGCAAGAGGTCGCCCGGTTTGAGTTCGGGCATCATCATACTGCCTGACATATTCATGGGCATGGACATTCCGTTGGTTGTCGTTTCAGCGGAATGTCCAATGCGATGAATGTTTTCGACCCATTCGTCATTGCTGCTTCCGACCAGCGTAAAGGTGATTTCGTCACCGGGTGAAATGCCGCTCAGTTCGTTCGTGTTTTTCACGGTAAAATCCATCGTCATTTCCATCATGTAACCGGGGATGGCTTGATGATGAATTGTAATGTGTGACAGGTCCGGCGCGATTTTTTCAACCACGCCGCGCGCGGAATAGGATTTCGTGCCTTGGTCGCCGCCTGTTGGCGCGGCGAGAAGGGGATGGACCAACAACAGAACACAGAGGACGGTTAAGCATTTCATAAAGTCATTTTCAGAGATTTTGGTTTCGTAGTTTTGTGATTTCACTGGCCACGGCCGTGGCCGTGTTTTGGTTTAGGCCGTCAAAGTATCCTTGTAAACGACCATGCGCATCCACGACTGCAATGCGCTCGGTGTGAGCAAAGTTGCCCGGCATGTAACTGAAGGCATCGTTGGTGTCCGATGCCAGGAAGCTGGTTCCGATCAAATCATACAATTGCGCTTTGTCGCCGGTCAGGAACAGCCAGCGATTCGGGTCGGCGCCGAAGCGCTCGCCGTATTTTTCCAGCACGGCAGGCGTGTCATCGCGCGGATCAACCGTCAGCGAAACCAGTTTGACATCCGGCTGGTTCGTCGTGAGTTGCTGGATTTGGGCCATCTGGCTGTTCACGGCCGGACACGTGAGCGAACAACTCGTGAACAGAAAATCCACAACCAGGATTTTGCCGTTCAAATCCGAACGGGTCACGGCGCGCTCGGTGCGATCAGTCAACGTAAAATTGACCAACTGACGCGGATGATCGGGCGGGATAAGAAGGGATTCTGAACCTTCCATTGCATAATCCGTTTCATCTACGGAATCACCTCCGCGATTGTTCAGCGCGACAAGCAGTAACCCATAGCCGGCCGCAAAGAGCAGAGACCCAATGATGAGGATAGTGGCAAACAGCCGTTCGTCATTCCGTTGCTTGCGTCGTTTGGGGCCGGCTTTTCTGGGCATGTGAGCTATTTCTTTAATTTGGCTTCGGCGTCGGCGAGCTTCTTCATGTATTTGGCTGGGTCCTTGTCAAAGTCCTTCTTTTCGGATTCGTTGCAGACCTTGATTTCCTGTCCTTTATAGACAAACACGTAAGGTTTGCCCATATCACCCAGCTTCATGCCACAGACAAGGCAGGTATCAAGGGGATAGGGCTTGGGCTTTTCGACTTTTTGGTCGTCGGCTCGGCTCGTCACGGCAAAGAGGACAAGCGCCACAGCCAAAGTTAGCACAACTACGTATTTCAGGTTTTTCATATTTGTCTTTGTTGTTTTGTTTGATGGTTTTTGGGGCTAAAACATATAGCTCACGCTCAGTTTGAAAAGCACCGGCGCGGCGAGTTGGTTGCCGGTGAAATGTTGAAAGACGGGAAATTCCGCGTCCGCATAAATTTTCACCGGGTGAATATGAACTTCAACTCCTGGCGAAAGCATTAGGCGTTGGTAGCCGGAAGCAATGCCGTCTTCGGGATCATCATTCGAACCGCCCGCTGCATTGGAGCCGCTGTCACTGCTCCGATAGGAAAAGATCACTTGTCCCAATGGTGAAATCCGCGCACGGCCAAGTGACAAGCCCTTATAATCAATCCCCGCGTCCGAATCGAGTTCAACGCCCGGACGATAGCCCGCTTGGGTCAGCGTCGGTACATCGAGTTGTGACTGGGCAAACCAGTCCCATTTTTCATCTTTCGTGATGTTGCCGCGATAATAACCGCCGAGCAAAATGTCCGTGCTGCCGGTGCCAATTTCGCTATCGCGATCAACGTCACCATAGGCATTGTTGTAGGTGTAATCGCCCGTCGGCAGCTTCAAACCGAAGTTAACCCCGGCGGACTGGTCGGCAAAAAAACCCGTGTAAAGACCTTCCACCCGGATGTCGCCTAGAGCCCACCAATTGACCGTTGTTATCGGGTTACCTGGAGCACTACTGGTTGTCTTGAAGGAACGATAGTCATCGGGCAATTCAAGCTTGACGCCCCAACTTTCATTGAACATATATTGGAGACCAGCGGTGATGAAGTGCGTTACGATCTCCTTGTCACCATTATTCGCTGCCGGCGCCTGTGAATACCCGCTCCAATTCCGATTTTGGTCTTGATAATCGTACTGAAGCCAGGCCATTCCGCCCTGGCCTTCCGGAAACATCGAACTGCCGCCTACATCAAACACGCCACAACCGCACGCGCAGGCGTGGACCACGCCCGGCACTGCCATCACCGCCAACAAACCGCCACCGATTTTTACTGCTGCTGAATCAATTTTTTTCTCTTTCATTTTTCAAATCTCAAAGGTTGCGAGAACGCGCCAAGGCGCTCTCAAGGTTAAAGGGAAACATTTACGCCCGCGCCAAACATGACGCAGGCAACCGACTGCGATTGAATCAGACGAAGAACCCGCGCGGCGGGGGTGTCGGCGGCTTTTGCATCAGGGAATCGGCGAAGAAGTTTGCCTGCGGCAGAAGTTGGAAATCCGACGGCGCAATCAAAACCGGGTTCTCCTTCGCAGGCGGAAATTCCAGCTTCTGTGTTTGCAGCGTGAACTCATTTTTCTTTTCGGATTTTTTGGCGGCGGCAATGGCCCTGCACAACGGGCAGGGATGTTTGCCGTCGAAGGTTTCAGCCAGTGCCGTTTTGAGCGGCGCCTTTTCCGAATAACTGACAATCATGCCTGCCCACGCCACCGTTTGCAACGCGACCCAGTGGATGCCGGTCGAGACAACCAACATTGCAACGACAACCCATTTGCCGAGCCGTACGATCACAAGTCCAGCTTAAACCAACTTTGCCAAGTCGCAAGCAAGAGTTGTCCATAGATGGTTCTTTGGTTCGAAACCTCACGTTTACTCCGCGCGGCAAGTCAATCCTTCCGGTGGATGACCACGTATTGGACAATAAAAAGGATTCCATCGCAAATGGCAATGATCGCAAAAATGGTCTTCAAGACTATTGGATTTGACCGGCGGCTGAGGAATGGGGCCAGCCGCGCGCCAAAAACACAACCCAGCCCGGTAAAGGCGGCAATATGCCAGGGTATGCCTCCGAGGCAAAATTGATGGAGCAGCGTCAGGAAGATCGAGTTGATGGATAGCAACAGCACTCCCAAGCCGATGCAGGCGGTAACATTGACACCGTAAACAAGCATCAGAAGCGCCGCAACCAGTTCACCTTCACCAATGGCAATCCAGCCGGTAATAAGTCCGCCCACAATGGAAATTATGAAAAGCGGAAAAGACGCGTTTGACGGAATCTCCGCGCGCGAGGCGGATACCGCGGCCTTCCTCGAAAGGATGATGGTCAGAACGCCCAGCAAAATTGAAACAGGGCCGAAGAGTAATTTGACCAGCAGCGCACTCGGGTGAATCACCAATGAGCTGACTGAGCTTCCCAACAACAGTCCGGGCACGGTGAGTTTCAAAGCACGGATCGGAACCACTTTTTTCTGTATCCATCCAATGGCACCGCTGGTCATTCCCCAAGACTGGCTGGCAAGCGCAATTTTCAGCGCGGTTACCGGCGGCAGGTGAAAGACAAACATGATGACCGGGATGAAAACAATGCCGCCGCCCACAGCCGAGATATTACCAAAAATCGCTCCACAAAAACCGACGGGAATGAAAATCCAATTCTGTTTGAAGAGGGCAACCGGGTCATGGGCCAGGCTGAAATAGCCGGCCAGCCAGACGGCGGCAAACAACAATAACCAGGGAGACCAATATTGAAAATGGCGTTCGCCACCCACGGCCTGGCTTTGTTTCACCCGCAATTGTGGCTGATATAAATTTTCGCCAATGGATTCCATAACCGACTTTGCTCTCTTGGCGAATTCAGACTGGGCCACGGTTGCCGCCAAATCAAGCCATGATTTTTACTGTTTCTTAAAAGTAGTCCACTGTCTGTCAGGTTAGGTGGCTTCCTGCTTCGGCGCTCGAAATCCATACCAACATGCCGCTCGGCAGCAAGTCGAACAACGGAATTAAATCCGCGTCGGCCAGATGGATGCAGCCGCAGGAAGCGGGTTTGCCGATGCTGGTCTGGTCGGCGGTGCCGTGAATGTAGATGTAGCGGGCGTGTGAATCCAGCCGGCCACCACGATTGAAGCCGGGTTCGAGTCCTTCCAGCCACAAAATGCGCGTGGTGATTTTGGCGTCCGGCATTCCCTTCCACGTGTAGCCGATGGGCCGGCGGCCTTGGAAAACCGTTCCGACTGGCCAGCCGCCACCAATTTTTTCCACAATCCGATGCAGTCCGAGTGGTGTGCAATTTGAGCCTTCCGTCTGCCCGATGCCGAAACGCGAAGTGGAACATCGCGTTTTACCAGCAAGGCACCAGGATGCGGAGAATTTTTCGAAAAGTGAAACTGTTTGGTCCGTAACATTCACCAGCAAGGCCCGGCGTGTTGGCGGAATACCAAGTTGTCGGCATTTGCGAAGGCAGTCAGCCAACAAACCTGAAGAAGTTCCCGGCATGGTTGGTTATTTTAATTTCTTCACGAGGATTTTTGAATTTCTTCCGCTTTGCTCGTATTTTTCGCGGCGGGCGGGCGGCAGGTCGTCCGGCGTGCCTTCGGCAAAACCGCCTTTGGATTGAAAATACGTGAACGCCTGCGTCGAGAGCGTAAGGAGTTCGGTCAGGTTCATCTCCCGCGCCTTGTTTTCGACGTATTGAATCAGCTTCTTGCCGATGCCGCGGTTCTCGTGCAATGGACTGACGTAAAGGCACGCCAGCTCACCTTTTTTTTGTTCGGAATATGCGTGCAGCGCCACGCACGCGACCGGATTCTTGTCAATCTCAAAAATGAAATAGTCGCCGAGGTTTTTTTCAATCGCTGCCCGGGTGCGCTTGACCAGTTCCTCCGACTCGACCGCCTTTTTCGTCAGCATTTGGATCGCCCGGATGTCTTTCTTCATCGCGCGGCGGATTTGCTGGTAGTCGTTGGCGTAAATCAGCGTGCCGATGCCTTCGTTGGAAAACACTTCGGCCAGCAGCCCTTCATCCACGCGGCCGTTGATAATGTGGACGCGCGGCACGCCTGCCTTGCACGCCGCGACGGCGTGGAGCGCCTTGGAAAGCTGCTCCGGCGCGATGGCGTCTTTTTGCAGCGCGAGAACAGATTCAAGGTCGGCCACCGGCATTTGCCGGATGACCCGGCCCTGGACGAGGATGCCGTCCTGGGTTGTGATGAAAATCAATTTGATCGCCTTCAGCGCGTCCGCAACTGCGAACGCGACGGCGTCGGAATTGAGGCGATACGTCCGGCCGTCACCGTCGAAGCCCAGCGGCGGGATGACCGGAACGATGTCTTGGGCAAGCAATGTTTGCAACAAGGCGGTGTCCACGCGCTCGACCTTGCCGGTGAACAAATGGTCCACGCCCTGAATGATGCCGACCGGATGGGCGGTGATGACGTTCGTGCTGGCGGCGCGCAGGTCATTGGCCGATAGGCCTTCAAGAATTTCGTGCGTCAGCCGGTTGGCGGCGGTGAGTGCGAGCTGGAGCGTGGCGGCGTCCGTGATGCCGGAGCCGTCAAGATTGGACGGAACAGTTTTTTGTTCATCGGCCAGCGCCTTGATTTGCGCCGATGCGCCATGCACGAGCACGACGCGGATGTTCAACGACCGCAACACTGCCACGTCCAGCAGCAGCGTGGCGAAGTTCTCATCGGTGACAATCGCGCCGTCCACGGCCAGAATGAACGTCCGGTCGCGGAATTGGGGAATATATTGCAGGATGCCCCGCAGGTCGGTCGGTTTCACGTTTGGCTAATCATTAATCACAACGCCAAACAAGTATTCATTTTTCGGCGGGATTCAAATAATTATTTCTTGTCCAAAACTGATTTCCACGCGCCAGTTCCCCCCACGATGTGTAGAATGTGATTGAAATTGTAATGGCCCGGTTGACGGCTTTGGTTTAGAACAGCCGCATGCATACCCAAATGCCGTTCGTGATGCCATTGGTGATTGTAGCGGTGCTGGTGGTGATCGGGGCCAGCACCATCTACGGTCTGATTCAGGCCCGCAAACGGCGGGAGGGGCTTTTTATGCTGGCCCAACGATTGGGTCTGAATTTCAGCGCGGCGAAAGACTGCGAACTCCCCGATCGCTACAACTTTCTCAAACAACTGGCTCAGGGCGACGACCGCTACGCCACCAACGTGCTTGCGGGAAATTATCAGCAAAGTGAAATCCTCGCGTTCGACTATCATTATGCCACCTATCATACCGACAAGAGCGGGACTCACAAAGAAGACCATTGGTTTTCGTTCTTCATCCTGACGCTGCCAGCGTTTTTCCCCGACCTGACCATCCGGCGCGAAAACTTCTTCACCAGGGTTGCCGAGGCGTTCGGCTATCAGGACATCAAGTTCGAGTCGGCTGAATTTTCCAAAGCTTTCTGCGTGCGATCCCCGGATAAAAAATTCGCCTACGATGTCTGCAACTCCAAAATGATGGAATACCTGCTGGCCAATCGCGATTTGAGTGTCGAAATCGAAAACAACGTACTGGCGCTGGCGTTCAACACCCGCTTGTCGGTCGAACAATTCGCATCCAATTTACAGCGGCTCGTGGAAATCCGGTCGCGCCTGCCGGAATACCTCATTGCACAAAAGGCATGAATCCCTCAATTGTCATTCTGATCATTTGCACTGCAATCATTTTGCTGCCGTTCGTCTATGTGCTGGCGCAATACAACGCGCTCGTCGCCCTCCGCAATTACATCCGCGAGTCGTGGAGCGACGTGGACGTGGAATTGAAGCGCCGCTACGACCTCATCCCGAACCTCGTGGCGGTGGTCAAGGGTTATGCCGCGCACGAACGCGAGACGCTGGAGCGCGTGACCGAACTGCGCAACCGCTGCGCTGCCAACAACGGCCCGGTGGCCGACCAGTCGCGCGACGAAGTCCAGCTCGTGGACGCGCTGAAACAACTGCTCGTGGTGGTGGAAAATTATCCGCAACTCAAGGCCGACCAGAATTTTCTGAAGCTGCAAACGGAACTTGTCAACACGGAAGACCGGATTCAGGCGGCACGCCGGTTTTATAACGGCAACGTGCGTGACTACCGCAACAAATGCGAAACCTTTCCGAGCATCCTCGTGGCGAAAATGTTCAGCTTCAAATCCGAAGGGGATTTCTTCAGCGTGCCGCCGTCGGTTCGGGACGTGCCGAACGTGGATTTTGCGACGTCGTAACCAGTGATTTCCCGGTAGCACCCGCGTCTCGCGGGTTGAATTCGGTGTCCCGCCGGGTTCTTTTGTGCTCTGCGGAATTCCGTTGACCAAAGAAACGCGATGCGCCCATCCATTGCGTAACAGTTTCCGGCGAGACGCCGGAAACAACAAGCCGGAGGCCTGCGCCACTGTTTTATTTGAGTGCCTTCTTTAATGCCACCAGACACCGTTCATTCTCCTGCGGCGTACCGATGGAGATGCGAATCCATTCCGGCAATTGATAACCGCCCATCGGACGCACAATCACGCCCTGCTTTTGCATTGCCTCGAACACGCGTTGCCCGTCACCGACGCGGACCAGAATAAAATTGGCGAAGGACGGGATGCATTCGAGTTTCAAATCACGGAAGGCGCGTTTAAAAAAATCCAGTCCGGCGAAATTGTTCGCCCGCGTTTTGCGGACGTGCTCAACATCGTCCAGCGCGGCGAGCGCGGCGACTTGGGCCAGCAGATTGATGTTGAACGGCTGCCGGATTTTTTCCAGCGCGGCCACAAATTCAGAATTCCCGATGCCGTAGCCGATACGCAGCCCGGCCAGCCCGTAGATTTTGGAGAACGTCCGCATCAGAATCAGGTTTGGCCGCGCGCCCAGACGGACGAGTGAAACCAAATCCAGCGGGTCATCCAGAAAATCAAGGTAAGCCTCATCCATCACCAGCAGCACGTCGTCGGGCACGTCGTTGACAAACTTGATGACCTCCTCGCGCGGGGCCAGCGTGCCGGTGGGGTTGTTCGGGTTGGCCACGAACACGATGCGGGTGCGCGGCGTGATGGCACGGAGCATGGCGGGCAAATCATGGCCGTAATTCTTCGCCGGCACGGTGATCAGATTTGCGCCGAACAACGCGGTGACGATGGGATAAACTGCGAAGCAGTATTGCGAAACCACCACGTCGGCGCCGGGCGCCAGCAGCGCGTGTCCGGCAAATTCGATGATTTCGTTCGAGCCGTTGCCGAGAATCAAATTTGCCGGCTCAACGCCAAGTTTGGCGGCAAGTTTTTGCTTGAGGTAAAACGCGTTGCCGTCGGGGTAAAGGTTCACGCCCGCGAGCGCCTTTTGCATGGCGGCGACCGCGAGCGGCGACGGGCCGAACGGATTTTCGTTCGATGCGACCTTGATGATGTTTTCGGCGGGCAGGCCGAGTTCGCGTGCGACTTCTTCAATCGGCCGGCCCGGCTGATACACCGGCAGATTTTTCAAACTTGGATTGAGTGGCAGCGGCGTTGGCATTCTATAAAGCGTTGATAATTTTCTTCACGTTCACGTTTCGGGCGACGAGGTCGCGGATGAGCGAAATTTTTTCCGCGTCGTTCGGCCGCGTTTTGACGGTGAGATTGTGGACCCTGGAGGCAACCTGATAACTGTCCGCCTTGGCCAGCAACACGGGAATGGGCAGGGTTTGCAGGGCTTTCAGGACGGTTTCACCGGGACGCAGGCCGCCGGTCAGGACGATGCCGGCCATTTTATCCTCGCTTTGCGGCATGGTGGCCGCGCCGGCCGCCAGCAGAATGTCCTCGCGGTCGCCGGGCGTGATGAGCAGCACCCCGCTGTTTGAAAAACTGCATGGCATTGTGCGCGCCCATGGCGCCGATCACGACGTCATCCACCAGCGTGTTTAGCGTGGCAGGCGTATTCAGCAGTTCGGCATGCAATTCCTCGCGGATCAAATCCACGGATGGATTGCCAAGGATTTGTTCATAAGGCAGAACGCCGAGCAGCTCCAGCCCTTTGCGTTTCAAACCGCGCTGGGCGAAATCCGCAACGTGGTCCACCTTGTCCGGCAATACCTTGTTGAGGATGACGCCGATGATCTCAACACCTTCCTTTTCAAACAGCGCCTGGTTGAGCGCGATTTCGTCAATCGGTTTCCCGATGCCGCCCTGGCTGACGATGATGACTTTCGCGCCGAGCATTTTCGCCACCGCGCGTTGGACAAATCGAACACCGAACCGACGCCGGCGTGACCGGAACCTTCGCACAGCACAAAATCCTTTTCCCAGGCGACGCGGTCGAAGGCTTTCTGGATCCTTTTGACCAGCGCCTCGTTGTTCGAGGCCTGGAGATATTTGCGGGTGAAATCCGGTTCGACCGCAATCGGGCTCATGTCCACGAGCGGGCAGTTCATCCGGTACACCGCGTCCATGAGCACGGTGTCCTCGTCAATTTTTTGCTCCTCGATTTCGACAAAACGCTGGCCGACGGGCTTGATGTAGCCGACGCGCGGGAAATGCTCCTGCAACGCGGCAATCAGGCCGAGCGACACGGTGGTTTTGCCATCGTTCTGGCGCGTGGCGGCAATGAAAACACGCGGAGTTTCTGTATTCACTTCAATCGCAATCTTAATCGCAATCTCGTTCCCAGTCTATTTTACGATTGAGATTGGGATTAAGGAGCAAGGTTCAGGATTGAATCATTCTCCCGGCAGGTGCGCGTCCGCGCCGGGGTAAAGTTTTTGGTAATCAACTGCCTGGACCCCGACGATCGCGGCCACGCCGAGAATGTCATGCGCGCTCGATCCGCGCGAAACGTCCGCGGCGGGCCGGTTCAAGCCCAGCAAAATCTGGCCGTAGGCATTGGCGTGGCCGACCAGCCGGACCAGTTTGCTGGCGATGTTGCCCGAGTTCAGGTCCGGGAAAATCAGCACGTTCGCCCGCCCGGCCACCTTGCTGTCGTGCAGCTTGCGTTCGGCGATTTCCGGTGCCAGCGCGGCGTCCACCTGCAATTCGCCGTCGAAGTCGGCCTCCAAAAACATTTGTTCGGCCTTGCGCCGGGCCATGGCCGTGGCCGCCTGGATCTTGCCGACGGACGGATGCGCCGCGCTGCCCTTGGTGGAAAAGGACAGCAACGCCACGCGTGAACGGACACCGAGCATATGCCGGGCAAGCTGCGCGGTGGAAACCGCGATGTCGGCCAGTTGGTCCACGGTCGGATCGGGAATGACGCCGCAATCGGCCATGAACAACACGCCTTGCTCACCAATGCGCGTGTCCTCGACCTCCATCACCATGCAACTCGACGCCGTGGTGATGTTTGGGGCGGGCTTGATGATTTGGAACAGCGGCCGCAACAGGCTGCTGGTAATGTGTGACGCGCCGGAAATCACCCCGTCGGCCTGGTGCATCGCGAGCATCATCGTGCCAAAATAATTCGGCTGCAGCATGGCCTCGCGCGCTTCCGGCGCTTGCACGCCCTTTTCCCGGCGCAACCGGAAAAAGCGGTTGGCGAAATTCTCCAATTCCTCGCTCTGCGGCGGATTGATGACCCGGATGCCTTCGAGTGGAAGGTTCAGACTGTCCGCAACCGCCTTCACTTTGGCGGTGTCACCGAGCACAATGGGTGCGCCCAGCCGCAGGGCATAAAACTGCCGGGCCGCCTGCAGGATGCGCGGTTCCTCGCCTTCGGGAAAAACCACCCGTTTGGGATGCCGCTGCAATTTTTCGATGACGTTGCCAATGAAACGCATGGCGACAGGTTAGCCGCGAAACCCGAAACTGCAAAATGAATTTGCCCGAAAATCCTCTTCGTCCTCGGTTTTTCATTTTCGACTGCGACGACGGTGACGATGGAAATTGGTGGTGGGTCAGTTTGCAATTTTGGTGGGGCGAGCGTCCTCGCGAGCCGGCTCGTCAGTAGCCTCGCCCCACCAAACCAACCCACTACCAGGGGCAGGTAAAGTTGCGCTTTTCAGTCGTGTTATTTGTGTTAATTTTGGGCCCGTTCAGATGAGTCCAGTCTCGGAACAAACCACACGGCGGAAAAGTCTTGATCTTCTCCGTTGGCTGCCTGTTGCCGGAGCGGTGGCGCTGATGGTGATGGTCGCGTTTATTTCCGCCCGAACGATGTCGGGGTTGAAGAACGCGATCTACTGGCGCCAGCACAGCTTCCAGGAAATTCTGGCCGCGCATGCATATGAGGACAATGTCATGAGCATCCAAAGCAACATGCGCGATTTCGTGACGACGGGCGACGCGGCGGCCCTGGCTTCCTGCCAGCGCAGCATCAAACTGGAGCCGCAACTCTTCGATCAACTCGTCAGCCTGACGCGGGACAACCCCGCGCAGCAACAACGGCTGAAGGCCCTTTCCGTGGCGATGAAGGACGTTTTCGACTACGACGGGCGGCTGATTATCCTCTATAAACAGCGCGGCGCCGAAGCGGTCTTGCGGACGGAACAAACTGGAGAAGGCCGGACCATTACGGGCCGGGCGCGCGATATTTTGACGGAGTTCTCCGACGAGGAACAAAAACTCTTAGGCGCGCGCGACGCGGCGGAACAATCGGGTTATGTCAACGCCGAACGCCTGCTCATCGTCGGCAGCGTGCTCGCCGTCGCCCTGCTGGTGCTGGCCAACCTCATGGTCGGCCGCGAAATGGCCCGGCGCCGCCGCGTGGAAATCGACCGTGAAAAACTGATTGGCGAACTCCAGCAGACCCTGGCCCAGGTGAAAACCCTGTCCGGTCTCATCCCGATTTGCGCCTGGTGCAAAAGTGTCCGCAACGACCAGGGCTACTGGCAAACCGTCGAGCAATACGTTCGTTCGCGCTCCGAGGCCAGCTTCTCCCACAGCATCTGCCCCGGTTGCCGGGAAAAATTTAAAGACGAAATCGCCAAAGCCGGCCTTTCGATTGAAAAACCGCCGTCGCCGAATTGAACTTCGCGAATGGCATTGTCTGATTTTCAAAGTGATCCCGCTTCCACTGCACGAATTTCACCACCGCCTCGGCGCGCGGTTCGCCGGACTGGATGGAGTGGAGATCGTGAACGATTACGGTGACTGGCTGGCTGAACACGCCGCCTTGCGCCAAAGCGCCGGTGTTTTGGATTTGAGTTTTCGTGGCCGGATTTGCCTGACCGGCGCCGACCGCGTCCGGTTTCTGCACGGTCAGGTGACGAACGACGTGAAAAAACTGCGCGCTGGCGAGGGTTGTTATGCTGCCATCACGACCAACAAGGGCAAAATGGAGAGTGACCTGAACATTTTCTGTCTCGCCGATGAATTGCTTCTGGATTTTGAGCCGGGCTTGACGGAAAAGATTTCACGACGACTGGAAAAATTCATTGTCGCCGACGACGTGCAAATCGTGGACGTCGCGCCGCATTACGGTTTGTTGAGCGTGCAGGGACCAAAGGCGGAAGCAGTCATTCGCGCGATTGGCTTGATTGGCAGGGACGCGCTGCCGCGCGCCCAGGCCGACCAACAGGTCGGCCCTACCATCGTTAAAATTTCCGATGCCACACTCGGCGAAATTTATCTCGCCGGCCACACGCGACTCAACCTCAGTAGGAGCCGAGGTGACGAGGCTCAAATTAAGGAAAAATCAGAGACTCCTCATGTCGTCTCCTACAATTCTGGCTTCGACCTGTTTGTTCCAATTACCTCTTTCGCCGCTGTCGCCGACAAATTTATTGCGGCGGCGAAACAGATGGGGGGACAGGCCTGCGGCTGGCAGGCATTCGAAACCGCGCGCATCGAAGCCGGCATTCCGCGATTCGGCGTGGACATGGACGAAACAAACTTGCCGCTCGAATGCGGCATCGAAAACCGTGCCGTGAGTTACAACAAAGGTTGTTACATCGGACAGGAAGTCATCAGCCGCATCCACAGCTTCGGCCATGTCAACAAGGAACTGCGCGGCTTGCGGCTGGCGGACCCCGCAAGTGCGGGGCTGCCATTACCACAACGCGGTGACAAACTCTTTAGCAACGGCAAGGAAGTCGGCTACATCACCAGCGCGGTAAAATCGCCGACACTGAATGCGAACATCGCGCTAGGGTATGTCCGCCGCGAAGCGAATCAAATTGGAACCGAACTGGTGTTGCGGACAGTGGCAGGTGAAAGTTCTGCGAAAATTGTGGAGTTGCCGTTTGTTCGCGCTGCGTTATCTGAATTAATATGAGCACGGTTCAGGAAATTGAGGCGGCCATTCCGAAGTTGTCCCGCGCCGAAATTGAGAGGGTTCGCGCGTGGATTGATGATTTTTTGGAAGACCAGCTTGAACTCACCGACGATGTGAAAGCCAAGCTGGATCAATCCCGCCGCGAGATAGCTGAAGGC
The DNA here is from genome assembly GCA_963723125.1 of uncultured bacterium. GTDB lineage: Bacteria > Verrucomicrobiota > Verrucomicrobiia > Limisphaerales > UBA11358 > UBA11358. The sequence goes on from CAVRPQ010000003.1 coordinate 715,570, forward strand.
CACTACACGACGCGCCAGCCCAAGTGAGCTGTGGCTGCTGCGCTTCAAATCTGGTCGCACACCTTTCTAAATCACGGAAATAAAATCGGGCGGATATGTTTTCGTAGACGCTCAAGCTCGTCAGCATTGTGAGAAAGAAGGCCATGCGTCCAAATCAATTCGGTGTTGTCACGACAGTCTTTGGCCATTGTCAAACCAATGGTTTCGTATGACTCACCGCACTCTTGCCGCAATTCTTCGGGTTCGCTCCACACACCAAGAATAAAAACTCTCTCCTTCAAGTGACTTGGAATCTCGGCTCTGATATTTTCCAGCCGACCTCCCTGCTTATCGAAATCAATCAGAAGAACCATAAACCGATTTGCGTTTCGCTCCATCTCCCGAACGTGATCTGACTTAAAGCGATTCAGAACTTCATGCCAGCCGCCCGCCTCCTCAAGTATTTGCATTCTTCTCGTCGCTAAAAGTGCATCGAGTTGAAAGCCGTTAGCCAATTGCCGGTTGGCATCGTCCTCCGGAAGAACCAATACATGCGGTACTTGCCTGTTAACACTCATGGCTCGACATCGCCGCGAATGAGTGCACTTACTAATTCCCCGCTCACCTTGATTTCGCTTAGGGGCCGGACATTTGTGGGCTCAAGATGGCTCTTCCTGTAAAGAACAAGGGTATTTTCTTCAGAAAAACGCCGGATCGCTTCCGGATTATGCGAAGTTGCGATGAACTGGCCACCGGATTGAAAGGCTTTGCGAAGAGCCGTGATAAAGTGCCCAACCTCGGATAGCGCAAGATGGCTGTCTGGCTCATCCCAAAAACATACCAAGGGTCCATAGGCGTTATTCGTGGCAAGAACCATCGCACAAATCATGAAGCACTTTTCGCCGTCTGAAAGGTCTGCGAAAGGGATATTGAGAGTTCCCAAGTTATTCGAGAATTGCACCTCAAGGCTTCGTGAGTCTTTACCAATCACCGGATTCTTAATATCTTTGAGGTCTGGCATGACCTGTTTTAGATAGTCGTCAATCTTACCGTATGCAGCCGGTGCATAGGCCAACAAACCAGAAAACCAAGCGCCGAAATTCGTGCCGTGAGTGTTTGGCTGCAAAGTTTCTAGTTCGGAATTCCCTTCAATCAACCGAGGAATCGGACGAAGAATAACGGTACGGGCAAGCCACTGCTTGAATATAAATAAAGGATCCTTTGGCGATTGTTCCTGAACTATCGGCAGAGCAGCCAGATGCCAGTCAATGCGGAAACTCGCTTCCTCGTCCGGCTTTTTTTTTGCAAGATGTACTTGCGCCAATTCCCGTGTGAAGACAGGTTTACCCTCCACAGCGAGGCTCTCCTCAAATACCCGCAATTCCCTAAATCCCTCTGGAAAATCGAAGGCAATAACGTATTTATATGTCTGATCACCCAGCGTGACCTCGATTTCAAATCTCATGGGAACGTCAGTTCGCCCGTGAGCGAGGTCTTTCGGCTTCACGACATCATTCACTCGATTCGCTCCGCGAGCGATATTCTGAAGAATCTCAAGTGCGTAGCTGACCGTCGTCTTTCCCGCACCATTTTTTCCGATAAGTAAAACAGATGAGCGATCCGCTATCGGCAGCTCAAAATTCTCCAAGCAGCGGAAATTGTGAACATAAAATCGCCGTATCACGAGGCAATGATAATTCGCTTCTAGCATCGCGTTCAACTGAAATGTTACATGCGTTGGGAAGTTGCAAAGGACCTCGAAATTTTCTCGCCCGCGCGTCATTTTGTGGATTTAATTTCCGCCGCATGAAACAGAAGGCTTACGCGCGCGCAGGCGTGGACATTGATTTGGGCAACAAGGTCAAGTCTACATTGCCGCAATTGCTGGCCGCGACGCACCGGCGCGAGGTGCTCGGCAAGGTCGGCGGTTTTGGCGGTTTGTTCGCGCTGGACCTGAAAAAATATCGTGAACCGGTGCTCGTGTCGTCCGTGGACGGCGTCGGTACGAAATTGAAAGTCGCCTTTGCGATGGACCGGCACGACACCATCGGCGCCGACCTCGTGAACCATTGCGTCAACGACATTGCCGTGCTCGGAGCGGAACCGCTGTTTTTCCTCGATTACCTTGGTACGGACAAACTGGAACCGCACGTGTTCACCGAGATCATCAAGGGCTTCGCGCGCGCGTGTGCGGAAAATCATTGTGCGCTCATCGGCGGCGAGACGGCGCAAATGCCGGGCTTTTACCAGCAGGGCGAATACGATGTGAGCGGCACGATCGTCGGTGTCGTCGAGAAATCCAAAATGCTCAATGGCCAGAAGACCGTGAAGCGCTGCGACGCGGTCATCGGCATCGCTTCAAGCGGTCTGCACACGAATGGCTATTCGCTCGCGCGGAAGATTTTCTTCGAGCAACTCAAATTGAAACCAACCAGCCGTGTGCCGGAATTGAAAGGCACCATCGGCGACGAGCTGCTGAAAGTCCACATCAGCTACGGTCCGCTGGTCCGGGCGCTGTTGAAAAAGTTCAATTCCGGCAACGTAGCCGCATCTCGTGAGAGTGCGGACTATTCGTCCGCGTTCTCACGAACGCGGCTACTGGCGGTCAAGGCCTTCGCCCACATCACCGGCGGCGGGTTTGTGGACAACATCCCGCGCGTGCTGCCCAAAAACCTGGACGTGGTCATCCGCAAAGGTTCATGGGACATGCTGCCGATTTTCAAAATCGTCGAAGCCAAAAGCGGCGTGCCGGAGGCCGAGCTTTATCAGGTCTTCAATATGGGCATCGGCATGGTGGCGATTGTGTCAGCAGACGAGGCGGACGCAGTTCTGAAATTCATCCGAGCGCAGAACCACAAGGCCTGGCTCATCGGGGAAGTAGTAAAAGGTAAAGGTGAGGCACGATTGATTTAATCGTTGTAGCAGCCGACGTGAGGAGGCTCCGTCTTTCTTGAAATTAGAGCCTCGTTACCTCGGCTGCTACGAGATTCGCAAATCGTAAATCTTCAGTAACTCATCCGGTCCAGCTTTACCTTCCCCCGGAATATCCAATAGATGCAAACGGTGTAGGCAATCACCAGCGGCACCCCGATGCACGCGATGACGAGCATGATGCCCAAGGTTTTTGGCGATGACGACGCGTTGTAAATCGTCAGGCTGTTTGCCGGATCGGGCAGGCTGTAAACAAGGTACGGATACATGTTCAGCCCGAAAAGCATCATCAGCGTAATCATCGCCGCACACGACGACAGGAAGGCCAGCCAGTCGCGGCGATGATGAAATTCGCGCGGGATGTTGGCGATGGCCAGCATGTTCGCCAGGGCGACGCTGAACAACCACGGATTATTGTGGACGCGCTCGGCCATGTGCGGCACGTAAAGCAGCGTGGCCATCGTCAGCGTCACAGCGCAAATCACGAAGAAGATGATGCAGCGCATCGCCCAGACGCGCAGCTTGTCGTGGAGCGCGACTTCGGTTTTCATCACACCGTAAATCGCGCCGTGCATCATGAACAACGCCACGGTGGTGATGCCGACCAGCAGCGGATATGGCATCAACAAACCGAGGAATGTCCCCGCAAATTCACCATCGGGGCCGACCGGCACGCCCCAGGCAATGTTGCCCAGCGCCACCCCCATGAGCAGGCCCGACACCAGGCTGCCGGTGGAAAACCCGATGTCCCACATCTGGCGCCACCAGCGCATGGGCTGTTTGCTGCGGAATTCAATCGCCACCGCGCGGAAGATCAGCGACACCAGCAATAGAACGAACGCGAGGTAAAAGCCGGAAAAGATGGTCGCATAGACGTTGGGGAACGCGGCGAACAAAGCGCCGCCGCCGGTGACGAGCCAGACTTCGTTTCCGTCCCAGACCGGTCCGATGGCGTTGATCAGCGTGCGCCGCTCGGTGTCGTCCTTGGTGCACAGGTGCAGCACGCCGATGCCGAGGTCAAACCCGTCGAGCATCGCATAGCCGGTAAAGAGCACGCCGACGAGAATAAACCAAACCGTGTTGAGATCGAGATTCATGTCTTTTCGTGGTGGATTAATTCAGTTGGCAACGCGAGTTTGCCCGACGGAATCAAATCCTGGTCATCCGGACCATGCTGGATTTTGTCGTTGAGCAGATAAATGAACACCGCAAACAACAGGAAATAAATAAACGTGAACAAAATCAGCGAAGTAAGAATGACATTGGCCTTCACGACCGCCGACAGCCCTGCCGGTGTGCGCATCAGGCCATAAACAATCCACGGCTGGCGGCCCACTTCGGCGGCGAACCAGCCGAGTTGATTGGCGAGCTGCGGGCCAATGACCGAGAAAACCAGAATCCACAACAGCCAGCGCCGTTCATGCAGCGAGCCGTGGCGGAAATAGAGAAAGCCCAGCGCCGCAATGGCAATCATGGCAAAGCCGATCCCGACCATGCCATGAAAGAAAATAAACGAAGCCTCCACCGGCGGACGGTCTTGTGGCGGAAAAGCGTCCAGACCGGTCACCGTTGCCTGCGTGTTGTGGGCCACCAGCCAGCTCAACATCCCGGGCCATTGCAGGCCGACGACTCTTTGATCTGTTTCATCCACATAACCGAGGAGCGTGAGCGGCGCGTTGGAAGTGGTGTTGTAAAGTCCCTCAAACGCGGCCAGCTTGGCCGGTTGATTTTTCGCCACGCCGCGCGCGCTGCTGTCGCCGCTGACCAGTTGCAGCAGGGAAGCAACCAAGCCGACCGCCAGACCGACCCGCAAAGAAGCGCGGGCAAAGTCCAGATGGCGTTTCTTCAATAGATACCAGGCGCTCACGCTCACGACGAGAAATGCGCCCGCCTGCCACGCGCCGCACAGGACGTGAAACAGCCGGTCCATCGAGGACGGATTGAACACCAATTGCCAGAAGTTCGTGATCTCCGCGCGCTCCACGCCGTTCCGCATCACGAGGTGATAGCCCGCCGGCGTTTGCATCCACGAATTGGCGACGACAATCCACACCGCGCTGAAATGCGCGCCGAGACAGACCATGCACGTGGAAAAGAAATGAACCTTGCGGCTCACCTTGTCCCAACCGAACAGCAGCACCGCCAGAAAACCCGATTCCAGAAAGAACGCAAAAATGCCCTCCGCTGCCAGTGCGCTGCCGAATACATCACCAACGAACCGCGAATAAGTTGCCCAATTCGTGCCGAACTCGAATTCCATCACAATGCCGGTCGCCACGCCGATGGCGAACGTGAGCGCGAACACCCGCGTCCAGAATCGCGCCATCTGGTGATAGATCGGGTTTTTGGTCTTGAGCCAGGCCGCTTCCATGACCACGAGCAAAATCCCCAGCCCGATGCTCAACGGCGGATAAAGATAATGAAACGCGACCGTGCCCCCGAACTGGATGCGCGCCAGCGTTAGAACATCCATACGTCCCGAGATTGCGCTTATCACAACTGGCTGTCAACCGGTCAGAAAAGGTATTATCAGGGCTTGTAAAATGTTTAAGCGGGATTTCCAAACGGCGTCTTTATTCCGGCGATCCCGTCTTCGGATTGCTTCGACGCAACAAGCTGCGTACTCTGCGGAAAATCTTTCATGAAAATTCTTGTCATCGGTTCGGGCGGACGCGAACACGCGCTGGTGTGGAAACTTGCGCAATCGCCGCACGTCACGCAACTATGGTGTGCGCCGGGCAACGCCGGCATCGCGCAGGAACAGCTCGCAAAAAACGATGCGGCGGCCGAATGCGTCAATATCAGTGCCGAAGATTTGCCGAAGCTGCTGGCCTTTGTTCAGGAGAAGAAAATTGAACTCACGATTGTCGGGCCGGACAATCCGCTGGCGCTCGGCATCGTGGATCTGTTCCAGAAACGCGGCCGGCGCATCTGGGGGCCGAACCAAAAAGCGGCGCGATTCGAATCGTCCAAGGTTTTCTCACAGCGGTTCATGGAGAAATACGGTATCCCGACAGCCAAAGCGGGGACATTTTCTATGGCAGGGCCTGCAAAGGCCTTTGCCGAGTCGCTCGGAGGCCGATGCGCCGTGAAGGCCGACGGCCTGGCGCTCGGAAAAGGCGTTCTCATCTGCACGAGTGTCGTTGAAGCGAACAAGGCCATTGACGAAATCCTCGTCAGCAAAGCGTTTGGCGCGGCGGGGGCGAAGATTGTCATTCAGGAATTTCTCGAAGGCATGGAGATTTCACTGCACGCACTTTGCGACGGCAAGACCGCCAGGTTGTTTCCAACCTCACAGGACCATAAACGCGCACTGGACGGCGACAAAGGATTGAACACCGGCGGCATGGGAACTTATTCACCGACGCCATTTTTGAGCGACACGGAATTAAAGAACGTCGGCGAAGCGATTTTGAATCCATGGTTGCGCGGTTGCGCGGAGGAGAAGATTGATTTCCACGGCATTTTATATCCCGGCATCATGCTGACAAAATCGGGCCCGAGAGTCCTGGAGTTCAACGCGCGCCTTGGCGACCCGGAAACGCAGGTGTATCTGACGCGGCTGGAAAACGACCTCGTCAAACTGCTCGATGCCAGTGTGAACGGCACGCTGGCCAAATTCGAATTGAAGTGGAAAGACGAGGCTTCAGTTTGCGTGGTGATGGTCAGTGGCGGTTATCCGGGCAGTTACGCGAAGGGCAAGCCAATCCTTGGCTTGGCAGAAGCGGCGAAGCTCCCAAACACAAAAGTTTTTCACGCCGGTACGGCGTTGAAAGACGGCCAAATCGTCACCAACGGTGGTCGCGTCCTCGGCGTGACAACATTAGGTACGGATTTGAAAGCCGCGCAAGCCGCTGCCTACGCCGCCGTGGAGAAAATCCATTTCGACGGCGCGCACTTCCGCCGCGACATCGCCAGCAAGGCAACGGCGTGAATTATTTCTGCCGATCCATCCATTCGATGAACTGTCGCGGCGAAAGGATTCTGATTCCCTGAAATTCTTTGATCGTCAGCAAGTCCTTGTCGCCGGAGAGAATAATTCCTGCTTCACCGGCAAGGGCAGTCGCGAACAATTCATCATCGTCCCTGTCACGGCAGACTGGCCGGGGCAGCAGCTTTGGTTTTACGATAGTCGCGGTGTCAGCGTAAATTTTCAGCAACGGCAAATCCGCCGGATTCAGGCCGAACTTGTCCCGCATCGTTTCTGCCAGCTCATCCAGCAATGCGGAGGACGTAATCAAGTCACACGCGGGCAGGTATCGCTTCACAATGTCGCGACAGACGCCTTCCGCCACCAATCCCGAAACGATGACGTTGGTGTCAACGACGACTCTCACGAGACGATTTTGAAAACGTCCTCATCCGTGTAAATGCCGGCGGCGCGCGCCTGCGGGATGGCTTTGCGGCGGGTTTCCTCAAACGCTTCCACCCAAAGCTGACGTTTCACGGCGCGGCGGATGAATTCGCTTTCGCTAACGCGCTCCCTTTTGGCGGCGCGGGAAACATCGCGGCGCAGCACCGGTGGCAGGCTGATGGTCAAGGTCGCTCTCATGTAAGACAAATTAAGACAAAAGTGTTTTCTGTCAAGTCCGCCGCCTATGCCGCTGTGGAGAAAATTTGCTTTGAAGGCGTGCACTTCCGCCGCGACATCGCGGCGAAGGCAATGAAATAATTTCGGAATTGTTTTATTTCGCGGCGGAATTTTTGAGCATCATTTTTTGAACTGCGGTTTGTTGTTCGGGCGTAGTCGCATAAGGAAGCAATTGAGACACATTGGCCGGTTCTTGTCCTCCATTTGCGGCTACAAATGCCTTGTAAACTGGAATCAATACATTTTGAGTCTCCGTTGTCAAAAAGTCTACGCTTCCAGACCCACTGGGGCCGACAACGGTGCGTGAATCGAAAACATCATCCACCGGAGTCGTTTCCGTTATGATCGTATCTCCAACTCCAACATTGGGAACCGTGCTCGCGGGCGTAATTTCCCATCGTTGCAGAACGGCATTGTCCACAGGCACCGCAAAATATTGTTGCAGTTGTGAAAGGTCCGTCGGGAATTGTCCGTTGTTGGCTTGCATATATTGGCCCAATGCCGTTTGCAACATGGTCGCAAATTTATATTCTCCGGCACTTCGGAGTGAAGCCAAAGCACGACGATAATCAATATCAGTATCGAGGTTGCCATTAGCAGCATTGAGCCAATCTTGTGCGGTAACAAATTGAAGTTCGGGAATTTTTGCGTTTGGCGTTTCTTCCAATCGCTGTTTAAGTTTATTTACGTTGTCCACCAATGCTCTTGCTGCTTGTTCCGTCGAGTCATTTGCTTCGTTTTGCAATCGTGCCATTTCACCACGCAATTTTAGAAGCTCGGTTTCATTCGGATTTGATTTCAATTGTTTATTTTCTGCCAGCAAATTGGCCAATTGATTCGTCGCGTCGTCGCGCTCGCGTTGCAATTGTTGGATTTGTGTGGCCAGCGGCGCTTGCTGTTGCAGGAGCGTTTGGTTTTGTTCGCGCAGTTGCGAGGCTTGATGCCCTTCGTAAGCTCCGGTTCCAACGGCGGCAACGAGCGCCGTTCCGATAATGGTCTTTTGTAGTGCAGTCATGGCAATAACCTTGGATGTGGCAATGACGGTTGAAGTTGAAACGGCTGTCCCGGCCAGAACGGTGGCGGTTGAAATAGCGGCGGCCAGTCCAACCGGCGCGGATTGGACGGCGTTGGCGGAAATCAAAACGGCCAGTCCGCTCGCGCCAATCGTCACATTCCGTTTTGAGAAAAATTCGCGCAACCGTTCCACAGCGCGGCTGACGCGCTTTTGCGCGGCGTCTTCGGAAGCGCCCAACGCTTCGCCGACTTCGCGCAAGCTCTTGTTTTCAAAGTAGCGCAGCAGAACCGCGCTGCGGTCGGTTTCGTCGAGCGCAGCCATTGCGTCGTCGAGCAGCGGTTCGATTTGCATCCAGTCATTTGGGGTCGCGTCCATGTTGTTCATCTCCACGGCAATTTGTTCGCGCAACCGCCGGCGCGATTCTTTCCGGACGACGTCAATGGCGGTCCGGCGGGTGACGGCGTAGAGCCACGGCGTCAGGGTCTGCGGCGACGAGGCGTCGCCGCCACCTGCGAGTTTGCGGGCATCGCGCACGAGGTCGGCAAAGACGGATTGCGCGATTTCCTCGGCCAGTTGCGGCGAGCAGACCTGGCGCAACGCGGCGGAATAAACCAAATCCAGGTGCCGCCGGACGATTTCGCCGAAGGCGTCCTGCGATTTTTGTCGCGCGAATTGCCGCAGCAAATCCAAATCGCTTGTCATGCTTTTAAAAGTATATCGCCGCCCACGGCTGAAATCCGACAAAAAACCGGGGAGCTTTGGTACGTAAATCACAAATTGAGTCAGCGCCTTGTTGCCATTTCGGTGGGGCGAGCGTCCTCGCGAGCCGGACCTTAACACGCCAAAGCGAACAGCGACGGCTCGTCCGTAGCCTCGCCCCACCAAACTGTACCAGTACCACCCTCGGTTGCCGCTTTACTTCCCGCCGTTTGTGAACCATTTTGGGCGGTCATGATACGACGTTGTTTAAAGCTTTTGGCGCTGACGTTCGCGGCTTTGTTGGCCGCCAGCGGTGGGTTGCGCGCGGAAACAACCAACTCGACTCCGGATTTCACACAGGTTTATGAGTTGCTCCGGGCCAATCTTCCGGGCGTGACGGATGCCGGGTTGAACTCGGCTGCGGTAAGAGGCTTGTTGTCCCAATTGCATGGCCGGGCGACACTCGGCGGTGGACCGGGGGAAACCACCGTCCCGCCAGGCAAAACGGCGTTGATCAAATCGGCAGTCCTCGAAAGCAACGTAGCGTATCTGCACGTGGGGCGGGTGGGAGATGATCTGGCGAATCAATTGAATACGGCGTATCGCGCCCTGACCGCCACCAACAAAGTCGTCGGGATGGCGCTCGATTTGCGTTTTGCCGACGGCAACGATTACGCGGCGGCAGTCGCGACGGCGGACCTGTTCGTGACGAAAAAGATGCCGCTGCTGAAATGGAGCGACGGCATTGAATCATCGCAACCCGCCCGGGAACCGATTCCCGGCCCGTTAATGGTGCTGGTCAACAGCGAGACCACCGGCGCGGCCGAGGCACTGGCCGCGGCCTTGCGCGAGGCGGACGCGGGATTGATCATCGGAAACCCCACGGCGGGTTTGGCCATGACGACAATGGATTTTCCATTGAAAAACGGCGAATACCTTCGCATCGCGACCAACCCCGTCAAACTGGGTAATGGCACGGTACTTTCACACGTGTCGCCGGACATCGTGGTGACGGTGAGTCCGGACGACGAACGCGCGTACTTGAAAAATCCCTATGTGACGCTGGCGCAGAACGACACTTCCCCCACGGTTGCCACCAACGATTTTCTAACGTTTGTGGATCACACCAGCGAAGCGGATCTGGTGCGGGAGAAATTGAAGGATGGCGAGGACGCCGGCGCCGCCATGCCGGCACCGGCGCCGGGCAATGCAACGCCAAAACCGGTGTTGACGATTCAGGACCCGGTTCTGGCGCGCGCCTTGGATTTAATCAAGGGACTGGCCATTGTGCATGAATCCCGGCTGTGATTTCGGCGTTGACGATCCACCCTTCACCACTCACTTTGAGCTGCCGCGCTGAATGAAAACCGTCCTTTTTGTCTGTACCGGAAACGTCTGCCGCAGCCCGATGGCCGAAGGGCTTTTCCGCCGGGCCACGAACGGGCGCGGTGAATTTCGCACGCTGTCGGCCGGGTTGGGCGCGATGAACGATCAGCCGCCCACTCCGCATTCGGTTCAGGCCATGCGCGAACTGGGCGTGGATATTTCCACCCACCGCAGCCGGGCAGTGACGGCGGAACTGGTCCGGGAAGCGGATTATATTTTCGGCATGACGCACAGTCACGTGGACACGATTGTGCTATTATATCCGCAGGCGGCGGATAAAACCTTTCTGCTGCGCGAATTTGACGAAGCGGTCGAAGAATTTGAAAAGGACATCAGCGACCCGATCGGCGGTTCTTACGAAGTCTATGAGCATTGCCGCAATCAAATCGAGCAGGGGGTCGTCTCTTTGTTGAAGTTTATGGAACAGCATAAAATTCTGTCAGTTCTGCACGTCCCCAAACCCGTGGCGACCGTGAACTTTGCCCTGGGCGCGGATCACGGCGGCTATGAATTGAAGGAATCGCTGAAGCATTATTTGCAACAACACGGCCTGAGCCTCGCGGATTTCGGCGCGAAGTCGAAGGACCCCGGCGATGATTATCCCGATTTTGCCCGGCCGGTCGGGGAAGCCGTGGCAGCGGGCCAGGCGGAACTTGGCCTGCTGGTGTGCACGACCGGCATTGGTATGAGCATCGCGGCGAACAAAGTCCCTGGTGTCCGTGCTGCGCTGGTGACCGATGAGCAGTCCGCCGCTTTGGCGCGGCAACACAATGGCGCGAATGTCCTTTGCCTGTCCGGCAAGGCAACGCCGCCCGAATTGGGCCGGAGAATTCTCGACGCATTTCTGAACGCAAAAGTTGAAGGCGGCCGTCACGAACGGCGGGTCCATAAAATCGAAGCGGATTCGGTCCCGCCGCAATTGCGTCTGCGCGCCGTGGATTCCATCGTGGCCGAGGCCATCGAGCACGAGCGCCTGCGTCAGCAGGAAAATATCGAACTGATCGCCAGCGAAAATTTTGTCAGCCCGGCGGTGCTGGAGGCCCAGGGTTCGGTGCTCACCAACAAATACGCCGAGGGCCTGCCCAAAAAACGCTGGTACGGCGGTTGCGAAAACATTGACACGATTGAGCAGTTGGCGATTGACCGCGCTAAAAAATTGTTCGGCGCGGAACACGTCAACGTCCAGCCGCATTCCGGCAGCCAGGCGAACATGGCCGTCTATTTCGCCGTGCTCAAACCCGGCGACAAGATGCTTACCATGGATTTGAGCCACGGGGGGCACTTGACCCACGGCAACAAAGCCAATTTCTCCGGCAAATTTTTTGAAATCATTCACTATGGCGTGCGCAAGGACGACGAGCGAATCGATTACGACCAGCTCGCCGCCATGGCGCGCGAACATAAACCGCGCATGATCACCGTTGGTGCGAGTGCGTATCCGCGCATTATTGATTTTGCGCGCATGGGCGAAATCGCCCGCGAAGTCGGCGCGTATCTGCTGGCGGACATCGCGCATATTGCCGGCCTGGTCGCGGCGGGACTTCATCCCAGCCCGATGGCACACGCGGATTTCGTGACCACCACCACCCACAAGACCTTGCGCGGGCCGCGCGGCGGCTTGATTCTGTGCCGCGAAAAATTTGCGAAGGAGATTGATTCCACCGTTTTCCCCGGTATCCAGGGGGGGCCACTGGAACATGTCATCGCCGGCAAGGCGGTTTGCTTCCACGAAGCTTTACAACCGGGGTTCAAGGCGTACCAGGAACAAATCGTCAAGAACGCGAAGGCGCTGGCCGAGGGCATGAAGCACAACGGCTACCGGCTGGTCAGCGGCGGCACGGACAACCATTTGATGCTGGTGGACGTGGGGATGAAAGACCTGACCGGCAAAGACTGCCAGATTGCGCTCGACGAAGCCGGCATCACGGTCAACAAAAACACCATTCCGTTTGAGACGCGCTCGCCGTTCCAAGCCAGTGGCATCCGGCTGGGCACGCCGGCCGTGACGACGCGCGGCATGAAGGAAACGGAAATGGCGGCCATTGCCGACATGATTTCGGAAGTGTTGATGGACATAAAGTCGCTTGACACGGCGGCCAAAGTGCGCCAACGTGTGCGTGAGTTGACTGTAAAATTTCCCTTGCCGTATTGAGGACCCTGACAGCCTCGAATGCCCGATTGAGAAATCCATTTTGAACTTTTGCGGTCGCAGGCCGTCCAACGCGTGATTGCTTTTCATGACGCGCCAGGGACAGTCGGCAACGAAACCACAGCCAATTCACCAATTTGATTTATGCCACGAGTCTCAACCAAAAAGACCAAAGTGAAAACGGAGGAAACTTCCGCCGTTCAATCACCGGATTTGAACGGTGGCACGGCGACGGAAACCGCCGTCATTGAACCGCCGCCCGCGCCCGAATTGCAACCGCCCTCCACCCCGGTCGAGCCGACCGCCGAGGAACCCAAAGGGGAGGAACGCCGCGGGCCGCAGCGCGACAAGATCGCCGCGTCGCTGAACATCGCCAAATTGCAGGCGATGCAGATGAGCGAGTTGAACCACATGGCCAAGGAGCTTGGCGTGGAAAATTTTGGCACGATGCGCAAGCACGAGGTTATTTTCCACATCCTCCAGAAAAACGCCGAGCGCGCCGGAGTGCTGTTTTCCGAGGGCGTGCTGGAAATCCTGCCGGAGGGTTTCGGCTTTCTCCGTTCGCAGAGTTTCAATTACCTGCCGTGCCCGGAGGACATTTATGTGTCCCCTTCACAAATCCGGCGGTTCGACTTGCAGACGGGGAATCTCATCGCCGGCCAGATCCGGCCGCCCAAGGAAAAGGAAAAATTTTTCGCACTGCTCAAGGTCGAGGCCGTGGACGGCGAAGACCCGGACAAAGCCAAGGAAAAAACGCATTTTGACAATCTCACGCCGTTGTTTCCGGACAAGCGGTTCCTGCTCGAAACCGTGCCGGAGGAGGTAAACACGCGGGTGCTGGACCTGGTCTGTCCGATTGGCAAAGGCACGCGCGGCCTGATCGTCGCGCCGCCGCGCACGGGCAAAACGGTGCTCATGCAGAAAATCGCCAACGCGATCTTGAAAAATAATCCGGAAACCTACCTGTTCATTCTGCTCATTGACGAGCGGCCCGAGGAAGTCACTGACATGGAGCGCACCTGCAAAGGCGCGGAAGTCATCAGCTCCACGTTCGACGAACCGCCGGAACGCCACGTGCAGGTGGCCGAAATGGTCATTGAAAAAGCACGCCGCATGATTGAGCACAAGCGTGACGTGGTGATTCTGCTCGACTCGATCACGCGCCTCGCGCGCGCCTACAACACGATCCAGCCGCACTCAGGCAAGATTCTGTCCGGCGGCGTGGACGCGAATGCACTGCACAAACCGAAGCGCTTCTTCGGCGCAGCCCGCAACATTGAGGAGGGCGGCTCGCTCACCATTATGGCCACCGCGCTGGTGGACACCGGCAGCCGCATGGACGAGGTGATTTTTGAAGAGTTCAAAGGCACCGGCAACATGGAAGTGCATCTGGACCGCGCCCTTGTGGACCGCCGCATTTTCCCGTCCATCAACGTCGAACGTTCCGGGACGCGCAAGGAGGAATTGCTCTATCACCCGGACGAACTCAATCGCATCGTCCTGTTGCGACGCGCGCTGACCGGTGTGCCGCCCGTCGAGGCGATGGAACTGCTTTTGGGCAAACTCAAGAAAACCAAGAGCAACATCGAATTCCTGTTGAGCATGACTGTGAGCTGACGGCCCGCTGCCGGTGACGACGGTTCTATCAGGTTGAAGCGCGGACCCAATCCGACGGTCCAGCCGCCAACTCCATATCACCGGCTAATAAATTTCAATTTCTGGATTAGGCTTATTTCAGCAACCGGCAATCAGTACCCCTGCCACCAGGGTTACTCGATGGAACATCAACGTTCCGTTCTCTGATTTGACAGGTTTTTTAGTTCTATTGATTTTAAAGGGCAATTTCCGCTTTTACGTCAAAATATACTAATACAAACTAATTGTTATATAGTAACTGTATTAACATATCTTCATTTCATTGAGACAATAAATGCGAAGTGTTTGGCAAGAGGCGGCGAGCGGTTGTTGGGTGATGGTTTAGGGTGGTGACAATGAAAGAAAGCAGCCGGTTGGGAATTATGAAATGGGTCGCCCTGATGACCCATACTCGGGGGTTGGCTTGCCGCTTTCTGGATGGTTGGTTCAGGCTCCAACCCGTACCGGCTCCCGTCAGAGTCATTGATTCACGGAGGAGACGGTCATGAAGATTTTTGTTGCCGGTTTGAGCTACAAGACCACGCCGGTAGAAGTGCGTGAACAGCTGGCGGTCCACCGCTCGCGGCTGAGCTGTTATGGCTGCCGCCTGAAACTCCGTGGCAATCTTTCCGAGGTGGTGCTGCTCTCCACCTGCAACCGCGTTGAAATCTACGGCGTGACGCCGCACCTGAACGGAAACGTAAACGGGCTTTTCCGGCAGCTGAGTGGCAGCGACTTTGATTTTTCCCCTTATCTCTACTTCAAGGAAGGCGACGAGGCGGTGACCCATTTGTTTTCGGTGGCAAGCGGACTGGATTCCATGGTGCTGGGCGAAACGGAAATCACCGGCCAGGTCAAGCACGCCTATCTTTCGGCGCAGGAGACGAAACTGACCGGGAAGATTTTGAATCGTGTCTTTCAGACGGCGCTGCAAGTGGCCAAGGAAATCCGGAGCAAGACGGGCATCGGCCGCGGCGCCACCTCCGTAGGCAGCGTGGCGGTGGAGCTGGCCGAGAGGATTTTTGACCGCGATTTGAGCGAAAAGGTTGTGATGATCATTGGCGCGGGCAAAATGGGCGAAGCCTGCGTCCGCCACCTGGCCAAGCGCGGCGCGAAGACGGTGCTGGTGTCCAACCGTTCCCTCGAACGCGCGCAGAATCTGGCGGCGGAATTTGGCGGGCGCGCCGTAAACTTTGATGAATGCCGGCAGGCCCTGTCCATTGCGGACATTGTCGTCAGTTCGACCGGTTCGCCTCACACCGTTCTGCATCGCGAGGACGTGGCCTCCGTTCTTGCCGCCCGGCGCAATCGCCCGCTGTTTCTGGTGGACATCGCCGTGCCGCGGGATATTGACCCGGCCGTGCAGCAATTAAACAACGTGTTCCTGTACGACATTGACGATCTGGAAACCATCGTGCGCGAGAACACGAAGTGCCGGGAACAGGAACTGGCGCATTGCCAGGCGATTATTGCTGAACGAACAGCGACGGTGATGGCCAAAATCACGCCCACGGCCGAAAAAACCTATGAAGCCGGTGTGCGGTCTTTCTGCCCCATCAAAGCTGTTTTGACTCCGGTGGTTTTCCCAACTCAAACCCAATTTGCATGACCGAGACCTCCAAAAAAGGAACCCCAATTATGAATATGAAACCTTCCCTTAAAGCTTTGCCGACCTACCGGATGGCGGTGGCGTTAATGGCCATGGTCGCCGCGACCGCTGTGCAGGCCCAGACGAACCTCCAACCCCAGATCGCTCTGCGCCCGCTGACGGCTGTGGACCGGACGACTTACGGGCTTTCTTCAAGCACCGAACTTTCCGGCGGCTTAGCCACGGTAGGTGTTGGCACTGCGATCTATCTGGAAGTCGAGGTGAACACCAACTTTCCTGCCTCGGGCATCACCAACGTCACTTGGTCTTTGATCGCCAAGCCGGTGGGTTCTGCAGCCTTCCTGACCAACAGCCCGTTGGGGACCAATGTGCCCATCTACGAACCATCAGATCGTCTGGCCTATCAGGTGGCTGGTCAGTTGGCTGGACACACGTTTGGACGCACGCTCCTGCGCCCGGATATTGCAGGTTCAGCGATACTTGCGGAGCATTACACCGTGGAGGCCACGATATACACTACCACCGGAACGACCAACGTGACCCAGACCATTACGGCGGGCACCTACATGGGAGTTGACACCTGCTTCCTTTGTCACAGTGGTAGCCAGGCCGCGACGAACACGTATGTTCCATGGTCTCAAACCCTGCACGCGCAGATTTTCTCCGGCCAAATTGACGGCCTGATTGTTGGTCCATTAGGTGACAGCGTGGAAACTAGTATGAGCCAATCCTGTCTCCAGTGCCACACCACCGGCTACAGTGTCAACACCAACGTGGCTGATGGCGGATTCTCCGCCTTGGCGGCACAGCTTGGCTGGACGCCCCCGGCGATCCTGACCAATAGCAACTGGGCGAGCATGGAGAGCAATTACCCAAGTCTTGCCAATCTGGCCAATGTACAGTGCGAAAGCTGCCACGGACCAGGCAGCCAACACGCCTACTCCCTCGGCAATACCAATTTAATCTCGGTCAACTACACTTCGGGCGATTGCAACCAATGCCACGATGACGCGAAATACCATCCTTACGGCACCGAATGGCTCAACTCCGTGCATGCCGTGACCACAACGGATCCGGCCGGGAACGCCACTTGCGTCGGCTGTCACACGGCCTATGGTTTTATTGGCAGGATTGAAGGAGCAACGACGACGAATACGGCGTATGCGCCCATCAATTGCCAGACCTGCCACGAACCGCATGGCATTACTATTCCAACCAACAATGTACACATGATCCGGACGATGGCTGCCGTGACGCTCATGGATGGTACGGTCATCACCAACGCGGGAGAAGGGCTGCTCTGCATGGAATGCCACCAGGCCCGCGAGGACGCGGCAACTTACGCCTCAACCACGAAGGGCAGCGCCTACTTTGGCCCGCATGAAGGCCCGCAAGCAGACATGCTGGAGGGCGTCAATGGTTTCACCTATGGCCTGGCCATTCCCAGTTCGGCCCATGCCACTGCAGTCACAAACACTTGTGCCGCCTGCCACATGCAACACATTGCCTCGACGGACCCGGCGTTTCTCCACGCAGGCGATCATACCTTTGAAAACTCCTACAATGGCGAAGACCTGGTTGGAGCTTGCCAGCCGTGTCACGGTACTATCACCTCGTTCGACTTCCCGGTGGAAGACTTTGACGGGAGTGGGGTCATCCAAGGCGTGCAGACGCAGGTTCAAAGTCTGTTGAATGAACTGTCCACCTTGCTGCCCCCCGGCGGCACGGTCCAATCGTCCCTGAACATAGGCTCGACCTGGACCCAGCCACAATTGGAAGCGGCTTACAACTGGTTGTTCGTCAATAATGACGGCAGTCTGGGTGTACACAACACGGCCTACGCGGTGGGGTTGCTCCAAGCTTCCATTGCCAACCTGACGGGCGTATCCGTCCCCGGCGGCCTGCCCGATGCGTGGGTCACTAATTACTTTGGCACCGTTAACAATCCCGCCGGCGCACCCAACGCCATCAACAATACCAACGGCGTTCCCAACTGGATGATGTATGCCTTGGGCCTGAATCCAACTGTGTCTGGCATCACCGTTCCTGGCGGTGTGGTCTGGGCGGATGGCAAGACCCTGGTTAATTCCGGCGTCACCAACACCATCGCGATCTACACCGCGGCGGAAATTGCCTTTAACACAACGCTGGGCAATACGTACCAGATTCAAGGCATCTCGTCGTTGAGCGGCGGCTGGCAGAACATCGGCAATCCGATTCTGGGCACGGGAAATTCGTTCAGTTATCTGACGCCGACGCGGAACAACGTGCAGATGTTCTTCCGGGTCATAACCAACCCGTAACCACAACATTCTTTGTTCACACCCCTCCCTGTTTAGCGGGGAGGGGTTTTTTATTACGAGGACTGATCATTGACGACCAAAGCATGCGCCTTTGAATTGATTCGTAAATCGCCAATCGCCAATCTATGGAGTAGCTCCTTTGAGTTGCTTTAACGCTGCAATTTGGGTCTGAAGTCGCGCGGCAATCTGCTGAAGCTTTTCCGCTGCCTGCGCCTGTATTTGTTGCAGGTGTTGCCGGGCAGCCTGTTGTGTGGCGGCCGACTGGCCGTTCTCGGCTTGACTGAGTTGTTGCTGGGCTTGCTTGACCTGAGCGTCCATTTCCTTCGCCGCCGCCGCAAACTGCTTCAGCGCTGCTTCGCGGAGAATTTGCGTCCCATCCTCCAAAGACACGGAAACAAAGTTGGGAATTGCCTGTTTTACCTCCTCAATGGTTGAGGAATCAACCGGCAGATGGCCCGCGACGAAAGGCCGGGGCGGCGGATTCACGTTGATGGCCTGCTCAGCAGGTTGCCCAGCGTCCGGCTGGCCGCTCGTTTGGGAACTTGAAATTTCCGCGTTAGGCTTTTTTGTGAGGTGAAACCAAAAGGCGGTGACCACAACCCCCAGAAGAAAGCAAACCAGTGCGAGAATGACGATTCGAACCTGGGCTTGTTCACACGCTGATGATTCTTGCGCGGAACCGACCTTGTTTGCCGATGTCAGTTTCATTGTGTGTCTATTTTGTAGTTGCACATCATATCAGGGTGTTTCAGCCTGCCAAAGTTCGAGGGGGGCAGGCGAGGGAAATCTGTTCGTAAAAAGGGCCTGCCACCGGTTTTTTGGCAAATACAGAGCAAATCGAGGTGAGGAAACGGCAATATCGGAATAGCCGCCGAATCGACTCCGTGCAACGCTGCACCAGAGCAGATGAAAGCCCGATTTCAATTTGCAACTCGCTCTGGCTCAGAAGACTGGCCAGCCTGCTGTTCTCCAATTATCACTGGACATCCAAGAACGGCTGCTGGCACAGTCACACATGAATTGTCGATGAAACAGCATTTGCCGGTCGTGAACCCCGTCCGAACTTTGCTGATCAAGCGGGCGTCTGTTTTGATTCTCGCGGTGGCAGGTTTTTCTCTGACCATCTTGGCTGGCCGGGCGCAAGGCGTTCAACATTTGAGCATCACGCAGCCGGGCGGCATGCCGGGGATGCCAGTCATGACCGGCATCCAGCCAACCACCAACGGCATCACGCTGACCTGGGACGGGCCGTCGGGCTATTACCAGGTGTTGCATAAAATCCATCTGACGGATCCAAAGTGGATCGCCCTTGGGGGCCAGACTAACCTGAACCGGACCGCCACCATCACGGCCCTCAACAGCAATGATTTTTTCCGCGTGTCCGGCCCTGGTCCCCAATATGCCGGCGTTCAAGCCTGCGCCGGATGTCATCAGGTAATTTACAACACGCAGACGAACACGCCGCACGCTCAAGCGTTTGTGGGGCTCCAGCAGATTAACCAGAGCACAAATCCGACTTGCCTGCCCTGCCATACGGTCGGCTATGGATTAATAACGGGCTTTACGAACGCCCTCCAGACTCCGCAGCTTGAAAATGTGCAATGCGAGAACTGCCACGGGCCGGCTGGCAATCACGCGGCCAATCCGGAGTTTCCATCAACGGTTCCGCGTGTGGAACTGGCCGCACAGGTCTGCGGCGGCTGCCACAGTGCCCAATTGGCCCCTGCAGAAGTTGTTGCCCATGACCCGGTGGCTTTTTCTTTTGAGGATTGGAGCGTGTCGCCGCACGGCGCCGTGGTGCCGGATGTGCTTCAATCCATGGCAGCTTCAACGAACAACATCAGCAGTTGCGGCCGGTGCCATTCGGGTTCCGCCCGTGAAGCCCTTTTGGAAGGCGAAAACCCCAGCGTTACTCTCACCAACGATTATAACGTCGCCATCACCTGCGCCGTGTGCCACGACCCGCATCAGACTTACGTCTGGACGAACGAGTTGAATGGCGTCATCACGTTCACCAACCCACTGACCGGGAACGTCGCCTACATCACCAACAACGAGTTGGGAGCGGTTTATACCAACCAGCTTCGCAATCCCTATGCTTCGACCAACGATTTCGTCCTGACAACCTCGGAAGTGTTTTCGAACGCATACAACCCGAACATCAACGTCTGCGCCCAGTGCCACAACGACCGCGGCTCGGCCTGGACCGATACCAGTCGTTCTCCACACGAGTCGCCGCAGTATAACATGTTGTTAGGCACCGTTGGCCAACTGGCGACCGGACCTTCACCCGGTTATCCCTCAACCCATTCGCAACTGGAAATGCAATGCGCCGAATGCCACATGCAGACGGCCACCAACAATGGGAGCGGCCACACTTTCCAGGTCGCTACGTATAACCTCTGTTACAACTGCCACTCCGATCCGGCCGGCCTGGTGCAGTTTGTAACCAGCGACATTTCAAATCAAATCCAGCAGACCGTAGCCTTGCTGGACATGTGGGCCACCAACGAGGCGCCGGCGGAGTTGCAGACGAACTACGGAACGCTGGCCTGGGAATACACGACGCCGGGCGATTTGTCCACGAATGGACCGGTTCCGAACGGGCCGAATGCGGCGCAGCAGGCGCTGATTTCCACGAACATCATGCAGGCGCGGTTTGATTTGTACCTGGTGTTGTACGACGGCAGCTACGGCGTCCACAACGGCCCGTACGACATCGAACTTTTGCAGGCAGCCCAAAACTTTGTGGACGGCCAACTGTATCAATGAAACCGGAAATCATTTTGAAGCGCATTATTGAAAGAGCCAAAGGCGGCCGGCCATTTGGAACAAATGGCTGGCGCTGGCGGGTGGCGTGGTGATTCTGCTGCTGGCCGCGATTTCCTGCAGCACCGTGCATCGCTCGGTCGTGCAGCTTCCAAATGTTCCGGGCGCCACCTACGTCGGCTCCGACCAGTGCGACATGTGCCATGACAATCTTAATAAGGATTTTGTCACCGCCGATCATGCCCGGTTGATGGCCTCTGGCACCAACGCGTTGGACGCCGGATGCGAATCCTGTCACGGCCCGTGCAGCCAACACGTGGAATCCGGCGGTGATGTGAAACCTCCCTATACTTTCACTTCCGGCCGGGCCGAGACCAGCAGTTACGGCGCGCGCCTGGCCGTTGAACCGGCGCGCTCAGAGGAGACGATTTGTTATCAATGCCATGGCGAGGTGCGCGCCCAGTTTCAATTACCCATTCACCATCCGGTGCCCGAAGGCCACATGGATTGCACCGATTGCCATGACCCGCACAAGGGTTCCATTTTCCTCGGTGGCGGAACTTCGCAACTTTCGGAAAATGAAATGTGTCTGCGCTGCCACCCGGCCGAACAAGGACCTTATGTGTTCGAACACGAAGCCATGCGGGAAGGCTGCGTTACGTGTCACAATCCCCACGGTTCAATCAATGCCAAGCTGTTGAAGGTCAGGGACTCGAACCTTTGCCTGCGTTGTCATTTCCAACAAATAAGCAATGGCGAAATCCTGATCGGAGGTTCTGATCATACGTTGCGCCTGCAACAAGGCACTTGCTGGACGGCGGGTTGTCATGAAGGCGTTCACGGTTCCCAGGTAAGCCCGTCCTTGCGGTTTTAATCAGCGTGCAAACCCCGATGAAAATAAAAAGCAGACGCTTCAGGAAATGGATTCTGGGGCACTCCACGGCATGGCTCGGCGTCTGCGGGAGCATGTATGCACTTCATGCCGCGGACACAAATACACCGGCAGCAACTCCGCCCCCATTGACTCCGGAACAGATGTTCGAGGGCGGGACCAACACGTACAACAACTGGATTGAACTGGGAGCGGGCGGATTCATCACGTCGGGCAACCAGGCGCAGGCCGAACAGAACCAACAGAGCTGGAACGGCCTATTCGGTGGCATTGAAGATTTTCATTATGGCACCACCGTGGCCACGAACACCACGCTGTCGGCAGACGGACACGCCTTGTTCAACAACCGCGATTACAAGTTGAGCCTTGATTTGGAGCAGCAAAACATCGGTTTCTTGCGCTTCGACTATGACCAGTTCCGCACCTGGGAAAATGGCGACGGCGGTTTCTATCCGCCCGCCGGCACATGGTTCCCGCTGGCAAATGACGCGCTGACGCTGGATAACGGGACCATCTCTTTTACAGGTGGTCTTCGATTGCAGAATTCACCGAACGTGCCGCAAATCACGTTCAAATATACCCACACCTACCGCAATGGGGAGGAGCCCTCCACCAGTTGGGGCTATCTGCAGCCGGATCCCAACAACCTCAACACTGTGCGCGGATTGAATCCTTCGTTTTACGCCATTGATGAGCACAGGGACATTTTCCAACTGGACGCGACCGAACACATCAAAGCCACTGATTTTGGCGCGGGACTGCGTTATGAAACCGGCAATCTGAATGATGCCCTGAACAGTTCCCAGTGGCCCGGGCAGCCTTTCAACCAAAGCGCAAGCGACCAATCGAGCGTCTCCTATGGCCTGTTCAACGCTCATGCTTTCAGCGAAACCTGGCTCACGGACAACTTGATGTTTTCCGCGGCGTATTCATATTCGCAATTGAATAACGATTTCACCGGCAGTTATACCTATCAGCCTGACTTGGGAGTACTCAATGGATTTGAGTACAACAACCTGAATGGCAGTTCCTGGGTGCAGGACCACGTGGTCAATCTGAATCTCTATGCCAAGCTCATGAAGAACCTTTCCCTCGTTCCTTCATTGCGCATTCAGAAGGAAGATTCGACAGTGGACGCCAGTGAGGCCGAGACATTTCAAGGAACGCCGGCCAGTCCTCCACCTCCCGACGGCTACGGCAGCCAGGACGATTTGGAAGTGAGCGAGCGGCTGGACGCGACTTACACCGGCATTACGAACTGGGTCCTTTATGCGCGCGGTGAATGGACCGAAGGAAGCGGAAATTTGACCCAGAACGGAGGACTGATTCCGATCAATGGCAACAGCGAATTTCAATCCGTCCTGAGCCAGATTGACGACAACCGCCTTTTCCAAAAATACAGCGCCGGTGTCCGATGGTATCCGCTTTACCGCGTCAGCCTGGACGTGGGCGGTTACTATGAAGTCCACGACTACAACTATAGTAGCACGCCGAACAACAGCCTTTCCTATGGTTACCCCGGCTTTCTCGCGATGCAAAACTTTGAGACGTATGACGGGAACACAAGATTGACACTGAGGCCGTGGCAGAATTTCTCCATCGTTGGCCGTTATGAGTATCAATTGTCCACCATCCATACGGAGCCGGATCCGATTTCGGGCCTGGGCGACACGGAGTCTTCGAGAATGGTCAGCCATATCATCGGGGCGGATGCCAGTTGGTCGCCATGGTCCCGGTTGTCTTTGACCGCCGGGTTTAACTATGTCATCAGCAAGACAACAACTCCGGTCTCGGATTATGTTCCGAACGGTTACAACGCTGCGCCAATTCTTGCCGCGCAGAACAATTACTGGATGGTGAACTTTACCTCGGATTTCGTCGTGGACGACAAGACTGACCTGAACGTGAGCTATTACTATTATCAAGCGGACAATTACGACAACAATGCTACGGTGGGAGTTCCCTACGGCGCCGGGGCGGAGGAGCACGCCGTCACCGCGGAAATTGTGAGACGACTCACCGAGAAACTTCGCCTGACGTTAAAATCCGGCTATTACCACTACACCGACGACACATCCGGCGGGAACAACGACTTTGACACTTTCCTGATTTTCGCCAGCCTGCAATACCGGTTTTAACCGCTCGCTGACAACGCTTGCCTGCGGTTGTAACCGCAGACCTGCCGCGACGGGCGCGAACACGGCGGGTGAACGCAGAAAAACGCGGATTTAACAGCCGCAAAAAGGCGCAAAATCTTTTATGGAAAATAAACAGCTTCGTTCCCTTTGTTAGCTTCTGTTCAAATTTTCAACAGAAGCAAACGGAGAAAACAAAGTGTTACGCGGCTTGCCGCGTGGCGCAGCTTTACGCGGCTTTTTCATTGCCTCGACCGCTGATTGTTTTACGATGCTGTCGAATCTGCATGGCTAGGGAATGAGCAATGTCCGACCCCACGAAAAAAGACCTCAGCGAACGCGACATCTGCACCAAGTACATCACCCCAGCGTTGACGAACGCCAAGTGGGACCTGATGACCCAGATTCGTGAAGAGGTATTTTACGCGCCAGCAGTTCGTCAAAATAATCCGTCCGCCCCTTGCCCGGCGGATTTTTCAACCGCTCGTCATCCATCGTGAATCCTTTGACGATGTATTCTCGCAACCGCTTCGTCGCCCAGATGCGGAATTGTGTGCCCCGATGCGACTTCACCCGGTAGCCGACGGAGATAATCACATCTAGGTTGTGAAACTTCGTGCTGTAGTTCTTTCCGTCGGTGGCAGTTGTTAAGAATTCCTTAACAACTGAATCCGCCTGCAATTCCCCCTCCGCAAAGACATTGCGGATGTGCATACTCACGTTCGGAATCGTTGTCTGAAACAATTCTGCCATTTGTGCCTGCGTCAGCCAGACCGTCTCGCCCTCCAGCCGTACTTCAAGCCGAGTCTGCAAATCCTCCGTCTGATACAGGATCACTTCGCCGCCGGGTTTATTTTCATTCGCGCTCATGCCATTGAATTATCTCGGTTTCAAATCCAAAAATGTCGCGGACAGATTGCGACATTCGGGCAGGGTGTCAATCAGAGGAATTATCACGCCGATGGATGCTGATGACGCAGCAGCGCGGCCTGCCGAGGCGAAGCGCAGCGAAGACTGGAGCACAGCAGCGACGGCGCTTTCGCGCGACGATGGATGCCCGGCATCTCCGGCGATCTTTCCATGAACCGTCCGAACTGCCGCCAGGTTTTGGAGTGCGCCAGCCCTCTGGCGCTTTGGATGGATGTGACGTTACGAAAGCGGTGGAGGGCCACCGCAGTCCAAGACGCTGCCGCGCCCGCGCCGGCTTTTTGCGATTCATGGCCCCGATGCGCGATCCTGAAATCGTGAAGACTCCCCGAAAGCGGTGTCGCGCTACGCTTGCCACCGCAGTCCAAGACGCGGCTCGTTTCAATTCCGCCTTCCGCCCTCCGCCTTCCGCATTCGTCCCATGAACCGCGCCACGTTCTTCAAACATTTCGAGCTGCTGGCCGACCAGCCGGACGCGGTGGCCAAAATGCGCGGCCTCGTTCTTAATTTGGCTGTCTCGGGCCGACTGGTTACGCATGATGACGATCCAAAAGATAATGCATGGCAAAAACAGATTCTTCTCAACAAGAATCAGACGATTGCGACGCTTAAGCTCAAGCGCCACCCCGAAACTCGTCACCTTACGACAGGCGAGCTGCCCTACAATCTGCCCGAACAATGGATGGGAGTCCGGCTTGGCGATTTGACATATAGCTGCCCAACTTCATACGGTGAGCATCCTTCGCCCGAACTAACTCCGGCGGGTGTAATCACCGTCGGCAACATCGACAACGCAGGATTCTTCAAAGGACAGTTTTCCGAAAGAGGTTTTCCTCCTAATGAGTTTGAGGAGTTGGTTGCCAGAAAGGGCGATCTCGTAGTGGTTAAATCAAGCGGGTCGGCGGAGAATGTTCATTCCGGCAAGACGGCACTTTGCACAGCCGAACATGATGCCAAAATCGTCGGTTCAAATTTTGTAATGCGTCTGCGATTATTCGGAAAAGGAGTCCTTCCCGAATTTCTCTGGCTGGTCATGAAAAGCCGGATCACTCGCGCTTGGGTCGAGCAAACAGTGCAGACCATGACCTATCCAAACCTCAAATGGTCGGAATACGCTCAGCTCCCCGTCGGCCTTCCCCCGTTGGCCGAGCAGCGGCGGATTGTGGCCAAGGTGGAGGAGTTGATGGCGTTGTGCGACGAGTTGGAGCAGCGGCAGCACGCGCGGCACAATGCCCGCCAATGCCTCGCCCAGGCCGCCTTCCACCACCTCACCACCGCCAAAGACCCGGCCGAATTCCGCAAACGTTTTAATTTCATCCTTCAGCATTCAGCCTTCATCCTTGATGAAGTTCCCCAGCTCCGCCAAGCCATCCTCCAACTCGCGGTGCAAGGAAAACTCGTGCCCCACGAAAGAATGAGAAATGAGAGCGAAAAAATTCCGCCTGGCTGGCGCAACGTAAAAGTTGGTGAAGTGGCCGAATGCCGCTTGGGAAAAATGCTGGATCAACAGAAGAACAGTGGCACGCTACGTCCATACCTCAAGCTCCTAAAGCTGGAAAAAGATGTTCCAATTACTCATCTCTATGAGCTTCAAAAGAAACGAAATGCAGCCGTCCATGCAGGATTGCTTGCCCGCTCTAAAGCTCGGTTTGGGAAATCAGACCTCACCTGTTTCCATCATATCGTTCGGCACTATGGCATTTGAATACCAAGTTCGTGGGCAGTGCCGGATTGTGGCCGAGTTGGACGCCTTGCTTCCCGCCAGCCTTCAGTCTTCGCTCGGCTTCGACTCGACAGGCGACCGCGCCTTCAAAGGAGACCTGTGATTTAACCGGTTGACGAAGGGCATATTTTGCCGATATATTATGGCCGTCTGAATCGATCGGTTTCTTTATGCCATTTTCCTTTTCCCATCGTAAAGCCACGCAGGCTTTGAATTTTCTGGCGCGGCAGGCGGGCGGGAGCATTCACAAGTTAAAAGCGCTGAAACTGGTGTATTTTGCCGACCGCTATCACCTGCGGCGGTACGGACGTCCGGTCATTGGCGATGAGTATCTCGCCATGGAATACGGCCCGGTGCCGTCAAACACCAAGGATATTGCCGAGATCAGCGATTTTTTGGGCAAGGAAGAAAAGGAATACGCCAGGATGTTCATCCGTCCCAACGAGCATCATTCCTACAGTTCGGAGCGCGAAGTGGAAGAAAAGGTGTTTTCACAGAGCGACCGTGAGGCATTGGCTTGGGCATGGCAAAGGTTCGGGCGCGTTCTCCGTTTTGATCTGGCAAAGCTGACACACGAATATCCCGAATGGAAACGGCACGAGGCGGCGTTGAAAGCAAAGCTGGTGTCGCGCGCGCCGATGAACTACCGCGACTTTCTGGACGACCCGCCCAAGGGTGTGGAGCCGTGCTATCCGCTGACGCCCGGAGAACGCGAGGCCGTGGCGGATGGCATTGGCGAAGTGGCAAGTTTCGAGCGTTCGTGGCGTTAAACAATCATGGCAGATGAGCCAATTCCCCTGGAGTTGCGGCTCGGTCTGCGGGCGGGAAGCGTTTATTATTTTCAAAGCCGCGAGCTGACTTCGGGTGAGCCGCATTTCTTCGTGGTAATCAATCGCGAACCCCTGGCCGCCAAACTTTTGCTGCTGACGATTGTGACTTCCAAGGTGGACCAGGTGCGCATCCGTAATCGCGAACGCCCCAATACGGTGGTGGAAATTTCACCGGAGGACTATGACGAGTTCAAAGTGCTGTCAGCGGTGGATTGCAATGTCGTGCTGGAAAAGCCGCTTTCGGATTTGGTGGGATTGGAAAAACGAAAGGAAGTCCGCTATCACAAGGACCTGTCACCCGAGATTTTTGCCAAAATTAAAGCGGCGGTGATCATCAGCCCGTTGGTGGCGGATGAACTCAAATTGCTTCTTTAAGCGGATCAGACATAGACCAGTTGACGAGGAGCTTCCAAAGTCCACGTTGGCCCGGCACCTTGGTCGCGGCAAGGACCCGACCGCCGGATTCGTTGATTTTGTAAATGGTGAGCAAGGCGTCCCAGCCGGCGGTGAGGACCTGGCGAGGCTTGTATTTCAAGGGAAGTTTTTCAGGCATACTGGCGCATTCAGCACAATGTGTGCCGCCGGAAGCAGGGATTCATAACTCTTCAACGATCGAACAGGTGGTAGCGCAGGCAGAATTGTTTACCCCGCCCCGCCAACAACCAGGCCGACAACGCGATTAGCAGAAAATTTTCCAACAGCTTGCGGCAAATGAACTCCTTGCCGGTGCCGCAACCACAATCAAAATTCACGGCGCAGAAGGGAATGTTTTGCGCCGCGTGCAGCAGCAGGGCGCGATGCCACACCAGCAGGGTGAACGGCACCAGCATGGCCGTCAGGGTCAAAGCCGTCCCGCACACCGCGACGCCGGCCAGCAGCAACAGTCCGCAAAAAACTTCAAACCACGGCAACGAGGCGGCGATGAAGTTCAAAAGCCAGGCGTGCTGCGTCAGGTCATACTGGTGCATCAGTTTCAAAAAATCGACGGGGTGCAACGCCTTGGCCAGACCCAGGAAGAGAAAAATCACACCCAGCAACCACCGGGCCAGCACCGTGAAAAGGTTGATGACGGCAGCACTTCGGATGGGGTAATCGTTTGTCATTGAATGGCGATGCTCAAGTTGCCGCTGTTTCGCGTGCCGACTTCAACCGGCTGATGATTGCTGGTCCATTCGGTAATGCCGCCTCCGTAGATGAATATTTTCCGGTTGGCGATTCCCACATCTCTCAGCAGGAGAGCGGCCGTCTTGCTGTCGTCACAGTCGCCGCCATTGCAATAAACCACGATTTGTTCCGCCGCCTGGCAGGCCGGCAACACAACGGGGAAATATTTTTCCGGATGATAAGGGTCGAATTCATAAGCACCGGGAACATGGCCGGCGAGGTAATGTTCCTCGTCGCGGGCGTCAACGAAGACAATGGCGCCCGCCTTCAAATGCGAGTTGTGAAAAAGCTCCATCGCCCGG
Organism: uncultured bacterium; assembly: GCA_963723125.1. Lineage (GTDB taxonomy): Bacteria > Verrucomicrobiota > Verrucomicrobiia > Limisphaerales > UBA11358 > UBA11358. The sequence continues at coordinate 744,609 of CAVRPQ010000003.1, forward strand.
AGCTTGTCCACCACCTGCAATGCTTGTGGCCGCTTCTGTGCCGCCAGCGATGGTGGAGAAGAAAGGATCGTGGAATTTGTGCCAGGGGCGGTTTCCGGCGGGTTGGCGTTGGCGCCCGCCCGCATTGCATCGTTGGTCCCCGTTGGAAAATAATTGCGGGCCAGCGACAAGCCCCGCGGAGAAATTCGATTGGCGGCAAACGCGAAAATGGCACCCACGACCGCCACAAGCACGGCTTCCCGCAAAACTCTTGCGACCGCACCCCGGCGGTCCGTCATCATGGTCTGGACGGGATAATCTTTCATACAGAACCGGCAACCCGCGTAAACGATGTCGCCCTACAGGAAGTCATTTTTCCGCGTCCGGCGCAAGCGATTGCCCGGCCCGACAAACCCATTGCCCGATAATATGATTAATAAAATTGATATGATTTTATTACACAATAAACGTTTGTTGTTTAGCGTGAATCAATTTCTGTGTAATAAAGAGCAACTGAAGAGTGGCGCGGTCTGAGTTCATCTTTAGATTGTAAGGGCGATGAGGCTGTGGGGAGTAACGGCACTGGCCGGCAAATCAAAGTCCCGACGGAAAACGGGTGGCCGGCTGAGGCTGATGTTTAGTTTGACAAACCGTGCGAGGCTTCTTTAGTAAAGAGATTATGAAAATGAAAATTAGACCTCTTGTGAAAATAACTGTCCTGGCCTGCCTGTTCGGAGGCGCGTTGTGCTGGTCCGCCGCGGCCGGCGATGTCACCGCCACCTGGAACATGAATTGCGCCGCCTGCCACGGCAAGGATGGCAAGGGCCAGACGATGATGGGACGCAAGCTGGGGATCAAGGATTTGACCGACGCCAAAGTCCAGGCGTCCTTCACCGATGACCAGGCGGCCAAGGCCATCAAGGAAGGCGTCACCGACAACGGCCAGACCAAAATGAAGGCGTTCGCCGACAAACTCAGCGACGACAACGTCAAGGCTCTGGTGGCGCACATCCGGTCTCTCAAATCAGCGCAATAAAGCGGCTTTTCAGCTCTGGTCAATCGACGCGAGCAGCGGGCCGAGGCGTTAAAACCGGCGCCCGCCGTCCCACGGTGAAGTGTTGTCGCCCCACGAACAGGAACCCGCAGGCGGGAAAGCCTACGCTACATCATAATTGGAAACGCTCCAGCTTCAGTCCCTCACGCCCGCGTGCCGGGAGGTCGTCACCCAGGATCGGTGGGATGGCCTTTCACAGAATCCAGCAAAGTGTTGCCTGCAGGAATCATTACGGGGGAGCACGCCAACGCAAGAAATTGTGCCGGTGTCTTTAATCACCTTGGCTTCTACAATCAACAAAACTGATTTACTAATGTTTTACTATAACTTTAAATTGTTCTTCGTTAATCAATTTTAGTATAGTAAAGAACAAGGGAAGGTGAGCGTTTCTCCATTTTTTCCTGGATTGTTTACACAGTGAAAACGGCGTCAGGCCAGCGGTGGTCGGTAAACAGCTCAAACGCTCTCTCGTGGGTGAGAATGAGCTTGGAATTGCCGATTTTCGAGCAGCAAAAAGCCGCGTAAAAATCTGAATAAAAATATTATTGCTATGAAAACTCCAATAAAAATGATAGTTATCGCGTTACTGTTGGCGGGTGCGGTTGGCTGGACTGCGGCTGCGGGTGACGTTCAGCAAAACTGGGACAAAAATTGCGCCATGTGCCATGGCAAGGACGGCAAGGGACAAACCACGATAGGCCGCAAGCTGCAGATCAAGGACTTTACCGACCCCAAAGCCCAGGCCTCCTTCACCGACGACCAGGCCGCCAAGGCCATCAAAGAAGGCATCACCCAGGACGGCCAGCTCAAGATGAAGGCCTTCGGCGACAAATTGAGCGACGACGAAATCAAGGCTCTGATCGCTCACGTGCGCAGTTTAAAACCGTAACGCGGGTTTAGTACCGCCCAAACCATGCGCCGCTTCAGATTGCCCCCACAAATCCTCCGGCTGGTGTTGTTGACCTTGGGCATCGTGGGAACCTATCTGGTCGCGCGCGCACTGCTCGTGCCCCAGTCGTTCGGGGAATACGGGTGGTACCGCGGGGCGGCGCTGGAGGAAATCGCCTCGCGCACGCCCGTTTTCGCCGGTAAAAAGGCGTGCGAGGAGTGTCACACCGATGTTGCGCAGAAACTGGACCATTCCGAACACAAGACCCTCTCTTGTGAAGCTTGTCACGGCGCGAACCGCGAGCACGCGCTCGATCATGACGTCGTGCTGGCGAAGGTGCCGGACAGTTTCTGTCTGCGCTGCCACGAAGCCAACCCGTCACGCCCAAAATGGCTCAAGCAAATTGTCGTGAAGGATCACTACGGCGACAAATGCACCGACTGTCACCTGCCGCATCAACCCAGCCAAAGTCCATGAAAACTCAATTCAACCGGCGGACTGCGCTCGTTCGATTAGGCGCAGCGATTGCAGGTGTGCTCACGCTCCCCTTGGCCCGCAAGGCCAAGGCGGCGGTGCAAAATTTCTTCGTTTCCTCCGGCGCGCCGAAAGGTTACGACCCGACGGAGCATAAATGGCTGATCTGCGTTGACGCCACCAAATGCATCGGCTGCGGTTTGTGCGCGGAGGCGTGCAAGAAAGAAAATGACGTTCCTCAAGGGCCTTATTACCGCACTTGGGTTGAACGCTACATCATCACCAAACCGAAGCCCGGTTCGGCGGAAACGCGCGGTGAAACGCTGGTGGATTCGCCCGAGGGCGGCATGCACGGATTTCCGGAATGTCCGGTGCCGACCGACCAGATTGAGCAATCGTTTTTCGTGCCCAAGCTGTGCAATCTGTGCGAGCATCCCCCGTGCGTTCAGGTTTGTCCGGTGGGTGCGACCTTCAAGGCGCCGGACGGCACTGTGTTGATTGACAAGAATTACTGCATCGGATGCGGGTTCTGTGTTCAAGCCTGCCCTTACGGCGCCCGTTTCCTAAGCCCGGTCACCCACACCGCCGAGAAATGCACGTTATGCTATCATCGCATCACGCGTGGTCTGAAACCGGCTTGTGTCGAGATTTGCCCGGCGCAGGCGCGCATTTTCGGAGATCTAAAAAACCTCCAACCAGACGATCCGCTCCAGAAATTTTATGAAAGCAACCGCACGCAAGTGCTCAAGCCGTATTTGGGAACCGCACCGCGGGTTCTTTACGCCGGGCTGGATGAGGAGGTCCGATGACCACTGAATTGACCAATGCCGTGGCGGAAGCCATACCAAGCTTTCAGGGTTATGTGTATCCCAACGAAGCGACAGCCCATCCCGTTTGGAGCGTCCTGATTGTCGTTTACCCTTACATCACCGGTTTGGTGGCCGGTGCGTTCATCATGGCCTCGCTGGTGCGCGTGTTCAAAGTCAAGGCGCTGGAACCGGTGTATCGCTTTTCCATGCTGACGGCCTTGGCGTTCCTGATTTGCGCGCCCCTGCCGTTGTTGTTCCACCTCGGCCACCCCGAACGTTGCTTTGAGGTCATGATGACGCCGCATCTCACGTCGCCAATGGCGGTTTTCGGGTTTGTTTATGCCTGGTATCTCATGGCGGTGCTCCTGTTGGAATTGTGGTTTGATTTTCGGCGCGATTTGGCGGTGTGGTCCAAAACCGCGACTGGCTTCAAGGGAATTCTTTACCGGCTGCTCACCGTCGGGGTGATGGATATTTCCGAGCCGGCAGTGAAACTGGATGCAAAGATGGCGCAAATCCTGTCCATCGTGGGCATCCCCTCGGCGTTTCTGTTGCACGGGTACGTTGGCTTCATCTTTGGCTCCATCAAGGCCAACCCCTGGTGGGGAAATCCGCTCATGCCCATCATTTTCATCCTGTCAGCCATGTCGTCGGGCATCGCATTGTGCGTGTTCAACTACTTGGTCCTGACTTGGATTCGGCGGCGCGAGGTGGATATGCGCTGCCTGGACACCATGGCGATGTTTCTCTTTTACGCGCTGCTGGTGGACGCGGCAGTGGAAGCGCTGGACTGGCTTCACCGGGCCTTTGCGGCCGAGGAAGGCTTTCAGGTGTTGCAAGTGATGATCCGTGAGAAACTTTTTTACACCTTGAACGTGGGACAGGCACTGATCGGCACACTGTTGCCGTTCCTGCTGCTCGGATCGCTGCAACTGCTGCGCCGGCGCGTGCCGGAACTGGCCCGCCGCCGCATGATTTTCAGCAGCGCGTTCATGATTCTGATTGGCGTGCTGGCGATGCGGTGGAACGTCGTCATGGGCGGTCAGTTATTTTCCAAGAGCCTGCGCGGCGTGATGAGCCATAAATTTGAGTTCACCGGCGGTGAAGGCTGGCTCATGGGCCTCTTCCTGATCATCCTGCCGTTTATCATTCTGACCGTGCTCGTTAAATTGTTTCTGGCCGAACGTCTGCACCCCGGCGAACCAGTGGCGCAAGCCAGCGGCGCGGCGTAACCGTCGGAAGCGGCGTTGCCCGCCCGTAGGAGGTCAGGAAACTCCCCAGCGTTCGGGTTTGCCAAGAATGTTGTTCTTTTGGCAAGATAAGCCATGCCAGTTCCAATGAAACCTACGAGATTCCTGGTGTGAAGGATGGGAATATCCATTCCTTCGCCCGCTCACAAAAAGATGGTGGTGACAGCCAGCCTGGAAAAATCCGGCAGCGAAAGAGAAAATGTGAATCGGTGAACACTGCAGCATGAAACAAGCAAGACGACTTTGATAGCGTATTGGATATGAAGAAAGAAAACCAAGAACCACCGGTTCCGCGGCGGTCTCTGTTGCGCAACTGGCTGAGCCTGAGCGGATTGGTGATGGTCGTCGGCGCTCTCTTCTCGTTTATTCAGTTGTTTATTCTGGACACGGTGGCGCACTTCTCAAACCCCTACATCAGCATCTTGACTTGGATGGTGGTGCCCGCCTTTCTGGTTTTGGGATTGTTTTTAACGGTCGTTGGGGAGTTGCGTGAGCGGCGCAGGCGGAAGGGAGGAGTTTCCCTGATATCCACGGTCCAGGTTGACCTCTCCCGTCCGCGTGACCGGCGCAACATGGCGATCTTCCTTGCCGGGGCCGTGCTGTTCCTCCTGCTTTCGGCGGTGGGCAGTTACAACTCCTACGAATTCACCGAGTCGGTGCAATTCTGCGGCGAGACCTGCCACACGGTGATGAAGCCGGAATTAACCGCCCACGCGCTGGGACCGCACGCCCGGGTAGCCTGCGCGGAATGTCATATCGGGCCCGGCGCAAGCTGGTTTGTCCGTTCCAAACTTTCCGGCTCCTACCAGATTTACGCAACCGCCTTGGACAAATATCCGCGTCCCATTCCCACGCCAATTAAAAATCTGCGTCCCGCCCGTGAAACCTGCGAGCAATGCCATTGGCCAAGGCAATTCATCGGGAACCTGGATCAAACCTTTCATTACTATATGAGTGATGCCTCGAATACGCCTTATTCGGTTCGCATGGTGCTCAAAGTTGGAGGGAGCGATCCCTTGTCTGGCCCGGTGGTCGGCATTCACTGGCACACGTCAATCAGCAACCGGGTGGAATATATCGCGACCGATCCGGCGCGGCAGATCATCCCTTGGGTGCGGATGACGGATGGGCAGGGCGTGGTGACCGTCTATCACACGCCCAGCTTCACCAACAACGTCAGCCAGGACCAGATTCGCACCATGGATTGCATAGACTGCCACAATCGTCCTTCCCACCGGTTTATGTCTCCCGACAGCACGATTGACCTCGCGCTTTCCCTCGGCCAGATAGACCGCACGCTGCCTTGGATTAAAACCAACGTCGTTTACGTTCTGACCCGCCCATACCATACCGACGCGGAGGCTTGGGAAGGCATCGCCACCTTGCTGGCCGAACGTTATCCTGATGACCCACGCATCCGTCAGGTGATTCCCGTCGTGCAACGGATTTATGACGACAATTTCTTCCCTGAAATGAAATCCAATTGGAAGGCTTATCCGGACAACATCGGACACCTGATCTGGTCCGGCTGTTTCCGCTGCCATGACGGCAATCACAAATCCGCCGGCGGCGGGGCCATCACGGATAATTGCAATGCCTGCCACGTCATCCTGGCGCAGGGCAGCGGGCCGGAACTGCAGCAATTAACGCCCGAGGGCCAGCCATTCAAACATCCCGGCGGCGATTCCGACAACACCTGCAATGAATGTCACGACGGAACGTTGTAGCAGGGGTGCGCCCGCCGGGGGATCGTGGCGGCCGGGCAAATTTGGCGGTGGAGTTTCTTCCGGGATATGAACACCCACCGGCGGATTCGCCCTTACAACATCGGTCACAAAATTCCCGCCGGCTGTTTCCGTTGCCACGACGGCAAATCACACCACCAAAGACGGCAAACAGTCCATTCCCGCCAGTTGCAAACTGTGTTACATCATCCTGACGCAAAATAGCGGCAAACATCCGCTTGCCGTTTATTCTGACAATTAGTAGATTTTTTAGAATGAATTCTATGCCTTTACCTGCCAAGCGCCCGGCCTTCCTGAACTGGCTGGGGTTGATGCTGTTGGCCGTCGCGCTCGCCGGTTGCGGCCGCGATAATGTCAAAGTCTATCGCCTCTCCAACGACGATTCTTCCTCGGCTGCTCCGCCGCCGGACACCACGGCGACCGCCGCCCCAACGTCCGATCAAAATGAAAACAACGCGGCGCAACCGCAGTTGCAGTGGACATTGCCGGCGGGTTGGACCGAAGTCGCGCCCGGCGAAATGAGCATCGCTTCATTCAAAGTGTCCGGCCCAAACGGGGCGGAAGCCGACGTGACCGTCGTGCCGTTGCCCGGCATGGCCGGCGGCGACACCGCCAATGTCAATCGCTGGCGCGGACAGGCGGGTTTGCCGGCGGCGACGGCGGATGAATTGCAAAAAATGGGCGAAACGGTCCAGGTCGGCGATCAATCGGCGACGTTGTACGACATTGCCGGCAGCGACAACGCCAAACGCATCCTGGGCGTGATTCAAGATCGCAGCGGCACGACGTGGTTTTTTAAACTGATGGGTGACGCCAACCTTGTTAAACAACAGAAACCACAGTTCACAGCCTTTCTCAAATCACTGACATTCACAGCAGCGTCGCAACCGGCGGCCTTGCCACCCGGACATCCGGCCATTGGTGGTGCGGACCAGAATGCGCCAATGATGTCGGCGGGCTCGGCCAGTGCGGGCAAACCGGCCTTGACCGTGCCCGCCGGCTGGCAGGAAGTGCCGGCGGCACAATTTCTTCTGGCTGAATATTCCATCGCCGGCGCGAACGGCGCCAAGGCGGAGGTAAATGTGGCCGAGTTGAGCGGCAACGGTGGTGGGGTGCTGCCTAATGTGAACCGCTGGCGCGGACAAATCGGTTTAGATCCGGTGGACGAAACCGGCCTGGCCAAAGTGACAACAACCCTGGACGTGGCCGGCGGCCAGGCGACCTTGGTGGACATGACCGGGAATGATATGTCAGGCCAGGCCACCCGACTCGTCGCCGCCATTGTGCCGATGGGCGATCAAACGTGGTTCTATAAATTGATGGGCGACGCGCAAGTGGTGGCCGGCCAAAAGGACGCCTTTACCAAATTCGTGCAGACGGCGAGGTATTCCAATGCTCCTTGAGCGCCTCATCAAGTTTTTCACGTCGTTGCGGCTCACGTTTGTCCTTCTGGTGTTGTCCCTGGTGCTCGTCTTCGCCGGCACGCTCGGCGAGGTGCATCTGGGGCTTTACAAGGCACAGACGGAATTTTTCCGCAGTTTCTTCATCTACTGGCATCCGGCGAATGCAGCCTGGAAAATCCCGGTTTTCCCCGGCGGTTATCTCCTCGGGGCGGCGCTCCTGTTCAATCTCATCGCCGCACACACCAGCCGGTTCAAACTGACCCGCAATAAAATCGGCCTCTGGATCATTCACGCCGGGTTGATATTGCTGATTCTCGGCCAGCTCGCCACAGACATGTTCGCGGTGGAAAGCCAGATGCATCTGCGCCAGGGCCAGATGAAAAATTATTCCGAGTCCGACCGCCTGGATGAACTGGCCGTCGCCGATGTCACGGACCCAAAACTCCAAACCGTCGTGGCGATTTCCGAACGGTTGTTGGCCAAAAAGGGCGACATTCACAACGACCAACTGCCGTTCGTCGTGCGCGTGAAAGAGTTTTACCCCAACTCGGTATTGTCCACCAACGCCGCGCCCGGCCTGGCGCGCGTGAACGCGGATTCCGGGTTCGGCGCCGGTTTGTGGTGGAAACAAGTGCCGCGCGAAACGGCCATGGACCGCCGCGACACGCCGTCGGCGCTCGTGGAAATCGTGACGCCGCAGGACTCGGTTGGCACCTGGCTGGTGTCGGATTGGCTGGAGCAACCGCAGACGTTCACCGCCAACGGCCACACGTATCAGCTTCAATTGCGACCGGAACGTTTTTATCTGCCGTTCAGCCTGCGCCTGGTGCAGTTCCATCACGACGTTTATGAAGGCACGGACATCCCCAAAAATTTTTCCAGCCAGTTGCTGCTGAACCGCCCGGACACCGGCGAGCGCCGTAATGTGCTGATTTATATGAACAATCCGCTGCGCTACGACGGCCGGACTTTTTATCAGGCGAGCTTTGACACGGACAATCAGGGCACCGTGCTGCAGGTGGTGAAAAATCCCGGCTGGCTCACGCCCTATCTGGCCTGTATTTTGATTGCGACCGGCATGGTCGTGCAATTCCTGTCGCATCTGGTTCCCTTTTTACGAAGGAGGAGGTCATGAAAAAAATTGTTCCCTGGGTTTTGGTCGCGGTCTTTGCCGCGTGGGTCTTATCCACGCTGCATCAGCCGCCGGAAACCGATTTTCACACGCGCGATTTTGGCCGCCTGCCGGTGTTGCTGAACGGGCGCGTCCAGCCGCTGGATTCCGTGGCGCGCAACACCCTGCTGCAAATCCGCGAGCGGCAGAGCGTCGGCGACCTGAGCGCCACGGCCTGGCTGATGGAAACGATGATGAAGCCCGAGGCGGCGGACAAGCTGGATGTCTTTCGCATTGATAATCTGGAGCTGCTCAACCTGCTCCAGTTGCCGGAGTCGCAAAAGTATTATTCCTTCGACCAAATTCAACCGCATCTGGACGACATTTCCCGGCAGGCGCAACGCATCAACAACGTCGAAGACGCCAGCCGGACTGCGTTTGAGAGCCAGTTGCTCAAGCTCGACAACGCGCTGGAGATTGACCAGCGGCTGAAGTTGAGCCTCTGTCCGCCGGGCACGACGGATTTTGCCGGGCAACTGGCGGCGTATGAACAAGCCGTTCCCGCCGGCGTGGCCGCGGCCCAGGCACGGGAAGCTGGCAAAAAGTATGATGAGACGGCCTTCAACCGGTTGCTTGATTTTCTTTCCAGTTACAACGACCTGTCGAAATTTGCTTATCCCCTCATGGTGCCGCCGGCCCCGGACGCCAAGTCGCGCGCCGACTGGCAAAACATCGGCCAGAACCTGATGAGCGTCGTCCACGGCAATGACCTCAGCCCGGCGGTGACGGATTACGCCGCCATGGCCACGGCCTATAACCAGGACCAACCCGCCGCTTTCAATGAGGCGCTCGACCATTACCGTCACTGGCTCGGCGAATGGTTTGTGCCGGAAAAGCGTCAGGGCGCGCAGGAATTTTTCTTCAATGAGTTCGAGCCGTTTTACAAGGCCATGGTGATTTACGTGACGGCGTTTCTGCTGGCGATCATTGCCCTGCTGACGTTCGCGCTGGCGCCCAAGCTGTCCGAAACGCTGCGGCGTTCGGCGTTCTGGCTGGTGGTGCTGGGCGGCATTATTCACACGTTCGGGCTCGTATTTCGCATGTGGCTGGAAGGCCGGCCGCCGGTGACGAACTTGTATTCGTCGGCCATTTTCATCGGCTGGGGCTGCGTGATTCTGGGTATCATTTTGGAGCGTGTTTTTGCCGTGGGCCTGGGCAGCGCCGTGGCGTCGTTCGCCGGTTTTGTCACACTGGTCATTGCCCACAACCTTTCGATGGACGGTGACACGATGGAAATGCTGCGCGCTGTGTTGGACACAAATTTCTGGCTGGCGACCCACGTCGTGGTCGTCACGCTCGGCTACGCTTCGACGTTCATGGCCGGCTTGCTCGGCGTCACCTACGTGCTGCTAGGCCTGTTCACGCCGTTGCTGAAATACAAAGCGGGCGACCTGGAACTGGGCAAGGTACTGGTGAAAATGGCTTACGGCATTGTCTGTTTCGCCGCGCTGTTCAGCTTCACCGGCACGGTCCTCGGCGGCATTTGGGCCGACCAGTCGTGGGGCCGGTTTTGGGGCTGGGACCCGAAGGAAAACGGCGCGCTTATTATCGTGCTGTGGAACGCCGCCATTCTGCACGCGCGCTGGGGCGGCATGATTCGTGAACGCGGACTGATGAACATGGTGATTTTCGGCAACATCGTGACGAGCTGGTCGTGGTTCGGCGTAAACATGCTCGGCATCGGCCTGCACAGCTATGGTTTCATGGCCGCCGCGTTCTGGTGGCTGCTCGCCTTCGTCCTGAGCCAGATTGCGTTGATCCTGCTCGGGATGTTGCCAACCGGGATGTGGAGAAGCTTCCGGACTCCGTCGGGGCCGGCGGGCGCCTGATTCCACGGCCACAGGGAAAACCGCAGGGAGGCCTGCCGGTTCGCCGAAAAAATGGGCGTGACAACGATGCAAATTTCGACATCGTGCGGATAATCATTATGAATCTCAAAATTCGTTCCGATTCCACGTCCGGTTTTGAACGTCTTCAACGTTGGCTGGCAAACGTTTTAAAACCCCTGCCTGGGACGCTGTGTTTGATTGCCTTGCTTGCCGGCGGCACCAGTTCATGCGTCAAGCAACCGAACACTAAATCCGGTGGGTCCAGCGTCGGGCAGGCAACGACGCCTGTACCCGCGTATGTCGTCCAGAACTTGATCCAGTATGCCAGGCCCTTGTGCGGCACCGCCGCGGATGGCGACCTCTATCCCGGCGCCACGACGCCCTTTGGGATGATTCAGTGGAGTCCGGACACCGACTCGGGCCACCATTGCGCCGGTTATGCGTATGAGGACTCAAGCATCTGCGGGTTCAGTCTGGATCACCTCAGCGGCGCGGGCTGCACCTACGGCGGAAATTTCACGTTCATGCCGGTCCTGAGCGCCCCGACCGATTCACCCGGAGCCAACCGCACGGCTTTCGCCGCCGCATTTTCCCATGACAACGAGACAGCCAAACCCGGTTATTACGCCGTCACGCTGGGCAACGGCATCAAGGTGGAACTGACGGCGACCGAGCGTAGCGGCTTTGGCCGGTTCATCTACCCGGCGCGCAACACGGCCACCATGGTGATTAACGCGGCCAGCGCGGTGAATGGTGTCAGACAATCGGCGGTTGAAATCCATTCCGCCCAACATGAAATCACCGGCTGGGCGGTTGGCGGCCATTTTTGCGGCGGCCCGGATGAGGGCAGGACGTATTTTTGCGCAATCTTTAACCAGCCTTTTGCCGGCTACGGCACGTGGGGCGATGCCACCTTGAACAACGGTGGTACGAACAGCCAGGGCCGGGCCGCCGGCGCGTTCGTAAGCTTCAATCCGCCGGAAGACCGGACGGTGCTGGTCAAGGTGGGGATTTCCTATGTCAGCGTCGCCAACGCCCGCGCCAACCTGGAGGCGGAAAATTCGTTGTCCGCGTTTTCATCAAATGATTTTGACGAGGCGGTGGCCAGGGCCGGTCAGGTTTGGAATCTGTATCTGAACAAGATTCAAGTCAGCGGTGGCACAACGGCGGAGATGGAAACGTTTTATTCCATGCTCTACCGCGTCCTGCTCGGCCCCACCATTTGTTCGGATGCCAACGGCGACTACATGGGCTACGACGGCCAGGCGCATCAGATGGCAGATCACCGCGTGCAATACGCCAATTTTTCGGGTTGGGATATTTACCGCAGTGAAAGCCAGTTGCTGGCGATGCTGGACTCGAAACGCGCCGGTGACATGGCGCAATCGCTGTTGCTGGATTATCAGCAAGGCGGCGCTTTCCCACGGTGGGGCGTGCCGAACGCAGATAGCGGCGTCATGATGGGCGACCCGGCCGCGCCAATCATCGCCGACTTTTATGCTTTCGGCGCGACAAACTTCGATGCTCACGCGGCGTTGGCCGGCCTGATCCGGGCGGCGACCGACCCATCGGTCCGCGCCCCGCGTACCCGTACCTATGAACGCGACGCGTTGGCGGATTACCTCAAGCTCGGTTACGTGCCGGAACATCAGCGCGGCGGTTACGGCAACGTTTCCATGACCCTGGAATATGGCTCCGCCGATTTCGCCTTGTCGCAATTCGCCCAGGCGCTGGGCGATGACGCCGACAGCGCCATGCTCTTGCGCCACGCGCAGAACTGGACCAATCACTTCAATCCGGATACCGGCTACCTGCAAATGCGCCGGCGGGACGGTTCCTGGGCGCCCGGGTTCCGGCCCGACGTTGACGGATATGACGGCAATCAGGCCTACGTGGAAGGCACCGCCGCGCAATATCTCTGGATGGTGCCGTACAACCTGAAGACGCTTTTTGAACTGATGGGTGGCCCGCAAACCGCCGCCGCGCGCCTGGACCAATTTTTCACCGGGTTGAACGCCGGTGTGAATTCCGTCTATGCGTACCTGGGCAACGAACCCTGCCTTGAAACGCCTTGGGAATACTGCTTTCTGGGACAACCGTACAAAACACAGAACGTGGTGCGCCAGGCGTTGACGCAGCTCTTTTCCGCCGCTCCGCACGGTTATCCCGGCAACGATGACCTCGGTGAAATGTCGTCGTGGTATGTCTTCGCCGCACTCGGCATGTATCCCGAATTACCCGGCTCCGATGTGCTGGTGCTGGACAGCCCGTTGTTTCCCAAAGTCGTGGTCCACCTGCAAACCGGCGACATTACCATCCTGGGCCAGGGTGCCGCTGCCAACGCGCCTTACGTCCAAAGCCTGACTGTGAACGGTCAGACCTGGAACAAGCCATGGCTGCGTCTCTCCGACATTGCGCACGGCACGCTCACCTACACGCTGGCCACCACGCCGAACACCAACTGGGGCAACAACCCTTCCGACGCGCCTCCATCGTTTACCGGGGAACCCCGCCCTTAGCCCGGAACGATGCAGTTGTTCAAGCGCGTGGCGGCGACGCCCCGTCGCAGGCTGTGGGCGCGACGCCCCCGTCGCGCGAAACTTTTGGCGCACCGTTTGGTTCATCCGTCGGCGCTGGCGACGAGGCGTCGCCTCCACTCTCTGCGACGGGGGCGTCGCAGCCACGCGCGCCGCCACCTCGCTTTTCAACTGAATCGTTCCGGCTTAGGGCCTGTTAACACTAATTCGCAAAGCTTCAACAATGAGAGCCAAGACGATGAAACCCAGGAACAGCACATCGAGCTTGTCGAAGCGGCAAAAGACACGGCGATAGCCCTTGAGCCGTCGGAATAGTCGTTCAATTTCGTTTCGGCGACGATAGGCTAGGCGATCGTATTCCCAAGGAGACAAGCGATTCGGATTGGGCGGCACGATGGGCGTGTAGCCCAATTGGCGCGCCAATCGTAGTGTTTCATCGCCTTCGTAGGCGCTATCCATAATCAACAAGCAATCCGGCGGTGCTGGGCCGCCCGCTTCCAGTAATTCACGCCCCTGGGGTGCGTCCCCTGCCTGCCCTGGCGACAGTTTCAGCATCAACGCACACCGATCATCCGCGGCAACCAGATGAATTTTGGTGGTACACCCGCCCCGGGAGCGGCCGATGGCCTGCGGGCCGTTTTTTTTAGCGCCCCGGTGCCATCGGGGTGAACTTTGATCGTGGTGCTGTCCAAGCACACGTGTTCGATGTGAATGGCCAAGATTTGTTCCGCTTGCAGTCGGGCAAAGACCCGATCCAAGACCCCGGCTTTGCTCCAGCGATTCATCCGTGTGTAGATGGTATGCCAATTGCCAAAATGCTTCGGTAAACCGCGCCATTTACAGCCATGCTCAACAACATACAGCAACGCGTTGAGCAGTACCAAATTGGTCATGCCAACGTTGCCGCGTTGGCGTGGCAGGCAATCGGCAATACGTTGAAACTGGCTCTCGGTTAGCTCCATGCCCGGCAAGAATGCCTCAAACCCGGCGATTGTCAATTAGTGTTAACAGGCTCTAGGGCAATTTAATTAATCTCGTAGCTGCGAACGTCAGTTCGCGCCACATTATTTCTCTTATTCCATTTGCGCCGACTGACGTCGTCGGCTGCATATTTTTTGAAATGGCCCTCAGCCGAGGGTACACGCAGCGGCCGTTGTCAAACGGCGGAATCTGCTGTAAGGTGTCCGCAATCGCGGTCATCGTCAGCTGCCGGTGAACGCAACGCCCGTCACTTAGTCAAATTGGAATATTGATGAAGAACAACAATGGACAGCAACCACGACTCCTGATTTTAAGCCGGAAACCATGAAAACCACTCAACAGTTGCATGACTTGGGCCAGAGCCTCTGGCTCGACAACATCACCCGCGACCTGCTCAAGCAGGGCACGCTCAAGCGTTACCTCGACGAATTCTCGGTGACGGGCCTGACCTCCAACCCGACCATTTTTGACCACGCCATCAAGAACAGCCGCGCCTACGACGACGCGATTCTGGAAGGTCTGGAGCGCGGCCGGTCCGGCGAGGACCTCTTCTTTGATCTGGCGCTGGACGACCTGACCCGGGCCGCCGATCTGTTCCGGCCGGTGCACGACCGAACCACCGGCGTGGACGGCTGGGTGTCGCTGGAGGTTTCACCGTTGTTGGCGTATGACACGGTCAGCACCATTGCCGCTGCCAGGAAATTGTCCGGCCGGGCGGGCCAGCCCAACCTGTTCATCAAGATTCCCGGAACCAAGGAAGGTTTGCCGGCCATCGAGGAGGCCATTTTCGCCGGCGTGCCGATCAATGTGACCCTCCTGTTTTCGCGCGAGCAATATCTGGCCGCGGCCGAGGCTTATTTGTGCGGCATCGAACGGCGCATTGCCGCCGGAGTCAATCCGCAAGTCACCTCGGTGGCGTCCGTGTTCATTAGCCGCTGGGACGCGGCGGTAACGGACACGGTTCCCGCGGAGTTGCGCAATCGGCTGGGTATCGCCATTGCCAGCCGGACTTACAAAGCATACCTCGAACTGCTGACCCAGCCGCGCTGGCAACGCATCTTCAACGCCGGCGCCCGGCCCCAACGGCTGCTCTGGGCCAGCACTGGAACCAAGGACCCCAAGGCTTCCGACATTCTCTACATCAAGTCCCTGGCGGCGCCCTTCACAATTAACACCATGCCCGAAGTCACCCTGAAGGCGCTCGCCGATCACGGCGAAATCGGCCCGCTGATGGCCCCCGACGGCGGCGATAGTGAAAAGGTTTTGGCGCAATTCACGCAGGCCGGGGTAAACGCGGACAGCCTCGCCGCCCGGCTGCAGGACGAAGGCGCGAAGGCGTTCGTGAAATCGTGGAACGATCTGTTGGCGGTCATCGCCTCCAAGAGCGCCGCGCTCCAGGCCGCTTAGTGTGATGTCACAGAAATGCCCTTCCCATGCGAATGAAACAGGAACCCCCCGCCCGCCTGACTTCCATGTCGCAGGGTTGTACTGAAATATCAGTTTCAACTCACCAGGAATCCGTTTGGCCGTGATGGAACTGGGAACTTGGAAAGGGAGAAATCATGATTCACCTCAAGCGTGTGTACGACCCGCCGGCCGGGACGGACGGCGTCCGCCTGCTGGCCGAACGCTTTTGGCCGCGCGGCCTGAAGAAGGAGCCGGCCAAACTCGATGGCTGGCTGCGGGAGGCCGCTCCCGGTACCGGATTGCGAAAATGGTTCAGCCACGACCCGGCCAAGTGGCCGGAATTTCAGCGTCGCTATGCAGCCGAGTTGGACCGTCATCCCGAAGCCTGGCAGCCGACCCTCGACACGGCGCGGAAAGGCGGGGTGACGCTGTTGTTCAGCTCACACGACGCCGAACACAACAACGTCACGGTGCTGAAAGCCTACTTGGAAACGGGGGCCAGGAAAAAGTATCAGTGTCCGTAGCCGACGCAGGGAGGCACTGATTCTCAAAGCACCCAATAATTCGTGAAAATATTTGAGCCTCGTCACCCCGGCTGCTACAAGCCCGAATTTCCCGATTAATTGGCTGGATACGCCCATTGCAAGATTGCGTCCAGAAAATCTTCACAAAGCGATGGCTGTGAATCCGGGAATCCATCGTCAGGATGGATTGGCCCTTTTTCTTTTCGTGCCGTCCGGCGGAGTTTTGACCAGAACCCTTCCCAGGGCAATCTTGCACCGCAGCCGGAATTTTTCCCGCATAATGCCGATTTCGCCCTGATTTTAAGCGGATTCCTTTGCGCTTGACGGTTTTCGGGAAAAATTCTAAACTTTTAGTTCAAGAGCGGTAAAGTTTGCTGGTTCGGCCAGCGTGCGAAAGTCGGAAGATACATATCTCCGACTTTTTTGTTCCCCGTGTGGGAACGCCGTGTCGAGTGTGTATGAACGCAGATTTTCTGGCTGTTTTGGAATTTTGGGAGCGCGAAAAGGGCATCAACCGTGATGTCCTGGTCGGCGCTGTCCAGGATGCCTTGTTGCAGGCCGCCAAAAAGGCGGTCGGGCCGGCGCGCGAATTGCGCGTCGAGATTGACCAGAAAAACGGCGACATCAAGGCCTTTGCCAAGTTGGTCGTCGCCGACCGCGTCATCTCGCAGCATGACCAGATTTCCGTGTTCGACGCCCGGCGCATCAAGTCCGATGCCCAAATCGGCGATGAAATTGAGAAGGAAGTGACGCCGACCGGTTTTGGCCGCATCGCTTCACAATACGCCAAACAGGCGCTCATGCAAAAAATCCGTCAGGCCGAAAAAGCGCTGATTTTTACGGAATTCAAGGACCGCGTCGGTGATATCATCAGCGGCACGGTGCGGCGGTTTGAGCGATCGGACGTAATTTTGGACTTGGGCAAATACGAGGCGTTGCTCCCCAACCGCGAGCGCGTGCCCACCGAGGAATATCAGGTCGGTGAGCGCATCCGTGCCTACGTCAAGGCCGTCGAACAGGGCCCGCACGGGCCGGAAATCATTTTGTCCCGCGCCGACCCGCGATTTGTCATCAAGCTGTTTCAACTTGAAGTGTCCGAAATCAACGACGGCACCATTGAGATTAAAGGCATAGCGCGCGAACCGGGTTTCCGCACCAAGATGGCGGTTTATTCGCGCGACAGCAAAGTGGACCCTGTGGGCGCCTGTGTCGGCATGCGCGGCCAGCGCGTGAAGAACATCGTTCGTGAACTCAACAACGAGAAAGTGGACGTCATTCCGTGGTCGCCGGACGTGCGCACGTTTATCACGAATGCGCTGGCGCCGGCCAAGCTCAAGAACTTTGAGATTGATGAAGCCGGCAAGCGCGTAAAGATTCTGGTGAGCGAGGACCAGTTGTCGTTGGCCATCGGCAAGCGCGGACAGAACGCGCGGTTGACGGCCAAGCTCACTGGTTGGGAAGTGGATATTGACGCGGAAGTTGTTGTCGCCAAAGGTTTTGAAGAGAAGGTTGCCGAGGCGGTCGAACTGCTGGCGGCGATTCCGGGAATTTCGCGTGAACAGGCCGACGCGCTCGTCCACGCCGGCATCACCCGGCTCGAAGATTTGTTGCAGGCGGATGAGACTGATCTAAGCAGCATTCCCCAGGTCGGCGAGCACGCGGCGGAGATTTTGAAGGCCGCGCACGCCGAGGCGGAGCGCCGCACGTTGAAGGTCGGCGAAACGCCAGTGAACCCCGACACCGGTGTCGGAGTGAACAGTTAAGATTTATGACGCGGACCGAAACAGTATTTGTTCCCGTGCTTTGAGCCATGAGGGCGATTCGCACATTTCGGTCGGCGAGAATGAAGATTTATGCCCGTTCGGATTTACGACATCTCGAAAAAACTCGGTCTGGAGAACAAGGTGATTCTCGCCAAGGCCAAGTCACTGGGCATTGCCGCCGCGAAAGTCCCGTCCAGTTCGCTTGATAAAATCAGCGCCGAGTTTCTGGAAGAGGAACTGTTCAAGGAACATCCCGAAGTTGCCGCCAAATTCGCCGCGCCACCGGTTGTCGAAAAGCCCAGGCCCGCCCCGATCGAGGAAAAAATTGTCGTCATCAAGGCACCGCCGACGGAGCCAAAAGCGGAAGTCAAAGCCGAACCCGTGAAAGCCGCCGCTTCGCCCGTGGTTGAAGCACCACCACCTCCGCCACCCAGGCCGGCCGGGCCGAAACTCGGCGAGAAAGTCGGGTTCATTCAACTGCCACAAAGGCCGGCCCCCCGAATGCCAGGTCACGGCAAACCGGCGGCCAAACCGGCCAGCACAGGGACCACCCACTTTACCAGGGCGGGCAGACCTGGTGGCGCACCCATCGCATCGAAACCCGCCCCCAGAACTCCCAGCCCGCCCGCCGCACCCGCGCCCAAATTTGTCGCGCCGGATACCGGTGAAGTCATCGTCATTAAACCGCCGATTGTCGTGCGTGAACTGGCTGCCCAGCTCAAACAAAAGCCGTTCAAGATTATCGCCGACCTGATGGGGCTGGGTGTCTTCGCCACCGTTAACCAGGCCATAGACGAAAAAATCGCGCAGCAACTTTGTGCCAAATATGGTTTCCGGTTTGAGGTGGAAAAGCGTGAGCGCGGTGGTGGAGCGGTCCACGCACCCGTCAAGAAGGTGGAACTCGATGTCGAGGACAAGCCCGAAGAGCTCAAACCGCGCGCGCCGGTGGTGACCATCATGGGCCATGTTGACCACGGCAAAACCACGCTGCTGGACGTCATCCGCAAGGCCAACGTCGCGGCGGGCGAGGCCGGCGGCATCACCCAGCACATTGGCGCTTATACGATTTCCGTGCCGCATCCGGAGCGCAAAAACGAGCTGGCGCAAATCACATTCCTCGACACGCCCGGCCACGCGGCGTTCAGTTCCATGCGCGCCCGCGGCGCCAATGTCACGGACCTCGTCGTGCTCGTGGTCGCCGCCAACGACGGCGTCATGCCGCAAACCGTTGAAGCCCTCAACCACGCGAAGGCGGCCAAAGTGCCCATTCTGGTCGCAGTCAACAAAGTTGATCATCCGAACGCAAATCCGCTGAAAGTCCGCCAGCAGTTGCAGGACAAAGGGCTGGTGCCGGACGACTGGGGTGGCGACACGATTTTCGCGGATGTTTCCGCACTTACGAAACAGGGCATCGACAAATTGTTGGAAATGATTTTGCTCCAGGCCGAATTGCTCGAGCTGAAGGCGAATCCCAACCGCCGCGCCAAGGGAAATATCATTGAGTCCGGCGTGGAGCCAGGCGGCCCGACCGCGACAGTGCTGGTGCGCAAAGGCACGCTGCGGGTCGGCGACATTATTTTGTGCGGTGAATTTTATGGCCGTGTGCGCGCGCTGATAAGTGAAGAAGGCAGCCGCCTCAAGGAGGCCGGCCCGTCGGTGGCGGTGAAGGTTCTTGGCTTGAACGGCGTGCCGGATGCGGGACTGGAATTCAGTGTTGTTGAAGACGAAAAGGCAGCGCGTGAACTGGCCGAGCAGCGTTTTCTGGAAGCCAAGGCCGAGGGCCAGGAGGACAAAAAAGTTACGCTCGAAAATCTTTTCGCCACGCTCGCCGCGGAACAAAGCAAGGTGCTCAAGGTCGTCGTCAAGGCCGACGCACAAGGCTCGGTCGAGGCGATTGTGGAAGCGCTCAATAAAATCGAGGCGGAAAAAGTTTCGCTCGAAGTCATTCACAGCGACGTCGGCACCATCACCGAAAATGACGTGGCCCTGGCCTCCGCGTCGAACGCCGTGATTCTCGGATTCCACACGCGCCTGGACAGCACCGCCGCCGAAAAAGCCAAGCACGAAAATGTGCAGATCAAACTGTACGCGATTATTTACGAGTTAATTGACGAGGTTAAGGAAGCGATGGCCGGACTGCTGGAACCGGTTGTCAAGGAAAACGTCATCGGCTCGGCGGAAGTACGGCAGATTTTCGAACTGTCCAAAGGCGCGCCGGTGGCCGGCTGCATGGTCGCCAGCGGACGCATCGTCAAGGGCAAGGTTCGTGTGCGCCGGCGCAAGGACGTGATCTACGAAGGCATCGCGCAATCGTTGCGCCGGTTCCAGGACGAAGTCGGCGAGGTGCGCGCGGGCATGGAATGCGGCATCCGCATCGAAGGTTACAGTGATTTCCAGGTCGGCGACATGATTGAGAGTTATTCCATCGAGAAAATAGCGGCAAAGCTATGAAGACCGGGGTATTGGATTATTGGATTATTGGATTGTTGAGCACCAAAGATTCCTGCTACCCTAACACTTCACCATCAATCCATTTTTGACCATGCCTTCCCTCCGACTCCAGCGCGTGCGCGAATTGTTGAAGCGCGAAATCGGCGAAGCCATCCGCCGTGAATTTCACGTGAGCGAATGCGGTCTGATCTCCGTCAATGATGTGGACGTGGCCGGTGACCTAAAGTCCGCGACGGTGTTCATCAGCATCCTCGGCAATCCCGACCAGCAGAAACGCGGCTTTCAGATGCTCAACGACCATCGGGTCCGCATTCAAGGGTTGGTTGCCCGCGACATCGTCCTGAAATACACGCCAAAGCTGAGATTTGCCTTTGACGATTCCATCGTGCGCGGCAATCGCGTCCTGCAAATCATTGAGGAATTGGAAAAAAACACGGTGGATGACGACAACGATTAAACGTGAAAAGCTATCCCGGAATCATTGACCGCATTCTTGACGCGGTCCGCAAAAGCAAAACCTTCTGTGTGGTCGGGCACATCCGGCCCGATGGTGATTGTGTGGGTTCACAACTCGGCCTGGCCCTGGCCCTGCAAAATGAAGGCAAAAAAGTGTTCTGCTGGAATGAGGATTCCGTCTCGCAGAAATACAAGTTTCTCAATGATCAGGAGCTGTTTCAAAAGCCCAAACGCGGCTTGAAGTTCGACTGCGTCATCGCCACGGATTGCGCGAGCTTTGAACGTTTGGGCCGGGCGGGCAAGTGCGTCCTGCACCGGAAAATCCTCGTAAATATTGACCACCACGAAAGCAATACGCGCTACGGTGACATCAACTGGGTTTCGGCCCGTGAGCCTTCCTGCGGTGAGTTGATTTATCGCCTGCTCAAAGTGGCGCGCTGGCCCATCACCAAGCCGATTGCCGACTGTCTCTTTACCGCCGTTTCCACCGACACCGGTTCATTTCAATATGCCACGACCCGGCCCGGCACGTTTCACGTCGGCGCGGAACTGGTCACGCGCGGCGCGAACCTCGCCAGGATTTGCGACGAGGTTTATCAATCCTATCCGTTGTCGCGTGTCCGTTTGCTGAAGCACATTTACAACCAGTTCCGCCTGACGCACCAGAACCAAATCGCCTATTTCTGGCTCCGGCAGGCGGACTTTGCTCGCGCGGGGTCCGAAGGCGACGAAACGGAAGGCTTGATTGACCACATCCGCGATATTGAACCGGTTGTGGTTGCGTGTGTCTTTGAGGAAATCGGACCGGAATTGACGCGCATCAGCCTGCGCTCCAAGAGTGACAGGATAAACGTGAGCGACATCGCCGAGCAATTTGGTGGCGGCGGTCACCCGGCGGCGGCCGGGGCGCGCATCCCCGGCAAACCGCTTTCGGTGCAACGCAAGGTGATTGCCGCGGTCAAACGCGCATTGAATTCGGTCAAGTGACTGCTCATGCAAGAGTTCTCCCCGCTCGACGGCGCCATTCTTATTGACAAGCCCGCCGGCCCCACGTCGCATGACGTGGTGGATGCGATTCGCCGCAAGTTCGGCATCAAAAAAGTCGGTCACTGTGGCACGCTCGACCCGAATGCGACCGGCCTGCTCATTATCGTGCTCGGCCGCGGCACCAAGCTTTCCGAAAAGCTGATGGGCGACGACAAGGTCTATGAGGGCACCGTTAAGTTCGGAGAGGTGACGGACAGCTATGACGCCGATGGCAAAATCACCGAAACCAAACCTGTTCCGCCGCTGAAACTCGACCAGTTGAACGCCGCCGCCGCCGCGTTCATCGGCGACCGGATGCAGACGCCGCCAATGGTTTCGGCTATAAAAAAGGACGGCGTGCCACTTTATAAGCTGGCGCGCAAAGGCATTGAAGTTATACGCGAGCCGCGTTTGATTCACGTTTACAATTTCGGTTTTACCGATTACCGCGAACCGCTGGGCCAGTTTAGAATTGCCTGCACCAAAGGCACTTATGTTCGCAGTATCGCGCACGAGCTCGGCCAACAAGTCGGTTGTGGCGCGCATCTGGCCACGCTCCGCCGCACCGTGTCCGGCAAATTTAACGCAGCTGAATCAACGCCGCTGGCCGAGGTTTTGAAATTGACGCCGGTGGAATTGGAGAAAAAGGTGATACCGTTTTTGAAACTGGCGCAGCCATGAATATCATTCACGCCGCAAATGAGCTGAAGCCTGCCGACCGCAAAGTATGCCTGGCCATTGGTTTTTTTGACGGCGTCCATTTGGGACACCAGCAAATCATTCGGCAAACCATCGCCGACGCGCACCAGCACGGTGCCCTCGCGCTCGTGCTTACCTTCGATCGGCACCCGAACGCCGTGGTTGCTCCCAACCATGTGCCGCCACTGATTTATTCGTTGCCGCAAAAATTGCGCGCGATTGAGTCGCTCGGTGTGGATACCCTGTTATTGATTCATTTTGACGAAAGATTCAGCCGGCAGACCGGCGAAGAATTTATCCGTGACCTCGCGCGCGATGTTGGACAAATTCAAAGTCTTTGCGTCGGGGCAGATTTCGTCTTTGGCCACCTTCGCAGTGGCAACGTCACGTTGCTTAAAAAACTCGGCGGCGAAATCGGTTTCGCTGTCCACGGACTCGCCGCTGTTTCGTTGGATGGCCAGAACGTAAGCAGCACGCGCATTCGCGAACTCATTCAGGGAGGTGACCTTGACGCGGCCAGCCAAATGCTCGGACGCCCCTATGCCATCTCGGGCCGGGTGATTAAAGGAAACCGCTTGGGGCAAGAACTGGGCTTTCCGACGGCGAATCTTGACCCGATCGGCCTTGTGTTGCCGCCGAACGGCGTTTACGCTGGTATCGCAATTTTTAAGAGAAATACCCATCGTGCTGCTATCAACATCGGTTTTCGTCCGACGGTCGCTTCCGATGCGCAACTTGCTTGTATTGAGGCACATTTGCTGAATTTTAAAGGAGACCTTTACGACAAGGAATTAGAGCTCGAAATCGGGGAAAAGCTGCGTGAAGAGAGGAAATTTACATCCACAGCCGAATTGCGTGAGCAAATTGCCCGTGATATTGCTATTGTGGCCTCGAAAGTGTGAACTAACATAACATGTTAATTTTTAGAGTATTAAAACTGTAAATAAGGTTTAAATCTTGGTGGATTCCTGGCACTTCTGGATTTTTTTATACCAAGATACGATTCTGCTTGAATTTCCCAGGAAAGGGGTTAAAGTGGCGGCGCGTCGGTCTTCTGGTGTTCGAGAGGTCTCCCGAAGTTCATTGGGCGAGTGAGAGTTGTGCAAAGACGACGCGAACTCGTGGGGTGGAAACTTTGTAAATTTTCCTGAACCAAAACGGGTTAATGCAAGTCTGATAACTTATGCTGAATAGAAAAGCAACGCCGCCAAACGGTGCGGGGCGCAATCGCCGCCGCGACGTCAGACGAGGTGCCGGGGCCAAATCGCCTTCGGAACGCCGTCGTTTTGTCATTTCCAGCAACGCGCGTCGGGAACTTTCCCGCTCGCCGGAGGCCAATGGAAAAAACCGGACCCATACGGCCACTTCCATTGCAGAAGCGGAAAAGCGCCTGCAGAACGGCGATGCCACCGCTCCGGCTTCCACCCAGTCCACCGTGGACCTGACCGAGACGGTGAAGACGCTGCTGCACCTCGCGCAGGAGCATGGCTATGTCACCTACGACGACATCAATGATGTGCTGCCGGACAATCTCAGCCCGGAAGATCTCGACGCATTGCTCAGCAAATTGCGCAGTCTGGACGTGGAAATCGTCATGGACCAGGCGGAAGCCGAACGCGCCAAGCAGCCCGAGCCCTCACAGCAGCAGGAGGAGGACGAGGACGCGCGCCTTGAAATTCTCGACGATCCGGTTCGCATGTACATGAACCAGATGGGCAAGGTGCCTTTGCTCACGCGGGAACAGGAAGTTGAGATCTGCAAGCGAATTGAGGAAGCCGAGATCGAAATGAAGCGCATTGTTTACAGCCTCGGTTTTACCGCCAAGGAGCACATTGCCATCGCGGAAAAACTTTTGTCCGAACCGCCGAAGGAACGTTTCGATCGCGTGATTGTGGACAAGAAAATCGCCAACCGGGAGGGTCACCTGCGGGATCTGCGCCGGCTCATCAAAAAGGTCCGCACCCTCGACCAA
This sequence comes from uncultured bacterium, assembly GCA_963723125.1. Taxonomy (GTDB): domain Bacteria; phylum Verrucomicrobiota; class Verrucomicrobiia; order Limisphaerales; family UBA11358; genus UBA11358. The sequence continues at coordinate 769,028 of CAVRPQ010000003.1, forward strand.
AAGGTGGATGCGAAATATTTTGCCTGGCAGAAGGCCCTGCAGAAGGGCCGCAAGGAAAGATTGCAACGCGAGTTGAAGAAAATGGGCGTCCGTTTGCAGGATACCTTCCAAAAATTCTTCTACAAACAGAAGGTGGTTGAAGAGATGATTGTCGTGGCGGGCAACGTCCATGAGAAATTTCAGACGAGCCTGCGGCATCTTCAGGATCTCGAAGGCTTGCGAACGACCGCCGAACGTCGCTCGGCGATGGAGGCCGAACGCGCCAAAATTCAGACGCTTGAACAATTCGTGCGGATGCCGCGCGAGGAATTCGTAAAGGCGTTCAGTGACCTGAAGAAGGCCGCCGACGCCGGGCTCAAGGCCAAAACCCACATGGCCGAGGCCAATTTGCGCCTCGTCGTCTCCGTCGCCAAAAAATATACCAACCGCGGCCAGTCATTCCTCGATTTGATCCAGGAAGGCAACATCGGCCTGATGAAAGGCGTCGAGAAATTCGAATATCGCCGTGGCTACAAATTTTCCACCTATGCCATCTGGTGGATTCGGCAGGCCATCACCCGTTCGATTGCCGATCAGGCGCGCACCATCCGCATCCCTGTGCACATGATTGAAATCATGAACAAGCTCTGGCGCGCGCAAAAGCAGCTCACCCAGGAACTGGGCCGTGAGCCCACGCCGGAGGAGCTGGCCGATGAAATGCACATGCCGGTGGCGCGCATTCATGCACTGCTCAAAATGGCGCAACAGCCGGTCTCGCTCCACGCGCCCGTCGGCGACGACGGCGACGTGAGCGTCGGCGATTTCATCGAGGACAAGACCGCCGAAAACCCTTCGGAAGTCACCAGTTACAGCCTGCTCCGGGAAAAACTGAGCGACGTGTTGACGACGCTGACCGAGCGCGAACGCAAGATCCTGGAAATGCGATTCGGCCTGCTCGATGGCTATGAGCGCACCCTTGAGGAAATCGGCAAGATGTACAACGTCACCCGCGAACGCATCCGCCAGATCGAGGCCAAGGCGCTGCGCAAATTGCGGCACCCGACGCGCGTACGCCACTTGCAGGGCTTCCTCGACTCATCGGAACCGGAAATGAGCACGGCAGCTTGAAAAATTTATGATTGATGATTGATGATTGATGATTGTCAGATTGCGCCGGGCGACTGAAAAATCATAAATCTTAAATCATAAATTGCCATGAAGGTTACTTACTACGGGCACGCCTGTTTTTCAGCCGCCGTGGGCGGCAAAATTCTGCTGTTTGATCCATTCATATCCGGCAATCCGCTGGCAAAAGCCGTTGACGTAAAAAAAGTTCCGGCGGATTTCATCCTTGTTTCGCACGGGCACGATGACCACGTTGGCGACGCAGTGGAAATCGCCAAACGCACCCATGCGTTGGTGATTGCCAACTTCGAAGTGGCAACCTGGCTCGAGGCACAGGGAGCGCCGCGCGTGCATGCGCTGAACCACGGTGGCGGCCATCCCTTCGATTTTGGCCGCGCCAAATTCGTCAACGCAGTCCACTCCAGTACGATGCCCGACGGCGCCAATGGCGGCAATGCTGGCGGTTTTGTGGTCGAAAGCGACGCCGGAAATTTTTATTTCTCCGGTGACACCGCCTTGACACTGGACATGAAACTCATCGGCGAATCCACCAAACTGAATTTCGCCGCGCTGTGCATCGGCGACAATTTCACGATGGGGCCGGACGACGCGATCAAAGCCGCTGAATTTGTCCGCTGCCAGGAAATCCTTGGCGTCCACTACGACACCTTCCCGCCGATTAAAATTGACCACGCCATGGCCGTCGAAAAATTCCGGGCGGCAAACAAGACCTTGCATCTGTTGCAACCGGGTGAGATGTACGACTTTTGACGCACCTCAGCTATTCGGATCCACGATGTGCAGGTCAATACCCGGAGCATGATGCAGGAAAAATTGCAGCACATTCGGACGGGTGAACTGCCACCAACGCCGTTCCGTTGTACCCAATACCACCAGGTAAACGCCGTTTTCCCGGCAGAACTTCAAGAGTGCTTCACAAACATTCTCGCTTTCCAAAATCGTGACGCTGCCGCCAAGTTCCGTCGCCAACTGGACGTTCTGCATGAATTTCCGCTGTAAATCCGATGGGATGTGCATGGGGTCCTCCTTCTGGCGGCGCACATAAACGGCGATCCATTCGCGATTCAACCGCCCCGCAATGCGTGACGTCGTGCGCAGAAGCTTGGCCGTCGTCACGGGATTGGTACTGATGAAAACAGCAATTTTCTCGCTGACTTCCGGCTGTGATTTGGCGCCGAGACGCGGGCGCTGGTCGAGCGCGGCGGCCGTTTCGCGCAACGCCAGTTCGCGCAGTTCGTTCAGGTTTTCCTCGGTAAAAAAATTCTCCAGCGCGGCGGCGGCGCGGTCGGCGGGATAAATTTTCCCCAGCTTCAAACGCTCGCGCAGTTCCTCGGCGGTCAGGTCAATGTTCACAACCTGATCGGCCTCCAGCACAAAACGGTCGGGCACACGCTCGCGCACGTCCACGCCGGTCGCGCGCAACACCGTATCGTGCAGGCTTTCGAGATGCTGGATGTTCAGCGCGGTGATGACGTTGATGCCCGCCAGCAACAGGTCATGCACTTCGAGATAACGCTTGGGATGCTCTGAGCCGGCGACATTGGTGAAAGGCAGTTCGTCAATGATGCAAACCGTCGGGTACCGTTTAAAGATGGCCTCCATGTCCAACACCTCAAGGGTGGTGTTGCCGTGTGGCACTTGTTTGCGCGGAATGATTTCCAGGCCTTCCAGCAGCGCCTCGGTTTCCTTGCGTCCATGCGTTTCGACCCAGCCGATGACCACGTCCACGCCCGCTTTCTTGAGGCGATGCGCCTCCTCGAGCATGGCGTAAGTCTTGCCGACGCCGGCGGCGTGGCCGAGATAAATTTTTAACTTCCCCAGTCGGCTTTTCTCGATCAGCCGCAGGAAATCCTCCGGCTTCAGCCGTTCAATGGCGGGCGGTTCCACCCCGCCAAGAAACTATTTTTGCGCCAACTGGTCGAGCGCGAAGTTCAATGTCATCACGTTCACCCGCGGTTCGCCCCAAATGCCGAAATCGCGATCGTCCGTGTTTTGCTGAACGAGCTTGCGCACCTGGTCTTCGGACATCCCGCGCGCCCTGGCTACGTGCGGGATTTGCCATGCGGCGTTCGCCGGGCTGATGTCCGGGTCCAGGCCGCTGCCCGAAGCGGTCACGGCGTCGGCCGGGACCGGCGTGTTCGTCGTGAGACCGTTCTCCCCACGGTAATTCGTGATGTTTTGCGTGATGTTGGCAACCAGATTGGACGAGGTCGGGCCGTAATTGCTGCCGCCGGAACTCGTGGCGTCATAGCCGTTCGAGCCCGCCGCCGACGGGCGCGGATGAAAATACTGCGCACCGGTGAAGTTCTGCGCCAGCAACGCCGAGCCGCGAATCGCACCGGATTTGTCCACGAGCAAACTGCCGTTGGCCTGGTGCGGAAACAGCAATTGCGCCAAGCCATAAACGGCGAGCGGATAAATGCCGCACAGGATAACAGCGAAAAAGAGCGTCGCCATTAGTGAGCGGGCGAATTCAGCAAAAATGTTTTTCATAATTTTTTGTAGGAGACGACGTTAGGAGTCTCATTTTTTATTTAATTTGAGCCTCGTTACCTCAGCTCCTACCGGTTTCGTTTTCATATTCATGCCAGATGCAGACCAGCGATGATCAGGTCAATCAGTTTGATGCCGATGAACGGCAGGATGACGCCCCAGAGACCGTAAATCAGCAGGTTGATGCGCAGGATTTGCACCGCGCCGAGCGGACGGAACTTTACGCCGCGCAACGCCAGCGGAATCAGCGCGATGATGATGAGCGCGTTGAAAATCACCGCGCTCAATATCGCGCTGTCCGGGCTGTGCAGGTGCATCACGTTGAGCGGCGCAATGACAGGGAACGTCACCATCAGCATCGCCGGGATGATGGCGAAGTATTTCGCCACGTCGTTGGCGATGCTGAACGTCGTCAGCGCGCCGCGCGTGATGAGCAGTTGCTTCCCGATTTCGATAATTTCCAACAACTTGGTGGGGTTGGAATCGAGGTCCACCATGTTGCCGGCCTCCTTGGCGGCTTGCGTGCCGGTGTTCATCGCCACGCCAACATCGGCCTGGGCGAGCGCGGGCGCGTCGTTCGTGCCGTCCCCGATCATGGCAATCATCCGGCCGCCCTGCTGTTCCTGGCGGATGAGCGCGAGTTTGTCCTCCGGTTTTGCCTCGGCGAGAAAATCGTCCACGCCGGCTTCCTGCGCGATGGCGGCGGCGGTCAGCTTGTTGTCGCCCGTAATCATTACCGTGCGGATGCCCATCGCGCGAAAGCGTTTAAAGCGGTCGGACAATCCGCCTTTCACAATGTCCTTTAAATGAATCACACCGAGCACGAGCTCTTTGGTGGCGACGACGAGCGGCGTGCCGCCGGAAAGCGAAATGCCCTCGACAACTTTTTCAACTTCCGCCGGAAACATTCCGCCGGTGAACTGACGGATAGCGTTGGTTGAGCCTTTGCGGATTTGCTTGCCTTCGAGATTGACGCCGCTCATGCGCGTCTGGGCGGTGAACGGAATGAATTGCGCGTTCGGCAGCTCGTGAATCGTCCGCGCGCGGATGCCGTAATTTTTTGCCAGCACGACGATGCTGCGGCCTTCCGGCGTCTCATCGGCGAGCGAGCCGAGTTGGGCGGCGTCGGCCAGCTCCTGTTCCTTTACGCCGGGCGCGGGCAGGAAAGCGACGGCCTGCCGGTTGCCGAGCGTGATGGTGCCGGTTTTGTCGAGCAGCAGCACGTCCACGTCCCCCGCCGCTTCAACCGCGCGGCCGCTCATGGCCAGGACATTGCGCTGGAGCAAGCGGTCCATGCCGGCGATGCCGATGGCGCTCAACAAACCGCCGATGGTCGTCGGAATCAGACAAACCAGCAGCGCAATGAGCACGGCGTTGGAAAAATTGGTGCCGGAGTAGATGCCGAACGGTTTGAGCGTCACGACGGCGAGCAAAAACACGACCGTCAGCGCCGCCAGCAAAATCGTGAGCGCGATTTCGTTCGGCGTCTTCTGGCGGCTGGCGCCTTCGACGAGTCGAATCATGCGGTCCAGAAAACCTTCGCCGGGATTGGCGGTAATGCGGATTTTGATTTCATCGGATAGCACGCGCGTGCCACCGGTTACGGCGCTGCGGTCGCCGCCGGCCTCGCGGATGACGGGCGCGGATTCGCCGGTGATGGCCGATTCATCCACCGTGGCCGCGCCGAGAATGATTTCGCCGTCGGCAGGAATGATTTCCGTGGCGCGCACGATTACAACATCACCTTTACGGAGTGAATCGGCGTCCACGACTTCAATTCGGTCGCCGGAGATTTTGATGGCGCTGGTCCGCGTGCGGGTGGCGCGGAGCGCCTTGGCTTGCGCCTTGCCGCGGCCTTCGGCGACGGCTTCAGCAAAGTTCGCGAACAGCACGGTGAACCAAAGCCACAAGGCGATTTGCGCAACGAACAAGGTCTGGCCCGGCGAGCGGAAACTGTCCACGGTGCTGATGGCGGCGCCGACCATCGTCACGAACATGACGGGATTCTTTACCATCAGGCGCGGGTTCAGCTTGACGAACGCATCGCCGACAGCGGGCCAGAGAATGTTTGGGTCAAAAACGGAAACGGTTTTTGTTTGCATAGATTAAAACAAGGTTCCCTTCAGCATCAGAAAATGTTCGACAATCGGCCCGAGCGTTAGCGCGGGCAAAAAGGTCAGCGCGCCGACGAGCAGGACCGTGCCGACGAGCAGGATGACAAACGTGACGCCGGTCACCGGAAACGTGCCGGCGCCGGCAGGAATTATTTTTTTCTTCGCAAGCGAGCCGGCGAGCGCGAGCAACGGCACGATCATGCCGAACCGGCCGAGCAGCATGTCAATGCCGAGGGTCGTATCGTACCACGGCGTGTTGGCGTTGAGGCCGGCGAAGGCGCTGCCGTTGTTTCCCGCGCCGGAGGTGTAGGCATAAAGGATTTCGCTGAAACCGTGCGGGCCGTTATTATTCAAGCCGGCCAAACCCCAATTGCTTACGCACGCCCAGGCGGTGAAACCGAGAATGATAAAGGCCAGAATCACGAACGCCAGCAACACCATCTTTACGTCGTAGGCTTCGATTTTTTTGCCGAGATATTCCGGTGTGCGCCCGACCATCAGCCCGGCGATGAATACGGCGATGATGACGAAAATCAACATGCCGTAAAGCCCCGCGCCGACGCCGCCGAAAATCACCTCGCCGGTCTGGATGTTGAACATCGGCACCAGCCCGCCGAGCGGCGTGAAGGAGTCGTGCATGGAATTGACCGCGCCACAGGAGGCGTCGGTCGTCACCGTGGCAAAGAGCGCGGAATCGAAAATGCCGAAGCGGACCTCCTTGCCTTCCATGTTGCCATCGGCGACGGCGATGCCGAGTTGCTGATGAATCGGATTGCCCCTGGCCTCCGCCCACCAGCAAAGGAGAACGCCCGCGAGAAACATGATGAACATCGCAGACCAGACGGCCCAGCCGTGCTTTTGATTTTTAGTTTCGCGGCCGAGATGATAAGTCATCGCGCTGCCGATGCAGAGGAGCGCGAGCATCTGGAAAAAGTTGGAGAGCGGCGTTGGATTTTCAAACGGATGCGCGGCGTTGGCGTTGGTGTAACCGCCGCCGTTGGTGCCGAGCATCTTGATCGCCATTTGCGATGCCATCGGGCCTTGCACGATGGTCTGAGTGTCGAGCGTCTGGTTCACCATGACCGGATTGCTCTTGGCGTCCACGACGGGTTTGCCGTTCGCGTCGGTTTTCGGGACGGAAATGGTTTGCGGCTCGATGAGTTTGGCCGTCGTGTAGGGCATAAAATTTTGAATCATGCCCTGCGACACAAAGAACAACGCCAGGACAAGGCAGATTGGCAGCAGCAGGTAATAGGCGATGCGCGTCAGGTCCACCCAGAAGTTGCCGATGGTCTGCGCCGTATGCCGCGCGATACCGCGCACCAAGGCCGCCGCGACCGCGATGCCGACGGCGGCGGAAAAAAAGTTGTGGATGGCCAGCGCAACCATCTGCGAGAAATACGACATCGTGGATTCGCCGCCGTAGCTCTGCCAATTCGTGTTCGTGGTGAAGCTGACGGCGGTGTTAAAGGCCAGATGTTGCGACAGCGCGCCGAGCTTTTGCGGGTTGAGTGGCAGATATTGCTGCAGCCTCAGGATGGCGTAGGTGAACAGGCAGCTCACGAGGCTGAAAATCAGCATCGCAAAGGTGTATTGCTTCCAGTCGTGTTCCTTCGCCGGGTCCACGCGCAGGACACCGTAGGTCAGCCTTTCCAGCGGGCGCAATACCGGGTCAAGCCAGGTCCGGCCGTTGTGATTCAATACCCGGTTGATATACAAACCGAGCGGCTTGGTGACGAGCACGAGCGCGGCGATGTAAACCGCGAGTTCCAACCACTGATGAGCGTTCATGGCCGTTGGTTAAAATTTTTCAGGTTTAAGCATGGCGACAATGAGGTAAACGCAAAGTGCCACGGAAATGATCCCGAGAATGAGGTTTTCCATAAGAGTTTTGGGTCAAAGTTTCTCGCAGCCGAGTGCATAAAGCATAAATCCGGCAAAAAACACAGTTGCCAGTCCAATGTAAATGAGGTCAATCATAAGTTCCGGTTCGGAAGTTGAATTAAGCGGTGCGCGGAGTTCATTATTCAAATATTGATGGCGATTGGTCAAAATTTTTCCGGTTTAAGCATGGCGACGATGAGACAAATACGAAGCGCCACGGAAACGAATCCGAGCGTAAAGCTTTCGGAAAAATTTGACCAGAGCTTCTGCTTGCCCGATGACATCCAGTACCGGGGCCATCAAAGCTCCACCCGCCAGACCAACACAGATTGCGTCCAACATATTTTTCAACGCGGCGCTCATGCAATAAACACGGCACACCGCAATTCATTTTTTACGTTGGGTGAACTTGATGGCCGCGGACTTCGCGGTTCAGAGGCTCGCCCTTCCACATGCCTGCGAGATTAGCTGTCGGGCTTGGCCTTGAAAGTGGCCTTGAAGCCGGTTGCCCGGCTTCGTTCGCCCCGTCCTCAATTACGCTGAGGAGTTTGGGTCTCCCGCGTCCGGCTTCAGGAAGGAAGCCGGACTTCGGCTGCAACGGCGAGAAGAAAACATATCTGCCCGCCTTTGTCAAGTTTTACGTGATTTGTTGAAAAAACCTTTGCCAACCAGCACGCCAAAGCGTCTTATTTATCAGCGCCTTATGGTTCAAACTCGCTTTTTATTTGCGCTCCTTTTGTCGCTCCCTGCGGTGCTTTTCGCCGCGGACGCAACGTATGTGCCGGCGAATGTCTCGCCGCCGGCGCCGACGCGTGAATTCCGCGGGGCCTGGGTGGCCACGGTCGCGAACCTCGATTGGCCGTCCCAACCCGGCCTCAGCGTTGCCGAACAGAAGGCCGAACTGACCGCATTGCTTGATCGTGCTGTCCAGTTGAAATTGAACGCCGTGATTTTGCAAGTGCGGCCAATGGCCGATGCCGTCTATGCTTCGCCCCTCGAGCCGTGGTCGGAATTTCTCACCGGCCGGATGGGCAAGGCGCCGGAACCGTTCTACGACCCGCTGGCTTTCGCGGTCGCGGAAGCGCACAGGCGCGGCTTGGAGCTGCATGCGTGGTTCAATCCGTTCCGCGTGTCGCTGCCGACAACGCAGGCCAGATCCCCGGCGGCGCTCGATCACCTGTCCCGCACCCATCCCGAACTGGTGCGGCGTTATGGTGATCAACTCTGGCTTGACCCCGGTGAACCCGCCGCGCGCGAACACGTTTTGAGCGTCATTCTGGATGTGGTAAAACGCTACGATGTGAATGGCATCACGTTCGACGATTATTTTTATCCCTACCCGGAAAAGGATGCGGCGGGACGTACCGTGAACTTTCCTGACGACGCAAGTTGGCGGAAATACGGCGCGGCCAGTGGAATGGCCCGGGAGGAATGGCGGCGCGCAAACGTCAACCAATTTATCGAGAACACCTGTCATTCCATCCATGCGCTGAAACCGTGGGTGAAGTTCGGCATCAGCCCGTTTGGCATCTGGCGTCCGGGCTTCCCGAAGCAGATTCAAGGTTTGGACGCTTACGCGAAAATTTACGCCGATTCACGCCTCTGGCTCGCCAGCGGCTGGCTCGATTATCTTTCACCGCAACTGTACTGGCCGGTGGATCAACAGGAACAAAGTTTTCCCGTCCTTCTGCAATGGTGGTCGGGGCAAAACGCCAAACATCGCCATCTTTGGCCGAGCCTGAACGCGTCCAATGTCGGTTCCAGGTGGAAACCGGATGAAATCACGCGGCAAATGCAAATTGTCCGCCGACAACCCGGCGTCAGCGGCGAAATTTTTTATCACCTGCGCAATCTGTTTGATAACCATGCGTTAACCGATGTCGTTCGTGCTGAATATCCGCAGCCGGCACTGGTGCCCGCGTCGCCCTGGCTGGATTCCACTCCGCCCGACAAGCCGAAGCTCACCATCGTTGAAAGCCGCGCCGGTTTGCGGGTTGAATGGGCAGCCTCCGGCGCCAAACCGGCGTGGCTGTGGATTCTGCAATTCCGAATTAACGGTGTGTGGACGACTGAAATTCTGCCGGCAAATCAAACCGCGTGGACCTTTCCCGATTTCAAGCCGGACCTTATCGCGGTCAGCGCCGTGGACCGGGTCGAAAATGAAAGTGAGCCGGCCACGCTCCAGAAAGTCATGTCCTCGCCGTTGCACCCGGAAGGCAAAAATTCCAGTTTGGATTGGCGTCGGAATTCGAACCGCTGATCCGCACATTTCGCGGAGGGGCGAGTTATCCGAGTCCCTCACTTTTCTGAAATGGGACTGGCAAAGCTCGTCCCTCCGGATTGGAACTTAATTTGGTTTCGGAAGGGCTGTAAGCCGAATTCTGTCTGCCCCGAAAACTTTCGGGGGAGAGAATCATTTGTCTCAGCAGCCGGTACCCGGAATCCGTTCCGCTTTCGCGAAACCTGGAGCGGGCCGCTCCGGGATTCCCTATTTGGCCTTGCACCCGATGGGGTTTTCCGTGCCGCGTCGCTTGCGCTCCGCGCGGTGCGCTCTTACCGCACCTTTTCACCATCACCGCATTCCGCCAGGCGGAACGAGGCTGTCTGTTTTCTGTGGCACTGTCCGTCGGAAAACCTCTCGATTTTCCGCCCGCGTGTATCCCCGAAGACTTTCGGGGTTACGCGGCATCGCGCCCTTTGGTGTTCGGACTTTCCTCCCCCGGCTCGCGCCGGAAGCGATTCTCCGCCCTTCCAAAACCAATGATACTATAAAGTGACAGGTGACGGGTGACAAGTGGCAAGAAATCGTGGTCGTGTTATGAATTGAGTTGTAGTGTCGGCGCTATGCGCCGATTCGTTCGAGTCGCAGGCTCGACGCTACAGTAAATCAGGACACCACCCTTACTCCGCCGCGGCGAGGGCCATGTCGCGGGTGTAGTACAAAATCCGGCCGCAATTGATGCAGGCGACGAGTTCCTGCTGCGCGCGGCAGGTGACGAGAATCTGCGCGGGCAATTTCATGTGGCAGCCACCGCAAACGCCATTGTGCACGCCGACGACGACGTTGTCGCCCTTGCTCTTGAACAGCCGTTCGTAACGTGCTCGCGCCACCTCCTCCACCGAAGCCGCCAGTTCCTCGCGGCCGTGCTGCAATTCGGCAAACTCCTTTTTCAAATTTGCCTCGCGCTGGTCCAGTTGCGCGACCTGATTCTCCATCAGCTTCTTGGCTTCGTTGGCCGCCTGGGTCGCGCGGGTGGTTTCCTTTTGCGCAGCCTCGCCCTGTTCCATCAAAACAATTTCCTGGTCCTCGATTTTGACGATGTCTGCCTTGCACAGGTCAATTTCGTGGGCCAGCGCGCGATACTCCTCGTTCTTGCGCGTCTGCAACTGCTGGTTGGCGTATTTCTCAATCTGCGATTTCTTCGCCTCGACGTCGAGTTCGAGCTGTTTGCGTTCGGACTCGATTTGTCTGATGCGATTTTTGGCGGCGTCCAGTTGTGTCTGCGCGGTGGCGGCTTTGGTACGGAGAGTTTCGCGTTCCGGCCGGATGTGGTCCAACTCCTGTTGAACGTGGCGGATTTTCCGGTCACGATCCTGTAAAATCAGAAGTTTCTCAATCGCCTCAAGCATTGAATTGTGAAGCTTAGCAACCGCCGGCATTCAAGTCAATCCGCGCAATTTCCTGGTAGTGGGTTGGTTTGGTGGGGCGAGGCTACTGACGAGCCGGCTCGCGAGGACGCTCGCCCCACCAAAATTGCAAACTGACCCACCACCCCGTCCCTGCTCGAATCGCATTGCACTTCAACGGGCTTGTAGCAAAATGGACGCATGAATTTGGACGCGCTTTATTCCGAACTGACACTGAAAACCAAAGCCAAACTCGCGCTGGTCGTGCTCGACGGGCTGGGTGATCTGGCCACGAAGGAACAACTTTATCTGACGCCGCTGGAAGCCGCCGCGACGCCGAACCTCGACAAGCTGTGCAAGGATTCCGCCCAGGGCCGCATGATTCCCGCCGCGCCCGGCATCACGCCCGGCAGCGGGCCGGGACACCTCGGGCTCTTTGGCTATGACCCGCTGGAATTTCAAGTGGGCCGCGGCGTGATTGAGGCGCTGGGGCTGGGCATGGAATTGCGGCATGGCGACGTGGCCGCGCGCGCCAACTTCTGCACGCTCGATAAGAAGGGCATCGTCACCGACCGCCGCGCCGGTCGGATTCCGACGGAGACATGCGAAAAATTGTGCGCGCTGCTCGCCGCGAAAGTCAAAAAACTCGGCGACACGGAGGTCATTATCAAGGCTGGCAAGGAACATCGTTTTGTCGTCGTCTTTCGCGGCAGCGGTCTCGAAGGCCCGCTGACGGACGCCGATCCCAACCGCGAAGGGTTTGCCATTCCGACAGTCCATCCGCGCGACGTGAACAACGCCGGCCAGAAGAAAATGGCCGCGCTGCTTGCCGATTTTTACAAGGCCGCGCTGCCGATTCTGGCCAATGAAAAGCCGGCGAACGGCTTTCTCATGCGCGGCATTGCCCATCAGCCGCACATCCCGCTGTTCGAGGAACGCTACAAATTGAAAGCCGCCGCCCTGGCGGTTTATCCGATGTACAAAGGCCTGGCGCAGCTCGTCGGCATGAAAAAGATAGAAGGCCCGGCGACCATCGCCGAACAATTTGAGCGTTACCTGAAGGAATACGACCACTTCGATTTCTTCTTCATCCATTACAAATACACGGACAAATACGGCGAGGACGGCAATTTCAGCGCGAAGAAAAAGGCCATTGAAGACTTCGACGCGGCGTTGCCGATTTTGCTTAAGAAAAAGCCGGACGTGCTGGCCATCACCGGCGATCACTCGACGCCCGTAGCGGTCAAGGGCCACTCATGGCACCCGCAACCGGTGCTGTTGCATTCGGCGTTCAGCGGCACCGACAAGCTGGAACGCTTCACCGAAACCGGTGCGAACCTCGGCTCGCTCGGGGTGTTTGAAGCGAAGTATTTGATCCGGCTTATGCAGGCCAACGCGCGGATGTTCGACAAGTTCGGCGCGTAATCCAGGGTGCGGGGGCAGGCTGGCCGTGCACTTTTGAAGCTTGCCAGCGACCACGATTCACCGGCAACTTTTCGACGGAGTGAATCTGCCAAACAAGCTGACGGTGGGACGATTTGTGCTGACGGCGCTGTTTATCTGGGCGTTGTTCTCACCGATTCCGTTCAACCACACGCTGGCGCTGTTTTTCTTCTGCCTGGCAGGCGTCTCGGATTATCTCGACGGCCGCCTGGCGCGGCAACACGGGCTGATCACCAACTTTGGCATTCTGATGGACCCGCTGGCGGATAAAATCATGACCTGCTCGGCGTTCATCGCGTTTGTGGAAAGCACGCATCAAACTTCCCACCCGCCGGTGACGGTCGAGGCGTGGATGGTCATCATCATCGTCGCGCGCGAACTGGCCATCACCGGTTTGCGGCTGCTGGCGGCGTCGAAGCACGTGGTGCTGGCGGCGGAACGTTACGGAAAGCACAAGACCGTTTCCCAAATCGTGGCCATCATTGCGCTGCTCATCGTGGACGCCAGCCATGAATGGCCGTCCGGGCTGCAACACCTGCTCCAGGGATGGGTCCCGGTGTTTGCGGAAATTGCTTTGTGGGTAACGGTGGTGCTGACCATGAGTTCCGGCGTGCTTTATCTGTGGCGCAACCGGAGGCTTTACATGAGCGAGACGTGAAAGAAGAAAGCATGACCGATTTGACGAACTCCGGGCTTTCCGTCGAAGCAGTGGGGGCTCGCAAAGCTCGTCCCTCCGAACAGATTTTCAGCGATGCGAAGTCAGCGGCAGGGTTTCGCCCGCGTTGGCTGATTGGTACATCGCCGGTTTCATACCGGCCAGCGGATTGCTGCGGGAATGATGCCGCCAGGCGGAGCCGGCGAACAGGACCACCAGCAACAAAACCAATGCGCCACCGCCCGCCACCCCCACCCGCCAGTTGAATTTGGAAAGCCAGAACATGGCGTGGTCGAGCAACGTGTTGGACTCTTCCATCAGCGGCGGCGGCTCCTTGAATTTTTCCGTCCGCTTCAACTCGGCGTCGAGCACGGACATGATTTGTGACGTGTTCAATTTGAGTTGTGCGGCATAGATGCGGACAAAACCTCGGATGTAAACGGGCGCGGAAAACACTTCGTACTGTCCCTCCTCGAGCGCGCGGATGTGGTCGGTGCGGATTTTGGTGACATCCGCGATCTGCTGGACCGTGAGCTTCAAGGCCTCACGCGCGGCATGAAGTTGTTCGCCTACTTCGGACATGGTCATAGTTTTCAGCATTTTTTAGCAGTTTTGCAATCTAAATAGCATGAAAAAGGCCAACTTCAGGCAGTATTGTATGAAAAATTGACCTCATCAGCAGGCCGGCTAATGTGCTGGAATCCATTGAACCTTTGCTCGTGTTTCGCATTCCTCTTTGTGTAAATGCTGGTAGTGGCTGAACGCGAACAACTGCCCGTGTTGCAGGCCAGGGCCGGAGAACCGGCGGCTTGGGACACTCTCTTTCGGCGCTACCAATTGCCTCTTTACGTTTATGTTTTTGAATTGGCACGTGACGAACAGGCCAGCCTCGACCTCGTGCAGGAGACCTTCATCGCCGCCGTCCGGCACATCGGCAGCCTGCGCGACGATGAAAAATTCGGAAGCTGGCTCTTCGGCATCGCGCACCAGAAATGCGTCCAACGCTGGCGGAAACAGAATCGCCAGGAAGTTCTGCGTGACGAAATCGCCGACGCGCCGGAGGAATTTGACGATGGGCCGGACGATTTGCTCATCCGCCGCGAACAGGAAGCCGAATTTATGAATCTGCTGAATCAATTGCCGTTGCCGCAACACTCGGTCTTGTTGCTCCACTTCGTTGAGGATTTTTCGCTCGAGGAAATCGCGCGTATAACGGAAACGCCAGTCGGCACGGTGAAATCGCGGTTGCACTACGCCAAAAAATCCCTGCGTAAACTGCTGGAGGAAAACAAATGAGAACGCCGCGCGAAATTTTACTCCAACGGCATCAGGCCGTCGTCCCGAAACTCGACGTGATCCGGGAATCGGCTGTAGCGACGCTCTGCGACCGTCACACCCATTCACCGGCGGTCGCAGACCGCCGCTACCATTTGCGCGAATTCTTTTTCTCGCTTCGCTGGCATCTGGCCGGAATGGGCGCGGCGTGGCTGCTGGTTATTCTTTTGAACTTGAATGTTGGCCATTCGGAAAGTTTAGCGTCGGCGATCCCAAGAGGGAAAATTCCACCTGCGCAAATCATTCTGGCCGCGCTACGCGAAAACCGCCAGGAACTTCTGGAGATGATTCAACCATCTGAATCGCGCGAAGTCCGGCCGCCAAAACTGTTTCCGCGAAGCGAGCGACACAACGAAACTCTGATTGCCTGATGTTATGAACCCAAACGAGAAAAACAAAACAGGCAAAAGCGTCATCCGCAAACTGCTGATTGGGCTGGCCTGGCTGGTGACTATTGTTGCGCTGTTTTATGCTGAAGAAGACTGGCGCGGCTCGCATGAATGGAATAGCTATCGCCAGCAACTCGAAACCAGTGGCGCGCAGCTTGATTATGCGGCGTTTATTCCCAAGCCGGTTCCCGACGACCAAAACTTTGCCGTCATCCCGGTCATCGATTCTTGGTTCACGCAAAGAACCAATTTTGCCAAAAAGTGGGCGGACATTTATTCGTTGGCAAGCAGCATGCTTGGCTCTCAGACGAACCCCAATCCGCCCGCACCCGAGGGTAATTCTTACCAAGGCGGCGAACGTTATTTCCTGGATCTTGCCGCTTGGAAAATGGCCTTTGACGCGATACAGGCGGGCCAGACGAATTCATCTCAGCCGTTCACCTCCCGAAAGCTTGATTTGGCATCGCGCGCGGCTGCTGCCCCGGCGGTTCTGGCCGATTTGGCATCCAGCGAAACCGAGTTGGATCAACTTCGCGCCGCCAGCGACCGACCTGATGCGCGGTATCCGGTGGTGTATGATCTGGACAATCCGTGGGGCATCCTGTTGCCGCATCTCGGTAATATCAAAAGGACCGTCCAGCGTTTGCAGCTGCGGACCTGCGCCGAGTTGGCGGCGGGTCGGAGCAACGATGCCTTCGCGGACGTAAAGCTGATGCTTTATCTGGCCGATTCGGTGAAAACCGAGCCGTTTTTGATTTCGTATCTGGTTCGCCTTGCTTGTGTACACTTGGCGATTCAACCGGTCTGGGAAGGATTGGCCGAACACGCCTGGTCCGACGCCCAGTTGCAGGAGCTGCAAGCGCGTTTCCAACAATACGATTTCTTTCCTCAGATGGAACAATCTCTCGCCAGCGAACGCGCCGCCGCAATTCTGACCGCCGAGCTTCTGGAACGCGGCAAATATCATCTGAACGATTTAACCGATGACCCAAGCCATGCCGGCTCATCACTGGCCAATCTGTTTGGGCGGATGGTTCCGCGCGGCTGGTATTATCTGGAGCAGTTGCATTATTGCCAACTGTTTCAATTACAATTGAACGGGGCATTTGATGTGGATAAAAAACAGGTTTTTCCCAAACAGATCGAATCTGACACCAACGCTTTGGAGCAAGCATTCGCCGGGCGCAATCCCGTCACCACCATTTGCACCCGTCATCAACTTCTGGCGGTAATCATGTTGCCGACGTTGCACAAAATTCCCATGAGAGCGGCCGCGGCCCAAACCGCCGTGGATGAAGCTGCCATCGCTTGCGCGCTCGAACGCTACCGGCTGGCCAATGGACAATTTCCGGAAAATCCGGACATCCTCGTGCCGAAGATTATTTCCCAATTGCCCCATGATGTGATTTCCGGCGAGCTTTACAAATATCATCGCACGGCTGACCGACAATTTGTACTCTATTCGGTAGGCTGGAACGAAAAGGATGACAGTGGTGTTCCGGGAAACACTTTGTTCGACGACAAGGAAGGCGACTGGGTCTGGCAGTATCCGGCGAAGTGAAGCGGGAACATCGAACATCCAACATCGAACACTGAACATTGGATTATCGACTGGCACGGCCAAAGATTTTTTGAACCTTTCCGTCGGCAGCGGGGATTGATAAAGAGGTGGTCATCACCGACGACCGCCCCACGCTGCCGACCGCAACGGAACTTCTCGCTCGCATACGCGCGCGAGACCACAATAGTTTTTGCCTTTTGATCGAACCGCTGCAAGCGCGACTCCTGCGCCAGGCTGCCGCGCTGACCGGCGATTTGAGTTCGGCGGAAGACATCGTTTCCGAAACCCTGGTCGAAGCGTGGAAAAGTTTTCCGCGTTATAACGAATCCTGTCGGCTGTCGACCTGGCTCTACGCCATTCTGCTGCATCGTTACCAAAAATCCGTGCGTCGGGCGCGCTCGCGTCCCGTCGCCCTGGCATGGTTGTCGCCGTTTGAAGCGCGAAATTTGTACCAAAGACAGGAAAACATCGCAGCACCGGAGCCTTCGCCGGCTGAGGTTGTAACCCAAAAGGAAACCCTCGCTCAATTACGCCAAGGCATCGAGCTACTGCCAAAGAAGCATGCCCGTGTCATTCTGCTGCGCTTCTTTGAAGACGCGTCATTGCCGGACATGGCCACGGTTCTTGGTTGTTCCGTCGGCACGGTAAAATCCCGGCTGCACCATGCCTTGGAAAAATTGCGCAAAATGAAAATGAACCTTCCGGACCCGGGAGAGGATAAATGAATATGAAATGGTTCTTGAATTCGTGCCGGTGTAATCGCCAGAACCTTTGTCTGCTGGCAAGCGGCCTGCTTTCGGAATCCGACCGGGCCGGGATTGAAAAACACTTGGCTGAGTGCGCTGATTGTCGGAGTTACTATGACGAAATAAAAACGGTGACCGCTCCGTTGGCAGGCTGGAAAGAACATTTTGCGCACATTGAGCCTGGCGCTGCGGTCCGGTTGCGCCTAACGAAAGCAATCGCATCGGCAGACAAGGCAAAACCCATTCGAGCATTCAAGCCGGAGGTTATCCTTCGCGAATGCTGGCAACAATTGATCTGGCCGAGCCGCCGGATTTGGGTGGGCCTGGCGGCGGTCTGGGTTTTGCTTCTCGTGGCGAATGTTTCGATGCGTGACAATTCGCAAATCACCGTTGCCAAAACTTCGCCGACGCCGGAAATGATTTTGTCGTTCCGGCAACAGGAAAAAATTCTGACGGAATTGATCGGGCCGAATGAAACACGCGTTTCGCGGCCGCCGAAACCTTCTCTGCCACGACCAAGCAGCGAGCGGCGATTTGAAGTGATGGCAGGTTAAAACGTAGGAGACGACGTAAGGAGTCTCTGACTAGAAATAAAGAATAGAGTCTCGTTATCTCGACTCCTACAAAAACGACATGAACAAAACACCTAAAATGAAATCAGGCTGGCGGATTCTGCGCCGGATTTTGATCAGCCTGGCCGTTCTCGCCACGCTGATTGCCATTTTCTACACCGAGGAAGACTGGCGCGGCAAACGCGCGTGGGAACAGTGCAAGCGCGAACTCGAAGCCAAAGGCGAAGTGTTGGATTGGAGCGCCTATATTCCACCGCCCGTGCCGGACGACCAGAATTTTTTCAAAGCACCAGGCATCAATGAATCCGATTGGGTCGGGAGAGGTTCCAAACCACTCGAAAAGCGACTGTCAAATCCCCTAACGGCTCCTCTAGGCGCGCAAAACCAAATCACCAATGAATTTCAAGCTAAAGACTATTTGGCATGGAGCGATCAATTTGAAACGGACTTTAACCTCATTCGCCAAGCACTCAAACGCCCTTACGCTCGGATGGATGGCGATTACTCTGTGCCGTATGCCATACCGATTCCGAACTTTCTTACCATGCGCAAGGTGGCACAAGTGCTGGCGCAACGGGCGCATTGTTATTTGCTGCTGAACCAACCGGAGCAGGCATTGGGGGAATTGACACTCCTGAACGATGTGCGCCGTTTACTGGAAGCCGCGCCGACGGAGAAGCCGATGACCTTGCTTGCCGCGATGATAAAGGTGGCCGTCACCGGGCTTTATGTGGATACTATCGCCGAAGGCTTTCAACGGCGCATCTGGCAGGAGCCGCAACTGGTCGCGCTTCAGAATCAACTTGGGAAAGTTGATTTGTTGCCATTTGTTGCCGAAGCATTCCGGGATGAACTCGCTGCGACGACTTATACACTTGAAAAAACGCCACCGGCAGTGATTGCGGATCAATTCATCAGCGTCAGAGGCGCCAAGCCGAATTTGTGGCTGAGATTGAAAGATCCATTTTACACTTTTCTTGTTTTTACTCCGCGTGGTTGGGTTTATCAAAACATGGTGATTCACGGCCGATTACTCGAAAACATGCTGGATAGTTACGACCCAACTAACGATTTGATATTTCCAAACGAAGCTGACAAATCAGCCGAAAAGGCCCACGCATTGAAAAAGTGGTCGCCGTATGCTTTTCTGGCAGTTATGGTTCAACCCAATTTCGTTAGAGCAACGCAAACGCTCGCCTACAATCAAACTTTGGCTAACGAAGCGCAAATCGCCTGCGCACTGGAGCGTTACCGGCTCGCGCATGGCGAATATCCCGAAACGCTCGACGCGCTCGTGCCGCAGTTCATCGAAAAATTGCCGCACGACATCATCGGCGGCCAGCCTTCGCAAGGCTCCGGCCCGGCAAGCCAGCCGCTGCATTACCGCCGCACGCCTGACGGGAAATTTTTGATCTACTCCGTCGGCTGGAATGGAACGGACGACGGCGGCCAACCGTCGCCGTCGGGTGGAAACGGCTGGATTGATTTTACCAAAGGCGATTGGGTCTGGAAAAATTAGCTACCGATGAACCCAAATTGGCACAGATGATTTTAATCCGTGTCTATTAGTGAGAATCTGTGGCCCTAAATCGCCTGTTGTCTGCCTTTATTGGCGCGGTTGACGCGGGATTGGCATTCAAGTAAAACGGTGATCTGTGAGAACCATTATGAAGTGGACCCTCTTCGTTTTGGTTGGTTTGTTCATATTGGTAATGCTCTTCTGTGTCGAAGAGGACTGGCGCGGCAAACGCGCGTGGGAAAAATACAAACATGAATGGGAAGCGAAGGGCGAGAAATTTGACTGGCAGGCTTTTGTTCCCCCGTCCGTGCCGGACGACCAGAATTTTTTCACCGCGCCGATTTTTACAAATATGCTCGATGGCAAAATCGTGATGAATCCCTATCACTCCGACGGCAGTCCAGATTTTCAGCCGGAAGAAGATGAAGTTGGCTATTTGGGTGGCGAAGGTAAAACAAGGATAACCGATTTCAAAACATGGCAGGCAGCTTATCGCAATCCGGCCAAGGCGAATCTGGTCAATGAATTTCCCATCGCGCCGCAGCCGCAAGCGCCCGCTGCCGATGTCTTGTTTGCCTTGAGTAAATTCGATTCAGCGATTGAAGAATTGCGTCAGGCGAGCCAGCGGCCTTATGCAAATGTTCCAGTCCCTTACCAAGAGGGTTTAAGTGCATCAGCTTCAACTTTGCTCCCATATTTAGCAACCTTGAAACGATGTACTCAAACGCTTCAATTGCGCACGGTTGCTGAACTGGCTGATGGTCAAAGCGCAAAAGCATTGGATGACGTGAAGCTATTGTTGTATTTGAACAATTCCCTTCGGAGTTCGCCATTTTTAATTTCGCATCTTGTACGAATTGCCATTGTAGCCATTGACCTGCAACCGATTTGGGAAGGTTTGGCGGAACATAGATGGTCGGACGAACAACTTGTCGTGCTCGACGTTGAATTAGGGAAATTGGATTTTCTCGCGGATTATGAATTTATCCTGCGCGGCGAACGGGCATTTGCGATTGCGTCATTTGAAAATCAGCGGCGCACGCGCGAAATCATTTCACGTCGAGAAAACGGTGATTGGGTCACCAATAAACTTACTTTCATGCCCAGCGCTTATTTTTATCAAAATGAATTGGCTTTTGCCCAGTTGGATCAACAATGGCTTTTGCCGCTCATTGACACAAATTCACGCATTGTTTCACCTGCAGCTTTGCAGCGCGCCAATGATGCTGTTCGTGCGGAGATGAAACATTTTTCACCTTACAAAGTTCAGGCATTGATGTTATTTCCGGCTATAAGCAGCACCGTGAGAAAGCTTCAGGCCATCCAGTCGAGTATTGATTTGGCCCGGGTTGCTTGTGCGCTGGAGCGCTATCGGTTCGCACATGGCCAATATCCGGAGGTACTTGACGCGCTCGCACCGCAATTCATCGGGAAATTGCCGCACGACATCATCAACGGCCAGCCGTTGCATTATCGCCGCACAGTCGATGGGAATTTCATTCTCTATTCTGTCGGTTGGAATGAAAAAGACGATGGCGGACAAGTCGTTCTTACAGAGAACGGTTCGGTTAACCGGGAAGAAGGCGATTGGGTCTGGCAGTATCCGGCGAAGTGAATTGGGAACATCGAACATCCAACATCGAATTGGGTTTTCAGCGTCCGCCTGCAATTAATTCGGCGTTCGATGTTCGACGTTCAGAGTTCGATGTTTCTCCGAAAAGCCTTCCCGACCACGGTTCCGATGACCGAGCCGATGATCGCCCCGGCCACAAAGTCCGAGAACCAATGGATGGTCATGGAAACACCCACTCCGATATAAAGCGCATAAGGAATTGCCAAGCAACCCAGCCACCGTTGTTTGGGGTAAAGCGTGAATACCGTCGCGGCCATGGCGAAGGCGATGGTGGTGTGCGACGACGGCCAGCCCCAGAAAACTCCGCCGCGCAGAAAGCCAAATCGGAAGACATGGCTGATATCTTGGCCGACGTTGTGCATGGGATGGGCGCGGCCCGTAAATGCTTTGTAGGCAACCACAATCAGTGCGCCGAGAAGTTCAGCCTGAACAATGGCCCAACCGGTGAAAATGGTCTTCGCACTTCGCGCAATGATGCCAACGGCAAAAAGAATCAGCGGTAGATAGATGGGCAGGAACATACCAATCACGACGGCGGGCCACATGCAGGTACGCAGTGCCGGGTTGTGGGTGGCGAGGAACCAGCGCCAGTCGAAGCTGGATCTGACGAGGATGACCGTGAGCAGGATGGCAACGATATGCCCGATGAGCCTCCGGCCGGTGAAGCAGCCAACGAGGTTGCGGGGCAGCGTCACCAGAAATTGTTTCATGTGAACGTGGCTGGCGAATGCCAGCGAGAATTCGATGTTCAGCGTTTAATGTTGAATGTTCGGTGTTTCTTGCTGGAACTCGCGGACAAGCTGTCCGCGCTCCAATCAAACCGCCTGCTGGCCCGCACCATCCATGCCGGTGCCGTCCAAATCAATCAGGATGTCGCGCGGCTCGGCACCCTTGCTGGGGCCGACGATGCCCCGGTTCTCCAGTTCGTCCATGATGCGCGCGGCTCGGGTGTAGCCGAGGCGCAGCCGGCGTTGCAGCAGTGACACGCTCGCCTTTTGTTCGCTGCGAATCACCTCGATGCACTGCTGAATAAGCTCCTCATCCTCGTCAATGCCGTTTTCATTGCCAAAACTGGCAGCAGGTTGGGAAAGTTGCTGATGAATTTCCATCTCATAACTCGGCTTGGCCTGCTTGGCGATGAACCCGACAATGTTCTGGATTTCCTGGTCTGTGATGAGCGCGCCCTGGGCGCGAATCAATTTCGCCGAGCCGGGCGGCAGGTAAAGCATATCTCCCTTGCCAAGCAATTTGTCCGCGCCCATCGCGTCAAGAATCGTGCGCGAATCCACGCGCGAGGCGCACTGGAACGCGATGCGCGCCGTGATGTTCGCCTTGATGACGCCGGTGATGACGTCCACGCTCGGCCGTTGGGTGGCGACGATGCAATGAATGCCCGCCGCGCGCGCCATTTGCGTGATGCGCGCGATGGCCATCTCCACGTCGGCGGGCGCCACGAGCATGAGGTCAGCCAGTTCGTCAATGATGACGACGATGTAGGAAAGTTTTTCGGGAATGACGATGTCCTCCTCGCGCGGCACGACAATTTCCTCATCCACTTCGACGGCGAATCCTTCCGCGCCCGGCTCGACTTTTTCCTTTTTGGCCTTGAGGGGTAGCTCCAGTTCCTGCTGCGGCAACGGCTTGTTCTTGGGACGCGAATTGAACGTGCCGATGTTACGGACGCCCACCCGCGCGAAAATCTGGTAGCGCTTTTCCATCTCACTCACGACCCAGCGCAACGCGAGAATGACTTTTTTAGGGTCGGTCACGACGGGCACCACGAGATGGGGAAGCACATTGTATTGTTGAAGCTCAACCACTTTTGGGTCAATCATCACGAACCGGAGCTGGTCCGGAGAAAATTTATACAGCAACGAGGTGATGATGGCGTTGATGCAAACGGATTTGCCGGAGCCGGTGCTGCCGGCGATGAGCAGATGCGGCATTTCCGAAAGGTCGGCGACAATCGGATGGCCGTAAACGTCCTTGCCCAGCGCGATGGGAATTTTCGCCCGGCTGTTGCGCCATTCCTCGGCCTCGAACAAATCGCGCACGATGACCTTGGTCTTGACCGGGTTCGGCACTTCGATGCCGACGGAGCTTTTGCCGGGCACCGGCGCGAGGATGTGAATGCGCTCGGCCTTGAGCGCGGCGGCGATGTTGTTGGAGAGCGCGGTGATTTTTTCCAGTTTCACGCCGGGCGCAGGATGCAATTCGTAGCGCGTGATGGTCGGGCCTTTGGTGATGTCACCGAGCGAAACCTCGATATCGAATTGCGCGAGCGTCTGCTGCATGAGCCGCGCGTTGGCCATGAGTTCCTCCTTCGACTCGGTGGGCTTGACGGTCGTGTCGGGGTATTGCAGGAAATCCAGCGATGGCAACTGGTAATTGCCGATGATTGGGGTCGCAGCGACGGTGAGCGGTTTCGGCTTTTTGGGTTTGGTTTTGGGCTTGGCTGGCACGGAACCATCCGCGATGTGAACCACCGGTTCTGCGGGCTTTTCCGGCTCGGTTTTTTCCGGTTCTTCGGTTTTGGGTTCGGCGGATTTTTCCGCGTCCGATTTTCGGCCGAGAACGTCCTCCGTGGTGGTGGCGGGAACCTCGCGTGGAACATTTGACTCCCGGTCATCGGCGGGCGCAGACCTTCCTCCGGACACCGGCGCTGGAGCTTCTTCCGCGCTGACAACTTCTTTGACCACGCCGCCGGGCAGGGTGGTTTTGCGGATGCGCGCGGTCGTAAGTTTGGCCTGCGGCACGCTCAAATCGCGGACGGTGGGTTCGGGCACCGGTTGCATGTCGGCGCCCAGTCCGGTGCGCGTGACTTCTTCCTGCAATTTTTTGGCCTGTTTTTCCAGTTCGCGCGCCCGTCGTTCCAGCGCAGTGTTCTCAGCGGACTCCGATTCCGGCGCGATTTTCGCGACGGGCACCTTTTCCAGAAAACCGCGAATCCATTCGCCCAGGCGGAAATTGGTCAGGAACAACAGGCTGATGAGGCAGAGGGTCGCGTAAACAATCGTCGCCCCCGCCGTGCCCAGCAGGGAAAAACCATATTCATAGCGCGGCGTCTGGCCAAAGGTTACCAACCCCAAAAAGCCGCCGATGCTTGATGCACCGATGGCTTCGTGCAATTTCCCATGGCTTCCACCATCGTCCACCAGGTAGCACAGTCCGGTCAACCCCACGAGCAATATAGCCGACCAAGAAACCGACCATCGCAAATGTTCCCGCAGGTGACTGGGAAAATTCAGCAGATAAGCCAGTCCGAAGGTTGCGAGCAGAATCGGTAACAAATAGCCAACCAAACCAAAAGGAACGAACGAAGCCCAAGCCAGATAGGCCCCGAACGGGCCAATCCAGTTATGCACCGTGGTGTTTTTTTCCGGCAAATTGACTAGAAATCCAATGTCCCGATGGTCAAAAGACCATTGCGCCACCAGCAGCAATAGCGCGGCAGCGAGCAACGTGACGCCGATGATGTCGCCAAAACCGTGCGCGGAATTCGATGACGTCTTGCGTGACATGTCCGCAGCGTAACAATTCAACGCGGCGACTTCAAAGTTGAAATTGCCTGCTCCCCTGCGCTCAGGGGTTGGAACGTTTGGGCTTGGCTGCGATTTGCAAACGCAACTGTTTCGTCCTTTTTTGAGCGTCGGTGAACTGTTGAGGCGTCAATCCCTTCCGTAGCAGGTCGCGGCTCTCGGCCGCATCCGGGTCGGCCTTGGCCGCAATACTGAACCACGCATAGGCCTCCGCGATATCCTTTTCCACGCCCTGGCCATTGGCGTAGCAGTAGCCCAGATTGGATTGAGCCTCGGGGTGGCCCTGTTCGGCGGCCTTGCGATACCAGTTCGTCGCCTCCTCCGCATCCTTCTCAACCCCTCGGCCATTGTCATAGCAATAGCCCAGATTGGATTGAGCGGGGGCATAATTCTGTTCGGCGGCCTTGCGAAACCACCGGACCGCCTCCGTTTTGTCCTTTCCCACACCCTGGCCGTTGGCGTAGCAGTAACCGAGATTGAATTGAGCGGGGGCATAATTCTGCTCGGCGGCTTTGCGATACCACTTCACTGCCTCCTTCGCATCCTTCGCCACCCCCCGGCCATCATCGTAGCAGAAACCCAGATTGAATTGGGCCTCGGCATCTCCCTGCTCGGCTTTGGCTTTATATTCCAGAAACTTGCCCGGGACCGCGGGACCTTTCGGCGCGGTGGCACGGGTCGAAAACAGGCGGGTGATGAACTTGGAAACGGCGGTTCGAAATCTATTCATCAAGCTGAAACCTACGCCTTGGCCATCAAGAACTGCAAGTCGAATCCTGTCGTCCGCTCATCACTTCGCGCTTGCCAACGCACGGAGGGATTGTCACGCTCTTAATTCCGCAAGTGCGCGGTTAGCTCAGTGGTAGAGCACTACATTGACACTGTAGGGGTCACAGGTTCGAACCCTGTATCGCGCACCAGTCCACCACTCGACTTTTATCCTTTGGTTGGATTGTTGCGGAATGAAGAACTGAAGTTCTGCCCTGACAGTATAGCGGAAAGGTGGATCGTTCCCCAACGGCCTGCTGTGGAAATCAGAGTCTGTATAAGTAAATATGGTTGTGAATAACAAGAGGATAAGAAAGAACGGCTATGGTTTGTGCAAGTAGGCTTGGCCTGGAAAATGGCCCTATCGGCATCCACGGAACACGGGCCGGATGGTATCGCTCCTGCTTCAACAAACTACCATGCATAAAAGCGCCGTTACAATACACGAACCCCTGCCGGACACGGCAGTGTTCGGCTCGACGATCCACGGAATCGTCGCCAGGGTGAGAAATGCCGTAAGGATTGAGATACCAACCGGTTATCAAGACGAAACGGGATTCCACATGGGCGTCAAACCGGCAGAAACAGAAATCAAGTGGCCTCCGGTCTGGTAAGCCAGGTGAATAGGCCGGAAGAAGTGTCTCCGGGCGGGAAGACAGGTGTATGAATTTGGTCCTGCCCCGTTACGGTGGACTCAAAGGAAAAGAAATGAACATAGAACTGAAAAAATACGAACGGTTTATTATGTTGGTCTGGGGCGGCCTTTTTATATTGATCCTTGTGTTATTTGTGAAAAACGGCCTTGCGCAATGACCCACTACATATCACCCGATCACTGTGAAGCATCCCTTCAATTCCGTGCCGGTTTAGAAATTTATCCATCTGCCTTTCGTATCCAAATAGGCCATGCACCTGTATTCTTCGCATTGAACCCAGACCAAATCTTTGCGATTTGAATCCGGCACCTCAGTTTTGCAGTTTTTTTTAAGCGATTGAGTCCTGTTTCTCACTGGAATGGCGATACGTTAATGCATTTGCCGTGTACTGCCAGTGGCAATCGTAGCCGTGATCTCCAAAAAGTCACGGGCTTGTTTCCAAACCGCCTTTGTCGGATTTTGGCAAAACTGGTTTGCCCGTCCCGGTTCGATGGAAGTCATGGTCCTTCAATACACCGAAACAATCACATGCGGCCAAATCCTCCCGGAGAAGGTGACCCTGTTGACTTAAGGGGCGGCGTATGTCCGACATTGAACGGTTCGAATTGTTGGCCTGGCTTATCGGTCACCGTAATCGTCCAACCGTGTCCGCCGGGCGCGCGCTCTGCGGTAATGATGCGACGGCCTTCGCTCTTTATGCGGTCGAACGCTGCAAGAAATTCTGCGGTAGTGTTTGTCACGATCTGCATTTTTTGGTCTGTGTTCGCTTTGCCTCGGTTTGTCAGCAGTAATCGCGCCGACATCCTGCCTCAAAACTGGACGGGTTGAGCGCGCGCTTTTTCTCGAACGCGATTGACTCTTGTTCGTTCACGGCATCTCCTCTTTTGGTGCGGGCAGCCGCTTCCAAACCAGCTACTTCAGCCAATCCCGTGCCGCTTGCTCATCACGAAAGACGCGATAATCCGTCCACCCGCCCATGGCCAACGTCGCGAACATGCGATAGATGCCAAACGCCAGTTCCGAGCCGACCAGCAACGCCCGGCGCGTGCGGGCCACAACCAGCGGGCGTTTTCTGAGTTCTTCGGTGAGCTGCCGGATTTCATCGGTGGTCAACCTTACCGTCGCGTTGCGCATGTCCACGATGCCCGGCATGTCCGGGCTGTAATTCGGCTCAGATGCCAACCGCACCATATCTTCGTAGATTTCGGTGAGGGTGATTTCTCCGGTCACCGTCGTGTAAATGAAATGCTTGGCAGGGTCAATAGTTCGGGACACTTCCATAGGCGAGAAAACTGGGTTACAGCCGCCTCAAGAGCAAGTCTAATGGCCACGATTAACGGAGCGGACTGTTACCTGGTTGGAAAGGTTGCCATTGAGAAATTGCGGGAATTCCGGAATTACGCGGCGTAAGTGGCGATGTTGCTTCATCCGGCAAAATGCGATTTGATTTGGTTCATCCAAGGCTTATCGCCCACCGAGGGCGGACTGAAGCGGGTTGCCAAGGAATTGGTAGAGATGTTTCCAAAGCGGTTGGCCGATGAGGGATTGAGTTTGGCGTTGCGTCCGCACAGGAAACGCAGATGAACCATCCACTCCAGGTTGCGACTCGATAAGCCGGTTCTTCCAAGGCACCTTCTAATTCCTGCACAAAGAGAACTTTGCGTAGCTTGCGAAATGAAAGGCGAGGCTTATGTTTAATCATGAAAACAAAAATCAAAGTTGCAAAAGCGTTCGACCAACCCAAACCGTTCACGCCCGGTGTGACCCGGGGCATGGTACGCGAATACGCCTATCGCCTGTATCGCGACAAATTGCCGGAGCACCCGTTGACGCTCGAAGACTGGGTGCTGGCCGAGAAAGACCTCGTGGCAACAATGGAAGCAGAAGGCGTGGAAGGCTGAGTTCTCCCTTTCCGCTCAATGGATCATAATCAGCAACGGTTGATTTCAAGCGGGGGAGAGTTTGCGCCAACCCGCCCGACATTTTTGTGCAGACGATGCGAGCTTGGTTAGAGCGTTTCTGGGAAAACTGTAGCCGCCGACGTGAGGAGGCGGACCCTCTTGGACAATTCCGCCTCGTTACCTCGGCGGCTACGAGATTTATTGAACCGCTCTAGTTGTAGAAAAACCCTCAACAAAAATTAACGCAAAAGCACCACATCAAAAGGCCCGGAACATTCAAGGCAGCGCAAGCCGATAGAACGTGTTACTTGTGGGTGTACCGGCAGCGCCGGGACCAGCCCATCCGTCCGTGACCGAGTACATGCCGTCGGTGGCCAAGTCGGCTTGACTTTTGTGCCTCTGGACAGCCGTGCTCCGCAGCCCAAGGCCACCACTTTACCGCCAGCGCAGGATTCTTCGGCACGCCAACGCCTTCCATCAGCCTGATGGCCAGCTTGCACTGCGCATCAAAACCGCCATGCGCCGCTGCACTCTCCAGCCATCTCTCCCCCTCTGTTTCATCCTTCGCAAATGGCGGCCAGCCTGCCATCAGGGCCTGTGACAGCATGATTTCGGCCTTCGGCCAGCCCCCCTCTGCCGCGCGCTCCAGCCACATCTTCCATTGCTCAACGTCTTTAGGAACACCAGTCCCGTGCAGACAGGCCAAGGCGTATTGAAATTGAGCCTCCCGATGTCCGAGTTGGGCCGCCTGCAACGTCCATCGCCGGCGCACACAAATTCCAGTGTGTGCTTCGTCGCCCAATCGTCGGCCGAGCTACGACGGATTGCCGCTCTTTTCTCCGGTAGTTTGTTCAAGCAAGATTAGTTCTGTGTAGCCGGCAGTGCTGCTAAGGCGTGATTTGCAGTTCGAAGAACGATTGCGGACTGGCGATGGTATTGGTCACGTTCACGATGCCGCCCGTTCCACTAATTGGCCCGCCCAGCGATGACCAGCCCGCAAGCGCCAAATTCGTCGTGGATTGCAATTGATATATCTGGCCGGACACCGATGGGAACGTCAGCACATACTGATCGCCAAGGAGGGTCAGGGTGAGGTCAGGCGTCCCCAGAACTGTGAGCGTGCCGTCCACAAATTGATTCGTGTAATTTCCTTGGGAGAACGTGCCGCCGACAGGCGCGCTGGGAACAATGCTGTAAGGCCCGGGCGAAGCCGAGGATGCCGCACCCGCACTCGTCAACGTCACCGTTCCAATCGTCTCGCCATTTTGCAACCCGCTCGCGGTAAATTCCGTGCCGGCAAATGTCCAGGTCTCCCCGGCGATCTTGTTGGTGCTGGCGGCCGTGATGGTCAACATCGCCTTGCCCACCGTCAGCAGGCCGTTGGTATATGTGATGGAGTAATTGGTCAAACCAGCATCACCCAACGCGTTGGTAATGGTGATGGCGTAGGGTGATCCGCTCACCGGCGCATTGGAGATGGCTCCGGCGCTGGCGAGTGACGCGCTGGTTACGGTATCGCCATTGGTCAATCCACTGGTGGTGAATTCCGTGCCGGCGAAGGAGAAATTCTGCCCGTAAGTCTTGCTCAGGTTGCTGGCGGTGATCGAGAGCGGTGCCATTTGAACATTGATGGTGACGTTTGTCGTCACACTTATGTAGGTGGTTGGGTCGCTCGGCGCGAACGACACGGAAAGCGTCTGGTTGGAGCCCGAATCCAAAACGGTGCCGGAGGGCGGGTTGTAAGTGAAGGTGCCAGCCACTGCGGAGCCATTCCAAGTGGCCGTTGCGTCGAGTTGCGAGCCGCTGAGCGCGGTGCCATAGACGATGTCCGCCGGTGCGGGCCAGCTCATCTGGGGCACCAGCTTGAGAACCTTGATGGTCAGGGAGGTCGCGTTGGTTGTCACCTGCCACACTGCAATCGGCGGCAGATTCGTCTGGGTGAAGACACCCGACGGCGAGGTGTAATTGATTATCTGCCAGGAATCATTTACGGCCGGCAGAAAACCCGCATTGAAGTTGGCGCTCAACGTGCCGGTCAATGCCGCCGCACCGGAAAAGGTGACCGAGCCAAAACTGGTCACGTTGCTGATGCCAATATTCAATGTGCCATTGGTTAGAGTATGACCTCCGGCCAGGCTGATGGCGCCGCTTTGGACATTTAATGTGCCGGTGTTGACGAGGGGCCCGTTCAGCGTCGTGGTGCCGGTGGTGGTGGTCTTGCTCAACAAACCCGCGTTGACAAAGGTCCCACCAGTCGGGCTGGAGACATCCGCTGTGATCGTGATCGTGCCGCTCGCCAGATTAGTCAGCGTGCCATCATTATAAAAGTTGTTGCCGACCCCGCTCCAGGTCAATGCACCCGCGTTGATCAGCAGGCCGCTCAGCGTCATCGCATCGGCGCTTGCCCCGTCCAGGCTGCTCGTCCCGTTGAGTGTCACCCCGCCCGTGTTGTTGATCGTCCCGCTGCTCCAGTTGAACGGACCGTTGACCGGCACCGGCAGCGTCCCGCCCAGCGTCCCGCCGCTCAACGTCAGCCCGGTCAGATTCACCGTGCCGCCCGCGTTGAAATTCACCGTGCCGGCGGAAAGCGTCACTGACTGGCCGGTGATGGTATAGTTCCCCGAAAAGTTGACCGTCGCTCCGCTGAAGGTGTTCCCCCCGGTCGGATCGTAAGTGCCGGAGGCATTGATCGTACCCCCGCTGAAGGTCACACTGCCCGCGCCCGTCACACTGGAACCCAGGCTTAACGTGTAACCCTGCCCAAATTGCA
Organism: uncultured bacterium; assembly: GCA_963723125.1. Classification (GTDB taxonomy): domain Bacteria; phylum Verrucomicrobiota; class Verrucomicrobiia; order Limisphaerales; family UBA11358; genus UBA11358. The sequence continues at coordinate 799,758 of CAVRPQ010000003.1, forward strand.
GCGTCGCGCCCGACGACACTTCAAATGTCCCGGTCGCGGTCGCCGAACCATCGCCGTCCAAGTCCAGCGTGCCGCTCTGCACTTCCACGTTCCCGGTGTTGACGAGGGGCCCGTTCAGCGTCGTGGTGCCGGTGGTGGTGGTCTTGCTCAACAAACCCGCGTTGACAAAGGTCCCACCAGTCGGGCTGGAGACATCCGCTGTGATCGTGATCGTGCCGCTCGCCAGATTAGTCAGCGTGCCATCATTATAAAAGTTGTTGCCGACCCCGCTCCAGGTCAATGCACCCGCGTTGATCAGCAGGCCGCTCAGCGTCATCGCATCGGCGCTTGCCCCGTCCAGGCTGCTCGTCCCGTTGAGTGTCACCCCGCCCGTGTTGTTGATCGTCCCGCTGCTCCAGTTGAACGGACCGTTGACCGGCACCGGCAGCGTCCCGCCCAGCGTCCCGCCGCTCAACGTCAGCCCGGTCAGATTCACCGTGCCGCCCGCGTTGAAATTCACCGTGCCGGCGGAAAGCGTCACTGACTGGCCGGTGATGGTATAGTTCCCCGAAAAGTTGACCGTCGCTCCGCTGAAGGTGTTCCCCCCGGTCGGATCGTAAGTGCCGGAGGCATTGATCGTACCCCCGCTGAAGGTCACACTGCCCGCGCCCGTCACACTGGAACCCAGGCTTAACGTGTAACCCTGCCCAAATTGCAGCGTCGCGCCCGACGACACTTCAAATGTCCCGGTCGCGGTCGCCGAACCATCGCCGTCCAAGTCCAGCGTGCCGCTCTGCACTTCCACGTTCCCGGTGTTGACGAGGGGCCCGTTCAGCGTCGTGGTGCCGGTGGTGGTGGTCTTGCTCAACAAACCCGCGTTGACAAAGGTCCCACCAGTCGGGCTGGAGACATCCGCTGTGATCGTGATCGTGCCGCTCGCCAGATTAGTCAGCGTGCCATCATTATAAAAGTTGTTGCCGACCCCGCTCCAGGTCAATGCACCCGCGTTGATCAGCAGGCCGCTCAGCGTCATCGCATCGGCGCTTGCCCCGTCCAGGCTGCTCGTCCCGTTGAGTGTCACCCCGCCCGTGTTGTTGATCGTCCCGCTGCTCCAGTTGAACGGACCGTTGACCGGCACCGGCAGCGTCCCGCCCAGCGTCCCGCCGCTCAACGTCAGCCCGGTCAGATTCACCGTGCCGCCCGCGTTGAAATTCACCGTGCCGGCGGAAAGCGTCACTGACTGGCCGGTGATGGTATAGTTCCCCGAAAAGTTGACCGTCGCTCCGCTGAAGGTGTTCCCCCCGGTCGGATCGTAAGTGCCGGAGGCATTGATCGTACCCCCGCTGAAGGTCACACTGCCCGCGCCCGTCACACTGGAACCCAGGCTTAACGTGTAACCCTGCCCAAATTGCAGCGTCGCGCCCGACGACACTTCAAATGTCCCGGTCGCGGTCGCCGAACCATCGCCGTCCAAGTCCAGCGTGCCGCTCTGCACTTCCACGTTCCCGGTGTTGACGAGGGGCCCGTTCAGCGTCGTGGTGCCGGTGGTGGTGGTCTTGCTCAACAAACCCGCGTTGACAAAGGTCCCACCAGTCGGGCTGGAGACATCCGCTGTGATCGTGATCGTGCCGCTCGCCAGATTAGTCAGCGTGCCATCATTATAAAAGTTGTTGCCGACCCCGCTCCAGGTCAATGCACCCGCGTTGATCAGCAGGCCGCTCAGCGTCATCGCATCGGCGCTTGCCCCGTCCAGGCTGCTCGTCCCGTTGAGTGTCACCCCGCCCGTGTTGTTGATCGTCCCGCTGCTCCAGTTGAACGGACCGGCTAAAGTTAGCGCCCCCGCGCCAGCCAGCGTGCCGCCGTTAAGGTTGAGAACTCCCTGGGCATTGCCGGTGCTGGCGCTGCCGACGGTAAAGGTGCCGCTGGAAAGATTTAACGTCTGCGTGCCAGTGGCGGCACCCAGCGTGAGGACGCTCACCGAGACAGTCCCACTATTAGTCACCGCATAAGTGCCTGAAGTCGTAATCTGAGCGGTATCCGAGGCCCCGGGCACCTGGTTCGGGTCCCAATTGGCCGCCACACTCCAATTGCCGCCGAGCGTATTCGTCCAGACAATGGTTGCCGAATAGGAAATCCGGCCTGTGGCAAGCAACGACAGCAACGCAGGCAGCAAAAGGGTTTTGAAGAGATTTTGAAGGCGAATCATTTTCATGGGGTTTCCTCTGAATTTGTGTGGTTATGGCAGAAGGGAAGAACAGAAAGAACAGATTATCCCGCCGTCAAGGCGACAACCCGCCCGGCCATTCCGAAATTACGGCGACAAAAAGGCGTCTCGGAAGCGAACAAGACAAACTTCTAACTCCTGATGATAGGACCACCTGCCGTCGGCCGAACATACCTCTTGTTAACATTTACAAAAATTATGTCAAGCAAAAAATGGATTATGATAGATTGGCGCAAAACTTGAAATACCGTCGGTCGTGGTGAAACTGGTTTCACTGTAACTGGCTAATTTTTAATCTGTTTCGTGAAATTGCGCGCTATGTGGATTCGGGAATCAACACGGGAAAACCAGAACCTGCCGATTGTGTGTCTCACGTGGCAGACAAATGCCAAACAAATGGAGGGATTTGGGTGGCGCGGTATGCTTAGAGCATTTTCATAAATCATATAGCGTATTGGGCGTGTAAAAAGAAGCTCTGGCAGTCGGTGGGGGAGATGGTGTCAAAGGCGGTGGCCGCCGCCCGCAGCAGTTGGTCGGCGGTGCGGGGAGCCAGCGCCCGCAGGATGGCTTTAACCTTGCTCCAGAGGTTTTCAATCGGGTTGAAGTCGGGTGAATACGGCGGCAGATAAAGCAGGCGAGCCCCCGCCGCTTCAATGGCGGGGCGCACCCCCGCCACCTTGTGCGTCGCCAGATTGTCCAGAATCACCAGGTCATCGGGCTGCAGGGTGGGAACCAAACCTTGCCGCACCCAGGCCAAAAACATCTCCCCGTCCATCGGCCCCTCAAACAGCCAGGGTGCGCAAGGTCCCAGCAAACGCACCGCCGCAATCAGCGTGGTCGTCTGATAATGCCCCTGCGGTACCGGGCAGACCAGCCGCCGGCCGACCCGACAACGCCCGTATAAACGGGTCAGCTTGGTGTTGGCGCCGCTTTCGTCCACAAAGACCAGCCGTTCGGCGGGCACAGCGGTCAGCCGTTCATGCCAGTGGCTTCTTTGCTCGGCCACGTCGGGCCGCGACCGCTCGGCGGCGTGCAGCGTTTTTTTTACAACTCAACCCCAACTGGCGCAGCCACAAATCCACGGTCGAAGTCCCGAACCGACGATCCAGTTGCGCCCCCAATTCGGCCAGCGTCGCATCGGGTTGCCGGTCCACCAGCTTTTGCAAACGCGCCTGCCGCCGCGGGGTCAGCAGGCTCTTGCGCCCACACAAATGTGTCTGCGGCTGGAGTGTCCCGCGCTCCCGAAACTGCTGACGCACCCGCCGCACGGCGGCCACGCAAAAACCTGAAAATTCGGCGATCTCCAGCGTGCTTTTGCCTTGTTCGTAGAGTCGCAGAATCCGCTCACGCACCGGCAGGGAAATAGCTTTCATGCCCCCAACCTGCCATATCCTCCCCCTTTCAGTAAAGCTATATGTTTTATGGAAATGCTCTAGCCCTTCGGCCGCAATTTCTTCCACAGCCAGCCCAGCGGGTCATAGAAGTCGTCCACCACGCGTTCCTTGAGCGGGATGATGGCGTTGTCGGTGATGGTGATGTTTTCCGGGCAGACCTTGGTGCAACATTTGGTGATATTACAAAAGCCAACGCCGTGCGCCTGCTTCAATTCCGGCAACCGATCTTCCGTGTCGAGCGGATGCATCTCCAGCGCGGCGGTATAGACCAGGAAACGCGGGCCGATGAATTCATCGTGCTTGTGGTGGTCGCGCAGGACGTGGCAGACGTCCTGGCAGAGAAAACATTCGATGCACTTGCGGAATTCCTGAACGCGGTCAACGTCTTCCTGTTGCATCCGCCAGGTGCCATCCGGGGCGTCCGGTTTACGCGGCTTGAATTTTTTGATCTTCTGCTTGACGCGGAAATTCCACGAAACGTCCGTGGCCAGGTCCCGGATGCCCGGAAATGCCCGCATCGGCTCGATGGTGACGGGCTTGTTGGTCGGCAGGGTGTTCATACGCGTCATGCACATGAGCCTGGGGATGCCGTTGATTTCCGCCGAGCAGGAGCCGCATTTGCCGGCCTTGCAATTCCAGCGGCAGGCAAGATCGTTGGCCTGTGTGGCCTGGATTTTGTGGACGGCGTCGAGCACCACCATGCCTTCGGTGATTTCCGTGGTGTAATCCACGAACTTCCCGCCGTTCGCGGCGCCGCGCCAGATTCTGAAAACTATCGGTTTCATTTCATCTCCTCGATGACCTGTTTCAACTCCGCCGGCAGGTCGGGGATCGTTTCGCGCCGGACGTTCATCGTGTCATCGGCATTTTTCTTCACGACCACGTTCACCTTGCCGGCGGCGGCATCCTTGTTCGGAAAATCCTCCCGGAAATGCCCGCCCCGGCTTTCCTTGCGCTCAATCGCCGAGCGCGTAATGGCTTCCGACACGGTGAGCAGATTTTTCAAATCAATCGCCGTGTGCCAGCCGGGATTGTATTCGCGATGACCGAAGACGGCGGCTTGCCTGGCGCGCTGCCGAAGTTTTTGAATGCCATCGAGCGCCCGGACCATTTCCTCCTCGCGCCGCACAATGCCGACGAGGCCCTGCATCATCTCCTGTAAATCGTGCTGCACCTGATACGCGCCTTCGGCATTGCCGCCGGCCTTCGCGCCGCGTTCAAATGGTTCCAGCGCCTGGCGCGCGGCGTCCTCGACCTGCGCATCGTTGATTTGGCCCGCGCCATGTTCCTTTGCAAATTTCGCGGCGAACTCGCCGGCGCGTTTGCCGAACACGATCAAATCGGACAGCGAATTTCCGCCCAGCCGGTTCGCGCCGTGCAATCCGGCGGCGGCCTCGCCCGCGGCAAAAAGTCCGGGCACGCTGGACATCTGGCTGTCGCCGTTCACGCGGATGCCGCCCATGATGTAATGCGTCGTCGGGCCGATTTCCATCGGCTCCCTGGTGATGTCGAGGTCGGCGAGCTGCTTAAACTGGTGATACATGCTCGGCAGCTTGCGTTTGATGTGTTCAGCCGCGTTCGGGATTTTTTCCTTGATCCACGCGATGTCGAGGAACACTCCACCATGCGGGCTGCCGCGGCCGGCCTTTACTTCGCGGTTGATGCAGCGGGCCACGTGGTCGCGCGTGAGCAATTCGGGCGGGCGCTTGGCGTTTTTGTCGCCCTGCGTGTAACGCCAGCCTTCCTCCGGGTCGGTGGCGGTCTGCGGTTTGTAATTGTCCGGAATGTCGTCGAACATGAACCGTTTGCCTTCCTTGTTGCGCAACACGCCGCCTTCGCCGCGCACGGCTTCGGTGACGAGAATGCCCATCACGCTCGGCGGCCAGATCATCCCGGTCGGATGGAACTGCACGAATTCCATGTCCATCAATTCCGCGCCGGCGTGATACGCCAGCGACTGGCCGTCACCGGTGTATTCCCAGGAATTGCTGGTGATTTTATAGGCGCGTCCGATGCCGCCGGTGGCAATCACGATGGCCTTGGCCTTGAAAATCTTGAACCGTCCGCGCTCGCGGTCGTAACCGAACGCGCCCGCGACGCGGTCGCCGTCCTTGAGCAACGTGACAATCGTGTGCTCCATGTGGATGGCGATGCCCTGATGAATGCCGTGGTCCTGGAGCGTGCGAATCAATTCCAGCCCGGTGCGGTCGCCAACGTGCGCCAATCGCGGATAACGATGTCCGCCGAAATTGCGCTGAAGGATTTTGCCGTCCTTGGTGCGGTCGAACACTGCGCCCCAGGCTTCAAGTTCGTGGACGCGGGCCGGCGCTTCTTTTGCATGGAGTTCGGCCATGCGCCAGTTGTTGACGTATTGGCCGCCGCGCATCGTGTCGGCGAAATGCACGCGCCAATTGTCACGGTCATCCACATTGCCCATCGCGGCCGCCATGCCGCCTTCGGCCATGACGGTGTGCGCCTTGCCGAGAAGCGATTTGCAGACCAGCCCGGCCTTCACACCCGCCGCCGAGGCTTCAATGGCCGCGCGCAACCCCGCGCCGCCCGCGCCGATGACGAGCACGTCGTATTCAAAGGTTTCGTAATTAGTGGCCACAGCGGAATTCCAGGTTGCGGTTTAGAAAAATCTGAAGTCGTGCCAGGTCCCCATGGCACAGAGCCGGACGTATACATCGGTAAACCCGACCCAGAACAAACTCAGCCACGCCCACAGCATGTGGCGGCGGTTGAGGCAACTGACGCAGGCAAAGCCTTTCGCGCACACGGGCTTTTTTGACGGCTCGTCCAGGAACCCGCCGATCAAATGCCGCAGCGAATGGCAGCCAAAAGTGTAGCTGGCCAGAAGGATGACATTCAACGTGAGCACGATGGTTCCGACGCCCATGCCGAAATGTTGCACCCCGTTGTCCGTAAACCACATCGCTTTCCACGCATCGTATCCGAGAATGAAAATGAAAATCACCGCCAGAACCATGAAATAGCGGTGAACGTTTTGCATGATGAGTGGGAACGAGCGTTCGCCGAGATAAACCTGGCGCGGCTCGCCGACGGCGCAGTTCGGTGGATCGGCCCAGAAAGCCTTGTAATAGGCGCCCCGATAATAATAACAAGTAAAGCGGAAACCCGCCGGCGCCCATAAAACCAAAAACGCCGGCGAGAAAATCAGCCACGCCGGCCACCATCCCGGCTGAACTCCCAACCAGGCGTGGCTGGCCAGTCCGGGACACTGTGCCGGATAGAAAATTTCCGGCGAGAAAAAGGGCGACAAATAATCAGCGCCATTCCCATTGAACCAGTAGGCGCAATTCTCGTGATACAGCGGATGAAACGCCGCCCAGGTCGAATAGACAATAAAAGCCGCGAACCCAAGAAACACCGCAAGCGGTTGCAGCCACCACGCATCCGGACGGGCCGTTTCTCCAAAACGGCGTTGCGGCATCGAAGCATCTGCGTAAGCCATAAAAAACCACTCTAACTAAGTTGCCTTCGACAGGTCAATAGAAGGTGAGTAAATATAAGGACTGCTTCGTATTAAGTTTGTGTAAACTTATCCGGGAAGCAGGACCGGAGGCGTGCTCGCCCATTCGTTCAAGCCGCGTTCCGCGTTACCCGCCGGGGAAAGTCCCAGTAATTCCAGCGCCTCGCCGACGAGGTAAAGCGACCCGGTGATGATCACGAACCCGTCGCCCGCCAATTTGTCCAGCGCGTCAGCCAAAGAGTTGCTGGCAACAATTTCAGCCGCGGGATTCATTTTGCGGCAGGCTTCCGCCAATTCAGCCGGGTTGGCCGAACGCTCGCTCGACACCGGCACGGTGTGGATGCGCGCCGCCAGCGGTGCGAGCGTTTCACAAATGCATTGCCAGTCCTTGTCCTGTAGCACACCGAGAATAAACGCGAGCTTCTCCACCGGGAAATTTTTCTTCAGTGTTTCACACAGGGTTTTTGTGCCGGCGGGGTTGTGCGCACCATCGAGCAGAATTTTCCGGCCGGATTCGAGCGTGACCAGTTGCAATCGTCCCGGCCAATTGACGTTTGCCAGACCGGCGCGGATTTTTTCCTCCGCCACCGGGATTTGATTTTGCAGGACCTCGACGGTGGCCAGCGCGAGCGCCGCATTGAGTTTTTGGTGTTCACCGAGCAAAGGCAATTCATCAACGCGGCAGGGTTGCCGTGTCGGCGACCCCGACTGATCTTGATTTGGGACGGTGGCACGCCATCCCTCCCTGGAATTGACTTTAGTCAGCGGCGCATTTTTCCCCCACGCCATCTTTTCAATCACCGCCAAGGCTTCCGGCTCATCCGTCGCGGTAACGACCGGCACGCCCGGCTTGATGATGCCGGCCTTTTCGGCGGCAATTTTGGCAAGCGTGTCGCCGAGCCAGGGCTGGTGGTCGAATTGGATGTTGGTAATGACACTGGCCAGCGGGGTGATGATGTTCGTCGCGTCCAGTCGTCCCCCCAGGCCGGTTTCCCAGATTACCAGATCACAGTTCTGTTCGGCGAAAAAACTCAACGCCATCACCGTGACGACCTCAAAGAAGGTCGGGTGGTGGCCATCGGGAAAATGCTTAAGCCACAGTCGCATTTGTTCGACCAACCGGACGATGTCACCTTCGCCAATCAGGCGGCGGTTGACTTGAATCCGTTCGCGGAACGAAACCAGGTGCGGCGAGGTGAATAACCCGACACGCAACCCGGCCGCGCGGTAAATGCTTTCGAGCATGGCGCAGGTCGAGCCTTTGCCGTTGGTGCCGGCGACGTGGATGAAACGGAGCCGGTCCTGTGGCTTGCCCGCGAGCGCGGCGAGCTGGAACGTGTTTTCCAGCCCGAACTTCGCGCCGAACAGGCGCAAATCGTAAAGAAATTGGATGGCTTCCGGATAAAACATTTGCCTCCGGGAAAATTACAGTGGTTTCTGGTGGATGTGGGCGTGGGCGGCGGCGATAAAACCTTTAAACAGCGGATGCGGCTGGTGCGGTTTGCTCAAAAATTCCGGGTGAAATTGGCTGGCGATGAAGAAGGGATGGTTCGCCAGTTCGACGATTTCCACCAGCTTGCCGTCTGGTGACAGGCCGCTGAAGACGAAGCCCGCCTTCTCGAATTTGTCGCGGTAGGCATTGTTGAATTCGTAACGGTGGCGGTGGCGTTCGTTGACGACAAACGAACCGTAAAGTTGCGCGACCCTGGTGCCTAGCGCCAACTGGCAGGGCTGCGCGCCGAGCCGCATCGTGCCGCCCTTTTTCGTCACACGCTTCTGTTCGTCCAGCATCGCGATGACCGGATGCGGCGTGTTCGGCTCGAACTCGGTCGAATGCGCCTTGGCCAGTTTCAAAACGTTCCGGGCGAATTCAATCGTGGCGATTTGCATGCCGAGACAAAGGCCGAGGTAAGGAATTTTGTTTTCGCGCGCATATTGCGCGGCGAGGATTTTACCTTCAATGCCGCGTTCGCCGAACCCGCCCGGCACCAGGATGCCGCCCAGCCCCTTTAACATTTTTTCCGCGCCGTTTTTTTCAATTTCCTCGGAGTCCACCTGAACGATTTCCACGCCGCAATCGTTGCCGACGCCGCCGTGGATGATGGCCTCATACACCGATTTGTAGGCGTCCTGGAGGCCGATGTATTTGCCGACGACGCCGACGCGCACGCGATGTTGCGGCGCGATCAGCTTGCGGATGATCTCCTGCCAATGTGTCATGTTGGCGGGCGGCGCATCGAGATGCAATTGGCGGCAGACGAGGTCGTCGGCGCGCTCGCGCTGGAGCATCAGTGGCACCTCATAAATGGAATGGTCCACGTCCTTCTCCTCGATGACCGCTTCGACGGGCACGTTGCAAAACATGGAAATTTTCTGGCGCAGCTCCTTGTCCAGCGGCTTTTCGCAGCGGCAGACCAGCAGGTGCGGCGTGATGCCGATTTCACGCAGCTTGGCGACCGATTGCTGCGTGGGCTTGGTCTTCAACTCGCCGGCGGCCTTGATGAAGGGCACGTAGGTGACATGCATGAAAGCCGCGTTGTGGAACCCGACTTCGAGCGCGAATTCGCGAATGGCCTCCAGAAACGGCAATCCCTCGATGTCACCGGTCGTGCCGCCGATTTCCGTAATGATCACGTCCGCCTTGCTTTGCTCGGCCAGCAGGTGAATGCGGTTTTTGATTTCATCGGTGACGTGCGGGATGACCTGCACGGTTTTGCCGAGGTAACGGCCTTCGCGTTCGTTGTTCAAGACCGTCTGATACACCTGGCCGCTGGTCAGATTGTTCATCCGGGTCAGCTTGCAATTCGTGAACCGCTCGTAATGGCCGAGATCGAGGTCGGTTTCCGCGCCGTCGTCGAGCACATAAACTTCACCGTGCTGGTAGGGATTCATCGTGCCGGGGTCCACGTTGAGGTAGGGATCGAATTTCTGGAGCACGACCTTGAGGCCGCGGTTTTCGAGCAACGTGCCGAGCGCGGCGGCCGTCAGACCCTTGCCCAACGAACTCACCACGCCGCCCGTGACAAAAATAAATTTCATCTGTCTTTGTAGCCGCGAATGTGAATTCGCGGTTGTTCATCTCTAATTGGTCCGCGTTTTTACAAACGCGGCTACTTTCTTAAAAGTTTTTCCACCCGTTTGACATCTTCCGGCACGTCCACACCCACGCTGTCGTAATCCACTTTCACGACGGCCATCGGGATGCCGTTTTCGAGCGCGCGCAACTGTTCCAGTTTCTCCGCATGTTCTAGCGGTGACACCGGGAATTTCACCAGCCGCAACAGCGCTTCGCGCCGGTAACCGTAAATGCCGAGGTGCTTCAAAAAAGGAAACGCCGCCAACTGTTCCCGAACGCCTTCGGGGCTGGCGGCCTCGCGCAGATACGGAATCGTGCGCCGCGAAAAATATAACGCCTGACCAGCCACATTGACAACGACTTTCACGACGTTCGGATTGTCCAGTTCGGCGGAACTCCGGACTGGCGTGGCGGCGGTGGCCATCTCGTTTTGCGCCAGCGCACCGGCCACGGCGTCAATCACCGCCGGGTCAATCAACGGCTCATCGCCTTGGATGTTCACGACGGCGTCGCAGGCGCAGCGCGCCGCCACTTCGGCAATCCGGTCCGTGCCGCTCGAATGGTCAGCGCGCGTCATTTCCACGCGGCAGAATTTTTTGGCCGCGTCGGCAATGCGGGAATCATCCGTGGCGACGATGACTTCGTTCAAGGATTTTGCCTTCCGGCACTGTTCGATGACGTGCTGAATCAACGGCCTGCCCGCGATGAGGGCGAGCGATTTGCCGGGGAACCGTGTCGAGGCGAACCGGGCGGGAACGATGCCAACAACTTTCACGGGCCTTGATTAAGCCACATCTTGCCACGGTGATGCAAGTAGTGATGGCAGAAATAAAAGCACTGGCACAGTTTGGTGGGGCGAGGCTGCTGGCAAGCCGGCTTGGGCGCGACGGCGGCTCGCGAGGACGCTCGCCACGCCAAAATATTCAAATTGTATGTACCACTACCGAAATAAAGGCGGAGGAAGCGCCACAGTGTTTAAGCAGCCTGTAGCGTTTGGCGCGGGGAGAAATCCGCCGGTAGTGACTGCTATTTTGAAATGAAACCGGAGGGGACAGCGGAAAACTGCTCTCCGCGAAGAGAAACCTGCCGGCTTTCCGGCAGACACTTCAGCGGCTTTCCTCGCGGAAAGTCAGAAAGGCAAAAACCAGCGCCACCACAAACGGCAACGCAAACAGCAATATGCTCATGCCCTGAGTATAGCACATGATTTGCCAAATATGACAATTATGTTACAAAAAAGTTACAGAGCCATGACCTAAGGCAACATGCAGGCATTTAACTTATTATCGGGATTAGACACTTCACAAATAATCAGCTTTTAGGGGAGGAAGACGGCCGTTTATCGCACATTTCACCGAATTTCCCGGTTAATTCCCGTTGCCATTTGCCGGGCGGCGGACGAGTTCAAAGTTGCACAGGCGCACTTCGGGTTTGCCGGTGGAATCGAGCACCAGCTTTTGCTCGGGGTCGAAGGAAATCAACAGGTGGTCCGGTTTGAGATTGAGGTCTTCAAGACCGCACTGGGCCAGTTTGCCCGCCTTCGATCGCATCAATTCCTCCATCACTTTTTCGGAAATCAGATGGTTGGCACACGCGTACTTCGCGTTCATCGCGGTGTAATGATGATCGTCCTGCGCCGCCAGCAGTTCGTCGGGTCCATTCCAGTAGCCCCAAATGGTGATGTAATTGCGCCCCTTTTGGAGGACGGGCTCGCCTTCCGGCGTGAGGAGATTGGCCAGTGCCACAAAGCGCCGTTCATCGGCCGCCTGCCGGCCGGCTTCACGATTACTCCCGGTCATGTAAATGGCGCGGGGATAAATCGTCTTGACGCCGCGGCGGCTCAATTCGAGCGCGAAGGCAAATTCCTCGAACGGACTGTTGAATCCGTGTTCGTGCACCGCGTTCTGGTTCATTTCGGGATGGGACAGCCACGGTGGATCACCCATGCGCGAAACGCGCCAGACCAGATAGATGTTGTCCTTGGTGGAGGTTCGGAAAACCTGGTTGTGCGACGACAGTTTCTTTTTCGGCGTGCGCCGCCAGCGTTCGGGCAGGAAATAGTTGAACAAATCCGGGTCCTTGCCCACGACCCACAGCAGGCCGCCGGTGCTCTCGGCCCGGCCAAAAATATAATCCACCCCCATGATGTTGGTCGCTTGTAGATGGGCGGGCAGCGGCTTGGCGGTGTCCACCTCAAACCGCCGTGCCATGTGCTTGAGATAAATCTGGCGATTGGCGCTGCGCACCGATTGTTCGTGCTCCGGTGTGCGTTCGAGCAGTTCATAATCCACCAGCGCATAAACCAACTGGCCGTTGCGGTCGCGCAGCAGCGATTGGTCCCGTCCCGGGCGCAAGATGATGTGCGCCGGTTTCATGTCAATGACCCGGTAACCCTTCTGCCATAATTCGTGCGTGGCCAGGCAGGTGACCCGGGCGAGAAATTCCGCGCGTTTCCTTTCCTGCAGGTGGAAGTGCTCCGCCGCCTCGACTGCGTCCCAGCCCTTCACCCAGCCGTACAGCACGACGTATTGGCGGAGGATGTCAATCTCCACGCCCGGATGACGGACGATTTTCGCCCGGATTTTGTCTTCGGACCGGCCCGTCTGCCAGAGTTGCAGCCGTTCGGACGGCATGTAAATGGCCAGCGGCTTTTGCGTCCGGATGTGGATGCCTTCCGGGCCGGCCTCGCCCTTGCGCAATTCCATGAGCAGCGAAAATTCCTCGAACGGGCTGTTGAACTCGGCGTGGATGAACTTGTTGAAGGTGAACGTGTCCAACGGCACGCCCTCGCCGACGCGGGACCATTTGACCACCAGAGACAGCGTCACGCCGTTCACCCGGCGTGTCGGGACCTTGTAAACCGTGCTGGTGCCTTCCAGCCGTTTGCGCTTGGTTTCAAACCATTCCTGCGCGTACCAGTTTTCCGGCAGCAGATTCTGCCAGAAGGGCAACCCCATGTGCGTCAGGTAAAGGTCGCCCCCGTCCAGGGTTTTCAGGTGGACATAATCCACGCCCAGCAACGAAATGGCGCTGCCCGGAATTTCCGGGTGAGAAGGTGATGGAGCGGGAGTGGCGGTGGCTGGATTGCCAGATGCAGCATCACTGGGCATGATATGAAGTTAATCTTTCTGCCCGTCGCCGCTAACCGTGGCTTATCAGAAATGCACCAAAAATTGGCCTCGGATGAACACCGATGAAACACAGATTTTGCCGGAAAGAAGCGTGCAATAATTAAAGCAAACGTTCTCCAAATCCTGCGGCGTTATTTATTGCGATAACAACTTCGGCTTGAGCGCGAGTGTTTTTCGTGTATGGTCGAGCCATGACTGCGTTGCTGGAAAAGGCGATTGAAAAAGCCTCCGCGCTGCCGGAAAAAGAACAGGAAGTCATTGGCGCGTTGATCCTCGAAGAGATTGCAGATATCCACGCCTACGACGCTTTGTATGACCGTGCCCATTCGGAAATCGCCGCCGGCCATTTCTCAACTCTGAAAAGTTATCGCTCGCGAAGTGGACGCAAGGCGAAATGAAATTTCGAGTCATCCTGCCCTAATCAGTTCAAAAGGAACTGGATCGGCTGCCGGATGAAATCGCCAACCGGATGCTCGCACGGTTGAGGTCAAGAAACTCAAAGGCCGCGACGCCTGGAGAATTAGTGTGGATGATTACCGGGTGATTTACGAAATCCACGGTCGCGTTTCACAAATCACCGTTATCACCGTCGGACATCGCCGGGAAGTTTATCGCTGACAGTCACGGCAAAACGCGAGCGGCGACAAAAAACATTTGCTGCTGCTGCGCCGGTTTCGCGGCATTCCTATTGTCAGTCCGTCGGAATTCTTAAAACGGTTGGTAAAATGACTCAGGGGAAAAACTGGGAATAAAATCCACGCTTGTTTCCAAAGCCACCGGCCATAAACTCACCTCATGCCGGAAGTGATGCGAACGCGCGGGTTTCGGTTTTTCTTTTTCAGCCGCGAAGTTCACGAACCGCCGCACATCCACGTGGAGCGCGCGGAGAAATACGCGAAATTCTGGCTGGAGCCGATGGTCGAACTGGCCGAGTCCCGTGCCTTCCGCAGCCACGAGTTGACCGCCCTGCACGAAATGGTTGAAGAATATCGCGAACAGTTTATACTGGCTTGGAATGAATACCACAACCGCCAAACCGGTCGCTGACGCGGTGAACGTAACGTTCACCGGCGATGCATTGGTGGTGACGCTGGCCGACGGGCGGCAGGTGTCCGCGCCGCTGGAATGGTTTCCGCGTCTGCGCGTGGCCACGGCCCGGCAGCGCAAAAACTGGCGGCTCATCGGCGGCGGTGTCGGCATTCATTGGGAAGACCTTGACGAGGACATTTCCGTTCGCAGCTTGCTGGCGCAATAACGAGATTCATCTAATTTATTCAAAATCAACGCATTACAATAAAGTATTTTTACTTGCAGGTGATAGTTAAATATGTGAAGTTAACAGCACTATGATAACTGACAATAGCGTAGGACGTGACTGGAATAGCTTTCTGGCACTGATGGCTGAAGTCCATAAACAAGCCGAAATTGCTGCCCGGAAAGTCGAAACCGACAAATTACTCGAGACTGCCGACTGGCTGCGGCGCGCAAAAGAGTTAAAAATGAAACACGAAGAGCTTCTAAAGCAAACCGAGCGATTGGTTCTTGAACGAAGTGGAGCAGACTCCAGAGAGGTTGCCGCCGAAAAACAGCCAAGTCCGAGCCAAAACGACAGCGAAATACCAAACCTCAAGAATTTCGGCGGAAAGTATCGCGCCGATGAATGTCGTGGAGCTTATCTTGACAGGGAAAGGAGGCGCGGCGTCTTATTGAAACGCCTTCGCCGCAGTTATTTCAAAGCCGCGGCTGGCTTGACGGTTGGCATAACCTATTCAAGCGAAGACCGGACAAAAAGCTGTCCATGGTTTTTGAACCTGCTGGACGGTCAATTCGACGAGGCCGTTTTGCTTTGTGAAATCTCAAGGGAGAAGGTTCAAGTGATACATTTGCCAAAGACTTTTTTCGACCGCTACGGCAAACAAATGAGCCACGATAAAAAGGGGCAAGTGAAGTTCAATGTCTCGAAACGGAACGGACGTTTTTTCCTCCAAGTTCCCGACCCTGTGGGTTGGATAGATATCATGGATTACACAGAAAAAGAACCGTTACTTTGTCCCCATTTGGAATTCGTATGATTTATTTGAGAAGGCAGGGGCGAAAGTTCGATAGAATCCCTTGGGGGTCTCACTGGTTATGATTAGAAAATACCACCTGACGAGCGAGCGCGAGAGTTATTACACCCTTATATTCGATGACGACGGAAAAATGTTCGTCAATGAATACAAGGATTTTGATCAGCCCTACAAAAAGCCAAGGTCAACAGATATACCACCAGAAAACTTTGGTAATTTTAAGCTCGAAGAGGGAACGCTAAAAGAATTGGTCGTTAAAAAATTGGGGCAAATTCTGCCACCGTCAAATTAGAGCGCTCACCGGAATGCTAAAATCCCGATTGTTCTTTACCTTCTCCGTCTCGCCATGCCGAAGTGGTAGCCGCCGTGAACCCGCGCGCCACGGGCTTTGCCGGGGAACCCGCCGGGTTTCTGGCCGGGTTTGCCTTCCTCGAACAGCGCGGTGTAGCGGTAATCGAAATTCTCCAGCTTCACGCGCGGGATTTTCTGGCTGATGAAGCGTTCAATGGCAAACACGTGGCTGGCGTCCTCGGCGGTCATAATGGTGAAGGCGTCGCCGCTGTGTTCCGCGCGCCCGGTGCGCCCGATGCGATGGATGTAATCCTCCGGATGCTGCGGCACGTCGTAGTTGACGACGTGGCTCACGTCCGCGATATCGAGTCCGCGCGCGGCGATGTCTGTGGCTACGAGCACTTCAAACCGGCCGTCGCGGAAACCCTTGAGCGCCTGCTCGCGTTCGCGTTGGGTGCGGTTCGAGTGGAGCACGGCCACGGCGTGAT
Organism: uncultured bacterium; assembly: GCA_963723125.1. Taxonomy (GTDB): domain Bacteria; phylum Verrucomicrobiota; class Verrucomicrobiia; order Limisphaerales; family UBA11358; genus UBA11358. Next base: position 815,903 of record CAVRPQ010000003.1, read on the forward strand.
TGTTGCGCTTGAGCAGTCCCGCAATCCGGTCGGCGCCGTATTTCGTCCGGCAGAAGACCAGCACCGAGTTGTAATTCACGCGCTTCAACAGTTCCAGCAGCAGGTCGGATTTTTGCGAATCGGCCACGGGATAAATCACGTGCTTGACGGTTTCGGCCGGCGTCCGACGCGCGCCGATTTCAATCGTTTCGGGATTTTTCATCGCCCATTGGATGAGCGTTTCGATCTGTGGCGGAATGGTCGCGGAAAAGAGCGAGGTGTGCCGTTGGCGCGGACAGCGTTCGACGATGCGGCGCACGTCGGGCAGAAAGCCCATGTCGAGCATCCGGTCAGCCTCATCCAAGACAAGAAATTGAACCTTGTCGAGCCGCACCGTGCCGCGTTCGAGATGGTCGAGCAAGCGTCCGGGCGTGGCGACGACGATGTCCGTGCCAGCCCGCAACTCATCGTTTTGCCGCCCATAACCGACGCCGCCGAAAACGACGGTGGTTTTCAAATTGGTGAAGCGGGCGTAATCGTGAAAGGCGGTTTCCACCTGCGCGGCAAGCTCGCGTGTCGGTTCGAGGATGAGCGCGCGCGGACCGGGCGCGTGCTGGCCCAGCTTCGAAAGAATGGGCAACGCGAACGCGGCGGTCTTGCCGGTGCCGGTCTGCGCGCTGCCGATGACGTCGCGCCCGGCAATGACGAGCGGGATGGCGCGAAGCTGGATGGGTGTCGGGTCGGTGTAACCCGCGGCGCGCACGCCATCGAGGGTGGTCGGGGCAAGGCCTAATTTACTGAAAGGCATGAGTGAAATTAGCAGTACGTTAAATTAAAGGAAGCAATGAATTTGTTTCGAGGGACGAGTTACACGAGTCCCCATTCGTCACGGTAAAAGTCAGGGTCTCGTGTAACTCGACCCTCCGATAAAATTATCACGACGGTGACTCAACCGCCTCCTCGGTCGTTTCATCCGGTGGCGTGGTGGCGGCTTCAGGTGCAGCGAGGGATTCAGCGGCGGGAGCCCCGGCTTCGGTTGGCGTTTGAAGCTCTGGCGCGGGCGCGGCGGCGACTTCCGCCTGCGATACGGGTTCGGTCACCGAAATGACCTCACCTTCCGCCACCGGCTTTTCTTCAACGGGTTTTTTCTCCGGCCTGGGCGGTTTGGGCGCGGGTTTCTTGGCGGTCTCCAGCCGCCCATCGGCAAATTCAATGACGTGGCCCTGATGCACCAGCCAGTGCAAATCGGCGATGATGGCATTTTGCTCCGGCGTTGGTTCGGGAGCCGCGGCCGGCGTTTTCGGTGTTGTGCCTTCCGCCAGCGGCGTTTCCGTTTCGGGCTTGATTTCGATGACTGCCGCCTGCGGCGTCGGCGCGAGCGTTTCAACCAACTGCCGCCGGCTGCATTTCGGATGCGCGTTGATGTGGGCGATAATGCGCTTGATACTTTCCGACACCGGCGTGGTTTCGAGGTCCAGGAACTGCGGGCGCGCGACCGAGACGTGGGTGTAGGTCTTGTTGACCTTGAAAAACTGCAGGCCGTGTGTGGCGAATTGCCGGCTGAGTTCCATGGCCAGTTGCAGCGGAAAATGTCTTTGCTGTTCCCATTCGGTGCGCACGAGCCGCTGCAATTCGCGGCTGCGCAAATTGCGGCTCGGCACGCCGGCGACCCGGTGTGATTCCACCGGTTTGATGATCGTTTCCTTGTGCGTCGCGCGGAAATGCTTCTCCACTTCCTCAAGGTTCGGCAACTTGAGCGGTTCGGGCACGTTCAGAACGACATATTCGATCTTGAAACTTTGTTCCTCGACCCACTTTTTGACGACGGCCTCGTCTTTCACGATTTTCACACGCGCCTTAAAAACGTCGAAGGGCATCCGGGCGAACCGGTCGGCGTGCAATTTGCGCAGCCGGTTCTGGTAATCGTGATGATTGGGCGGGCCGAGAATCACGCCGCTCATGCCGCATTGCGCGACGAATGTGTAGGTGCCTTTGGGCGGTTCGGTGGCCGTGCGCTCGGTCTGGTAGAAGGTGGCGAAATGATTTTTCAGGACGTGCGCCATCGCCTCCTCCTCGCTTAACCACGGCGTGTCGTCGAGCGCGCAAACAAACAGCCCCGAAAGCATTCGGGGCGCGGCGGCGCCGTCGGGCTTTTTCTTCACCGCCAGCCGGACCGCGTAACGTTCCGGCTTTTGCAGGACGAGCTGCGCAATCTGGAAAAGCGGATACGCCCGCCCGGTCATCTTGATCTGGCGCGCGAGTGATTCGACGCCCTTTTCGTCCGGCAGAAAGGTGACGGCGATTTCCGGCAACGGCGCAGGTGGCTCGGTGCGCTCGCGTTCACGCCGCTCGTCATGGCGGTCAAAGCCCCTTTTGCGGTCGCCGAATTTGCCGCCCGAGCGCGGCGGCCGGGGACCGCGCCGCTCGCCAAACGATTCACCGCGCGGCCGTTCCCGGCGGTCGCCGCGACGGCGTTCGGGCCTTGCCCCTTCGTCGCCGGTGAATTTTTCGTAGCGGTTGGCCTCGGCTTTGCCCTGCGCCCACGCCGGCTGGAACAAATTCTCCAGATCCAAATCCATGTCGGGAATGCTGCTCATGAGGAAAACGGCCTGGCCGCCGTCAGGCTGACGCGCGCTGGGTGAGGATGGCGCTCACGATTTTTTGAGCGAGCGCGGGATTTTCGACCAACGCCTTTTGCGCGGCCTCCTTGCCCTGGCCGATCAATTCGCCCTCGAACTGCAGCCACGCGCCTTTTCTGCCGACGACGCTGCTCTCGACGCCTACGTCGAGGATGCTGCCTTCCTGGTTGATGCCGTGATTGTAAATGATGTCGAACTCGGCCTCGGCGAACGGCGGCGCGACCTTGTTTTTGACAATCTTGACGCGGACGTGGTTGCCGATGGCGTTGCCGGCAGCGTCCTTGAGCGTGTCCTTGCGGCGGATGTCAATGCGCACGCTGGCGTAGAATTTCAGGGCCTTGCCACCGGGCGTCGTTTCGGGGTTGCCGAACATGACGCCGACTTTCTCGCGCAATTGGTTGGTGAAAACGCACGTGGTCTTGGACTTGGCCAGAATCGCCGTGAGCTTGCGGAGCGCCTGGCTCATCAGCCGCGCCTGCATGCCCATGGTCGCCATGCCCATCTCGCCTTCGAGTTCGGCCTTGGGCACCAGCGCGGCCACGGAGTCAATCACGATGACGTCCAGGGCGTTTGAACGGGCGAGTGTTTCGCAAATCGTCAGTGCCTCCTCGCCGGAATCCGGTTGGGACACCAGCAAGTCATCGAGATTCACGCCGAGCCTTTTCGCGTAGCCGGGATCGAGCGCGTGTTCGGCGTCAATAAACGCGGCCAGCCCGCCGGCCTTTTGGGCGTTGGCGATGACGTGAAGCATGAGCGTGGTTTTACCGGAAGATTCGGGGCCGAAGATTTCCACGACCCGGCCGCGCGGGATGCCGCCGACCCCAAGCGCCAAATCCATGGCGAGCGAACCGGTCGGGATGACATCAATCTTGATCTGCGCGCGGGCGTCACCCAGACGCATGATGCTGCCTTCACCGTAACTCTTGGTGATGGTAGCGATGGCGGCATCCAGCTCGCGCGAGCGTGACGCGACGGCTTTCGTTTCGGTGACGGATTTGTCGGCGGCTTTTGCAGGCATAAAATTCGGGGTGATTTCGTTGTTGGTCGTCCGAGGTATGACATTAGTAAATTAACCCGGAATAGTCAAACCCTGGATAAAAGAAACCGCACGCAGTTTGGTTGAAAACCACCATGAACTCCGGCAGTTTACCGGCATGAAAGCGATGAAATGGCTTCCTCTGGTTCTGGTGGTGGCTTTGGCGGCTGGTTGCCGAAAGACCGAAACCACCGGAGCGCGGCTGGACGCGGAGAACCAGTTGCCCACGCGGGCGCAGCCGAAACTGCCCACGTTGAAGATCTATCTGGGCGCCGAAACCTTGGACGCCGAACTGGCGACCACGCCGCGCGAGGTGCAAACCGGCATGATGTTTCGCACCAATGTCACCGATGAAAGTGCGATGCTGTTTATTTTTTCCAGGCCGTTTCAGGCTTCCTTCTGGATGAAAAACTGCCCGGACTCGCTTTCCGCCGCCTATATCAGTCCCGACGGCGTGATTCAGGAAATCCATCATTTCGAAAAATACGACACCAACTCGGTCGTGGCGGCAAAGCCGGATGTTCAATACGTCCTGGAAGTCAACGACGGCTGGTTCCAACGGCATAACGTCAACACCGGCATGTTGGTTCGCACCGAACTCGGCTCCTTGCAACAGACGTTCTTCCAAAACCGGCAATGACACGCGGCTTACTGAGGTATTGCGCGGAAATATTTGGGCGGATTGTCCGAGCCATCATAGTCCCATTCCGTAACCGAACCAACATTCGTTACCGTAGCGAGCGAAGTCCAATCGCTTTGGTTGGTGGAAATCTGTAAAGACGCCTGTCCTCCGATGAGAACCGACAGATGCCAGGTGATGTTGGTTAGTTGAACAGCGGGAGAAAAATCCGTGTCGAAAAAGCGGAGGCGGATGGTAAATTGGCTGTCATCTGAATCAGTCGCCGACGGATAAATGACGGGCAGATTGGTTGTAACATCAAACGAACCCCAGCTTTGATTACTAAAGAAAGTTCCAAAATTCCCGGTTTCAACTGCCGGCCCAAGTTTGTGAAAAGTAATTTTGATGGGGCCTTGAATTACTCCTGGCCCTTCGCCATTGGTGTTTCCGTCAAGAACGGCGTTGTTCAACCAATTGGTCGTGCCGGTCCGCACGAAAAAAGGTGTATATGGCTTGTTTTCTCCCGTGTCGGCGGCACAGAAAAGAATGTCTGGTCGGGCCACTTGGCGTTCAATTTCCTGCCACAGGATAGTGTCGTTTTTAATAAGGACATCTTTGAAACGGTAGGCCGTCGGCAGAAAACGGCCGCTGCTTGAATTAACCCGCTGCGGAACGAACATAATCTTGTTAATGCCCGGTCGCCACGCCCCATTCACAAATCTGTGCGCGCGCCGGTCATACCATTCACGTTCGACGGGATGCACCGACTGCAACAAAGTTTCATAATTGGAGACCTCTGCAAAAGGTTGTTTGAGTTGCTGATTTGATGTCAAAGTCATTATTCAACGAAAAATGGGATTGGCGACACGCCGTGTCCGGCGATGTGAACCGCCGTTTTCATCGTTTTTGTCCGCCGCGCGGACGTTCTGGATGTATTGCTTCATGCTCTGGTCAAACTCACCAGGCGTTTCAAGTTCCAACAGATGCTTTTGAACTCCAACTCCAGCCGGTTGGGATCACGCCCCACATACCGCACTCGCCTGTAGCCGGTGCATCGCTTCCACCAGCCGAAGATTCTTTCAATCCCGCAACGCACGCGGCTCATCAGCCGGTTAAAGAGCAGTGTGGTTTTGTCCAACGGTTGTCCCCGAAACGCCTTGCGCAAAATGCCATTGCCAATGTTTCTGCGTTCACACCAGCGGCTGCGCTCCTGGCTCCAATAGGCTTTGTCGGCCACAACCATTTCTTCATCGCCTTTGACCACGTTCTCAAATTCCTGGCTGTCATGGACGCTGGCATCGCTCAGAGTGACTTGACGAATCAACGTGTGCTCCTGGTCGGCGGCCACGTGCGCTTTGTAGCCGTAATGCGGCTGGCCTTTCTTGACGGTAAAGCCCGCGTCATCGTCGCCACCGCTTCTGTCTTCCCTGGCCGGGGCGCGCCGCGCCGCAGCCAACAGTGTCGCATCCACCAGTGTGCAGGTTTTCAGGATGAACCCTTTTTGTTCGAGTTGGCGGTTGACCAGTTGCAGCAGTTTTTCATGCAGCCCATGTTCCATCAACCGTTGGCGGAAGCGCACCAGCGTGGTTTCGTCGGGCACTCTGTCCTGCAAGCCCAAGCCCACGAACCGCCGCCAACTCATCCGGTCGGCCACCAACTCTTCACATTGCGGATCGGACAAGCCGTAGCAGTGCTGCAGCAGGCTCATCTTGAAAAGCACCAGCGGCGGATGCGGCGGATGGCCGGTCCGGGCCGGATACATCCGGTGCAACGCCGCTTCGATGGGTTTGAAGTCCACCGCACGGTCGAGCCGTTCCAGAAAATCGTTCGCCGGCGCAGAGGGCATCAGACTGTCCAGAAGTCCATATTGGGGATCGCTTGTCGTTTGCATATCTCTCTGACTTCTATTCAACCACCACGTTCAAATGCGTTTTGCAGAGGTCTCAATTGATATTTTCGGGTGAAAGCAAATAACGAAGGCCACCGACATCATCACGGGTCAGACCATCAAAAAAACTCCCAGCACTTGGAGTCCAGAGCCAATCAGCAACCGCAAGCCCATTTGCGAGTGGATCCGCAGGAATAGAAAGTGGAATGGCATAATCCAGAGTTTGATCCGGCCAAAGTGAAATATCCAGAATGCCGGTATAGAGCTGATCATTAACATAGGTGCTTGGCACGAGCGTCTCGGGATCAAAGTTCCGCAGGACTATCTGATTGGAAATAATGCCGCCCGGCCCCCAGAATAGGGAGCTAAGGAAAGGGCTATTCGGATACATAACAGTCGGATCGAATCGTCTCAGCACGTAAATGAAGCGAGTTGGCTGGGCCAATCCCATTTGTTCCAACAAAAGAGCGAGCGTCATGGACTTTAAATCATAAAGATTTTGTGCCTGCGCCGTGTAATTTATTTTTGGGCCTTGGACCGGATAGTTGGACAAAACTACCGTTGAAGCCGGCGGCAAATCGTTGAGGGTTTGAATCGCGTCCTGCACTGCGGCCACACCATTTGTGCCAAAGTAATCCAGAAATGATTTATCAAATCCGTAAGTTATCACCGGGACATTCCAGCGATAACCGTCACCGATGTCCATCGGCCCGCCGATGTCGCCAAAAGGATCAGCAAAAGTGGCTTCGGGCGGGCCAAACCCATTGGTCGTGGTCATCCACGACTGAAATGGTCCCAGAAGTGTAAAAGCGTTCGTTCGCGCTGCGAACAGGGATAAAAAACAAAGCACTCCCAAAATTGAAGCAAATCGATTCGGATTCCGTTTCATCAGGTAAATATCTGTTTCGAAGCCTAAAGGATTCTATCAGTATCCTGAATGCTGTCAAGCAAACCTTATTCGGCTTTGTATCATCGGGGTTTCGTTGTTAATTTTTCGGTCATGGTTCGTATCAAATCGGAAAAATTATTCGCCGAGGCGTTGAAATTCATTCCCGGCGGCGTGAACTCGCCGGTGCGTGCGTTCCGCGCCATCGGCGGCCAGCCGTTCTTCGTCAACCGGGCCAAGGGTGCGCGCGTTTGGGACGTGGACGGCAATGAATACATTGATTACGTCTGTACCTGGGGACCGGCGATTCTTGGCCACGCGCATCCGAAAATTATTTCCGCCGTCAAAGCCGCCGCCGACCACGGCACGAGCTTCGGAATCCCCAATCCGTTTGAAGTTAGAATGGCGAGGTTGATTTGTTCGTTGGCGCCGAGCGTACAAAAGGTGCGCATGACGAACTCCGGCACCGAAGCGTGCATGAGCGCCATTCGTCTCGCGCGCGGCTTCACCCGGCGCGATAAAATCATCAAGTTCGACGGCTGTTATCACGGCCATGCGGATTCACTGCTGGTCAAGGCCGGCAGCGGCGCGCTCACGTTCGGCCATCCCGACAGCGCGGGTGTGCCGGCGGCATTCACGCAGCATACCATCGTCCTGCCGTTCAATGATGTGGATGCCGTCAAAGCCGCGTTCGAGGCGAATAAAAATCAAATCGCCGGCATCATCGTCGAGCCGGTGCCGGGTAATGCCGGAGTCTATCTGCCGAAACCGGGTTATCTGGAATTTCTCCGGGAAATCACGCTGGCGAATCGCGCGTTGCTGATTTTCGACGAAGTGATGACCGGTTTCCGTCTCGCCCCCGGCGGCGCGCAGGAGCGATTCAACATCACGCCGGACTTGACCTGCTTCGGCAAAATCATCGGCGGCGGCCTGCCGGTCGGCGCCTTCGGCGGGCAAGCGAACATCATGGATTTACTCGCGCCGCTGGGCCCGGTCTATCAGGCCGGCACCTTGAGCGGCAATCCGCTGGCCATGGCAGCCGGCATCGCGGCGCTGGAGGAACTGAGTAGGAGCCGACGTGAGGAGGCTCATTCCAGTTCACGCATCACGCATCACGCATCACGCCGCAAACGAAATCAGAGACTCCTTACGTCGTCTCCTACAAAAAACAGGTTGGCGGACGCCTATTCACACCTCGAACAGCTTGGTTCACAGCTGGAAACCGGCCTGAAGGCCGCCGCGAAAGCCGCGAACGTTCCGGTGCAATTCAACCGCTGCGGCTCGATGTTCTGCGCTTACTTCGCAGACGGGCCGGTCCACAATCTGACCGATGCGATGAAAAGCGATCGTGCGCGGTTCGCCAAATTTTTCCACGGCATGTTGGAAGCAGGCATTTACCTTGCACCGTCGCAGTTCGAAGCGGGCTTTATTTCCACCGCACACACAGTGTCGGACATTGACCAGACGGTAAAGGCAGCAGCAAAGATTTTACGCAGGTTGTAACCTTTATTTTCTCCATCCGTCTCACAGGCTATGACGCTGCGTCATGCTGGCGCGGCACAGAACAAACAGATCTAACGAAAGATAAAGCTTATGAGAGCCACCAAAATGACACTGATTGCGGCGTTGGCGGCGGGCAGTTTGTTGATGCTGAGTCCGGCCTTGCGCGCGGATGATGCCACCAACACTCCGCCCTCGGCACCGCCGGCCGGCGGTCCGCCTCCCGGCGATCGCGGGCCGGGCATGAGAGGCCGGGGCCCAAACTTCGACATGATTGCGCAACGACTTAACCTGACTGACGACCAAAAACCGAAGGTCAAGGATATCCTCGACGGTCAGCGGCAACAAATGCGTGATTTGTGGCAGCAGGGCCAGGATATGTCGCGTGAAGATCGCATGGCGAAAATGAAGTCCATTCGCGAAGATACCGACGCAAAACTGAAGGCCGTGCTGACTGCTGATCAGTTCGAGCAATGGCAAAAAATGGAATCCAGAATGCGTGGCCCGCGTAACGGCCCTCCGGGTGGCCCGCCTCCCGGTGCTCCGCCTCCGGGCGAAGACGGCACCAACGCGCCGGCGGCTCCACCGCCGCAGACCTGATTTGTGGGGACAAACGTTGGCAAAGGGACGGCTGAGAGCCGTCCCTTTTTGTTTTTTGGCTGTAACATTTCCAGGGCCGTTTCCGTATTAAAATCAGTATGAAAACGAACAAATGGCTCTCCCTCACCTTGGCTGCCGCGCTGAACCTCGGCGGCTGGCTGACAACCCCTTCGCTGGCAGCGGACACCAACGCGCCGGTACATGGACGATTTTTCCAACGTATCACCCAAAGGCTGAACCTGACCGATGACGAAAAGGCGCAGATCAAAACCATTTTGCGGTCGGAAAAGGACACGCTGAAGCCGTTGCTTGGCCAATTGCATTCCGCGCGGGAAAATCTGCGCGCAGCCATCCGGGCCAGTGACGCCAACGAAACCACCGTGCGCGCCGCGGCGGCCAAGGTCGCCGCCGTCGAGGCGGATTTGGCAGTTGAACGCATGAAAATTTACGGCAAAATCGCGCCCATCCTGACCGATGAACAACGTCAGCAAATCAGCGAGTTCGAGCAGCGCGCCGACGACTTTGCGGACCGGGCCATCGCCCGCGCCAGTGATCGGTTGGGCGACTAAACCGTGAGTGACGATGCCGAATTGCTGGAACGCATCCGGAACGGCGCCACTGACGATTTCGCCGAACTCGTCCGGCGGCATCAGTCGCGCGTATTTGCCATTTTGCACCGTTATGAACGCGACGCCCACAAAGTCGAAGACCTGGCGCAGGAAGCCTTTGTCAAGGCCTGGCGCGCGCTGGGGCAGTTTGACGGCCGCGCGCCCTTTGAACACTGGCTTTCCAGCATCACCACGCGGGTGGCGCTGGACCACCTGAGAAAAGAAAAGCGCCGGCAGAATGAAATCGGCCTGCCCGAGCTCGGTGATGACGCGCTGGACTGGTTGCGCAGCGACGACGAGAAAAATGAACTGGACGCCCGCAGCGCAGCGGAACTGCTCGACCTAGCGATGCGCGAACTGTCACCCGCCGACCGCGTCGTCATCACGATGCAGGAACTGGAAGGCCGCAGCGTGAAGGAAATTGCCGCGGCGATGGGCGCCTCCGGCGTGGCTGTGCGGGTGCGGGCGATGCGGGCGCGGGCGAAACTGAAACAGGCGCTCGAAAAAATTGCGAAAGAAAAATTATGAACAATCGGAAATTGAAACAGATGTTTGCGTCGGCACGCCGGGAAACCGCCCCTGTGCCGCCGGAGGATTTCGCCGCGGACGTGCTGCGCGCCATTCGCCGCGAACCGCCGGTGGCCGCGCCGGAAACCATTTCAATTCTTGACCAGTTGAATCTGTGGTTCCCGCGCCTGGCGCTGGCGGCATCGGCCGTCATTGTGTTGTGTGTAGCGGCGGATTTCGGGCTGACGGCGGCGGGCGTGCCGAATTTGAGCGACGGCGTGTCACAGCTTTCCGCGCAGTGGCTTTTGACGCCGACCGGACTTTGATTATGAAAGCGTTCAAACTGTCGTTGCTGATCGCGCTGGTGTTTCTGGCCGGCGTGGTGGCCGGCGTGGTTGGTACGCGCATCGCCATCCGCCACTGGGTGAACACGGCCATTCAACGCCCGGAGAATTTTCAGATGCTCCTCGAGCGCAATCTGCGCTGGCGGCTCCACCTCGACGCGCGCCAGCGGGTGGAGGTGCACCGTATCCTGACCGACACGCGTGTCCAATTGCGGGATCTGCGGCAGGAATATCGTCCGCAGGTCGTCACCGTTCTCACCAACACCGAGGCGCAAATATCCGCCATCCTGACGCCGGAACAAGAGGCGCGCTTTGAAAAGATGCAACAGGAGAACCGGCGGTTCTTTCCCGCGCCGGGACCGGAACCGGAACGGTAAACCAATCGTTACGCAGAATGGTCGCGCCGGAGTAGCGCAGGCTGGCAGCCTGCCGTCTCGCGGATTGGCAATCCGCCGGACGCCCGCAGAATTAACGCCCTGCCGAATTCCATTCGGCGATACAGCAGATTGCCAATCTGCGCTACGATCCGCATCCGGCACCCTTGCAGATTCCATTTGAGCAAAACCGGCGGTGGCGGTAAGGTGGACGTTGCCTTGCGCGCGTAGCTCAATTGGATAGAGCGTCGGTCTCCGGAGCCGAAGGTTGTGGGTTCAACCCCCGCCGCGCGTACCAGTCTTCGCTCTCTTGTAACGACATTTCACTTCGAGCTTCCACCCGGCAAGCCAGATTAATTTCCGGCGAACACAAGGTGGGCTTCCATTTTGCCCCATATTTTCAATGAAAATTTCCCCTTGACTCCTTTCATTGAACCAGCTACCTTTCTATAAAAAGGTAGCTTGCTGGACATTGGACGATGAGTGTGAATGAAAAATTTTCGGCGATTCGGAAGGGACTGCTCGAGTTCCTCGTGCTGCAAATCATTGCGGCGGAAAAGGTCTATGTGGCGGACATCCTGAAGCAGCTCAGCGCGACCGAATTCGCCACCCGGGAAGGCACATTGTACCCGTTGCTGAGCCGGATGCGCCGCGAAGGGCTGCTGGATTACGAGTGGAAGGAATCCGAGGCCGGGCCGCCCCGCAAATATTACGAACTGACCGCGAAAGGCCGGGAACAATTGCGCGAAACATTGGAGTATTGGGGCCAGATCAACGGGACGGTGAAGAAACTGGGGCAAAAATAGAAAGGAAACAACCCATGAACAAAGTCATTACCATCAATCTGGGCGGCAACGCCTATCAACTCGAAGAAGGCGGCTATGATGCCCTGCGCGCCTATCTCGAAAGCGCGACTGCCAAACTGCAAGGCAACCCGGATCGGGACGAAATCCTGTCAGACATCGAGCGAGCGATCGCAGAAAAATTCCGCGCGCTCCTGGCCAGTCACAAAACCGTGGTCGAGACGAAAGAGGTCGTTGCCGTGCTGGCGGAGATGGGGCCAATTGAGGCAGAGCCGGGCGAAACCACGAACCCGGGCGCAAGCGGTGCCGGCACTGCCCGCGGCGCGGCCGGGCAGAAGACACCGGGCGAAGAACGAGCAGCCGGGAGCGGCGGGCCGCCCAGACGGCTTTATCGAATCCAGGAGGGCGCAATGATTGCCGGCGTCTGCAACGGCATCGCCGCCCACGTGAATATTGATCCGACCCTCGTGCGGCTCGCGTTCGTCGTTTTGACCATGCTATGGGGCTCCGGGTTGCTGGTCTATGTGGTGATGGCGATTGTGGTGCCCGAGGCGCGGTCACCGGAGGAAAAGGCCGCCGCGTCCGGTTTCCCGGCGACGGCGCAGGAATTCATCCGGCGCGCCAAGGAAGGATATTACGAGGCGATGAAGGGCTTCCCGGATCGCAAGGCGCGCCGCGAATGGCAACGTCAGTTCAAGCGGGAAATGCGCGCGCACGCGGACCAATGGCGGTATAACTGGCACAGTTATTGGGCGGAGCACGCCCCCATGCATCCCGGGATGGGCTTCGCGCTGCCGTTCCTTTCATTGTTGCAAGGCGCGGCGACCGTCGTGTGGATTTGTGCCATTATTTCACTGCTGGCGACCGGCGCCGTGTTCGGGCTGGTGCTGCCGGCGAACGTGCCGGTGTGGGCGGCGGCGCTGTTGCTGTTGATTGCCTACGGCATTCTTGTGGGGCCGCTGAAGTTCGCGCGGCGCGCGTGTTATTATAGTCTGGGCCGGCCAAGATGGGCCTGGTCCTTCGCGTTTCTACTGGATGCGGTGGTCTGGCTCGCGGTGGTCGCCACTCTCCTGTGTCTGGCCTTCCATTATCTCCCGGAATTGCGCGACGCAATTCATAGTTTCCCTGCAATCGCGCACCAGGCCGCCGACGACATCCGGACTTGGTGGCATGGGAAATGAAGCAGGCGCGCGGCGGTACGGAATGCCAGAAAGGCATAATCAATCATAAGCCAAGCTGGCGAAAATCTCCGAGTGCTTGTCGCCAAGGTCTTATCCAGCGGCCATCATTCCGACGCTCTTCTAACAAAACATCTTTTGCGTCGAGTCGCTCCCAACGCTGTTCTGCTTCTTTCAACCAACTGCTAGAGCATTTTCTATTTAGATAGACGCATAATGAGCGTGACGAAAGAAGCCTCGGCAGTGTGTGGCTGAGAAGGAGTCTAGTGTGGCAGCCAAGGGGACATCGCCAATCTGAAGGCTGAGGATGTAGATTGGAAAAACCGCACGATCGGCTTTACTCGGAAAAAGACCGGCGTTCCGGTGATTCTTCATTTGGGTGAAGAAGCGTTGAATACGCTTAAAGATTTGCCAAGTGGAGGCTTGCTGTTCCACTATTTGTAACGAGTTTGCGCCGGCGACCGGGCGACAGAATTCAAGCAGCGTTGCCGACTCGTTTGGGTGTCTGGGGTTTCATTGCACAGCTATCGTTACGCATGGGCCGAACGGGCAAAAATTGCGGGTTATCCCGAACGGTTTGCACAGGAAGCACTGGGCCACAATTCAGTGGCGGTGCATCGCGCCTATGCGAAAAAGGCGAAGGTGAGAATTCCGAGCTTGGAGGAATATGAAAAGAAAATTGTGCCGTTGCCAAAAGCGGTGAACCAATAAAGGGCCGGAGGCGAGCAGGATTATTTTGCCGACGCGGCTTCAATAACAGTCGCCAGGGTCAATTCCCGTGTTTTTCCAACATCCCCAAGACTTTTAAATGGCAGTAATTGGCCTGATAACTGCTATTTTTTAAGCTTAACCTGCTCTCCTTATGGTGGCGGTTGAAAATGACATCCGGTTGACCTGTTGGTTGAAGAATTTCTCACGATGGGATGGGTGGCTTGTCGCCTTGGGCGGCGGAATTGTGTTGCTGGGCTGGTCGTTGGGAAACGAGATGCTCATGCGGATACTTCCCGGATTGGTGGCGATGAATCCCTTTACCGCCATGGGCTTCATTGCGGCCGGGGCTTCGCTGACCTGTTATTGGCTGGCCGAGACGAAGTTCGCACCCATGTGGCAATTTGGCCGGGTCATGGGAGGCGCTCTGGTAATCATGGGAGTGCTGAAACTTGGTGGCTACCTTGGCGTCTGGCATCTGGGTTTTGACCAGATGCTGTTCCGCACCGAACTGCAAAAGGACGGGACGGGTTTTACGAATCAGATTGCGCCCAATACGGCCTTCAATTTCGTCCTGAGCGGCCTGGCCTTATGGTTTCTCCATTTGCCGGTCCGCCGTTTTTCCCGGCCGAGCCAGAATCTGAGCCTGGCGTTGCTGTTCGTTTCGCTGGTCCCGTTGGTTGGCTACATTTACCAGGCCAGTTTTCTTTACAGCATCGGTGCGTACATCCCCATGGCGTTGCACACGGCACTGTTCTTCCTTTTGCTCGGGTTGGGATTGTTGCTGGCGCAAACCGATTCGGGTGTGGTGGCGCTCTTTACCAGCCAAACGCCGGGGGGCGCAATGGCCCGACGGCTTTTACCGTTTGCTTTCACGGTGCCCATTCTGCTGGGCGCGGTAACCATCTGGCTGGATAGAGCGAACATTCAGCAGGGAGAATTTGGAGTTACGATTGTCGTGGTGGGGTGCAGCGCGATTTTCACCGGTTTAATCTGGTGGAATGCGATCCTGCTGAATCGTGCAGATTACCAGCGGCGGGTGGCGGAAGAGCAACTGCAACAGGCGCATGACGATCTCGAGTTGCGCGTGCTGGAGCGCACGGCTATGCTCAATGACGCCAATGCGGCGTTGTTCCGTTCCCAGCGGATGGAGAGCATTGGCAAACTGGCTGGCGGGATTGCGCACGATTTGAACAATGCCCTGACGCCGGTCATCATGGGGACACAATTGCTCAAGGGGGACAACAGCGATGCCGAGCGAAACAAACTGTTGGAGACCATCTTCGCCAGCGCCAATCGCGGCGCGGCCATGGTCAAGCATATCCTCGCTTTTGCCCGTGGCGCTAAAAACCAGAGCCAGCAGGTGCCCTTGTCCAACCTGGTCAAGGAAATCGCCAAAATCATCCAGGACACATTTTCCAAATCCATTTTAATCAATGCCAATCTGGGAAAAGATTTGTGGAATGTGTCCGGCGATGCCACGGAATTGTATCAGGTTCTTTTAAATCTCTGCGTCAACGCGCGGGACGCCATGCCGCAAGGCGGGGAATTGACGTTGACGGTGGAAAATCTGCTGTTGAGCGAGAAGGCGAAATCGGCGTTTGGCGATATACCGGCCGGTCCTTATGTGGTCATGGCGGTCGCTGATACAGGCACCGGCATTCCTCCCGAGGTGCTGCCCCGAATCTTTGAGTCACTCTTTACCACCAAGACTCCCGACAAAGGCACGGGCCTGGGCCTCTCCACGGTGGCCGGGATTGTAAATAATCACAATGGCTTCATTCAGGTTCGCACCGAACCGGGCAAGGGCACGGAGTTCAAGATTTTTTTGCCCGCATCGGAATCCTTGGAAACGGACAGACGCGCGGAACCGGGACAGGCCCTGCCGGAGGGTCATGGGGAACTGGTTTTGCTGATGGACGATGAGGCGACGGTACGGCGGCTAACAAAAACCGCTTTACAAAATTACGGATACCGCGTGCTGACCGCGATGAGCGGCCTAGACGGAATAACCACTTTTGATGCACACAAAGACGAAATCAAACTATTGGTGTCCGACACCGACATGCCCGTGATGAATGGCATTGTCGCCATTCGAGCCATCCAGAAATTGAAACCCGAGATTCCGGTCATTATCACCAGCGGCGTTGACCGTGACCAAGAGCAGCTCGCCAGCATTGACAGGACCCACCTGACGATTTTGCAAAAACCGTACACCGTTGAACAAATTCTCGGTGCCGTGGCCAAAGGGATAAATCTGTCAGCCAAGTAAAAGGCCGCGCAAAGGTTCGTAGTGTAACGCGCACCGACATCAATGTTGTCGAAACCTTCTGTGGTTGCGCCATCTGAAACGTCACGCTCGTAGGGAACTTCCAATTCCAATGTCATCATCCCGAGTCCTTTTTCCACCTCGGGATGGATGAGGTCGGTCTTTGAACCGCCAGCTTGCGTATGCAGCCAATCCAGCCTTGCCTCGCCGCGTTCGTAGTCCGAGTCGTCCACCAAAAAGGGTTCGGGAAAGACTCGAGAAAGCCATATCGCGTGTCTGCCGGTGATTCGGAAGGCAGCGCAGCGGTTTGTTCGTTCGTCAGGACGGCACGGCTGGATTCAACCGCCAATGTGCAAAGGCAACCGAGCATCAAAATGATTTTCGTGGCGGCAAAAATAACTGGCCCCAAAATACTGCTGCCGTTGGATTGCTATTTGTGGTCGGCAACTTGCCAGGAATTGTTTGTGCCGCGCAGACCGGTTTCAATTTTTTAACCTACGGATGGAGACTACCATATGCCCATGATGCCGGCATATACGCCCAAGCCGGCAGTGAACAAAACAATCAAGCCGACCAGCCACGCATACCAACCTTTGAGCCGCCAAGGCTCCGGCAGCGCCCTGCGCGCCAACAGATATAAAAAGCCCAGGACAATTGGTAGCAGCAGGGCGTTCATCACATTCACGCTGACGGCAAGTTTCACCAGATTGACGCCGGAAAGCACGATCCCCGCTCCCATCAGCAGGCTGACCACATATATGCCATAGAACCAAGGCGCTTCAAAGGGATGATGCGCCAGCGAATGTTTATACCCGGTCACTTCCCCCAATCCCCACGCTGCGGTAAGTGAAACGACGATGGTCGCCACCAAGGCCGCACCCAACATCCCCAGCGCGAAAATCACCTTGCCCCAAAAAGAGCCAAGGAAGGGAATCAAAGCGTCGGCGATCTGTTGCACAGTATCCAACGAAGCATTGGGATTTTTAGCGCCGATGGTGGTGGCCGCAAGAATCAGAATCGCCGCCATGATGACTTGGGTTACAATAGCTCCCGTGGCGGTATCCCAGCGGGCCAGTTTAATGTGAGAAATATCCAGCCCTTTGTCCACCACGGCTGATTGTTGATAGAACACCATCCAAGGCATGATGACCGCCCCCACGTTGCCGGCCAGCAGGAATAGATATTGCCGGTCGTCCAGTGGCATGTGTGCCATGCCCTGAAGCATCGCTGTTCCGCTGGGATGCGACACAAAGGCAACCGCGACGAAGGCCAGCTCAAATAGGCCGATTAAAATCGCCAACAACTCCACTCGCCGATAGCTGCCGGTGGTCGCCACCACCACCAGAAAAATTACGGTCAACGAGATGCTAATCCACGGCGAAACGCCGAAAAGCAGTCCCACGCCGGCGATGCCCGAAAATTCGGTTAGCATTGCTCCTACGCAAGACACCAGCAGGGTGCTGACGGATAACCAAGCCCAACCCTTGCCAAAACGCTCGGCAATTAGTTCCCCGTGCCCTTTGTGTGTAGTCAGTCCCAGCCGAACCGTCAATTCCTGCACCACATAAAGAATGGGCATGAGCAGTAGTTGCAGCAGCAACAGCCGATAACCCCATTGGGCACCACTTTGTGCCGCAACAATGGCGCTGCCAGCGTCCGTGTCGGCCAACATCACTACCAAGCCGGGGCCGGTCACGATCAGCGCCAGTTTCCAGAGAGGAATCGGCGGCAAGGCGAGCGCCTTCGTTTTTAATCTTCCAGTTGCTAGGACCGTTTCCATGTCAACCCTGTTCCGTTCCCCAAAGACATTGATCATTGGATCATTGGCGTGTTTCATGCCCAATCAGTATAAAGGTTGCTTCAAAATCGCGCTGTCGGTCAGTTGCCATTTTTTGGCGGCGGGTTGCGACTCATGAATGACTGGCTGCAAGCCGCACATGAGATCATGGGGCGGGCGTGGGTGTGTTAATGCCTTTCTGATGGCTGGCCGTTCCGTAATCGGTTGAATTCCGTGTCAGTGATAACTCCAAGGCAGCACAAATGCCTGATTCCGAGCAGTTTCCGCTCAATCTTTGCCAAAAGAGGTTAAGCGGGTTGTTTTGTCTCATGTAAACTACAAATATGATTTCGGGCAGCCATCTGCCGGACGCAGGGGTGCGGCGGGACAGACTGACATCATCGCGTAGCGATTTTGTGGACACTTATCTGTTTATGATTTTCGCTCGGTGGTGGACGGCCATCATGGATCGGGTGCCGCTTGGTTATGAAGACGAGAAGGGATTCCATTGGGGAGCAAGCTCTGATTCGGACTGAGGCTGCGTAAAGGACGGATTTCGCTGTCCGTTTAGGGCAGGCATAGGGGGTTTTGTGCGTGTGCCGCAGCTAGAGCAGCGACCTCCAAATTAGCTGCGCACCCTTGGATCATTAGGCAGCTTTTGTCTTTCTCTCGGCAAATTTGGTGGATTGTTTGTCATATTGTTCATGATAAACTGGACTTGGTGGATATGGCCGCCCGGCACGTTTGATATGCTTCAGCCATCTAATCGTCTGAACGGAGCGCGATTGGTTTGCTTCGCGGAGGTCACCAGTGCGATCAGGCCCACGGCCCGGACGACGCACCGAAGAGGCGGGGAGGCTTTGGGACCGGCAAGAGGATTGGCGATTTGTCAGTATGCTGGAGAGAGTTATTTTTATCTTTTCTATTGCGATGGGGATTGGGTGGTAGTCACGGATACGTTTCACTTAAGTCTTGAGGGGGCCAAACACCAGGCAGAGTTTGAGTATGAGGGCATTTCGAGACAGTGGATGGAAGCGGCCTAATACCAATTTTAGTTTGATATTGCACTATTCTGGGGATGCGGGTAAAAAAGGACATGCCGAAACGATACCATCTGAACCGGCCTGATCTGGCACAGGCTGTGGCCGTTGAATTGCGGACTTGCCAGGATGTCAAAAGCCAGCAGCGCCTGTTGGCCGCACGCTTGGCCGCCAGCGGGCAGTTGACCGCCGCGCAGATTGCCGGGCAGTTGGGCATCAGCCGCCGCCGGTTTTTCGACTGGATGAACGCGCTCAAGGCGGGCGGGCTGGCCGGACTGCTGGAGCGTCAGCACGGTGGCGGGGCCGTGCCGCAAGTGCAAGGCGACGCGCTCAAAGAACTACAGGCCGGACTGCAATCGGGTCGGTGGAAGCGGGCCAAGGAGATTCAGCACTGGCTGCGGGAGCGGCATATGATCCGCCTCAAGCTGGCCGGGGTGTATTACTGGCTGGGAAAATTGGGCGGGGTCTTGAAAGTACCGCGCAAGACCCACGCGCAAAAAGACGCGGTTCAGGTCGAAACCTTCCAGCGAACGCTCTGCGAACAGTTGGCGAACTTGAACGTGGCTGGTGGAAGGCCGGTGCGCCTGTGGGTGGCCGATGAACATCGTTACGGCTTGATCCCGGTGGTGCGCAAATGCTGGACGCTGCGAGGGGTGCGTCCGACGGTGCCATATCGAACGAAATATGAATGGGGTTACCTCTATTCGGCCTTGGAAGTGGACGGGGAAAATGCGGCGGAGTTTTTGTGTTTGCCGGAAGTGAGCTTGGAGATGAGCGGTTTGTTTCTGGCACATCTGGCGGCGAGCGACCCCGACGCCGAACACATTGTCATCTGGGATCAAGCGGGATTTCACCCCAAACCTGAATTGCATGCCGTGCCGGAGCATGTGCATTTGGTGCCGTTGCCGCCCTATAGTCCGGAACTGAATCCGACGGAGGCCGTCGGCGATGTGATCAAAGATCGGATTGGCAATGAGCTATGGGAGAATCTCGACGACCTGGAGCAAGCCATCGGCGAGGAACTGCGCCCGCTTTGTGAAAAAGCTGAATGCGTGCGGAGGTTAGTCTCTCACCCCTGGCTGGTCGAACAAGCAAACGCTACCGCAACCGAGAATAGTGCAATTACGTGCTCAAAGTGGTATAACACCGCGCGAGGCCGTGTGAAAAGTTTGGCGGAATGAGCGAAAAAAGGTTGGCCGGCGATCCGAAAATTCAGGTCGCCGGTTTTTTAGTTTCAAAGAGAGGATCGGTGCGGACAACCGCCGGGGACGATGCGAGGAGTTGGCGAGCAAAAAAAAGCTCCGCCCGCCAGTTTCAGGCGTTTTGTGGAACTTTCACTCCCACGGCGGCCATCAATTTCTCGAAGCTCACCAGGTTCAAGACCCGTTTGAGATTGTAGGCCAGCGTCGTCAGACTCCACTCCGTTCGTACCTTCACCAGGCCCTTGAGCAAAAAGTGCGTGTACCCAAACCACCGCTTGATCGTCCCGAAGGGATGTTCGGCCAGCGTCTTGCGCAACTTAAACTTCCAGGGCTCGGCTTTCATCCGGCGTGCCATCGCTTCCATCAACCCCTCATTCGCTTCCCGCGTAATCGTCCGATTGTCCTGGTTCCGCGTGCACTGCCGCTTCAACGCACAACCCGCGCAGCCCTTCGCCCGATAATATCTCAGTTCACGCCCCAGTTCATACGTGGCGAACCGATACGTCAGTTCCCCTCCCGCCGGACAAACGTAAACGTCCTTGGCCGCGTCATATTTAAACCGGCTTTTGCCGTACAATCCCCGCGCCGTGTTCGCGCTCGTGTCCGCCTTGGGGATGTAGGCGGTGATGCCCTGCTCGGCGCAGCGACTCACTTCCGCCGCGTTATAGTAACCCGCGTCGGCCACCACTTCGGTCTGTTTCAACTCCAGGTTCCCCTTGGCCGCCAGCGCCACGTTGGCCAGTTGTTTCAAGTCCGTCACCTCGTTGGTCACGTCGTCGGCCGCGATCAGCTTATGCTTGGCGTCCACCGCCACTTGCGCGTTATAGCCCACCACCATCCCCTGTGCCGTCGGCATTTTGCGACTGTCCGCATCCGTCACGCTGATTTGCTTCTGTTCCTCGTCCAGTTGCGCCAGCAGTTCCTTGTGCCACTCCTGCTTCTCCCCCAATGCCGCGATCTTGGCCGCCAGTTCCGCTTTACTGAGCGCTGCACCACCCCGCTCCGCCGCATCGGCCTGGTCCATCGCCTCTAAATACTCCGCCAGCCGCGCATCGGCCCGCGCCATCAGCTCCTGGAGCCGGGCCGCATTGAAGTTCGCCTCCCGCGCGTTGACCGCTCCAAACTTGCTCCCGTCAATGGCCAGCAGTTCGCCCCCGAACAACTCCAGCTTCCGGCACAGCAGCGTGAACTGCCGGCTCACCGCCCGCAACGGCTTCAGATTGTCTTTCCGGAAATCGGCGATGGTTTTGAAGTCTGGCGCCAGCTTGCCCAACAGCCAGATCACTTCCACGTTCCGGTGGCATTCGGCCTCCAGCAACCGGCTGGACCGAATCCGGTGCAGATAGCCATACAGGTACAGTTTAAGCAGCGCCCCCGGGTCATACGGCGGCCGGCCGGTGTTCGCCACTTGGGCTTTGCCAAAGCCCAGCCTGTGCAAATCCAGGTTGATGACGAAGGCCTCCAGGAAGCGCACCGGGTTTTCGGCCCCGATATAATCCTCCAGCCGTTCGGGGAACATCAGGGTTTGCGACCGATCCAGTCCTCGTTGATGTTTCATGCTTGTCAGACCCGCCTCCGGGCGCGATGTTCAATCCATGTCCGACTTTTCACACAGCCTCGCCCTGAAGCCAACGCCGATTGCGTTTTCAGTTGCGCTCCCGCGGACTTGCGTTTTGCTCCGGCGTGGCTCAGCGTTGGACCCATAAAACACTGGCGGAAGGGGTGGGATTCGTGCCCAAAATCGCCATTTTCTGGGCCAATGTTAACCAGTTCGTTGAACAATTCAAGAATACTCCCCCCACAATTTTGCTTAACTCGGCTATACAATCTACTGACACTTTTACTGACAGTGCCTAAACTGTCAGAGATGATAACCGCTCCAACTGTAACTCACTCCGTTATGGGGACTCGAAAAGACCGATTGTCTTTGGAGTGCAACTCTCTTCACATCATCGACTTCCGGCGTCCATCAAAGGCTAACCAGAGAATTATGGACCCGATGCTTGTAGCCTCGGAATGACGAGTGGGCTCATCGTACCAAGGTCCTTTTGATAAAAGTAGTATTTGTAAGTGCCAGGACTAAAACTCGTGATAGCCAACGTTTGCTCGAATGGAATCCAATGCACGGAACCATCCACCGTCAAATGATTTCCACCATCTGGAAAGCGTGCGCCCGGCCGCTGGTGCGCCACAAAACCGCCAGTACTCCCTCCCCAAGGGTTGTTTCCGACGCCACCTGTCGTCAGGTTGCAAATTATATCCGTGGCGAGCGCCCAATCGGGTTTGGCGCTGCCCAACCTCGTTGGACTGGCTGACTGAATGTAACTGTAATATGAGTTGAGACCTCTGCAAAAGGTTGTTTGAGTTGCTGATTTGATGTCAAAGTCATTATTCAACGAAAAATGGGATTGGCGACACGCCGTGTCCGGCGATGTGAACCGCCGTTTTCATCGTTTTTGTCCGCCGCGCGGACGTTCTGGATGTATTGCTTCATGCTCTGGTCAAACTCACCAGGCGTTTCAAGTTCCAACAGATGCTTTTGAACTCCAACTCCAGCCGGTTGGGATCACGCCCCACATACCGCACTCGCCTGTAGCCGGTGCATCGCTTCCACCAGCCGAAGATTCTTTCAATCCCGCAACGCACGCGGCTCATCAGCCGGTTAAAGAGCAGTGTGGTTTTGTCCAACGGTTGTCCCCGAAACGCCTTGCGCAAAATGCCATTGCCAATGTTTCTGCGTTCACACCAGCGGCTGCGCTCCTGGCTCCAATAGGCTTTGTCGGCCACAACCATTTCTTCATCGCCTTTGACCACGTTCTCAAATTCCTGGCTGTCATGGACGCTGGCATCGCTCAGAGTGACTTGACGAATCAACGTGTGCTCCTGGTCGGCGGCCACGTGCGCTTTGTAGCCGTAATGCGGCTGGCCTTTCTTGACGGTAAAGCCCGCGTCATCGTCGCCACCGCTTCTGTCTTCCCTGGCCGGGGCGCGCCGCGCCGCAGCCAACAGTGTCGCATCCACCAGTGTGCAGGTTTTCAGGATGAACCCTTTTTGTTCGAGTTGGCGGTTGACCAGTTGCAGCAGTTTTTCATGCAGCCCATGTTCCATCAACCGTTGGCGGAAGCGCACCAGCGTGGTTTCGTCGGGCACTCTGTCCTGCAAGCCCAAGCCCACGAACCGCCGCCAACTCATCCGGTCGGCCACCAACTCTTCACATTGCGGATCGGACAAGCCGTAGCAGTGCTGCAGCAGGCTCATCTTGAAAAGCACCAGCGGCGGATGCGGCGGATGGCCGGTCCGGGCCGGATACATCCGGTGCAACGCCGCTTCGATGGGTTTGAAGTCCACCGCACGGTCGAGCCGTTCCAGAAAATCGTTCGCCGGCGCAGAGGGCATCAGACTGTCCAGAAGTCCATATTGGGGATCGCTTGTCGTTTGCATATCTCTCTGACTTCTATTCAACCACCACGTTCAAATGCGTTTTGCAGAGGTCTCGAGTTATGCCACCAATAGATGCCGCCGAAATATTGATAGCCGATCTGCCATTGAGGCCCTCCATTGCCACCGGGGTTTGGATTGTAGGATGTTCCATAGCGCGCCAGATCCGGGCAACACCACACTGAAGCGGAATTTGTTTGTGTGGGATCCAAGCTGACCGTCTTGGCCATACCTGCCGTCGGTGGGGTAAGGGCGGTTTGATTATATGTCTGTTGCGAGCCGATAGGAGCGTTTGTACCGTTCCCGCCAAGTGCCGTAAGGAGATAATCATGGTTATCGCCGGCGTAAATCATAGCGCCAATACCGATCTGCCGGAGATTATTTACGCAAGCAATCCGTCTTGCCCGCTCTTTTGCCTGTGACAACGCGGGCAGCAGCATCGCTGCCAGAATCGCGATGATGGCAATCACTACCAATAGTTCAATTAATGTGAAAGCCCGGTTCTTGTGAAGATGTTTTTCCATGATGTGCTATTACAATGATTCCAATCGGTAAAAAACAGCGATTGGGGTTGGCACTACGGTGAACGGATTTGCGGTGTCTCATAGGTCAAGCCCGTCGCCGCTCGCCAAGGACTTACCTTGGTCGCGGTGTTTAGCGCGTACACTTGCGCATGCACTTTTATGGAAAATGATAAGCGTAATATTACCGCACCACCACAGGCCATTTTTGCGAGAAACCTGATTGTCTTCACTTTTATGCTAAGGAATCCACACGGTTCTGAAAAATTGTTGCTGGCCGCCTGACAGAACAGTGTAAGGAGATGCTGCCGCGGCTGAGGATGCGCCGGAAACGTTAGCATAAGGACCAGCAACGTTGGTTGCGCTTTGGAGTTGTGCCGTGCCACCTGTTGTGGGATCCGCCCATGTTAATTGAACCTGATTATTCGTCCTGACCACTGTTAATGGAGCAAGTCCCGGAACAAGTTCTACCACCTTAATGTTATCAACATCCGCGGTGTTATTGTTGTCATAGCCAAATAGCGTTGCGATATTGGGATTACCTTGTGGAGCAACCTGAACCTGTAATTGGTTAACTTGCGAAAAATACTGGTTAAACAAGGCTTGCGAACCACCGTTGTTTACGCCTAACGGCATATTATTAAAAATGTATGACTGCCAATTGGTCGAAAGCGTCATGGCCGGATTAAGATCAAAGACCACAGACGGTTGTGAGTTTGATGGAGTAAGGGTACCGGGCGGAACAAGGAATAGCAGGTCCATCACACCGGGAACATTAGTCACACCCACACTTACTCCTCCCACTTTGGCTGACAAGTAAACCCTGTACGACGCCCCATTGCTGTAGCCCAGTGCAAAAGGAAGCGGACTTTCCGTCGCACCCAATCCAAAGCCTGAATAGACGGTGGGGGGATTACTGCTCCAAGATGAAAGGTTTACCGTATTTTCGAGCGAGGCGCTGCCACCAACTCCACCGTTCAGATTGGTTAACAACGTTCCAGTGGCAGAATTATTGCCGTCGCGATAACTAAAACCATAGCCGCCACCATTGGGGAATGTAGTATCGAAGTTGGCCTGCCAGATGAGTTTCTCCACGGTCGGGGTGGGAACAGTATTTCCAGTCTGGACCAATTGAATATTGTCAACGTTCAACACTCCATTGGCGGTGAAACCAAAAGGCGGTGAGATCAGATTGGTGCCGGTACCGCCAATAACCCCGATGGGGAGCCCATTCACCGCGAATTCGATGGTAAAGCTATCAATCGAGCCAACGACCGCAGCATTCGTAAAACCGCTGACAGCATAGGCGGGAGCGGGGTCACCGGGCCCATTGCCATAACTCAATGAGGATAATGGCACGGCAATATGAACATAGTTTGAGCCGATATAGCCGGCGTCCCCGTTAAAGTCAAAGAGGACGACTCCGTTGCTCATGCATTGGACTTTGGTAATGCTGACGTCGGCATTAGTTAACTGAGGCAATAACCCTAAAACCTGAAGATCAGCGCTCAGAATAAATGAGCTAATTTGTGATGTCGGTATGAGCGGGCTCATGGGACTTCCAAATTGTGTGCCAGCTCCCAAGACTGCATAAACGTAAGTGTCAGCTGCATTCGTCCAATTTGGGTCAAACGGCAAAAGCGTATAATCTGCCGTTGACGTAAGATTGGTTGTACCCCCCACTCCAGTCCCACCTTCAAGAGCGAAACTGTTGCCCGCAGCCGATGCACCCAGAGACGAGCCGGCCGCAACATACCCATAGAAAGTGCTAAAATTTCCCTCATTGGCATCGCCGTCGAAGTCGGTTTGAAGAATAATATTGGTTGTTTGGGCCGTCGCAACAGATACTGCCCCTGCGATGCCAAGGATCGCTAACAATTGCTTTATGGATTTCATAGGTAAAATATTAAAAGTGTGCTGATTTTTGCTGTGTAAGTACTATGCACACATTCTGCTTTCCAGTCACCAAGGCATTAGCTTTGGCCTCAAGCACAACTTTAGTATAGCTTTTGTCTAGCAGTTTGCTGAAAAACCCGCCGAAAGTTTGAATAAAGGCGAGGTGGAGAGGTCAGAGAAGGATGCGTGGAAAACCTCAAGCCCAACCGGAATTTCTGACGACGATCAACCTGAACCAGCGGGTGCCGGCCGACCATCCCTTGCGCGGGATCAAGAGAGGTGTGGACCAGGTATTGACCAAGCTTTCGCCGCTGTTCGATGAGCTCTACGCCGGCGAGGGACGGCCGTCGATTCCGCCGGAGCAACTGTTCAAGAGCCGGATTTTGATGGCACTCTATTCGGTGCGCAGCGAGCGGCTGTTCTGCGAGCAACTGGCCTACAATCTCCTGTGGCTTTGGTTTCTGGACCGGGAACTGGACGAGGGAAGCTTCGACCCGACGGTGTTCACCCATAATTATGACCGGGTGTTGTCGGCGGACGCGGCGAAGCTGTTTTTCGCGGAGATCTATGATCTGTCGCGGGCCGAAGGCTGGACCAGCGACCAGCATTTTACGGCCGACGGCACGCTGATCGAAGCGTGGGCCAGCCTCAAGAGTTTTGTGCGCAAGGATGGGAAAGATCAGGCCAAAGTGGCGTCGGCCAAAGACGACGACCCCGGCAATCCGACGATCAATTTCCACGGGGAACCGCGGCGCAACGCCACGCACCGCAGCACGACTGATCCGGAGAGTGTGCTGTATCGGAAAGCCAACGGTCAGGCCAGCAAGTTGTGTTTTGGGACGCAAGTGTTGATGGAGAACCGACATGGGCTGTGCGCGGCCATCACGGTGCATAATCCCATTGCCCAAGACGAGCCAACGGTGGCAATGGCGCAGGTGGACGAACATCGCCAACTGCACACCGCCAGAATCACCACGCTTGGGGCGGACAAAGCGTATCACCAAAAGAAATTTGTGGCCGGGTGCCGCCAGCGGGAAATCTCGCCGCACACGGCGTGCAAGGCGGGGTTTGCGATCCCGGGATTGGACGGACGCACGACAGGGGGTATCGGCTATCGGACCAGTCAACGCCTACGCAAACGGGTCGAGGAAATCTTTGGCTGGATCAAAACGGTGGGCGGATTGCGGCGCACCCGCTATCGCGGAGTGGAGCGGACGCAGGCGTGGGCCTACTTCGTGGCCGGAACCTATAATTTGCTGCGGATAACCAATCTGGGATTGAGTTTGCAGGCCGGATGAAAGACGAGGCAGATCAACAGGCTGCGCCCATCGGACAAAAAGCTCGGTCGAAGCAGCCGAGCGGGAAAGCGGCGGGGTAAAAATCCGTGCTCCGCAGTGAGCCATAATCGATTTAACCATGACCCAAAAACAGTTCAGGCAAAAATTACCCCGTTTTGCAGCGTCCTGCTAGCCTTGGAATGTGTTATTACTCAAATTATTTATGGCTTGATGTGCGCTTTCGCCCAAATCAGATTTGAGTGGGAGACATAGCCCTTGAAATGTCCAAAATTTCTTTCAAACCGTTTTCCTGGCCGGCAAGGGTTGGCGGCTGGCGAATATTTGGCATTTTGCTGTTATTTTGGACTTTTTCCCCTGTTGAGCCTCTTTCTGCCCAGCCGAAAAATGCTTTTATCTGCATTACAAATGCTCAACAGGTTCGTGAACTGGATCCGAAGACCGCCGCAAAAAATGTTCCCGTTCGGATGGTTGGGGTCGTGACATACTACGACGCGCCGCTGTTTAATTTGTTTTTTCAGGACGCCACTGCCGGCATATTTGTCCTCGTTGCACCTGACATGCACACAAACATCGCTGCTGGTCAGGAGATTGAACTGCAAGGCGTCAGCGACAAAGGAGATTATGCCCCTATCGTCAGAGCGTTAGCTATTCATGTTTTGGGCAAAGCAAAATTGCCTCTTCCACGCCGGGTTTCCACTGATCAATTGTCCACCGGTTTGGAAGACAGTCAATGGATAGAAGTGAGCGGGGTTGTTCGTTCAGCCACTATTCTGGACGGGAGACGCTATTTAAACCTCGACATGAATGGACAGCAAATAATGACCTACGTCCAAAATCTCAGCCAATCTGACGCTGTGAAGTTAATAAACGCCACTGTTCGTCTGCGAGGCGTGTGCTATTCCAGATACAATATGAAGCGTCAATTGCGGGTTCCTTGGCTGGCTGTTTCGAGCCGGGCAAACATTGTCATTGAAAAGTCGCCGCCCGGTCAACTGCAAGAGATATCCATTGCCAGTTTGGCCCAGTTCAATTCCGTTGGCTATTACGGGAACCTTGTGAAACTCAGTGGCGTGGTCACGTTGCAAGAATCCGACGGTGCACTTTTCATTCAAAACCAAGGATATGGACTTTACGTGCAGTTGGCTCAACCCGCAAAAGTCGTCCCAGGCGACCGTGTAATGGTTTCGGGCTATTCAGCGCTCGGGCAGTACGTTCCAATCCTGGAGGATGCCACGGTTCAATTCCTGAGTCATGGTGAACCGCCTTTGCCAATTACTACCGACTTGGACGCCTTGCTAAAGGCGCCCGAAAACTCAGATGGCTTGCTCGTTTGTGTGAAAGCCAGCCTGATGAATCTGGTTGAAAGCGCGGGACGACAAACTTTGGTTTTAGAGTCATCGAATTCTGTTTTTACCGCTACCTTGGAAAACACTGAAGCTGAAGAACGCTTCGAGTCTCTCAAGATTGGCAGCCAGGTGGCGTTGACTGGGGTGTTTGTTGCCAAATCACCGGAAAAATGGGTTCCAGGTGTCGCTCAGTCACAGGAACCATCAGCGACCAAGATTCCCACCCCCCCACCCGAGTCCATTCAGGTTCTTTTGCGGTCCTTTGCCAATATCGCCGTAATCCATCAACCATCGTGGTGGACCTTGTCCCGTCTGATCTGGATGCTCTGCTTCATGGGTCTTATTCTGCTGGCCGGTTTGGCGTGGGTGGTGATGCTTGATCGTCGCGTCCGCAAGCAGACCCGGATTATTCAACAAAAGGTCTGGCGCGAGGGCGTGCTTGAGGAACGTGACCGCATCGCGCGGGAATTTCACGACACACTGGAACAAGAACTCGCTGCCATCAATATTCAGTTGGGCGCCGTCGAAGCGCAATTCCGCCAATCGCCGCAAGTCGCATTTCAGCAACTCGAGCTTGCTCGCAATATGGCGCGCCACAGCCTTTCGGAAGCCCGCCGGTCCGTTTGGGATTTGCGCTCTCATCTGCTGGAAAACCGCAGTCTGGCCGCTGCCCTTGAGGAAATGGCCGCGCCGCTTTCTGCCAACACTGGCATCAATATTCACGTCCATACTTCCGGAACCGCCAGAAAACTTCCTGCGCTTATGGAACATAACCTTCTTCGTATTGCTCAGGAAGCACTGGTGAACGCCTTCAAACATTCCCGGGCAAAAACAATCGTTGTCGGTTTGAATTACAACGTCCAACAGGTCGAGCTTCGGATTCACGATGATGGTGTGGGCTTTGACATCCCAACTGCCAGATCGGCGAGTAACGGGCATTTTGGTTTGCTCGACATGAAGGAGCGCGCCGAGAAGATTGGGGCGCGCTTTTCCACCAGCACCCAACCCGGCAACGGTACGGAAATACGCGTCATCGTTGCCGATGTGATTTTGACCGCGGTGGCGGACCACTCGTTACCCAACCACGGGAATCTAATGGCACCCGCAAAGGGAAAAGCGGTTCAAAGTTAAATTTTCAGGGGATGAATAAAAAAATTCGCATCCTGATCGTGGATGATCATTTTGTCGTTCGCATGGGTCTCGTCGGCTCGCTCAATATCGAACCGGATATGACTGTGGAGGCAGAGGCGTCCACCGGCCAGCAGGCCATTGCCTGTTTCCGCCAGCATCACCCGGACATCGTGCTAATGGATTTGAAGCTGCCCGACATGAGCGGCGTGGAAACCACGATCGCCATTTGCCGGGAATTTCCTGACGCTTCCATTATTATGCTTTCCACACACGATGGCGAAGAAGATATCTATCGGTCCCTCCAGGCTGGTGCGCGCTCGTACCTGCTCAAAACGGCTGCACGAGAGGAATTACTCCACACCATCCGTGCCGTTCACGCCGGGGAGCGTTGCATTTCACCGGCAATCGGCGCACGTCTTGCTGAACGCATGACCCATACCGAACTCACATCGCGAGAACTCGACGTCCTCAAGCTCATTGCGACCGGGAAGAGTAATAAAGAAATTGGCAACACTCTCCAAATCGCGGAAGTCACGGTCAAACTTCACGTTGGTCACATTCTCACCAAACTAAAAGCCAGCGACCGAACCCAAGCCGCCACCATTGCCTTGCGGCGTGGCATACTTCATCTGGATTAAGCAGCATCTCCCGCCAACGGAACTATACTTTAGGAGTAGAACAGCATCCACCATTTTATCCAGTGACAGTCACCGAAGTTATATTACAATTCTCAAAACACAATTTGTTGATTTTGCCTGGAGCAGCCCAATTGCGATGTTTATTGTCACATGAAAACATCATTCCTGAAACAGACTTCTCTGTCACAAATCTTAATGCCATGTTTGCTCTCTCTGTTTTTGCCGGCCAGCCTTGGGTTTGCGGCCGACTCGGTGTCCACTGGAACTGAAGACGTTTTTGCCCAATGTCGAGAATTGGGCCGGGGGATAAATGTGCTTGGGTACGATCCAATTTGGAAGTCATTCGACCGGGCGCGCTTCAAGAAGGAATATTTCGGAGTCATCCGGGCGGGTGGATTTGACACTCTGCGCGTCAACCTATTTCCCTTCAGCCACATGGGCGCGGGGCCGGATTACCGGTTGAGCGACTCATGGTGGAACACCATGGACTGGGTGGCCACCAATGCTCAAGCAGCCCATCTCAATGTGATTGTTGATCTGCATGAATTCGAAGCGACAGCAAATGACCCAAAAGCCAACAAAGACCGTTTCCTGGCGTTCTGGCGCCAAGTTGCGCCTCATTTTCACAATGCGCCTCCCAGCGTATATTTCGAGATTCTAAACGAACCCAATGGTGAAATGACACCAGACGTTTGGAACCAGTATCTCGCAGAGGCATTGGCTGTCATCCGCGAGAGCAATCCAACGCGCGCCGTCATCATTGGGCCAGCCTTCTGGAACTCGATTGACCTTACCCATTTGGACGAACTAAAGCTTCCTGATCATGATCGGCATATCATTGTTACGGTGCATTATTACACGCCAATGAGCTTTACGCATCAAGGTGCTCCCTGGGTCAAGCCGCAATATAAAGTGGGTGTGACATGGGACGGCACTCCAGAGGAATGCGGCAAAATAGAATCAGATTTTCAGATGGCCCAGAATTGGGCCAAACAACAAGGCCGCCCTGTTTTCTTGGGCGAATTCGGTGCTTACGATAGGGGTGATATGGCATCGCGGGCGCGCTATACCGCGTGCGTTGCCCGGATGGCGGAACATTTCGGGTGGAGTTGGGCCTATTGGCAGTTCGATGGGGACTTTATCGTCTATAATATTGCAAACGACCGGTGGGTTAAACCGATTTATAACGCGCTCATCCCACTGCCTCACAGCGTCGTCATGAAATAGTGAGAATTCCGTTTGTCTGGTGAGCCTTCATCCACGATGTTTCATTGTAAGACCGCACTGGAGTCAACGGCCACTGTGCCTTGAGATTTGGAGTGTGCGATGAGATTTGAGAGTCCAAACTGCCTTCGCAGATCCATCCGCCCGTGGTCGCGCTCAGCTTTGGGTCATCCCTAAAATGAAAAACTGTCAAGCGCATTGTGACGGGATAGTGGAAAATAGTGGCTGCCTTCTGACAAATTGTGGCGGAAGGGGTGGGATTCGAAGCCAAGGAAACGCACTTCATTTTCGTGCGTGAACATGCATCATTACCGCGTAAATAAAGGCGATAATGCGCGTTAAAATTTTCTGTCGCGGAGACGTTATCGCGCAAAATAACGCTCTTAAACGCACCTTCTTTGTCCACAATTGTCCCCAAAATTTTCCCGCTTTGTCTGACCGGCGACCGGGGCGGGGGGTAGTTCAAGGCTGCCGCAGTGGGTTGAACCGATGGGGGGCGCATCTCAGTTTCTTGCAGAGTAGTGTAAGCTCAGGGCATGACAACTCCCTGCCTTGAAGCTGTGGGTTCCACGATAACCTCTGGGACCTCATCCGAACCGCTGGCGGTGCTGGCCGCCCGTGCGGCGTGCGCCTTGGAACATTCGATCCAACGCCTCGTGCTGGCCAGCGATCAAAACCTCGGCCATCTCGAAGTCCAAGCCGTTCGGGATGTCCAGGAACTGCTTGGCCAAACGATCGAACGTGGTGCTCAAGCCAAAGCCGACGCTACGCCACCGGTCTGCCCGGTCTGTGGACAAACCCTCACCCGCCTTTCCACTGACCAGCCACGCACCTTCGAGTCGCGCTTTGGTTCGATCACCGTCAAACGCACCCGCGGCTACTGCAAACGCTGTCGCAAATGGCGCGTGCCCGCCGACGCCGCCCTGGGGTTAGAAGAAAGTGCCGGCTACTCACCCGCCGTGCAAAACATGGCGGCGCTCTTGGCCAGCAAAATGCCCATCGAGGACGCCAGCGCCGTGCTGGAACATCTCACCGGCGTCAAATTGCCCCGCGCCACACTGGATCGCGAAGCCCGTCGGCAAGGCGAACGCGCCCAACGGTTGCGCACCCACCTTGATCAGCAAGCCGCCACCGCCCAGAACCAACTTGAACTGACCCTCGAACCC
The DNA here is from genome assembly GCA_963723125.1 of uncultured bacterium. Taxonomy (GTDB): domain Bacteria; phylum Verrucomicrobiota; class Verrucomicrobiia; order Limisphaerales; family UBA11358; genus UBA11358. The sequence continues at coordinate 848,518 of CAVRPQ010000003.1, forward strand.
TACCAGATGATCCTCCAACTGGACGCCTGGAACATCCGCGAACGCGATGCCTGGGGCCAGAGTGAGGCGTTGCGCCGCCAGGGCAAAGAACCTGAACGCTGGCATTGGGTTTACACCGGCACCTGTTTTCGACTCGATCACCGCGGCCAGACCGCGGGCGGACGGCCCGTCATCACCCAACGGGGCTTCGTCGCCACGCGTGCGGGCATTGACGCCTTGCGCGAACAACTGCACGCCGAAGCCTTGCGCCGCGGCCTGGGCCAAGCCGCCAGCGCGCTGGTCATTGGTGATGGGGCCGTATGGATCTGGCGTCTGGCCGACGACCGCTGGCCACAAGCCCGCCAGCGACTTGACTTCTATCATGCCCTACAACACTTGGCCGCTGTGGGCCGAGCGCTCTTTGGCGAAGACAAAGAAAAGCTCAAGGCCTGGCTCAGACCCTTGGTCCAACAACTCAAGAACGAATCCTCGCTCAAAGTGATCCGTCAATTGGAAGAGGCCTTGGCCACAATGCCCGGCGGGCCGGCCACCGCGGCGGTGGCCAAAGAATTGGAATACTTCCACGACCATCAACAGCGAATGGATTACCGGGCCGGGCGGCGAGCGGGCGAACCGATTGGCAGTGGTCCGGTGGAGGCGACCTGCCGGCAGACCCAATGCCGGTTCAAACGCCCGGGCCAGTTCTGGAGTCAGGCTGGTGATGAAGCCTTATTGTGTTTGGAAACATTCTGGCGCAACGACCGCTGGCACCTGCTCTTCCCTCACACCACATTCAACCCTGCAAGAAACTGAGATGCGCCCCCCGATGGGTTCGTTCGCACGGAAAACTTTACAAAAGGACGATTTTTCTCGCACCATGTCGCCGACTCGCTTGTGCAGGCCGAGCACTACGCCAACGCTTTTCCTGATCAGTGCATCTGCTGCGTGGCCGACGCTCTATACTGGAAACCACGGAGGAGGTGTCTTCGCATCCGGGAGAAACAGGGCATGCGAGCCAAAAAAAGCACCGAAACAACCCCGGTGCCAGAGAAAAATTGAGGGCGAACCAAAAAAAGCTTTGCCAATCTGTGGAGCAGGCAGAGAATCACAAAAAAGGCCCACGCCGGTCGTAGGCTGGAAACTATATGGGAAATGTCAACCAATATGAATAAAGAACGCAACTCCAACGGAATGAGCCGCCGCCAATTCTTGCAGACCAGCGCGGAATTTGCCGCCTCTGCAATGTTCCTGAGCCTCGGCGGCGCGCAGTCATTTGCCGCGCCAAATACCAGCACCCGGGAAAATTTGATCCCGCTCGTGACACTCAATAACGGCCTGCAAATGCCACGTCTTGGATTGGGCACTATGACGCTCAACGGCGACGTCGGAATAAGGTGCGTGGCCGATGCCATCTCTCTGGGCTATCGTCTGATTGATACCGCTATGATCTACGGCACTGAGGCGGCAGTAGGCGCCGGGATCAAACAGAGTGGAATCAAACGTGAAGAACTCTTTATCACCTCAAAACTGTGGAAGGCCGATATGGGGTACGAACAGGCAAAGAAAGGATTTCAAACTTCTATCAATAAGTTGGGTACGGATTATTTGGACCTCTACCTGATTCATAGGCCTTATGGCGATGTGAAAGGCTCCTGGAAGGCCATGGAGGAACTCTATCATCAGGGCAAAATCAAGGCCATAGGCGTGAGCAATTTCGAACCCGCGCAACTTGAAGACTTGATTGCGAGTAACGACGTAAAACCCGCAATAAATCAAATCGAAACACATGCGTTTTTCCAGGAAGGCAAGTCACTGGAATACTTAAAGCAACATGGCGTGCAAATGGAAGCCTGGGCACCTTTTGCGGAAGGCCGTCATGGGCTTTTCACCAATGCCACTCTTGCAACCATCGGAAAGAAGTACAATAAGACGATTGCGCAGGTGAGCCTGAGATGGCATTACCAAAGAGGAATTATTGCCATCCCCAGATCCTCCCAGAAAGCGCATATCGCGGAAAACTTGAATATCTTTGATTTTAGCCTTGAAGATTCCGACATGGCCTCTATTTCCACGTTGGATTTAAATACCACTCAATTTCCCGAGTGGAGTTAGACGGGAACTGACGCTGTTGTGACACGGATGGACTGCAATGGTAACTTTGAATAAGTTTGAACTTGTTGCCACTAAATCAAAAGCATCGCAAATACATTGATTTTATTATATGGCGGAAGGGGTGGGATTCGTGCCCAAAATCGCCATTTTCTGGGCCAATATTACCCACTTCATTGCACAATTCAAGTATACTCCCCCACAATTTTGCTTAACTCGACTATACAATCTACTGACACTTTTACTGACAGTGCCTGACCCTCGAACAAGTTAAGTTTGCCAAAACATTTGTCGCAGCAACGCTGAATGCTAAAAAATCAGCATAAGCGCATTTAGCAACAATCTGCGACACCACGACCCAACGTTCAGGGATGACCATTTTTGAGTTGAAGTCTTTCCGCAGAGGGTGTAAAAACATTGGCTGTAGATGTCCCCCAAAGAGAGGACAAGTGAAATCCCAAATTCGTTATGAAAACCAAGGGAGCACTTTTTCAAATCTGTCTTTTAGGCGCGGTGCTCTTGATTCTGCCCGTCGCCGTTCAAGCTCAATTCTCTTGGACGACTAATAGTGGCACAATCACTATCACCGGTTACTCCGGCACCAATGGGGTGGTGACGATTCCCGATATAATCACCGGACTTCCAGTCACCAGCATCGGAGTGCAAGCCTTTTACGGCAATAGAGTCATGACCAACGTCATGACCGGCACAAACCTCACCAGCATCGGAGAGGAGGCATTCCAACTCTGCGGCAACCTGACCAACATCACCATCGGCACCAACGTTACCAGCATCGGAGTGCAAGCCTTCTATGACTGTGGCAAGCTGGCCGGCGTCACGATTCCCGCCAGCGTCGCCGGCATCGGACAGTATGCGTTCGCCGATTGCACCAGCCTGACCGCGATTCCGGTCGCTCCGTCCAATCCCAACTTTTCCAGTGTGGGCGGGGTCGTATTCAACGAAAACCAAACTACACTCTTTGTGTATCCGGGAGGCCTTGCCGGCGCTTACGCGATCCCCACCAACGTCACCGTCATCGGAACGGGCGCATTCTGGGATTGCATCAACCTGACCGGCATCACGTTTCCCTCCAGCGTCACTAGCATTCAGGAAGATGCGTTTGCGTTTTGCAGGGACCTGACCAACGTTGTTATCGGCAGCGGTGTTACCAGTATCGCGAATGATGTGTTTGACGATTCTCAAAACCTGACCAGCATCACGATTCCCGCTGGTGTCACGTTCGTGTCGGAGCCTATATGTTACGGTTGCACCAGTTTAACCAACATCGCGGTGAGTGCGTCCAATCCTGATTTCGTCAGTGTAGGTGGAGTTCTGTTCAATCAAGGCCAAACCTCACTCCTTGAATATCCTGCAGGCCTCGCGGGTGCTTACATTGTCACCAATAGCGTCACCAGCATCGCGGATGAGGCGTTTGGCGGTTGCCTTGGCCTGACTACGGTATATATTCCGGCCAGCGTTTCCAGCCTCGGAGAGGCTGTGTTCGAGAGTTGTAGCAGCCTGACAAGCGCTTATTTCCAGGGCAGCGCCCCTGCTTCAGGTACAGAAGAGTTCCTCGATGCCAACGCGGCGGGGAAAGTTTACTACTTTGCCGGGACCACGGGGTGGGGCACAACCTATGGCGGCTCGCCCGGTAGCCTGCCTACTGTGATGTTAAACTCGCCGCTCATCATCAGCACCGGCATCGGCGTGCAGAATAATGAGTTTGGTTTCTCCATCATTGGCACCAACGCTCAAGTCTTCGTGGTAGGAGCCTGCACGAACCTTGTGATTGCGAACTGGCAACCTATCCAGACCAACACCCTGACTAGCGCGTTGTTCAATTTCACCGATCCCCAGTGGAGGGATTTTCCAATCCGTTTCTACCGGGTAGGCTATATGCCGTAGTGGCTGACGGCGACGTTTTGATTACAAACCTTTTCCAGTGCCAAAGAAACGATCATTTCGTAAGTATTAGTATGGCGGAAGGGGAGGGATTCGAAGCCAAGAGAACGCGCTTCGTTTTTGTGCGCGGACGTGCGTAATGAGGCCGTAAATAAAGGCGATAATGCGTGTTCGAATTTTTCGTCGCGGAGTCGGCGTCATGCAAAATAACGCACTTAAACGCACCCTTTTTGTCCCCAATTGTCCCCAAACTTTTTCGCGTTTGGTTCGGTCGGCGACCGGGGGCGGGGGGGTAGCTCGCGGCAGATGAGTCGAACGTGCGCGATAGATTCGTTCGCGCGGAAAATTTTGGCAAAAGGGCTTCCTTGAATCGTCCATCCAATCGTCGGTGCGGTTCGTGACTGTCACCGATCACTTCAAAACCAGCCAGCCGGGGTCGAATCAAAACCGGCCACTCTGAGGTGATTTATTCATATCAGATTTCTGGATGCAAGCAAGGGGCTTTTGAGGTAGTGGGTCAGTTTGAAATCAGTTTGACTCCAACGAGCTGTCAGGCCGATGGCTTTACGTCCGATTCCAATGCCCTGCGAATCCTCGGTGTAATGAACAACGACTCAAACAACCAATAGACTGGATACCACAGTACATAAATGCCAAAAAATGCTAGTAAAAATTGGCGTGGGAAAAACCGATTTGCCAACCAGTACGCCAACATAACTGTTGGCGCGAGGATCAGGAAATACCCCAATAACCTAAGCCCGTCAATCCAGGGATCACGCTGTCTGGCCTGATTATATAAGGCCCATCGCTCTCGCCAGTTTTTGCCTTTGAAAGCTGGAATGTCTCTTGAGCGCTCAAGTTTCATAGAAACACAATAGGCATAAATTACCCTTGTGATTCCTAAAATCAAGGCAACAAACCGACGATTTATTCCAACGTCCAAACATGGTTAGAGATTCGGGCTTTTATCGCTGGCATAAATCATGGATTACGAATCTTCCACGTCAATCAAGCGGTTCGGGCTGCAAGATAAAACGAGCCGGGGCCGAGCGGCGAGCCTTAGCTCGCGGCCCCGGCGGTCGCGGGTTCGTTGGCCTTTCGACTTTTCTTGTTTTCCCGGCTTACTCCCGGCGCTTCCTTGACGCGATAGCTTTTGCCGGTGATGGCGATGACTTGGGCGTGGTGCAGGAATCGGTCGAGAATGGCCCCGGCAGTGGGCACGTCACACAGGAGTTTGCCCCATTCTTCCAGCGGGCGGTTGCTGGTCATAATGGTGGAACGGTTTTCGTAGCGGCGCATGATGACTTCCAGCAGGTATTCGCCGGAGTGTTTGGGCAACTGTTTCAAGCCCATGTCATCAATGATGACCAGATCGGGCTTCAAGTATTTGCGCAGCGTTTTGTCCTGCTGGTTGAAGGCTTCGTCCTTCATGAAATCGCGCACCAGATCGAAAATGGAGCGGTAGAGCACCAGAAAGTTCATCTTGATGGCCTCGTAACCGATGGCTTGGGCCAGATGCGTTTTGCCGACGCCGGGCGGACCCAGGAAAAGCACGTCTTTGGCTTCGCGGATGAACTTGCCGCTGGCCAGATCGAAAATCTCCTTTTTGTGAACGGAGGGGTTGAAGCTCCAGTCGAAGTCTTCCAGTGGTTTGAGGCTGTGGAAGTCGGCGGCCTGGGTGCGACGTTCCAACTGGCGTTGTTGCCGGACATTCAGTTCGTCCTGGAGGATGAGTTCCAAAAACTCGGCGTGGCTCAAACGGTTGGCGGCGGCTTCCTGGAGCCGGACGCTCAAGGTCTGGCCCAGGCCGGAGAGACGGAGTTGTTTCAGGGTGGTTTCGAGGTTGGTGGTGTTCATGGTGATATGGATGGTTCTTGGTTGATGGTTGAGGGAGCAAAACAATCGGGAACGCAGTCCCGGTAAGTTTCCAAATTACGGATGAGGGGATGCGTTTCCAGAAAGTCCAGTTGCGGTGCCGGGCCGGCCTGTTCCAGCAAGGCGCGCAGGTCGCGCAAGCGCCAGGCGCCATGATGCAAGGCGATTTGGGCGGCACGTTCCAGGGCGGATACCGGATGTTTGCCGGCCAGCGACAACAGGCCGTGCAAGACCCGGATGCCGATAGGACCGCGCTGTTGCGCCATCGCCTCAGCCCAACTGCCGGTGTGCGCGCCGATCAACCGTGCGCGATCCAGCAGATAATCCAGACCCTGTTGGATGACATGCCGATGCGGGGAATGCAGATGGTTCGGATCGGTGGCGAACTTTCCCGGTTCGGCCAGCGCATGGACGGCGATGACTTCCCGGCGTTGGTTGAACACCCGCACCAGCCGGGACTCCCAGCGTGCCCAGACCTGCCGCCCGACATACTCCGGCGGCACCGAGTAATACGACCGCTGCAACTCGATGTAACCATCCCGATGCACCGTGCGCGGGGCTTCTTCAAACGCCGGAAACAAACTCTCCGGCAGCGGCAACAGTTGCGGGCGTTCCACGGCGTTGAACACCTTGCCCACTTGTTGCCGGGTGGTGCCGTGAATGCGGGTGTCGGCCACGCCGCTTTCCCAATAATGTGAACACCCGTCTGACCCGGCAGTGTGAGGGACCGTTTAACGAAATCGTGTAACGCCTGTTCAAATGCCGCTTCACATCCGGGTTTCACCGTGCGGACTATGGCTACGTGAATGGGTTCGTTCATAGGTTTGATTGTTTAAGTTAAAAGAGAAAATCAAGGGTCGTGGAGAGATAATCCACGTCGCTGCCGCCCGCTTGGTGAATGTAGCTTCCACTGAAGAAGTGGACGTAAGACGCTTGGAAACTGAGGTGCCGCTGAATCTGCCAAGTCAGGTTCACGTCCAGCGCGGTGCCTACATAACTGGAAGCGGTGCTTGATGCTGGTATCGCGATGTTGCCGGGCACGCCATAGACCGCGTCGTTTCGTGAATAACGCCAGAACACATCCGCACCGCCGTCCGCCGAGAGAGTTCGCGTGAATTTCAAGCCGGCATTCGGATGGACGTCAATGATGTTTTGAGGACGGAGCAGACTGGCGTCGTTGAAGTAACCTGATTTGAAGTAGAGCGCGTCAAAGGTTTCCTGGGTTCCACCACTCGTGCTTCCGCTGCCGCTGGTGACATCCGCTTTCAGTCCAAGTCTCGGCTGCAACGTGGTGTCGAATGTGTATCCAGAATCAATGCTGGCCGTCCAAGCCAGGATGGAGTTGTTTCCGAAACTGCCCACTTGAATAACGTCTTCCTCATTCCAATCCCATTGGTTCCGTTCACCAAAAATACGCAAACCGAATGAATGACGGTCTTCCTCAGCAGTCCCCGAGGCGTAGGTGGCCTCGTTGTTGTGAATCCCGAGGTAATATAGGTCAACTCCCAACTGGTGAGGCGCGTCGAACCAGTGAGTGAGGTAAAGTCCCCAGAACGTAGTGCCAGGATTGCTGCCGCTGATGCTGCCGTTGTCCTCCACCGGCCGGGTGAGAAACGCCGTTGCCTCCCAAAGTGGCCGGGCATAAATGGCTTCAAACCCGTCAAATCGGAACGGGATGTTCGGTGCCGCGCGCGTGGCGACGAGGCGACCCGAACCGAAGCTCATGCCGAACCGTCCGGCACGCAACGTGAGGCTTTCGTTGTCCGTCAAATACGGCAAAACGTCAAGAAACGCGAATTGCAGATCAATAGGGTCTTGCTGCACCGGAGGCGCGGGCTGCGATTCGCCTTCCATCACACCGGAGATACCTTCCGAGAAAATTCGCACGCGCTCGCCGAGGTGCAGATCAGCAAGCAGCGTGATGCGTTGCAACAAATAGGAGTCGGCACCCGCGCCGCCAATCCCAAAATTAGGATCGTAATTCCCCTCAAACCGCTCACGCAATTCGCCGCCGAGGGTCAAATACCAGGACGGATCATTTGTCCGCAACGGGATATACTTGACCGGGTCAAACCAGTCGGTGCGGTTCGCCGGGTTGGTCAGGCAGGAATAATTTTCGTCGAATCGCAACACGTTGTAAGCCGGTGGAGGGGTTGGTGTTTCTCCGGTGGTTGTCACTTCATCAGCCAGAACCGTTGCCGGCAAAATGACGGATAACAAAATGAGAATGACGTTGCGCATCGCTCATTTTGTGCTTGAGCAGTAAGGAGCGGCATCGCGTTGAGCCAGTTCCGTGCTGATCGAGTCAATGCCTTCGCCGACCTGCTTCACGGCACTGTCGAAATAACTTGGCCCGGCTTCGATGACGAGACTCTCTATGCTGAACTTTGGTTCAAGCCCTTGCGCTTGAAGACGCTTTTCGGTGTCGTAGGCCGAAAGGAATTGTTCGGCAAAAGTGCGGTCACCGAGTCCTACTTCAATCGCTGAATTGCCTTCGTCACGGATGACCGGTGCCCAGGCAACGTGTTTCGCCTTGAGCTGGACGGCCTCGCGGGCGGCGATGCGTCCAACCGTTTGCAGCGTATCCAACGACAAATCCTTTTCGTCGCCGAGACCAATCACCATGAAACGCTTTGCCGGGATTGAACCTTTGGGCGGCGTGAACAGGATGGTTTCACCAAGTTCTCCGACAAACTCGCCCCGATTTCGCAACGCGGAGAGAATGCCGCCGAGATGCGCGTCGGTGTCTTTTGCCGCGCCCTGATAGGTGTCGCCGGTGGACTTGTGCTTGAACAGGCAGATGATTTGCAGATCCGCTGCTTCCGAGTAAGGACCAACCATCTTGATGGACAATTGGATGCCCAGCGGCTTCGTGGCAAAGACGTTCTCTTTCGGAGCAGTCGTCTCCGCAGCCCTTGCGCTGGCGACCACGAACGCCAGCACAAGGCTCAAAGCAATAACCTTTGTTTTCATAATAGATCGAGGTTAGATGTGAATGCCTGTTCCCATCAGTGCGCTTTCTTGGGCACAATCTGCGGCTTTTGCGCCGACTGCGGTGCGTGGTGAACCATCGTGTAGGCGTATTCGACGCCGACGCCGTAAGCACCAGCCTGCGGCTTCAACAAGCTCATGAGGTTGTTGTAGTGTTCACGTTTCGCCCAATCACGCTGCCATTCGAGCAGGGCGGCAATGGTGGTCAATCGCACCGCGCCCGCTTGCACCATGCGCGACAGTGCGGCTTCCTGCGCAGCGGGCGACGTCGCACCGCAGCAATCTTCGACGACATAGACGTTGTAACCCGCGCCGAGCATTTCGATGGTCGGCCAGGTGATGCAAACTTCCGTCCACAGTCCGGTCATGAGAATGTTTTTTCGGCCCGTTGCTTCGATGGCTTTGCGAAAACCCGGGTCGTCCCAGGAATTCATCGAGGAGCGTTCGACGACTGGCTGGCCGGGAAATATATCGAGCAACTGCGGCCAGATGTAACCGCTGAAACTCTCTGTTTCGACAGCGGTAAGCACGGCGGGCACGTTGAATTCTTTCGCGACCTTGGCGAGAAGCGTGGTGTTGTTGATGATCGTCGCACGGTCAGAGCTGGCCACGCCGAAGGTCATCTGTGGTTGCTGGTCAATAAACACGATGGCGGAATCTGCCGGCGTGTAGAGTTTGTTGTATTGGTTCATTGTATTTTCCTTTCTATGGTTTGTTTGTTGTTGGTTAATTGAGGTCGAACAGCAGAAAATGCGCTCCCTTTGCCGACGCGAGTCGGATTTCCTTTTCGTCGTCCAGCGAAGCGCCGTCGCCGGGTGCAAGTTTCGTTCCATTCAAATCCATGTCGCCTTCGATCAACTGGACCCAGGCGTGACGCTGTTCCGCCAGCGGCTGGTTGATGTTCCCTTTGGGGGTAAGTTTGCCGATGTAGAGGCTGACGTCTTGATTGATTTTGATGGATTTGTTACTGCCATCCGGCGAGCAAACCAGCGTGAGTGCGTTTGAAGGCGCATCGGCAAATGACTGTTGGGCGTAGCCTGGCTTAAACCCTTTACGGGACGGCAGCAGCCAGATTTGCAGAAAGTGAACAAGCTCGGTTGGTGAATTATTGAATTCACTATGCTCAATGCCGGTTCCCGCCGAGATGCGCTGCACCTCGCCAGCCTTCATCACAGCGCTGTGTCCCATGCTGTCCTGGTGTTTGAGCGCGCCGCTGATGACGTAACTGATGATTTCAAAATCGCGGTGTGGGTGCGTGCCAAAACCCTGGCCTCCTTGCACTCGGTCTTCGTTAATCACCCGCAAGCTGCGGAATCCGACGTGCTGCGGGTCGTAATAATCCGCGAAGGAAAAGGTGTGGTGACTGTCCAGCCAGCCGTGATCGGCATGGCCACGTTCGTTGGAGCGTCTGATTTTCATTATGTTTTTGACTTTGTTTCGAGAGTTGACAGGTTGTCGGATTGCGCTCAAGAGTCAGGATTTGATGAATGTGAGGATGTCGGCGTTAATCGTGTCGGCCTGCCCCTTGCCCCAATCCTTGTAATAAATTTGAATGCCATCTTTCGTGGTAATCGTGTTCATGAATTTATTTCCTTTCTTGTCGAAATGTCGGCTGCCCTCTGCGACGCATGTTTTGGAAATATCATGCCGCAATTCTATCAGTTGTTACCGTTCTGAGAATTGGACGATGGACGGAGAAGCTTCTCCTACCAAAGTAGGACAGCAGCAAGGAAAGGCAGAAATGAATTTTACCGATGGAGCAATCCCCGGCGAGTTGCCACCGCAATTGCTTCCGTGCGGCTCAACACGTTGAGTTTTCTGAAGACGGATTGAACATGGCTCTTGACCGTGACTTCCGCAATCGCCAAGTCTGCGCCGATCAATTTATTTGGTTTTCCTTCGGCAACCAGCCGCAAAACCTCCAGTTCGCGCGGAGTCAATTCTTCCGCAGTCAGCCGTTCGGCAAGTATCGCAGCAACGGCAGGCGGCACAAACGTCCTGCCGGCGTGAACTTCACGAATGCACTGAAACAGTTCTTCGCGCCTCACGTCCTTGAGCAAATAGGATTTCGCGCCGGCGCGCATTCCCCGATAAATATCTTCGTCGCCATCAAATGTTGTGAGGACAATAATTCGGGCGTTGGGATCAGCCGCGCGGATTTCGTAAATCGCATTTACGCCGTCGAGGCTGGGCATCCGCAAATCCATGAGGGTGACATCCGGCCGATGCCGTTTCCAAAGCTCAACCGCCTGACGGCCATCACCGGTTTCGGCCACAACTTCAAAGTCTTTCTCTTGTTTAACGATGGCAACCAAGCCGTCGCGAACAACGGTGTGATCCTCCGCAATTAGAATTCGGATGCGATTCTTGCTTGCAGCCGCACTTTTCTTCTCGTCGCTTTTTTTAGCCTTAATCATTTCCGTTTTCCGGGTTCAGTGCGGATTGATTTTTCAACATGACAAGGATTTCCGTTCCGACGCCGGGTTTTGCGCGGATGATGAACTCACCGTTCATTTGCTCAACTCTTTCTTTCATGCCAATCAAACCAAATCCCTCATGCTCCGTATGCGGATCAAAACCGCGACCATCGTCCACAAGCTGAAGTTGGATTGTTCTTGCGCTGACGCTCAATGTCGCCTTGAAATTCCGGGCGTCCGCGTGTTTGACGGCATTGGTGAGAGATTCTTGAGTGATGCGCATCAACCCGTCCTCATATTCCGCAGGGATTGCACGTTCATCACCTTCCGCGCGGAATTCTGCGTTCAAATCAGTGCCTTCCGTCATGCGCTTGAGCATATTGTCCAAACTCATGAATAATTTGCCATTGCGGAGCGAATGAGGGCGCAGCGCCCGGACGGAACGGCGGGCTTCACCGAGACTTGACCGCGCGAGTTCTCCGGCGCGCTCGATACGGCTCTCTGCCTCTACAAGATCACCTTCCGTGGTCGCGCCTTTTGCCGCCTCAAGTTGCATGATGACTCCGGTAAATCCTTGAGCAAGGGTGTCGTGAATGTCCCGCGCCATGCGGTTGCGTTCCGCCATCACCGCCGTTTGGCGGCTTTGTTGCGACAGACGCATCAATTGAATCGCGAGCATGGCTTGATGAGAGATCGCACGGGTCAATTCGATTTCCTCTTGTCGAAAGGCGCGCTTCTGATTGAAGCGGATACTGAAAAAACCGATCACTTTGCCGCCAACCAGCATGGGACTACAGAGCGTTGCTGCCACCCCCAACGTGGAAAGACGTTCGCAGATCTTGAGAACGAGCGGGTTTGCCGCAGAGATGCCAAAATTATCATGCCACGGGCCGTTTGGGTCTTTCGCAACAAGTATTCGCACAGGATTGGAATCAATCCGGCCATAAACGCAAAAATTGCCATCGCGGAAGAAATCAGACCAAACCGGATGAGGGCTGGTCGCAAAACCTTCTTGTGGCAATACCTGCATTTCTTCCGGTGTGGGGAGACGCAACCGGTTGTCTTCATAGCTGGCCACCAAGTCCATGCAACCAATGTTGCGGTTAATCTCCCATGCGCTAATGCTGTGTGCATCCAACTGCTGGCAAATCACGCGCAGCACTTGTTCCAGAAATTTTTCCGGTTCAGATTCCAGGGAAAGTCTGTCGAGCGTTTTTTTCAGGGCGTCCAATTGACCGCGCGCTAGGAGGTCCGAGGCACGCAAAGCTTCGGCCGCCTGCTTTCGTTCCGTAACATCCATCACGGTCCCCATCAATCTCAACGCAGTTCCAGTTTCATCCTTCACCGGCTGGGAAATGGTTTCAATGTTCTTTCTGACACCGTCCGGCAGAATAAAAATATATTCGAGCGGTCTTGGCTCGCCGGTTTCAAAACTCTCGCGCAAACCACGATCAACCGCTTCGCGATCCTCCGGGCGCACACGCGCCCGGAACTCGCTGTAATGCGGCGAAGGCGGCGGATCAGGAAATCCAAAGATGCGGCAGGTCTCAACGGACCAGTCCGTGTTGCCTGTATGATAATCCAGAATCCAACTCCCGGTCTTCGTTAACCGCTGGCCTTCGGCAAGATTTTGTTCGCTCTGGCGCAAGCGATTCTCCAGACGTTTTTGCTCTGTAATGTCGCGCAAAATGACCGTGAATAATATTTCGCCGTCTAAATCCAGTTTGGAAATGGAAGCCTCGGCTGGAAATTCACTTCCATTCTTGCGTCGGCCAAAGACCGCGCTGCGTTGCGCCATCGAACGGGAAATCTCCGGAGTCTTGGCGAATTTCTCTATATGTGACCGATGTGCTTGGGCGAATCGTTGCGGCAGGAGAAGGTCGAGCGACTTGCCAATGACTTCGGCCTGGGCATATCCAAAAACCTTCTCCGCACCCTGATTGAACAACAAGATGCGCTGATTCGAATCCACAGAAATAATTGCGTCTTCGGCAATTTCAAGAATGCCCTCGAATCGGGCTTTCGCCGCGTGCAGTGTGTCTTCGATTTTTTTCTTTTCTGTGATGTCCATGACCGCACCGACAAATTCCAATGCGCCCGCTTGGGTTTTTGCAGGTTGCGCCAAGACGCGGACGTGCTTGACCGAACCGTCCAGCATCAAAAGACGATGTTCAAAGTCCAAGTTGGCATTGCCGTGAGTCGCGTGATCAAGAGTCTGACGCACAAAAGCGATGTCGTCTGGGTGAATCCGCTTGAACACCAGTTCTAAAGTCGGCTTGATTGTCCGGTCGTAACCAAGAATACAAAAAGTTTCCTCGGACCAAACAAGCGCTCCGGTTGCAACATTCCAGCCGAAGCTGCCCGTGCGACTTAATCTTTGCGCTTCCGCCAGATATGCTTCGCTTTGGCGCAATTTGTCTTCGGCTCGGATACGATCGTGAATATCGAGGTCAATGCCCCACCACGCAACAAGGCGTCCCGATTCGTCGCGCAACGGCGCGACGCGAAACAGAAACCAACGATACTCACCATCGAAACGCCGCATACGCGCTTGGATTTCGCCCGGTTGCCCGGACGCCACAATAGCACTCCATGTTTCAAAGAGTCCCTGAAAGTCATCAGGGTGAAGTATGTTGGAATCCTTCCAGTTCCACCCGCGAAGCTTCTGCATCGTGAACCCCGTGTATTCCAGTCCACGTTGGTTGAGGAATTCAATGGAGCCATCAGGTCCGGCACTCCAAACGAACGCGGGAATCGTATCAATGACAAGTCGGAGATGATCCGCACTTTGTTGAAATCCTTCCACGGAGCGCTTTCGCTCCGTGACATCCGCAGTCTCGTCTGGGCGTGAATTCATGAAAGATTGTGACTAGCGTTTGCTCACAAGATAACCTTCGAGCCGGGGCTGATAAAGCATGAATCTCACGAGAATCCTCAACTTGCTTGTGGAATTGTGCAAGCCGACCGTTTGCTCACTTTGAGCCATTTGGAGGCGGCGATTCCTGTGACTTGGCCTCGGTGACGACAATTTCAAGAATCACCGGCTGGCCTTCCGTGATAAGCTTCCGCTGATTGTTTGGCAACTTGGCGAGCAGCGACAATTCCATCCGTTGCATGACCGTTTCAATCCGCCGCAAATGATGGCCGCGAATGGAAATCTCGTGCGTGGTGAAGACGAGCTTGAGGTTTTGCTCGTCGCCGCCGCTGGCGAGTTCCGCAAAGATGAAATGATTGTGCGGCAGCAACAGTGAACGTTCTGGCGTTGCTTCAATGCGTAATCCGCGTGCCTGCGGGTCGCTGGCCCAACATTCGGGTGTTTTTGTGCTCATGTTTTTGTATGGTTTGATGTTTTGGTTGATGTTGTTGAGCCAGATGGAGACGGAATATTCGTTCGGCGGCTCGACGACCGAAGCGAATAAGATAACCGTGCAGACGATTCCAAAGCCGCTGCTGTCCGCGCGGGACAGAGCCGGCCGCAAATTCCATCGCCAGTGGCCGATGACCGGAGCGGGTGATATTCTCACGAAGTTGCTGCTTGTCCGGCGTGAAGATGCGGATGCCGCGCCGCCCGCGTGAAATGGTCACATACCATTGTTGGGCGTTGGTTGCCGGCTTGATCGTCGAATCGGAAAACAGGACGTAATCCACGGTTTTGCCTTGTGAACCGTAGGACGTGACCGCATAGCCGGGAAGAAATTCACGGAATGATTTGTCCAAGACGCGGCCATCGGTCAGTTCAACTCCGCCATCGGCGCGAACAGATTTTACGGTGACGAGTTCACCGTTGGTGACGCGCCCGCCGGAAGCCAGCTTGCGATTGGCCTTGAGATGCAGGCGATCCCCTTGAGCGACAGAAATCTCGCGCGCCTGGCAGACCGTGATACGGTCAAGCAATCGGTTCGAGACCATCACGAATTTTCCGCCAACTTCTACAAGCACGCTCGATTTCAAAATTCCCGCCAGTTTGCCCTTCGCGCCCGGTTGGGCATTGCGGACTTTCTGATTGAAGACAATGACGGCATCTTGCGGATAGAAACGCATATCGCGCTTCTGGGCGTTGGTGAGGTCCATCCTCTCCAGTGCTTGAACAGCCGAGTCAGCCGCGCCAAGCAATCCTTTGCCTTTCAACGCATCACGCACGCGCGAGTTGACGTGATGCACTTCACCCCAAGTTTGCGAGACGACGACCGCAGAAGCGTTTTGCTCTGTGAGCCGGAGATATTCGTCAGCGAGCTTATCGGCTTGTTCCCCGATGCCACACGCGACAATTGCGCCCATTTTGTCGAGGCGTTCAAAAGAATCGCCCAACTTGCCAGCCGCAGCGGCTTCAACTGCTTTTCGATACATTCTGATGCGATTGCGTTCCTCGACATCACGACCGAGCGACGGGTCTTGCCGTCGAATCTTGTGCAGTTCAACTGGTTTCACACCGGCATGACGTTCGATGGCAAGCAGGGCATCCGAAGCCTCAACTGCGCCGTGTTGCCGGGTGTCGCCGGAGAGAACCAGTCGTCCATGTCGCTCATGGATCAACCGGACAAGCTCCAACATTTGTCGCCCGCCAATCTGTCCCGCTTCGTCCACCACGATGACGGCGCTGTCAGCCAGTTCACGCTTGATGAGAAAATTGGCGACCGTCGTTGGCGTCGGAAACCCGGCCTTGTCCATTTCCACGACTTGCTGACGTTGTGGCGCGAGAACAACCACGCCCCGGCCCGACTGCCGCAGTTGCTCCACCAGTTCGCGCAGAACAAAACTTTTGCCCGTTCCCGCACCGCCGCGAAAAACAGAAACGCCATTTGTCGAACGCAGCAAGGATTCGAGAGCTTGGCGTTGTTCATTGTCGAGTTGCGGATTCGCCGGACGGGGATTCGCAACCAGCGGGAGACAATCACCGACGCCATCTTTCGCGGTCTGGACGATTTCCCATTCGCGGAGGAGAACTTCACGCAGGGTCACTTCACCTGGACGCGCTTCGTCCCGGATATAGCCACGTCGCTGGGTGAATTCCTTGAGATCGGAAACCGAAAAACTTTCACCCCTCGCCCGGCCCAATGCCTCCTGCCACACCTGACATTCCAACACAACCGAGTTCCGGTCGAACAAATGGTCCTCCGCCCATTGCACGGCCTCATTCACGGACGTGCGATTTTCACTAGACGCAGTTGGCATGGGTTGGCCGCAAAGACGGCTGAAGATTTGTCGCTCTTCTCGCGTCAATTGCGACTCCCACAATCCGTTCAATTCGTCACGGCTCAAGTCACGTTGCTTTCGCGCCCTCTCCGCCGTTGCCAACAACCTGCGCGCGGCCATCACATCGCCGCCGGCAAGCTCCGGTTTTTCGTCCAGCAATTTTGCCATTGCCCGGTCAATCTCGGCACGCCGTTTCGAGAATCGTTTGCAAAGTTCGTCCGATACTCCTTCGATTTGGAAATCACCACGCGCGCGGTTTTGAATCTGATACCCGAACCCCATCAACTCACGAGCGAGTTCGTGATAATAGGCGTTCTCGGCAAACTTTCTGGCACGCAACAGTTCATAATTCTGGAGAGCTTTCCAGCGGTTTTCGACTGGATCAAAAGTTGCGTTGAAGACAATGCAGTGGGTGTGGACATGGGGATCGAGGGCGCGTGACGTGTCGTGGGTGAACAGCGCGGCGGCAAAATTACCAGTCAACCGGTCGGTTTGCGCGCCATCAAGACGAATGCGGGTTGCTGTAAAAGCCTCAAACTCTTGCAAAGCCGAACGCACGGCGCGGGCATGTGCTTGGAGTATTCGTTCATCTTTGCCGAGAAACGCGGCAAGCGAAACCGACTTTGGCGGTGAGAACGTGAAATCAAAGAAAATCCGCCGGTTGGCCGTGCTTTGGCCGCTTTCAGTCCGTGTCGTGTTCAGCCGCTGTGTCAACGTCTCCCCGGAAGATGGATGCTGATTTTCACACAGCCGCAGGAATTCCTCTGCTCGGACTTTACCGGACAGTCCAAGTTTTTCCGCGCCCAATCCAATCCATTCGCCAGACACTCGTTGGCCTTCATCGTAATAATCACCGACGCAAAGATGTTCTTTGAAATATTCTTCGGCATTTTTGAGGTTGTATTGAGTCTTGGCCGTGACCATGCAACGGACATTATCAGGACTCTCCGCGCATCATGTGTCGCTGATACATCTTCGCGCACTTGATTTCTGGTGAACTGTCGCCATGAAAACGAGCGCAACTCTGAAGCCCGGCAAGCAACTGTGGGGAATATACCACACCGACCGTGAATACGCCCGTGAGTTGGGTGATCCACTTCGCACGGTCGTTGAAGCGCCCAACAAACTCATCGCCGAGGAAACCGCCGCGCGACTTGGATTTGGTGATCCGTGGGCGCATCCAGTCAATTCCCTAAAAGCAAGGCACGCACAGTGGCTTCACAAACGTCGCCAGGGACACCGGCAAGAACTCGCACACAAACCATCTCAAGGCATCCACATCTAATTATGCAAACACCAACCACCGCACAAATCCGAACCGCCATCGAGGTGCTAAAAAAACTAGGCGAACGTATCAATACCCACGCCGGAGATTCCGTGATGCAATTATCGGAAACTGCAAACGGTGCTCACCACGCCGGGCAAATTGAAGTGGGAGCGATTGAACAAACCGCCCGCATTGAAGCCGTCGCCAATCAATTGAAGCAATGGCGAGACGAGTTGGGCCAGGATCGGAGGCAATGTGTTTCTCATCATGTTTAAGACAAGGCACGCGTTACCCCTTGATTTCTCAAGGACTTCAGTCCGCGCGCTAGTCGCGGCAGATGCTCGACATAGTCTCACAATATGAATTGTCCACAGCCACAAACGCGGCTCATCCGCGAACTTGAACAGTCCCTATGCGGGACGCGGAAGCGAATTGTCCGTAGCCACAAACAATCCACGTCCGCAGACAGTCCGCGCCAACAGGCGCATTCGCAAACAGTCCGTGGCCTTGCACAAGCAATGGCTTCAATCATCCGTGAATGCGCAACGGCAGCGAACGCGAATTGTCCGCAGACAGTCCGCAGCCGTGAACAATCCACGTTCGCAAACTGGTCACGCACGCAATTTGTCCGCGACCGAGGCCCGGCAATGATTGATCCGCGTCCCCGGATTGTCGTGTCCGCATGGGTTACGGCCAATTTCCCGGTTTTCATTCAAATCATTGCACCCTATGAACACGTTTGATCCAGTCGAAGTCCGCAAAGCGGTCGCAGAATTTACACCGCGCCGGCCACAGAAGTTCCAGGATTTGGTCCCGGCGAAAGAGGTCATCGTTGAATTGCGACAGAAAGGCGGGTCGTATCGTTCCATCGCCGAATTGCTGACGCAACACTGTTTGCCGACCAGCAAGACGGCCATCGCCATGTTCTGTCACCAGGTTCTCGGCGAAAATATCCGGCCACGCAAACGGCCAACACGGAAACGCCAGCCAACTTCGGTGCCGGCAAATGGGGTAGCAGCAACCACGGATTCAACGCCTGCGGGCGAATCCGGCACTCCGGCTGAACCTTCGCCAAATTCAGACGCCGGCGAAACATCGCTCGCCCGTTCGCGCGGCCCGCGCATCGCTCAAGTCCGCAAACTCAATCCACAATCCAATGAAAAGACTGATTCTCATCCTTAATGGCAAAGGCGGCGTCGGCAAAAGTTTCTTCGCCGTCAATTTCGTCCAATTCCTCAAAGACAAGGGCATCGTCCACACCGCAATTGACAGTGACAACGAGAACTCGACGTTGAAACGGTTTCATCCCGATACGCGGTTTCTCGATTTGAGCAAACGGCGCGACCTTGACGCCATTTTTGCCGCGCTGGCAAAGACAAATCTGGTCGTGGTGGATTGCCGCGCCGCATCCACCGACCTGTTTATTGATTTTTTTCACGAAATTGATTTGCCAGCCATGCTTACAGCGTTTGACGCCAAGCTCACCCTGGTCATGCCGGTGAATCATGAATCGGACAGCGTTGATCAAATTCAACGAATGACCGATGAATTCAAAAACCGGTGCAATTACGTTGTCGTTCGCAACGCTGCGCACAGTGACAGCTTCGCCATTTTTGAATCCAGCGAAGTCCGAGCGCTTCTTGCCGACAAACTCGGCGGACGTGAAATCACCATGACCCGGATGCAAGACTGGTTGGTCGAGGCGCTCAACGCGGAGAACCTGACGATTTCGGCAGCAACAAAACATGTTTCGTTCAGCCTGCTGGACCGGCAACGAATTCAAACCTGGCAGCGAAAACTTTTCGCTGAAATTGAATCAGCCGCAAACCTGCTTTTGCCCTCAAAGTGATGTCTAAGCCCGCCACACAGCCGCCGGACTTCGACGAGGAATTCACCAAGGCCGTTGCCGAGTGGCGCGATAAGCATCGGCTGCGAGAAGACGACGCGGTGATATTGCTTGTCGAATTGTTCCGAATTCACCAAAGGCATTGGGATGAACTTCGCCGCCGGGAAATTCCCGCGTTTTCCGAATTTCGGGCGGACATTGGCAAACTGGCTGACGCCGCGCGGACATTTCAGGTCCAATCATCCTCCTTGTTGGAGGCGATTCGCGGTCAGCCGATGGGCAACCGTTCGGTTCGGATAACCCGCACCGCCGCAATTTTTGCCGCGCTTGCCTGTCTTCTGGGGGGCTATCTCATCGGGAGGGCGTGGCGATGAAACTTCACCTCATTCCGTTCGACCCGATAATTCTGCCGCCAGACCTCATGCTCGCGTTGCGGCACCCGCAATACTTCTTGGCGGCTGGCGGAATTCTTCTGACTCTCATCGCAGTTTGGCTCTTGTTCATTCCTCGCAATCCCAATGGCTGCGTCGCGCGACTCGGCGGACTGAAGTGGAAACGCAATCAATTCTGTCGCGGCTGGCTCATCACCGGCGACACCGGCTCTGGTAAAACCAGTTCGGGCATCAACCAACTGGCGCATCAGGTTTTTCAAAATGAACCAACATGGGGTGGGTTGTGCGTTGACGAAAAGGGCGTTTATTGGGAAACGCTCTCGGCAATGGCGCGTCACTACGGCCGCGAAAACGATTTGATTCATCTGCAAATCCGCGCAAACGTCACCGATGCGCAGTGGACGCCACCAAATCGCTACAACCTGACCGGCGACCGCAGCATTCCATTTTCCACCTACGCCAAGTTCATCGTGGACACCGCTACGAGTCTTGGTCAGGGCGGGGACAAAGGTTTTTTCAAAAGCCAGGCCCAAACGCACATTGCGCACGCACTCGAAATGCTCTTTGAATTGAACCGCCCCGTGACATTGCTCGATGCGTATGAATTGTTATCCAACGGCGACCTGCTCGAAGAAGAAATGGAAAATCTCGAAAACCTCCTCGAAACGCCGCGCCGGGCCGCCATTCACGCACACTTTCTTGACCGTTTTCTCACCCAGCCTGCCGAGCAATTTGGCGGTGTTCGAGAAACCATTGGCAACTATAATCGGCCACGGCAGCCAGTTCATTGAAAGGCAAAAGTTGTGAAGTTTCCGCAGGTGAACGTTCGTGCTGACCGTGCCCGCCTTGAGGCAGGCGAGCAGATGCTCGCCTTGCGTTTCAAGAATGACGCGATGGCGAATTAGGTCCAACGCGGCTTGCTTGGCTGCCTGCCGCCAGCGATCCTGGGTTGAACCGCTTTTGGTCTCGATGATGGCATCAAGAGCTTGTTGCCAGGTCCGGGTTGCGACGCCTGAATCGGTTCCGGCCAGGTATGCCTTCGCAATCTGGAGATTCAGATGCGGTTGGCGGATGGATTCATTCTGGGCGTTGAGCAGCGATGTGGCCTCGGCGCGATTCCTCGTGCCAGTGCTTTCCTGCTTCCGGGTTTCAGTGTCTTCGATGTAGAACATGCCGCCGCGTTTGCGGCGGTAGAGGATGTAACGACGTTTCATAGTTTCAGACTTTTGGTCCGAAGCTATGAGGTTGAACGCGGCTTTGGGCGTATCAGCTACACCAAACGGGCTGCGAATCCCGTCGTCGCGAGTGATTGCCGAGTTTTACCGGAGTAGTTGTTGAGTAGTAGCCCGGTATTGATTTCACTGGCACTTTCACTGGCACTGGCCTCCTCTGGCATCTGCAACCCGTTGCAAAAGTGCAACTTGGAGTTGGAGGCGAGGGTCGGAATCGGGCGGTTCACCGTCTATTTACCGTCACTTTTCAGGCGTAAATATATGATTTTTCACCAATAAATGCAAGAGTTTTTTCACTACTCTTGACCTTTCGGAACGAACTCATTGCATACCCCCTTACTGAAGGTTCTACTGAAACTTTTACTGAAGGTTTCAGTGTAGGTTGTCCAAGCAAAATCAGGGTGGTCATGGCGTTTAGGCAAAATAGCCGAGAGCTTTCAAGGATGAAAAATTACCCTGTCCCATGATTACATGGTCGAGGACTTCAATCTTCAAAATCTGCCCGGCACGGATTAAATCGCGTGTCACTTTGATGTCCGCTTGTGACGGGCTGCTTTCGCCCGATGGATGACAGTGCATGAGAATCAGGGCATGGGCGGCGGTCAAAACTGCCAGCCGAAAAACCTCACGACTATGAACTAACAGGGTGTCCTGCGTGCCGATGGAAACAAGCTGATGGCCTTTGATGCGGCGTCGCGTGTTCAAGAGCAGGACGGCCAAACATTCACACTCCGGGTTGAAATGGGGATGGGTGGCGATGTGCAATTTCCAGTAGGCGGCGGCTTGGTCGGGGGTGTCGCATAGCTGCAAGGATTCAGGCGTGGGACACTCGCGCAAGGGCGTCACCTTGTATTCGTAGGGACTGGCCGAAAACTTGAACGGTTTAACCAGCGGTTCCATGCCGGGGAAAAGCAGGGTCGTGTTCATAATCATTTCAGGCGTTGAAGGTGGCGGCGGGGCGTGAACCGTATTTGCTGCGCGGGTCGCCGGAATGGACGTTGTAAGGAGCGCACGTCCCGCAAGGGTGCTGCCAGACGCAACGGCGTTGATTCCAGTGAAAGCCCAAACGCCAAAGGGCATTGGCGGCGGCGCGGTGGGTGTGGGCGGGAAAATCCAGCCAAATCCAGCGGCCAACGATTTCCGCCAGTTCATATTGGGTGGGCAGTTGGGCTTTGAGCAAACCCAAGACGGACTGAATGGACAATTCACGGTTGGCGGTGTGGGCGGCGAAAGCGCGGGTTTTTGTTTTTGAAACCGACGATGGCCGGACATTCGCCGGTGCTGACGCTTCGTTTTTGAAATTTGTTGTGTTCATAGCTTTTTTTTGAAACCGCTGTCCGTCACCCTGCCGTTTGCTGCTCGCTTCACTGATGGGGAGACAGCAAGCCGCGCGCGCCAGCGCATGAACAACCTGGTGAAAGCTAAAACCGTGACAGCGGCGGAAGGGCTAGAGGGAGCCGCTGGCGCGGTTTTTGATCTCGCCTCAAATCTCGGCTTGATGTCGGACGAGCGAGCAGCAAACGGTGGGGTGATGGCGGGCGTAAAAAAGGCGAAGACACACAACCTGACTCATTCTGTCGGGGCGGATCAAGCGAGGGGAAACGGGGTTTCTGAACACTTGGAAGGAACCCCGTTTCTCCTCCGCCCGCCCGTTCAAGCCAAAGTCTTGCGATGTTTTGCGAGTGGAGCGCTCCGGCGAAAGGGCGTCGGGGTGAGACGGAATAGCGGCAGGAGCAAAAGCTCGCAAGTCTTTGGCGCACTATTCATTGCTGCTGCTGAACATCCAGTAACTGCTTCAATTCCGATTCAGGCCGTGGACTGGCGAAGAAAATTCTTCCGTTTCCATCCTTCATGTCCGCGCCTTGCGCGTTTTGAATATACAGGCAATAACCGCGTGGAATGATATTGCCACTGGAATCCGAACTGCGCGCAACATAAACCGGCACGTCGGCATTGGCCAGTTTTTGAAATGCCTCCTGATTATTTTTGAGCGTGTATTTTTCCGCACGGATTTCATCGGCCAGCGTTTTGTTAAAGTGATATTTCATTTCTCCATACGCCACGCCGATTCCCAAAATGGCAATGGACAAGCCGACGGCGACTCCCGCCGTCAATGCCACTTTCCAGATGCGCTGCGGCCACAGTTGCGCGGCGCGGTCGGCGGCAGCGTTGAGTTTGTCCACAGTCGGCCCGACGGTATAGGCGAGATCACTCGCCCGAACATGAAGCGGCATGAAGATATTTTTCATTGCATCTTCGATTCCCCTTACAATCGCCTTGGTGTCCACTTGCGAACCGAGATTTTTCAACATCAATTCGATGCTGGCAACCGTCTCGTCGCACTTGGCCTGCGTGATTTTGCAAAGTTCATCCGTCTTGGCGGCGTGATTGGTAATGTTCACGTCGCGGGCTTCAATCGTCTTGGCGATCATGGCGATTTGTTCGCGCGTGTCCTCCAAGATGGCAAATGACTCCTGATTTGCCTGAACTGCGGCCTTGGGGATGCGCTCGACATAGCGGGCATACACGTCCAGCACCAGCAACAGTTGGGTGAAAAACTGCGTGCTGTCGCCGTCGGCAAACCGCTGATAGACCTTCCGCGCCAGCTCCCGCTTCTCAACGGGATAGGTGGCGAGCATTTCTTCAAATAAATCTGGTTCGGCCATAACGACTCCTGTTTAGTTGGTGAGGTTCACTTTCGCGCCACGCTTGGCGGCAATCGGTTCGCCGATGGGCGGCACAATCTTGGGTTTTATACCCGCCGCTTCGATGGCTGGCAAAAGTTTTCCGGCAATCTGGTCATACTGATTGAACATGGTGGCCAGCCAGTCCTGCAAGACGCCCCGCGCCATTATGTCCAGGCCAAGCGCATCGCTGCCGATGGCTTCATTGAAAGGAATGCCGCGCTGCTGCTCGGCCTCAAGTTTTGCCAGCCGGAGTTTCACAAATTCCGACAGCACCGGCACGGTGAGGGTGACGGCGCCGCAGTCGAGCAGTTCCTTTTCCAGCGGGCTATTGTCAAACATCCGGTTTCTGGACGCCCGCGCCGGATTGCGGACAACGACATAATCCACCTGTTTGCCGCAGAACTGGCAAACCGCGTCAAGGTTGGTCATTACGTCCATGTCATCGAAGGGAAACACCATGAGCGTGACGCCGATGTTCTGCGCGCTGGCGATGTCAAAGAAATGCGTGGCGGCAAGCGCCTTAATCAGTTGCGCGTCCAGATGCGCCCGTGGGTCAATCAGGGTAACGGGCTTGGCGGTGGTCTTCCGCAGGATCAAAATGAGTTCGTCCAGGTCTTCGGCCTGCCCGCTCAAGGGTGTCAGCTTCACCTGGCCGGGGAACAATCGGGACAAGGTGCGGTTGTCGCCGTCCAGATCAAATCCCTGCCACGGGATGCCGCGTTGGTTGAGCCAGCACGCGCGGGCGGTGGCTTCGATGCTTTTGCCCACGTTTCCTTTGGCCTGAATGGGCAGAATCAGGCGATATTTGTTTGTTTTCATATTTCGAGGTTGAACCGATATTGGTTCGTTGGTTTGGTTGTTGTTGGTTGCGGTGTTGGAGTGAAAATGGGTGCTGCCTGTTCAACTTCAAGCGGGCTGCTGTTGCGTGGCCGGCGGGCGATGGCCCGCTCGCAGAAACGATAAACGGAAGTGAACGTGATTGAACGCCGTGCTCGTTGAGCCACTTGGCAATCTGGCGATAGGTCCAATGCTTGCGGCGCAAAGCGAAGATGGCTTCGCGGTGCGCTTCCAATTTGCTGCGCGTTCTGCGCTCGGCTTTCGTTTTCGGCTTGTGGCTGCAAATTCATTTTTGTCCCGTTTTTATGCGCCAATAATTCCGTCAGACGTTTGCGCAAATGTTGCGCGAACAGTTCGCGCAACGCGCGCCGGGCGGCGAGTCCCTCTAGCTGTGCTAAGGGAAGATGTCTGACAGAATTATTGGCTTTTAACATGGTCTTCATAGCTGTGTGCATCGTTGCCATGACGATACGGCGATGAAGGGATATTGCTTACCGAGTAGTGGGAGGGTTGGTTCGGAGTAAGTGAGAATAGTGACTTCAAGGGGATGACGAGGCGCAAATTCCGCTTACAGTGGCTTCATGTTAAGAGTCATTGCCAGTCGAAATGCAGAAGCGCAAAGAAGTATCACCGCAATCTTTAAAGCGTGAGGACTACTACAGTGAAGGGCAGGAAATTAGCGGCGATTGGCAAGGAATGGGAGCGGAGAAATTGGGACTGTCGGGCCAGTGACGACAGGCGACTTTGATGCGCTGTGCGACAACCAGAAGCCCGGCACAAAAGAACGGCTGACGCAGCGCAATAAGAGCAATCGGACGGTCGGCTACGATTTCAATTTCCATTGCCCTAAATCGGTTTCGGTAGTTTATGAGTTCACCCAGGATGAGCGCATTTTGGACGCGTTCAAACTGTCGGTGAATCAGACGATGCGGGAGATCGAATCGGAAATCAAAACGCGGGTGCGGAAAAATGGGGCCAATGAGAACCGGACAACGGGCAACATGATTTGGGCGGAATTCATCCATTTCACCGCGCGTCCGGTCAACGGCGTTCCCGATCCGCATTTGCACGCGCATTGCTACGCCTTCAATACCACCTGGGACGATGTGGAAAAGAAATGGAAGGCCGGACAGTTCCGGGATTTGAAAGCCGATGCGCCGTATTTTGAAGCGGCATTCCATGCGCGTTTTGCCAAGCAACTGAATGAACTTGGGCTATGGCATCGAGCGCACGGCCAAAGGATGGGAAATGGCCGGTGTGCCGCAACGGGTGCTGGATGAATTTTCCAAGCGCTCGGAGCAGGTCGAGCAAAAGGCAAAGGAATTGGGGATCACGTCGGCCAAAGAAAAGGACGGATTGGCCGCTTTGACGCGGGAGCGCAAACAGAAGGACATGCAAAAGCCGGAATTGCGCGAGCTATGGGACAAGCGCATTTCAGCGGATGAACGGGCGGCGATTCAGAATGTTCGCAACGCGGTCATTGACAGCGCCAAAAATTTCGGAAATGAAGGCGATGGATTTTGCCGTTCAGCATTGCTACGAACGCGCGTCCATCGTCACCGAAAAGGAATTGCTCCGGCAGGCGTTTCGCTTCGGCCTCGGTGACGTGGACGTGGAACAGGTCAAACGCCAGCTTTTGCGGGATGAGTTTATCGGCGAAAACATGGACGGCAAACAATGGCTCACGACAAAGGACGTGCTGGCGGAAGAAAAGCGGCTGGTTGATTTTGTCCAGGATGGCCGGGGAAAGTTTAAACCGTTCGATGCGAGAAAATATCAGTTCCAAAACGAAAAGCTTTCGGATGAGCAACGCAATGCCGTGCTTCACGTCCTGCGAAGCATGGACCGGGTGACGGCCATTCGCGGCGGCGCGGGCACGGGCAAAACGACGATGATGCGCGAAGCGGTTGCGGCCATTGAATCCAGCGGCCATAAGGTTTTTACCTTCGCGCCGTCGGCGGAAGCCTCGCGCGGCGTTCTCCGGTCGGATGCCGGCTTTGCCAATGCTGAAACGGTCGAGGCATTGCTGCAAAACGAAAAACTGCAAGCGCAGGTCCGGGGTCAGGTGATTTGGATTGATGAGGCCGGGCTTTTGGGCGTTCGCACGCTGGCGCGGGTGGCCGATCTGGCGGAAAAGGAAAATTGCCGGATTATCCTTTCCGGTGATACCGCGCAACATCGGGCCGTTGAGCGCGGCGATGCGCTTCGCCTTTTGGAACGGCACGCCGCTTTGCAGGCCGCCGAACTGACGCAGATACGGCGGCAAAAGATGGACGCGCACAAGGCCGTGGTCGCGGACTTGCAAAAGGGCGATTTGGAGAATGCTTTTAACCGGTTGAACAAGCTTGGAATGTTGCGGGAAATGGATGCCGATAAACGGCATGACGCATTGGCAACGGATTATGTTGCCGCTGTGAAACAAGGCAAATCGGCGTTGGTCATTTCGCCCACTCACGCCGAAGGCGAGCGGGTCACGCGCGAAATCCGCGCGAAACTGAAAGCCGCAAAGAAACTTGGCGCTGATGAGCGCGAGTTTGTTCAACTCAAAAATCTGCAATGGACGGCAGCGCAACGCGCCGATGCCCGCAATTATCAGGCCGGGCATGGTCGTCCAGTTTCATCAAAACGTTGCCGGGTTCCGGCGCGGCGAACGGGTCACGGTGACAGCACGGGATGCCAGCGGCGTTTTAGTCGAGCGGCAAAATGGCGAAACGGCTTTGCTTCCGCTGGACATGGCGGCGCGGTTCCAAGTTTATGAGTCCCGCAAAATCGCCCTGGCTGCCGGGGACAGGATTCGGATTACGCAAAACGGTTTTACGCAAAGACAAGCAACGGCTCAACAACGGCGATTTGAAACAGGTCAAGGGCTTTACCAAAGACGGTGACATCAAACTTTCCAACGGTTGGGTGGTTGCAAAGGATTACGGCAATCTGACGCACGGTTACTGCCTCACGTCTTACAGTTCGCAGAGCAAGGGTGTGGACTGCGTGTTCGTCGCCGAAAGTTCCGAATCGTTCCGCGCTGCCGACCGCGAGCAATTTTATGTTTCGGCCAGCCGGTTCAAAGAGTCGCTTACGATTTATACGGATGACAAACGCGAATTGCTCAATGCCGTGTGCAAAACCTCGCACCGGCCTTCGGCGTTGGATTTGATCACGAAGAAAATCACGGAGTCAGTTGAGGAAACGCCGGTGAAAAAAACGTTGCGGCAAGTGCCTGCTGAAAAGGTTCAAGGGGAAATTTCTAAAATACGGAAACGTGCGCGGCTGCAAAATCAAAATGCCCGCCAGATACAGTGCTCCGCCCTCAGAATATGAACATTTTGTTAGGTCTTGATTCTCCGCGTTTTCCAGCGTCGCCACGCGAGGAGCAAACCGCCTAAAGCAGACAAACCGAACACGTTTGGTTCGGGAACTGAACTTGTTGAGAAAACTATGTCACGCAACAACTGGTTCAACAAACGATAGGGTGCCACAGGCCGATCATTATCGCTTTCAGGCAGGCTCACCGGACGCAACTTTCTCCGCGGCTTTTGGTTCAAGCCGCCGTGTTGCAACAAACGCCAACCGCGCGAGTGACCGCATATTGGATGCCACCGCGCTAGCCAGACCAGTCGCCGCGGCCGACCGTAAATACCCCCGACTTCCCTCGGTAGCACCCACGACCCACTGCTGTTTCCAAATTTTGGGCGTCTGGCCCGTGATACTCAGTTCGGCGACTGCCGCCACGACGGAGCATTTAAAGTTCAGGTCGTATCTGTTCTTCCGGATCTTCGGTTCGATTCACGTGTTGTTCATGGCGTGTTTCTAGTTCACACGTCCGCACTTTGGTAGTCTACAGCATCAGGACAAGGCCAATTTATGCATTGCTGATTATTCATATTTTTTCCTCTATTAAGCTCAAATATCTGTCTGACCAATAGGGATAAATTTGCCCTGAGAATGCCCGATCCAAATTGTCCAGCGTTAAGCGTTTAACCAGCGGGCCGTTTCCTTCTTGGTGTAAATGCACATTTTGAGGATAAAGCCATTCGCTTTCGATTAAATTAATATCTTTTAAAGTAGGCAGATAAATTTCATCGGCCCTCGGAAAATTGAGTATTACAATGCACTTTAGCCCGAGTGCGGTTGATAGATGCATCGGGCCACTCACAATCCCGATAAAATATTCGCATGTGTTTAGAAGTCTGATGGAATCCTCCAGAGGAAGCCCTGTACAATCTTGCGCGTTGTCTAGAATGAGAGGTTTTCGGCCGACTTGAAGAAATGTCAATTCAGGGTGTGAATTCACAAACATCTGGATTATTATATGGGACTCTGGATATAGCTGTCTCGCTCGAGGATGAACGTAAATGCGTTGCCACGCTGCGTGAGAATCACCAGCTTCGAAGTGAAGGGCCACACGTCCGGGCACTCGTTCGCCGGGCACGACCAAAAATCCTTTAGGTTTTATTTCCGGATGGAGACCAAATGCTCGCTGCAAGCGTTGAATGAAATGGCCATTTCCTATATTGTATTGCCTTTGTAAAATATCGGCTGCCACTTTTGTTGTAAAAGCTGGCGGTGGTTTGATGTAGAATGGATAAAATGTAAGTAATGTCTTAAAATAGGAGACTCTCAGACTCAATGTATCGAGTGGTGTTCTGATCTGCCGCCGACTTAGGTAGCGATGTTAATAACAGTGTATCCCCGAGACCTTGCGGAGTATTGGTTAAAATACTGGTTCGAAAATCTGGGGCTTGAGGTTTGGATAATGAGTTGACGTTTTTATAAAAAATCAATATACGATCTTCATCGCTGCCCATGGTGTCGAATTGAATGCAGAGCAGCTCGAGACATTTCATCATGTTGGGAACCATTAAAGCTAACATCGTTCAACGTCGTCAGTGACATCTTGGCTGCTTCAGCTCGCTGCAGATTCTGCAAATGGGTGTGCCTGCCCAAATATCGTTCTACTTGAACAATGACGTCACTTGCGTGAATCATATCCATACATCTGGGCAGTTGTCCGACAACATCAACGCACAGATGTTCATTCCTGTTTAAGGTGCTGTCGTCAGGAAGCGGGAGCGCTCTGGAGCGCCAGCAACCGCCATTTTGGCAACAGCCCAGCATCCCAATTGTATGTAAGAATTGATGCCCTGGATATGCCTCCCAGTGCGCCGGCTCGCGCCCTCCAGCAATTACAACGCATGGACGCAGGTGACCCGACGGCGTCGGGACGGCAGATGCTAAGTGCATCAGCAGTGACACCGGGGTAACAACGCCATCAGCGCGATACACCATTTTGATCAATGTACGCAAATCTGTAGCGCCTCGAAGGTCAACAACTCCCTCCAATTCAGGATGATGATCACCAACTCCGCCCACTTGGACAAAATACACTCTTCCGGAAAAGTGATCCACAACCTCTTGGTATCGCTTAACGTCCCACCATTTGATTGTAAAATCTCTCTTGCCACCGCTACAGATTAGCCAGACAGGTAATTCAGATCCAATCTGCTCTTGAAATGGAATGCTTTCTAATTCCTCATCTTTCGATAAATATATATCGCCTTTAAAATCAGTTGGTTTTATATTAAGCCCGAGTTGTTCATTAAAATAGGAAATAAAACCATGTATGAAATGATAAGGCGCATGATTGCTTTCCTGTATTAATGGGTAGTGACAATCAAGAACTTCACTTGTGGCAGCCTCTTCCAAGGGAGTAACATAAGGATTATTTTCCCAAAGTGCAGGGTGTTGTGTATGAACGTCTGTGAGAAATGATCGCGGGTAGGCACGATGCAAATCTCGTACTGCCGCCGTTAACATCAAAATATCCCCGGGCGGCAATGAAGATTTCAAGATTAATCGCCTCATTGCATCACTAGCAGTTGTCGGCAGTCACCCAAATGGCAGAAGGCATCTGGAAACTAGTACAGCCATCATTTACGAGATAGCTTCTAGTCATTGTTAATGAGTTAGCAATTAGTAAATCCATGCTTGTTGTCGCTATCGCAGTTTGTCGTATACACAAACATGGTAACGATCAGCCATTTGGAGTGATCAGACTTTCATAGCATTGCATTTTAGCCCGACTTGATTTCTCAGATAACGATTTAGCATAGTTATACACCTCCATGTCAAGCGCGGTTATTTGTTCTAATGCGTTTTTTGCATCTGCGGAAAGCTGTGGTGCTTCAGGTTTATTCGGATTATAATTTGCATGGGGAATTATGTCTGGGGGCGGATATCCCAGCACCGCAGCCATTTTCCCTATAAAATATTCCAGTTCGTCATAAAAACCTACCACTGTGAATTTCCGCAGATTTTCCTTTGCGCTTTCCGCAGCTTCTCTATCGTCTGCATCAGAAGGAACAGAAGATAGAAAACGAATGGATCTCGGCCACGTATAGATAAACCTGCCGCTTAACAACAATGTTTCCAAGCCTTCCTTAAGCAGGTCTTGTTCATGAGGCGGTCTTTGACCAAGATACCTTACTTGTTCATGATAACAGGAAATTGCTTGGTCCACTGGGTCTCGAAGTATCGTGAACCATAAAGTATTTCCGTCGTCTCCAAAGGACAAATGCCTCAATGGAACGTGCCCGAATACAATTCTCTCGTTGTTCAAAAACGTCTGCGTTTCCGGGCGCAATGTATGCCAAGCTATAATGCGCTTAACACTAGGAGACCACTGTTGGATAATTTTGAATATTGTTGTACCTGCCGTTTTAGGTATATGAATAAACCGAAAAGTCGGTAATGCCTTAGCAGGTCGATGAAGCTTAGTGAGAACGCTATGTGCTA
This sequence comes from uncultured bacterium, assembly GCA_963723125.1. Lineage (GTDB taxonomy): Bacteria > Verrucomicrobiota > Verrucomicrobiia > Limisphaerales > UBA11358 > UBA11358. Next base: position 880,037 of record CAVRPQ010000003.1, read on the forward strand.
AATCACCTCGCAGGGCAATTCCATGTGGCGTTTCCTGAATTAAGCTCCTTAAGCATTGACCATCGGTGTGTTCAGAGAAATCATTTAGTTCATTTGTAACCTTTTCAGAAGTTTTGATTTTGATTGCCGAATTCGCTGTCCATTTGTATGCGTCAATTTTGATTTCCCATGCGGCTGGCGCTGGAGAAAATACTCGCCCTTCACGAAAAACGCGATTGTGAATCAGCACGTCGCGCCGAGTATCAACAGACATATTGTTTGCTGAAAATTCTATTGTAATGGGAAATTGTAAATGCATGGGATGACTCGGATCGACTTCTTTCAAAAGAAAGTTCTGATCGAATCTGTCCCAAATCCATCCTGCTAAAGAGTCATATCCCGCCTTCTCCATTTGAAATGCGAGTTCTGAAATAGGAGTCGGGAAGGCAATGAATTCGTCGAGAGAGGGCGCCGTAATCCAAGCATCTTCAGGAACTTCTTCCCGGATGCAACGCTGCTCATTTTCGATTTGCAGTCTGCTAATTTTAGAGCAAATAATTTCTTTTACATTTATAGACAATTCCTGCAAATGAAATCTTAGCTCAGGTACTGGGTGGTTGCAGACTAAGGCAATTCTCACGTTCTCCGTCTTTACTCCGCACGTCAAGTAGTGACGAAGAAAATGTTGCAGCAATGGGAAGCTAAATCCTTCTGACTCATTGCATCTTATTATAGAAACCAGATATACATCCGCCATATGGTCTAACTTTTATAGCCAAATAAACGCTCAACTAACTCGATGAAGTAATTAAGTGTTTTCATACAATAGAGTTCCCGGGACTGAAATGAAAAGTAAAAACTGTGAATACATGTGAAAAGCATATTAATGAAAAAGCAGTTGGAAACCATGCAACGACCTTACTTCTATTGAGACAGAACACCCATTGATCAAGCCTGTTTTCAATACTTCTTTTACAGCCTCTCTTACTGGCAAATGCGAGCTCACATCATGGACAGTCATAATTTTACTGGTCATCGGCCAAAATTGAATAATATCATGCATTGCTTCCCGTTTGCTATGTCCTGCATCTATGTGGACCCAATCGAACGCCATCCTCTTTAGAACGTTTGGACACTCAATTTGTGTATTCAAATGGAACAAGGCTACTTCAACATGGGTTTCTTGATATTTCTGCATTTGCCTAATCACCCCAAAAGCCTCCGAATTTGAATCGGATCGGTATAATTCTGCATCTAAACCAGTGTAGCTCTGTAACGAATCTTTTGCACCAGCTATAATGGAGGCTGCCGAATACCCGCAATACACTCCAACTTCCAAAACAGTTTTCGGAGCAATCAGCTTTGCGAGGCCATAGTAAACATCAAATTCGCCGCCGAGAAAATCAGAAGAACCACAATCTGCACCTATATATTTCCCATGAAACTGACTAATTAGATCCTTCATCTTCATGCCAGTGCCGTACCCTCACATCTTTTCAAATCATTTTCGAAAGTATAATTAAAGATTTCTATGTCTTGCTTATAAAACGTTCTTGAAAATTCGAATGATTCTTCGTCATAGTATTCTACATAATGTCTCCTATTTACAGCACGGTTTCTATGTGGCAGCATTGTACTATGCCCTATGATACTTAGGTTTTTGCAAATTGTGTCGAAGTCCGTCTGCAATCTCTCAAATTGGCCAACAAAGTCAACCAAAAGTTTCCCATTTTCGTCATAGAGAAATTGGTATTGAGGGATTATATGCCGGTACCTATCCCCCATGTCAGGAGTTGGAAAATGTTTAAAAAGAAATGATTTGAAATCCACATTCCTTCTAGCCATCTGCGTAGTTTTCCAAAATTCATATTTTGATACTAACCGGTCCCAAGGATTCCTCACAAAGGAAAACTTGAATAATGAATTGAATTCAGATGGGTTTAAATAGCCACAATCAACATATTCGGAAGCGATTAAATGAGAAAGTCTGTCTGGACCACGGCTCGTATCCCAGTTGCGTCTTAAAAGCATGGTTTCCCTGGTTTCTCCCATTCCTGCCGCCAAATCCAAAAAGAAAACTTCTATACTTTGGCCTGCGGTTTTGGGAATATGGACAAATAGACAATTGAATTTTCTACAGATCATTTTTACAAGGAACCCTCTAGATGCAATGACCGACCACACCTTGCGGAAAATTCGCACAATCTCCCATTCGCCCAAGGTTAGATTGATAGAAACACCACTTACCTGCCACTCTGAACATACTCATTCACCAGCAATAGTTTAGCTCTTGTATATGGCAGGCTGGAGTTTCCTTACCCGAACCCGCAAATGTGCCAGACGTCTGTTTACTGTTGTCACAGACTGAACGCGCTTATTGTCCCCCGCACCAGCTCTGCCTGCTATCCTCTCCTGTATAGTCTTCAACCTTTTGATTCGAGATCGCAAACGCGCCAAACGTTTTTTGGCTTTCACCTTTGCTAGAGGTACAATACGTTCCCTTGCCGTCTTTTGCCTTACGGTCTGCTTCTGGATCCGAGACTGCATGCGCGCTAAACGTTTGTTGGCTTTTCCCGCAGCCCCGACACGCATAGCATTTCCCGCTCTAATTCCACCAGGCACCGTCTGTCTAGCGGCCTTCAGTTTGCTGATTCGGGATTGCAACCGCGCCAAGTGGTTCTTCGTTTTTTTTGCGGGCCATTGACCACCCTGTACTTGTTCTTGGAATCTATGCTTCCAACGTGTAAGCTTTGGCAGTGGAACTTCTAATGTTTTGGCCAGCACGGGTAAGCGCACATTACCATTGATTGCAATAGCTATTGCTCTCTTTTTGAGTCGCCGCGGAATCTTGAATTGATTTGGCATAACTTTCCCTTCCTATCAGCGCGAAATTAGCATTTCGGCAATTCGTGTCAAGATAAAATTTCATTTTGCACCTTAGGCTTATGGCATTGGACAATTTTAGAACACTTAAAGGCAGCATGATGAAACTCGTCGTGAGCCTCTTCGGAATACCCTCAATTACCGCAAGCCCGTCACGATAATTGGTCCCCAGCTTTTAGACGGCCTGTGCTTTTCGCCAATATGCTAATTCCCCAATTTCATTTCGAAATTTTTATAAATATTAGGCTTGACAATTCTTACGAAAAAAGAACACTGCAACTCGAACGAATGGAACAAAAAGAAGGCATGAGTTGAGTTGGAGGTCGCGATGGGCGACAACTCCTGTATATGAAAAACACACTCAACCATGCCTTGAAAACAACTACGCCTCCAACCGTCTGAAACGCAAGTCCGTATCCAGCAGCTCAAGCTGGGGGTGGATTGGCACGCCGATCATTTCCGGGTGGCCCGGATGTGTGACGGCCAATCGCCCCAACCGGCGCAACGGTTCACCCCGGCCAGCTTCCTGCCTTTCGTGCAGAAACAACTCACCCTGGCCGACCAGGTGTTCGTGGTTTATGAAGCCGGGCCCGGCGGCTTTCACCTGCACCGCCAACTCACCGCCCTCGGGGTCACGGCTTTTGTCGTGCATCCGCAAAAGCTCGATCCGCAGCATAAAGGGGTGGTGACCGACAAGACCGATGCCCGCGAACTGACCTTGAATCTGGATCGTTACCTCCGGGGCAACCTGCGGGCCATGAGTGTGGTGCGCGTGCCCACGCCCAGCGGAAGAACAACGCCGCGCCCTCTCCCGTCAGCGCGAACAGTTGCGCCGGGAACGTCAGCGGCTGGCCGCCCAAGGCCGCAGTCTGTGTCTGACCCAGGGCATCCGGTTGCGTGGCGAATGGTGGAAGGCGCCACTGACCCTGCCCGACTGGCTGGCAGCGCGATTGGACGTCTGGCGCCAACTCATCCTGGCCGTTGAAACTCTCCTGGAAGCCCTGACCAAACAGGTTGAGGCACTCGCTCCCAAGGAGCGGCCCAAAGGTCTGGGACCGCTGACGCTGGGGACTGCTCATCGCCGAACTCTGCGACTGGTCGCGCTTCAAAAACCGCAAACAGATCGGCAGTTACACCGGCCTGTGTGGCGGGGTCAGCAGCTCCGGTCAAAGTCACTGCGACCTGTCCATCACCAAGGCCGGTAATGCCCGCGTCCGCTGGACCTTGATCGAACTGGCTTGGCGCATGGTGCTTTATCAACCGCAATGCAGAGCCGTCCAACGCTGGCGGCACCTGCTGTTAAATCCCAAGGCCGCCACCCGGCAGAAGAAACGGGCGCTGGTCGCCCTGGCCCGCCAACTGGCCGTCGATCTCTGGCGCTGGCAAACCGGCAAAGTCACCCCCGAACAATTGGGCTGGGTCATGGTGTAAGAACTTTTAACCGGACTTTCCTTGAAGGAGCAAAACGATGAAGCTGATTTCGGAAACGGAGCACGCTCGCTTGGCTCAGTGGTTCGCTCGCGAACCGTTCCAAAGAATGGGCGTGCTTGGTTTCCCTGCCTCCGGCCAACGGACTTGGCCTGCTTGTAACCCTGCGACGCCAGGGAACGGATAGCAGACTGTGCGGAGCTATAACTCCTGCATGCGGCGGGAAACACGTCCACGAAGTCACGCTCAATTCAACCCAGCCCAGGGAAAGACTCTGGAACCTTAACCGGCGACGCCGCGAGCTGGATGGCTCGCGCTCGGCGTCGCCTCGCTTTAACTGCCAAATCAAACCAAAATGAAAACCTGAAAAACCACCGCTACCGCGAAATCTCTTGACTCATCTCATAGCAGGGCTCGAGCCCGGCGTCGCCTCGCTTTAGCTCTCCATTCCAACCTAAATGAAAACCTGAAAATCCAACCCTACCGCGATATCTCTTGACTCATCTCATAGCAGGGCTCGAGCCCGGCGTCGCCTCGCTTTAGCTCTCCATTCCAACCTAAATGAAAACCTGAAAATCCAACCCTACCGCGATATCTCTTGACTCATCTCATAGCAGAGAGCCAGGCCAATTTTGCCAAAAACTAGAACTGTTACTTTCATAATCCGTTGAATCAAACGTATAGAGGAGGGCGGAATGGCATCCAGACCTTTACATGCAAACGCACAACAGGCTGCATCATCTGATTCCTGCTCAGAATGTGGGGACAGCGGAGGGAACACATGTCCTCCCGGCTCGTCATCGAGCTTTAGCGCCTTTCCGATTCGGTATGCAACGGGTGAAATCCAGTTGAATGTGCAGGATTTAGGTTCGACAGATTTCGGGGTTTCTTGGGGGCATACACGCAGCTACAGTAATCTTGTCACCTCGCCCGACGAAGGAATCAATGGCAGCAGTTGGTTTATTAAGGAAGTCCCACAAATTGTTAATGTTGACCCTGATCCAACTGATCCTAACAAGGCGACTATATGTGTTATTCAGATTATTACTGAGGCACTTTGGTTCGATTATGTAGCAACCGACGACAGTTATAAACCTCGATTCTTTACTCACGAAACACTGGTTCATGATGCAACAAACAAACAGTTCATATTAACAAATCCGCTCGGGGAAATAACGGCGTTTTTCGATTTCGATTCGACACGGCCATCCGCATTGAGGGGCCAGTTTAAGAGTTTTACTGACGCATACGGACGTGAAACTTTGGCAAACTACAATGAAAGTAATTTGATCGCTTCATTTGTTCAGCGTTCGGGCGGACAAACCGCTGGTTATCACTATGCCTATCACTCCAGTGGGGCAAATATTGGCAGATTGCAGTTTGTCACTTATAGAATCAATGGGGAGAATGTCCGACGGGCAAAATATGACTATTATGATGGGCCAACTGGATTCGGAAGCGTTGGCGATCTTAAGCGCGCAACCGTGCAACAATTTACCAACAGTAGTTGGAGTGCGATTGCAATTTCATATTACCGCTATTACAAGTCGGGTGATAGTGATGGGTTTGAGCATGGCCTAAAGTACGTGTTAACGCCGGTCGGGTATGCTCGGATGGTTGAACTTGGGATCACGCCGGAAATTTCAACTGATGCGCAATTACGTCGTTTTGCCCAACATCATTTCAGATATACCGCTCAGAAAGGGGTCCATACCGAAATGGTTAGAGGAGGCTCACTCACGTACAATTATGCTCGCACTCATAGTGCCAATGTTAATAACTACAATAATTGGAAAACAAAAGCTATCGAGTCCTTGCCGGATGGCAATCAAAACATCGTTTACGCGAATCATGCTGGCCAGGTGATTTTGAAAGTCTTCCTCGAGACCGAAACAAATCAGCAATGGTACAACTACTTTCAGTATAACAATCAAGGCCAAATAATTCTCGCGGCAGAATCATCTGCCGTTGCCGGCTATAGTGAATCCAATCCTGAACTTGTAACTCTAAATGCCAATAACGGTCTAATTCACATTTATAATTTTTATTCAGCGAACCCACCAGCGGATGGTGCTCCACATTATATTCATTTCGAAAAGGTTCAAGAGGGTGGCAGTGGAACGCCAATTATACTTACAGAATGGAAATATGTGACTCGGACGGTGGGAGATGTTTCGATCTATGTGCCCTGGAAGGAGATATGTTATCCAAGTGATACCGATCAGACTTTGCATATAGAATGTACTGTATACACCTATACTTGGCAGGGTGATTTCCAAGTTGACGAAAAGACAACGATATGGCCGGTTGTATCGGCGGCACAAAACGGCTCTGGAACCGCAGACAGAAAAGTGGAAAAGCTTGACGCCACCGGGCGTACAATTTGGACGAAAGATGAACGCGGTTATATTACTGGTTTTAGTTACGACGCGGTTACTGGTGCTATTGTTCAAAAGGTAGAAGATGCGAGTGTGGGGACGCCGTGGACGCCGTTGCCGGGGCCTCATCTAAATCTTACTACGGATTATACGGTGGACAGTCTTGGGCGAACAATTCAGGAATTAGGGCCGTCCCATGATATTGATCTCAATGGAACCAATACTACCGTCAGGCGGGCGAAATGGACCGTTTATCAAGATGCGACCTATCAGCAATGGGAGGCCTCGGGTTATCAAAGTGTTTCCGATGGCTCATATACGCTGATCAATCCGGTGAGCCTGACCTTAATGGATGAAGCAAATCGAGTAACGGATGAAATCCAGGCCATTCGAACGAATACGAGCGGCCCCCTGCTTCCTACCGACAGCTTTCCACAAAGCAGCTATGTCCGATGGACGAAGAGCAGTTACATAAACAGCCTCGGTTTGAAATACCTGCGGACGTATTTCACAATTCCCGATTCCGGGTTTGGTGTCGAGGGAACAAACTACAATCAAACTAAATACAATTATGATTCGATGATCCGCCTGGTGCGCGAAAAGAGTCCGGGAGACACGATCACCCGAACGGTGTATCATCCGATGGGATGGGTCTTGGAAAAATGGATAGGAACAAATGACGCCGGAGCGACTGCTAAAGACCCGAGCGGCGGCGGTTTTCTTGGGAACGACATGGTAATAGTTGAATCGTTTGAATACGATAATAACCTGCCTGGCGGCGATGGAAATCAGACTCAACAAACAGAATATGTTGATGCAACGGTAGCGCGTGTTACCAACTATGGATATGATTGGCGTGACCGCCAGACCGTTATAGACGGGGAAATTGATTTCTATCAGATTACAACTTATGACAATCAAGATCGGGCGATTCAGGTGGATCGTCGTAATACGAACTCTAGCGGGAATTTGATTGGACGTACGGTAACCAATTATGATGACCTGGGACGTGTTTATCAAACCATCACCTATGGAGTTGATCCCGCAACTGGCACTGTTGGCAATCCTTTGGTGAATAACTCCTGGTATGACCCGTCGAGTAATTTGATCAAGCAGAAATCCGCGGGTAGCTCGACTTTGCAAAAAATGCTTTTGGACGCACTGGCAAGAACTATCAAACAATACACTTCATACAATACGGCTGAAACCGGTTATCCCTATCCGGTCAGTGTTGCTAGCGACACGGTATTTCAGCAGATTGAGACCGCGTTTGACGCTGCTAGCAATGTGATTTTGCAAACGACCCGCGAACGGTTCCACAACGCGACAGGAACAGGTGAATTGACCAGTCCGACCGGGGCGCAACCGAAAGCGCGTGTAAGCTATCTGGCGTACTGGCCGGATGCTTTGGGCCGTGCTCACAATGTGGCGAATTATGGCACCAATGGCGGAACGGCTTTGACCCGGCCGAATACGGCCCCGGCGCGCTCTGACACGGTGCTGGTTACAACCACGGACTATAATGATCGTGGAGAAGCGCATCAGGTTACGGATCCGAAAGGAGTTGTGAATGAATCAACCTTTGATGATGCGGGGCGCCTCATAATTCTCTTGGAGAATTATGTGCCTGGTGGTGGAGGCTCTGATCAGAACCGGGAAACGGACTATGCGTATAATGCGGATGGAAAACTTCTGACGTTGACAGCTATAAATAGCACGACGGGCAATCAAGTAACGCAATATGTTTATGGCACTACATTGGAAAACTCAGATATTGCCAGCAACAATTTATTGCACAGGGTAATTTATCCAGATGATTCGGATACATCCCCCGATCGAGTTACAACCAATTACAATCGCCAGGGAGAAACAAAGCAAAAGGTGGATCAACTGGGAACCAAACATATTCTTGAATACGACTTATTGGGCCGGTTGCTGCATGACCGAGTTACTATTTTGGGCAGCGGGGTGGATGGAACGATCCGACGAATTAGTTACACATACGAAGTGCGTGGCATGGTGCAAGGCATCACCGGCTACAATCATGCGGCGGTGGATGTGAGTGGGGTGGTTAACGACGTGCAATTTGTCTATAATAATTTCAGCCAGCTTATCACCGAATATCAATCTCATTCCGGCGCGGTGAACACCGGCACGACACCGAAGGTGCGATACGGCTATGCCGATGGCAGCGCGAACATAATCCGGCCAACATCCGTGACTTACGCTGACGGCCGGTTCCTAACCTATGATTATGGCACCGCCGGCGCTGCTAACGATTTATTAAGCCGAATTCAATCGTTGATAGACGATGACGGAACGCATTTGGCCGATTACATGTATTTGGGGCTGAACCAAATTGTTCAAGTGGAAAGCCCGCAGCCTGATTAGCTATGCAACTGACGTACATCCAACAGGACGGTTCCCCACCGATAGGGGACGGAGGGGATCAGTATACGGGGTTGGATCGGTTTGGACGGGTGGTGGACCAGCGGTGGATGAAGGAGAGCAGCGGGGCGGATTTGGAGCGGGTGCAGTATGGGTTTGACCGGGCCAGCAACCGAGTATGGAGGGCCAACCCGGTGGCCGAGGCGCTGTCGGCCAATCAGGACGAGCTTTACACTTATGACGGCTTGAACCAATTGCTGACGCTGCAACGGGGCACGCTCAATTCCACAAAGACAGGCATTACAGGAACCCCGACATGGGAAGAAGACCTGACGTTTGACCCGACGGGCAATTGGAACAACTACGTCAATTTGGTCAACGGGACGATGACGTTGAACCAGCCCAGGACGCACAATCCGGTCAACGAGATAGTGACGATCAGTGGTTCGAGCGCGTTGATGGTGCAGGACGGGGCCGGCAACATGATCAAGGCGCCCAAGGTGAGCGATTGGAGCAACGCCAACGCGATGATCTACGATGCGTGGAACCGGCTGGTGAAGGTATTGGACGGAGGGATGACGGTGGCTGCTTACGGGTATGACGGGCAGAACCGGAGAACCACCAAAGCCGTTGGAACGACGACACGGCATTACTATTACAGCAGCCAGTGGCAAATTTTGGAAGAACGGTTGAATGCGGCAACCACCGCAGACCGCCAATTTGTGTGGGGGTTGATGGGGATAGACAATCTGATTCTGCGGGACTGGGGAAGTGAACGGCTCTATTCCATCCAAGACGTGTTTAATAGCACGGCGGTGGTGGACGCGAACGGGACGGTGCAGGAGCGGTATGGGTACAATGCGTTTGGACTGTCGAGGGTGATGGACGCCGATTTTAACCCGTTATCCTCATCCGGTTACGATTGGGAAACCAGATACGCCAGTTACCGGTTCGACGACGAATCCAATTTCTACCAGGTCCGTAACAGATATCTGCACCCCAATCTCGGCAGATGGTTGACCAGGGATCAGATGGAATACGGGGATGGCACTAATCTCTATAGTTATGTTTCCAATAATCCTGCAGCAAAAATAGACCCATCCGGGTTGGATAGCAAATGCACTTGCGGTCTGGAAGTATCCTTAGCTCTGAAACGAACCTATTTAGATGTTATTCATAGGTTTAATCTGCTCAGTCGAAATCAAAAGGAAGCGAACTGTCAGCCATTTAGTGCATCACTGCTTAAAATTTTAAATGACCCAGCGCTTAAGCTCAGAGCATCAACCGGGTGGGACATATATGATCTAGTGTGGGGTTGGTCTAGCCACATACAAACTAAAAAATGTGGTCAAGGACAACAATGTTACGAAAGTGTTGAGGTTAGCGGTCAATGCTATTGGGCGTGGGATGTCAATTACGTTCTCTATGGTTGGTTAAACAATCTTTGCGAAATTTCCGAGACGAAGATGCTAATTCGTATTTTTTTATGGAAAACGATCGGAAAAGGCGGCAAGGATCCGGTAGGTCCGCCTAAAGCATGGGCTAAAGTTGGCTATTCGCAGTGGCCTATTTTACCAACAACTTTACCGGCGGGCCTTCCTAAATTCAAAAATTGCACAACAGGATGTGGCACCTATCCTAATAGATCTTTGAACTCGACATGGCCAAACGCGAGTTGGACAGGAAAGGTTTGATTTTCAAAAATATGTTCATACGACAACACAGACAAAAAATGTTTTACATTGGATTTCTTGCTTTAATTTGTCTTCTGGGGTTTATTCTGATATTTTGGTTATTTCCCATTTATCGATTGAGACATGATGTCCAATCGGAGAAGGATTTAGTTGTCAATCGTGCTGATCATGTTGAGTTATTGAAAGCATGTCGTGAAATATTAGCGAATAGGGCGAATTATAAATCTAACCGACCTGATCTAAAATTTGATTCTGGAGAAATATATATTGATCTAACCGCTAATTCTGAATCCATCGATTTGCCTGCCATTATTCGCCAATTACATCCGTCAGCTATAATTTTTTACAAGGACAGGCTTCAGATTATCATTTATGGCGGTTATTTTCATTTTGCGATTGTTGCCTTTCCTGAAGGAAATATGGGATTTGGCAAAAAAAAGCTTATAGATGGATTATGGCTTATTGATGCTAATTAGTGATTGCTTCAAAATTCTATAGAAACGAATGCAACTGACGTACATCCAACAGGACGGTTCCCCACCGATAGGGGACGGAGGGGATCAGTATACGGGGTTGGATCGGTTTGGACGGGTGGTGGACCAGCGGTGGATGAAGGAGAGCAGCGGGGCGGATTTGGAGCGGGTGCAGTATGGGTTTGACCGGGCCAGCAACCGAGTATGGAGGGCCAACCCGGTGGCCGAGGCGCTGTCGGCCAATCAGGACGAGCTTTACACTTATGACGGCTTGAACCAATTGCTGACGCTGCAACGGGGCACGCTCAATTCCACAAAGACAGGCATTACAGGAACCCCGACATGGGAAGAAGACCTGACGTTTGACCCGACGGGCAATTGGAACAACTACGTCAATTTGGTCAACGGGACGATGACGTTGAACCAGCCCAGGACGCACAATCCGGTCAACGAGATAGTGACGATCAGTGGTTCGAGCGCGTTGATGGTGCAGGACGGGGCCGGCAACATGATCAAGGCGCCCAAGGTGAGCGATTGGAGCAACGCCAACGCGATGATCTACGATGCGTGGAACCGGCTGGTGAAGGTATTGGACGGAGGGATGACGGTGGCTGCTTACGGGTATGACGGGCAGAACCGGAGAACCACCAAAGCCGTTGGAACGACGACACGGCATTACTATTACAGCAGCCAGTGGCAAATTTTGGAAGAACGGTTGAATGCGGCAACCACCGCAGACCGCCAATTTGTGTGGGGGTTGATGGGGATAGACAATCTGATTCTGCGGGACTGGGGAAGTGAACGGCTCTATTCCATCCAAGACGTGTTTAATAGCACGGCGGTGGTGGACGCGAACGGGACGGTGCAGGAGCGGTATGGGTACAATGCGTTTGGACTGTCGAGGGTGATGGACGCCGATTTTAACCCGTTATCCTCATCCGGTTACGATTGGGAAACCAGATACGCCAGTTACCGGTTCGACGACGAATCCAATTTCTACCAGGTCCGTAACAGATATCTGCACCCCAATCTCGGCAGATGGTTAACAAGGGACCCAAGCGAGTATAATGATAAATACAACCTGTACTTATACGTAAATAATGACTCCTTAAACCTGATTGATATTCATGGCCTGAAACCCTGTTGTGTGGATGACTTCGATGGAGTCGTAAGCGGGACATTCAGTGGTGGTCTATCAATTACTGATTACTATCCGTTTTATAAAAAAGATACAAGGTTATCGCCTACGCCGAACCAAGCTGGTCCGTATACAAATTCAGATTTTATTGGTGCTCAAATACAATTCGTATCCAATATCAGCGGCGGTGGAACTAAATGCACTTTCACACAGTTTGTATATTTCAAAAAATTGCAATTTGGATTTTCCTCGGATCCCAGACAAGGAACAACTATAGATGATGTAGCTGCATCTGGACAAGATCAGGCCAAACGACCCTTTAGACAATTTATTAATGGGAACCCGTCGTTTGCAGATCCTCCAAGCATACCAAGGCAGGCACATGAAAAGGCACTTTGGCTATACACTTCATGTTTGGAATCTGATCCGGAAAAAGGCACATGTTGTTATAAAAAATGCTGCATAAAATGGACTCTTGATATTGTGGTAGGATTGTTCAGCAAAAATAACATCAAGACGCATACTCTTACAAAAGGTAAAAAGTGGTGCCAAAAGTAAATTGTAGATGACATGATAAATTGGTTAATCAGTTTTATGATTATAGGGTTCTGTTTGATTCTTACAGGGTGTCAAACACCGGCCGAACGACTTAAAACCTCTATTGACGCATTACAATTTCAAACAATTGGTGGATCTGATTTAGGCATCCCGTTTGCGGCTTCTACAAAAAATACACGTTATATTGTTTCAAAGGGGCAAAAGGCAGTCCCATTCTTAGTTGTGGCACTTAAAGAGAATGAAAAGCCGATGTTAGTGGGATATGCAGCCTACTGTCTGCGGATTATTGGATCATCAACAGGAAAAGAAGAGGCCATAAATTCCATAGGAATGCTAAAGGTTAAAAATAGAGTAGGATTGAATATGCAAGAGCAATTTGCTCTGCATGAATTGGTTCAATATGTTAATTCCGTTGAAGAAACCAGATGAAGCTGACGTACATCCAACAATCTGGGAGTCCACCGGTGGGGGATGGCGGGGATCAATACACTGGATTAGATCGGTTTGGACGGGTGGTGGACCAGCGGTGGATGAAGGAGAGCAGCGGGGCGGATTTGGAGCGGGTGCAGTATGGGTTTGACCGGGCCAGCAACCGGGTATGGAGGGCCAACCCGGTGGCCGAGGCGCTGTCGGCCAATCAGGACGAGCTTTACACCTATGACGGCTTGAACCAATTGCTGACGCTGCAACGGGGCACGCTCAATTCCACAAAGACAGGCATTACAGGAACCCCGACATGGGAAGAAGACCTGACATTCGACCCGACAGGCAACTGGAACAACTACGTCAATCAGGTCAACGGGACGATGACGTTGAACCAGCCCAGGACGCACAATCCGGTCAACGAGATAGTGACGATCAGTGGTTCGAGCGCGTTGATGGTGCAGGACGGGGCCGGCAACATGATCAAGGCGCCCAAGGTGAGCGATTGGAGCAACGCCAACGCGATGATCTATGATGCGTGGAACCGGTTGGTGAAGGTATTGGACGGAGGGATGATGGTGGCTGCATACGGGTATGACGGGCAGAATCGGCGAATCACCAAAACAACAGGAACGACCCTTCGACATTACTATTACAGCAGCCAGTGGCAGATTTTGGAAGAACGGTTGAATGCGGCAACCACCGCGGACCGGCAATTTGTGTGGGGGTTGATGGGGATTGACAATTTGGTTCTACGGGACTGGGGAAGTGAGCGGCTTTACTCCCTTCAAGATGTATTTAATTGCACCGCCGTCATTGATTCGACTGGGACGGTGCAGGAGCGTTACGGTTACAATGCGTTTGGTCTCTCCAGAGTGATGGACGCTGATTTCAATCCCCTCTCCTCGTCGGGTTACGATTGGGAAACCAGATACGCCTGTTATCGGTTCGACGATGAATCCAATTTCTACCAGGTCAGAAACCGTTACCTTCACCCCAATCTTGGTAGATGGCTGACGAGGGACCCGATTGGATACGGAGAGGGCCCGAATGTTTACGCATATATCGAGAATGACGCAATTAATATTGTCGATCCGCATGGGCTTATGTCCTTGCAGGCTTGTTCGAACGCCCTGGCGCGAGCAGAGAAAAATCGGAAAGCCAAGAAGCTTTTACAAGCCATTGCAAGTTCCGGTTGTCCCAGTCCATCTATTACATGCAAGTGTTGTAAAGGAAGCGAAGGTGCCCAAACAGACCCAAAAACTGGGAATATTGTTGTATGCGCCAATAACATAAACGATGAAGGAAGTGTAAAGGCTGGGACGATTGTTATTGAAGACGTAGTCCACGAATTAGTACATTCATTAGATCGTTGTCTCAAGAAAGATTGTTTTTCTAACTGTAAGTGCAGAGCGTGCTCTGAAATCAAGGCGTATGATCAATCCGGACAATGTGCAAAAGGCGGCTCGTTGCGTGCTGGGTTTAAGACGTATCGCGCATGCATCAAACATTATGCTTGGGAGTCCACTAAAGTTGATAAGAATTGCACAATTGATGATGTTACAAGCCAATTATCTACATGTATCGGCCTTCCGTTAACATAAAAAGTCGCCGTTAAACAGATATAAAACATAAATAATATGCTGAATAGACACATAGTGACTACAGTTGTTTTGACTGTGGCTATTTTTGTTTCCGCAAATGGTAAAGATATTTTGCCTTCGAGCGATTATATCAGAATCAATCTGCTTTCCGTCACGGTAGATTCTACCAATAGTATTGTTAAAGCATCTCTACAATATAATGGTAACACTAAATGCTTAAAGGTTAGCAATTTTTCTCTCGAAGCAGCGGTCCGCAATTGTGTGCTTTACGATGCGGGTGGAGTGGTCTGGGTCTTAACACCTCAAGGCAAAGATGTTATAATTGACCCTCCAACATTTGCAATGGACTACAGAACAGAAATGTATCAAGGGAGGAATACAACTATTGAATTTGCATACGATGGCATTTTGCCACTCACGGTTGTAAATAGCCAACGGTCTTCAACATTTAATGGAAAGTATCCCGAGAAGCTCGATTACCAAATTTTTGGAGAAGTTGGTGTTACTACATGTAGTGCCAATTCGGTGAAATATTTAATAGTTGGTGGGAAAGGAAACGTAAAGCTAAACATAAACTAACGAAGGTCGCTTTATATTGGACGAATGAAATTGACCTATATCAAGCAGGTTAGATGGATGAACGTAGGCGGCGGACTAATTCGTAATCATCGAAATATCTATGAAGATCGGGACTAACATTGCATTAGTTTTCCCAATTCTGATCTGCAACCAAAAATGTCCATATTGCGTGAATCACCATTCGGATGAAGCCAAACTCAGATATAACATTGAGCCTGGTGCTAAATGGATCGCAGGTATAAATAGCCTTGAGTTAATTGATGAGATTAAGACCGGAGGCGGCGAGCCTACTTTGCATCCTGATTTTGTTGACATATTCAACAACATCAAAAACGTGCCTTATCGAATTCTAATCGGAACGAATGGTGCGCAATTGGCCGTGGATAAACTTATCAAGGTAAAGCCGCGTCCAAAATTGCGGATTCAAATATCCTTTCACCCGACTCAGACAGATTGGCAGGAATTCATCGAGCGGATATTAACCATTCGCGATGTGCATGGCAAAAATGTGGGTGTACACATGATTAGCAGAGATGGGCAAATTGATGCGGAGACCGTATTGAATTTCAAAAAGAGAGATATTCACCTCACGGGCGACACTTTTTTATATGATCATGAAGGTTTCTATCAGGAACGTCTTCGAGATTTTTCCGATATGACCAAACCCCCCAGACGAATTCGATGTCCTCTGTCAATTTATAAGCCCATCGCTCCCAATGGGGACGTTTATGCATGTCATCAGTTGATGTACACACAATCGAAAATTGGCATTCTCGGAAATATATTTTCCGGTTGGTCGGTTAATGCACTTGAGGTAGATTGTCCCATGTATGGCTGGTGCAATCCTTGTGATGATGGCCATTTTCAAAAGCGTGATCAACTTCGCACGTTGCAGCATAAGCGGCCGGAACTTGCTGAATTTTAATGAAACTGACCTACATCCAACAAGATGGCAGTCCGCCGGCGGGGGCGGAGAGCAATACGCCGGGCTGGATCGATTTGGGCGTGTGGTGGGCTAGCGCTGGATCAAGGACAGCAGCGAGGCGGATTTGGATCGGGTGCAATCTGGGTTTGACCGTGGAACCGATATGTTTCGATTTCCGACATTTGAAAATTTCAGTTTGCTTTATTACCCATGGCGGGTGTATCATTTAGCCGAAATGGAAGATTTCTACAGACAATAACCTCCAATCACGTTGACAGAATTTTAGGGATTGCATATTGTTATTTAAAGGAAAGCAATATGTTGAATCATGACGTCAATCAGAAAATTCGGCGTTTTCGCTATTCGTTTTGCAGCAATCCTCTTGATAGCGATATAGCGTGGGCGATCCCGGTCTACAAAAGCCGCCAACAACTTCAATGGTGCCTTTCGCACCTTCGGCGACATTACCCAAAATCGCGTGTAATGCTGATTAGCGAAGGTGACGACGACAAATATGACGATATTGCTTCCGACTTTAAATGTCATCACGTACATGGTGAGCTTTTGTTGCACTTACAGACATGCCATTTATGGGTTGACCGCATACTGCGTTCCCTTTTGGCTGGCGATGAAACATATCTCATAAAGATTGACCCGGATACTGGAGTGTGGCGCAGATTGTCGGCGCTTCCCGCTTTCTCTTCTCTGTTCGGAACTCTGGAAACCATCTCCGAGGGACATGGTGCCGAAATCGACGTACCCGCCAACGTGCAGGGAGGTTGTATGGGCATTACACGCGATGTTGTTCAAGAGA
This sequence comes from uncultured bacterium, assembly GCA_963723125.1. Classification (GTDB taxonomy): domain Bacteria; phylum Verrucomicrobiota; class Verrucomicrobiia; order Limisphaerales; family UBA11358; genus UBA11358. The sequence continues at coordinate 897,301 of CAVRPQ010000003.1, forward strand.
TACTTTCTTCTGGCTTGCTTAACGAGGAGTCATGTGGAAAGGATTATCGGAAAACTTGGGCACGGTGCTCTGATATGATTTGGATGGCGGAGAATGATAGATGCGGCGAAGATTTCGTGATTTCTTGGGCGTGTTATGCTCTCCGCGTGCCAATCGTCGAATGTCCGGAGATTCGCTGTCGTTGGCGACGTCAAGTTACGAACGAAACTTTAAGATATGCCATTACCCATCCACACAAACTGAAGGACCACGCGGCCACCACTCCGTGAGCTGGTCCGGTAATTTCACATCCGTTGGTCATTGGAGACTTGTAAAATATAAGTTATAGAAGGATTCGCTGCCGGTTTCGATTTACATAAAAGATGTCAGGATTATCGAGTTTAGATCTAAGGCGGTCATATGTTAACGACCTGTTGATAAGCATTCCAGTAATCATTTCTCGCACATGATATGGGTGTCGACTTGAAAAAGATTGTAGATGAGACAGTAGATACATATGCACCGATGCAAGTTTATGAGGAGTTGCTTCACCTGACTACTTTCCTGGCCGAGAGAACTTTAATCAACGCTCTCGAAATCGGAAGCCATCGATGCGGAATGCTGAATATCCTTGCACACATAGTTGTCGGTAAAATCATTTCAGTCGATTCCTACCATCACAGCGCAGAAGCCTATCGGCAGAGGTTCTCACTATCACACCCTCGGGCGAAGCTCATCAAAGGCAACAGCCACGATGAACATGTGAAGGAGTTGGTAGTGCAATTTCTGGGCGAGGAGATGATTGACTTACTGCTAATCGATGCAGATCACACGACAATGGGCATATTCACCGATGTTAACATGTACTCTCCGTTGGTCGCTCGGGGTGGCATGATCGTCGTGCATGACGTGGATCCACAGCATGCTTTATTATCAGAGCCAGAAGTTGCATGGTGTGCCCTTAAACAGGATCCACGTTTCAAGTCGGAAGAGATCATTTGTTTGGGCAACACTCCAGGTATCAACTATGCGGACAAAGGACAATTATCGCAAATAACGGATATGCTTTACTTCGACCCCGTTCGTTTCAAAAAGCAATTTCCAAAACTCAACGGATTGCCCCATCGGTTGGGCGGGTTTGGTATACTTTGCAAACTCGATGACATTGCAAAAGACGGTTAATGCTAAATGTGGCAAAAACGCATATCAGTTATCGAGTATAAGATGTCGATTGAATTTACTTCTTATGTATCCGCTCTCTATAATCTCTTCGGATCGCACTAGACTCCTCCTGGATAGACCATGTAGGCAACATTCGTGTAATGCAAATGGTTGACCGCATAAACATGGGCAACCTCTTTTCGGACATACTCTCCGACGCGAAGCCACTCAGGATGAGTATTAATATGCCGCTTTGGTACGTAATCATGCCAAGCCAAAATACGATTAGAAGGTGAAGGATGGGAATAAAAGTATTCCAGCACTTTTTCTGTTGCTGATTTTATACCACTGTAGGTCAGATCCGCATCATAGAAGACAAATCCAACATCCGCAAGCATCTTCATGTCAAACTCTTCAAAAAGCTGGTTGAAGATTAAAACGTTGCGAAACGCTCTGACTTTACATCCTATTTCCTCCTCGCGAACTTGTTCCTGAGCCTGTTCTTCGTTCAAATCTTTTCGTACGCCACAATAATCAACCCCGTAAACCATGCGATTCGGAAAATTATAGGCGAATTGCATTGTTGTAGTGCCTTCGTGGCAGCCCACTTCCAAGATACCGCCAACTGTTTGTCTTGCCAGCATTACGAGGGCTTCAACGTCCAATTGTTGAGTAAAGCGAAATCCAATCCGCGACGGGAGAAGGCATTCGACATTTGCTTCTTCGGCTATAAAGGGTTTTTCATGCACATTTTTGTCGCTATCTTCCGAAACTGCTTTCTGTCTATATTGGTTCCCTTTACCAAGTAGAATGCGAGTTCTCCAATATGAACAAAATTGTGCTTCCTTTTGCTCCCAAAGCATAGCATCGAGTACCATTTGCTCTTTAACCCCAGCATTGGTTTGTGAACTATGTCGAAAATGGTGATAACCTTTTTCGCCTCTTATTGTTCGTGTCTTCCAGCCGTGCATATTGGCGATTGTACTTTTCCACGAATCACCGGAGTAATACTTTAACGTTTCTGGAAAACCGCCAATTTCAAGCCACATTTTTAGTCTTGTCAGCTGACATTCAGATGCAACCTCCTCCGTTGTGCCATCGCTACCGATCGAGAAATGTTGAATCGCTTGTTCGTATCCGACAAACCCAATCTGTGGATCTGACTCAATGACCTTCAACATACTTTCAGTCATGCCATCGTTAAACTTAACATCTGAATCGGCCAATAATACATAAGGGGAGATTTCTCGATCCCGACAGTATTCGATTATTCGATTTCTTGCGACCCATGCACCGAGGTTTTTAGGGGCCGTAATTAGTCTATCTATTTGTTGCCGCCTTAGCCATGCCACCACGTCGGCATTACTGCCATTATCAAAAATTACTAAATGAGCATTACTAACAGCTCGCCATGAAGGGAAACATTCTTGAATGATTGCCAAGTTATTAAATGTTACAATGCCGATTGCAATCTGTGGTTCAGTTTTCATAACTTCGCATACAAGAAGCTTAGATATTGCTCTCCTGAATTAGAAGATAATCGTACCTAAGAACTTTAATATATTCATCAACTGCATTTAGGAGCATAATATATGCGTTGTTCTTTCAGATTTCTGGATTGGCAGTACGAACGTCTATTAAAAATAATTGAGAACAGTATTGGTACAAATCCAGCATGGCCGCTGCCAACACCAAAATATCGCCGGATGGTAGAAAAGTTCTTAACAGTAATTTCCGTATCATATTCTTAATATTTATACAACGGTACGAGCATGTGTGGCGAATCTAACTGTCAAGGCCGCAGAAAACGGGAGCAGATCATGTGTTCGAAATTCCTTATTACCTTTCCACTGCCCCAAGGTAAACCTCTATTTGCGACAAGACTTCCGCGAGCTATGGATTCCGCGCTCATTTTACGGTGTTTTGCCAGGCTGTCTTCTCTGTGTTTACATAACGTATGCTTGACACGCTCTCTATCATCATGCGAAATGAAGCGTAAAAATGCCAAATCTTCAATAAACATTTCCCTTAAGCCAAAGGCTTTTGCACGGTATATAATATCTACATCTTCCCAACCCCAGCCATGTTTTAAGCTTTCGTCATAGCCTCCAAGCCTAAAGAAATCACTTTTAAAAAACGCCAGGCGGCCAAATATTCCCTCATAAGCAGGGACTGCCCTAAAGAAGCTATCTGGATGAGTCAGAAAGGCATTCATGAGGTATGTTACGAATCCCTGTCCAATGTAATTGTCTGCATCGACATTACAGACTACCAATCCACGTGCAAGCCGATGCGCTAGATTCTTTGCGTGGGCGTGGTGAAAACGGGTTGCTCCGTCGTAGCGATAATAGGTGACGATCCCTGACGCCATCTCATGTTTCAACGTCTGACAAACCCATTCATCACAGGAATCCGGCGAGGAGTAGTTCAGCAATACAAATTCAACCGCCTGTCCTTCGGCCGCTGCGATGTTCTCTGGCATTGTGTGACTAAGGTGATCAGTACGCCCCATACAGGTTATGCAAAGTGAAAGATACGGATCGGAAGTCGAAATTGGCTTCGATTTGTCATGTACGCCACAATTCATGTGTTGGCTTGACAAAATAATCACTTGTTGATCTTAGTCAAGCGTTCCGAAAAACAAGCACGAACGTTCATGTGATGCCAATCTTTTAGCCGGAACAATGCAGTTGAAAAAGAGCCACCGATTGGGAACTGATTGGTGGTGAATGAAAACAACCAATCGTCGGGCACAGGCCCGGTTCACCAAACGGTGGCTGGGGAATTTGAAGTTCAAAACTGCCGGCAAATCAATCGCGATCGGCTTCACCGACCAGCAGCTGAGTCCGCACGCCGGCAGCGCCACTTTTTGGGGGTGGTTGCGCGGCGGCAATTGGCTGAACACTTCTGAGCCGGGCTCTGCCGCACCCGCTTGCCCTTGTCGAATAATCATCTGCTGCCGGTCGAAAAGGCCTTGGCGTTCATGCACGGTTTGCTGTGTGACGCCCGCAAGCTCACGCACGTGGCTTATCTGCGGCGCGATCCGGTGGTGCCGGAATTGATCGGCGTGCGCCGAGTGGCCAGCCAGTCGGCGCTTGTCCCGGTTCTTTCAGGGTTTTGATTCGGCGGGCACCAATCTGCGGTGTTTTCGTCGCGCTATGGCATGGGTGCCTGGATCGGTTGCCCAGCCGCCAGGGAGGCTACACGCTGGACCTGGATTCGACGCGGCTCTTGCACGAGGACGGCCATCAGGAGGGCGTGGCCGTGGGTTACACGCGGGCGGGGACTCAAGCCGTGTCTGCATCCGCTGTTGGCGGTGATGGCCGAGGTGCGGCTGGTGGCGCAACTGTGGTTGCGGGCCGGCAACTCGCCCTGCGGCGGCAACGTCACTGGCCTTCTTTCTGGACCTGTGGGAAAACTTGCCGCACCACATTCGTCTGCGCGGGGTGCGGGCCGATGCGGGCTTTTGCCTGCCGGAACTGCTGGCTTTATGGGAACAGCTGCGTTTGCCCTACGTGGTCGTGGCGCAGTTGAGCCAGCCGATTCAACGGCTGCTCAAAGGGGATCTGCCGTGGCAGCCGACCGAAGTGCCGGGCACCGAAGTGGCCCAGTTGGAGTATCAATCGATGCATTGGCCGCATCCGCACCGGCTGGTGCTGATCCGTCATCGGGTGTGCGAACCGGAGGACGACGCGAGCCGGCAAGCGGCTGTTGGATGTGCCCGGGCTATCGTTTTCAAGCGCTGGTGACCAACCTGCCAGCCAGAACGCATCCGCCACTGGCGGTGTGGCGCTACTACAATGGCCGGGCCGACTGCGAAAACGTGATCAAGGAACTACGGGAGGGTTTTGCGTTGCCGACGTTGTGTCTGGAAAAGTTTTGGGCGACCGAAGCGGCCTTGAGTCTGGCCTCGCTGACTTACAACTTGAGTGTGCTTGTTCCAACGACATCTGGGCTGGCAGCAGAAAGTGACGATCCACTCGCTGCGGTTTTGGCTCTTCGTGACCGCTGGAGTTTTAAGTCATCCGCGTGGCAAGACCACCATTAAACTGGCTGTTCCAGTCCGGGAACGAGCTTGGTGGCGTCGGCTTTGGGAGAAAATCTTAAGCCCTGTGCCCAACTGCAATGCAGTAGAAAATCGTCCCACCTTCACCAGCTAAATCTTATGAAAAACTACCTTCCTACTGCATGGTTCCGGCTTAGAGCCGATTTCGTAATGGGTAAAGCCATATCCCTATCCGGCCTGACACACAGGGCGTCTCTGCCAAGAAGCAATTGCTGGTTGACACAGATGCATATGGAAATAAATTGTAGGAGACGGCTGATGCCGTCTGACGGCAGTGGGCATCCCGCTGGCAAGGAAATGAAATCGAAAGTTGTGACGATTTCATTACAACCTTCATTTCCGGTTTCGGACATGCTTGGTCTAAGAAACCAGAGAAAAACTATGCAAATAAAAAATGACATGTCGGAGTCCGACGCTCTGACGATTAGCAAAAGCGCGTCCGCCCTGGGCGTTCACGAGTTCAGCCTGTTCTCGCGCATCCAAGCGGGCGACATCATCGCCGCAAGGCTGTGGTCGGGTGAAATGGCCATTCCCATTAGTGAACTGGAACGGCTGTCAAAGCTGTCAATTTATTCGCTGGCCATTCCGCCAGACAAACCGGAAACGATTTTGTCTGACGCCCGCTTGGGCATCAAACGAGACGCTTACAGCGGGCTTAAACGTGAGGGTGAACATCAAGAATACAACGTGCCGGGTGGTGATTTCCGGCATTTCACCGATTCCGAAATGAAGGGCTACCGCGCTGCATTTAGCGTCATTGCCCCTGAATTTGAATCATTGGGTGAATTGAGAAAGCAGTTGGAGAAACCAGATGCAGTTGTGCCGTCGCCCGAAAAGGAAATTTGCACGTCACGGATTGGTGTCTGGCAGGTGCGTTCCACTTTGTTGAACCTCGGCCAAAGCAACATTCTGCTTTGCCAGAAGCAAGACGACTTTGCGGTGATTGAACGGTTCCGTGACAATGTGCTTTACGCGCAAAGCCAACGGCATCGCGGAGATTTTGCTGGAAAGAAATGATCCGCGCGAACTGGCGGCGGCTTTCAATGAAAATGCAAAACACACGCTGGAATTCATGGCGAGCAATCAGGTCGCCACGGCGCAAAGGATAATTTGGGGACAATTTCAAGAGCATCGTCCGGCGCGGCTGGTGGAGGCGATTTCGGAGCGTTGCCGGTTGGCGGTCACGGATGAGGAGACGATTTCGCAGACGCCATCGGTGGAGCATTCAAATTCAAACAAGCAAGGCCACAACCGGGGTCGGGGCATGAGCATTTAAGGAGGACGCCATGAATCCAGACATCGAACGTCTTTTGAATTTGAGAAATCCACCGCAACGGTTATCGGCGGAAGAGGCAGCGGGCAGGCTCGGTCTTTCCCCGCATGAAATTCCCATACTGGTAGCCAAAGGGTTGTTGAAACCGTTGGGACATCCAGCGCCCAATGGCCCCAAACATTTTTTGACGGCGATACTGGATGACTTGAGACGTGACGAAAAATGGCACGGCAAGGTGTCCGACGCGCTTCAGGAATACTGGCGTCACAAAAATGCCCGGAAGCAGGACTCGACGGACAAACGGCAACCGTCCCGGTTGCAAACCCAAACCGCAGATTCGGAAAATTGATGGGGACAAAATAAAAGGCGCGGGCGGAGAATCATCCGCCCGCGCCTTGCGTTTTTTACACGGCAGCGGCGATGGCCGGGGTTTCAACCGACGTGGCTTTGAATTGTGCGCGTTGCCGTTCGTATTCGCCCAGCGATGGCAATTCCACCCTGGCCTTGCGCGAATAGGCGCGATGGACGGCCTTGCTGTTGTGGCCAAGGGCTTCCTGCGCGAACCGTTCGGGATAACCGGCGGTCTTTGCCCGTTCCGCCCATGCGTAACGGTAGCTGTGCAACGACACGCCTTTGATGCCAAGCCCGACGCAGCGTTGCTTGAACTCCGTTGCCCGGTCGCCCGCGCGGACGCTTCGCAGATACGGAAACAGCGGGCCATTGCCCGGCAAGTCCCGCAAGATTTCCTCCATGTCTTCATCCATGCGCATAATGGCAATCGTGCCGGTTTTCATGCGCTTGTAGCTGATGATGTGGTTTTCCCAATCCACATTCTCCGCCTCGATAAACGCCAGATCGGATTGCGACGCGCCCAAATGCCATGCCAGTTGATAGAACGCCCGGCGTTCGGGATTCAACTCGCGGGCGACGATGGCTTGATGTTCCTTCAAGGTGATGCCGCGTTTCTCCTTGAACTTGAAGGCAGGCCAGCGTTTCTTGGGCAGCACCGGCCACGGCAGCCAGTTCATGTCCAACGCAAAGTTGTGAACGCGCCGCAAATAGATGTTCGTGGAGACGGAACCGCTTTCCAGCACTTTCAGAAAATGCTCGGCTTGGGTTTCCAGCACGACCATGTTGCGGATGGAATCGAACGCCTTGTCTTTGATGGCGGTGAGCCAGCGGTGGCGGGTTTCGCCGGTCTTGAGTTTGGGGATTTCGTCCATGACGTGCTGCCATGTCCGGGTGGCTCCGGTGGGGTCGCCCGCCTTCCAATACACCCGCGCCAGATGCAGGCTGAACGCCGGGGCGTCCTCGTTTTCGTTCTTGGCCGCGACGAGCCGAAAGGCTTCGTCCTTGTCGCGGGTCTTGAGGGTTGCCTGTTTGCCGGTCTGGTGGTCTTCGTAGTAAAAGACGCCCCAAGGCCGGAGGAATACACTGTATCGTTGTTTCATGTCATCTTTCATGTTATGACTATGAACCAACTCGATCTGACCCAGTTAGCGAGTAGTGGGCGAGTTCGTTTTGAGTTGTAGCGGAGTAATCTCGCTACTGAAACTTCCACTGAAACTCGGCCTTTTTTCGCTCATTTTCCTCGCAAATCCCAACAAAAGGGCTGGAGGCGGAGGTCGGAATCGGACTATGCAGAGGCCGAATTTGTTGATATTATGCCTGATTTTACAGGCTAGTCAAGCACTAGGACACCATTAGGATACTACTAGGCTTCGACTATTTTTATACACAGTTTTATACACAGTTCGACTTGGATTTCATTGCTTATTTCGTGGCGTGGACTCATCATTCCTTTTCTGGTTCCGCTTTCGCCGGTAGTGCATGATTTCTTTTGATGCACGGAATTGCCAATGTGCATCTTGTTTCAATTCGCAAAGTGTAATCGCAGCAAAGTATTTGACTGCATTTTGGACCGGTTGACCAAGTGGTTTGAGTAATCCGGCAGCAATTAGAATGGGAATATCATGAAGGTTAAAACCAAGAAGCCATGAGGTTTCTTCAGCCGTTAGGCGTGCCGGCAAATTTCGGAGGTTTAGAAATTGCAGCTTTTGTGGATTCACAAACCTCTTCTATTTGCGTTTTTCCACGCCAGAATTGCCTGTTTGCGAACCTGTCCCCATCGATAATGGTTGAGCACACCTGCCCGGGAAGACTTTTCATTGGTTGACAGATGCATCATTTTTGATACATTGGATTGCGGATGAACGCCGGACGCCCGCTCAAGGTGGTCTTTTACCAGACTGGCACGGGCCATGAACCGGTGCGCGAATGGCTCAAGAGCCTGCCGAAAGAGGAACGCAAAGCGATTGGCGCAGATATTTTGTCCGTCCAATACGCTTGGCCGGTCGGCAAGCCGCTCGTGGACTATTTGGGCGAGGGCATTTGGGAAATCCGCTCGCGGCTGCAAAATCGGATTGCGCGAACGCTGTTTGCCGTTGTGGATGAAGAAATTGTGCTCCTGCACGGGTTCATCAAAAAACAGCAACAAACGCCGCCGCATGAACTGGCATTGGCGAAAAAGAGAAAAAGAGAATATCTGTAAAATTTATGAAAAAGAACATTCATCGTGGGAGCGATTTTCGGGACTTTCTCAAAGAGGAAGGCATTTTGGAGGAAGTCGAGGAACGCGCTATGAAGAAGACATTGGCGCTCCAACTGGAGAAGTTGATTACGAAGAACGAAATCACGAAAGCTGAAATGGCCGCACGCATGAAAACCAGCCGTGCCGCCGTGGATCGGCTGCTCGACGCCTCCAATCCCTCCCTGACGATCTCCACGCTCGGCAAGGCCGCGCGCGCGTTGGGACGCAAAATCAAGATCGAACTGGTGCCGGCGTAAGTGTTCGTGGTTCAAAAAACCAATTCGAGATTGGGAACTTGGTCACCGCTTTGATGGCGAATCAAAAAAACGGGCAACCCTTCAGGTCACCCAAACGCAATTGCGAGAAGTTGTAATACAATTCGGCCTTCTGGTCTTGAAAAGCAAGCCCATTTCATTCAATCAAGGTTATTGCGGTTTGCTCTCGGAAACAGCGAGCGTGGTGTCGAGCGAAACGGAGTAAGCTCATTAAGATCGGGGCCAAGGTGGTGCGCCACTCCCGGCAGGTGGTTTTTCAGACGGCAGAGGTGGCGGCGCCGCGAGAGTTGTTCTGATCCATTTTACAGGTGATTGAGGGCCTGAGACTGCCGGCCGTGGCAGGGGAGATGAGTGCAAAGTGAAAGGACTCGCATGAAAACATCGGCCAGCACCGAGGAAGTGTCGTTTCATGCCGAAGAAATCACTGCGCTGCGTTCGCCCGCTTCGGGATGGCCAATGAATAAAAAGTTCTTTTTACCAAGCGCACCTGGCCGAATCGCATTCTCGACCAGGTTGTTGTCGATTTCCAAAATCCCGTCTGCGACGATCCGTCCCAATATAGAACTTTGATCTTGTTTCGCCGGCTGTTGGTGAGTACGAACAGATGGCCCGACAAGGGATCGGCTTTGAGTTGCTCCACGACCAAACTATAGCCGACCGTCTTGGCGCGTTCCGCCCGAGCGTATCGGTAGCTGTAAAGTGTGATGCCTTCGATACCAAGTTGAGTAAAACATTTCCGCAATTTTCATCGGTCAGTAATTCGACGATCAATTTTACGGAGGCCTTCATATCGGGGCGACGTAATCGAATCGTCTTTGGAAAATCTTCTGGAGGTTCACCACGCGCGTATCTGACAGGAACCCTACATATTCCCCGATGATTTTGACGAGCACCCGTTTCCGGCGGCGACCGTCGAATTCGCCGTAAAAGATTTGCTCCCATGGCCCGAAGTCGAGTTTGCCATTCGTGATGGCAACGACCACTTCACGCCCCATGACCTGTCGTTTCAAGTGATCGAACTCTCAACAACGAACTTGGGGTTGCGTCGGGCGAAACTTCAACCCCGAACTATCACGGAGTGGTTCATATTCGTGATCTAGGCCGGATCGTCCCTTTTCTCAACTGACCAACTATCCGCTCGATTTCCGGAGTAACGTGCTCAAAGAATTTTTTGAACCCACGGCAAAGGTAGTTTAAACCTGGTTCACCGTCCGGCGTGAGGATGATACGGTTCTTCGGACACTCTCCCCAACAATCGGTTAAGTAAGGGCATCGGTGGCAATAATGCGGCAAGGTCCCACTTTTAGCGCGACCGAACCTTCGCTGTGAAGGAGAAAACACCAATTCAGCGAGCTGGCTATCTTTCAGTCCCCCAAGTCGATACTCGGGGTACACGTAGTGGTCGCAGGCGTAAACACTGCCGTCGTTTTCCACTGCTACGGCTTTCCCACAAGTTTCGCTATAAACACAAATCTGCGACGGCATGCCCAGATGTTGCGCGATCAGTGTTTCAAAATGGTTAACTATGACCTTGCCAATGTCTTGCTTGATCCATCGGTCGAAGACGCGGCAAAGAAAGTAGCCCCAATCGTCGGGGTTTACTGACCAGTTGGTTACAACTGAATTTGGATGGCCAGGTCGGGCTTCAGGTTCACCATCTCGGGGCAAGACGGCTGGGTTCCAAGTCTGCGGGGCAGTCTTCTCAAAGGTTTTGTACTCTACTATCGGAATGAATTGGATGTGGGTGGAATTGAGTTCCTGTCGGAGGAATCGGTACACGTCTAGAGGTCGCCGCCCGTTAAAGCGATTAACACATTTCGTCTTTCGTCTTGCGCTCCGCCTCGGCCAGCATCGTTTGCAGTTGTCCCCTGGCTTCCAGTTCGCGCACCAGGTTCGGGCAGTGCTCGCGCCAGTGTTTCTCGGCCATCATTCCGTATTGTGTCAGCGTGTTCATAACGTGTGCGGTTGGAGAATAAATCCAACTGATTTTCTAAACCTGTTTTCGCCGTTTTGTCAACTTTTGGCATTTGCGCCGGGGTTTCTTCGGAGGATCAGGACCGGGCAATGGCGCGGGACCACGCTTGCCAAACTCCGCATCTGAATCCTGAATCTCCTTGGGGAAAAACCGGATGATGGGAATGCGAAAGACCTTTTGGAAGGCGACCAGCCAGTTGTCTTCCACTCCACGCAAGCCAACCTCAATGTTGGCCACCATTTCGCGGCTGATGCCATATCCCAGGCATTGGAGGCGTGCCGCCAGAGTTTCCTGTGTCCACTTGTTCTGGTAGCGCCAATAGGCCACCTGACGGCCTGTGATGTTCTTTCGGCGCATACCGTTGCCCCTTTTAACTTCCGCACGGCCTGTTCCCTACGCAAAATCCTGGGCGAAAATGGGTCGGAATTTTGAAACAAAAAAGGTGACTTTGCTCCTGAATACAAATGTCCAGAAACTTGCCACTGCGCACGCCAAGCTGAATGAGCGGTTGCATAAAGACACCGCAAGACGACCAATAATCCCTTCTTAGCAGATTTAATGCCCATGCGTTTTACCCTCCGTAGTCAGGAAAAACTAATCCACGCTGCCCCGTCAAGCCGGTCTAAACTCCGTAACCGGAGCCAGACCGGCCTTGAAAGGGACCGTCAAACCCTGACGCCTTCCCTTCTGGTCTGGGTTTGAGTCTGCGGCTGTGACTGCGTTTTCCTGTTCAGCCATTTTTCACGTTCCATATTGAGGATGACTTCATCGCGCTTGTCTTCGGGCACGTCCTTCAAGAGAACGTCGTAAGCCGCCTTCAGATCAGGGTTGTTTTTGATATTTTGCAGCACGCCGGTATCAACATATTGCCGCCGATCCAACTGCCGGACTTCGTTCAAGACAACGGTGCGTTCCAGCCGGTCACGCGGCATCGCCTGGATATATTCCCAATTCTTGGAATTGGCTTTAATCCAATCGTTAATTTTGCCTTCGGTTTCGGGATTGGTTCTCCGATAGCGGGTTTCACTGGGCGCGGATGCTTCGGCAGCAGCAGCGCCATTGGACGGGGGAGTTCTGGTTTTTGTTGTGCTCATAATGATTTACTTGTTTGTTTATGTTTTGTTTGAATTGCCGGTGCGATGACACCGGCAAAGTGTTTTCACGGACTTAATGAGTCCGGTGGTTCATTGGTCGCGGAATTGGGCGGCGGCAACGGCTGTGGCGTCTGCTCCTGCGCGGTTTCGAGCGCATCCAGCCGCTTTTTCATTTGAATCACCGAGGCTCGCAGCAGCGCCGTTTCCAGCAGATTGGTTTTGGTCTGTTGCAACGCGGCCTGAAACTGCGCCAGCGCCGCCGACAGGGTTCTGGCTTCCAATATGATTTGAACGGTGGCCAGCTTTTGGGCGTTGACCTCGGCCAGCACCGCATCATTGACAGGCAACGGGCTGAACGCCGCATCGCGCGGCGACGGCACGGCGGAAAAAAAGGCATCGCCTCCGGCGTTGGCCGGGCGCAAATCCCACCGAGTGTTTTCCTCGACGCGATAGACGACATGCTGCTCGTGCATCACCAGGTCATCGTTCGGATCGGCGTAGCGCCCGACGTGATAGGCGCGGACAACTTCGGGATACCGAACGGTGGAGTTATCCACCGCTGGCGGCGGCGATTGCGGGCGCAACGTGAGCTTGGGCGGGGTCGAACACGCCGTGAGGAACATCAAGGGAATGAAATAGAGTGTTTTCATGGTTTTGATTTTGGTGTGATTGCCGGTTGCTCGTCCGTTTCTTCAACCAAGCCCGCGCCGCCGAAGTTGGCGTCGGCACGGTCAATGGTTTGCAGGACATAGAGGTAAAACTGTTTTCCACTAGGCACGCGGACGTAGAATCCGTTCTTTTGAATCGAGTCCAAAATTTGTTGCGCGTAGGTTTGCAACACGGCCTGCGCGCCCGCAAACGGGGCATTGTTGAGCGTGGGACTGTTGATGGGGCCAAAGATGGTCTGCTGTTTTTCCGTCAGGGCGCTGGCCGCGCCTGAAAGGAAAGTGGCGGCAAAGAGTTTGATGTCGGCCAGGTTGTCGGACTTGATGATTTCACCGCGCAACCCGGCGCTGCCATCCGTGAGCGCCCAACCGCTCTGATTGGTGTTGTTGTCAAACTCGCGGTCCAGGGCAACGGCTTTAAGCTGCAATTCCTCGCCATCCTGCCAGACCAGCTTCCAACTGGTGCTGGTGGAAATACGGTCGCGCTGCCGGTCGGTTTGCGCCATGCCGTGAACCTCCGTGCCCGCCGGAATAATCAACCTGCCGCCGTAATAGATGTTCTCGGTGACGAGGCCGACGATGGGCGTCTGCATGGAAGCTGAATCCACCGTGATGACGGTCTCACAAGGGATCAGCCGCCCGAACGGCGCATAGGATGCGCTCAATTTTTTCGGGCGGGCAGTGCCCGCCGTGCTATCGGCAAACAGACTGATGGGCGCAAGCGAATCGGCCTGATGCGGCGGGACATTGGGCAGCGGTTGGGGCGACGGATTGGGAAAAGCCGGATTGGTCATGGTCGAAGACTGTGACGAAGGCGGCAACTTGGGCGGCGGCGGACTGAACACCTGCATGGGCAGCGTGACCGACTGCACCACCTGGGGTTTGTCGGTGGCGTTGGTTGAAAGCGGGGCGACGGCGATGCCATCATCGGCCGATGGATGTTGCTTGCGAATGACGCCGAAAATAACCAGCCCGGCGGCGAACACTGTGCCGAAGACGACGAGCTTGCCGCTCTTGGTTTTGAAAAAATTGAGGAAATCGCGCGGTTTCATGGCTGGTTTCTTGGTGAACGGATGGGATGCACGGGGGCATTGGTGGTCGTGACAACGGGCGGCGACGGTGGTGGCGGTGACAGCCGGTTCACCAGCACCGTAAATTGATTTTTCAAGGACAGGTCGTTGCGTCCGCCGTCCGGCGTGCCGGTGACGGCGAAATAGACGGTGCTCCTGCCTTTGGGCGGGACCGTTCCACTGGCGTCGCTGATGGATTGGGGATAAAGCCGGTTGCCCGCACGCAGACTAAAGCTGTCCGGCTGATAAATCAGCGGGGTATCGGTCGCGTTCGTAATGGCGGCGCGAAAAACCAGAGTGTCCTCGGCGTTGAAACGGAAGGTTTCTTCAATCTGGATTTGATAATCATTGAAGTCGCTGACGAGCGGTTTGCCATCGTAGGTGGTGAAACCGACATCGGCGACGCTTTCGGGCTGCTGCGCCTTGAGCAAGGGAAAGGCTTTGGCCTTGTCGAGCAGTGACAGCAATTTCAACGGGTTGACTTCGGGCGCACGGCCGGCGCCGGACGCCTCCGGCGTTGGCAATGCCGCCATGTTGAGCGCAAGCACCGGCGTATTGCTTTCGATCAGCTCAAAAACGTAGGTGCGCTCGTTCCACCGGATGTTGAGATTGGCAGATGCTTTGGGAAAAATCGCCCGCACGGAAAGAAACGCCGAGCCTTTGGCGTGAGCCAGTTGAAACAATCCTAGTGTTTTACCGTCCAAGGTGATGCCTGCGCCGTCAATGGCATCAATCGGACTTGGGAAACTGATGGTCGTGACGCGATTGGTGGCAACCGGCACGGAGACGGCCACACGGTCGTCCAGCCAGAGTTGTTGAATGGGCTGCGCCAGTGCAACGGTGGCGGTTAGTAATAATAGGCTAACGATTGATTTCATATTTGAAGTCTCCAACTGCGGTTGGGAAGCGTCCGTTCAAGGCCATGTTGGGGTTGCGAATGAGGCGCAGCCGGAGCGTGAACGGAAACGCCTCGGTGAACGCCTTGTCTTGAAAGATGCCACTGCGAATGATCTGGCCGGTGACGGCGGCGAGCACCTCGTTACGTGACTGTTTGAACCGCGCATATTGCTGGACGATGGAAATGTTCCAGCAATTGAACTTGCGAAGTTGTGCGTAACTTTCCTGAACGATTTCCTGTCCGCCGGGGATGTCGAGAAAGCGGGCGACTTCCTCATAAACGTTGCGTTTCCGCAATGCACGCGGCAGCGTCATGATGTGCTTGCGTGCGTGGTTGGTGAAGCGAACGCCTATGCGTTTCCAACCTTACCGCGCAAGGGACGAGCGGGCGGGAAATGACGGAAGGCGGGCCGGAGCGATATTAGCGAGGCCGCCGTGTCAGTTCCGCCCGTTGGTCCCGGCGGCTTTATTCCAGATTGATAAACAGGTGGCTTTCACCCATATCCCTCTCATCCGGTAACAATGCGCCGCCTCGTTTGGCGCATAAATCCTGACAAATCTTTCGCAATGCCTTCCGTTTTGCCGACGCCCTCGGCAGTTTGACCAATAGCCGGTCGGCAAATTGTTTTCCGCGTTTGCCCGCATAAATGACAGCGGCAACGACGGCTTCCGCACCGGCAGCGTATAATGTTTCCACAAATTGAAGCGCCGCCTTTGTGGTGCGAAACCTTGCGAGCGAGCGAAGATCGGGATTTTTGGCTGCGCTCAACCATTGCCGGGCCTCGGCGTGGGATTTTTCCAAGAGGGATTCGATGAACAATTCATACTGGCGCCGTTCCAGGCTGCGATTGTCACGCGCCACTTTTCCAGCCGGTTCTCCTTCGTGTTGCGGCCAGTCAGGATGCTGGCGGGCGGCTTTCAGATAGCCGGTGCGGCCCACATCCACGTTGCTGATGTAGAAGGTTTCCTGAACCAGTGTGCCATCCCACAGCCAAAGCCGCATCCGTCCGAAAAATTTGCCGTTGAAGGAATTGATTTCCAATCTCAACCGGCCGTTGTTGTGCCAGTATTGCTGTCTGCCGGTGCCGTGGTTCATGGTGAAGGAACCGAGCAACCGTCCTTTTTCATCCCATTGCCGGCTGACGCCGTGCAATTTGCCGTGGCGGTAACGCTGTTCCTCGGCCAGTTGGCCATTGTAATGCCAGGTGCGGCAAAGTCCGTGGAATTCCCCGTCCACTTCCCTGTTTTCCATGCGGATTTGTCCGTTGCGGTAATAAAACCGCTCTATGCGACGTTTTGGCATACTTGCAATTCAACCGCGTTACGAGTGTTAACCCGTTTTGACCGCTTGTATGCAGCGTTCGTTTTAACCAAGTTTTTTCAAAAAGCACGCGGATTAGAAACCGCATGTTTGTGCCACGGAAAAGTGGGCGTCTTCCCGTACCATATTTGTTTCGGCTTCAAGCCAACAGCAAAAAATGATTGTGCAACCAAGTTTCAACGGCTTGAAGTCCGGTTCGCTGGTGCGGCTTAGTATTACCGGCGATAGGAGGCCAGTCAAAAGTGGAAATTGTGATTTCATTCGGTGTAATTTCGCGAATTTTTACCGCAATATGCGTGAGCCGGAGGGATTGATAGCGTAGGAAAGCGCATCATGCGGTAAAATCAATTCTGCGACAGGTGCCATTCTGAAGGTTTTACAATGTTCATGATTTCTTTTTTATTGATCTTCAGTGTTTTAAGGGAATTCGTTGCTACAGCGAAAGCCTTCCCATTGGACGAGCTTATTGTCACGGTGATCACGATATTCGATTTGATTTGAATCCAGCACGCATAAAAATAATTGGTCGGGGAAAGAGAATTTGAAAATTGAGTTGAGGCGCTGACAGAGGTGTATCCCGCCGTTTTGCCAGTTTTAGCGCCGGACAAGTTTGGTATGGACACCACAAACCCATGATAATATTTATCAAAATCAGCTTTTAAATCAGCGGGACTTCGCGGGAATAGCGGCCCAGGAAATTTCCCGTTCAGCGGAGGTTCAATAAAATCAGACGGTTCTAACATAAACAATATCGTGTCACCACTATTTGTTGCATCATACTGAACCCCTGACCCCATATACTTAAAGAGGTCGGTAGGCCAATCCTTCTCGCCACCAGAATCGCGCATGTAATCCTCCAGTTGAAAGTTTGCGGGGGGAATATAATGAACAGATTTGGTAAAATTTGTCATGGAAGCGGGTTGGCCAAGACTCGCCGAAACAAACAACAATATCAGCAGTCCAAGAGGCAGTTTAATCCCTGTATTCATGTTAAAGTCTAACGCAAAATGCGTGATCCGGATGGATTGATGGCGTGCAAAAGGTGTTCGCATAGTACATGAGGCTTAACTGCCGTCGCCCCAATTAGCCAAGTCCCAGAAGAATACAAATTTGGTTTTATTTTTCAACCGATAAGTAATGTGAAAGTTGCTTGTGTAACTCTGCCCATTCAGTGTATAAATAAAATTCAATGTATAAGGCCCAGGTTTGAGATGGCCATTTTCTAATTCTTCCGATTGTGGAGCAAATACCGCATTAGTCGCAGTTACGTATTCAGAAGTCAGCGGCTTGACCAATCTCGACTTGAACCGATAGCTTCCATTTATCGAGTTAAGCCTGATTACATTTGTTTCCCCTAGGAAATATAGAGCAAAGATATTTGCCCCATTTAAGTCCTCCGGAAATGAATATGTATTGTCATAATGCACAAAACGGGCCAGGCTCAGGCGAATCGTATGGTTCGGTTGCGCGACAAGTCGGTCTCCTGTCACCGTGGCAAAAGTGACTCGGTAGGTAGTACACCCGTTCAGTAGCACCAACGATAGGAGGCCAATCAAAAGTGGAAATTGTGATTTCATTTGGTGTAATTTCCCGAATTCTTAACGCAAAATGCGCGAGCCGGAGGGATTAACGGCATAGGAAAGGCGAATTAGACCGGGTGTCTGATCATTGAATGGAGCGTAAAGACCAATAGACATTTGGCCGTATTCCTGCCCGTTTTTCAACTGAACATAAAATTGCCGTTCCCCGATGTCTCCCCGCTGACCGCCTTTAATCTGTCCCTGAAATTCAAAACTATTCGTGTAACCGCTTGTCGGCGCTTCAAACATGACCGTACCTAGTGGTTCTTCGAAAGGCCACCACTGACTACTTCTATTCCGGCTGACCAATCGTAAAGCTGGCCGCGTATAGGCTGATTCGTGTATTGAATCCAGACCTTCAAATCTCCTGTGCTGGATTCTGAAATGGTATCGTCAGTCAGATTTATGAAATATGCCCTTCCATCTGGCACAATCTCAAAATTCTTATTTCCCGTTATCAGTTGTTCATGGATGTTTGTGCTCCACATTTTGAACACGACCGGCTCAACAGAACTTCCGCTTAAAGCGCCGAAGGTTTTTGGCAAACCCGATTCAAATTCATATCCATCCTTTTGGATTACTTCAATAGCCACATTGCGGCCCTTTACTCCATTAAATTCAAAGCGGCCATCTATGCCAGATTCACTTTCAAGATGAGTAAGGCTATTTGTCATCGGAAAAACGCCCGAAGGCGTGGGCATAAACGCGTGTTCATACAAAACAGAAGCATCTATTTTAACATTTGGCAAAGGGTTGCTGTCTTGATCAATTACTTGGCCATAAAACTCTACTTGCTGTCGTAGGGCTGGTTTGCCTCCCGGACAACTCTTTCAGTTTTTTCTTCATCTGATTCCGGTTTCGGATTCAGAGCCGGCGTCGAGACAGAGGGCTGTACAGAAGTCGCTTGGTTGACAGTGCTTGCGGCAACTTGGGTTTCATTAGCGGGTTGGGTTGTCTCCTGCGCCACCGGTTTTGGCATAACCGGTTGTTTCCAGGCCGAAGCCAAAAAATGATAGCTAATGCTGCGAGTATAATAACCATCAAAGTTATCAAAAATCGAGTTCTCATAGATTATTTTTAAGTCCCATTTGAAAGAGCACTTGATCCCAAAAGTACCAACGTTGAGCATCGTCTGAACGAAACTGACCGCTGTGATATTTATGTGCGGATGAAAAACTAATCGGGTCCGCAGCTAGATCAACTTCATGATATGTTAGCGTTTTGAATACTCCACCTACATTCGCCTGCGCACCGAGCGCGTAACTCCGCGCCTGATCACAATAGGCAAAAATAGGATAGGTGTTCGTTGGAAAATTTAGGTTATAGAAGGCGTTGCTGCTGGAGCCGTATTGCACATAATAACCATTCGGATGCAGGCTCGAAACGGAATAATGGTAGCCGGGATAGCCCAA
>CAVRPQ010000004.1:0-456427 GCA_963723125.1 uncultured bacterium
CAGTCAAAGCGCCGGATTTTAATGTGAATTTCATCTGCCTTGAGGATGCGATAGATGCCAGGGACCGATGGGCTGCTGTTTTTTCTCGTCGAGGATGCTCCGGGCCAGATACAGCGGACAATAACTGGTGGCCCGTTCAAAATCCGTCACTGGCGTATGGACACAACCTGCGCGGCTTCTGCACTCGATGCGGGTCGCGGCTGAAGGGGCGGAAGCAACTTTATATCGCACCTGCAAGATTTGGACGCAGATTCCAAACAAAACCGATTGAATCTAATTGTTGCTTGCGGGCGGGATTAAGTTTGCCACGAAAGTTTGCCGTGCGCTGGCTATTCACCCATTTGCCAAGCCGTTTTTGTTCGAGCGATTTATATTCGCGCGATTTTTGTGGCACGTTGCAGTGACCGTGCATCTTCCTGAAATCAACTAGCGCCGCGAACATCTTCTCCCAACTCATCGGCTCGATGAGCATCCAGATAAATCCGATTTCATCCAATCGCTTGGCGCGTTCTGCCATAATCGGGCGTTTATACCGTTTCGCAGCCCTTTGGTTTCTCACCCATGTTCCGAGTTCCCGGTATTTACCTGAACGTTGAGGCACGTTTGTATTACCATGCTCTTTCTTGAACTCCACCAACTGGCGAAAATATTTCTCCCAATGATTGCTGTTTGGATCCCAATCAAAGCCCAACTCATCAAGCCGCCGAAATCGCTCCGCGTCGAGCAGTCCTTTATTGTTGGCCACTCTTTGTTCTGAAACCCAATCGGCAAGTCGTCGGTTTCCTTTCCAACTTTGAGGCACAAGACAGTTCCCACGCGCTTCCTTATATTGTTGCAGTTCCTGAAATCTGGTTTCCCAAATCTGTGCTGCCGTATGCGTGATGCCGCGTTTCTCATGTGACGCTTGCACGGTTCCTCTGCCAAGAATCCATTCAAAACCAATTCTGTCCAATGCGACCACGCGCTCTGGCTTCAAATATCCGGTTTTTTTGTGTTGCCGTTGGGATGCAACCCAGTTGGCAAGTTTCGGATTTTCCGACCAGCCCGCCGGCACTCGGCAATGCCCGCGTTCCGCCTTGAATGATTCAAGTGCCGACAACATTTCCTGCCATGCTTCATTGTCGGGTGGCGTGCCGCCACTTTTTGGCGACCAGTCAAATCCCAACCCGTCAAGCCGCGCAATCTGTTCTGCTTCCAGTTTATTATTCCGGCGATTACGTCGTTGGGTCGAAACCCACCAAGCGAGCTTCCGATTTACAGGATATTTTTGCGGAACTCTCGCGTGCATGTGATTCGCGTGAAATTGCTTTAGCTGGTTGAACATTATTTCCCATGCCTCAAGCGACGGCAGTCCTGCCCCGGCATTGACCCGCCATGAAAAACCGAGCGCATCTAGTTTTGCTATGCGATCCCCTGAAAGTTTTCCCTCTGTCTTGCGAGCGCGTTGCGTGGCAACCCAGCTCGCCAGCTTTTGGTTCTTCGGCCACTTGGCAGGAACGCGACAATGCCTTTGCTCGGCGCGAAACTTGCATAATGCGTCGAACATTTCCTGCCACTGTTGTGAATATGGCTGCCATTCAAAACCGATGCCGGTGAGCTTTTGTTCACGCTCCGGTTCGAGTTCTCCACGTTTCTTAAATTGCCGCTGTGTGAGTGTCCAGCGACGGAGTTCGGCGCTCATAACGACGTTGCGCGGTTTGCCGTTGTGCATTGGGCGGAGGTGTTCCACCAAATTTGCAAACATGGCATCCCAGTCGCCATCGTGGACGTTCCAAGCGAAACCGATTTGGTCCATCTGGCGCAACTGCTCCTCTGTTAGACGATTCTGCCGCTTTGCCAAGCGTTGGTAAGCGACCCAGCGCGCCAGTTCAGGATTTGCCTTCCAATCAATTTGCACGTTGCAGTGCCCTTGCAATTTGAAAAACTCCACCAGTTCGGAAAACATTTCGTTCCACGGTCGAAACGGTTCATTAACTTTGGGTCGGGCCGGCTTCGGTTCGGGGGCAGATTTCCGTTTATTGATCTGCCAAACGAATCCAATTTCTTGCAATGCGTGGATTCGCGAGTCACTCAACTTGCCGAGTTTTTTCGCTCGTCGTTGCCATAATACCCAACGGTTGAGCTTGCGCGTTTCGTCATCAATAACCCTGACCGCTAGAACACCGTTTGCAACGGCGTATTTTTTGTAGCCGGCAAATATTTCAAACCATTGCTTGTCGGTGTCTAGCGCCGCTGGCTTCCATGGAAAACCCATTTCGTCCAGTTGCCTTTTTAGCTCATTCGGAATCGTTCCATCTCTGAACAGTTTTCTCTGTTCCGTCATCCATTGCGCCAAGCCTGGATATTTTTCACTGCTTCGCGAAACCGTAAGGTGTCCATGCTCGGCTTTGTGGGCGAGCAATGCCTCGATTCTTTTAGCCAGAGGAATTCCCGATTTTAGAAAAGTGTTAGGTGCTCGCCATTCAAAGCCGATTGAATTCAATCGCTCCACAAATTCTTTCCGCAATTTTCCGGCATTGTGTTTGTATCGTTGGGCTGACACCCAGCCGCCGAGCAATGGATTCTCCCGCCATTTGACCCGCACCAGTGTATTGCCGAATCGCTTTTTGTAAGCGCATAGCTCGGTGAACCGGTCATCCCAAGTCGGCTTGCCAGCCGACCAATCAAATCCAATCTCTTCCAACTTCGCAATGCGCTCTCTGGAAATATTCCCGTGACTATAATCAACCCGTTGCGCGCTTACCCATCGAGCCAGCTTTTCATTCTCCTCCCAATTTTGCGGCACACGGCAGTGGTGGAAGCGTTCCCGATATTTCAACAAGGCCAGATAATATGTCCGCCATTTGCTTTCATGCGGTGACCATTTAAACCCAATCTGGTCGAGTAGCGCAATTTTCTCATCCTCCAACACACCATCCCGCTTTAACACCCGCTGATTCACTACCCACGTCGCGAGCTTCTGGTTTGCAGGCCAGCGCGCAGGCATATCGCAATCGCCATGTTCCTTTCGATATTTAAGGAGCTGCCCATAACGTTCAAACCACAGATCCCCGATTGCGTCGAGGCAAGCTGCAGTGATTGACTGACGCAAAACTTCTAGCGATACAGAAGGGCCTAAAATGGTGACTATCTCGCGGAAACGTGAATCATCAAAACCTTTCGTCCGCCCGCGCTCCACGCGCATATCACGGATTACTTCGGCCAAAACCTCATCCTGCTCTTGCAGAGATTGCAACACTTCCCAAACTTCACTGAAATCAGAACGCAGCACGGCTTGTTCAACGGTTTCATTGATGGCTTGTTCGCGGTAGAGCGGCACAAGAACATAGCCGGTGGTTTTTTTGTTCAACGGGTCAAGGCGCATCGCGCGTCCGGTGGCTTGCACGATGTCCACGCGACTGCGACGTGGAGCTAGGAATGCCACCATATCTACGGCAGGCACATCAACTCCTTCGGTCAAACAACGTGCATTGGAAATAATCCCCCGTCTGCACTCCCGAAACTCCCGCATCACACGCTCACGCGACGCGGTTGGCATCGCGCCGTTGACGTGAAGTGTTTTGAAATCCGGCAAATGAATCGCGACGCCCTCATTTCCCCGCCCAGTGAACGACGCCGCAGAAGCGACGGTGCTGTGAAACGTGAAAATCTTGTTTACGCCATATTTGCCAATGGCTTCCTTGAGGGCAATCTGGTTGGCCACCTGCCGGGCGCGCACGGCGTCGCCGTTCACCAGCACTTCGCCGTGGCTCAACAGTTCGTTCGTCACCATTTCGGAAGTGATGACGGAGATGATGACCTTGTAACCGCAGATGATGCCCCGGCGGGCGGCTTCGGCAAAGGTCAGGCGATAGGCTTGCGGGCCATAGACGGCGGGATTGTCCATGGAAAACAGCAGCCGGGCTTCGCCTTCGCTGTTGCGGTCGTGCGGGTTGTAATGGCGCGGCGTGGCGGTGAGGAACAGGCGTTTGCGGATGGCAAGATTTTTGTCGTCGAGGGCAAAGGCGAAGTTGCGGCCTTCGCGTCCGGCGGTTTTGTGCGCTTCATCGAACACGGCAAAATCAAACGCCTCGCCCGGCTGCATCGCCGCGCCAACGACGGACGCGGATTGGTAGGTGGAGAAAATCATTTTCACGCCGGCAAAGGGCGCGTCCAGAAAACTCCGCACGCTCGCGGCGTCGGTGGAGACTTGAAAGTCGAGGTCGGATTGTTGCGTGGTGAGCGCGTCAATGCCTTCCTTCACGGTCGGGTCGGAGCAGACGCAGAGAAGGCAAGGCTGGAAGACGGGTTTCGCGCAGCCATTCGTGCAGGGTCTGGCGCAGCAACGCGAGCGAGGGGAGCAGGACCAGAATCCACGTCGTGATGCAGCTGCATCCGCAGGTGCGTTCCGCGCAACCCGCACCAAGTGCAACGAGCGTTTTGCCCGTGCCGCAGGCCATGATGGCGGAAACGCGGTCTTGCGTTTGCAGCGCGGGAAGCAAGGCGGCCAGTGCTTCGGTCTGGTGCGGTTGCGGTGATTTTTTCGGCGCGATGAAAGCGGCGTCGGCCAGCCATGCTTCCATCGCGCGGAAGTCACCGGCTTCCAAACGATCCAAGTCCGCGCCACGGATGCAGAAGAAACCCTGGCGGTCGTTGAGGACGGCGGGCAGTTCGTCGCAGTTGGTGAGCAGCACGCGGCTGTGAATGTGCGGGCTGTCGGCCAGGCCGATGAAGGTGGAGAGTTCGCGCCACGTCAGCGCCGGGCGTCCGGTGCGGAACTTGACTTGATAGGCGTTGAACTGGCCGAGCAAGGTTTGCAGCACGCCGTCCACGCCCTGGTCTTGTTGCGTGAGGCCGAGATTTTTGAGGATGTCGAGCGGGACAGAACCGTGCGGCCAGACTTGCGCGGCGTCGTGTTTCCGTTGCGTGGCGAGATAGGCTTCGGCGAAAACTTCAAACGCAGCGCCGCGAGATTGTTCGTCGGGCAGCGCGGCGATCTTCTGATTCCAATTCGGCAAAGCTGGTCAGGCCAGAGAACAAATGTCGCTGGACGAAGAAGGTCGCTTTCGGATGGCGAGCCGTTGCCATGCGGAAAGAGTATCAATTTAGTTTTGCGAAGAAAAGCCTCCGCCACCCCTTCAGGGTGGAAATAATTTTGGGACGATTACGCCAATGGTGATGAGGGTAATGCGTGTTTCCATAAAACCCGGCTGCATGGTGGATTCGAATGTGCGCCGAAGGGACTGACGCGTCAACTTTTTGAAAAGGAAGCGACCTATCCTCTACACGAATAAGACTCTGCCGTTTCCCGTGGCTCCGCTATTGCGAGCTTAACCTGAAAAAACGGCTGTCGTTGTTGAGCATGAGCGTGACCTACATATTGCCGTTGGAATTGACTGAATTTGACATTCAAGCATGAAACCAAGCTCACGGCGCCGCATTAACTGGTAATCAGCAACCGTCTTTGAACACGGGACAATGTGCCAAGCCAGACGCGCGGGGTCTGCATGGCAATGCCGAATGGTTTCTCCAACACTGTCAAATCCCGGTCGCGCGCAATGACCGTGCGTGCTCCTGCGGCCAATGCGGCCTCAATGAATTTGTCATCCTTGGGATCACGGCAGACCTTTTGCCCTAACGGCACTGGCGTAACCCACACGGCCGATGTTCGCAGGGTGTCCAGCCACGATCGGGTTTCCGTATCAAAATCCTGCTCCTGCTTCACCCGTTCCAGCACGGTTTCGTATTCGGTGAAGATTTCTTCGCTCATCACTGGCACCAGGATGCCATGCAGCCACGCTGTCAGGCACAGGTGCGGCTCGTGACGCCAGAAAACACCCGCGACAAAAACGCCGGTGTCAATGACGGCCGTCTTCATCACGCACTTGGCGTAACGCTTGATTTACAATGGCTGCCGCCTGGCTGGCCGAATGCCTGCTCGCGGGTGTTTGTTTCAGGAGTTTTGCGATGGCCCGTTTTCCGGGTGCCTTCACCGGGCGGATGAGCAAGCCATCCTTACCCAGGTCGAACACGTTCAGCGGCCCGCCACGCTCCAATCCTTCCCGGCGACACCAGTCCAGCGGAAAAATAGTCTGGCGTTTCTCGGTCAAAGTCATGGTCGTTGCTTTCATGGTAATAATCCATTACCTGAAAACAGCCGTTTGTCAAGGGTTTTTATGGGTTTATCTGCATAAAATGACACTTCATTTTGTGTAATGTTTACGCAAAACCAGCGGTCTTTTCCGGCAGACTCTCCAATTGCAGATGAACAATAAGAAACATCGTAGAGCGACAATGCAAGTGGTGACGGTGATACACCACATCACGGGCAATTCCGATTAAATTACCGCATGAATAATTCCATGTTCATTTTGGATTCAGCCGGCCAACGGCGTGGGGAAAGCGGGGGACGCATTTCGTGTCCCAACGACACCTTTGACGATTCGGCGTCGGGTAAAATGACAAAACGGTAAATGATAGCAGACAGGAACTTTAAAGCTGTGTGCGAAGCACGCAGAGCCTTTGGGAAGACTGATAAGATTGCGCCCTATGTTTAGCGCCGTCGCTCATAAAAATCTGGTCGATGCCGAGAGTTATTTCGACGAGCATCTGGCGCAGAACGATTACTACGCCGCCGGTGAAATCCGTCCCGGCCAGTGGATCGGCACAGGCGCGGAACGATTGGGATTAAACCATGCCGTTACCCGCGAACAATTTCATGCGCTCTGTGAAAATCGAAATCCTGAAAGTGGCGAACGCTTGACGCAACGGCAGCAGAAAGAAGACAACCGCCGGGTGTTTTTCGATTTCACCTGCTCACCGCCCAAATCCGTATCGGTGCTGGCGGTGACATTGGACGACCAGCGATTGGTTGAAGCTCATGAGGAATCCGCGCGCATTGCGTTCCGCGAATTGGAAACCTTCGCCGCAACCAGAGTCCGCAAGCAGGGCAATCAGCGTGACCGCACGACCGGCAATCTCGTGGCCGCAGCCTTCGTGCATAACAGCTCGCGTGAACTGGACCCGCAGTTGCACACGCATTTCACCGTCTTCAATGCCACATTTGATGACAGCGAACGGTGCTGGAAAGCCCTGCAAGCGGGTGGAATGTATGACGCCATCCGTTACGGCACGGCGGTGTATCGGAACGAACTGGCGAAACGGGTTCAACAGATCGGCTACCGGATTCAACCAGCCAAGCATGGATTTGAAATCGAGGGCGTCGGCGATGAGGTATTGAAACGCTTTTCCAAACGCGCGCAGCAGCGTGACCAGATGGTTCAGGAAATGGAACAAAAGTTGGGGCGAAAACTTTCAAATGATGAAATCTCCCATGTAGTGCATCAGAGCCGGGCAAAAAAGCTCAAGGGCATCTCGACGGGCGAAGTGCGCGAACGCCAACTGGCACAATTACAGCCCGATGAATTACAGGCACTGCAAAAACTTTCGGTCGGCGGTGCAACGCACTGGTCAACCGCACATCGCCGGACTGGAAAAACAAACCCTGAATCATGCCATCGCCCATGTGTTCGAGCGCAAATCCGTTGTCCCGGAGCATGAATTGCTGACAACTGCTTTGGCGCATCGGCAAGGTGAGGTGGATTTGGGCAATTTGAAACAGGAGGTGAAGTATTCGGCGGAACTGGTAAAGACAGAACGCGGGTTTTCGACGCAAAGAAATTTTGACGACAGAACTGGCTTTGATTCAGACGGTCAATGCGGGCTGCGATTCAGTCGCACCATTGCATCCCGGTTATCGGCCTGCCGACTGGTTGGGCGAAGATCAATGCCGGGCGATTTATCATGTCCTGCGCACCAGCGACCGGATTACCGGCCTGCGTGGGCTGGCAGGCACAGGCAAAACTACGGCACTGCGCGAACTGGTCGCCGCTTGCAAGGAAGGCCGCGTAGAACCGCTGTTCTGCGCGCCGACGGCGGCGGCAACGGATGTTCTCCGCAAAGAGGGATTCGAGGCGGTGACACTGCAAAGTTTGCTGCTGACGAAACCGGCGTTTTCTGCCCGTCAGTTGGTGGTGCTGGACGAAGCCGGGGCGGTCGGGATGGACGACATGCAGCGGCTGTTCGACCTGGCGCGTGATGCACGCATTGTGCTGTCGGGGGACACCGGCCAGCACGCTTCGGTCGCGCGTGGCGATGCGCTGCGGATTTTGGAGAACCATTCGGATTTTCAATCCGGCCAATTGACCCGCATCCGGCGGCAACGCAAAGCCGAGTATCGCCGGGCCGTTGAACTGGCCGCGCAGAAAAATACCAATGAAGCGTTCGCACAATTGGAACGCATGGGAGCGGTAACAGAATTTTCAAGCGATAAATTGCATGGTGAAGCCGCGCGGTCGTATGTAAAAGCATTGAAGCAAAACCAATCCGTGCTGCTGGTCGCGCCGACATGGAATGAAATCGAGGCGGTGACGGAAAAAGTCCGCGCCGCGCTGAAAACGTCCGGTCGGCTGGCTGGTGAGGAAAAGGAGTTTCAAGTTTTTGATTCATTGTCATGGACGGAAGCGCAGAAGCGGGATGCGCGGCAATACCGTTCCGGCATGGCAATTCGGTTTCATCGGCAGAAAAGCGGGTTTTGCCAAAGATGAAACGGTTGCGGTGGTCGCCATCGAAAATGACGCCTTGAAAGTCCAACGCGCGGACGGTTCCGAAAGTATTTTCCCATTGGGTCAAGGCTTCGCCTTGTTTGATGTGGGGGAGAAACGGAATTTGAAAATGGCCGCTGGCGACAAGTTGTTGCTGCAATCGAACTGGCAGAAAAGATTCGTCAATGGCGAACTGGTCGAGGTGCGGGCGATTCAAGGTGATTCCGTGGTGCTGGCCGATGGCCGGGTGATTCCAGAGAACTATCGCACGTTCACGCACGGCTACGCCGTCACGTCGCACGCCGCCCAGGGCAAGACGGTGGATGAAGTGTTGGTCGTCGCGTCGTCGCGTTCGCTGCCGGCGATCAATCAGCAGCAATTTTACGTCAGCATTTCGCGCGGGCGCGATGCGTGCCGCGTGTTCACTGATGATGCCGAGATGTTGCGCTCGCACGTCACCCGTTCCAGCGCGCGGCTGGCGGCGGTGGAAGTTGTCCCGCCCACCCACCACCGAAAATTCATCCTGAATGTTTTGCAGCGCGGTCATCGCTTCCTGAAACAGTTCCGCCAGCGCCTCGGACTGCAACAGACCATTTTACCTGACAATCGCAGCCCACAAATGAAAACACCCCGTTATGAACACCAACGAAAAGCCACTCACCGAATCGGCCTTTAGGCCGGGCCATAATCCCTGTTTTACCAGTGACATCAAAAGTGCCGCTCTGAACGTGTATGCAGACGACATGCACAATTACCTACTCCCTTATGCGCAAATTTTGTCTGCTGAAAGGATTTCCAATCCTGCGCTGGAACAGGAGCCAGATGCCCCGCCGGAAAAAATGTTGATCCGCTTTGCCCAGGCTGTTGTTGCGGTGCTGGGCAGTGGACTCGACGCTGTGGAGCGTGGCCTTCAACAATATGAATTGAAATTTGTGAAGTCGGCTCCACGACGTTTCGCCGGGTTGTTGAACACCCACATCGCCGCCGTCACCATCACTTTTACCAAGGAGAACGCATGAACCAAGAATCATCATTAAATCTACAGGCATTGGGAAAATATCCCGTCGTCATGACCAAGGAGAAAGTGGCCGAAGCGTTGGGCGTGGCCACGCATACCATTCCGCCACTGGTGCGGTCGGGCCTGCTCAAGCCTCTCGGCCATCCGGGGCGTTATTGCGTGAAGCATTTTTCGCGTGACGCGCTCGCAGAGAAATTTGCCAGCCCAGAATGGCTCGATAAAGTGGCGGCGG
This sequence comes from uncultured bacterium, assembly GCA_963723125.1. Lineage (GTDB taxonomy): Bacteria > Verrucomicrobiota > Verrucomicrobiia > Limisphaerales > UBA11358 > UBA11358. The sequence continues at coordinate 9,833 of CAVRPQ010000004.1, forward strand.
CCATTCACCGGCACTGGCGCAACAAGAACGCGCGGAAGCGGGCGCGGCAGGCTCAAGCGGCGTGAGCACGGGCGAGTCCGTTACGCAGATGCGACCGGCGGCACGGACACTGACGCGACTGGTTTTGACACGGCGCACTGGATTTTCTAGCCTCCGCGCATGGTAAAAACGGTTACTACGAATGAAACCGTTGTCGCTTCACGGGTGAAACCCTCCGCCTTCCTCGACAGTCACTACGTCAAGGTCATGCTCGACCAGATTATCGGGGAGAAAAATTTCGTAAATGAAATTGTTTGGATTTGAATTGCAGCGCACATAAAAGGAAACAAAATGAACACGATCAATGAACAACAGCGCAAACGGGCGATTGAAGTCATGAATGAATATCTTTCTGCGCCTCCTGGGCCAGAAGGAAAAACTCCCGTAGAACTGAGCGAAGAACTTGATGCAAACCGAGTCAAGCTCATTGAGAAAGAATTAAAGCCACTCCTTGCCGATTACCTCGCGGGCAAGGTGATGCTTGCAGACTTCAAATCTAAAGCAGATGGAATAAACAAACGCAACGAGCTTTGGGGGTTCAAAGGAATCAAGGGCCAAATGTTCTTCAATATGGTGGTCAATGTTGCCGATGACGCAAAAGAATGTGACCAAGAACTAAAATCTGCATTGGCCGTTCCGACCAATGAACAAATCGCATCCAGCAGAATCAAAACATTCGCAAGCTACATCAAGCGGCTGGGAGAACAATGGGTTAGTGAAGGAAATACTCGATACGGTGCGCCAAAAGTGGGAAGCGTTCCTTTCTTCCTGTCTTATTTTTGGCAGATTCAGGATCGTGAAGTGTGGCCAGTTTATTACACCAACGCAGTGCAGACGATGACCGATCTAAATATCTGGCAGCCATCAGACGACATTGCGGAGGATTATTTGGCGTTCAAGCAGATTCACGAAGTTCTGTCGAAGCTGTTCACCGAGACAAGCAAGCGGCCTTTTGGACTTTATGATGTTGAACATGTCTTTTGGTTCAAGGGTGGCAATCCATACGACGCGGTCAAAGCAGAAGAGAAGGCGGCTGAACCTACACTGATCAAGCCTCCTATAAAACTTCCCATATCTGCCGACCAAGGCCATTTGCCCGAAAGCTACGTCCCACCGATTGTTGCCATCCTCCCAGCAATGGCCCGCCACGAAGAATGGCTGGTTGAGGCGGCGAAGCGTTCCGGCACGAGTCTTGAGAGAGCTTTTGAAAAAAACATTGATGCTGCGCTTACGATATTAGGTTACGAAACTAAACTTTTGGGCCAAGGACAAGGACGCGTGCCAGATGGACGGGCTTTAGCTCTCGACGAGAACTATGCCATTTTGTGGGATGGGAAGGTTCGTGGAAACTCATACAGCTTGGGCACTGACGACCGGACGATCCGTGAATACATTACCACTCAAAGCCGCGAGTTGAGTCGCCGCTATCGAAATATTTACTACATCATTGTTTCGAGCGCCTTCGCCGATGATTTTGACGACACAATTGCTTCGATCAAAATGGAAACAGAGGTAAGCGAAGTTATTTTACTCGATGCAGAAGCGCTGGTGGCAATTGTGGAGGCAAAATTGCGTGCTCCGCTCCAGTTAACATTAGGGCCAGATGGCATCCAGCGTTTCTTTACAAAAAGTGGTGGCTTAACGGCAGCAATGGTTCGCGAGTATTTAGCTTAGTTTACAATAGATATAATGGCTGACCCAATTCCAATTTATCGCTATTTAGATTCTGATGCGGCATTGAAAACACTTGTGGCCGGGAAGTTCAGAGTCGGGCTGTTATCCAAGTTCAATGATCCATTTGAGTGGAATCTCGGTTTTACTGGCGTGGCTACTCCGCCGGAGCAAGAATTTGCAAAGAATTACGCTAGCGAACATCATCGGTTTTTAGAGACATGGATGGGGATTTTAAGTTTCAGCAAGACAATTTCCGATCCAACGCTCTGGTCGCTTTATGCTGATAAGCATTCAGGTGTTGCTTTTGAAGTGCAACATCCTTGGAATGACGACCATATTATAAAAATGGAATATCCACCGGAGCGTCCCGTTTTGGATTTTGTCCGACTGCGCAGTATCCATGACAAAAACGAAAGGGATAAATACCTTTTGTCACTTCTTAATGGTTTAATGAGGCAGAAATCACCAAGTTGGTCTTTTGAGCAGGAATACAGATTGCAGATTGATCTAAATGACCAAGCGCATTGCTGCCAGTTAGCTGACGGTAGGCATCATTGGCAAATTTATCGTGGATTGTTCAAACGGTTGATTCTTGGATTTCAATGCCCAATAGAAGAGGCAACAGCAAGAAAGTTGCTGGACATGAATGGATTTACCAGCACGAATGTTGTGAGAGCCAAATTGTGTCAGGAGACTTATTCGGTTATTATTTAGGTTCGCATGTTTTCCTCAACCATGACTGGCATTGCTATTTCGCCCATGCCTGTGCGTCATGGCCAAACGCCTGCGCGACGTTTGCGGTCTGCCGGAAAGCGAACCGCTCCGCGCTCCGCCCGCCCGTTTCAGAGGTCACGCTTCCCATTTCAATCCATGCCATCATCCGGCGGGTGATATTCTTGGATGATGATTGTTGGTGGCGGTGGTGGTGTGTGCGGCTGAATGATAATGCCGATGCCGGCGCTGACGTGCGGTTGATTGGGGAATTTCCGGCGCAACCCGCCGCTGAATATCCAGGCCAGCAGAATCAGGGACAGCCAGACGAACGCGAGAAACAGATAAACTCCCCATTCCGAGATGATCCAATCGAGAAAATGGAACACCGGGTCGAGCACTGTGGCAGGATTCAAGTTCATGTGATTTCCTCCGGTTATGCCTTGGCCATCACTGGCTCAATGGTCTTGGACATTTCCGCGAACTTGGTGCGCATCCGTTCAAATTCGCTCAACGGCGGCAGTTCCACCTGCGCCTGCCGGGCATACGCGCGATGGATGGCTTTGCTGTTATGTCCCAGCGCCTCCTGCGCGAACCGTTCGGGATAACCCGCCTTTTTCGCGCGTTCCGCCCACGCATACCGATACGAATGCAAGCTGACACCCTTGATGCCCAAGCCCGCGAGCGTTGGTGAAATTCCGTCGCCCGGTCGCCGGAACGAACCGAGCGCAGATACGGAAACAGCGGGCCGCTCCCCGGCAAATCCCGGAGAATTTCCGCCACTTCATCATCGAAGCGCATGATGGCAATCGAGCCGGTCTTTTTGCGCGCAAAACTGATGACGTTGTGTTCCCAATCAATGTTTTCAGCTTCGAGGCCCGCCAGATCGGACTGCGACGCGCCCAGGTGCCACGCCAGTTTATAGAACGCTTTGCGTTCGGGATTCAGTTCGCGGGTGACGATGGCCTGATGTTCCTCCCAGGTGATGGCGCGCTTGTCCTTGAACTCAACTTTCGGCCACTGCCGTTTTACGATGACCGGCCACGGCAGCCAGGTCATGTCCAGGGCGAAGTTGTGGATGCGCCGCAAATAAACATTGGTCGAAACTTTTCCGGTTTCGAGCACGCGCAAAAAGTTTTCCGGCCGCGTTTCCAAAACCGGCAGGTGACGAATCAAGTCAAACGCCTTGTCCTTGATGGCGGTCTGCCAGCGGTGCTGGGTCTCGCCTTTTTTGAGTTTGACCATTTCCTCCATGACGAACTGCCAGTTGCGGGTGGCAATCTGCGGGTCGCTGGCGGCGAGATAGGCGCGGGCGATTTGCAGGTTCACGGCGGGCTGCTGCTGCGCTTCGCCGCGCGAATGGAACAACCGCAGCGCCGTGGCGCGGTCGGTGGTGTGCAAGCTGTCCTGCTTGCCGGTCACGTCATCGTGAATGTAGTAGCGTCCGCCTTTTTTGCGGCGGTAGAGCCGGTATCGTTGTCTCATAACTGTATTCACAGCGATGAGTTTACGACGATTGATCTCGACTCCGGCAGGGAGCAGGTGGGAGTTACGCAGGGCAGGCCAGAGTTAAATCCTGCTGGCACTTCCGCTGGCACTCGTCTGTGGAAGTTGACCAAACCCTACAGTTCCAACTGGTTAGGTTTGGAGGCGAGGGTCGGAATCGGCCATTTATCCCCGCGTTTGCAGTTCAAATATGCCTGATTTCATTGGGAATTCAAGCATATTCTGTCACTACCCACCCATACCGTTTCTAACTCGTTTGGTGTCCGTTTTGGTGTCCGTTTGCGACTCCAGATTTATCCGGTTGGGGTTTGGCTAATCACGCTGTGCAACCACTTCTTCCCGTCTTCTGTGATCTGGTAACGCTGCAAGCGACTTTGTGGTTTGTCTGGAATCGTTCGCCCAAGCCAGCCCTTGCCGATAAGCGCGTTGAGATAATTTTCGCGGAATGTCTGTCGGTGTTTGACGCCGACAAGCGCCTGAATTTCACCGGCCTTACGCGGTTGCTCACAGAACTGGAGAATCTGCACTGCAACTTGGCCGGTGACTTGGCCGGTGACTTGGCCGGTGACTTGGCCGGTCGCTAGACGTTTCCGTTCCATGGACTCTTTGACAAATTCAGGATGGAGCGGCAAGCGCACCAGAAAATAAGTCCGGTCATCGTCAGACTCGAACACGGGCTGCGGAGAACCATTCACTCGCAACGCCTTCAACATTTTTGGAATTCCAGTGCCTCGACCTTCGGTGAGGCTGAGTTCTTTCAAAAATTCGCCAATGCGCCGGTTGCGATACCGCCGCGTTGCAAAGCGCCCGGATTGAAGTTCCTTGATGCTGACTGAACGATCCAGCCCCGGATAGCTGGCCACGGTGATTTCATCTGGCAGAACGCGGACTTCAATCGGCTCCCGGATTTCGTAGCTACGGTGATAAACCGCATTTACTACGGCTTCCTCCAGTGCTGCATAGGGCACATTGAAAAAACGGTCAGCTTCCGGCCGGTCGCCGTGTTTTACCACACGTTCTTCAATCACGGCGTTTTTCAAAAATGTCAGAGCGTCTTTGAGGATCACGTCCAATGGGCCAGCGAATGTCTTCTCCGTAAAAGTGTCGCCGCCTGGCCCTTCTGGAAATTGCACCACATCAATCTGCGTTTGAGGGAAAAACTTTTGTGGTGCCGAGTTGAAAAACATCAGACCGACGTTCAACGGGTGCATCGCTTCGGCGGGACCGTCGGCAATTCGCATCTGACGGCACAACTGGGCAAAATCCATCGTGCTGGAATCGGCCAGCAAGTCGCTGCCGACTTCGCGCAGAAAATTTTGAATCAGCGAAAGCTTGAGATCGTTCAAAGAGGCACTGTGATGGATGCGGTCATCGAACGGAACCGTGGCCGCCAGGCTGACCAACTCGACCTCCTCTTCATGTTTGGCTTTGACCGTGGCTGAGCCTTTGCGAATGAAGTAAGCGAATTCGCGGTTGCCTTTTGCCAGCGACACGGGCGCTTTGTAAGGCCGGGTCTGCCCGCCGGGACACCACAGCACGAGAATGTGCTTTTGCTGGACCACATAAGGCGCAATCACCGGATGATAGTGAGGCTGTATCCGATGCCCAATTTCCAGAATCTCTTTTTGAATGGCGTCCAGTTTGCTGGCAAGCAATCCTGCCGGTGGCAAAATTGGCTGTCCCTGATTCTCCGCCACGCCGATGAGAATGTAGCCGCCGCCCAGGTTGTGAAAATCATTGGCGAAGGCGCACATCGTGTGCAGGACGGCTTCCGGGTTCCAGCCCTGCTTAAATTCCAAACGCTCCCACTCCACGGTTTGTCCGTGCAAAACGTCATCAATGTTAATCGGCAAGTGCATTGCAGGCCGAGCATAGGCCAAAATCGTTCCCGTGAAAATCAGATAGTTTTCCGCCCTAAACAACATCCTGAAATTGTTCGGAATTGCCGATGAGTTTTGAAGCCAGACATGCAGACTCCGAGCGTGTTTCCTAAGCGCGATCTGTTTTTGGCGAGGGGAGCGCAGTCAATGTGGAGGCGACGGGCGGCAGGGCGCACTACATTGACGGCGCGAGCGAGCCATATAATTGAAGCGCGAGGCACGCTCGGTGTGCGAATGCAAAAATCCAGCACGCTTTGCCAAAATTCCGCGATTGTTTCAAAATGGTAATCAACATAACCTCTCTGCGTTAGCAAAAAATCAAAACGACCAGAAAACATATTTAACAAAACTCATTTCGCGTAGCTTCGGCTGCTGTCCACTACGAAACTGGTAATTTCAACTTGGAAGACAGCGCTTGACGCACGCCCCGCTTGGGGCGTGCCGAAAGCGTTCTTCCAAGGGCATACCAGTGCCTGTAGTGGGACGTGATTAAGCACGTCCCTCTTGTTTTTAGGCACTCGTTCCCTTGGAGACAGTCAACCAGACAGGGCTGATTCGCACGCGAGCGAATTCAGCCCATGCCTCATCTCTCATGGAATGAAGTCCGCGCCCGCGCCATCCGTTTTTCACGGAACTGGAGCGACGCCACTTCCGAGCGTGCCGACAAGCAGACATTCTACAATGAATTCTTCGATGTCTTCGGCATACGCCGAGCGTCTGTCGCAGCATTCGAGACGAACGTCCGTAATCTACAAGGCTACACCAACGCCATTGACTTGCTATGGCGTGGCAAGCTCATAGTCGAACACAAAATCCGCCGTTCATTGGCGCAAAATTCCAAAATGATGAACAACGTGCGGACATGGATTCCGTTGCGGACGATGTTGAAAATGGCGGTCTGCTTGATTACGTCACAGGCTGGTATTTTAAAGCTGCGGAATATATCCAAGGCACGCGCGTTGTGGTTGGTTTGGCACGTCAGCGGAGCAAGCCTGGCAAACGCTGCTGGTTAAAGTCGCATTGTATTTCCTGCGCGGGGAGTGTTACGTCGCTAAATCCGACACCATCATGCTCTGGCGTGAAAAAGACCGCCAGCGGGACAGACAACTGGCACAAGCCAGACCACCTCGCGGAATTCGCTGCGTCGCCTGTTTTTCCGACATGGTTTGTGAGGAGAAAAATTTGCACGACCGGGACGACGGTAGCGAACAAGTGCTTTTTTATTTTATTTGCCCCAAGTGTGATTCCCGGCGTGCTTTTTATGAAGACGGCACAGAATTCCGACGCAAAAAGGTTTTTTGCACGCAGTGTCAGAGTGAAGCCAAAATCGAATATCAGCGCGCCGGTAAAGAAATCAGCATCGTCACGACGTGTCCGAAATGCGGCAAGGTTGAAACAGAATCCTTGACCGTAGAAAAGCCGCCGCCACTGGATGAAAATTATGCGGCTGACCGGGAGCGATTCTGCATGTCCCAGGAAGAAGGTCGGGAATATGACAGTTACCGGGTAAGTGCTGAAATTTTCCAGAGGCAACAGGCAGAACGGGATCTGCGCGAAAAGCGGCAGAACTTGTATGACGAGATTTCAAAACTAAAAAAACTCACGGCGATGGATTTGCAAAATCTCCTGATCCCGGCATTGGAAAGGGAAAGATTTATCCGGCTTGATCTCGGAATGCCGGCCATCAAACGGGATGTGCAGATGTCCTTTTGCGTTCAGGATGCCAAGTCGGGACGCAGTGATCACGACAGCATCAAAGATTTGAAAAATGCCATCGAGGAAACGCTTGACGGGACGAATTGGCGATTGATGAGCAGTGGCATCAGTTATCATTTGGGAGTTCTCAATGGATATTTGCGCGGGCTGGAAACAGAAAAAGACCTGTTGGCACTGGTGCGTATGCGCCTCAAAAAACAAGCCGGCTCGAATTTATCATAGTGTCGAGGACTTGATGGCTAGGCCAAAATGCTTGGTTTCATTTTGTGTCCCAAGGACAACTTCATCGTTCCGAAATTTGCCAGAATGGGAGACGTGAATAACAAATTGAAAATCATTTGCGATTGAAAAGCGGAATTCATTTTGTTCAAAAATTGAACAATGCGGTTTCGGAAATGTGGGATAATGCGGTCATGAATTTTATTTTGTGTATGTGATACACCGCCCGCCCGCCGGGATTTTGGCACAGTGACAAAAGCTGTGGACTTCATTTTTGCAAAGTTTGCAAAAGCGGAGCCTGAATTTCCGCCAGAATATAAGCCGAAGAACAAATTGAAAGTTATGAGCAACGAATTCAAAGCCGTGTTGGACTTGGCAGCGTCGCTGCCAACGCGTGTGAATAAGGAAATGGCCGCTAAATATCTCGGCTTCAAAGGCGATGATATTACGATATTGATTGCGCGTGGACTCCTGAAGCCGTTGGGCCGCCCGGTGCAAAACAGCGACAAATACTTTGCCAAGGTGAAGCTTATTGAATTAGGACAAGATGCAGAATGGTTGTCACGGGCGACACTGGCTGTCAGCCAGCATTGGAAGGATAAGAACGCTCGTAAATCCAAAAAAACAAATGGGGATGGGCAGCCAGTTGAATAATGTGGGCGATTCGGCTGGCGCATCTTCGCCTCAAGATTGCCGCAGTCGCGGCGACTGCGGCGTGCTTGCTACGTCGAGTGTGAAGCCGAACTCACCCGCCTCAAGATTGCCGCAGTCGCGGCGACTGCGGCGGCGGTCACGCTCCGATTCCGGTCCAATGGCAAGCCGCCTCAAGATTGCCGCAGTCGCGGCGACTGCGGCTAGCCCTTGAATCTGGTCGTGCCAAAGCCTTTCTCCCGCCTCAAGATTGCCGCAGTCGCGGCGACTGCGGCGATTTGCACGGCGTTTTTTAGGATTCGAGAATTTGCCCGCCTCAAGATTGCCGCAGTCGCGGCGACTGCGGCTGGTTTGCTGTTTTCATAAATCGTCGCCGCGCGTCCGCCTCAAGATTGCCGCAGTCGCGGCGACTGCGGCAAAAGTCACCCTCAAATAACAACAAACCATGTATGCCGCCTCAAGATTGCCGCAGTCGCGGCGACTGCGGCAAAGACCAGCTACGGGAGCAGGGCGTGGTGGTGACCCGCCTCAAGATTGCCGCAGTCGCGGCGACTGCGGCCGTTGGTTGGCATCAGCATTGACATCACCCAAGCCCCGCCTCAAGATTGCCGCAGTCGCGGCGACTGCGGCGTGATGTATGGAAGCTCCAACGTCGGCGAGATGTGTCCGCCTCAAGATTGCCGCAGTCGCGGCGACTGCGGCTGAATTGGCCGTTAGATTGAATCGTGTGATAAATCCGCCTCAAGATTGCCGCAGTCGCGGCGACTGCGGCCTCACCTCCCGCGATGCCATTGTGCCGGTGATTGACCGCCTCAAGATTGCCGCAGTCGCGGCGACTGCGGCTGAGCCACGGGCGACTAAAGATATGGAACTCACACCGCCTCAAGATTGCCGCAGTCGCGGCGACTGCGGCATCACGCCTTGCGCCATTTATCCCGGCCGCCGGCTCCGCCTCAAGATTGCCGCAGTCGCGGCGACTGCGGCAAGAATGGGACGGCGATGACGAAGGCGACCCGATTCCGCCTCAAGATTGCCGCAGTCGCGGCGACTGCGGCATCAACGGATGTTCGCGCCACTCGGCCTCGACCCCCGCCTCAAGATTGCCGCAGTCGCGGCGACTGCGGCATGCAGCGGCTCGTTTAGGGTATTCACAACAACCACCGCCTCAAGATTGCCGCAGTCGCGGCGACTGCGGCCAAAAGTACAATCTGGCAGCACAACGTCATTGGCTCCGCCTCAAGATTGCCGCAGTCGCGGCGACTGCGGCCGGCGCTAAATTGAAAGAGCGAAAATGGCAAGCTCCGCCTCAAGATTGCCGCAGTCGCGGCGACTGCGGCTTCTTTGTTTTTTATTTTTAATTCGTCGAGCGGACCCGCCTCAAGATTGCCGCAGTCGCGGCGACTGCGGCGGCGACATCGCCGATTTCTTCTCTGTCTCCTTTTGGCCGCCTCAAGATTGCCGCAGTCGCGGCGACTGCGGCGGAAATTTCGATCTGATTCGCACGACGGATTTTCTCCGCCTCAAGATTGCCGCAGTCGCGGCGACTGCGGCACGCTCCCTGGAACACCTTGAGAATTAACGCCTGCCGCAGCATTTTGCGAGCGTGAGGCAGGTTGGAGCATTAACACATAAATGAGTCGGGAAACAATCATTGCCAATAGCCTATCAATCCAAGCGAATCTGTTGTGCGAGCGTCCGTGCAGGCCAGTGCCAGCATTTCCGCGCTCGCACTGTAATCGCCGCATTCAGGCGCAGTCGTCGCGATTTCAATGAGCAATCATGGTTAGCCAATGGCGGAAGCTAACTGGTCGGTGGCGGAGTTCGCCGGGGTTTATTCAACGCCTTTCGGAAAAACTTGCAAGCTTGAAAATCAAATAATCGTTACGCGCGAACGGACTTCGTAAGGCAATCCCATCGCGTCAATAATCAAACTCGCGTCTTTGGAACTCGCGCCCAGCGATACAAACAAAACCTGATCTTCGTCGTGATTGAGCAAGTCCTGAAGCTCGGCCTTTAATTTTGCCAGACGCAAATCATCCAGCGGACATTCAAAAACCGAGTATTGCAGTCGCACACCAAAACCTTCCAGCGAGCGCGCCACTTTTCGCAGCCGCTTCGGGTCGCTGATGTCGTAGCTCACCAGATAGCGGATGCGGCTCATCGTGTGACAAATCCGTGATAGGTCAGCGCCTCGCCGCGCACGAACCGCCACAATTGCCTTGCCTGCACTTCGAGCATCCGGCGATACGCCATTTTGTAGCTGAATTCCGGGTGGCTGACTTCCGTGTCCAGTCGTCGAAACCACCCTTCCCAAAATGGTCGCCGGCCTTTGTCGGTTAAAAACATTCCGTTCGCACTTTTGATGAAGTCCTCCGGGCCAAGTTCGCCACGATTGATGAGGCTGATGGCCACGCTGTCGGCGATGAGCGGGCGGAATTCCTCCATCAAATCCAGTGCCAGTGCCGGACGGCCATAGCGAGGCTGGTGCATGAATCCGAGAAACGGATCGAGTCCAACCGAATAACAAACGCCGGTCAATTCCTTCGCCAGCATGGAATAACCGAGCGAAAGCAGGGCGTTCACGGGATCACGCGGCGGACGGCGATTGCGCCCGCGCCAGTCAAATTTCCAGTCGTCACGCTGTTTCAGCATGGACTCGAATTGCTCGAAATAAAGCGCCGCGGCGCTGCCCTCGACGCCGAGCAACGCCGTCAAGTCGCGTGCCGATTCCGTGGAATCGCGGAAGTTCGCCATCAAGCTCGTCACCCGGTCCGGCACGTCGCCGTTGCGCATGAGCATCACGCGCTGATTATGGATTTTAGCGCGGATGACTTCCCGTGCGAGTTGCAGACGCACGCCCGGAAGTTCAAACAGCCGATATTGTCCGCGCCGCGCATCAACGCCGCTGGCTGGCAATCCGCCCAACATTCCGAGAAAACGTCCTGCCGGCGAAAAATAGGAAACGTCAATACCCAATTCCAGGCACGTCGAAACAGCCTGCGCCGTCATTTGAACCGCGCCGTAGCAATAAATTGCCCGCACCTGCTGGCCGGGCAGTTTACGCACATCTTCACCCTTCACGCTGACGAGCAATTCATCTCCGCGCTGGCCGATTTGCGCGCCGGGTGTCTGCACCACCAACACCTCGCCATCGTCGCCTTCCGGTCGCGGCGGCTGCAACGTCGGTTCCTTGTCCGTGGACTCGGCGGCAAAATCCAGTGCCTCAAGAATCCGGTCGCGGACGTCATCTTCGGATTGGGCGATGAAACTGAATTGAATCTGTCCATCGGCGGGCGGCGCTTTACGCCGTTTCGACCACCAAAAAGATTCATTCGGAAGACATATCGGATAGGCGGAACAGCCGAGGCAGCGTGGATCGTTTTTAAGCGGGGGCGGGCAATGGCCGGAGGCGGCGAGCGCCTTTGCATCGGTAATGGCTTGCCGGGTTTTAGCCAACATTTCCTCATTGATTTCCACCGGCACACGGCGTTTGTCGGCGGCGTAGTAGATCACCGCGCCGGAAACCTTTACGCCGTGTTCCTGCAACAGCAGGGCATACGCGCCGACTTGCATTGTCTCCGGCTCGCGCGCTTCACGTTCGCCTTCGCTGTTGCGCCGGGCAGAACCCTTTTTGTAGTCCACAATTTGTGCGCCATCCGGCCCACCCTCCACCAAATCCATTACACCAACAATGCCCAGCGATTCGCTTTCCAAGCGTAAGCTGCGAAGATGTGTTCCTTCCGGCAGATTTTCGCCCAAGGCTTTTGCCTTTTCTTCATCCAGCCTGGACGGTGCGTCCACATTGCGATGCGTGGTTGAACCCGCAACCGTATCAGCGCTTTCCTGAAAAATGTTTTCAACCCACTGGAAATAAAACAGGCGAGGACAATAAACGTAATTGTTGAGACGACGCACCGGCATCACCGGCTGGGATTCCAGCCCGGCGTTGACTTGAATCGGCGCTTCGCTCATGGCTCGTTACCTTTTCCATTCCTTGGGTGGCTCAATTCCCCATGCTTCTAAACGCGCAAGGTTGATGGCTTCACAGCGTTTCCAAGATTGATCTTTGACGTAACCCCAAAGTGCTTTGCCACTAACCAAATGCTTGGGTTTGGGACAGTCGGGCGGAGAATCATGCAATGTTGCTGCGCCCCAATGTGTGCCGTTGAGGTTTGCAAAGTCGGCGAAAAAATTGGGATGGCGACTGTCACTAGCTTTCAATTCTGCTTTGGCGTCTTCCAACTTGATTTCAATGCCTTCCCGGTCGGTTTTATCAGAAGGAACATCAGATTTTTTCTGTTCCTCTTTCGGTGGCGGGTATTTTCGCTTTTCCTTTTCGCTGACCCAAAAGCGATCCGGTTTGCTCTCAACTGGTGTTGCCTCCGACGGCTTTGCTGGTTGTTTTTTCCGTTTTTCCTTCTTGGTTTTTGGCTTTGGTGGCGAACCAAATTCCCGCTCGGAACGTAGGCGCGAATGGATGCTCCAAACGCGTGCGTCGGCCACGGCGCGTAAGGCGAGGTTTACAGCAGCATTGACGTCAGAATGAATCAAGCGCGCTTGTTTCATCTGGTTTTCTTCCAGCGTCACACCGCAGAACTGGATGACCGGGCGCTGCTGTTTCGGATTCGCCGCGTCTTTGGCCGGGCGTTTGTAGGTCGCATCGAGATTGGCCATCGGGACGAAGATGCTGCCTCCGGCCTCCGGCACAAGGAGTGTGTGAAACTTTTGACCCTTGGACTTTCCATCCCGGTTCTCGTTCGATTTGCGCACTTGTTCGAAAACAAGCTCCCATTGCTTAGACTTTTCCTCGCGCTTTTTCTTCTGTTCCGGCGTTTCCTTCGTTTCGTCCCCTGGCTTGCGGACTTTCCACTTCCACTTGGATTCAGACAGTGATTGTAACGAAAGCTCTGTTGCGCGGAAACCCGCCACACCCGTTCGGGAACAGAAGCGAGAGGAGTAAGCTGCCGGTGTTTCTACGAGCGGAATTCCAAACAGTTCGCACATCCCGCTCCCGTTAGCATCTTTGAGCTTATCTCGAATTGCCCGGTGACACCATTTCATCAGGCGGCTGTTTTCGCGCGGTGCGCGGCCTTGGGTGGTGCGATAGCGGCTCAAGTCTTCAATGACGATGAAATCCACGATGCCACGCCACTTGTTCCCTTTCTCCGCTTCCACAGGGTGTCCCTTGTCATCAATCTTCACATATTCCCCGTGACTGTCTTTAGCCTCGCGCATTGCGTGCTCCACGTCATCTTTGGGTTTGGCCTTTTCTTCCAGCCTCAAACCTAGCGCTTCGGCAAGAATCATGTGCGCAGTCTGGTTGCGCCGCTGTTCCTTTATGTCGTCGAGCTTGGCCAAAATCGTCGGGCATGGATCGGGAAAGTCATCAATACTTGAATGTCACTCACCGCGAAGCCGAGCAGCTTTGCTGTACCCGCGACATCCAGCCGTGCCGGCAAATGTCTTGCCGCCTATGTGGCCAGTACCGCTTGCGTCAGGGAGTCAGTCATATTCTGGTTTTTGGTCTCAGTTGCCAGCCGGGTCCATTTGCGTTGGTTTTGCTTTTCCTTGAAGCCGTTCGCGTCTAGTATCGCCAGCGTTTATGGCAGAACCCACTCGCGCCGACGGGCGCACCGCAAAGGAACTTCGCCCGTTGCGCTTTCAAAACCACATCGCGCCGCATGCCGCCGGCTCCACGCTCATCGAATGGGGCAATACGCGCGTCATTTGCGGTGTGACCATCGAGGAAGTCGTGCCGCGCTGGATGAAGGAGCAAAACGTCAAGGGCGGCTGGATCACCGCCGAGTATTCCATGCTCCCCTATTCCACCCTGGAACGCAAACCGCGCGACGCCAGCCGCGGAAAAATTGACGGGCGGGCACAGGAAATCCAGCGGCTCATTGGCCGCGCCCTGCGCGCGGTGATTGACCTGGAAAAACTCGGCGAACGCACGGTTTGGGTGGATTGCGACGTGCTCCAAGCCGACGGCGGCACGCGCACTGCCGCCATCACCGGCGCCTACGTGGCGTTGTGCATCGCCATCCGGCGATTGATTGCCTCCGGCAAGGTGACGGACAATCCCATTCTCCATGCCGTCGCCGCCGCCAGCGTGGGCATCGTGAACAACCAGCCCTTGCTGGATCTTTGTTACACCGAGGACGTGGCGGCGGCCGTGGACATGAACCTGGTGATGAATTCCGCCGGCGAATTCATTGAGCTTCAAGGCACGGGCGAGCAGGCCACCTTCACCGAGTCACAACTGGCCGATTTGCTCGCGCTTGGCAAGACCGGCATCCGTAAATTGCTCACCGCACAAGAGGAAGCGTTGGCAGCAGCCTGATTCACCGTGGGCAAGGTTTCTTCAAAGATTTCCCGGCGAAAAAGCAGGCCGTCGCCACCGACGCGATTGCTGCTGATTCGCCACGCTGAAATCGAGCGGCGTTATCAGCGCGCGTTTGGCGGACGGCTGGACATCAATCTCTCGGCCCGAGGCCGTGCTCAGGCCCGAACACTCGCCAATTTTCTGCGCGCCAAAAAAATCACTGCGATTTACGCCAGCCCGATGAAGCGCGTGCAGCAAACGCTCGCGCCGTTCCTGAAAAACGGCGCGCCGGACCAGACCGTTCTGCCCGGATTGCAAGAGGTGGATTTCGGCGACTGGTCGGGATACACGTGGACTGAAGTGCGCGAGAAATTCGGCGTCCACCCCTACGATTGGCTGGACGAGATTGAACTGGGGGCGGTGCCGAACGGAGAAACCGGCGTCCAATTCCGCGCCCGCGTCGAGGCGTGCCTGTTTAAAATCATCCGCCACCACCCGGGTGAAACCATCGCCATTTTCTGCCACGGCGGGGTCATCCGCATGATGCTCTCGATTTTGCTCGACCTGCCGTTGCCAAAGACCAATTCGTTCGAAATCGAATATACCAGCGTCACGCAAGTCGCCCTGCACACGGGACTGAACGAAATCGAGCTGCTCAACTTCACGCCCTGGCGTGATTGGGTGCGATGAAACGTAGCCGATTTTGGAAGGTGGGGCGAGACTCCCGGCGAGCCGGGGCATGGCTTGATTTTCCGGCTTTCGGCTCGCGAGGACGCTCGCCCCACCGCCGGGCAAGTCATGAAATCATTTAGACAACTCTGGCGCATTTCCGTCACCACGACGCCCGAGGCGGAAGACGCCGTCGCTGAATTGTTAAGCACCGTCCTCAACCTGCCGGCGTCGGCTTATTTCGACATCGAAACCGGCATCAGCACGGTGACAGTTTATCTCCAACGGATACCACATTTGCCGGGGAAAATCCGCGCGGAGATTTCCGCGGCACTGGGGCAAATTGAAGGCTGTGGATTGAAAATGGATCCCGGCAAAATCGTGATGGCAAAGGTGCGGCGGGAAAACTGGGCCGAATCCTGGAAGCGGCATTTCAAGCCTATAGAAATCGGTGATGCCTTGCTGATCAAACCAAGCTGGAGCAAGCGCAAGGCGCAGAAAGGCCAAGCGGAGATTGTGCTGGATCCCGGCCTGAGCTTCGGCACCGGCCATCATCCAACGACGGCATTCTGTCTCAGCGAAATTGTACGATTCCAAAAAGGTGGGGACAGTGCGCCGCGCTGTCCGGACGGCCCGGCGAGCCATCCCTGCCTTAAAACGCCATCATTTCTCGATCTTGGCACTGGCTCCGGGATTCTGGCGATTGCGGCGGCTAAACTGGGATATTCGCCTGTGTTCGCCATGGATTTTGACCCGGAAGCAGTTCGCGCCGTCCGCACCAATGCCCGTGTCAACCGCGTCCGGCAAAAGTTAACTATCCGGCAAGGCGAAGTGGCGAAACTGCCGGTCGGGCCCCGGCGACAATATGATTTGGTCTGCGCAAACCTGATTTCCAATCTGCTGATGACGGAGCGGTGCCGGATTGTGGCGCACGTGAACCCCGCCGGGACGCTCGTGCTGGCAGGCATTTTGAAGCCGGAATTCGGAGAAATCGAAAAGGCTTATCAAACCCTGGGATTAAGGTTGGTTTCCCATTGGGATGAAAAGGAATGGCGCTCGGGTTCGTTCCGTTTTGGCAGTTGAAGATTTTTTTTGAACGGCGGAATCAGAGAGTCAGTCTGATTTAGTGAAGTCGTAAAAGTTTTAGCCGGGTTAATGGGAATTGGCATTCTTTACGCTGCGAGTCCGGGGGAGAAAGGAAACAGTTATGATGAAGACATTGGAAGTCATCGGCGAAGCAGTTCGCAACCCCAAATATTCATTCCGCAAAGCGGAGCATCAGCCGAAAAAAGAGCGGAAACACCGCTACGAACGGCGAAAAATCAAGGAATACATTCATCTTGGCGAATGGTTGGCCGAAGAATTGGCCTAGGGCCGGTTTTGGACAGCCTGTTCATAAAGAACCAGTTAGATTCAGCCGAATCTAGCGGATGAGGTAAAATTACCGTTGGCAGGCCGGACAGATTCCAAAAAATTCCAGTTTGTGCGTCACGGCTTTAAAGCCGTTCCGCGTGGCAATACGTGATTCAATTTCACGGAGGAAACATTCGTCAATTTCCACCACTCCTGCGCAACGCGTGCAAATCAGATGATGGTGATGTCCATCATCGCCCTCGCCGACGAGTTCAAACCGTGCGGCGCCGTCGCCGAAATCAAACCGCTTCACCATCCCCATTTCCTCGAGCAGGTGCATGGCGCGATAAATCGTGGCCAGATCACAACGGCCCCTGGGCAAGACGGCAAAGATTTCCCGATTGGTCATCGGATGTGGATGCCGCCGCAGAATCTCCAGAATGGCCTGGCGTGGGCCGGTAATCCTTCGTAATTGTCCGCGCAGGCGGCCGGTTAAAGCCGACAATTCCTGCCGTCTGTGCGCGCGGCCATGGGCGGACGTCTTCATCACGCTTCAAAAATCACACGGACAATACCGAAAATCAAGCCGGCACTCAATTGCAAATTGATTGCATTTGTTTTCGCAAAAAACCGTCCTCGTCCGGGCGGGGTGAAACGGCGAAAGCCGGTTACTTCATCAGCAACATCTGACGCGCGCGTTTGATGGCGCTGGTCAGGCGGCGCTGGTAATGCGCCGGCAGGCCGGTGTACTTGCGGGGCAGGATGCGGCCCTGGTCGGTCACGAATTGCCGGAGCAGATTGGTGTTCTTGAAATCAAGGGCATCGGCGGTGAAGTCAATTTTCGGTTTCGGACGCACCGTGCGGGATTCCATCGTACGGCGCGACCCGCGGCGATCCGATTTGTCGGTATTGGTTCGGCGGGGCATGGTTATTTGATTTCGCGGTGCAGCGTGTGGCGGCGCAACGCCGGGTTGTATTTTCTAATTTCCAGTTTCTCCGTCTGCAACTTCTTGTTGCGGGTGGTGGTGTAGCGCGACGGTGATTTGCCTTGCTTCCGCGCCTCGGTGCATTCAATGGTAATGATTTCGCGCGGCATAAATTATTCCTTTTCCTTGGTCTTCTCCTCGATCTCTTCCTCCTCGCCGTCCACTTCCGTGACCCCGGCGCTGTCAATCGTGCCCAACTGGCCGAGCCGGCGCGAACGCAAGGCGCCTTCGCGTTCCAACTGCGCCTGGGCCTCGACCGTGAAGCGCGTCCACGGAATCGCCTCCAGGCGCGCCTTGGGAATTGCTTTCCCGGTCAATTCGCAGATGCCATAGGTCTTCTTCTCGATGCGCTTGAGGGCCTCCTCAATTTCATAAACAGCGTCCTGGTCCGACGACAGCAGGCTCAGGGCAAAATCGCGGTCGAAATTGTCCGTGCCGGAATCCGCCATGTGCAGGCTGTAGCCCGGCATTTCCTGGGCGGACTCCTTGGCCAGCCCGTTCATCTGGTGGCGCAACTGGTCGCGCAATTCCAACAGCCGGTTGTAATACTTCTGCCATTCAGGCTTGATCCGTTTTGGCGCGGCGACCGTTCTGGTCTTCGACACCGTATGGCCGAGGATGGCTGCCGCCGTCGGCGAAATTGTCGTATTGCCGCGTGGCGTTCCCGTGTTGTTTTCTTTCTTCTTCGTTGTCACAGTTAAAATTGATTTTCCGGCTTTCAAAGCAACTTCCGGTCCATTAAAGGCGCGGGAATGTAACAGAGGAAAGTAAATACGCCATAAAAATCTTCAAGAATTTTCGGCGGTGGTGGAAATCAGCCTTTCTCAATGCACGCGTAGGCGTTGTGATTATGGATGCTCTCGAAGTTTTCCGCCTCCACCTTGTACCATTTCACCTGCGGATGCGCGTTGAGCTTCACCGCCACATTGCGCACCAAATCCTCCACGAACACCGGGTTTTCATAGGCGCGCTCCGTCACCGCCTTTTCGTCCTGACGCTTGAGCAGCGCGTAAAGTTCCGAACTCGCCGAGCTTTCAATCATCATCACCACATCCTCAATCCAGACCGGCTTGATGAACCGCAACGCCACCGTCACCAGCCCACGCTGGTTGTGCGCGCCGTATTTCGCAATCGCCTTCGAACAGGGACACAGCGTCGTGACGTGCGCCTTCACCGTTAGGACGAAATCAATCCCGCCGTTGACGGCCGCCGCGTCGAACCGCGCTATATAATCCATCAGGCTTTCCCCGCGCGACACCGGCGATCGCTTGGACATGAAATACGGAAACTCGATTTCGATGTGCGACGTCGAGGCATTCAGTTGCTGCTGCAATGAGCGCAGGATGTCCGGGATGTTCTCCACGTGAATGACGTTGCCGTGCGCATTGAGCACCTCGATGAACCGGCTCATGTGGGTGCCCTTGAATTCCTTCGGCAAATCCACAAACATGCCGATGGTGGCCACCGTGTTTTGCACGCTGTGCGCCTTGTCACGCACCTGGATGGGAAAGCGCAGATTACGGACGCCGACCTTGTCTATCCGCAACTCGCGGTAGTCGCGCCGGCTCTGCATGTCGTGCAACTTATCCGCCGCCGCCACCTTCCGCGCGACGCGGTGGGCGCTGTCGTTTCGGCTGATCTTGAGCATGGGAAGAAACTAGCAGCTTTAAGGAATTTCGCAAAATGGAATCATTGGGAAAGGTTGTTGCCTCGACGACTGCAAGCCTGGGACGGCGGCACGTCGCCCCTCCCAAAACGCTGGACAAGCGACCGCGAAAATTTAATTTCCTGTCATGGCCATCACCCGGGAATCTGCGGCATCGTTCGCCGCGGAATGGATTGCAGCCTGGAACGCACACGATTTGCCGCGCGTGCTTTCGCATTACACCGATGATTTTGAAATGAGCTCGCCGTTCATTGTCGAAATCGCCGGTCAACCTTCCGGTTGTTTGCAGGGAAAGGAAAAAGTGCGCGCCTACTGGCAGGCGGCTTTGAAGAAAAATCCCGGATTGCACTTCGAATTGCTGAATGTTTTCACCGGCGCAAACAGCATCGTACTGCACTACCGCCGAAATTTCGGCCAACCGGGGGCGGAAGTGTTCTGTTTCAACAAGCAAGGCTTGGTTTATCGGGCGGCGGCGCATTACCTGGAAAAGTAGCCCATGCGCCAACACCACTCCTTCCGGTTCATCCTGTCTCTGCTCGCGCTGTTGTGTTCCCCCGCCCTCGCCGCGGACAGTTTCCGGGTCGCTACTTACAACGTGGAAAATTATCTGGACCAAGCGACGGAATCGCGTCCGCAACCCAAATCCGCCGCCGCCAGGGCCAGGGTCCGTGAAAGCATCCGCGCGCTGAATCCCGACGTGCTCGCATTGGAGGAAATGGGGCAACTGAGCGCGCTCATGGAACTGCGCAGCTCGCTGAAAGCCGAAGGCCTGGACTTTCCCTATTGGGAATTGGTCAGCGGCGAGGACACAAACGTCCACGTGGCCGTGTTGAGCAAATTGCCCATCGTCGCGCGCCGACCGCACACGAACGAAACTTACCTGCTTGATGGCCGCCGTTTTCGCGTTAGCCGCGGTCTTGCCGAACTGGACATCCGGGCTGCGCCCGACTTCACCTTCACGCTCATCGCCGCGCATTTGAAATCGCGCCGGCCCGTGCCCGAAGCCGACGAAGCCGAACAACGCCTTCAGGAAGCAAAAATCCTACGCGGAATTGTGGACAAGGATTTAGCCGCCCATCCGAATGCCCGATTGATTGTACTGGGCGATTTCAATGACGTGAAGGATTCTGATTCCACCAAAGCAATCATCGGCCGCGGAAGGTTCAGGCTGGTGGACACGCGTCCTGCCGAGCGCGACGGCGACAATGCGCCCGCTGAAAACGCGTGGTTCGAACCGCGCGACATCACCTGGACACATTATTACGGCAAGGAAGACACCTACAGCCGCATTGATTACATCCTGCTCAGTTCCGCGATGGCGCGCGCGTGGGACAAGAGCAACACTTATGTGCTGACTTTGCCGAATTGGGGGGTGGCTTCGGACCATCGGACCATCGTCGCGACGTTCAAGGTGGGAAATAACTGAAATGCAATACGACAAGGATTATGCTAAAACCATTCTCGACCAGGTTTTCACGGCATGTCATCCACAAATCCGAACCGAAGGAATCCTGAAAGGATTGGCCTCATCCAGCCCGGCGTTGTCGTGCCAGCGGCTACGCCGGGTCACCGTCCATAACCAATTCATCAACTCTGAAAGAGTTGAATAAACCATCGGAATTCAACATCATCGCGTCATGTCCCAATCCCTCGCCAAAATCCTGGTCCACACCGTTTTCTCGACCAAAGACCGGCGTCCGTTTCTTCGCGACAAAACGTTGCGGGAAGAATTGCACCGTTACCTCGGCAGCATTTTGACGAACCAGGATTGCCAACCCCTCATCATTGGCGGCGTGGAGGATCATGTACATCTTCTCTCGACACTTTCGCGCACGGGCACGGTGGAAGAAATGGTCAAGGAGGTCAAACGCGGCTCATCGCTGTGGCTCAAGACAAGAAATCCCGCCCTGCATGATTTTGCATGGCAGAACGGCTATGGCATCTTTTCCATCGGCTTTTCGCAGGTCGAATCGGTACGGAATTATATCGCCGGGCAGGAGGAACATCATCGGAAGGTTTCCTTCCAGGACGAATTCAGGGAATTTTTGAGGCGGTACGAGGTCGAATTTGACGAACGGTATGTTTGGGATTGATACAACTCTTTCAGAGTTGTCATTTGACCGGACTCGAACCCGGCGTAGCCGCTGCGCGTCAACACCGGGCTGAATGATTAAATCCCTTTGGGATTTTTCCACAGCGCCAGGCTGGACGATTTTCATCCCGTTGGGATGTGATGCTTGTTTCTATAAACCTATGCTCGGCACCCCAATTTTTCACGTCTTTGCCACCAACTGCCGCAACACAAATGGCAAGATGCCGCCGTGCTGGTAGTAATCAATCTCGATGGGCGTATCAATCCGGCACTTGACCGGCACGTTTTCCACTTTGCCGTCCTTGCGCGTGATGCTCAGTGTCAGGTCCTGCTGCGGCTTCAGGTTCGCACCGAGACCGACGACGTCATAGGTCTCCGTGCCGTCAAGTTTCAAGCTTTGCGCGTTTGTGCCTTCCTTGAATTGCAACGGCAGCACGCCCATACCGACGAGATTGCTGCGATGAATCCGCTCGAAGCTCTGCGCCACAACGGCCTTCACGCCGAGCAGATTCGTTCCTTTCGCCGCCCAATCGCGAGAACTGCCAGTGCCGTATTCCTGGCCGGCAAGAACGACCAGCGGCGTGCCGGTCTGTTGGTACTTCATGGCTGCGTCGTAAATCGGCATCGTGGCTGCGGCGCCCTCGCCGCCGGATTGCGACGAGGCGTCGCGGCCACAAAATTTCGTCACGCCGCCTTCAACGCCCGGCACCATCAGATTTTTAATTCGCACGTTGGCGAACGTGCCGCGCGTCATCACGCGGTCATTGCCGCGACGCGAGCCATAGCTGTTGAAATCGGCCGGTTCGACGCCGTTTTCGACGAGGTATTTTCCGGCCGGCGACGTTTTCTTGATGGACCCCGCAGGCGAAATGTGGTCGGTCGTCACACTGTCGCCGAAGATGGCCAGAGCGCGGGCACCTTTGATCTCGCGGATTTCGCCGGGCTGCATGGAAAAATTCTCAAAGAACGGCGGCTCCTGGATGTAAGTGGATTTCCGGTCCCATTCATAAACATTGCCGGCACTGGATGGGATTTCGTTCCACTTGGGATTTTGCGCCGCGAAATCCTTGTACAGCTTGCGGAAAACGTCCGGCTGCAATGCGGTCTGCATGAGGTCGCGGATTTCGCCCAACGACGGCCAGATGTCCTTCAGCAAAACCGGCCGACCATCCTTGCCGGTGCCCAGCGGGTCGTGCGTGAGGTCAATGTCCACGCGTCCGGCCAGCGCGAACGCGACGACGAGCGGCGGCGACATGAGGAAGTTCGCCTTGATGTTCTGGTGTATGCGCGCTTCGAAGTTGCGGTTGCCGGACAACACCGCCGCGGCCACCACATTGTTTTTAACGATGGCCTCCTCCACCGCCGCCGCGAGCGGACCGGAGTTGCCGATGCACGTTGTGCAACCATAACCCACGAGGTTGAAACCGAGCCGGTCGAGATACGGCTGCAAGCCGGTCCTGCTCAAATAATCACTGACGACGCGCGAACCGGGCGCGAGCGAGGCCTTGACGACCGGGTCCACGGTCAGGCCGCGTTCGACCGCCTTCTTGGCGAGCAACCCGGCGGCCAGCATGACACTGGGGTTCGACGTGTTCGTGCAACTCGTGATGGCCGCAATCAGCACCGAGCCGTTGCGAATTTCACTTTTCAATGCCCGCCCCCGTGCCGTGACATGATCGGGTGTCGGATGATTGTTCGCCATTTCGGTTTCGGTCTGCGGATTGGTATTTTGCGACCGGGCCTTTTGGGCTGAAACCGGCTCCTGACTGCCGCCACCGTTGACGGATTGCCCGTTGCCGGAAACCAAAAATATTTTAGCCAACTCTTCCGGCTTCATGCCGAAGCCGCTTTCCGTAACCGGCTTGCTGAAAGTGGCGATAAAGCTCTCCTTGAGTTTCGGTAATTCGATGCGGTCCTGCGGACGTTTCGGACCGGCCACGCTTGGCAACACCGTGCCCAGGTCGAGTTCCAGTTCCTGAGAATAGGCGATGTCGCCTTTCTTCGGAATGCCCCAAAGCCCCTGCGCTTTGTAATAATTTTCGTAGGTGCGGCAACGCTCCTCGCTGCGGCCGGTGGCACGCAGGTAATTCAAGCATTCCTCGTCAATGGGAAAGAAACCCATGGTCGCGCCGTATTCAGGCGCCATGTTGCCAATCGTCGCGCGGTCCACGACCGGCAGCGCCGTCGCACCCGATCCAAAAAATTCCACAAACTTGCCGACCACCTTCGCCTTGCGGAGCATCTGCGTCACGGTCAGCGCGAGGTCGGTGGCGGTGACGCCTTCGCGCAGTGAGCCGGTCAGATGCACGCCAACGACGTTGGGCGTGAGGAAATAGACCGGCTGACCCAACATGCCCGCTTCCGCTTCGATGCCACCGACACCCCAACCGACAATGCCGAGGCCGTTGATCATTGTCGTGTGCGAATCGGTGCCGACCAGCGTATCCGGATAGAAAATGGGGTCGGGCGTCTGGCCTCTCGCGTCCGGGGAGGACAGCACGCCTTGGGCGAGGTATTCCAAGTTGACCTGATGGACGATGCCGATGCCGGGCGGTACGACCTTGAAAGTGTCGAAGGCCTGCATGCCCCATTTGAGGAATTGATAACGCTCGCGATTGCGCTGGAATTCGATCTCGAGGTTGCGAGCGAACGCGTCGGGGGAGCCGTTCACGTCCACCTGCACCGAATGGTCCACCACCAAATCCACCGGCACCAGCGGCTCGATGATTTTTGGGTTTTTGCCCAAACGCGCGACGGCGGAGCGCATCGCCGCCAAATCCACCAGCAACGGCACCCCGGTAAAATCCTGCAACACGATGCGAGCTACAATGAACGGGATTTCTTCCGTGCGTTCCGCGTTCGGCTGCCAGTGGGCCAGCGCGCGGACGTTATGTTCGTTCACCTTTTTGCCATCGCAATTGCGCAGGACGGATTCGAGGACGAGCCGGATGGATACCGGCAATTTGGAAACCGGGCCGACACCGGCCTGCTCAAGCGCCGGCAACGAGTAATATTTCCCTGTTTGCCCGTTGCCGAGTTTAAACGTTTGCAGGGTGCCGGACAAAGGATGCTGCGTGCTCATGTAATACCTTCAATTAACAACAAAAATGAAGCTTGCGCGCAGGCGTGTCAAGCGAGCGCAATCCTGGGTAATGTCCTGATTTGGCAGTAGGGCACGACGTAAGGAGTGCTGCCCCAAATGACTCGTAACCTCGTCGCCTACAAATTAGGACACTGCGCAATCCGGGACGGCGCCATTATTGCCATTGTCGTGTCAGCGCCGCCGATTTCGAGCCATAGGCTCGACACTACAGCAAATTCAGCTTGCGCCGGTTCAGGAGGTGTGAATTCGCGGCGCAGAGAATTTATTCCCGCGGATGTTCGGCGCCGTTCCCCGGCGAAGGCTCCTGATGCAGCAGGTCGGTAATCCGGCGTTCCAGACGCGGGAGATCGAGCGGTTTGGTGAAAAAGTCATCGGCGTGCATCGCCACGGTGCGCCTGGTTATTTCACCGGAAAGCGCGCTCATGAAAATGATGGGGATTTTTTTCGTGGACGGCTGGCGGCGAAGGATTTCACAGACGGACAGGCCGTCCAAATCCGGCAGCAGAATGTCGAGCAGGATGAGGTTCGGTTTAAACTGCCGCGCCTGGCTCAGGGCCTGCACGCCGTCGTTGGCCACGATAAGATCGTAGCCCAGCGCCGCGAGGCGGAACTGGACCAGCTCGACAAAATCCCGCTCGTCGTCCACGATCAAAATGCGAGGCACCACATTGACAAGCTAAGCCGGTTTCACGCCAAATACCATGACGGCGCGGTTAAAGCTGTGTCACGAAATGGAAACGGAACCCGGCTAAAAAACTTGTTCCGTCGTGGCCATTTTGGTAGCCCTGCGGGAAGATGCCAACGAAACAAGGCTCCATTCATCTGTTCCGGCTTTTCGGAATTGATGTATATCTGCATTGGGCCTGGTTCTTCGCCGCGTGGTATTTTGTCAACGCTGCCAAGGGTTACTCTTCCTCCATCTGGAGCGTGTTGGAATGTCTGGCGCTGTTCGCCATCGTGCTGATTCACGAATTTGGCCATCAACTGGCCTGCCGGCAGGTGGGTGGGCAAACCCACGATATCATCCTCTGGCCGCTCGGCGGCGTGGCTTATGTGTCGCCACCACTGCGACCCGGCGCGCAACTCTGGAGCATCGCCGCCGGACCACTGGTCAACGTCGCGCTCTTTCCTGTTTTCACCGTAGTCGTGTTCCTGGCCCGGTCAGCGAATTGGGGAGATACGATGCCGGATGCCTATTATTTTGTACTGACGCTCTGGTACATCAACACCGGTTTGCTGCTGTTCAACATGCTGCCCATTTATCCGCTCGATGGCGGACAAATTCTACGGTCGCTGCTCTGGTTTATGTTTGGCCGGGCGCGCAGCCTGATGATCGCGACCGTCATCGGCCTCGTGGGCATTGTAGCTTTCATTCCCGTTCTCATCATGGCCAATCAGATGTGGTATTATCTTTTGGCCGTGTTCGCCGTGCTGAACTGTTGGGGTGGTCTGATGCAGGCACGCGCCTTGTCACGCGTGGCCAACGCGCCGCGCCGGGAAGGTTACGCCTGCCCGAACTGCAAAACCGCGCCGCCGCAGGGCGCGTTCTGGGTGTGCGGCAAATGCCGGAAACCGTTCGATACCTTTGCCACTCAGGGTCTGTGCCCAACCTGCAACACTCAATACACCGCCACGTCCTGCCCTGAATGCGGCACGATGCGGCCGTTCAGCGAGTGGATGACCTCAGCGGACGTTCCGCCGCATCTGTAATAGGGCTTTTTCAAAAAATTTGCAGCCGCAGACGTCAGGGCGTGTTGCTCAAATCCTTTCAGGTAGGGCGCGTCACTCCGTGCGCGCCGCTGAACCGTCAAAAACCCTCCCATTTGCGAAAGATTCGGCGCGCACGGAGTGAGCGCCCTACCTTTGGCGTTCTCCGTTTCTTTTGGGCAACACGTCCATCAGGAGGCTCTGAATGAGCGATATTGCCAATAATATTTGAGCCTCGTTACCTCGGCTGCTACCACCAGGCTGCCTTTCCAGTAGAAGATAAATTCCTCATTATAGCCCATCCTGTGGCGGGATCGCGCCTTTGGCGAAAGGCATTTCGTCATCGGAATGGATGCGATTTCCAGCCGGGTCAACCAGGGTTATCGTAATGAAAACCAATAAATCCTTGTCCCCCTCATTCGGCTGGCCCCGGGCCGCTTTGGTCTTCCTGAAATAACCTGGCTCGGCAGCAACTTCCTTTCCGCCGTCATAAAAGCGTGGTTTTATCCCACCCAGCACGACGGTCTGCCCGTCCCACAATTTTATGCGTGCGGTGGCTTTGCGAACGCCGAAGCTGGGCAAAATCGTTGGCAAGTTTACTTTCTGACCAGCCGCGTTGTATTTGACAATTGAGTTGGTTGGCTGGTCATAACCTAAAAATTCCGTCAGCGATGCCGTGGTTTTCAAATCAATCGTGTACCCATCGGGCAAAACGGTCGCAACTGTATCCATAACGAGGCCGATTTCCACCGCATTGGTTTGTGGAAAAATTGCTGAGACGTTCGATATTTCTTGATAGCCAAAATTAGTTATGACCGTGATGATTTGCGTCGCGCGCATCTGCGTTTGCCGCCCGTTCAAAGTCGTCACTTCCGGCTCGGCCAATTCTTCGACATCCGGTAGTGACTCCAAGGCGCGAAGAGCGGCCTGAAATTGCGATTCAGTCATGATGCCCGGAAACGACGCTGGCTCGCTGACTCCAACCATGAATTTGGGCTGATTAAGTGTATCATGCGTGGGCGGTGGGAGATCGTCGCCAGCGGGAGAACCGCCCGCAGCATTAAAACTCCCCAGATACACATCGGCGGCAGCAGACGCAGGCACCTCGATGAATCTGGCCTTGATGTGGATTTGCGGCGCGGTTTGGTTGAGAGCTTGCAATGCCCTTTCAATCGTGTCCAAATCCTGCATGGTCGCGCGGACAAACAATAAACCCAGCCGGTCATTGTAGAAAACCGACTCGGGTGGTTTCAAATCCACCCCGCATTTGCTGAAAAGACTTTGGGCCATCGTCGAAACACTATTGGTTTGCAGGCCGGTGATATTTCGTAAAGCGTCAGGGAATCCATGCGCGTCCATCTGGAATGTTCGTGAGAAAAGCCGCGGAGCTTCCATTTTCGGCGAAAAAACAATCCCTTCATCAGAAACCGAATATTGGATGGGTTTGTCCGCGCTCAGGACAATGGCATCCAACACCTCTGCCATGGTCACGCTTCTTAACGGCGGGTCAATGGTGACGATGATTGAATTGATGTCCATGCCCTTCGTGCCGCTGTCTTTTGCCGGCAGCCTGGTGTTGGAGTCTATCATCGGTTGGTGCCCGTCGAAATTTTCAGCCGTGAAGAAATGGATGCCACTCTTACCGGAAGCAAGCCCGGTGGCCATTTGGTTTAGCTCGCGAACGACTTCCTTTAGCGGCCACCTGATGTTCGGCCCGAATTGGTCAAGCTGGATGCGGTTAAGTTTGTCCAGGATGTTTCTCCGAGCCGCCGAGTTTTGAATCATTCCCGTCCGGCGGTTCGCCTTGCACGCCTGAACCAGATTCATGTAGTACTGCGCCGCCTGATTTTCCGGCTCCAGAGTCAGGGCGGACTTAAGCCGTTCTTCCGCTTCGTCAAATTTACCCATTTCAAAAAGCACTTTGGCATCGCGGACCAAACCATTTGCCGACGCCGCCTTGTCTGGGATAGTCACCTGCAGCCGTTCCTGAGAATGCACCGTGTTGGTGACCATTTGCACGCCGATGACCGCGACCAGATTGTTGCCGGTGTGGCTGCCATAATTCTTCACGCGAACCACAATGCCGCCGTGGTCTTCGGCCGAAGCTTTGGTATGGAAATAATTGGTGACAGCGGCTCCAGCCGGGCCACCCACAACCGTTCCCCGGAGTGCCAAATCAACGGCACCGTCCGCTACGATCGGTTCGCAGTCGAAGTCAACGCTGTTGGACTCGTTGCCGACAAAAAATTTCGTCGTTATCCCGCTCCCGGTCTGGATGCGTGGACGCTGAATTAATCGCAAACCGGACGATTCAAGGTTTTCGACCAGTTCGCCAAATTTCTCCGGCGAGGCAGACCACCAGTCACCGCCATACAAGCTGCCGTGATAAAATGGCAAACCGGTGACAATCTTATCAAAGTCAGCGGACGGCGTCTGATAAATGCGCGCTTCAATCAAGACGTTCATTCGGAGAGGATTGTTGCCCAACGGCAGTTCGCAGATGCCGTTGGCACGGTTCAATTGTTCGATGACTCGCCGAAAAATCTCCAGCCTGGCTGGCGTGTTTTGCGTCGTTATTTCGCCAGTCTGGGTATTGAACGCGATTCCATTTGGTGGAACGCAGTCCACGCCTTCACCGCGTAACAGATCCAGCAGGATGACCGTGTAATCATTCGTCGCCGACAGCAGGGATTTTGCAGCCTGGGCTTTGACGTTTCGAATGAAAATGTCCGGATCCAATTTGAGCGTGAGCGATTGTTGTTCAACCGCTGGCACGTTGGTTGAATCTGATTGCTCCGCCGGACTTGGCGCTTCTCCCATCGGCAGAGCCACAGCACTGAAAACAAAAACTCCGCAGAGCGACACGAAGGTCAGCCCGGCCTTGCGCGGCGGGTTGAACTGCACCAACCGTTCGATGCGTTGACGCAAGGCGCTGCGCGATTCAAGAATCCCCACCAGGCCCAGGCTGGCCAGCGGACGGTTCAGCGCGAGTTTCGCCACTTCCAACAAGGTCGGCGCGTAGGTTCCCGCCTCATTGCGGAGCGCCAACATCACCGCATCGTCCACGGCTTCCTCGCGCACCCGGCGGATGCGGGCGTTCGCCAGCCAGAGCAGCGGATGCCACCAATAAATAATCTGCAACAGCGTCTGCAAAAAATTCAACCATACATCGCGCCGTCGCAAATGAATCAGTTCATGCAGCAGTACCGCGCGCAATTGTTCATCGGAAAATCCTTCCGCCAGCGATTGCGGAATCAGGATTACCGG
The DNA here is from genome assembly GCA_963723125.1 of uncultured bacterium. Taxonomy (GTDB): domain Bacteria; phylum Verrucomicrobiota; class Verrucomicrobiia; order Limisphaerales; family UBA11358; genus UBA11358. Next base: position 39,394 of record CAVRPQ010000004.1, read on the forward strand.
CCGAAACAACCCGCACACCGCCGGTGACATCGAGTTCCCCGTCAGCTTCACCGGCATGACGGATTTGACACCGGCGAGAAGCCGCGTTTCATTCAACCGGGCCGTCAGCCGTTCAGAGTGTGTCGAGCGCCGCGCCCGCCGTGCGACGTACCACCAGCGCCCCGACAGCCAGGCCAACAACAAAACACTGACCCCTCCCGAGGCCAGCAACAACCACGCTGCGCTTGTCAGCACCGGTCTTGGCGGGACAAAAACTGGCGGCGGATTCTGCGAAATCTCGGGCAACCGCCCGGTGTCGTACGTTACTGTGTAATGTGGCAGGGCTGTGGCCAGCGACGGACTTTCATGCAACCACCAAGCCGGGCTGGTCGGCAGCGCCAGAGTTGGCGGCAGGCAAAGTTTCACCAGAACGACCAGCCAAAGCGCATAACGGATGGAGGCCTGGATTTTGTTCCGGATCACGAAATCAATCGTAAACAGGGCGGCGATCAGCAGGCTGGATTGCCAGAGTATGGGCCAGGCGAAGTTCAAAAAATCTCCGCCCGATTGGTTCAGGTTTTCGATGAAGGAATTCATGCGCACCTCCGGAGATACCGGTTATTTTTTCGCCGACTTTTTCTTCGCCTTGATTAGCGATTCCAGTTTAGCCAGTTCGCCTGCATTCAGGTCGCTGCTTTCCAACAGGCATTGCACCATCGGCGTGAGTGCGCCGTTGAAGGCGTGTTTGAGCGCGTAAAACAATTCGCCGCGCTGCGCCTGCGCGCGGGTGACCACAGAATGATAAATGGTCAGCTTGCCCTCCTTGCGCGCCTTGAGCACGCCCTTGGCCACCATGCGGTCCATCAGCGTGCGGACCGTAGAATAGGTCCAACCGGTCGGCTGACGCAGCTTTTCCTGGATGGCAGGCGCCGTGCAGGGCTCGATTCTCCCAAACGGCCTTGATAATGGACCATTCCGCCTCAGTCAGTTCAACGGTCGGCTTGGACATGCGGCGATATTCTCTACAAATGTAGAGTTTGTCAAGCAGATTCTTTACAATTGTAGATTTAGCGCCATTTAACCAATCTCGTAGCCGTCCCGTATTGCGGGATCATTTCGCGCCATACCATTCTCCTCATAATTCTATTTGCGCCGACTGACGGGCGTGTTGCCAAAATCGGTTCAGGTAGGGCGCGTCACTCCGTGCGCGCCGCTGAACCGTGAAAAACCATCCAATTTGCGAAAGAACCGGCGCGCACGGAGTGACGCGCCCTACCTTTGGCGTTCTCCGTTTCTTTTGAGCAACACGCCCTCACGTCGGCGGTTACACGTTTTTTGAAAAGCTCCAGCACAAAATAAAAAAGCGGAGGGCCGGTCCTCCGCTTTCTCATTGAATAAAAGAATGAATTATTTCAACTTCGCCAGCGTTGCCTTGACGGCTTCGAAATTCGGCAAATCCTTCGGCGTCGGCGTCTGTTCGCTGTATTGCACGATGCCATTCTTATCAATCACGAACGCCGCGCGCGCCGCAGTGTCGCCAATCCCGGCCAGCATCGGGAACACCACGTTGTAGGCCTTGATGGTCGTCTTGTTCAAATCGCTGGCCAGCGTGATGCCGATTTTTTCCTTTTGCGCCCACGCCTCCTGCGCGAACGGCGTGTCCACGCTGACGCCGATGACATCGGCGTTGAGGCCGGAATAAGCGCCGAGCCCGGCGCTCAGGTCGCACAGTTCTTTGGTGCAGACGCTGGTGAATGCCGCCGGAAAAAACAGCAGCACGGTGTTTTTCTTGCCGAGATTGTTGCTGAGTTTCACGTCCACGAGACCGGACGACTGTTTGGATTTCAAAGTGAAATCGGGGGCCTTGGTGCCAATGGAAATTGCCATAATTTTTTTTTAGTTTTGAGTTTAAATTTCTCTTGTTGCCGGCAGTTTGGGAATTTGCCGAGGCCATGTCAAACGGGGATTTTGACAAAACAATCCGGGCCACAGCCGCCAAGGAGGTGGGACAGGAGGTGTCCGCTGAACAAACGGCTGTGCGCCCGGATTAAAACGATTCGTCGTCCACAATAATGCGCGCCCGCTCCCGGTCCATGCGACTATGTTCACGGGCCGATTGCATCCCCAGATGAAATCCCGTCTCATCCTCAAAACCGACGGGGATTGGCCGGCTGATGGCAAAATGGATTTTCCCGACGACCTGATGCAACCAGTTCTCCAGGCTTTTCTCGGCGAACTCCGGCTCCGTGAACTCGCGATCCAGTCGTGCCGTGGCACCGGCTGAAAGCCGGTCTTGCAAAATCTGGCTACGTGTCATCATGCTGCAACTGTGGCACATACCAGGAATGCGCCGCTAACCGGATATTGGCAGGCAATCAACAAAAATTGTCGGAAGTGTGCGAAAAACTCTTGAGCCAGGATGGAGGAATTTTACAAAGCCGCGAGCACTTCCGCCGCGTGTTCGTCCGGCTTGACCCGCGGCCAGATCTTTTTGATGCGGCCATCGGGCCCGATCAGAAACGTCACGCGATGGGTGCCCAGGTATTTCCGGCCCATGAAGCTTTTCTCGCCCCAAACGCCGTAAGCTGTGACCATCCGTTTGTCCTCATCCGCCAGCAACGGAAATGGCAATTTGAATTTCTCGACAAACTTGTCATGCGACTTTACCGGGTCGGTGCTCACGCCGAGCACAACCCCGCCGCGCTTCTTGAATTCGGCGAACTGGTCGCGGAAGGAGCACGCTTCCTTCGTACACCCGGGCGTGTCGTCCTTGGGATAAAAATAGAGGATGACGTTTTTGCTCCTGAAATCGGCAAGCGCAACCCGGCCACCGCCGTTGGTGGCCGCCGAAAAATCCGGCGCGGCGTCACCTTCCTTGAGCTTCAATTGGATTTCCTTCGCCATAAATTCAGCCACAGATGAGCATAGATTGACACAGATGAAAATGAAAAAGCCGGCATCAATCAGCGGTATCAGTTTTAGCCGAACTGGCCGGGTGCGCGCCGAGTTGTCTGATGCCGTCGAAAACGTAAAGCAAACCGGAAACACCGGTGAACACCGCCGCGCCGATGGTCCAGGTCTCAAACCAGCGCAGGTTCAAATCCCGATCCCAACCCAGTAAAATCCAGATCACGACCACCATCTGAAAAACCGTGGCGACCTTGCCGAGGATGCGTGGGCGCACCGTGACTTTGCCGACGGTGAGCCTGATGACCGCGATGCCAATGAGCACCAGGACATCGCGCCCGAGGACGGTACCGGTGAGCCAGAGCGGAATCTGGCCGAGATGCGGGCTGCGGTTAAAACTCAAGGTAACGATACCTGACACGAGCAGCAGTTTGTCCGCCAGCGGATCGAGAATCGCACCGAGTTCACTTTTCTGGTTGTAGCGCCGGGCGATGTAGCCGTCCACCCCATCCAGAATCGCCGTGACCGCAAACGAGAGGAGCGCCAGCAGCCGGTGGATCTCGTTGCCGGTCTGGAGATAATAAATCAGTTCGACCACGAAAAACGGAATCAGCAGGATGCGCAGAATCGTGATTTTATTGGCCGTCGTCATGATGGATTGCAGACTGAATTTTTAACGCAAAGATGCGAAGCCGCCAAGACGCAAAGAAAGGTTTGACACATTTCATTTTGCGCCTTGCCAAACGCACGATTTCTTCGCTCAATTTTGCCTGCATGAGCAACTCAAAATCAGTCCCGCCGCTGGTCGGCATTCTGATGGGCAGCGATTCCGACTGGCCGACCATGAAAGCCGCCGCCGAGGCGTTGGCTGAATTTGGCGTGGCCAGCGAGGCCAGGGTCATTTCCGCCCATCGCGATCCGCACGGTCTCGAAGAATATGCCGCCGGCGCAGCCAAACGCGGCCTGCGCGTCATCATCGCCGGTGCGGGTGGCGCGGCGCATCTGCCGGGCGTGACCGCGGCGTTCACCACCCTGCCCGTCATCGGCGTGCCGATTGAAAGCAAATCATTAAAGGGCCTTGACTCGTTGTTGTCCATCGTGCAGATGCCACCGGGTGTGCCGGTGGCCACCGTCGGGATTGGCGCGGCTCGCAACGCCGGACTACTGGCGGTGCAAATTCTTGCCGTCGGCGACGAACGACTGCAAAAGGCGCTGGCCGATTTTAAGACGAAGCTTGCCGACGAGTCGCGCGCGAAGAACAAGAATCTGGCAAAATAAACTGTCGCGCGAAGGCCGCGAAGAATACAATTTTGCCTTCGGCCATTTCGTATCGTTCGCGCGACTCTTTTGGACATTCATTCCGGCCTTTGTTACTTTCGCAAGATTTTATGAGTTCAGAAAACGAAGAAGTTGCCGCGCCATCCGATTTCATCCGCGATATCGTCGAAAAGCACGTTGCCGAGAAAAAATATGCGCAAATTCACACACGTTTTCCGCCGGAACCGAACGGTTATCTTCACATCGGCCACGCCAAGAGCATTTGCCTGAACTTCGGCATCGCCCGCGAGTTCGGCGGTGTCTGCAATCTCCGCATGGACGACACCAATCCAACCAAGGAAGACGTCGAGTACGTGGATTCCATCACCGAAGACGTCAACTGGCTCATTAGCGGCTGGGCCGATAAAAATCTCGGCCTCAAGCCCAAAGGCAAAACGCCCGACTCCATCACCAGCAACGGCAAACCCGATTTCCATCTGGCGCCAATTCCGAACTCCGAACTCCGAACTCCGAACTGTGGAGCGGTGGAGCCGTTCTACGCCTCCGATTACTTTGAGCAGATATACGAATACGCCGTCGCGCTCGTCGAAAAAGGCAAGGCTTACGTCTGTGATTTGACGCCCGAAGAGACCGACGAATACCGCCGTCAGGCCAAGGAAAGTCCGTACCGCAACCGCAGCGTCGAGGAGAATCTGGATTTGTTCATGCGGATGAAAAACGGCGAGTTTCCCGACGGCAAACGGTCGCTCCGCGCGAAGATTGACGTGACTTCGCCGAACGTCTGGATGCGCGATCCCCTGCTCTATCGCATTCGCCACGCCGAGCATCATCATACCGGCCCGAAATGGTGCATCTATCCGATGTACGACTTCGCCCATTGCCTGAGCGATTACATCGAAGGCATCACGCACAGCATTTGCACACTGGAATTCGAGGTGCACCGCCCGTTGTACGATTGGATTCTGGAAAACCTCGACCTGTCGCGTCCGCTGCCACATCAATACGAATTCGCCCGGCTCAGCCTCGGCTACACCGTGATGAGCAAACGCAAGCTCATGCAGCTCGTGAATGAAAATCTCGTCGCCGGCTGGGACGACCCGCGCATGCCAACAATTTCCGGAATTCGCCGACGGGGTGTCACCCCCGAAGCTTTGCGGGACTTCGCTTACAACATCGGCATCACGAAATACAACGGCATCACGGACGTGGCCGTGCTCGAACACGCCATCCGCGAAGACTTGAACAAGCGCGCGTTGCGCCGGCTCGCCGTGCTGCGCCCGATTAAGGTTGTCATCACGAATTATCCCGAAGGCAGGACCGAGGAACTGGATGCCATCAACAATCCCGAAGACCCGGGCGCCAGCACGCGCAAAGTTCCGTTCAGCCTCGAACTCTACATTGAGCAGGATGATTTCAAGGAAGTGCCGCCACCGAAATTTTTCCGGCTAAAACCCGGCGGCGAAGTCCGCCTGAAATACGCCTACATCATCAAATGCGATGAAGTGGTGAAGGACGCAAGTGGCAAAATCGTTGAACTTCGCTGCACCGCCGACCTTGACAGTAAAACCGGCGGGGCAACAGCGAACCGGAAAGTCAAAGGCACGATTCATTGGGTGAGTGCCGCACACGCCATTGACGCCGAATGCCGCCTGTACGACCGGTTATTTACCGAAGCCGAGCCGGAGAAGGACGGGCGTGATTTCAAATCCGTGCTCAACCCGCACAGCCTCGAAGTGGTGACGGCCAAATGCGAACCCGCCGTCGCTGATGCTATGGCGGGCAGGCCGAGCGACGTGCGTTACCAATTTGAGCGTTTGGGATATTTCGCGTTGGACAAGGATTCCGAACTCCGAACTCTCATTTTCAACCGCACGATTACCTTAAAGGACACCTGGGCCAAAGAATCCCGGAAAGGCTGACATCGCGTATGGCCCTTCAACTCTCAACTCTCAACTTTCAACCGGTTCTAAACGACACCCGGGTAAAGGAGGCGCAGAAAGGTTAGTCTATGCCACGCCGCGAACTCAAAAGCGGAAAACAAGTCGCCGACTGGCTCGTGGAAATTGGTTCGCAATTGAAAGCGCCCGGCAACCTGACGCTCATCGGTTCCGCAGCGTTGCTCTGGCACGCCCACGAACGCGGGCTGACGGCTGAACTTCCGGAAGCCAGCATGGACGTTGATTCCGTGACAGACAGCGACGAAGTGGCGATGCATTGTTATGAAGCGCTCATCGGCAGCGAATTCGAGCGCACGCATGGCTGGCACGTCAACTTGATGCCCGAATCCGTCTTGCAGGAGTTGCCCGGCGGCTGGAAACAACGCGCGACGCAAAAACAAACCGGCAGATTAAACCTGCTCGTCCCCGCGCCCACCGATTTGCTCGCGCCCAAACTTAAACGCAACGAACCGCGCGACCGCGCCCATGCGGATTGGGCGAAACGCATTGGATTGCTTGACTGAAATCACGTGTTATACTTGCGCCATGTTCGTGAACGGAATCCAGTTGGAAGAATACGCCAAGCTCGAATACGGACGGTTGCTCTGGCGCGTGCCTGAATTCCGCGAACGCCTGCTCCGGCACTGGACCGACCCGCGCCATCCGCACGCCGGACGCTTTGCCGAGCATGAGGCCGACGTGCGCCACATTCTGGAAAGCCCCAAAGGTTCGGACAACGAACTGGACGCCGAACTGCGCCGCCGCAACTTGAGCCTGCGCGTCGTCGTCAAGGAAATCCCATCTGTGTTCGGCTCGTTTTTTTGAGCGGGTATTTACGTTGAAGGATACTGTGGCGAAGGAAGCGCGGAAGGGGCACGCTTGACATAATTGACATTTTTAGGCAAACACCAAACCTGTCCAAGCATGGACGAATTTCAAGAAATTGCTAATTCTGGTGGGCGATTCGAGTTGATTCATGACGGAAATGAGGGCGTTGCGTTGCAATATACCCACTCAGGCCCGGGCGGTTCTGCATTGTTTCAGGCTGGAGTTTCACTTGATGGGAAGGTTAAAAGCTTCCTAAACCGAATGTTCAACCGAAGACATGTATTGACCCACAATGGTGGCAGGATTGACCAAGAATATCTCGATAGCACAGCAGACACGTCCGTCCTTCTGAACCAGACAATTTCTGTCCACAGCAAAGATCTTAAGCGTTTGCTGCCTCTGTTACAAAAATGTGCTCAGAATTTATTTGAGGCGTTTGAAACCGTCGCTTGAATTCAAAGGTCATCGGCTCGCCAACATCAACTCAAACGATTTCCCATGCACTTCCTGCTCGGCACAATCGCGAAAGAAGTTCCCGGCCCTGATTTAACTATTGATTGTCTTTGGTGCGGGAAACAAGGGGTGAGCGCCCGCAGCCGCTAGCGCACCGAATGGCTGATGTTATTTCATGTCCTGCCGCTGTTTCCCTTTCGCACCGTGTTTGTTCAATGCGATTTCTGCCACAAGGATATGGCGGCAAAATGTTCATTGGAGCAGTTAGCGCAGAGCAATCCGATGACCTTGAAACAACTTTTGGTCAAACGCGTGTCGTTTGTCGGAAGGGTTTGCATCATTTTGGGCGCGTTGTTGTGCTGGGCGCCGCTGGTTGGTTTGATCCCAGCCACTGTCGGATTCTTTTATCGTCGCCAATATGGAAATCCGCTGAAGAAATTGAGTATAGTGGGATTGGTACTCTCGTCGCTTTCAACTTTATTGGGTATCGCCGGGCTGATCGTCTCGAAATAATGGATGATTCAAAGTGTTGGTGACGACGACTTCGGCGTTGTACAGCGTGAACTTATCACCGCCCGCGAGTCTGATATGGCAGTCCTGGAATCGGATGCCACGCGCGTTATAAATGTTGAAGGGGCCGGGCGCGGCGATGTCCACATTGACAAAATCCACGTTGGACACGGGCATTTCCGGGCGTCCCCAGATGGTGCCACCGGCGATGGTGGCAGTGGCGGTGATGTTGCTGAAGGTAATGTCGCGCCAAATCGGCGTCGTGCTCGTAACCGGTTCAGCCTTGAAAGCGGCCACTCGCGTCGGAGTGAAGCGAGCGATGGTGCCGGGCGAGCCGGCAGTCCGGTAATAGCTGTAGATGAGCATGGGCATCTGCACGTTGGTCATGGTAATGTCGTGATAGAAAAGGTCCCGCACCAGGCCGCCGCGGTCGTTGTCGGCCTTCAGCCGCAAGCCAAACGTGCCGCCGGTGAACGAGCAGTTGGCAACCACGAGGTTCGAAACCCCATCGCGTGAATTGCTCCCGATGGACACGCCATGGCCGTAGCCAAAAACGCAATTTGTGATGAGCAGGTCGTTGATCGGGCCGGTAGCGCCCAGGGCGATGTTGTCGTCGCCGTCGGTGATGTGGCAATCCTCAATGATGCTGTCGGTGCCGACGAAATTCAGCCCGTCAGTGTTGGGCGAAGGTGAAACCGTGTTCACGGTGAGATTGCTGATAGTGACGTTGCCGCTGTGTCCTCGAATGCCACAATGATGATCGGGTGGGTTCTGAAAAGTGATGTCGTGAATGAAAAGGCGGTTGCAGGAAATCAAATTGAGCATCATGGGACGAATCACTTTGCGGTTGGCGCGAAACGCATCCCACCAGGCGGCACCCTGGCCGTCTATCCTGCCCCAGCCGCTGATTTCCATGTCGTGAACGTCGTTGCAACTGATGAACGTCGGCGCTTCGGTTGTGCCACCGGGATAAATTCCCAGAGGCAACATCTGGAGCATTCCGTTAGTGTCCACTCGCAGATTAATGCCGCTGAGCAGGGTGATCGGCCCGCTCAAAAACGTGCCCGCCGGAATCTCGACGATGCCGCCACCCGCCGCGTAGGCGGCGTTAATGGTGTTTTGGATGTTGGTCGTGCTATCCTTCGCACCGTCGCCAATGGCACCGTAATTCGTGACGTTGAAAATATTCGTCGGAATACTCGGCAACGCGGGATTGGCGGCGCGAACCCATCCCGCCAATGCCAGCCAGGCTGAAATAAGGACGACCGATCGTTTTATAGGCAACATCAGGTCCGACAATGTAGTAAAATGGATTCCAATTCAAACAAAGACCGCGGGCGACGTTCGGCACGGTGCAGCGTTAAGCCTGTGGCGCAATCGTCGAGCCATAAACTCGACACTACAGCAAATCGAGTCGAGGCTCGACATTACAACCAGTTGTCAGTGTCACTTTTCTGTAACAGAGTTTTTTTGTTTTCAGCCAAAAATCGGTGCTATAATTCAACCACCGGTTTATGAAACAAACCCGTCGTGAATTCGTGCGCGTTCTGTTTGTGGCCACCCAGGCGGCCGTCGCAGGCCGCTTTCTGCCGGACACGTTGCAGGCCGCCAACGTCGCGGATACCCCGGGCGGCGGCCTGAACTTCCTGGTTTTTGGCGATTGGGGGCGGCGCGGCGAAACTGACCAGGTGGACGTGGCCACACAAATGGGCATTGCTGCGAACGCGATCAAGGCGCAATTTATCATCTCCGTCGGCGACAATTTCTACGAAGACGGCGTGGCCTCGACCGATGACCCGCAATGGCAAATTTCGTTTGAAGATGTTTATCACGCCCATTCGTTACAAGTCCCGTGGTATGTCGCCCTGGGCAACCATGATTACCGCGGCAATGGCGACGCGCAAATCGCCTACAGCCGCCTGAGCCATCGCTGGAACATGCCCGCGCGTTATTTCACCCTGACCCGTCAAATGGACGCCGCCACCGCCGTGGACTTTTTCTTTCTGGACACGACCCCGATGGTGAAAAGTTACTGGCACGAACCCGGCTATCGCGAACACGTCAGCACGCAGGACGTTCCGAAACAACTCGCGTGGTTCAAAGCTGCCCTGGCCGCCTCGACCGCGCCCTGGAAAATCGTCATCGGCCATCACCCGATTTATTCCGGCGGCGGCATCCTCGGGCACGGTGACACGCGCGAACTCATCGCCGATGTCCTGCCGTTGCTCAAACAATATCAGGTGCAGGCCTACTTCAACGGCCATGACCATAACTTGCAGCATTTGCAGGTGGGCACGGTGAATCTGTTCGATTCCGGTGCCGGCTCGCGGGCCCGGCCGGTGTTCAAGACCGGATACACCAGATTTGCCGAAGCCTGCTCCGGCTTTGCCACCGTGTCCCTGCAAGCCGACGCCATGAAAGTGCGGCTGATTGATTACCGGGGCCGACCGCTTTACACCGCCAACATCCCGCGCACCATTTCTTAACTCCCACTTTCCTGCTGGAGACGATTTATTCGCCGCGTCCATGAGGACCTGATAACTGCGGTGAGTTCTCTTGCGGCCAAATTTTACTAACTGACCGCCAAAAGATGTTGAGACGGCCGCGACTTTCACCGGCATCCTCGGCGGTATGAAAGAGCGCAACGACTCTTCAGCGTCGCAAGAGCGCCCGACCAAAAGCAACTTCCCAACGGCCTTTGGCTGCCCGGTGCTGGTTCAGACTGAACATTTCAGGTGCATGGCCTATCAGGACAGAGACGGGAAATGGAAAGACTACTATCATCAGGATGAATTGATCGGAAAGGTGGAAGTGGTTGACTCGATGGATAGCCGGTCCGTTGGTTGAGACGAAAGCAAACTCGCCTTTGACGGGACCGACCGGACATTTCAATTCCAAGTTCAAGAGCCGTCGGGCGTTTTCACGGCGGCAGCCGGATCAATGGGCCGGCGGGTGGTTGATGTTCAGCCAGTAATTGCCAATGTCGCCGACCACTTGCAAAAATTTTTCGGACTCAGCGGGTTTCATGACGTAGCTGTTGACGCCCAACCGGTAGCTTTCAATCAAATCAATGTCCCGCTGCGAGGCGGTGAACACCACCACGGGGATGGCCTTGGTGCGGTCTTCAGACTTGATTTGCCGGAGCACGTCCAGGCCGCTGACGGTTTTGAGTTTCAAATCCAGCAGGATAACCTTGGGCACGTGCATTTCGCCCCAGTTAACGAACATGCCGCTCTGGGAAATGAAATCCATCGCCTCGTAGCCGTCGAGCACATGAACGACATTGGTGGAGATGTGGCGTTGGCGTAATGCTTCCCGCACCAGTTCCGCATCTTTGGCGTCATCTTCAACCAAAAGAATGTCCACGAATTTCTGCATCAACACTTGGCAGCGCTGGCCTGCCAGTTTCCCAACTCGTCGGACTCGCCGCATCATGTGGACAAGGCAGAGGGACGGCCACCCGCGGATATAGATGCCCCCCGCGAAGGGGCATGGCGAGAAAAATCACAACACATTTGTTGTGGTTAAAAAACGGCAGTTTCCGTCAGATAATTCCCCACCGGTCCTGTACTCGAAAGGGTTAATCCTCCTGGATCTGGTTTGAGACCGGTTGAGCGCGTGGCTGGTTAGTAATATCGGGCCAGGCGCAGGTGCTCGGAATTTGAAACCGCCGCCCCTTCAAACGCCGTTTCGCTCACGCGCGGATGGAAGACTTGGTGAATGGTGTCCAGCAGGTCGGATATTTCGACCGGTTTTTGGAAGTAGGCCAACGCGCCGACAGCCAGACTGCGACTCTTGAATTCCTCCGGTTTGGCCCCGGAAACAACGATGATGGGGATGTGTCTGGCTTGGGGTTCGCCCATGCGTTGGAGCCATTGAACAATCAGAAACGCATCCCACGTGTTGCCGCTTTGGAAGGCATCGGGCGGAAAGAAAATATCGAGCAGGATGAGGTCCGGCCTGTTCCGGCGCACAATGCTGAAGGCTTCGGGACCGTCAACGGCAGTAAGGACCTCGTAGCCACTATGTTCAAGGGCGAAAGACAGGGCTTTCAGGATTACCGGATCGTCATCAACTACCAGAATCTTTTTGGCAGGCAAACTCAACGCCATAACAAGCAAACCAGTATAATATAGGGAATCGGCGGAAAAATGGAAGAAAAAACATGGATCATGGGGATATCATTTACGGCATCGCATTACGGATGACCTACATTTTTTGACTGGCAACCGGCAAGGGTTGTCTATGCTTGCACGGCTGTGAAGATTCCGTGGCAAACCTACTTGTCCGAATTGATTGGCACCGCGTTGCTCATCGGCATCGGCCTGTCTTTTGTGATACTCGATTTCGGTGACGGAAGCCCGGTTGCCGTCATTCTGCCGGACGCCGGAATGCGCCGGTTGATGACCGGATTTTTGTTTGGCGCCACTGGCGCAGCCATCGCATATTCGCAGGTAGGCAAGGTGAGCGGCGCCCACATCAACCCGATCGTCACGCTGGCCTTCTATATCAAAGGCAAGCTCTCAGGCCGTGACACTATTGGTTACATTCTGGCACAATTCGCAGGTGCCGTCGCCGGCTCAATCCCGCTGTTGCTTTGGGGACAGGAAGGCCGCAGCGTCCAATTTGGCGGCACGACTCCGGGGCCCGGTTATACCGTGGGGGCCGCGCTGCTGGGGGAGATCGTCACCACGGTCGGCCTGATTCTCGGGCTGTTTGTCTTTCTTGGCCATCGGCGGCTCCGCCATTACACGCCGTTGCTCTTCCCTTTCCTCTACGCGGTGATGGTTTATCTCGAAGCGCCGGTTTCGGGCACCAGCACGAATCCCGCCCGCAGCTTCGGGCCGTCGGCGATTTCGGGAGTCTGGTCCGGCTGGTGGATTTATTTTGCCGGGCCATTGATTGGCATGTGGATTGGCCTGGGCCTGCACCAATTCAGCCGGCTGAAAAGATTTGAGGTTGAAATCGCGAAAATCTACCACTTCCAACATGATCGTTATGGGATTTTTGGAACAGACCGGTCGCGGGGGATGAAATCCAAATTAACTGATGCCACGAGCGGACGTTGATTATTGCCTATGCCCGACGCATCGTTTAAAGACTTTGTCCTGGACCAGTTGAGCGCGTTGCCGGACGTGCGGGCAAAAGCCATGTTTGGCGCGTACGGACTCTATCAAAATGCACACTTCTTCGCGATTCTGGACGAAGGGCGGCTGTTCTTCAAAACGGACGCACAATCGCAAGCGGATTACGTGGCGCGTGGCATGGAGCCGTTTACCTACGAATCGAAAGGACGCACGCTGACGATGAGTTATCACGAAGTGCCACCTGACGTGCTGGAAAACCCGATGGAATTGACCGCTTGGGCCCGCCGGGCGATTCAAGTGGCTGCTACCGGCTCAAAGAAGCCGGGAAAACGAAGAAAACAGCTATGAAATCAGCCCTGAAAAACCTTCTTTCTTTTCTGCTTTCCTTCTGCTGGAAGCCCAAGCAACATCGTATCACTATGAAACAAATCGTGATATCTCTGGGCTTGGCTTTCGGCGTTATGGCCGCGCACGCCGACTTGGTTTTGCAGCAAAGCGTTGAAAGCGCAATGATTAACGGCACCATCACCACGCAAATCAAAGACAACAAAATCCGCGTGGACATGCCCTCCAGTCCGCAAGGAGCCATGAGCACCATCATGGATTTGAGTTCGGGCGATTCGACCACGCTTTTTCATGACCGGAAGATGGTAATGACGGTTCCCGGCGCGCAGATCAAGCAAATGGCCGAGAACTTGAAAAAATCGCGGGCCAACGCCGGCACGAACGCCGCACCGCCCAAATTTCAAGACACGGGCAAAACCGAGAAGGTGGGCAATTACGACACAGAGGTTTATACCTGGTCGAGTCCGGACGGCGCAAACCAGACGGTCTGGGTGGCCAGGGATTTTCCGGACTACGCGAAAATCAAGGTTCAAATGGACAAGTTGAACGATTCGCCGATCGCGCAAATGTCCAAAGGCGTGGCGCCGGATGTCAATACGTTGCCGGGCATGGTGGTCAAAACCCAAATGGAGATGAACGGACAAAAGGTCACGTCCACGCTGGTTTCGGCGAAGGAATCATCCGTTGACGCATCCATTTTCCAAACGCCCAAGGACTATCAGCCGATGACCCAGCCCGGTTCGGGCGCGCCGCCAAATCAATCGCCGAATCAATAATTGCGCGATCATGCGGCTTCTCGCCAACCCGGAACCGAAGACGACCGGGTGACATATCGCCTTTCCCTGGCCGGGAAGGGCCTGCCATGGAAAAGGATAAGCTGTTGCCAGTGACCGGCGCCAATGGGCAATTTGCAAGAAGGAGGTTCCATGCTAGTATTCCTGATTGCTTCAATCGAATTCAATTGTGAAGAATAAATATCTGACCGTGCTGTATGTTGCCGCGTTGCTGGTATGCGGCCAGAATCTTTTTGCCGGGGAAACCAATGACACGGCCATCTCCGACCTCACCAATTTGGTTGCTAAAATCAATGCCAAGCTGGCGGCGGGCAAAGCAAGCGAGGCCGACTTTACGGATAACATCAAAGAATTCGACACGCTGCTGGCAAAGTACAAAGACGCCAATCCGGAAGATATCACGCAGATCGTCATCGGAGAACTCCAATTGTATTTAGACGTGTTTAACGATCCCGAGCCGGCCTTGGAGCTACTCAAGCGAGTCAAACACGATTATCCCGCTGTGCAGATAAACGGAAACACGGACGAGGTCATCAAAAATTTAGAGCCTTTGATAGCACAACAAAGAATCTGGCGCTCGTTGACTGTCGGAACCACGTTCCCGGATTTTGCCACAACCAACATTGCCGGCCAGCCGCTCTCGCTCGAAAACTACAAAGGTAAAGTAGTGCTGATTGATTTTTGGGCAACCTGGTGTCCGCCCTGCCGGGCTGAATTGCCGAACCTGCTCAAGACCTATGCGAAATATCACGACCGGGGTTTTGAAATCATCGGCGTGAGCCTTGATGACAGTCTGCAAAAGCTACTGGCTTTCACCAAAGACATGAACATGCCGTGGCCGCAGTCCTGCGATGGCCAGGGCTGGACCGGCAAACTCGTTGCCCAATACGGAGTGTATCAACTTCCAGGCACCGTGCTGGTGGACGGCCGGGGAAAGATCATCGGCAAGGATTTACGCGGCGATGAATTAGAACAGGCTGTCGCCAGGGTGCTGGCAAAGAAATAACCCGGCGCCAATCCATTCCACCCGGGCCATCACGTGCTCGCGCTGGTGTAACGGCTCACGGACACCCGCCAGAACCATTCGGAAATCAGCGCGCAAATGACACCCATCCCCAGCAGCACCAGCCACAGGGCCGGTGATTGCAATTTGTCCGCCAACACGCGCGTGGGCACATTCGAAACGAGCAGCACCGGCAGCACGAAAGTGAAGACCACCTTGAACACGCCGCGAAACGCTTCGTCCGGCATCCGCGCGATGTTGAACAGATTGTAGTAACCCCAGACGATGCCCTGGGCGCGCACGGTCCAGAAACTGATGGCGGCGAGCATGAACATCAACGAGTAATGGATCAATATGCCGACCACGCACAGGGCCAGGAAGCCGAAAAGTTCCACCGCCGTGGGGTGCAGGTGCAGGCGGGCCGCCGCATAAAACACGACCACGGCGGCGAAGGCGGCGTTGACGAACGCGCCCAGATCCACCTGCCGCAGTGAGACGAGGAAGCGGGTGTTGATCGGCAACATCAACAGAAAATCCATTTTGCCCGTGCGGACCAGTTCTGAAACGTTCACGCAGTTCGTCAGAAAAAACGCCTGGTACGTCTGCTGGATGAAACTGCTCGCGCCGACCAGCAGCACCACCTGCCATTGTGTCCACGTGCCGATGGAGTTCGTGTGCAAATAGAGCACGCCGATAAAACATAACTGCAACGCGAACCAGAGCAATTCGACCACAATCCACAGGATGAAATTGCCCTTGAACGACATCTCACGGGTCACCAACGTCTTCCACAACGCGCCATAGATGCCGAGGTAACGGGTGACGCGTGACGGGTGACGCGTGACCGACAGTCCGGCTTCAGACTTTGGACCTTGAACTTCGGACTTGGGACCTATCATTTCATCCTCCAAACGCGCCGTAATGGCGTACGCCGCGGTTCCACATGAATCGCGCGAAGGCGTACGCCAGCAATACCCAGCCCGCTTGCACCGCCATCCCCTGCCATAAGTCCGCGCCCGCGATTTTACCCATGTAAATGCCGATGGGAAAATACATTTGATAAGGAAACGGTGTGAAAAAAAGCGCGTGCTTGAGCGCCGTCGGCAAAACGTCGAGCGGGAACATGTGTCCGCTGGCGATATATTCAAACGCGAACAGGATGAAAATGAATGTCGAAACCTCCAACACCCAGAACGCGAGCATGGCCATGGCGTAGGAAATGAAGAATTGCAACAGCGCCGTCAGCACCAGTGAAAAGAAAAACGCGATGCAGGCCGTTCCGCCAACGGGCAGGGCAAAATAACGCCCAAAACAGGCAATGAAAATCGTCAGCGGCACCAGGGCCACTGCCATAAACGCGATGCGCCCCGAGAAAAACAGGCCCAGCCGGAACCACAAATAATCCACCGGCTTGAGAAGAAATTGGCTGATGTTGCCCTCGCGGATGTCGGCCGCAATCTGCCAGTCATCCTCGTTCACCGCCGTCAGCACGTCCACCACCGCCACCAGCAGATAATAGAGAATCATCTGCGCCAGGGTGTAACCGGCGATGGCCGTCCCCTGCCCTGCATAAATCGTGCGCCAGAGCGACAGCATGGCGAACAGGGGGATAAAACTGAACAGTGTCCGCGTCAGGTAATTGACGCGATACGTCAGGTTGTTCTGAATCCCGATGCCGATGACGTGCCAGTATTTTCTCATCCCAGTGTCGAACAGGAATTTAATCGCACGAACGAAAATGGCGAATGGAAATTTTCCCTTTCGTCCCCCTGCCGCGCCAGAGTCCAGCAAAGCCCGGTGTTGCGTCACACTGACCCGAACGCCACCGACCAACAGCGCTTCTACCGCATTTTGGTCGGGCCTTGATTGGCGTCGCGCCCGATGCGGGATGGGCCCCGGAATTAATCCGCAACCGTGACGCCACCTTAAGCCGGACACAATTTATCAGCTAAAATTAAAGATTAACCAATCTGATTCTTTGGCTTGCTTATTCTCCGGTTCAGGGTTAGCTATGCTATCACCTGTTGAAGGCAGGCGTATTGTCATCCAAAAAACGAAAGGCAAATTATGCACCTGTTATTATTCACACCGATCCTGGCCGACGACGCTTGGGTTGCTCCCAGTGCCGCCGCGTTTCTTGTCGTCATCTCCATTCTGGCTCTCTTGAGCAGCCGACGCTAGGTATCGGCACGCTTCGGCCAGTGATTTGGCGAGTGGGATGTTTTGCGGACAGGCGCCAAGGCGGAATTTGGTGCTCATGTCAAGGGGGTGGTGTACCCCAACAAAGGCATCGCTAAAGATTCCCAACTGACGCACCTCTCCTCCGATAACAAATTCTTGACAATGGACTTGCGCCGTTCATAATGCGGCTGAAATTAATTTGGCAGGTTGCTTCCCTTTATATCAGAAGGGGTAGCAATCAAGAGAGAACCTTATGAAAACTCCCGTTCGGGGATTATTCATCGCATCGGCATCGGTGACTTTTATCAATTCTCGATTCTTAACTGCCCGTTTCCAACCACAGCGAACTGATCAATCATTGAAGAATCGAAACCACACCCTTTCCCGACTGATACATCAAAACCACGAACCCACCAAAACCAAATCCAGCAAAATGAACCAGATAAACAAAGCATTGACCGGCGCCGCCGTCTGCGGGCTGCTGACGTTGACTGCCCTGACCAGCCGCGGGGATGACACGTCCACGAATGGCATTACACTTCCGCCGCTTTCCCCGTATCAGCCCCTCACGATTGGGGCGGAAGTCGGGACGACCGGCTTCGGTGGCGCGGCTAATTGGCGTTTCTCACATCACTTCGGCATCGGCGGTGCGTTCGATTATTTTTCCTATTCCTACAACGGCAACATCCAGGGCAACAATTACGATGCGAAGCTGCGCCTGATGTCCGAACCCATAACGCTGGATTGGTATCCATGGAGGAACCATTCGTTCCATGTCAGTGCCGGCGTTGCGTTAAATCAAAACCATCTGACCGGCACGGCGACCGGCAACGACATCGATTTGAACGGCACCACCTATTCGGGGACGCTCGACCTGGACATCAAACAGCAGGCGGTGGACCCCTACGTGGCCATTGGCGGCAACCTCTATTTTGACAAAGGGCATCATGTGTCGTTGGGCAGCGAATTGGGCGTGATGTACACGGGCGATCCGCGTGTGAGCCTGACTGCCAACACTTCGCCGCCAGCCAACCCCGTGGATGTGCAGGCGGAACAGGATCAAATCAGGCATTATGCCAGGGACGCCGAGTTCTGGCCGGTGCTCAAGGTGAGCCTGGACTTTTCGTTCTGAACCGCGCCAAACCGGCCGGCAATTTTCTGAGTCACCGCCGCGTGCCCCCCCACCGGGCAACGAGAAATTTTATTTGCCGAACCATGCGCGTGACTTTAATGTTCGCCCGGCAACTGGCCAGGGAGCTGGTCACTTAAGGAATTTTAAAGCCTATGATGAAAAAACCCCTCGCGGGTGCGGAATTGAACAAACTGGTTGCCGGACTGCAAAAGCTGTCCCGCAATCTTTGGTGGAGCTGGGATCAGGAGGCGCAGGATTTCTTCTACGAACTTTCCCCGCGCGGCTGGCAGAACCTGTTTCACAATGCCGTCGCCGTTTTACAGGAGGTCTCGGAATACGAACTGCGCATGCGGCTGCAGGACGAAGATTTGGAACGCCAGGCGCGCGGTGTCCTCGAAAATTTCGAGGCGTACCTGAACGAGAAAATCACCTGGGGACACAAAAACGCGCCGCAGCTGCTCAAGAATCCGGTCGCGTATTTTTCCGCCGAATTCGGCCTTCACGAATCCCTGCCCATTTCTGCGGGCGGCCTTGGAATTTTGGCTGGCGACCACGCGAAATCCGCCAGCGACCTCGGCCTCGGCTTTGTCGGCATCAGCCTGTTTTACCGCGAAGGTTATTTTCAACAGGCCGTGGACAATAATAATTGGCAGACCGAATTCTATAATCTGATTGATCCGCAAAACGTGCCCTTGGAACCGGTGTTGGATGCGGATGGCCAGCCCCTGGTGTTGCAGGTGGAAATTGACATGAATCGAGTCCAGTTCCGGGCCTGGCGTGTCAACGTCGGACGGGTGCCGGTGTATTTGCTTGACGCCAATCTGCCGGAAAATGCCCAGCACTTTCGCGATTTGACCGCGCGCGTCTATGGCGGCGACCGTTCCATGCGCATCATGCAGGAAATTCTGCTCGGCATTGGCGGTGTGCGGCTGCTCCGCAAACTCGGCGTGGTGCCGTCGGTGTTCCACATGAACGAAGGTCACGCGGCCTTTCTGACGCTGGAATTAATCCGCGAAAAAATGGCCGCCGGTCAAAACTTTTCCGACGCCCTCGCCGCGACCAGGGCGCAATGCATTTTCACCACGCACACGCCGGTGGAAGCGGGACATGACCGCTTCACCCTGGAATTGATGGACTATGCCTTTAAACTTTTCCACACGCAACTGGCCGTGCCCTTTGACGACCTCATGGCGCTGGGCCGGGTGAACCCCAAGGATGCGGAGGAACCGTTTTGCATGACTGTGCTCGCGTTGAAATTGTCGCACGCCGCGAACGGCGTCAGCCAGTTGCATGGAGAGGTCAGCCGCCACATGTGGCATGACCTTTACCCGAACGTACCCGTTGAAAAAGTCCCCATCAGCCACATCACCAACGGCATTCATCTGCTGGGTTGGATGAAGGGACCGGTCCGGCAATTCTGGCGGAAGAAATTGAACGAGGGCAAGGACAACGTCGCCGCCGCCTGCCGCGAGAAATTCGGTTCGGACTGGGCGGCCGCGGTCAACTCGGCCGGATTTTGGAAAAAAACGACCGACCCGGGTTTTGTCTCCGACGAGGAACTTTGGGCGTTGCGTTACAAACTGCGGCGCGAAATGATTGAATTCGTCCGCCGCCGCCTGTTGCTTCAGCACCAGCGGCTCGGGCCGGGCGATTTCATCCGCTTCGATCATTTGCTGAATCCCGACGCCCTGACCATCGGTTTCGCGCGCCGGTTCGCCACGTACAAACGCGCACCGCTGATCTTCCAGCAATTCGACAACATCATAAAACTGGCGCGCGACAAAAAGCGGCCCATCCAGTTCGTCTTCGCCGGCAAGGCGCATCCGCGCGACGATGAGGGCAAACGGTTCATCCAGCAAATCATTCACCTCAGCAAACACAGTGAGTTGGCCGGTTACCTGGTGTTCGTTGAAAACTACGACGTCCACGTCGCGCGGCAGATGGCTTCCGGTTGCAACGTCTGGCTGAACAATCCCCGCCGGCCACTCGAAGCCTCCGGCACCAGCGGCATGAAGACGGGTTGCCATGGGTGTTTGAATCTGAGCATCCTCGATGGCTGGTGGCGCGAAGGCTACGACAAAACCAACGGGTTTGCCATCGGTGAGGATTCGCATCCCGACAACATTGAGGAACAGGACCGTTTGGACAGTGCGAATCTTTACCAGACACTCACCGAACAGGTCATCCCGATGTTTTTCGACCGCGATGAACAGGGCATTCCACGCCGGTGGATTCAACGCATCCGCCGTGCCATGGTCACGCTCGTGCCGCAATTCACCACCGACCGCATGGTCAAGGAATACGCGCAGAAATATTATCTGGCCGGGTGAGCCTCAATCGTCCGGCGGTTTGAGTCTGGCTTTCGCTTCCGGCACGGATTCCGCGAGGCCCGGCGAAAATCGCTTTTGCTCGCGCAACTCACGTTGTTTCAACTGAATAACCGCGATATTCACATGCCGTCACCATGCCCGCCCCGGCATGTGGCTTGCTGTCCCGGAGACGGATGAAATTCAAAGCGGCACTTCGCCGTTTGTCCGATTGGATAAAGGGACACGCGCGCGTCAAAGCGGAACCGGTCACGGACGTGGACGGAGCTGGCGAGGTGCCCGCTTCCGGCCAAAATTCCAAATTCGCCAAGCTTTTCAGGCGCCTGGCCGAAACGGCAGCGCCGGCGGAAATCCGCCGGTCGATGGCGTTGTTGGTGACCCGCACGCACGAGTTGTTCGACTCCAGTTTCCGGGCTAAAGTGTTGTTGCCGGTGGTGGGCTGCATGGCGGTGGCGATGGCCATCACGTTTTTTGTCGTGGACCACCGGATCGCCAAACAATCGGAGCAGGAGGCGCGTGACACGCTGGCCACGGCCAACGCGGTCATCCGCTCCTCGCAGGATTTCCGGCGGAACGATCTGCTGTTACGCTTTCACAACCTGCCGAACCAGTCGCTCTGGCGGCAGGTTTTCATGTTCGGCGAGTCCAAGGACCTGCACAACACATTGAGCGACCTCATGCAAATGCAGCGGGTGGACATCCTGTTTTACGCGTCCAACCGGGGTAAAATTCTTGATGTCGAGAAAAACGATCCGGGCATTCCGGTCCCGGAATTTGAAGCGGCGGCGGCGCCGGTGCTGCAACAGGCGTTGCGCGGAGATGAAAAAGCGGACACCGTCTGCGTGGGTGGAAAACTCTACGATGTGGTCACCGTTCCCGCGTACAACCTGGACAACGAACAGATTGGCGTGCTGACGCTGGGGTCGGAACTTGGCGGCGCAGCGGCGCAGGAATTCAGCAAACTCACGCAAAGCCAGATTGCCCTCGTGGCCAACGGGCGGGTCACCACTTCTACGCTGCCCGGACTGGACGCCAACGCGCAGTTTGCCGCCGCGTTCAAGGGGGCGATGCCCGCCAATGACAATGAAGACCCGACGGTGAACGTGAAACCCATCGTGCTGAACGGCGTGCATTATTATTGCATCGCCGGACGATTTGCATCACTGGAGGCTGACAGCAACCTCGGTTATATCCTGTTGAGTTCGCGCGAGCAGTCGCTGGCCGCGATGGAGGCGACGCAGCACGTGCTGATGGGCATGAGTTTGCTCGCCATCTTGTTTTGCGTGGCGGCGGTGTGGTTTGTCATCAACCGGGTCACCGAACCGTTGCGCGAGCTGCGGCAGGGCGCGGAGGCGGTGGGACGCGGCGATTTCGACCGCCGCGTGCCGGTGCGCAGCCACGATGAGTGCGGGCAGCTGGCGATGGTATTCAACGGGATGACCGAAAACATCCAACAATCGCGGTCGCAGTTGGAAAAGACCGTGGTGACGCTCAAGACCACGCAGGCGCAACTGGTCCAGAGCGAGAAGCTTTCGGCCATCGGCAAATTTGTCGCAGGCGTGGCGCATGAGTTGAACAACCCGCTGACGGCGGTGGTCGGTTTCTCGGAAATCCTTAAAAGGGGGACGGAAGACGAAAAAAACCGGCGGTACTCGGATACCATCCTCAAGGCCGCGTTGCGCTGCAAGCGGATCGTCCAGTCGCTGTTGAGTTTCGCGCGGCGGGAACAGCCCGAGCGCAAGCTGGTCTCCATAAACACGCTCATCGAGATGGCTTTGGAAATCGTCGGCTACTCACTGCGCACCAGCAACATTGAGGTGGTCACCCAACTGGAACCCAAGCTGCCGTTGGTGCTGGTGGACACCAGCCAAATCCAGCAGGTGTTGCTCAACGTCATCAACAACGCACAAGAGGCCATCGAGGCGGGTGGGCAGCCGGGCCGGATCCAAATCGTCTCCGAAACCAGGACACCGAACGTCCGCATCACCATCCAGGACAACGGGCCGGGCATTCCGCGGGAACATTTGCGGCGCCTTTTTGATCCCTTCTTTACCACGAAGGAGGTTGGCAAAGGCACCGGTCTGGGCTTGAGTTTGTGTTACGGTTACATCAAGGAACACGGCGGCACGATCACGCCCTCGAGCCAGTTGGGCAAGGGCGCAACGTTCACCATCGAGCTGCCCATCGCCGAAAAGGCCGAAGCGATTGCTGAAATCGCGGAGTTGCCGGAGGTGGAAAAACCGGATGCGCATGAGGGCCAGGGCAAACGGGTGCTGGTCATTGACGACGAGAAACCCATCCTGAACCTGCTCCACGACGACTTTGTGCTTCGTGGTTATGAAGTGGAACTGGCCGAGAACGGTAAAACCGCCCTGAACAAGCTCGAAAAAAATCATTTCGATCTGGCGTTTTGCGACTGGAAGATGCCCGGCCTGAACGGCCAACAGGTGTACGAGCAATTGCGCCGGACCAACCCCCAATTCTGCCAGCGCATCATTTTCATCACCGGCGATGTTGTCAATGCCCAGATGCGGCAGTTCCTGGAAACGGAAAAACGCCCCTGCCTGGCCAAGCCTTTCACGCTCTCGGAACTCCATACTACCGTCGAAGCGGTCCTCAAGGCCGTGTAATTGACGGACATGAGAAGCCAGACGACGCACTGCGCAACCCTGCCACCTGTGACAAGCCGTCCACGGCATCATTGATTAATTTCCACTCTTGAAATTCGGCGCGCGGCGCGTAAATTCTCCGCCGTTTAAATGAACTATAAAATTTCTCAACGCGCCGCGTCGCTGTCGCCATCGCTCACCCTCGCCATTGATGCCAAGGCCAAGGCCATGAAGGCCTCCGGCGACGACGTCGTCGGCTTCGGCGCGGGCGAACCGGACTTCGACACACCGCAATTCATCAAAGACGCCGCCGCCAGGGCGCTGGCTGCCGGGTTTACCAAATATACGCCCTCCAGCGGCATGCCGGAATTGCGTGAGGCCATCGCCGGCAAATTCAAGCGCGAAAACGGATTGACCTACAAGCCGTCGCAAATCATTGTTTCCTGCGGCGGCAAGCATTCGTGCTACAACGTCATCCTTGCCACCTGCCAGGAAGGCGACGAGGTGCTCATTCCCGCGCCGTATTGGTTGAGCTATCCGGAAATGGTCAAGCTCGCCAGCGCCCAGCCAGTGATCCTGGAAACCTCGGACAAGACCGAATTCAAGATCACGCCGGAACAACTCCGCGCCGCCATCACGCCGCGCACGCGCCTGCTGATTCTGAACTCGCCGAGCAACCCGACCGGCAGCGTTTACACGCCCGACGAGGTCAAGGCCATCGGCGACATCTGCGTCGAGAAAGGCGTGCTCATCATGAGTGACGAAATTTATGAGCACCTGCTTTATGACGGCGCGAAGGTAAGGAGCGTCGCGAGTTTCTCACCGGCGCATCAGGAGCACACCATCATCGTCCACGGCTTTGCCAAGGCGTGGAGCATGACCGGCTGGCGCTTGGGTTTTCTGGCCGCGCCGGAACCGATTGCGAAGGCGATTGACGCCGTGCAAAGCCACAGCACGAGCAACCCGACTTCATTCGCCCAAAAAGGCGCGCTGGCCGCCATCACCGGCCCGATGGACCATCTGAAAGGCTGGCTGGTGGAATTCGACAAGCGCCGCCGGTTTGCGCATCAGAAATTGAACAGCATTCCGGGCCTTTCCTGCGTGAATGCCAGGGGCGCGTTTTATCTGTTCCCGAACATTTCCAAGACCGGCCTCAAGAGCACCGACTTTTGCGCCAAGTTGCTGGAAGCGGAGAAAGTCGCTGCCGTGCCGGGCATCGCCTTTGGCGCAGACGACTATTTCCGTCTCAGTTACGCTACGAGTATGGCGAACCTTGAGAAAGGCCTGGAGCGAATTGAAAAGTTCTGTAAAAGCCTTGCGAAGTAAATCCGGAGGGACGAACTTCCGCGAGTCCCCAATTTGATTAAAGGCTCCGCCGCCTGGTCCCGCCGAAATCAGATGAAGGCGGACCGAAGGACGGTGAGTGGAACCCATTTAATGCGAGTAGATTAAGAGAAATACATACCTACTAGCAGAAATTCTTCTTGTAAGATACCCCTCGGCAATGCTAATCTTCGCGTGAGCGGGTCACCAACAAGTACGCGGGCGCTCAAAAGTGTGCCGCAGGAGGTGTCCGCTTGAAGCTTTGACTTGGATGTGTCAACCCGAAGCACTTGAAAAATGTCAACTGATCAGTCCTGGCAAACGTCTCGAATAAAACGGCATCTCACCGTAAGTGTTCTGCTTCCCCTGCTTTGTCTGTCGGTTCTGCTGAAAGCTGGCTGGTGTTCCGCGGCCACGTCCACTTGGAATGGCTCGGTTTCCAGCGATTGGTTCAATGCAACCAATTGGATTCCGGTCGGGGTGCCCGCATCAAGCAACACCATCAACTTTGCCAGTGGGACGATCAACTTGACGAATACAGTTGCGATTAGCGGGGTGTTCAATTGGTCTGGAGGCACTTTGAGTGGCGATCCTCTGACCATCACCAATGGCGGGGTACTGAATATCACCGGGAGTGTCAGTCTGGAGAACGTGCTGACCAATGCCGGCACGGTGACGATGACCGGGAATAGCGCGGTGACCATGTATAACAACAACGGGACATACAATGGCGGGGTTTATAATCTGGCGGGCGCGCTCTGGGACATCCAGACCAACGCCGCGATTAGCTGCTACTGCTTCGGCGACGAGTTCTTCAACAATGCCGGCACCTTCCGCAAGTCCGGAGGTTCAGGCACCACCACGATTTCGGTGAGCTTCATCAACAGCGCCACGGTGACCAACCTCATGGGCACCATGAGTTTCGACGGAGGCGGCGCCCTGACGGGCACCTATGACACGGCGGCGGGTGCGACCATTGATTTTGCCGGTGGGAGTTTTACGATGGGAGTGCCGCCGGTGATCAGCGGTTCAGGCATTTGCGAATTCACCGGAACGACGCTGACCTTGACGCAGAATTGGCCAACCAATCTGGTGCTGGCCAGTGGCAGCCTGATATTGGGACCGGCGTTCCAGAATAGTGGCGGGATCACCAACCTGACGCTCAATGGGGTGACGCTGACCAGCACCAACACCGTGACCGGCACGTTAAACTGGGCCAGCGGGATCGTGTCCGGCCGCTTGACCATTGCGAGCGGGGGGGTGCTGAACATCACCGGGAGTGTCAGTCTGGAGAACGTGCTGACCAATGCCGGCACGGTGACGATGACCGGGAATAGCGCGGTGACCATGTATAACAACAACGGGACATACAATGGCGGGGTTTATAATCTGGCGGGCGCGCTCTGGGACATCCAGACCAACGCCGCGATTAGCTGCTACTGCTTCGGCGACGAGTTCTTCAACAATGCCGGCACCTTCCGCAAGTCCGGAGGTTCAGGCACCACCACGATTTCGGTGAGCTTCATCAACAGCGCCACGGTGACCAACCTCATGGGCACCATGAGTTTCGACGGAGGCGGCGCCCTGACGGGCACCTATGACACGGCGGCGGGTGCGACCATTGATTTTGCCGGTGGGAGTTTTACGATGGGAGTGCCGCCGGTGATCAGCGGTTCAGGCATTTGCGAATTCACCGGAACGACGCTGACCTTGACGCAGAATTGGCCAACCAATCTGGTGCTGGCCAGTGGCAGCCTGATATTGGGACCGGCGTTCCAGAATAGTGGCGGGATCACCAACCTGACGCTCAATGGGGTGACGCTGACCAGCACCAACACCGTGACCGGCACGTTAAACTGGGCCAGCGGGATCGTGTCCGGCCGCTTGACCATTGCGAGCGGGGGGGTGCTGAATATCACCGGGAGTGTCAGTCTGGAGAACGTGCTGACCAATGCCGGCACGGTGACGATGACCGGGAATAGCGCGGTGACCATGTATAACAACAACGGGACATACAATGGCGGGGTTTATAATCTGGCGGGCGCGCTCTGGGACATCCAGACCAACGCCGCGATTAGCTGCTACTGCTTCGGCGACGAGTTCTTCAACAATGCCGGCACCTTCCGCAAGTCCGGAGGTTCAGGCACCACCACGATTTCGGTGAGCTTCATCAACAGCGCCACGGTGACCAACCTCATGGGCACCATGAGTTTCGACGGAGGCGGCGCCCTGACGGGCACCTATGACACGGCGGCGGGTGCGACCATTGATTTTGCCGGTGGGAGTTTTACGATGGGAGTGCCGCCGGTGATCAGCGGTTCAGGCATTTGCGAATTCACCGGAACGACGCTGACCTTGACGCAGAATTGGCCAACCAATCTGGTGCTGGCCAGTGGCAGCCTGATATTGGGACCGGCGTTCCAGAATAGTGGCGGGATCACCAACCTGACGCTCAATGGGGTGACGCTGACCAGCACCAACACCGTGACCGGCACGTTAAACTGGGCCAGCGGGATCGTGTCCGGCCGCTTGACCATTGCGAGCGGGGGGGTGCTGAACATCACCGGGAGTGTCAGTCTGGAGAACGTGCTGACCAATGCCGGCACGGTGACGATGACCGGGAATAGCGCGGTGACCATGTATAACAACAACGGGACATACAATGGCGGGGTTTATAATCTGGCGGGCGCGCTCTGGGACATCCAGACCAACGCCGCGATTAGCTGCTACTGCTTCGGCGACGAGTTCTTCAACAATGCCGGCACCTTCCGCAAGTCCGGAGGTTCAGGCACCACCACGATTTCGGTGAGCTTCATCAACAGCGCCACGGTGACCAACCTCATGGGCACCATGAGTTTCGACGGAGGCGGCGCCCTGACGGGCACCTATGACACGGCGGCGGGTGCGACCATTGATTTTGCCGGTGGGAGTTTTACGATGGGAGTGCCGCCGGTGATCAGCGGTTCAGGCATTTGCGAATTCACCGGAACGACGCTGACCTTGACGCAGAATTGGCCAACCAATCTGGTGCTGGCCAGTGGCAGCCTGATATTGGGACCGGCGTTCCAGAATAGTGGCGGGATCACCAACCTGACGCTCAATGGGGTGACGCTGACCAGCACCAACACCGTGACCGGCACGTTAAACTGGGCCAGCGGGATCGTGTCCGGCCGCTTGACCATTGCGAGCGGGGGGGTGCTGAACATCACCGGGAGTGTCAGTCTGGAGAACGTGCTGACCAATGCCGGCACGGTGACGATGACCGGGAATAGCGCGGTGACCATGTATAACAACAACGGGACATACAATGGCGGGGTTTATAATCTGGCGGGCGCGCTCTGGGACATCCAGACCAACGCCGCGATTAGCTGCTACTGCTTCGGCGACGAGTTCTTCAACAATGCCGGCACCTTCCGCAAGTCCGGAGGTTCAGGCACCACCACGATTTCGGTGAGCTTCATCAACAGCGCCACAATTGATGCGCTGATGGGAACCCTCAGTTTCAGTGGGAGTTTCACCACAACTGGCGGCACGCTGGGTTTTGGCGTGAGCGGATTGAGCAGCTTTGGGCAAATCCATGTCTCGGGCAGTGTGGCCCTCAACGGCACCGCCAGTGTCGCCTGGCTCGATGGATTTACGCCGGCCATCGGCAATTCGTTCGCCCTGCTTGACTACGGCTCGTACAGCGGAACCTTTGCGAACATAACCCTTCCCCCGGGAAGTCTTGGCGAGGGCATTTACGACGCCACGGCTTTCAGTGTGATGATTACAAACGTAACCGCGCAGACCAACCTGCCCGTCTTCCTGAACATCAAACTTTTAAACCCAAGCAACGCCGTTATCTCATGGCCATCCTCGGCCACAAATTATAATTTACAGATCAATACTAACCTGGCCTCTGCAACCTGGAGCAATGTCACCGGCGGGATAACCATCGCCGGCACCAATTATGTGCTCACCAACAACGTGAGTGGCAAACCCAGTTTCTTCCGTCTCCAATCGCCGTAAAACCTTTTGTGCGCGCAGATTCAGCCTTACGGCACGGAAAGTTGTTCGAGGTCCGCTCCTTCACGCTGTCGGACTACGGCCTCAACGCGAGGCACATACATTTGCGTTTCCGCGGGCAAATGTTGGGCAATGTCGTCGTAACTGTGCGTCTTGTAGCGGTCCAGAAGTTTCTGCACCGTGCCTTCACCGGCGTTGTAGGCGGCCAGCGCCAGCCGACAGTCCTGGAAATGGTCATACAGGTGCTTCAGATATTGAGCAGAGGCGGTCGCGCTCGGTTCCGGCTGAAAACGCTGGTCGCGAGGCCACAGGGAAAGGCCGAACCGTTTGGCCGTGTCCGGCATCAATTGAAACAAGCCTGCCGCGCCCGCCGGACTCAGCGCCTGCCGGTCAAAGGATGATTCCACTTCCGCCACCCAGACCAGTTCCGGCGGCGCCTTTTGCGCGGTAAACACCGGTTTCAGTTCCGGCACGTATTCCCTAGCCACCGCCGACCAGGGAACCACGGACACTTTTCTCACCCAAAGCTCGCGTTCCTTTTGCGCAGAGGGATTGGAAACTGGCTGGGGCGGCTGGTTGGTTTCAACTTCCGGTGGTGGAATGGTGATCTGGATTTCGTCGGCGACATCGAGGTAATCCATCTGCGCTTTGAGCCACGCGGCGTAGGGCCGGGTTTCGTCGCTGCTTTCCAGCACCGACTGGACGGTTTGGGCCGTCCGCCGCAGCCCCGCCAGGTCCACCACGTAATCACCTTGATAACGCTTCTGCAGTTCGCGCAAGAATTGTTGCGCCCGGGGATCGTCCACGCGAGGAAGGGCATTCAGAACATTCGTATCGAGATTTTCCTGCGCCCATTGTTGCACGCCTTGAATCAGTTCCGGCAAAGCGACCTTGTCATCATCCGCCTGCGCAACCAGCGCCCCCACCAAGAGTAAAGTGGGAATACACCCGAAAAGTTTCATAAGCAATTATCGCACTCCCATCGCCCAGTCAAATCAGCGGTACCTTGATTTGAGTTGCAGTGTCGGCGCTATGCGCCGATTCATTCGAGTCAAGGCTTGACGCTACAGCAAATTGATGGAGAGCCAGGTTGCAAACGAGCAGTAAATTCATAAATCTTTGGGCACAAGGATGTAAAAACGGGTGTTATTCACATTCCGTTGCGAATAAATTGTGAATAAAAGTTTACCTGCCCGTCACACGATTGTAACACACCCAGCATACGGTGTAAGTGACCGAGGAAGAGCATGAAAAAGATCCTGATTCTGACGGCCGGATTCGGTGACGGGCATAACGCCGCCGCCCGCAGTTTGCGTGACGCGATTGAAATGCTCGATGAGGACGCGCGCACCGAGGTGGTTGACCTGTTTGCCGACAGCTACGGCATGTTCAATACCGTCGCCCGGAAGACCTATCTCGGCGTCGTGCAATATGCGCCCAAACTTTGGGGCGGCATTTATTCGTTGCTCGACAAATCGCCGCTGGTCGAGAAGCAGCTTGGCAACTTCACGCGGCTGCAAGGCACACTCGAAAAAATCCTCGCGGAAGCGCAGCCGGATTGCGTCATCTCCACCTACCCCGTCTATGGCCACGTCATCCGGAAAATTTACCGGAACCAGCATGAGCGGCCGTTCCGTCTGATTACCGTCGTCACTGATTCCATCACCATCAATTCCGCGTGGTTCCGTGCGCCGAGCGATTTCTTCTGCGTGGCCAACGATGTCTCCGCCGAAGCACTGCGCAAAGGCGGTGTGCCGGAAAAACAAATCAAAGTACTCGGTTTTCCCGTAAACCCTGTATTCGCCGAACCCGCGGCGGAACTGCCGGCACCGGTTGGGGACGAACCGCGCCGCGTGCTTTACATCATCAATACCGGCAAGAAAAAGGCGGGCAAGGCGATTGACCGGCTGCTCGAATTGGACAAGGTGCACTTGACCATTACTGCCGGGCGCGACGCCAAACTGCGCTCCGAGCTGATTGAGCGCACGCATAAGAATTCCGACCGGGTGCGTGTGTTCGGTTGGACGAATCAAATGCCTGAACTGATGATGTCGCATCATCTTGTCATCAGCAAAGCCGGCGGCGCAACGGTTCAGGAAGCCATCGCCGCGCGCTGTCCATTGATTGTCAACCAGGTCATCCCCGGCCAGGAAGAAGGCAATGCGGAATTAATCTGGCGGTACAACCTCGGCGCGATTGGTGAGAAAAATCGCGAGGTGGCTGAGTTGGTGGAAAAGGCCTTCGCCAAACGCGCCTCAGTCTGGTCCGAGTGGCGCGCAAACCTGCAAAAGATCAGCCAGCCCGACGCGGCGTTGCGCATCGCCGAACTCATTCTGGCCGAGGCGGACCATGACGCGCCCGGCCGCAAGGCGGCCAAGTTGTTCGAGACCGCGCCGGATCGTGTCATGCGTACCGCGCCGCGCCAGCACGGAAACGGCGGCCAGCCGCAGATGCTGCTCTGCGATTTCCACATCCACTCCAATTATTCCGATGGCAAGTTGAGCGTGCCGGAGATTGTGGACTTCTACGGCGAGCGCGGTTTTGATTGCATTTGCATCACCGACCATCTGGCGGACCCGAGCCGCCTGCTGGGCAAGCTGTCCGAACTCGCCAATTGCACACTGGGTCAGGAACAGGTGGGGGAATACTTTGCGGTGATTGAACGCGAACGGCAGCGGGCGTGGCGGCGTCACAAGATGCTGGTGATGACCGGCATTGAATTCAACAAGGACGGTTACACGCGCAAGACTTCGGCGCACTTGCTGGGCATTGATTTGAAAGCGCCGATTGATCCGTCGCTCGATCTCCCCGAAATCATTGAAAAAATCCACGCGCAAAGCGCGCTGGCGGTGGCTTCGCACCCGCACATCATGAAAAGCGAGTGGGGCAAGAACACGCTGTACCTCTGGGAAAACCAGGAAAAATTCGCGCCGCTGCTCGACGCCTGGGAAATCGCCAATCGCAACAACATCTTCAACGACATCGGGCTCAAGCGGCTGCCGTTCATCGCCAACAGCGATTTCCATAAACCCAAGCACATCTACTCGTGGAAGACCCTCATCCATTGCGAGAAGGACACCGAGTCCATCAAGGATTGCATCCGCCGCAACGAGCATGTGGCCATCACACTTTACCGCGATTTCGTCGGCGCAGTGCCCAGCCACGGGCGGCATGGATTCGATTCACCCCCTGCCGTTGTTCCTTATTTTCAGGACCGGCTGCCGCTGCACGCCATCAATTCATGACGAACCGGGAGCGTCGGCATCTTGCCGGCGGGTTTTTCTACCCACCGTGGTTGAACCGGGGCAGTGCTCTGATTTGGCGTAGCGTCGAGCCGGTGGCTCGAAAGAATCGGCGCACAGCGCCGACAGCACACTCCAATTAACGCACCACCCTGGCTGCCGGGAAGGTGGCGGCGCTCCCAGGTTCAATAACCGAGTTCTTTTTTTCGTTCCACCGCAGTCGGCAACGGTTCCTTTTTTTTCAGGATGGCTTCCCCGCCCGCCGCCTTTATCTGTTTGGCCTGAGCCGCGTTGAACGCGAGGTCTGCCCGGAACTGCTCCGGCACATCCGCCTCGGCGTAGATGGCTTCCACGGGACATTCCGCCACGCAAGCCTGGCAGTCAATGCACTCCTCCGGGTGAATGACCAGTTGATTGTCCAGCTCGTAAAAGCACGCCACAGGGCATACCTCCACGCAATCGGTGAATTTACACTTCGCGCATTTATTGGTAACAACGTGTGCCATAATCAATCCCTTCAACCTTATTTTCCTTGCAAGCTTCAACTTATTGGGCAAGTTTGCAAATGTTTTTTAAGCCATACCCAGCACCCGGTCTTTTCGGTCCATTCGCCGTGCAAAATTGAATGGAAAAATGGGGCAGGAATGTGGAATATTGACTCATGGCAGAGAAAGACACAGAGAATGGCAGCCGTCCGGTCACTTCGATGGAGGAAATCCAGCAGGGATGGCACAATCTGGCGTCAAGGGTGGACCAACTGGAAGCCGAACGCAGCGCGTTGGAAGAGGAAAACAAGTCGCTGCGAACGCTCCTGGAAAAGACCATCGAACACCGGCAGAAATCGCATGGTGAACTGGTGAATCTGATCGCCGGCCTGGTGAGCAAACTGCCGATCAGCAACGTCGGCGTGGTGGTTTCCAGGCTGGTGGAGCATAGCACCCACGTCAACGAAGTCTGCGCCGCGCTGGCCAACGGCAAAATCGAAGGAAACGTGCTGCAACCCGCCATCCTGAAGGTATTGGAGCAAACCAAACGCGACCTGGCCGCCGCCGTAAAACCAACCGTGGACGAACTGATCCGTCTGGACGCGCCGCTCGAAACAAAAATACTCCAGTCGCTGATTACGCAGCCGGACTCGTTCTTCTCACAGGAAACCATCCGGGCCAATCGTTGTTTCGTCAAAGGCCAGGTGTCACGGGAACGGATTGTCCGCGAATTTGGCGAGCCGGCGCTGGTTTGCTTCAACGATTTGACCACCGACTCCAAGCTCAATCCGCGCCCCAAGCCGGAGGAAATCGTGCTGGGTTTCAAAAATGATTTCGAGGCGCTGCTCCAGCAGGACCCGGCCTTGCCGGCAGGTAAACGGAAGGAATTGCTGGCCTTGCACCAGAAAATTCAGCGCAGCAAGGCGTCCACCGCAGAAGCCCAGGCGCAGAAAAACGCCTTTTTGGAACTCTCGTTCATCCTTGAACTGCTTCATTACTACAACCATCAAAACACCGAAGCACCCGAAGGCACCTTTGCCCAGCGCCTGCCAGCCGTGATCGAACAATTGGTGGTCACAAACGATCAGAACAACCTGGATGAAAAATGGATCAAACAGGCAGAGAGTTTGCTGGCCTTCGTTGCCGGGCCCGACCAACGCCTGATGATTGTGAACAACATCGGCAAAGGCGGCCGCGCTGGCCGGACTTTGAAGTTTGTCCTCACGTTGCGAATGGAAAAGGTGCCCGAATTGGACGGTGTGATTGCCACTTTTGTCAAACATCTCCTCCCCAATCAAAAGGCGCCGCCACGCCAACAGGTCGCCGCCGTTTTGCGGTTGATAAAACCCGACCTCCAACGGCAGGTGGTGAAGGCCATTGCCACTTCAACCCGGATTCGCAAGGACGAGGCGGAAGCCCTCGGTCTGGCCCTCGGCCAGGAATTGGGTTTGAAAGGGATCGAAGCGGAATTGAAAAAACCCGAGGTGACCCTCACCCCGGAAATGGAACAACAAATGGCCTGGGAAAACATCAAAGCCCGTCTCGCCCAGCGGGCTTCGCCCAATGACATCGCCACGGCCATCCGCGACCGGTTGCACGCCAAATATGATGCCGACGAGGTCAAACAAAGCTGGCTGGCGCTGACCGCAGCCGAACCGATGGCCTTGGTTCGAATTTTTTGCCTGCTGCCTTACCTGCCCGACGGGCAAACCGATCCGATGGCCCAGGCCATCATGGAATCCTACGTCTCGCGGTTGACGCATGAAAAATACGCGGAAACCTACGCCAAGGTCGTGCACGCCTTGCGGAATCTGTTCAAGGTGAAACCCGACAGCCCCGCTTTGGTGAATTTTATTTCCCTGGTGAAATGGGTGAATGCCGAAGCCGCCGACAAATTGAGCCAGGACATCGGCCTGCCGGTTCGGTGAAATCGCTTACAACAAAGCCGTGAGATAAATCACCACCGCTATCCCGACCAGCGCCATCAGCACCGCGATCAGGTAGGCCAGTCCCGTGTCGAAAGCCGTTCTGGTTTCACCCCGGTCGAGTGCGCGAAGGTAACGATGATACCGGATCGCAGCCGCCAGCGAGACAATGATGCCGATGGCAATGAGAGCGATGCCAGCCGGGATGGAAAAGCCGGATTCCGAATTTTTGACGGCCAGTTTTTCAAGGGCCAGTTCGTGAAGAAACAGGCCGAAGCGGGCAATGACAAAGCCAAAACCCATGAGCGCGACTCCGGTCCGAAGCCACGCCAGAAACGTGCGTTCGACCGCCAGATAGGTTCGCGGATCGGAGGTTGAACCGGTAGAATCTTCCTTGTTCATGGCAAAAATCCTGCGCTTGTTTGCACCAAGCTAGGCGGAAGAAACGTTTTCGTCAATCACCCCCTGTGGCGGCGGCCTGTGACCGCCGCAAATTTCCCGGAAAAAAGAAGTGCGGCGCTCACAGAGCCACCGTTACACGCTCTCTTCACCGCCACAGGTGCTTGGGATATTTGCGCTGCAACTCGGACTTAATGCGCGGATAATGCTCGCGCCAGAAATTGGCAAGGTCTTGCGTGACCTGGATTGGCTTCATCCCGGGTGTCAGGATGTGAACCGTCACCGGCACGCGGCCCATCGCGATCTTCGGCGTCTGATTTACATCGTAAAGCTCCTGAATCCGCAGCGCGATGTGCGGCGGCTTGCCATTCTCGTAAACGACCTTGGGCGTACGGCCATTCGGCAAAGGCAGTCGTTCCGGCGCATGTTCGTCCAGCAGTTCGCGCTGCGCTGCCGACAACCACGACATCACCAGCGGTTTCACTTCACGTTCCTTGATGTCTTTGTAACTGATCGCGCCGTGGCAAAGCTGTTCGATAATGTGTTTGCGGTCGCCGTCGGTGATGGCCGGCAGTTGTAACTCCGAACAATGCTGACAAAGCAAATGCAACCGGGCAAGCCACTGCTCGACGCTATGGTCCCAATTCGGCAACGGCAGCCGGCCGGCAAGAATTTCATCGGCCAGCAATCGCGCCGCGGCGTCGGCAGGCGGCGGTTCGACCCGCTTGGCCGACAAGGCCAATCCGCGGAATCGAACCAGTTCGGCGGCCTGGACACGCTTGGTGGTTGCGTCGAACTGGACGTGAAGCTCGGATTTGAGGTCATCGGGAAATAATACACGCAACCAATCAGGTTCAATGGCCGTGGCGAGCGACAAAATCGTGTTTACGTCTCTGCCCTCAACCTCGCGGATTTCGGCAGCGACGAAAAGCGGGCTGTGTTGGACGGCGCTTTCGCGCGCCAGCACACCGCGCCGGTTATGAACCAGTTCACAACGCAGCGTTCCCTGGTCCAGCCGGCGCGTCACGCGATCACTGAAACCGATAAGAATGCATTTTTGCAGCGCCTCATCCTTGACTTCACGCGGCTGGGTATCGAGTCCCTCACTTTTGGCAATGCGCAGGAATTGTTCGAACAACGGCCCGACCTGCCGGGCGGTAACGGTGTGAATGCCCAGCCGGCGGCAGGCATCCATGCGGAATTGATTTTTTGCGGCGTAATTCCATGCCCGCATCAGGATCCAGAAATCCGATGACGCCTTGTCGCCGAACAAATCTTCCCGCGCAGACGTAACTTCGCGTCCAACGTTGCGAAGCAGCAAGTCGCGGCCCTGGGTCAGCGCAGCCACGAGACAGGCCTGATGGACGCAGCCATACTCCTGCGCTGCCAGTAACATGCGGGAATAACGCGGATGTACCGGAAACGCCAGCATCTTGCGACCGACGGAGGTGATTTGCAGTTGTACCGGGAGGGATGGTGTGTCTCCGCCCCCGACTTTTGGGCCGGCAACATGCCGACCTTCTCCACCGGATTTCAGCGCTCCCAAATCCTCCAACAATTCCTCCGCGTGCGTCAGTGAAATTTCGTCCGGTTTCTCCAGCCAGCGAAAATTTCGCAAGTCCTCGACACCCGAAGCTTTGAGCGTGAGCACCACTTCGGCCAAATCAAGCCGCTTGATTTCCGGCAACTCATGCGGCGCGCGTTCGTCGTGTTCCGGGCGGGACCAGAGCCTTACGCAAACGCCTGGCGCCGTCCGGCCCGCGCGTCCGGTCCGCTGTTCGGCCGAGGACTGGCTGATCTTCTCAATCAGCAGCGTATTGATGCCGCGATTGGCATCGTAGCGCGGAATGCGCGCCAGGCCGCTGTCTATCACCAGCCGCACGCCGTCAATGGTGATGGACGTTTCGGCAACATTCGTGGCCACCACCACCTTGGGCTGGTCGTAACGCGCGACGGCCGCGTCCTGCTCGCGCGGCGGCAATTCTCCGTGCAACGGCAAAAGCAAGTAACCCTTCGACTCCGGGGCGTAGCGGATGGCTTCGATGGTCTGGCTGATTTCAAAGCCGCCCGGCATGAACACCAACACATCACCGTGTTCACCCGAACGGACATGATTAGTGAAGGCTTCCGCCGCCAATTCCCAAACCGGTGGTGCGTTCGCTCCCAGGCGATGTGGCAGGTATTCGATTTCCACCGGATACACGCGGCCTTCGGAAGAAAGGACGGAACAACAGAAGTCGGAGTTCGGGGTTCGGAGTTCGGAGTTCGGTCGCGATTCACAATTCTGGCTACTGACTTCTGACTTCTGACTTCTGACTTCACCAAGATATTTTTCCAACTCATCCGCATTCAACGTCGCCGACATGACGATGATGAGCAAATCCGGGCGCTGCTGTTCCTGAATATCCAAAGCGCGCGCCAGCGTGATGTCACCGTACAGGTGCCTTTCGTGAAACTCGTCGAAAATGACAGCCTGAATGCCGCGCAACGCCGGGTCCTGAATCAACCTGCGAAGTAAAATACCTTCCGTCTCAAACTTGATGCGCGTGGCGTCGCTGACACAGTTTTCAAAACGGACCTGATAACCGACTTCGCGGCCCAGCTCGACGCCAAGTTCCCTGGCCACTCGCGATGCCAGCAGGCGCGCAGCCAGTCGGCGTGGTTGCAAAATGACCGCCTGACCATCCCGGAGAAAGTCGTGGCGCAGCAGCATCTGGGGGACCTGCGTGGATTTGCCGGAACCGGTGGGTGCAGACAAAATCAGCCGCCGGCCGGATTTCAGGCGCGAAATAATTTCGCCTTCAATTTCGTAAATGGGCAAACGTTCAGGCATGTGCATTTATTTTAACGCTTCGGAGGGAATGAAATAAGGAAGCCAGGAAATCAAGAACCGATTTTTCCTGACTTCTTGTTTTCCTTCTTAAATTCCACATTTCTGGGACATCGTGAAGGCGTACGTGAAGACAAATTTCGAAAGTCAGTGGAAACACTCGTCCTCACCCCGGCCCTCTCCTCCAGGAGAGGGGGAACCATTCGCAGCCTCTTTTGAAGACCAATGACGGGATTGGCTGATAGTCTGCCATAAATTCAAAATGGTGAATGCTCTTCCCTCTCCCCGGGGAGAGGGACAGGGTGAGAGCGGATTTACAAAGCCAAAAGCGTCAGGCATCAGTTCATGTCCGTAGATGACGCCGATTGCTAATTGACTGTCTCATCACATTTCAGTAAACGAATGAACATATGAAATCAGGAATGAATTCCCAGTTTGTTACCTGCTATCTGCTTAACAGGAATTCTTTCCTACTAAACAAATGGTTAGGTGCCAAAACATGTCGGCACGCTTGACCTATCAAAG
This sequence comes from uncultured bacterium, assembly GCA_963723125.1. Classification (GTDB taxonomy): domain Bacteria; phylum Verrucomicrobiota; class Verrucomicrobiia; order Limisphaerales; family UBA11358; genus UBA11358. The sequence continues at coordinate 77,498 of CAVRPQ010000004.1, forward strand.
AGAGGAATCGCTCCGGGCGCGCATCAACACGTTCCTCATGAGGCATTCGATCTACCGGCAGACGACTCCTACGCCAAGCTTAATGTGCAGAAAATGCTCAGTATGAAGGCGGCTCTCTCGGACATTAACAATGCGCTAACGATGCGGCTGACGCTGCGCGGCGAAAATGCTGCGGCTGGTCTTCGACACAGCCACGCTCCGCCAAATTAGAACAGTACCCCAAAGACGCTTCATTTTGGCATTTCGCATTTCGCGGCTTGGCTTTAGGGTTTGGCCTGTCCGCAAAGCAAAATGAAAACACTGCACATCTACCTGACCCGCCAGGTGCTGGCCTCCTTGTTGCTGGGCATGGCGGTGTTCACTTTCGTGTTGCTGATCGGTGATGGACTCAAGGAAATCCTCCCTCTGCTCATTGGCGGCCAGGTGCGGCCCGGCGTGGTGTTGGAAGCGATTGGCCTGTTGATTCCGTTTTTCTGGGTCTATGCGCTGCCCATGGGTCTGCTGACGGCCACGCTGCTCGTCTTTGGCCGGTTCAGCGCCGACCAGGAACTCACCGCCGCGCGCGCCAGCGGGATCAGTTTGCTTTCGCTCGTCACGCCGGTTTTGCTCCTGAGCCTGTTCTGCTGCGGCCTCAGCGCGTGGATCAATCTGGATTTGGGACCGCGCTCGCGGGTGGAGTTCAAGAAACTGATCTTCAGTGCGCGGGCCGACCTGGCGCGGCTCCAACTGCCCGAACGACAATTCATCCGCGACTTCCCCGGCTACATTATTTACGTGGACAAAAACCACGGCGGCGATTTGCAGGACGTGATGGTGTTCGTGCTGCAAAACGAAACCAATGTCACCACCACCATTCACGCGCCGCAGGGACGGTTGAAGGTGGACCCACAAAACAAGGAGCTGACCTTGGATTTATTGAACGCCCAAACGGTCAAGGTAAACCTGAACGGCAGTGTGACCATTAATTTCTTCAAGGGATGGTCCTCGTACACTTACCAACTCCCATCCACGGACAAGCCCGCCTACCATCCGGCCATCACGGACATGACGTTCTGGCAATTACAGGGTGAACTGGACGATTTGAACCGGAAACTCAGTCTGCCACCGGACCTGGACGAAGTGGGCCCGGAAGGACGCCCGGTGCCATTCCATGAAGCCGAGAAACAACGGGAGGACTTGACGGAACCACTTCGCGTGGAGATGCACCGGCAGGTTGCTTTTTCCTTCGCGTGCTTCAGTTTCACGCTCATCGGCATTCCGCTCGGCATCCGCGTGCACCGCCGCGAGACGAATGTTGGCGTCGCCATCGCGTTGATCCTCGTGCTGATTTACTACACCTTTATCATGGTGGGCGAATCGCTTTCCGCCCGCCCTGAATTTGCCCCGCACCTGATTTTCTGGCTGCCCAATTTTATTTTCCAGGCCGTAGGTGCCGTCCTGCTCTGGCGCGCTAACCGGGGAATTTAATGGTATTGAGTTTTAAGTTTTGAATTTTAAGTTGGAAAACAGTGCCGTAACTCAAAACCAAAAATTCAAAACTCATAACTTCCTGCGAAAGACCTTCCCCACTGCTGCCTGGTCAACCGGTTTGACGATAAGTTCATCAATGTTCACGTGCGCCGGTCGGGCGGTAATCCAGACCAGGATTTCCGCAATATCCCCGGCGGTCAGCGGATTGATGCCTTCATAAACCTTTTTCGCGCCGGCCGCGTCGCCCTTGACACGCACCAGCGAGAATTCCGTCTCCGCCAGGCCGGGGTCCACCGTGCCGACCCGAATGCCCGTACCGAGCAATTCGAGCCGCAGCGCGCGGGTGATTTGCAATTCGCCCGCCTTGGCCGCGCAATAAACCGCGCCGCCTTCGTAAGCGGTGTGGCCGGCCACCGAACCGATGTTGATGATGCTCGCCCCGGCGTCATGCGGCATCAGCGGCAGCGCCGCGCGCGTCATGCGCAACACACCCAGCACGTTCGATTGAATCATCGCCTCCCAATCCGCGTTCTTGCCCTCGGCGACCGTGTCCAGGCCGTGCGCGCCGCCAGCGTTGTTAATCAAAACTTGCAGACCTCCAACTTCAGACTTCCGACCTTTGATTTTCTGGCGTGCCCACCCGATGAACGCTTCAACGCTGGAGGTTTTGCCCACGTCGAGTTCATGAAACAGCGCCTCCCCTGCCCCGGCTTTCTTCAATTCCGCGGCAACGACTTTCAGCCGGTCAACGCGCCGCGCGCCCAGAAGCAGCTTTGCGCCTTGGGCGCCAAATGCCCGCGCCGCCGCTGCGCCGAATCCCGATGACGCGCCCGTAATCAAAACCCATTTGTTTTTCAGCGAATTCATCCGGCAGAATCTTCATCCGCTGCCGGTATTGTTCAAGGTGAAATTGTTGTAGTGTCGAGCCTGTGGCTCGAATAAATCGGCGCACAGCGCCGACACTACAGCTTAAATCGAAACCCCTCTGCCATTCCTCCCTCTCCGCCAATGAAGTCGGGGGAGACGGATGGGGTAAGGTGGCGCGTTAAATTCAATTCCTCTTTCTTGAAGTGCACTTTTTGAAAAAAACTCATATCCCCTCGCCCCGACCGTCTCCCCGCTCGGGCAGGGCGAGCGCCGAGGAAGCGTCAGACGCTCCAATAACGACCTTGTCACTAATTTTTAAACGTGCAGGCGAAACGCGCCTCTACTACTTTCGCGCGACGCTGATGCCTATGAATACCAGAGCATTGTCCATTGTCTTTGCCGCCTTCATCCTGTCGGTTTTATGCTGCAGGGCAGGCAATGACACCAACTTCGACGTGGCCATCTACATTCCCGTGGGAGTGGTACGCAGTTTTGAAGATCCCCAAAAGTTGCAGAACGACTGGAATCGCATCAGCGCCCAACTGAAGGTGGACAAGGTTTATATCGAGGTGCAGCGCAATCGGGATCTGGCGAGTGACGAACTGCTGGAACAGGTTAAAAAATTCTTCCGCGACCGCGGCGTGCGCGTGGCGGGCGGCATGGCGTTGTCCGACGGCGGCTTCGGCCAGTTCAAATCATTTTGTTACACCGACCCACAGGACCGGCAGTTCATCCGGAACGCGGCGGAACTGGCGGCGCGGCATTTCGACGAAGTGATTCAGGACGATTTCTTTTTTGTGAACACGAAGACCGATTCCGACATCGCCGCCAGGGGAACGAACAGTTGGACGCAATTCCGGCTGGCCTTGATGGATGACGCCGCAGAAAACCTGATCATCAATCCGGCGCGCACGGTCAACCCCGGGGTCAAACTCATCATCAAGTTCCCCAACTGGTACGAGCATTTTCAAGGGCTTGGCTACGACCTCGACCGGGAGTCCAAACTGTTCGACGGCATCTATACCGGCACGGAAACGCGTGACCCCGTCATCACCGACCAGCATTTGCAGCAATACGAGAGCTACGAAATCATCCGTTATTTTGACAACATCAAACCCGGTGGCAATGGCGGCGGCTGGGTGGACACGTACAGCATCCGGTACATTGACCGGTACGCCGAGCAGCTTTGGGACACCCTGTTCGCCAAGGCGCCGCAAATCATGCTGTTCGAATGGTCGGCAATGAACCGGCCCATCGTGCCGGGCGACCGCGAAGCCTGGCAGAACCTGCACACGAGTTTCGATTACAATCAAATGCTGGCGGATTTTGAAACCAATCATCCGGCCGGTCTGACGAACCCCACTATCGCTTCCGTCGTGAGTCACAGTCTGAAACCATTGAATTTATTCCTCGGCCGGCTTGGCAATCCGATTGGCATCGCCAGTTACAAACCGTATCAATCCACCGGCGAAGATTTTCTTCAGAATTATCTGGGCATGATTGGTATTCCGATGGAGATGTGTCCGTATTTCCCCACCAACTCGGACCTGGTGTTGCTGACCGAAGAAGCGAAGTTTGACCCCGACATCGTCGCCAAAATCAAAGCGCAACTCGTCACCGGCAAATCCGTCGTCATCACCTCCGGCCTGCTCCACGCGCTGGAAGGCCAAGGCATCAACGACATCGTGGAGCTGCGTTACACCGACCGCAAACTGCTGGCGCGCGAGTTTTACGGCGGGTTCGGCGCCGGCAACGGGGCTGATCTGGGTTCCGACCCGAACGCGGCCATTCTGCTGCCGGTGATTGAATTTTTGACCAACGACGCGTGGCCGTTGGTGCGCGCGGTGTCCAACGGCGGCGCCTGTCCGCTGTTGCTCATGGACCGTTATTCCCAAGGCGTGCTGTACGTGCTGACCATTCCCGACAATTTTGCCGATTTATACCGGTTGCCGCCCGCCGTCACGAGCGCGCTCAAAGGTTATTTGCTGCACGGCTTTCCCGTCCGCCTGGACGGCCCCAGCCAGGTCGCGCTGTTTGCCTACGACAACAGCACCTTTATCGTGGAATCCTATCTGCCGACGGAAACCGATGTGAAAGTGTCCGTGACCGGCGATTACACCAAACTGCGGAATTTGGTCACCGGCGAAGATCTGGCCGGCCAGGCACCGGAAGAACCGATGGGCTTTGGCGCACGCCGGCCAGCGCCTGATGAAAACCGCGAATCGTTCAATGTGCATCTGCTGCCGCACAGCTACGAAGTCTTCGAGATGGTGAAATAGAGCGGCAACCGCCACTTAATAAACCAGCGCCAGCACCACCGCCGGGACGCAATTGATTAACCGCGAAATACACCAAATACACGAAATCAAAATGAGTGGTTTTTTAATTCAGCCTTTCGCGTATTTCGCGTGGTTCGTGGTTTGAAATCAGTAAACGAGAACGAGAACAGCGGCAGCCTGCGCCGACTTGAAAAGATTAGGATTTTGGTTTTCATAATGTTTAGGGGTTAAGTTTTCAAAAGCCATATACCTCAATTTCCTGAATGTGCCGACGTTCGAGCAATAACTCGGATGTTACGCTCAATTGCCAACAAGACTAATATGAGGCACAGAACGGTTAACACAGGCGAGATAGGCCAGAACAAATAATCCTCCGAGCGATGTCATAATATTGGGTTGCATGATTGGGTGCGGGGTTGGTTTGTGTTTGATATTCAGTGTCGCCAACGATTCAAATCCCGCATTGCGGGACACAGCCGGCTCACAACCTGCAATCTGGATTCTCAAATTTCGTAACTCAACCTGAAAATCCTCTCAACCTTCAACCCTCACAGGCAGCGCCAGCTTCATGGACCAACCAATTCCATACTGACTCGCATGGCTGAAACCTTGCCATCAGCCAAAATCAGCGCAACCTGCCAACGTCGCGTCACGATCGGAGTAACCTGACGGTCGGTGTCACTGCGGTCACAATAAAGAAAATCTGCGGCCTTCAAATCTCCAAAGTTACTCTTTGTCTTCACTGAGCAGGCAAAATGGTGCTGCTTCATGATGCTCTGTGCATCGGCAAGCGAAGTGCCAACCGGAACCCAATGCTGAATCTGTGCCACTGCCTCCGCCGGCTGCTCGGAAAGCTTGTCACGGTGCGCGCATCCGCCGACGGCGAGCACGAAAGCAAGTGCGAAAATTTTCATGGCGCGTGATGGTGCTTTACGATTCATGGCTGGGGCGCTGTCATCGGAGACTGACTCTCAAATGCAATCGTGACAATCCAAATCTTTTGACGTTTTCCAAAAGCTAAAATCACGGCGACGCTTCCGCGGATGGTGAAAACAAAAAGCGGGCGTACCCATAGGCAATCATCTCATCCAGCACCGACCGAACGCCCTGGCTGGATCTCCACCAATGGCGCGGGTCGTAACCGCGATCTTCCATGTCCATGACTCCCACCCGGGTGCCGTTGCCGAACGCTTTCTCGAATAACAACCGGGAACGCCGGGCATGAGCGCCCACGGATATGAGATTAATCGTTTTGGGGGCGTCGCCATGCTCACGAAACCAATTCCGCAAGGCTATGGCCGCGGCATAGGTGCGATCCCTGCGTTCATAGGGAGCCGGGACGGCCTGAACCGTGTCCTGGCTCATGCCCATCCGCAAAAGCGTCGCCGCGCCAAGTTCGGCGTACGTTTTGTATTCGGAAAGTGGCGCGCCCTGCTCCAATGGCCCGCCGACGACGTAAAGTTTGTGATAGGGATTCCGTTTAACTTCGGACATGGCGGTTTCCATGGCGTAATCCGGCGACCAGCCTTCCACCACGAGCACACCATCCGGCACGGGATCGTTGATCGTCAGAAACGTATCCGCATTCCGGAAGCCGAAAACGGCCGGAAAACCGAGGAGGACGAACAACAGCAACCAGCCGCGCAGGGTCGGCAACCAGCATGTCCGCCGGCGCAGCAAACCCCAATATTGCGATGAGACGGTAGAACTCATGGATTGATTTTGGGGAGTGTATTGGAACGTGGCCTGGCACTCCAGCCCGGTGTTGGTCAACGGTTCATGGTTGGCCGCCGGCTCCTGTAATTCCGCCGGTCCATTTTATTTTTCGACCTTGTACGACAGGACCAGCTCATCGCCGGGTTTCCCACGAATGCCCCAGTTCTCCCTGGGACTTTCGTGAATGGTGATTTCAACGTCCTGCGGCGCGATGCCCAGCTCTTCCTCGAATCGGCGGAAGATGAGGCGAATCAGTTCCTTCTTCGTCTCCCGGGTGCGTCCTTCAAACATGCTGATTTCAATGATGGTGTAGCGGGAACTGCGGTCCGGCGGATGCACGAAATCCTCCTCGTCCAGGGCAATGAAGCGGTGAAACCGTTTGTCGGCGGGCAAACCCAGGGCGGCAGTGACGCAGGCATGCAAAATGGCGGAAATGGATTCTTTCCTGCCGGCAAGATTCTGGCGGTGCGCGTAAATGATGATTTGCGCCATAACTTCTCGGTGAACGGCGGAAACTGAGCCACGCGGGAACGGTGATGTCAACCGCAAATTTGAATTCCGCGCGGCGGAATGTCTATCACCTCCGGGAACTTGGAAGGCAACGGATCATTTCAGCGTGGCACTGAGGAGCTCACGCGGATAGGCGGAGGGACTGGAAACCTTCTCCTGGACATTTGTGCCCGCCTGAACCGGCTCGCCGGTGAACCGGAAGGCATCAATCTTTTCCGCCAATCCCCGACCGGGCCGCAAGCCCGCAACGAAACGGTCCCACTCGTCACCGTCCTGTTTGCCCTGACTGCTGCGCCACAGGCAATAACGCGTCAATGCGTCCCCGGTCAAAATCACTTGCCCAAAATGCCGTTTTTGAAACTGGCGGTCGGGCTGGATCCAACTGGCATAACAAAAAAACGGGAAATGGGACGCATTCGTTCGGTCCTCGATATCTGATTCCCAAACCACCTGCTTGAGCGCCTTATCCCAGCGGCCATTGCTGTGCATGGGCGGCGCCGGCAGTGACAACCGGACGGCAAGATGATCCGGTTGGCCGAACAGATCAAATTCAATCAAATCCCCGATGGCATCGTTCAACACCTCGGACGGTTCCGGCGGTTTAAGGTCGGGCTTCAGTTTTTTGTCCTCCTCCCACTGTTTGAGTTTGGCGTGGTAGCGGTCGGTACCGGCAAGATACTTATCAAACGATTTTTCCATCGTTGTCTCGTCGGCCAGGAAGGTGAGCGCAGCCGGCACAGGTTCGGTGTCGGGCACTCCCATTTTACGCGCCACCAGCCGTTGAATCCGGCGCAACAGTGCCTGTGGATCATCCGTATAGACTTCCCTGAATACCGCTGGAACTTCTGCCATGGTCAAATATCCGTGTTCAACGAGGTATTGGCCAAACCGGACAATAAATTCCTCGCCGGCATTGGTGGTATAGTTGCCGGCCAGCTCCCCTTCCCACGAATACGCCCCGAGGTTTTTGAGATCGCGACGGAAATCCACATCCAGAAATTGATGCAACTTGTCGTAGCCGGGTTCCTGACCCAACTCCATCCGGCTCCAGCCAATCAACAGGTCGGCCAACTGGTCGGCTGCCTTGAAACGCCGTTCGGTCATGCCGGCCAGATCGTCATTGCCGCGGAATCGCTCCACGTAGAATCCTGCCTCTCCCAGGCTGTTGGTCAGATGGGTATAAGTACCCGCGCCGCCGACATCCGTCGGCAGTTCGTTGGTGAATTCACCCCGGGCGACATACCGCAGACCGTCCTTGGTCAGGCCCTGCGGCGGATACAAAGCGGTAATCGCTGCCAGTTCGGCCGCTCCAAATGGCTGGTAATTGGGAGCGCCCGTATTTGTATTCACACCATCCTCGCAGTAAAAGGTCAGGGTTCGTTGGATGACATCGCCCTGCGGCTTGAGTTCGACAGTGTATTGGTTGTGCGGACAGCCCGTCACCACGAAGGCCATCGCCGCCAGGGCAAAAGGCAGGCATTTGAAAAATAAAGGCTGTTCCCTCAAAAGAGTTCGCATTCTTTTCATGATCGTCTTTCCATGGCGGTCCGGGCTGGAGCCGGGCCAACTGCAATTCGCGATAAGAACTAGAGCCACGCTTAAACGGCGATGTCAATCCCGGTTTCCCGGAAAAGGAAGCGGCCCGCCGCCATTGGTTCCGGCAATTTTTTAATCAAGGACGGGCCGATACGCCGTTGGTTGCGTCCGGGCTGGTTCTGAAACGAGACGCAACAACATTTGAATTCCCATTAACCATTGAATCACCCGTTCCACCTGGAGACAACAGCGTTTGATAAGTTAAAATGGCCCCGTCGGAATGAGCCGAATCAGCGCCTTTGGACAGATTGCCGGTAGCGGGATTCAACGTTCCAGCCGGCATCGTTTGAGAAGTCTTGTCGCCGCGGGGATTTTGTCTTCCTCCCACCAGCATCACGGCCAGGCTTGAAGCAACGGCCAGCAAGACGAGCCTGCCCCGAAATTTTCTGAAGAAACCTCTCGCGGATCTGCGTCTGCCGCTGGAATAGGGTAACCGGTTTCTCCGTCGTGCGCGCATGACGCCGGCCCGCTTCCAGTCCTTCCAGGCGTCCCACATCAAAACCAGCACGAACACACAACCCAACAAACCGACCCCATCAAACATCAGGTCGCCGAAAAACGGATGTATCAATTGCAACATATCCTCCTTGTCCAACCGCCGGTGGCCGGCGGTTGTATCGTGATCTTAGGAGACGAAGGGACAAAAATTCAACCAACGATTTGAAACGATTGGGTGAAGATTCTGCGGCAACGATCACCCGCGTGTGCCAGGTTAAAAAAAGAGCGGCCTACCGGGTCGTGGCTCGAAGCGTTTTTTGCAAATTGAAGAAGCGCGCAGCTATTTATTTTTTGGCTTAAAATCAAGATACGCCAAATTCATATTCCCTTCCGTGACGATGTGAAGGGTCAAAACCGACAATCCTTTGGGCAATTTCACTTCGGCCATGTTCGTCATCGTGTTCCAATGATGCCACTGACGCCAGGCCAGGGGATCCTTGTCAGTGCGGGTTGAAATAATATTGATTGAGGGAACCAGCGGCTTGCCATTTCGGTCCAGGGAAATCGTTCCGCCCCGGTTCGAAGTGTATAAGAGATCAATGGTGTAAACCCCGGCCTGTTCGACCGCAACGGTCAGGTTGAACCATTCGCCGGGCACCGTCCAACCGACATAAAGTTGTCCCTCGGGCGGCATCACCAGATTGTAAGGATTGTTGTCAATCTCATCGTGGAACTTGGTGTAGGACGTGCTAACGCCTTCGTTCATCCGAAACTCGTTGAGATACGTCCCGTTGGCAGGATTCAGCTCCCCGCTGCCGTGGTTCTTTGTGTCCTGGTTGTGATAGGCGACGCCTTCTCCGCCCAGATCGTAATAGGCACATTGGACGCGTCCGGGAATCTTCTGCGGCCCCCCTTGATGCTTGCTGTCCTGAAATGGCTTTCCCTGGTAGTCCTTCAATTCAGCGGACGCGCATCCGCCAAAAAAGAAACCGACAGCGAGAACCAGGCTTGTATGCTGAATAAATTGAAGTTGTGTTTTCATGTCTGATTTGGCGGTGTTTCTAATTCGATTGTGGCCATGCCAGGGATGGCTGTCCATACAATTGATGCAAGGTTTCCCGCCCAAACGCGGATGCCTGGTCCCGGGCGGCGCAGGATTTCCGGCCATGTGATTTCGAAAATGAAGCAGCTTGGCTCACGGCGGCAAAAGATTTCAAAATTCTGGCGGCACAAGCGCAAACGTAATCAATTTTCCCCGCCATTGCTGACTGTGACCCAACGGCAAACTGCTTGAGAACGCAGGAATCATTGGAACAAATGCTGCTGTATTCAGCCAACATGAATATTCCGACCTCATGCCATTCTTTTTGCGGAGCGGTGTGTGCGGGAGTGGTTATGCTGACTGCCATTAGCGCACAGGCACAGAATCTTTTTGTATCGGATCTCAGCAGCAACGTTTATGAATTTACGCCTGATGGAACACGCAGCACTTTTGCATCGGGATTAGGTGCCTCTGGTCCATTGGCTTTTAACAGTAAAGGCGATCTGTTTGTGGCGGACCCCGGTGGTGGCGAAATCTATGAATTTACGCCGGACGGAACGCAAGCCACCTTTGCGTCTGGAATACCTCAGCCTACTGGATTGGCCTTTAACAGTGCGGGCGACCTATTTGTGGCCGATCAGAATAACGGCAGCATTTATGAATTTACTCCGGACGGAACGCAAACCACCTTTGCGTCTGGATTGGGGAATCCCGTAGGGAATCCCGAAGGGCTGGCCTTTAATAGCGCAGGCGATCTTTTCGTGGCGGATTGGGTAGGCGGCAATATTTATGAATTTACTACTAACGGAACGCAAACCACCTTCGCCTCCGAGGTAGAGGACCTTAATGATTTCGCTTACCCTTTTGCACTGGCCTTTGACAGCGCTGGCAATCTGTTTGTGGGAAATGACGGTACCTTGTACAATTACATCGTCGAATTTACTCCAGATGGAGCCGTGAGCACATTTGTTGCCTCTGGGTTGACTACTGCTTGTGGCCTGGCCTTTAACGGCGCGGGCGACCTTTTCGAGGCTGATTGGGGTAGCGGCAACATTTATGAATTTACGCCGAACGGAACGCGAAGCACCTTTGCATCCGGATTAGTGCATCCTATTGCATTGGCCTTCCAACGCGAACCTGAGTTGACGGCCATTGTTACTAATGGCGTATTTCAACTCACTGTTTCAATGCCGTCTCCCTACTATTCGACTATCATCCAGGCTTCAACTGACTTTGTGAACTGGGTCAACATTTACACCAACACACCGCCCTTCACTTTCACCGACTCGATGGCGACCAATTTCGCCTGTCGCTACTACCGTGCGCTGCTCGGTCCCTGAGGGAGCCAAGTTTCACCTGACGGACTTTACATGGGCAGCTTTCGTTGAAGGTTTTAGGGATGTGGTGGAACCTTTCCCAGACAGATCATGCGGGCAAAGACATGTCAGGTTGTATTGCGACTGTCCGCTACTGCACGGACCGGATGCGCCAGAAATTGTTGGTAGTTGCGTCGGGCGTGTTGGTGAAGACAAGCACTCCGCCCGTGCCGGCGGTATTAGTGTCACCGGTCGATTCAAAACCAGCCAGCCGGGGTCGAATCAAAACCGGCCACTCTGAGGCGCTTTATTCATATCAGGTTTTTTGTTGCAAGCAAGGGGCTTTTCAATTTCTTCATCTCTGCATATCTAAGGTTCCCTCTTTTCCGCCTTCCGACCGCGATGTTCTTGTTCGGCGGCGCGTTTCAACCGCGAGAGCGAATCAGCCGGGCTTGTCTTCAATCCGCGGCTGAACAGGATGCGCATGAGCCGACCTCGCCAGCCGTTCGGGAAACCAATATTGCAATGGTAGTTGACGCGACATCGCCCGTCCTCAAGCGGAACGCAGTCCAGCGCCTCGTGAACCGTCAGGCCAAATGGCAGCCTCACGTCCATCTCAAGCTTGTAATGCGTCTCGTCGATGAGGGTGTATTCGAAAGAGCCACCCAGATGCAGCCAGCGTGGGACCTTCTGACCGAAAAGGGCGAGCATGCGCTGGCCCCTGACCGCCGGCCCCGGCGGCTTGACACTGATGACGCGAAGGTCAAAGAAACTGCCCCAGCCGGAGATGTCGGTGAGCAGTTTCCACACAACGCCGACCGGCGCCTCGACTATATCAGTGGGACAAGCCATGTAATTCTTCGTCGTCATCGGGAGCGAGTTTCGTTGGTGGTTGGCCGAACTTTAATTATCCAACTGCCGGTTTGTAGATTGAAACATAAAATCTGGGCTCTCCGGGCCGCGTCCGTCCGATCCAACTTCGTTATTAAACCGGCGCTTACAACCATGCGGCCAATCTGGCCGATTCGCGTCGAAAATCGAGCTTTTTCATAATCGGCCAGAAGCAAAGTAGAACGAGCAGAACCGGATAGCGAGCCATTCAGCTCGCCGGTTCTGCGGCCAAAGGTTCGTTGGACTTGGCTTTTGTCTTTTTGTTTTTATCCTCTTTTACGGCGACGGCGGCGTGGTCTTTGAGCCGGTAGCTCCGGCCAGTGATGGCGATGGTCTGGGCGTGGTGCAGGAAACGGTCGAGGATGGCTCCAGCCGTGGGCACGTCGCCCAAGAGTTTACCCCATTCCTCCAGTGGCCGGTTGCTGGTCATGATGGTGGACCGGTTTTCATACCGGCGCATGATCACTTCAAACAGATGCTCGCCGGAGTTCTTGGGCAACTGCTTCAGGCCGAAATCGTCAATGATCAGAAGCTCCGGGTTGAGATAACGGCGCAGAGTTCGGTCCTGCTGGTTAAAGGCTTCGTCTTTCATGAAGTCGCGCACCAGGTCGAAGATGGAGCGGTAGAGGACCTGAAAGTTCATTTTGATGGCTTCGTAGCCGATGGCCTGGGCCAGATGGGTTTTCCCAACGCCGGGCGGCCCAAGAAACAGGACATCTTTGGCTTGGCGGATGAAGTTGCCGGTGGCCAGATCGAAAATGTCTTTGCGGTGGATGGCCGGATTAAAACTCCAGTCAAAGTCTTCCAGCGTTTTGAGGCCGCGGAAATCAGCGGCCTTGGTGCGGCGTTCCATGAGCCGTTGTTGGCGGACATTGATTTCGTCCTGACAGATCAGTTCCAGGAACTCGGCATGACCAAGCCGGTTGGCGACGGCTTCTTGCAGCCGCACGTCCAGGGTTTGCAGCAGCCCGGAGAGGCGGAGTTGTTTCAGGGTGTTTTCAAGATTGCTCATATACAGTTTGGGGTTGAGGGTTAAAACAATCCGGCGTTAGCGCCTCATAAGCATCCAACGAACGGATCAAGGGGTGAGTGTCCAGGAAATCCAGTTGCGGCGACGGCCCGGTCCGTTCCAGCAACGTGCGCAAATCCCTTAAACGCCACGCGCCGTGATGCAGGGCTTTCTCGGCAGCGCCTTCCAGCGCAGCCACAGGATGTTTGCCAGCCAGGGACAACAGGCCATGCAAGACTCGCGTGCCGATGGGGCCTCGCTGTTGAACCATGGCCTCAGCCCAACTGCCGGTGTGCTTGCCAATCAGACGCGCGCGATCCAGCAGGTAATCCAGACTGTGTTGGATGAGGCGGCGGTGTGGAGAATGCAGATGGTTCGGGTCGGTGGTGAACTTCCCCGGTTCGGCCAGCACATGGACGGCGATGACTTCGCGGCGTTGATTGAACACCCGCACCAGCCGGGACTCCCAACGCGCCCACACCTGCCGACCAACATACTCCGGCGGCACCGAGTAATACGCCCGTTGCAACTCGATGTAGCCATCCCGATGCACCGTTCGCGGTGCCTCTTCAAACACCGGGAACAAACTTGATGGCAGCGGCAATAGTTTGGATCGTTCCACTTCATTGAACACCTTGCCGACTTGTTGCCGGGTGGTGCCATGAATGCGCGTGTCCGCCACACCACTTTCCCAATCTGAAAGATAAATGTTTTGCGCTGACAGGCTTTCAAAACTCCGGCCCTTGAGCGCGTTCTCCTGACCATAATTAATCCCCGATTCGATTTTTCCTTTGTGACGCGGCATGGCCGGACGGGTCGGGAGCATCACAGTGCCGTAGTGGCGGCAGAACTCTTCCGTCTTTGGGTTGAGTTCGGGATCAAACCAGTCGGCCCGCGTGACGGCAGCCCGGAGGTTGTCGGTGATTAGCGTGCGGGGAACACCACCAAAGTATCGGAACGAGTTTTCCAGACATCGGATGAAACTCTCGGTCGTCTGCCGCCAGACCACTTCACTGTAGCCTTTGCGTGAATGGCTGAGAACGATCCGAAACAGGTGGGGCCGCTTCCGCTTGCCATCCACCATCACCCACGCGCCCTGGCCAAAATCCACCTGGGCTTCGGCTCCGGGTTCCACCTCCATCCGCACAAACGGCACCGGCTGTGTCTCGCGCAACTGCCGCACGAACCGTTTAACGGCCTGGTAACTGCCAACAAATCCGTGATCGCAGACCAAGTCCTGATAAATGCGCTGAGCACTCAGTCCGACTGACACCGCTGCCTCAATCTGCGGCAGCCACGGCTGACAAAGGCTCTGCCGACCTGCCGTGGAGCCGAGGGTCGAAATGGCTGGTTTTAAATCTGGCTCAGACTCCGAGCCGGGGGTCGAAATGGCCGGTTTTGACTTTGCCAGCCGCAGATACTTGCCAACCGTCTCCCGATTGATGTCCAGTTCACGCGCAATCCGCCGGTGGGACCAGCCATGCGCCGCCAATGTCAATATCGAATGCTGTAAGCTCACGTTGAGTTCGTTCATCGCGTCCTAATGCGGCATCTGCCGCACTCGACGCAATGCGTCCCTCAAAATGGCTGGTTTTCATTCGACCCTCCCTGGCTGGTTTTGACCGTCCGCTGACAGTATTAGTCACCTGCGGAATCCAACTGGCCGGTGACAGGCTCAAAGAGAAGTCAAGCGCGTAATTTGTTCCGGCCATGCCCACATAGGACAAACTCACATTGCCGCCGCTCAAAAGCTGGATGGAGATTTGATTGTAGGCCGGATTCACGACAATCAGCTCGGGAAAGATGATTCCATAAGGGGGGTTGGGTGGGTTATAGTAATTCCCGTCACCCAACTCGCCAGCAGAGTCGTTGCCCATGGCCCACAGACTGCCATCGCTCTTGAGAAACAGGCTATGGAATTCACCCCCGGAAATCGCCGTAACGTTGCTGGCGACAATCTGCTCGGGAAGATTGGTTTCGTAGTTGCCGTTATCTGTGGTGCCGTCACCCAACTGGCCATACGAATTGTCGCCCACAGCCCATAAACTGCCATCGCTCTTGAGAAACAGGCTGTGCAGCGCCCCTGCGGCAATCGCCGTGACGTTGCTGGCTACAATCTCCTCAGGAAGCAGAGTTTGACATCCCGAATCTGTCGGTCGTCAAGGTTGCCCCGTAAACAACGCCATTGTTCCCGTTCCCACTCGCATCATTCGCATTGCCGTTGAACGGATAATAGGCGAGAAGCCCATTTGTCAGAAAAGTCTGGGCGTGCACCGGCATCGCCAGCGCCGCGGTGATGGTGAAGATCTGGAAGAGCGCCTTGATGGTCTTCATAGCTGGACCTTTTGATTTAGATGATTGACCGTGAAGTGACCAGGGTCATCATCCACAAGTTCTAATTAAAAATCAAGATAAATCGGCGCGTCTTAATCACAGCGCCTCGAAAATTGGGGAACTTCGCCTTGCCCTCGCCGTGGCCAAGATTGCCAAGCCGCTTCCGAATTACTGATTTGATTGGACGTTCGGGATGATCAACGAGGTTTCGATATTCGTCATTTGCCGCCACGCTTTCAACCGAGTGAAGTAATCTTCCATGCCTTGAGCCGCCTGTTACATCTGAGGATTGGCATCGGGCATTCGCGCGGCCTGCTCATGTGTAATGCGGCCAACACGGGTGAATGTGTTGCCACTCCATGTTGCTACTAAGCCAATAAACTCACAAACATATTGATTTTATTGGCTGGTGGAGCCGAGGGGAGTCGAACCCCTGACCTTCTCATTGCGAACGAGACGCTCTACCAACTGAGCTACGACCCCAGCCTTGCCGTTCGGACATCCATAGCTTTGGCACAAAAAAACGCGCCGCGCAATTCTTAAGTCAGGAGCGCGGGCAGCTTGCCCGCGTCGGGTTGAGGAATCGCCGACAAAATACCGGCGCTCCCGGGAACAGCCAGAAACTCGCGGACGAGCCGTCCGCGCTCCGACTTTGTTCCAATTGCCGGTTGGCAATTTCTGCTGTGCTTGTTACCTTCCGCCCGCATGTCCGACGCGGCTGCGGCAGCCCAAACGCCTTCCAAGGCACAAGTGTTTCTCCGCCGGTTGATCACCACGGTGATTCTCTGGACGGTGATTCTGGCCGGCTTGTTCTTCACCAACGCGCTGATCTCCAACGGGCTTTTCCTGCTTATCATCTGCCTGCTCGCCCTGGCCGGCCTTGCGGAATTTTACGGACTCGCCGGGAAACGCGGCCTTGCCAGCTTCAAATATTGCGGGCTGCTCGGTGGCGCGCTGTTGATGGTCGGAACCTTTTTGAACCTGACCGGCCATATCGGCACGTCCGGCTCACCCGCGCGCGTGAACGATTTTGAAACCGGTTTCCTTATTTTGTTCGTGCTGGGCCTGTGCCTGCGGCAACTGGTTTCGCGCAACGGCGCGGCGGGCATGGTCGCCATTGCCACGACGCTCTTCGGCCTGATGTACGTGCCGTGGCTGCTGAATTTCATCCAGAAAATCAATTTCTTCCCCGGCGTGGAGGGCAGGTATTTCCTGCTCTATTTCATGCTGATTACGAAGTTCAGCGACACCGGCGCCTACGTCGTCGGCTCGCTCATCGGCCGGCACAAGATGATTCCGCGCATCAGTCCCGGCAAGACCTGGGAAGGGTTCGGCGGCGCGATTGTGCTTTCGACGGCAGCAAGCCTGGTCTTTGTGCATTTTTGCGGCGACCAGATGGCGGGCATGAACTGGTTTCATGCCGTGGTGCTCGGCGTGGTGTTGAGCGTGACGGCGGTCATCGGCGATTTGATCGAATCGCTGTTCAAGCGCGAGGCGGGCGTGAAGGATTCGGGCAGGTTTTTCCCCGGCATCGGCGGCATCCTGGATTTGCTCGACAGCCTTTTGTTCAACGCGCCGATCATGTATCTCTATCTGCGGCACATTTTGACGCCCCCTTGAATCACAAATACACATGGATGAAAACAAACCCGAGTTTAACCACGGATGGACACAAATTAACACGGATGAATTTCACTTTTATTATCCGGGTGCATCCGTGTTTATCCGTGGTTGATTGAAAATGAAGAACGTTGTTTTGCTTGGTTCGACCGGCTCCATCGGCACCAGCACCGTCAAGGTGGCCGAGGATTTGCCGGACCGCATCCGCCTGCTCGGCCTGGCAGCGGGCAACAACGCCGGCCTGTTGCTCGAACAAACGCGCAAGCACCGACCGGAAGTCATTTCGATTTCCGATCCGGCCAAGGCCAAGGAACTCGGCGATGCCCTCGGCGATTCAACCACGGTTTATTCCGGCGCGGAAGGGTTGCTGAAACTCGCCACGCTGCCGGGCGCGGACATTGTTTTGATTGCCATCGTCGGCACGGCGGGTTTGCAACCCGCGCTGGCGGCGATTCGCGCGGGCAAGGACATCGCCGTTGCCTCCAAGGAAATCCTGGTCATGGCCGGCGAAATCGTCATGGCCGAGGCGCGCAAACACGGCGTCCGCGTGCTGGCGGTGGACAGCGAACACTCGGCCATTTTCCAATGCCTCGACGGCAAACCGGCCAATTCCGTCCGCAAACTCTGGCTGACCGCCAGCGGCGGGCCGTTCCGCAAGTTGCCCCGGGAGGAGTTTCCGAACATCACCGTCGAACGCGCGTTGAAACATCCGTCGTGGGTGATGGGCCGGAAAATCACGATTGATTCGGCGACGCTGTTCAACAAGGGGCTGGAAATGATCGAGGCGCGCTGGCTGTTCGACATCGGCATGGAGCGCGTCGGCGTGCTGGTGCATCCGCAGAGCATCGTGCATTCGATGGTCGAGTTTGTGGACGGTTCGATGCTGGCGCAGCTTTCCACGCCGGACATGTGCCTGCCGATTCAGTACGCGCTCACCTATCCCGACCGTGCACCGAGCGGGCGCGTGCAAACGAATTTCGCCAGGCTCGGCAGCCTGACCTTTGAGGAACCGGACACGGAGAGATTTCCGGCGTTGAATCTGGCCCGCCGCGCCGGCGAAACCGGCGGCACCCTGCCGGCGGTGTTGAACGCGGCGAACGAAATCGCCGTCGAAGCCTTTGTGAACCATAAAATCAATTTCCCACAAATCGCGGAAACTGTCCAACGCACGATGGACGCGCACAAAGTTGTACGGCATCCGACCCTGGACCAGATTTTGGAGGCGGATGCCTGGGCGCGGCGGGAGGCGGCCAAATAATGTCTTCCTCCCCGTCGTCCTCGTAATCGTAATCGAAAATCGAGGGCGAGAAGGAGGGCGAGGACGATTAGATTGCGGGCAGGTTTTTTGCTGTTATAATCATCCTGTCCCGTTACTGGGGCTGTTTTTTACATGATTATTTTGACTACGATTTATGTTGTTGCCGCCGTACTGGTGTTGTTTGGCGCGGCCATTTTTATTCACGAGTTCGGCCATTTCTGGGTCGCGCGGAAGCTGGGCATGAAGGTCGAGGAATTCGCCATCGGTTTCGGCCCGAAGGTTTACAGTTGGAAGCGCGACGGCATTGAATACTCCCTGCGCTGGATTCCCGCCGGCGGGTTCGTGAAGCTGCCGCAGATGGTCACTTCCGAGACGCTGGAAGGCCAGACGACCGAGAACGTGCCGCCGGCGCCGCCGTTTCACAAAATTCTCGTGGCTTTCGCCGGGCCGTTCATGAACGTGGTGTTCGCCTTCGCCATCGCAATATTTATTTATTTCGTCGGCCTGCCGGTGCCCGTGAACCCGCCCATCATCGGTTACGTTGAACCCGGTTCGACGGAGGCCAAATTGGGTATTCAAGAAGGCGATGTCATCAAGACCGTCAACGGCAAGAAAGTGGATTCCTGGCAGGAAATCCTTCAGGACACGGCGTTGGCGCGCACGAGCACCCTGCCGGTGGTCATCGAACACGATGGCAAGGCGCATTCCTATGACCTTCAAGCAACCACCGACAATGCTATCGGCCTTAAAATGCTGAATCTCGACCCACGGGATCACCCGGAAGTGTTGGAAGTGATGCCTCATACTCCGGCGGATAAGGCGGGGCTCCAGATAAAGGACGTTATCATTTCGTTCGCCGGAGTACCGGTCGCCAGCCGCGAGCAATTGATTGACTTGATTCACAAGCGCGGCGGGTCACCCACGCAAATGCGCGTTCAACGCGGCGCGGATAAAATCACCCTGAACGTCACGCCGACGCTGGATCCGCAAACGAAGTTTGGCCAGATCGGTGTCATGCTCGGCACGGATTCGACGCAGGTTTACATCGTTCAAAAACCGGGACCGGCGCCCTGGGGATACGTGTGCGGAAAACTCGACCAGACCCTCATGGTCCTCAGCGCGCTCATCCATTCCCATCAAACCGGCGTGGGGCCCAAGGATCTGGCCGGGCCCATTGGCATTCTGACCATGCTCGCCATGTGGGTGAAAACCGACTACCGGCTCGCCCTCGATTTCATGGTCCTGTTGAATGTGAACCTCGCCATCATCAACCTCCTGCCCATTCCGATTCTCGACGGCGGCCACATCTTGATGGCCGTGGTGGAAAAAATCCGCCGTCGGCCTTTGAGCCTGAAATTTGTTGAATACACCACGACCGGCGTCTTTGTGTTGCTGATTTCATTTTATCTCTACATAACATTTTTCGACATCAAACGGATGTCCTTTTTCCGCGCCATGTTCAATACGAGCGCACAAATTGAGCAAACGACTCCACCTGCCGCGTCCCCGCCGGCACCGGCCAAATAATCCATGCGCTACTGCGAATCACCGTATTTTTATCAGCGGCGAACGGCGCGCGAGGTCATCATCGGCGACCCGGATAACGGCGGTGTCATCATCGGCGGCCATCATCCGGTCGTCACGCAGTCCATGCTCACTTGCGACACGATGGATACCGCCGAGTGTGTGAGGCAGACGCTGGAACTGGTGGAAGTTGGTTGCCAACTGGTGCGCATCACCGCGCCGACGGTGAAGGATGCTGCCAATCTCCAAAACATTGTGGCGGAACTTCGCCAGAAGCAATGCACCGTGCCCATCGTCGCCGACATTCATTTCAAACCCGAAGCGGCCATGGAGGCAGTGAAATGGGTTGAAGTCGTGCGCGTCAATCCCGGCAATTACGCCGATTCGAAGAAATTTGCGACCAAGGAATACACGGACGCGCAATATGCCGCCGAGTTGAAACGCATCGAGGAGAAATTCACGCCACTGGTGCTGGAGTGCATCCGGCTGAAGCGCGCCCTTCGCATCGGCACGAACCACGGCTCGCTTTCCGACCGCATCATGAACCGTTACGGTGACACGCCGCTCGGCATGGTCGAGAGCGCGCTGGAATTTGCCCGAATCTGCCGCCGGCACGATTTCCACAATTTCAAGTTCTCGATGAAGTCGTCCAATCCCAAGGTGATGATTGAATGCTACCGCCTGCTGGTGGCGCGGTTGGCACAGGAAGGGCTGGATTGGAACTATCCGATTCATCTGGGCGTCACCGAGGCGGGCGAAGGCGAGGACGGCCGCATCAAATCCGCCATCGGCATCGGCTCGTTGCTGTGCGACGGACTCGGTGACACCATCCGCGTTTCGCTCACGGAAGATTCGCCGCGGGAAATCGAGGTCTGCCGTGATTTGCTGGCGCAGATTGCTTCGTTGACCGTAGGAGACGACGTAAGGAGTCTCAAATCAAATCAGAGCCTCGTCACCTCGGCTCCTACAGAATTTCCCTTCGACCCTTTCCATTTCGAACGCCGCGAAACACCGGAGATTGAATTGGCCGACGGCTTAAAATGCGGCGGCGAACAAATCGTCCGCGTCGTCGTCACCAGGGCGACGTGGGACAAGGTTGCGAAGAAAATTCGCCCCAAGGACGACGTGAAACCGGAGGCGGTTTACGAAGAACTCAACGTCGCCGAGATTGATCCCACGCAGGACTTTGAAATCAATTGTGAGACGCAGTTGGTTACGGTGAAGGACGGCGTGAAGTTGCCGGCTATCCCCGCATTTCGCCTGCTTGCGGTGAAACTCAAGCGGCTGGGCCGGAACAACCCGATTCTGCTGAAAGATACCCTGTTCTCGAGCGGTAGCCGCCGAGGTAACGAGGCGGACCCGACCGTTTCGAAGAATCCGCCTCCTCACGTCGGCGGCTACGAGGTTCTTGAACCCAGGATTGCCCTGCTCCGCGCCTCCGTCGTCATCGGTTCGTTGCTGGCGGACGGCATCGGCGACGCGATTCTGATTCGTGGCGAAGCCGGCGGCGGCCAATCGCTGCGGCTGGCCTACAACATTTTGCAAGCGGCGGGCTGCCGCTCGTTCAAGACCGATTACGTCGCGTGCCCGTCGTGCGGGCGGACGTTGTTCAATCTCCAGACCGTGACGGCGCGCATCAAGGCGCGGACGGAGCATCTCAAGGGCGTGAAGATCGCCATCATGGGTTGCATCGTGAACGGTCCCGGGGAAATGGCGGACGCGGACTTCGGCTACGTGGGCGGCGCGCCCGGCAAGATCAACCTCTACGTCGGCAAACAGGCCATCAAGTTCAACATCCCCGAAGTCGAAGCCGTGGAACGGCTGGTGGATCTTATCAAGGAACACGGCAAATGGGTGGAACCGGAGGAAAAGCCAGTGATGGCGCAGTCATAAGTTACGACCGAATCACAACGGGATTCCATCCCTCAGCCCAAGGTTGACGCACAGCGGCCACCTTGGGTGAACGTCCAAAATCATTTCCAACCCCGACAGGGTTGAACCCGCATTTTCAGTGCAACCCTTTCAGGGTTGTATTCATTTTGATTTGTCCACCCAGCGTAGTCCGATTTCATCGGCCAACGCCGGGCTGAACAATTCAATCCCTATGGGATTGGAAAAGCCATTCCGTCAGTGGCAATCCGATAGATTTGAGGCCCATTTCCGGCACGAAACCGGCTGTAAGAATCGAAGTTTTATGAAACAAACTTTTGCGTTCCTGGCAGCTATAATCATTTCGCTTTTGGCGGCGCGACCGGTCGCCGCTTCGCCGACGGTTCCCGGTGTTGGCGACCGGTTGTCCCTTTCCATCACCAACAAGTATGGAGATGTTTTGGCGAATCCAACTGTGGCCCAAATCCTCGTTGACGGGTTGGTTCTGCAAACCGGAACCATGGCCATGAAGGTCAAATACGAAGACCTGCCACCGGATATCAGCCAAAAGTATGAAGCGTTGGTCGGCGGTGTGATTAAAAAAGAACTGAAACAAGGGGTGGCCAACGCCTACTACCTCGCTTACACCGGACAGTTGCAGGCCGAGCAGGCGGATCACCTGGCGGCACAGGAAGCGCAAGCAAATCAGGAAGCTCAAGCACGATCCCAAAACCAGTCCACTCCCACCAACCAATACGTGATCATCCCCATACCTAATCAGACTTGGAAGATCGGCTTCATCAATCTGGGATTCAGTAATTGGGACAAGAAGCGGGACGCCAACAATCAATATGTCGTGCATGGACTTCCGGGCCCGAATGGTTTCGATGTGATCCTTTTTGTGACCGCCCCGGCCAACAACCTCGCCGGCAATGACGCCGTGTATAACTTTTACTGGTCTAACATCGCGCACGATTCGTTAATTGACGCGCGGTCGGTGAAGTTCGAAAGAAAGGACAAATTCATCAAAGTCTCCTACAGCGCGCAGGGCCAGCCCAACGTGAATTATTTTTTTGCCTGTGAAGGCAGTTGGGTGGATTTGCATCTGGCGAAACCGTCATTTGACCCTGGGGACGACAAGCTCTTTGCCGAATTTGACAAAAGTCTTTCCTACGGCGAATAGCGCGGCGGAACCAGTGCGGTTAAAAATTTCGGAACGCGGTTGAACTTGGTATCTGGTTCCGGCCCGCGCCTGTCTCAGACGCGGCACGCACGCGGGAAAGGCCGGGTGAACCGGACCGGCCCCCCCTCCAGAAGTTTAAACCGGCTGCGGCGGGGCAGCCTGGCGCCGCGCGCAGCGTCCCACGGCATCTCCACTTCAAGTTCCAACCAATAACGCTTGCCCAAAGACGCGCGCTTGCATACAGTGAGCGACCACTTTCGGAATATGCACATGAATCATCTGAATGAAATCCTGGCCCAGGCTGCCCCGCCCGCAGGCCAGACGCCGGCAGCCGGTCCTCAGTCGCTCTTTGGCAGCCCTATCATTTTCATCGTCCTGATGGTTGTCATGATGTATTTTATCCTGTTCCGTCCGCAACAGCAGCAACGCAAGCGACAGGAGAAAATGCTGCAAGCGCTCAAGTCGGGTGACAAGGTGGTCACGTCCAGCGGCATCGTCGGCCTGGTCATCACCGTAAAGGACAAGACCGTTTCCCTGCGCTCGGCGGATGCCAAAATGGAAGTCACCAAGGCGTCGGTGGCCGAAATTCTCGAAGCCAGCGGCTCGACCGATTCCTAGGCCGTCCATGAAAAACAACGATTTCTGGAAATTCATCCTGGTGATCTTCATCGTCTGCTGGGCGCTTTTCGAAATGTATCCGCCCACCAGCCGGGATCTGGTGAGCGAATTCGAAACCAGCGCGGTGAAGCGGGATGCGACCTTCGCGGGTATCCTGGCACGGCTTGCCCCATTGCAAGCGGCCCGACCTGACCGCGAGTTCGCCAACCTGCAGGAGGCCATCGGCACCAATGACATTCAGCCTTATTTCAACTTCCCCGACGCCAAGGCCAGTCTGGATCCGAACCTCTTCATTTTGAACCGGCTTCAGCGCGACGCGGCTGGCAAAATCAAACTCGGCCTCGATCTACAAGGTGGCACATCTTTCCTCGTTGAAATGGACACCAGCAAACTTGAGACCATCGAAACCACGACAAACTCTGCGGGCCAGGTTGAAACCGTCACCAACATTCCTGATGTCTCTGGCGCGCTGTCACAGGCGGTGGAAGTCCTGCGCAAACGCGTGGATGCCTTTGGCGTGGCGGAACCGGTCATTCAAGCCGCAGGCGGTGACAGTATTTTGATTCAGTTGCCCGGACTGTCGGAGGACGTCAAGGAACGTGCGAAGGAGCAAATCCAAAAGGCAGCGTACCTTGAATTCCGGCTGGTGAAGGAGGACAGCCAGCAAATCATTGACAATCATCTGCCCATTCCGCCCGGATATGAATTGCTCAAGCATATCGAGCCGCAACCCAACAACCAACCACCGAAGATTGAAGAAGCCGTGGTGAAGAAACGAGCGGAGAACGGCCTGGCTGGCGACATTGTAAAAAGCGCGATGGTGGTGCGTGGCAACATGGGTGAACCGGAGATCGATTTCACGCTCAACGACAATGGTGCGAAGAGGTTCGCCGAAGTCACCCGCAACAACATTGGCCGCCAACTGGCCATCGTACTGGACGGCGAGCTTCAGTCCGCGCCGACCATTCAGGGCGCGATTGAAGCCGGTAACGGCCAAATCACCGGCCACTTTACCCCGGAGGAGGCACAGTCGCTGGCCAGTGTCCTGCAAAATCCGCTGCGGGCACCGCTTAAAATTATCTATTCGAGCGACGTCAGCCCGACGTTGGGCAAGGACTCTATCCAGAGCGGTCTCCGCGCCTCCATCGCCGCCGTCATTTTGGTTTCCGCCTTCATGCTGTGTTATTACTGGATTGCCGGCTTGACCGCGAACATCGCGCTGATCACCAACATCATCATCTTGTTCGGCGTGATGTGCTCCATCGGCACCACGTGGACCCTGCCGGGCATTGCCGGCATGGTGCTCACCATCGGCATGGCGGTGGACGCCAACGTGCTGATTTACGAACGACTGCGCGAGGAAATCGCCAAGGGCAAGTCCCTGCGCGGCGCGATTGCCGCCGGTTACGCCCGCGCCTTCGGCACCATTTTTGACTCGCATGTCACCACGCTGATTTCGTCCGTCATCCTGATTTTCATGGGCACGGGCGAAATCAAGGGGTTCGGTGTCACGCTGACCATCGGCGTGGCCGCCAGCCTGTTCACCGCGCTCGTGGTGACGCGCTTGATCTTTAATTTCCTGCTCGACCGCAACTGGTTGAAATCGCTGCCGATGCTCCATATCATCCGAAGCACGCACGTCAACTTCATGAAGGCGGCCAGGCCTTTGTTTGTCATCACCTGGGCCTTTGTCATCCTGTCGCTGGGCTACGGCATTTTTGGCCGGGGCGAAAAATTATTTGGCGTGGACTTTTTGGGCGGCGACAGCACCACCTTCAGTTACGCGCATCCGGTGGACATGAAAGACATCCGCGACGTATTGACGCGCATTGGTGAACAGGATGCGCAAATCCAATACCAGAAAGACCTTAGTGGCGGCGGTGATACACTGCGCGTGACCACCTCCAGCGGCTCCGAACAAAAGGTTGAACAAGAGCTCACCAAACAGTTCCCCCAGGCGCAATTTGTGGTCAAGGCCCGCCAACAGGTCGGCGCGATTGTGGGAGCGCAAATCCGGCAATCGGCTGTCATTGCCTGTCTCTTGTCCATGTTCGGCATTCTGTTGTACGTCGCGTTCCGTTACGAATTCTCCTTCGCCGTCGGCGCGATTGTCGGCGTTCTGCACGACGTGCTGCTGGCCATCGGGTGTTATTGCATTGCCAATGCCGTTTCCGGGCGCCAGTTCAACGCCACCGTCGTCGCCGCCTTGCTGACCATCATCGGCTTCTCGCTCAACGACAAAGTCGTCATCTTCGACCGGATCCGCGAAAATTTGAAGCTGGGCGTGCGCGGCACGTTCAGCGAAATCATCAACCAGGCGCTGAACCAGACGCTGAGCCGGACCATCATCACCAGCGGCACGGTGTTGATCGCCACACTCTGCTTGTTCATCTGGGGTGGCGGCGTCATCAACGATTTTGCCTTTACGTTCCTCATCGGCATCATCACCGGCACCTATTCGAGTATTTACATCGCCAGTGCGTTCGTGCTCTGGTGGCACAAGGGTGAACGCCCCGCCATTGGCGCGTCACAGGTGACGATTCAGGGCACGACGACGGCGAAGGTGGATTCGCCGGTCAAGGCGTAGGAATTTGCGGTTTGCGATTCGCGAATGCCGAATCCGTTTGCAGTCGGCGCGTAAATCGTAAATCGTAAATCGTAAATGGACCTTGTTGAAATCACCCCCTGGCTTTGGGCCGGTTTCATTTTTTGCGTCCTGATTTTTCTCGCGCTCGATCTGGGCCTGTTCCATCGCCGGGCACACACGGTCAAATTCAAGGAAGCCCTGGCCTGGACGGTCTTTTGGTTCCTGCTGGCCGCGCTGTTTGCCGGCGCGATGGCGTATTGGCGAGGGCGCGAAGAGGCGGTCCAGTTCACCGCCGGTTATGTCATCGAGCTTTCGCTCTCGCTCGACAATGTCCTGGTCATCGCGCTCATTTTCGCGTGGTTTCGGGTGCCGTCCGAGTTTCAGCACCGGCTGCTCTTCCTGGGCATCCTCGGCGCACTCGTGATGCGGGGCGTGATGATCGCCGCCGGCGTGGCCCTGATCCACCGGTTTGCCTGGGTGCTTTACCTGTTCGGAGCGTTCCTCGTTTTCGCCGGCATTAAAATGCTTTTCAATCGCGAAGCCATGGTGCAGCCGGAAAAAAATCTCGCGCTGCGACTCGCACGCAAACTGTTTCCCATCACCCCCGACTTCGTTGGCGGAAAATTTTTCACCCGCTTGGATGGCCGCTTCGCACTGACCCCGCTGGCGCTGGTACTGCTGCTGGTTGAAACGTCCGATCTGATTTTCGCCGTGGATTCCGTTCCGGCGGTGTTTTCGGTGACGCGCAAGGCCTTCATTGTTTTCACCTCAAACGTCTTCGCCATCCTCGGGTTGCGTTCACTTTACTTTCTGCTGGCCGGCGCGCTCGGTTACTTCCGCTACCTGAAAATCGGACTTTCGGTTGTGCTGGTGTTCATTGGGATAAAAATGCTGGTCGAGCCGCATGGCCCGTCGCCGCAATGGTTTCAAAGGCAAATTCCCACCGGCGCTTCGCTGCTCGTCGTGGCCGCGATCCTGTCAATCGCCATCGCGCTGTCCGTTGCTGCCGCGCGGCGCGAGGGAAAAATAAACCGCGGATAAACAAGAATGGACACGGATAAGAAGACAAACAACTGGATTAATGGATTACTGGTTTCCTGTAAAACGCAGGCCTGGTTATCCGACAATCCGTGTTCATCCGTGGTTAAAACAACATGAAATTTCGCTGGTCACTCGCGCCGCCGCAACCGTTGCTGGCCGGTCAACTGGCGGCCCAGCTCAAAATCGCGCCGTTGCTGGCGCAATGCCTGCTTAACCGCGGCTTCAGCGAGCCGCCCGCCATTGAAAATTTCCTCCATCCGCGCCTCAAGAATCTCGCGGATCCGTTTCTGTTGCCGGATATGGCTGTAGCCGTGGAACGATTGCTGCGCGCCCGCGGACAGAACGAACCGCTGGTGATTTTTGGTGATTATGACGTGGACGGGGTGACTTCCACCGCCCTGCTCCTCGGAGTGTTGCGCGCACTTGGCTGGAAGGCGGATTTTTACCTGCCGAATCGCATGGACGAAGGCTATGGCCTGAGCGCCGACGGCGTGGAAAACTGTCTCAAAAAAATTCCAGTCACGCTTTTGCTCGCGGTGGATTGCGGTTCAACCGCCGTGGACACCATTCGCTCGCTTCGCGGCCGCGGCGTGGACGTCATCGTTTTGGATCATCACCAGATTTCAGACCCGGCACCGGAAGCTGTTGCGCTCGTGAATCCGCAAATGGCTTTGCGTGACGCGTGTCGTGTGACGAGTGACGAGAACAGCACCTTTCCCGCCACCCGTCACCCGTCACCCGTCACTCAGGTGGAATTATGTTCCGTCGGCCTGGCGTTCAAACTCGCCCATGCACTGGTCAAACGCGGACGCGAAACCGGCCTGCCGGGCGCGGCGGAATTCGATCTGCGACCGCTGCTCGATTTGGTCGCGCTGGGCACGATCGCCGACCTGGTTCCGCTCACCGGGGAAAATCGCATCCTGGTTTCCGCCGGTTTGCAACGGCTGAACACAACGCAACGGCCCGGACTGGTCGCGTTGAAAAAGGCCGCGCAATCTCCGCCGGTCCTGGGCACGTACAACGTCGGTTTTCAACTGGCGCCGCGCCTCAACGCCGCCGGCCGGCTCGAAACCGCCGAGGAATCACTGCGGCTGTTGCTTGCCCCTGCTCTGGCCGAAGCGATGCCGCTCGCGCAAAATCTCGACGCGCGGAATCGTGAGCGCCAGAAAATCGAACGTGGCATCGTCGAGGAAGTCACCGGCGCCGTGCGCGCCAAATTCAAGCCGGAAATCGATTTCGTCATCGTGGAAGGCCAGTTGCTCTGGCACATCGGCGTGGTCGGCATCGTTGCCTCGCGGGTGTTGCAGGAGTTTTACCGGCCCACCATCATTATCGGCGGTGAAGGCGATGTATGGCGCGGGTCGGGCCGCAGCATCGCCGGTTTCGACATCGCCGCCGCGTTGCGTAAGTGCAACGACTTGCTGCTGTGCCACGGCGGACATGCGATGGCGGCGGGTTTGAGCATTCAACCGGACAAAATCGGCGCGCTGCGGGAACGCCTGAACGAACTGGCGCGCCACGCGTTGAAACCGGAGAATTTGCAACCGCGGATTCGCCTCGACGCGGAAGTGGGGCTGGATGAAATGACACTGGAAACGCTCCACGAGCTGTCGCGTTTGAAGCCAACGGGACAGGGCAATCCCGGCGTGCAATTCTGCGCCCGCAACCTCACCCACGCGCGGCCGCTCCAGCGCATTGGCGCCGACAAACAGCACGTCAAGCTGTGCGTAACGGACACGCCTTCACCGCAGGGCGGCTACGGTGCCGCGGGCGGCACGATGCTGGAAGCAGTCTGGTGGAACGGCGGCGACGAATCGTTGCCGGTCGGCAAATTTGACCTCGCCTTCGCGCCGCAGATCAACGAGTTCAACGGCAACCGCGCGGTACAACTGAAAGTACTCGACTGGCAGGCTGCGAGTTAATGTAGCCGCCGGGGTGGCGAGGTGGAATTCATTCGGAAATATTTGTCGGGATTTCCCGTTTGGGTTTTTGCCCACGACCAGCGTGGGCCTTTTTCGTAATGTTTGTCCTGCTCGACAGATTTGCAAGGCCTTTTTTCCCGCAAATCGTGTTAATCCGTGCAATCCGTGTCAAACCTCCGCGCCTTGGGGTAGTGTCCTGATTTCAAATTTCTCGGAGCGCGACTGTGTGCGAAGCACCAGTTGCAGCGCTGCAGTTGGTCTGCAACACAGCCGCGCTCAGCTTCGTTTGAGTTTGAAAATCTGAATGCAGATACGGTGGCGGATGTCGAATTGGGCAGGTGCAATTCCTTCCAGCAAAGTCTGATGCTCGCGGTCAAATGCTTCCGTCTGCTCCGGGGACAACGCCGCGCCGATCCACTTGCAGGCACGTATGCGCCCACGCCAGGATTCGCGCGTAAATGGCACATTAACTGTAAAATCGTGGTACGTTTTCAAACGGAACCGGGCCAGCGACCAGGCTGGAATGATTTCCACATCTCCACCCCGGCTCGACTGCCCCGCCGCGGGATTGTGCCTGGCAATCAATTGATCCGTCTGGCTGGCAATGGGGCTCTCTGCTGCCACCCAGATCAAGGAACTCACCAGCAGCAATCCTTCCGAACGGAGCAGGCGCGGCGCCTCCACTTCCATGCGGTTCAGGTCAAAATAACTCCAGCACATGCTGGCGGTGATCAAGTCAAAATCATGGTCGGGCAAACCCGTCGCCTCGGCCGGAGCCACCTTGAAAGTGATTTTGACTCCGTGCCGGCGGGCGGCCTGTTGTCCGGCCTGGATCTGTCCTTCCGAAAGATCCACGGCCGTAACCCGCGCGCCCTGCTTCGCGAAAGGAACGGCCAATGCTCCAGTGCCCGAACCGAGATCAAGAATGTCCTGCCCAGCCAATCCGATACCCAGAAATTGCAGGAGAACAAAAAAATCGTTGGGGTATCCTGGCCGGTGTTGGAGATAATCCTGCGAGGTGGCATCCCAATGCAGCGGTTTTACATCTTTGGTCTGTGCGTGAACCATGCGTTATTTTTACCCAAGTAACCGGAATGTAAAGAGTGGTGGCGGAGAGAAGTTGACCCATTGCCAAAGTCTGGCCAGTCCGCTTGTGTGCTCAGCACCTTTATTAACAGTCTTTATCCGTGTTCATCTGTGTCCATCCGTGGTTCAAATGCTTGGTTCCGGCTTGAACGGATCGAAAAGCCAGCATAGGGGATTTCAACGCAAAGGACGCAGAGAGCTCAAAGGTGGGGCGAGGCCCCTGGCGAGTTTGCAGTTGTAGTGTCGAGCCGGTGGCTAGATGGGATTGGCGCACAGCGCCAATACTACACCGGCTCCGGTCATCATGGACACCACGATGGAGGGGATTCGGTGGCGGACGGGCGCATCTCAGTTTCTTGCAGGGTTGAATGTGGTGTGAGGGAAGAGCAGGTGCCAGCGGTCGTTGCGCCAGAATGTTTCCAAACACAATAAGGCTTCATCACCAGCCTGACTCCAGAACTGGCCCGGGCGTTTGAACCGGCATTGGGTCTGCCGGCAGGTCGCCTCCACCGGACCACTGCCAATCGGTTCGCCCGCTCGCCGCCCGGCCCGGTAATCCATTCGCTGTTGATGGTCGTGGAAGTATTCCAATTCTTTGGCCACCGCCGCGGTGGCCGGCCCGCCGGGCATTGTGGCCAAGGCCTCTTCCAATTGACGGATCACTTTGAGCGAGGATTCGTTCTTGAGTTGTTGGACCAAGGGTCTGAGCCAGGCCTTGAGCTTTTCTTTGTCTTCGCCAAAGAGCGCTCGGCCCACAGCGGCCAAGTGTTGTAGGGCATGATAGAAGTCAAGTCGCTGGCGGGCTTGTGGCCAGCGGTCGTCGGCCAGACGCCAGATCCATACGGCCCCATCACCAATGACCAGCGCGCTGGCGGCTTGGCCCAGGCCGCGGCGCAAGGCTTCGGCGTGCAGTTGTTCGCGCAAGGCGTCAATGCCCGCACGCGTGGCGACGAAGCCCCGTTGGGTGATGACGGGCCGTCCGCCCGCGGTCTGGCCGCGGTGATCGAGTCGAAAACAGGTGCCGGTGTAAACCCAATGCCAGCGTTCAGGTTCTTTGCCCTGGCGGCGCAACGCCTCACTCTGGCCCCAGGCATCGCGTTCGCGGATGTTCCAGGCGTCCAGTTGGAGGATCATCTGGTAGGGTTCGAGGGTCAGTTCAAGTTGGTTCTGGGCGGTGGCGGCTTGCTGATCAAGGTGGGTGCGCAACCGTTGGGCGCGTTCGCCTTGCCGACGGGCTTCGCGATCCAGTGTGGCGCGGGGCAATTTGACGCCGGTGAGATGTTCCAGCACGGCGCTGGCGTCCTCGATGGGCATTTTGCTGGCCAAGAGCGCCGCCATGTTTTGCACGGCGGGTGAGTAGCCGGCACTTTCTTCTAACCCCAGGGCGGCGTCGGCGGGCACGCGCCATTTGCGACAGCGTTTGCAGTAGCCGCGGGTGCGTTTGACGGTGATCGAACCAAAGCGCGACTCGAAGGTGCGTGGCTGGTCAGTGGAAAGGCGGGTGAGGGTTTGTCCACAGACCGGGCAGACCGGTGGCGTAGCGTCGGCTTTGGCTTGAGCACCACGTTCGATCGTTTGGCCAAGCAGTTCCTGGACATCCCGAACGGCTTGGACTTCGAGATGGCCGAGGTTTTGATCGCTGGCCAGCACGAGGCGTTGGATCGAATGTTCCAAGGCGCACGCCGCACGGGCGGCCAGCACCGCCAGCGGTTCGGATGAGGTCCCAGAGGTTATCGTGGAACCCACAGCTTCAAGGCAGGGAGTTGTCATGCCCTGAGCTTACACTACTCTGCAAGAAACTGAGATGCGCCCGTGGCGGACACGGCGGTCATTAAACGCTGGACTCGGTTTGGAAATGGGCGTATTCAGCGGCGCAATGAGAATCCCGTCCCTGCTGGCTGGTTTGTTTTTCGCCGCATCCATTGCGTTCGGCGATGATAAACAAATCATCACGTTGGATGAAGGGACAAAACTGACATTGCTGGGCACGACCTATGGGACTCACCACATGGCGCCGGGTTATGAAAACCTGCGCACGGCCAACTGGATTTACACCGCCAGCAACACCCCTGTGGTCTGGATTGAAGAAGAGCGCGAACCAGGCAAGAATCCGATCTACCAGTTGCTGGTTTCTGACCGGGCGAACACGGGATGCGTCAACATCGAGACGCGACAAGGGTCATTTGTAAAATCCGGCGTATTCCTTCAGAGCTTCGTGTTGAGCGCCTACCCGCGCTGGGACAGGGAAACGATTCTGCGCGTCAGGCCGTATCGGGGCGCCGTTGTCAAAGGGGAATTTGTCCTCACCAATCCGCCGCCCGGAATGATTGTGCAGTGGACGCCAAAGCCGCTGCCGGACACGGAATCCGACGGCGACCTTGAGGTGACGCTCACAAGACTGGTCGCCGGTGTGCCGACGCCTAGTTGGCAAGGCGGCAGCCTCAAGCCCACCAACGACCCGGCGAACCAATGCGTCCACCTCAATTTCGACTTCCGGCAAAACGGCCAGTCCACCACCAACTGGAATCCATGGCCGGTTCGGACCACCGATGCAGCCGGCAATTGGTCGCGGGGTTTAATTTATCCCTATCCCACAAACGGAGTTAGACGGATCTGGGGGCACATGATAAACGGCTCGTATATTCCCCCTCCCAAGCATTATGGAATGGACGGCTATTATTTTCAACCGGGGTTGTGGCCGAATCAACCGTGGAAAGTGCGGCTGGAATTCATCCAGAGATCGGGATTCAGCGATGATGAAATGGTGACGTTCACCAATGTTCCCGTGAAACCCGGCAGTCAACAGGACTGGAATGACGAATGGGATGCGTGGGATGTCGGCAGAACCAATTTTCCGTTCACCATCACCCCGGCCACGGTCAAAGGCGTGCATTTGAAATTGCTGCCGCCATTGCTGCTTTCAGATCAATATTCCACGGGTCATCCAAAAGACGTAAGCATCATCATCGGGACCGACCCCGGTTTCAAATCGCAAGGAATGAACCTGACGGTGGTGTCGGCCACCGATGATCAAGGGCGCGAACTGTGGCATCCGTTTGGTGTCCCGTGGGCCGGTCACTATTCGATAGAATTTGCAAGGGTTCACGATGACATCAAGTCGCTGAACCTGAAACTGGCTTTGCACAAAAGCCGGTTCGTGGAATTCACTGTACAACCCGATAAGGCCGGCGCTGCCACTGCTCCTTGATTCCGACTCCGGTCATCATGGCAGCATGGACACCACGATGGAGGAGGATTCGGCGGCGGAGATGGCGGGCATTGAAAGGTAGGGCGGGCCAGTCCTCTGCCCGCCGCCCGGACAAACACCAAAGACGGCGCGCACGGAGTGACGCGCCCTACCAACTGGAATCCGATTTCCGACCTCCGATTTCAAACTTCAGTCTTTGCGCTTTGCAACAATTTGACGCTTTCAGGTTTCCCGCACACATTGGCAATCAAAATCGCATGGAAGAACCAAGCATCCAGCGGGCGGCCGAAGCGATTGCGGCGGCGGACGCGGTGTTGATCTCGGCGGGCGCGGGCATGGGCGTTGATTCCGGCCTGCCTGATTTCCGCGGCACGCAAGGGTTCTGGCGGGCGTATCCCGTCATCGCGAAGCTGGGCCTCTCCTTTTCGGAAATGGCCAACCCGGCCTGGTTCGGGGAGAACCCGGCTCTGGCATGGGCGTTTTATGGCCATCGGCTGAACCTTTATCGAAAGACCGTACCGCACCCGGGCTTCAGGCAGTTGCTGGAAATCGGCGGCTCCAAGACCCACGGCTATTTCGTTTTCACGTCCAACGTGGACGGACAATTCCAGCGGGCCGGCTTCGCGATGGAGCGGATTGTTGAATGCCACGGCTCCATTCACCACTTCCAATGCAGTGCGTCGTGCACGGACGACATCTGGGAGGCCGACGCTGAAACGGTGAACGTCAACGAAGCCACCTTCCGCGCCAGGGAACCTTTGCCTGAATGCAAAAATTGCGCCGGGCTGGCACGGCCCAATGTTCTGATGTTCGGCGATGGGACCTGGCTCAGCCGTCGCTCCGACGCGCAGCACCAGCGGTTTGGCAAGTGGCTGGACGAGCTGGCGAAATGCTCCGCCAGGCTGGCCGTGATTGAACTGGGCGCGGGCAGCGCCATTCCCACGGTGCGCCATCTCTCGGAACAGGTGCAGCAACGAACCGGTGGCACCCTCATCCGCATCAATCCGCGTGATTACGATGTTCCTGAAGGCCAAATCGCCCTGCCGTTCGGCGCGGCGGATGGAATCCGGAGAATCTGTGAATGTGCGTAAAGCGACTCACGGCAGAAGTGGCGGATTAAACAATCCGGCCACCAACGCGGGACGGATTTAACCGCAAAGGACGCAAAGAGCGCAAAGGTGGGGCGAGGCTCCTGACGAGCCGTTTTAACTCTCAACCCTCAGCTCTCAACCATCAACCATTTGGCCGCGCGGCCTTTTTCCGCCTGTCAACCGGCAGTCCATAAGAGCCTGTTTCAACCACGAATGGACGCGGATGAGCACGGATTGAAACCACCCTTTGAATTCTGGCTTCTGACTGTTCAAATTCCGTTTTGAAGCTTATGGCGGGTTTGGTATGGTTCCACAAGCACGAATCAAATGTTCAAGAAAAACCAGCGAATCGGCAAAGCCAAACGACAGCAGAAAGATGTCGCCGCATTTCATGAGGATTCGCCGCCGTATCGCGTCAATGGCGATTCTTCGGGCCGAGTTCGGACAGTTCCACCGCGTATCACCCGGCTCACGGAGAAAAAGAAACTCATACCATTCGGCTGGTATGGCGGAAAATTCTCGCATCTCGACTGGCTGCTGCCGCTGCTTCCCACCTGTCACCATTACTGTGAGCCGTTCGCTGGTTCCGGCGCGGTGCTGCTCAATCGTGACCCGTCGCCGGTGGAGACTTTCAACGACCTTGACGGCGAGGTGGTGAATTTCTTCCGCGTTCTCCGAGAAGAAAAGGAGCGGTTGGTTGAGGCCATCGGATTGACCCCGTTCGCGCGCGAGGAATTTGCGCTGGCCTGCGAAGTCAATCCCGACTTGTCGGCACTGGAGCGCGCCCGGCGGTTTTATGTCCGCGCCCGACAAGTGCGAACGGGTCTGGCGCAAACAGCCACCATTGGCCGCTGGGCGAACTGTAAAAACACCAGTCGGGCCGGCATGAGCGGCGTTATCAGCCGCTGGCTCGGCGCGGTGGAGGATTTGCCGGCGGTGGCCGAGCGGTTGCTCCGGGTTCAAATCGAAAATCGTCCAGCAGCGGATATAATCCGCCTCTATGATTCACCGGGAACGTTGTTTTACTGCGACCCACCTTACGTCCACTCGACTCGCGGTGATTCGAAAGCCTACGGCTTCGAAATGACGGACACGCAGCATCGCGAACTCGCGGACGTTTTGAATTCGGCTCAAGGCATGGTCGCGTTCTCAAATTATCAGGCGCCCATTCTCGAAAAATTTTATCCCGCCACAAAATGGCACAAGACGGTTTCGCCAGAACGCACGAACCATTCCACGAAGGATAAGCGCGTGGAAGTGCTCTGGACCAATTACGACCCGCACAAAATCAAACACAACGGCAGGCATACACATGGAGAATTGTTCCAAACTGCTTGAGGCTTCACTCAAACGCGCGCGAGCAAATCTCGGCCATTCGTTTATTCACGACGAAAAAATTGCGGCGCGGGTTCTTTCGGTTGTGAATTGCCCAAGCAATCGAGCCGGGGCGCGGCTGCTCATGGCGTGTATGTTGGCCAAGGCGCATGATCCCAAAATTGATCCGCGCAAGCCCTACACAAAAATCGGCAGCAAAGATTCTTTTTCCGGGCGCAGTTACGATGAGCAATTCATTGGCGGCTTCATCACAAAGTATAATCTTCCCTGCAATTCGACGACGGCCTTTCTCACACCAACTTTGCGAAACATGGATCAGACGCTGACGACGAAAGTTGTTTTGGTAGGGCGTCCCATGGTGATGTATGAGAGCGCCCTGAAACTTCTCGACGACGTTCATGCCGGTCGAGCCTCGGCACAGGACATTTTGAACGAATCCATCCGGTTGCTGTTGTTGGACCGTGACGCACGCAAGGCACGGCTTAAGACGCTTCTGTCCGGCGTTGGCCGTGTGGCGGATGCGTTGCCGCTGTCATCCGAGGACACAGTGAATTTGATTGAGCAGCATCTGTGCTGCAAAGGTTCGAGCCGTTTGTTGGTATTGATTGTTGCCGCTGCCTACGAAGCAGTGAAAACACGGCTCGGAGAGCGCGTGCTCAATCTCACCGGCCACAATGCCGCCGATGAGCAAACCGGCGCGGTCGGGGACGTTCAAATCACAATCCTCGGTGATGATAAGGTCGTAACGAGTTATGAAATGAAGAACAAAGCCGTGCAACGCGGCGACATTGACCGCGCGCCCCAGAAAATCGCTGCACAAGGGAAACACGTTCAAAATTACATCTTCATTACCACTGAATCCGTGGATGATGACATTCGGGAATATGCCCGCTCAAAATATGACGAGACGGGCGGTGTCGAAATCGCGATTCTCGATTGCATCGGATTCCTACGCCATTTCCTGCATCTCTTTCACCGGCTGCGAAAGGATTTCCTCGACCAATACCAAACGCTCGTTCTTCACGAGCCGGACAGCGCCGTCAGCCAAGGATTGAAAGAGGCGTTTCTCGCATTGCGTCAAGTGGCAGAAAGCGCGGATTAAGCAGAGAGGGATTAGTCCCGCATTTTGAACCATCTTCGCCCTTGCCGGGCGGTAGCTGAAAAAGGCTGAATTCTTCCACCGTCGCCAAGGCTATGGTGGACAGGAACGGCTAAAGGCTAAAATCACTGGCTCAACCGGTAAAACTTCTGCGTGCCGGAGATTCCGTTGGTCACTGCGTTGTTCGTGTTGACGATGAACGGCGCCGTCGAATTGGTGGTCCACACTGGCGAAACCAGGTTGGTGGCAGACTCCAAAGTGAAACCGGTCGCATTGGTCGGCCATGTCAAAATAACATTGGTTCCCGAAGGCCGGATGGTCAATACCGGCGCCGATGCGACTGCCACATTCGTGGTCGTGATGATGGAGAAGTAGGTCACACTCGCGACGGAGGCCTGCGTGACCGTGGTGCCGTTGGTCGAGGCGGCGACATGATAGAAAGCAAGCACGGCCGTATTGGTTGAGTCGGCCGACAGGGTGTTGGCGGGAATTATGACCGACGTGGAGGTGCCGTTCAAGGCGCCGGGTTGACCGGGGTCGCCCGTCTGAAAAAGGGTTCCGATGGGACCCCCCTCAATTTGAAAGAGTATCCAGTCCGTGCTCAGGCCGTTGGTGAACGTAATCCAGTTCAGGGTGAAGGGTTGCGACGGATTGACGGACTGCGCGGCGACGTAGTTGCTCACCTGGGGCGAATTCGGCGGCACGTAGGCCGGCAGGTTCACCGTCACCTGCTGGTTTGAGTCAACGGCGCTGACGTTGAAGATGTAATTGCCGCTCGGGAAATTGGTGGTGAAGGTTTCAAGCAGATTGGTGCTGAAATCAGACACCGAGAACCTCTCCGGGCTTAACAGATTTTCGACCAGGTTGGAAACCGCCAATCGGACGGGGATGGTCACCGTGATGTTGGTGGCCGTGCGATTGGAAGAGAGGAGGGTCTGCGCGAAGAACTCATAGGTAATGTTGGGGAGGAGCACGGGTGGACTGGCGCTGGTTTGGACGTAAAAGGTGTAATGGACGACCTGAAAAAACGTGAAGGCATTCGTGCCCGACCCGCCGTTGACACCGACAACGTTCGTAAAGCTGCCCGTCGTGGCACCGGACAACGGATTGCCCAGCGTGTCCTGCCCGGCGACCTGCCATTGAATGACGTGATTATTGGCAAAGGCCGGCCAGGGAGTGCAGGTCAGCACCGTGTTGCCCGCACTCCAAACCGGACTCACGGGCGGCGATTCGAGATCTGCATTGACATCGTAGAATGCGGCAACCGTCGAGGTGGAGTTCATGGCTGCGCTGAAAGTAAACACCACGGGCGCACCGGGCGAAACGTTGTTGGCCCCGTTGGTCGGAACCGTCGATAGAATTGTGGTCAGTGCCCCGGCTGGCTCAAGACCGGTCAGTAACATCATCATGGCCAGAAACCGGGCGGTCAGAGCTTGTTTGGTTTGCATGTGAAATGTGAGTCGGGTTTTCCTGATTGGGTGATTTCCTAATCTGCCCCATTATTTTAAAGCATGGCAAGTGGAGAGGCAAATAGAAATGAAGGGGAGTCCCGCAATAGGGCGCATCTCAGTTTCTTGCAGAGTAGTGTAAGCTCAGGGCATGACAACTCCCTGCCTTGAAGCTGTGGGTTCCACGATAACCTCTGGGACCTCATCCGAACCGCTGGCGGTGCTGGCCGCCCGTGCGGCGTGCGCCTTGGAACATTCGATCCAACGCCTCGTGCTGGCCAGCGATCAAAACCTCGGCCATCTCGAAGTCCAAGCCGTTCGGGATGTCCAGGAACTGCTTGGCCAAACGATCGAACGTGGTGCTCAAGCCAAAGCCGACGCTACGCCACCGGTCTGCCCGGTCTGTGGACAAACCCTCACCCGCCTTTCCACTGACCAGCCACGCACCTTCGAGTCGCGCTTTGGTTCGATCACCGTCAAACGCACCCGCGGCTACTGCAAACGCTGTCGCAAATGGCGCGTGCCCGCCGACGCCGCCCTGGGGTTAGAAGAAAGTGCCGGCTACTCACCCGCCGTGCAAAACATGGCGGCGCTCTTGGCCAGCAAAATGCCCATCGAGGACGCCAGCGCCGTG
The DNA here is from genome assembly GCA_963723125.1 of uncultured bacterium. GTDB lineage: Bacteria > Verrucomicrobiota > Verrucomicrobiia > Limisphaerales > UBA11358 > UBA11358. Next base: position 116,489 of record CAVRPQ010000004.1, read on the forward strand.
CTGGAACATCTCACCGGCGTCAAATTGCCCCGCGCCACACTGGATCGCGAAGCCCGTCGGCAAGGCGAACGCGCCCAACGGTTGCGCACCCACCTTGATCAGCAAGCCGCCACCGCCCAGAACCAACTTGAACTGACCCTCGAACCCTACCAGATGATCCTCCAACTGGACGCCTGGAACATCCGCGAACGCGATGCCTGGGGCCAGAGTGAGGCGTTGCGCCGCCAGGGCAAAGAACCTGAACGCTGGCATTGGGTTTACACCGGCACCTGTTTTCGACTCGATCACCGCGGCCAGACCGCGGGCGGACGGCCCGTCATCACCCAACGGGGCTTCGTCGCCACGCGTGCGGGCATTGACGCCTTGCGCGAACAACTGCACGCCGAAGCCTTGCGCCGCGGCCTGGGCCAAGCCGCCAGCGCGCTGGTCATTGGTGATGGGGCCGTATGGATCTGGCGTCTGGCCGACGACCGCTGGCCACAAGCCCGCCAGCGACTTGACTTCTATCATGCCCTACAACACTTGGCCGCTGTGGGCCGAGCGCTCTTTGGCGAAGACAAAGAAAAGCTCAAGGCCTGGCTCAGACCCTTGGTCCAACAACTCAAGAACGAATCCTCGCTCAAAGTGATCCGTCAATTGGAAGAGGCCTTGGCCACAATGCCCGGCGGGCCGGCCACCGCGGCGGTGGCCAAAGAATTGGAATACTTCCACGACCATCAACAGCGAATGGATTACCGGGCCGGGCGGCGAGCGGGCGAACCGATTGGCAGTGGTCCGGTGGAGGCGACCTGCCGGCAGACCCAATGCCGGTTCAAACGCCCGGGCCAGTTCTGGAGTCAGGCTGGTGATGAAGCCTTATTGTGTTTGGAAACATTCTGGCGCAACGACCGCTGGCACCTGCTCTTCCCTCACACCACATTCAACCCTGCAAGAAACTGAGATGCGCCCCCGCAATATAAACCATCTTCGCTCTTGCCGGGAGGCAGGTAAAAAGGCTGAAGGCTGAAGGCTAAATTCTAAAGTTGACGCTAGCACTGAAAATTGCTTTGGCCTTTAGCGTTTAGCTTTTAGCCTTGTTACAAGTTATGGAGCAGCTGGGCGAGATTGGCCAGCGGGGGCGAAGTAAAGGTTGAAGGCTGAAGGCTAAAGGCTGAAGTTTACAGGGAACATTCAACATTCAACGCTCAACGTCCAATGCAACACAAAGGCTGAAGGTTGCACCGGCACAGAAAGGCCGAAGGCTAAAGGCTGAAATAAATCCTGAAATCCGGTTCGCGTATTTCGCGTATTTTGCGGTTTGGAATCCGTGTTCATCCGTGTCCATCCGTCGTTAAACGATTCGCGCGATTTGGCGCTTGCCGTTTTTCGCGTCGTGGTTCAGCTTTGCATCGTCAGGCCGCAATTTTCGTCATGAGCAAACCAGCACCCGTTCCACGGAGAGGCCAGATTTGGGAGGTCACTGACGGCTGCGACGCGCAGATTCAGTATCTTTTTACCGCGCCCATCACCTTCAGCGGTTCTGGCCGACTCACCGCTGGCGAGCGAGTTTGTATTACGACCGAGACCACCGACCCGCAGTCAATCGTTGTGAGTTTTCTGCCGGTTCGCTATGATGAGTTGCATGACAGACTCGTTCCCGCCGACATTCGCGATACACCACGCTACAAGAAATACTCGCTCTCGGTGACGACAGGATACTTCTACGAACATTTCAGACTTATCGAGGATGCGGCCTGACACATCACTGGTGAAGGGTCAGTCCCGCATTTTGAAAAATCTTCGCTCTTGCCGGGCGGCGGCAAAAACGGCTGAAGGCTAAATTCTAGCGCGTTTCTGGGAAAACTGTAGCCGCCGACGTGAGGAGGCGGACCCTCTTGGACAATTCCGCCTCGTTACCTCGGCGGCTACGAGATTTATTGAACCGTTCTAAAGGCTAAAATCCGCGCCGCCAGGCCGCTCCAATTAAACGACCGTCTTCAACCCGCAGGATTTGTTCTAACCCAACAACCCTCACCCGGTCCCGCAGAACGAGACCACCCTCTCATCCAGGAGAGGAAGAACCGTTCGCCGTCCTGTTGCACATTCGAGTAATCCGTGTCAAACCTCCGCGTCCTGACGCCTTCCGTCTCCGCGCTGCTTCGACGCGACGAGTGGCGGTTCAAATTGCCCCGTGTCCCAGTTGTTCCGCTGCGGGTCTCAGTTTGCCGCCGGCTGAAAGTCAAATCTTCGAGTTTTTGGCCTTGGACTTTGGACTTTGGACTTTAGACTTCTGAAAAATGAACGCCGCCATTCTCGTCGCCGCCGGCAAGGGCATCCGCATGGGCGCCGGCGTGGACAAATTGTTTCTGGAAGTGGCCGGCCGCCCGGTCGTCGCCCATACGTGGCAACGATTCAACGATGCGAAGTGCATCGGTGAAATTGTCCTTGTTGTGCGGGCCGGAATGCAGAAGGCGTTCGCGGAATTGGCGGTGAAATTTCATCTGCAAAAACCGTTTCGCACCGTCGTGGGCGGGGCGGAACGGCAGGATTCGGTCTGGAACGGCCTGGAAGCCCTGCCCGTCACGGCGGAGATTGTGGCCATTCACGACGCGGCCCGCCCTTGCGCCAGCGATGAGTTGATTGCCACCACCGTCCAGGCGGCGGAAGAAACTGGCGCCGCGGTGGCGGCACAGCCCGTGACCGATACCATCAAGGAATCGGCGGACGGACGGCTGATTCAACGCACGTTGGATCGCTCGAAATTATGGGCGGTGCAAACCCCACAATCGTTTCGGGTTGAAGTCATCCGCCGTGCGCTGGCGGAGGTCCGCCGTCGCCGCCTGGTCTTCACCGACGACACGGCGGCGTGCGAGTTGATCAGGCAGCCGGTCCGGCTGGTGTCGAGCATTGCCCCGAACCCAAAGGTCACGGTGCCCGGCGACCTGCCGTTCATTGAAATGTTGCTGCAAAACAAAACTTGACTCGAAATTTCCCCGGTTTGTGATACTTTTCCTCCGTTTATGAAACGACGTTTGATTTATGGACTGGTGGTTGTCGCGCTGCTGCTGAATCTGGCCATCGGCGCGCACATCTTTTTTAGCTCGGCGCAAGCGGCTGAACAGAAGGATTCCGTGTATCCGAATCTGGAGCTTTTTGCGAACGTGCTGGAAAAAGTCCGCACGGACTACGTGGACGGCACCAACCTGACGTATCACGACCTGGTTTACGACGCACTGAAGGGCATGATTGATTCGCTCGACCCGCACAGTGAGTTCATGGATCCGGAGGAGTATCAGGAATTGCAGAGTGACACGGAAGGCGAGTTTGGCGGGCTGGGGCTGGTGGTCACGATGAAGGACAATTATGTGACCGTGGTCACGCCAATGGATGACACGCCAGGGTTTCGCGCGGGCATTCTGGCCGGCGACCGCATTGTCAAAATCAACGGCCGGAGCGCGGAAAAGATGGCCCTGCCCGACGCGGTGAAGATGCTGCGCGGCAAACCAGATACGCAGGTCACCGTAACCATTCAGCGCCCTTCATCCGGCCTGACCAGGGATTTTACATTGACCCGCTCCATCATCAACGTGGACATGGTGAAAGATATCAATGGTAAAAAGGATTTCCCGCTCGGGCCGGACGGGATTGGTTACGTTCGCATCACCCAATTCGGCGACAATACCAGCGACGAACTGGAAGACGCGCTGAAAACATTGAAAGCGGAGGGAATGCAGGCGTTTATCCTGGATTTACGGGGAAATCCCGGCGGTCTGCTGGACGAGGCGGTCGGTGTTTGCAGCAAATTCCTGCCCCGCGGACAACTCGTCGTCACCACCGAAGGGCGCGATCCCGACCAAAACTCGACGCGGCGCGCGGATGGCCACGGTGATGAATTGAAGGGCATGCCCATGGTGGTGCTGGTCAACCTCGGCAGCGCGAGCGCGTCGGAGATTGTCACCGGCTGTTTGCAGGATTTGCATCGCGCGGTCATTCTCGGCGAGAAGACGTTCGGCAAAGGTTCCGTGCAAAGCATCTTCCCGCTGGACGATGGTTCGGCGCTCAAGTTGACCACAGCCAAATATTACACGCCCAGCCACCGGGTCATTCATGAACACGGCATCACGCCGGACGTGGTGGTGCCCATGACGGATGAAGAAGAGGCCGCGTTGACCTTCCAGCGCTCGCTCGGCGGATTGTACTCGCTCAGCCCGGAAGATCGCGCCCTCGTCGAAAAGATCCAGGACGTGCAACTCGAACGCGCCGAGGATTTGTTGAAGGGCATTTTGCTTTACAGCAAGCTTTCAACCCCTGAAAAAGTCGCGGTGAAATAACTGGTGATGAAGTAACTGGTTAAATAAGTAATTCGTTAAACAGGTCCTACTATTCTAAACCCGTTTAACCAGTTACTTATTTAACTCATTTAACCAGCCCCATGACCATCCTGGCCATTGAAACCTCGTGCGACGAAACCAGCGCCGCCGTGGTGCGCACCGGCGAAGTTCTTTCCAGTGTCATCTCCTCGCAAATCAAATTGCACGCTGAATACGGCGGCGTCGTGCCGGAACTGGCCGCCCGGGAACATCTGCGAAATCTAATGCCGGTGACACAAGCGGCATTGCAGGAAGCGCGGGTGCAGCCGGAACAGCTGGACGCCGTCGCCGCCACCCAGGGACCCGGACTGCCCAACGCGTTGCTGGTTGGATTCAAGGCCGCGCAGGCAATTGCGTTTGCTTTGGAGAAACCGTTCCTCGGCATCCACCATCACGAGGCCCATTTGTATTCACCGTGGATTCGGAGCGCCGAGCATCGGCCCGGCGCGGATGACAAGGATCGCACTGGCCGGGACGGTGCCCGGCGTTCCGGCTTTGGCTCCGCTGATTTCTCACATTTTCAACGCAACGTTTCGCTCATCGTCAGCGGCGGACATACCATGCTCGTGCTCGTGGAATCGGAATTGAAACATTCCGTGCTCGGCTCGACGGTGGACGACGCGGCGGGTGAATGTTTTGACAAGACCGGCAAACTGATGGGACTGCCCTACCCCGCCGGCCCGGAAATTGACCGGCTGGCGGAATCGGGAAATCCGAAGGCATTTGACTTTCCGCGACCCCTGCTCAACGACCCGACTGATGATTTCAGTTTCAGCGGCTTAAAAACGTCCGTGCGCTATTTTCTCCGCGACCATCCCGATTTGTTGAACGACACACCATCGGTGCATGATTTGTGCGCCAGCGTTCAGGCGGCGATTGTTGAGGTGCTCGTTACCAAGACCATTCGCGCGGCGAAGCGCAACAGCGTGCGCTGCGTAACGGCATCCGGCGGCGTGACGTGCAACCGCCGATTGCGGCGCGAACTGGCAAGAGCCTGCGAAAAGGAAGGCTTCATGCTGCGTCTCGCGGATCAGAATCTCTGTACCGATAACGCGGCCATGATTGGAATTCTGGCGGAACGAAAACTATCCGCCGGCGTTCAACCAACGTCGCTCGACCAGGAAATCACGCCGGGTTGGGTCCTGGCATAATCCAAACCATTTGAAGTTCAATTGTGACAGCGTCACTTAACGCGAAGGAGCATGCAACCATGCGCGGGCAGGTCGGTGGTAAATTCCTTCTGCCGGTCCAAATCATTTCGCAGCCATAAATCGTGGACTTCGGGCGCGGAGTGAAATCCAAGCTCCCGCCACGGAACATTCACCTTGACCGGTTGACCAGTACGATTGAAAAAACCGACGGCCAGCGAGCCATCGGCCAATGCCTTGGTCCAGATTTCCGCCGGAATGTTCGGATCCGTCATCCGTCGCGCCGGTTTGCCCAGCGTGTCCTGGTCCACCGCGAGCACTTCCGGATTCGTCAGGATCGCCGTCGTCCATTCGTCGTTGTCGGGCAGATTCATACCCAGCATCAATGGCGATGATGCCAGCGCCCAGAGCGACATCAGGGTCAATTGTTCGTCGCGCGTGAAACGGGTCCAGCGGTCAGGATGCACGTCGCAATTGCGCTGGCAGATGTGCCCGAACGGAATCATGTCGCCGTCCGGCCAATGGCCGGGGCCGGCGTATGCGGTCCATCGGGCGAACAAATCGAAATTATGGTTGAGCGAGCGCCAGTTGTCCCAGAAATCCGGCGAGATGCGCCAAAGGTTCGCAAACCGGGCCAAGTGCGCGCCGTGACTGACCGGGGCCGCGCCCGGCGAAAGGCTCAAGACGATGGAACGGCCCGAATTTTTCAATGCGGTTGACAGGACTTCGATTTCATCGGCGTCATATATTTTTCCACGCTGCAAATTCGCGATGTCGTCGCACTTGATGTAATCCACGCCCCAAGCGGCGTATTGCGCGGCGATGCTGGCATACCAAGCCTTGCCGGCGTCGGTGGCGGCGTCCACGCCGAACATATCCTGGTTCCAGACGCAGGTGCGGTTGGGGTCGCCTTCCGGCAACACGGCTTGCGCGGCGGTGAATTTGGAGCCGGCAATCGGCAGGTTCGCCTCCACGGCCTGGCGCGGGATGCCGCGCATGATGTGAATGCCGAACTGCAAGCCCATGGCATGAATCCGGTCAGCGAGCGCTTTAAAACCGGCGTTGTTCGTCGCGGAGGGAAAACGATTGGGCGCAGGAATACAGCGGCCGTATTCATCAATCATTACACCCTCGGGGCTTTGACCGGGTTGACCGTTGGCCAACCGATCGTACCATCGAAAATCCACGACGACAGCGTCCCAGCCGACCGGTTGCAGATGTTCCTTGAGCCACAGCGCGTTGGCCAGTACCTCGGATTCACGCACAGAATCGCCAAAGGCATCGTAGCTGTTCCAGCCCATCGGCGGTGTCAGCGCCAGGGTATCACCGCAGACGATTTTAATTTCGGTTTCATCGGCACCGGCGGAGTTTTTCGCGCGAACTTTCACTTTATAATCGCCGGCCTTTTTCAATGAGCCGGTAATGATGCCGCTTTGATGATCCAGCGTGAGTCCAGCGGGAAGTTTTATTGCGGAGAAAGTAACCGGACGCGCACCGGTCACGGCCAGGGAATAAAGGAACGGCGTAACGGGGCGAATACCAACAACCCGCGCACTGTTGAACTGCGGCGCGAGCCCCGTTTTTGCGGCGGCAATGATTTGCTGCTCGCGCGCAGTCAGGTTCGCGTCTGACGAAATAATTTCCGCGGCGTTCAAGAGATTTACCGCCGAAAGGAAACACAAAACCGAACCAACACTCCGGGGTGTTTTCATTTGGGCTGACGCGCAGTCTTCCTGGCCGCGCGGTTTTTCAAGATCTGGTCGGCCAGCACGCCGACAAGCACTACCGCGCCCATGACGGCGAAGTTGAGCGAACTGGGGATGTTCAGCAGGTTCACGAGGTTTTGCAGCACGAGCAGCAGGGCGGTGCCGATGAGGATGCCGATGACAGAGCCTTCGCCGCCGCGCAGGCTGCAACCGCCCAGCACGGCGGCAGCGATGCCATACAGCTCGTAGAAATTGCCATGCGTCGAGGGCGAAACCGAGTTGGTGTAAAAGGCGAACAGGATGCCGGAAATTCCCGTCAGCAGGCCGCCCAGCACGTAGCTGCTGGCGATGACGCGCCGGGTGTTCACGCCGGAAAAGCGCGTGGCCTCCTCGTTGCGCCCGACGGCCAGCAGATAACGGCCATAGATGGAACGATGCAGCACAATCCACATGATGACGGATATGATGATCAGGATCACGAACGGCATCGGCAGGCCGAGAAAATCGCCGTTGGCCAGGTGTTGCAGGGTCTTGAAACCGGTGGCTTCGCCAAACCCCCTGGTCGTGTCGTTGGCGATGAAGCGGGCGATGCCCCGATAGAGCAGCAGGCCGCACAAGGTGACAATGAACGGCTGCATTTTGAAGCGCGTGATAAGCAGGCCGTGGGCGTAGCCGAGCAGCATCGGCACCGCCAGCGCAAACGCCACCCCGAGCGGCCAGGGCCAGTGCCAATCCGTCAGGGCCATCACCAGCAACATGCCGTTCAGGGCTATCATCGAGCCGACCGACAAATCAATGCCGCCGGTGATGATGATCAGGCCGGCACCGATGCTGAAGATGCCGAACAACCCGATCAAATTGGCGGTGTTGGAGAGGTTGGCCTCGGAAAAGAAGGCATGGTTCTTCAGTCCGGTGACGACGCACAGCACGGCGAGCAGGGCGAAAATCCCGAATTCCTTTTTGGTCACCAGAGTTTTGATGAACGACGGTTGGTTCAATTCCGGCAGGGCCGGTTCCCGGGAAGGCTTTCCGGCGGGTTCGGGTGTTTGGTTTTGCATGAAATCAGTTGGTGTAGGCCGGTTTCGCGGCGGAAATTCTTTTGCCGACGGCGAGCTGCATGACGTTCTGCTCGTTGCAATCGGCCCGGTCGAGCACGCCGGTGATTTCGCCCTCGTGCATCACGGCGATGCGGTCGCTCACGTTCAGGACCTCCTCCATATCGCTGCTGATCATCAAAATCACGCTGCCCTGCGCGGCGAGCGCGCGCATCAGCCGGTAAATCTCCGCCTTGGCGCCCACGTCAATGCCCCGCGTCGGCTCGTCCAGAATCATCACCCGCGGCGACAGGGCCAGCCATTTGGCGAGGACGACCTTTTGCTGGTTGCCGCCGCTCAAGTTCAGGACGAGCGTCTCAAGGCCGGGAGTCTTGACATTGAGGGAATCCACCTGCCGCCGCGCCGCGTCGCGCTCGCGTTTGCGCTGGATGAGGCCGCCGCGTGAAAGCGACCGCAACGACGGCAGGCTGATGTTTTCGCGGACCGACATTTCGACAATGAGGCCCTCGCTGCGCCGGTTTTCGGGGACGAGATAAATGCCGTGGTCAATCGCATCGCGCGGCGCGTTGATGGAAACGCTTTTGCCGTCCAGAATGATTTGCCTGGCCGGCGAAGGGTCCAGCCCCACCAGCGCCTTCGCCATTTCGGAACGCCCGGCGCCGACGAGACCGGCCAGTCCGAGGATTTCCCCGCGCGCGGCGTCGAAAGAAACCGTCTTGTGCGGATACAACAACGAGCTGACGTTGCGCACCTTGAAAAAACCGGCGGCCTTCCGGCCCTCGGGCGGAACGTAATAGCTTTTGATTTCCCGACCCACCATCAGGTTGATGAGCCGGTCATGCGTGGCTTCGCCGTGGTCCAGCTCACCGGCATTCCGGCCGTCGCGCAAAACGACGACGCGATCGGCGCACTCATCAATCTCACCGAGCCGGTGCGAGATGTAGATGACGCTCACGCCTTGTTCGGCCAGTTCACAGACGAGTTCCAGCAGGCGTTTGGTTTCGGACAGCGTGAGGCTTGAAGTTGGCTCGTCCATGATGATCAGGCGCGCGTTCAGGGAAAGCGCCTTGGCAATTTCCACCATCTGCTGCTGTGCGATGGGCAATTGGTCCAGCCGCGTGCGGGTGGACACCGGCAGACCGAGCCTCTGGAGCAGAGGAGCGGTGTCGTCGTGGATTTTTTTCCGGTCAATCAGGCCCAGCGCGTTGCGCGGCTCGCGTCCAAGAAAGACGTTCGCCGCCACTTCGAGATTGCCGAGGACGTTGAGTTCCTGGTGAATGAATGCAATGCCGCGACAGATGGCGTCGTTGACGTTCTGGATTTTGACCGGCTGGCCGTCCAGTTTGATTTCGCCGGCGTCGGGTTGGTGGACGCCGCCGAGGATTTTCATCAGCGTGGACTTGCCAGCGCCGTTCTCGCCGACCAGCGCGACGACCTCGCCGCGCGCGATGTAAAAATCCACGGCGTCCAACGCAACCACGCCGGGAAATCGCTTGGAAATCCCGCGCATCTCAAGCAGCGGCGCGGAAGTCATGTTACTGGCCGAGGATCTTCTTCACTTCTTCCTGGTAGGCAGCGACGTTGTCTTTCTTGATGTCACGCGTGGGGATGTAAATTGTGCCACCGGCCAGCGTGGATTTGTCGCCATGCAGGTATTTATCCATGCGCGTTACGGAATCTTTTCCGAACTCGAACGGATTTTGAACGACCGTGCCGTAAATGGCTCCCGACGCGATGCTGGCCAGCGTGTCGGCTTCGTCGTCGAAACAGACGATTTGCACCTGGCCGATTTTGCCCGCGCCGCGAACAGCGTTCAGGATGGCCGGGCCGTTGTAGTTCCACAAGCCGACCAGACAAGCGATGTCGGGATACTTGACCAGCGTGTCCTCGGCATTCTTCTGCGCCCGGACGGCGTCGGTGTCGTCGGTGCGGATGTCCACAATCTGGATGTTCGATCCCTCCAACGCCTTTTTGATGCCTTCATAGCGTTCCTTGGCGTTTTCCGCGTCGCTGTGTCCGACGAACAGCATGATTTTGCCGCTGTTGGGCAGGCATTTCTTGATCATTTTTCCGGCTTCGACTCCGGCGGCCACGTTGTCCGTGCCGATATAGGCCACGCGCTTGCTCGCGGAAGCATCGCTGTCGCAACAAATCAACAACGTCTGCGCGGCCACCTTGTTCAAAAATTCCGTCTGGTTATCCGGGTCGTCCACGCTCACCGCGATTCCATCCTCACCTTTGGCCACGAGGTCGTCGAGGATCTGACGTTGCGCGGCGGAACTGCCGTCCTGGGTGATGCGAAAATCCAGGTCCACGTCGCCGAGTTCCGCGGCCGCCGCCTGACAGCCGGCGCGGGCGAAGGCCCAGAAATTGGCCGCGTTATTACTGACAAAGGCGAGCTTGAGTTTTTTGGGGGGAGCGGCGCCGGAGGCAGGCGTCTCATTTTCCTTCTGGTTGCAACCGGAAAACGCCGTTGCCATGCATAAGGCCAGGAACAGGAAACATATTTTTTTCATGGGCTGGATTGGTTAATCGGTTTTTGGTTTTTCAAGGCAATTACTTCGCGGAAAATTTATAAATCAGCGTGCTCTTGTAAGTCTGTCCCGGTTTCAACTCGCACGACGGAAAATTCGGATGGTTTGGCGAATCGGGAAAATCCTGCGGTTCCATCGCAAAGGCGCTGCGAAATTGATAGACCCGGCCATCCTTGCCGGTAAGCGTGCCGTCCAGAAAATTTCCAGTGTAGAACTGCATCCCCGGCGCCGTGGTGTAAACCGTCAGCACCCGGCCAGAGACCGGATCCTCCACCCGCGCGGCCAGGCCAAGTTCTCCCGGCGGATGGTTGAGCGCCCAGTTGTCATCATAACCGTTTGCATACTTGAGCTGCTGATTATCCTCTCCGATGCGCGCGCCGATGGCCGTGGGCGCGCGGAAGTCAAACGGCGTGCCAGCCACCGGCTCCAATTCGCCCGTGGGAATCAGCGTGCTGTCCACCGGCGTGAATCTGTCCGCGTTGATATAGACGATGTAACCCAGCACGTCGCCGCTGCCGCTCAGGTTGAAATACGAATGGTGCGTCAGGTTGCAGATCGTGTCCTTGTCGGTGGTGGCCTTGAAATGCAGGCGCAGCGCGTTGTCTTCGGTGACGGTATAGGTCGCAATAACCTGAAGGTTGCCCGGAAAGCCCTCCTCGCCGTCCTTACTGAGATAACTCAACTCCAATCGCGGGCCGCGCGGGCCGACGTCCGCCTTGACGACCTTCCAAACACGTTTGTCAAACCCTTCGGGACCGCCGTGCAAACAGTTCGGCGCGTTATTGACAGGCAATGTGTATTCGTGACCGTCGAGCGTGAATTTTCCTTTCGCAATCCGGTTCCCATAACGCCCGATGAGCGCGCCGAAAAACGGTCCGGCTTTCGCATAGGCAGGGCTTAAATAACCTTCCAGATTGTCGAAGCCGAAAACAACGTCTCCCAATTTTCCATTTTTGTCCGGCACCTTGAGTGATTGCACAATGCCGCCGTAAGTCATGATGCGCGCTTCCATGCCCTTGCCGTTGCGCAATGTATAAATCTCCACCGGCGTGCCATCCGGCATTTTGCCAAAAGGCGCTTCGGCAATGGTTCCTTTTTCATGTAAGTTCGAGCTGGATTTAGACGTTGAGGCGCAACCGGTCAGGTAAACAGCGCCCATCGCAGCCAGAGTCAATGCGGTTGATTGGAGGATTTTTTTCATGGTTGCCCGATCATTTTTGTCCGTAATACGCGTTCGTTCCGTGTTTGCGAAGAAAATGTTTGTTCAACAACGCGGATTCCATTGGTTTCACTTTCGGATTAAGGTGCAAGGTCTCACTTGCCAGCCGGGCGACGAATTCCAGGACAGCGGCATTATGAACGGCATCGCCCGCATCCTTGCCCCAGGTAAACGGTCCATGGCCGGCTACCAGCACGGCCGGGTGCTGCATCGGATCCAGCCGGTTGAACGTCTCGACGATGACATGACCGGTGTTCGTTTCGTAATCGCTTTTGATTTCGCGCGGCGTCAGGGCGCGCGTGCAGGGAACTTCGCCAAACCAATAATCCGCCTGGGTGGTACCGTAAGCCGGGATTTTCCTCCGCGCCTGCGCCCACGCCGTCGCGTAGAGGCTGTGCGTGTGCACCACGCCGCCGATCTCCGGAAACGCGCGGTACAACACCAAATGCGTCGGTGTGTCCGAGCTCGGTTTGAGCCTGCCCGCGACCACCCTGCCGGTTCTGAGCGACACCACGACCATGTCCTTTGGCGCCATCCCTTGGTAAGGCACGCCGGATGGTTTGATGACGACCAATCCCCGGGCGCGGTCAATGCCGCTGGCATTGCCCCAGGTCTGAATCACCAACCCCTCGTTCACCAGGGCCAGATTGGCCCGGCAAACGTCACGCTTTAATTGATCAAGCATGGTCTTTCCGTTCAATACACAAAACGCTCACTGCGACATATCAAGCAATGTGAAGACATAAACAGCCGGGGTTTCCGGCTCAAGGCGCGGTTCATCTGCCAATCATCGGCGAATGCGGTTGCGGATTTCAATCAGTTTCTTCATTACGTCATACAGATTGCCGTTCCATTCGCGCGTGCCAAACGCGTCGTGCAGGGTTTTGTAGAGTGCATACAGCTCCCGGTAAACGAGGTGCGCCCGGGGGTTCGGCCGGTAAACTTTTGCCTTCAAACCGGTCATCGCCTTTTGCGCCGGGGCAAAATCCTTGTGAACCCCCGCAGCCACGGCCCCGGCAACGGCTGCGCCCAGCGCACAGGTCTGGGCTGAACGTGACACCGTCATCGGCCGGCCCGTCACGTCCGCGTAAATCTGCATGGTCAGCGGACTTTTCTCCGCAATGCCGCCGCAATTGATGACCTGGTCAATCTTCACGCCGTATTCCTCAAAGCGGTTGATGATCGTCAGCGCGCCGAACGCGGTTGCTTCCACCAATGCGCGATAGATTTCCACCGGGGTTGAGTAAAGCGTCTGGCCGATCAGCAGGCCGGTCAGGCGTTGATCCACCAAAATCGTGCGGTTGCCATTATTCCAATCGAGCGCGAGCAGGCCGGACTCGCCAACCTGCAATCTGGCAGCCGCCTGGTCGAGGTCGGCATGCGACAGCGGCTTTCGACCACCCGGTTGAACGTAATGAACCCACCAGTTGAAAATATCGCCGACGGCGGACTGGCCGGCTTCAAGTCCGTAAAAGCCCGGCAACACGCTGCCCGGGACGATGCCGCACAAGCCGGGAATGTCCGCCAGTTTCTCTGTGCCCGGCCATACTGCGATGTCACAAGTACTCGTGCCGATGATTTTCACCAGCGCACCCCGGGCCACACCGCAGCCAATCGCCCCCAGATGCGCGTCAAAGGCGCCGACGGCCACGGGAATTCCCGCCGTCAGGCCGGTTTTCTTCGCCCAAGCCGCCGTCAGCCCACCCACAGCTGAATCCACTGCGCGCACCCGTGGACAAAGGCGCTCGCGCAATGCACCAAGCCTCGGATCGAGTTGCGACAGAAATTCCGTGTCGGGATAACCGCCCCAGGCTTCGTTGAACATCGCCTTGTGCCCGGCGGCGCAGATGCCCACCGTCAATTTATCCGGGGCCTCCGTACCCGTGAGGGCGGCCGGAACGTAATCGGCCAATTCCATCCACGAATTCGCCGCGGCAAAAACCTCCGGTGCGGTTCGCAAACAATGGAGAATCTTGCTCCAAAACCATTCACTGGAGTACACACCGCCGCATTTGGCAAGGTATGGCGGGCGGATTTTTTGGGCCAATCCGGTGATCTCCGCCGCTTCCGCCACGCCGGTGTGGTCCTTCCAGAGCCATGCCATCGCCGCCGGGTTGTTGGCAAATTTTTTGTCGAAGGCGAGCGGCTGGCCGTTTTGATCCACCGGCAACGGCGTACTGCCGGTCGTATCCACACCGATGCCGACGACCTGTGCCGCTTGAAACCTCCGCGCGTTCTTTTTTGCGTCGGCCAGGGCTTTTTTGATGGTGATTTCTGCGCCCTTGACATAATCGGCGGGATGCTGTCGTGCCAGGTGTGGGTCGCGCGCCAGAATCACGCCTGCTGTGCCGTGTTCGTAATCCCAAACCGCTGTACCCACTTCATGCCCGCTGGCGATATTGACAATCAACGCGCGAACTGAATTGGTGCCGTAATCGAGACCAATGGTGTACTTCATGAATGCCATTTATTTCTAATCGCGCTGACAGGAAAAAATCCAGACTTATTCATCCGTCTTCGTGTCAACAGCGGTTCTTTGTTTCCAGGCAACCAGCCGGGCCGAATCCTGATTCCATTTGGCTTTGAGGTCGGATTCCTGCCGCTGCCATTCGGTTGGGGAAAGCACGCGCCAATAAACGGTGTAACGCTGATGCTGCACTTCATAAAACGGAACCAGGGTCACGTCTTCGGGATGCGCCAGGTGCTTCGTGCGGAACGTCAATGGCTGGCGCGTGGCGCGAATGTGCTTCAGGATGGAATCATCGTCAGCCACAAATACCGGCACCGGGACCGGCGGCCACTTCACAAATTTCGTTTGATCTTTCGCGTATGGGTCCGCAGGCATTCCGCTGGTACCCAGTTCGCCTGCCAACACAATCGGGCCGTAAAGTACCGCAAGCAGGTTGGTCGTCCCCGGCAACGGTTCGGTGTGAAGGCTCATGGGCAGGTGGATTTTCACGACGTTGCCGTCATGCCATTCACGATCCAGGGTGACGTAGGAAGCGGGCTGGCCGCTGATGGTTTGTGCCTTGCCATTGATCGAGATGCCGGGCGGAGATTCAGCCCAATCAGGCCAGCGGATGTTCAGCGCCAATTTGACGGGTTGCTTGCATTGGAACGTCAGGCGCGTCGTGTCCTGGTCGGGAAATTTCGTATCCTGACGGACCACCAGACCTTGTTCCGGCCAGGACAATTCCGAGGCGATGAACAAGTTCACGTACAGTGAGCCGTCTCCATGCAAATAGATCGCCTGGCCGTAGCGGGAATGGTTTTCCATGCCGGTGCCGACACAGCACCAAAATGAATTCTCCGGCGTCGAGTAGGTCTTGAAACCGCCAGGCTGCAGGGACATCAGGTAAACGAACATCCCGGTGTCCGGGTCCTGCGACGCGAGGATGTCATTGTAGAGCGCGCGCTCGTAGAAATCCATGCCGGTGGCGGAGGGCGACCATTCGAACAGATGCAGCGTGAGTTTAAGCATGTTATAGGTGCAGCAGGTTTCACACGTGGCCGCGTCGAGATGACGCGCGAAACTGTTTATCGGAAAGAAATGTTCGTTGTCGCCGTTGCCGCCGATGACATAGGAGCGATGCAGTGCGACCCGGTCCCAAAAAAACTTTGCGATGTCGGCATAGCGCGGTTGTCCGGTCAGTTCATAAAGCCGGGCCGCCCCGATGGTTTTCGGGATTTGCATGTTGGAATGCAATCCGTTGAGAATGTCGTCGCCGCGCGCCAACGGGTCCATGACCGCCTGATGATAAAATTTTTCCGCCAGGTTGAGATAATTGGTGTTGCCGGTCAGGGCATAGAGATTGGCCATGGCCTCGTTCATGCCGCCCTGTTCGCACACCAGCATTTTCTGCCATTGCGCCTCGTCCAGGTTTTTTGTGGTGGCGGTCACCCAGTCGGCCAGATTCGTGGCCACTGCCAAGGCCTGCGTGCTGTTACAGAAGCGGCAGGCATCAATCAGTCCGGCGAATTCCTTGTGAATCGTGTACCAGGGCACCCAAGCGCCATCGAGGTTAAAATCCTGCACGCGGAGTTCACCACGGGCAACCTCGTCAAAGATTTGTTTCCCGTTTGGGATGGCAGCCACATAGCCATTGCCATTGGCCTTTTGGCACTCGGCCAGTTGGTCCACGGTATAATTCACCCGCTCCAGAAATTCCGGATTGCCGGTGTCCTGATACATCCGGGAACAGGCCGAAAGGTAATGCCCAAGGGTATGGCCGGCGATGCCTTGCGATTCCCAGCCCCCGTACTTCGCAGCCTTCGGCTTCAAGCCGGCCTGCACTCGAAATTCGCTCAACAGCCGATCCGGCTCCAGGCGGAGGAGATATTTCGCGTCCAATTCCATCGCCTGCCGGAACGGCCCGTCAAGCAGTCGAACCTCCCCGGGAGGGAACTGTTGCACCGGCAAATCAATCGCCACTGCCCTGCCGCCACCGGCGCCACAGGCAATCATCGCTGACGCCAGTAAAATGGGAATTGGTTGGTTCTTCATAGGCTGACTTCGCGCTCGCCGCAGGCATCAACCACCCGAATGTGAATGGTCTGTGTTCCGCAATCAAGCAAGGGGGCGTGTTCGGCTGCCACCAGAGCATGAAAAATCAATCGGCTGGAATTGTCATGACAAAAATTATGAAACCAAACCTTTTCGCAGGCCATAATAGATTTCATTCCAGTTCAACTCTTTCTTGAATTGTCGGACGGTGGTATCGCGGTCAATAATCGCCAGTTCCACACCCGCCATGCCGGCGAAGTCTTCCAACATCTCCGTGGTCACCGCCTGACTGAAACCGATGTGATGCGCGCCACCGGCATAAATCCACGCCGTGACGGCGGTGCGAAAATCAGGTTTGGGAATCCACAGGGCGCGCGCCACCGGCAATTTGGGCAACGGTTTTTCGGGTGGAACCACCTCCACTTCGTTCACCAGCAAACGAAACCGGTTTCCCATATCCATCATGGCCGCGTTGAGTCCGGGCGCGGGCGGTGTGTCAAAAACGAGTCTCACTGGATCGGCCTTGCCGCCGATCCCCAGCGGATGGACCTCCAACGACAGTCTGCCTTTGGCAATGCTCGGACAGACTTCCAGCATGTGCGCCCCAAGCACCTTGGTGCTCCTGGCGTTCAAATGGTACGTGTAGTCCTCCATGAACGAGGTGCCGCCCTTCAAACCCCGGGACATGACTTTCATGGCGCGGACCAGTGCACAGGTCTTCCAGTCGCCTTCCGCGCCGAAGCCATAACCCTCCGCCATCAATCGCTGGACGGCCACACCCGGCAACTGCGTCAGCCCGTGTAAATCCTCGAAGGTGGTGGTGAATCCTTTGAAACCGCCTTCCTGCAAAAAAGCGCGCAAGGCAATTTCGATCCGGGCCGCTTCGCGCAGGGATTCGCGCTTGGGGCCGTTCTTGCGGAGTTCGGGCGCGACGACATAACCGGCTTCGTATTCCTTGAGCAGCGCATTGATTTGCCCGTCGGTCGCCGCATTGAGGTGTTTCCCCAAATCCCCGACGCCATAGCCGTTGACCGCGTAACCAAACTTGATTTGGGCGGCAACCTTGTCGCCTTCCGTGACCGCCACCTCACGCATGTTGTCGCCGAAGCGGCAAAATTTTGCACCCTGCCAGTCATTCCAGGCGGCCGCGGCCCGGCACCACACGCCCATCTGTCTTTGTACCTCGACGTCATGCCAATGGCCGGCAACCACCTTCCGGTCCAGTCGCATCCGGCTCATAATAAAGCCGTGTTCACGGTCCCCGTGGGCGGACTGATTCAGATTCATAAAATCCATGTCAATGGCTGACCACGGGATGTCATGGTTATGCTGGGTATGAAGGTGCAGGACCGGCTTGCGCAGCACTTTCAGGCCGTTGATCCACATCTTCGATGGCGAGAAGGTATGGCACCAAGTCACCAGCCCGATGCACGGAGACGTTCGATTTGCCTCTTCGCAAAGCGCAAGCACTTCTTCCGGCGATTTGAGGACCGGCTTAAAAACCAACTTCACTGGAATCGCATCGGCATCGTTCAATGCCTTGGAAATCTCCCGGGAATGGGAAGCGACCCGTTTAAGCGTTTCCGACCCATAAAGATGCTGGCTGCCCGTTACGAACCAAATCTCAAGCCGTTTCAAATCAATCATGTATATACCCTGACATCAGGTTATTTAACGAACCGCCGCGTGGGGCTCCGGTAACCTGGAAACACCCACGCGGCGAACGCACGCTCAACCATCATCTCCCAACGCCTTGTTGAGCGCTTGCCCGAAATGTTTTGCTACTCCGATAGCCGGAAGAACTGTGTCGACCCGGACATCGGCAGGGTAACCTGATAATTGCTTCCTGCTACCGCCATTGCGCCGGCAGGCAGTGCCACTGGAGTCCAAACGGCGCTCGGTCCCAGTGTCGGGCTGGACACCAAGGTGACCAACGCCGAACTGGTCGGCCACGAGAATACCAGATTGCCGCCTGACCGGGTCACGCTCAACGACACCGGCGCGAGGCTGGTGCCCCGGAGTTGGTTCGGTCCGAGGGCATTGTCAGCCGCGATTTGCGACGCCGTGAGCGGGCCGTTGTAGATGCGAAACTCGTCTATGGAACCGTTGAAACCGGGATCGGTTCCATAGAGCGACTCGCCCAGATAATTGTTCGCGTCCGCCCCCAGTTGATAAGCCAGCACGCTTTTACTGTTAAACGCCGGATCAGCATAAGCCACCGGGTCCATCAAGGCGTTAAACATGGAAACTCTCACAGCCAGGACGCCGTTGGTGTAGAGGACTTCATTACCGGTATCAGGACTGAACACGCCAACGACTTGCAGGTTGTTTTGCCCGTCCAACGTATTATTAATTATGGCGTCCCGCTCCCCGCTGTTTCCAGGCACACCCTGCCCGAAGTTAAGCTGCGCGGTGGCACCACCGGTATGTGGCGAGAAGGTAACATAGTTGCCTCCATCCCCGTAGGTACCGTCAATGGGATTGAGATCCGAGAACCCGAAGGCAAAGAGATTCTCAAAATTATTGGTGGTCGTGGGATTGAAGCTGGCCCACGTTTCAATCGTAATTTCACTCAGGTTGCTCACCAGACCCGCCGGCAGGCTCACGTAACTGGCAATCCCGTCGCCCAAAATGAGGTTGTTGGTTGCGCCGGTCAGAACCACCTGCCCCGTTCCGTTAAAGACCGTGCCGCTTCCCTCCAACGTGCCGTTCCATGCCGGGCCGCCCACTGAATCCGACGCGGTGGTGCCTGAAGTTTCATTGAAACTGTAGCGGTGGATCAAGGTGGCATTGACTGGCACCACGGTAATCGTGACAGAGTTGGTGCTCGTGAGGGCGCCAACCGTCGCCGTCAACGTCGCACTGCCGGCACCGACGGCTGTTACCATGCCATTGGTATCCACTGTGGCCACGTTGGGATTGCTCGAGGTATAGGCCGGTGCCGAAAACGTCGCCGGATCCACACCAGGTTCTGACGAACTCAAGAGTACTCCACTGACTGACGGATAATCGCCGACCAGCGTCGCCTGTTGGAAACTTCCGATCTCCGCGGTGGAGTGGGCCAATGATTGGAAATAAACTCGTTGCAAGGCTCCCCCCAAGGGAACGGCTTGGACAATAGTGTTGGTCCCATTGTCACTCATGACCAGATCATTGGTGTCATACCCCTTGCCGTAAACCCGGAGAATACCCCTGGCGACGAGGTTGGTGACGGTTCCAGAGCCGCCATTCAAAGTGGTATTAGCGCCGGTCACCCAGCCTTCCGGCAACTGTAGCGTGCCGCCACCGACATTGAAGACCGTGGTGGCATCATTATTCGCCTGACCGTTGTTAATGTTGACATAACCATTGATCAAAACGGTCGCCGTATCATAAATATTGAGATGGCCGCCTGTCCAGATACCGGCTCCGCCCAAGCTGCTGTAATTGGCATTGTTGTAGAGATTCATCGTTACATACGCCCCTTCGCAAACAGGCCACCAACCGGAACCCAGATTCAATGACGCGCCCGACGTGTACATGTAGGCATTCCCATACATATTGATATGACTGCGCAGACCGGGTGTAGGGTCTGGTTGATAGGGAGCAATTGTCCAGTCAAACTCCAACGTGCCGTAAATATTCAAAGTGCATCCAAACTCCGGACCAAATATCGTATTATACACTTCAGTAGAATTACCGACGCCGGGGGTTTCCACGTCGCCGTCTGAAATCGTTATCACCGTATCACCGTCATTGGTCGAGGGATCAAGCCACACATTGCCGGTAAAAGTTGTGGTTGGGTTTCCCGGGGGCGGCACGCCGACGGGAGTCCAGTTATTGGGGTTGTTCCAGAGGTTATTCGTCACCGTACCGTTCCAGTGCGAATCCTGGGCGGATACGGTTTGAATCAAACACGCCAGGAAGGCAACGATTGTTGCATAACACAGTTTTTTTAATTTCATAATGGTTGAGCAGTTGAGTTTATGGTTTAACAGTTGTCGGAAATCACAGACTCGCTAGGTGTTTGGCCAAAACATAAAAACCGGGTCACCGCCAAAAATTTTAAGAGAAGGCCCGGTAAGTCCCTGCCAATTGTGCCAACTGACATGGCTGTCCAGATACAATTGATTGCCACCGGCCGGCTGGTTGCCATTCAGAAAGCTGGTGCGTTGGATTACATTGCCGGGAAGTCCGCCAACCTTGAAGTGAGTATATGGAGTCGGTGAACTCGAGTCGGCAGCAACGACGTCAGCACACCATACGGATTTAGAGGGTCTGTTTACCACCGATCCCAGAAGATTGGTCTGCCAGTACGGCGTCTCCGGACGCGTACCTCCGGCGTTCATCCCCGATCCCGGCAAAAACCAAATATAATCAGTGATGCGAAATTGGCTTTGCACCGTAGCGTTGCTGGCGCCCGCAACGCCGAAGTTCCATACATTGTCCTGGTTAAACGTCGCATTGGCCGGGCAGAAAAATATATTCCGGCTCGACCCGTACATAATCATGTTGGTGCAAAACAGATCGGAGATGTCCCACGGCCAGTTGCCGTAGATGACAGGATTATTTGGAGGTGTGCCGGTCCCGTACGGAGGCCATCTCAGGTCAGGCAATGCGTTGTTGTTGTCACCGCCCTGTATCGTTCCGGAGATGCCGAGTTGGTGCAAATTGCTCTGGTCGTTGGCAATCCAGGCTCTCTGTCTGGCGGCAGACAGGGCGGGAAGGAGCATGGCAGCCAAAATGGCAATAATGGCAATGACCACCAGCAATTCGATCAACGTAAACGCTCTTGAATATCGTTTCAGGGAAAAAGACATTTATTAAATTTGATTGATTAATATGTTTAACTTTGCGGCGACTCGGCGACAACGCCACTTTGCGGAAAAGAATCGCCATTTCGCGAACACCACCCCCCCAACTCCAATGAACCGTAAGTCTTGCGGTAGGCGAGCGGGCTGATGCCTTTGCCGGCCCGGAAATAGCGGGCAATATGCCGCATATCGGCAAAACCGAGCAGGTCCGCAATCTGCGCCACCGGCAGGTCCGTTTCGACCAGCAGTTGAGCGATTTGATCGGCGCGCACGCGCCGGATTTCATCGAGCACGGAACGGCCCAGCACTTTGCGGAACCGGTTTTCCAGCATGCGTCGTGACAGCCCGGCGAAACCGGCCACTTCATCCACGGAAACGCCGCAACGGCGCGCCTGGTCGCGAATGAATCGCAACGCCTTGGCCAGATGCAAATCTTCTGCCGCCACGAAATCGGTGGAGCGACGCGCTGCCACATGCGCCGCCGCCGCCGTGATGCGCGAAGGACCGGCGTACGATTGTCGCATCAATCCATTCAGGGCATGCGCGGCGTCATAACCCGCGCGCTCAAAATTGATGGCGATGCTCGACATCGGCGGGTCGGTCAGTCCACAAACAACTTCATCGTTGTCGGCACCGACGACGCCGACCAAATCCGGCACGGTCTGGCCCGTCAGCTTGCAGGCTTCCATGACCCGCTGGCCACAATCATCGTTGCAAGCCATCACGCCGACCGGTTTAGGCAACGCCTTCAGCCAGTTGGCGAGTGAACGCCAGTCTTTCGACCAATCCCTCCCCGACATGGACAACTTATATTGCGGCGGATTTTCAAAACCCGCCGCCCGGATTCGTTGACAGAAACTTTTCCGACGAATGTCCGACCAGGTAGTGTTCTCCAGTGAAGTCTTTTCGTAGCCGCAGAAGGCAAAATGTTTGAAGCCGCAACTCAACAAATGATCCGCTCCCAGCCGGCCGATCGCTTCTGAATCGGTCACCACATTGACCATGCCGTGGATTTCGGTATTGCGGTGCCCGACCACCACAGTCGGCAACCCGTAAGCCACGATTTCCTCCGCTTGTTCCATGTCGCGCAGGATAATCCCATCGGCGTCGCCGGTTTCGAGCAGAGGCTGGGCTTTTTCCAAACCGGCGGGTTCCCAGGAAAAAGACCAAGGTCCATGATGGCGGGAATAATCCGCAATCCCCCGCAACAGCGCGCGCCCGGAGGCGCGCGAAGACTCAATCAACAAAATGACTTTCGGCACGCGCGGCATGTATCTCCCCTCAGACTGAGCCACCCCGGGGCTTTAGGTCTCGTCAGGATCTCAACTCGAGGGTTACATCAAGATATACGCCTTTTGGCTTTCAAACCCGACAAGGTTATTTGCTGGCGACTGAAAAAGTCGAAATCATGCCACGTTGTGAAAAGTTCCCTCAGGCAGGATTTGTTCAGAACCTGTTCAGAATCAAGACCATCAGCTGAGGCCGGCATTTCAGAGGATATTCCTCGGGTTTCAGTCTGCCTTAGCCGGTGGTGAGATGGGAAGCCTGCGGTGCCGTCTCCATCAATGCCATGGCTTCGTGCAGCAGGATGCGGGCAAAAACCCAGTCGAACCAGAAACCATGCTCGGCGCTGCCCGGCTCCAGTTCATCCTGGAATTCGCTTTCGATGCTTTCCCGGCCTTGTGTCAATTGGGTCATTGCTTCTCCGTCTCGGCCGAGTCGGTGGCACGCCATCGCAAGAATGACCCGGGCAGTGGCGACCCGCGGCGGGTTGTCGCCCGGGTAAGCCAGACTATGCCGGCACCATTCCTCGGCCTTGGCATAATTACCCCGGCGATATTCCATCAGCGCCACCGAGAGGGAACCCCAGGCGGCCTGAAAAACAGACTCGGCGTTGGTACTGTCGGGCGTCACACTGGCGAAAGATTTCGCGGCCAGGTCCGCCAGCGGCGACAGGGCGCTCATGGTCTTCGGGTCCGCCGGCCGGAGCAGGCTGATTTTGACCACACGTTCCGCAGCTACCGGATAGGTGGTATTGGCAAAGCGGGCGATCGCTTCCTGGCGGAAGCCTTCATAACCCTTCAGATCACCGAGTTCGATCAACACCGGACCGAGTCGGAGCTCATCCAGCGACGCCAGGTCCCACCCCTCGAATTTATTGATCTGCATTAACACCTCAAACCGGGTGGCGGCTTCCGGCCAGCGGCTTTGCAGCGCGTGCCATTCACCGACGGCGCGGAAAACCCGCGCGCCTTCCAATGTGGGCTGCGTCGGGACATAACCGCTCAAAAGACTATCCGCCGCCTCGAAGGCGTTCTGGCTTACCCGCACGTCGGCCAGCGTGATCTTCTCCCGGATTTCAGCTTGTCGGCGTAATTCCGCCTCGTTCGCCCTCGCCCGCTCGGCCTCCTGGCGCAGCAGGTATTGTTGTTCCTCGGCGGCCACCGCCTCCCGACGGGCGGCCCGTTCCATAAAGAACAGCCGGGTTGCCGTCCCCAACCCGATGAGCAGGGCCGCCGCCACCGCCGCGCCGGACGCAAAAAGAATTTTGTTCCGGCGGACCAATTTCTGAAAACGGTAAAGCCGGCTGGGTGGCCGCGCGACGACCGGTTCGTTGTTGAGATAACGCTGGACATCCATCGCCAGCCCGTTGGTCGTTTCATAACGCCGCCGGCGGTCCTTGTCCAAACACTTCATTACGATCCAGTCCAGGTCACCCCGCAGCAGGGAAATCAACTTGGGCGCCTCGGCGTGGCGCTGCACGGCAGTCGCCGTCAATTCCGTGCGCTGCAACGTGGTCAGCATGGTGGAGGGCCGTTGCGGCTCCTTTTCCCGCAAAGTCCGGCGCATTTCATCCAGGCCGGATTGCAGCAGCATTTTCGCGTCAAACGGCGTCCGGCCCGTGAGCAGCTCGTAAAGCAGTACGCCCAGGCTGTAAATGTCGGTGCGCGTGTCAATGTCCAGCCCGCTCATCTCCGCCTGCTCCGGACTCATGTAGGCCGGCGTGCCGATGATTTGTTCGTAGGCGGTGAAGAGGGTCTGCTCGGTCAGTTTGCCTTCAATGGCCTTGGCGATGCCGAAATCAATCACTTTCGGCACCGGCACGCCATCGTGCAGCGTCACCAGCACGTTCGACGGCTTGATATCGCGATGAATGATTCCCTTCTGATGAGCGTGCTGGATCGCGTGACAAATCTGGACGAACAAATCGAGCCGCTGGCGGGTATCAAGATGGTTCTGATCGCAGTAATCGGTGATTTTGACGCCGCGCACCAATTCCATCACAAAGTAG
Source organism: uncultured bacterium (assembly GCA_963723125.1). GTDB lineage: Bacteria > Verrucomicrobiota > Verrucomicrobiia > Limisphaerales > UBA11358 > UBA11358. Next base: position 141,089 of record CAVRPQ010000004.1, read on the forward strand.
GGCCGTCCGGTTTCCGTCGCGCCCGCGTCCAGCACCCGGGCGATGTTTGGATGGTCCATCATCGCCAGCGCCTGCCGCTCGGCTTCGAAGCGGGCGATGACACTCTTGGTGTCCATGCCAAGTTTGATGATTTTGAAGGCAACCCGGCGGAGGACTGGCTTTTCCTGTTCGGCCATGTAAACCACGCCGCAGCCGCCTTCACCGATTTTTTGCAGCAGCTTGTACCGGTCAATCCGGCTGCCCGGCCCTTCGGTCGGCATGGACTTTTCTGCCGGGATTCTGGCCCCCGACGCGCCGGTTCCGTTGCTCGAGTGGTCGGAAGCCGGTAGCGGCGTGCGTCCGAAGGGGGCGATTTCGCTGAAGAATTTATCGGCGTCAGTCTGCGCGGCCAGTAACGCTTCGACCTGAGCGCGGAGGGGCGCATCATCGCCGCAGGCCTCATCGAGAAAGGTGCGGCGCGCGGCGTGGCTGAGAAGCTGGCGCGCTGCATCAAACAAGGCTTCCACCTGTTGTTTCGTTTTCGTCATGTGCTGCGGGACGGCTATATTACTGTATCAACATTTTCCAAAAATGCCACGGTCCGAACCGTCCATCTTCAGGTCTGGCTGCGAATATTCTGGAACAGCCAGGCCTTCGCAAAGGCCCATTGCCGCTCAATCGTGCGTTCGGTAACGCCTAGAATCCTGGCCACTTCCTGGTTCGTCAGGCCGCCAAAAAATTTAAGGACAACAATCCGCGCCTTGTCCGGGTCCTCGGCTTCGAGCCGTTCCAGCGCCTCGTCCATCAGCAGGATTTTGTCGTCCGGCGTCGCGGCGGCCAGATTCAATTCATCAATGTCCACACGCAACTGACCGCCGCCGTGTTTCAGCCGCAATTTCCGCCGCGCGTTGCCAATCAGGATGTGCCGCATCGCCTTGGCGGCGGCGCTGAAAAAATGGACGCGATTTTCCCAGTTGCGGTCGCCGGCGCCCACCATGCGGAGCCAGGCTTCATGCACCAGGGCGGTGGCTTGCAGCGTCTGGCCGGGAGCCGCCTGGGCCATGTGCGACGCGGCCAAACGGCGCAGTTCGCTGTAAACCAGCGGCAGCAAATCCTCCGCCGTCTGGCCGCCGCGGTTCATGGCTTGCAACATCTGGGTAATATCACTGGAGATTTCGTCGGGCATGGGCGGGAACTTTGGCAAAATTCAGGTTACTCACACGGCCAGCGCCTGTATTGGAATAAACACCACACCGGCGGAATCGTCAACGCGAATCAAATTTCCAGGTCCGGAGACGGTTTCAACACCTGGCATTCATTTCAGCTTGTTCCATTTGATTTCCGGCCAGCCGTTGGTGTCCCAGCCCAGCGGCAGGATGGCCAGCATGGAAAATCCCTTGTGCTCGCCATCATAAAAATGACAACTGAACCAGTCGGCGCCGTTCTCGGAATAGATACCGGATTGTCCCGGTCCGATAAACGGTCCTTTGGAAGCCAGAAATGAACTCCCGCCGCCCGTCATCAGGTCCGCTCCGTCCTTGTCAAGGTAAGGCCCGGTGATTTTCGGGCTGCGCCCAACGCGAATTTCGTAAGTGCTGTTCGTCCCCCGGCAACACAACCCCCAGTTCACAAACAGATAATAATAATCTTCGTGACGATAGATGTACGATGCTTCGATGGAATCATTGAAGGCAAGTGAATACATCGGCGAGTCCGGGGCGATGCGTTTGCCGGTTTGGGGATCAAGCTGGATCAATTTGATGCCGCTCCAAAATGAACCGAAGGCGAGCCAGAGATTGCCGCTGGCATCCAAAGATGCCGCCGGATCAATCGCATTGTAATCATCCTTCCGGTTGACGGACTGAACCACGATTCCCTGGTCGGTCCATTTGAATTTGGGGTCGGCAGGATCAAGGGTGGGATTGGTCGCCAGGCCGATGGCCGACCCATTCTTCCCGAACGACGAGACGGCGTAGTAAAGCAAATAACGGTCGCCCAGATGAATAATGTCAGGCGCCCAATAATACATCCAATGATTTTCCGGCACAACTTGAGCCGTCCAGGCCGGTGCATTCGTAAAAACTGACGGGCCGTGTTCCCATTTGATCATGTCTCTGGAGTGATAAGAGGGAATGCCGCGCCCGGTGTAAAATATCCAATATTCGTCCTGGCATTTGATGATCGCGGAAGGGTCGTGCACATGCACGCCACGGTTGCCTAGCATCGCGAGCGCCCCCGGAGCGGCATTGGATTGGGTCTGTGCCTGGCCAGTTTTTGCCAGGAACAAAATCCCGACAACCAGCAGGAGTGTGGCGATTGCCCGTCTAAAATTGTCCGGACAACGCTTGGCAAGATTCATAAGCGGCGAGCTTGGTGGAAATCATTATTGTATCAAGCGATAAAATTGGACGTTGCCGGTGATGGGCAAAATAAGCTGCCACTGATTGCCAACGATTTGCGGGTTCACCCCGGCGGCGGTCCAGTTGCCGGCCGCCAGGTTCGTTGTGGTCAAAACCGTGTAGCCTGCCGAGGCCACCGGCCATGACAGGGTCAGGCTGCCACCGGACGCGGACGCGCTGATGGCCGGACTGGCGGTGCTCAACAGTTGATTCGGACCGAGCACCTGCGTGGCCGCGATTTCATCCGCCGTCAACGCGCCGTTGTAGATGCGGAATTCATCAATGCTGCCCTGCATGCCCGGGTCAGGCCAGTTGTCCGCGCCAATGATATTGCGCACCGCTTGCACACCCGACATCGGAATGGTCACGTTATAATCTTCGCCGGCCAGAACGCCATTGAGATAAATGGCCATGTAACCAGCCGGCGGGTTGAAAACGGCGGTGATATGCACGTTGGTGCTGCCATCCAGGCTGCTTCCCGGGTCGAGATCAATGAATTGATAGTCAATATTCGCGTTGTCGGAATCAGAAATCCCGGCGATCGTCGAGTTGTCGCTGGCGTGAACACACACGTGAATGTCGTATTCCGACAGGCCGCCGGCGTCCTGGTTCCCGAAATCAAAAAGATTGGCCCAGGTGTACTGACCGGCTTTGATGGTGGCCCAGGCTTCCACCGTTACGGCCGGGCCGTTGTTGGTGCCATTTACAGAATTCGTGAGGATCCCCGGCGGCAACTGCAGGTAGTCGGTTGCCGGCGCGACCGACGTGGTGTTGGGAAGCACCAGTTGACCGCCGCTGATGCTGGCGTTGCCCACCAGTGTGCCATTGGCACTGCCAACCGAGTCGTTGGCGGTGCCATCGTTGAAACTGTAACGATGCACGAGCGCCGCCGGGGCATAGACGACCTGCAGGGATTGCGTGGCGGACAAACCCAGACTCGCGTAAGTGGCAATAATGCCCGTCGTCCCCGCACCCACGCCGGTAATGTTGCCCTGACCGTCCACGACCGCGATGCTCGGGTCCGCCGAGGTATAAGTGATGGCGTGATTGGCATTGGTCGTCAGGTTGATCCAGTTGCCGGACTCCTGCCCCGAAACTGTGGCCGCGACCTGTTGGCCGCTGTAGATGGGCGAGGAAAATTGCAACAGCAGGTTGGTGCAGGAATTGAGGCCGCTGGCGGTGAGCCGGAGAATGGAAAGTGAATTGGCCGGGAGCGTGAGCGTGAAATTGGTTCCCGCGTTGGCAATCGAGTTGGTGACCGGAAAAACCTTCGTTGGCGACGACAAGGAATTTCCATCCGACGAACTGCCCGAAGTCAATTGGATGACCGTGGCGCTCGGCGCGACGGCATTAACGCCGGTCACATTGAAAGTCGTGGCCAGTGGCGCGTTGTTGGTATTGACCACCTTGACAATGATCTGGCCATTGGACGGCAACAGACTGCTGGAGGCGTAAAGCGCGGTGGTCCCCGAAACCACGGTGGGCAGGACGACATCGCCGCGATTTTGACCGAACAATTCCTGGACGTAATACGATGGCGCGCCGAACATCCCCCGCGAACTGTCGTAGTAAATCAGGTCTGGCAGCCACTGGTAACCATTCAAGTTCGCCAACAGCGGCGCGTAAGAAGCCATCTGAACGATGTCCGCGTTGCGCTCCAGGCCGGTCATGAACGCCGCTTCGGCCAACGCCGAGGTGAGGTTGCCATAAGTGCCGTAGCTCGAGTTGACGGCATATTCGCCGACAAAAACTTTCGCCCCGTTGCGGCGGTAGCTGTCATACTTCGTCGCATAGGAATAGAACGTGGCGGGGCTCGCGTAGTAGTGCTCGTCCTGTATTTCCACCGGCGCGCTCCAGGGGGGGCCTCCCGACCAATTGCCGGGCGCAATCAAATGCATGGACGGGTAATTCGATTTGATCGCATCGTAAAACAGCGTATAGCGGTCGTTGTAATACGTACCGCCGTTTTCATTGCCGATTTCCAAGTATTGCAGATTGAACGGGGCGGGATGACCATTGGCCGCCCGCAGCGCACCCCAGGTCGTGTTCGTGTCGCCGTTCGCATACTGGATGGCGTCGAGCGCGTCCTGCACCCACGGCCCCATTTGCGATAACGGAACGGTGTTGTTGGCGCTGCCGTTGTAACCGAGCGCGAGGCCGCAATTGATGGCGTAGAGCGGCTGCATGCCCATGTCTTCACAAAACTGCAAAAATTCGTGGTAGCCAAACCCGTCGGTGGACCAGTAACCCCAGGCGTCGTCCAGGTGGCCCGGTCGCTGTGAGATGTCGCCGATGGTCTTTTTCCAACGAACGGCATTGGTGATGTTCACGCCCTCAATGAAATTCCCGCCGGGAAAACGCAGGAACGACGGATGCAGCGCCGACAGCATGTTGGCCAGGTCCGATCGCAAGCCGTTCGTGCGATTATCAAACGTGGCGCCGGGGAACAATGAAACGACATCCAGCCAGACCGTGCCGGCGTTGGTGATGCTCAAGACGATGCGCGCGTTCGTATCCGTGCCACTCGACACCAGCGACGCGGCGAAATGCTGCCAGTTGCCCGTTAATCCGCCGAACACGGCCTGCGCATAAACCGTGCTGCCGCTGGCGTTCTGCAATTGTGCGACGACCGGGCTGCCAAAGCCGTTTGAACCCATCGCATAAAAATTCAAATAGTAAGTCGCACCCGCCTGAAGTGACATTCCCCAGAAACCGGAGTTGCCCGCGCCGACACTGCCGGTGCCCGATTGCATCGTGAGCTTGAGCGAATTGGGAATATTGGTGTTCAACGGCTGGCTGGCGTCCACGTTCATCGTCCCCGTCGCCGTGCCCTGCGTGACCAGTGTCCAGTAATTTGCATTGGTCGCGGTGTAAAACGAACGGTTGCGAACCATCTCGGCGTAAAGGCCGCCCTCGCCGGCGAAATTAATTTCCTCAAAAAAAATCCCGAATAGATTGGAACTGATGATCGCGCCCGGCTGGTCGGCCTGGATCGTCAGCGTGGCGGCGGCCGGCGCTTGAGCCGCAAACGCAACGATGGCCGTCGTCAGAACCATCCAAAGGCAAGAAGCCGGAAGAACTTTTCGATCCAAGTTGCTTCTTTCCATAAAAGCAATGTTCACGGCAACCCGCCCAAGGTCATCTGATCAAACGGATAAAGGTTGTGTTGTTGGTCGCCGGCACTGTCAGCCACCATTGATTGCTGCTGAGCGTCGGCGAACCTCCGACGGGAGACCATACGGCGTTCGCGCCCAAAGTGGGACTGGACTGGGCAGTAAAGCCGATGCCGTAGGCCGGCCAGGTCAGCGTAAGGTTCGAGGCGACAGCGGACATGCCCAGGCTGATCGGCAGCGCGAGAGCATTTGGCCCCGCCAGATTATTCGCGGCAAGTTGTGCCGGTGTCAGGCGACCGTCGTAAATGCGAAACTCGTCAACCGTTGCGTTGAGCCAGGCGTCGGTGCCAAACAGAGAACGGCCGAGGAATGACCACGCCGGGCTGACGCTGTTTAAGGGCGGAGTTGCGTTGGTGACTGCACTGAGAAGAACGCCATTTGTGTAAATCGCGTCGAAACCATTCGCCGGATCAATGATGCAATCCACCTGCAACGCGAGGTTGTCAAAGGTTGTCGGCGTGGCAAGGTTCAACGTGCCGCCAGTTGTGGCCAATCCCAACTGGGCGGCGTCGGCAGCCGTGTGCGGGCTGAAGAACAGGTAGTTTTGACCCAGCGCGTTGGAGCTGTCCCCAAAGTCAAAGAGCTGTGCCCCATTTCCATTTGCCCCAAAGGTAGCCCAGAATTCGATCGTGGCGGCGGAAGAGCCGGAAACCAATCCGCCGGGCAGATTCGCATAATCGCCGTAAGCTCCGGTGAGTTGCAGGGCATTGTTCGTCAGCGCGGCATTGCCCTGGAGCATCCCATGCGCCATGCCGATCGAATCCCATACGACGTTTGAGGTGTTTGATGCAAAGCTGTAGCGATACGCCAGTGCGGGCGGAGCATAAGCGAGATTCATGATTTCCGCGCCGCTCAAGGCCCGGCCGAAAATGCGGAACGAACTGACCTCGCCGCTGAACAGCGGATCGGCGGGAAACTGACTATGGCCGATGTAATTGGTCTTGGCCAGTGTCTGCCAGGGACGGATGGTCAGATTGTTGTTTGTGGCCACGGGGATTCCGTTCAAATAAAGCAAGCCCACCGAGCCGTCCAGGGTGACGGCGACGTGACACCAGGAATTTGTGGGCAGCGCGAAGGGGGCGTTAATCTGCTGTTCGGAGCCGTTGCCATTGGTGGTGATGGCAAAGCGCATCGTGCCAGCCGACGAACGCGGTGTAAGGAACAAATAATTGGTCGTGCCAGTGCCGAAATCAAAGATGCGTTGCCAGGTGGCGCCGCCGTTCCATTTGACCCAGGCCGCGAAGGTGCTGGCGTTGGCAACCGGGATTGGCAACAGGACGTATTGGGAACTGCCGGCGAGACTGAGCACATTGCCAAAACCCGGTTCGTTGGTGATGACCGCCCCGTTCTCCAATGCACCATTGTAAAGCCCGCTGGCATCACTGGCGTCAACGTTGAAGGGATAAAACGCGCTCCAGTCGTTGGTGAAAACGGGCCAGCCGTCAGCACTCCAATTGAGCCCGCCGATTCCCAAAGTGGGCGTGCCGCCATTGTTGCCATCGTAATAGTGGTAAGTGAACCAATTGGTGCCGCTGACATTCAAGATGGCGGCATGGCCGGGACCGATGAAGCGCCCCGAGCTTTCGAGAAACATCGTGCCGCCGCCGTTGGTCATGTTGACACTGGCCTTGTCATAATAGGGTCCGGTGACACTGGTGCTGCGGCCCACGCGGATATTGTAGGTGCTGTCAATGCCGGCACAGCAGCCGCCAAAATTGACAAACAAATAGTAATAGCCACCGTGCTGGTAAAGACACGAGCCTTCCTCGGTATTGCTGAAAAATGTCGGGCCGTTGTTGGAAACGGTGTATATCGGCGAATTGGCGGAGATCCGTTTGCCGGTGGCGGGATCAAGTTGCATCACCAGGATGCCATCGGAGTAGGAGCCGAACGACATCCATACCGTGCCGTTGGTGTCCAGGAGAATACTCGGGTCAATGCAATTATAGGCAGTGAGGTCGGTGGTGGCGTTCGTCTGTCCCACCGGGTTGGACTGGATGACTTTTCCCTGGTCGGTCCATGTAGGCGCGATGAGCGACGGCGAGGTGACGAGTCCGATGGCGGAATTAATCGTGCCCCAAATAGAACAGGCATAGTAGATGTTATACCTGCCATTGAAGTAGGCCTCGTCCGGGGCCCAAAAGTAGCCGGTGAACCCCGGCACGGAATTGGTCGTCCAAGGCGGCGGATTTCCCGGAAACACCGGGTTGGCGTAATTCCAGTTCCGCATATCGGTGGAATAGATGGCCCCAATGCCCTGGCCGTCCCCAAAGACATAGTAGTGGACGCCGTCATAAATCATTGTGCCAGGGTCATGCACGTAGTCATAGCCATAAAGGGGCTGTTCCTCGGGCAACCGGGGCATGAGATTTGTATTTGCCGTCACCGTGACGGCAATCGAGTTGGTGCTGGAGAACGCGCCCAGTGTAGCCGTCAGAGTCGTGTTTCCGGCGGCGGCGGCGGTGACAAGACCATTGGTGTCAATCACAGCAACGTTCGGATTGCTGGATTGGTAGGCAATCGTTCCCGGCAACGTGGCCGGATCCAAAGCCGTCAGAACGGCATTTTGAACGTTTGGATAATCACCCAGAACCGTTAAGGTTTGGGACATACCTATGGTCAGGTTGGCAGGGAACGATTGCAGGTGTATGTCTTGCAGGGAACCACCGAGGGGAACTGTGGTTACAATCGTCCTGCCCGGCAGGCTGGTCGTGTTAATAACGATGTCCGGGTTGTCCAGCGCCTTCCCATAGGCCAGAAGAATTCCCCGCGAAATCCAGTTATTTACCGTGCTGGTAAAGGCGTTCGGCAGCACCAGTTCGCCGCCGGCCAGGTTCATGGATCTTGTGGCGTCCGATACACTGTCAATCGTGTCGAGAGTCAGGCCATTGGTAATGTTCAGGATGCCGCCATACATGTTCACATGGCCGCCCCAATACATGTAGTTAATGCCGGCAAAAGCATTGCCGTACATATTCATCGTCACATACGGTCCACCCCAGTACCACCAGGTGTCACCGAGCGCGATCCCTTCGCCGGACACGGAGGCGCCGTTGTACAAATTGAGAATACTCGGGTGGGTTGGATCGTCCTGCACCGGACAGAGATACCAATTCCAGTTTAACGTGCCGTAAATGTCGAGGCCGGCTCCGAACTCCGGGCCATAAATCATCCCCCCTGAATCAGCCGTCGTGCAGTTTTCAACTTCGCCCGGGACGATGGTTATCACCGACCAATTATTTGCCGGATTGAGATACACGGTTGCCGCACTGGCCGGCGGTACGGTTCCCCCATTGTCCCAGTTTCCCGGTGAGGCCCACAACCCATCATTCGCCAGACCGGTCCAATTCCAAGTTTGGGCGAAAACGCTCTGAACCAGACAGGTCGCCAGGGCTGCAGCGGCCATATAACGCCAATTTTTTATTTTCATACGTGTCGCTTTGACCCAACTCGTCTCTTTGTGCAGAGATTCAGGCAAAGTCCAAAAAGCCGGACCCATCGAGGCGTGGCTCAAATTTCCTGTTTTCATATCGAAGCAGGAAGGTGAATCCGCTAAGGCGTTTGCAATCGGAAGAACATCTGGCCGTTCCCAGGTGTCAGCGACAAGAAATTGACGCCGTTCGTTGTCACCGGCGTACCACTCACCGGTGTCCAAACCGCTCCAACGCCGAGATTGGGAGAGTTGTACAACCCCAACCCGTTGTTGAAGGCCGGCCAGTTGAGCGTCAAACCCGCCAATCCGCCCGACAAACCCAGCGACGAAGCCGTAATTTGTTCGACGGGCAACGTCTGGGATGAAATCAGCACCGAATCCATCTGGCCATTGAAATACGGGTCAGCGGAGAATTGGCTGCGGCCCAAAAAGTCCTGCGAACCCTCAACATCGGACGGGAGCACATAAGTGCTGGCGTTCACCGCCACCGCCTGCCCGTTGACATACATGACCGCCTCGCTGCCGTTCAGCGTCACCGCCACATGTGTCCAGACACCAACCGGCAACGGATTAGGCGCGTCCAGAAACCAGATGGCGTTTCCGTTATCGGGCGTGATCTGGAATTGCAGCGCACCGGTATTGGCGGCAGCCGTCAACATCGCGTAACTGCTGGTTCCGGTGCCGAAATCGAAAATGCGTTGCCAGGCATTGCCACCATTCCATTTGACCCAGGCGGAAAACGTCCGCATGGCGCCGATGCCGGAAGGCAGGCTGACATACTGACTCGCCCCGCTTAAACTCAGCACCGAGCCCCGGATTGGATCGGAAAGCGTGGATGCGCCGTTTACCAACGTGCCATTAAAATTGCTGTTGGCATCCGTGGCGCCATTGTCAAAGGGATAGCTTGCCGTCCACACGCCATTTGTCGGTCCGGGCAACACATTTACAAAATTGGTCGCGGTGTTCCCTGATTCATCTGTGGCTGCCAGCATAATCTGGTAGAATCCATTAGTGGTGGTCGGGTCGGACGGCACCGCAAAGCTGCCGCCTGCCACGCCGGTCAGCGGTCCCAGTACGACATTGGTCGCATTCGTGCCGCAAAACTGGACTGTCCAGGCCAGATTGGCTGCGGACAGCGGGTTGTCGGCAAAATCGGTTGCGGTTCCGGCAAAGGGAATCACGCTGCCGGGTTGGAAATAAGATAACACCGTTGGCGTGGTAATGCGCGGCTGCGGCGCGACAATTTCCGTCGGCGACAACGCCCGGCCATAAAGACGGATGGAACTGATTTGGCCATTGAAATAGGGATCGGCCGGGAACTGGCTCCGGCCAAACCAGACGTTGGTCGGCACAATGTCGGGCGCCATGAGCGTCATGGAAGTGTTCGTGACCATCGGCGTTCCGTTCACATAAAGAATGCCCTGCGACCCGTCGGTGGTCACTGCCACCTGCGTCCAAGCCCCGACCGGCGCCGGGCTGGTGGCGTTGAGTTGCTCTTCCCCGGCTTGGCCGGATGAGGTGATGGCAAATCGCATCACGCCGGTGGCAGTTTCCGGCGTGAGGAAGGCATAACTGTTGGTTTGGCTTCCAAAATCAAAAACGCGCTGCCAGGCCGCGCCGCCGTTCCATTTGAACACCGTGACGAAGCTGCAGGCGTTGGCCGCACCGCCGGGCAAGCTGACAAACTGGTTGGTCCCGTTCAGGTACAGCACATTGCCCAGCATCGGATCATAATAGGCGTCGGCACCATTATTCATCAGACCGTAATACTGGCCATTGTCGTCGCTGGCATCCATGTGGAAATGGTAAAGCGCCGACCAGTCGTTGGTGAATTCCGGCCAGCCATCCAACGTCCAGGACAGCGGCTCCAGATCATAGGTCGGCGCGCCATTATTGTTGCCGTCAAGATAATGGTAGCCGAAATATTCGGTCCCGTTGTCCGTGAGAATTCCAATCTGCCCGGGTGCGATGAATTTGCCCGTGGTTTCGAGGAACAGCGTACCACCGCCGGAAGTCATGTTCACACCGTTGCGGTCCAGGTAAGGCCCGGTGATATTCGTGCTCCGCCCCATCCGGATGTTGTAGGTGCTGTTCAAACCGTCGCAGCACGTGCCCCAGTTGGCAAAGAGGTAATAGTAGCTCCCGTGGCGGTAGAGATACGAGGCTTCAATCGGGTCACCCGTAGCGTTGTTAAAAGCCTCATGAATACGCCCAGGGCTATTGGTATTGATCAGACCGGTGCTTGGATCAAGCTGAACGAGGTAAATGCCATTCCAGAAGGACCCAAATGACATCCACAGGTTGCTGGATGCATCGAAGGTGACGCTGGGGTCAATACAGTTGTAAGCGGTACCGTTCGTGGACAGGAGTACGGGCCCCTGATCCGTCCATAGATAGCTTGGATTGCTTGGATCAAGCGTCGGGTTCGTTGCCAATCCGATCGCCGAAACCTGGCTGCCGAAAGTTGAAGCCGCATAGTAAAGGTGATAAAGGCCGTTGAAATAGATGATGTCCGGCGCCCAAAAATCCCCCGTAAATCCGGGCACATCCTTTGCCGTCCACACCGGTGGATTGGCAAATATGCTCGGACCAGCGGACCAATAGGTCAGGTCGCTTGACGATTTTGAGATGATGCCCTGACCCGTTCCAAAAACATAATAACGCCCGCTGCACTGAATCACCGCCGAAGGGTCGTGAATGCCCAGGTTCCCCCGCAGGTCCGGCGGCGCCGCTCGAAGCGACAGAGTCGAACCGAATATAATTCCCAGAAGAATCGGCAGCAACCAACCGCAAGAAGATTTCCCCGGTAAAACGATTGGCCCGTCAGCCAATTTGAAAACATCGGCTTGTAATAAATTCACGATGGCGACTCATCAATATACCGCGGCCGGGACTTCACCAAAACGCCATTTTGCGGATAAAAAACGCCAATTTATACTCTCGTAGCCGAGGTTTAGCCGGATGGGTCCGGACGGTGGAAGTCACTGCTCAATTGCGTTTTTTGGCGCTTTTTATCCGCAAAATGGCGTTTCGATTACGGTTTATACAATGTAGAGTATAATTTTGAACCGATCAAAAGTGTGTGTCTCGTCAAAACAAATTCCCAACAATTCAGGATCAGTTGCGGCGAATTGGCCGGCGACAGAATTATGTGAGAATTTCTTCAAGGATTCGAACAGGTCTGCTGATTGTGCTGGGTCTGCTGGTCGCCGGTGCCCGCAATGATGCGCGTGAACAACTCAGCCTTTCCATTACCGGCCCGGCCAATCGTGATGTGATTACCGGCTCTTTGAACTACATGATCAAAGTCACAAACCTGTCAGCAATCCCAATCTCAAGCATTCAGGTGAACGATATTTTGCCGGCATCGGTGCGGTTTCTGAGTGTTACGAATTCTTACGCCCGCTCCGCCACAATATCAACCAAAGGAAGAGAACGTCGTTTTCTTTTTCCCCCGGATCGACGGTGAGGATACGGCCTGCATAACGTTGACCGTCCTGCCAATGGCGGTCGGTCCCATTACCAACATGGTTTCCGTCATCGCCGCAGGAATGGTTGACGACCTCATTGCCAGCAACCGGTTTACAGTGTTGTCAACTCAGGTAAGCATACACGATCCCGCGATGGCCAAAGAGAACGCCACCTACTACCTCTTCAGCTCCGGGCCGGGAATTACATTCTATACTTCCGAAGACATGACGAATTGGAGCCTGGGAGGCCGTGTGTTCCCCCGCGAACCGTCATGGGCCAAAAGCGTGACAAGTCGTTTTGACGGCCGCGAATGGGCACCCGATATTTCCCGTCACGATGGAGAGTACTATTTGTACTATGCTGTGTCAGCCCCGGGTGAAAATGATTCGGCCATCGGCCTGACGATCAATAAAACGCTTGATCCTGCCTCTCCTGAATACCAATGGAAAGACCAGGGCGTCGTACTTCGCTCGATCGCCGGCCGGGACCTCTGGAATGCGATTGATCCAAACATCATTGTGGATGGAAAGGGCACGCCCTGGATGGATTTTGGTTCGTTTTGGGATGGCATAAAGCTGGTTAAATTGGCTCCCAACTGGAAAACCATCGCGGAACCGCAGGAATGGTATTCCCTCGCCAAAAGAGACCGTTCCATTTTGGAAGATGACCGGGACCCGGGACCCGCCCAGATCGAAGGACCTTTTATTTTCAAAAAGGGTGATAATTATTATTTGTTTGTTTCCTGGGGATTGTGCTGTCGCGGCAAGGACAGCACCTACAAAATCATGGTGGGGCGGTCGAAAGACATTCGAGGACCGTATTTGGACAAGGATGGCATCAGCATGGCCGAAGGCGGCGGCAGTTTGTTACTGGGCGGCGACAAGAACTGGGCCGGCCAGGGGGGCTGCAGCGTTTATACATTTGACGGGAAAGATTATCTCGTCTTTCACGCTTATGAGATGGCGGATAACGGCCTGCAAAAATTGAGAATTGCCCGGCTCGAATGGGATAAAAATGGCTGGCCCGTCACTGACGAAAAGACCCTGGATCAATACCAAAGCCTCGTGGTCAAGTAACCTGTGTGCCTGACACCCTGCTTTCGTCTGATATGGAAGACATCAACGACCCGGATTAACCGAAAAATAAGAATGAAAAATCCCAGACTTTCCGTTCTCGAAAAAATCGGCTTCGGCGCCGGAGACATGGCGGTGAACGTCGTCTGGTCTTCGATGGCGTTAATCCTGACATTTTTTTACACCGATGTCTTTGGTTTGAAGGCTTCCGACATCGCCTTGTTGATGCTTTTGCCGCGCTTGATTGACGCCTTTGCCGATGTCGCGATGGGAATGATTACCGACATGCACACGACGCGCTGGGGCCGCTACCGGCCTTATCTGCTCTTGTTAGCCGTTCCTTTTGGACTCTCGGTAATGCTCGTGTACACGACGCCGGCATTGGCCTACAACGCCAAGCTGCTCTGGGCCTACGTGACCTACACCCTGATGATGCTCGTCTTCACCTCCGTAACCATCCCGTACATTTCACTCGTCGCGGTATTAACGGAAGACCCGCAGGAGAAGTTATCCGCAAACGGCTACCGGCTCTTCTTCGCCAAGGTGGCGGCATTCATGGTCACCATCATCGTGCCGCTCATGGCCGCCCGCTGGGGAGTGGGGCATCTCGCCCGAGGGTATCAGATCTCAATGGCTTTGATGGCCGGAATGGCGACCTTGCTGTTCCTGTTTTGCTTCTTTACAACCACGGAACGGTTGAAGCACACCGTGGACAAAAAACCATTCACGCTGCAGTTAAAGCTCCTTTTCAAAAACGATCAATGGGTGGTGCTTGCCGCGGTATGTGTCATCGCCACCATCGGCTACGTCATCCGGGGGTCGGTGGCGGCTTATTACGCCAAATACTACCTGTACGGCAACCTGCATCCGAACCAGACGGCCTTGTCGCAGTTCCTCACTACGCATTCCTTTCTCGGCAAATGGAGCGGCGCCGCAACACCTGATGCGGTCTTGCTGTCAAATTTCCTCACCGCCGGTGTGGTGGCCTCCATTCTCGCCATGGTCGTTTCAACCTGGATCACGAAACGCTTCTGCAAGGTCCAGCTCTTTCGCTGGAGCCAGATCGCCACCGCCGTCTTCAGCGTCATTCTTTATTTTGCGGTCAAACCCGGTGAGGTTGTGTCGGCCTTCATCCTCTATTTCCTGGTTTGCATCGTGGTTGACCTGCAGGCACCCGTCTTCTGGTCCGCCATTGCCGAGGCGGTAGATTACGGCCACATCCGAAGCGGGAAGCGCGTGGCGGGAATGTCATTCGGCGGCATTTCCTTCTGCCAAAAAATGGGCATGAGCCTGGGTGGCGCTGCCGTGGGCGTGTTGCTCACCCATTATCATTACGTGCCCGACCAGGCACAGAGTGCCTTTACGCTCACCGGCATTGCGCTGTCCCTTTCCATCATCCCCGGATTCTTTCACCTGGTGACGGGGGTTTTGATGTTCAAATACCGCATCACCGACAAATTTTACAACGAGATGATACAAGGTCGGTCCTTCAAAGCCGGTCCGAGTGAGACCGCCTTCAAAGAAGCGCCGGTGGCCTGAACTTTGTCCTCAACCAATCGTTTGCAGGAATCCACCATGAAAATTTTGCAGCCTCTGATTCAACAGCGCGCCGATCCGTTCATTGGCAAACATCCCGACGGTTACTATTATTTCACGGCCTCGGTCCCGGCCTATGATCGCATCGAAGTGCGCCGGGCGCGGACGATCGCGGAACTGGGAAAGGCCGCGCCGGTGGACGTCTGGCACAAACCCGAGCAAGGCCCGATGAGCGAGCTGATTTGGGCTCCGGAAATCCACTGGATTGATGGTGCCTGGTATATTTACTTTGCCGCTGCCCCAACCCGCACCATCAAGGACGGACTGTTCCAGCACCGCATTTATGTGATCACGACCATTGCGGATAATCCACTGGAAGGGCAATGGACAGTGCTGGGCCGCATGAACACCGGCATGGACAGCTTTTGCCTGGACTCGACCACCTTCAAGCACGGAGACGTCCGCTACTTCGTTTGGGCGCAGAAAGATCCGGCAATCGCCGGCAATTCAAACCTTTACATCGCCCGCATGAAAAGCCCCTCCCAACTGGCGACGCCGGCTGTCCGCCTTTCCAAACCCGAGTTCGATTGGGAAACCCGGGGCTTTTCGGTCAATGAGGGGCCTTCCGTGCTTATTCGCCGAGGCCGGGTTTACATCAGCTACTCCGCCAGCGCTACGGACGAGAACTATTGCATGGGACTGTTGCACGCCCGCGACGATGCCGACTTGCTGGATCCGCATTGTTGGAATAAAGCGCCACAACCGGTATTTAAAACCTGCTATGAGTATGGGGTCTATGGTCCTGGCCACAACAGTTTCACAGTCGCCGAAGATGGCGCTACCGATCTGCTGGTTTATCATGCCCGCACCTATTCGAAGATTGAGGGCGATCCCTTATGGGATCCCAATCGCCACACTTACGTCAAGCCTTTGCGATGGGACGACCAGGATATGCCTGTTTTAGGCCGCCCGTCCGTGGCCGAATGACCGCGTGTCGGGGGCGAGTGCGTTCGAGTCCGGCAGGAATGTTCCATCTGACGCGAGTTTGAAGGAAAGCATGTGCCCGGCGCCGCCACTTTTATTTTCATAAAGCTGAACGGGTGGAACATTCCGGGAAACGGCACACGTTGGTTCACTCGTGGTGATAAACTTCCCAGCCCAGATATTTGCTTAGTGCTTCTTCCACACCGGCACACACGTGCGTTGGATTGATGGCGACGTGATGTTCAAATCCATTCTCACAAATGTAACGGAGCAGTTTCTGGAAATTTGGAATCTTTACCACGCCGTAGCCGCCGAAGGTATTCAACGGATCGTTCGTCAATTCCCCTTCGCCAACGTAGGCGCGGATTTTGCCGGCGAAATCGTCGGTGCTGACCCGCAAATAGGTGAATGGCGCCGCCTTGACGCGGCCCACGACCGTACCGTAGGCGCTCTCCTTGCCCACCACACCCGCGATGATTTCCTGGTAATCCATCACCGGCGCACCCTCACCTTTTTCCACAAACACGTCCTTCGGCAGATTGCTGCAATGAAACACGACGCCCTTGTCCGGGTCTTCACCGTAATTGTTGTTCCAATCCACCAGCGCACTGGGTTTGCCGCTGGCCTGCGCCATGGCGTACATCGCCACGGTGCCCATGATGTCCACTTCACATGCGCTGCTCATCAGCATGTTGCTCATCATGCTCATCAAGGTGCAGGGCACCACGCCGAAAAATTCCTCCATCGCCGTCCAGCATTGGATCGCCGTCGCGTTCAGCCGCGCATCTCTCATCCATTTGTCCACCGTCACGCCGAACCTGGCCATCTTGAGCAGCGCCACCGGCGGGATGGATTTGGCGACGACGTAATTTTGGATTTCCTTCAGTTTCGCCTCCACGGCAGCGTCACAATCCTTTATTTTGTTCACCCAGCCGAATAATTCGAACAGGTCGAGCGTCTCGATACTGATGCCGGACTGTTCCAGGAGTTTTTCACTGTAGCGAACGGTGTTGAATGCCGTTGGCCGGGCGCCCAGTGCGCCAATGCGGAGATTTTTTAATGCCTTGATGACACGGCAGGTGACGACGAAATCCTGCAAATCCTGCTGAAAACTTTTGTGGTCGGGATTGACCGTATGCAGCCGCGTCAGCGTGAAAGGCTGGTTGTATTGCCGCAGATTGTTGCAGACCGACATCTTGCCGCAAAAACTGTCACGCCGGTCCTTGATGGACATGATTTTCGGGTCATCGTTGAATGCATGCACCAGCACCGGCACGCGGAGGCCGGACCAGCGAATGGTGTTGGCCACGGCACGTTCGTCGCCAAAATTGGGAAGCGTGACCAGGATGCCGTCAATCCTGCCGGCGTTTTCCTTGAAAAGGTCGGCGCATTTTTGCGCGTCCTCCAGGGATTCAACCGCGCCAAACCTGGTCGCGGTGGTCGGCAATGCGACCACGGCAATGCCGTTCTTTTCCAGGACCGAGATAATTTCCTTCCGTCCGCTGTCACAAAGATGCGCCGGGAAAAAGCCGCGATTGCCGACGAGAAGTCCGAGAGTCACTTTTCCATTCATATTGTCCATTTTCGTTTTGGGCTGAAGTGCGAGTCAATAATTTGTTCCGCCTCGATTGGCGTCAGAAATCCCGATGAACATTGAGGCGGTTGCTGGCGCGAGATTATCTGAAGCTTTTTGGAATTCAACCAGTAATGACGTTCGTCCTGTATTTCGACGAATAATCCATGCCGGCAGGGCCAAACCGACCACGATCCGAAAAATGAAGGGGCGTCCGTTAACTATGCAACTTTTCCCGGAAAATCGGGCGGACCGACGGGATATAACGAACATCGTGGCTGTAGCCGCAAAGGCGGCGCAATCGGGCCTCCGGAGGTTCCGCCAGCAATTCCTCGATTGTTTTCAGCAGTTGGGTGACATCCAACGGTTTCTCCATCAGGGCACCAACGCCTGCCGCCACGGCTGTGTTATACTGATTGTCCTTCCCGGTGATAATGATGATGGGAAACGCAGGAGCTTGGCCGGTAATAGTCTCAAAAGCATCCCATCCGTCCCTGATGGGAAGACCAATGTCCAGCAGCAGCAAATCAACCCGGCCGCTATTGAACTGCTCAACAGCCCCGGCACCATCCGCCGCCTCGATGACATTATAACCTACATTCTTTAGAACCTTGCCCAAAGATTTACGTACGCTCAGGTCATCATCTGCAATCAAGACATTTTTCTTCATGTCCCCCGGTTTTTGTCACCCATCCAACAACGGATGGTAAAATCGATCCCCCGACACAGAAGGGCAGACAGGGGCGCTCAACTACTGGTTCCAAATGATTGGCCGGTTTGGTACTCATAATTCCGGCGGAGATTTCAACTCGTCAAATTCGCTCGCCGCCATTCAGCCAATAACCACGGCATCCTTCGAACCCAGCCAGTTGTTCAAGGAAGACGGCAACCTGGAATCCTTCTTCTGGTAGCGGGCAGGACCCCAACCGGCCGGGACAGATACTGGTCGTGAGTGCAGGTTGGGAGCTGGCGGGAGATTCCGGTTGCCGTGGTCGCTGTTGTTTTCCTCCTTTATCAGAACTTCCAACGGATGCTCCGGAAAGGAGAAAGCGCGGTAAAAATCAATTGCCACTTGCGTTTTCATTGTTCCAGCGGTTGAGGTTATTTATTGGTTTTTGACACGTTTGGCCCTACTCTCGAAGATGGATTAGCGGTTGCTATGCCAAGTATGGGTCAAGGCTATTTTGGCCGGAACCCACGAATTTGAAGGCAATCCGCATGAAGATGAAGCAAACAGTTGACACAATTCCTGCCACAGGTGGCTCCCCGCGTGCCACCCCAACCCATCCGGCAGCGAAACTGCGCCTGGTCGGCCTCGTGCTGACGGCTTTGTTGGGTTCAATCCTCGTCATTTGGGTAAGTCGCACCACGTGGGAACGGGTAAATTACCTCCAGACTGAGTTCGCCGGGTTGAAGGCCAAGGATTTCTATCTGGCCGTTCACATGAAAGGTGAAATCCAGCAATTAAACGATACTTTGCTTCGCTATCGTCTTCGTGGTGAAACTGCCGATTATGACCAGTTTTACAAGGACTCACAGGAACTGACCCAATGGTTTAAAGCCAACCAGAGCAACGCCGTCACACCTTTGGAACGCGAATTCTTCAAGCGGATGGGGGGCGCCTACAATGATTATCTGACAGACAGCACGAATCTGCTCTCGGCCCGAATTGGTTTTCTTGAAACAAAAGCCGTCGCCTTCCCAACCAGTTACGAGAAAGTGCAACAGCAATCCCAGCGCCTGCTGGACTTGTGTGACTCGTTTATTCACGATCAAAGTTCGGCATTTGACAACTTTCTCCAGGAGTCGAACCACACTTTGGCCACCTTTCAGCGGCTGCTCAAGCTCTCGCTGGCGCTTCTGTTGATGCTGATCGTCGCGCTGGCGATATTGGTATATCGCGGCATGATTGCGCCACTGCGCTATCGGCTGACCGAGAGCCGGGCCATCATTGCCCGGCAGGAAAAACTTGCCTCGCTGGGAGTGCTTGCGGCCGGTGTCGCGCACGAAATCCGCAATCCGCTGACGGCGATTAAATTCCGCCTCTACAGCCTGAAGAAATCCCTGCCCGCCGGCCTGGCGAACAGCGAAGACGCGGTGGTGATTGGCGACGAAATCAGCCGCCTGGAGCGAATCGTCAGGGATTTCCTTCAGTTCGCGCGCCCTTCCGAGCCGGAATTCATCACCATCCCGACCCAACGCATCCTGGGGGAGGTGCACGAACTGCTGAAGCCGCAGTTGAAGAAGTCCGCGATTGAGTTGAAGCTGGATCCATCCGAACCGGTCTGGGTGCGCGTTGACACCCAACAAATCAAGCAGGTCCTGATCAATCTGATTCAGAACTCAGCGGACAGCATTGGCAGCAACGGGGTCATCACACTGCGGGCGCGCAACGGCGTGGGCAGCCTGGCAATTATGGATGTGATTGACAATGGCAAGGGAATTCCACCTGAAGTCCAGCAGCGGTTATTTGATCCCTTCTTCACCACCAAGGATGGCGGGACCGGGCTCGGTCTTCCCATAGCGGCGCGCATTGTCGAGAAACACGGCGGTGAACTCCGCTACCAAACCCAGCCCAATCGTGGTACCGTCTTTTCCGTGGTTCTGCCGCGGGTCAGCGAACATGAAACCTAAAATCCTGTTAATCGAAGACAGCTCCAGCACCGCTGCTTCGCTGCAAAAGGTGCTGCAAGAGGAGGGCTACGACGCGGAAATCGCCAGCCGGGGTGATGTCGGTCTCGAGCGGGCGTGCCGGGAACAGTACAATGTTGTCATTACCGATTTGCGGCTGCCGGGCCTTGGCGGGTTGGAACTGGTGGCTCAACTTCACACGGCCAAACCAAAGCAGCCGATCATCCTCATCACCGCCCATGGTACGACGGAAACGGCCATCGAAGCAACCAAGTTTGGCGCGTGCGATTATCTGCTTAAACCATTCGAGGCTGATGAATTGCTCGATTTGGTTGCTTCCGCCGTGGCCAGCAGCCGGTTGATGTCCGAACCGGTGGCCATGGGTGAGGCCCGAATGAACCGTTCTGCCATCATCGGTCAAAGTCGCGCCATGCAGGCGATTTACAAGGAGATTGGCCGGGTCGCAGCGACACCGGCGACCGTGTTGATTCGAGGCGCCACTGGCACTGGCAAGGAGCTGATCGCGCGTGCCATTTATCAGTACAGCGATCGCGCCGATAAACCTTTCATCGCCGTCAATTGCGCTGCCATCCCGGACACGTTGCTGGAGAGCGAGTTGTTTGGCTATGAACGCGGCGCATTCACCGGCGCCCAGGGCCGCCGCATTGGCCGGTTTGAGCAGGCGCAAGGAGGAACGATTTTTCTCGATGAAATCGGCGATTTGAACCCAAACACGCAAGGTAAATTGCTGCGCGTGCTCCAGGAACATACCATCCAACGGCTCGGCAGCGAAGCCGACATTCCCGTGGACGTACGGGTGCTGGCCGCAACCCACCGTGACCTGGAAATAGCCATCAAGGAAAGGGAATTCCGTGAAGACTTGTTCTACCGCTTGAGTGTCGTCACCATCACCCTGCCAGCCTTGGGCCAGCGCACCGAGGACATCCCCGATTTGGCGAAATATTTTATTCATCGTTATGGGACGGAACTCGGTCTCGACTCTCCAGCCATCCAGCCGGAGGCTATTTCTTTCCTGCAAAGCCATCCATGGCCTGGCAACGTGCGCGAGTTGGAAAATATCATCCGCCAGGCATTGCTCCAGGCGCGGCCGTTCGGCATCAGTTCGGAACATGTGCAACGTGTGCTGGCCAAAACCCGGAAGCCGGCGGAGGCAAGCCAGCAAACCCACGCCGCATACATCGCCGAACTGCTCAATCGCGCACAAAGCGGCGATAT
Organism: uncultured bacterium; assembly: GCA_963723125.1. Lineage (GTDB taxonomy): Bacteria > Verrucomicrobiota > Verrucomicrobiia > Limisphaerales > UBA11358 > UBA11358. The sequence goes on from CAVRPQ010000004.1 coordinate 162,577, forward strand.
CAACGATGCCTATTCGCGCATGATTGTGGATCTGGAACCTGAGCTCTTCAAGCAAGCCATCCAGATGGCGCAAGGCAATCAATCCAAAATCGCACGCTGGCTGGGTGTCAGCCGGATGAAGGTTCGGGAAAAAATACTTCAGTTTGGATTGGATCCCCGGCGCGAGGAACGGAACAAGTAGCTGTGGGTCGGCGCCGATTGGCAGGATTTATTCCATCGCTGCTTTCAACCGTTCCATTCGCAAAGCTCCCCCGTTGGGAACCCACCTTGGAAATCAACAGTTAACGTGATTTTCGTGGCAGGCACGGAACTTGCCAAAGGCAGGACAAGCTTGCAACAAGTGGCTCGCGCAAAAAATGCGAGGTAGTTGCCAGCCGGAAAAGCCGAGAGCCGTAAACACAAACATTTGCAACCGAAAGAAACGGAAATGAAAACAAGGCTGACACTCAAAACAACAGTTGAAAGGGCGCAGCGCAGGTATCACAACCTCGACAACCTCGCGCGAACCAACCGGCTGGGTAAGCATTGGCGAACGTAACAGTGTGGTGTCAACCAGGCGAATGGACCAAAAGCTATGAAAAAAATCATTCCACTGATCGCTCTGATGTTGCTTGCCGGTTGCGGAAACAACTCCACAGAGAATCAATCGAGTCCAGCTAATCCGCCAACCAGCGAACAGCCGTCCGGTTCCGGCTCGACCGGGACGTCCAACAGCAGCCCCGCGGCGGAAACAGTCACAAACGGCCCTGCGACCAATTCCGGCGGAATGGTCACAAATGGTTCAGCCAGTACGAATTAACAAATGCCATCAAGTTAAACCTTGCGAGATTTTTGAGGTCAAACGAATGCCAAAAATTATGTCGTCCCTGAACCCCGACGCAACCACCACGACGGCAAACGGGTGAAAGTCGGGAAAGAGTTGAAGTGCGTATGAAAAAAGTCTTGATCGTAACAATATTGGCAACGCTACTCGGCCTTGTCACACGCGCGGCGGACACCATTGACACCAACACCAGCACAACGACCACCGTCTCGACGATGCCAGCGGGTAGTTACAACAGCTATAGTGATCACGCCGGCAAGTTTGGCGCCGGGATCACATTCGGTGAACCCATCGGCGCGGATGTGAAGTATTGGTTCAACGAAATAATGGCCATTGACGGAGCCCTCGGCTGGTCGTTTCACGATGATACGGACGTGTATCTGCACAGTGACGTTCTATGGCATAATTTTCATTTGATTCCGGTATCGCAAGGTCAGATGCCGCTCTATTTCGGTGTCGGCACCCTGGCCCGATTCAGGAACAGCAACGAGGCCAATCAAGTCGGTATCCGCGCGCCAGCAGGAATTTCGTACATGCTTGACAACGCGCCCGTGGACATCTTTGCGGAAGTTGCGCCTGCCATTGACGTCGCGCCATATGTGCGCGGCGAAGTGACCGGCGGGATCGGTATTCGGTATTGGTTCTAAACAATTCCACAACGCCAAGGAGGTGGGTGGATCGGTCGGCGCTCTTTTGAGTGGTCTTTACGGACCACTCAAGACAGGCGCCGGCCAAACAGCGGACGGACCACACGAGAACCAGATTTTTCGTGATTAAAGTTATGAAATTCGAATTCTATTTGAAGAAAGGCTCCATTTGTCTTTTCATTGCCATGACACTGGCCTCTTCGGGCCAAAGCCAAAATGTTTATTGTGTGGGTCCTGCGGCCAGCGGCAATGGCAGCGGGTCGGACTGGAACAATGTAAAAGGGTGGAGCAGCAGCCCCAATCGTGGCGACACCTGGTATCTGGAGGGGGGAACCTATCCGGGCGAGACATTTTCGGTTGCCGACAATGGCAGCCTTATCACTATCAAGAAAGCAATCGCGTCAGACCATGTGACCAGCACGGGCTGGACCAGTGCCATGGCGGCGCAGGCTGTTTTTGCTTCCGGTCTTACTTTTACGACCGGCAATTGGGTCTTTGACGGACAAGTGCCCCAGAACACAAACTGGGACCAGAACGCAGCCGACTATGGGTTTGCTTTTACCGCCCAGCTTTGCAACGACATCCATCTTGGCCCGAGTGCTTCAGGCACTGCTACTAATTATGTCATTGCACACTTTTCGAGTCCTGGCTACAGCGGCGACCCGGCCAGCGGTAGTTGTGGTGGAAACGCCTTTTGCATCTCCACCACTTCGGCAAGTTCAGAGGTGGACAACGTTACGGTTAGCAATTGTTTGATGAACGACTGGCAGAACGATGTGGCCACCACCGCGCAAACTGACAAGAACTGGCTGGTGCAAGGGAACGTCATGCTGAACACCGCTTACTACAGCGATGCCCATTCGGAATGTATCAGTGAAAATTACGGCACCGCCCAATACATCACCATTCGCTACAACCTTTTCCAGAACGATACGGGAACCGCTATCATAGTCCCGGCACTAAACGGTACTGGCGCCAACTCAAACTGGTACATCTACGGCAATGTGTTTAAGGGTTGCAGCAGCGGCGGTAACGGCATCATCGGCACCGGCAGCGGCGGGGTGTCCTGCACCGGGGTTTACATTTACAACAACACTTTTGACAGTTGTACTGGGGGTTGGCTTAATAATCTGGACGCTTCGGCTGGGTCAGTGCTCACCGGTAACGCTGAGAATAACTTGTTCTACAATATGAATGCCGGGGGTGTTCCGTCCGGGTTCGGCACCGTGGACTACAGCGCGTACTTTTCCTGTTCGGGTAATAATGGGGATGCTCACCTCCAGACCGGCAGTGGCAACCCGTTTGTCAATGAAGCCGGCGACATTTACGAACTGGTCACCAACACGATAGCGGGGGCCAATCTGGGTGCGCCCTACAATGTTGACCCGGCGGGAAATACCAGAACAACATGGACAAGGGGGGCATATGAATTTACAGGGGGCAATACCAATCCGCCGCCGGTGGATCCGGTGATTCAGGTGACGCCGGGGAGCGTCTCTTACGGGACGGTGGCGGTGGGGGCGGGCGGGACGAACCAATTTGTGGTGCAGAATGTGGGGACGGGGACGTTGAGCGGGAGCGCGAGTGCGAGTGCGCCCTTCAGCGTGGTGGCGGGTGCGAGTTACAGTTTGGCAGCGGGTCAGACGCAGACGGTGGTGGTGGCGTTCAGTCCGGCTGTGGCGAGCAATTACAATCAGAGTGTGAGTTTTAGTGGCGGAACCGGGACGAATGCGACGGTGACTGGGAATACGACTAATGTGTCACCGGTGAATGTGGTCCCTGCCCCATCCTCGGTCATCACCAAAACAATAACAGCTGACATCATGGACGCCATTACATTGCAATTCACCACCAACCTGACATCGCCAACCTGGCAGACGATCGGTGTTTTTACGGGGTCAACCAATCTTTCATTCACCAACCTCCCGGCGGTTTTCGTCCGGGGGGTTTGCAGCAATCGCACCGGCTCGGTCACGCTGACATGGCAACCAAGCACAGACCTCATCCTTACCGGCTACAAAATTTATTACGGTGTGGCCAGCCAGACCTCCACCAACGTCATCACTGTCGGCAAAGTGACAAATTGTACGATTTCTAACCTGATTGGAGGCGAGGTTTATGATTTCACGGTCAAGTCATACGATCTGAAAGGCCTGACGAGCCTGGTTTTAAGTGAAACCAGCGTTGTGCCCCAAACAACCGGCTTTTCGCTGACACTTACCGGTCACTAAAAACACGAGAAAGTTCGGGCTCCGACGCCACCTTTCTTTTGTTAATCCGAGCCTTCAGACCGTCGCTTGGCTCAAACCGTTACGCCCATTCTCCAATGGGAGTTTTGCCCATCCGCCAGGTTCAGCGGTTGTTGGCACATCGTCAAATTGCAATGCAATTCGGCGGTGTCCTGATTCAGCTGTTGTAGTGTCGGCGCTGCGCGCCGATTTAGAGCCACAGGCCCGACGCTACAGCAAATTCGGACACTTCCTGCCATTCTGCATCGGCTGCCACCGCATGAACGTGTGATTTGCCCCGGCTCGGATGATTTGTGTAAGCTTGTTTATTCACCATGCAAAAGCCCCGTTTAAATTTCTGGCAAATCTGGAACATGAGTTTCGGGTTCCTCGGCATCCAATTCGGCTGGGGACTTCAGATGGCCAACATGAGCGCCATTTACAGCTATCTCGGGGCAAATGCTGATTCTCTGGCCATCCTCTGGCTGGCCGCGCCCGTCACCGGTGTAATCATCCAACCCTTGATCGGGCAATCCAGTGACCGCGTCTGGACGCGCTTGGGCCGGCGGCGTCCGTTTATTCTGGGTGGTGCAATCCTCGCTTCGCTGGCATTGGTTTTGATGCCCAATAGCCCGTCGGTCTGGATGGCTGCCGGGTTGCTCTGGGTGCTGGACGGAACCATTAATGCCAGCATGCAACCGTTTCGGGCCCTGGTAGCGGACAATTTGCCCGAGGAGCAGAACGCTCAAGGATTCGCCATTCAATCCCTGTTCATTGGTCTGGGCGGTACCATCGGATCAGCCTTGCCCTGGATGATGACCAACTGGTTTGGCGTCACCTCCGAAGGCGCGGGACACGGACATGTACCCGCTTCCGTCCGGCTCTCATTTTATCTCGGTGCGGCAGCGTTCATGGGTGCGGTACTCTGGACGGTTTTCAGCACCCGGGAATATCCGCCATCCGACTCCGAACTGGCCGCCATTCGCGCACGGAAGTTCGACTGGACGCTCGGCTTGGGCAGTATCCTCGCACTGATATATCACCTGCCCCGCCGGATGCGGGAACTGGGTTTTGCCCAATCCTGCGTGTTTTTTGCCAAGTGGGTCTCTCACCTGCCCAATCGTCTCCCCCGGCGCATGTGGGAACTGGGACTCGTTCAATTTTTTACCTGGATCGGGATGTTTTCGATGTGGGTCTATTTTTCCCCGGCCGTTGCGAAAAACATCTTTTATGCGGCACCCGGCTCGGTGGAAATGGAAGCCGCCGGCTCCTGGTCGGGCTTCTGTTTTGCGGCGTATAACGCCGTGTGCTTCATTTTTTCCTTCGTGCTGTTGTGGGGCACGAAATACACCGGCCCCAGGCTGATGCACATTATCTGCCTCGCTATTGGCGGGCTTGGGCTGGCATCGGTTCCTCTGGCTCCAGACAAATATTATCTGTTGATCTCCATGACGGCCGTCGGCATTGCATGGGCCAGCGTTCTTTCCATGCCTTATGCCATGTTGGCGCCCGCTTTGCCGAAGGACAAAATCGGGGTCATGATGGGGATTTTCAACCTGTTCATCGTGCTGCCGCAAATTGTTGCCTCCAGCCTGCTCGGTTTCCTTTTGAAACATTTCCTGCACGGCGAATCCATGAACGCCCTCGTTCTGGGCGGCGTGAGCATGGGACTGGCCGCCTTGCTGACGCTATTAGTGGTGACCGTCAAGCGGCAGGCCAGCGGGGAATTTGCCGCGCAAGGTGTGGCCAGCACACATTGAACCGGCTGGAGTACACTGCTCCACGGAAGCGGATCGCGACTTGACTTGGTTTTTCGAGCCGAACTGTCTGCGGTTTATTTCGATACCACACGGTGGTAAATCTGCCATTCGAATCCATTCAGACGGAATTGAGGCAGTTCGCCGGCAGGCGGATCCACCAATCCCGAAATCGGGACCGGCTTGAACCCACCGCCGTTCTTTAATGCAACCTGCCCCGAAACCGGCCGGTTCGAAAAATTGATGGCGACAATGAATTCATTTGTGCCGTCCGCGCGCATAAAGGTGACAACGTCGTTGGCATCGGAGTTGCGCAACCACGTCACGTGGTTGTTGCAAAAGCAACCGGCATAGCGTTCCCGCAGGCTGATCAAACCCCGGTAAATTTCGCGTAGCGGCGGACGGCCCTTCGGATGCCAGAAAATTGTCAGCTTGTCGAACAGCGCCGGATCGCCGGATTCAGTCGCGTCGCCCACTTCCATCCCGTTGTAGAGCAAAGGAACGCCGTCCAACGTAAACATCAGCGCCGAGGCCGCGAGCGCGCCATTAATGCCAAAACGCGCCACCGCCCGCGACTCGTCGTGGTCGTCCGAAACCCGCATGTGAAGCGTGCCCTTGGGGAATTCCTGCCGGCTCTCCTGCCAGGTATTTTCCAGATCGGAAGCCGGCGCGCTGTCCATTATAACCTTGTTGAGGCTGGCCATCAGCGGCCAGTCATAATCAATATTAAACGCCTGCGTCATCAGTTCCGGCTTGCTGGCCTCGGCCAGCCACATGAAAACCGGTTTGATTTTTCCGATCGCGGCCCGTGCTTCCATCCAGAAATCCTCCGGTACCATGGAAGCAACATCGCAGCGGTAACCGTCAATGTCGCAGGTTTGCACCCAGTATTCCATCATCTTGATCATGTAGGCCCGAAGTTGCGGATTGGCATAATTCAGCCCGGCCACATCGGTCCATTCGGGAACCGGCGGCAGAATTTTTCCATTCGCATCCCGTTTGTAATATTCAGGATGCTTCATCATCACGCTGTCCCAGGCCGTGTGGTCCGCCACCAGATCCATGACGACCTTCATCCCGCGCTTGTGTGACTCGGCCACGAGCCGTTTGAAATCGTCCAACGTTCCGTAGCTCGGATCGATGGCGTAATAATCTTTGACCGAGTAAGGGCTGCCATATTCCCCTTTGCGGGCCTTTTCGCCGATCGGATGAATCGGCATGATCCAAAGAATAGTGACGCCGAGATTGTGCAATTGATCCAGTTTCGCGGTGATACCATTGAGATTACCCTCCGGGGAAAAGTCGCGCGGAAAAACTTCGCAAATGACGCCGTCGCGCAGCCACGCCGGGCCGCTTTGGGCCGGTTGGCTGGGCAGGTCCCCTTCTCCCCGCGTAACGGACACGAGGAACCCAAGCAATACGCCGAGCCAGAGGCAGGGTTTTACCGCGCGAAGCGCCCTCCAGGACTGTCTCGTGTTGAGAAAGTTATAAATCATGCATTTATTATCAACTTCTTTACCATGGCGACAACCGCACAAACATGCAGCATCATAAATCATTTCGGACTCCTCTTGCACCGCCCTAATGGACACCAACACCCCTGAACAGGCGAAGGGTAACTCCACTTTCTTCTGAAAAGAGCGATTTCGCTGTTCCTGATTGCGTAGTTAAGTTTTCCCAATTCCAACTCCGGTGTCAATGGGCATGCACGCGATAAAATCGTGTTGCGCTGGCGGCACTGCTGCTGTCCGCCAATACCGCGATCCCGCCGGTTCCGGCGATCGGCCGGCCGACGTTGGTCCAGGAAGCGGCCGAACCAGGTGTGTCACTGCCTTGCAGTTGACAGGTGTAATTTGCAATTGTCCTACACAACTTACCAGGGTGCGCTTGTGCATTTTATCAAGGCACGACTTCGATTTCGTAGAACTTTTGTGGTGCGGGCGGTGAATTGGAAATATCCAAATAAGAGGTAGAAAGTCCATTGGCCGGAATGACACCGCTGATCGGCCTGAACGGCTGGCTCAGGTTGGTCGTGGCCAAAACCGTGTAGTTGACCCCGGGTGTGCTGCTCCAAACGACCAACTGATGGTTGCTGGCTAAACCAGAAATTGCCAGCGGCGGCGGCACAATCACCGTCCGCGTATCGCTTAACACCAGGCCGGCATTGCTGTTGGAATAAAGAACCTGAATCACATTGCTGCCGGTTGTGGTGCCGGGCGAATTCGTCGTCCAATTGTAGAGCAGCGAACGCAGCTCACTGCACGCAGCGATAGTCCCCGGCGGGCGAAAGACGTAAGATGACTGCGGCTGCAACGCGCCGTTGATAGTGAGGTAAAAAAGGCTGGGATCATTCGTATCCAGGGTGGGAGTGAAACAGGCGAGGATCAAGTAAGTGGTGTTGCTTCCCAATGGAATTACCAATCCATCGGTTGCGGGACTGGAAAAATAGACCGTGGGCGGCACCACGACCGTGATGTCCACCACGGAGGAGGCTGCTGACTTGCCCAAGGAATCACTGGCCATGGCGGTCAGCGCGTAGGAACCGGCGGAAGGGTTCGTCCAGTTGAAGTTGTAGGGAGCACTGGTCGCATTACCGAGCAACGTGGCATTACCATAGTACGCGACGTTGGTAAGGGTGAAGCCGCCCAAATCAGCGGCATTCGCCGAGATGGTGATGCCGGAACCAACACTGAAAATCGCATTGTTGGTGGGCGAGGCGATGGTGACCACCGGCCCGGCAGCGGAAATCTGTAGGCTGTTAAAATAGTCATTTTGAAAGGCGCCGGTACCTATGTTGAAGCCCGCAAATGTTTCAATCGCCGACCCCGAAGTGCCCGCCAGAGGGGCGCTCGGAAAGCTGGCAACGGTTGTGGAACCATCCGAAGATTTGACAACCAACTCGTAGGTGTCCGCCGTGAGCAGGTAAAGTTCCAGGGTCAGTCCGTCGGCCGTGGAGGCGATCCCGCTGTCGCTTGCGCCATTCCCGTTCTGGATCGTATAATCGCTCTGGCCGCCGACGATGTAAAAGGCGAAGCGCGTTCCCGAATCAGTGATGATCGAAGTGTCCACAAAGCTGGCATTGTTGTCGCTTCGCAAACAAAAACCCATGTCGCCGGAGGATATGCTCGGATTCTGGAATTTGACGCTGAAGACCAGGTTCGTCGTCAGGGCATTGTTGAAACCGCGGTAGGCAAAGCCGTAGGGCGACCCGGTGCCGTTGGCATAAAGGCACCACGACTCACCCGAAGTGTCGATACTGGTGCCCGAAGGGTTGATGAGAAATCCATAATATTCGCCGCCTCCTGTCTGCACCCACGGCTGGAAACCGGACCCGAAATTCGCACCGTTTGCCCAACTACTACCGTAAGCCGAGGCATCGTCATAGGCGGCAATCAGGCTGACGACAACGTCCACCACCGAAGAGGTTGTCGAGTTGCCCAGGGAATCCTTGGCCACGGCGGTCAAAGCGTAATCACCGGTGGAAACATTCGTCCAGGTGAAGTTGTATGGAGCGCTGGTCTCATTAGCGAGCAGGGTGGCATTGGCATAGAAAGCGATGCTGGTGATGGTACCGGTCGGGTCAGAGGCAGTCGCCGCAATGGCGATGCTTGAGCCGGATTGAAATTGGCATTGTTTGCGGGCGCTGTGATACTGACCATTGCCCCGACCGTGACGTTCACCACGGAGGAGGTTGCCGAGTTGCCCAGGGAATCACTGGCCACGGCGGTCAGCGCGTAAGAGCCGTCGGGAACATCCGGCCAGGTGACAAGGTAGGGAGCACTGGTCGCATTACCAATCAGCGTCTGATTTGCATAGTACGCGACATTGGTGAGGATGCCGCTGCCGGATTCTGAGGCAGTCGCCGTGATAGCGATGCTGGAACCGGGAATGAAATCCGCATTGTTGGTGGGCGATGTGATGCCAACGAGCGGCCCGACGGTGCTGCTGGTCAGGAATGATAAATCGTAAGGCGCAAACATGGTTTTATGTGATACCGCGTCAAACGCCGAGTTGGTCACCGTTACCGTGATGTTCGCGGATGGAGGAAATCCCGCGCCATTTGGCGTAAAGGTCATCGTGTCGTTCACTGTATTTACCGCCGACCAACTGAACGAACCGCTGACCGGCGGAATCGTGCTGAAAGCCGCCTGCACGCTGTTGGTGTCCATCGACTTGCTGAATTGAAGCACGATCGGCGAAGCGGTTGGCACATTGGTAGCCCAGTGACTCGGCGAATTGCTCACCACTACTGGATCGAGTGACTGCCACTGCGATTGCGCGATAAAAATTTTGGCGGTGGTGCCGGGCACGGTTATGGCGGGTGTCTGCGAACCGGTGGTCAGAGTGTAGGTTTCGTTCGTGTTCAATAAATTCAGCAGCACGGTGCCCGTGGGATAAGTCAAGGTGCATGCGGGCAACGTTTGGTTGGAACTGGCCGTGTTGAAGACCACAAAGACTTCCTGCGTGTTCAATATCCGGGAATAGGCAAACAATCCCGGCCCGCTGGAATTTTCGGCGCGATTGGTGTACGAGCCGAGGGTAAGCGCCGGGTAAAGCCGCCGGAAATTATTCAACCGGGCAACCCACTGAAACAGCGGATGGGTCATATTGAAGTTGTCCACACCCGGCGAACTGAGCTGCTGGACCGTGCCGCCCGGACCGTCCTTGAATTCCCCGGCAAACATATCCTCGCGGTCGTTCGGGTCCGTCGTACCGTCGAAGCCTTGCTCGGTTCCATAATAGAGAGAGGGAATGCCGCGCGCTGTGTAAAGGAAGGCCAGCGCCACCTCCAGTGCATTCGTGTTGCCATTTGACTCGCTGGTGCTCAGAAACCGCGGATTGTCGTGATTATCCAGAAAGGTGACCAATTGCATTCGTGACGCGGGATCGTAAAGCGAGTCAACGGAATTGTAATGATTTTGAATCAGCGAGGTGGCGCCACTGGCCGAGGCGAATACGCTTTGGATGGCATTTTCATAAAGCGGGTAATCCAATACTGAATCAAATTCGAACGGCCCGCCATCTTCCGTGCCGGTATAGGCAGCCACCTGGGTCTCCGAACCGCTGAAAGTCTCGCCAAACATGAAGAAGTTGGTATTGCCGCTGGTTGCCGCGTAGGAATGAATCGCCGGGCAGAAGTATTGCCAGCAGCCCATATCCACTTCCAAGGCCGTATCAACGCGAAACCCGTCAAAACCGATCTGGTTGATCCAATACTCGTAAATCGCCGCCATGTTCGTGCGCACATAGGGCGTTTCTGTCCGGAAATCATTCAACCCATCCAGCCACCCCAATACCACCTGATTGGTGTCGTTGTAATTCTGAATGTCGCCGTAGTTGTGGAACAGATTGGTCAGCGACGGATTGGCCGTGCTCAGATTGAAGGGCGCCGGATAGGTCTTGCTGCCATTCACATAACTGAGGGTGTAGCCGGTGGGGTAATTAAAAGTGGAACCGCTGCTTTGAACAAGGTCTCCCGCGTGATTCACAACAATGTCATCAATCACCAGCAGGCCCCTCGCGTGCGCCGCCTGCACAAGATTCTGCAAATTAGTGATGGATCCCCAATGCGGAGCGACCTCGTAGAAATTCCAGGCCGAGTATCCGTGAAACTGCCCCTCGGTATTCAGCACGATCGGCGAAATCCAGATGGCCGTCGCACCCAGCGCCTTGATGTAGTCCAATTTCTGCTCGATGCCCTCGAAATCACCGCCGTGAACGCCCGTTGGATTGCTCGGCGCATAAGTGCCTTCCGCGTTGTCATTGTTGGTATCACCGTCATAAAAGCGGTCGGTGATGATCTGGTAGATGCTTTGTTGCTGCCAGAAGAGGTTGGTGGTCTGGGCAGGCAAGTCCGCCGCCAGGATGCCGAACACGACCGGAAGACACATTATTATGAACCGGCGCCAGACCCGAAGGGATGAACACATAATTTTAGACGTGAGCAAGTAATTATACGGAAGCCTTTGACCAACTGCCACCGCACAAATATGCGAGGCCCGCCCGGGGTGATGGTATCCCGCTTTGGAGCTAAAATTTAATTTAAAGATGGAATGCTTTTTCAAAGCGGAAAATCGCCAATACCGGCGGCCATTCCCCACATGAAATGCTCAACGAAAAACCGCGACATTGGCTCTTCAGACATCCCCTTGAAGGAATTTCGTATGAACCGTCAACTGGTACTTGGACGCCCTTTCCATACACCCTGCCACAAAGGGCAGCCCGTCATCTCTTGGAATCAGCCAAGCGCTTTTGGCAAGCGTTACGATGTCTTTATTTTCAATTGCTAGGTTTCCTAAAATTCCTGCGACCGTTTCGTAATCGCTGTTTTTTTGGGGGTCGTCAAATCCGGGGTTATCAACCCAAATCAGGATGTAGTGTTTCTTCATCAGAGAATTAACCCGAAAATACCGTCGCCGGTCAACAAATGAAAGATGACAAAAGAAGGGGTTTTGTGATTAACCGCGGCATGGCATGGACAAAACCGGAACATCCCCATCACCAAGTTGACAGTGCTGGGGATAGTTTGATTTCCTAATTGCGGTTTGTATTTTCTCCGCTTCTGTCGCTGCTATTTTAACAGCAAACAGCACGACCGTCCTGAACGTTCTGGCGCGGTCTGGCAGCAAAGCCAAGCGGTTTCTGGAATCTCACGTCAAAAACGTCAATCCTGAATCCGTTCAGGCCGACGAGATGTTCTGTTATGTCGGCTGCAAGCAGCGCAACAACCGGGACAACGACCCGTTTCGTGGCGATCAATATCTGTTTCTGGAGACTGATTCAAAGTCAAAGCTGATTATCTCGCATGTCATCGGCAAGCGCACGCGGGAGAACACACGGCTATTGCTGGAAGATTTGAGGCAACGTGTCCCCGGCCATTTTCAACTCACCACCGATGGTTATGAGCCTTACAAGATTTTTGCCCCTAGCACGCTTGGCAAGGACATTGATTTCGCCCAACTGATAAAGCGGTACGCCAATCCGAAGGAGACAGACGACCCTGAACGCCGCTATTCACCATCTGTCTGCATTGGGACAAGCATCTTGGTTCGCCGTGGCAATCCTGCCCGTGAGTTAATCAGCACCAGCTTTGTTGAACGAACCAATCTGTCCGTGCGCTTGTTCAATCGCCGGTTCACCCGGCTAACGCTCGGCTATTCCAAGAAATTTGAATATCTCATGCATTCCATCAATTTGATGGTGTTCTATTACAATTTCATTTGGAAGCATAGCACACACGGCCAGACACCGGCAATGGCGGCAGGTTTAACTGACTATCAGTGGACATTCCAAGAATTGCTCTTGACGCCCGATGCTTGACAGGTGTAACAGGCAAAAATGCTATTGCCCTTTTTAGGAAAGCTTCTGTTTCCAGATCTAGCTGAATGGCAGCAAAAGAAGAAGGTTAAAGCGATACTTTGGGCCATCCCGATAGCACTGCTTTTTGCAGCCATCATGGTTGCGGCGATGTTCTTCGTAAATTCCGGAAAAACAGGTCGATAAATTAAATTTGACACCAGACTAATGTTGCACGACCCCGGACTGAATCGCGTTGCTCGAGGCATTAGGAAAAGATAGAAACAAGCGACCTGACAGGAATGGTGGCAGCCATGACCGAAGGCGATCCCGGTGTTGCGAGTGAAAGAGCCTCGTGCGTTCACTTTTATTGGTATGTCGCGTGCTATGGTTGGCGTGTCGAATTCACTTTTTGGGATTGCCGCCGGTGGACCCGGCACAAGCTGAGGTTAAGGTCGGAGGGCGTCCCAAATTAGAAAGGCCGGAAAATGACGAACATTGCGACATGGAACATCCAGAATGCCACAACGACAACCAAGGTCTGGCTGGATGCAGTCTTTTTGGTGGTTATCTTTGTTCTGGTTTACTTCCTCTTTTACCAAAAGAAAAAATGAGCGATTGCAAATCAAGACACCTCCGGCCATTGGCATTGCGAAACTTTCAGCACCGTCTAAATTACCGGGGTGAAACGGCGCCCCCAGAAAGGGAAGTCCCGGCAACGCAATGAGCGAGGCAGTTCGCCTGCTCCGCCTCCCCGCAAAGAACAGGCTCCGGCACTTTCCACAGGCCGTAAATGGGCCTTTCGCCTGATCGCCCTGGTAGGCGTGCCGTTGCTGTTATTCGGCGGGATGGAAACAGCTTTGCGTCTGGCAGGCTATGGTTATCACACCGGTTTTTTCGACACTATCCATATCGGTCCTCAGGAATTCCTGGTTGATAATGAGAATTTCAGTCTGAGGTTCTTCCCGCCTCAGCTGATTCGCTGGCCCAATCCCATTTTGATGGAGGCGCACAAGCCTGCCAACACTTACCGAATCTTTATTATGGGAGAATCCGCCGCGCAGGGAGATCCGGAACCTGCCTACGGCGCGGGACGTTATTTGGAAGTGCTCCTGCGCGAACGATACCCGGACGAACATTTCGAGGTTGTCAACGTGGCCATAACGGCCATCAACTCGAATGTCATTCTCCCCATCGCTCGCGAGTGTGCGCGCCACGAGGGGGACCTTTGGATCATTTACATGGGCAACAACGAAATGGTCGGGCCGTTTGGCGGAGCGACCGTCTTCGGGGCAAAAGCGCCGCCGTGGTGGCTGATCCGGCTGAGTCTGGCAGTGCAGCAAACCCGGGTTGGACAGTTGATCACGTCTTTGATCCGCGAGTTCAAACGCAGCCCGGCGGAGGCTTCCTGGGGCGGCATGCAAATGTTTCTGGGCAACCAGCTCGCGCCCGATGACCCCCGCCGGAGGGTGGTCTATCGGAATTTTCAACGTAATTTACAGGACATACTCCAGGCGGGACTGGATTCGGGCGCCAAAATTATTCTGAATACCGTTGCGGTAAATTTGAAGGATTGTCCGCCCTTCGATTCGTTGGAGAACAACCGTCTTCCACCCGCCGACCGTGCCCGGTTTGACGGGCAGTTCGCGGAAGCACGGCAACAACAGGCGGAAAGTAATTTCACCGCTGCCGCGCAGCTTTACGAAGCGGCGGCCAGACTGGACGGCACCGTCGCCGAATTGCAGTACCGCTGGGGCGAATGTCTGTTGGCGCAAAATCATGTTCCATCCGCCCGTGAACATTTCCAAGAGGCCTGCGATGATGACGCGTTGCCCTTTCGCGCAGATTCGAGAATCAATGGTCTGATCCGGCAGATCGGAAATGAATCCTCCAGCCCAAACCTTGATTTATTCGATGCCGACGGCGCCCTGGAAACCAATGGTCCCGCGCCCATTCCGGGCGAGGAAACGTTTTATGAGCATGTGCATTTCAACTTTAACGGAAATTATCGTCTGGCTCGCGCCTGGGCCGAACAGGTGCAACGCTTCCTGCCTGAAACCGCCAAAGGCCATGTCGCAAGCGACTGGACTTCACAGGAAACGTGTGAACACCAGTTGGGGCTGACGGACTGGAATCGCAGCCTGGTGATTCAGTCCGTTATCCAGCGATTGCAGCAGCCACCGCTAAGCACTCAACTCAACAATGCCGGGCGAATCCAATCATTCAACGACCAAATTAAAGAACTGCGACGGCAAATGGACACTGCCGACGCCCAGGCCAGCGCCCGTAAAATTTACCTGGACGCTCTGAACCACACGCCCGATGACTACGTGCTGCACGAAAACTTCGCGCAGTTCCTCGAATCCATCGGTGACTTCAAACAGGCCGTTTCCGAATGGCAGCAGGCCTGTCTATTGTCGCCGCGCAATCCTTTCGCCTTCTGTCAGGCTGGCCGGCTGCTGGCGCGCCTGGGTCAGCAACCGGAAGCACAAGCCGCTCTCTCCCAAGCCATTTCATTGCATCCCCGCTATTTCGAAGCCCGGTTGGAACTGGGCCAGTCATACTTCGCCGAAGGAGAGTATGAACCCGCCTTGAAGAATTATGATTTGGCCCGGCGACTTCAGCCCAACAATCCCGAAGTTTATTTTGAAATGGGCAGGACGCTCTCGCTCCTGGAGCGCCCGGCTGAATCGGTTGAACATTTTCGCCACGCCATTCAACTCAAACCGGATTACTGGGAGGCGCATTACTGCCTTGGTGGTGAACTGGCCTTGCAAGGCAAGGTGGCCGAAGCCGGAAGCGAATTTGAAACGGCCATTCGATTGCAACCCGGCTACGCACCGGCCCATTTGAACCTGGGCGTGGCCTTGATGAAGGAAAATCAACTGGAGGATGCCTCTCAACAGTTTCAGGACACCCTGCGTTTGGATCCCGACAACCGCCTGGCCGCGCAGTACCTCATCCAGGCTCAATCCCTGAAAGACCGTGCTCCTTAGAACCTTTCCAAAAGACATGCAGTCGCCGGCGACAGCCGGCGCAAATCGAATCAAGGGGAATAATATGGCACGAACTGACGTTCGCGGCTGCGAAATTAATTAAATTGCCCCAAAGAGAACACGTGGGAAAACAATCCTGAACGTGGTCGAGGCAATGTGCCCCGCAAATATTCAACAATAATAACCTTACTGCCCGCTGGGCGTGCGTTGCGCCAGCCAGGCCAGGTCCGCGTTCCCGGTATAAGATATTCCCGGGTTTGGCGGATAATGCGTGTAACTGACCGGAACGTTGAACGCACTTGTCACCCAGTTATGAACCTCGGCATGACCGTCGGCGAAGGAAACACCGCAGGCGTTGCCCAGATAGGCGGAGGGCAATTCGATCAGTGACCCCGTTCCGTTGGCTGCCCGCGGATCAACATACATAATACCATCGTCAATGCTGTCAGGGTGCTCATTGATAAACACCCAACTTTCACTCGGATGAATCAACTGGTTCATTTTAGTGGCGAAAAAAAACGGGTTCAAACTCGACAGGCTTGCCGGAGGTTTATAACCGTTTTGGCCACTGCCGGAAGGGTGATTCCATCCATCGCCACCCACCGCCGCGTCCATGGCGATGCTTCGGGTACGATGATTAGAAATTTTATTCATCCCCACCACCTTCTGTATGGGAGCCAAATAGTTGTCTCCCGGCGACGTATAAAGCTTATATTGGCCGGCACAATAGGAAGCCAGCACATTGGTCGTCAGGTAGCTTAAATTTGTATTATTTTGCGCGGTAGACCAGTCCATTTTGCAGGCCTGGGGAATCCATGAAGGGGTCCCGTTGACAGCGTAGGACCCATCGGCGTTGAGCACCAGGGTTTCGTAATTGTCACCGGTGTACATAATCCAAGCCAACGTGAGCTGTTTTTTGTCGCTCATGTCGGTGATCACCTGGGCCTTTAACTTGGCCTTGGCCAGGACCGGCAACAACATGCTGGCCAGGATCGCAATGATGGCAATCACCACCAACAGTTCAATCAGAGTAAATCCACCACTCGCGGCTTTAGCTGTGTTTTTTGGTTGCGGATACATTGTAAAATCCCCGCCCAAACCAGACCGGGCGCTCTGGTGTTGGGCGGGTAATTGTATGGACATTGCCTGTTTAGAACGGGTTAATCAACCGGAAATAGCTCGCGCCACTTCCCACCGGATAGCTGGTCGAACCTTGGCCATAGGTGCCGGATACATCCAGCCACGCACCGCTGGTCAGGTTCGTGCTCACCTGCAACTCTACGCCCGGAGTGCCCAGCCAGGTAATCGGGACGTTGCCACCCGTCTTTGGTCCGACGGCCAGGTTGGCGCACAACTGTTCCTGAACCATGCTGCCGAATGTATCCTCCGGCAGGACGTAGGTCCCCGTGGTGGACCGGATGTAGCGGATATGATTGGTGCCGCCGAGGGCCTCGATGGCGAGGCCGCTGTTATTCCCGAAAGTATATTGATAGGAAAGCTCCAAGGGGTATCCTGCCGGAATCGCTCCCGACGGAACCGGCACTGTGATCGTATAGATCTCGCTGCCCACTGGACTGTTTTGCATCTGGAAATTGCTAAGAGCATTAGTATAGCCGCTAGGCCCCGTTACTATTAGCGAGTTGGTCCACCCATCAAACGAGTAGTTCCCCAATGAATTGGTCGTATCCAGACCGTTCAGATAAACAGAGTCCACACTCGGATTGAATACTGACGAATCCGTTCCCACCGCGTTGGTCATGTTCACAGTGAAGGTCACCATGGTGGGGACCGGTAACACGCTGTTGGTTGAGATGTCACTGTAATAAACGGTGGGCAGAGTGTAGCTGTTGGCAGTCGCACTAGGCATTATAAATTCCCGGTTTTGGTTGCCGCCCAGAACGGACGGATTGCCGGGATAGGTGTGAACCGGATTGTTTTCATAATTACCGGCGCCATTCAAGAACTTGAATTGCGTGGTCGTACCGTACCCATTGGTGACGATCGCGGTCGCATAGTAAATATTCGTGTTGCTGGCACTGGGATTATTCGTGCAAAGCTGGCTGGTCCAATTGTTGAAATTTCCCTGTAAAAAAACCTGTTGACCCGCGGCCAATGTTCCGTTCCAGGTTTGAACACTCATGTCCACCGCAAAGTTGAAGGTATTGGTGGCAATCGGAGCGTAGGGCGCATCGCTGAAAAAGACAATTGGCGGCGTTTGTGGATCACTTGACACGAAATGGAAGCGGTTCTCGTTGTTTTCGGCAATTCCGTTAAGAGCGCCGACGGATTCGTATAGGCCGGCCGTAATTCTATATTTGAATTCGCTAACCTCCCCCGGTGAGCCATTTCCGCCACCATCCGGGAAAGTTCCAACAAACACGTTGGAAGTGACCAACCCAAATTGATTGGTTCTCAGGATGGTGGGGTCATTGGTCAAAATGGAGCCGTCGGACCAACCGTCCAACTGACCAATGGCTTCCACCGTCATCGTATTGGGATTGAAAACCCCGAGTTGAATTTGCTGGGCCATGTCCACCTGGAAGGTGACGTTGCCGGCTTCGGCTTCGGCGGTGCCTTCATCGCTGAACCACTCGACGGGTAAGACCAGAACCTGCTGGCCGCTGCCCGCAGGAAGCAGCGTGGTCCGGTTGTCATTGTTGTTCGCCGTCGTTTCATAACCACTGTTGGGATAGCCAGGGACATAATATTTCCATTGCAGTTGGGAGGCGTTGGTGCTGACGGTGTCATCGTAGGTGTACGTGTAAAGATTGGTATTGGCAGCGGAAGGATTGTTGGTCAACTGAATCGAAAAGATCACGGGGCGTGGATTTTGACCATAAGGATTAAACGCATACGCCCAAACTTGCTGCACGCCATTGGTGAAGGTGTCGTTTTGAACTTGATACGTCATGTCACACTGAAACGTGATCAGCGTATCTGCACACGCCAATTGGACGGCGCCAACCAAAAGTCCGGCGCAGAACATGGATGAAAGAACAGTTGTTTTTGTCTTCATAATTTTTTTATCAAATGGGTTCGCTCCAATAAAAATATCATTCACACAGTTAAAAACCACCGCATGTTTGTGCGGCGTGTTTAAGGTCTAATTCCAAATGCCAGTGGGGTCTTAACCAGGATTTTCGCGAAGCGCTAAAGTGAGACACTGCTTTAACGATTTCAACACTTCAACGCTTTAAGAAACCTCTGCAAAACGTGTGGCGGCGACGCCCCGTCGCCGGGAGCATTCAATTTTCCAACGGTTTTGGCCAGTCGCCCAAAGCGACGAGGCGTCGCTTCTACCCTTTTGCAGAGATCTCTTTAACGATTATTCGGCAATCAGCCCCGCAGGTATTTGACCACTGCCTCGGTCCGCGAGTGAACGTGCAGCTTTTCGTAAACGGTCCGCACGTAACTGCGCACGGTGTCAATGCTGATTTTCATGCGGTCGGCGATTTCCTTGTAGGAGTAGCCATTCGAAAGCTGGTCGAGAAATTCTCTCTCGCCCGGAGTCAGCCCCGACAGCGAAGAGGGCGCACCGTCCGCCGGCCGGGTGAAAAACTGAACGACGCGGCGGGCCAGTTGCGGCGTCATCGGCGAACCACCCGAGTGGACATCGCGGATGGCTTCCAGTAACCGTGCCGACGCCGTGCGTTTGAGCAGATACCCGCTCGCCCCGGCTTTGAGTGAATTGAACAACGAGTCACTGTCTTCGTAAACCGTCAGCATCAGAAATTGCACACCCGGCAGGACAGCCTTTAATTGCTGGACACACTCCACTCCTTTAATGCCGGGCAGATTGATGTCCATGAGCACCACATCCGGCGGATGACGGGGGATTTCCTTCAATGCCGTCTCGGCGTTGGCGTAGTCACCGGCGAGTTTGAAATTCGGCGCGCGGCGGATGAGTGCGGCGAGGCTCGTACGGATACCTTCGTCGTCATCCACAATGGCAACTTTAATCTGCATATCCTGGGCAATGCTGGCAACCACACTGCATTACATACCTTAACTGCGGCGGCATCTCAACTGCATGAATGTGCGGCAAACCCGGGCTCAAGCCATTTTATGGGTCTTCCTGCTTCCCAAATCCAACGACAGTTTCACTGTCGTTCCCGTACCCGCTGCACTTTGTAATTCCAGTTCGCCGCCGATGGCCTCGGCCCGCCGCCGCATATTCCCCAACCCGTTCCGCCGGCTTTCCGAAGATGATGAGGAATCAAAACCCTTGCCGTCGTCCCGCACCAGGATTTCCAGGGTATTGCCGGAAATTTTGGCCTGCACTTGAACTTCACCGGCCCCGGCGTGCTTGAGCGCGTTGGTCAGCGCCTCTTTGACGATGAGGAAAATATTGTGGCGCAAATCCGGCGGCAGCGGCGTGGCCGGCAGGTCATGAGGCAAATCAAGCCGGCAGCGCGTGCTGTTGCCGTCAAAGAGTTCATTCGCAAAATGGGCCACGTAGTCCATCAGGCTTTGCAGGGTGTCGCTGCCGGGACGCACCGCCCAGACAATCTCCTCCAGCGCCCGCACCGTCTGGTCGGCGGATTGGGCCAATTTGCTGGCGTGCGCTTCCACCTGTTCGGGATTGTCTTTGTCGGTTCGAATCAAGCCGCTCAACAATGACAGCCGCGTCAGCGACGAACCGAGGTCGTCGTGCAAATCCTGGGCAATGCGCGCCCGTTCCCGTTCCAGCGCGCTTTCCTGTTCGGCGCGCTGCAATTGAAGCTGGTATTTTCGTTTCTCCACAAAGCGAACGGTGGCGCCGACCGCGGCGACAACCAAGAGCGCCGACAACGTGGAAAACCACCACGTCTGCCAAAAGCGCACGATGACAAAATCATTGAACGAAGTGGCGATGGCCATGTCGCTGAAAAACCAGCCGTTGCCGCCGTCATTGCGAATGCCGCCGTTGCCGCCGTGGCGCAACCGGATTTCGTCGAAGGTTGCCTTCGCCTTGAATTTCGTCGTGATATTGTCCGGCTGATTTTCCGCCGTCGCGCCATGCGTCAGATTCGGATCCAGCCACACCGTCACCAAATCATCGCCGCCGGGAACGTATTGCACTTTGAAGACAATCGTGCGCGGATGATTGTGGCTCGGCAATTCGTAGGGAAAAAATTTTTCCATACCGGCCGCCGCTGGATGGGACGACCGCAAGTTGTATTCGCCGGCGTCGTCATATTTTAACTCTATTAACTCGTTTGGTGGCTTGTTTGACGGTCCGGTTTCCGAGGTGTACGCCGCCGAATATCCCCACGCCTCCATCGCATTGCCCACGCCCAATCGCATCTGATTGCTTTCCACCAGTTGAAACAATGCGTAATACGGCTCGTCGGCGGGGTCCGAGAGCGGATCCACGCGAAATTTGAAATACAGCACGTCATTCGCCTTGTCATCGCGCCTGACTTTACCACCTAAAATGTCCGTTCCATCCGGTGTGGCATGAATCACCCGCGAAGCGGGATCGCTCCACAAAATCTCGGCGCACGCCGGCATCGGCCATGCCGCGAGCATCAATACCCCCGCATACAACGGGATGAAGAAACACTTCAAACTCCACCGGGAAAATGGCGAAACAAGTCGGTTGGAAACAATGAGGCTTCGCAGCACGGTTTCACCTTATAATCGTCGCCACGTCAAGACAAGCAGAAGGATGGCCACGTCTTAATTTAACGGTTGTAGCGTCGGCGCTGGGCGCCGATATCGAGCCACAGGCTCGACTCCACGGCAAATCAAGGTACTGCCAGAAGGATGGCCATTCCGTCGCACATTTATGCGGTTGAATCCGGGCCGGACCCTTTGCCATCCTGTGCCCGTGCTCAACCCGTTCCATCAACCTGCCGGGGGATTTTTCAATTCAGGAACCATTGCCACTCGGCTCATGTTTCCGTTTGTCGTCTGCGTTGGTTTCGTGACCGCCCGGACCGGTATCGCAGAATCTGTTTCCCCGGATGTCGTCGTTGGGAAAGTCCGTGTGCAGGTGCTTTCCGGTTCGCTGGTCCGGTTGGAATTGAGGGGACCGGAGGGATTCGAAAACCGGGCCACGTTTCACGTCGTGAATCGGGATTGGCCCGGAACTGCGTTCACCACCAACACTGACGCCGGTGACGTGGTTGTCAGCACGGCCAACTATGCGGTGCGCATTCCCCAAAACGCCGAATCACTCGACGGGGTGCGGGTGGAATCCACCAGCGGTCATTTGCTTTATGCTTATGATGGCAGGCTGGAAAACAATAAATGGCTGCCCGGACCGGCGGACAAACCGGAGGTTTGGTCGTTTGCCGATACGCCGCGCATCATTCCGCCATCGTGGGGACTGACTCCTCCACCCCGGACGCCGGACGCCAAACCCCGGCCTCCAAACTGCGGCTGGGATTTGAGCAATAATGCGCCGGATGTTTATGTGTTCGTACCCGGTGGCGACTACCGTCGGCTGCGAAGTGATTTTCTCAAGCTGACCGGGCCGACGGAAATGCTGCCGTTGTTTGCCCTGGGCGCGTTTGACAGTCGTTGGTATGATTATAGTGAAGCAACGGCGCTGAAGCAGATTGACGATTACCGGGCGCACCGGATTCCGCTGGACGTGCTCGTCGTGGACACCGGCTGGCGGCGGAATGCTTCCACGGGTTATCAGCCGAACACGAACCTGTTTCCGAACATGGAACGGTTCTTCCAGGAAGCCCATGCGAAACATGCCCGGATCATGTTCAACGACCATCCGGAACCGGTGGCCAAAACAGCCCTCGACCCGAAAGAGTTGGATTATCGCTATGACAACCTGTCGAAATTACTGAATGAGGGACTGGATTTTTGGTGGTATGACCGCAATTGGATGGTGCATCTGGTGACACCGGGGCCCAACCTGAACAAGGAAGTCTGGGGCATGCGGCTTTATCACGACACGACCGCACGCGTCCGGCCGGAGTCGCGCCCGCTCATCATGGCGAACGTGGACGGCATTGATAATGGCATGCGCAAACGTCCAATGGACGTGGCGGCGCATCGCTTCCCCATCCAATGGACGGGCGATATTGGGCCGGGTTTTGATTTTCTGCGGCGCGCCGTGGAGAACGCGGTTTATTCCGGAACGCAATCACTGTTCCCCTACGAGAGCGATGACCTGGGCGGGCACGTCGCCAACCCGACCCCCGAACAATACATCCGCTGGATCGAATACGGCGCGCTTTCGCCCGTCTATCGTCCGCACTGCACGCACAATCTGGAGCGAATGCCGTGGGTGTTCGGGCCGGAAGCAGAAAGCGTCGCCCGGCGGTTTGTGAACCTGCGCTACCGGTTGCTGCCGGTTCTTTACAACGCCGCCCATGAAAATTATGAAACCGGCGAACCCCTGCTCCGCCGGCTTGACCTGGATTATCCGCAATTTCCCGAGGCGGGTGAAAATGACGAATATCTGCTCGGCAACGACATTCTGGTCGCACCGGTCCTGGAAGGCTCGTCGCGAATCGTCCCGGCCGATTGGCTGAAAACACCGGACGGCCAGCAGGGATTAAAGGCGGAATTTTTTGAGAACGTGGATTTGTCCGGCACGCCGGCATTGACGCGCACGGATGTCGCCGTGGATTTCGACTGGGGCATGAAGAGCCCCGCACCAAACCTGCCGAGTGAAAATTATTCGGCGCGCTGGACTGGAACCATTGAAGTGCCCGCAGCGACCGGCGATGTCGTTTTGTCGAGCCTGGCGGACGATGGCGCACGGGTGTGGGTGGATGGCGAAGAAGTGATTAACGCTTGGGGGCCGCACAATATGACCACCACGGAAGCCTCTGCCGTGCTGACCGCGGGCCGGCCGCATCGGTTGCGCATTGAATATTTGCAATTGGGCTTCAACGCTGCCATGAAACTGCAATGGCATTCGGTCAAAGCCCGATCCGCAACCCGGACTGCCTGGATTCCGCCGGGCAACTGGATTGACGCCTGGAACGGCGCAATTATTTCCGGTCCCGCCAGCGTCACGAACGATGTTTCCCTTGAGCAAATGCCGATCTACATCCGGTCCGGTGCCGTTCTTCCCTTGGCGCCGGAAATGCAATATACCGGCGAAAAACCGTGGGATCCGGTCACGCTCGATTGCTATCCGCGCGCCGGCGAAACAAGTTCGGCAACACTGTATGAGGATGACACATTGACCACGGCCTACCAACGTGGCGAATTTCGCAACACGCCGATCACGGTGGCTGCAGATGAAACAGCCAAAACAGTGCACGTGGAAATTGACGCGGCGAAAGGAAGCTTTCAGGGTGCGCCAGACAACCGGGCCTGGGTCTTGCGAATTCATCCGCCGACGGACTGGCCGAAAAACCCGGCGCAAGTCGCCATCAACGGCAAGAAAATCAACCTTTCAATCCGGTGGCTCAAGCGTGATGCGGCCGCGATGCCGCTGGGCGATCCGACCGGCGCACCGGACGGGAATGTTTTCGAAATCAGCCTGCCGACCACGCCGGTTTCCCAGAGCCAGTCAGCGGAAATTTCTTTTGAGCCATGAGTCATTGAATGATCGCATTCACTCATTGCACGTCTTCGCGCATTGGTTAGCCTGTTGGCCATGAACAGATTCCTCGACAGTCGGAATGTCGTTTACCTTGGCGTGCTCATCATTTCATCCTTGGTTTTTAAACCGATGCTGGCGTCCGAACCGGAAGGCGTCGCACGAATTGACGGGTTTTCCGACGCGGCCAGGCAGGCCCTTTTACCACGAGGACCGTATCTGGCGATAACCAACTTTACCACGGCGGGACTGGTGGAAGCGCGAATTTATCCCAACTCAGGCCACCTCTCGCTCGTCGGCTCTGACTTATCGGGAAATCCCCTGGCCAACAACGTCACCTTCGCACCGCCGCTGGTCAGGATCGGGGGGCACTGGGAAAGACTCGGTCGCGTTCTGTCTTCAACACCCTTCGGTCATGGACTGGAGGTTATTCAGCAACTTTCAAACACCAGCGTCGTGGCCCGGCTGACTTTCACCGCAGAAGGTGTGATGCGCTACGAAGTGGCGGATTGGCATGGCTTGCCGGTTGAAGAAACCGCGATCGAGGCCGCTTCCGACGCCAGTGAACATTTCTATGGCTTGGGTGAAAAGTTCAACCAGCTCGATCAAACCGGCAAACTGGTTCATATCCTGACCTTCGACAAGGCCGGCGACAAGCAGGATAGTTCCTACAAAGTCGTGCCGTGGTTTATCAGCACCCGCGGCTACGGATTCCATCTGGATTCGTCCGCGGAAAGCTGGTTCGACCTGCGCGCCGGATACCTCGACCGGTTTGTCGTCACCAATTTGTTCCCGTCGCTGAAATTCAACGTGGTTTATGGTCCGCAGTTGACTGACGTTTTATCGCGTTACACCGGCTATGCCGGACGGCCACCGACTCCACCAGCATGGGCGTTCGCGCCGTGGCTGTCTTCGGACATCTGGCGAACCGGCGGCGAAGTGCGCTACGCCGTCACGAAATATCGCGCCCTCGGCATTCCCGGTTCTGTGTTCGTCTTCGATTCGCCGTGGGAAGTGGGCTACAACGACTTTAACTGGAACATGACGCAGTTCGGCGCGGATGGAACTTACGAAGGGACAAATTACGCCGGCTTCCGTTCCCCCGGCGACATGATGACGTTTCTGCGCACGAACGGCTTCAAGGTTGTCTGCTGGCTGACCCCGTTCATCAACACTGATTCGACAGGCCGTGGCGAAGTCGCGGGACAAAACCTCGGCCGGTCGTCAAATTATGCCGAAGCCGCGACGAATAATTACTTCGTGCGCGCTTCTGTTGGCGGCCCGCCGCTCGTCGTGAACTGGTGGAAAGGTGCGGGCAGCCCGGTGGATTTCACGAACCCGAAAGCGCGCCAATGGCTGACGGCACAATTGAGCAATCTCGTCGCGCAAAGCGACGGCGTCATCGGCGGTTTCAAGACCGATGACGGTGAAAGCGGCAGCGCGGACGGCAACTCGTACATTCCGACCAACGCGGTTTATTACGACGGGCGCACGGGCATCGAGATGCGGAATGGCTTTGCGCCGACGTATGAAAAGACAGTCTGGAATGTGCTCGGCACGAACGGGATTTTGTGGGCGCGCAGCGGGTTCACCGGTTCGCAGGCGTATCCGGCTTGTTGGGCGGGCGACAACCAGCCGAACTTCGGCAAAAACGGTCTGGCTGGCGTGGTGGTCGCCGGCCAATCGGCGGCGATGTGTGGTTTTGCAATTTGGGGCAGCGACATTGGCGGATATCAAGACAGCCAGAAAATCTGGAGCTCGACGCCAACGAATCTATTTGAGCGCTGGACGCAATTCGGCGCGTTGTCGCCCATCATGCAAATGCACCGGCAGGTCAGGCTTAACCGGCAATATCCCTGGAGCTTCGGCGACGAAGGCACGGCCAACTACCGTTTCTACGCGCAACTGCACACCGCTCTCTTTCCGTATTTTTATACCTATGCGCAGCAATGCGGTACCAGTGGCCTCCCGATCATCCGCCCGCTGGTTTTAATGGACCAGGCCGACACCAACACTTATGGCATCCAACACACCTGTCTTTTGGGAGACGACCTGTTGACTGCGGCCATCGTCACAAACCTCGCGACGACGCGGACGGTTTATCTGCCGGCGGGCGATTGGTACGACTTTTTTACGCAGGAAAAATTTGTCGGTGGCCGGAACCTCACCTGGTCAAATGCGGATCAAACCCGGACGCCGCTGTTCGTCCACGAAGGCGCAATCATTCCGATGATTTCAACCAACGTCGTTTCGCTTTGCGACGCCGCGTACGTCGGCAATTCAAATCTCACAACCTGGGACGGCTCGCTGCAATTCCTGGTTTATCCAACGACCAATTCCAGCTTCATGGTCTATGACGGGACCAGTCTGCAATGCCTGACTGACGGCTCCGTAATGACGTTGTCGCTGTCATCCAAACCACGTCCGGTGACAATGAAAATCTTTTCCGCCCGGCCGTTGCGCGTCGAATGCGACGATGTGCGGTTGCATCGCTTCACCAGCGCAACCGCCTTTGCCCGGTCGGCTCAAGGCTGGCGGTATGCTGCGCCGTTCGTACTGGTGAAATTCAAGAGCGCCGGCGGCACCGACCGGATTCTCGTTCAAGGCAGCAATTCGACACGGTAGAAGCGCTGGGGTGTTCCCACCGGCGGGGCGTCGGTAAAATTCAACATGATCTGCGGCGGCACAGCCAAGTTCGAGCCGCCACCGAGATTATTCCAGGTTTCGCCAAGTTGATTCACGAATTGCACCTGATAGGCGCGGCCCGGCATCGCGGCATAGTTGAAAACGCAATTGGTGTCCTGCAAACCGACGGACAGGATTTTGAACCCGCGCGCCGGATCCAGCAAATCGAAGGTGCCGTTGCCCAGCGAATCGCGCAACGCGATAACCGGAATGATGAAAAATTCGTTGCTTTCAATGTTGGGGCCGGAACCGGCGGGACATTGGGAGACGAGCGGGCCTCCATTGGTCGTAACATACGCCGCCGCACACAAGTAAAGGTTCGTCGGCATGTATCCGAAGGCCTGCACCAGATCCAGCGTGCCTTCCATGGCGCCCGAAGTCGTCGAAGCTTTGGCACAGGGCCAGTTCGTCTGCGCGCTGTTCACATACCAACTGATGTAAGTGTTCTGGCTTTCGCTGGCGAGATAGGGCTTGGTCGTGGCCACCGCGACGGTGCCGGACTTGGCCCACGGCGCCGGGGCGCTGGCGCTGGACAATAATTGGTCGGAAACAAAAACGAAATTGTCGTTCGCGCCGCTTGTGCCGGGCGAGCCGGTGGCCACGTACAGTGTCGTGCCGCGCACCGCCACGTAAAGCACCATATTATTGGAGGCCAGCAAATAACCTGGATAATCAAACGCGCCGTCCAGTGTAAATGGTGGAAGGTTTATCAGCGCAGTGGCCGGCGTGTTCGTGCAAACCGTCGCGCTCGGTGTTGAGTAGTCGACACTGTTGGATGCCACAATGGAGTAGCAATGGTAACTGTTTGCCGCAAGGCCGGTGTCCGAATAACTCGTGCCCGCAATATTGGTCAGTGCCGCGCTGTCCCGGTTCACAATGTAGCCGGTCGCACCCGCCGAAGCCGACCAGGAGAGATTGATCTGATTGGTCTGGACCGGCGTCGCGGTCAGGTTTTGCGGCTGGACCGGCGGTTGCGGATTGCTGTCCGCGCTCACGTTGAAATTCCAGTTCGCGCCGCCATTGTTGTCCCAGGTACCGGAGCCGTTGTTGAAAACACAATTCAAATTTGTCGCGTTCACGGGCACGATGACGGTGTATTGCCACCAGTTCGACGCGGAGTTGAATGACATGGCGGCATCCGGCGAAACGACAGGATTCCAGTTGTTCCAGCCGAGATGTATATAAACCTGGCTCGCTGATGCCAGAACCCGCCCGGTGGCCACGTATTGAATGGCCACAGAATTGCCTGCCACCGGCGGACTGGGTGAAACTGAAACCGGTCCCCCACCCCCGCCGCCGCCACCAGCCGTTCCTGTACCCGCGCCCACCCAGACATGCTGAATCGGTGATTTATAAACATTGCCGTAGCTGTCGCTCGCGCTGACATAATAATCCACGAAGGCGTTCGAAAGGCCGGTGACCTGTGCGTAATAATAATCCGCGATGTATTCCGGCGTGTAACCGGCGACCATCGGCGTAACGCGCCGGGTCATGGGGCTGGTCTGCCACGCGCCGGTGAGCGGGCCGCCGGCGTAGGTCTTGAATTGATCGCTCGCCGGCGGATTCGTGCCGTCCACGCGCAAAAGCAAACTCACGTTCGTAATGCCGGAAACGTCGTAGGCGTAGGTCCAAATCCAAAAATCTGTGTTTGTGGCGACAGTCACATTGTAACCATATTGCACGCCGAAATTCGTGCCGCCGGGATTCCACGGCGACCGTTGCGGCAGGAAAACCGTCGGCGGCGTGGTGTCGGCGGTCGGGTTGGCGGCGATGACGGCATCCACGTTACGGCAGGCGTTGGATTGCGCGATGACGGCGCGCTCGCATTCGTCACCGTTGCAGCCGTAATAAATAAAGCCGCTGTCAAGGCTCGCCAGGCAATAATGCCAGCCGAGTTCGACGGTGTTCGGTGTGCCGGAAAAACTGCCCGGATCGCGCACCTGATCAATGTTCGGCGTGGTGCCGGAGATTTGCTGCGCAGTCTCGACGCGGTTTTCCGTGGCGATGATGACGCGCCAGTTGTCGCCCTTGTCGGTCGTGCCGAGGCTGGGGTCAACGACGTTGTTGCCGCTGCTGTCGGTGTAGCTCGGTGGCCAATTCCAGTTGATGAAACTCGGCGAGCCGAAATCGCCGGCGGCGTTCACCCAGCCGCCGTCCTCAACGTGAACGATGTCATTTGTGTTCGGCGGGAAATCGGAGATGAACTGCTCGACGGTCGTCGGTTCATAGCCATCGCTGACGGCCGTGCCGGCCATTTGCGGCACCCACTGGTTGTAGTAGGAATAACCGCCACCCCAGGCGTTGTCGCCGTCGTGCGCGCACAGCACGAGCGACGGATGGGCGGGATTATTGAGCGCGGCGATGGGGGCGATCTGGCCCAGGTCCCAGGTGCTGTAACTGTCTTCCCAGCCGAAAACCTGGTCAGCCGGCACAACGATGATCGTGCTGGCAACACCGGTGTCCGGGTCCACGTAACGCGCATAGTGCGTTTGAAAGCCGAAGGGCATGACCTGCGTGGGGCCGCAGCCGACCGAGATGGAGACGCGCTGGTAACTGCTCGCGCCTTGGGCCGGATTGATCTGGTCGGCGGGATTGGGGATGTCGCAATTCTCGCCGCCGCTGCCGAGCACGAGCGGAAAATCTGCGCAGGAACGGGCCAGATGGTTGTTGGCGACCACCGACCACGCGATGCCGACCTTGTTCAGAATGGGAATGATATGCTCGGAGAAGCAGGTTTCGGCCGGAAAATAACCACGCGAGAGCGGCACGTTGGTGCCCCAGAAAATTTGCATCTGCCGCTGTTGAATCAGCAGTTCCATTTCCAGCGTCTGGTCGTCCAGGAACGGCGCGATGGCGTGATGATACGTGAAGTTCACCAGGTCCAGCCGCGGCTTGCCGCTGCTGGTGGTCCAGGAACGCGCGGTCTGGAAGCCGTTGTTCCAGCCGTTGCCATAACCGAGCTGGCCGGCCGCGGCGAGGCTCTGGACGTTTTCCATGAGCGCGCCGGAATAATTCACCTGCGCGCCGGCGTTGGGATAACTCAGCAAACCACTGAGCGTCGTTTCGATTTCGCCTTGATAGACGTTCACCCGGTCGGCCTCGCCAAAAATGGTGCTCAAAACTTCCGGCGACGGATGTGGCCGTCCGGCGTTCTGCTGCTGGATGGTGTCCCAGGCGTTTTCGTAATGGTCCACGCCGTAATCACGGCGGTCAGGCCAGTAAATCGGCTGGTGCAGGTGCCAAAGCCAGGTTGTGTGGACACCGGTGTTGTCGTCAGCCAGCACGAAAATCGGGGTGAGCAAAAGGCAAAGGTATAGAGGGGTGGCACAACGAAAGGGCTTCATTATCAAGCTGTAACATACGACAAAATCCCAATTCAGCCACCGCACAAAAATGCGGGACGGGAGCGTTTGTAGAAAAGGTGTAGCCGCCGACGTCAGTCGGCGCAAATCAAACAAAATGGGAATGATATGGCGCGAACAGACGTTCGCCGCTACGGGATGAAACAGAGAGAACAAAGTTTATCCTGAAAACCGCGAACTACGCGGAATACGCGAAAACTATTCACTCAATTCAACCCGTTGCAGACTTGATTGAAGTCTTTGCAAGTTAACAAAGTGCTCCTGCAAACTGGAAAAGAGTCGGCGCAAACTGAATCAGGGAGAAATCAAATCTGCAAAAGGTCAAAACAATCTAACCAAGACCCGGATCAACCTTGTTCAGGCATTTTGCAGGCTGAATTGGAGGCGAAGACACTTTGCAAAATGTCTCTGCAACGTTGCGAAGCCTCTTTGCAAACTTGCAAAGAGTCTTTGCAGGTTTGCAAAGACCATGGTTAAAGACTTCAATTCCAATTGGATGTGGAGAGGATGGATTTTGCAACGATGCAAAGAGTCTTTGCAGACTTGATTTGAGTCTTTGCAAGTCTGCAAAGACCAAAAACAAACTTGAAAAAGGGCTTTGCAGGATTGCATCGGGTGGAAGCAACCTTGATTCGAGGTTTTGCAGGTCTGATTGGTCGTAAACAACGCTGCAAAAAGGCGTTGCAGGTTTGTTTTGAGTTCGTGCAGATTTGAAATGAGGTCTTGCAACTCTGGAAAAAGGTTTTTTTGAAGTGCTGCCACCGTCCTCTGCTTGTCGCGCCGAATCCCGCTATTGCGGGAGTAGGCGGATCAACCTTCAACTCCTTGGAAATTGCCCAAGTCCAACTCTGCTCTGTTCAGAAACGGGCAAATTTTTGTCGGCAGCGGATTTCCGTAAAATTTCTCAGGTCGGCTTAGTGTGCAGCAATGATGGAAGCTCGCCGGAACAAAGCATTTGCTCAAAATGAGTCAGGTTTCCACCGTTTGATTTTCAGCATACGGAAAAATTTCACAATTCTAAAACCGACGCTTTCCAGGTTTGGCAAAGATTGAAAATGCCGGTACCGATCCGCGTCTGCTCTGTCGCCACCGTTTGAAATCAATTGAGATGGGGTCG
Organism: uncultured bacterium; assembly: GCA_963723125.1. Classification (GTDB taxonomy): domain Bacteria; phylum Verrucomicrobiota; class Verrucomicrobiia; order Limisphaerales; family UBA11358; genus UBA11358. Next base: position 193,991 of record CAVRPQ010000004.1, read on the forward strand.
AGATAAACTGAGCCATCCCTCAGCTTCGTCGTGCCGATCAGCGTCGTGTTGTACGTCTCGGTTCGACGACTACCGGTATCAACGTTTACCTTGCTGCCAACATATACCCAATCCGGCTCAGGTTGGGTGTGACCATTGAGCACGGCCAGCATGACATGAACGAAGCGAATATTGCCTGTTTTTTGATCAATGGCGAAACACGCCACGAGATGCCAACCGGAATGCCCGTTGTGACTTTCTCCGCCTTTGCCGATTTGAATGGTTGACTTGACCTCCAAGCCAACCGGCTTGCCTTTCTCGACAGCCTTCGGGTTGATCAGGTCTGGATACGCTTGGTCGGAGTTGTGTTTGTACGGTGAGTTCTCATGAATTGCGTCGCAGAGGATGTTAGAGACCAGTCCGCTGAAATTGTTGCCCTGAATGTATTTCGGCAATGGTTTCGCGCCGCTGGCTGACAGATTCGCATTAATCAGCGAGACAATCCGCTGGGTCTCGTTCATCGCGCGTTGCAGATGAGCGACCTTGAGGCCGGGCGGCAACGGTGCTTGTGGCCGGAAAAAATCGGGATTAGCTTCGACCGATGCCAGAACCGGTGGGCCTGCGAACGCCCCCGCCACAAGTTGTGGGAGCGGACAATCCAATGCCTTGCCAAGCGATTCGAGGATGCCGATGGAAAAATTCTCGCGTCCGTTCTCAAGACCGGATAAATACTGATAAGTAATGCCGGTACGCGAAGCCAGGTCGTCCTGTGTCATTTTCTTTTGCTCGCGCAGACGGCGAACGAAATTGCCGATGATCGTCTTGGCATCCATTTCGTCTATAGTTGATACCAAGAACAGACTTGATTGTCTTTCGCCTATAGTTGAAACTTGTGCGTGATGAGGAAGTACGAGATACACCTCGCGGATTGCTTCGATTGGCTGCGCGGCTGTGCGCCGCAGAGCATTCATGCCGTCTGCACCGACCCGCCTTACGGGCTGATCGAGTTCTCCGAGAAAGAATTGTCCAAGTTGCGCAATGGACGCGGCGGCGTGTGGCGGTTGCCCCCCACCATCGGCGGGCACAAACGCGATCCACTGCCCCGCTTTACCGTCCTGACCAACGAGGAAAAGCAGAACCTTCAGGCATTCTTCCGGGATTGGGGGAGGCTTCTATTCGACGTGCTCGTTCCCGGTGCCCATGTGTGCGTTGCCGGTCATCCTATTCTTCAGCACCACGTGCAGGGAGCGATGGTTGAAGCCGGCTACGAAGTCCGCCCAGCCATCATGCGCTTGTATTTCGGCTTCCGTGGCGGCGACCGGCCCAAGAATGCCGAGAAGGAATTCCCTGAAGTCTGTGTCACACCAAAAGGCGCTTACGAACCGTGGATGCTATTCCGCAAGCCGCTCGGCGAAAGAACCGTGGCCGAGAATCTCCGAAAGTGGAAAACCGGCGGCTTGCGGCGCCTCTCCGCCGACAAGCCGCTTCCCGAAGTCATTCCCAGCGGGCGCACCCCAAAACGCGAAGAGGCCATTTCCGATCACCCCTGCCTGAAACCACAGCATTTCATGCGTATCATCGTGCGCGCCTTGCTTCCGTTAGGCGAAGGCACCGTGCTCGACCCGTTCATGGGTTCGGGTTCAACCATTGCCGCCGCCGAAGCTGTGGGTTACCGGTCAGTTGGAATCGAAATTGACAAAGAGTATTTTCGCCTCGCCGGAGCCGCCATTCCAAAACTTGCCGCTCTCTATCCGAGCTTCGAGGGCGACGAACTTGAATTTGAGTCCAGCGACTACCCGCAGGAAGCCATTGAGGAAGCCCAACTCACCATGACCTTGGCAGAATCACACGGACATTACCGCGTTCGTAAAAACTGACCTCGGCCTTACGATCCGCAGGCTGGAGGTACTCTTTTTCATTTTTTCTCTTTTAGAAACGGCTTGATGATACCGCAGAGGGTTTCGTGCCAATCTGCGCGCCGTGCCTTATCGTTCGAGGCTTTCTCAATCGCCCTGGCATACTTCTTTGAAGGTTCACTTGTGTCTGCCGAAGGATCTTCAAGTTGTTCATCAATATCATCCGCAAGTTTAATCAACTTCTTCCACTCTCCACACCCGGATCATTCCCGGACCCGACCGCCCTGGTTCGTTTCCAGTTCCCAACCCAAACATTTTTTGCTATCATCGGCTGGAAATGCAGCGGTCAGTGTCAGCAGTGTCGGTTTTTCATTCGCGGCGGGAAAGGAGCATCACTCCTTGGCTTCGAAGACTCTGCTGCGTGGGCGTTTTGGCCATGGCGATTCAGGGAAATGCATCCGATCTCTCCTCGGTAAAGTTTGCCCCGCCCGGCAGTTGGGTGAAACCCCATTTTTTCAATCAACAATCCTCGACGAGTCTCCTCGACTCCAGCGCCGATCGGCATTGGCTGCTGCTGGAACACCAAATCAACGCCGTTACCAACGAAACCTTCGTCCATTCCGTCCGGCAGATTCTTACGACGGCCGGCGTTCAAAACAGCACCACCCTGACAATCGATTTCAATCCGAGTTGCGAATCCTTGACCTGGCACTGGGCACGCATCTGGCGCGGCACGGAGCATTTGGATCGTCTCGATACCAACAATGTCAAAATCGTGCAACAGGAACGGGACCTGGACCAGTCCGTGCTGGATGGCGATGAATCGGTCGTTCTGGTTTTGGACGATGTTCGTGTCGGTGACATTATTGATTATGCCTATTCGATCAAGGGCTCGAATCCGGTTTTCGGCGGGCATTTTTCCTGCGCCGTTCCGGTGCAACTGGAACAACCCGTTGACCGATTGCTGACGCGGGTGATATGGCCGGGTCAGAGACAGCTCTATGCCAAAACGCTTGGCTGCTCCGTTGAACCCGAGGTGGTGGCCGGGAAAGAAGCCAATGAATACATCTGGGACTTGACGCAGGTGCCCGGCTTTCCCCTCGAAGATTCCCTGCCCGCCTGGTGCGACCCCGAACCGTGGGTGCAGTTGACCGATTTCAAAACCTGGGCGGAAGTGAATCAATGGGCATTGGCACTGTTCCAAGTCACCGCTCCGTTTTCGCCCGAACTGTCCCGAAAAATCGAGGAATGGAAGCAAATCCCCAGCCAGGAAGGGCAAATTCTGACGGTCTTGCGGTTCGTCCAGGACGACGTGCGCTATTTCGGAATTGAAATCGGGGCCAGCGCCGAAAAACCGGCCGACCCGTCGGCGGTGTTCGCGCGACGCTTTGGCGATTGCAAAGACAAGTCGCTGTTGTTCGTTACGATTCTGCGCGCGTTAGGGATTGAAGCGTATCCGGTTCTGGTGAACGCCACCCTGAGGCGTGCGATTGCGGACTGGCGCCCTTCGGCCAGCGCCTTTGACCACTGCATCGCCCTCGTTCAATGCGACGACCAGCTGTACTGGCTCGATCCGACCATGAATTATCAGCGCGGACCGCTGGCGGCGCATTATCTGCCGAACTACGGATGCGGCCTCACGATTTCCCCCCAAACGACCGGATTGGCCGTGATCCCGCAAACAACCGGTATGCCTCAAACGACCACGACGGAATACTTTCGGATACGGGGAAAAACGGAACCGGCCGAACTAAAAGTGGTTACCGTCGCGGAAGGCCGTGATGCCGACGATTTGCGGGAACTTTTTGCAACCACAAAACGCAGTGACATCGAAAAGGACTACACGCATTTCTATTCCGATCTCTACCCGGGCATCAAGATGTCGTCGCCCATTATTCTCGAGGACGACGAACGGCAGGATCGGGTTCAAACCACTGAATTTTATTCGATGGATAAAGCGTGGACGGGGCCGGACAAAGATGGAATGTATCGTTGCGAATTTTATCCTTCTACCATCGCCGCTTTGCTGAGAAAGCCCGTGGACACGGACCGCAAGCTGCCCCTGGGAATAATTTTTCCCGAGCACCAAATCTTGCGGACGGAAGCAACCCTGCCTGAGGCGTGGCCCGGTAATGTGGACAAAGAAACCATTTCTGATCCCGCCTTTACCTTTCGGAAAGATTGGCGATTTACGGGCCGCCAGCTCGTGCTCGAGTACGAATATCAGTCGCTGGCCGATTCGGTTTCTCCGGATCGGGCCGGCGAATACCTTCAGCGGCTTAATCAGAGTTCACAATCATTGGGCTATACCTTGACCTGGCAGTAATTTCTTTCACCTGTTCCTGAATGTATCAAGGGTGGACCCGGGCACGAACCTTGCGCGCGACGAGGTCAAAATTCACCGGTTTCATACTGATCCGGCTGCGCACGTTCCGACGCGACAAGACAGCCAACTGCAAAAGAAATCTCTGCAAAACCGGAGCGCCGAGCAATGCCTCGGTGCGAAGCGGCAGATTTTCCAAACGAGCCGAGGCGGTGCTCGGCGCTCCGAATGCCGGCGAAATGGCTTTGGCAGAGATTTCCGAAAGCCTTCGCGAGCGACCGCATACGCGCTTCCACTTTCGCTGGAGCTACCGCGCGCAAATCGGCTGATGAGGACTTCATCCAATGGCATTTCAGGTCCAAACCGCACAAAAATGTGGTGGAAATAACGGAAAAAATAGCCGATATTTATATGCCACCGCAAAGTCCGCAGCCATTTTATGAAACGCGCCGGAGCGGTGGTTTGTAGTTTACCCGATGTACAATTTAAACGTGTCTTGCCGTGCCAGTGACAAAAAAGCTTGTGAAAGCCCCTCTACCCCACAGCCCGTGAAAGCAGAGTTTTCCAGTTCGTCCATTTCGTTCAAGCGGTTCCTCCGCCACACTATCGGCGCTTTTTTGTGGGTGACTTTGTCGGCGCTGGCCGTCAATCAGGTGCGCGGCGAAGGGATGCTGGAGTTGTTCCAGACACCCTGGTCGGAGATTACACAAAAGATGCCGGAGATTGCCGAGGCGGGCTACGACAGTTTGTGGCTGCCGAACCCGGCCAAAGGCAACAGCGGCGCGTTTTCGGTCGGCTATGACCAGTTTGATCCATTTGATCTGGGCAGCACCAACCAGCAGGGAACGATTGCCACCATGTATGGAACCGAGGACCAATTGATTACCATGGTGCAGACGGCGCATCGGTTCGGCATCCGCGTCTATTTCGACAACATCATGAACCACCGGTCCAGCACGGTGCCCGGCTACCCTGGCTCGGGCACGCCGACCAATTATTATCCAGGTCTGATTCCGCAGGACATTCATCTGCAAGTCGTCGCCGGTGGATTTGAAAACTGGCCGTCCATCGGCGATCCCTATTGGTGCACCACTTCGGTGGTGGAGCATCAACCTTTGTTGGGCCTGTCCGACCTGGCGCAGGAACCGGGGACGAACAATCTGAATTTTGGAGCTAGCGTTGGCAACACGACTCCCAAACCGGTGTTCATCCGGTTTCCAGGCCGGCCGGATTTGTATATGGATACCAATGGTCCTTTGTTGGGCGCGGGGTCGGGCACCGGCTGGCCATCACCGCCGAACGGATTTGGACCGTTGAACGGATGGCGTCCCTTCGATGGCAATGGCCAACCCGTGCCGGAAGATATATCAACCTATCTCTGCCGGGCAGTGGCGTGGACTCTTTACATGACCAAGTGCGATGGCTTCCGGCTGGACGCGGTCAAGCACGTGCCGGTGAACTTCTTCGGCAACGAAACCGGCCAGACGGACGACCCGAACTTCGGCGGTTACGCCGGCGCCATCCAGGCCATGTACGATTATGTCCACGGCTATGGCAGCAACGACGTCAATAACGGCTATATGGAGACGGATGGCAACCGCAACAGCCTGTTCAACACCGAGTCGCCGCGCAACGACGCGATGCTTTTTGGTGAATATGAACCGTCAGCGCTGGATGCCGGCGAGGACTTTAATGATTATCTCCAGTCGGGCATGCGGCTGTGCAACTTTCCGCTTTTCAGCCAGTTCAATAGCGCCATCGACAATTACGGAGGCAGTCCGGGACTTTATGGCATGGATGGCCGCGATTACATCCCGCCGGGGGGCAATTGCGATTCCAACGGCAATTTCAGCGCGGCGCAGGCCGTCAACATGCCGCAAACGCAGGACAACGGCACGTGCTGCCCGGCGAACGAAACGCTGGAGAACTCTTATTTCTTCATGCACGAAGGGCTGCCGATGGTCTATTCGGACGGGTTCAATCATAATCTGGCCAGCCTGACCAACGGCAGCACGCCGATCGTTTCCTACGCCAATTATCTCGGCGAATTCAACGACAACTCCATGCCGGACACGATGTACACCCACAACCAACTGGCGCGCGGCGGCACGCGTTCGCATTGGAGCGACCAGAACATCATCGCCTTCGATCGCTATGATTACCGCGACGTGGACCCGCCGTCGCTCTACGCAAACGCCTTCACCAATCCCGCGGCCACAGTGGTGTTCTACGCCATGAATGACATGGGTGGCAGTTCCGGCGATATCGCTTTTGATGACGGTGTGACCCGGCCGAGCGACGGTTATTATCTGGTCGCCACCAACACCGCCAGCGGATCCAACACCGCCGACGTTTCCGTTCCCAATTCGCGCGGTTGTGGACTGATCGTCGGTTTTCCGCCGGGCACGCTCCTGACGCAATTGTCCAGTTCCGGCGATGTCGCGGGTGGAAATCGCGCCTTCCACCGGTTGCTGGTGCATGGTGCCACTAACAATCTCAGTGCAGCCCAGGCAACTGCCAGTGACCCGAATCCGGTGAATCGCTTGATTTATGTCAACACGGCCCCGCCGGCGGGCAGCGGCGCCATCGAACTGGTGGTGCCCAGCGACGGCTGGGTATTGTATGGTGAACAATGGCCGGAACCGAGCCGCGCCAACCCCGCTACCAACGCCATCGTTTTCCGCCAGAGCGGCGTCCAGGTGCCGAACATCACGGTTTATCGCACGGACGGCACCAATGGTGATCCGAATTATGATCCGATGTTCCCCTTCAAAATGCGCGGTGGCGTTAACCCCTACACCGGCCAGCCGGTCGTGGCTGCCAACGAAGGCAACGTCTCCAATCTCACCTACGCCATCAACATCCCGGTGGTGACCAACGCGGCGTTCGACATTCTTGTCCGCAGTGACGCCTCGACTTCCAACACACTGGTCAAACTGGACGGCGGGATGGACCTTAACAGTCAGATGGGACTGGGCCCGACGAATTTCCAACCCGGCATCGCGCCAACCAATTTTCTCGACCTGCGCGACAACAAGCCCGGCTACGCCGACGACCGTTTCCTCGGCTACGAACAAACGGCGTTCCAGTTCCGCAACGGCCCGGAGAAATTTGCCGCGCGGAACATTTTGAGCAACAACATCGTCTCGCTGGGCGCAGAGACGTATTATTACACCATCGGCGGCGCGAACACGGTCATCCCCGGCAGCGGCTTTGGTCAGGGCATCACCAACCAGACGGCAATCTGGGTTTATCACGATCCGTCCGCGCCCGTGACGGTCTTGACCAATACCAGCGTGCCCGTGGATCCGGCCAACCAGATGTCGCCCACCAATCCGGCAGCCGGTCAGGCCGTGGACATCTGGGTGAGGGTCGGTTACTCGCAACAAATCAATACCGGCTACATTTACTACACCACCGACGGCTCAAATCCTGAAGGTGCGTTCGGCATCGGCAAGGGCACGACCCAGGTGGCGCAGGCGCAATGGGTGAATTATGACAACGCGCAAGGCAATATTGACTGGTGGAAGGGCACGATTCCCGGCCAGGCCAGTGGCGCGCAGGTGCGTTACAAGGTTGCGTTGTTCAGCGGTGGCAGCACGTCTGCCGGCCAAAGCATCTTACCCATTTCCTACGCCGAGTCTTCCAGTTCCAAACTCTTTGGTCTGACCCAGGCAGCCATCACGAATTTCAACCCGGCCAATGCCGTGGTCTGGCTCCACAACGATCTTAATCCGGCCAATACCACCATCGGTTTGCAGCCCGGTTTCCACATCCTCCGCGCCCGGACTTTCCTGCCGGTGATTAATTACACCAATCAAAACTACGTTTATGCCAACCAGGCGCAGGTGTACAACACCTTCGCGCAAACCTTTTATTATGAAGCCGGGCCGCCCACCGGCGTGATTGTCTCACCATCGAGTGATGGCACCTCGGTCTCCAACAGTACCCTTACGGTGACGGTCCGCACCGACAGCACGGTGACGGGCGTTCAATTCAACATCCAGGACAGCGACACCAACAACGACGACATCAACACCCGCCAGGCCAACGGCAACGGAAACGATACCAACGGCAATCCCATCTTTGTCAGCGCCACCCAGGTCACACCCAACCAGAGCCTGAATCTGCAATATCCCAACGATCCGCAGGAGTTCCACTTTGTTTATACCAACGTGGCCGCCAGTGGCACGGCCACCATCAGCGTGCGGCTTTCGGATTATGCGACCAGCGTTTACACCAACGAGGTCACGACCTTGACGCGCACGGTCAACACATTTGCCCCGCCGCAGACGGTGATCATTTCCAGCCCGGCAACCAACAACACCATTGTTCCCTTCAGTAGCAATTTGGTCTATCTGATCCAAGCCTGCTTCGGCACCAGCCTGGTCTCGGCCGTTTCCAATTTCGACATTACCATTAATGGCGTTGTCCAGCCGCAATCCTCTTACTTCATCCGGCCGGTGGGCACCGTGCCCGGTTGTCCCGGCATGAACTCGCTGTTTTATAATTGGAACATCACTTCGGGTGGCGTCTATGACATTCAAGCGACCTATAGCAACGGTGTTGTCCTGAGCGATAACAAGACCGTGATTGTCACGCTGCCGCTACAAATCACCAGCCTGAGCAACGTCGGCCCCGCCGGCGGCAACCCGTTGATTGTCTGGGGCAGTACCCCGGGCGCCAATTACCAGGTACTGGTCACCACGAATCTGACCCAGCCCTTTGCACCCATCGGCCCCATCGTTACGACGAACGGATTCTCCGCCTCCCTGTACGACACGTCGCCGCCCGCGCCGCAGAAGTTTTACGAAATTGAAATCGTGCCCTGAGAGGCCGGCAGCGAAACGCCGCAGCCAAACATTTTCTCCGTGGCGAAATATCAGACCGCCAACACCCCACCGAAGTTCTCGGACGTGGTGTTCGCGTTCACCACGCTCGACCGGAACAACACCCAAGCCTGAAACTGTACGACATGATGCCGCCGCCCGCGCCATCCGCGCCGGGGTGGCTTTGTTAAATCCGAGCTGGATTCCGGTGCTGAACATCGTCAACAGCAGCGTGTTGTCCTGGAACAGCGTCTCCGGCAAAACCTGCCAGGTGTGGAGTACCACCAACCTTTCCCTGCCCTTTTCCACCCTGGGCGGCCTCATTAATGCGGTCGGACCGGTAGCCAGTTACACCAACAGCCCGGCCAACGGAACGCGCTTCTTCCGCGTCCAATTTTTCCCATAAAATCGCGGCTTTTGCAGCCTTATCGCATGAATATGCGGTTGCCAAGCCGTCGGGAAAATGGTACTTTCAAGCAGGATCCTGAACAATAATCAGTAAATAGCATCATTATTATGAAATACAAAGCAATCCTTGCGAAAACGTCGGTCATCGTTGCGGTGTTGGGATTATCCGCTTGTGGCGCATCTGCCGCGTTGACGGCTTCGGATATCGCCGCGAACTACTCCGGCGGTTGGAGTACCTCGACTTCGCCAAATCTCGGCTCCGGTTTTGGCGCGTGGAGCTTCCTTGACAACGACGGTGGCGGTGTTGCGCCGTACGCCGGCACTTATCTTGACCTGGCTACGTACGGCAACCCCGATACGGTTGTGGGCGGCACCCCAAGCTCCTCTTGGGGCGTGTACGCCAATGGCGCCGCTAACGCGTTCATTGACATTAGCCGTGCGTTCACCACGGACGGTAGTACGGCTTCCCTGAATAATCAGACGTTCTCGGTTGCTTTCAACTCTTCCGGCATCGGTAGCACGGGTCAATCTATTGGCTTGAGCGTCGGCTCGGCCTTCAGTCTGGCCTACGCCGGCGGTGGCGCCGACAACATGACACTGAGTGTGGACGGCGGAGCCGCGAATGCGATTTCGGTCGATTATGCTCAATTGGCAGCCGGCATCAACCTTGCCTTGACGGTAACCGGCCCATTGAGCAGCACCACCGAAGGCTATAGTCTTGTGATCAGCCCGTTTGCTGGAGGCCCGGCGCTTTACACCGGCACCGGCACATTCGACAGTTCCGCCTATAACACCTCCAGCTTCACACTTGCTGCTAACGACCCTTCTGCCAACCAGTATTTCAACGATCTGAGCATCACAGCGGTTCCCGAACCATCCAGCATGGTAATGCTCGGTTTTGCCGGTTTGACGACGCTCCTGGCGATTCGCCGCCGGAAGTAAACCAATCTCGTTTTCATCAAGCCCCGCGCAAGCGGGGCTTTTTTATTTCACACAACGTCTTCCAAACGCGCTGCCGCCGGTCACCTTCCACCTTGTTCAACCAACCGCCGGAGTTCCTGGTTGAAGTCGTCGGCTTTCTGCAATTGCTCCAACCTCAGATGCATTCGATAGCGCCAGTAATAATTGGGAATGGCAGGGACATTGATGCGCTCGGCGGCAACATCGGCGCGCCGCAGGTTTCCATCCATCCCCAGCAGGTCCTGCAACTGAAAGATGCTCCACATCGCCGGAGAGGCGAGATGCTGGTCCACGATGGCCCGGTTGACCCAAACCTCGCACTGCCGGGGAGCATCACCCGGCTGACCCAGTTCCTGGTTGTAAAATTTTTGCGTGAGTTTTGCGTCTTCCTCCCACCAGCCGCGAATGGTGCTCATGTCGTGCGAAGAAGGCGTGACCACGCTGAGGTAAGGCGCGTCCGCGGGGCGGGAAAATTCCTGGCCAAGCCGCTTGGGCATGCGCTGGATTTCGAGGCTTAGCAAACCCAGCTGTTTCATGGCCACGGGCACACAGTCGGGCACGAAACCGAGATCCTCGCCGCAGACCAGCATGTTCGTCACACGCTTGAGCGCGGGCAGCTTTTGCATCGCCTCGCGCATCCAGAAATCGTCCTGCCGCCGGAAGAAATATTCCACGTAAAACGCCTTCAACCTGGCCTGAGTTTCCGCCGGCAGATATTTGAAAGACGTTGTTTGCTCCATGCCGAACCGGAAGTGAAATTCCCCCCCGACCTCGAACAGAATCACGTTGCTGATCAAATCGAACAGGCCAATTTTGATCTTTGCGTTGCGTTCGTTGGCTTCGCGCGCGGCGAAATAACCTTCCACCTGCCGCTGGGTCGTGAATTCCGGTTTTAACGAGTATATGCCGCTGGCGTTGGCGTCCAGAAAATCGCGGTGGACGGTTCCGCTGTCGTTGCCGAACATTTTTGACAACACAGCGTCGGTGATGAACGGCCGGGTAAAACGCACCCGATCCAACGCGATGCCGCGCGCGGCAAATTCGCCCGCCGCCACCGGAATCGCCGGGACGAAATGCCCCATGATGCCTTCCACCGCATGGGCGGGAATGCTCCAAATGCGGAAAAAACCGAGGATGTGGTCAATGCGAAAGGCATCAAAATAGCAGCTCATCTGCGCGAAACGGCGCTTCCACCAGGTGAAGCCGTCTTCCTTCATGCGCGGCCAGTTGTAAGTTGGAAAACCCCAATTTTGCCCTTTGACCGCAAACGCGTCCGGCGGCGCACCGGCCTGGGTGTCCGTGTGAAACAGCGCCGGCTCGCACCACACGTCGGCGCCATGCCGAGAGACGCCGATGGCAATGTCGCCCTTCAGAATTATGCCCCGTTGGTGGGCATGTTCCGCGACGGCCTTGAGCTGCCGGTGCAGGTGGTATTGAATGAAATAATGCAACGCAATGTCGTCGTGCGCCGGGGAATTTTCGGAGGCCAATTCGTCCGCTTCTGCCGGTTGGTAACGTCGTTGGGCGGGCCACTGGTTAAAATCCGGGGTTCCATATTTGTCGCGCAGGTGACAAAACACCGCGTAGGGCTCCAGCCAATGCCGGTGGTCGGCGAAGAATTTCCGGTAATCCCGGTTTCGAAAAGTCGCTGCCTTTTGCGACGGGAAAATCTGCCTGAGGAAACCAAGTTTGGCCTTCATCACGGCCTCGTAATCCACCGTGTCGAGCGCATTCAGTCGGCGACGTTTGGGTTCCAGCGCCGCAAGCAATTGCTTGTTCCTCGCATTGGCAACCGCGGCGAGGTTGAGATAAAGCGGGTGCAGCGCAAAGGCCGAGATGGCGGCATACGGATACGAGTCCGTCCAGCTATGCGTCGCCGTGGTATCGTTGACCGGAAGAATCTGAATCAGTTTCAACCCCACCTGCGCGCTCCAGTCGGCCAGCGGTTTAAGATCCTCGAACTCCCCCACCCCGAAACTGTTTTCACTTCGCAGGCTGAACACGGGAATCGCCACACCGGCCCCCTTCCAGGTGTCGGCCGGCAATACGGCAAAACCGTCATTCACGATGATATGTTTGTCTGGCGCAGGGGCATCGTGCAAAATCCGGTTGTCGCCGGCTTCATGACCGATGAACAACTTTTTTTCGACGTCATAGACGCCGTATTTGTAGCTGATGGGGCATGACGGATTGCTCAAATCCACCTGCGCGCTGAGGAAATCCTCGCCGGCCACCCGATCCAAAAGCAGGGGCCTGGACGTATCCCAATTACCCAAGGCCACGGCGTCACCTAACAGACAAAGTGTCTGCCCCTTCGCCAGCAACGGAGCTTTGACTTTGAAGGTGTGCGTGGCGGCAGACGGCGCCGGTCGTCGCACCTCGGTGAGATTGGGTTTCAACAGGACTTGTTGAAATGGCTCCGTATAAAACGCATTCTCAAAAGAACCTTCGTTATTCCACGCGTCAATGACCAACAACTCCGTTTGCGCGTACGCGGCGGGATTGATGGTCCGGCCATTCCCCCGGTCCTGAATCGTAAGACCCTCCACCTCACGCAAGACATAGTTGTAATGAATCTCAACATTCGTTGCCGGTCCTTTGGGCAGAGTGATGGTGGCCTGCCAGAATTCCTCGTTGAAATACTGGAGTGGGATTGCCCTTTCAACCTGGCCGCCACCCAGGATTTCGTGATCGCCAGTAAGCCAGAGGGATTGGCCGTACTTGGTGTGATAACGTAATTTAAAGGTCAATTTCATTTGCTCACCTGTGGCTGAGTTTTTCTTCCGATTACCTGAGCCAGGTCGAGGATAAAAAATCTGTGGAGTTTATTATGGAACAAGGAAATACGACGGCAAGCGCAAAGCGCGCGATTCCCCTCATCTCCCACTTCACCGTCACCGCCCAATCCTTATCGCCGCGACAGATTGGTAATGACCAGTGGGCGGGTGAGGCGCACGCGACTGAATAGAAAATTGACGGGCGGACTCAGAAGGCCCGCTTTGGCATGAACGAAAAAGGTTAACGCAGGAACGCTTCGTGTAAACCGCCGTCAACCGTAATCACCTGGCCGGTCATTTTTGAGAGCCGTTGCGAGACCAGAATAAAACAGGCTTCTGCCTGGTCGGCGGGAGTAATGGGCGACTTGGTCAAAGTGCGCTCCGCGTAAAATTGGGCGAGTTTGGTAACCAGCGCTCCGGTGGATTCGTCGTCGGTGCAGGGAATTTTGTATTTTGCGAGTGAACCGATGACCCGGTCGCGCGGGAACATGGCTGAGCCTTGGACCACGGTGGCGGGCGCGACGCCGTTCACGCGCACCAACGGCGCCAGTTCCATCGCCAGTTCGCGCACGAGATGATTGGCCGCGGCCTTGCTCGTATCGTAAGCCAGCGACCCCTTTTTGGGCACAACCGCATTCGCGCTCGTCGTGAGCACCAAATTGCCGCGCAAGCCCTGCTCCCGCCAAATTTTTGCCGCTTCGTCGGCGACCAGATAACTGCCGGTAACATTGATATTGAACGTCAATGCCCACTGGTCGTCGGGTATGTGGCCGGTCGTGTCGCTTGGCACAAAAACCCCGGCGGTCACGCAAATCGAATCGAACCCTCCGTAAGCAAGCGTGACCTGGTCCAGCATTTTGCGGATGCTCGCGCGATTTGTGACGTCGCAGCCAAGGCCAATGGCCGGGCCGCAATTCGAAATGCCTGTTCCCGCCACGCCGATGCCGACGCCAAATTGGTCTGTGATTTCCCCGGCCACCGCCTGTGCCCCGCCTTCGTTCAAATCCGCGCAGACGACCTGCGCCCCCTCGCGAACGAGCCGATGCGCGGTTTCTCTGCCAATGCCCGAACCGGCCCCGATGACGACGATGACCTGGCGCACGAGTTCTTTTTCCACCGGCATCCGTTTCAATTTCGCTTCCTCCAGCAGCCAGTATTCGATGTCAAAGGCTTCCTGCTGCGGCAACGAAACGTATTGGTCAATCGCCTCCGCACCGCGCATGACCTCGATCGCACAATTGTAGAACTCCGCCGTTACGCGCGATTCGCTTTTGTCCTTGCCCCACGCAATCATGCCCAGGCCGGGAACCAGCATAACGCCAGGATTCGGCTCGCGCATCGCGGGCGAGTCGGGATGCTTGCAGCGCCGGTAATAATCCGCGTAATCCTTCCGGTATTGCTCCAGTCCCGCAGCCAGCTTCTTCCTGAGCGCACCCAAATCCTCCCCTTGCGGATTCCAGTCCACGTAAAGCGGCTTGATTTTCGTCCGCAGAAAATGGTCGGGGCAACTGGTGCCCAGCGCCGCCAGTCGTTGGGCCTCCGTCGAGTTTACAAAGCGCAGAATTTTATCATCGTCCTGAATTGTCGCGATCATGCGTTTCGGTTGCGAAACCTGCCCGCGCAGCCACGGCAAAATCGCGGCAAACACTTCACTGCGCTGGTCCGCCGCCAGGGTTTGAAATTTCGCGCCGCCGAATGCCTTCGCGTCGCCGCCATTGGCCGCATACTTTTTCTCGATGAATTGTGACGCGCGCTCGATGAAATCCAAAGTACGCAAATAACATTCCTGGTTGTCGTTCGCCCACGAAATAAAGCCATGCTGCCCCATCATGATCGCCTTCGCCTTTGGGTTCTTTGCGACAATTTCCCGCATCGCCAGGCCCAACTCGAAGCCGGGTCGCATCCAGTGGACGTAAGCCATTTCGCCTCCGAAGATTTCGCGTGTCAGTTTTTCGCAATGTTTGCTGGCGGCAATGGCGATGATGGCGTTCGGATGCACGTGGTCCACAAACTTCGCCGGAATGAAACTGTGCAGCGGCGTGTCAATGGAACCGGCGCGCGGATTCAAATTGAACGTGCAATGATTGTAAGCAACGACCATGTCGTCTTCAGCCCGCGATTTGAGGCCCTTGTCACTGCGCGCCGCGTAGGTTTTTTGCAGGCCAAGCAATTTGGCTTGATAGAGCGAGGAAAAGTTTTCCCGTTTGGCCGTGCGCAGGTCGCCGCCCGAACCCTTGACCCAAAGTACTTCCACCGGTTCGCCGGTGAGCGGATCGTCTTCCGTGAGCTTGGACGAGGTGTTGCCGCCCCCGGTATTGGTGACCCGCTGGTCGGTGCCCAGGCAATTAGAGCGGTAAACCAGAAGTTCGACCGGCGAAAGCTTTGCGGCCGCCGCCGCGTCCCACAGATTGTTGACGTGCTGAAATTTCATTCTTTGATTTTCTGTGTTTATTTTGTTATTTCTGTGAATTAAAGCTTGCCTTGGGCCAAAACCCAAGTAGAAAAGAAGAAAAAAACACCGGGTCATTTATGCTGGCCGTCGAAAGGCAACACCGGATTCTGGACATGCTGCTGAAATCGCGGGCGGTCACCACGGCCCGGGCGGCCAAAGTGCTGGCCGTCTCGGAGGAAACGGTCCGCCGCG
This sequence comes from uncultured bacterium, assembly GCA_963723125.1. Classification (GTDB taxonomy): domain Bacteria; phylum Verrucomicrobiota; class Verrucomicrobiia; order Limisphaerales; family UBA11358; genus UBA11358. The sequence continues at coordinate 209,767 of CAVRPQ010000004.1, forward strand.
ATTTTGAAAAACTGGAGGCGGACGGCCATCTGTCCCGCGAGCACGGTGGCGCGGTGCGCATCAATGACAGCCGGAGCGATCTTCCGCTGGACAGCCGCGAAACAGCCAACGTCGCCGAGAAGGCAGCCATCGCCAGGGTCGCGCTGACGCAAATTCAAAAGGGCGACACGGTGTTTTTTGACGCCAGTTCGACGGTGTTTCATCTGGCCCGTCTGCTGGCAAACCTGGAAGTCACGGTTTTGACGAATGCGCTGAAAGTGGCCATCGAACTGGCCCGGCAGCCGGCGGTGGAAGTGATATTGGCGGGTGGCGAGGTCAATCACGGTTCCCTGTCCTGTCAAGGGACTTTGGCGGACCAAATGCTGGACAGTTATCACATTCAAAAGGCCTTTATGTCCTGCCGCGGTCTGGATGTGGAACGCGGCTTGAGTGAAGCCAACGCCGAACAGGCCGGTCTGAAGCGGAAAATCATCAAACTGTCAGACCAAAACATCGTGTTGGCCGATCACACCAAACTGAACCTCAATTCGTCCTACTTCTTCGCCAAGTTGGGTGACGTTGACACCTTGATCACCGATTGCCAACCGGGAGGAGCAGTGAAAAAGGTGCTGCAAAAAGGCGGTGTGAAACTGATACTGCCAAAGGAAAGAACCACTTGACCCCCCAGAAAACATGCCTGGCGGTTGACCTCGGCGCGAGCAGCGGCCGCGTGGTGGCCGGGATTTATGACGGCGGCTGTTTGAAATTAGACGAATTGAACCGCTTTCCCAACGATCCGGTCAAAGCAGCGGATGGCTGGCATTGGAACCTCGAACACCTTTTCACTCAGGTTAAACAGGGCATCGCGCTCGCTGTGAAAAAATACGGGGAGGCGGTCGTGTCCGCCGGCGTGGATACCTGGGGCGTGGATTACGGGCTGCTGGATGCTGATGGAAAATTGGTGTGCGAGCCATTCCAATATCGCGACAACCGCACGGAAGGAATGCAGGAAGCCGCGTTCCGTCGGATGTCACGCCGGGAAATTTACCAGCGGACAGGCATCCAGTTCATGTTTTTCAATACGCTCTTCCAACTCCTGGCCGAGATGAAGTGCCCGGCGCGGCTGGAGAAAGCCCGGCGGTTGCTGTTCATGCCGGACTTGATTCATTATTTTCTGACGGGTACGGTTGCAAATGAGAAATCCATCGCCAGCACCAGCCAATTATTCAATCCCCATACGCAAGCGTGGGAGCGCGACCTGATCCACGCGATGGGATTGCCGGAAATGATTTTCGGCAATCTGGTTGACGCCGGGACCGGGTTGGGTGAATTGCAGCCCGGTCTGGCGAGGGAAACCGGGGCAAAAAAACTCCAGGTGATTGCCCCCGCCGGGCATGACACCGCCTCGGCCGTCGCCGGCGTGCCGGCTGAGGAGCCGGAGCCGGTTTTTTTGAGTTCGGGCACGTGGTCCTTGATGGGGCGCGAATTGAGCCGGCCGGTGATTTCGGAGGCAAGCTACCAGGCCACCTTTTCCAACGAAGGCGGTGCCCTGGGCACGACGCGTTTTCTGAAAAACATCGCCGGCATGTGGCTGTTGCAGGAATGCAAACGGGCGTGGGACGCTGCTGGAAAGCCTGTCAATTATGATACCCTGGAAGCCCGGGCCGGAAAATCATCGCCGTTCAGAACTTTTATTGAGCCGGACGCGCCGGATTTTCAAGCACCCGCCGACATGCCTGCAGCCATTGCCGCCTTTTGCCATCGCACCAGACAAACGACGCCGGCGGATTTTGGCGCGTTTGCGCGCGTCATTTTTGAAAGCCTCGCGTTGAAGTATCGCTTCGTGAAAGAATCATTGGCGCGAGTCACCGGCAAACCGGTCGAGCGGATTTACATCGTCGGCGGCGGCAGCCAGAATCATTTGCTGAATCAATTCACCGCCGACGCCTTGAACTGCACCGTGGTGGCCGGCCCGGTGGAAGCCACCTCCATTGGAAACATCATCATGCAATTGTATGCCCTCGGCGAAATCCGTTCGCTGAGTGAAGGCCGTTTGCTGATCCGGCACTCGTTTGAAACCAACATTTTTGAACCAACCAATCCTGATGCCTGGGACAACGCTTACGCGCGTTTCCAGAAAATCCTGTCAACTTAATCCCCCATGAAACCTGCGGAAATTTTGAAACGCCTGATCCGGTTGTCCCATGAACTGGGTCGCGAAGACCGGCATCTGGCCATCCTCGGTGAAGGCAATGTGAGCGCTGATGTGGGAGATGGAACGTTCTACGTCAAGGCGTCGGGCAGCCAGTTGGCCACGATTGACGCCGACGGTTTTACCCGCGTGAAAGCATCACCGATTCTGGAGGCACTGGCTCAACCTCGCAAGACCGACGACGAAGTCCGCGGGGTTCTGGAAACCTGCCGCGTGGATCAAAAAGCCAAACTGCCCTCGGTGGAAACGTTTTTGCACGCCATTTGCCTGAAAGAAGGCGGCGCCCGATGGGTGGGGCACACCCATCCGGTTTCCGTTTTGAAAATCCTTTGCAGCAAGCTGGGCGCCGGGCCGTTTTGCCGCCATGTTTTCCCGGATGAAATTGTGGTATGCGGCCGTCATCTGGCGGTGGTGCCTTATGTTGACCCTGGAATCCGGCTCGCGATTGCGTTACGCGAATCTCTCCGCCGTTTCAGCGAAGAACATGGCGCCGCACCCAAGGTCATTCTGATGGTCAATCACGGCCCCGTCGTTCTGGGTCAAACCGAACGTGATGTGCTCAACACCACGCTCATGCTCGACAAATGGGCTTCGATTCTGGCCGGGAATTATGCCGTCGGCGGGCCGCAATTTCTGGAGGAAGGAAATTCAGATCGCATCGAAAACCGGACGGACGAACATTATCGCCGTCACGCCATCGGCAAGCTAAAGTAAATCCAACCAAAGTAAAATCATGGATAATCCTCTATTCAAGAAACTTCCCAAAATTGGAATCCGCCCTGCCATTGACGGTCGGCTGGGTGGTGTTCGCGAATCATTGGAAACACAAACCATGAATCTCGCCAGGTCCGTGGCCAGACTCATCGGCGACAAATTGCATTACCCGAATGGCAAATCGGTGGAATGCATTATTGCCGACTCGTGCATTGGCGGCGTGGCCGAGGCGGCTGCGTGCGCGGAAAAATTCGCGCGCGAAGGCGTTGGCTTGTCGCTGACCGTCACCCCCTGCTGGTGTTATGGCAGTGAGACAATGGACATGGATTCAGCGATTCCCAAAGCGGTTTGGGGCTTCAATGGCACGGAGCGTCCCGGGGCGGTGTATCTCGCTGCCGTGCTGGCCGGTCACGCGCAAAAGGGCTTGCCGGCCTTCGGGATTTATGGTCGTGACGTTCAAGATGTCGGGGACAAAATCATCCCGGAAGATGTGCAGGAAAAAACCCTGCGTTTTTGTCGTGCCGGGCTGGCCGTGGCCATGATGCGCGGAAAATCCTATCTGGCGATGGGAGGCGCCTCGATGGGTATTGCCGGCTCCATCGTGAACCCGGACTTTTTTGAGAGGTATCTTGGCATGAGGGTGGAATCGGTGGACATGTCCGAGTTTGTCCGGCGCATTGAACGGGGTATCTTTGATGAGGCAGAATATAAAAAAGCCCGCGCGTGGGTGAAAACCAATTGCCGGGAAGGCAAGGATTATAATTCGTCCAGGACGGTCCGCCCGCGTCCGCAACTGGATCGTGAGTGGGATATTTCCGTAAAGATGGCGCTGATCGCGCGCGATTTGATGATCGGAAATCCCGTGCTAAAAAAGATCGGCCGCGGTGAGGAAGCGCACGGCCATCATGCCATCGCCGCCGGTTTTCAAGGCCAGCGGCAATGGACCGACCTTCTGCCTAACGGCGATTTCATGGAAGCAATCCTCAACACGTCCTTCGATTGGAACGGCACCCGTACACCCTACATTGTTGCCACGGAAAACGACTCACTGAACGGTGCGAGCATGTTATTCGGCTATCTCCTGACCAACACGGCACAGGTGTTCGCCGACGTGCGAACTTACTGGAGCCCGGCGTCGGTCAAGCGCGTGACGGGGCACAAAGTGACCGGCCCGGCGGCCAGTGGATTCCTGCACCTGATTAATTCCGGCCCGGCGGCGTTGGATGGAACCGGTCAACAATCCATCGCCGGAAAACCCGCCATGAAACCGTTCTGGGAAATCACCGCGGCGGAAGTGAAAGAATGTCTCGCCGCAACCACCTGGCATCCGTCCATCACGGAGTATTTTCCCGGCGGCGGCTGGTCCAGTCGCTACCGCACGCGCGGCGGAATGCCGGTCACGATTTGCCGGCTCAATCTGGTCAAGGGACTCGGCCCGGCCCTGCAAATTGCCGAGGGCGAAACCATTGAACTGCCGGAAAAAGTCCACACGATTTTGGACGAACGGACCAATCCCACCTGGCCAACGACGTGGTTCGTACCGCGCACTTCCGGGAACGGCGCGTTCCGGGACGTTTACACCGTCATGAACAACTGGGGCGCGAATCACTGCGCGATGAGTTACGGACACATCGGCGCGGACCTGATCAGCCTCGCGTCGTTGCTGCGTATTCCGGTTTACATGCACAATGTTTCCGAAGAAAACATCTTTCGTCCCAGCGCCTGGAATGCTTTTGGCACGGCAGACCCGGAAAGTGCGGATTTTCGCGCCTGCACCAACTTTGGACCGCTTTACAGATAAAACTCCAACTGGGCCCGGCCTGCGTGAAAATATCGTTGTTCATTCCTTGTTTCGTGGATCAATTCTATCCGCAGGTCGGAATAACCATTGTGCAGGTGCTCGAGCGCCTGGGGCATACCGTGGCTTATCCCGAAGCGCAGACGTGTTGCGGCCAGCCGGCATTCAATTCCGGTTATTGGGACGAGGCGCGCGCAGTGGCTGAACGGCAAATCGCTGTTTTCCGCGACGCTGAAATTGTGGTGATTGCGTCCGGCTCCTGCGGCGCCATGGTCAAGGTTTTTTACCCCGAATTGTTTCGTGGCCATCCGCGCGAAGCGGAAGCCGGGGCGCTGGCGGCAAAAACTTTTGAGTTTTCGGACCTCCTGGTCAATCGGCTCGGCGTACTCGACGTCGGCGCGCGGTTTCCGGGACGCGCGACGTTTCACGACGGCTGCCACGGTCTGCGCGAACTGGGCTTGAAACAACCGCCGCGCCAGTTGCTCCGGCACGTTCAAGGGTTGGAGCTGGTGGAAATGAAGGAAGTGGAAACCTGCTGCGGTTTCGGCGGTGCCTTCGCGGTCAAGTTTCCAATGATTTCCACGGCGATGGGCGAGGTCAAATGCGCTTCCATCGTGGAAACCGGCGCGGACTATGTGATTTCCAACGATTCCAGTTGTCTGATGCAAATCCGCGGCATACTGGATCGCCAGGGCAAATCCGTCAAAACACTGCATCTGGCCGAGGTGCTGGCCCAAACATGAACGTCCACGCCAGGACATTCAACGACGCGGCCCGGCGGCAAACGGCGGATTTGCGCCAGCGCGATTGGATGCAAACGGCGCTTTACGGATATTACGCCAAGCGGGACGAATTCAAAAACCGCTTTCAAAGCTGGTCAGGCGCGCGCGACGCGGCGGCCGCCATCAAATGGGAAGCGGTCAATCATCTTGACCGCTATCTGGATGAGTTTGCGTCCCGGCTCGAAGCCCGTGGCACCAGGGTATTCTGGGCGCCCGATGCACCGGCGGCGCGCGACGTGGCGCGGCGCCACCAGGTCCGTTCCATCATCAAATCCAAGAGCATGACGACGGAGGAAATTCATCTCAACGACGCACTGGAGCAGGCCGGTTTTGAGGTCGTCGAATCCGATTTGGGCGAGTACATCGTGCAGCTTCGCCACGAACCGCCTTATCACATCGTCTTTCCGGCCATGCATCTGACGCGGCAACAAATCAGCGATTTGTTTCATGACCGGCTGGGTTCCGAGCCAACGGACAATCCGGAGGATTTGACCATGATCGCCCGGCGGGTCATGCGCCGAAAGTACTGCGAAGCGGACATGGGCATCAGCGGCGCGAACTTCGCCATCGCCGAAACCGGCATGATTTCCATCACGGAAAATGAAGGGAACGCCCGGCTGACCACCTCGCTGCCGAAAGTCCACGTGGCGATCGTCGGCATTGAAAAGGTTTTGCCAAAACTTTCCGATCTTGCATTGTTTCTACCCATGCTGGCCACGGCGGGCGCCGGGCAACCCATCACCTGCTACAACACGCTTTATGGCGGGCCGCGGCAGCCGGGCGAAGCCGACGGCCCGGAGGAATTCCACGTCGTGCTGCTAGACAACCGCCGCACGGAACTTCTGGCGGACACCGAACAGCGCGATGCGCTTCATTGCATCCGCTGCGGCGCCTGTCTGAACGTGTGCCCGATCTTCAAAAACGTCGGCGGCCACAGTTACGGCACCACGTATCAAGGACCGATTGGCTCGGTCATTACGCCGCACCTGCGCGGACTTCAGGATTGGAAACATCTGTCGCAAGCTTCATCACTGTGCGGTGCCTGTACCGAAACCTGTCCCGTCAAAATCAATCTGCACCATCACCTGTTGCACAACCGGCGTAATGCAGCGAAAGGGCGTCCGGCCCGCTTTGGAAAACTGATTCAGACCGGTTTCGAGTTCATAATGCGCCGGCCGGAGTTATACGAATGGGTCGCGCGAATCGGACGCATTATGCAGCCGCTGCAACGTTTGGTCCGGGGAACTATCCTGGATCCGCTGCGCGCGTGGACGAAAACCCGGTCGTTCCCGCCGTTGGCCGAGAAAAGTTTCCGCGAACTGTGGCGGCAAAGGAAAAAGCCGTGAAAAATCGGGAAATCATTTTAAGCCGGATACGCGAGGCACTGAAAGCCGCCGCGCCGCACCCGGCTTGCCACAACGACTCAACCGGGACCCCTTCCCTGCCCGCTTCTCCACAATCATGGCTGCCGCCGGTTGGGCAGACGCTGGAAGAGCAAATCGAATGGTTCCGCCGGAATGCGGAAGATCTGAAAGCAGAATTTCACGTCTGTGCCAACCTGACCGAGGCGATTCAACACGTTAGAAATCTGGCGGTAGCGGGCGGCTGGAAAAAAATCGGCCGGCATTCCGGTGAATTAACGGACCCCGTTGCGCGGGAGTTGGGATTGCCGGAAGTGCAAACCGATGGCGGCTATGCCATCAATGATCTGGAAAGTTGCGACGCCGGGTTGACGGAATGCGAGGCGCTGGTGGCGCAAACCGGGAGCGTGCTGGTATCCGCGCCGAGCGCGGGCGGACGGGCCTTGTCCGTGCTGCCACCGCATCACGTGGTACTGGCGCGCCGAAGTCAAATGGCGCCTGACCTGGGCACTGCCCTTCAACACATGCAGGAAAAATTCAAAGGCAAATTCCCCAGCTTTTTTTCTTTCATCAGCGGTCCCAGCCGCACCGGCGATATTGAACGCATTCTGGTGCTGGGGGCGCACGGACCGAAAAAATTGACCATTCTGCTTCTGCCTTGAACCCGGTTTCCAACCCAATTAAAACCATGGTGACACCAACCTCTTCCAACCCGTCTTCCACCAAAGCCACCGGCTTGTTCCGCACGGCTGACGGCAAAAACCACCTGTTCACGTTTCTGCTGATATGTTCGCTGTTTCTGCTCTGGGGTTGTTGCAGCGGCTTGCTTGACAACCTGAACAAGCATTTTCAGAACACGTTGCATCTTTCAAAATTTCAATCCGGCTTTGTGCAATGGGCCTTTTACATGGGATATTTTCTCATGGCCCTGCCCGCCGGTGCCATCTCGCGACGCTTTGGCTATAAAGGCGGTATTCTCGTTGGACTCACTTTGGCCGTTTTAGGAGCTTTCTGGTTCATTCCGGCAACCAACATCAACACTTACTGGGCGTTCCTGCTGGGCTTGTTCATTCTCGCCTGCGGCCTGGGATGTTTGGAAACCAACGCCAATCCTTACACCACCGTGCTGGGGCCGACAGAGAGCGGAGCTATTCGCATCAACATGGCCCAGACGTGCAATGGATTCGGCTGGATTTCGGGGATGTTCATCGGCTCCAGTATTATCCTGTCCGCCACCCAGGAGGTCAACACGAGCAACGCAAAGCTTTACATTCCATACCTGGGCATCGGCATTGCCGTGGCCGTTCTGTTGGTGATCTTTATCTTCGCGAAAGTTCCGGATGTCCGGGCGGTGGAGGAATTCAAAGCGGAGGCGGAAGGCATCGCCACAAAACCCCTCTTCCAGCGCTGGCACTTCACCCTCGGCGTTGTCGCGCAATTCCTTTACGTGGCCGCACAGACCGGCATCTTCAGTTTCTTCGTCAATTACGTTCGGGCCAACATCGCCGATTCGACGGACCGCTCGGCGGGCTATTTACAGACGCTGGCGTTCGTTTGTTTTGCTGCCGGCCGGTTCTTCGGCAGCGCTGTCGTCAGCCTCGCCAAGCCGCATAAGGCACTCGCAGGTTATGCCGTTATCAACACCCTCATGATGGTGCTGGCGATGGCCGGCGGCGGTTGGGCCGGTGTGATTGGCATCATGGCCAGCTTTTTCTTCATGTCTATTATGTTCCCGACTATTTTTGCACTGAGCATCCGCGGCCTCGGCAATCACACCAAATTCGGCGCTTCCCTGCTCGTCATGTCCATTGTCGGCGGTGCCTTCATGACGCCGCTCATGGGCTATATTGCTGATAAGGGCGGAATGCGAATCGGCTTTGTCATTCCACTCGTGTGCTTCATGGTCATTTCAATTTACGGCGCACTCTGGCAGAAGTTGGAACTCAAAGACAGTCAGGCTGGCAGGTCATAACTCTCCCAAACCGCCAAGGGTCGGGCCGACGTATTCGGCCTGAAGGTGGCTGGAATAAAAGCAGACAAGCAAGCCGGCGGCCATCAGGTCAACAACCGAAAAGTTTGTGCGAAACCAACCGTTCCGGAATCGGGATGGTATCGTCCTGATGCTGCAAAAATCCGCTGAGGATTGAAGTGGTCAATGTTTAATGGTGATTTGACCGGCGCGAAACGGTCGCTGTCTTTGAGGGTCACCATCCCGTTGGCATACGACCAGACCATTGGTGAGTTGGCCCAATCGGCGGCGCTTAATTTCGGCAACCTCCCACCTTCGGTTGCGCCGCCGGATTGTTCGGTCACCGTTTTGGGTTCGTGATCCGGCCAGGTTTTCACAATCAAATCGCGCTTGGCCGGTCCTATGTCTCTTATGGAAGGACAGGCGGTACACGCTTCGCGCTATGGGTTGCGCAATTTACTGTGAAATGCTTAACTGGATACTTATGAAGGCAATCATCGGTGTTATTCTGCTTTTGTTTGTTATCAACCCAATTCAGGCAGCGGAACCCAAGCCCCCCATTCACCTGGCCATCGTCGGCCTTGAGCACGACGCCGTAGGTGATTTTATTTCGCGGGCGCGTAATCATCAAGATGTTCAATTAGTTGGCATCGTTGAATCGAATCAGACATTAGTAACGCGTTACGCCCGACTTTTAAATTTAAGCACAAATTTTTTTGACTCCAGCCTCGAAGGTTTGATGGCCAAAACCAACGTACAAGCAGCGGCAGTTTTTACGACCACGTTTGATCATCGTCGTGTGGTGGAAGCTTGTGCCGCTCATAAAATCGACGTCATGCTGGAAAAACCGTTGGCCGTTAATATGAAAGACGCATTGGCCATGGCGGCGGCGGCAAAACAAAGCGGCATTCAAATCATTGTTGATTATGAGACGTCCTGGTATTCAAGCATTCAGACCGCGCATACCATTGTTCACGACCGGCACGCCATCGGAGATTTACAACAAATTATGGTCGTGGCAGGAAACCAAGGGCCCAAAGAGGCCGGTTGTTCGGACGCATTTTTGAACTGGTTGACGGATCCAGTGCTTAATGGAGGAGGCGCCCTCACGGATTTTGGCTGCTATGGGGCCGGCTTGATTACATGGTTTATGAATGATCAACGTCCTGACTCAGTGTTTGCAGTAGCCCAACATACTAAAGCGGAGATCTACCCCAAGGTGGAAGATGGAGCGACTATCGTCGTCACTTACGCGCATTCACAGGGAATCATCCTGGCTTCCTGGGACCTTCCCTTTGACGAGCGGAGCATAAAAATCTACGGAAACACGGGGTATGTATTTGCGCCGCGAATGGATTTGTTGCGGGTTCGTCTGGCTGACACCGAAGAAAGTGATCTCGATTTGCCAAATCAGCCCGAATCCGGCCTGTTGACCGATGATATTTCGCGTTTTGCAGCGATTGTGCGTGGAGATGCCAGCCCCACCGGACCGTCATCCATGCAGGTAAACTTGATTACGACTGAAATTCTTGACGCAGCGCGAAAATCCTTCGAACTTGGGAAACAAATTGTTCTTCCCAAGGATGCTCCCTGGTAAATTACCCCATATCATTCAAGCAATCACGCCGCCCCGGCATCAAACCAACTGCTTAACGACGCCTTCGCACACACTCCCAAAGAGCTTTTTTATTAATGTGGCAAACGTAAGATACCATTGCAACCGCCGTTGAAAATTTGATTTGCCCCAAATTCAATAGCTTTTCTGCGAGTCAGTTCCGATAATTTCAATCTGTTGCTGCGCGAAACTGTTCGTCGGATCAAGTTGTAAAGCGGTACGAAACTCAGCGAGGGCTCCGTTCGTTTTCCCTTGAGCCGCCAGGGCCGTCGCCAGTTCCAGATGCCCCTGAACGAAATCCGGGCGATAACGGATTGCCTCCGAGAATTGTCTTTGAGCTTCTTCGGTTTCCCCCTTGGCTGCCAGTTGAATCCCGAGCTGGTAACGGGCCTGCCAGAAGTCCGGTTTGGCTTTGATGGCCGCGCGCAGGCACGCAATCACTTCATCCCACTGATACGCAGACGCCGCGACATTGGCCAGGTTGAAATAGTCCGCCGGACCGCCCGGTTCCAAACCCGCTGCATTTTGATAATTGGCCATGGCCGCGTCGGTTTGTCCTTGATTTTGCTGTAGAAACCCAAGATTGACATACGTCTCCACATAATTTGGATCTGTACGAATTGCTCGTTTGAACCAATAGACAGCCCGGATGGTTTTTTGTTGGTTCGCCAAAATTTCCCCCAGCTCGTTCATCGCTTCCACATAATTACTACGAATGGCAATCGCACGTGAAAGGTATTGCACTGCTTCAGCAATTCTTTCATCTCGAACCAATAATATGGCGGTATGATAATAGATATCCGGCATCTGCGGAATAAGTTCACAGCAGCGTTTGGCTTCGGTGGCGGCTTGTGTCCAGTATCCCTCCGCCTCCAGCAAGGCCACAAAATTCAGATTCAAGAAAGTATCATCCGGAGCCGACGCCAAAGCCTGTTCATAGATCTGGATGGCTTGGGCGGGTGTTTGAACATTCATCATGGACCTTGCCTGTTCCAATTCCGCTTCATAAAATTTGAGATTCTCTGCATGATTGAGTTGCCCGGTAAACGGCGGCGCGGTCACGCTCCCCAAAATACGCAGCCAAATGCCGTAACGTTCCCGGGCAGTGATCGCGAGGCGCCGGTCGCACAATTCCGCGGTCGCCCAATAATTGTCGTCCCGGGCGGTGATTGAATTTGGAAGCAACACTTTCATCTTTTCGGCAAACTCAAGCGCCAGCAGATAGTTGCCAGCAAAGTTCAAATGCACGTGCTCATAAAAGAAGTTAAATCCCGGAATCCCCCCTGGTGATCTTTGTGCCAGAACACTGGCTGCATCCAAAAAATAGACGCCTTCTCCCGCGCGACTTGATGCCGCCTCCCTGATGATGGAATTGATCCGCGTGTCAGCCCGGAAATCGAGCGTGTCATAATCCCGGGCCAGTTCAAAATCTACCCGGGCGCGACCAGCGTTGGTCAATGCAAGGTCGCAGTTTCCCATACGAAACCGCAAATCTGCAAATTCCGGGTCAATGCCGGCAGCTTTTTGATAAAGGCCAAGCGCGTCCCTGTACAAACCGGCATTTTCTAATTTAACACCTTGCTGGTAAATCTCATTCCATGCGGATTTCTGGTTTTCATCCAAATCAGCCGAATGCTGCGACGCGAACGGAGCACAATCTTTCAGATTAACCGATACCGTGCTCAGGATGACTGGAACGCCGACCTGGTGCGCCGCCCGCAGAATATCCTCCAGATTTCCGCCAAAATTCTTGTAGGCCCGGAGGCGGGTGGGATCGTTATACCCCAGGCGATTATTCATGAACATCTCCATGCCTCGCCATTTTTGAGGAGTTGATGAATTCATTGCTCGGATGAGGGCGTCCATCAATTGGCCAAGCCGGGTGGTTTTGATGGCTAGAATAAGTCGGATGATGTCCCGACCTGGCGCATGTAGTCCATAACTCGTCTCGGCGCCGAAGGGTCCCACCATCTCGTTGTTGCCCATATAAATGAGCCACAAATCACCTTGATGTCGGGCACACTCGCGCGCAATAGGCAAAATCGTGTTCGAATCAATCGCTGTTAACGCCACACAAATCACTTGAAAATCTGTTCCCGGATAACGTTCGCGCAGCAACACCTCCAGGTATCGGCCAACGCCGTAGGTTGGATCGGGGTCTCCCATGGCGGCTGATTCGCCAAACAAAAAGATCCGATATGAATTGGTGGCTTTTTCGGCGGCAAATCGAAAAGGCAGTGTTCTTCGGGCGATGGCCGGCGGAAAGAAACGGTAACTGAATTTCTCGTTCGGCACAAAATAATCGTGTCCCTCAATTTTGATCCGGCAGAAAAAACTGGTGTCATAGCCATATCCTGCCAGGCGGAGCCCGAGTTCAATACCGCCCAGGATGAAGAACGGGATAAAAATCATCGCAAAAAGACGCATCAGCCACAGACGGCGTCTTGAAACTGAGGAAATGGGAGTCATGGCGATAACTTTAAGATGAAAGAATTTTTGGTGACGAACCTGAATCGAATTCTATTGGCCCGGCCCGTCGTGTGGGCTGCGTCGATTCCTTAACAAGTTAAAGGCGGCGAGTCAACTCGCCGCCTTTGATTTTCCTTACCCGGCAATTGTCAAACAACTTTTGGCTTCGCCTGACTATTTCACTGGTGATCCCAGTCAGGGGGACGATATCCGGAGGAACCCTTTGGTTCCCGCCGGCATGGTGACGGTAGCCGTAGTGGTGCTGCCGCCAGATGGAATGTTCGTTTGTAACGGGCTCCAAACGGCTGGATTCAGACTCGGCGACTCCAGCACGGTATAACTGGCTCCGGCGCTTGAAGCCCAGGTAAGCGTGAACTGCAAGGTACTGGGATTATATCGGAAGGAAGTGATCGTGACGGTCGGCTGGCCAACGACCGCAATGGATCCGTTTACGAGCAGTTCGTTGGTCCAGCTTAAGCCGGCGGAGAGAGTCGGCAGTGTGGTGGAGGCGAATTGGCCGCCATAACCTCCGCTGCCGATGTTGTTAAATAATTGATAAGTGCTCCCGACGACTGGCGCAGGACCGGAATTAATAACATCGAGCGTTCCGTTTGTGGTGTACCAAAACACATTCGTACCCGCGTTGAGAACAATCTGGTTGCTATTGGCCAGATCAAACACCTCGGTTCCGTTGACGACCGGACAATTCGTGGTGAGGATTATCGTGTCGGCGACTTCATTGGTCCCGTTAATTGTCATGGTGGGTATTATAAATGTATTCGTCTTATTGCCACCAATTATGCCGTTGCCGGTGAAAGTAATGCTACCATAATTTTGGCCGAAACCTACGATGCCATTATTCGTAAAATTGCCACCATTGGTCCATCCCGTGGCATCACCCACATACCATGCTCCCCCGAATATATTTATAGCCCCACCCGGGAGAGGCTGCCCATTCGGCCCCAAATAGTCCAGATTGGTCCACCCCCGGTCAGGTGTAAATAATGGGTTATTCAGATTGGTAAGCACCCAGTTGTTGGAAAGGATGGTCAAGCCACCCGCACAGTAGTAGCTGCCTACACCTCCCGCCATGTCAGCCAAGATACCGGCGCAAATCGTAGAACCCGCTATCTCAACGACAGAAGTCGAAACATCAAAAGTATTGCTTGGGGCAATGTAAAGGTTGCCGAGGACAGTAATCCAATCCCCGCACTGCACGTAACAACCAGTGTAATTGGGTTGATCAGGGGCGACATTTGTTCCGGTGACATAGAAATTGCCGTAAATAGTCATCGGGGTAGCGGCCTGACCATTCTGATATCCGTTATAAAAATCGCCCCAGCCACTGAAAACAAGGTTCCAGTAATTCGTCTTCATGGCCCAGAATGAATTCCCCTGGTAAACGACAGTACAGTTGGTGGCGGTGGCATTCAGTGCTCCTAGAAACTCAGTTCCAAATCCTTCATTTTGGCCGCTGACATAAAGCGTGGAACCGGGCGCCATCACAACCTCGCCGTTTTCATAGGTTCCTTGGCTACTGTCAAGAGCTTGACACATTGCATTTGTCATATTGTTGGTAATGATTACATTATCATATACCTCAACAAAGTCGTTTGATGTCGGCAAAGTCCCAGTCGGCCACGGCTGGTTTACGTTTGTGGAAGACCAGTTCCAGCTGCCGGGATTGCTAACCAAGATGGTTGCGGCACTGCCCTTAAAAGAGCAAAGCAGCAACAGCGATGCGACTAAGGCCGGAAATATTGATTTTATTTTCATTTCTAGGTGGAGTTTCAGGTTCATATCATTCGTTCCAAAATCTTCCGCAACAAGCTTCATTTGGAACACTCTTTTCTAATGTGGATTGGCACACTGCGATAGTCGCATGAAGTGGTGACGAAACAATGACTCCGCAGCACTCGAGCAAATCGCCAACATTCTCCCTTGATGAACGGCACAGCAAACGGTGAAATCATATCCAGCCAGTTATCCTGGTTTTGGCCCGGTAAAAGCATTCCGGGCAGATTTAAGCACAAACCGTCACTGGAACCTCGTTCAAAGAAAACTCCGCAGGGTTCTAATCCCTGCGGAGTGTAACTTACGAATTAGAAGCTCGGTGCTTATTTGGCGCTGATACGACGACGCGCAATCACAAGCCCAGCCAGGCCCAATCCGACCAACGCCATTGTGGCTGGTTCGGGCACCAATTCAATGTAATTGATTGTAAAGCTATAACCATCCGGCAGAGTAGTAGTTGGATCCATACTCAGTTGAAAGAAAGCTATCTCTGCTCCACCCGCGATAGCTGCCTGCTGGGCTGCACTCAGAGCTGCGGTTTCAGTGACCGTTTGGTTAGCCGCGTTATACACATACCCTGGGTCTGAGTTCGCAATGTTCTGTCCACTGGGAAACCCGTAACTCAAGTTGTAGCCGTCATATCCAAAGTACCTGACCGGGTTGTAGCTGCCACCACTGTTATCACCGAGCAATGGTTGCAGGTTATACCAAGTCCAAGCAGCCCCATCGGTATAATCGGCCGTGTCCGTGCCCGGTGCCGGACCGGTAATTGTATAGTTGAATATAATTGTGTTGTCAGCTGGATTTAAAGCCACCTGCTGAGCCACCGGGATGTCCCACTCACCCCAATTGTAGCCGGTGCCGGTAAGTGAAAGTCCGGTTGCCGTAGTCGTATTCGGCGTTGCAAAACTCCCACCACCCATGGCAATGCCGGACGCAACGCCGTTTCCGAAGATATATTGAGCCTGTGCGACGTTTGCAATTATTAAACCCGCCGCCACCGCCAGGGCGGTCGTGAGCCATTTAGTATTCTGTTTCATAAGTTTTTGTGTCTTTGGATTTAGCTATTTTTTTCCGTTACGCTTCTGAAATCAGATCCGACCAATCTTTACCCCGGTGCCCGAAATTATCTCAAGACACCGTTACTTTTGAGTCCAGAACATGATTTCCATTGCGAACTAATCTAGCAGAATGAATTCCACCTACCAGTCGCATGAAGTGGTGACAAAGTGATTTTAGGCAACAATTTCAGGGCGATGGCACGTTTTGAGACAGGGAAGCCTGTCGAAATACCCCGCCTTGGAACTTGGAACCACTTGTCGAATTCCTCATCTGATTGGCCGCCGGAAGTGTCCCCGTTATATGCGACAAATGTCCCCGCTTTATGCGACTATAAATGTTGAAGGCAGATGTTAGGCTGCAGTATCGCTAGATTCGATTTTGTGGATATTGAAATCACGTAATGTCTGACGGCCAGATTGCGCAGAAAGAGATGATGCTATGAATTATAAAATGGATATCAAGAAGAACAGGTTTGAACGAGACGAGTTGTCAATAAAACCTTTTCAGCTTCCCCGTGGCAGCGAAAAAAAAGAGTCTTTGAGGGGGGCTTTTACGTTGATTGAGTTGCTCGTCGTCATTGCAATTATCGCCATTCTGGCGGCCATGTTGCTTCCCGCCCTGGCCGCGGCAAAAGCACGTGCACAGGGGACGGCTTGTTTGAGCAACACCAGACAGTTCGGTTTGGCCTTTACCATGTACGCGAGCGACAACCACGATTTATTTCCGTCAAACAATCCATGGTGGCCCGCCACCGCCTCCTTCAATAAATTCGGCAACCAATGTGGCAAGGAATGGCAGACCAAAGTTAAGGGAAATCCGAACCCGGTGGCGAGCACGCCGGCTTTGCTGTTGGCTCCTTACATGCCAAATAATCGGGCCTGGGTATGCCCAACGCGGAAACGCGGTTTGACTTACATTGTTAACGGCGCCGTGTCGGGACCCTGGGATCCCAGCATAACCGGCTTTCTCTCTTACGGTTTTAATGACTGTAAAGTCTTTGGCGCTATAGATGCCACTGGGAATATGGACAATAGTACACAGTTCAAAGCGTCCCAAGTTTTGAAGCCATCATACACAGTAGCCATCTCCGATACCAGCGGCTCGAATGATCCCAGCGACCCAGGCATTAATCCCAGTGACGGAGCTGCCTGGTTGGATACTTATTGGGCGGGAACTTCCGGCCCCAATAACGGGGTATTTAATGGCGGTATAGGAAACGGCCGCCTTCAAACTGCTTATGCCAAGCACAATAATCGTGTAAATATTGTCTATGTGGATGGCCATGCTGGATCCACACTGCCAAGCGCTCTGACTTGGGGACAGTTTTACGGTGTGTTTACTGCCGGCGTCCCCTGTCCTACTTCCACTGGCCAACCGGTGATGAGTGACGCCTCCATCAGCAGCACGGCTTACGATGCCATACAGTGGAGTGGCACGCCAGAATAGCGCCGTTCCAGCTCATCATGGCAGTGAATTTCTGTAATACGGTTGCCACTAAGAGCTACGAACAGATCGTTGTGACAGCCATTGTCTTCCGTACTAAAGTGTGTTATAGGAATTGATGTTGTATCCCTCCTCTGACATGTCGAAACCTTCGTGCCAACTTACAATTATTCTATTCCTCGGCGCCTCGCTATATTGGCTGCGGGCGTCTACCGGGGCAAATGTACCCTGGACCACTTACGAAGCTGCGAACATGACCATCAACGGCGGGACCATCATCGGTTCGCCGACGCAGGTTGCCGACCTTAGAGCGGTTCAATAAATCTCGTAGCCGCCGAGGTAACGAGGCGGAATTGTCCAAGAGGGTCCGCCTCCTCACGTCGGCGGCTACAGTTTTCCCAGAAACCCTCTAACGCCACGGTCTCGAACAGCCGAAGTTCCCGATCGACTATTGTTTTATAATGTCGAAGTTGGTCGAACTGTTTTGGACATCGGCGATCTGGGAATTAATGATGGTCACACTGCCACAGGCATCGTCACGGACCCACAAACCGTGCCGTGGGTCCGCGCCAATTCCGTAGTCGGGAATGTTCACGTTTTCGAGGCGGGTATTGGAAAGCATGCCCTGCCCGTGCTTGCTACCCGGAGCAACAATGCTCAAGCCATCGGAGATACTATCCTTGATGTTCACATTGGTGATTTCCACGCCCGATATGTTGCGGCGGTCCATGCAAAGCTGAAAGGCGGCCCGCCAGGTCCAATCGTGGTCGAATCCGCCACAACGAATCAGATCACAATCGCGGATAACCGTCGTCCCACTGAAATTATTATCAATTTTCCCGCTCGCGTCCGCGGTCGGGAAAGTCGTGCTGAGCAGGATGCCGCAACCGGAAGAAATGTCCTGGAACACGCAGTTCTCGATGCGGTTGTTCGCCCCGCCATAAATCGCTCCCCCGTTTGCAAGGAAAGGCAACTGGCCCGTGCAATGGCGAAAGACGTTGGCCCCGGGCGCCGGTGCCTGTTGAACGAAGCTTTGATCGGACGCCGCCGGCCACATGGCAAAGCAATCATCGCCCGTGTTACGGGTCGTGCAATTCTGGACCACGCAATTGCGTGTATCCACGCATAAGTTAATGCCGTCGGCCAGTGTGTCGCGAAGCCGGCAGCCATCCACAACCACGTTGCTGCAAACGTAGAACCACATGCCAACCTTGGTGTGCTCCACCCAGATGCGCGAAATAGTGGAATTTTCACAACGGGCACCCACGATCCCATCATTGGGTTCGTTATCGTTGCGATAGTTTAATTTTCCGATGATTGCAAAGTCGGCAAGATGGATATTGTTACCGGTAAGTTTGAATCTCACCCGCCGGTCCGACTGGCTATAAAGTCCGGCATCGCCGACAAACGTTGTGTACCACATGCCCGCTCCCTGGATCGTCACATCGGAAGGCACAATGATGTCTCCGGTCAGCTTGTAATCCCCGGCCGGGACCCAGACGATTTTGCCCCGTTTCCGGGCCTCAGCGATGCAATGCCTCAATGCCCTGGTATCGTCGGTCTCGCCCATGCCGCCCGCGCCAAAGTTGGCCACCGAAAGCGAATTTGCCGGGGCAGCCACGGGAGGCGCGACCTCCTCCAAATCAACCAGATCAACAATGCAATACGTGGCGTCATCGCCGGTCTTTTGCAACCGAATCACGTCACCTTTGGCAAATGCCAAATCTTTCAAGCGGACTTCGTTGTAAAAATCCCTCGGCTTGCCCGCTTTCGGGTCGTTGGTAAATGGATATTTCCCGTAAAGCCACGAGTAGTGGGATGTGACTGGCAGACTTTTGATAAACTTTCCGTTCTGGTAGAGACTGAGAGTCGAGTTGATTCCACCACCATCCGTGGAGTCCGGCAGATTGTAACGCACTACGATCGTATTTGCTGGCGTCTCCACGGTGAACTCGACGTATTCCCCAGTGGCGGCGAGCTTC
Source organism: uncultured bacterium (assembly GCA_963723125.1). Taxonomy (GTDB): domain Bacteria; phylum Verrucomicrobiota; class Verrucomicrobiia; order Limisphaerales; family UBA11358; genus UBA11358. The sequence goes on from CAVRPQ010000004.1 coordinate 228,947, forward strand.
ACACATTTCTGACCGGAAGATTCTGTTTCGACAAGGTAGGGGTCGTACGTTGGTCCCAGAACCGCGCCGGTGGTTTTCATGTCCTCAGCCTCATAGGTCGTCCACGGTATATCCGCCCCGATTCTTGCCCGGGCGAAGCTTGAAATCGCAAAACACAGAAAAATTGCCAGACGAAACTTTAAAGAATTCATTGTATTTCTCCCGCTGTTTACAGCAGGTCTCTTCTCCAGTTTGCCACATAAATCAGATGCCAGTAGTCACATGAACTGGCGACAGCCTCCAAACGGCAATCTTTTTTCATCAGCCCATGTGTGAGCCAGTACGCCGATTTTACTGACGCAAATACTTTGCAACGGCCTCGGTGCTGGACTGGACATGAAGTTTTTCGTAGATCCGACGCACATGGGTGCGAATGGTGTCAATGCTGATGCCTAACTGGTCAGCGGTCTGTCTGTAAGTCAGTCCCTTGGCCATGAACTCCAATACCATTCGTTCTCTCGGTGACAGACGCGCCTTCTCTTCGCTGATCTGGTCCGATTTTTGGAACGATGCCACGACTTTGCGCGCGATGGAACTCGACATCGGGGAACCGCCCTCATTCAATTCCTGGATCGCTTCCAGCAGCTTGGCCGGCGTGGACCGTTTCAACATATACCCGCTCGCTCCGGCCGACAGCGCCATGAAAATCTGGTCGGTGTCCTCGTAAACTGTCAACATCATGATCTTCATCTCCGGTACTATCCCCTTCAACCGCCTCACACATTCCACCCCATTCATGCCGGCCATATTGATATCCATCAACACCACGTCGGGCTTTTCAGTCGGCAAGTGTTTTATTGCCTCTTCCGCACTGTGGTAGGTGCCGGCGCACCGGAATCCCCGGGAACCATTCACAAAGGTTGCGATGGATTGGCACAGTTCCTTTTCATCGTCCACTATCGAAACCGAAATGATAGACTTATTTTTCATTCACGTTCTTCGGTTTTTGCAAAGTCATTTGGTTTGCCGCTCTGCACCTGGCACGGAGCGATCCGATGAACCTGCAAATTCCTAATGCTGCAAGTATTTCGCTACGGCCTCCGTGCGCGATTGCACATGCAGTTTTTCATAAATGCGACGGACATAGGTTCGAATGGTATCAATGCTGATTCCCAACTGGTCGGCAGTTTGCTTGTAGGTCAACCCCTTGGCCATGGATTCCAACACCATTTGTTCTCTCGGTGAGAGATTCGTTTTCTCGTCACGGATTTGTCCCGACTTTTGAAACGATGCCACGACTTTGCGCGCGATTGAACTCGACATCGGGGAACCGCCTTCTTTCAATTCTTTGATCGCCTCCAGCAGCTTGGCCGGCGTGGACCGTTTCAACATATACCCGCTCGCTCCGGCCGACAACGCCCTGAAAATCTGGTCAGTATCCTCGTACACCGTCAACATCATCACCTGCATCTCCGGCATCATCGTCTTCAGGCGTTCCACGCATTCAATCCCACTCATGCCGGTTAAATGAATATCCATTAACACCACGTCGGGGCGGTCTTGCGGCAAGTGTTTCAAGGCTGTCTCGGCGCTGGGATAGGCGCTGACACAGCGAAAGCCGGGCGAACCATCGATGAAAGTTTCGATTGACCCACGCAGCTCCTTCTCGTCATCAACTATTGAAACCGTTATCATCGTATCACCATCTTTCCGCCGGCTGATTCAGGGGAAGGACAAATCGAATGGTGACTCCCCGTCCCACCTGGGATTCGATCAAACAACGCCCGCCAATATCAGCCAATCGTCGAGACATGTTACGAAGGCCATTGCAAGTGGCCGCCCGGGAGTCCGCCACCGCAGGATCAATCACCGATGGATTAAATCCGTCGCCATTGTCGGAGACGACAATTTCCAACGCGGCGCCATCATAAACCACGAAAACACTGATCTGGCTTGCGTGGGAGTGCTTGAGCGCATTGGTAAAAGCCTCATGCACGGCCAGCAACAAATGATGGCGCCATTGTGAGGAAAGCGGGTAGGGCGGCAACCGTTCAGGAATATCCACTTTGCATTCGATGCCGGTTTCCTGAAAATATTCCTGGGCATAATGCCCGAGGTAGGAGGCCACGTGTTCCAACGTGTCGTTTTGCGGATTGACCGCCCAGACGATTTCATCCAGCGAATGGAGCACATCGCGGGAAGCGTCCGAAATGGAAACTATTTGATGCTGTAACTCCGGTGACACGCCGTGATTTCTCCGGGCGTCTTCGCTCAGAAATGAAATCCGGCATAGTTTGGCACCCATTTCATCATGCAGGTCCTGAGCGATGCGGGTCCGCTCCCGCTCCAGCGCACGTTCCTGCTCGAGTTGTTGCAACCGGTGTTGCAATCGGCGTTTTACCGCAAAGCGGACCACACCCACCACCAGAGCCAAAAGCGTCAGGGCGGACAAACCAAGGAACCACCACGTCTGCCAGAAGAATTTAGAAACGGCCAAAGCCAGGGTGGCGCCGGTTTCATTCCAAAGCCCGTCGGCGTTGCAGGCGATGACGTGAAACTGATAGCTGCCCGGCGGGACATAACTATAAAAGGCGACCCGCCGGTTCCCAGCCTCCACCCAATCGGAATCCAGGCCTTCAAGCCGGTAACGAAAACGAATGCGTTCCGGCGCGTCAAACCCAAGCGCAGTATATTGGAATTCGATGCGATGTTCGCCCGGTCCCAATTTCAAAACCGTGTCGTTTGATTCCGCGGATTCCAGCTTTTCATCCTTTTTACCAGGCACCGTGCGGGCAACCTGGAATCCGAAACTCGGAACGCCATCCACCAGAACTTCCTCCAGCAACACCGTCGGCACCGGCATCCGTGACAAATTCACCTGCGGATCAACAACCACGACGCCCTTTAAAGTAGGGAACCAAAGCTGGCCTGATTGAGATTTCAAACCCGCCGGACAAAATCCTCCCGAGCATTCTTCCGACAGCATCCCTTCCGCCCGGCCATAAACTTGCGGATAAACGGCGGGCATTTTGCCTCCCGCCAATTCCTCCAGTTCGGTTTTACCCACGCAATTGATACCACGATTGCTTCCCAGCCAAAGCTGGCCCTTGCCGTCCTCCAGAATTTCCGAAATCGTATTGTCCGGCAGCCCCTCACGGGTGGTCAGGGTGGTCATATGGCCATGCCGCCACCAGCTCAAGCCGCCGCCAGCCGTGCCAATCCAGAGCGTGCCTTGGGCGTCCAGATAAAGTGCGCGGATCAGATCGCTCAGCAGCCCGTTGCCAGTGTCCAGATGCGCGCATATGCCCCCCTTGAACTCGTACACTCCGTCACCTTCGGTCCCGACCCACACGGCGCCATTAGTAACCGGAACGATGGCAGTAATGGCGTGAAGCAAATTCGTCTGCGCCTCCCACTTTTCGTTTTCAAGCCGCCATATTTGTCCTTCACGCGTTCCCACCCACAAGCCACGTCCCTGATCCTCACATAAAGAAACAATGTTCTCGCCGGGCAGCGGGAACAATTCCGCCTTGTCCGTCGTTTTCGTTGGGTTGCTAAAATGCAGGAGGCCGTCAACACCAGCCACCCAGCAACTGCCATCACGGGACGCCAGCAGGGTGTTTATTTGCTGGCCCATGGTGGACAAGTTGGCGGACATGAGCCGGCTGAAATTTCTTCCATCCCAGCGATACAAACCATCGCCCGGCTTGCCCGCCCAAATCACACCAGGTGCAATTTCCGCCAGGCCGTCCACCGCGCCATAACCCAATCCTTGTTTTTGGTCATAGGCGAAAAGATTCTTCTGCCGCAACAGATTTAAACCCACCTCCGTGCCGACCCATAAGTTGCCGTCCCGATCCACCAACAACGACTCCACGGCATTGTCCGAAAGGCCGCTGCTGGCGTTGATCGTTATCAGTTTCCCGTCCTTGAATTCAAGCAACCCCTCGCTCACGGAACCCGCCCAAACCGTCCCGTCCGGTTCCTCGCCCAGTGCACAGGCATAGGAACGGGCGAAGTGGCGCGGAATTCGGTAAGGACGCCACTGCCCGCCATCGCGGCACAAAACAAAATCGTCCCCCGCCCCAATCCAGACCCGGCCCTGCTTGTCCACCAGCAACGAACGTGGGTCCTGCAACAATTCTTTGGTCGAGGCGTCTGCCAGCGGAATGAACTTCCCGGCTTGATATTTGAACACACCGGCATCCGTAGCACCCAACCACATGTTCCCCTCCTGATCCTTGAACAAGGCGGTAACGGCCTTGCCTTTGAATTCTTCCGCAGCCTCGAGGGAGGTTAATTGCCCATTTTGCCACAAGGCCAATCCTGCGTCCGTGCCAATCCACAGCCGGCCTTCATTGTCCTCTGCCAGCGTGCTGATTGAGTCAGAGGGCAATCCGTCCGCCGTTGTAAAGGTCGTAAAGTGTCCCCCCTGCCAGCGAATCAGGCCTTCGCCAACGGTCCCAATCCACAGCGACCCGTGGCTGTCTCCAAACAAAGTGCGAACCGGTCCGCTGGGCAATCCTTCCGGCAGGCCATAGGACACAAACCGCACGCCGTCAAAGCGCGCCACGCCATCATCCGTTCCCACCCATAAGTAACCGTCGCGGGTTTGCGCCAGTGCCCGGACGCGATCCTGCGGCAAGCCTTGTTCGCTCCGCCAGGACTGGAAAGTGAACAGTGGTTCTCCCTTCCCCAATTCACGATTTTCCATCCCGGTCTCGTTGCCGTTGATGGCCACCAAATCGCCAAACGAAGTCGCAATGGCCATGTCGTTGAAGATCCAGCCATCTCCCCCGCCGCCGTGACGCAGGTGAATTTCGTTGAAGGTGGCTTTGGCTTTGAAACGGGTAATCAAGTTTTCCGGCTGGGCCGCTTCCGTGGCGCCCGGGCCAAGATCAGGATTCAGCCACACGGTCACGAGATCATCGTCACCGGGAATGTATTGCACCTTGAAGACAATGGTGCATTCAATGCCTCGATGCGGATTCTCGTAAATGATCGGCGTCCCCGAAGTGGAAGGTTCCGGCCGGGAAGAATGCAAATCAATATAATCTGCGCCTTCGTGCGATTGCCCGGTGGCATCGGCCCGATACGCGCTGTAAGCCCAGGCTTTCAGGGCGTTGCCGATGCCCAGGCGTTCCTTGTCACCTTCATACAACTCGAAAGCGGCGAAATACTCTTCTGTGCTCGCGTCCGACAGCGGGTCCACGTGCACTTTGAAATAGAGCGTGTTGGTGGAAGCATCATCCTCTTTTACCGCCCCACCCAAAATATCAAACCCTGCCCCCGTGTCATGAACCAGGGTCGTGCCCAAATCACTCCACAACACAACCGCCTGCGTCGCAGTAACGCCGGTTAATATCCCCAGGAGCAACGACCACTTTATGCAACGACGGATCATCTCGACCGCGGCAAAACGCCATTATTTTCTCCGTTGGCCAAGTACGGCAACAACAAACCGCATGCCATCGGCATGGCTGGATAGCGTATCATGATTTAATTTTATGCCGAAACCAAATCTGCGGCCAACAAATAAATCGGCGAACCAAACCCGCCATCAGGTTGAATGGCTTACTCTGATGGCGACCTGCCGCCTGGCAGGAAAGAAGCGCATGAAAACAAAAATCCACATTGTCCCACCATACGCCTTTCGGAAATGAGCCGGAACGATCTAAAACAAATGCAATGATTTCCGTCTGCCATTTTTAACGACCAGGCGTCCGTCCAAAAATCACTGGCGATTCCTGTCCCGGCGTCACCGCGGTGGTGTTTGTAGATGGACAGGTGTGCGCGTATTCATCACGGTCCGCGGCAATCAGTTAACTCAATTCAGTTTAAAGCAAGAAAAGAGTGAAAGTAGTCACATGAATCGGGGACATCTTTCGGCACGTAATTGTACAACTTCTTCCGTAAAAACGGCTGTGCCGAAAGAGCTTTCCCGTCAAGCGGCTTAGAGCCTGCATTTATTGATATTTTACAAATGAAAGTTTTCCCGGGGCACAAACAATTGATTGCCCGGCCACAATAAAGGCATGGTCACTTTTATTGAGCCCTTCGGCAGTGACGGTCACATCCTTTTGGGTGATTTTTACGGAAAACCTGTCACCCTTATAAGCCAGGTTGAAATGCAGGGCTTTCCATTTCTTATACCATTTCGGATTAATGACGACCTGTTCCGCACTCGCCCTGAGCCCCTCCAAAACCAAATACGGCCGTCATCCAGGCTCCACCGTTTGCCGCCGGGTGAGAACCTCCGATAAAAATGGTTCCCACATGTGTCTTATATTCAGCTTCAATATCAATTTTCGCCGTTTTAAGAAAATAGTTGTATGCCCGGTCCAATTTGCCGATGTCGGCGGCAACCATGGCATAGGCGCAGGCACTGAGACTGGAACCATGTTCCGTGCGCGGTTCATAATATTCCCAGTTCGCCTTTTTTATCTTTTCGGAATAACGGTCCTTGAACAGGTACAACATCATGACCACATCCGCCTGTTTGATGATTTTCGTCGGAACGGCCAATCCCTGGCCTGCCCCCAGGTATTCATTGGGATGCATCATGCGGGCCTTTAATGCTTCGATGGTCGTCTCTTTTAATTTGTAGTAGGCATCAAATTGCTCAATCACCCCGTTTTTTTCGTCCGGTTGCTGAACGTAAAGCAAATCTGCTGCTTCCACGAACAACGGCAATTCACCGGCGATATCCATTTTCTTGACCAGCGCTTTGAACTGACCCGGATATTTTTGCTTCAGGTAATTTGCCGCGGCATTCGCGATTTCGAACGTGGTTTTTACCACCATGCTGGTGAAGGCGTTGTTGTTTACGCGTTCGTGGTATTCGTCCGGCCCGACTACATCCAGAATTTCATACCTCGTTTTGTCTTTCTTGAAGTAAGCGTATGAATGGTAAAAACGGGCGCATTCCAGAATGACTTCGGCGCCACCTTCCAATAACAAGGAGTCGTCGCCGGTAATCTTGAAATATTCCCACATCGCGATGGCCACATCGCCGCTAATGTGCACCTGCTTGTCCCGGAAGTGGGTGCGCAAATCCCTTTTGGTAAAAGGATCTCCGATGTTGAAATACGTGCAGGCGTCATCACCCGATTCCTGGCTCTCCCAGGCATAGAAAGCGCCTCGATATCCCACCCCTTCGGTTTTGGCTTTCCGACGCGCGCCGTCCAAAGTTTTGATGCGATAGCGCATCAATTCAACCGCCTTCTCAGGACAGGTGTACAAAAAAAACGGGAACATGAACATCTCGGTGTCCCAGAAGATGGCCCCCTTGTAAACTTGCCCTGACAGGGCGCGGGCAGGAATGGAATTTGCGCTGCCGTTGACCGGAGCGACCATTAAGAGCTGGAAGATGCTGTATCTAAGGGCTTGCTGGGCTTCATCGTCACCCTCAATTTTCACATCGCAATAATTCCATTTCTTCACCCATTGTGCGTTGTGCCGGCTCAAACATTCGTCGTAACCGGAAGCCTTCACCGCCTGAACGCTCTTGATTGCCGCTGCTTTTACCGAAGTTTTAACAGGGTCATTGTCCGTATAAATGGCGAAATACTTGTAAAACGTGTATGTTTTGTTTGCTTCCGCATCCAGCTCGATCACTCGGAGGTTTTTATTGCCACTGATCTCATGAGTTTCCCTCCCAAAATGAAGGTCAATCACTTCGGCTACCGCCACTTTCTTCGAAGTTTCGCCGGTGATGCCATGAACCAGCAGTATGCCATTTTGTTTCTTCGCGGTCAGCTTTAACAGATGCGGCCCATTTAAATCCCAGATGTTATAATCAATTCCAGTGCGGATCCTGACGCTGGCAGCTTTATCAACCGTCAGACTGTATTTAATTACTCCCAAATGGGGTTGGTCGGCGCTCAGGAACCGTGTGGATTTGATCTTCAGAATCTTTCCCTGGGAATTGAAATCCGTCTCCCGTTCGAAAACAGCATCTTCAAGGTTCAGATTCTGGCGGTGCCTTTTAATTCTGGTTGAGAGCGCTGAAATATCCTTTCCGTCAAGGGTAACTTTTGTAAAACCGCCATTGGGGGCGTTAACCGGTTCCCGCCAGGCGTCGCCGACCCGGTCGTAAATGCCGGCCAGGGTGGTTCCCACCAGTTCATCCGGCCCGAATTCATCCAGCGTTCCCCGATAACCCATGTATCCATTCGCAATCTGATACACATTACCATGGCGCATGATACTTTCCTTTTCCCTGGAGAATTCATCGGTGCTCACCTGCCAAAGGTTGCTCATACGAATCATGCGTCTTTAACATTGTCTTTCACAAAGACCATCAGGACGCCGGAAACAATCATGGCCGCGCCGCCCAACACAATGGCGTAGATGGCCTGTCCATGGAAGACCGTCCGCACCAGCAAACCCAGGATGGCTGAGGCCAGAATTTGAGGGATGACCACAAATAAATTAAACATGCCCATGTACACGCCCATTTTGTTATGCGGCACCGCCGTGCTGAGAATGGCATACGGCATGGTCAGGAGGCTGGCCCAGGCGATGCCAACGCCGGTCATGGACAGAATCAATAAATCCGGGTCCTTGAAAAAGTACATGGAGATCAGGCCCAGTCCTCCGATGATCAAACAAATCACATGGGTGACCACCCGGCTGGTTTTCCTGGCCACCAGTGGGAGCAGAAAAGCCACGAGCGCGGCCACACCGTTGTAAACCGCCATTAATACGCCCACCCAATTGGCGCCGTCGTTGTAAAGGTCCGAGTGGGCATCGGTGCTGTGAAAATGAAAGCTGGTAACGGCGGAAGTCGAATAGATAAACATGGCAAACAAGGCAAACCACGTGAATACCGTCACCAAAGCGAGTTGCTTCATGGTTTTGGGCATGTTCTTCAAGTCATAAATGATTTCCACCATCCCGCCAATTTTGCCCATCGAGTAACGCCAGGCGGCTGCCAACTGTAAAGCGCCGTAAACGGATATCCCGAACGACAGGATGTAGAGGCCTTGATACCAGCTCAATTCCTTTATGAGACAGGTAAATATCAAACCAAACACCAATAAAACCGCCCCTTCGCCAGAGTACCTTGCGGTATTCAACTTGATCTCGGAACCCTCTTTGGCCGCGGCATCAGTTTCATGCACATTGAATTCCGCCTGCTCTTCGGGCGAATACTCCTTGACGGAAAAGATGGTCCATAAAACGGTGAGCAGGAATACAACGCCACCGATATAGAAGGACCACTTTACGGAAGGAGGAATCTGGCCTTCCGCTGCGGTGTTGGCGATATGAAGGCATTTTGTGAACAAATAAGGCAGAATCGAAGCGATGATTGAACTGGCGCCGATAAAAAAGGTTTGAACGGCGAACCCTTTGGTTCTTTGTTCCTCGGGCAGCATATCGCCAATAAACGCCCGGAACGGTTGCATCGTGACATTGATGGACCCGTCCATCATCCATAACATCCCCGCCGCAACCCAAAGGGCCGGCGAATTGGGCATCACCAGCAAAGCCAGGGATGACAGTATCGCGCCCGCCAGGAAGTAAGGCTTCCGCCGCCCCAGCCGGTTCCAGGTTTTATCGCTCATGTGGCCAATGATGGGCTGGATGAGCAATCCCGACACAGGAGCGGCAATCCACAAAATCGGGATGTTATCAACCTTGGCGCCGAGGGTTTCGAATATCCGGCTGACATTTGCATTCTGCAGGGCAAAACCAAACTGAATGCCCACGTAGCCAAAACTCATGTTCCATAATTGCCAGAAGTCTAATCGCGGTTTTTTTTTCATTTAAATCTGTCAAGGGTTTTAGCGGCCAGCGCACCTCCATGCCGGTTTTGACTCGGTGAGCTGATTGATTTTGTCCACGGTCAGTTCTGAGAGATCCGCCACCACAAAATCCGCACCGTTCCTGGCCAACTCCTGCGCGTTATTTTCCCGAGCTACCCCGATGACCAAACCAAAATTCCCTTTGCGGCCGGCCTGAACGCCTGAAACCGCATCCTCGACGACGATGGCACGATGATATTTAACCCCGAGTTTGTCACTCGCCGTGGTGAAGATGTCCGGTTCGGGTTTGCCTTTTAATCCCAGTCCGGCTGAAACCAAGCCATCAACCCGGGCCTCAAACAAACCGGCTATTCCCGCCTTTTCAAGGATGGCCACGCAGTTTTTGCTGGATGTGGCAACACCCACCTTGACCCCTTTTCCCAATAACTCCTTGATCAATTTTACCGTGGAGTCATAGATGCCAATCCCTTCTTCTTCGAGCACCTGATTAAAAAACTCGTTTTTCCGATTCCCCAGCCCGCAAACTGTTTCCCGCTTCGGTTCATCTTCGGGTTTACCGAATGGAATGTTTATTCCCCTTGATTTTAAGAACACGTCCACTCCTTTGTACCTCGGCCGGCCATCCACAAAAGACAAATAATCGCCGGCGTGGGTAAATTCGCGGAACGGTTCATGGTATTTGCTCTCCCGATAATGGAGATATTCATCAAACATCTTTTTCCAGGCCAGTGAATGAACGACGGCGGTCTTGGTGATAACGCCATCCATATCAAAAATCACCGCATCAAAATTCAACATATTGCATTAATTGTGCAAGGCGCCACGCTACATTCTGATTCCGAGCGCATTGGGCGGTTGCCTGGCAATTTGACTGTGCCAACACAAAAACACCCAGTGGCCTGTTGGGAAGACAAGCCGTTCCGGTTAAAGACCAGGTGTAAAACTTGAATAGAACTTGCCTAAATTCTGCACTGGTCGAAAGTCGCATGAACTGGCGACGGGCACCCTGCGAAATTGTGCTCCAGTCCTTTGGCAATCGTCGCCACCATCAACCAAAATTTGTCTGGGAAATTAACACCGCGTCGGCGCAAACCACGAGGGCGGTGTCATCAGATTGAGCGACATGGCGGAAACAGTCGGAAGAATTAGTTTACCATGGCGTGGTTTAAGACCACACGGGCATGTCGCAATTCGACCATTGGGATTCAATGAAGTTGTCAGCCCTGTTAAAGGGTTCTGCGGTTGCCCGCGGTCCATCCCAAAAATATAAACCGGGAAACCAATCAACCACGGAAAGTGAACAGAAAACGTTTGCATTTACATTTTGGTAATGCCTTCGCGAACCCATTGCACAGCGTGCAGAATCAACTCAGTGGAGTTTTTAAGATTGAGCTTTTCCTTGATCCGGTTGCGGAAGGAATTGATGGTCGTAATGGTCAGGTTCAGTTCCTCGGCGATTTGACGGGTGGGCTTGCCTTCTCCCAGCATCCGAAAGACCTCGAGTTCGCGGTCACTTAACGTTTCGATCGGCGACACCGGTTGACTGGTCCGGTTGCCCAGCATGAATTTGGCGAGCATCGTTGCGGACATCTTGTCACTTAAATGAATATCTCCCCCCAACACCTTGCGGATGGCAACTTTTACTGTTTTGGCGGGTTCCTGCTTCATGACATAACCCATGGCTCCAGCGCGCAAGGCGCGCTCGGCATAAAGCGATTCTTCGTGCATGGAAACCACCAGCACAGGTAAATCTTCAAACTCCGCCTTGAGGTTTTTAATGAGGTCAATGCCGGTTGTGCCGGAAAGTGAAATATCGGCGATGACGAGATCCGGCTTCTTCTCGCGAATTTCACGCATGGCTTCGTCGGCATCCGCAACATCGCCGCACACGGTCAGGTCGGGCTCGCGCTCAATGAGTTGACGCATTCCTTCCCGGAACATGGCGTGGTCGTCCACCAGGAACACGCGGCTTTTGGCCCCCGGGCGGGAGCCTTCCTGCGTTTTGTCATCTGAACTGGCAGCTAATGGCATCATTTTACAAGTTCACCAGCAACTTCGGTGGCTGGATAAAAGGCACACACTATTTGAGTGCCCTGACCGGGCGCACTTTTCAAGTCCAAAGTTGAACCAATAACACTGCTGCGGTAACGCATGATCCGTATGCCCATCCCCGTGGAACCGACAGGTGATTGAAAGCCCGTGCCATTATCGCGAATGGTCAGCACGAAATGGTCGCTGTCACGCGTAATGGAAATCCGGATGCTGGTGGCTTCACCGTGTTTGACGGCATTCAAAACTGACTCCTGAATGATGTAATACAAATGCAACGAAACCGTGTTATCAACCGCCAGCAACGATTTATCACACGAAAACTGACACTGTATTTTGAACAAACTTTCGGCGTTGGCGGCGAATTCTTCGATCGCCGACACCAGGCCGTTTTCTTCCAGCCGGACGGGAAACAAGCCGCGCGCCACCCTGCGGGTTTGGGTGATGGTTTCGTTCACGAGACCACCGATCCTTTCCAACTCGGAAGATTCAGCCAGGCCTTTTTCCTGCAATTGATCAGCCATGATGTCCATGCGATAGGCGATGGCTGCCAGTTGCTGGCAGACGCCGTCGTGCAAATCATGGCCGATGCGCCGTTGTTCGCGGTTGCTGATTTCCAGAATTTCGCGTTCCAATCGCTTCCGCTCGGTGATATTGCGGGCCATGCTCTCCACCTCGGCATTTTGCCCGGCCTGACTGACCAGCCGGGCGCTTAATTCCAATCGGAGGCGCTGTCCTGACGCGCTTATAAACTCCCATTCGGTGGGAGGCAATTCCGCGCCCTGGGTCACCTGCTCACACCATTGCCTGGCGGGCCCGCGTTGTTCTTCCGCGAGAAACTCAACCAGGTTTTTCCCAAGAATCGCCTCGCGCGGACGCTGCAAAAGCCGCTCGCCGGCTTTATTGATGGAAGTGATGCGGCCGTCCAGGTCATTGGTGAACACCATGTCATTGGCATTCTCAAACAATTCCTCGTAGCGTTGCTTCAGGGAGGCTTCCGTCTGAAGCTGGTCACGGATGATTCTGGTTTGTTTATGAACGCGCATTCGCAAAACCACAACCCATACAATGGCGCCCAAACCCACCCCTCCGAGGATTCCAACAGCCCAGAACAGTTTTTGCAGGTCCCACCACGGCGGCCATTGCAGGACCGAAATGTCGCCCGGAGAGCGCATCAATATGCGAAACGATTTGGCGCGCCAAGCCTCTCCCGCCACCCAGGTGCTGCCGGTTTCGATCAAACAAACCCCGGTGATCGCCACCTTGCTGCCATTTTGCAAATAAGCGAAATCAACGCCGGGAGAACTGCTTTCCAGATACGCGTGGAAAATGACCCCGCCGGGCGTTTGGAGCACCAGAAACTGATCGGGACTGTGCCGCGCCCGGTCCAGTACGGTGGCCACAATGCGCACCAGACGGCAGTCGTGGGTTCCTTTCAAGGCTTCGTCGGTGTTGATTAGATCAGGTGTCGGGAGCGGGCCTGACCCGGTTTTTCGGAAAATCGCATCCTGTAATTCAGGTGTATATTCCCCTTTGGCGGGGAATCCCAAAACCTCCACCTTGTCTCCCGGAAGGACCTTCTCCGATTCCGTGGTTTCCACGTGCAATCCTTCCATTTCATCTTCGATGTATAGCGAGTTTCCGAGTTGATAAATGACCGTTCCCGTTACTTTAACCCGGTGGCCATACGGACCTTGCGGGGTGAACTGCAACAGCTTCTCAATCGTTTGCGTTTCGATCGTAAACGGGTCACTCGCCGCAGCGATGTCAATCGCCAGATCCGTGGGACGGGGAACCAAAAGTCTGATGTCGAATAACTGCCGCTGGCGGTTGAAACGGGTCACGCAAACACCACGCACCGTTACTGTGCTGTCCACCAAATCGCCGCCTTGCGCCACCGGCAACTTGCGCGCATAAGCCGTCAATCGCCCCCCGCCCGTGGCAATCTCCACAAAAAAATAACCGCTGGTCTGGTCAAAATACGCGGCCCGAACGATGCCATGAATCTCCACAAATTGGCTGTCCTCCTGTCCACTGGCCAGTTGCTCAAACGTCACGGGCTTGGCGGCGGGGAAGGTTCCCTGGCCCAGAATCTGGATCCGGCGCACCAGCACAACCGGCGCATATTCGCCGGGATCAGCCTCTCCCGTTATCTCCACGAGTTGACCCGCCGCCAAAGGCGGTTGTTCCGGCAAGCCATCCAGGGAGAAATAAATGCCCGCCGTGTCATCCTGCACGAATTGGAAGTACTGATTTGCATCGAAGAACGTCACCACGGCCCGCAGTTGCACTGGATAGTGATTCGTTGCCTGTTCTGGCGTCAATTGTCGCACCAGATCGGCAGTATGCAATTCGTTGAAAGGGGCGTCTTGACCTTCCGAGAACAGACCTCCACCCACGAGAACAATCAGCACTACGACCGGCTTCAATTTTCTGATCCAGCCCATGATGATTTCTGGAATTTCGAGGAGGTTATGTTTTGTGCATTCTTGTGCATCCCCAGCGTAAGCAGGCAGAGGAATTTTGCAAGCAAAACACAACATCCGACGGTTTTTCAAGGCGATTCCAAGCGGTAAAAAACGGCGCTCTGACTGGGGTCTGGAGTGACAACGTACGGACTGGTCGTGCCGGGCAAGTCAGACCAGTTGCCGCCAACCAGCGAATTTGTCTGAACCTGCAAATGGCAGACGATATTGGTCGGCCAACTCAAGGTGAAACTTCCATTGGAGGATTGCGGCGTTACAGATATTGCCATTGGCGCGGTTTGTTCATAAACCCGCACGTAATCCACCTGCATCTCGGCAGGAAAAGTGGTGCTCGCCTCGACTTGAGCGTTTGTCGGAGTGCCGACGTAGGTTCCGCCCACCGCCAGATTCATGATGAAGAAGAATGGCGCGTTGAAAGGTGTCGACAAACCGGTATCGGTTTCATAAAGGTTCCCATCCACGTAAAACTGGATTACACCCGGATTCCAGACCAAATCATACGTGTGCCAGTTGGTGACGGAGTCCGGGCTTGGAAAGTTGTACTTGGCCGTTTTGCTGATTTCACCGCTGCTGGGGCCCCAGTGGAGGCTTCCCTGCACCCAAGTTGGAGTTGCTCCGCTATTTTCCACGACATCAATCTCTCCGCAGAGGGGCCAGCCAACCCCCGGAGAAGTAATATTGGTGCCCAGCATCCAAAGCGCCGGCCACAAGTAGCTGCCGGCCGGCAGTTTGGCGCGCCATTCAAAGCGCCCCCCGACCGGTGTGCTGTACAGGCCCTGGGTCTTCATTCGGGCGGAGGTAAAGCTGTAACCGCTCACGGATTGTTGTAGCGCCACAATGTGCAGCAACCCGTTGCTCACATAAGCGTTCTGCGAACTGCTGGTATAATATTCCAGTTCCTGATTGCCCCAACCGCAATTATCGGGACAGTCACTGCCGAGATCGAAGGTCCATTTGGTCGTATCAATCGAAGTGCCGTTGAACTCGTCGCTCCAGACGATATTGGTATCGGCAAGCGCAATATTGCTCAACAATATCACAACGATGACCATCGCCAAGGCGGGAAGCGGTTTAAATAAGGATGTAGATTGAACAACAGAACCTTGATTACGTGGACAATACATATTTGAATGCCTTTAAAACGTTAGTATATTCTACTACAAATTGTGCGATTAAGTCAATATTATATTACAAAAACACGCTCTTTTGTTACTAGCCTCCAAGCGAAAAACTGTACGTGAACGTTAAGTTTATGGGTTCTGTTCTAGGCGGTAGAACTACGCTGGCCTGAGGACTGCATTTGCAAGGATGTGTCTGAATTTAGCAGCAGGGGAGCAGTCGTCAGGTTTCATGGCTGGCGTGCCAAAGCCCTCAGACGGTCATGGCCCCAAGACGGTACGGTAGAAACGAACCGGATAGGCCGGGGAATTGGTATCCACCCAAAAGAATGGCAACAACGGCAAATTGGTTGTGAATATGGGAATCCAGGAAGTCAAGTTGGTGGAAGCCATGAGCGTGTAGTTCGTCCCTGTACTATTGGTGTTGATCCAAAATCCAAACTGGCCGTTGGTGATGGAAGCGCCATAGAGGGCAGGCACGATTGGCTGATTGGGCGTGGCACTGACCTGGATGGAGTTGGTGCTATCACAGCCGTTATTGACCGCTAAAACCACATAGTAATAGGTCGTCCCATTCGTCACCAAGGAATCAGTGTAGTTGGTAACTGTCAGTCCGCTGGACAACAGGGTGTACGGCCCACCGCTGACCACCGAGCGTTCCACGTTGTAGCTGGTGGCTCCGCTTACGGTGTTCCAACTCAAGGCCACCAGCGAGTTGCTTGCGGTCGCCGTCAAACCCACCGGCGCGACCGGCGGCAGGAGGAGAATTTCGATGCCGCTGGATTTGGCGTTGTCCTTGATGGTGACGTACTGGATGACAATCGTATTCGTGGTGTTAGGAGCCACCATAAACTGTTGGATGTTCGCAATGTCCTCGCCGCCGGACACGGCGAAAACGTCGAAGTTCGTCAGGACTTCATTGCCGTTAATGAAAACGTTGAATATCCGATCGTTTGTGGCAGTCCAATAAATTTCTGCAAAGTGGAGGCGCACCAAGTAGTTCATGCCCTGCGTCAAGTTGGTGAAAGTGTAGGTGAAGTTGCCGTAGCGTTCGGTTTGATAAACCGCCTGGGGTGCGGGATTGGTAACTGCGCTGGTGTCGATTGCCGCCGTGGTCGAGGCGGCGGTGCCGCCCGAATAATATCCGTCCGTGATGAACTGGTTCGCCGCGCTGCCACCCGAGTTCACGGCCAATTCGAAGGCGCCCAGTGTCGCGGCTGCCTCACTCGAGTTGGGGCTTTCGCCAAGAGAGTTCGTGGCTGAAACCACATAGTAGTAACTGGAGCAAGTGGAAACGGCGGGGTCAACGTAGCTGTTCGCGGTGGGACTGGCGATGGTAGTGTACGGTCCACCGCTGACCAGCGCGCGTTTCACATTGTAAGCGGTTGCACCGGTGGAGGCGTTCCAACTCAGATAAACTGCCGCGTTGCCGGCACCCGCTGTCAATCCCGTTGGGGCGGCCGGAACCGTAGGCAACGGCGTACTCAAGCCAATCCAGTTGATACTAAATCCATTAGTGAGCACTTCCAACCGCAGCGCCTGACTCCCGATGCCACCCGCCAGCGAAACCGTCGGCAAGGTGACCGTCTGCCAGGTCTGCCCGCCGCCGGTATTGGGAATGTTGACTGTGCCCACCACGGCGCCGTTGAGCCGCACCCGCAGTTGACCGCCGGCCGCAGGTGCAGCCACACGGAGGCTGATGGTGTAGTTGGCCGTGGGATACGGCAGGTTGACCGTGTATTCCAGCCATTCACCGGTGTTGAGCGAGTTCACGTCGTAGCCGCCGCCCGTGTCCGAGGTGGGTTCAATCCCCACGTCATCCGACCGGTAAACCCCGCCCGGATTGCCTACCGTGGTGTTGTAGTAGGCCACACTCTCGCCGCCCGTATCGTAGTTCTCCGCTTGGATGATGTTCGTGCCTCCCGACATGGTGGGAACGGTCCCCCCAAAAGGCTCTTGCGGCTGCGAATAAACTTGCAGTTCCGTCAGCGAATAACCAGTGCCCGGCAAACCTTGCTGCGTCCCGTTAATCTGCACATAGCGGCCGCGGCCCGAAACCAGAATGTCCTCTGTGCCGCCGACGTCATTGTTGGTGCTGAACACTGCCGTCCAGTTGGTTCCGTCAGGTGAAATTTGGATCGTGTAGCTGCTGGCATAATTGCTGTTCCACAGCAGCCGGACCCGGGACAGGTCTTTGATTAAACCAAGATCCACCTCAATCCATTGCGGGTCGCTGGCCAGCGAGGTCCAGGCGGTGGTGGTGTCTCCGTCCACAGCGGCCGCGCCCGGAGTGTTGGTGGAAAGCACGGAGGAAACCGTGACCGGCTGGTGCAGCGCCGCGTTGGCCAGATCGCTGGAAGGCACCGACCCCACCGTGAAGGATCCCGTCAAGCGGATGTCGCGCGAGGAGGCCCCGACCAGGACTTGAAACGTGCCCGGCGTCACAATCCAGCCGCGCGCGACCGGGTCCCAATTGGCCAGGTCTTCCCAATCCAGATTGAAGGTGACGGGCTGTGTCTGGCCCGGCGAGAGGGAGATTCTTTGGAATCCTTTGAGCAATTTCGGCGGTTCACCGGCGGCGGCGGGAAAGCCCAGATAGATCTGAGGCACTTCTGCGCCCGTTTGGCCGCCGGTATTGGTCAAATCAAACCCGATTTGAACCTGGCCCGAAGGACTCACCGCGCTGACCGTCAGATTGCTGTAACCGAACGTCGTGTAGGACAATCCGAATCCAAACGGGAAAAGCGGAGTCACGTTGTTGGCGTCATACCAGCGATAACCGATTTCCAACCCTTCGGAGTAGGAAGCTTGAAGGTTGATGCCGGGCCATTGGGCGGTGGTGCTCGTGGGCACCTGGCTCGCCGAGGGAGGAATGCTGACCGGTAGTTTTCCTGAAGGATTTACGTCCCCGAACAGGACTTGAGCCAGCGCGTTGCCATTTTCCTGCCCCGGATACCACGCCATCACAATTCCCGCGACCTGATTGGCCCACGGCATCAACGTGGCAGAAGACTCATAGACCACAACAATCGTGTTGGTGTTCACGGCAGCCACGGCGCTGATGAGCGCATCTTCGTTGTTGGGCAGCGACAGGCTGCTGCGGTCGGAACCTTCGCTGGTTTGCTGGCCGACACACACAATCGCAACGGTGGAATTACTGGCTTGTTGGACTGCGGCGGCGACGCTCGCTCCGTCACCTTGGGCATAATTGATGGTGACACCGCCTCCAGCGCGGCTGGTTATTCCTGCCAGCGGCGTGATGTTGTAGGGCAGATTCACCCCCGCCGAACCCGCGCCGGTCGAGATCGGCGAAGTGCTGGCCGCCGAGCCGATGACCGCAATGGAATGCACGGACGATCCCAGGGGGAGCAACCCACCGTTGTTTTGCAACAGCACAGTACCTTCCGCCGCCTCGCTGCGGGCAAACAGGGCATGCGCCGTGCTGGTCACGGTCGCATTCAGGTTGCCGGTGCTCGGATTATCGAACAAACCGAATTGAAACATGCTGGTGAGGATGCGCTGCACCATGCCGTTCAGTTCTGAAGCCGGGACACTGCCTGATTGAATGGCGGTGGTGATGTCGCTGGCTGTAAATTGGCCCTCATACATGTCCATATCGAGTCCATTATTCATGCCGTCCACGGTGTCGAAAGTCGCCCCCCAATCGCTCATGATCCAGCCATTGAATCCATACGCCTTTTTCAAGTCGGTATTGAGCGCCGGCAACTGGCACGCATGAACATTGTTCACCAGATTGTAAGAGGCCATGACCGCGCCAACCCCGGCCCGCACGGACGCGCGAAACGGCGCTTCATAGATTTCCTGGAGGGTGCGTGGTTCCACGTCGGCGCTGACCGTTGTGCGGTCGGTCTCCTGATCGTTGCACACAAAATGTTTGGCGGTGGCGACGATGCCCTGGCTTTGGATGCCGGGAATTTCCGCCGCGGCCATCGCCGCGCTCAGAAACGGGTCTTCGCCATAGCCTTCAAAAGCCCGCCCGTCCTCGTAAACCCGCGCCATGTTCATCATCGGACCGAGCACCACGCCGACCCCCTTGCCCCGCTCCTCGTTGCCCAGCATCACCCCGTATTGGCGCGCCAGCGAAACATCCCAACTGGCGGCGAGGGCAATGGGCGCCGGAAACGCCGTCACATTATTGACTCCGTCAGCAACCCCGGCCGGCCCGTCCTGCAAAAATATCCAGGGAATGCCAAGTCGGGTGTTGTTGGCAATATTGCCTACATAGTTGCTGCCAGCCGGGCCGGCCGTGCCGTAAACCATGGCCGCCTCCTCACTAAAGGTCATTTGAGCAAGCAAAAGGCTGGCGCGTTGGCTCGCCGAAAGAGTTGTGTTCGTCCAGGCCTGTGCCTGGAGATGGACCGGCATCGCGCAACAAAAACCGATGAAACAAACCGCGCGAATAACGTTCAATGGAATCCTCAGGCGAAAACAACGCATAAGATGACCCCGCCGGCGTTCTGCCGGACAATTTTTCATAAGATTTCCGCCTGGCCCGTGGACAGGAAATGGTTAATCAGAACCAGACTGGTACTCCCCCACACAGCCGGTTTTTCAATTCAACTTGGCCGTGCTCACTGAAATGAACCATGACAAATCCCCCGACGTGGTACTGGCCGGCCAATTATCCGTATTGGCGGTGGGCGTCGCTGGTTTTTCGTTGATCATTGAAGTATCCGTCCACTGCCTGACCGCTGAATGTCCGTCGGCATACGCCAGCACACTGCCATTACCATGCAACACCGCGGGACTATTAAACCACTGGGTGGTGTTTCTGGGATCCAAGGCAAAAAAACCATCGTCAATACTGAAGGGACTTTCTTCGATAAAGACCCAAATCCTGCTCGGACCCGGAGGCGACATGTTTGCCGACTTCGTGTAGTATGCCCAGCCAGTAACAGCACCACCGCTTGGAGGAGCCCATACGCGCTGTCGTGTTGCCTGGACTGTCCATGGGCTGCACATAGCAATTCATGGAATAGGTGCGCAGGGCGTGCGCTGAAAAAGCTCCGCCGCCACGGGGAACGACGGTGTGGTCGGCCGGGCAGTGGTAAACGTTGATGTTATTGATATACGGGTAGAGCAGGCCCGCCATGATCCACCAACTATACTTGGAACCTCCCGGATAGGGACCACCCATCACCTCTGACCCGTTCGCCGCCTGCATATTACCAGGGCACCAATCGGCACAATTCCCTCCAGGTTGCATAACAGTCTGTTGCCGGGGGTCTGAGTTGGGATTTTCCTGACTTTGACCATTAAGACCCCGGTTGGGCACCAGATTATCCTGATTGTCGCCGGCATACATGACCCACGCCGTGATCAACTGCTTCTCGCTGGCCAGACATTGCATGGCGAGGGCCTTCTGCTTGGCCTTGGCCAGCGCCGGCAACAGCATCGCCGCCAGGATTGCAATAATGGCGATGACCACCAATAACTCAATCAATGTAAAACCGCATGAACAGTAACCGTGCCGCCTGTTCTTCATTCGATCTGTTTTCATTTTTTAAACTTTCAATCATGGGCCGGCGCCGATTTTATCCGACGCCGACCCGCACGACGCTACATCATCGCATAGCCATACCGGTCTTAACACCACTCTTTCGGGTGGGCAATTTTCACTGAGCCACGGCCCGATAAAACCGCGCCGCCCCACCGCTCGTGCTGTCGGTCACCGTGATCGTCCCACCGGTTCCGGAAATGTTACTGGCACCGGCCAACGCCTGCCAACTGGCCGGGTTCAAACTGGTGCTGTAATACACATAATACGTATACCCGCTTGTGGTCGGGACTTTGATCGAAACCACACCACCGCTGACTGATGCACTCAACGAGAACGAAGGCGCAGGCGCAGTATACGGCACAAACATGTAGAAGTGCGCGTTTATGCTTCCCGTCGCGCTTCCCGGCGGCGCCGTCACTTTCAGCGTTTGGACTCCACTCAGCGATTCCACCACATTGGTGCCGTTATTCATCAACGGCACCCAATGCCACGATTGGAATCCGTTGGCATTGGCATCCGAGAACGTGCCCAAAGTTTGGGTCGTTTGGCTCATCGTCCCTCGGCCCGCAGTCACCAGGCTCATTGTCGCATTGGTGTAGGGTCCGCCATTGGCCAGCCGCCCATAGATAACGTAGCTGTTGCTCGGGAAGGTACGCGTATAATTCAGCCATGTCCCCGGCGGCCACCAAGCCACATCAAAGTCCGTATTGGTCGTTGGCACAGCCTCATTGGGTACGTCCTCAAAGGGCGGCACTGCGCTTGCACCCTCGTTAATCAACTTGTCTCGCAGAAAATCGAGGTTGGTTTCCGTGCCTACGGCGGGATTACCGCCAGGGCTAGTGGCACCGCCATCAAACCGGTAGAGGTACGTCTCAGCCGTCGTTACGTTCGTCGTGCTGAAATCCTCACCGTACACCGCGGCATTGGCAAAATTGTTGCCAGGATAGCCGTAATAACTGTTGGTGGCCGCAGCGGTAGTGGCAGTCTCAAGGGGATTATCAATCCACACGCCCCCATTGAAATCGAAATCCCCGGCCTCGATCATGAAGTTGGTCTGACTGAACGTGTCGAAGGTTCCCGTGACACCGTTGGACAAGCCATTGTTATCCACCGCACTGATGGCGAAGGCTACGCTTGGCTGGTTGGCAACCGCATTTAAGGGAACACTGACGGTCCAATTCGAGCTACTGCCCGTGAAGGTTTCCGGAGCCGAGACCCCATTAATGTAAGTTTGGATGTTGTTTGACGCAACGGTGCTGATCAAAGAACTGACCGTGAAGGTCAGCCTGTTGGTGCTGACAAACACATTCTGGCCCGGAGTCAGAATCGCCGGGTTGAAATTTTTGAGGTTCGGAGGCAATCCCAGAGTGGGGATTGGAACAAATACGAAATCGATCAGATTGCAACCGAGGCCGCTTATGACTTGCAGCGTCTGCTGTCCCGATGGCAGGTTCACAACGGTCGGATTGAGACCGCTGGCGTCCGAGCCTAGCGGGACCCAAAAATACTGGCCCCAATTATCCACCCAACCGGGCGTCGCAGCATTCAAGACAAAATACCCGAGATTGGTGGTCGTAAACGTCGCCGTACCGGCCCCCGTGGTCACAAGTTGCAGAGTTTCAGAACCCCCATTCGGCCCATTGCCATAGGACATGCGGGCATAGATCAGATAATAACCGCCGTTGGGATAAGGATTCCGGGTGTACATGAACCAATTGCCGGCATTGTTGTAGGCTATATTGACATTGTAGATCGCGGAATTGCTTTGCGCTATGTACAATGGCAAATTGGGATCGCTGGCCACCTGCCAGGCCGTGTCGGTATTACGGTCTGGATAACTGGGAATCAGATTCACGCCATTCCCCGGAAGAGCGCCACCGGATAAGATGTCATAGTCAGTGCCGGGTGTGCCAAGCAGTCCAAAATAAGTGTTTGGCCCCGCCGCGTTGGTGGGTATCGGGTTTTGAATGAACTGGCCGCCATTATAGTTGTAGTCTTCCGCCGGGACGACGTAATCGTTGGGAGAGAACGTATCGAAGCTGGAGCTGGCGCTGGAAATCAAGCCGGCGCTGTTGTTGACCGTCATGCTCATCGTATAAAGAGTGTTGGAGCTCAAACCCGGCAACGTCACGAGCCAGTTGGTGCTGGTCCCGGAAAATGTAAGCTTGCTCGATACGGAAACGCCATTTTCCACCACCTGTATTGCATTGGTCGCGACGGTGGTTCCGGTACTCGACACAACGTTGAACGTGAAATTGGTGTTGGCAATATTAAACAACTGCCCGCCGCTCGGCGTTATATTGCTGATGGTGGCCGGCTGAAATCCGCTGAGCTGGTTCAAGGTGCAATTATCCCAGTGAGGTGCTCCCGAAGAGTAGCTGGTCTGGCATAGATTCAAACTAAATTGCACATATGCCGTTCCCGCCGGGGCGGTCATGACGCCACTGGGTATTGAATTTGTAGGCCCTGGCGATGCAGCTCCCACGGTGTTTGTATCCGGATCGCCGTTTGCCACGATTGTGGCCGGGTTATATGCATTGGTCACCGGCACATCGAACCAATTCAGATAGACGTTGGTTCCGCTGGTGCTTACAGCTCCGCTGGACGCCAAATTGTGAACGAGCGCGGGATTAATGATGCCTGACTTGTAATCCGCCAGGATGACGTTGGCTGAACTCAGGAATTGCACCTCAACCCATCCGTCTTCGTAGTAAGCAGCACTGCCACCCGCAGTGTAGGTAGCGTCATTGTTCGCAAACAAACCGGAGCCGCCACTGATATCGTCGCCCCCCTCACCGGCAGGAGCGTTTGAAACAAACTGCGAAAACCAGGCATCCGCGGAATAGGTGTAACCGGGGGCGGCAGCTATCTTCTGATAGACATACGAAATATAAGTGTTAGGCGCGGCGCCGTTTCCATACAAGCCCTGCTGCCACAATGAATTCGGCGGACTGAGAACCAGTCCGCTATTCACAGCCCAACTCCAGCTTTCGGTGGTGACAGCCGACCATCCTGTAAAGCCTGGGGTAGCGTCAAAACCGGGGTTGGACAGGACATTCACTGCCTGGCTTCTGAAAGCAAAGCAGAGCGCAACCGCGGCACAAGCTGCCAAAACGAATCTACTGATCTGAGTGACTAGCGGGATTCTTGCTGTCTGACGGAATATTTCGGGCTTTTTCATATCGTCATTAGGTTTGTTTGGTTATTGTTAACAAATATTCGCAACTTTCTATTCGATAAAAAGACGTAACACTTCGTGGAATCTGTATTTTGCTACATTGTGTTACTTATTTTATTAAATGTCAACATTTCTTTTACAAAATCATTCTAAGTAATTTACAATGACATAAAACCGAATGTGTTTCAATCTCAAATTAAAGCACCCAAGAGGTTCTTGAGACAACCCGCTTTTTGTCGAAAACCGCTCTCAGATTGTGAAAACTGCCTCGAAAGTGAATGTCGGATTGATTCAAAACCGCTCATGATTCAATAAATTTCCTCATAGAATGGATTACAATAGAATGCCCGAGACGGTTGTTCCCAAGGCAGCAGTACCCCAAAAGCGAGTGGAGAACACCACTTCATCATCCCAAGGCCAAACCTGTTGAATTCAGCTCCTTTCTTGCCCCCCTTAAGGTTAGTAATACAGTTTTATATGGGTCTAATCATTTCAAACCAATCCTCGGCGCGCCCGCTTGGATGCACCTTGCGCATCACTTGTCCGAATGGCTTGCGATTGGGAGATTTGACTCTGAATTCCCACTTGATTTGACCAAGGGTTGGATGGATTCAATTTCCTGCCGGGCTGACGCGTTTGAGGAGTCAAGTTGCAAGACCGCACGGAACCCGGCAAGCACCGGGGCGGGTCTTTTTTGTGCGGCCAGGGTTATTCCCAGATATAAATGGAGCGGGGCAAAATCCGGCCGGTAATGAATCGCCGCCCTGAATTCTTTCTGTGCTTCAGCGTTTTCCCCGCTGTCAGCCAACTGAATTCCCAGCAGGTAATGAGCCTGTCAAAATTCCGGCTTCGTTTTGACAACCGCTTGCAGGCAAGGCGCTTTTAGAACAATCAGTTAGAACTGCTCAAAAAAAAGAGCTGTCATCTTGATCGCTCCAGGACATCTTAGCTATTGTTTATACGAATACTTATTGACATCAGCACAACTTTGTAGTAAAAACATTGCAATTCAGTGTTACCCAAAAAAGCAAACGACAATGTTATGAAAAAATTCCCTAAAATCGTCAGTGGTGCTATCGGCATGGCAATGCTTGCATTCGCTGTTTCAACAGTACAGGCCCAATTGATTGATGTTGATTTCAACGGCAACTCAGTCGGCGTGGATTACGGCGGCGGCGGCGTTGCTACTGGGCCGACGATGTCCGGTGCGGCAGTTATTGGTTCCGCAGGTGACCAATGGAACGGAATCGCCGATAGTGCTTATACCTTCTCGGCTTATCCAAATGGCATAACTTCTACCGCGCTTCCTCTGATTTACTCAACCGGGATTAACTCGCCGGTTACGATGACTATCGCGACCGATGGTGGTTCATACGATGCCAACGAGCCGGTTTGGGGAAACACCAGCGCCTTTACCACTGCCGGCAGTCCGTACTCCGATCTGATGCAAGATTTGATCTACGCAAACGCTGCGGGCGGGGGGACCATTACGTTGAGCGGTCTTGCGGCAAATCAAGCCTATAACTTGGTTCTCTATAACGCGGGCGACCAAAATGTCGGCACTGGCCGTGCCACCAGTTTCACGGTCAACGGTGTTACCCAGAGCAGTACGTGGGATGGCTTAACCAGCACGTTGGTCGCAGGGGTTGACTATGTTAATTATGCATCAACCATGTCCGATGGTTCGGGTAACTTGGTTATTACGTTTGGACCGGGCAGTATAGCCGGAGTTTTATCCAGCGAGGGCGACTTGGATGGTTTCCAACTTGAAGTTGTGCCAGAGCCTGGCACATTGGCGCTTTTGGCTTCGGGTGCGGTTTTACTGCTTGGTTATCAGCGGCGCAAAACGTTGCGCGCGTAAATCCGTTCTGTTAGCTTCACTACAGCCCAATCCAGCCGCCGCGTTGGATTGGGCTGTTGCTTTGCAATCGGGCCGGTTCCTGGTACACGGCTATTTCGAATCGTTCTCAAGACCGTGACCCTTTGACCCCTGAATGGTTTCGAGGTATTGCTGCGCCGAACTATTCGCCGGGTCAAGTTGTAAAACGGTGCGAAACTCGGCAAGGGCCTGAGTTGGTTTCTTTTGAGCGGCCAAGGCTATTCCCAGATATAAATGAGCCGGGGCAAAGTCCGGCCGATAATGGATCGCCTCCAAAAATTCCCTCTCTGCTTCAGCATTTTTCCCGTTGGCAGCCAACTGAATTCCCAGCAGGTAATGAGCCTGCCAAAAGTCCGGCTTGGCTTTGACGACCGCTTGCAAGTCTGCAATGGCCTCATCCCACTGATACCTGCCGGTGGCAATGCTGGCTTGATTAAAATAATCCGCCGGACCATCCGGTTCCAAATCGCCCGCCTTTTGATAATTGGCCATCGCTGCTGCCATGTTACCCTGATCTTGCTCCAGGAAACCCAAGGCCAGATACGTCTCAACATATCTGGGATCCGATCGGATCGCCCGGTCAAACCAGCGAACCGCATCCGCCGACTTTTGTTGGTTCGCGAGAACTTCTCCCATGGCAGTTTCGGCCTGGGCGTAATCACTTTGGATTGCGACGGCGTGCAGAAAATAATTTGTCGCTTCGCAAATTTTGCCTTCGCGTACCAGCAACGTGCCGGTATAATAATATGCTGTCGGCTGGGGAACCAATTCGCAGCACCGTTTGGCTTCAGCTATGGCTTGTATCAGGTTACCGCCTATTTCCAAAAAACCTTCAAAATTCACATGCAGGTGGAAGTCATCCGGGTCCATTGCCAGTGCCTGCTCATAAATCTGCCGGGCCTGCTCGGGCGTTTGGGTGTTCATCATGGAGTTTGCTTCATCCAATTTCGCTTCGTAAGTGTTGAGATTTGCGGCATGGTTGAACTGTCCGGTGAACGGCGGGGACTTGATGCGTTTCAAAATAGGCTGCCAAACCCTTCGCCGGTCCCAAACGGTAACCGCAAGATGACGCTCGCACAATTCCTCCGACGCCCAATTCCCTTGGTCGCGGGCAGTAATGAAAGTTGGAAGTAATGCTTTAATCTTTTCGCCGAAGGTAAGCGCCAGCAGATAATTACCCGCGAAATTCAGATGCACGTGTTCGTAAAAGAAATTCAATCCTGGAATTCCGTCCTGGGAGTTTTGCGCGATAACCTGAGCGGCATCCACCAGATGGACGCCGTCTTTGGAATGCTGCGCCGCCATTTCCCGGATGGCAGAATTGATGCGCGTATCGGCTCGAAAATCGAGCGCATCATAATCTCGCGCCAGTTTAAAATCCTGCAGGGCTTGAGCCAAATTTGTCAGCGCCAGATCACAGTTGCCCATGCGAAACTGTAATTCAGCGAACTGCGGGTCAATTTCAGCAGCCTTGCGATACAAAGCCAGGGCATTTCTGTAAGTACCGGCAGTTTCATTTGTGACCCCTTCTGCAAAAATTTCATTCCACGTGGACAATTGATTTGTATTTAAACCGGCCGCATGGACTGAAGCAAATGGAGCGCAATCTTTCAAATTGACAGCCACCGTACTTAAAATAACCGGCACGCACGCACGGTGCGCGATGCGTAAAATGTCTTCCTGGTTTCCCCGGAAATTCGCGTAAGCGCGCAGCCGGGCCGGATCGTCATATCCAATCCGGCCATTCATGAACATCTGCATGCCGCCCCATTCTTTCGGCGTCGAGGAGCCCCCTATTAATCGTCGGATGGAATTGTCCAGCAATTGTCCGAGCCGTGTGGCCTTGATGGCTATGATAGCACGGATAACTCCAAGAGGCGGTGCCGGCAGTCCGAGAGCCGTTTCTGCGCCAAAAGGAGGCGGCGCCTTGTTCGCGCCCGTGAAATCAGAGGCGAACGGAACCATCTTGATTGCGCCAAAAGGGCCGACCATTTCATTGTTACCCATGTAAATGACCCACAAATCCCCCTGATGCCGGGCACAATCCCGTGCAATCGGCAGGATGACGTTTGAATCAATCGCCGTAATGGCCACGCAAATCACTTCAAAGTGAATTCCGGGATAACGTTCGTGCAGCAAGGCTTGCAGGTATCGGCTCATACCATAACTCGAATCCGGGTCTCCCAAAGCGGCCGATTCACCAAACAAAAATATCCGATAGGTATTGGTTGATTTCTTTGCAGTGAATCGAAATGTTGGGATTGTGCGAGCGATGGCCGGCGGAAAGAACCGGGAACTGAACCTTTCATTCGGAACATAAAAATCCCGCCCGTCAATCCGAATTCGGCTGAAAAAACCGGTGTCGCAGCCATATCCACCCAGACGAAGTCCAAGTTCAATACCGCCCAAAACGAGCAAGGGAATGAAAATCATCGCAAAAAAGCGCATCAACCAAAGGCGACACTTTGAATTTTGCATCGTGCCAGTCATCGGGGTCATTTGCTAAACATTGCTTAAAAAACAATGTTTTACATTACAACAACGTTTGAATTAAAGAAACAGGGCCAAAAATGATTAAAACACATAATTGGTTGTAACAACCTCAGAATTAAGCGGTTTCTAAAATCCCTCCCTTCTCTAACAAAAGCCCTTGACACAATCAATAAAATGTAGTACAAATAATCACAATTCAGCGCAAGCTATAAACACAGAGTAACCACAGAAACGTAAAATCATTATGAAAATGCTCCCTAAAGTTATCACTGGTGCTATCGGCGTAGTCGCAGCACTTGCAGTCAGCGCACAGGCCCAGGTCATTGTGGATCCAAATTTTAATGGTCCCTACACCGCAAACCCGATAACCGTTGCGGGCGTCAACCAGGGTTGGGCACCCTTCAGTGCGGGCCTGATAGCCACAACGCCCACCTACAATGGGGCTGCGAATTCCTTGGGCTTGGCCTTGGGTGCCCAGGATAACTGGGGTACTCCAGGCGCCTATCAAATAGACACTGGCGTTACTCCGGGCCAAACGTATACGTTCAGTGTGTGGGCTTACCAGACAGCGAGTTTCACAACGGCGGGTGGGCTTGTTCAGCTTGGCTTTGAAAATTCCGCTTTGGGTGGTATAAGCACTGTGGAGAACCCAGGCAATACCGTTGGGATAACGGTAAACGGGCCAGTCGATGTCTGGACCGAATATTCTGTTTCGGCGACAGTGCCCGCAGGAGACTCAGACGCCGTAGTGTATCTCATGGCGCAGGATTATAATAACCCGGATCCGGTAGCTATTTATTATGACGGTGCTTCCCTGGTGCCTGAACCTGCCACCATTGCTCTTTTGGGCATGGGCTTGGCCCTTCCGCTCTACTTGATCCGTCGTCGCAAGTAATTGATTAGTTTTAGGTTTGATAAAAGCCACTCGAGCAGTCGAGTGGCTTCTTTTTTGGTGGGATGGCCGAACAATGCATGAAAACAGCACACGCCCCTTTGTAACCGGGCGAAACCAACGAATACCAGGAATTCTCGACGTTTTTGTCCCGGTCCTGCTGGGACTGAGTATGGCGGTGTCGGCGCAGTCGTCTTCATTTTACACGCAACGCCTGGATGATCCCGCGGCGGTTTATATCACCCCTTCCGGCGGCGACGACACTGCCGCGCTGCAACAAGCCATTAACCGGGTCCAGGAAACGACGCGCCAAGGCATCGTTCTGCTCGAGCCGGGCCAATATCACGTCAGTGATACCATTTATATCTGGCCCGGCATTCGATTGATTGGCTACGGCGCCACCCGGCCGGTGGTTGTTTTGCCCGCCAACACGCCCGGCTTCGGAGATGCCTCGCATGAAAAGCTCATGTTTTTTTTCGCCGGCAGGCGTCCGCGTGATGGCGGTCCGGTTCCAGACGCAAATCCCGGCACCTTTTATTCGGCGCTCGCGAATTTCGACATCGAGGTTGAAGACGGCAACGCCGGAGCGGTCGCGGTTCGGGCGCATTATGCCCAACACTGTTTTCTCGCCCACATGGATTTTCAGCTTGGCTCCGCGCTGGCCGGCATCCACGAAGGCGGTAATGTGGTCGAGGACGTTCATTTTATCGGCGGGACTCATGCCATCTGGACGGGGAAACCTTCGCCCGGCTGGCAATTCACGCTCATTGACTGTTCCTTTGAAGAGCAACGCGAAGCCGCCATTTTGGAACATGAAGCCGGACTCACACTCATTCGTCCGCATTTCCGGCATGTCCCAACCGCCGTTGAGATCGAGCCAGGATGGGTGGACGAGCTGTGGGTCAAGGATGCCCTTTGGGAAGATATTTCCGGTCCGGCGTTCGTTTTTGGCAGAGAGCAAAGTTTGTGCAATGAGATCAACATGGAGGGAATCACCTGCCGCAACGTGCCGGTGTTTGCCGCACTGCGTGACAGTGGTAAACGCTTTGCCGCCCCGGCGAAATTTTACATCGTAAAAGCCTATTCCCATGGACTTCATTATGCTGATATCGGATCTGTTCCCAGAATCGAAACCCATTTTGACGCCGCGCCGCTAACCACGCTGCCACCGGCTGTCGCATCCGATTTGGCCCCCCTGCCCGACTGTGACACCTGGGTGAATTTGCGCGATTTGGGCGCCAAGGGCGACGGTCGCACGGATGACACCGCGGTGTTGCAGAAGGCAATTGCGGGGTACCGGACCATTTACCTGCCGTCCGGCTTTTATGTCGTGCATGACACATTAAAGTTGCGGGCTGACACGGTGCTGATTGGCCTGCATCCGGGCGCGACACAGATTATCCTGCCCGACGGCACTCCGGCTTATCAGGACATTGGCAGCCCCAAAGCCTTGCTGGAAGCGCCCAAAGGCGGCAGCAACATTGTGATGGGCATTGGACTTTACACCAGCGGGGACAACCGGCGTGCGGTTGCCGCGCTTTGGAAGGCCGGCTCGGGCTCAATGATGAATGACGTCCGCTTCCTCGGTGGTCATGGCACGCCGTTGCCGGATGGTTCGCGTGAAAGCCCGTACAACAGCAGCCACACCGCTGACCCCGGCCCCGATCGTCAATGGGACAGCCAATATCCCAGCCTCTGGGTCACCGACGGCGGCGGCGGCACCTTTCTTGATATTTGGACCCCTTCGACGTTCGCGCAGGCTGGCATGGTGGTTTCCGATACGGAAACCGAGGGCCACGCCTATCAAATCTCAATCGAACACCACGTCCGCAACGAACTGAAAGTGCGGAATGCCGCGCATTGGCACTTTTATGCCTTGCAGACCGAGGAAGAGCGCGGCGAAAGCGGCTTCGCCCTGCCGGTTGAAATTGATTCGTCCCATGACATCACCTTCGCCAACTTCCACAGCTACCGCGTCATCAGTTCCTTTCAACCTTTCCCGTGGGCGGTAAAGGTGTCCAACTCGCGGGACATCCGTTTCCGCAATTTTCATTGCGACAGCAACAGCAAGGCAAGTTTCGACTCCGCGGTATATGACCAGAGCCACGGCGTTGAACTCCGCCAGCATGAGTTTGCCAGTTTGGACCTCTCCGGCCAGGCGCCTCGTCCCAAACCCATCAAACCTTTGCGGGTGGCCGCCCGCGGCGCAAAGCTGGAAAAACTTGCCGGCGGTTTTTTCAACATCTCCGGCGGCGGCGCAGGACCGCATGGCGATTTCTACTTTGTGGATGCGCATTGGCAGCGGATCTATCGTTGGGACTCTTTGGCACGGCAGCTTTCCATCGTCAGCGATTATCCGCTCGAACCGGTCAACCTCGCCGTAGATCAGGCAGGAAACCTCATGGTGATTTCCTACGCGGGTAGTGGTGTGGTTTATTCTCTGACTCCCGACGGCCAAGTCGCGCCACTTGAGCCTGAATCCGTCGCGAGCGGCATGGGGAAGGATTTATATCTGCCGGCCAGCGACTGGCATTTGAATCGTGATTCCCTTTCTCATCCGGTCGGCGATTTCCTTTCGCCGGATGGAACCATTGCGATTCCGGTCGGGGAGGATTTTCTACACGCCGCGACCAGTTGGGGTGTCAAATCAAGCCCGCAAATCCGCTCCTTTGGGCTTGGCCGGGCCGGGCCGGGCAAACCTTTTTATGTCACCGACGAATCCGAACTGCGGACATGGAAAGCCGGCGTGAACCCGGATGGAAGCCTGACGAATTTCCAACTGTTTGCCGAACAAGGAGGCGAGAGTGTGACAGCGGACTCTCACGGCAACGTGTATATCGCTGCCGGTGAGGTTTATGTCTATGATCCTGCCGGCACGTTAATTGACACCATCGAAGTTCCTGAACGGCCAATTCAGGTGGTTTTGGGCGGCGCCGACCACCGGACACTTTTTATTGCGGCACGGACTTCGCTCTACTCACTGCGCGTCCGTTAACCGACAGCCCGGCGCGGCGCGCGCACGCTCCACGTCAAGCCGTTGAATTAAGCCGGAACGATGCAGTTGAAAGACAAGGTCGTGGCGCCGGTAGCTGCGACGCCCTCGTCGCAGAGGGTGTCGGCGACGCCTCGTCGCCAGTGCCAGCGGACCATCAAACGGTGCGCCCAATCTTTCGCGCGACGAGGGCGTCGCGCCCACGTTCTGCGGGCATCGCAGCTACACGCAACGGCAACGGCATGGTTCCGGTTAAGGTGATGCGAGGCGATAAAAGATCGCGCTCTGAGTGGGGTCTGGAGTCACAACATACGGACTGGTCGTGATGGGCAGGTCAGACCAGTTGCCGCCAACCAGCGAATTTGTCTGCACCTGCAAATGGCAGACAATATTGGTCGGCCAGCTCAATGTCATGCTTCCGTTCGACTGTGTCGCCACGGAAAGGGCGAGTGGCGCGGTTTGCTGATAAACGCGCACGTAATCCACCAGCATTTGTTGGGGAAAGACCGTTGTTGCATCCGGATTTCCAGGCCAATTGCCGCCAACGGCGACGTTGAGTATGAAGAATTGCTGGTTCGTGAAGACCCAGATCCCGGGGCTGGGCAGACCGACCAGACTGGCGGGTGTGGCCGTGAAAAACTGATTACCGTCCAAGAACCATGTGATTTGGTTGGTCGTCCACTCCACGCCGTAAATGTGAAAGTTATTGGCGAGAACCGCTCCGCCCGGCAGCGTATAGGTACCGCCAACTCCGGAACCGTAATTGTAATCCTGTCCGTTCGCCATCGGACCGTGAATCGTGCCGTGATCGGTGCCCTGATCGTTGGTGTTACCGATGTTTTCCATGATGTCAACCTCGCCACAGGTGGGCCAGCCGATAGGAACAATGTTTGTGCCCAGCATCCAGAAAGCGGGCCAGATTCCCTGTCCTCGCGGGATTTGGATGCGCGCCTCCATGCGGCCGTAAGCCCATGACTGTAAGCCCTGGGTCTTCATGCGGGCGGAAGTGTAACCGGACCCATTGGTTAACGCCACGATGTGCAGGAGGCCATTGCTCACGTAGGAGTTCTGCGGACTGCTGGTATAAGTCTCCAGTTCGTTGTTACCCCAGCCGCCGCCGCCGAGGTCGTATGTCCAATTGTTGCTATTGATGTTGGTGCCATTGAACTCGTCGCTCCAGACGATGTTCCATTGCGTGGCGGGAGGGTTCGTGCCGCCAATTTGATTCGTGACCGCCTGAAGTTGGAATCCATTGAAATCGCTTTCATCGCCATTTGCGCTATTGCCATAGTTTATGACAACATTCCCGGTTCCGCTGGCCACGACATTGGTAAACTCAAGATAGTCGGTTCCGTTGACCAGGGTGGTAACGCCGGCCTGCCAAATAGAGGTCTGGGTGACACCATTGACCGTGAACGTACTCCTTCTTTGACCAGGAATTGCCCCACTCGCCAGGTTCAGATCACCCGCGCTATAAACATACAGATTGTAAGTCCCGCCAGGCACAAGACCGCTGAGTGAGACGGTATCGGTCACCCCTGCGGTGTGTGAGACGAGCATAGACGCCATCAAGACTGCCCAAGGGGTGTTTGGGTAGCCAAGGTTACCCTGTTCGTTGGCTAAAGAAGCCCATGAAAATGGGCTGTAGTTGCCAAAACCTACGGCATTGGCATCATAGGTGCCATTTGTTGCCGTTAAACTCAATGTAACCCCCGAAGCGGCGCCATTTGCATAAACCAAGGTTCCACTGGTGAAAGTGGCGCCGTTGGGATAAGCCGAGTAGGCAAAGCCGCCCAAGCCATTCCACATGTCACCCGGTGAACCAATCACCGCAGCGCCTGACATCGCGGAAGGCGCAGGGGCATTGCCGCCGCCGTAGTCCGCGTTGACGGAATCGTCAATGAAATTAACATCGATTAATTGGGCCTGAACACGGCCCAAACCAGCCGCACCCATTACGCTAAGAATTATAAACAGGGATTTATTCACAGGTTTTGCTTTCGTGTCTCGATGTTTTTGTTCGTAACACGGACCACGTTTATTGTTGGTTGTTGTTTAACGGTCCCAAGCAACAGCACCGCCAGCCATTTGATTTGACACAACGGTGGAGGCAGAAGAGATGTTTTCATAATATTCATGTTCATTCAGGGGTCGGTGTGCTCGTAAACCCGCACGTAATCCACCTGTATTTCGCCGGGGAAAGCCGTGTTCGCGTCAGGATTGCCGCCGAAGTCACCACCGACAGCCAGATTCATGATGATATAGAACGGTTGATCAAATGGAGCAGGATAGGGAGCGTTCACGGTGGACCACCGGTCTTGCGTTTCATAGAGCTTGCCGTCCACAAACCACCGGATTGAATTGGTTGTCCAATCCAAACCATACGTGTGAAAGTTGGTGGCTCCGTCATTCGGGAGGAATGTGTAAAGCCCCGAGGCATGACGATACCCGCCTCGAGGGTCGGCATAATGAATGGTCCCCTGCACGACCGCCGGATAATTTCCCTTGTTCTCAACAATATCAATTTCTCCGCAAGCCGGCCAGCCTCCGTAAGGCGAGTGTTCGGGCATCAGCCAAAAGGCCGGCCAAAAACCACGGCCCGCGGGAAACTTGGCACGGAATTCGAACCGCCCGTATTTTTGGGAAAAGAATCCCTCGGTCTTCATGCGAGCCGAGGTGTAGGAAAATCCGTTCGTGGATTCCTTTCGGGCCATGATGTGGAGGAGTCCATTGCTGACATAGGCATTTTCGGGGCGACCGGTGTAATACTCCAATTCGTGATTTCCCCAGCCGCGATGATTTCCGGTTTCGAACCTCCAATGGCCCGTGTCAATCGAAGTGCCATTGAATTCGTCGCTCCAAACGAGTTTCCAGCCGGCATAGGCAGTCAGCGTTCCACAACCCAGCAATCCCAATATGACTACCGATACTCCAGTCAAGAAGCGCATCTGTTGCAACCCAACGAACGGGATCGGATATCGGGGCGTTTTCATGGCAGCGATTTGGGACTCCGGCAAAATTCTCAATGCAGGTTGCTCGTAGAAAAGGGATTAAATCACCAGAGTCATTATCGAGTGCGCGGGGCTGCTGGTTTCCGCCGTTTTCCCCTCGATCGACAGGTAAAAAGGCTGTTCCGTCTCCGAGACATTCATCACAATCACCGCGATCCTGCCATCCTTGTTCAAAAAGGCGGTCGTCAATAAGTCGTCGTCCGTGGAAGAGCTGATAATCCGGCGCGCGCCCGGGCGGACAAATTTTGAAAAATGGCCGAGGTAATAGTAGGAACTCATGTAAGTCAGCTCTCCGGTTTCGGTATTGGCATGAATCGGGGCGAAGCAATAGTTTTGGACATGATTCGGTCCGCCTTTCTGGTCCAGCAGGACGTTCCAATCCGTCCAGCCTGCGGACCCGTTGTTGAAATCGTTGATCATGGAAATTCCGTATTTTTCACCCCATTGCCATTCCTGGATGCGGGCCGGGTTAAACGGCGCGTTGCACCCTTCGGTGAACAACAGATGGGTTTTGGGAAAGGCCTCCTGCACGCGTTTTACGTTTTCAAAGTAATTGCCCACGTACCAATGGAAAGCCACGCCCCATACGTATTGAGCGGCCTTGGGATCGTCCAAAACGACTTCGGCGCGGTGATACATGATGCTCCGGTTGTGGTCCCAAATCAGAATTTTCTTATTCCTAAGACCGCTCTTTACCATGGTGGGGCCCAGGTAATTCTTTACAAAATCACGCTCTTCCTCGGCCGTATAAAGGCACGATTCCCATGGCTGGACCGCCATCGGTTCATTCTGCACCGTCACGCCCCAGATCGGAACGCCTGCTCTGGCATAGGCTTTGATAAACTTGACGTAGTACCTGGCCCACGCATCGTAAAATTCGGGTTTCAATTTGCCCCCATGCAACATGTCATTGTTATCTTTCATCCAGGCCGGCGGACTCCACGGACTGGCAAAAATGGTGAAGTCCTTGCCGGCGGTTGCCAGCACTTCCTTGATAAAAGGAATGCGATATTTCAGATCGTGACTGATGTTGAAGCTGGCCAGGGTGGCGTCGCCGTTCGTGACATAGGTGTAACTTTCGCTGGAAAAATCGCAGCTATGGATGGAGGTGCGCCCCAGTGTATAACCAATGCCCTTTTGCGGATCAAAATAGGCCGTCAGGATCTCCCGCCGTTTGTCCTCCGGCAGTTTGTAAAATGTTTCCGCCGAAGCGTCAGTCAGGGCGCCGCCTACACCCAGCACGGTCTGAAACTCCTTGGAAGGATCCACGAAAATGCATTCTTGCTTTTCGGTGCGCTGGGGTAAATCGGTAAAAGAGATTTCACCAGCCTTGGCCAGCCGCTGGCCCGTATCCTTCGCAGTCACGTAAACGATGACCGGCTTGGACGTAAAATCGGCGGCGGGGCTTTGGTCCGCTCCCATTGCCCAAGTTAACACGGTTACACCTGTAAACAGGCCCGGTAAGATTGTGGAAATCAATCGGCGTGTCATAATTGCTCAGGGGACCCATAATCGGGATACCGCTGAAATTGCATACGTCATTAATTTTACTGTAATATGCCTATTGACAACACAATCAATATCCCATATTCAGTGGTCAACTCAATTTTTTTACTACTTGTAATGATACTTGTCAACTTTTATATTACAATACCACGTGCCGGCCCATTCTCTTTCAATTTCAAGCTTATTGCCTGAAGTTTCGTCCGGCAAGACAACCAGACTAACTGCCAGAAGAAGTAAATGCAACCCAGCAGCACAATTCGTTTATGAAGCAAGGCAAGCTATTCACCGTTTCCGTGGCGCTGATCGTGGCAGTCGGCGGGTTTGTTTGGGGATTTGATGCGACAGTTATTTCCGGAGCAGTACCCTTTATTCAGAAGTACTTTGATCTGAATGGCAATCGGGGTGACGTTCTGCTGGGCCTTGCGGTAAGTTGCCTGGGCTGGGGTGTTTTGGGAGGCACTGCCGTCGCGGGATTATTCAGTGACCGGTTCGGGCGCAAGAAAGTTTTAATCACCACGGCGGTTTTTTTTGTCGTCTCGGCTTTGCTCTCCGCGTTGACGACCAATTTTGCGATTTTTGTCGGCGCGCGGGTTCTGGGTGGGATTGCCGTGGGCGGAGCCATTCTGATCGCGCCGGTTTACATCGCGGAAATTTCACCGCCGCAATTGCGCGGGAGCATGGTCTCGCTCAATCAGTTGATGATCGTGCTCGGCATCTCCGCTTCCTTTTTTTCGAACTACTTTCTGCTGAACGCGGGTGAAAATAACTGGCGCTGGATGCTGGGAATGGATGCCGTCCCGGCGGCCCTGTATTTCTTCCTGCTCTTTGGCGTGCCGGAAAGCCCGCGCTGGCTCTTTGGCAAAGGCCAGACTGAACGGGCCAAGGCAATTCTGATCAAGGCCTGCGGGGCGGAAGAGGCGAAGCAGGAACTGCTCAACATCCAGCAAAGCTTTGCAGAAAGAGCATCTGACCCGCAAGTCAGCGGACGGTCATGGGTTCAAACGGTTGAAGCGCGTCTGATAACCTGGACAAAGAGAGCAATGGTTTTGATGACGGAGATGAGATTTGTTCTATTCATCGCCCTGGCAATTGCCTTTTTTCAACAGATCACCGGAATCAACGCCATCTTTTATTATCTCCCGACGATTTTCGTCCAGGCCGGCGGCGGCACCAACGCCGCGTTCTGGCAGGCGGCTTTGGTGGGAGTGGTCAACCTGGTAATGACCTTTGTGGCGATTTCATTCGTCGATCGTCTTGGCCGCAAACCACTTCTGATCATCGGCGCGACCGGCATGGCCGTGTCATTATTGGCGTGCAGTTGGGCGTTTCACGCATCGAATTACCAGCTTACGGACAAATCTTTTGCGATGCTTCAAGCTGATAAGATTCCGCAAGACCTGATTAACGACTTAAAAAATGCACCGAGGCCCGTCGTCACTTCGGACAAAGTATTTATCACTGACCTCGAAAACCAATTCGGCGCCGAACGGCTCGAACCGTACCGCGATTCACTGATTACGGCCGGCCTGAATATCCGGGCGACGCTGGTTCTCGTGGCAATTATCGGCTTTGTGGCTTCGTTTGCCATTTCACTGGGACCAGTGATGTGGGTGCTGTTGTCGGAAATTTTCCCCAACCAACATCGGGGCATGGCCATCTCGCTGGCCGGCTTCTGGAATTCAGCGGTGAGCGCCAGTGTCACATTTATTTTCCCCTGGGAGTTGTCGCATTTCAGGCCTGCCGGGACTTTTTTAGGCTATGGTCTGATGGCTGTCGCCGCTTTGATTTTCATCCTGGCCTTTATCCCCGAAACCAAGGGCAAATCGCTGGAGGAACTGGAAGGCATCCTGATGCGAAAAGGATAAGATCCGCCACCGGTTACCCATCTGAATTTAACCATAACACCAAGTTGATTATGAAACCAGGCGATCCCCCGCGCAGCACTCGGTCCCTGCGGGCACAAAGAGCAATTTCTTGTCAATTGTCTCTTTGGAAATATGGCGTGAGTGTGGTGGCTGTGGCTCTGATGGCGTTTTCCGCGGGGTGCGCGTGGGGAACTTCGGCGGCGGGTACACCGGTGGCGGCGGCGCCTGTGGCGGGCACACCGGTCAGAGTGGAAGTGCGTAAGACCGCCGACGGCAAGTGGGAACTTCTGCGCGGCGGGAAGCCTTACTTCGTCAAGGGCGTCGGTGGCGACTATTCGCGCGAGGTGCTCAAGGTGTTGGTGGCGGATGGCGGGAATTCAATCCGGCTGTGGGGCGTGGACGCCAGCACGCGCAAGGAATTGGATGAGGCCGAAAAGCAGGGGCTGACGGTGGCGCTGGGCTACTGGGTGGGTCACAAGACGGATGGGTTCAAGGCGGACGATCCCGCAACCGTCGAGCAGCAGTTGGAAGATTTCAAGCAGTTGATACGGGAATACAGGAATGACCCGGCGGTGCTGGTCTGGGGCATCGGCAACGAGATGGAAACCGGGAATGACACGCCGGCGCTGTGGGCTTCGATCGAGGACTTGGCGAAAGCCGCCCACGAACTGGACCCGAACCATCCGACGATGACCGTGATCGCCGAAGTCGGCGGAAGCAAGGTGGCGAACCTGCACAAATATTGCCCGGACGTCGACATCGTGGGCATTAACTCGTATGCAGGCGGGCAGAACATTGGCGACCGATACCTCAAGCAGGTGCCGGCGGGGACGGCCAAGCCGTATATCATCACCGAGTTCGGCCCGCCAGGGCAGTGGGAATATTGGAGCCGGACGGCGTTCAGGGCACTCAACGAGATGTCGAGCACGGAAAAGGCGATATGGTACCGTAATTCGTATCAAAAAACGGTGCTGGGGCGTCCCGGCGAGTGCCTGGGGTCGTATGCCTTTTTCTGGGGCAACAAGGTGGAAGCGACGGCCACGTGGTATGGCATGTTCTTGCCGGACGGCAGCAAGCTCGCCGCGGCGGATACGATGCAGGAGCTTTGGACGGGCAAGGCGCCCAAGTATCTCTGCCCGGTGATCAAGAAGTTGGCCATCAACGGCTCCAACGAGGTCAGCGCGGGCGACACCGTGATGGCCAGCGTTGACGCCAGCGACCCTCAAAGTGACAAGCTGAAGTACGAATGGGTGATGTATCGCGAGCTCGGTTCGTACAACGTTCAGGAACCCGGGGCAGGCGCGGGCAAGGCATTTACCGAAGCCATCAAACAGAACGGCAAGGCGCAAGTGTCCGTGAAAATGCCGGACATGAACGGTGTTTATCGTATCTACTGCTACGTGCGGAACGAGCATGGCGCCGCAGCGGTGGGGAACTTGCCCGTGCTGGTCAAGGGCGGCCAGGAGCCGCCGTTTAAGGCGCCGGTGGCAACATTGCCATATTTCATTTACGGGGAGGGACAGGGGAACACCTACTCTGCGTCGGGGTACACGGATAATTCCAACGCCGTGGCGATGGATGCAAGCTGCACTGACAACCCGCACTCTGGTAAGACGTGCATCAAGGCCATGTACAAGAAGTCCGCTGGCAAGGGTGGCTTGATCTGGCAGAGCCCCGCCAACGACCGGGGCGACAAGCCTGGCGGGTTTGATTTCACCGGGGCCAGGAAGCTCACATTCTGGGCGCGCGGCGAGAAGGGCGGCGAGCAAGCCACCTTCGGCTTTGGTTACCTCACGAAGGACACGGCCAAGGACAAGAAATATCTCGACTCCGACAATGGCACGCTGAACGTCACCCTGACGCCGGACTGGCAGATGTACACCATCTACGTGACCGGCAAGGACCTCAAGCTGATCAAGTCAGGCTTCTTCTGGGAAGCGGAGGCCAATGGAGTGCCGGTGACGCTGTACCTTTCGGACATTAAGTGGGAGTGAACGGTAATGGTTCGTTTGTCAGTTGATAGGTGCTGGCCGTCGGGGCGTGAGGGCTGGTCTCAGCGTTCAGCACACAGGCGCACAAAAACAATTTCTTACCAACGCGTGGCTTGCGCGGAGGGAGAGACTATCCGTTTCCCTTGCCGCGACGCTTTTCCAGTTCGACGCGGATTTCGCGTGCCCTGGCCTCCGTGAGGCCGTAGGTCAGGACCGCCCAGATGGCGACCGCGGATGCGACCAACGGAATGCCGCAGTCGCAGGCGCGCATGAGATAAAGGGTTCTTGCCGATTGCGCGGTCTTCAGCGCAACATCGAAGCCCGTGGCATTCAGGAGGAAGCCGGCGATAAGCGAGGCCGCGGCCATGCCCAGCTTCACGTTCCACCAGTAAATTGCCCCGTACATCCCCTCGCGGCGCTCGCCGGTATTGAGTTCGTCCAAGTCGCAGACGTCGGCCACCATGGCCCCGACGACGGTGAAGATCGAACCGATTCCGAACGAAATCAGCGGCGCAGCGAGAAGCAACATGTACGGATGCGCGGGATTATATGTGAACCACTTCGCCACGAACCCGAAAAGGGACAGGGATGTCATGATGCAGAACGTCCGCCGCTTTCCGATCTTCGCGGACACCCAAGTAGTCAGCCAGATGATGACGAACGATGCCACCGAACTGGTTATGCCAAACCACATGTTCAGTTGCGATGCACGGGTCGCGTCCCCGCCGAACAGGTAATACGTCATGTTGTAGAATGTGAACGCAGAGCCAAGCTGGTAACCGTTGAAGACCAGGAATGTGGCCAGGCACAACTTGAGAAACGGACCGGATTTCCATGTGGCAATGAAGCACTTGAAGAACTTCTTGATGCTCTTCAGGACGCCTTCGCTATCCGGGGGCGGCAATCTCATTCGCTCCTTGGTGAAGATAGCGGGCATTACGCCGAAAAAGGCGATGCATAGACCGATGATGATGGCCAGGGTGCGCGCGCCCTGGACGGCACCGTACTGACCAGCGAAGAATTTGGGATTGTAGATAAACCAGTAGAAGCCGGGACACAGCAGCCACGCAACCTGGCCCATAATATTGCTGAATCCCATCAGCCGGGTCCTTTCGTGGTAGTCCGGGGTCAGTTCATATCCGTAGCCCACCAGGGGGATCGAGAAGACCGCGTAGGCCGTGAAGAAAATGACTGAAGCGCAGAAGAAAACCCAGAAGTAAAACATCTGGGTGTGCCCGGGATACAACTGCCACATCAGGGCAAATATGATGCCGGACAGAATGGCACCCCCAAAGATCAGCGGGCGACGGCGGCCCCACCGGGTCCGCGTGTTGTCGGAGACGTGGCCGATGACGGGATCAATAA
Organism: uncultured bacterium; assembly: GCA_963723125.1. Lineage (GTDB taxonomy): Bacteria > Verrucomicrobiota > Verrucomicrobiia > Limisphaerales > UBA11358 > UBA11358. The sequence continues at coordinate 271,042 of CAVRPQ010000004.1, forward strand.
ATGCGTCAAAGAGCCGGGGAATAAACCCCAAGGTGCCCACCAGGCGCGGGTCCATTCCCAGACCGAGATTCAGTATGATCGGCAAGGCGCCGACGGCGGCGGCCTGCAGATTGTTGGCCAGCATGCCCAGGCCGTAAGTGAACTTCTGCAGGAAAGGCAGGCGATCCTCGGCCGCCGTTTGATAATGTTCCGTTTCTCTCATCGGACCGTTTCTCTTCTGATGTCCCAACGGCAACCTGCCTCTTGAAAAACTGCCTGGAGGCTAATGTTCCTGAAGAAAGACCGCAAGCCCGTTCGGACAATTGTGCGTAGTGTCCTAATTTAGTTGGAGCGCGGCTGTGTCGCAGACCAGCCGCAGTGCTGCGACTGGTGCTTCGCACACAGTCGCGCTCCGAGAAATTCGAAATTCGGACACTCCCCAATTGTGCGCAAACTTGACGGCGCTCGATACCAGTCGTTAACCTCCCCGCCATGAGCCCGCCTGACGTTCAAAATCAAATGAAAGCACCGCCTGTAATTGGGCCCATTAAGGTTCCTCGTGCAAGTCTGACGGTCATGGAGAAGCTGGGTTACGGCCTTGGTGACACCGCTTCGCATTTTGTCTGGGACATGGTCGGCTTCTGGCTGCTGATTTTTTACACCGACGTTTTCAAGATTCCTCCGGCGACCGCCGGCACCATTATGCTGATCGGCCGTTTCTGGGACGTGGGCATTGACCCGGCCATCGGCGTCATCTCGGACCGGACTCAGACGCGCTGGGGCAAATTCCGTCCTTACATTCTTTTCGGTGCGGTTCCTTACGCGATTTTGGCGGTTCTGACATTTACCACGCCGAATTTTGGTGAGACGGGCAAAATTATTTACGCCTGCGCCACCTACGCCCTCTTGATGACCGCCTACGCGGCGGTTAATATACCCTACTCTTCCCTGGCTGCGGTGATGACCTCGGACACTTATGAGCGCGCGGGTGTTAACCAGTATCGTTTTATCTGCGCCTTTACCGGCCAGCTGGTGGTCACCGGGTTGGCGCTGACGCTCGCAAAATATTTTGGGGGCGGCAATGAGGCGATGGGCTATCAACACACCTTGATCCTGTTTGGCTGCCTGAGTGTGGTCTTCTTTTTCATCACCTTCAGGACAACCAAAGAGCGGGTGGAACCGTCAAAATCTCTGGAGGGCTCGGTCGGTGAGGATCTGGGGAATCTCTTTAAGAACCGGCCTTGGATCATCCTCGCTCTGGTGGGTATCATCTCCTTCGTCATGTTTGCCATGCAGAATGCGGCGATTGCCTACTATTTCAAGTATTACATTGGCAAAGAAAATAACGTTCAGTTGTTCAACGTGATCGGTACGATTGCCCTGATTGTTGCCTTGCCGTTTACAAAGCCATTGGCCAGGAGATTTGGCAATCGAAATGTCTTCATTGCCAGCTCCCTGATTTCAGGCGCCTTCTTTATTTCGCTCTACCTGCCCGGAGAGAAAAGCCTTGTCACCATCTATGTGTTGAATATCTGCGCAAAAATGGCCTATGCCCCCGCTGTCCCTTTGCTGTGGACCATGATCGCCGATGCGGCCGATTATTCCGAGTGGAAAATGGGCAGGCGGGCGACGGGCCTGTGTTTTTCTGCGGCAACCTTTGCGCAAAAAGCGGGATGGGGCATCGGAGCCGGCATCGCCGGCTGGCTCCTGGCAGCATTTAACTACGTCCCTAATGCCATACAAACCCAAACGGCCCTGACCGGCATCAAGTTGCTGATTTCCGTGATTCCCGGGATATTGTATATGTCCTGCGCCGTGTTCATGATTTTCTACAACATCGATTCAAAGACCGGTGACTTGATGAAAAAGGACCTCGATGCGCGGAGAGCAGGAGAACAATCCACTGTTTGATCCTTCAGGAAATAATGGCTCGCCGCCCGCGCATTTTGAGATAAACTCCGTCTCTGATTGGCAAACTCACCAGATTCACGATGACATGAAACCCAAACTGTACCTCGGTAAGAATCCGTTTCAGATCTGCTCCGATCCCGTCCGCGGTGAGCAAGTCACGCTGGAGAGCGAGGATTATTACCGGATTGCCAATTACGACCGGATGCGGCCTTTTTTCATGACGGTGGTCAGCGACGCCGATCACTGGATGTTCGTTTCCAGCAACGGCGCACTCTCCGCCGGCCGCCGCACCGCCGACCTCGCGCTGTTCCCGTACTACACCGACGACAAAATCCGTGACATGGTGGAAGCCACCGGCAGCAAGACGATTGTGGTCGTCCACCACCGGAATCAGAGTCGGCTTTGGGAACCGTTTTCCGAACGTGGCCGGGGTATTTATCGAACCCGGCGGAACCTCTACAAGAATTTCCAGGGCAACAAATTGATCTTTGAAGAAATCAATGAAGATCTGTCACTGACCTTTCGTTACGGTTGGTTCAACAGCAACCGGTTTGGCTTTATCCGCCGGGCATGGCTGACCAATTCCGGGCCGGGCGGCGCGCGCATCCGATTGCTGGACGGCCTTCAAAACCTGATGCCCTGCGGAACCGGCAGTCAATTCAACCTTGAATACAGCACGCTGCTCGACGCTTACAAGCGGAGCGAGTTGATTTCCGAAACCGGCCTTGGTTTGTTCCGCCTTAGTGCCATCCCGGTGGATCGTCCCGAGCCGGCCGAGGCCCTCCGCGCCAACATCGTCTGGTCGCTGGGACTCAAGCGCCAGCTCACCCTGCTCTCCTCCCTTCAGCTCGAAAACTTTCGCCAAGGCTCACCGCTTCGGGAAGAAACCGACGTGCGCGGCGAACGCGGGGCTTATTTCGTCCAGGCCACCATGAACCTGCGGCGCGGCCAGACTCTGAAATGGCTGCTCGCGGCGGATGTCGGACAAGGCCCGTCGGACGTGGCCGCCCTTGACCGGTTCTTGCACACGCCCGCCCGCCTCGAAAGGCTGGTCCGGGCGGACATTCACCTGGGTACCCGGGAACTGGAGCGGATTGTGGGCGCCGCGGACGGGCTGCAGAAAACAGCGCGCCCGTTGAGTAATGCACGACACTACAGCAACACATTGTTTAACGTGATGCGCGGCGGGATTTTTAACGACGGCTACAAACTCGACCCGGATGATTTGCTGTCGTTCGTCACCCATGCGGACAAAAAGGTTGCGCTTCGGCACGCCTCATTTTTCCGCCGGCTGCCGAAACCGACGCGCTATGGCGAAATGGTGACTGCCGCTGCTGCCACGGGCGATCCGCAGCTTGAACGGCTGAGTCGAGAATACCTGCCCCTTACCTTCAGCCGCCGGCATGGCGATCCCACCCGGCCGTGGAACCGGTTTTCCATTGCCACCCGGAACGCTGACGGCACACAGATCCTTAATTACGAAGGGAACTGGCGCGATATTTTTCAAAATTGGGAGGCACTGGCGGTTTCCTTCCCGGGCTTTGTTTCCGGCATGATCTGTCGTTTCCTCAATGCTTCGACCGCCGATGGTTACAATCCCTATCGCATCACGCGCAACGGAATTGATTGGGAAGTCGTGGATCCGCATGATCCCTGGTCGTATATCGGCTACTGGGGCGATCACCAGATTATTTATCTGCTGAAACTCCTGGAGATTCTGGACCGGCACGATCCAACCACCTTGCAAGGTTTCCTCACGCGCGACATATTCGCTTACGCCAATGTCCCGTACCGCATCAAGCCCTACAACGCACTTTTGACGGACCCGAAAGACACCGTCGTTTTCAACCCACAGATTGAAGCGCTCGTCCAGCAACGGGTCCACGCCGTGGGCACGGACGGCAGGCTGGTGCGGGACAAGAGTGGACAGGCGCGCCTGATCAATTTGACCGAGAAACTGCTGGTTCCAGTATTGGCCAAGCTTTCGAATTTTATCCCCGAAGCCGGCATCTGGTTGAACACGCAACGGCCGGAATGGAACGATGCCAACAATGCCCTCGTCGGCAACGGCGCCTCCATGGTCACGCTGTATTACCTGCGCCGACACCTGGCGTTCTGCCGCGAACTCTTTCACACATCAGCGGATGTCAAATTCAGCCTCTCCATCGAAGTTGCTGCATTTTTCGGCGCGTTGAACCGGATTCTCGATCGCCATCGTCCACTGCTGGCGGGAACATTTACCGACCAACAGCGCCATCGCGTGCTCGATGACCTGGGCCGCGCCGGGAGCTATTATCGCCAGCGCATTTACCAACATGGATTGTCTGGTCGAAAAACCTTCATCGCGGGCCAAAAATTGATCCGGTTTTTCGATTCGGCGCTGCAGTGGATCAACCATTCGATTCAGTCCAATCGGCGGCCCGATGGACTTTTCCACGCTTACAATCTTGTGCGGTTCGAAAACCGGACTCGCCTTCCCATCCGCCGTCTTTACGAAATGCTGGAAGGCCAGGTTGCCGTGCTCAGTTCGGGCCATCTCCCGGCCGAGGATTCGTTGGAAGTGCTCACGGCGCTCAAGCACAGTTCGATGTACCGCCCCGATCAAAACAGTTATCTGCTTTATCCCGACCGGCAGCTCCCGGCCTTTGTCGAAAAAAACAATATTCCCGCCAGGAAACTCAGCCGCTGCGCCCTCCTGCGGAAATTGCTGGCTGACGGCAACCGGCAGCTCATCGAGCGCGACATTGCCGGACGGGTTCACTTCAATGGCTCCATCACCAACGCCCGCGACATCCTCCGCATCCTGGAGCGGCTCGCCGGCAACGGTTACGCAAAACTGGTAAAACGAGACGCGGCTCAGGTGCTTGATCTGTTCGAGTGCCTCTTCGACCACGAATCCTTCACCGGGCGCTCCGGCACCTTCTTCGGTTATGAAGGATTGGGCTGCATTTATTGGCACATGGTTTCCAAACTTCGCCTGGCCGCCCAGGAAACTTATGTCCGCGCGCTGGAAACGGGGGCGCCACCGCGGCTCTTGAAACAGCTCGCCGAATGCTATTACGACATCTGTGCCGGGATTGGTGATTACAAAACCCCGGAAGTTTACGGGGCATTTCCGATGGACCCCTATTCGCATACCCCGGCGCAAGGTGGCGCCCGCCAGCCGGGGCTGACCGGTCAGGTGAAGGAAGACATCTTATGCCGGTTTGGTGAACTGGGCGTAAGTGTTCGTGAGGGCTGCATCCATTTCGAGCCGCGGTTGCTGCGCCGGGAGGAGTTTCTTTCTTCCCCGGCTCCATTCTCTTATTTCGACATAGCCGGCGCTGCACGGAAACTTCGGCTTAAAGCTGGCGCACTCGCGTTCACTTATTGCCAGCTACCCGTCGTCTATCAACTCGCGCCAAAAACGTTTCTGACGATCGCCTTTGCTGACGGCAGAAAGCAAAGGCAGGATGCCCTTTCGCTGGATCGGGAAAACACCCGCGCCATCTTTGAACGCACGGACATCATCAAATTAATCACCGTGGGGGTTCATCTGCCATCTTGAACATGAAACGACTCATCGCGGGGCAATGAATTGGCCGGTCGGTCAGCCGGTTTGATTTTTACATCCACTTCCATTCTTCGATCCGTTGCCCCCTTGTCAGTGCCGTAATCGGCGGTAAATCGGCATAACCAGAACTGTAACCATTTCATGTGACTGTCAAAAATGGTTTTTCAGTGTTAAACTTCTTCAAACTTGAAGAATTATCAACGGTTTCTTTCTTGTACCAAACCAAACAAGAAATCGGAGTGTGGCATTATGCAAATCAAATCACCAATGAGGTGGCTGGCGATCGCGCTGGCAGTGGCGGGCGGATTGACATTGGCCAGCCTGGCGCAGGCTCAAGACATCTACTACTGGTGTTATTTCTATCCACCCTGGCCACCCAACAGTGCGCTGTACTCTGATTGGAACAACTACCCTGGCAACACTTCTGCTGTGAACTTTAACAATGTATTTGTTTTCACGAACGCAGTGCTGGACGAACCGGCGTCCGGCCTGGAAGTGATTTCGACCATTGGTGGTTATGGCAGCGGTTATGCTGACCTGAACGGCGGCGTGGGCGTTACCTTTGCCAACGGCGATCTTGCGCTCGCTACCAACGACACCATTTGCATCTTGACTTTTACCGTCAATCCGACGCCGGGCATGGCGGCCTCGGGGACATCGTTTTATACCAATTACAACTGGATAGGAATACAGTTTTATCTGAATTGCGACAGCGGCGTTTACGATGGGATCCCTGTCGCCTATGCCGGATGGAATAATCCGGGAAACTCAAACGGTATCGTTTGGAGCGGCAGCAATGTCACTTTGACGATAGATATGTCAAAACAGGTTGATACAAGTGCCAATCACTTTGGCGCAGTCTTTGTACCCTGGACCCAAGGTGGAACTAATCACTTTTATGGCTGTAACCTGGGCATTAATCCGACGGTTATATTTAATGATCCTGCCGGGAGTTCCGGGTTGCCTTACGATATTACGTTCAACTCCATCACATTTGCTTCGGCCCCGCCGCCGCCGCCGAACCTGGCCATCGGCCTTGTCGGCACCAATGTCATCGTCTCCTGGCCCGCCAGCGGCTCCTACACTTTGCAACAAAGCGCCAATATGGCGAAATTCAGTTGGTCGCCCTGGGGTTTTCCAGCCAACTCGAATAACGGCATCTACAGTATCACGATCCCGGCGCCCACTAACACTTTGTTTTTCCGCCTCAGCGATCCGTAGCGGCAAATGGCGGATGATCACCGGCGGGTGGCGGAATCGGTCAACAACCTTGACCCGCCATTTACTGCGCAACTCGTTGAACGACACTAAGAATCTGGTGACGGCAGCCATAACAAGGTGGTTTTCAGCTTTCAAGAACTATTTGCCAGAATTCTGCCACTACTCACTCACTATTGTTCCACTATTTCTCAGTATTGTTTTGCTGGAGGTACACATAGCCAATCAGGAAACTCAACCAAGGCAGAAGTAATTTGAACGGCGAGCATTTTAAGGTTTAATTTCGATCTTTGTAACTTCTGAAAAGTGAGACACAGACACTTCACGCAACCGTTGAGCCGCTTGTTCGGCTGTCAAATCGCGTTGAGCCTCGGCCAGCATTTCGTAGCCGACCATGAATTTCTTTATACTGGCTGACCTTAGCAGCGGCGGGTAAAAGTGCGCGTGCAATTGCCAGTAGAAAAATCACCTTGACGATTGGGCACACCGTGCCAGCCCATCGAATAGGGAAACGATGTCTCAAACAAGTTATCGTAGCGGATTGGCAGTGTGCGCAAAATCTCCGACAACGCCGTCCTCTCGCCGTCCGATAAATCCTGCAAGCGCAGGACATGGCGCAACGGGAGGAGCAAAATCTCAAACGGCCAGACCGCCCAGAACGGCACTGTCGCCAACCAATGCTCATTTTAAACAACAACGCGTTCCGTTGCTGTTAATTCAATCAGGGCGTAATCCAGCAAGAGCGGCAAACCATTCCTGTGCAGATAGAACTTTTGCTCCAGGTCTTCGACAGCGACTCCGTTCGGCAGAAAATTTCCTGCCAAGACTTGTCCATGCGGACGCGGATTAGAACAACCCATGACTGCGCCTTTGTTCTCAAAAATCTGCACCCAGGGGTGTCGAGCACCCAGTTCTACAGATTGCGCGACCCATGCATCCACAACCTTGCGGATATCAGACGTAGTCATTTGCGCCAGCGTCAAATCGTGACGCGGCATTCGCCGCGCGCCGGTTCCACGCACAAAAGTCTATTGGAGAAATCCGTGGTTCAGGGTGTGTCAGGTAATAACGCGGAAAAATCATCGTTGAAGACATAGCTGGAATCATAGTGCGGGTTAAATTCTCCGCATGCACGCTGGTTGCCAGGACAAAGATAACATTTAGGATCATAAGTCGGGCGCCGGTCCGGGGCGTTTCTTTCCACCTGTCCCAACCGTGGCCGCTTCATGCGATGCGGCGAAACCAACACCCACTCGCCAAGTAGAGGATTAAATCGGCGGTGCGAGTGAATTGCAAAATCAAAGCTCATATCCGGTGAGGTAAATCCAAATACGATATAAAATGGATTGGTTGATTAACCTTTGATCACTGTAGCTCCAGCCGCCGGGCGGGAACTGAAGAGTGTGGCTCCCATGCCTTTTTTTGCCCCATTACCATTGGTGGCGATTTTATAGAAGGTGGCGATATGTCTGGTAATCGTGTTCACGGCCTCGGCCTTAACCAATGCAACGCAGCTCCCGCCAAAACCACCGCCCGTCATCCGACAGCCATATACCCCGCCCTCCATACCGATGGCTTGGCAAATTTCCACAACCGCGTCCAGCTCACTACAGCTTACTTCAAAGTCGTCGCGCAACGAATAATGGCTGGCATACATGTGTTGGCCCACCACCGGCCAGTTTGACTTTCGGATTTCACCGACAGCCTGCAACGTGCGTTCAATTTCGCTGATAACATGGCGCGCACGCCGAAAAACGAAAAGATCCATTTTCTTTCTTGCGCGTTCCAAGGCATCGGCCGTTGCGTCGCGCAGAGAAGCGACACCCAGAATATTTGCGGCGGTCTCACATTGCGCGCGGCGCTGGGCATATTCGCCGCCGCTCAGTTCATGTTTCACGTTGGTGTTAATGATGAGCAATGCGACCGACGGATCATTCATTGGCACCAGCTCGGTCTGGCATGAGCGGCAATCGAGCAGGAGCAAATGATCTTTCTGTCCCATCACCGAAATATATTGGTCCATGATGCCGCACGGCACGCCGGCAAATTCGTGTTCGGCCTGGCATCGCGATTTCGGGCAATGAACCGTTTGTGGCGGCGAGCGGGGGCGGCATTGCGGTTTCGGGCAGTGACCTGTTCGTCGCAAGCGGAAGTCCCGGCGCCGTCAGCGAACTCACGACTTCCGGGACGCTCGTCAACGCCTCGCTGATTACCGGATTGGATAATCCCGATGCTAGAGGACCTGAAAGTTCATTTTGATGGCTTCGTAGCCGATGGCCTGGGCCAGATGGGTTTTCCCAACGCCGGGCGGCCCAAGAAACAGGACATCTTTGGCTTGGCGGATGAAGTTGCCGGTGGCCAGATCGAAAATGTCTTTGCGGTGGATGGCCGGATTAAAACTCCAGTCAAAGTCTTCCAGCGTTTTGAGGCCGCGGAAATCAGCGGCCTTGGTGCGGCGTTCCATGAGCCGTTGTTGGCGGACATTGATTTCGTCCTGACAGATCAGTTCCAGGAACTCGGCATGACCAAGCCGGTTGGCGACGGCTTCTTGCAGCCGCACGTCCAGGGTTTGCAGCAGCCCGGAGAGGCGGAGTTGTTTCAGGGTGTTTTCAAGATTGCTCATATACAGTTTGGGGTTGAGGGTTAAAACAATCCGGCGTTAGCGCCTCATAAGCATCCAACGAACGGATCAAGGGGTGAGTGTCCAGGAAATCCAGTTGCGGCGACGGCCCGGTCCGTTCCAGCAACGTGCGCAAATCCCTTAAACGCCACGCGCCGTGATGCAGGGCTTTCTCGGCAGCGCCTTCCAGCGCAGCCACAGGATGTTTGCCAGCCAGGGACAACAGGCCATGCAAGACTCGCGTGCCGATGGGGCCTCGCTGTTGAACCATGGCCTCAGCCCAACTGCCGGTGTGCTTGCCAATCAGACGCGCGCGATCCAGCAGGTAATCCAGACTGTGTTGGATGAGGCGGCGGTGTGGAGAATGCAGATGGTTCGGGTCGGTGGTGAACTTCCCCGGTTCGGCCAGCACATGGACGGCGATGACTTCGCGGCGTTGATTGAACACCCGCACCAGCCGGGACTCCCAACGCGCCCACACCTGCCGACCAACATACTCCGGCGGCACCGAGTAATACGCCCGTTGCAACTCGATGTAGCCATCCCGATGCACCGTTCGCGGTGCCTCTTCAAACACCGGGAACAAACTTGATGGCAGCGGCAATAGTTTGGATCGTTCCACTTCATTGAACACCTTGCCGACTTGTTGCCGGGTGGTGCCATGAATGCGCGTGTCCGCCACACCACTTTCCCAATCTGAAAGATAAATGTTTTGCGCTGACAGGCTTTCAAAACTCCGGCCCTTGAGCGCGTTCTCCTGACCATAATTAATCCCCGATTCGATTTTTCCTTTGTGACGCGGCATGGCCGGACGGGTCGGGAGCATCACAGTGCCGTAGTGGCGGCAGAACTCTTCCGTCTTTGGGTTGAGTTCGGGATCAAACCAGTCGGCCCGCGTGACGGCAGCCCGGAGGTTGTCGGTGATTAGCGTGCGGGGAACACCACCAAAGTATCGGAACGAGTTTTCCAGACATCGGATGAAACTCTCGGTCGTCTGCCGCCAGACCACTTCACTGTAGCCTTTGCGTGAATGGCTGAGAACGATCCGAAACAGGTGGGGCCGCTTCCGCTTGCCATCCACCATCACCCACGCGCCCTGGCCAAAATCCACCTGGGCTTCGGCTCCGGGTTCCACCTCCATCCGCACAAACGGCACCGGCTGTGTCTCGCGCAACTGCCGCACGAACCGTTTAACGGCCTGGTAACTGCCAACAAATCCGTGATCGCAGACCAAGTCCTGATAAATGCGCTGAGCACTCAGTCCGACTGACACCGCTGCCTCAATCTGCGGCAGCCACGGCTGACAAAGGCTCTGCCGACCTGCCGTGGAGCCGAGGGTCGAAATGGCTGGTTTTAAATCTGGCTCAGACTCCGAGCCGGGGGTCGAAATGGCCGGTTTTGACTTTGCCAGCCGCAGATACTTGCCAACCGTCTCCCGATTGATGTCCAGTTCACGCGCAATCCGCCGGTGGGACCAGCCATGCGCCGCCAATGTCAATATCGAATGCTGTAAGCTCACGTTGAGTTCGTTCATCGCGTCCTAATGCGGCATCTGCCGCACTCGACGCAATGCGTCCCTCAAAATGGCTGGTTTTCATTCGACCCTCCCTGGCTGGTTTTGACCGTCCGCTGACAGCGGCAACGAATTTGCCGCAATGTAACGCCCTTTGACATTGCGAATTTGTCGCCATTTGCTGCCCTCACCTGAAGGCTTTTCACACGGACAAGCCCTACCCCTGCCATTCGGCACGTTTTTGAGTCCGTGAAGTGATTGCGGTTGTGACACGGAATGTCCGCGACATAGCTCGGCCTGCTGGGCGTGGCCTCGTCCAGTCCGTGACCGCGCCCAGCACGGAAACAGTCTGCGTCCGTGTCCTGGCCTTGCCCATAGCTAGTCCGTGATCGTGTTCGGGCCATGACCGCAGCCGCGCGCGCAGTCAGTCCATGTCCATGAACCATCCGTGTCCAGTCCGCATCCGCGCCGGGTTCACACCTGGTTCCGCGTGAATCGCCCTTCGATTGTATGGCTCGCTGCGCGTCATCAAGGTAAGACTCCCCCGCTGCCCCGCGAGTTCCACCTTGACGATGCTCGCTTCGCCGGCAGACAGACGGACGATTAAGGATTCACGCGGGAAGTATCGCCGCCGCATGGCTGGCCGCATTGCGGACATTCCCCTGCCAGGGCAACGGACTCAGTTGGTTCACTACTGAGGCGCGCACCAGCCCCGGACAAACTGTGGACGTGGTAGCGGTCACGGCCCCGGATGGGACGCGGACTGACCGTGACTGCGGACACCGGCGCGGCTATTAGCGCGTCAGCCCGCGCTTTCACCGCGTCCATTGCGCGGACTCAAAAACCTCGTTTTGACGAGGGGTAACGCGTGCCCCATCCCAAACCGGTAGGTTGCACCCGCGCTAATGCCAGTCCATCGCGGATCAGGTGTGAACCGATTCGCCCGCTTCGCGGATGTGACTGGACAGGTTGAATGGACAGTTGCCGCTTCGCGTGAGTGTGTCCCCCGCCACTAACAACCCGCGCTTGTGATACACCGGCACTTGCCCTGGGCGGTGTAAATTTTCCTCCAAACGAACCGAAAAGGGCATTTGTGAACGGTGAACAAAAGAATTCATTGCGAGTCGCGCCGCCTGCTGGCTTTGGTGCGCGGGACAGTGGCATCCGTGGCGAACAAAGCCAAACACCGGCGAGTGTATCGCAATTGCAACCACGCTTCGTGCGGCTTCCGAAGCCCGGCACACTTTGCCCGTTCACCGGCCTGTCGCGCACGCAAATTTATTTGCTCTGCAAATCCGGCAAAGTCAAATCGTACAGCCTGAAACGTCGCGGCACTTGTCGAGGTGTCCGGTTGATTGATTTTCAAAGCCTCGTTGCGGCCATTGAAGAATTTGCCAGCGCGGAGGAACAAGAAAGCCGGGAGCAATGAATCGTATCAAAGTGCTCGCCTGCGCTCGCCACAAAGCCCCGCCATGCGCCGCATTTGCCCCTAGCGCGACGATTTGAACGGTGTAGCAGGACGGGAAACACCGTTTTCACCCTATAAAACCAATGCGAAAGTGCGGATTCGTCCAGCGAAGTTCACCGATGAAAACTGGCAAGTCATGTCTTACTCCATGTCTTACTTTAGCCGCATTCAACGCCTTTCTTTCACGAAATCATTGATTTCATTGGACTAAAGTGAAGTGGTGGCTGGGGGCGGAATTGAACCGCCGACACAAGGATTTTCAGTCCTCTGCTCTACCGACTGAGCTACCCAGCCAATTGCCTGATATCACCACGGAACCGGCCCAATATACTACGCACGGCGAAAAAGCAGGTGCAAGCACAATTTCGGGTAGTGGGCTACTTTCGTTTTAGATTTCCATTTTTCGCTTGATTGTGCCATGCTTGCGGCATGGTCAAGCCAAATAAGAAACGTAAGGGTGATTCGGCTCAAATCGCCTACGGCGTCGTTCAGGACGCAATACGGCTCACAGAAACGCCGATTAAGGCACCGAAACGCCAAAGCAAAAGGAAACGCGGCTAACCGGCTCATTTTGCGGTTGCCGTGAGTTTTTGTATTGCATACTATGGTTAGCAGTTATGGAACTTGAACAAGAACCAAACAAAGCCCATTTGACGGGGTATCGGATTTACGACAAAGAAGCCAAACGGCGGAAAAAGAAAAACCCGCTGCCGTATCTTCATCCTAAATTGCCAGATAAGAAGTTCGACATTATTTACGCTGACCCACCGTGGGATTACAACGGCAAGTTCCAATTCGACAAAAGCAGTAAGAGCGCCGATGAGATTGATTTGTCCCGTAACATTTTTATCAGTTCAGCCGTTTTCAAATACCCGACATTGAAGCTCGAACAACTGGTTCAAATTCCCATACAGGAGATTGCAAAAGATGATTGCCTTTTATTCATGTGGACGACCGGCCCGCAACTGGTTCATGCCATTGTAGATTTGCTTCTCTACGTCAGGCGGCAGTTCAATATCAGCGTAGATGTTCTTGAATTCATTTGGCTTTCCACGAACCCGAAAGTTGGTGTCCTGAAACGCCTGTTGCATCACCGTGAAGAAAGATTTTTCGGCATGACCGGCATTTTCACCGCTGTAGTCCTGCCATGTGCCCCGACCGCTCAGTTCACTTTTTCCCATAGGTCAGAATTTCAGGAGTTGGTCAATCGGAACGCCGAGGGCTTTGGCAATTTTCTCAATGTTTTCCAACGTGATATTTTTCTCGGCACGTTCAATCATTCCGATATACGTGCGATGAACCCCGGCGCATTCGGCAAGCTCCTCTTGTGACCAATGCAATGCGGCCCGTCTCTCGCGCACTTTTTTCCCAAATTTCAAGAGGACATTGCTTTTCACAGAAAATGAACTTTACGGATTCGCTAACTGTGGTTCTACATACTAAAGTTAGCGATTTTGAAAGCTCCAAACCTCTTAGAATGGCTAAAAACATGAAATTCTTCCATTTTCAGCCCTTAAAAAATAATGGAAGAAAATGGAAGATTTTGGTTGACGGCGGCTGTAATTTTGGTAAATTGGCCTCATGTTAAACACGAACATTGTCATAGACCGGCAGACGTTAGAGGACACCATAAGTGACCTGTCCGAATCAAAAGAACTTCTCTCGCGTGAGCGGGACAGCATAGACAAGCGCATTACTGCGCTCAATGACAGGATAACGTCTTTGAAGTTGAAACTTGAACAGTCCGCCAGAGCAAGCAACGGAAAATCGCCCCGGCTGCGCAAAGGTGAAGGCGTGAATGGCATTTTGAAAGTGTTGACCGGCGAAAATGGGATTGGATTAAGTCAGGCTCAAATTGCCGAAAAGACTGGTATTTCCGGGGCTTCGGTATATCGCACGCTGACTAAAAACCCGGACAAGTTTGTGCGTGGAACTGATGATTTATGGAGATTGAAAAAATAACGAAAAGACCAGCGGGTGCTTTCGAGGGCGGCTCGCTGGTCAATTTTTCGGGTGGCGCGTTGCCAGAGCGGTTTAATGGAGCGGACTGTAAATCCGCTGACGGTGTAAGGAGCACCGTCCGTCCGTCCGAATCGGACACGCGCCGCTCGTCTATTACGATAACAAAGCCCTCGTTTAGATTCAAGAATTTTTATGAATAAATTAACGACGGCGGAAAGAGCCAAGATAATCAACTGCCTTGTTGAAGGTTGCTCGCTGAGAGCCGCGCAGCGCATGACGGGTTTTGCCAAAAAAACCGTCGCCCGATTGCAGGTTGAAATCGGGCAGGCATGCGCCGCATACAGCGACAAAATCATGCGGAACCTGCCATGCAAGGTTGTTCAGGTGGACGAGGTTTGGACATTCACCTATTGCAAGCAGGCGAATATCTTCATCCTAAATTGCCAGATAAGAAGTTCGACATTATTTACGCTGACCCACCGTGGGATTACAACGGCAAGTTCCAATTCGACAAAAGCAGTAAGAGCGCCGATGAGATTGATTTGTCCCGTAACATTTTTATCAGTTCAGCCGTTTTCAAATACCCGACATTGAAGCTCGAACAACTGGTTCAAATTCCCATACAGGAGATTGCAAAAGATGATTGCCTTTTATTCATGTGGACGACCGGCCCGCAACTGGTTCATGCCATTGTAGATTTGCTTCTCTACGTCAGGCGGCAGTTCAATATCAGCGTAGATGTTCTTGAATTCATTTGGCTTTCCACGAACCCGAAAGTTGGTGTCCTGAAACGCCTGTTGCATCACCGTGAAGAAAGATTTTTCGGCATGACCGGCATTTTCACCGCTGTAGTCCTGCCATGTGCCCCGACCGCTCAGTTCACTTTTTCCCATAGGTCAGAATTTCAGGAGTTGGTCAATCGGAACGCCGAGGGCTTTGGCAATTTTCTCAATGTTTTCCAACGTGATATTTTTCTCGGCACGTTCAATCATTCCGATATACGTGCGATGAACCCCGGCGCATTCGGCAAGCTCCTCTTGTGACCAATGCAATGCGGCCCGTCTCTCGCGCACTTTTTTCCCAAATTTCAAGAGGACATTGCTTTTCACAGAAAATGAACTTTACGGATTCGCTAACTGTGGTTCTACATACTAAAGTTAGCGATTTTGAAAGCTCCAAACCTCTTAGAATGGCTAAAAACATGAAATTCTTCCATTTTCAGCCCTTAAAAAATAATGGAAGAAAATGGAAGATTTTGGTTGACGGCGGCTGTAATTTTGGTAAATTGGCCTCATGTTAAACACGAACATTGTCATAGACCGGCAGACGTTAGAGGACACCATAAGTGACCTGTCCGAATCAAAAGAACTTCTCTCGCGTGAGCGGGACAGCATAGACAAGCGCATTACTGCGCTCAATGACAGGATAACGTCTTTGAAGTTGAAACTTGAACAGTCCGCCAGAGCAAGCAACGGAAAATCGCCCCGGCTGCGCAAAGGTGAAGGCGTGAATGGCATTTTGAAAGTGTTGACCGGCGAAAATGGGATTGGATTAAGTCAGGCTCAAATTGCCGAAAAGACTGGTATTTCCGGGGCTTCGGTATATCGCACGCTGACTAAAAACCCGGACAAGTTTGTGCGTGGAACTGATGATTTATGGAGATTGAAAAAATAACGAAAAGACCAGCGGGTGCTTTCGAGGGCGGCTCGCTGGTCAATTTTTCGGGTGGCGCGTTGCCAGAGCGGTTTAATGGAGCGGACTGTAAATCCGCTGACGGTGTAAGGAGCACCGTCCGTCCGTCCGAATCGGACACGCGCCGCTCGTCTATTACGATAACAAAGCCCTCGTTTAGATTCAAGAATTTTTATGAATAAATTAACGACGGCGGAAAGAGCCAAGATAATCAACTGCCTTGTTGAAGGTTGCTCGCTGAGAGCCGCGCAGCGCATGACGGGTTTTGCCAAAAAAACCGTCGCCCGATTGCAGGTTGAAATCGGGCAGGCATGCGCCGCATACAGCGACAAAATCATGCGGAACCTGCCATGCAAGGTTGTTCAGGTGGACGAGGTTTGGACATTCACCTATTGCAAGCAGGCGAATATCCCAGAGCGTTTTCAGGGTGATGAAAGCATCGGCGACACTTGGACGTGGATTGCCATTGATGCCGACAGCAAACTGATCCCAAGCTGGCATATTGGAAAACGGGACGCGACCGCCGCATATCACTTCATTCACGATTTAGCGGGGCGGCTGGCGCATCGCGTGCAACTTACCAGTGATGGCCACAGGCCATATCTGGAAGCCGTTGAATCTGCGTTTGGCGCGGAGATTGATTATTCGATGTTGGTGAAATTGTATGGGCATGACTTGTCGCCAGAAGCCCGTTATTCGCCGCCAAAGTGCATTGGGGCGCGTCGCCGCAGGATTATCGGCAATCCAGACCGCAATCGTATTTCAACGTCATTTGTGGAACGACAAAACTTGACCCTCCGCATGAGCAGCCGCCGGTTCACACGACTGACCAATGCCTTCAGCAAGAAACTGGAAAATCACAAGTGGGGATGCGCCTTGTATTTCTTCCATTACAATTTCTGCCGGATTCACCAAACATTGCGTGTAACGCCAGCGATGGAAGCTGGTATCACCGACCATGTTTGGAGTTTGGAAGAAATTGCAAACCTGCTAGAACAACCAGTAACCGCATGAAAGAATTAATTAAAATCTACAATCAAGGCTCTGATTTGATGGCCGATTCTCGCGCCGTTGCCAAGCTTTTTGGAGTTCAACACGAAAGCCTTCGCAGACTCATTGAAGAACACGCGGCCCAGATTGAACAATTAGGGGTTTTCCGATTTGAAATCGGGAAACCTCCGGCTGGCTCTTTGGGCGGACGGCCAGAGAGGTTTTGCTACTTGAATTTCGACCAGATTGCGCTTCTGCTGATGTTGTCAAAGCCGACCGATGTAACCAAAGATTTTCGGCTTCGCCTTATTATTGCGTTCCGCGATGCCAGAAAAAGATTACGTCCGATTGACCGTGCGCTCCTTTCCATGCCGGACGACTGGCGGAAAACCTTTCCAGATGACTTTTACGCGGCATTGCTGAAACTTTATGGGGATAGATATGAGAAATCGGAAAACAAACCGAGCTGGGTTGGCCGATGGACAAACCGTTTTATTTACGATCCGCTTTTTGCGGGACTTCCAGATGAGCTAAAACGGAGACGCGAGATTCATGGCTGGGAAAGCGGAGCGGTTTCATGGAATAAACTTCATCAATTTATTGAAAAGCACGCCAAGAAGAATTTAGAAAAGCACCTTATCAAAGTTACTGGGCTTTTGGAAGCGGCTACGAATCCGGCGCATTTCTTGGAATTGTTCGCTTCCGTTTTCTACGGTCACAAACAGCTTTTGCTGCTTGGCCAAAACCTGCCAGATGAATTTGCGTGAATTTGAAAGTAGCCCACTACCCAGCGATTCGTTTAACAACCGTTCCCGTTCGACCGATTTGGCGTCGCTGCCCGTCCGGGAAATCTTGACGGCCGTCGCCGCCGTCAGCGGGAATTCTTTGACGAGCGTGCGCAGCAGGATTCCCTCATTCTGGTTCAACTCGTATTTCCACCCTGCCCCGCTCTGTTTGAGCAATCTCATTCCGCCGACTCCATGGTGGCTTGCAATTTATAGCCTTGTAGTTGGTGGACATAAAACTCGGCCCTCTCCGCGCTTTCACGGACCAGCACGCTCTTGCCTTTTTCATGCACCTCCAGCATGTGTTTCTCCGCCTTCTGCCGGTTCCAGCCAAACACCTTCATAAAAACGTGCGTCACGTATACCATCAGATTGACCGGGTCATTCCAACAAATGACAAGAAACGTGGGCGCGAGGTTGTCCTTGCTGCGGGTCTTTTTGCCGGTGGTCGGCTTCGGGATGGTGACAGGCTCCAGAACGTGCGGCATAATTTTTCAACGGCTTAATTTGGAGCAGCCGACCGGGTCTGGCCAGCTTTTTCAACCGCAAAGAACGGGTATATGGTTAAATTACCGGTTTATTGTTTCTCGTACTGCTGCCGGATTCCGGAGGGTAGATCCCGAAAATAAACCTTGGTCATCGCCCAGTCGCCGTGCGCCGGGGTATAACTGATGACGATGGCGTCGGCCATCACTTTCTGCACCTCCACATTTTTATAGATGATCCCCGTGGTCGTCACCAGTTCATTGGCCGGTCTCACCTGCCCCGATGAACCTGATGGCAATTGTGGCGTTGCCGGCGCCGCGGCCGGCGGAGTGCTGGCCGGCAACATCACCGGCCCCGGAGTGGCAACCGGAACGACAGCAACCGAAGCTGCCACCGCAGGAGCAGTGGAAACTTTGGGAGCCGGCGCGACTGCCTCCGGAGCAGAGGAAAGCGGAGCAACCGCGGCGGGAGCCATCGCTGGAGTTACTGCCTCCGGAACTTCCGCAGTGGGGGCCTCCGTTACCGGCTTGGCCGCGGCAGAAGGTTCATGGGAAGGGGCAATCATTGGAGGTGTCGCCGTCGTTGCCATGGAATTGGTAACTGATGGTGGCTGGGCTTCCGGGGCGCTCAGCTCGTTCATTTTTTGGTTCAAAGCTGCGAGGGCAGCGGCCTGGGCCGAAGGATTGGCAGCAGGAATCTTCTGGGCAAAATCGGCGTCGGCGGGTGGGGTCGAAGCGGGCGCGGCTTTGGCAGGAACGACCGCGACCGGAACTTTAGTCGCCAGAGTTGCCGTGGCGGAGGCTGCGTTGGTCACATTGGTGATGGATCCAGCGGGCTGTGCCATTGCCGTCATGGAATTTGTATCCGGTGGCGGCTGGGCTTCCGGGTGATCCAACTGATAGAGTTTTTGCTCGAGCGCCGCGCGCGCGGCGGCCTGGTCAGCCGTATCATCCGCGCGAATGGAGATGCCACTCGCAACCAGGGCGACGCACAAAATCATAAAGGGGCCGGCTTTCATGAAATGTTCTGTCTTCATCCGCGTCTGTATGCATATTTAAGGCCAATCTGTGGCCGGCTTCAAGCCTGGTCTCCGATTTCAAGATTCGGTAGGGCGGGCAGTCCCTTGCCCACCGCATATGCAGGCAACAACGCGACAGAGTGACGCGCCCTGCCGAAAGGAGTCCACTGCCTAATTTTCTTGCTCTTGCACGTTGAAGCGGGTTGATTATGGGCAGGAGCCGGTCGGGCGAATCGGGAGACTGGAAAAGTCAATCCGCTCGAGGAACACCAAATGCAGGCCTGCCGGAGTTTAACGGTCACGGATGCTTGCCAGCGAATCAGGACCCATTAGGATGCCGTCGTGAAATTAAATCAGTGGTTTTTGTTTTTAATGTTGAGCGTCGCAGTTGCTCAACCAACTCCTGGTTCGTTCCCGGTCGCACACAGCGGGACAACGGACGCATTCAAAGACAAAACCGTCGAACTTCAATCGGAGGATGCAGACGCTTACGTCCTTCGCGGCGCCGTCAAGGCGGACAAAGGTGATCTGGACGGCGCCATCGCCGACGACACCAAAGCCATCGAACTCAAGCCGGATGATGCGGACGCCTATGTTAATCGGGGCATTGCGAAGCGGGCCAAAGGCGACTTGGACGGCGCCATTGCCGACAGTACCAGGGCCATCGAACTGAAACCGGATGATGCAGAGGCCTGCGTTCTTCGCAGTGCGGCGAAGATGGACAAAGGCGATCTGGACGGCGCCATTGCCGACGCCAGCAAAGCCATCAAACTCAAACCGGATGATTTGAACGCCTATGTCAATCGAGGCATTGCAAAGAAAGCCAGGGGCGATCTGGACGGCGCCATTGCCGATGCCAGCAAAGCCATTAAACTCAAACCGGATGCGGTGAAAGCGTACATTCTTCGCAGCGCGGCGAGGGCAGTCAAAGGCGACCTGGATGGCGCCATCGCCGACAGCACCAAAGCCATCGAACTCAAACCGGACAATGTGGAGGCCTATGTCAATCGGGGCGTTGCGAAATTAGCCAAACGCGAGCCGGATGCCGCCATCGCGGACTTTACCAAAGCCATCGAACTCAAACCGGATGATGTGGATGCCTACATCAATCGCGGCATTGCGAAGCGGGCCAAAGGCGACCTGGACGGCGCCATCGCCGACAGCACCAAAGCCATCGAGCTT
The DNA here is from genome assembly GCA_963723125.1 of uncultured bacterium. Lineage (GTDB taxonomy): Bacteria > Verrucomicrobiota > Verrucomicrobiia > Limisphaerales > UBA11358 > UBA11358. The sequence goes on from CAVRPQ010000004.1 coordinate 291,419, forward strand.
AAGTCGCATGTTTCGGAGGTCAATGCCGGTCGGAACACTGCGACAGGAAGCAAAGGCAACTTGGACGTAGCCTTGGCAAACACCGCCAAAGCCAGCGAGCCCCAACCAGACAACGCAGAGGCCAACGCCAATCAGGACGTTGCGAAAGGAGGCAAAGGCGATTCGGATGTCGCCGCGGCAAGTGGCACCAAAGCCAGCGAACTGAACTCGCGCGATGCGGGGGCCTACGACAATCGAGATAATGCGAAGGGAGGCAAAAGCAGTTTGAACCCCGCCCTGCCAGGCAGCACCCAGGCCAGCGAAGTTAAACCGGAAGATGCGGAAGCCTATGTCAATCGTGGCGTTGCGAGATTAGCCAAACGCGACCTGGACGGCGCCATCGCCGATTTCAGCCGGGCTATCGAGTCCAAACCGGAAGACGCGGACGCCTACGTCAATCGCGGTGTTGCGAAACTGGCCAAAGGCGATGCGGACGCGGCCATCGTGGACTTCACCAAAGCCCTTGAACTCAAACCGGATGATGCGATTGGCCACTATTTTCTGGGTTTTTGCTATGCCAACGGCGAAGGTGTGAAAAAGGATGCGGTGGCCGCGGTGCGAATGTATCGCCAGGCCGCCGGGCAGAATCTCGCTCAAGCTCAATGGCGGTTGGGTCTCTGTTACTATAAGGGTGAAGGCGTGGCCAGGGATGTGGTTGAGGCGTATGTGTGGTTCAGCCTGGCGGCCCGGACAGATTCAGAGGCAGCCAGGAGCCGCGACCAACTGGAGAGGGAGTTGACTCCCCAACAATTAAAGGCCGCGCAAAAGCGCACCAGAGCGTTGCAATCGCAAATCGAGGCCGGGTTCAAACTTTGACCGACAAGAAAGTCTGGAGCGCCGAGCACCGCCTCGGCGACGTTTGCAGGAAATCGCCTGTTCGTGCCGGGACAAGTGCCCGGCGCTCCAGCATCAGTGTCAGGATGCACCCAGCCGAAATCACGTCGAACTCGACGCTTTACTTCCTGCCATTTTGGACAAAACTCCCCATCACAACTTATGAGCAGATCTTCGCGAACGCCGGGCGTCAGCCGCATTGACCAGGCCGCCAAACGCACTCACGGATTTTTCGTGCGGTTGCAACGCCGGGGCAAAACCCATTCCGCCTTCTTTACCGACCAAAAGTATGGCGGACGGAAACGGGCGTTGGCCGCGGCACAGAAGCATTACCGGAAATTGCTTGCGAAATGGGGGCCGCCGGTGCGAAATCAGCGCCGGCGTTGGGCCGAAATCCGCAGGCGCAAAGGGTCGTCCGGCATTGTCGGTTTGCAGCTAAAAAGAGTACGGCGCCACGGCGAGGTCAGGAAATATTGGGTGGCGACCTGGAGTCCAAAACCGTATGTCAGCCAGCACAAAGAATTTTCGGTTTGGCGATATGGTTCAAAAAAGGCCAGGCAATTGGCCGTGCGCGCCCGTCGCGCGGGATTGCGGAATATGCAATAATACCAATTTCAGTTTGATATTGCACTATTCTGGGGATGCGGGTAAAAAAGGACATGCCGAAACGATACCATCTGAACCGGCCTGATCTGGCACAGGCTGTGGCCGTTGAATTGCGGACTTGCCAGGATGTCAAAAGCCAGCAGCGCCTGTTGGCCGCACGCTTGGCCGCCAGCGGGCAGTTGACCGCCGCGCAGATTGCCGGGCAGTTGGGCATCAGCCGCCGCCGGTTTTTCGACTGGATGAACGCGCTCAAGGCGGGCGGGCTGGCCGGACTGCTGGAGCGTCAGCACGGTGGCGGGGCCGTGCCGCAAGTGCAAGGCGACGCGCTCAAAGAACTACAGGCCGGACTGCAATCGGGTCGGTGGAAGCGGGCCAAGGAGATTCAGCACTGGCTGCGGGAGCGGCATATGATCCGCCTCAAGCTGGCCGGGGTGTATTACTGGCTGGGAAAATTGGGCGGGGTCTTGAAAGTACCGCGCAAGACCCACGCGCAAAAAGACGCGGTTCAGGTCGAAACCTTCCAGCGAACGCTCTGCGAACAGTTGGCGAACTTGAACGTGGCTGGTGGAAGGCCGGTGCGCCTGTGGGTGGCCGATGAACATCGTTACGGCTTGATCCCGGTGGTGCGCAAATGCTGGACGCTGCGAGGGGTGCGTCCGACGGTGCCATATCGAACGAAATATGAATGGGGTTACCTCTATTCGGCCTTGGAAGTGGACGGGGAAAATGCGGCGGAGTTTTTGTGTTTGCCGGAAGTGAGCTTGGAGATGAGCGGTTTGTTTCTGGCACATCTGGCGGCGAGCGACCCCGACGCCGAACACATTGTCATCTGGGATCAAGCGGGATTTCACCCCAAACCTGAATTGCATGCCGTGCCGGAGCATGTGCATTTGGTGCCGTTGCCGCCCTATAGTCCGGAACTGAATCCGACGGAGGCCGTCGGCGATGTGATCAAAGATCGGATTGGCAATGAGCTATGGGAGAATCTCGACGACCTGGAGCAAGCCATCGGCGAGGAACTGCGCCCGCTTTGTGAAAAAGCTGAATGCGTGCGGAGGTTAGTCTCTCACCCCTGGCTGGTCGAACAAGCAAACGCTACCGCAACCGAGAATAGTGCAATTACGTGCTCAAAGTGGTATAAGGCCAGACCCGAATGGAATGTCCGCTGGTGGAGCGAGCGTACTCGCGAGCCGGACACAAAAATATTTTGACGCAATTTCACAAATTTACACAAATTAAAATCCCTTCGCACTCATTCGCGCAATTGGTGTTTACTGTTTATGGCCTCGCGAAACGAGGCCATTGACCTGACATCACGCGAGCCTTCGCCGAGACGAAGTGGCTACGGCCTCACCAACTGAAATACCTGCCAGCCAGTCTATCGTGGATTTCAGGTGGAAATGCCCGCAGCCGCCTTGAACTTTTCCCAGTTGGCCGTGGCGTCCGAGTGGGGGCGAATCCGGTCCAACCCACCGCCTTCGTTTGCGGGAATGATGACGCGGGCGCAGAACAGGTCCCAAACGACTTCGGGGTAGATTTCACGCTCTTCATCCTTCAAATGACATCCCACCACATGCAGCGGGTTCCGTCCCTGCCGGGTTTCCAGAACGAAGGCAATGCATTGCGCGAGGCTCTTGACATTGTCAAGGCTGCCGCTGCCGGGGCGTGGCTCCCGGCCGAGCATCAGGTCGGCGGCGATTTTCAGGATTTTTTCCTTCGAGGCATTCACGGCTCGTCCGACGCATGCTTGCGCAGCCAGCCGCCCCTGTCGAGGTCTAAACACCAAAAGCGTGTCACCCCCCGATTTCAGGGACGGCAACATGCCGTCCCTCCAGGCAAAAAAGCTTTGTTACCTGCGAGAGCCATCGCCGGACGCCATGCCGCCACCAGAGTTGGCCCTGCCTCCCCCGGAATACGTTCCACCACCAGAGTGTCCTCCGCCACTCCAGGAATGTGAAGGCGCGGATTGCCAGGCCGGTGCCGAATGCCAGACCTGGGCCGGATGCCAGACAGGGGTGTAACGCCGGGAATCGGAGTAATCACGATGGTACTCCGGCACGGGCGAAAAGCTCCTCACCTGAGAATTTCCAGTTCCACCCCACGGCCGGCCGAACGTGTTCGGATACGAATGATTCCACGAAACACCTGGCGCTGAAGGTCGAAAGTCGTTGGCGCGGCCTGGTTGAAATCGCGGCGTGTTGCCAACCTCACGCGGAGCGGTGTAATTGTCCCAGCGGTTCGCCCATTGCGCGCGTTGTTCCCGCAGGAAAAGATTTTGTGCCGCAGAAATGTTTTGGCCGGGGCGGTAAATCACCTGCGCATCGCCGTTCCGGGTCAACCGGTCAGGCATGGTGAATTCGCCGGAACGTTCGTCCCGGTGCGGCATCTCGCGCACCGCCACGGGCTGAAGCCGCGTATGCGTCGCCGCCTCGATGCGTGACGGGTCAATACCACGATTAATGAAGCGATGCTGCGCGTCCATGGCAAAGTCGTTATCCACCCGCGAATCATGGAAGAAACGGTCAGCGTCGCGGCCATGCTGGAAGTGCTCAAACGGATGGCGATGGCAGAAATCATCAAAATCACAAAACGTGAAGCAACGCGGTCCCAGGCCGAAACCGAAATTAAAGCCGACGGCGAGGCCATTGAAGGTCCATCCGACGCCGGCCGTGAAACACGCGCCCGGCGGCAGCGGCGCCCAGCCGCAGTAGCCCGGATAATTCCGCCAGCAGACCCATGCCGGTCCCCATGTGTTATCAGGACACCACAGCCAACCATACCCCGGAGACTGGCACCATCGGCCGTAATGGAACGGCGCCCAACCCCACGAATAATAGGAGTTCCAATACCAGCCCTGGTCCGTCCATAGCCAGTACCCGTTGTTGCAGTACGGCTGCCAACCGGAATCCACCACTACGACGGTCGGCTGCCAGCACCAGCCATAGTTCGGCACGTTCACCCAGGTTCCGTACGGTGCCAGCGAACTGTAAAAATTTGTCGCGACGCCGTTCACCGGTGGTGGTTCGGCCGGGGAGACGTTGTCCGTGTTCGCCGCCTCGTCCACGGCCGTCGCCTGGGCGTTGGCGGCCATGCCACCATGAGTCACCAAGGCATTGAGCACGGCGGACGAAACTCCCATATCGTGCAGATAAATGATCTGCCCCGCATTCAGGCTATAAGGATAGGCCGATTTCTGAAGATAAGCAGTAATCACGTCATCGCTCATGCCCGCTTCGGACATGCGGAGGACTTCGGCCGGCACCGGCGGCAGGTTGACTTGGGCCGGCGCTACAACGGCGGTTGGAGCGGTGGCCTTTGGGCCCGCCGCCTGCATGCGGTCGGTATAACCCGCCCCTGCCACGACCAGTCCCAAAACTGCCAATGCGGCTACGGCCATTTTGTTCCAGCTTCGTATTTTCATACTATCTTTGGTTTCGTCCGGTTATCGAAGCCTATTGAGAATATAGCATATAACAGTGAACATTGTTTGAACGACGTATGACAGTTTTGTCATTGCGCCCGCGTGCGCTCTGCGTTTCCCGGCGGTTAATCCGCCCCAGAGCACATAGAGTACGAGGTTTTTCCCCGGCCTTTGTTGCCTTCGGTGAACGGTTTTTGTGTTCTTTCCAGCTTTCAACCCAAGTAACCAAAACCTGGAGGGTGGGGTGCTGCCGACCTGATTTCATGGACGGCAACATGCCGTCCCCCTGGACAAATCTTCGTTTCCGTTGTTTTCTTCTGTGCAAATTGAGCCGGATTGGCTAGTCATAAGCCTTCACCCGGGAGAAACGATGAAAATGCAGTCACGGAATTGGACCGTGTTGTTGGCGCTGTTGCTCGGCTTGCAGGCCACGCTGGCGGAACAATTACGCACCGTACAGGTCCGCACCGCCAATGGCGTGCTCGAAGGCGTCATCAGCGCCGACGGGATGGTGCGCACCTTCAAGGGCATTCCCTACGCCGCACCACCGGTCGGTCCGCTGCGTTGGAAACCGCCGCAACCGGCGCCACCCTGGATCGGTGTGCGGAAGGCCATTGATTATGGACCGCGCCCCATGCAGGGTCGCATTTTCAGCGACATGATTTTCCGCGACAACGGGCCCAGCGAGGACTGCCTGTATCTGAATATCTGGATGCCGGAACACCGGCCGCCAGGCAAACTGCCGGTGATGGTCTGGATTTACGGCGGTGGCTTCGCTGCGGGATCCACTTCCGAACCGCGCCAGGACGGGGGAAACCTGGCGAAGAAAGGCGTGATGGTGGTCAGTTTCGGCTATCGGTTGGGGGTGTTCGGGTTCCTGGCGCTCCCCGAATTGACCAAGGAATCGGAACACAACGCGTCGGGCAATTACGGCCTTTTGGACCAGGTCGCCGCGCTCCAATGGGTCAAGGCGAACATTGCCACGTTCGGCGGCGACCCCGATAATGTCACCATCTTCGGTGAATCGGCCGGTTCGTTCTCGGTCAGCGCGCTCATGGCCTCGCCCCTGGCGCAAGGTCTGTTTAAACGCGCCATCGGTGAGAGCGGCGCGTTCTTCGGCAACACACTGCCGGCTGAGCCGCGCACGGAGGTTGAAGCCGCGGGCATGAAATTTGCGGAGTCGGCGTTTGGGACAACCTCGCTCGAGGCGTTGCGGGCCGTACCCGCCCAAAAGTTGCTGGCGGCGGCATTGAAGCTGCCATGGGAACATTTTACGCCGGACATTGACGGTTATTTCCTGCCGACCAACTGTCCGGCGATTTACGCTGCCGGCCAGCAAAGCCACGTCCCGCTGCTTGCAGGATGGAACCGGGACGAAGGAAGCTTCAGGGCCTATTTTACCAATGACGCGCCGACCGTCGAGAACTACGTCGCGCGCGCCAGGACGCATTTCGGCGCCAATGCGCAGACGTTTCTCAAGCTCTATCCGGCGGCGACGGATGCCGAGGCTGAGCGGGCGGCGCAGGACTTCGCCGGAGACCAGTTCATCGCCTATTCCACCTGGAAATGGCTGGAAATGCAGCTTCAGACTGGTGAAGCTCCAGTTTACCGGTACGAGTTTGATCAGGCGTTGCCGTTGCCTGCCGATGCCAGGCCAGGCACGGAGCCGACTGCGCCGCACGCCTCCGAAATCGAGTACGTTTTCCGGGTGTTGTCCTCGAAGCACCTGCCGTGGCGGCCGGAGGACCGGAGGGTGTCGGAATTGATGGCGACGTACTGGACCAACTTCGCGAAGACGGGCAATCCCAACGGCCCGAGCCTGCCGCCGTGGCCGGCGTATGATCGCCAGGATGGTTATTGGGTCATGCATCTCGGCGCCCACCCAAGCGCCGCGCCCGACGCGCACCGGGCCCGGTACGAATTTCTCGACCATCTGAATTCGTCGTGGTAATTGCGAAACAAAGCCAAGGGCTGAACTTTAACCACGGGAGACCCGGAGAACACAAATTACCAAAGTTGATTTGGGCAGGATTCTTAAAGTCCGGTTTGTTGATAAAAAATCTAAAACGATTTGAAAATCAATTAAGATGTGCTAACTTGGTTTCGCTGAGTAAAACATAGAGTTATAAGTCCGGCGGACGTGGTTTTTGACAGTATGTTCCCCACGCCCGCCGCTTTTCATACAGGCTTCTTTTACTTCTTCTCTTGGCCCCTTGCAGTTGAATGTGAAAGCCGCAGAGGACCCATAATTTGCCGAAGTGGTTGGTATTGACGTTGGCCGGCGTCAGGATTTCCTCGCTTAAATTCTGTCCGGTCCGGCCATTGTCATTATGATAAGTGAGAACATCGGTGACCTGGGCCGGCACAGCCAGCACCGCCGGATAGAGAAAAAGAAACGACAATACAAAAGCGCCACGGATTGCGATCGCCGTATCCAAGCGTTGCAGGCTGGCGGGCATCTCCATGCGCAGAATCTCGCCTAATTTAGACAGACTGCAAGCAACAAAGCGGGAGCGAAAACCACTCACCCATTTCTCACTGCCGAGAATCAAGGCCTGAGTTTCAGGCCGCTACGGCATCAGTTCCCGATAAAAGCGCGGACTGTGGTTTGTCATGTTGGGATCGGCAACGAGCACGGAACCGCCGCCGGGAATGGCGGTTCGAGGACAAACCCGGAAAGTTCAGTGATAAATCACCGCCAATGTCCTCGTCGCCAGTACCAACCATATGGCCCCCTGCCCCAATAGCCGCCCACCCAAACCGCGCGAGGATAGGGCGGGTAAGCCCAATAACCCGCCCGCCAGACCCATCGGCCGTTCCAGGCCCACTCACCGCCAACCCAAACGTAGCCCGGGCCGGGCGCAACCACCACGGTTTCCGCCGGTGGCGGGGGCGGCGCTTCCGTGACGTCCGTGGTGGTTTGAACGGTTGAATCATCCCCGGCCAGGCTCGGCGAATTGATCATGAAATTGATGACGTTCTCGCTGACGCCGGAATTATGCAGGTCAATAATGTCCGCGGTGCTGAGATGGAAGACGGTATGGGAATTACGAATCTGATTGATAATGACGTCGTCGCTCACCCTGGCGGCGGCCAGCGCCTTGACATCCGCGAGGCTCAGTGGTTGTCCCTGTTGGACGCGCACATAGGTTTGGGGCGCCTGGGCACGGAGTTCCGCGGCCTGCTCCTGGTCCATCGAATTGCCGATAACACCACCCGTAATCGCACCCGCCGCCGCGCCGATCAGCGCGCCGGCGCCGCCATTCCGCGGACCGCCAATCGCCGCGCCGGCAATGGCGCCCATCGCGCCGCCGATCAGGGCGCCGGACGCCGTGTTGTTCGGTTCACCATTGGGATACTGGCAGCCGGTCAACACCACTGCCGAGATCGCCGCAGCCAGAGTCAAAACATTCAATTTAATTTTCATATTTAACTGATTTAACCGTCTTAACCGTTTGGTTACTTAGACAGATGATCCTGCTCGAAATTCAAGAAATTTCAATCAGAAACGCAAGCACTTACGCCCGGGGATGCGCCGCGTCGTAGGCCTTTTTCAAGCGTTCGGTGGTTACGTGCGTGTAAACCTGCGTGGTGACCAGGTGGGCGTGGCCGAGCAACTCCTGTACGCTGCGCAGGTCCGCGCCCGCATCCAGCAGGTGCGTGGCGTAACTGTGTCGCAGCTTGTGCGGCGTCAGGCCCGGATCGAGTCCGGCGATCGCCAGGTATTGCTTGAGGCGGCGGGACAATTGCAGCGGCTTGAGCGGCGCGGCCTTTTTGGTCTCGGCGAGAAAAACCGACGCTGGACCGGACGGCGGTTGTTTCAACACGGCCCAATAATTTTGAATCGCCTTCCACGCCGGTTCGCCGATCGGCACCAGCCGTTCCTTTTTACCCTTGCCGCGCACGCGGACGAGCCGCTCGCTCCAATCAATGTCCTCGGCTCGCAGGCCGCAGAGTTCGCTGATGCGCAGGCCGCAGGAATAAATGGTCTCCAGCACCGCCACATCGCGCAGGCAGGCGGTGGTTGAAGCGGGGCGGCCCGGCCCCTCCTTATGTTTCCGGCTCTCCAACAGCTTCACCGGGGCCTCCAGCAGATCTTTCATCTGCTGTACCGTCAGGAATTTCGGCAGGCGCTTTTCCAATTTCGGCAACGAAAGATTTTTGATCGGCAGCATTTCCACGGCGCCGTGCCGCATGAGAAATTTGTAAAACGTCCGCAGCGCGGAGAAACGGAGTTGCGTCGCCGCGCGGCTCAAATTGTGCCGGCCCAGGTATCGCAGGTAATTGCGGAAATCATCGCGCAGCAATTTGTCCCAAACCGGAAACGACTGACGCTCGGCCAAGTGCCAGCGGGCGAATTCATTGAGCGCGTCGTGATAATTCCGCTGTGTGTAAACCGACGCGCCGCGGTCCGTCGCCAGATGCGCGAGGAATTTGTGAATCCACTTGTCGCGGATTTCAGGGTGGGAGCGGTCGGATTCCGGTTTCACTTGAACCGCAGATTACGCGGATTACGCAGCGCATTCAATCCGCGTCCTCCGCGAAATCCGCGGTTATTTTCGCCCTCTTCAGCGCTCCGGAAATTCAAACGTGACCTTGCCCTTGTCGTCCATTACCAGATACGCCGGAAACGGCTTGCCGGCCTTGGAAATGAATTTGTCCAGCAGATCGGTCTTGTGTGCATTCAGCAGTTTCTGCGCCTGCACCGGTTCAACCGGCTGCTGCAAAATTTCCCGGTTGATCTTGAACTTGCACGGCCTCTTTTCCACCTGCGATTTTTCGCAAAAATACCCCGCTTCCGTGTCGAACACCCGTCCGCCGCACCTGGGGCACTTGCCAATGTCGGTCTGGCCGGTGAAATCAATCTTCGGCGCGGGCTCCTTGGGCTTCCTTTCCGCACCAGCCTTGCTTTTGGATTCACGCGGCGCAAATTCAAACCCGACTTTGCCGTCCTTGCCCACGGCCAGAAATGCCTTGAACGTGCGGCCATTCCGCTTGGAAATGAATTTGGTCAACAAATCGGTCTTGCCTGTTTCCAGCAGCTTTTTCATCTGCTCGGGCGCGATTTCCTGCTGTAGAATGATTTTGCCGGAACGGAAATCGCACGTCTTGTCCGCGCCCGTCGCCTTTTCGCACAGGTAATTCATCCCGGCATCGAAAACCCGCGCGCCGCACTTCGGACATTTGCCCAGCGGCTCCTTGCCGGTGAAATCCACCGGCGCGGCGGCTTCGCTGTTCCCATTTTTCTGGTCATTGCCAAAATCAAATTCCACCTTGAACTCGCCGTTCATTTTCAGCACGGCCGCAAACGGCCTGCCCAGTTTGCTGCGAAATCCCTGCAAGGGGCCAATTTGCTTTTGGGAAATGAGTTGCTCCACTTCCTCAATTTCAAACATGCGCCCGGCCACGGTTTTCCAGACGGCGAAGTCGCATTTCTCACATTGAAACTGTTTGTATTTTTCGTGGACCTCACCGCCGCACCTGGGACAAGGAGTTTTCAGGATGCCAAAATCACCGGGAATCGTGTCGTGCTCGTATTTTTTGGCGCGCTCCACAATGTGCCGCGTCATGTCGGCGATTTCAGACATGAATTCGTCGCGGCTTTTCTGCCGGCGTTGAATCTGGTGCAATTTGAATTCCCAATCGCCGGTCAGTTCCGGCCTGGTCAGTTCGGCGACGCCGAGGCCGTTGAGCAGTTCCATCAATGAAAAGGCCTTGGCCGTTGCCTGCAATTCGCGACCGTTGCGATGCAGATACTGCTCGTAAATCAAGCCCTCAATGATGGCCGCGCGCGTCGCCGGCGTGCCGAGGCCCTTTTCGCGCATGGCCTCGCGCAGTTCATCGTCCTCGACCAGTTTGCCCGCGCCTTCCATCGCCGAAAGCAGCGTCGCTTCCGTGTAACGCGGCGGGGGTTTGGTGACGTTTGGTTTCACCTCGATGGCGCTGGTCTGGACGGTTTCGTTGGGTTTTACCGGCGCCAGATTCGCCGCGCCCTCGTCCTGCGCCTCCTTGCCATAGACCGTCAGCCAGCCCGGCGTCACCAGCACCTTGCCGGTGCTCTTGAACGGCTCGCCCTCGACCCGGGTGATGCGCGTGGTTTCGAGAAATTCGGCGGCGGGATAAAAAATTGCGAGAAACCGCTTCATCACCAGGTCGTACAGTTTCTGCTCCGGTTCCGACAGGCCTTTCGGCATTTGCGTCGTGGGAATGATCGCGAAGTGGTCTGAAACCTTGGCATTGTTGAAGATGCGTTTGTTCGGGCGAACCCAGTCGTTATCAAGAATGTTCGAGGCGGAGGTTGTGTAACGGGTCAGGAAGGCGGTCCCGACGCCGGGCGTGCGGCCCGATAAAATCTCCAAGGTCTTTTTCACCGTGCCGACGTAATCCTCCGGCAAAGCGCGGGAATCGGTTCTGGGATACGTCAACACCTTGTGCCGTTCGTAAAGCGCCTGCGCCACGCCCAGCGTGTTCTTGGCGCTGAACCCGAACCGCGAGTTCGCGTCGCGCTGCAAACTGGTCAAATCGTAAAGCAACGGCGACAGCGACGTGCTGGGCTTGCTTTCCTCGGTCACGATGCCCGGCTTGCCAAGGCACTTGTCACGAATGGCCTCGGCTTTGGACTTTTCCCAGAAGCGTTCCGGCTTGAGTTGGTCGTCACCGTCCTTGTCGGGTCTGGCGAACTTTTCATCGAACCAGCGTCCAGTGTATTGCCCCGCCACCGCGTCAAACGTGCCGATGATTTCCCAAAAATCCCGCGGCACAAACTTGCGGATCCTGTGCTCGCGTTCGACCACGATGGCCAGGGTGGGCGTTTGCACGCGGCCCACAGTGGTCTTGTAAAATCCGCCCGACTTCGAATTGAAGGCCGTCATCGCCCGGGTGCCGTTGATGCCAACCAACCAGTCAGCCTCCGACCGGCTGAACGCCGCGTCCGCCAGCGGCAGCATGGCTTCATCGCCGCGCAACCGCTCGAAACCTTCGCGGATCGCCGCCGGCGTCATGGATTGCAACCAGAGCCGCTTGATGGGCTGCTTTGCCTTCGTGAACTTGACGATATTGCGGAAAATCAATTCACCTTCGCGTCCGGCGTCGCAGGCGTTGATGAGCGCGTCCACATCATCGCGCTTGATCAGCTTCTTCAGAACCTTCAGCCGGTTTTCATTGCGCTCAATCGGTTGCAGGTCGAAATGCGGCGGGATGACCGGCAGGCATTTGAACGTCCACTTGCCGCGCGCGGCCTCGACGCCCTCCGGCGGCACGATGGTAAGCAAATGACCGACCGCCGACGAAAGCACGTAATCGGCGCTTTCGTAGTAGTCGCCGTCTTTCTTGAAACCGCCGAGCGCCCTGGCGATGTCGCCGGCCACGGACGGTTTTTCCGCGATGATAAGCGTCTTACCCATTAGTTGTTGCGCGGGAAACTTGCGGAGAAAATTTTGTTTGTCAAATTCAACCCGTTGTCGCCCGGCTCCGATTTGAACAGAAAATCGAGGCGGGTAAAGGCTGGAATGACATAATTCACTTCTCGCATTTTATCTTCCACCGCAGCGGTTTCCTGGATGCATCACTATATTTGACAGGAACAATTAGTTTAGCCGACAATACTCAAAACCGAAAAGCGCATGACAACGCTGAATAAAGCTATTTCAACTGATTCGTTGCTCCAGGAAAGTCGCACCTTTCCGCCACCGCCGGAAATCCTGCGGCGCGCACATCTCAATGCCGCACAGTACAGCGCGATGTACGAACGCTCGATTCGCGAGCCGGAGGCATTCTGGCTGGAACAGGCGGACTCGCTGGAATGGTTCAAGCAGCCGACCATCGCACGAAAATTCACCTGGGATACCAACGCGCGGATCATCCGGCATACGTGGTTCGAGGACGGCCAGCTCAACGTGACTGTCAATTGCCTCGACCGGCATTTAAAAACCAAAACGCGCGACAAAATCGCCATCCTCTGGCAGGGTGAGCCGGAGGAGGAGGTGAAAAAAATCACCTACGCGGAACTGCACGCGGAAGTCTGCAAATTTGCGAATGCATTGAAATCGCTGGGCGTCCGGAAAGGGGACCGCGTGGCGGTTTACCTGCCGATGGTTCCCGAGGCCGCCGTCACCCTGCTCGCCTGCGCGCGCATTGGCGCGATTCATTCGGTCGTCTTTGGCGGGTTCAGCGCCGATTCCCTGGCCGACCGCATCAATGATTCGACGTGCAAGGTGCTCATCACCGCGAACGTGTCGTTGCGCGGGGGAAAAAGCATTCCCCTCAAGGCCATCGCCGATGAAGCCTTGAAGAAAACCCCGAGCATCGAAAAAGTTGTCGTCGTCAAACGCAATGATGAGCCGTGTCATTTCGATTCCGGCCGCGACGTCTGGTATCATGATTTGATGGCAAGTGGTTGTGACGCCGCGTCGCAGAGTGTAAGCGCGACGCCTTCGTCGCGCGAACCGGGCGCATTACGCGGCTCGAAAATCGGCGACGAGGCGTCGCAGCCACATTGCCCTCCCGAGAAGATGAATGCGGAGGATTTTCTGTTTATCCTGTACACATCCGGTTCCACCGGCAAACCCAAGGGTGTCGTCCACAGTACCGCCGGTTACCTCTTGTGGACTGCACTGACACATAAATACGTCTTCGATATCCACGACGACGACATTTATTTCTGCACCGCGGACATCGGCTGGGTGACCGGCCACAGCTACGTCGTTTATGGCCCGCTCTGCAACGGGGCTACGACATTGATGTTTGAGGGCGTACCGACGTGGCCGGATGCCGGGCGCTTCTGGAAAATTGTGGAGAAGTTCAAAGTCACGGCGTTTTACACCGCGCCGACGGCCATCCGCGCGCTCATCCGGCTCGGTGATGAATGGCCGAAAAAATACAATCTGAATTCCTTGCGCGTGCTCGGCACCGTCGGTGAACCCATCAACCCGGAGGCCTGGATGTGGTATCACAAACACATCGGCAAAGGCCGCCGTCCCATCATGGACACCTGGTGGCAAACCGAGACGGGTGGATTCATGATCACTCCCCTGCCCGGCGTTCACACGCTCAAGCCCGGCAGTGCAAACCGTCCGTTCCCCGGGGTTGAGCCGGTGGTGCTGCGTGATGACGGCACGGAATGCGCGCCCAACGAGGGCGGCAAGCTGTGCATCAAGAAACCGTGGCCGGGCATGATGCGCACAACCTGGGGCGACCACGAACGTTTCATCAACACCTATTTCACCACCTACAAAAACATGTACTTTACCGGCGATGGCTGCCGGGTGGATGCCGACGGCGATTACTGGCTGATGGGCCGTGTGGACGACGTGGTGAATGTCTCCGGCCATCGCATTGGCACGGCGGAAGTCGAGAGCGCATTGGTGAGTCACGAGAAGGTGGCCGAAGCCGCCGTCGCCCCCATGCCGCACGAGATCAAAGGCCAGGCACTCTACGCCTTTGTGACGCTAAAGGACGGCATCGCCGACAGTGAAGAGTTGAAAAAGGAACTGGCGCAGCACGTTCGCAAGGAGATCGGGGCAATTGCTGTGCCGGACAAGATCCAATTCGCCCCCGGGCTGCCCAAAACGCGTTCCGGCAAAATCATGAGGCGCATCTTGCGCAAAATTGCCGAGGACCAGACTGACCAGATAGGCGACATCACCACGCTGGCCGACTCAACCGTGGTGGAGGCGCTGGTCAAGGGAAAGCAGTGAAAGCGGCAGTGACACGAATTGAATTCCCGTCCGAAGCTCGTGGTGCTGACACCTTTGTAGGAAACCGGAATTGGAAAATCCCAAAGCTCCGCCCAGGAGCATCCTCGTCGGAAGATGGACGAACGGCAGCTTGAATTTTGTTTCGACGCTCGCCCTCATCCTGGCCTTCTCCCCCGGGAGAAGGAATAGCAGCCGCGCTTCTGATTTTGCGGAGGCACATTCGGCAAATCCAGCCGCGCGAATCTTCAAGTGAGCGGCGGACGATTCACCTTCTCCTTGGGGAAGGCCGGGATGAGGGAGGTTGTAAACCAAACGCTACTCCGCACTCCGCATTCCGAATTCCGCATGGGCAACGGACTCTTTTCCTGAATTCAGTTTGGGATGGACGATTGGGGCAAACGGATTTAACCACGGATGGGCACGGATAAACACGGATTTTTCAAGCCCGTAGGGCCGGCATCTTTGTAGCCTCCAATCTCAATTTTGAGAGCGCATTGTGACCACAAACCGATTCCGGCATGTGGAAAGATTACGGTTTGACACAGCCGGGCAATTCGGGCGGGGCGCTGGTGGATGAGCGGGGCAACGTGATCGGCATCGTGTCGGCCAAACTGGATGCGGGGGCGGCGCTGGCGGCGAGTCCCGACACGTCGGGATTGAGCTTCCTCGAATCGGCGCCGGGCGTGGAGGCCAAGCTCAAAGCGCCGAACACGGCGGATGAAAAGCTTGAGGGCGTGGTGAAGTCGGCGCAGGCTGCGGCGGCGCTCGTCCTTGATTACTGATTTTAAACCGCGAACCACGCGAAATACGCGAAAAATGGACAGATGGAAGGTTGGGGACTCGTGTAACTCGTCCCTCCGAAGTTTTGTGTATTTGGTGTATTTCGCGGTTAATCAATTCCGTTCCGGCAGTGGTGCTCGTCCTTGTTTATTGAGTAGGAGACGACGTGAGGAGTCTCTGACCTTCTTCAGAATGAGTCTCGTGACCTCGACTCCTACAAAATTTGGAGCCGACTCACATCGGCGGCCACGGTAAAGAAACGGGCGGGTGCGGGTTTATCGAATCCCTTGCGCACTTTTATAAATATCTTACAATCACCAGTAATGAAACTGGCTCTGGCAGTTCTGGTTTATGTGCTGATTGGCGTGGTTCTGGGCGCGGGCATTCTGTTGACGGTCGCCGGCAAGCCGTGGTTTTTAATTGCCGCCATCATCGTTTACGTGGTCGCGTTCGGCAGAATCGGCTGCATGACGCACTAACTTCCCAAATTCGGAGTTCGGAGTTCGGAACTCAGAATTCCCTGGCTGCGAATTCCCGGCTTCTATTTCTACGGAACCGGAAAGCTCTGTTTAAGGGAGTTTTGAATCTGCGTCCAGGTTTGGCTGGTCGCAGCTTTGGTCCCGGCGGCAAGGCCCGTCATGTAAGCAGACGACACAGACGTGCCCTGCACCAGCCACGGCTGGTTATTCAGATATGCGAGGTAGTACCCGACGCGGCCAGGTCCACAAAGGAGCCGAAGTCCGCATAGGGCGCAAGCTGGCCGTTTTGAGTCGCCGTCACGGCCATGACACCCGGAATGGCCGCCGGATAGGTCGGCGTGGAAACCGGCTGGTTGCCGGCGGCGGCAAAAATCAAAATGCCGTCGCCAATCGCCTGCTGAACCATGTCATCCAAAATCGAACTGTCACCAGAACTGCCGAGGCTCAGATTCAGAACGTTCGCACCACCATTAACCGCCGCCTGGATGCCCAGAGCGACATTCCAACTGGTCGTGGTCGCGCTCGAGCCGTAAACGTCCACGGGCAGAATTTGCGCGGACGTGGCGCCCTGCCCCGCGATGCCCATGGCGCGCAGAATGGTTTCCGCCATCGCCGTGCCGTGCGTGATGTCGCCGCTGCTCGTCGAAGCGTCACCGGCCACGGAAAGCTGTTGGAGTAGAAATTTTTCAAGAGCACTGTCGAGCGGCTGCACCGTCGTGTCAATCAGGCCGACAATGACCTTGCCCGAACTGCCCGGCGGATCGAGTTGCAGGTTCACCGGCGGCATGGATGCGGAGGCCAGCGCCTGTGCCGTCGGCGGCGGATCAAAATAATAATTGTAATCCACGTCGGATACGTCGCTGTTGTTTTGGAGCTGATTCAACGCGGCGTCAGCGGAAGCGGCATCGGCGAATTCCAAGCGGTAAACGCCGAGTTTGTCCAGGCGGCCGACCACTTTCGCACCGTACAGTTTGGCCAGGGCATCGGCGTCCACGCCTGATTTGAGCTTCACGAGCAGTTCATTGGGCACATGTTTGGCCCTGGCGGTCCGGGGCACACGCACCAATTGCGTGGCGTTCTCCATTTTGGTGGTAAAAACGTAAAGATGCGGCGCGGCATTGGTTTGCGGGACCAGGGCGAAATTGAGATCGCCGAATAACATCCGCAACGCCTCTCCGGTTGGAAGATTCTCGAATTTGGCGGAGGCGCTATGCGTCGTGCCCGGTTCGACATAGACCCGCCAGCCGGTCCGGGCGGAGATTTCTTTCAACAGATCCGACAGGCTCAACGATTTCACATCCGCGTCCACGCGGTCGGCGGCCTGGTGCCAGACAATCGAGTTTGTCTCCGCCGCGAAGGCGTTCAAACCGAACGCGGCGAGGATCAGGCAGAATCCAAAACAACGCATAAGTTAAATGACGGTTTAAAACCAGGCCCGGTTAACAAACCGTTAACCATTCATTTTTCATCAGAAGGCGGGGTAACATGGCTCAATTTCATTAAAAAAACCATCGACCCGAGCCTCCTCACGTCGGCTCCTACAATCATCAATCATAAATCGTAAATCATCAATGACCGGTTACGGCCTTCACCCATGCTTGATGATCCAGATACCATTGGATGGTTTCACGGATGCCCTGTTCAAATTTATGCGCGGGCGCCCAGCCCAGTTCGCGCTGAATCTTCGAGGCGTCTATGGCATAACGCCGGTCGTGGCCGGGGCGGTCTTTGACGAAGGAAATAAGCTTGCGCGAATTCCCGCCGAGCCGGGGCGCCAGTTCGTCAATGAGGTCGCAAATTAATTCCACGATGCGGAGATTGGCCCATTCGTTGTGGCCGCCGATGTTGTAGGTTTCGCCGGTGGTTCCGCGCGCGAGCACCAGCCAGAGCGCTTCGGCGTGGTCGCGTACGTAGAGCCAGTCGCGCACATTCATGCCATCGCCATAAACTGGAACCGGCTGGCGCGCGAGGATGCTTTGGATGACAACCGGAATCAGCTTTTCGGGAAACTGATACGGGCCGTAGTTGTTCGAGCAATTCGTAATGACCGACGGCAGACCGTAGGTATGATGATAAGCGCGCACCAGCATGTCGCTGGCGGCCTTGCTGGCGGAGTAAGGCGAGTTCGGCGCGTACGGAGTCGTTTCCTGGAAAAAACCCGTCGGACCGAGCGAGCCGTAAACTTCATCCGTGGAGACGTGGTGAAAGCGGACTGCCGACGGTGGACTGCCGACGGGGGGCTTTGAGTTCAGCCAGCAGTCACGGCAGGCTTCGAGCAGGTTGAACGTGCCGACGACGTTGGTGTGGATGAAATCACCCGGACCGGTGATGGAACGGTCCACGTGCGACTCCGCCGCCAGATGCATGACGTGGGTGATGCCGTGTTGCTTGACAACGCGCAACACGGCGTCCTTGTCGCGCAAATCCGCCTGCTCAAAAACATATTTGGGATGCCGGCAAACCTTCTCCAGATTTTCCAGATGCCCGGCGTAGGTCAGGCAATCCAGATTGACCAGCCGGGCAACCTCGGGCCGGTCAATGACGTGATGAATCACGTTTGACCCGATGAATCCCGCGCCGCCTGTGACAAGCAAATTCATTTTTGATTGATGATTTCCGATTTACGATGGACGCCGTGATTCAACGAAAAACGCGCATGCAAAAGACAAATCGCAAATCATATATTCTTATTCGGGTTTCCAGTTCCTGAGCGAATCTTCGATGGCTTCCTCCACCGGACGAATTTTCACGCCGGCAGCCAGCAGTTTCGACACATCGAGCACACAATTTGAACGCGGGGTTTTGGCCGCCTTCGTGTAAAATTCCGTGTCATTCTGCCAAAAAACAAACCGCCGGGCCGGTTTCAATTTTTTTTCGACCAGGCCCACCACCCGCCGCGTCGTCACAAAGCCCGGATTGGTCACATTGTAAGTGCCGAATGGCGCGCGGCGTTCCCACAAATCCAGACATGCCCGCGCGAAATCGCCACGGTGCGAAATCGAATTCACATTCTCATACACCTTGGCATAACGTTGAACCTTGCTGAGGTAATTACGCGCGTTGTCGTATTCATCAAACGGAATCCGCAACCGCCAGATGTAACTCTGCCCGACGCCGGCGATGGCTTCTTCACCCAGCGCCTTGGTGCCGCTGTAAAAACTGCACGGCAGGTCGCGAAAGGTGAAATTTGGATGATCGGTTTCCGTGAAACCATGAATCGTCTCCGGCGATTTCCCGACCAGGGAATGGAGATCAGGCCGGGTCAAATCCTTTTCCACGCGTGTCTGTCCATTCAACGTCACTTTTGCGCCGGAAAAGACACAACCTGAGGAAACGTGCCCCCATGGAATGTCACAAGCCGCGCAGGCATGCGCGATGGTTTGCGGCAACAAAGTGTTCCCCGCCAGGGTTTCGGCCCTGGCGATTTCACAGGCGTCCACGTTCGGTTTGCCGGTAAAACCGGCGGCATTGACGACAAACTCAGGCTTGTGCCTTTTCAAAAACTCCAACAACACCTCAAACCGGGTGTAATCCGCGTCTTTGCGCGAAAGCGGCTGAAAAGGCCATTGGCGGCGTTGCAGCTCGCGGACGAACGCTTCGCCAATGTAACCCGATGCACCGAGGAGTAAAATCATACCATTGATGATTGACCTGCGAATCGGAAACAGGTTTGTGTGCGATGCGGCGCAGAAATCGTAAATCGTAAATCGTAAATCATAAATTCTTTTGCAGTCGCTTTGCCTCCGCGACGACTTCGTTCAGGTAGGCGCGGTATTCACAGTTCGGCATCCGGCCCGTGAGTTCCTCCAGTTGGGCGAGTTTGAGAAAGCCGGCGCGAAACGCGGTTTCTTCCGGGCAGCCGATTTTGATGCCGGCGCGTTTCTCAATCGCCTGCACATAAGCCGAGGCGTCGTGCAAACTGCTGCTGGTGCCTGCGTCCAGCCACGCAAAACCGCGGCTGAGCCGGTGGACGTGCAGTTGCCCGCGTTTCAAATATGCCACGTTCAGGTCGGAGATTTCCAACTCGCCGCGGGCGGAGGGCTTCAAGGATTTGGCCAGGGTCACCACTTGATCGTCGTAGAGGTAAAGACCCGGCACGGCATAGTCGCTTTTCGGCTGCTTCGGTTTTTCCTCAATGGAAATGGCCCGGCCTTCGCCGTCAAATTCAACCACGCCGTAGCGTTCCGGATCATTGACGTGATAGCCGAAAATCATCGCGCCGTTTTTGAATTCGGTGATCTTCCGGTAGAACACGTCGCTGCCGTAAAAAATATTATCGCCCAGAATCAGCGCGACGTTGTCCCTGCCAATGAACGATTCGGCAATCAGAAAAGCCTGGGCAATTCCCTGCGGTTTTGGCTGCTCGCGGTATTCAATGGCAATGCCAAACCGGCTGCCGTCGCCGAGCATCTGTTTGAAACGCGGCAAATCGTGCGGTGTGGAAATGAGGCACAAATCACGAATACCGCCTTCAATCAGCGTCGTCAGCGGATAGTACACCATCGGCTTGTCATAGACCGGCTGGAGCTGCTTGCTCGCAACCAGCGTCAACGGATACAGCCGTGAGCCGGCGCCCCCGGCAAGAATGATGCCTTTCATGTCATTTACGATTTACGATTGGCGATTTGCAACGGTGCGCACGCCAAAGATTGCCCTAAGCGTAGAAATTATCGTGCCAAAAGGAAAGTCGAAGTTCGCTTAATCCAAAACCGAAACTCCCATTGAAGTGGCGGCAAGTTGGTATAGCCATATCATGAGCGGAAAGGCCACGGCTGAACAGATATTTCCAATCACTGACGCGAATAGACACTTGGCGATTGATGGCACTGGTAATTCTGATTTGGCGGAGGAGATAAAACGACAAAGCAGATAAATCAGGCCGCCTTCAACCAACACAATCGCTCCTTCCCCCATCGTCACACCCAACGCTGGATGCAGTCCCCAGGAAAGCCAGAGCACCCACAGGAAAAGCGGGTACGTGAGCAAATGCATTCCCATGAGCCACAGGATGAACAAGGCCGGCCTGCGCCAGCGCCGTAGCATCAGCTGAATACAAATTGCCTCCATCAAAACGGCAAGGATGATGGGAATGACCGCTTCGGGCCGAGGAGGCCCTTCGCCAATGGCAACCGGGTCGGCCTTCAGGGAAACTGCCGATAGCAACAGCACAGCCAGAAACCCGATACGACGGGCACCGCTGTTCCGCATGACGCCATTCATTGTTAGAAATCCTAAAACTCTAGTCAGCATGTGCAAAGCCAATCTTCTCGAAAAAGGCTCGCCATAATTCTCAAAAAGGAGCAAAGCTTGACACCGTTACAACCAAAGCGACCGGCGTATGAAAACATATCCGGCAAACCGGTTCTGGAAAGTGGCCTTGTTGCTCGTCCTGATTGGCTTCTTTGCCACCGTGTTTGTGTCACATGCAGACAATCGCGGGCCGCAACTCGTTGCGGAAACCCGGCAGACGTTGCATCAGCAAGGATTTAAGACCGATCTGGCCGACTTTGATTTTTCGACTTCGCCTGAATTGCGCGCCCGCGAAGGCATTTTGAAAGCAGCCGTACCCGACCGCAATTCGGGGCCGTCTCCTGACCAGATCAACCTGATGGAAACCGTTGGCACCAACTCCGCCATCGTCCTCTGGAAGCAAGACTCGCTAAAACTGCAATACCAGACGTGGCCGGAAAACACCGATGAAATGTCCTGGAACTCTCTTGGCCAGATGCTCAACCAAAATCAATCGCCGCTTGACGCCGCCTGCGTAGCTGCCATGGCCGGACCCATCGCCTTCAACCTGAATGCGAGTGCCGGAGGTGCCATGTTACTGCCGCATCTCGCCGTTCTGAAAAATCTCACGCAGACTCTCGGCTGCCGTGTCCTGCTCGCCCTTCATGACGGCAATCAAGCCGCCGCCTGGACCAATCTGATGGCGGCGACGCGCCTCGTCACCGCCTGGGAACCCGAACCGGCGGAAATTTCCCACCTCGTCCGGTTTGGCGACGCAAAACTGGTGTTCAATATAACCTGGCAAGCGCTTCAAACCAACGGCTGGTCAGACGAGCAACTTGCTCAACTCCAGCAACAGTGGCAGTCGGTGAATTTTTTCACCAATCTGCCGGAGACAGCCGCCTTCAAGCGCGCCAGTGACGCGGCGTTTTACGAGCAGGACCGGCATGAAGTCTTGGAATCGCGTCCGCCATTCAAGGAGTTTATCACCACGGCACTGCAGTTTCCACAGGACCTTTGCTTTGAACTCCAGCGACGCTGGGGCCAAAACGAATACCTTCGCGGCGGGATGTATGAAGATGAAAAGGACCTGCTGCTCTTTTATCGCGACCGCGAGGTAGAACTTCGCAATGCCATCCAAGCGCCGACCTGGATGCAAATGCGTCAACTTCCCGGCGTCACCAACAATGTTTTTTTTCTGTCGAAATATCCTTCGCGAATTCAATCCATGCTGAACCTGCGCGAAAATACACTGGCGCTCCTGAAGCAAGGCACTCCTTTGCTGGGCCATGCCGCTGAGGCCCAAGCCCGTCGCAGAATTCTCATTACCACCATCGCGCTTGAACGATTCCGCGAAAAGAATGGCGTCTATCCAAATGCTTTGTCGGAACTCGCTCCGGAATTCGTGAAAGCTCTCCTGCCCGATTTCATGGACGGCCAGCCCTTGCGTTACCGCCTCATGGATGAAGGCCATTTCCTGCTTTATTCCGTCGGGCTGGACTGCATGGATGACGGCGGAAAATTTCCCACCAGATTGCAAGGCGTAGAGGACTGGCAAGTGCGAATGGGAAATGCGCATCTGCAGGGTACAGAATATCCTTTGGCCATTGCCGGCATCGGCGGAAAACGTGGCTGCGCAACAGAAACAGGAATCGAAGGAAAAAGAGCAAAGAGCCGCTGCGCTGATTGAACAAGAAAAGGCGGAGGAAATGGCGCGACAGGATACCATCAAAAAACTGTTGGCGATGAAGCCGTCGTTCAATAAGACCGAGCCAACGCTCGAAGGTAAGCCACTCACGGAAATTTTGAAAAACCCAAAAACGACCGGAGCCAATAAACTTACTGTGGATGAATTGCTGTCGCTCAAACAAATCGTCGCCGGACACGAACCGGACATCGCCACGTTTGAGGTCCTCGTTGGCTACGATGCCCTGAAAGACCAGGGAGAATTGCGTCTGTCGGTGGATGGCGGCGCGGGCGCTGAACTGGAGGATTGCATCCGCGCAACGAATGGCGATTGCCTTTTAGAATGGAATACCGATTACGAACCGCCCGGCCAGCACGCGTTGCAGGCGCAATTGCTTTGTCACGAACCCAAAAGAATTTGGCAAGAAATTGAACTCAAGGGACCCGTTATGCCCTATTATTCCAGCAACCTGGTGCAGTTCTTTGAAGGTGATTCGCTGTTTACCGCCAAAGGGGCCACGCTCTATGGCAAGTTGCCTGAATCGAATGGCATTTATTCCATCGAGCTTAAATCGCTGGACGGCAGGCATGTCAAAACCATCAGCGGCACCACGTCGAACGGTATCATCAACGTGGACTGGAACCTGATTGACGACCAGGGAAACATATATACCAACAATTCCTTCAATGCCATTTACAATATCACGCTGCCGGACTCCGGGCGCTCACAAATTATCAGGGGGCCATAAATGAAAACGGCACGAAATTAAATTCGTGCCGCCGCAATTTTGGCGTCAAAATTTTTAACTCGCCACCGCGCCGGTAGCCGCAGCTTTCTGGTTGAAAACCAGCTTGTCGTTCGCTGCGGTGACGAGGATCGGCTCGCCCTCGTGCAGGTTGCCCTTGAGGATTTCCTCGGCCAGCGGGTCTTCGAGAAAGCGCTCCACCGACCGGCGCATCGGACGCGCGCCGTATTGCGGGTCGTAGCCTTTCTCGACCAGGAAATCCTTCGCTTTGGCGTCGAGTTCGAGCTTGAGGTTCTTATGGCGCAACCGCTCCAATACCTTGTTGACCTCCAAATCCAGAATCTGGATGAGGTCGGGCCTGGTGAACGAGCGGAACACAATCGCGTCGTCCAGCCGGTTCAGGAACTCGGGCCGGAAGGTCTTCTTCGATTCGTCGAGGATTTTCTCGCGCATCTTTTCGTAACTGCTTTCGTCGGTGATGGGCGAAAAGCCGAGTGTGGATTGCCGGCGGATCAGTTCCGAGCCGACGTTCGACGTCATCAGCACGATGGTGTTGCGGAAATTCACCACGCGGCCCACGTTGTCGGTCAGTTTTCCTTCTTCAAGGATCTGCAACAGCATGTTCCACACGTCCGGGTGCGCTTTTTCGATTTCGTCGAACAACACCACGGAATACGGGTTCCGGCGCACCTTCTCGGTGAGTTGTCCGCCTTCCTCGTAGCCGACATAACCGGGCGGGGACCCGATGAGCCGCGAGACGTTGAATTTTTCCATGTACTCGCTCATGTCGAGATGCACGAGCGACTTGGCGTCGCCGAACATCTCTTCGGCGAGGGTCTTGGCCAAAAGGGTCTTGCCCACACCGGTCGGGCCCAGCAACAAAAAGGTGCCGATGGGCCGGCGCGGGTCCTTCAAATCTGCGCGTGACCGGCGCAGCGCTTTGCAAATGGCCGAAACGGCTTCGTGCTGGCCGATGACACTCTTCTCCATTTCCTGCTCGACCGTCAGCAGCCGCTGCATCTCGCCCTGCTCCATCCGTTGCAACGGAATGCCCGTCCATTTCGAGACGACATGCAAAATGTCCTCTTCATTCACGACCACGTGCTTTTCCTCGCGGGCCGCACGCCAGTCGCGCAAATGGGCCTCCAGTTTTTCCTTGGCCTGCTTTTCCTTGTCGCGCATCTGGGCCGCGCCCTCGAAATCCTGGTTTTTGATGGCGCGTTCCTTCTTTCCCTTGATGTCTTCAATCTCGGCTTCCATCGCCTTGATTTCCGGCGGGCGCGTCATGGTGCCGATGCGCGCGCGCGAACCAGCCTCGTCCAGCACGTCAATCGCCTTGTCCGGCAGGAACCGGTCGGTGATGTAACGGTCGGACAACTTCACGGAAGCTTCCACCGCCTTGTCGGTAAACTCGGCTTTGTGGTGCTCCTCGTATTTGTGCCGGAGCCCCATCAAAATCTGGATGGTCTCGTCAATCGAAGGCGCCTCGACCTTCACGGCCTGAAAACGGCGTTCGAGGGCAGCGTCTTTTTCGATGTACTTGCGATATTCGTTAAGCGTGGTTGCACCGACGCATTGCATCTCACCGCGCGAAAGCGCCGGCTTGATGATATTTGAAGCGTCCATGGTGCCTTCGGCCGAACCCGCGCCGACAATCGTGTGCAGTTCGTCAATGAACAAAATAATGTTCTTGGCGCGCCGGATTTCATCCATCACCGCCTTGATGCGCTCTTCAAACTGGCCGCGATATTTCGTGCCCGCAACCATCAGCGCCAAGTCGAGGGTGACGACGCGCTTGTCGCGCAACAGGTCCGGCACGTTGCCCCGGGCGATTTCCTGCGCCAGCCCTTCAACGATGGCCGTTTTGCCCACGCCGGCCTCGCCGAGCAACACCGGGTTGTTCTTTGTTCGGCGGCAAAGAATCTGAATGACACGCTCGATTTCGTCCTTGCGGCCGATGACCGGGTCCATATCGCCCTTGCGCGCAATTTCCGTAAGGTCGCGCCCAAACGCCTTGAGGGCCGGCGTCTTGACTTCGCCTTTCTTTTCCGCGGGCCCCTTTTCGCCGGCTTCCGGAATCGACGATTCCTCGCCGGTGAAATTCGGGTCCAGTTCCTTCAAAATCTCCTGCCGCGTTTGCTCGATGTCCACGTCCAGGTTCCGCAAAATCCGGGCGGCCACACCATCGCCTTCGCGCAACAGGCCGAGCAAAATATGCTCCGTGCCGATGTAGGTATGATTCAGGTTCTTGGCCTCCCGTTTCGCCAGGTCCAAAACCTTCTTCACACGCGGCGTGTAAGGGATGTTGCCGATCATCTTCTGGTCGGGGCCGGTGCCGACCTGCTTCTCGACTTCCATGCGGACGGTTTCGAGGTCGAGACCCATCTTTTGCAGGACATTCACCGCCACGCCCTGTCCCAATTTAATCAGGCCGAGCAGGAGATGCTCGGTGCCGAGAAAGTTGTGGTTAAACCGGTCGGCTTCCTTCCGCGCCAGCGCGAGCACCTGCTGTGCGCGCGGCGTAAAATTACTCATGGCTTCATCGCTCATACTCGCTTTATTGTGCTATGAATTGGCAGGTTTGTCCAATCCCGCCCCGCCGTTTTTTGTGTTTGGCCGGCTGACGTGCTTCAACCGGTCACGCAGCATGTCTGCCCGCAGCAAGTCGCGTTCCTCCGCCGACAATTTATCCGAAAATTGCTTCTGCAAATGGGCCGGCTGCGTCACGATAAACAGTTCATCCACGGTCGCACGTTCCTCGGCCGGGAACAGCCCCAAATCCACCCCCAACCGCATCAGCGACAGCAAATTCATGGTTTCCTTGGACGAAATGCTGTGCGCGTTGGCCAGAATGCCATAGGCGCGGCCAATGTGGTTGAAGACCACCTTCGGCTTCTTCTCCAGCAGAATTTGCCGGGCATTTTCCTCATGCTCAATGATTTGGGACAAAACCTTGTCCAGCCGCTCGACAATCGTCGTCTCGGTTTCGCCGAGCGTCATTTGATTGGAAACCTGGAATACATTGCCCAGCGCCTCCGTCCCTTCGCCGTAAAGCCCGCGCACGGCCAGGCCCAGCTTGTTGACGGATTGAATAATGGGGTTGATTTGCTCGGCCAGAACCAGTCCGGGCAGATGCAACATCGCGCTGACCCGTACCGCCGTGCCAAGATTGGTCGGACAGGCGGTCAAATAACCGAGTTCATTGTTGAACGCATAATCGAGCCTCTTCTCCAGCTCGGAATCCAGATGATCAATCGCGCTCCACGCCTGCCGCAATTGCAACCCCGGACGCAGCGCCTGCATCCGCAAGTGGTCCTCCTCGTTGATCATCACACAGAAACTCTCCTCGCGGTTGAAGACCAGGCCGCTGCCCGAACCTTTGGCGGCATGCTCGCG
Source organism: uncultured bacterium (assembly GCA_963723125.1). Taxonomy (GTDB): domain Bacteria; phylum Verrucomicrobiota; class Verrucomicrobiia; order Limisphaerales; family UBA11358; genus UBA11358. The sequence continues at coordinate 318,330 of CAVRPQ010000004.1, forward strand.
GCTGATGAGGTGGCGTTCCACCAGAATCTGTTTGTCGAGCGTGGTGAGGTTGTCCATCACCTCGGAAAAGGCATCCTTCATTTCCGGAAGGCCTTCGACCGCGGGCCGGATCGTTTCCAGAACCTTCAGCCGCTCGGGCTTTTTTGCCCAGCCCGGAAATGCCGCGTCCCGTAAATTGCGCGCCAGCCGGACGCGGCTGGACATCACAATCCGGTCGTGCGGACCATGCCGGCGTGCCGTCTCACCGGGCGAAATGAGAAATTCATCCAATTTCATTTTACGTCACACTCAGGCCCGTCCCGCGCGGCGTGATTTGTTTGATTTCGTCGCGCAATTGGGCGGCCTGTTCAAAATTTTCGTCCTCGACGGCCTTGGCCAGTTTCTTTTGCAGCAATTTGAGGCGGTCGGACTGCTCGCGGTTTGCGCGCAGCGCCTCCGGCACCTTGCCGGAATGGTGGGTGCCCTTGTGCATCGTCTTGAGCAGCCCCTCCAAACCCTCGGCAAACGTCTTGTAACACTCCGGGCAGCCAAGCCGGCCCGACTTTTTGAAATCTGCCTGCGAAAAACCGCAGCGCGGACATTTCGTTTCGACCCCGCCGCCGGACTGCTCGATTTCCTGCGACGCGCCGAGGCCGAACAGAACATCCGCATCCGCCAGCGAAAAGGAGGTCGGGTCATTGATGCCCTTGGCCTTGGCACACTCTTCGCACAGATCCAGCTTCTGCATCTTGTCACCCACGATCTGGGTGAGATGCACGGTAGCCGGCTTTTCCTTGCAGATGGAGCACTGCATGATCAAGTCACTGGTTGAATTGTTAAACCGTCAATCGGCGTTTCCTGTTAATAATACACCGGATTTCCATTCACGTCACTTGTATATCGGCTCACCGGAATTTTTCGTCAAGGCATGGTATTCCGTGACCAGTTTGCGCGTAATCGGCCCCGGTTTGCCGGCGCCAATCAGCCGGCCGTCAATCTTCACCACCGGCACGATTTCCGCGCCGGTGCCCGTCAAAAAACATTCGTCCGCATTGAATAAATCGTAACGCGTCAGATTCGGCTCGGACACCGACAGCCCTTCCTCTTCGGCCAGTTCCATGACCACTCCTCGTGTGATGCCGTAAAGCGCGCCCGCCGAGAGCGGCGGCGTCTGTAGTTCGCCGTTCTTCACGATGAACAAATTGTCGCCCGTGCATTCGGCCACGAAACCTTCCGCGTTCAACATTACCGCCTCTTCGCAACCGGCGTGGTTGGCCTCGATCTTGGCCAGGATGTTGTTGAGGTAATTCAGCGACTTGATGGCCGGGTTCAGCGCGCTGTGCAAATTGCGCGTCGTCGGCACGGTGACGATTTCCATGCCTTTCTGATACAACGCCGGGGGATAGAGCTGGATTTTATCCGCGATGATGATGACCGACGGATTTTTGCAGCGGTTCGGATTCAGACCGAGCGTGCCCGCGCCGCGCGTCACCACGAGCCGGATGTAGCCGTCGCGGATTTTATTCATGTGGCAGGCCTCAACCACCGCGCGCATGATATGGGCGTGCGACATCGGAATGTTGAGCAGGATCGCCTTGGCCGAACAGAACAGCCGGTCAATGTGTTCGCGCAATTTGAACACGCGGCCGTGGTAGGCGCGGATGCCTTCAAACACCCCGTCGCCATACAGCAGGCCATGGTCGAAGACCGAAATCTTCGCCGCGCGTTCGTCGTAGTATTTGCCGTCAATAAAAACTTTCATGAACTCGTGAAGTTTACGGGAAAAACCGGGATGGGGAAAGTGAATTTGCGTGACAGGGGAGAAACAACGATTATAGTGGCGCGCTCGGTGACCCTATGGTCTAGCGGTTAGGACACCACCCTTTCACGGTGGTAGCCCGGGTTCGATTCCCGGTAGGGTCGCCACTTTCTAATACCCACAAAAGCATTGAAAACATTGGAGTTTTATCACTTTCAGCAAGCCGCTGAAAAGTAATATTTGCCTTTTCCGACACTTTGCCTACATTATAGCAGCATGACAAAAGCACGTCGCAGCAAACCTGAAAAAGTGACAGTAGGGAATGTCACCGTCAAAATCTACAGCCGCGAGAAGGCTGGCGGATATAAAGTTTTTGAGGTGGCTGATTACTCCAAAGGCTTTCGCCAACTTCGTTCATTCAGTGATCCAACCGTAGCGCGAGCCGAGGCGAAGAAGGTTGCGACGCAAATCGCTGCCGGCGAAACCGAGGCCGCGCAGATACGCGGTAAAGATGCCGCCGCATACGGGCAGGCCATAGAACTGCTCCGCCCCACCGGAACGCATCTAATCTCTGCCGCGTCGCGATATGCTGAGGCGTTCAAGATTCTCGGAGGCGACCGGATAATTGAAGCCGCCAAAGATTTTGCTCGGCGCAATCCAATAAAACGCGAACCGCACCCCATTGCTGGCGTTGCCGTCGAAATGATTGAATTGCAAACCAAGCGAAAAAAGAGCGCGCGTTACGTCGAGGATCTAAAAATCCGGCTCGGCGCTTTGGCGAAGGCTTTCGGCGCCGACCCGACAATTATCTCAGCTCTGGGTAAAAAAGTTGAAAATAGCAACGACACCCGCAACCGGGGCGTTGACATTGCCAACGTAACAACTGCTGACGTGCAAACATGGCTCGACGGCATGAAGGGTGCGCCGCGCTCTGTAAAGAACTTTCGCGACTCCGCGAACAGCCTTTTCAAATTTGCAGAGGCGCGGGGCTACATCGCCAAAGGCGAAAATCCCGTCACTGGCACGCAGCGAATTGCAACGCGCAGCAGCGAGCCGATTTCTATTTACACGCCGGCGGAATTGCACCGCCTGCTTGCCGCCGCACCGGACTGGTTCAAACCTGTTATTGCCCTCCAAGCATTCGCCGGCTTGCGCTCCGCAGAAGTCATGCGGCTGGACTGGCGAGACGTGAAGCTTGAACGCGGTCATATTGAACTTGGCGCGGACAAAACCAAAACCGCCAGTCGCCGGCTTGTTCCAATCTCCGCCCAACCTGGCACAGTGGCTCGCACCGCACGCGCTGAAATCCGGCAAGGTATTTCCACACTCGCGCCCCTATTTCCACGAATCACAACGTAACACATCCGCCGCAACAGAAATTGAAGCCAATCCGAAACTGAAAAGTGCCTGGCTCGCCCCTGTGGACTGGAAACATAACGCGCTCCGGCACTCCTTCATTTCCTACCGCGTCGCCGAAACGGGTGACGTGCCGCGTGTGGCTCTGGAAAGCGGAAACTCGCCTGCCATGATTTTCGCGCACTACCGCGAGCTTGTGACGGCCGGTGACTCAAAGGCGTGGTTTGCTATCGCGCCAAAGCAAATCGAAAACATCGTGCCAATTACTGCCATCAAGAAGTGACGACTAAATGAAAAACACAAACCGAAAAGGGCGTGCTGCGCTGAAAAAGCAAAAGGGTGCGGGTATAAGAGGCCAAGCACAGGAGGGAAACCGCGACCGCGACGCGTTCTGGGCCATGTCGTTTCTGGACAAGGTCTCCAAAACACCTAGAGGAAAGACGGCCTCGCTTGAGAACTGGCTTTTAGGATTATTAACCAAAGCTTGGAAATCCAAGAACGAAAAGTTTTTTAAAGACATTGCGAGAACTATCAATCGAAGCAAACGAAAATATGACGCGGACGATGTTCACGCCGATCCCGCAGCAGCGGCACTTTTGGCATATGTTTTGGAGTGCCCGCCCGAAGAACTATCGCGCGATTATTCAGTCCACGAAATACAAAAGATTTGTGCGCGCTGTCGTCCGGTCAGCGCACGGTCAGCCGTGCGGCTCGCTCGTGCTGCTGGATTAAAAATACGCCGTAAAGGAGCGCCGAAAAAATCGGCACATCCAATTTAAGCTGCCGATATTATTCAGGTCACGTGATGGCATCTTTGCGGAGTGACGAAGCAATATTCTAACCAGTCTGACGTTCTTACCGAGCGTCAGGTCGCAAATATTTTACACGTCGAGCCAAGAACAATTCGTTTGTGGCGCAAAACTCGCGGGCTTCCGTTTTGTCGGCTGACTTCAAAGTGCCTCGTGTTCCGCCGGGCCGATCTCGATCAGTGGCTTGAGCAGCGTCGCGTTGCAACGGGGAACCTCGCATGAAGTCTTTTCTTCGCAAATCAAAGGCAGACGGCACCACGCGGTCCAAGGTGGCACGAGCCATCGCACGCGGCTGGGAGCCAGGCTTGCGGATCGGGAATTTCCTTTTCGGTCGGAAACGGAAGGGGGTTGGGCGTCATGCGTGGTAAAGACAAGGCAACCCTCTCCATTTCCCAACATGATGGGAAATCGCGCTTGCGGTACAGGGTAGAGCTGGTTCCGGCTTCAAAAATTCAACCCTCACCGGAAAACGCGGAACTCTACGGCGAGATTGATTTCAACAGCGACCCGGCCTTGCCGATGCTCAGACGCAGCATCGTTGAAAGAGGACTTGAGGAACCGCTGATTTTGACTCGCGACAATTTCATCCTGTCCGGGCATCGCCGTTTTCACATTGTCAAAACTTTGGGGTGGCAGGTTGTGCCGTGCCGCTGCGTCCGCTTGAAACGGAGCGACGTAAAAGATTATCACCGCTTGCTGGCGGAATACAATCCGCAGCGCGTCAAATCAGTTGCCGCAATTCTAGCGGAGAACTTTTTGCTCGGCGACAAACCCGAAACAAGGTCGCAATCTTGGGCGGACTACCAAAAACGAACATGTCCGGAAACCACCGATCCGGTGCAGGTGAGCGGCTCGAAATTCTTCAAATCCATCGGCGAACGCCGCGCTGAATTTCTTGCCGCGGCTCAGGACGTTATTAAGGCTTTGAGAAATTATTGGCCGCTCACGGTTCGCCAGGTTCATTACGGCTTGCTTAATAATCCACCGCTTACCCAAGTCACGCGCGGGCGAGATGAACGCTGGCGCTACCGCAACGATGCAGCCAGCTACGGCAAACTTTCTGATTTGCTCACGCTCGCGCGGTATTGCCGGGAGGTACCGTGGCGGGCCATTGCCGATGCCACACGCGAGACGCGCGAATTTTCCGGCTCACGCAATCTGGCGGAGTTCATCGAAGTGGAATCCCGCAACTTTTTGAATGGCTACGGACGGCACAGGCAGGAGGGACAACCGAACCAAGTCGAAGTCGTCATTGAAAAAAATACGTTGATTGGGTTGGTGCAGGGCATTTGTGAAAATCTGCATGTGCCATTTACGCCATTGCGCGGATATGGTGGCCCCTCGGTTTGGCACGAGCTTCACGTGCGCTTGATGAAAAAGCGAAAAAGTTTTCCAGATGCCAAGCTCGTTTTGATTTTTGTGTCCGACCATGACCCCGAAGGGTTTGACCTCATGGACGACGCAGTGCGAAGCCTGCGCGATAAGCACCTAATCCCGGTGGAAGCCATCCGCGCCGCCGTGACCAAAGAGCAGGTCAAACGGTTTCATCTTCAATCAAATTTTGCAAAGGAAACCAGTGCGCGTTTCAAAAGTTACGTCCAACGCACCGGCACCAATCAGACTTGGGAATGTGAAGCGTTACCGCCGGAGGATTTACGGCGCGCGGTGTATGATTCGATTCTTTCGGCGTTGAACGTCGAGCAATTAGGGGCGGTGCAAAAACTTGAAACGGAAGAACAGAAACAGTTGGAGCGAATCCGCAAGCGCATCGCGCCGGCCATGCGAAAGATTTTATTAGGAGGCAGGATATGATCAGCAGGACACCACCACCGCCGCCGCCCAAAATGTCCGCCGAGCAGACGGAAAAAGAGAAAGCCAGAACTTTCGACTGAACAAGAAGAATGGCTGGAAGGAAGGGCAACGTCTCGCTGAGGAACACGCTTCGCGTGATGAGTCTGCCCTGATATTATTGACGCTGTCGATTTCATGGCCGAAGTACACCCGCAACCGCGTGAGCTTGTCAGCGGAATGTTGCATCAGGGTTCTAAACTCGTTTTGGGCGGTGGTTCAAAAACTTTCAAGACGTGGGCGCTGCTGGACTTGGCACTGAGCGTGTCGCACGGGTTGCCTTGGCTAGGGCAAAAAACAAATCGCGGGCGCGTTCTCTATGTGAATTTTGAAATCCAAAATCACGCATGGCAGAGGCGCATTGCCGTCGTTGCTAAAGCCAAGAAGATCGCCGAATTGGAACGCGGCACAATTCAGCTCTGGAATCTGCGCGGGCACGCCGCCGATTTCAAAGACCTGTTACCGCGCATTGCCGAGCAAACACGGGACTCCGATTTCGCGCTGATAATCCTCGACCCGATTTACAAGCTGTACGGGCGGACGGATGAAAACAAGGCCGGTGATGTTGCCGCGTTGTTGAATGGCATTGAATCGCTCGCGGTCCAGACCGGCGCCGCCATCGCGTTCGGTGCCCACTTCAGCAAAGGAAATCAGGCGAGCAAGGAAGCCACTGATCGCATCAGCGGCAGCGGCGTATTCGCCAGAGACCCGGATAGCATTTTGATTTTCACGCCGCACGAGGAACCAGACGCCTACACGGTCGAAAGTATCTTGCGGAACTTTCCGCCGGTCAAACCGTTCGCGGTGCGGTGGAATTTTCCGCTGTTTGAACTGGCAAACGAGTTAGAGCCATCGCGGTTGAAGAAATCCAGAGGTGGGAGAACCGCCAGTTATACGGTCAAGATGGTGCTTGATTGTCTCGGCAAGCGCAAGCTCACGACCGGCGCATTGCATAAACTCTGCGCGGATGAGAAAGGGATTAAGAATAGCCGCTTTTTTGATCTATTCGCTCAGGCCAGGAAGTCCGGCGCGATAACCAAATTCGGCAAGAATCAATGGGTAGTCCAGAAACTCCCAAAACTCCCAAATGGGACTTCCGGGAGTTCCGAAACCAATCACTCCCATAACTCCCAGTACCCGTAGGGGACTGGGAGATATAGGAGTGGGACGGAGAAAGAAGCCAATCCGTGAATCCATCCGCAACTTATTATTTCGCGCACAAACTCGACGAGGGGCTTCATAGGTGGAATTGCGCCCGGCCATCAACAACCCCGCCTGACTTGCGACACGCGCGATTACAGGGCATCTGGATGCCCATCCGCAAAAATCTAAGGAATCTTTTTCGGCATCGGCGGTGGATGCGGGGGCCACGGGGCGAATGAGCCGCTTATAACCAGAACTAAACATTTTCAGCCCGAACATGAGCACAGACGCAGACATTCAGCACAAGGAGACGTTAAATGCTCCGCAGGGCTGTCGCTTTTGAAGGTGCAGACCATGCGCTTGTGCCGATTGTGTGGCCGGAAGTTTCGGCGCCAACCCAGCGTGAATGCTCTGAAGCGGATGAATCCAGAATCCGCGGGGAAACATTGCACCGGCTTTTCTCATGGCTGCTGAAATTCGGAAATTCCGATGACATCGGACGCGCGGTATTAATACGGGCACGCGCTATCCATCATCCCGACGCCCCGCGCACGCTTGAAGAACTCGGCGCGAGATTTTGTAAAGTTGAACGTGTTGGAGTCGGTGAGGCGCGTGCCTCGCAAGTAGCGACCGCGCTAAAGGCAGAAAGCGACGATTTTATTGGGCTTTTCTCCTGAAATCCGCACGCCCGCTAAACCTTGTCCCCATTAGAGACAGAACAAACTTAAATTATATGAGTGATAAAATCGAAACAGCTATTGAAAAGGCTCTGCTGAATATTGAGCCAGATAAAACGCCGCAAAGCTCGGCATTCTTAAACGAACTCCATCGGACTTCCGGCGGTACAAAAAAGAATTGGCTGGCTGGCCTGCTTTTGGATGGCCGCGCAGTGCGATTTACAGACGACACCGTCAGGACAATTGCGCTTGCAGCATATCCTACCGTGGCTTCACCGGATGAATTGGCCAAATTGCAGGAACTACAGAAGCGCATGGAAGCGATTCTGACACAGGCGGCGCAATTTTCGTTGGCGAATGTTGATAAATACCTTTTTGCCAAGCGGGACGAAATGGCCGCAGCCGCAGAATCTGGCGAGCTGCCTGACGTTGTTGTGACGCCGAGCCGGGAAGCAGTCAGTCGGGATTTCATTGCCAGGCAGCGGGCGTTGAACGGGGTGCTGGTCAAGATCACGCATGAGGAAGTTGTACCGCTGTGCCTGCCGATTATTCAGCGGTTCAACACCGCCCTTGAAACGTTCCTCCGCGAAACTGAGGAAAGTGACGCCGCCCAGTGTGAGGATTACGGTCTTGAGTATCATCCGAGTGTGCTTTGGAAGGCGGCCGCGGCCATCGCGCAAAAATTCGCGTCCGGCACTCGGATGCCAATTGCGAGCGTCTATCGGACGCCCACTCATATTTTGGAAGGCATTGTGAAACTTTAAAAGGACAAGACCATGAACAAACGAAATCAAATTTTGACCATCCTCGCGCTGTCGCTTTTGATCGCGCTCGCGGGACACATCGCTTCGGCATTGGCGTGCCTTTTTGTTGCACAATTCATCATCGCCAAACCGCACGGCAGACTTTGTGCAGTGACGTTGAGCGCGCCCGAAATCCTGAAAGACATTCTTGATGCTTTCAAAATTGAAACGCCGGAAGTTTTCGGGCCAAACGGCATCAGCCAGGACTTTAGCTCAAACACGGCGGTGTTGGGGGATAAGGTGACGGCTCATATTTCGCATGTCCCGGTGATTGGCGCATACGACCCGAATAACGGGGGATATAAAAACGGCGCTCAGGATGTGACAACCCTGATTGAGGATGTGCCGGTGACGTTGAATCAACTTCCGATTGTAACAGTTAAAATCCCGTGGCTGACCGAACTGGCAACAAAGGGTGTGCCGCTTTACAAGGCTGCTGTCGGTAACCTTGGCTATGCACTCGGCAAGTATGTCCTCGACTCGCTATTGTCTGCATCGCTAACGAATGTCAGTAACACGTTTCATACCACCCCTGCGCTGGCATCGCTGGACACATTCGAGACACTCCGCGATCAATGCAACTCGCAGAAGATGTTAAACGGCGGACGAATGGCGATTATCAATGGTTCTCTGGCCGGCAGCCTTGGCTCGGATGACCGCGTGCGTTCTGAGTTGTTTTTCGGCGAAAGGAACGAAGCCACCGGCTATCGCGTGTGGAAAAATGTTGGCGGCTTTTCGACCATCCGCGAATACACCGACTTCCCGGCTTCCGGCTACGCCGGTGGGCTTGCTTTCGACAAAAGATTGGCCGCGGTGTCAGTCCGAAAAATTGAAACGGTCAACAAAATAGTTGAAGAACTCCGAATTCCAAAAATGATGGACTTCATCCAAATCGCGGAGGAGGGCACCAACCTGGAATTGACTGGCGTGCTTTGGCAAGAGCAAGGAACCGGCGACCGCTACATCAGCGCGGCAATTTTGTTTGGCACTGGCGTAGGCAATCAGGGCCTCGGGGCGGGTGCGGCCACCGATAATGCTGGTTGCGTCATCCTCACTCAATGATTACAGGCGACCGGCTGCTTATGTGTTTTGTTGCCGGTTCAAGCGCGTGACATCCGCCAATGCGCGCGACCTAAAGGCGGATAAGCTGGCTCAGGTTCTATCAGACCTGTCATGACGTTCCTCGGCGTGCCGGGCGCTAAATCCGAGGGGTTGCGGGTGCTGCTCGGCTGAAAACCGGGCAGCACCTCCTTTTAAGAAATGAAATTGACCCCTACTGAAAAGTCAACGCGCATTGATTTAGGTTTGGACATTCTACTTGCAACTCGACCTGGCGAACAGCTTTCGTGCGTTGAAATCGCTGCGTATTGCAATTTAACACCGGAGAGAATTCGTCAGATCGAACGGAAGGCACTCGCCAAACTTCGCCGAAGGCTGAGAAATAAACTTAGTCCTGACATTTGTTTTAATGGCACAAAATGAAATCGAAGAAAAAGACAATTCGTTTAACTGCTTCACCATCCGCTCTGACCAAACTTGTGAAAGAATGGAAACGACGAGCTAAATCACTTTTCGCTTCCGCTCACCGGGTGCAGAACACTCACGATAAACGCATGATGGAATTCGGTGCGATGGCTAATGTGAACTGTGCCCTTGAATTGGATCGTCACTTGCAAGGCCAACTTTCTGCCGAAGAAGGAATTTTGCCACCAAGATAACTACTTCGACGGTCATTCCAGCACCCTTTTCTTTAGGAAACTGCGCGTCAAAATCCTTGAAATTATACGCGCTCATATTGGTCTGTCGGCGGGTAGTCGGATGATTTGTCGCACTCTTGCTGCATCCATTCGGCCAACGTCTGATTGTGTAGCCGAGCCGTGCGGACATACCAGCCCTTACGCTGCATCGTCACGCGCAGATGGATATGACCAGTGGCCGCCACGCTGTCATTCAATGGGCGGCCAACTGGATTGGTCGTTTCGGTGCTTTGCGCGGTGTTTTGAGAATTTTTCATATCAGCGCAAATTGCGGGGCATAATATCCACGGCGGTCGAGGCTCTCTACCGCGACACGGCGCGAGCAATGCTGCTCCCGCACGATGTCGCGTATGGCCTGCTCATAGGCCGCATCCTCTTGCGCACTCTGCTCGCAGGAGGCATCATACCACTCCCGCGCCTCTGCGATGGTGAGCGTGTGGGATACCTGATGATGACGCTCGACCTGTATCTGTCCGTCAGCCGTCAGAGACAAGCGATATTGGGAGTCGCCAAATGGGAGGGGGAATCCAAGACCTTGTTTTTCAGTTTTCATATTTTTCTCAGTTTTTTCTGTCACCCGGTTTCGCCGGGGCGATTGTCGGTAATCTCACCGACACCAATAGATTACGGCATGGTGGTATTATTGTCAACACATATTTATGATTTATTTTCATGCACAAACCTCAATAAAACAGGGCGTTTTTACCTGCCGTCAGGGGACACTCGCCTTTCTTTAAAATACTTTCTTACCTTTGCCCATAATCCTTCGTTCCTGACCGCCGCAATAAAGTCATGGCCTGCCGGAGTAATGTCATGGATGATATAATCAGTCGGCTCAATTCTGCCGGGTGACGGTGCTTCAGTAATGTGAGCGTCCACGAGTCCCGACAGTTTCATCTGCTTCACGTGATAGGCGACTTCCGATTTCGTGTGGCCGGTAGGAAGCGATATGTCATCGCGTTCAAAGCGAAGCATCAAATCACGGATTAAATCCATGTTCATGTTGATGGTGTAGCAACACCTAACGCTCCAAACCTGAACCTCACCCGTCAAAATCACAAGCGGATTTTCGATTTTCGATTCGTCTGTTGGTTCGCTACGGTCTGATTTCCCGGCCTTCGAGCGGATAAACGATTCGCGCAACCAACTGGCCGGCGCGCAGAATCCGCCTCTTTGAAAAACTGCGGCTTATCTCTAAATCTTCTTTCAGGCAAATCTCACGTGTATGTTCGGAACCAATTGGTTGTTCGGTTTCGCTTACAATTCGATTGCCGAGGTAAAGCGCGCCTTGGAAGTATTCCTCCAAGAATCCGATTTGCTCTCTCGGAACCGGCTTGCTGGACGCATGGCCCGTCATGCTGTCACGTTCCGCAATCACACCGATGACTCAAGAGAAAATAACGGGAAAATGTCGAGGCAGAGCAGTCAATTTGCGAAGGGTTCCCAGCCTATTATTTCCGACACTTTCCGACACATTTCATGCCAAAATGCTGCCACGACGTGCCACCGGTCAAAAGGGAAAAATGATATAATACTATTGTAACTATTGAATAATATTGCTATTTGCGCTGACTCCGAAGAATATTGTATCCGGGTTCGATTCCCGGTAGGGTCGCCAATATTTTAAATGGTTATGATTGTTATTGACTTTCCTGACAATTTTCCTGACACTTAGGACATGAAGACACCAGAGTTCCCAACTGTGGTCAGACGAGGCAGTTTGCGCGTGACCATCTATGAAACCCCAACAAAGGGTTACGAAAATTACACGCTGGTTTATTATCAGGACGGTCAACGGAAGCGCGAGACTTCCGATGACTTCACCGCCGTTCGCAACCGCGCAGACGAGGTTCTGGACGATTTGGAAGAAGGAAGGCCGACTCAAGCTGGGGCACTCAAAACCAGCGAGCGTGCGGAGTTCGTTCGCGCCAAAGCGATCCTGTTTAAAGTGTCCGCTGTAACCAAATCCCCTCCCCCACCGCTGGACGTTGTGGCGCGTCACTATGCCGAAGCGATAAAGTCGCTAGGAAATGATCTTGTGATCGAAGCCGCACGGGAATACGCCCGGCGTCATCCGGTCAAGATGCCAACCAAGTTGGCTGCCGATGTCGTCACTGAATTTCTGGACGAAAAGGAGAAGCAAGGCCGCAGTGAACGCCATCTTGAAACGCTCCGTTCGCACTGTCTGCGATTTGGAAGCGCCGTCAGTATGAACCTCGGGAGCGTAACAGCGTCAGACATTGAAGTGTTTCTCGACGGCCTGAAGGTTGGGGCACGGACGCGGGACAACGCCGCCAATTCGATTCGCACATTGTTTGAGTTCGCCAAGCGCAAGCGGTATGTGCCGTCAGATTATGATGAGCACACCCGCGTCAGCAGGTTGTCCACTGGTGAAGATGGCCCGATTGAGATTTTCAGGCCGGACGAAATCGTGGCACTGTTGGAAGCCGCAGACAAAGCACTTGTACCTTTCATCGTCATTGGTGGTTTTGCCGGACTGCGGAGTTCTGAAATTCTGCGGCTCGACTGGCAGGACGTGAAGTTCGACAGTGACAACATCATCGTGCAAAAGGGAAAGGTGAAGAAGCGTGGCCAGTCCCGGCGTATAGTGCCAATGCTCCCGAATCTCAAGGCGTGGCTGACGCTATACGCAAAGCGCACAGGATTGGTTTGGCCGTTCAGTAAGCCGTATCTCTACGAATCGCTCGCGGCCCTCACGGTGAAGACAAAAGTCCAGTGGAAAGACAACGCTCTGCGGCATTCGTTCGTCAGTTATCGCGTGGCGCAGATCAAGAACATTCCCCAGGTCGCTTTCGAGTGTGGCAACAGCACGCAAATAATTGCTTCCAATTATCGGGAATTGGTCACTGAGCAGGACGCGGCAAAATGGTTTTCCATCACGCCGCCGCGCAAAACCAAAGGCCGGAGGCTCGCACGATGAACGAATCGCAATTAACCCTCGGCACCGACTACACGCCGGACATTGATCCGACAGGTTGGCCAGCTTCCGAAAAGATGCATGGTTGCCGCGCTTACTGGGACGGCTCGCAGTTCTGGACACGCGGCGGTAACGTGATCGCCACGCCGGACTGGTTTACGGACGGATTGCCCGGCGTCCCCTTGGACGGGGAGATTTGGGCCGGTCGTGGACGATTTGAGGAAGCCCGCTGTGCCGGCCAGTACGGCCACTGGACGCGCCGTTGCCGGTTCGTGGCATTCGAATGCACCCGCAGTGCTTGGCGAGCCGTGGCAGAGGCGCATGGAAGCGGCGGCGCGGCTCTGGCTCGACGTGGTGACGGTTGAAGTGTGCAAATCCCGCCGTTGGTTCATGGAACGTCTCAGGGACGTGCAGAGCGGCGGCGGCGAAGGTCTGGTTATTCGTCACCCCAAGATCACCCGATACGAAACAGGACGGACACCCCACGTCCTGAAGGTCAAGAAACCGATCTGAATCCCGTAACGGGATTTCCTCTGTCCCAGACACCCGGAACACAGTCCCGTTCGTCCTTACCCCCTGGACGAACTGGAAACGGGTAAATTGACAGTCTTGGAACCATGTCAGACGGTCAAAATCTGTCTTTACGTGTATCCACTTGTTTTCCGTTGTTGCGACTCCGACCTGTGTTAAAATTCATCTGTTTGTAAACAACCATAAACGCACAACTGAAAGACAAAACATGAGTCTGTTTAACGCAGAGACGATTCGGGTGGCACGCAAGAGAAAGTATCTGGACGCCGAGGCTTTCTCGACAACGATCCTGTCAGGACAGACGAATTTCCCGAGTGGTTCGTTGAAGTATCAATGCAATACGGGCACTGCGTCGTTAGCGCAACGGCGACCGCAATCAGTTCCTTGTATTTAACCGGAATTGCTCCGTCAGCTACGGCAGCCTTGTCAAAGGCCCAAAACGCCTTCATCACCGCTGGGGCAAGGCTCGCGCCAGGCAAGTCGAACACACTCGATGGGTTTGGCGAGCGCGGAAATCTCTACAATCGGACCCGGCTGTAAAGTCCGATTTGGGAAACTCGCCGCTAGCCGACTTTGCTCGATACCCGCGACAGCCTTCCGCACGCCTTCCGCTGTGGCTGCGTCCGCTTCTCACTGCCCCGGCAACACTTGGTAGTAACGATGAGGGACGACCTGGGCATTGGTGCTGGTGTCCACCCACAGCTCGACCGGCTGCTGCAGGGTCAGATTGGTCAACGTAATCCAGGAGTTGGTGACCGCCAGGTCGCTTGTGTACTGAATGACGTAAGTGTAGCCGGGGACTCCCGTGATAGTAATGGAGGCACACATGCCCATCACAGTACCCGCCGGATTGACCACCAGCAGGGCCGTGTTGGTCACGCTGCCCAGGTCACTGCTCACCACCACCGAGTATGGCCCGCCGTTCGTAAACTGGACGCTCGACAAACTGAAAACCGGATTGGTGGCGTCCGCGATTGCCACCCCGTTCTGGAACCATTGATAGCTCAGCAGTCCCGTTCCGATGGCCCCCACCGAAAGAGTGGCGCTATAGCCCCAAACCGCCGTGCCCCCAACGAATGGCATTGTGATACTGGGTGACATGCTCAAGGTCGCCGTGTCGCTGGTGTTAGAGCTAAATCCGTTGCCGACCAGAACCGCATAATCACCGAGGTTCGCCAAAAGCACATTGGAGATGACCAACGTGGAGGACGTGGCTCCCGGCAGGTTGGTATTATTGAATGTCCATTGATAGAAAGGAGCCGGATAGCTCGACGCAGTGACCGCGAACATCGCGGTGCTCAGGGCCGGAACAACTTGACTGGCAGGCTGGCTGGTAATGGTGACCGGCAGATAGACCACCAGCGCGGCCACCGAACTGGTCACCGAGCCGTAGGCGTTGGTCACGACGACGAAGTAATTGTCCGAGTTGTTCGTTTGGGCCGGATTCAGCATGTAGCTGGCGTTGGTCGCGGCCAGGATGGCTCCGGCGCTGTCCCACCACTGGTAGCTCAGCGGCGCCGCGCCGCTGGCGGTTACGCTCAAAGTGGCGGATGTGCCCGCCGCCACACCTTGGCCCACCGGCTGGACCGAAATCGAAGGCGCAAAGACCACCGTGATAGCGGGGAGAACGCGATACCAAATCGTCTGGGTCTGGTAGCGATGGCCGGTCTCGTCCGTGACGAGCGCATAGAAGGGATGCAGGCCCAGGCCCAGATAAGCGGCGGACACTTCAAAAACGGCGGCGGCTTGATTGGTGACCGCGCCCAAGGAGCCGCCGGTGCTGAATAATTCAATGCTCGCGACGTTGGTGGTGTTGGCCGTCACCGTGAATTGCATTTGCTGATCCAGCGTGGCATTGGTGCCGGTGGGCAGCGCGGTCAGCGCGGCGGTGAGGCTTGTGTTTTGAATCTGCACATTCCGCGTCGCCCGGGTTTGGGTTTCCACACTGTCGCCCTCGTAGGCGACCGCTGTCAACTGATGATAGCCATCGGCCAATTGCGTGGTGTCGCAGACAAAAGAAACCGCCAGCGAATCCGCGCCCGAACTCAAGTAAAGATGATTGCGCGGCCTGAGATCGCTGACGTTGTCCGCCAGCGGGTTCGGGCCGGTGGGTGTTGACAGGAGATCGGGGGAAGTGGTCAGCGTGGCCAGAATTTGCGAGGCCAGCCAGCCCGGCGTGTTGGCATACAGAGTAAAAAGCACCTCCGGGGAGCTGGGATTAGCGTTATCATAGTCATAAAAGTCCGACGCAAACAGGCCGTCAGCGGATTGCAACGCCGGGGTGGCGTTGATCAGGTTCACCAGATTCTGCGCC
Source organism: uncultured bacterium (assembly GCA_963723125.1). GTDB lineage: Bacteria > Verrucomicrobiota > Verrucomicrobiia > Limisphaerales > UBA11358 > UBA11358. The sequence continues at coordinate 334,244 of CAVRPQ010000004.1, forward strand.
AGTGTCCCGATGGTGATACCGGAGGTTGTGTTGGTGACCCCGATCGTCACCACGTCGCCGTTGGTTTTCTGGAATGTGAATTGAAGCCAGTCACCGTTGGTGGGCGTGTTGACAATCGCGACCTCCTGATAACCCGTGGCGACGGTGTCCAGAAATACCGGCCTGGCGGCGGTCAATTGCGTGGCCAGACCGGATGCTGAACCAATCGCAGAGCTGGTGGTCACGGTTACATTGCTGCCGGGATTCATCACGGTCAGGGATTGAAGTTCAATCCGGTCGCCCGCTGGAAACGCTTGAACCTGCGTATTAGTGCTATACGTGTTCAAGGCGTTTGCCAAGCCCGCGGCGACGGAGGCCAGCGTGGCATTTGTCGGCACTGTGTACGTGCAGGTGTATCCGTTCAAAGTGGCGGAAACGGTATTTCCCGCAACGGGCGGCAGATTGGTCATCGTTTGAAAAAAAGTGCCGTCCACAAAGAGATCCACCCGTGCTAGCGGCAGGTTGGTGGCGGCGGCGGTGAAGACGGGACTCAATGTGGCTTGCCCGCTCAAAACGCTGCCATTGGTCAGCGAACTCCAGTCAGCACGGCCAGGACGGGCGAAGGGAGCGGCGAGCGGTTCGCCCACGAGCAATCCTTCATAAGGATTCAGCACGCTTTGGTAGTAGGCCTCAGCCAGTGAAAAGCCGCGTGTTTGATAAAAATAATCCAGGGGGTTTGGAAATTTCTGCGTATAGCTGCAGGCTTCCGAAACGGTGCCGTAGCTGCCAGCGGTCCCAGCCTCCAAGAAGGCAAGCGCCGTTGCCTGCCCAAAGCTGTTCTCAAAAATAAATCCGCCATACGAGTTCAGGTTGTCCCCCAAGCTGCCGGGCACAAAAGCATTCGTTGCCAGCGAGAAGCTGTTCAGCCCCGTCTGCAGGCCGAAAAGATTGGTGAAGGCGGTTGAATCGGTGTCAATGCGGGTCACGGCATAGTTGCCCACCACTTGGTTTTCAAAAACCGAATTGTCGAACTCCACAAACCGGACGTTTTCGGCAGAGTCGTCGGTTTTGGCCAGGTAAACGGTCTGGGTGGGGTAGGAGCAGTCCGCCGCCACGCTGCGGCAAAGGGTGTTCTCGGCCGCGGCGAGGTTGGTGTCCGTGAGCATCATGGCCAGAAACGAGTTGGTGGTAGCTGTGTTCGGCGGCGCTTGGCTGAAGGGGAGTTCGGAGTAAGCGTAACTGTTGGAGGAATAATTAGGCAACGAGCAGTTCGGGACTCCCTCCACCTGCGCCGTGTTGGTCTTGAACCCGTAAAACAACACCGAGGTGGTGCTGTCCCAGCTACCGCCATCCGCCTCCGAATCCGCCACCCGGTAAGGGATGTCCATGGAAAGCAGCACAAACTCCGCCTGATTGGTCAGCCCACGGCTGGCGATCATGGCCAGCAAGGGATTGAGCAGATTGGTTTCAAAATCGCCGGGACTCCAGTCGGTGGACCCGACGGTCCAGCCGGTCGTGCGCAGCACGTTTTGGGGCGGCACCCCGCGCTGCTCGCAATAATCATTGCCCAACTGCACCGAGTTGGTGCTGTTCTGGTTGACCACAACAATCACGTTTAAGCCGCTGCCCCCCGCCCAAACCATGTCAGCCGCCAACAAGGCGGCCACAATGAAACATATCGTCGCGCGAAGCATCATACAAAAAACATCAGAGTCCTGGCAACACTTGGTAGTAACGATGAGGGACGACCTGGGCATTGGTGCTGGTGTCCACCCACAGCTCGACCGGCTGCTGCAGGGTCAGATTGGTCAACGTAATCCAGGAGTTGGTGACCGCCAGGTCGCTTGTGTACTGAATGACGTAAGTGTAGCCGGGGACTCCCGTGATAGTAATGGAGGCACACATGCCCATCACAGTACCCGCCGGATTGACCACCAGCAGGGCCGTGTTGGTCACGCTGCCCAGGTCACTGCTCACCACCACCGAGTATGGCCCGCCGTTCGTAAACTGGACGCTCGACAAACTGAAAACCGGATTGGTGGCGTCCGCGATTGCCACCCCGTTCTGGAACCATTGATAGCTCAGCAGTCCCGTTCCGATGGCCCCCACCGAAAGAGTGGCGCTATAGCCCCAAACCGCCGTGCCCCCAACGAATGGCATTGTGATACTGGGTGACATGCTCAAGGTCGCCGTGTCGCTGGTGTTAGAGCTAAATCCGTTGCCGACCAGAACCGCATAATCACCGAGGTTCGCCAAAAGCACATTGGAGATGACCAACGTGGAGGACGTGGCTCCCGGCAGGTTGGTATTATTGAATGTCCATTGATAGAAAGGAGCCGGATAGCTCGACGCAGTGACCGCGAACATCGCGGTGCTCAGGGCCGGAACAACTTGACTGGCAGGCTGGCTGGTAATGGTGACCGGCAGATAGACCACCAGCGCGGCCACCGAACTGGTCACCGAGCCGTAGGCGTTGGTCACGACGACGAAGTAATTGTCCGAGTTGTTCGTTTGGGCCGGATTCAGCATGTAGCTGGCGTTGGTCGCGGCCAGGATGGCTCCGGCGCTGTCCCACCACTGGTAGCTCAGCGGCGCCGCGCCGCTGGCGGTTACGCTCAAAGTGGCGGATGTGCCCGCCGCCACACCTTGGCCCACCGGCTGGACCGAAATCGAAGGCGAAAGGGCCAGAGTGACCGTCGCCACGCTGCTGGTGATTGAGCCGAAAGGATTGGAAACAATCACCGTGTAGTTGCCCGCATTATTCGTGTTCAAATTGTAAATCGTGACGGCCGGACCCGTCGTGAGCGCCACTTCGCGGATGCGGTTGTTGTCTTGATCCGAAATGAACAGATTGCCGGAGGCCCTCACCACCACACAGTAAGGATAATACAAACTGGCATTGGTGGCAGCGCCGCCGTCCCCGGAGTAACCTCCTATATAGCCATATTGATTGGTGCGGCTATTGCCGGCCACCGTCGTGATGATACCGTTGGTGTCCACTTGGCGGATGAGGCTGTTATACTGGTCGGCAATGAACAGATTGCCGAAGGCGTCCACAGCCACACCGCTCGGACCATTCAAACTGGCATCGGTGGCGGCCCTGCCGTCCCCGGAGTAAGCAGCCGTACCATTGCCGGCCACCGTCGTGATGAGTCCGTTGGTGTCCACTTGGCGGATGAGGCTGTTATACTGGTCGGCAATGAACAGATTGCCGAAGGCGTCCACCGCCACGCTGTCGGGCTGATTCAAACTGGCATTGGTGGCGGCCCCGTCATCCCCGGAATAACCGGTCGTGCCATTCCCGGCCACCGTCGTGATGATCCCGTTGGTGTCCACTTTGCGGATGACGCTGCTGCCACTGTCCACAATGAACAAATTGCCGGCGGCGTCCAGCGACACGCCGCGAGGGAATGTCAAGCTGGCACTGGTGGCGGCACCGCCGTCCCCGGAGTAACCGATCGTGCCATTCCCGGCCACCGTCGTGATGATCCCATTGGTGTCCACTTTGCGGACGCGATGGTTGTCTTGATCCGCAATGAACAGATTGCCGGAAGTGTCCACCGTCACATCGGCCGGGAAAAAAAGGCTGGCATCGGTGGCGGCCCCGCCATCCCCGGAATAACCATATATACCATTGCCGGCCACCGTTGTGATGATGCCGTTGGTGTCCACTTTGCGGATGCGCTGGTTGTAATCGTCCGCAACAAACAGATTGCCGGCGGCGTCCACCGCCACGCCGTAAGGACCATTCAAGCTGGCATTGGTGGCGGCCCCGTCATCCCCGGAATAACCGGTCGTGCCATTCCCGGCCACCGTCGTGATGATGTCGTTCGGAAGATTTGTGCCGTTGAATTGCCATTGATAGCTCAAAGGGCCGATGCCGCTGGCGGTCACGCTCAAGGTGGCATTGCCGCCGGCCGGCACCGCCTGGCTTTGGGGCTGGCCGGTAATGTTTAGGGCCGAATAAACTACCAGCGAAACCACCGTGGACATGGCGCTGCAACCGCCCAGGCTCACCACGCACGCATACCCGTTGGTCGTCCCCACGTTGTCCTCCGCCCCCACCGCGCTGTTGGTCAAGGACGCGCTCGTCGTGCCCGTGAAGTTTCCCACGCCCTCCACCAGGTTGGTCCCGTCCCGCTGCCATTGATAGGTCAAATTTGTGCCGCTGGCCGCCACCGTCCACGTCACCTCCGAACCCGCGCACGCCGTCTGGTTCGTCGTGTCCGTCGTAATCCCCGGCAGCGGGTTGACCGTCAGCGAGACCACCGTGGACATGGCGCTGTAACCGCCCAGGCTCACCACGCACGCATACCCGTTGGTCGTCCCCACGTTGTCCTCCGCCCCCACCGCGCTGTTGGTCAGCGTGGCGCTGGTGGTGCCGGTGAAATTGTCCGCCCCTTCGACCAGGTTCGTCCCGTCCCGCTGCCATTGATAGGTCAAATTTGTGCCGCTGGCCGCCACCGTCCACGTCACCTCCGAACCCGCGCACGCCGTCTGGTTTTGAGGCTGGCTGGTAATGGAGACCGGCAGATAGACCACCAGCGCCGCCACCGCACTGGTGATAGCGCCATAGTCGTTGCCCACAATGACGAAGTAATTGTCGGTGTTGTTGGTCTGGGCCGGATTCAGAATATAGTCGGCGTTGGTCGCGTCCAGGATGGCCCCGGCGCTGTCCCACCACTGGTAGGTCAGCGGCGCCGTGCCGCTGGCGGTCACGCTCAAGGTGACATCGGCGCCGGCGGGTACCGTCTGGCTTTGAGGCTGGCTGGTAATGGTGGGATCGGTTGGGCTACCCTGCCCGAAAGACGAAATAGTCGAAACTAACAATGGAATAATTGCAAAACGCCATTTCATGAGTTTTCAATATCCATTTCTGATCGGTAGGCAATCGTCCGTTCCCGTTCGCGAGTAATTATTGAACCTCTGCCCTTGACCACAGGATTCCCACCAAGCAGATGAACATAAAACCAATCCCTTGCATACCATAAACGACTAACACTGTCAAAAAGAATTGCTCATTTAAACAGGCACAATTGCGTTCTTGGCTCACGTTACAGAAATTAAGTCTGGCGGTGCAGGGGTTATCTCTCATCTTCCGACGCCGGGGATGACCCGGCAACAATGCGGGTTCCTCCCAGGCCAGCTTCAGCGCGAACCCTTGGAGGCCGAGGGCCGGGAAAACTGATTCGCAGATGTGTGCGAGATCCAGCGAATTGGCTTTTTCGGTCGCAGTGGCTACGAGATGAAAAGGAGGCAGCGCCGATAGCGAGCTGGAGACTTGCCGCTCTGTGTCGCCTTGTTTTACCCGGCTATCAACCATGACCAACTTGAACTTAACACACACAACTCTGAACTCCTGCCAGCGTTCATGAAAGCCGCCCTGTGATCATGCTAATATCGAGGAACTGAACTAATCCCGCAAAGTTCATAGGATTTTGGGGCGCTGGAAAGCTCAAAACTGTAAATACTTTATTGTGAGCATATTGGATGATCTAATGTTCATCCAAGCCGGTGAGCCAAGGGATGGCATGTGTTTCGTTGCAGAATATTGTCACAAAAATTGTCAAGAATTGTCAAAAAATTAGATAAAAACCCTTGACAAGGGGTGAGGTGTTTGCCAGTCTCGCGATGGATTGGAAAAACCCCGTTTGGGACAGGCTGTTGTGAGATCACAAGAACCGTCCGCAAACAGTGAAAGAGCGCTGAAAGTTTGAGAGCAAAATTGGTTTCGGTTCGTTTCAGGGTGTAGTGATTTCGGATGAAGGTAAACAAAACTAAAAGCAGAAAGTACTTTATATGTTAACAGAAAGCTTGGCTCGTCTTTTGAAACAGCTTGTCGTGGGGATGTTCGCCGTGACCATCGCTAGTCTGACAGCTCAAGCACAAATCTTCACCGGCCAGATTAATTTCGTAGGCGGTGCTACAATAGACCAACCGATAGGATCTGCCACAACCTTTGACAGCTTCTTTGGACCCAGCGGAAGTGGCGGTCCTGTGGTTCAAGCGGGAGGTGGTTTGCCGAGCGGGGCTTATGCGGGTGTCCCTGGCGGCACGGCTGCAACCTTTAGTGCGCCATTTGATTTTGCCTCGCCAACACTTCCGTTCATGTTATGGACTTTCAACTCCGGTAGCGAAACTTTCACCTTCCAGGTCAATACAGTCACCGTTGACCAACAAATTGCCGGAGTCTTTATCAATATTGGCGGTACAGGCACAGGTACTATCACGGGCTATTCCCCGACGCCGGAAGGCTGGACCATCACCGGTACGTCCGTCAATCCTGGCGCGTTGACCGTTACCATCGGCAATTCGGTTATTGCGACTCCCGAGCCGTCAACTGTGGCATTAATTGCACTGGGAGTGAGTGCGCTGGGATTGGCACTGCGACGCAAGTCAGCCTGAAAGCCGGATTTGTTTTGCAAAACCGAAAAAAAAGCCGGTCATTGACCGGCTTTTTTTTGTGCTTGTGTTCGGGGAAATTCCATACTGAAGTGGCCGAGGCGCCACAAGCGGCCTGCTTTATTCTTCACCATTTGCGGAAGCCGCCACCGGTCAATCGTTCTCGGCTTCTTGCGAAGCCGTGCTGCCACTTCACATTTCAAAAGGAAGCCATCAGTGACAGAAGGACTGGGTGGGGCTGCCGTCGGCAGGGCTTTGGTGCCAGTTCCAAACTTAGTTCGTTTATTGCCGCATCTTGTTGCTTGCATGACGCTACCATAGCACTGCATTTCTGTTTTTTTCTCGTCTTCTTGTGGCAATGCGTTTACAGATGATTTCCATAAAAAGGCCTGCAAATCCGAGTAAAAAGCCTTTGAAAAAAATCTAAAATATATTTTGACAACTTTTGGAAAGGGCAGAGACGGAGTTCTTATTGACATCAAGAGACGTGGGTGACACCAACAATCGGGTTCTTACTGTAAAATGAGGGTGTCTATTTCCTGACAATTCCTGACAACGAGGTGACGTATTTTGACGTTATGACTGTAAAGGTGTGAAATTGGGGAATGTCGTTATTGACCAGTGTTTACAATGGTTTTACCCACATATAACGACACAATACGTCACACGTCAATCGGGTTCGATTCCCGGTAGGGTCGCCAAATTTGTTTTTCTCCTTCGGATTCCTGTAACAGCTTGATTTGTTCATTCAGCTTGTCGGGTTGCCGCTGATAGGTTTCGCCGTCATAAACGGGCACCACGCTTAACCTGCGAATTTGACTTGGCAAGGATACCGGTTAAGTTTTGGGATGCTCGCGCTCGTTGTTGTAGCGCAGAGATTTGCCGTACGTTGTGAAAGATTGTGTTCATCAAAAGTTAGCGGGTTATGTGGTCCTGATTCTGCTGTTCGCACTGGCAGCTATCGGGAAGGCAAAAGCCGAGCCGGATCGGGTGATGTTGCACGGCTGTGTGCCGTCGGTGGTGGCAGGATTAACGCCGACAGGCCGTTTACCGGCAACCAATCGTCTTTTTCTCGCCATTGGTCTGCCATTGCGGAATCAGACTGCGTTGGGTGAATTTCTCGTGCAGCTATACGATCCGCACAGCACCAATTTCCATAAATTTCTCGCGCCGCAGGAATTTGCGGCGCGCTTTGGACCAACGAAACAGGATTATCAGGCGGTGATAAAATTTGCGACGGCCAATGGGTTTACCGTGAACGGTCTGCATCGCAACCGCGTGGTGCTGGACGTGGAAGGCAGCGTGTCCAATGTCGAGCGGGCATTTCAAATCACGTTGCGCACTTACCAGCATCCGACGGAAGCGCGCAATTTTTTTGCGCCGGACACCGAGCCTTCGGTGCCGACGAATTTATCCGTGGTGACGATTGAGGGTTTGAGTGATTATAGCCCGCCGCGTCCGCTGGCGCGCAAGGTCGCGGCCTCGAAAGTCAGGCCGTTGAGCTTAAATGGTTCCGGCCCGAACGGCGAATATGCAGGCAGCGATTTTCGCAACGCCTACGCGCCCGGCACGACGCTCAACGGTGCGGGACAATCCGTCGGGTTGCTGGAGTTCTCCTCCTATTATCAGGTGGACATCACGAATTATGAGAGGATCATCCGCCTGACCAGGTATGTTCCCCTGACCAATGTGGTGATCCTGATATCACGTCACGATCACGGCCCCGGCACCGCCAACAATGGCGAAGTGGCCTTGGACATTGAGCAGGCCATTGCCATGGCGCCGGGATTGTCGAATGTAATTGTTTACGAGATCGATTCCAACCCCAGTACTATTTTGAGCCGCATGGCCGACGACGACTTGGCCATGCAAATGAGTTCCTCGTGGACCTGGGGCGGAGCGCCGAGCACGACGATTGACGGTATTTTTCAACAAATGGCCACGCAGGGGCAGTCCTTTTTCCAGGCGTCGGGCGACAGCGACGCTTACACCGGCAACGAGATGATTGACAGTGCCAGCCAGACCAACGCGCCGGTGGACAGCACGAACCTCACCTGCGTTGGTGGAACGACCTTGACGATGAACGACTCCGGCGCGTCGTGGTCTTCCGAAACGGTCTGGAATTACAACAATGTCAGTGGATTTGCCAACACCGGTTCCGGCGGCGGCATCAGCACTTATTACACGATTCCGTACTGGCAGACCAATGTGAGTATGGCGGCCAATTCCCGCTCGACCACTTTCCGCAACATCCCTGACGTGGCGCTGACGGCTGACGATGTTTTTGCGTGCTACAACAATGGCGTTACCAACGGCGCAGATTATTTTCTGGGCACCAGTTGCGCCGCGCCGTTGTGGGCGGGCTTTTGCGCGCTGGTCAACCAGCAGTCCGTCGCGGTGACGGGAACGAACGTTGGATTCTTGAATCCCGCCCTCTATGCCATCGCCAACAGCACGAATTACAACGCCTGTTTTCACGACATCACCACTGGCAACAACATTGGCACCGGCACGCCGGGACTGTTCTACGCGGTCACCGGCTACGACCTTTGCACCGGCCTTGGCACACCGGCCGGGACGAACTTGATCAATGCTCTTGCGCCCCTGCCGAACACCACGCCGCTTATCACCGGGGTCGCGGCGGGCAACGATACCGTGGTTTTGAGCCTCGCTGGAGCGCCCGATTACACTTACATTTTGGAAGCAACGACAAACCTCACGTTGCCCGGCAGTTGGCAACCCGTCGTCACAAACAAGCTCGGCGCCAACGGTGTCTGGCAGTTCACCGACACGCAGGCTACGAACTTCACGCAACGGTTCTACCGGCTCGAACTCGAGCAGTGATTGCAGAAGCCAACCACGCACCCGAAGCGGCAACCGTCCATCCAATCTGTCCATTCAGCATTCGCTACCTGCGGGATCATTTAAGACTTTATATGGCCAGCCTATGGCTTTCGCGTCTGCTTTTCTGTCCATTTTCCTTTGGCGTCCGGGACGATTGGAAATTTTAATTTTTGCAGCATCTTCGCAAAGCTGCATGTCCGCCGTCAGATTTTGGAAGGGAGTGTATGTCAGCGGCGAAATCCGCCGGTTGCATGCCTCTGGTGAACGGCATGGCCGCCGGGTGGGGAGCGGATTCGCGCAGCAAATTGAATTCCTGCAAGCAGCCCAGTAATTGATTTAATCTTGCAACACTTGGAGGTCGCCAATTCTCCCGAATAGAGCGTTTCTGGGAAAACTGTAGCCGCCGACGTGAGGAGGCGGACCCTCTTGGACAATTCCGCCTCGTTACCTCGGCGGCTACGAGATTTATTGAACCGCTTTAGAACGGCCAGTTGATGCCGACGGTAAAATAGACCTGGCCGCCCAGATTAAGACGCCCCATCCGGCCGCCACCGCTGATGGTGGCATCGCTCATCGGCATGAATTGCGCGCCGGCAAAAATGTCGGCATTGTCCATCACGTGACAGAGCATGGTTGCGTTCACGTAGCCGCCATAGACAAAATCCGTTCCACTAATCTTCCCCGAATTGGGGGTGCTGCCATTGCCCGTGGTAATCGTTTCGTCATACTTATAGTCACCCGACACGAGGCCTACGGCCGGACCAGCGCCCAATGAAAGGCTGACGTGTTCGGTCAAATCCCAACTCATGGTCGGCCCCAACCTTAGGGTATAGAGCATGACGTCCAGCGTTTCTTTGCCCGCAATGGTGCCCGCAACCTGATTGGTGGTTATTGATGAAGGCGTGTCGAGAATCGGATAACCCGCACCACTCGGACCACCTTGATAAGGAGTTGATCCCTGCGGAAATGGAACACCGTCCGGATTGCTGACGCTGTAGGTATAAGTTAATTGGTTAACGGTTGTCGCAGTGGATTGGTTTTCAGAGATGCTGATCGGTAACAGGCCAAAACCCAGTTCCCAACCCACCCGGGCGTGTTTCCAATACCACAGGTTGTCGCCATAGGCCATCTCGAATCCAGGGAATACCCCGCCACTTTCTTTTGCACTGTTGTTGGCCGAAAATGAAGTGGCGGCGGTCATGGTCAGCGTTTGCGCGACGGGATCGTACTGTTGGGTTTTATTGTAGCCCCAATAACCCGTGTAGCCGCCAGAATTTCCGGTTTGATCCGTCCGCACGTAACCATCGTCGAAAATTCCTTGGGCCGGATTGTTGCCGGAAATGCCAAACGTCCCGTTCATGCTGAAGTTGGCGCTGATATTCATCCCAACGAGCGCGCCGATGCGGAAATGCCGCGTCCAATCGTCCGTGTCCGGCGGAATCCGAAGGAAGGCGCTGGAATCCGGATTCCCGCCGAACAATTCCGGCTGGGCCGAAACCGCTGGCGCGTAACTTATTAAACCCGCCGAAAGACACCACACCAACCAAACGTTGTGCATCACCTGCTTGAATCGTAGCAGCCGAAGTGAGTCGGCTCTAACTTCCCTGACGAACAGATGGAGCGGACACACCTCCCTTTGCGGAACTGCTACAGGATTCATGAAAGGGCGCAGCGGTTGCATCAGATCAGGGATTTTGGTACACGCGATAAAAGCGCACAGGAGTGTTTGCCGGCGCGCTCACCGTCTCGGGCGGTCCATAATCAGTCCATAGCACTATGTTTGCGGGTGCCACAATGGAGGGTGGCGCAATCATGGCATTGGAAAATAAAATATTGTCGCTGTAAACGACTGTGTATGTCTGGTTCGTCACTGCGGGCCACTCAATCACCATGTTTCCATTGGGCAACTCCACGATTTGACTAATATTGATATTTGTAGTCGTGGCAACGATTGGTGGCGGTGTCCAGTTTGGAGCCGGCACTGCGAAGGCATGTAATTGACCGTTGGTAAATGAGAAGAGATTTCTTGGAAAGTATTCCAATAATAGGCCCACATTCTGTCCTGCTAAGAGATTGGTACTGTAATAGACAAAAGGATTGCCATTATTCGTCCCGACGGCGTTGAACAACTGATTGCTCAAGCCCGTCACGACGATCCGTGCCGCCGGAACAGATGACAAACCTGCATTTGATAAAATAATGGATTGCTTTAACGAGCCATTCGCAAAATCAATGCTTTGCCCAGAATTGGTAACAGCCACGAGCGTACCAAGAAGATAAGCGATAACTGGAATGTTCGTGCTGGCAAAATTGTTGGCGGTGTTTGTGTCCGTCACGCCCGATGCACCAACGGAGGCAGAAAACAAAAGCGTCGTGACGTTGGTCGGTTCAACGGTAAAAAACAAATTCGTGAAGCCGCCGCTCGGCAAAGTCCCCAGAAGAATTAAATTCGTGGCGGGTTGGTTCGTCGGAGAAATGGAAATGACACCCACCGGCAAAATGTTGGTCAGGATGACATTGGGCGCGGCGTTTGGCCCGGCGTTGGTGACGGTGACGCCGTAAGTCATCCAATCGTTGGTGATGACCGTCTGGCTTGGCCCGCTCATCGTCACGCCGAGATCGGCCAGAACCACCACGTTGGTCACTTGCACAATCACGTTGGTAGAAATTGTATTGGTATTGCCGTAATCAGTAGAGGCAACGATCACGGCGTCAGTTATGGATCCAACCGCCGTGGGCAAGACGGTTACGGTCATTTGCGCAATGTTACCGGACAGAAACGAGTTAAGCCCAAAAACGACCGAATTGGTTAAGTAAGCGCCGTTGGCATTGTAATAATTGGTGGCGCTTAGGTACTGAGCCGAGGCTGGCAAAAAATTGGTCACTACCGCATCTACATCAGCACCCAGATTCGTTACGGTGATGACATAAGTCAGAGAATTGCTGATCAGGATTGAATTGGCCGAAGGAACAACGGAGAGGCTGAATTGCTGGGCACCCGCCTGCAAACCCACAACAAGCGTGGCCAGCGCGAGCAATCCCGACTTTAGAAAATGGGAGAAACCCTTCACGTCAAAAATATCCCAAGCTTATATCACCGCCAGGATGCAAAAGTTTTGCGCCTTTGGCAATCTTTGCGTGGGAAGTTGTTGGCGCTTGAGACTTAAAAGACTTGTAATTCAAGATAAAAACTGTTAGTTTTGTTACATGACAAGCCCTGATGGGCAAGCTCGTCTAAATCAGAAGGTTTCGAAACAATTCCAATCCGACCGGCTAAAACCCTTGCTCTGGATTTGCGCGCTGATGGCAACGCTGGCATCGGCAAATGCTGGACCGATCCTCAACACCGGAAACCCCGTCGGGTTCTTTACCAATGTCGCCTCCCGCCTGCTGTCATCGGAGCTGAGTCTTAATTTGACGCAGATTGAGATTTATCCAACGAACCAATACACGCCCGCCGTTCACCGGTTGCTGCAAGTCGCGGCGAATGTTTATGACGCGACGACGACCAATTATTATCCGTCGGTTTTCCGTCCGCTTTTTTCGCGGGATCAAGGAGGTTTTGGTTCCAATTTGTTTATCAGCGGTTACACCTGTGTTCCCTCAGTCACGGGGCCGGGTGACGATCAACTCGCATTGCCAATTGACGCCGCTGATTTAGCAGCCACGAACAGTGTCGTAACCAACATGGCTGTGAACGTCTATGGCATCCCTTGGATTATCGGTGTAAAGAAAGGTTTCCCGAATTTCAACAAATTCGACATGGAGAGTGCCTTCCAACTGATTCGCAAGCTACAGGTCACGCGCCAAAGCACCAATGATACTTACGCCAACAATCCCGGCGACTACCATTTTAACCAGATGTTCAATCTCAGCCTCACGAATCAACTGGGTGTGGAATGCTGGAATTCCTACACGAATGACTTTATGGACCCAGTGGCTGTTTACGTGACGGATAGTCAGACCGTGACGCTCACAAACGATGAGGGCTTTAGCACCAGCTTTCCCACGATGATTTCCGGATCACTGCAAATCCCAAATGGAACGAGCAGCAACTGGCCAGCCTACAATCCCTTTGTTATTCCGATTGGGTCCTTGGCTTCGTTTCAGATTCCGCTGAATGCGAACGTCACTTTCGTACCGCCTTCGACTTATGTCTTCAATGTCGGTGGAACTCCTTATTTGACAAACAATCTGGCATTACCTTACGAGAGCAACGTTGTTTTTAATGGGTTGAGTGATCCGCAGCCGTATTGGGTTTTGATGGTATCTGGCCAGCGATTTGAATTGGTCTGGCGCGGTTGTTGACGATAGAACCGTAACCAGCCTAGCCAATAATAGTCCCAATGGAACGCTTGGCGCACTGAATCAGCATTACATGCCTTGGGGCGGCAATCCAATACTGCCGAACGAAGATCAGAATCCCTATAACCTGGCCCTCAAAGACCCGCTGCTGTGGCAGTCTGACAATTGGGATTTCCCGACAAACGAATCCCTCTCTGGCGAATGGCTGGGTCGAGTTCATCGAGGCACGCCATGGCAGACAATTTATCTCAAGGCATCAGATGTCCTTGCCCAAACCAATACCTCTGGGACCAACATCGGCACCAATACTTGGATGACCTGGACTGGAGATTCAAATGTGGCCGACGCAATCACAATGGCACCGGTACAGGACCGGCATTTGGCAAGCCTGCTGGCGTATTTGATGAACACCAATGACCTCCCGTCCCTGTTTTCAGTGAACGCCCCCGCTCCAAATGGCTGGCCCGGTTTGCTGAATGGCTTGACGGCTTTGACAAACACTGCTTCTGACAGCCAAATTGCCGCCGGAGGCACGCCGCAATTTGTTTCCTTGGTTATTTCATCCAACTCGCCGCAGGCATTGTTCATCGTGAACGCCATTCAACCGGCGCAGTCCAGCCAACCAAACCACTTCTTCAATGACGTGGGAGATGTTCTGTCAATCCCTCAACTGACCGAACAGTCGCCGTTCTTAAATTGGAACGACACCGTGCAGCAGCAAAAAGGCATCAGCGACGAAGCCTACGAAATCCTTCCCAGCCAATTATTGCCGTTGTTGCGCGCGGACTCCATCGGTTCGGCTACGTCAACGAACTGCCAAACCATTTTACGGTTCACCGGCTACGACAGTCACACTTACGCAGTGGAAGCCTCCTCCAATCTCATAAACTGGACAAGTATCAGCACCAACCTTTGCCAAAATGGAACTTTCAACTTCACAAACGCAGCGTCAGCCAATGCCAGCCCGCAATTTTTCCGCTCGGTGTTGCTACGGTAACGGCTGGTTGCCAACGTTGACCTTTTATTTTTGCTTCCGTTGGCACTGGCAAAATCCGGTGACAAAATCACAAAAACCAACAAGCCGCGTCCGCGAGCGGACATTACGTTATCAGCAATGAAAAATTGAGCTTGCGTTCGTTGTGCCAAAACAGTTGAAGTTTGTTTTTTAACCGGTTCAACGCCCAAGACTTGAGATGATGAAGAGCAATAAACTATGAATGCTGAAATTGAGAAACTGCTGGCGGATTCCGCCCAAAACCTGCTGCAACACAAATGCAAGACGATCCCGAAGGAACGGCTTCATCTGCCGGGACCGGATTTCGTGGACCGCATCTTTACGCCGACCGACCGCAATTCGCAGGTGCTGCGCAATTTGCAGGCACTCTTGCACTCGGGCCGCCTTGCCGGCTCGGGTTACGTTTCCATCCTGCCGGTGGACCAGGGCATCGAACATTCCGGCGGCGCGAGCTTTGCCAAGAATCCCAATTATTTTGATCCGGAAAACATTGTAAAACTCGCCATCGAAGGCGGTTGCAATGCCGTCGCCTCCACGCTCGGCGTGCTCGGCGCCGTCTCGCGCAAGTACGCGCACCGGATTCCGTTTGTCGTCAAATTGAACCACAACGAGCTGCTCACCTACCCGAACAAGTTTGATCAGGTCTATTTTGCGCAGGTCGAGCAGGCGTGGAACATGGGCGCGGCCGCCGTCGGCGCGACCATTTATTTCGGCTCGGACGAATCCACGCGCCAGATTGTGGAAACCAGCCTCGCCTTCAAGCGCGCTCATGAACTTGGCATGGCCACCGTCCTCTGGTGCTATCTGCGCAACAGCGCGTTCAAGACCAAGGACAAGGATTACCACGTCAGCGCCGACCTGACCGGCCAGGCCAACCATCTCGGCGTCACCATCGAAGCCGACATCATCAAGCAGAAGCTGCCGGAGAACAACGGCGGCTACAACGCGCTGAACGCCGGCGGCGTCAAATACGGCAAGACCGACGAACGCGTTTATACCGAATTGACCAGCGAGCATCCGATTGACCTGTGCCGTTATCAGGTGTTGAACTGCTACGCCGGCCGCGCCGGCCTCATCAATTCCGGCGGTGAATCCAAGGGCGCAGGCGACCTCGCCGCCGCGGTGAAAACCGCCGTCATCAACAAACGCGCCGGTGGCATGGGCTTGATTTCCGGCCGGAAAGCGTTCCAGCGTCCGCTCAAGGAAGGTGTGAAACTGCTGAATTTGATTCAGGACGTTCTATCTCGATAAAGACATCACCGTTGCCTGACCATAACACAGGGTTGGGAGTTGGACCGAGCCGCCGTGCGGAGGAACCCTTCGCACGGCGGCAACGTTTTCCGACACCGTGCTTGCATCGGAACGTGTTTCCGTCATAAAGAAGGCGGACGATGGATTGGCTCGAGCACATATCCCGGTTCTGGCCGCATCTGGCTGCGGGCTTTGATTTTCTGGCCTCCCTGCTCGCTTCGATTCACACCCTGCTTCATAAACGTGATTCCCGCGCGGCCACGTTGTGGATTGGCGTCATCTGGCTGATGCCGGTGCTCGGTCCGCTGCTTTACCTCGCGCTCGGCGTCAACCGCATCCGCCGGCGCGCACTTCAGCTGGGTGTGCATAAAACTCTCACCCGCCCGGTTCCGGAAAATCTCGGCGAACCGGAGCACGCGGGCGCCGAACATCTGAAAATGCTCGCCCGGGTGGTGAACAATGTCGTCACCCGGCCGCTGTTGCCCGGCAATCAAATCCAGCCCCTGGTCAATGGCGATGAAGCATTCCCCGCCATGCTCGCTGCCATCGAATCCGCGCAAAAAACCATCTCGCTTTCGACTTACATTTTTGACAACGACGCCACCGGAATAAAGTTTGTGGAAGCGATGGGACGCGCCGTCAAACGCCATGCCGAAGTGCGCGTGTTGATTGACGCCGCCGGCACGCGCTATTCGTGGCCGCCCATCACTCATAAATTGAAGCGCGCGCGCGTTCCCTTTGCGCGTTTTTTGCCGTCGTCACTGCTCTCGCCATGGCGGGTGGCCACCATCAACCTCCGCAACCATCGCAAGATACTCATTGTGGACGGAAAAACCGCCTTCACCGGCGGCATGAACATCCGCCAGGGAAACATCCTCGCCGACAACCCCAGAAGCCCGGTGCAGGATTTGCAGTTCCGCGTCGAAGGGCCGGTGGTCACCCAGTTGCAGGAGGCGTTTGTGAATGATTGGGCATTTTGCACCAGGGAAATTCTCAAAGGCAGCGATTGGTTGCCCGAATTGGCCGAAGCCGACGGCGTCGTCGCGCGGGCCATCACGGATGGACCGGACGCGGATTTTGAAAATGCCCGCTGGACGTTGCTGGCGGCGTTGGCGGAGGCGCAAACGTCCGTAAAAATTGTCACACCCTATTTCCTGCCGGATCCGGCGCTGATAACGGCATTAAATCTCGCGGCGTTGCGCGGCGTGCGGGTGGACATCATTCTGCCTGCCCAAAACAATCTGCCGTTCGTTCATTGGGCGTCGCGCGCGCTGTGGTGGCAGGTGCTTGGACGCGGTTGCCATCTCTGGCTCACACCACCACCCTTTGACCATTCCAAGCTGATGATTGTGGACGGCCATTGGGTTCTGTTCGGCTCGGCCAATTGGGATGTGCGCAGCCTGCGGCTGAATTTCGAGTTGAACGTCGAGTGTTACGGGCGTGAGTTCGCGCAGCGTATGGAATTCGTGGTTGAACAAAAGCTTCGCCACGCCCGCGAAGTGACCCTGGCTGAAGCCGATGGCCGGCCGTTCCTGCCCAAATTGCGCGACGCCATTGCCCGGTTATTTTCACCGTATCTATGAAATTGACTCACAATTGACGTAGCGCAGATTGTCAATCTGCTGTGTCGCCGACTGGCAGTCGGCTGGCCAGGTGATTTCCAGCGCCTGCGGATTAACAATCCGCGATACGGCAGATTACCAATCTGCGCTACAACACTATTTTATGAAAACGTTCGATAGCCTGACGGAACAGGAAATCCTCGCGCTGGCCATCTCGCTCGAAGAGGAAGACGCGCGCATCTACGAGGATTTCGCAGACGGTCTGCAATCCAATTATCCCGAACAAGCCGAAAAATTCCGCGCCATGCGCCGGGAAGAAGACGGTCATCGCCACCGCCTGCTGGAACTTTACAAGAGCCGCTTCGGCGACCATGTCCCGCACCTCCGGCGGCAGGACGTGCGGGGTTTTGTGGACCGGAAACCGGTCTGGCTGGTGCGGCCGCTCGGTTTGAAGACCGTCCAAAAAACTGCCGAAAGCATGGAAGTGGAAACCCGGCGCTTCTACGAGGCCGCCGCCCGCCGCACCACCGATACCGGAATCCGCCAACTCCTTGGCGATCTTGCTGAAGAAGAGCGCAACCACGCCGTCACCGCCGAAGAGATCGCGCACACGAAATTGAGCGAAGACGAAAAATCGCGGGCAAAGCGGTTGTTCCTTTTGCAAGTTGTCCAGCCGGGCCTGGCCGGTCTTATGGACGGTTCGGTTTCGACATTGGCGCCATTGTTTGCGGCGGCATTTGCCACACATCAAAGCTGGGAGACTTTTCTCGTTGGCATCGCCGCGAGTGTCGGCGCGGGCATCAGCATGGGTTTCGCCGAGGCGCTGTCTGACGACGGCAGTTTGACCGGGCGCGGCCATCCGTGGGCGCGCGGGTTCGTGTGCGGCCTGATGACCGCGCTCGGCGGCCTCGGCCATACTTTGCCCTACCTGATTCCCAACGTAAAAACGGCAACGAGTATTGCCGTGTGCGTGGTGCTCGTGGAATTGGGCATCATTTCGTGGGTGCGGCACCGGTTTATGGACACGCCGCTGGTCTCTGCCATTCTTCAAATCGCGCTCGGCGGCGCGCTGGTTTTCCTGGCCGGTATTTTGATAGGCAATTCCTGAACCGACCGGGTAGTGCTACATTCTGCGGCTTTTGGTGGGGCGAGCGTCCTCGCGAGCCGGTTCGTTAGCAGGCCCGCCCGCCAAACTGTACCAGTACGACCGACTGGCGACGTTTGCGAAGTTGCGAAACTCCGGTAAGGTAATGCCATGTTTTATATTCCGATTATCGCTGGCAGCACGCGCCGTGACCGTCAAAGCATCAAAGTCGCGCGGTTCGTTCTGGCACGCTTGCAACAACGGGAGGGCGTGACCACGGAACTGCTCGACCTGCTGGAATACAACTTTCCCATCATGGAAGAACGACTGCATCGGCGAGACGATCCGCCGCTGCGCCTGCGGGAGTTCGGCGACAAAATCGGCCGCGCGGATTCATTCATCATCGTCTCGCCCGAATACAACAACGGCTATCCTGGCGTGCTCAAAAACGCGCTGGATTATCTGCTGCCGGAATACGAACGCAAACCGGTCGGCATCGTGACGGTTTCCGCGGGCGGCTTCGGCGGCATCAATTGCCTGGCGCAACTGCGTCTGGTAACGATTGGCATGGGCGCAGTTCCCATCCCGGAAAATCTGTCCGTTTCCCGCGTGCACGACAGTTTCCAGGAAGATGGAACACCCAACGATGCCGCTTACGAAAAACGGGCGGTGACATTCCTCGACGAGGTCCTTTGGTTCACCGAAGCTATCGCCAGCCAAAAGGCCAGGAAGAAATCACCCTGACCGAAGCCATTGATGAGAAAGAAAACGACAAACGCAGCGGAACCAGAAGGCATTCGACAACGCCTGACGGAGTTGCGCCATGCCTTGCTCAAGCTGCATAAGGCGTTGGTGGACTCGGAGCGGGTGAGTTACGAAAAAACCATCGGGAAAATCCAATCGCCGGGCCATTTCCTGCAACTTCTCACCAACGACCCGTGGTTCGCGTGGTTGCACCCGCTGTCCCAGCTCGTTGTCGCCATGGACGAGGTTTTGGACGCGGAAGAACCGTTGACTGTGGCCAAAGTTGACGCCCTGGCACAACAATCAAAACTCCTGCTGGTGGCTTCGGAAACCAACGAAGGATTTTCCGGGCATTACCACGAAGCTCTGCAACGCGACCCGGACGTGGTGCTCGCGCACGCGGAAGTGGTAAAACTCCGCCGGTCAAGGAAAGGTTGAAGGGGAATTGGATTGGGAATTCTTGAAAGCGAGTAGGAGCTGAGGTAACGAAGCTCACTTTTCAAAGCCAAAATTCACAACTGTCAGAGCCTCCTCATGTCGTCTCCTACTAGCCGTCCTCCGTAATGAAAAAGCCGGTGACTCCTTGGCCATTGCCGATTGCGGATTTGGAGTGCGCGAACACGTCCGCGCTTTAGTTCGACGCGACATGTCGCGTCAAGGAAATCCGAATAATGAGCCAATACGTCGGCTGCTACGCCAACACCTGGCGGCAAGCAGCTTGGAGCTTTTTCAAATTTACCTTGGACTTCGCTTCGATGTAGCAGCGGATGAGCGGTTCGGTGCCGCTGGCGCGGAAGGCCACCCACTCGCGGTTCGGCAGCAGAAATTTGAACCCATCGGTCGTGATGAACTTCTCCACTTTGAACGCACCAATGTTCTGCAAACCACTGCCGAGTTTGGCCAGCAACGCGTCCTTTTTCTCCGGCGCGAACGAGACGTTGATGCGGTCGGTGTAAAATTCGCCGATTTGTTTGGAAAGTTCCTTCAAAATCTGGCCGAGCGATTTCTTTTCGGTTGCGACGAGTTCGGCCATGAGCAGGCAGGCGAGAATGCCATCCTTCTCCGGCACGTGCCCTTTGACGCTCAGGCCGCCGGATTCCTCGCCGCCGACGATGATCGGTTCGCTTTCCATCAGCGCGCCGATGTATTTGAAGCCGACCGGGGTTTCATGGACTTTCACACCAAGCAGCTCCGCCACCGCATCCACTTGATGGCTCGTCGGCACGGTGCGCACGACCGCGCCCGTCCAGCCGCGGTTCTTCTTCAAATGATACAACGTCAGCGCGAGAATCTGGTTCGGCGTCAGCCAGGTGCCGTCCTGGTCCACAATGCCAAACCGGTCGGCGTCACCGTCGAGACCGAGGCCGATCTGCGCCTTGCCGCTCCGGACGAATTTGCTGACATCAGCCATGCCGGCGGCATTCGGTTCGGGATGATGCCCGCCGAACAGCGGATTAATTTCGCCGTGGAAAACCGTGACTTTCGCGCCGACGCCCTCGAGCAGGTGATCCAGATAACCGCGTCCGGTTCCGTACTCCAGTTCCACAGTCACCTTGAGCTTCGCTTTTTTGAGCGCCGCAAAGTCAATGAGCTTGCGGAGTTGTTTGAAATAATCCGGCTGCGGATCAAACGTCGGGCATTGATACGTCCCGATGACCGCGCCTTCGAACGACCAACCTTGCACCTGAAGTTTGGTAATGTTCGTCTCGATTTGTTTCGTCACATCGGGCGTGGCCGGCGCGCCGTTGCTCGTGGAAAATTTCAACCCCTGATATTCCGCGGGATTATGGCTGGCGGTCATGTTGATGCCACCCGCTGCCCGGCGATGGCGAATCGCATACGCAATGACGGGCGTGGGTGTGTCACGATTGCACAAGAGCGGCTTGAGTCCATTGGCGGACAACACCTCGGCGGCGGCCAGGGAAAAATCACGTCCGAGAAACCGCGTGTCATGGCCGAGAATGACGACGGGCTTGCGCCCGCGAAGTTCGGAGTTCGGAGTTCGGAGTTCGAAATTCAGATAGTCAGCGATTCCCTGCGTGGCGAGGCGGACGTTGTCGAAGGTGAAATCGCGCGCGATGATGCCGCGCCAGCCAGAGGTGCCGAATTTGATTATATCCATGTGAACTGTTAAATCGGAGGGACGAGTTCCACGAGTCCCATTTTTCATGGGCGGATTTCCGTGACTCGCAGAGCTCGCCCCTCCGAAAATCAGCTTTTCCAGTCAAACGCCTTTTTCTTGAGCGCGTACAGGTAACCGGCGAACAAAACCAGGAGGAACGAAACCATCGAAGCCAGGATCAAATTCCGCGTGGCATGGTCGGCCAGCATGTCGCGATAAACCACCGCCCACGGATACATGAAGACCACTTCGATATCAAAGAGAATGAACAGCATGGCCACGAGATAGAACTTCACCGAAAACCGCACGTTGCCTTCGCCGATGGGGTCCTTCCCGCATTCGTAAGGGGTGTCCTTGGCCTTGGTGCGCTGACCGTACTTGCCGAGCAGGACGGAAATCATGAGCGTGCCCGCGGCGAAGCCGACGGCGGCGACGAGCAGCATGAGCACTGGGATATATTGGGCCAATTGCGACGGTTGCGCCTGTTCCATGCGGGAGAAATGTAGAGCGATGTTGGTAAAATTCAATAAGGAAAACGGAGATTAATCACGAAACACAGCGTAGAGGTTTTCGGTAGAAAGCCGCACTCTTCGAATTTTGGAATTTGCGGCGCTCTGCCGAGACGCCGCTACGGTTCGTTCGTGTGTTTGGTGTATTTCGTCGTTTATCTTCGGAACAGCCACAACAGCAATGTCAGTATCGCGCTGAGCAGCAGGCAGGTGACGATGGGGAAATGGAAACTGAAATCGCCTTTGGAATAATTGATGTCGCCGGGCAAACGTCCGAGCCAGCCCTTGCCGAAACCCGACCACAACAAGGCGCCCACCGCCGCAAGCAGCAGTCCGGCCAGCACCAGAAATTTGCCCAATTCGTTCACGTTTCCAAAATGGCGCGCGAAGCCCGCGAAGGCAACGAAGGATTTTGGACACGAATTTCACGAAGGCACACGAATTGCGGCGCGAAGCGTCTTGGAGTGCGGCGACATGTCGCCGCTTTGAAAGCGCCGACGTGTCCGCGCGGTCCAAAAATCGGGAGGGTGACATGCGCTGCAGGTGGGGGCGCAAGCTAATACTTAGCGGCGGTTTTTGGAGATGGACGAGCGGGAGCTTTAGTTTTTTGCTGGTGGTTCGCCTCTTGTGCTCATCCTGATACCCAAAGCTCCAAATCCAGCGCGACCTCTGGTATCGTAGATCGGCTTAATCCTATTCTTATCTACAAGTTTGATTAGAGTGGTGAAATAAAGCTGTTGCATTCCAAATGCGGCCAAGAGCAAACCTGTGCCCACTTCGGGATGCTTTTCAAGAAGTTTCCCAAGTTCGTCGAAACTTCTGAATGCGCTTAACGGACGCTCGCTTCCGACCCATCTCGGCCACTCACGGCAAATTGAGAAAAGCAACTTCTGAACCTTTTTATCGCGGAAATTCACTCGCGCCCGATGTGCAAAGGCGTTCCGAATTCCCTGTATTGCGCGGAGGTTTAATGCGTCCGATTCCGTGATTATGCCGAGGAGCAGTGCCAATTGTACGCGCGCACCAAAACTCCCGGCTGGTGCGCGCCCGTCCATATTGGCTCCCAAGAATTTTTCGGATTCCCTCGGATTATCTATAAAGCGACGGCTGATGATATCGACCAAAGCCGAGTCAAGGACTGCCGCGGCGACAATCGCCAGTTCGCGAGGACGAAGGTCTTGATACTCTTCAAAAAGCCGGGGTATACCCGGAAAAACTTCATCCCACCAATGTTCAATTTTCCAAGCCATGTCCTTATGGAAAGGCAGCGAGATATATTTCGGATATTCGCTTACAATAGGTCCCGGCTAACGATGCAAAAATCATGGCACGCCTCAAATGTTCTTCACGAGATCGCCCGAGGTCGAACATATCTTCGCAAATATAGGATTGCAATTGAGTGCCATATTTCATGGTCAAATTGTCTAGCTGTTCAGCAGGTTGGTAACACTTTACAATTTCCTTAACGTCGTCCATTTGTTGGTCATGACGGATAAACCCGGCTGCCTGCAATAGGATACCCAATTGGATTTTGTAGTTTTCGATGCCTTCGATCGAAACGTGTTGGTTAAATGATCTTTTAAGAATCTCTGGCAAACGAATATATTCGCCGTCGGTTATAATCCAATCTCCAAGACGGACTATAGAGTCTTTATCCTTCCAGAGATTAAGCATCTGGCCATAGGCTGATGCGGTAAACGGCAGAAGATTCCTTTTTCCTGCCGTGACCACCATGGAAGACGGCATGGTAGCCGTAAAAAGAAAGACAGTAAAGAAATAGCGCTTCCTTTGAGGTTCTGTCAGGTTCAGGCGATTACAAAAATCGCTGTTCATTTCTGCGTCAAAACAAATAGAAAGAAGCCTGTTTACAAACTCCTGCGAAGTCATACGGGGTTTAGGAGCAAACAATTTTTCTAACATAGGCTTTGGCCTTGATTAGCGTGAATTTATGAAATCAAATTTGTGAATTTCCATCAAGGATTATCGTCGTTCCGAACGGCACGGTGATACCAGAATCTGTGTTCATCTGTGACCATCTGTGGCTGGAATTTTCTTTCCCCTTCGCTCGTTTCGCATTTCAATTCCCGGCTATGTCGCGCGAGTATGTTTTGGAACCGTTTCATTCTGCCGTCCATTTGCAGATTGATTACGCGCGCGAGTTGAATCCGCAGCAACTGGCCGCCGTCACCGCGCCGCCCGGCCCGGCGCTTGTCATCGCCGGGGCCGGCTCGGGCAAGACCCGCACGCTTACCTACCGCGTCGCCTACCTGCTCGAACAGGGCATTCCCGCCGACCGCATCCTGCTGCTGACGTTCACCAACAAGGCCGCGGGCGAGATGATGCGGCGTGTCGCGGATTTGCTGGGACAGGAATTGCCATCGCTTTGGGGCGGGACGTTCCATTCCATCGGCGCGCGGATTCTGCGCCAGCACGCCGATTTGCTCGGTTATCGCCGCGATTTCACCATCCTCGACCGCGATGACGCGAAGGATTTAATCAAGGCCTGCATTGCCGACGCGGGGATTGAAACGAAGGGCACGCATTTCCCGAAACCGGAAGTGCTCAACGAGATCTTTTCCCTCGTCGCCAACACGCACAGAACGACGGATGACATTGTCGAATCGCAATACGATTATTTCTCGCAATTCTCCGCGCCGATTGCGGATCTGGCACAGCGCTACACCAAGCGCAAGCGCACCACGAACGCGATGGATTTTGACGACCTGCTCGCGCTCTGGCTCAAGCTGTTGCAGGAGCACGCCGAGGTGCGCGAACATTATCAGCGCCGCTTCCAGTTCATTCTGGTGGACGAATATCAGGACACGAACAAGCTTCAGAGCGACCTCGTGGATCTGCTGGCCGCGCGGCATCACAATGTCACGGTGGTCGGCGACGACGCACAGAGCATCTACGCCTGGCGCGGCGCGAATTTTGCCAACATCCTGGAATTTCCCAAACGTTATCCGGGCGCGAAGGTTTTCAAAATTGAAACCAATTACCGCAGCACGCCGGAAATCCTGAAAGTCGCCAACGCTGCCATCGCCGCCAACCGGAATCAGTTCACCAAACAACTCACGCCCGCGCGCAAATCCGGCCTGAAACCCGCGCTGGTTGCCTGCATGGACGCCGCGCAGCAATCCGCGTTCATCGCCCAGCGCGTGCTCGAATTGCGCGACGAAGGCACGAGCCTGAATCAGATTGCCGTGCTGTACCGCTCGCACTTTCACGCACTCGAATTGCAGCTCGAACTCACCCGGCGGAATATCCCTTTCTCCATCACCAGTGGCATCCGCTTCTTTGAGCAGGCGCACATCAAGGACGCCACGGCTTATTTGAAGCTGGTCGTGAATCCGCAGGACGAAATCGCCTTCAAACGGCTGGCCCAACTGCTGCCTGGCATTGCCGCCCGGGGCGCGGAAAAAATATGGAAGAAGTTTACGGAGGGTCTGGGTTCTGGCGTCTTGGTTCCGGGGAACGGACAACCTGCGACATCCGAACCGCAACCCCAGACGCCAGATGCCAGACGCCTAACCCTCGCCGCCGCCCTCCAGGCTTGCGCCAAATCCATCCCAGCCAAGGCGGCGACGGCCTGGGCGCAATTGGTCGCCACCATTTCGCAACTGGAAGACAAAACCGTCCGGCAAAGCGCGGCAAAGATGCTGCGGCTGGTTATTGATGCGGGTTACGACGATTATCTCAAGGAAAACTTCGCCAATTACCGGAACCGCCTCGAAGATTTGGAACAACTCGCCATCTTCGCCTATCAGTTCAATTCGGTTGAGGATTTCCTGACGCAACTGGCGTTGCTCACCAACGTCGAGGCCGAGGATGATCAGGCCGCCAATCGAGACACCGAGCAAATCAAGCTTTCAACGATTCATCAGGCAAAAGGACTGGAGTTCGACGCCGTGTTCGTCATCATGCTTTGCGACGGCTTGTTTCCATCGGAACGCTCACTCAACTCCGAAGACGGCAAGGAAGAGGAGCGCCGGTTGTTTTATGTGGCCATCACCCGCGCCAGGAACGAACTTTACCTGATTTACCCGCTGGTTCGCGCCAGCTTTAGCAGTTCCGGCGGCGACGCGATGCAACATCCCTCGCGGTTTTTGTCGGAAATTTCCGGCGACCTTCTGAACCAGTGGAATCTGCGTTCGCACTATGGTTGAGGCTGGAGTGCAAGCTCTAGCTTGTTGCTCGTGGCAGGAAACACGCTGAAGCGTGAACTCCAACGTTGCGCCTGTGTTCACTTCGCTGAAGCGTTTTATTCCGTCCGTTGCGGCCGCTGCCGTTTGGTTTCCCGCGCATATTCTCCGACCTGGAAGCCAATTCCCAAAACCAGCAGCACGATGAAGAGCACGGTTCGGGCCGACGGCTCGAGCGGGACATTCTGGGAAACCGCTGTCGCGCCAGCGAGGGAGGACAGGATGATCAGTGCCGGGTCCAATAATGCGATGGACAAAATCGCGCCGAGCAAGCCGCCCACGGCAAAGGCAATCCACGGGATGGCCTCACCTTGGGCATGGAACGCCGCCGGCGCCAATGTGGACAGACAGTAGCCACCGGCAAAAAACCCGGCAACGACGATAAAGATACGTTGCAGGAAAACGGAAGCAATGGCGCCGAGCAGTCCCACACCCAACGCAATCACCAGAACCACCCATGCCGACTGGCCTTGCAGCATATCGCCGGCAAGCTCAAAACCGACAATGAAGCCGACGCATCCTACAAACAACCAGAACAGCCGGCGGCCAAAAAACAACACGGCCAGACCGGCGAGAATATTAAGCCACTCCATGGTTTTATCTTAGCGCAAACCTGCCAATCGGCAAATATTGATGTCGCGGCGCTCCGCGAGCGCCGTATGCTCGTTTAATTTTCCGGTAAATGCGGCGGTCATAGACCGTCGCTACAATCTCACTTCGACAGCCCGCGCCACTGTTGCCGGGCAACGTAGGGGTCAATCCGGTCCAGCAAAAAATACGCCCAGCGTTGTTTCAATCTCTCCCAGAACGTGCGTGACTGACGCCATTCTTCGCGCGTGATACGCCGGCAATGCCGGAGGGTGTCTGCGAAAATCTCACGTGCCGGCCCTGTCATTTCTCCACCGGCAAACCGGATCATCAACTCGTAATTGATTTGCAAACTGCGCGTGTCGAGGTTGCTGGAACCGGTATAAACCGCGCCGTCCACGATGAACAACTTGGCATGAAGGATTTGCGGTTGATATTCGTAAATCTCGACGCCAGCCCGTAACAACCGCCGGTACAAGCTCTGCGCGGCCAGCTTGGAGAGTTGCACGTCGGACTGGCCGGCCAAAATCAATTGCACCCGCCCGCCGTGCCGGACGACACGCATCAAATCGCGGCGCAACCGCCACGATGGCAAAAAATAGGCGACCATGATCCGCACGTCTTTTGCGACCCCCAAATCCCGGCGCAAAGCGCGTGTGAGCGGGCTTTGTCCCCGCCCCGGCCCACTGAACAGAATCTGTTCCGGCGGCAGAACCACGGTCTGCCTGGCGCTGAATTTGCGCCAGCGGGTGATATGCCGGTGACGGAATTCGGCGCGCGCAAACATGTCTTCGAAAGATGCCGCCAGCCGCGCTGCCAGCGGGCCCTCAATTTTCAATCCCACATCCCACCAACCGTCGTTCACGCCGTCGCCCTCGTATTCCGGCGAGATATTAAAACCGCCGACGAACGCTGGCCGTTCGTCGCAGACGAGCAGTTTGCGATGATTCCGAATCGTCACGCGCTTCAGCGCGATGGGATTGAACCAGCGAACCTCGCCACCCGCTTTTCGCAACGGTTCCCAAAAATGGTCAGGCAACAGGAGCGAGCCGATTGAATCCACGAGCACGCGCACGCGCACCCCCCGCCCGCAGGCCTGCACCAGGGCCTCGCAAACATCGCGTCCGAGCGGGCATTCCTCAAAAATGTAAATCTCCAGGCGGACGGATTGGGCGGCGGCATCAATGGCCGCGAGCATCGCCGGAAACATCTCGTCACCCGCGCGCAACCACTGGTAAATGGAACCGGGTTCGGTCTGCATCGGTCTGATTATTCAAGGCTATGCCAACGGGCGGGATTTTCAACAGTCCGTTCGAAAAAGTCCTTTTTCGTAGCAGCCGAGGTAACGAGGCTCAAATATCCTTTAAAACAAGTGTTCAATCAGAGCCTCCTCACGTCGGCTGCTACTTCTTTAACGGCCATTGAACGGGATAATGCGCGAAAAAAGTTCAAATTTTTCCGCGTTTCAGGCATCTATAACACTGTGCGAACCTTCTTGAAACTGCTGCCGGTGGTTTTCCTCGTCCTGGCGGGAATTTCCGTCCGCGCCGCGCACACGCAGGTGCAATTGTTGTTGTCCGCGGACACCGCCCGGCCCGGCGATACGATTTGGGCCGGGGTGGACTTGAAAATGGATCCAGGCTGGCACACCTACTGGAAAAATCCAGGCGAGGCCGGCATGGCCACTAAAATCCAATGGCAACTGCCGCCCGGCATCACGGCGGGAGAAATCCAATGGCCGTTGCCGGAAAAACTGCCGCCCGCCGAAGTCACCACCTACGGTTACAACAACGAAGTAGTCCTGCTGGTGCCGCTTAAACTGGCCGCCGACTTGAAGCCAGGCATGGCGCTTGACCTGAAGGCGAATGTTTCCTGGCTGGAATGCAAGGAGGAATGCATCCCGGGCAAAGCGACGGTTGAAGCAACACTCAATGTCGGCAACGAAACCAAAATTTCAGCAGACGCTGCGACGATTGATCTGTGGAAAAGCAAAACGCCGCAATCCGGCGACAGTCAGCAGGCGCATGCGTGGTGGGAAAAACCAGCCAGTGGAGACAAACGATCGTTGATTCTCGAATGGTCTGCGCCGGGCATAACCGCCGACACCGACCTTTTTCCATATGCCAACGACAATTTTGATATTCAACCAGCAACCGAAAGTCTTTCCCTTAAGTCCGGCGAAATCCGCCTGCGCAAACCGGTGCAAAAATTTTCCGGCGACTGGCCGAAGGAAATCAGCGGAGTCATTGTCATGGACATTGATGGCCAGCGCCAGGGGTTTGAGGCGAAAATACCTGTCAGCGACCAGGCACCAGCCGGAGAATCAATTTCAGAAAGCAGGGCAGTCGTCGCGCCTGTCTCTAACGTCTCTGAACAAAATATGGAGACAGGCAAGATGGCCGTCCTGCCTTTAATGTTGCTCTACGCTTTCATCGGCGGGTTGATTCTGAACATTATGCCCTGCGTGCTTCCGGTGATTGCGCTGAAAATCCTCGGCTTCATCAATCACGCGCAACATGAACCGCGTCGCGTCCGGGCGCTTGGATTGATCTACGCCGCCGGCGTGCTGGTATCGTTTCTGGTCCTGGCCGGCGTGGTCATTGGCGTCAAAGCCGCCGGACGTCATGCCGGCTGGGGAATGCAGTTCGGCAGCCCGGTGTTCATCGTCTGCCTGACGACGCTGATCACGCTGGTCGCGCTGAATCTGTTCGGCGTGTTCGAAGTCACCCTTGGCGGACAAGCCTTGAGCGCAGCCGGACAACTTGCTGCAAAGCCAGGCGCGCCGGGCGCGTTCTTCAACGGCCTGCTGGCGACGGCGCTGGCCACGCCCTGCACCGCGCCGTTTCTGGCACCGGCACTCGGCTTTGCCTTCGCTCAAAGCCCGACACTGATTGTATTGATTTTCCTGTTTGTCGGACTGGGCCTCGCCACGCCCTATGTTGTGTTGAGCTGGAACCCGGTGTGGCTGAAATTTCTGCCCAAGCCGGGCGCCTGGATGGAAAAGTTCAAAATCGCGATGGGCTTTCCGATGTTGCTGACGGCCGTGTGGCTTTTCAATCTCGCCGCCGATGATTACGGCACGAACGTCCTGTGGCTCGGTGTTTTTCTGGTTCTGCTGGCGTTCGCCGCGTGGATCTTTGGCGAGTTCGTCCAACGCGGCCGGACCGGCAAAGGCATTGCGCTTGTCGTCATATTGCTTCTGTTGATCGGCGGCTACGCTTTTGCGCTGGAAAACCAGTTGCATTGGCGCGCGCCAATCGTCATCGCCAACACATCGGGTTCCACGATCCATTCACAGGATGGCATTGACTGGCAACCGTGGAGTTCCGCTGCCGTGGCTGAGGCACAGAGTGAAAGCCATCCGGTACTGGTGGATTTTACCGCGGACTGGTGCCTGACCTGTCAGGTGAACAAAAAGCTCGCCATTGAAATCCCCTCTGTTCGCCAAAAACTGAAGCAAATCAACGCCGTGGCGCTGGTCGGCGATTACACGCATTTCCCCGACAATATTACCGCAGAACTGAATCGTTACAGCCGCGCCGGCGTGCCGTTGGTTTTGGTCTATCCTAAAGACGTTGGCGCACAACCCATTGTGCTGCCGGAGGTTCTGACACCGGGCATTGTGCTGGATGCGCTCGACCGTGCCACCAGGTAGGAGACGACGTAAGGAGTCTCTAACTGACTTGAGCTTTTCAGCTTGCGCCTCGTCACCTCGGCTCCTACAAAAAAATTTGAACCAAATGCCCGCAAGATACGTCTGGTATTCTGACAATCTAAAATCTAAGATTAAATCAATGATTATGAAAACTGCACTTGCTCTGGTTGCCACCCTGACCTTGACCTCGGCGGCGCTGGCGGTGGAAGTCGGCAAGCCCGCGCCGGATTTCACGGCCACGGACATCAACGGCAAGACCATTCACCTCAGCGATTACAAAGGCAAAATCGTTGTGCTCGAATCGTATAATTCCGACTGCCCCTACTGTCACAACCAGTACAAGACCGGCGCGATGCAGGCGTTGCAGCGTGACCTCGCGGCCAAGGGTGTGGTCTGGTTGCTGGTCAATTCCGTGAACCCCAAGAATTTCAGCCATCGCACGCCGGAACAGGCACGGGCGGAAATGGCCGCGGAAAAGATGGATGTGACCGCTTGGATTGACGACAGTTCCGGCGCCGTCGGCCATCTTTACGACATGAAAACCACACCGGATATGTATGTCATCAACCAGGATGGCATCCTGGTTTATGAGGGCGCGATTGACAACCAGCCCGATCCATTCCATGACCCCACCAAGGCGCAGAACTACGTCAGCCAAGCCATTGACTCGCTGCTCGCCAACAAACCGGTGGCCGTGACCGAAACCAAACCGTACGGTTGCAGCGTGAAATACGCGGATTAATGAACTCTGGTGGGGCGAGGGCTACTGACGAGCCGGGCTTGGCGCGTCAAAGCGTAACGGTGACGGCTCGCGAGGACGCTCACCCCGCCGGTCAAAAACCAAACTCCTTTAGAAAACTCTCCGTTGGCGCGTGGATGTCCACTCGCGCCTTGGTGAACGGATTGAAATACGCCAACCGCACCGCGCGCAGGCCGAGGGGCAAATCTTTTTCCAATATTCCGTAGAGCTCATCACCAATAACTGGCAGACCGGATTCCGCCAGATGAATGCGAATTTGGTGCGTGCGCCCGGTGACCGGTTTTGCTTCAACCAAAGCAAGTTTTCCGCGCGTTTCCAAAAGTTTGAAATGAGTTTCAGATTCCTTGCCAAAGCGCCCATCCACTTTCATTTTTCTGAATCGCTTTTTATCTGGAGCGAGCCTGAGCTGGCAGGTCCATTCGTTTTGCTTCGGCGTGCCCACGACGACGGCCAGATACGTCTTCTCCATTTTTCGGCCCTCGAATAAATCAAAAAACATTTTGACCGCGCCGGGACTTTTGGCCAAAAGCAAAACACCGCTGGTGTCCGCGTCGA
The DNA here is from genome assembly GCA_963723125.1 of uncultured bacterium. Classification (GTDB taxonomy): domain Bacteria; phylum Verrucomicrobiota; class Verrucomicrobiia; order Limisphaerales; family UBA11358; genus UBA11358. Next base: position 365,821 of record CAVRPQ010000004.1, read on the forward strand.
GGCGGTGGACGTGGCGGAGAAATTTGAGGCCGCGTGAGCGCGCCCAAAAATCTCGCGCGGCAATGGAGGATTCAAGAGCCGCCTGCAAATTGCGCGAGGTGTTCTGCCACGCAACCGGCGCGAGCATCCAGCCCCGCGGCTTATCAATTGCCAGCGCCGAACGGTCTTCGTAAAGAATCGGAATGGGTTCGCATCCGGGCAGTTCGATGAAATCGGGCTTGGCCATCTCACGAATAGAATCCACGGGTTGCCCCGATTACACAAATTTTTATCTGCGGAGGCAGGGTCTTCCCGCGAAATGACCGAAAGGGAGCGGAACTTAAGCAGCGGTGGACCTGGCTCACCAAACCGGCGGCCATTGAATTTCATTTTCGGCGGGTTTGATGCCACTGTGGAATCCCGTTTCGTCTTGATAGCCGGTCCGCACTTCAATCCGGACGGCCTTGCGCAGTTTTAAGAAGATGCGGGAGAACATCGTTCCCCCCGCTGTCGTATCCGGTGGCCGCTCGTCCAAGGTGAGCGCAGGTTCATACAGGATGTGTTCGCTTAAATGTGAGCAATCCCGGCTGGACTGGCTCTTGCGGGTCATAAGCTGGCCATGCTCCAGATGAGGGTTCTTTACGCAAAGAAAAGTTATTCCTTTTTATCCGCCGGATGTTCACAAGTAGCGTCGTTTCACCGAAACGGCCGGCGGGTGGCTGGCCAGCCTGCCGCAGGATCTGAAACCGTCCGCCGATTAAATCCAAACCCGGACCCTTCGATTTATCGGAGCGCGCGGGGCGGTTGCTGGTGCGCTTTTTTTGGCCAATCCAGGCAAATGACTGGCATGTTTCCAGAAATAGACGCCAATCGCCACACCGAACGCCAACACCGAACCCCACAGGCACAACAGGACGTCAAGTCCGCTCGCCATGGTAGATGCTTTGATAACGCCGACCATGCCGGCCATGAGACAGCCGAGCACAGCCAGAAGCATCATCCTTTCCCGGCCGCCATGATGCGCGGACAAATCGGTTGCCAGGTTAAACGCGATTACCTCATTGGCGGCGCCGGTACCATCCGCGCCACAGACCGGGCAAGTTACTGGAAAAGGCATCCGACCGCAGAAAGGTTCGATGTCGAACGCGTACCGTTGACCACAACCACAATGAATTTTTACGGGCATCATAAACTTCAAGGGTTTCAACGACGCAAGATTAAATGCATGGGTTGTGCCAAATGGAATTTCCTTTAAAAAACCGACTTTTCGTTTGGATGAAATCTGTGGCGCGCGTGCTTCTCACGCTAATGCGCGTGACATTCACGCAAACCCCAGGCCTAACGTTTGCGCCATTCTTTCTTCGGCGGTTCGGGTAAGCCCTGCGCGCGCAACGCCGTGCGGAAATGGACCTTGGCAATCTTCGGCAGATTGTCCGCGCCCTGCTCCTCTACAAATTTCTTTGCCGCCTCGTCCACCGCGCTGGAGGCGCCTTTCGGCAATTCCAGGTCAAATTGCTTTTCCAGCTTCGCCAGGCCTTTCACGAAGCCGTCCCGCGCCAGGATGGAAGCCGCCGCCACCGCCAGGTCTTCCTCCGCCTTGTGGCGCTGAACCAGTTCAATCTCCCGCCCCAGCGCCATCAACGCCTTGGCCACCACGTCCTTGCTGGACGCGAACTGATCGCTGATGGCCTTGACCGGCACGGGATTCATTTCATGCCGCCGGCTCATCAGATTTTCAATCACCCGCGCATGGCCCCAGGCCAAAATCGCATTCACCGATTTCATTTTGGCGTAAAGCCGATTATAAGCTTCATTGCCAATGGGGACGGTCTCCACCACGCAACCGGGCGTTTTGCGGATTTTTCCCGCCAGTTCGGCGATTTTTTTATCGCTGGAAATGTTCTTGGAATCGCGGATGCCGGAATCCTGCCACGCTTTGACGACATTTTCATTGATGTAAACTCCGGCGATGCACAGCGGGCCGAAGAAATCGCCCTTGCCACTTTCATCCACGCCGATGCGCGGCAGCAGCAAATCGGGATTCAGAACCGTTTCATATCCCAGCCGCGCCTGTTTCAGGATTTCCGGTTCCAGGACGAACTCGATGAATTCCTGCGTGCCCTTCCCCTGCACCACCAGCTTGCCGCTCTCGTAAAAGACGATGTTGGTTTTATCGGATTCAAAGGCAAACCGCGCATAAGGCACCGTGCGCGGTTTCCAGTTCCGCGCGCGCAAAGCGGCGTCCAGCGCCGACGCCTGTTCGTCGGTCAGCTTGCACGTATAGGAAGTCAGGGGCTGCACAAAAAATAAATAGCCGCAAAAAGGCGCAAAAGACACAAAAAGTTTTAACCGCGGATTTCGCGGATTTTCGCAGATGCCAGAATTGAATCCGTGCAATCCGCGTGATCTGCGGTTTAATATGAAATATTTTGCGGCTTTTGCGCCCCTTTGCGGCAATAATTCCGGTGGATGGCGAGCCGAACTCCGAACTCCGAATTCCGAACTCCGAACTTGAATCGGATTACCGGCCTTTTGCTCCGTTGGTTTTCTGCCAACGCCCGCGAACTGCCCTGGCGCCGGACGCGCGATCCTTACGCCATCTGGGTTTCCGAAATCATGCTCCAGCAGACCCAGGTCAAAACGGTGATCCCGTATTGGGAACGCTGGATGCGCGAACTGCCAACCATCAAGGCCGTTGCCAACGCCAGCCCCGACAAAATTCACAAGCTCTGGGAAGGACTCGGTTATTACAGCCGCGCGCGCAATCTGCAAAAAGCCGCAAGGCAAATCGTTGCAGAACTAAATGCCAATTCCAAATCCCGTAGGAGACGAGGTGACGAGTCTCAAACTAAAAAGAAATCAGAGACTTCTCACGTCGTCTCCTACATATTCCCGGAAAACTTCGGCGACGTTCTCGCGTTGCCGGGGATCGGCCGTTACACCGCCGGCGCGATTTGCAGCATCGCCTTCAACCAGCCGACGCCGGTTCTGGATGGCAATGTCATCCGCGTGCTGACCCGGATTTTTGGCATTGCCGAAAATCCGAAGGAGAAGGAAACAAATGCGCGGCTCTGGAAACGGGCGGAAGAATTGGTGACAACTGCGGCGAAGCATCATACCACCCGTAACAGCCGACGTGAGGCTCAATCTGAAATCGGCAATGGTCACAGCCTCCTCACGTCGGCTGCTACAATAACCGGAAATTGTTCCGCATTGAACCAGTCCCTCATGGAACTTGGCGCTTTGGTCTGCACGCCACGAAATCCACAATGCGGGATTTGCCCGGCTCAGAAACTCTGTGTCGCCTTCCGCGAGAATCGCATTGCCGAATTGCCGAACCGTGGCAAACGCGACGCCGCCACCACGCGTCGCTTTGCGGCCTTTGTCGTTAAGCAAAACGGGCGCTTTCTGGTCCGTCAACGGCCCGCTGGAGTTATAAACGCACATCTCTGGGAATTTCCGAACATTGAAATTCTCGATGGAAATTCCAATCCAAAACTTGCAGCAAGAAACATACTGGGCGTCGCGCCCGCGAAGATTGAATCTCTGTGCACCATAAAACATTCCATCACACGCTATCGCATCACGTTGGAAGCGTTCCGTGCCAATTTCGGAGGGACGAGTTATACGAGTCTCCATTCAAAACAAGCAAAGTCAGGGGCTCCCGGCGCTCGCCCCTCCGAAATCGGTGTCTGGAAAACCCCGGCGCAATTACAGGAGTTGGCCTTTAGCTCTGCGCACAAAAAGGTTTTAAGCCAATTGGCCGGCCCAAAATTGTAGCACCCGCCTCCGGCGGGTTGTTTCGGGCGTCGCGCTGGGAACCTTCTGCAAACACGTTCCCTTTTCTTCGCAATCCCTCCGACTATCAGCCTCCAACCCTCATCCATCCAATTTGGTGGGACGCCAAATTGAACCGGCGGGACGCGGGTGCTGCTAAAAAAACTGGCCAGCGCGGCGTTCAAATGTATCTTATCCAGCCGATGATTTATTTTGACCATAATGCCACCGCGCCGGTCATGCGCGAGGCGCGCGAGGCCTGGTTGAATGCCACCGAGCATATCGCCGGCAATCCGTCCAGTCCGCACCAGTTTGGCGCGGCGGCCAACCGGGCCATGACTGAGGCGCGCGAAAAACTCGCCGCCTTCCTGGGTTGCCACCCGGCCGAAATCATCTGGACCAGCGGGGCGACCGAGGCCAACAACATGGCGCTGCACCATTTCGCGCAGACGCTCGACCCCAAAGCCGAGGCCTGGGTTTCCCCCATTGAACATCCCTGCGTGATGGAATCGTCGAAACATTACTTCGGCAAACGCGTGAAATTCTTTCCCGTCACACACGCCGGGGTGATTGATTTGGACTGGCTGACTGTCGAAATGGCCGACGTGCGGCCGGGGGTTGTGGCCGTGATGGCGGCGAACAACGAAACCGGGGTGATCCAGCCCTGGCGCGAAATCCTGGCCATCTGCCAGCAGTACGAAGTGCCGTTTTTCTGCGATTCCGTCCAGTGGCTCGGCAAAATGCCGGCGAAAGGCCTGGGCGAATGCGATTTTCTCAGCGGCGCGGCGCACAAATTTGGCGGACCGCGCGGCGTCGGCTTCTTGAAAGTTTCCCGACGCGGCCACGTCACGCCGTTGATTGTCGGCGGCAAACAGGAACGCGGACAACGCGCGGGAACGGAAAACGTCCCCATCATCGTCTCGATGCTGGCCGCACTCGAAGCGCGAGAGAAACAGCTTGCGCGCAACGAACATTTTTTGCGCGGCGTGTGGCGCGAGAATTTTGAGCGTCAGCTGCTGCACAAACTGCCGGGCGCGGTGCTCGTCGGCGTGGGTTCGCCGCGGTTGTGGAACACCGTTTCCGCGCTGGCACCGGAAGGCAACCAGCTCCGCTGGGTTTCCAAACTCGACAAGGCCGGCTTCGCGGTCTCGACCGGTTCGGCCTGTACGACCGGCAAGGAAGAGCCGTCGCACGTCCTCGCGGCGATGCATTTCAAGGCGGCGGACGCGCATCGCGTGTTGCGGTTCAGCAGCGGCTGGGAAACCACGGAGGCGGATTGGGACGCGCTGGCCGGTGCCTTGGGTAAAATCCACGAGGAAATGCACCACGCCAGGACGCACGCCGACGCGTGATTGAACATTGACGCCCGCAGACTTTTTGCCAGTCTGTGCCAGCATGACCGTCAGAACCCGCAACCGGCTGATTGCGCTCTCCATTGTCGCGGCCCCATTTATTTTCCTGCTCTGTCTGCTGCTCTTCTGGGACGCCGAACCATTGCCACCCGTCCCGCCCCTGCCCAGTCCCAACGGCTACAATGACTTGGTAAAGGCGGGACAAATGATTACCGGTGACGTCTGGAATTATGACGAGATGGAGCAGTCGGAACTTCGCGCAACGGCACAAAGTAATTCAAACGCCTTTCAACTGGCCCGCACCAGGTTGCAAGAAAAATGCCGTGTGGCCTTGGATTATTCCGCCGCTTCATCGGCACGTCTGGATCAGCTCACCGCACTTAAACGACTCGCTCAGGCCTTTGCTGCCCAAGGCAGGCTCGCTGAAATGGAAAAACGCCCGGCTGATGCCGTGCAATCTGATTTGGACATGATTCGTTTGGCCAACGACTCGGCGAGCGGTGGCGTCATCATTGACCAATTGGTTGGCATCGCCATTGAAGCAATCGGCGTCGCCAATCTGCAAAAGCTCGTTGACCAACTGGACACAAAGACTTGTCGTGATACCGCCGCAACGCTGGAAACGTTGGATTCACAAAGGCAAACCTGGCCCGAAGTCATGCAGCAGGAACGCGATTGGTCACGGCGGACATTTCCCGGAATCCGTAATGAACTTGGCAGACTAATGTCTCGCAATATGTTGAACAAGATTTATCAAAACGCCGAACAAAGGTTTGAAGAACAACAAAGCAAAACACGCCAATTGATGATTAAATTAGCCGCGCGCGCTTACCAACTGGACAAGGGCCATCCGCCTGCGAACCTCGCCGATCTGTTGCCGGATTATCTCAAAGTCATTCCGCAAGACCCGCTCACCGGCACGAACATGGTTTATTCACCGTAGTTTTACGGTAGCACCCGCCTCCGGCGGGTTCAATTCGGCGTCCCACCGAATTGCGGTGATGGTCACACTCGCGTTTTGGGCCAACCGCAAATCAGAAAACAATCTGCACAAATAGTTTCGGGCGTGACGCCCGAAACAACCCTCGAGACGCGGGTGCTACCCACGATAAACCGCCCGCGCCGTACAGGTTTCCGCCACGACGATTTCCGTGAGCAGCGACAATCTCGGCTTCAGCCTTTTCCAGATCCAGACCGCGATTTCCTCGCTCGTCGGATTTTTGAGTCCGGGAATTTCGTTCAGGTAACGGTGATCCAGCTTTTCCCAGACCGGCTTGAAGGCTGCCGTAATGTCGGCGTAATCCATCAGCCAGCCGAGTTTCGCGTCGCATTCGCCCGCGACAACGATGTCCACCTTGAAACTGTGTCCGTGCAATCGCCGGCATTTGTGCGACTTCGGCAATCGCGGCAGCAGATGCGCTGCTTCAAACTGAAACGTCTTTCTCAATTCCATTTTCATTTTTCAAAAGTCAGTGGTCAGTAGTCAATAGTCAGCAGCCGGCAACTGGACGACTCCGCAGCACAAGACTACTGACTATTGCATTTCAAAATCCGTCCACGCCACCAAATCGCCGAGCGCGGGCCGGCCGTCGTGCCGCCAGGTCAATGGCGGGTTCTGCATCTGGCCGGGCGGGCAAACCCGCGTCACGCCCCACCGCGCCAGTTGGATTGCCAGCTCCTCCGCCTGGTGCTCCGATGCCGCAATGCCGACCGTCGAAACCTTGCCGCGCACAACCTCGGCGTGTTGCAGCAGTTCGGTCAAATCCTTCACCGGCTTTACGTAAATGAATCGGTTCAGGCACGAGACTTGAAAACGCGGGTCTGCCTCAAATACCACCGTCCACGCCGTGGATTCCTGGCTGTGCCACATTAGCGTTTCGGGTGAATGCGCCGCGCGCACCTCGTAAATTCCCCGGCGCGACGTGATGGTCGCTGCGTGCGGCGTCGGCAGTTCACCGCGCGGCTCGGTCTGTTCGCGCCGTTCCAATTCATCCGCCAGCAGTTCCGCAAATTTGTCCGGCGATACTTCGCCGCCCGGCTGCACATAAATCACGTGCGGCGACAGGCAGCCGAGCTGGTTCCAGGCCACTACGTCGTCCGTCACGCGCGCGGCGATTCGCGACGCGCCAAATCGAGTCAATACCTCTCTCGTCACAAAGCCAAAACTCACCCGATGGCCGTAACCGAGAAAACGGGTTTTGACCGGCAACCGTGAGCGAACGGCCGCCAACGCTTCGTCACTGCCGGTGGCCGTCACGCAGTCGGCCTCGCCAAACAGAACGTCCTCCAATGCCACGTTCCCGCCGCGCCATTCGGCGATTTCCAGGCACGCGCCCAGCTTGGCGTCGGCCTCGTAGAGCGAATGCGCAAACAACCGCGGCAGGACTGCCGAGCCGCTGGCGCATTTTACGAACTGCGCCGAACGCGCCAGCAAGCCGAGCATGATGCTCATCCACGTTGGATTCGGAATATTACCCGCTGCGATGTGGACGAGCAATTCCGGTCCGCTCCAAAAGTGACGAGTGGCGAGTGACGAGTGACGGGCAAAGGTCGTCTCTCGCGTCACCCGCCACGCATCACCCGCCACATAATCCGCATCGCCGAGTTCTTGAATCAGCAACGCCTGCAGATTCTTCCGCGTCAGTTGCCGGAAGAAACCATCCAGACCGCGCTGAAGTGTTTCGCGGGAAAAGCCGGTTTCGACCGGGCCGGCTTCCAACGCCAGTTTCCGAAAAGTGTTATCCGGCTGGCGCCAGGCTTCTGCCACGTCACTCAACACTTTCACAAGCTGTTCCGTTGAACGTCCGGCCAGGTAACGTTCGCGGTTGCGCTTCAGCGTCTGACATGCCTCCGCCAGCATCGCCGGCGACAAGGTCGCCTCCGGCGGCAGGTCGGCGAAGAAATAATTTGGCAAATTCATCAGATTTACGATTTGCGATTTGCGATTTACGATTTACGATTTACGCGCTCATTAATGAACACCCGCGCGGTTCAGCCACCTGGACGCGGCCAATCAATTCAAATCCATCACCGTGCCGAATACCCAAATCTTCCGTTTGAACAGCCATAGCGGAGAAAGCGTTCGCCAGATCAAATACACGAATGAGTCCGGTTTCGCCATCTGCGACTCCCCGCCCGGTCTCCGGCGAAATAATTTGCACTCGCGCCCAGGGAGGGTAATGGAAGTGACGAGTGGCGGGTGACGAGTGACGAGACACGGCGCCTTTGCCCGTCACTCGCCACTCGTCACTCGCCACGCTGTCGTAAGCCTGCGAACCCAACTCGCTCATGCCGTATTCGCAAACAATGTTTTCATTCGGAATGCCGAGCCGTTCGGTGATGAGTCTGTGTAATTCTTCCTTCGGCATCGCGCGGGAACGGTTCTTATAACCGCCAGTTTCCATCACGCGCGAACCGTGCGGAAGCCGGAAACGCAGGTCACGTTCGCCCAAAAAATCCAGCAGATGCACGAAGGAAAAGGCAGTGCCCAAAATCAGTAACGGGTGACGAGCGGCGAGTGACGAATTCAGCGCGGTGAGCACGGCCTCGTAATCCAACACCCACGAGCCGTCGGCGGCCACGGTTCCAAAAAATGAATGGTCGGCGCTTTTACAAGCGCGGCCACACACGGTTTCAAACATGTGGACCAACGAGGAATGCGGCGCCTGAACCGGCGGAGGCGCGAGAATTAAAACTCCGAACTCCAAACTCTGAACTCCGACTTCCGGCACAACGTGCCGATGAAACCATGACCACAACGACGTTTCATAAAGTTCCAGAGAGGCAGAGCAATGAAAATGCCTGCTGGGCCTTTGCTCCGTCGTGCCGCTGGAATGGAAAACGGCGGTGCGTTCTTTGTCCGGGATGCATGACAGCTCCAATTCTTTGAACGCCGTTGTCGGTACAGCGGGGATTTGTGTCCAATGTTCAATGGCGCCAGGCGTCAAGTCTTGAGCCTTGCAGATTTTTCGGCAGGCGGCGTTGTGTTTGAACTGGAGCACGAACAGTTCGAGAGCCAGCGCACCAAAACTTCGGAGGGACGAGTTACACGAGTCCCCATTTCGGAATTCGGAGTTCGGAGTTCGGAGTTTAAAATCTGGGCCTCGTGGAACTCGGCCCTCCGAAAGCATGGTTTCACGCAATCGCGCGGCGAAGTCTGAAAGTTCCTGGTTCATGCGGTTTTATTTGCCGGCTGGTTTTCCGCCACAGCCGACCTCCATTATATCCTGAAACGCGCTGGCGGCAAGCGGATTGCCACGGGATTTGTGCGCAGGATTGCCAATGGCGCCTTTGTCCGTCACACTGGTTTTTTAATGAACAAACGGTTTTACATCACCACCGCGATTGATTACGTGAACGGCCAGCCGCATCTCGGCCACGCTTACGAAAAAATCGTCGCCGACGTGATCGCGCGGTCGCGGCGCAGTCTCGGTGAGGAGGTTTTTTTTCTGACCGGCCTCGACGAGCACGGCCAGAAGGTCCAGCAGGCCGCCCAGGCGGAAGGCAAATCGCCGCAGATTTATTGCGATGAATTGGCGGCTGATTGGAAGGCGTTTGCGAAGAAACTGGAGTTGACCAACGACGATTTTGTCCGCACCACCGAACCGCGTCACAAGCAATTCGTCCAGGCAATTCTGGCCAAACTCCATGCCGCAGGACAATTCTACCAGAAAACCTACAAAGGCTTTTATTCAACAAAGGAGGAAACGTTTTTGACCGACAAGGATCGCCTGCCCGACGGCACGTTCGATCCGGTGTACGGCGAAGTTATCGAGCTGGAGGAAAGCAACTATTGGTTCAAACTGCGCGACCACCAGCAATGGTTGATTGATTACCTTGAAGCCAATCCGTCGTTCGTCCAGCCTGACTATCGCCGGAATGAGGTGCTCGGTTTTCTCAAAAACAACACGCTCGAAGACCTCTGCATTTCACGCCCGGTTGCACGTTTGAACTGGGGCATCCCCCTGCCCTTCGACCAGGATTTCGTCACCTACGTCTGGTTCGACGCGCTGGTGAATTACATCAGCATCCCCGCCGCGCACGGTGATCCGACCGTTTTGTCCGCTTTGCCCTCGTCACCCGTCACTTGTCACTCGTCACTCGAGTTGTGGCCTGCCGATATCCACGTCGTCGGCAAGGACATTGTCAAATTTCACGCCGTGTTCTGGCCGATTATGCTCAAGGCCATGGGCCTGCCGCTCCCGAAACAAATTCTTGTTCACGGCTGGTGGCAGAAGGACGGCGCGAAAATCAGCAAAAGCACGGGCAACATCGTTGACCCGATTGCGGTCATTGACGAATGGGGCCTGGACGCTTTCCGGTTTTATGTTGTGCGCGAACTGGACATCGGCCCGGACGGCAACTGGACCGATGCCGGCTTCAAGGCGCGTTACCAGGCCGAATTGGCCAACGGCCTCGGCAATCTCGTCAACCGTTCGCTCTCGATGCTCAAACGCTATCGCAATGGCGTTGTCCCAATTAAACCAGAGGCAGATGAAGTCACCAAGAAAGTAACTTTCTTGGCCGGCCAAGTGCGGGCTAAGCTCGAACTGCATCAACTTCAAGCAGCCCTTCAAGATATTTGGATAATCATCACAGCAGCCAACCAATACGTGGACCAGACCGCGCCGTTCAAGCTCGCCAAAGACCCGGCGCAAGCTAAACGGCTCGACGAAGTGCTTTACAATCTCGCCGAGACCTGCCGTGTACTGGCGGTTTTGCTCTGGCCGTTTCTGCCCGGCACGGCGACAAAAATTTTCGCGCAACTCGGTTTGAACGGTGCACCGGACAAATTTTCCGAGGCTGCCTGGGGCGGATTGAAACCAGACAATAAAATTCGTGAGCCGACGCCGCTGTTTCCGCGCAAAGATTCGTGATGGCAACTCGGTGTTCCACCTATAATCTGTCCCAATTACTGTCAGGCCTTGGAGTGCGGCGGCAAGCGGAGCGCGACGCCGCTTTCCAAAGCCGATGGACTGGCTCCAATCAGGGTCGTTTCAAAGCGGTGTCACCGCCACCGCACTCCAGGACGCTACCGCGCCCGTCTGAGCGTCTTTTCAACACGCGGAGCCGGAAACCAGCGCTCGGTTGCCACGGTTCAGGTTCCTGATGTGCGAATTTTGTACCCGTCAAAACTATCATGCACTCAAAGGAATTTATCGCCCTCGGGATTTTTGCGCTGACCTATCTGCTGCTCAGCGGGCGGCAGTTGCACATTCTGCCCTTGAATCGTCCCGCCGTCGCGCTGCTCGGCACTGTCCTGATGGTCGCGTGCGGCATCCTCACGCCCGAACAGGCTTACCGCGCCGTGGATTATGACACGCTGGTCCTGCTGCTCGGCATGAGTCTCATCTCCGCGTATCTCTATCTCGCCGGCTTTTTTGAGTGGACCGCGGACTGGGTGTTGAGCGTCGCCAAAACGCCGCAACGTTTGCTTTTGTACCTCACGCTCACGGCGAGCCTCCTGTCCGCGCTGCTGGTGAATGACACGATTTGCCTGATGTTGACGCCGCTGGTCGTCGCCGTCGTGGTGCGCGGGAGGCTGCCGCTGCTGCCTTATCTGCTCGCCCTGGCGATGAGCGCCAATATCGGCAGCGCTTGTACGCTCGTCGGCAACCCGCAAAACATGATCATCGGTCACCTGTCCAAAATCCCATTCACCAATTTTTCCCTGTCACTCGTGCCAGTTTCCATCGCGGGACTGGCGGTCGAATTCGCCATTTTGAGTTTTGCCTTTCGCAAGACCCTCCGCGCCGTTTCGATTCAACCGGGCGAAGTTCCTCAACGTCCGCTGGACCGGCGGCTGATCGCGCTGACCGTCGGTGTGCTGGCGCTGGTATTTGCGGGATTCGTGGTTGGATTCAATCTCTCCTGGACGGCACTGGCGGGCGCGACGCTGGTGATGGTAATTGCCCGCCACGACACACACGCCGTCTTCAAGCTCGTGGATTGGAACCTGCTTTTTTTCTTCGCCGGCCTGTTCATTGTCGTGGAAGGACCCAACAGCACCGGCCTGCCGGACCAGATTTACAGTCATCTGCGGGGACTTTTTGGTTCGAGCGCCGGAACCCAGGCGTGGAACCTGGCGTGGTTTTCGGTTGCCGGCTCCAATGTCTTTTCCAACGTGCCGTTCGTGCTGGTTGCGGGAAAGTGGATTCCGGGTTTTGCAAATCCCGAACTGATGTGGAAGGTCATGGCGCTGGCCACCACCTTCGCCGGCAACCTCACCATCCTTGGTTCCGTCGCCAACATCATCGTGGTCGAATCCGCGCGGCAGCACATCAAAATCGGCTTCTGGGATTACGCAAAAATCGGCATCCCGGTGACGCTGCTGACCACCGTCATCGGCGTGGCGATTCTCCTGTTGATCGGATAAACACCGTTGCGCTTCACCAAGGCGGCGTTAAATTGAATCCATGAAAACGGGCGTTGCCACAACATGGTCATTGCTTGTGACTTTAACGCTTGCCCCTTGGGTCGTCGCCGGTTGTGCGTCCACCTGCCGATTGACTGTTCAACAGGCAAATTATCCGGCAGATAAAATTGATGCCCGCGGCTTGTTCACGGAAAATTGCATCACCTGTCATGGCAAGAATGGGCGCGCCCATACCTTTCACGGCTGGCTCGTTGGGGCGCAAAACCTTACCGACGCGAAATGGCAGGCGGGCACCACGGACGGGCAGATTCTCAACGCCATCAAAACCGGGCCGAGCGTGATGCCTGCTTTTGAAAAGAAATTGTCTCCGTCGGAAATTGAGGCGTTGGCGATGTATGTTCGCACCTTCAAACCGGCGCAATAAAGTCGGGAGGATGCAGGAAACCGGAAAACCAAACATCGTTGGCAGACGACTTGTATTCGATTAAATTATTTCCATGAAAATGAACTCCGCCGCGAAAGGTTTCTTCCTGGCTGTTTTGTTCTTTGCTTTTGTTCTCATCACCGGTTGCGCCACGGCCCCGCCGGTGGATTGGAATAGTCGCGTCGGGCATTACAGCTACGCGCAGGCCGTCAACGAACTGGGCCCTCCAAACCGGCAATCCCACCTCAGCAACGGCGCGACCGTATCCAAATGGTTTCTCCAATCCAACGCCCCGCACGCCATGCCCAACAACGGCATGAACAACGGTTTCGGCGTGGGCCAGAGCATCAACGTTGGCTTAAACAACCAATACCTGCAATTGACGTTCGATCCCAATGGCGTGTTGACCGCCTGGTCGAAGAATTATTGAGCTCAATTCCACGTGCCGTCAGAAAGATTCAGTGAATCAATCTTAAGGCGGAACAGTAGAATTCGCTTGCACGCTTGAGGAATTTTTCAACTGCCTCCCCCTTGATAAAGCTGGGGGAATAGACGGCACGGAGGCGCGTGACTAAATCCAGTTTCTGGTTACAGACACGGACTGCCGGGTTAGCACGAAACCGATCCAACTCAACTGTATTTCGTCCTCCGTTTCTTCGGTGCCGACGCAGGGGCCGCTGTTTGGTATCTCGCCCATCCCGCACCTTAAAGCTGGCAAGCGCGCTCATTCTGATATAGTCTTGCATGGGGAGGCTGGGTGAAACGAACTCCGTTCATTTTATTGTTGATGGCAGCGGTCAAGCTGCACGCGCTGGACCGGTTTGCCGCCCTCTCGATGATTGAGAGCGGCGACAATGACCGCGCCCACGGCCGGGATGGCGAGCTTTCGCGTTACCAATTTTCACCGGGTATAATTGCTGAATTCCAGATTGATGCCGCCCGATTGAATGATCCGGCTTATGCGCGCCAGCAGGCGACCAGGGTGATGAATTCTCGCTGTTCGGGCTTTGAACATCATTTTCACCGGGCGCCAACCGATGTGGAATTCTATCTTCTCTGGCACCGGCCCAATCACGTGGAACATCCGACCGGGCTCGAGCTTGAGCGGGCCCAGCGTTTCGCCAACCTGGTTAACCGCCCAGACGCCAGGGACGCCAAGCCATAGTTTTGATGCGGATTTAGCAGATTGAAACGAATTCCAAAACCCGTAGGGCTGGCATCTTTGTAGAAAACCGGAATCCCAATAATCCCAAGCTCCGTTCAGGAGCGACATGTTCGGCCACCCGGAAACTTTTCAACTTCCGGTGGTGTCGGCGCTGTGCGCCGATTCGTTCGAGCCACAGGCTCGACGCTACAATTGCGGCGGAAGTTCTGCTTCCAATTTGCGGACGTGGCGGCTGATGTCCCTGCCCCCCAAACCCGCAATTCAATTCAACGCCACGCCGCGGCGGATGTAAGTCGGGATGTCGAGGTCTTCGCCCTTGTGAATGGTCGGCTCGCTTTTGTCGAACCGGCCTTTGGAAATAATCGCCAGCGGCAACTGGGCCTGGCGCATTTTGGCAACCGCTTTCCGGGCGCGCCCGCTGTTGTGCCGGGCCAGTGCTTGCTCGCGCTGTTCCATGCTGAACCCGGATTGCAGCGCACTGTCGCCGGGGACTGCGGTGACACGCCGCCCTCGCACCGTACGGGACGCGGACGGGTCCGCGCATTCCACGGATTCCGCGGCATTATCCTGCGATTCAGCCGCCGGCAGGGCACCGGTTTGTTTCGCCGCAACGACGGTTACGGAGAGATGGGTTTTCATCGCTTCATCCACGGCCGCGCCCATAATGATTTTTGCGTGTTCGCAGTGACGGTTGATTTGTTCCATCACCCGGTTCACCTCGGCCATGGTCAAATCCTTGCCGCCCATCATGCTCACCAGCACGGCATCGGATTCCGCCAGCACGCGGCCTTCCTCCAACAACGGATGGTTGAGTAATTTTTCCACCACTTCGCGCGAACGCGCCGGGCCGGAGGCTTCCACGGAGGCAAACGCGCTTTCGGAATGACGGTTGCGCACCAACGCGCACAAATCGTCAAAGTGAATCTGAATCAAGCCGGGCCGCGTGAGCAACCGCCACACACCGCGCACGCCTTCCATCAGCAATTCGCCGGTAATCCGGAACGTGTCGAGCACGCTGGTGTTTTCGTCAATCAACTTGAACGTTTTCTGGCACGGGAGGCAAATCACGCCGTCGGCGACCGCCCGGAGCTGTTCCAGGCTTTGCTGCGCCTGCTCCTGGCGGCGGTTGCCTTCGCACACAAACGGCAGCGTCACAAAGGCCAGCACCAGCGCGCCGGTTTCCCTGGCCGCCCGCGCCAGCACGGGCGTAATGCCGCTGCCCGCGCCGCCACCCAGACCGGCGACAATAAAAATCACGTCCGTGCCTTCGCACCCGGTCTTGAGCGTGGCGAATTGTTCCTCGGCAATCGCGCGGCCGCGCTCGGGGTCACCGCCGGTGCCCAAACCACGCAGCAGCTTTGTTTCGAGATGGATTTTCAGGGCAACGGTCGAGCTGGCGAGCGACGTCGCATCGGTATTGACCGCCACGAAACTCGCGCCGGTGAATTCCTCCCGGTTCATCACCTCGAGCAGGCTGACGCCGGCGCTGCCGACGCCGATGATTCGGGCGGCGCGCATTCCGGTTGGTTCGAGCATGGCCGCGGAAGTTTGGGTTTTGGTTTTCATGGAGGTGAAATTCAGGGCCGTTGCATGAAACGGCGCAGCGTGTTTTTGAAGCCCGACGCCAACGACGGTTTGCCCGCGCGTTTGCCCGTCTTGAATGAACCAAATTTTACCAGGCCGATGGCGGTGAAAAATTCCGGCTGGTCGAGCGCGGATTTGAGGCCGCTGATGGAATTGGTCTGGCCGATGGAAACCGGCATTTGCAGAACGTGCTCGGCGAGTCTGGCGATGCGCGGAATCCGCGTGCCGCCGCCGCCGAGAAAAACGCCCGCGCGCAAATATTCAAACAGCCCGGCCTGTTCCAGATCCTGCGCGATCAGCTGGAAGATTTCCTCCAACCGGAGCGACATGATGCGCTGGAGATGCTCGACGTTGACGGTCTTGAGCGGCAGGCCGAGTTCGTTGGTGATGGTGACCGTCTGGCCCTTGATTTTCTCATCCAGCAGCGCGGAGCCGTGTTCGAGCTTCAGTTTTTCCGCACGGCTCAACGGCACCTTCAAACCGTAAGCCAGATCATTGGAAACGTGGTCGCCGCCCACCGCCAGCACGCCGGTATGGCGGATGACGCCACCCGCGTACACGACGTAATCGGTGGTACCGCCGCCGATGTCAATGACCAGCGCGCCCAGTTCCTTTTGCTCCCCCGTCAGCAGCGCGAGCGACGAGGCGAGACCGTTGAAGACGATTTCGTCCACCTCCAGTTGCAGCCCTCTCACAAGCCGGATGGCGTTTTGCAGGCGATTGGTGTTGCCGTGGACCACGTGAACGTCCACTTCCAGGCGCGACCCGAGCATGCCGACCGGATTGGTCACCCCGTCCTGGCCGTCCACGAAAAAGTGCTGGCGGATGGCGTGAACGACGTTGTTTTCCGTGGGTAAATTGATCGCTTTCGCGTTCTTGATGACGTCCTGCACGTCGTCCTCGGAAATTTCGCGGTCGGCGGAAACCACCGGATGCACGCCGCGATTGTTGAAACCGCGAATGTGACCGCCGGTCACACCGAGATAAACGTTGCGGATCTCAACGTCGGCCATCTGTTCGGCCTCGACGATGGCGTTGCGCACGTCCTCTTCGGCCTGGGCCGTGTCCGCCACCTCGCCCTTGCGCACACCGCGCGAGCGCGCCTGGCCAAGGCCGATGATGTTCAGCGCGCCGTCGGCGCCCTGCTCGCCCACAACGGCGCAGACCTTTGACGTGCCGATTTCCAAACCGACAATGATGGATGAATCGTCAAACATTTTTCCTCCGGACGGGTGATGGGTTGTTGTGCGCCGGCAGGCTGGCCGGCACGGCCACGGCTTCCATCCAACGAACCGGCACGTTGTTGGAAACCGCCAGATTGACGGCCGCAATCGCCTTGTTCATGCGTTGTCCCAAATCGTAAATCTCGCGCCAGCGTTGCAGTTGTTGCTCCAGATTGTCGAGACCAAAAGTAATTTCGCCGCCCTGTTCCGTGGTCGCCACAACCACGCCCGGCGACGACACGTCAATGCGCCGCAGGTTCACCAGCCCGGTCATCACCGAACGGTTGAAGGTGCCGAGCAACTGCAAGGCCGCCAGCACCTGCGGCGATTCCACCCGCTGGCCTGGCTGCAACTGATAGGCGTTCAAACCCACGATTACCGGCAATTGGTCCCGGATCTGCGCCAGCGGGATTACACACAACCGGGGGTCGAGCGGCTGCATGACGTAACCATCCGCGTCAAGTTGATACACCGTCACCTCGATGCCGCCGGCCGCACCGGCTCGCGGAACGTCCACCTGCGCGACCGGCTGGCGCTCCGTCACCCGAATTTGCAACAGGCCGGGCAGCACGCGCTCGACGGAAACGGAACCAATCGTCGAAACCAGCTCCAGATTCCGTTTCACCGACGCCAGATCCAGCGCCATCAAATTGTCGCCCGCCTTCACCCCCGACCAGCGGCGCAATTGGTCCGGCGAAATCACGCCGTCCGTCTGCACGTCAACGCGCCGGATGGCAAATTCGGAATTTTCATAGACCAATTTGTTGAGCGTCCACTCGCCCGCCCGCCAGAACAAATAGAGACCGAACACCGTGCCGAACGTGACGGCGAAGGCCACTGCTCCCAGCCGCATGCGCGTGGCGCGCACCTGCCGCGAACGCAGTTTCACGTCGAGCACGTACTTGTGGCTCAGTCGCCGGTTTTTTTGTTCGTGCCTAAACCACCACATAGGTCCATTAAAAGTTCAAAAGGGCCAAATTCATTCACTCCACATGCGCGTGTAATCTTGCGTTTCTTTCCAGGGCCAGATCCACCATGCGCTGGCAGAGCTGCGCGTAATTCAATCCTGCCGCCGCCGCCGCCTTCGGCAGCAAGCTGGTTTCCGTCATGCCCGGCAACGTGTTGACTTCGAGCACCACCGGTTCGTCATTGGCCCGCACCATGACGTCCACCCGCGCGTAATCGCGCCCGCCGATGGCGATGAATGCACCCATCGCGGCATCCTGAATCCGCCGGGTCGTCGCGGCATCGAAGGACGCCGGGCAGAAATACTCCGTGCAACCTGCCGTGTATTTGTTGCGGTAATCATAGCTGCCAACCTTGGGCCGGACTTCCACCACCGGCAGCGCTTCGTCCGCCAGGATGCCTACCGTGCATTCGCGTCCCACAATCTTTTCCTCAACCAAAACTTCCGAATCAAACTTCAGTGCCTCGGCCAGCGCATTCTGCCAATCCTCGACCCGTTCCATAAATTGTAATCCAACGCTCGACCCCTGCCGCACCGGCTTGACCACCAACGGCGGCTGCCAGCCCTTCGGCCAGGGCGTTTTGACCGAATTCACGACCAAAAATTTCGGCGTCGGAATACCCGCTTCGAGGCAACGCTGTTTCGTCAATACCTTGTCGAATGCGATGCGGCTCGCCTCGGCATCGCAACCCGTATAAATCTCGCCAAGCTCGTCCAGGCGCCGCTGGACCGTGCCGTCCTCGCCATAAGTGCCGTGCAACGCCAACAGCACCACGTCCATCTCCGGCGGCAAATCGAAGTCGCCGTGCAGCGGATCCACTTCATAAACTTCGTGACCGAGCGAGCGCAACGCCTTTGCCGCCGCCGTCCCGGAACGCAGCGACACCTCGCGTTCGGCACTGGGGCCGCCCAACATGACCGCAATCTTAAGTTTGATGCTCATTCCTCACCGATAATTTCAACTTCCGTTTGCAGCTCCATCCCGCGCTCATTTTTCGCGCGTTGTTTAAGCAAGTCAATCAAATCCAAAATGTTGCGCGCCGTGGCCGAACCGTCGTTCACGATGAAATTGCCGTGTTCGCAGGAAACCACCGCACCACCCACGCGCGTGCCTTTCAAGCCCAGTTCGTCCACCAGTTTTCCCGCCGGAATTTGGGCCGGATTTTTAAACATGCAGCCGGCGCTGGGCGCGGCGGGCTGCGATGCCCAACGCTTTTCGCTGAACGCTTTCATGCGCGCTGCAATCTCTGCGCGTGGCGCGGATTTGCATTTGAACACCGCACCCAGCGCGATGTGATCTTTCAACGTGGCGCAACTGCGATATGCCACCGCCATTGCCTTCGGCGCGAGTTCACGGACGTTGCCGTCAAAATCCATCAGCCGGACCGACTCGACGACATCGAACGTCTGGCCATCCATCGCGCCGGCGTTCATCCGCAAGGCGCCGCCGACGCTGCCCGGAATGCCCTCGAGAAATTCCACGCCACTCATACCGTTTCGCTTTGCCTCCACGGCCACGTTCTTCAGTTTCGCGCCTGCGCCGCAACGCAGTCGTTCGCCCTCCACCTCGATCCGGCCGAAATTGGGATGTGCCAGGCAAACCATCACACCGCGAAAGCCGCCGTCGCGCACCAGCAAATTTGAGCCGCGCCCAATAATAAAAAACGGCACGCCGCGCGCGCTGCAAAACTTCAGGACGCCGGCCAAATCCGCCTCGGAAGCCGGTTCGACGTACACATCCGCCGGCCCGCCGACGCGCAGGGTGGTGTGCCGGGCCATCGGTTCATCGCGCCGAATCACGGCAGCGCGCGAAACGTGCCCGGCCAGTTCGCCGGTCAAATCGTTTTTGTTTTGCGCAGGCATTTCCAAAATGGTTCCGGTCGCGTTCATGCGGCGCAAACATGGTCCTGCTTAAGCTCACCGGAGCGCGGCGGTTGGAGTCCAGGCTTTAGCCTGTTTTCCTTCGGCAAGCTAAAGCTTGAACTCCAGCAAGCGCTCAATATGTTTTCGGCGATTTCTTCCGCGGCCCGGGGCGCGTGCCATTGGGCAAGCGCAGACTGCATGGCCGTGCGTGCGGCTTCATTTTCGGCCAGTTCGCGCAGGATGGCCGCCACTTTTTCCGGCATTGCGTTTTTCTGTTCCAGCAACCGGGCCGCGCCGGTGGTCTCGAAGGCGCGCGCATTGTGGAATTGATGATTGTCCGCCGCGGCGGGGAACGGCAGGAGCAGTGACGGCAGGCGCATCGCCGCAATTTCGGCCAGCGACGAAGCGCCGGCCCGACTTACGGCCACGGTGGCGGCGCCCAGCGCCAGATCCATTTCCGTGAGGAACGGTTGAACGACAACCTTCAAGCCACGTTCGGCATAGGCGCGCTTTACCTTTTCAAATTGAGCCGCGCCCGTCAGGTGCAGCCATTGCCAGGTGGAATGACGATCAGCAAGCAAAGGCAGGGTGGCCAAAATAATCTCGTTAATGCCGCTGGCGCCCTGGCTCCCGCCCATGATCAGAATGGTGGGGCAACCGGGTTCAAGGCCAAGCGCGATGCGGCATTGGTGGAGTCTGGGCTCGACGGAGTCCCGCCCCACCGAAAACTGCGGACGCACCGGCGTGCCCGTGCGGGTGACTTTTCCCGCGCGCAACCGGGAAGCCGTTTCGGGAAAGCCAACGAATGCTTCATCCACAAAACGCGCCAGGAACCGGTTCGCGCGACCGGGAATGGTATTGGATTCGTGCAGAAAGGTTCTGGCGCCAGACATTTTCGCCGCCAGGACCGGCGGCGCGCTGGTAAATCCGCCCATCGCCAGGACCGCGTCGGGTTTGGTCCGACGGAAAATCTTCCGCGCGGCGAACAGTGATTTCACAAAGCTGCCGGCGAAGGAAAAATAGTTTCGATTTTGCAGGCCAACCGCCGGAAGCGTGAAAATGTCCGCGTCCCGCGCAGTTTTCACGGCCTGTTGGTCAATGTCCTTGGGCGAAATGAGCAGCGCCGTTTGGCAGCCGCGCTTTTTCAATTCCCCGGCGACGGCCAGACCCGGAAAGAGATGCCCGCCCGTGCCGCCGCACGCGATGGCGACGAAAGGCGTTTTGGCTCCGGACCGGGTCATGTGGGCTGGGCGGAAGAAAGTTCGTCGCTTCGGATGGCGGAGCCAGGGATTTTCTCACGCACCTGGGCATGGCGCGCGATACTGAATAAAATTCCCACACACGTCAGCATGGCCATCAGGTTCGAGCCGCCGTAGCTGATGAACGGCAGCGGCAGGCCCTTGTTCGGCAGCGCGCTGGTGACGACGCCGATGTTAATCGCCGCCTGCAGACCGATTAACAGCGTGACGCCGGACCCCAGCAAAAAGCCGAACGGGTCACGCGCGTTGAGCGCAATGTAAATTCCACAAATCACGATGATGACGAAGGAGAGCAAAATGAACAGGGTCGCCATCAGACCCAATTCTTCACCGATGATGGAGAGGATAAAATCGGTGTGGTCTTCGGGTACAAAGCCGAGTTTCTGGCGGCTATTACCGAGGCCGAGGCCGGTCCAGCCGCCGGAACCGAGCGCAATCATGGCCTGATAAGCCTGGTAACCCACGCCGTCCTTGTGCTCCTCCAAATCCCACCAACTGAAGATGCGCTTCAGGCGCATGGGATCAAACAAAATGGAAATCCCCAGCGCGATGACGCCCAAAACAACCGGCGGGACGATATACTTCCAACGGGCGCCGGCCAGCAGCAACAAGGCGCCACTGACGGCAGCCAGCAGGATGGTTGTGCCGCGATCCGGCTCAACGAAAACCAGACCAAGGACCGAAGCAATGATCAGGCCCGGCAAAACCACGCCGCGCTTCCAGGTGTGCATGTGTCGCTGACTGCGCTCGCAATACCACGCGAGCATAATAACGAGCGCAAGCTTGGCAAACTCGGACGGTTGCAGGCGCATCCCGGGCAGGATGAACCAGCGGTGTGCGCCGTTGATTCTTTTGGTGATGCCGTGCGGCAGCGGCAGCAGCACCAGCGCGAGCAGGACCACTGCGATGATGAACAGCGGCCATGCGGCTTTTTTAAGCCATTGATAGTCGAGGGTTGTCGCCGCCACGCAGAGCACAAAGCCGAACGCGCACCAGATGAGTTGCAGCATCAGATAGTGCGCGCCCACCTGGCTCATGCTTGAGCTGTAAAGCATCACCAGCCCCAGCGCCAGCAGGGCGGCAACGCAAAACGCCAAGGTCGTGACGGCGAACTTCATTTCAACTTTTCAACCAACGGCCAGACACCATTCGTTCCGGCTATTGAGCGCCTGTCGTACTGTTGTCCGATGCCGGCGTCGTGCTCGTGGCCGGTGGAGCGGCAACTGCCGGCGCGGTTGCGGGCGCCGCAGCCGGCTCGGGAGCCGGGGCCGCTTCGGCCTTCGCCGGAATCTTCAGTTTTTCACCCACTTTAATGTGGGTCGTGGACAGGCCGTTTTCAGATTCAATCGCTTTGATCGTTACGCCGTTCCTCTTGGCGATCTTTGACAACGTGTCACCTGATTTGACGATATAGATTTCATCTCCACTTCCCGCACCGGACGAAGCGGCCATGTCGGTTGCCGGGTTGGCGGCGCTGGTTGCGCCCGGGATGGAAAGTTTCTGGCCCACCTTTATTCTGGCCGGATCAATGCCAGGGTTGGCTGCTTCAATCGCCTTGACCGTTACGCCGTTCTTCCTGGCGATTTTCCAAAGCGAATCGCCCTTGACCACGACGTATTCCGTTCCGGCGGTTTCCGGCGTCACGGACGACGGAGTCATCGCGGGCGGCGGTTGGACCGGCGGATTGGACGCTTCCACCGGCGGCGGATTGGTGTTCATCATCGCCGTCTCGTTGGTGTCGATGGTCGGCTGATTTTCCACCTCGGTCTGTTCGCGTTTGCAACCTTGCATGAGCAGGGCCATGAGGCCGACTACGTTGATCGCGAGCACGCAGAACACGGCGACCTTTACGCGTGAACGGCGTTTGCTTTGCTGCTCCAGCAAGGAGCCTTGGGGTACGAATGGGTTGGGACTATTCATTGATTTGGCGCTGATTGCGTCCTTTCGTGATGAGGATGGGTTGTTGAGTTTCCCGCCACGAAGTCTTCCTCTCAAAAACTTCCTGACGTTTTAAAGCATTTGTGTTCATCATCTTACGCTTGAAGTCGTTGCGGTGCAGGTTGCTTAAAACCAACTGTTTTTCAAGCCGTCGGCTGGAAAAAAGCACCTTTTGGGCCACCGCGCGCCCCACCGCTACCGGCAATGGTTTTAACAACAGACAGTCATCGGTGCAAGAAACAAAGCGACCCGCAAAATATTTATTATTAGCCAATATAAGCATCGTCTTTCACCTCAATTTCAGCGTGGCGAGCGCGACGACTGCAAAGAGCACGCACAAGATATAAAAGCGCATCACCACCTGTGATTCGTACCAGCCCTTCTTCTCGAAATGGTGATGCAACGGCGCCATCAAAAAAATCCGCCGGCCAACGCCATAACGTTTTCGGGTGAAACGAAACCAGCCGGTTTGCAAAATGACTGAAACGGCCTCCATCACGAACACCCCCCCCGCAATGACCAATACAAACGGCTGATGGATGAGCACGGCGATGATGCCGAACGCACCGCCGAGCGGGAGCGATCCGGTATCGCCCATAAACACTTGCGCCGGGTGGCAGTTGAACCATAAAAATCCCAGCCCCGCACCGATCAACGCCGCGCAAAAGACAGTCAATTCGCCGGCGCCAGGCACAATGGGTATCTGTAAATAACTGGCGGCCTTCACGTTGCCCGCCAAATAAGTGAAGAATAAAAACACAAACCCCACGATAAGCGTGCAGCCAACCGCCAAGCCATCGAGACCATCGGTCAGATTCACTGCGTTCGAACTCCCGACAATCGCCAGTACCACAATCAGCAGGCCGATCCATCCCGCGCCCACCGCCACCGGATATTTGTAGAATGGCACGGTAATTTCCGTCACCAGCTTGCCGGTCGAAGGCGTCAGCCACAAATAGACACCAATGAAAGTGGCCAGTAAAATTTGCACCCATAGCTTCAGACGCGGCGGCGTGCCGCCACCGCTCTGTTGAATGATTTTTGCGTAATCGTCGTAAAACCCCAGGCCCGCCAACACCAGCACTGAGAGCAGGGTCAACTCGACCTGCGCGTTCCATTGCGCCCACAGCATCGTCGAAAACACCAGCACGGCCACAATCAAAATACCGCCCATGGTCGGCGTGCCCTTTTTGCTGAGCACGCGCGCCCCCAACCCGCCGGTTGCTTCGGCCTTGTCCGCGTAATCCTGGCCGAACTTCAACTGCTTCAGCCAGTGGATGATTTTGGGCCCGAGCCACCAGCTTAAAATCAGCGCCGTGATCGCCGCCCCGGCGCTCCGCACGGTGATATAGCGAAAGAGCCGCAAGGCCGAGAGGTGATCCGCCCAATGCGTTCCCGCCGACCAACCGAGCAACTTCTGGCTCAGATAATAAAGCATTGCCTTGATTCACGACTGCTCCGACTTCAATATTTCCGCAATGCGTTCCAGGCGCGACGTGCGTGACGCCTTTAACAAAACCACATCGCCAGACTTCAAGAAATTTTTCACGGCGTTCTTCGCCGCCTCGACATCCGCAAATTCAAGCACACGGCTCAACCCGGCTTCGCGTGCCGCTGCCGCAATCACCGGCGCCATCTTGCCGACGGCAAACAACTGCCCAATGCCCAATTCCGCCGCCCGCCGGCCAACTTCCGCATGGGCCGCCTCGCTCTGCGTGCCGAGTTCGGCCATGTCGCCGAGCACCGCCACGCGCCGGCCTTGCAACGGCAGGGCGCAAAGTGTTTCAAGCGCCGCGACCATCGAATCCGCGTTGGCGTTGTACGCGTCGTCGAGCACGCGCACGCCGCCGGCTTCCCAAAATTGCATCCGCATCTTCGCCGGTTTGCATTCGGCCAAGCCGTCCCGCACTGCGGGACGGCCCAGGCCTAGTTCCTCACTGACCGCGACCGCAAAAAGCGCATTTACGACCTGATGGCGGCCCAACAGGTTCACCCGGTACTCGCCGCTGAATTCGGCCTTCGGTGCTTCCACCCGGAACGTCACACCGCTTTTATCCAACCGGATCCCCTTCGCGCGCCAGTCATTATTCTCGCCAAGGCCAACCCGTACGACGGTTGCCCGGGTACGCCGAACAATCGGTTCCGTCCATTCACTGTCACCATTGACCAGGAGCCTGCCGTCCGCCGGCAACAATTCCGCCAGCCAGCCTTCTTCGCGGGCGACGCCGGCAACATCGACAAAGAATTCCAAATGCTCGCGGCCGACGTTGGTCACCACGCCATATTTCGGTTGAATCATTTTCACGAGCGGCGCGAGTTCGCCCGGATGATTCGTGCCCGCTTCCAACACAGCGGCCTGATGCGCCTTTTCTAGGCGCAATAACGTCAGCGGCACACCCATGTCGTTGTTGAAACTGGCCTCACTCCACAACGTTGCCAGTTTTTGCCGGAGCACCGCCGCAATCAATTCCTTTACGGTCGTCTTGCCGTTCGAGCCGCCCACGGCAATCACCGGCAGGTCAAACTCCCGCCGATAGGCCGTCGCCAGCCGGCCCAGCGCCGCGCGCGTGTCATCCACGATCAACACCGCGCATTCCCGCAATGGCTTCGGAATTTTTTTTTGTTCCACCACAACGGCGGCAACGCCCCTGGCGGTGACTTCGTTCAAAAAATCATGGCCGTCAAACCGCTCGCCCTTGATGGCGAAGAACAAATCACCGCTCTGCGCCTGCCGCGAATCGGTGCAGACACGCCGAATGGATGTCTCACCGGAGCCGCGCCCCAGTTCGGCAGCGCAGGCTTCGGCCACAAATTTCAAAGAACGCGTTTCCACTGCAAATTCTCAACGCCGGTCACGGATTCCGCGCTGCCGACGGTTTCAAACCGCCTGCGGCCACGAGGGGCGGCGGTGAACCCGGTTCCGGCGCATTTTCATCCGGCGGCATGTTTAAATAGCTCGCACAACGTTCGGCAATTTCCCGGAAAATCGGGCCGCAAACCTGGCCGCCGTAATATCCTTCCTTGGGATCATCCATCACGATGGAAATGCACAGTTGCGGATTGTCCGCCGGAAAAAATCCGATGAACGACGCGAAATATTTTCCTGGCAGATAACCCCCCGGCCCGGCCTTCTGCGCCGTGCCGGTTTTGCCCGCCACCACATAATCCTTCAACGCGGCGTCCGGCGCCGTGCCTTCCGGCGAAACCACGGTTTTGAGCGCCTCAACCATTAATTTGTCCGTGGCCGGATTGATGACCTGTCGGATCACCTGAGGCGCGTACTGCGCGACGACATTGCCATTGCGGTCCATCAAACGGCTGACCAGCATCGGCTGCATCAAATTGCCGCCGTTGGCAATGGCGCACATGGCCATCGCCATCTGCAATCGCGTCACCGCCACGCCCTGCCCCATCGGAATCTGCGCGATGGACACTTTGCTCCAATCCTTGACTGGATGCAGTATGCCGGCGACTTCGCCGGGCAGCGGGATTCCCGTGCGCTGGCCGAAACCGAAACCGCACGCATAATCGTACAACCGGTCTTCCCCGAGGCGGATGCCGATTTTGGCCGCGCCAATGTTCGACGATTTCGTGATAATGCTTTCAGTTGTGAGCAGGTCGAACGGCTCATGGTCGTGCAACACCCGTCCGGCATAGGCAAAATGGCCGTGGTCACAATCGAAGATGTCGGTGAGTTGCACCACGCCTTCGTTCAATGCGCCCGAGACCACAACGATTTTGAAGGTCGAGCCGGGCTCCATGATGTCACTGATGGCCCGATCGCGGCGGGCGTCGGCGGATGAGGCTCCGGGGTTATTCGGATCAAAATCGGGCAGCGTCGCCAGGGCCAGGATTTCGCCGGTTTGGGGACGGATGACGATGCCGGTGATGCTGACGGGCGTGTGCTTGTCCATCGCGTTGGTCAGCGCGGTTTCGACGATGTGCTGGATGACGCCGTCAATCGTGAGTACCACATTGTAGCCGTCCCGTGGCTGCACATCCTGATCACGCAACGACACCAGTTCCTGGCGGCGGCGATCCATTTCTGTCACCCGCCAGCCGGGCACGCCGCTCAACGCGGAATTCAAGGACAATTCAACGCCATCCTGGCCCGAGGTTTCCAAAACCGGCTGGCTGTCCACCGACAATTCATCCGTGCCAACAAAACCCAGCACGTGCGCGGCGAGCGAACCATTGGGATACACACGCAACTGGTCATCCACGGGACTGGTGAAAATCGCATGCGCACGCAGGTTGCTGCAGAAGGCGCGCTGGTCCCTGGAAAATCCGGCTTCATCGGGACCGAAGGACAAACGGCTCATCGCTGTTTGAATTTCCTGCCAGGTTTCATCCCTGACCTTGTGCCGCAAGACGACGTACCGGTTCGTGACGGTTTCATTTTTTTCGTTCTGCCGCACACGCGGCAGCAATCGCTGATACAAATCGGCCTCGCTCATCTGCAACAGCGGGGCCAGCGTGCGCGCCACGGTTGCCTGTTGGTTGCCAATCAAACCCGGGTCGGCACAAACCGTTTTCACAAAAATGCTGGTCGCCAGCAGATTGCCGTGCGCGTCCAGAATGCTGCCCCGGCGCGGCTCCCGGAAAAATTCGAACTCTGTGTTTTGCTGCGCCAGGGCCGCCAATTCGTCATGGCGCAACAACTGCAAATCCACCAGCCGGTACCCCAGGCCGGCAAACGCCAGGCCCAGCAACGCCAGCAACAGCAGCATTCGTCTTAATTGCAGTTGTTTGATCATCATCAAATGGCCAACCGCCCGCGGCGATCGGTTCCTCACCCGACGGCGTCACGGGCGGCGGCCAAAATTTTCAGGTTATTGCGTCAAACCGCCTTCCTGGCGCGCCGCAAACCGGCGATTCGCATCATTACCCGGCGGCGTCTCCATCACCCGGTAAACCTGGGTGGGCTGTGCCGGCACCAGGCCCAGGTTTAATTCGTGCACGCGCTGATCCAGCATCACCGGCGAATTCAGCACCGCGAGTTGATCGCTCAACTTTTGATTCTCATCGCGCAATTGCGCCAGACGGCTCTCACAGGCGGTAATTTGACGGCCGAGCAGGAAAATCTGGCCTTTCTGCCAGACATAGCCCACCGCCAGCCCGGCAATCACCAGGCACAAAAATAATGCCTTCAGAGCCGGACCAAACCGGATCGCTGCTGACTGACTTCTTCGATTTTTTGCCATTTTTCACGGTGGCGGTCAGCGACCGCCGTCACAGTTTTTCAAATACCCGCAACTGCGCGCTCCGGCTGCGCGGATTTCCCACCAGCTCAACCTCGCCCGGCTTGATGGCCTTGCGCGTCACCCATTTCAATTCCGGCGCGCACGGCGCGCGCAATTCCGGGACGTCCACTTCGCCGGCGAACGCGTAATCCCGCGCCCGGGCACGCCCGAAATCCTTCACCACCCGGTCCTCCAACGAATGAAACGTGATGACGGCCAGCCGTCCGCCGGGTTTTAAAATCTTCAACGCCGCCGCCAGCCCCAGTTTCAAAGAACCCATTTCATCATTCACTGCGATCCGTAACGCCTGAAAAACCTTCGTTGCCGGATGCGTCTTTTTTCCATGCCGCGGCATGAGCCGTTCCAGCAAATCCGCCAGTTGACCCGTCGTTTCAAACTTTCGCCGCTGGCGGTCATGGACAATGGCTTTGGCCAGCCGCCGCGAATCGCGTTCACCGCCGAATTCCCAAAAAATTCTTGCCAGTTCGCCGACGCTCGCGCCGTTCGCCAAATCCGCCGCGGTCAGCAACTGCCGCGTGTCCATCCGCATGTCCAACGGACCTTCCTGCTGGAAACTGAACCCCCGCCCGGGCGAATCCAGTTGCGGTGAACTCACGCCCAAATCCAGCAACACGCCATCACAACTTGCCGCCGGAATCCACCCGGCTAATTCCGCAAAATTGCCCTGGCGGATCTCAAATCGTCCGGCAAATTCCGCCAGCCGCGCGCGTGCCGCTTCAACCGCGGCGCCATCGCGATCGCACCCATACAGCCATCCAGTCGGCGAACTCGCGTTCAAAACGCTCGCCGCGTGCCCAGCCCCACCGACCGTGCCGTCGGCGTAACGGCCGCCCGGTCTGGGCTTCAGCGCGTCCAGCGCCTCCGCCACCATCACCGGTCTGTGAACGAAATCGGGCACTGCGCATTGAATTTAGAAATTCAGACTGCTTTTGCTCCAAAAATTTTAGCGCTCAACCGGCTCCAGGAATCTCCGTTATGGGCCGGTGGCACAACTGGCGTCTCCGGTTTCGGCATCGTGCGTGATTTGATTGGAACGATCTCCACATCGGCATCGGTCAGATCGTTGTGCATGACCTTCACGCGGTCCAGGGAAAGCTCAGCCTGCATCGGACGTTGCGCTTTTTGTGGCGCCGGGGTACGTGACCTGCGCCAGACGGAAAGGGGATTGAATTTGCTGACCCAGGATTTTTTCCGGATCCGGGCCGCCGGAAAAGTGGGCAGTTTTTGGGTTTTGGTTCCATCAGACGCCAATCCCTGTTTGACCGGCACTTCGTCTGCCTTTGGCGCCGGCTCCGCCTTGACGGCCGGGGCAAATGGATTTTTCGGCGAAATGAATTTTGGCAAATAACCACGATCGTTGATGCGATAGGAAATCTCCCCGCCTCCACCGATGATGGTTTTTCCAGCCACCAATAATTTTCCAAGATTCATAGTTTTTATTCCATCAGTTTGAAGGCATCGGGCGCCAACGCGGCATCGGCCGCCTGAACCTTTTCGTAACGTTCCGGATTCCAAATCTCAAAGCGGTCGAGCAATCCGACCAGCACCGCGTCGTTTTTTATGCCCGCGCCGCGCGCCATTTCGTCCGGGAGGCAGATCCTGCCGGCCTTGTCCACGCTCGCCTGCGCCGAATCACTGCCGATGATGCGTTTGAGAACGACCTTTTTGGGATCGCTGTTCGGCATTTCGTCAATGGACTGCATCAACTTCGCCATCTGCGACGGTGGGAGGATGCGTACGCACGCCCCAACTCCCTCCCGCGGCCAGAGGATGAGTGTCAACTCCACAGCCGCCTTTTGGGGCCGCCACTTGGCCGGGATCTGCACACGCCTTTTCTCATCCACACCATGACGAAAGCGCGAATTGTAATAAGACGGCTCTATGTTTTTTGCGTTACCCATTTATTCGCAACGAAAATCCAAATGGCCATTTCTTCCCACAACGACCCATTTCTAACCACTTTACCCCACTCAAGTCAACACAAATTCACCTAAAATTTTTGGGGTTATTCAGAAGTTATTCACAACCCGATTTTGACCAGGTTAAAACGAAAATTGTCATCCTGTTTTCCTTGTCCCCGTCTTGTTATGCTTTAACCGCGATGCGGACCGCTGAATTTGATTTTGCCCTGCCACCCGAACGAATCGCGCAATATCCCGCGGCCCGGCGCGATGAATCGCGACTGTTGGTGTTGCACCGTTGGAATGGGCAGGTCGAACACCGCGGATTTCGTGACGTATTGGAATTCTTTCGCGCGGGAGATCTCCTGGTGTTGAATAATTCGCGCGTCATTCCGGCGCGGCTGCGCGGCAGGAATGCGCGTTCTGGCGGCCAATTTGAAATTTTGTTGCTGGAGGAGAATGCCTGCAATGATTGGTGGGCGATGTTGCGTCCTGCCAAACGCGCCCGCGTCGGCACACAAATCGTTCTGCACGACGCAAATGGCGACGCCGCCAATATCCACGCTGCGGTTATCGAAATCAACGCGGAAGGCCATCGGCGGTTGCACTTTTCCGGTACGCTGGATATCAGCCGCGAACTCGAACGGTTCGGCGAAGTTCCCCTGCCTCCTTACATCAGGCGGTCGAACGCAAGTGAAATGCGCGAGGACCGGGAACGTTATCAAACTGTCTTTGCCAGGGCCGATGGCTCGATTGCCGCGCCCACCGCGGGACTTCACTTTACGCCGGAATTACTGCAACAAATCCGCGACCGGGGCGTGCGGGTTTGTTTCGTCACGCTGCACGTTGGCGCCGGAACATTTCTACCAGTCCATACCGAGGCGCTTGCCGCGCATCGAATGCATGAGGAACGCTTTACCCTGGATGAAGAAACGGCGTGTGCGGTGAACGAAGCGAAGACCGCCGGACGGCGCGTCATTGCCATTGGCACGACCACCGTGCGCATGCTGGAAAGTGTTGCGGCGCAAAATGGTGGAAAACTCGTAAAAAACGCAGGAAAAACGGGCATTTTCATACATCCGCCGTTTCGATTTCAGATTGTGGATGGACTGCTGACAAACTTTCATCTGCCGCGCTCAACCCTGCTGATGCTGGTGAGCGCCTTCGCCGCGCCGGATGAAATGCGCGGGCGTGAACTGGTCCTGTCTGCGTACGGGGAAGCGATTCGTGAACGTTACCGTTTCTACAGTTACGGCGACGCCATGCTTATTCTTTGAGTTTCCGTTTTGGATTTTTTAACCTTAACTTGCGTCACCGGTGAGCCCAAAGTCGAAAACCAGGAAATCGAAGCTGCCTTTCGTGCTGGTAAACATGGCGATGACGGCGGACGGGAAAATTGCGACGGACAATCGCGCAGTGTCGTCGTTCACCAGCGCCCTTGACCACAAACACCTGCTCGATTTACGTGCGACGGCAGACGCGGTGATGGCTGGCGCCCGCACGGTGGATTCGGCCCCCCTTACGCTGGGACCCAGACCGGCAAAGTTCCGGCGGCAACGGCTCCAGCGCAGTCTGGCGGAATTTAATTTGCGCGTGATTGTCAGCCGTTCCGGTTCGGTCAATCCCCGGGCGAAGGTGTTCCAGCATCGGTTCTCGCCCATCATCATCCTCACCACGGGTCGCGCTACGGCATCCCGGCTCAAGCAGTTGCGCGCGCTGGCTGACGTGGTGAAGATTTGCGGCCGGAAAGAGATCAATTTCAGCGCCGCGCTCCGCTGGCTGCGGAAGCAATGGCAGGTAAGAAGGCTGCTCTGCGAAGGTGGCGGCGAACTAAACAGCGCCCTGTTCCATGCCGGATTGGTGGATGAACTTCACCTCACGATTTGCCCGAAAATTTTCGGCGGCCGTCACGGGCCAACGATTGCGGACGGCGTTGGTTTCCAACGTCTGGCGGATTTGAAGCAATTTCAACTGAAATCCATGAAACGCGTGAAAGACGAGTTGTTCACAGTGTTTGCAAGACTGAAAACGGGCGCCTTGCTTTGATTTGGTTTAAAAGTCGCCATTTTGGATTAAGCAAAAGAGCGGGTTTCTTGCGAAACCCGCTCATCGTGTTTTACACCGGTAATTCCCGCCAGCGTTTTATGGCTGCCGCAGAATATAAAACTGGGCGGAATTGGTCGCTGGATTTGGAGCGATGAACTGGTACTGACCTGAGCCCGGCGGGTTTTCGACCGCCGCGCCGACCACCGGCCAAGTCGCTACCGGTGCGGCAAGATTGTTCGTCGCCAGCACCGAGAAGCTCAACCCGGTGCCATTGGTGAAGGAGAACGCCAGGTTACCACTGTTCAACGTAACTCCGGTCAGAACACTTTGGATAACGCTGAGGGTCTGAATGACGGTATCCTGGCTGTAGCCCGCCGCGCTGATCACGATGGTTTTCAAGCCCTGGCTTTGCAATAGCGCGGATTGCGCCGGGTTGAACACAATCTTACCCGATTGAGTCGTGTCATAGGCCGCCGGCGGCAGGGTGGAACCGTTCACCGTAATGTTTGTGATGGCTGAACGCCAAGCCGGATCGTCGGGTGTGGTCGTGACACTGAATGGAATGCCTGCTAAGGCGCCATTTTGCGCGGTGAGGATTGGCGGCGGGATAAGTTCGGCGACATTGGTAGCCTGTTGTGGCACAAATGTGAGACCCTTCAGCGAGGTCCCCTTGCTGGTGGTATAGATTACGTTGCTGGAAATAATGCTGATGTTTTGATTCCAGCCTGCCGCGTCCGTAACCCGGACGATGCTGTTGCTGCCGGTGCCGCCGCTGCCGGTCGTGAAGAACAGATCAACGCCGCCATTGCCGTTGGTGGTGGCGAACAAGCCGTCAATGCCGGTTGAGTTGGTGAATGAACCGTTGGCCGTCAAGGTGGGGTTGTTCAACCATGAGCCGGAGGTCAACGAATACTTTCTGATGACGCCGTTCGTTGAACTGTTTTGTTCAGCGAAATATAGGATGCTGTACGGAGTGCCTCCACCATTCGAAACCAGATAAAAATCCGATGCATTGCCATCCGCGGGCAGGTTGTTGGCGACAGTCGTGTCGTATAGGCCGGAGTAGTCATCATAGGCAAGGGCATAAACCACAGGTAAATTCTGGCCGGCAACCGACTTTTGCGTTTCAACGAAGGGGGTGCCGCCAAAGGTTTTTACGACGACATTGTTATAGGCGTTCAAGTTGGGCGAGGCGATGATTCCACTGTTGGTGTTGCCTTGGTATAATCCGCCTTTGTCATCCACAATCCAATTGAAGTCATCGTCCAGAACACAGGCGGCGCGGGCCTGGCTGCCTCCCAGCGAGATGGAGGTGTAATTTACACCGATGGTCAACTGATTAGACCAGTTCAGGCTTGCCGCCGACCGGTTCAGGTTGAGCGTTTCGTCGGGCGTGGCCGCACTGCCATCGGCAAAAGCGGCAAAACCCAGCAAAGTTCCGTCATCGCTAAGAGCAAGTCGGCCAGTGCTTCCGGAGGAGGACTCGCGCAGGGCGTTCGTTCCTGTGGCGCTGATGGGAACAATGCTGACCGGGGAAGTTTGGCCGGCCTCGGCGGGATTGACTTCGATGATGCTAAAGGTTGTGTTGTTGTTCAGTGTGTCAATTTGAAGGACGGCCAGATTGCCCGGCGTAAAAGGAACCGGCGGCGCGCCAATTTTAAACAGGGGTGAATTGGTTACCGTAACCGGCGTATAACCAGAAATGGTGAAGGTGATGTACGCATTGGAAACGGCGGACGAGCCATTGACCGTGGCCGTCAAATTGGTGAATGCAATAATGCCGTTGACTGACTGCTGAACCGCGTCTCCACCCAGGGTCCAGCCGCCGACACCGCCAACCGACGCGGTGACCGATACGTTGGCATAAGGATTCGTGGTGCCGTTACCGTACTGGTCTGAAACCTGCAAAACGGGATTGGCGATCAGGGTGCCGCCGCTGGCCGAGGGGCCGGCGGCTTGTGTGGTGAAGGCCAGTTTGGTGGCTACGCCGGCGCCAAGCGGCTGGGCGACTCTGCCACTGCCAAATCCGTGGGCAAGGATGACGATGTTGTCGAGACCGCTCACCTGGAGCACAGCGGATTTGGAGGGTGTGAAGATGAGCTGGCCAGCAACGGTTGTGTTATATGCCGTGTTGGTCAAAAGCTGATTGTTCACGTAAACGGCGTAAATATTCGCGCGCCAAGTCGCGTTTTCCACAAACGTGTTGGTGAAAGGACCGTCCACCGTGGCGTTGGGATCATCGGAAATGGTCGGCGCCGGGTTGCCGGACGTGCCACCAATGGCCACGTTGTCAAACCGACAATTACCGGAAGAATTGTTGTATTCTGTACCCTCGAAGTTCACACAGTCGCCGCCGGTGGCGGCATTGACAATGCTGATGCCAAACTGCGGGTTGTTATCAACTCCGGGAACGCCGGTGAAATCGGCGACAAGGCCGTTAAACCAGGTTAGACCATTGGTTTCATAAAAGTAAGTGCCCGTGACGGTATTTGGGCTGCTGGAATTGGTCAGGATAAATGCCGGCGTGGTTCCATAAAAGAGGATATTGGCGACATTCGAGCTTGCCCAGCCGTTCGTGGTATAGAACATGCACATTTTTGCCTCAGCCTGGCTCGTAAGATAAAGATCAAAACTAACCACAATGTTTGAATAACCAGCCGTGCTGGCATCAAACTCGGCGCCTTGCGTGCCGATGGGAGCCTGAGTATTCCAACCGTTGGCTTGACCCGCACCCCCGCCGCTAGAATTACTAGGTCCGCGAATACGCCATGCGTAGGATCCGTTTCCCGTAGAGGCGCCGGCTGATGCAAGAACGTCACACCAAGCAATGCTTCCAGGACCTTCACCACCGTTATAGGTGTAGCTGTTGCTCATGCCAAGCTCGGTAGCCAAGCCAGCACCGGTGGTGGCCGACGGAGTATTATACGGCGGGGCAATTGCTCCACCAGCGTCAAAATCCCAAGTGGCGATGTTGTCAATTGACGAGCCTTGGATTACCACGTTGTCAAACGTCCAGCTCCCGGAGGTATTGTTATAAATCGCCCCGGTCGTGTTCACGCAGTTGGTGCCCGAAGACGCGTTCACCAGACGGATGCCAAAATTGATGTCGTTGTCCACGCCGGAAAGGCCGGTCAAATTCACCGTGATCTGATTGTTCCAGCCGCTGGCCAGCGTGACATATGAGCCGATCACCGTGGCGTTTGTGGTCGCGCTGCTGACGGCGTTATTTTGAATAACCGCCCCGGAACCAACCGAAGTGATGGTGGCATTGTTCCATGTGCTGCCGTCAGTGGTGTATTGCACCTGCAAGTTGGCCTCCGCATCCGAGGTGGCGTAAACATCAAAGGAAACTTTTATTTTATAATACCCAAACGTGCTGCCGGAAAACTGCGCGCCCTGGGTGCCAATCGGAGCGCTCGTTGACCAGCCGCCGCCGCCGCTCCCGGCAATGGTGCTGTAACCGCGAATGCGCCAGCAGTTGGGGCCGCCGGAAGAACTGCCGGCAAGAGACTGAATATCCGGATTGCTGATACTGTTGGTGTTGTCATAGGAATTATTCATGCCCAAAGCGCTCGCCGTGCCCAAGCCGGTTGCGGGCGACGGGCTTGAGTTAATGCCGATGGGCAGATTATCAAAGGTCCAAGCCGTAAGCGTGGTTTGAGCACGTGCCGTGACGCAGAGCATCGTTGCCAGACCGAGTAATCCAAATATTTTTTTCATGCTATTCTTTGTTGTGATTCGCGTTGTTCCTGTTTTGTGTTGTAGTGACGTGACATCCCCGCTCCGAACTGAGGCGATTTAATAATAAAGGTGTGACAGTATTATGACGCAGGCGTGACGTTTTGGAAAAGTTCCCAGCCGGTGATCGGTGGGTGATTTGTCACTCTAATGTAACAATTTTATTCTTCTACTTGTCAAAGCCTCTTTTTAGAATGCAGCGGTTTGACGTTCGTGCTTCAAGGAAAGCTCGGCTTTGAAGAATCCTATGCATATAAAACAGAATCGCGGTTTTACACTCATCGAATTGTTGGTGGTGATTGCCATCATCGCCATTCTGGCCGCGATGCTCCTGCCCGCGCTGGCCAAGGCCAAAGCCCGAGCCCAGGAGATTGTCTGCTTGAGCAATCTGAAACAATGGGGGCTGGCCGACACGATGTATGTGGACGACAATAACCAAGTCTTTCCCTACCCGAGATATCAAGGTTATGCTTCAACCGTAGATCAGGACAACCCCGCCTGGCTGTCCATTCCCTACTATCATAACCAAAATGAAGGCGACGATGTCTGGTTCAATGCCCTGCCTTCCTTTGTTGCCCAAAAACCCCTGTATGAATGGGCATACAGTGCAACCATGGAAAACCAGTTTTACATCTCCAAGTCCATCTTCATTTGCCCGACAGATTACTCCCAGCTTATTAGCGCCGTGGACAGGAAAGCAGCTTCTGATGAGTATGACATGATTCCGGGTCAGCGCCCGCTGTTCAGTTACGGGATGAATTCAAAATCCGTGGCCAACGAAGAAATCAGCGTTGCAAACGTCATCCTCAAAACCAGCATGGTGGCTCATCCTTCACGCTTCGTGCTTTATTCCGATGGCCGCAACCGTTCCGCCGAGACTCCCTATTACGGCACGGCCGCCAACCAGATTCTTCTCGCCACTCCGCACTGTTACACGACCCGTTTTTCCTCCCGTCATAACCAGGGCCAAGGCAGCAATATCACGTTCAGCGACGGCCATGCCGCTTTCTTCAAATATAACTATGTCGTATCCGACGGCACGGCCATCATCCCCAGTGGTCCAACGGCCGGCCAAATCGCCCCCGCCGGTCACGACCCCGGCCGGCCGGACATCAACTGGGACTGCCTGGGATATCCGGTGATTAATTGATTTACACTTTTCAGCCGGATATTTTTTCAGGCACCGCCGATGAAATCTAACACGACTAGCACGACACGCCTTTTGTTATTGAACCGTTCACTCTGGCTGGCGGTTTTAGTTTTTTCCGCCGTTGCTGCCCCGCCGTTGCGCGCGGACGATACGATGGCGCAACCAAGCCGGCCGGTCCAAACCCTTCATCTATATTACTTGCCTCCCGGCAAACCTGACGTCATTGCCTTGCTGGCGCCGCCGCCGCTGCCCGATTCGCCGGAACAGGCCGCCGACATGGCAGAAGTCCGCGCCGTGTGCCATGCCGCCCCCAGCAACGACGTCGCCGTCGCGTTTACGGAAAAGAAATTTGATATTTTCAACTTCTCGCCGGCCATCGGCCCGTTTTTTGTTGCAGGGAAATTCCCGAAGACGGAGGCGTTCTTTCACCGGGTGCAACACGATGCCGAGACCGTAACCGACCAATCCAAGGATTTCTACAAACGTCCGCGCCCGTATGTCGTCGATCCGAGCCTCGCTTCCGGCAAGCTGGAAAAGAGCTTCAGCTATCCCAGCGGGCATTCCACCGAATCCATGGTGTTGGCGCTGGTGCTGGCTGAAGTTTTTCCCGACAAACACGATGCCATCATCGCCGAGGCGCGCAACATCGGCTGGCATCGCGTGGAAATTGCCCGGCATTACGCCACGGACATCTATGCCGGGCGCGTACTCGCGCAGGCCATCGTGCGCAAAATGAATAACAATCCCAATTTCCAAGAGGACCTTGCCGAGGTGAAGGCCGAAATTGCTTCAGCGCAGAAATAGTTTCGCTGTCAAAGCCGATGAAGGCAGGCAGCGCGCGCGGCTCTGCTCGAACGTTGCTGGTTCAGGTGATGAATTGAATGAAACGTAACATGAAAAAAAATATTTTATGTGTGGTAGTGGCTTTTCTTTCGGCAGCCGTCGGTGCCCAGAACTCCCAATTCCTTCCCGGCCATCTCGCCGTCCTGCGCGCCGGCGATGGTTCGATCAGCCTGTTTCTCAGGCAGGCACCTGTATTTGTTGACCAGTTCGACCCCAACCGTTTCAATGCCGCGCCGTCCTTTACTGTGCAAATCCCCACCAATGGCCCCAACAGCTTTTTTTTCAACGGCCACGCGGCGAGCGAGGGCGCTTTAACCCGCTCAGCCGGCCATAAACTTCTGGCTTTCGCAGGTTATGGCGGGGTGGATCTGCTTCAAGTCGCCGGCACCGCCTCCCGGCTTGATTTTCAGCGTGGCTTCTGCACCGTGGACAGATCGGGCGCCATTCGCACCTTTTTGTACAAGAACGATATGCCAGATTCAAAAGTCAATCCCCGTGGTGTTGCCACCGATGGAACAAATAATTTTTGGGGCTGTGGTAATGCTTACGGTACTTTTTATTATAATCCCTCTGAACGTCAAGAGCCGGTTCGATTCACTGATTTCCCAAACAGCCGGGCTGTCAAAATCATCAACAACTCCCTCTATGTCAGCATGAATGCCGCGGATGGCTATGCCGGTGATGCCGCGGCGGGAGTTTACCGTTTCCAAACGCCAGCGCTTCCGCGCGACGCAAGCGATTCAGCGATTCTGGTGGTTCCGTCGGCGCCGCATTACAAAAAAGTGGTTGGATTCGAAATAAACCCTGGAGGAAACATCGCCTACATGTCCGACACGGCGGCCGGAATTCAGAAGTATGTCAAATCAGGAACAACGTGGAAGTTTGCGTACAATTTTGCGATACCCCAAAACATTCCTCCGGCTCTGAACAATGCAGCCGGCTGCTTCGGCCTGGCGGTAGATTTCAGCGGCGCGGCTCCGGTGATTTACGCCACCACCACTGAAGGATACGGCGGAAGTGTCAATTCAAACCGGGTGGTTCGTATTGTGGATACCAATGCCACTGCGGTCGTGACCACTGTGGCGCAGGCGACGAGCACCAACGTGGCCTTTCGTGGCATTGATTTTACTCCCGAATGAGGAACTGTCAGCGCCTCCAAATCGTAGCCTTAATCCGGGATGGATTGACCGACTGAGTTGGGTATCCGATCACGTGCTGGCGCAGGGCATCGTGCACAAAACGAGAACCCATCCCGATCCCCAAAAGGATTTTGTCGAGGTTCAAGCAAAGGCGGCGGCACAAAAGATGTCGCGAAATTGTCACACGACCGCCATTTGTTTGAAAACATTTAATGAATAATAGCAGCAGCCGTAATCAGGCTGCAAACAAATCCGAGAAACAAAGAACACAAAAGGAGAAAATGAAAAATAAAAAACTCGTATCCGCGGCGGCGTTGATCGCTGCTTCATTGTCAGCGGCTCAAGCCCAAAGCGACCCCGTCATCGCGGCGTGGAACTTTGAAAACGACGCGGTCGCAGTTAACAACAGCCCGGCTCCTTCCACCGGTGTTGGCACCGCCAGCTCCATTGGCATGAACATTTACCCGACCCCGAATATAGGTGTGACCACCGACGATGTCCTTGTTGGCAAGGCCTCCGACAGCGGTGCGAATGGGCTGGCCAATACCAGTCAGACTTGGCGTGTCCGAGCGCAGGCTGGGGCCAACGGGGCAGCCAATGGCTGGTCGAGCCTGGCCCCAATTGGCACTCAGGGAGCCGTGTTCGCCGCGAGCACCGTCGGGTACGACTCTATTAATGTCAGCTTCGATTGGTATGCGACGACCCAGGGTGAAGCGAATTTGCAGGCCGAATACACCACAGATGGCATCAACTGGATCAATGCTCCGATCACTATAGGAGCTAACGCCAGCCTCGGGCTGGCTGCATTAAATAACAGCACCTCTCCCAATACGGTCTTCGGGTCCTACATCAGCGATAATCTTTTGAACAATGGTTCCATGGCCGGACAGGATTGGTTTCAAGGTTTGACCGTGACCATTGCCGATCCGAATGCGGCAAATGACCCGAACTTCGCCATTGAATTCGTGAACGCTTCGACCGGCGCCGACGATGTCAGCACCCAGGGAACTGCCTTGAACAACAGCTCGGGCAACTGGCGTTTTGACAACATAGTCATTAGCGGCACCCTGACGGTTCCTGAACCTTCCACTTTGGGCCTGGCTGGTTTGGGTTTGGCTAGCTTGTTTGCGCTACGCCAGCGCAACCGGAAAGCCTGAACGAGACTTTTCTCCTGACCAACGCGCAGGCCACAACCTGCGCGTTTTTTTATCTCTCCACCGCGCCCGCTTTCGTTTCCACCCAACGCGCAAACAGCCACAGCAGGTCGGAAAGGCGGTTAAGGTAAATGACAATTTCTGCGTTTTTCAATTCGCCCGCTTCCTGTAACGCGCATGTGCGCCGTTCCGCCCGGCGACAAACGGTTCGCGCCACGTCCAGCGCCGCGGAATTCTTGGTCGCCCCCGGCGTCGCCCAACCTTTGAAGCTGACGTTCTGCGCCTCGATTTCCCCGACCAGCGCGTCGAGCTTTGCCGTCATCTGCGGCGTCACCATCGGATAACCGTCCTTCACGTAACGCGGCGAATCCTCCGGCAATGCCGCCAGTTCACCCATCAACCCGACGAGATCCTTCTGAATCGCCAGCAGATTTTCGCGGACAAAATCCTCACCGGCCGTCGCGCGCGCCAGGCCCAATGCAGCGTTCAGTTCATCCACCGTGCCGTAGGCTTCGACGCGCGGATGGTTTTTAGGAACACGCCGGCCATACATCAACGCCGTCGTGCCGCCGTCGCCGGTTTTGGTCACAATGCTCATGGATAAACGACTAATGACTAAATCCGAATGAGCAAGAA
The DNA here is from genome assembly GCA_963723125.1 of uncultured bacterium. Lineage (GTDB taxonomy): Bacteria > Verrucomicrobiota > Verrucomicrobiia > Limisphaerales > UBA11358 > UBA11358. The sequence continues at coordinate 406,598 of CAVRPQ010000004.1, forward strand.
AAATCCAAACCCAAATGCCGGAAGTTTCGGAAAAGTCAAATCCTCGCAATGGCCGAATTTAACAAGGAACTCATGAAATCAGGAAAAACCAGTTCCTCGTTTCCTGCCTTCCTTATTCAATAAGCCAGCAGTGCCGCCTTTGTAGGAGTCGAGGTCACGAGACTCAAATTAAATCAGAGACTCCTCACGTCGTCTCCTACTTAATAAACAAGGACGAGTGCCACCGCCGGAACGCAATTGATTAACCGCGAAATACACCAAATACACAAAACCTCGGAGGGACGAGTTATGCGAGTCCCCAACCTTCCCATCTATCCATTTTTCGCGTATTTCGCGTGGTCCGCGGTTTAAGATCAGTAAACGAGGACGAGCACCGCCGCATCTTGCGCCGACTTCACCACGTCCTCAAACTTCTCAGCCGCCGTGTTTGGCGCTTTCAGCTTGGCGTCCACGTCCGGCACCGATTCCAGGAAGCTCAACAGAAAGCTGCTCTTGACCGCGTAATTCACATTCTCCGGCAACGTCCCGCTTACCGCCAGCGCCGCCCCCGCATCCAGCTTGGCCGACACGATGCCGATCACGTTGCCCCGCTCATCCACCAGCGCCCCGCCCGAATTGCCCGGCTGCACCGGCGCGCTGATTTGAAAATACCGCGGGTCATCCCCCGCCCCGGACAGCGACGCGATTTCCCCCTTGGCCAGCTTGGGCGCGAACCCCTGCAATCCGATGTCGGGAACGAGAAGCACGAAAAGGAGAATCCCAAGCCGATTCGTTTTCATGCCGGAATGGTAGTTGCTTTTGATTGACACGCAAGCACGCCTTCGCTTGGCAGCGGCAAACCGAAAATCTTCCGGCCAAGCTGGAATGAATTGGCAATCATCTTAAAAGGACAACCGGATGTAAGGGGAGATTCTCTGCTCTGGCTGATAGAGCAAGCGTGGTGGTCCTGGCGGAAATATCAAGTAGGCCTCGTTGATTTGTCCACGCCGACTGAATCGGTGCGCCGCGATTACAGAGCCGAATGCGCTCGGTCGAAGCTGACGTTCGGCAGTGTGGATTACCAAAAAAACTGAATTGTAATCCGCTTTTGAAAAACTTCTTTTCCCCTTTTCATCGAGCTTCGATTGTAAGCGATCTATCACTTCATCAGGTTTCCAGTCTTTGCCCGTCGCTTGGCCTCTCTTATGGCGCTCTATCATTGATTGCTCTACGAGTTCGGTAACCTCGAACGCCATACGACTGCCTCCATTGATGGTGACGACAACATCTGGTGGCTCGTTCGCAACTGGCCCAGAACGTATTTCTTGTATTTCCCTTATCCAAGCGCATTCATCGCGCTGAAAGATTGCAGTCAATAGGTCACATACAACCCTTATCTCTTTTTCTTGTTTGTTGAGCGATTCCCAATAGCCGGCGTAACGCTCCATTTTTTGAAGACATTTCCAGAACGAAGTTTCTACCGTGATTGTTTTGTCACCATCATTCATTGTAGAATTGAAACGCTAATTGCCCCAATCATCCATCTCAAACTGAATTCAGGAAAAGAGCCATAACAATTTCGAATTGCGAATTTCGAATTGCGGAGTGCGCGACAAGTCCGCCTTCGCTCGTCCCGGCAGGGACAACCGGAAATTAGCCCGGCACATCGTGCCGGGTTCATCGTCCAAAAAAAATCCGTCCTGAAGGGATGGTGGAATCATCGCGCATTTTCCATCGTCGCTCCGCGACGCGTCCATTTTTCACATTCACCGGGGACGTTGTCCCCGGCTAATTTCCGATGCCGCTTCGCGGCTTTACGCCTTCTTGTCTTGGCGTTAAATTCGTTTGCCCCAATCGTCCATCCCAAACTGAATTCAGGAAAAGAGTTCCCGTCCGCCTTCATCTGATTTCGGCGCGACAAGTTGCCCATGCGGAATGCGGAACGGGGAACACCTCCGCAGATGACGCTGATGGCACAGATTTCTTTCCCCGCATCTGCGTCATCCGCGAAATCCGCGGTTAAAACTCCCAGCGTGAAGGAAGAAAGTTTGGCCCTAATCCCCGCTTTCATCGTTTTTCGACACGCCCGGTAAATGTTTTGCCGGTGGATATTTCAACGTCGGCTTTTGATGCACATCTGAAACAGATGGCGGAGGAGGTGAAACCAGTTTCTGGTAAGCCAGGATGCCTTTGACAATCGCCGCCGCCATTTGCCGACGATAGGCGGAACTGTAAATTTTTTTACTCTCATACGGATTGGTCATGTAACCGCCCTCGATTAAAACCGCCGGCATCCGGGCGTCACGCAGCACGGCGAAACGGGCACGCCGCACGCCCCGATCGTTTGCGTCCAGATTTCCCACGAGCGATTTCTGGATTTGGTAGGCCAAGAACAAGCTTTCGTCCTCGTCACGATTGGCCGGGGTCGGGCCGTGATTGCTTCCCTCGCCCTGTGCGTCGGTCGAACTGGCTCCGACGGGCGTGATGCAATACGTTTGCGGCCCTTCGACTACGTTCTTCCCGGTCGGCGTCGCGTTGAAATGCAGGCTCACAAACAGATCTGCGCCACGCTGATTCGCATACGCGGGACGGTCGGGCAATTCCACGTACGTGTCCCGCGTGCGCGTCAGGATGACGTTGAAGCCGGCCTTTTTCAGTTGGTCACGCAATTCCCCGGCCAGCGCCAGGGTATAAATCTTTTCGTAATGCCAACCGACGCGATTCCCGGTGTCCCGGCCGCCGTGGCCCGGATCCAGGCAAATGGTTCTGATGGCGGCCGGTTTGACATACCGCGACGGAAACAACAGCGGGCGAATGGCCGCATCGAGATCAAATTGCGCGACCAACGCCACGCCCTTTTGATTCGCGATGGGAAATGACAGCGCGACCTGGACGCCATTGATTTCCACATAATGTGAGTCCACGTCAAAAACCAGGCGGGTCGCGCGATTCGTTGCGAACAATTCGTCACCGCGCTTGAGCCAAACGCAACGCAAACCATTCGCATGCGCCCAATCTGAAACCGGCACATAATTCTGGCCATTCAAAGAGGCGCCCTGAACCGGCATCCACTCCAGGAACAACAACAGCGGCACAAAAAAAATTCTCACCATGACGCAATCTGCAATCCGATTTGCTCCGGCTCAAGAGAAATATGCTTTTGACAAGCATTCCTTTCTGCCGGCACATTCACGCATCGTCCCACACACCAACACAAAACGGATCTCGTTGGGCGGACTGGGTTTGGCCCTCGCTCTGCTTGCCGGCACCGGATTTAATGCGAAGGACGAGACGGAACTGGTGGTGGCCGCGGACGGCAGCGGGCAGTTTACCAATGTGCAGGCGGCCATCAACGCCGTGCCGCAAAACACCAACCTGACCAATTGGTGCGTCATCCTGATCAAGCCCGGCGTTTATAAAGAGTTGATTTACGTCCAGCGCGAAAAACATTTCGTCCGTTTGGTGGGCGAGGACCCGGAGAAAACCGTGCTGACCTATGATTTGCATGCAGGACTTCCCGGCCCGGACGGCAAGCCCATCAGCACGTTTCGCACGCCTTCGACCGTGATTGATGCGGACGATTTCGTGGCGGAGAACCTTACCTTCCAAAATTCCGCCGGCCCCAAGGGACAGGCGCTGGCCGTGCGGCTGGATGGTGACCGCCTTATTTTCCGCAACTGCCGCTTTCTCGGATGGCAGGACACCATTTTGGGCAACCGGGGACGGCACTATTACGAGGGATGTTACATTGCCGGCGCGGTGGATTTTATTTTTGGCGGCGCCAGGGAATTTTACGAGCATTGCCACATCAACTGTCTGGGGAACGGTTACATCACCGCTGCCTCGACACCGGCGGATCATCCCTTCGGTTACGTTTTTTCGCATTGCCGGATCACGGGTGAAAACCCTGACGTGAGGACTTATCTGGGCCGTCCGTGGCGGGCGTACGCGAGTGTGACTTTTTTGAACACGGAAATGTCTGGCGTTATTCGCCCCGTCGGTTGGGACAATTGGCGTGACCCGGCGCGCGAGCAGACGGCGCGCTACGCCGAGTTCAACAGCACCGGCCCGGGGGCAAATCCGTCGGCGCGGGTGAAATGGGCGCGTTTACTCACCGAGCGCCAGGCCAAAGCCATTACCGTGGAGCAGGTCCTTGGTGATTCTGACCATTGGAATCCCATCGCCGTTCTCGCCGGACTCCCCACTGTGAATTTTGCGTCCGATGCCACAAACATCGTTTCCACGCTGAACTCATGAAACCGGCCGTTGCGATTTTCCTGGCTGCAATCCCGTTCGCTAACATCGTCCACGCCGGGCTTAAAACCGACATCGAATACGGAACGGCCGACAACCAAATCCTGCGGCTGGACGCAAATGTACCCGATGGCGCCGGACCATTTCCCGTCGTCATCGCCATTCACGGTGGCGGCTGGAGCACCGGTGACAAAAGCGGAAAAGGAGATTTTGCCCCTGCGCTAAAGCCCTTGACGGCGGCTCATTTTACGTGGTTCTCCATTGATTACCGCCTCGCTCCCACCAACCGCTGGCCTGATTGTTTTGACGATGTGCAGACCGCCATTCGTTGGGTAAAGGCCCACGCTGCGGAGTACAAGGGCGACCCCAATCAAATTGCCCTCTTGGGTTACTCGGCAGGCGGACATCTGGCCTGCCTCGCCGCCACACTGGCCCAGGCCGACACGCGCGTCCAGGCTGTTGTCGGCCTCGCGCCGCCCACAGATCTGGTCGCCGACGCCCGACATCGTGGCAGCCTGGAGAAATGGCCTTCCATGCGAAATCTTCTAGGACGCGATTCATTGGACGATGAAACCTTGAAGTTGCTTCACCAAATGTCGCCCGTCAATCACGTCGAACCCGGCCTGCCGCCATTTTTGCTCATGCAAGGTGACTCAGACAAAACCGTTCTTCCGTCCTTGACCCGGAATTTTGCCGCCGCACTCAAGGAAAATGGCGTGCCGTATGAGCTTTATTCTCTCAAAGGCCCGGGCCATCGTATTGCCGACTGGGAAAAGTTCGACCCCGCCTGGCCGCAAAAACTGGCGGACTGGCTGAATCGGACCCTCGTTGCCAAAAAATAATCCCCGATTTTGAAATTCCCGCCCGATGGTCAATCGCATGGCAGGTTGAAACCCGGACTCCAACGCCTCGCTTAAAAGTTTGATTTCCGGCGCTAATCACCATTCAATGCGGCGGGTTTTAACAGGACATGAACATTCACGAATATCAGGCCAAGCAGTTGCTCGCCCAAAATGGCGTCGCCGTTCCGCTGGAAATCCCCGCCAAAAACCTTGAGGAAGCCCGCGCGGCAGCGGAGAAGATTTTTTCCAGCGGCAGCGCGCGTGTGGTCGTCAAATCGCAGATTCATGCGGGCGGACGCGGCAAGGGCATCTTCACCAGCGGTTTCCAAGGCGGCGTCAAAGCGGCGGCGACGGTGGATGAAGCGGTTTCGCTCGCCGGGAAAATGCTCGGCAACGTCCTGATCACCAAACAAACCGGTCCGGACGGCCGCCGGGTGCAAACGCTGCTCCTCGCCAGCGGCGCGAAAATCAAAAAGGAATTTTACCTCGCCGTCCTGCTCGACCGCGCCGTGGGCCGCCCGCTCGTCATGGCCAGCACCGAGGGTGGCATGGACATCGAGGAAGTCGCCGCCAAAGCACCAGAAAAGATTTTCAAGGAATGGATCGACCCGGCCGTCGGTATCATGCCGTTCCAGGCGCGCAAAATCGCCGCCGCGCTCGGACTGGGTAGCTGCGACGCCTCGTCGCAAAAACAGCTCGGTGACGAGGCGTCGCCGCCACGCAAAGGCGATTTATTTAATGCCGGCGTGAAGTTCATCACCGGCGTATTCCGAACGTGGTGGGAATGTGACGCGTCGCTCGTGGAAATCAATCCGATGTGCGTCGTGGAAGCAGCCGATGGCAAGGAAGCGGTGGTGGCGCTCGACGCCAAAATTTCGCTCGATGACAACGCGCTTTACCGGCACGCGGACATCCAGGCGATGCGCGATTTGAATGAAGAGGCGCCGCTGGAAATCGAGGCCAGCAAGTTCAACCTGAATTACATCAAGCTGGATGGCAACATCGCGTGCCTCGTCAATGGCGCCGGTCTCGCGATGGCGACGATGGACATCATCCAGCATTTCGGCGGCATGCCGGCGAACTTTCTCGACGTAGGCGGCGGTGCGAGCAAGGAACAGGTGACGGCAGCGTTTAAAATCATCCTGCAGGACCCGAACGTGCAGGGGATTCTGGTGAATATTTTCGGCGGCATCATGGATTGCAACGTCATTGCCACCGGCATCGTCGCAGCGGTAAAGGAAACGCATTTGAACATTCCGCTCGTCGTCCGGCTCGAGGGCAACAACGTCGCCACCGGCAAAAAAACGCTGGCGGAATCCGGCTTAAAACTCATCACCGGCGATTCGATGGCGGATGCGGCGCAGAAGGTGGTGAAGGCAGTGACGGGCAACAAATGACTTAACGGATCAAAGGCGCCATGTTTCAAGCGGAAGAGAAAATTACGGTCGCAACCCCGGTTGCGGACAATCTGGAACCATACCGGCGGTTGATTGAATTACAGAAGCAAATGATAGAGCTCGTTCGACAACACAACAAAACGAAAGGCGAGTGCGCCGCACTGCACACACAATTGCTGGACGAAATGGCCGGGTCTCAGGGTCCGTGGCGGAGATTGCGCCGGGGAATCGGCTGGTTGGCGGCGGGCCGGCTGAAGGGCATCGCGGCCACCTGGAAGGCCCGTGTGAAAAGCCGCCCGCGATCCACTGGTCCTTCCCTCCGTACCTTTCCGTACCGAAACCCAACCTCCCACCAATCCGGTTATGATTAAAGTTATCGAAATCGCCTTCAGTTGTTATCCGGTCAAGGACATGGCCCGCGCGCGCAAGTTTTATGAGAGTGTCCTCGGATTGAAACCCAGCATGGTCTTCGGCGAACCCGGCGGGATGCAATGGACGGAATACGACATTGCGAGCGGCACGCTCGCCCTCGGTTGCGGTGCGCCGGATTGGACACCGCGCCCAGACGGTTGCTCCGTCGGCCTGGAAGTCGAAAATTTTGACGAAGCCGTCGCGCATCTGCGCGCAACCAACGTCAAGTTCCAGGTGGAGCCGACGGCCACACCCGTTTGCCGCATGGCGTTCATTTTTGACACCGAAGGCAACGTGATTTGCATCCACAAGCGGAACCAACCGTAAATCGCCAATCCGAAATCGTAAATTTCTCATGTCCATCCTGGTCAAACGCGACGCCAAGGTCCTCGTCCAAGGCATTACCGGCAGCTTCGGCGCGAAACACGCGCAGCTTTCCATCGATTACGGCACACAGGTCGTTGCCGGCGTGACGCCCGGCAAGGGCGGTCAATTTTTTGAGCATGGCGGCCAAAAAATTCCGGTGTTTGAGACCGTCGCCGACGCGGTGAAACAAACCGGCGCGACTGCCTCCGCCATTTTTGTTCCGGCGGCGTTCGCCGCGGACGCCGTGCTGGAAGGCGTGGATGCGGGACTTGAACTGGTTGTCTGCATCACCGAAGGCATCCCCGCGCGCGACATGATTCGCGTCAAGCGGGTGATGCAGGGTAACACCACGACGCGGCTTATCGGACCAAACTGTCCCGGCGTCGTCACGCCCGGGGAAGGAAAGGATTCTCACGGTGGCTGCCGCATCGGCATTGCCCCCGGTTACATTCACAAAAAAGGCCACGTCGGCGTGGTCTCGCGCAGTGGTACACTCACTTATGAGGCGGTCTGGCAATTGACCTGCCGCGGCGCGGGCCAAAGCACCTGCGTTGGCATCGGCGGCGATCCCGTGCCCGGCACGTCGCATCTGGATGTCATCAAACTGTTCAATGACGACCCGGACACGCACGGCATCATTATGATTGGTGAAATCGGCGGCAGCGCCGAGGAAGAAGCGGCCGAGTGGATCAAACGGAATTGCCGGAAACCCGTCGCCGGCTTCATCGCCGGGGCAACCGCGCCGCCGGGACGCCGCATGGGTCACGCGGGCGCCATCATCAGCGGCGGCAAAGGCACGGCGGCGGCCAAGATGGCGGCGTTCCGCGACGCGGGCATCGGCGTCGCCGCCACGCCGAGCGAGATGGCGGATACGCTGTTGAAGATGATGTGATGCTTGCGCGTGAAACGTGATGCGCGAATTGCTTGACAGCGCCGTCTATCATTTTCACGTTTCAAGTTTCACGTATTACGTCGCATGGGCATCATTGATTTCATTTTGAACCTTGCCGGTCTGTTGCTGTGGCTCAACTGGCGCTCGCTTCGCTTCGACCCGCTCGGCCAACGCACGCCGGCGACGCTGATTGGCACTTTGCGGCGCGCCGAGCCGCGACGGTTGCGGCGGTGGCATTTGCCCGCAGTGCTGGGTGGATTGTTGTTTCTGCGGGCGGTATTTTACTGGCAAATCGGTTCGGGAGTCGGCTGGGCGGCCGGTAAACTGAATCTGGGTGTCATCGAACTCTCGTTCCGCAGTGATTACTTCGGGCGTATTTTGTTGTTTTCACTTTGCAGCTTCGGGCTGGTCCTGGGCGTGTTTTACCTCTGGCTGCTGTTGTTTTCCATCCTGGCCGGCCCGGAACCATTCCACCGTCTGGTACGAATGCAGTTGGGACCGGTGGATCGCCTGCCGCGCGGGGTAAAATTCATTTTGCCGCTGGTGATGGTGGCTCCGCTGTGGTGGCTGGCGAGCTGGCTGCTGGCATGGCTGGCCATCGTGCCACAGCCGGTTTCGGCAATGCATCGCGTGGAAGCATCGCTGGTCATCGGCCTGGGGAGTTACCTGGCATGGAAATTTGCCGCTGGCGCACTGCTCGTTCTGCATTTGCTCAACAGTTACATCTATTTCGGCAGGCATCCGTTCTGGAATTATGTCGCCGCTGAAGCGCAAACCTTGTTGCGGCCGTTGCAGGCCATGCCGCTCCGCGCCGGCAAGGTGGACTTCGCGCCGGTGGTGGGAATCGCCCTGGTCTTTTTGCTGGCGGAACTCGCCGAACGCGGCCTGACCGCCCTTTATCTGAGACTTCCCCTTTAAAGGCTGCCGTTTTGATCCACCGGTTTGGTTGTTGGCAATTTGGCGACGATGCTGGCACCGTTGTCCTTGGTGCTTTCGATGGACAGCGTGCCGCCGTGCAGGGCAACCAGCCGCTTGGCAATCGTCAACCCCAGTCCCAGCCCCTGCTGCTCATGCATTCTGCGGTCAAATTGCATATAGGCGCCAATGCGGGCGATTTGCTCGGGAGAAAATCCGCTGCCCTGATCGCTGACCGACAGCACCGCGACATTGAAGTTCTCGCCCAATTGGACGCGCACCGGTGTGCCGGGCTTCGAAAATTTGAAGGCGTTTTGGACCAGTTCATCCACAATTTTGGCGAGATATTCCTCGGCCATCGACACGGGGATATCCGACAATTCCAGGGCCAAATCCTGCGGGCGGTTGGCCTGCACCGCCTGAGCCTGGGCGTGCTTTTCAATCAGCGAGGCTGGATGTTCCGTTTGCCCCATGCGCAGGGCGTTAATATTTTTGGGGTCACTGGCGACCAACTCAAGTTGCGCGTAAATCAGAAAGTTCTCGATGAGCCGCTCCAGGCGCCGGCCGGATTGATGAATGACGTGGCCCATTTCTGCGACTTCGGCGGCCTTGAGCGTGGCCGTGTCCGTAGCGAGCATTTCACCATAAGCCAGAATGCCGTTGAGCGGCGTGCGCAGCTCGTGTGGCAGCATCAGGCTGATGTTGTCGCGCAGGCTGGCCAGTTTGCGCTCCGCCTCGTCGCGCACGGTCTGGGCCTTTTTCAGGCGCGCGTCCACGGCAGCGTAAAGCGCGTCCGTCGTGAACGGCTTCGGCAGATAATCATCCGCGCCCAGTTCCATGCCGTGCCTCATGCCGGCGTTGTCCGCCAGACCGGTCATGAGAATAAACGGGATGGCGGCGGTGGGCGCTTCGTTGCGCAGCGAAGCGAGTGTCAAATATCCGTCCACCCTTTCCATGTTGATGTCGCAAAGGATAAGGTCGGGCAGGTCCCGGCGCGCCCGTTCGATGCCGTCGGCGCCATTGGCCGCCTCGATGACATCAAACCCTTTTTGTTTCAACGCGAGGCGAATCATCTCGCGCAGCCATTCTTCATCGTCAATTACCAGGATTTTTTTCACGGCAAGTGCACTCTCGATTCAGCACGAATCATGCCTTCCACCTGTCCCAAACTGCGACGCATTCTCTCAACCTGGCCAGTGAAATCGCCGGCTTATTTCCGCTCTTCCAGGGGCACATAATGAGTCAGAGTCCGGCCGGTGTAGATCTGCCGCGGCCGGGCAATGCGGTTCTTGGCATCTTCCATGATTTCCTTGTAATTCGCAATCCAGCCGGGCATCCGGCCAATCGCAAAAATCACGGGGAACATCTCCACCGGAATGCCGATGGCCCGCATGATAATGCCGCTGTAAAAATCCACGTTGGGATACAACTTGCGCTCCACAAAATACGCATCGCGCAGCGCGGCTTCCTCCAGACGCTTGGCAATGTCCAACAAGGGGTCGGACACATGAAATTTGGCCAGAACATCGTCACACGCCTTTTTGATAATCTTGGCGCGCGGGTCGTAATTTTTATAAACCCGATGACCAAAGCCCATGAGACGCCGGCCGCTGTTTTTGTCCTTGGCGGCCATAATGAACTTTGAACCGTCGTCGCCTTCCCGGTGAATCTCCGCGAGCATTTCAATCACCGCCTGGTTCGCGCCGCCGTGCAACGGTCCCCATAGCGCGCAGACGCCCGCCGCCGCGCTGGCAAACAAATTGGCCTGGCTCGACGCCACCATGCGCACGGTCGAAGTCGAGCAATTCTGCTCATGATCGGCGTGCAGCAGGAAAATCAAATCGAGCGCCTTCACCACCTCCGGTTTCAACTCGAAATCCTCATACGGCGTCGAAAACAGCATGTGCAGGAAGTTGGCCGTGTACTTGTAGGCCTTCTTGGGATAAATCAACGGCAGGCCGCGCGATTTGCGGTACGCGTACGCCGCAATGGTGCGCACCTGGGAAATCAGCTTTGCCGCATAAACGTCAAACTGGTTTGATTTGCCCCAGCGCCAGTTCATGAGTTCCTCGTCGAAACAGCTCGTGGCGTTGATCATCGCCGAGAGAATCGCCATCGGATGCGCCCCCATGGGAAAACTCTCGAAATGATACTTCATGTCCTCGTGGAGGAATTGATATTCCGTAAACAGGTCGGAGAACTTCCGCAGTTGCGCGCGCGTCGGCAAATCGCCGTAAATAATCAGGTAGGCCGTCTCGATGAAGGTGGATTTTTCCGCCAGCTCCTCAATCGGAATGCCGCGATAGCGCAAAATGCCCTGTTCGCCGTCAATAAAGGTGATTTTGCTGATGCACGAACCGGTGTTGCCATAGCCTTCGTCCAGCGTGATGTAGCCCGTGTTCGCGCGCAGCGACGAAATGTCCACCGCTTTTTCACCTTCACTGCCTTCAATCGTGGGCAGCGGATACGCCTTTCCTTCCAGTTCCAGTTTTGCCTCTTTGCTCATGTGCTCTTCTTGTTTTGGACAATCTGTGGTGAAACGGGATGATTGGCAAGGCGCGAAAGTGAAATTTTGAAAATTTTGGCGAAGATTCGCCGAACCTTCCGGATGCGTGCAAAAGTCAAAGACGATTGGCCCGGCCGCCCAACTTTCTCTAGTTCAAATCCTTCTTTGGCGCCAGATCCGGATACAGCCCGGCCATGACCAGTTTGGGTTTCCGATCGATGGTGAAAAGACCCCAATGCTTTTCGGCGCCGTTCGGATTGGGATCATTATTGTTTCCCTTCCAATCTTCGTCGAAGGCTTCAAAGAAAAACGTGGTGATGTTTTGCCTGGCCGTCCAGGCATACAATTCATCAAAATAGCGCTTTTGATTGGCTTCGCTGGCCCGGCTGCTGAATTCGGTTGCGACGGTGGCCCAACCGGCTTCGGTCATCGCCATCCGGCTGTGGGGCAGCGCGTTTCGAACCGCCTGTAGTTCGGCGATGGTGGCCGGCAGCGCCTGGTCAATACCCTTGCCTTCCCACGCGGGATACGAGTGCACGGAAATAAAATCCAGCTCCGGGGCAAGGGCAGAGCCATTCCTGACCCAGAAATCAAAATTATCACACACGGTCACCGGCTGGCGGATGGCGCTCTTGACCTGGCGAACGTACGCGATGACGGATTCCACGGGCACCTTGTGGTCGGTCCAACTGACCATCGCTTCATTGCCGACGGCCACGGCAACTACAATCTTCGGATATTCGTTGGCCAGCCGGATGGCCCGTTCAATTTGTTCCTGGTTTTTGATTTTATTGGCATCCAGTTCCTTTTGCGGGTAAGGCTGCTTGTGCCAGGGACAATCCGGATTGCTGACTTCGGCGTCAAGCCAGGCCCCAAGCAGGACCTTCAAGTGGACATGGTTCGCCTTGATCACCCGCAAAACGTCTTCGGAATTTTCATCGGAATCATAGAGGCGAATCAGGCCGAAATTGCCATTCCGGGACAGGAGTTGAAGGTCTTCCAGCGTTTGCCGATCGGTGGGATTGACGGCGCCGGCGCCACGGTCGGGATGTTCTCCGTGGCGAAATCCGGAATAGCAAGTCCCCCTTTGAATGCCACCCAGGAGGGCACTCTTTTTTTGTTGAAGCGGCGCGACGGATGGTTTGCCGGCTTCCCGGGCGGCGCTGGCACAACCCATCCCGGCCAACAAGGAGATAAACGAAAAAATAATGATGCCTGGCCACACTTTGCGGCACATCGGTGGAACGTCCTTTTCATCGGGCGGCCTCATATCAGGAATTCAAGTTTGTTAAACACAACCGCAAGCAGTTTGAGAAAGAATAATAGTTCCGGTGCGAAATTGTCAACTCGTTCCGGCAATGGGTAGTCTCCTGATTTGGCAGTAGGGCACGACGTAGGGAGTGACATCTTCGGTTATATGGTTTCGACTAACATTGGCGCATGCTCGGCAAAGCGGCAGGGGTGAAGGTAGGGCGCGTCACTCCGTGCGCGCCGGCGTGGTGACTCAAAACAGCGCTGGTTGGCAAAAGTGCGGCGGGCAGAGGATCACCGCAGGGCGGGACAGGCTGCCCGCCCTACCCGCCCTGATGTGTTGATTTAAATGTGAACAGCCTATGTATTGCCATTGGACTTTGGACTACACAGATGCCGCGCCTCCGGCGCCGAAAGATCGCAGCCTTTGCTGACCGCCAAGCGGCAACGTTTTTGGAATCAAAAGCTGCCGGACAGAAATTTAGACGCGCAATAAGGTCAAAAATATGAAACCGGATAGGCTGCAAACCCAGCCGCCGATTGTCTGTTAGGCCACTTGACTCTTTTGCGTAACCGAGATGTTATTGCTTTTGTCTGCACATTCATGCGCTCGAAGCTGACAGTTTCAAATCTTGGAATTGCACTGGCAATACTGTCTCCGTTCTTTGCGTTGAGCCTCGGCGGGTTGGAGGCTTTTCTTCCTGTGGCGCTGGTTTCGGTTTTAAGTGCCACGATTTGTCTCATAGGCGAGAGCATATCCACGCATTTGTTTGTCGGTCACCTCACCGCCGAATTGGTTCAAGATTTGGTTTCCGCCGATGAGGAAAGGCTAGACTTGGTGCTAGCCGAGTTGAACGAAACAGAGAGAGATTGGTTCTTGGCCGAACTTCCGCGCGCACAGGCCGAGCTTCGTCGTCGCCAGTGGCAGCCACAAACCGGCTACCGTGCCGGTGCCCGTTGGGGTTGGAGGCTTCGAGTCTTGAACGAGTTGGCCTAATATCAGGATAGACTGCAAACCTCCATTATCAGCTCCGCGTCTTTGCGTCTTGGCGTGAGATTTTAACTTTTCTTTCGCCGGTTCCAGCTTACTTTGCGCGGACGTAAATGGCCCCGAAACTGTTCAATACACTGTCGCGCTCGATCCAGGAGTTCACACCGCTTGATCCAGCAGGCAAAAAGGTCGGCATGTATTGCTGTGGACCGACGGTCTATGATTTCGCCCACATCGGCAACTGGCGCACCTTTGTCTTCGCCGACCTCGTCCGCCGTTACCTCGAATTCAAGGGCTACACCGTCACGCACGTGATGAATGTCACGGATGTGGAGGACAAAATCATCAAGGGCATCCGCTTGTCGCGCCAAAGCGAAGCGACGGCGGATGAAACCAAAACGACGCTGCGTGAATTCACCGGCAGATACGAAGCCGCGTTTCTCGAAGATTTGAAGACGCTGAATTGCATCCTGCCGCACCAAATGCCGCACGCCACGGAGCACATCGCCGAAATCATTTCGCTCATCGAAAGACTTGTCGCGCGCGGCATCGCCTACCAGGCCACCGACGGTTCGGTTTATTTCAGCATCGAGAAATACCGCGGTTGCGGCTGCACCTATGGCCGGCTGCTCAAGTTGAATTTCGACGAACTCCGCCCCAGCGAACGCGTCAAGAGCGATGAATATGCCAAGGAATCGCTTGCCGATTTCGCGTTATGGAAGGCACGCACGCCCGACGACGGCGACGTTTTCTGGCCCAGCCCGTTCGGCGAAGGCCGACCCGGCTGGCACATCGAGTGCAGTGCCATGAGCATGAAAATCCTCGGGCCAACTTTCGATTTGCACGTGGGCGGCGAGGACTTGATTTTCCCGCATCACGAGGACGAAATCGCCCAAAGCGAAGGCGCCACCGGCAAACCGTTTGTCAAATATTGGCTGCATGGGGCGTTTCTGCTGGTGGAAGGCAAAAAAATGAGCAAATCACTCGGCAACTTTTTCACGCTGCGCGATTTGCTCGCGAAAGGATTCACCGGACGCGAAATCCGTTATCTCCTGCTCACCGCGCATTATCGGGAAACGTTCAACTTTACGCTCGAAGGCTTGCAAGGTGCGCGCGCCGCGCTGGCGCGGATTGAAGAATGCCTAAATAAACTTCTTGAGTTCTGGGATGGTCATCCAGGACCAATCGAAGTTCCTCCAGATTCCAGAGACATAAAATTACTTGAACGATTTGAGAAAGCGTTGGACGACGATTTGAACATTTCACAAGCTTGGGGTGTAATATTTGAATGGATTCGTGATTTGAACCGCTCACTTTCCCTAAATAAGATGTCTTCAAACCAAGCTGCGAGTGCATTGGCTACATGGAAAAAGTTGGAAACCGCTTTAGGTCTAAACTTAAATTTAAAATCGGCCCTGCGAATGCGGGAAGTACGAGGCGTTGCGCCTTCAGGATTTCTTGCAGAAGTTATTGGCGACGACGACGCACCGATAGAGATTAGAAGTCTTTTAATGCAGCGGATGCAAGCTCGTGCTGAAAAAGATTTCAAAAGGTCAGACGCGATTCGTGACGAGTTGAAGGCAAAAGGCTGGGCCATCGAAGACACGCCGAAAGGCCCAAAGCTGAAAAGGATTTGATTAACCGCCAAACACGCCAAATACTCGAAAACCAATGAATGAATCTATTCCGACAAACGATTCAGAAAAAGAGGAGCAGTGGCCACAACGCCGGTTTTCGCGTGTTTCGCATATTTCACGGTTCCGTCGGCAGTGCGTAAATCGCAAATCTTAAATCGTAAATGGCTAAGGGTTTGTTCATCACATTTGAAGGCACGGAAGGCTGCGGCAAATCCACGCAGATCGAACTGCTTGCCAAAACGCTGCGCGTGCTCGGCTACCCTGTCCACATGTTGCGTGAACCGGGCGGCACGCCCGTCGGCGAGGAAATCCGCCATACGCTCAAGCACAGCAAGGCCAACGTGGCCATGACTCCGGAAACGGAATTGCTCCTCGTGAACGCCAGCCGGGCGCAGCTCGTCCGCGAAATCATCCGCCCTGCTCTGGCCGTCGGCGAAGTCGTCCTGTGTGACCGTTTTTACGATTCTACCACGGCCTACCAGGGCCATGGACGCGGACTGGATTTGTCGCTGGTAAAGAGCGTGATTGATTTTGCCGTCGGCGACACGCGGCCGAATATGACCTTGCTTTTGCACGTGCCGCCGGAAGTCGGCGCGGAACGGCTGCTTTCGCGGCAATCCACCCTGCCCTTTATCCGCGACCGGATGGAGGAGGGTGACCGGAATTTCTTTGCCCGCGTGGCCAAGGGTTACGATGCCATTGTCGCCGCCGAACCTGACCGGGTGCGCGTGGTGGATGGTACCGGTCCAATTGATATCGTTTGTTCAAGAATCTGGGAACAGGTGCAGCCCGTTTTGCCGCGGGTCGGACGGTGGTGAACGCGCTTGCCGAATTTCCAGTAACGAATACTCTTGCAGTATGAACGAAAGCAATCTGAACGAGATTGAAGCAAAAATCCGCGGCGCGGACAATATCAGCGAAGACCGCAAACGCGAATTGCTTCAATTGCTGGGCACGTTGAAATCCGAGGTTGGCAAGCTTTCAAAGACCCATGACGAGCAGGCGCAGAGTATCGCCGGTTTTGCGCAGCTTTCGGCATACGAAGCCACACGGACGCAACAAAATCCGCAATCGCTGCATCATTCGCTGGAGGGATTGCGTTCTTCCGTCGAAGGTTTTGAGAAAACACATCCGCAACTCGTCCGGATCGTGAACAACATCAGCAACACCCTGTCGAATCTGGGAATCTGACCGCATTTACGATTGATGATTTACGATTTTATCCGTCGCTGCGGGCCTTCTGAAAATCATCAATCATCAATCGTAAATCATAAATCATTCAATCCTCCTTCGGTTCCAGCCTGGCGATTGCCGCCATGATCTCTTCCGCGACTTCCTGGTAAATCTCCTTGAGCCGTGCTTTGGAGCAATTCTTCGCTTCGGCGCGCAATTTCTCAAAAGTCAGCGGCCGGCCGTATTTCACGGCAATCCGTTTGGGCCGCGGAAATTTTATCCGCCGCCCATACGCCTCGTAGGTGCCGAAGACGCGCACCGGCACAACCGGCGCGGTGGATTTGATCACGACCAGTCCGATGCCTGAGCGCGCTGGTTGTAAATGCCCGTCGCGCGTTCGCGTGCCTTCCGGAAACAGGATGATGCCGCCACCGGCGAGCAGCCGGTCGAGAATCGCCTTCAAACCCGCCGCGCCGCCGCCGTCCCGGTCCACCGGCACGGCGCTCCAGGAACGCAGGAGCGCGCCGATTCCCGGAAATCGAAACAGTGATGCCCGCGCCAGATAATTGATGCCGCGTTTCAAACCTGCGCCCACCAGCGGCGGATCGAGGAAGCTGGCGTGGTTGGACGCGAGAATGACCGCCCCGGTTTCAGGGACGCGTTCCGGATTATAGACCCGCCAGCGAAAATATGTCGCATACCACGCGCGAAAAAAAGTCCAGCCCAGGCGGTAAGAGAGGTTCATTTTTCGGCAAGCCGCTTCCTCACCTCCGCGATGATGAGCCCGCTGGTCTGCTCGGAGGTCAGATTTGAATTATTGATGACCTTCGCTCCCAGGGGGATCATGAGCGGCGCGACGGCGCGCTGGCTGTCGCGTTGATCGCGCGCCGCCAGGTTTTCCCGGACGCCGTCGGCGGCACGGCGACGCGAGCGTTCCTCCAGTTTTGCATCGAGATAAAATTTGAAATCCGTTTCCGGAAAAACGTTGGTGCCGATGTCGCGACCTTCCATGACGAGATTGCCAAACTGGAGGGATTCCCGCTGGCGTTTGACCATCCATGCGCGCACTTTCGAAACCGCGGCAACGTGCGGCACGGCGGCGCTGACTTCGGCGGTGCGAATTTCCTTTTCGGGAAAATAGCCGTCCACAAACAATCGCGCAACCCGCAGCCCGCCGGTTTCCACACAATGCAATGCGGTTTTCCATCTACGGCACACGGCGGCAACGGCTTTGGCGTCCAGCACGTCAACCCGATTTTTCAGACAATACCACGCCAGGGTGCGGTACATCGCGCCCGTGTCCACATAAACGTAATCCAGCGCCCGGGCGACCAGCCTGGCGTTCGTGCTCTTGCCGCTGGCGCTCGTGCCGTCAATCGCAATGACCAATGGCTCTTTCAATTTTATTTTCGTAGCCGCGCCTCGGCAGAGCGCGGCAAATATCTTTATTTTTATCCAGCGGCACTCTGCCGAGTTGCCGCTACGAATCAGTCCGCAAACAAATCATCCCCCGCCAATTTCCGCGTCCGTTGGCGGTTTTTGATTTCCCAGATCTCCGCGCCCAAACCCTGAGGCGGCGGCAGCACAAATTTTTGGAAGAAATTGGGAAACGTCTTTTTCACGCAAGCCGGATTCCTGATTTTGACACCCGGCACCCTCAAACCCAGGACCGCAAAACACATCGCGACGCGGTGATCATCGTAGGTTTCAATCTCGGCCCCGTGAAGGGGCGAAGGATAAACCGTCAACGTGTCGTCCGCCTCGACGACTTTTGCGCCGCACTTGGCCAGTTCCGTGTGCAAGGCAAAAACTCGGTCGCATTCCTGCACGCGCAAATGGCCGAGGTCGGCAAATTGGACCGGGTGATTCGCGAACGGCGCCGTCACCATCAGGGTCATGATGCTGTCCCCCAGGTCGTTTCGTCGGGAAACCTTTTCGGGAAGGAGCCGGTAACTCAGAAAATTGGTATCAATCTGATAGCCCGCGCCCAGAATCGGCCAGCGTTCCACCGAAACGGGGTGCGGTTCCTTTTGCGCGGGATCAGCGACCAGCCAGCCGGCGGCCAGAAAATAGCTGCCGCTGGAGGAATCGGGATCAACCGGATAAACGCCTCCCTTCATGCCGCGCTCCGGGTGCCGGCTGTGCTTCCGGCTCCAGTAAAAATACGCGCACATTTCGCGGGTCATGTAAACATACGGTGATTCCTCGACATTTTCTCCGACCATCTCGACGTGCCAACCGGCCACCAGCGAACACATCAGCAACGCGCTGGCAAACTGCGAACTCTCCTCAATACTCACCTGGCATTGGCCGTGGCGCGGACCCGTTCCGTGAATGATCGCCGGCAACTTGTCGTTCGGTGAATCCACGCGGTAGCCCAGTTGTCGCAACGCCTGAAACAGAGGTGCCTGGGGACGTTCGTGCATCCGCGGCACACCGCTCAAACGATAAACACCGTTCCCCAGACAGACGAACGCCACGAGAAATCGCGCCGCCGTGCCCGAGTTGCCCACAAACAATTCCAGCGGTTTTTCCACAGTCCCCGCGTTCGGAATTTTCCCGCCCAGACCGTTCACCGTGATGGCGCGGTTGCAAAATTCCTCAGGGTCAGGCGCGACATTTACCGTAAAGCCGAGTTTCCGGAGACACTCGACCATGATTTGCGTGTCTTCACTCCAGAGCGCGCTCTCCAACGTGACCTCGCCCTCGGCCAAAGCCGCCAAAATGAGCGCGCGGTTGGTGATGCTCTTCGAGCCCGGCACGGTGACTTCGGCACGCACCGGTTTGCCGAGCGGCACGATTTCGATGAGGTCGGGTAAAGGCATTTTAACCACGGATGGACTCAGATGGACACGCTACAAAACGGATCGGTGAATTGATGGATAAATGAATTAGTGGATTCTTTGCCAATCCATCAATCCATTCATCCAACAACCCGGTGGTTTTATCCGTATTCATCTGGGGTTGGGAATCACTCCGACGACGGTGAAGCGCAACGCGCACACCAATGGTCGCGGCGGACCTTGGCCGTTTCAAAAAATTTCGCAATGGTACTGGCGTCAGCCCTAGCCAGGACGTGCCGGAATTTCTTCAAATCGGAAACAAACCCATCCAGCGCCCGGCCAAGGTGCTTGCGGTTGGCCAGCGCGATGTCGCGCCACATCTCCGGCGAGCCGGAGGCAATGCGGGTCGTGTCTCGAAAACCGTTGGCACAAAGCGCGGCTTGTTGCCTCGGCTGCGCCGGATTCAAAACGTAACCGGCCAACGTCGCGGCCAGGACGTGCGGCAGATGACTGGACCGGCTGACCAGCAAATCGTGTTGTTCGGGCGCCAGCCGCAGAGTGCGCGCACCCAGCGATTTCCAAAATTGCTCCACCTGGCGAACTGCCGCCGGATTTGATTTTTCCGTCGGCGTAACGACGCAAACCGCGTTTACGAACAATGCCGCGCTGGCGGCGCCCACGCCGGTCTTTTCCGCCCCGGCCATGGGATGGCTGCCGACAAAGTGCGCGCCGGCTTTGGCAATAAGCGGTTCGAGTTCGCGCACGACACTGGCTTTGACGCTGCCCACGTCGGTCACAATCGCGCCGCGTTTCAGGGCCGGAAGCATTTCCCTAACCCGCGCGCGCATTTGCGCCAGCGGCGTGCAGAGAATCACAAGATCGGCGTTCCAGACGGCGGCCGGCAAATCGGTGGTGGCAAAGTCCACCGCACCCGCCCGCTCACAGTCCTTCAGGCTGGCCACGCGGCGCACGAAGCCGGCCACGCCACCGGGCGAAACGAGCCTCCGGCGTTTCACGGCCAGTCCAAGGGAACCGCCGAGCAAGCCGACGCCGATGATGGTGATTTTCCGAAGACGCACGCGCAAAGAATAATGGATTCGTTGAAGAGTTGAAGCGTTAAAGCGTGGAAACATTGAACCGCTTCAACCCTTTAACGCTTCAACGCATTACGTGCCGATTCATAACAGGCATCCAGCACCCGCTGCGTTTGCAGCGCCCACATCGGCCATTCCTCGTTCAATTTACCGGAAAAAACCTGGTCGGCGAAATTGCGGAACATGACCGTGTTTTGCGCGGTCGCATGACCAAGGTCGGCCGGGTCGGAACCGGGCGCCGGCGCCGGGGCACCGGTCGGAACACGGATTTCCGTCCGGTTGACTTCAAAAGTCGGTTCATAGCCGTTGAAGGGATGGACGAAATCGGGCATTCGCAGCCAGCCATCCCGGCCACTGACAAAAACCCATTGCTGCAGGCCGGCGAGAAACGAACAATAAAATGTTGCCGATACGCCGCCGTCAAAAACCAATTCGGCAGAGAAGTCGGTGGGCGCCGGTGCCCGGCCATCCTTTGATTCGGATTGCGCCAGAATCCGGCCCGTGACGGTTTGCGGCAATTGCCACTTCAGCGCCCAAAGCGTGAAGCGGATGCAATACCAGCCCAGATCACCAAGACAACCGGTTGGCTCGAGCCGCCCATCCACGCGGATGTTGCTGTCGGAAAATCCGCCGGAACCCAGGAAACTGAACGCGGACGCAATCCGCCGCATCGGACCGACGCTTTTGCCATCGTCCAGAATTTCGCGAACCCGCGCCAATCGCGGATTGTGCATGAACATGACGCCGTCCATGAATTGCACGCGGTGCTGGCGACAGGTGTCCGTCATCTCCCGAACGTCCGCCGCGGTCACACCGCAGGGCTTTTCACAAACGACATGCTTGCCGGCCGCCGCCGCGCGCAAAACCCATTCCTTGCGCAGCCCGGTTGGCAGCGGAACGTAAACGGCGTCCACGTTCGGCGAGGCGAGCAGTTCCTCATAATTGCCGAACGCGGCCGGCGTGACAGCGAATGGAAATTCCTCCTGGAGTTTGCGGATGTATTCACGGCCACGTTCCGCGTCACGGCTGGCAACCGCCGCAACCACGGCATTGCCGGAATTAAAGATGGCCTTCCAGTTTTGACGGCCAATCCTGGCCGTGCTTAAAATTCCAAATCGCAGCTGTTTCATAAATTTTTAAAGTGTAGCGTCGAGCCTGTGGCTCGAATCCATCGGCGCGCAGCGCCGACTCTACATTGCCGCTTCCCGCACCCGTTCCAAAATCACGTCCGCCAGATGCGGTTCGCTGCCGATGGCCGGTGTGTACCAGACCAATTTGCCGTTTTTTTCCGTCGGATTGCGCCAAGTCGGCTGTCCGGCGGCCAGCCGTTGTCGAACGACTGCCCGCGCCTCGCCCAGCAACACCGGAATGTCTTCCTGCGTGTGCAGACCATCGCTGATGAAAAAGGGCACCACCACCACGTTTTTAGTCTGCGCGAGCCCGTAGCATTCGGGAATCCGCGGACTTTCTTCAAGGAAAATCGCGTGCACGCCGCCAAAAAGATTCAACGCGCGAATCAATCCCACCTGCCGGTCAACCGGTTGGCGCGAATTCTCGTTTTTGTCCGTGCCGTGCCCGGCGATGAACAACGTGACTTCCCCGGGCCTGGGCGCGCGCGGGAACGGATACCGGTCCACAATCTCTTTCGCCCGGGACAAAATCACCTCCGTCATGCTGTCGTGCGAACCGACGGGCCGGCAATAAAACAGTGACGAGTGACGAGTAACGAGTGACGAGTAACCGGCAAAACCGAGTCCACGGGGAATCACTTCACTGGCGAAATAGCCTTCACTGATAAAGAGCGGCGCGATGAACACCCGCGGCACGGTGATGTCCGCCAACACCCTCTTGATTTGCGGCTCCTGTTTCCAGAATGCCTCGCGGACTTCGGCGAAAAGCTTCCGGCGACGCAGCTCGGTCGCGTGCTGATGGACCGGCGCGGCGGAATCGGCATTTTGCTCCGTGCCATGGCCCAGCACCACGAGCGCGGCATCACCGAATTCATCACGTTTCACGCGAAAGGGTTAGCCCAGGACCGGGCCGTCCGCAAGTTGGCACGTTGAAAATCGAATTTTTGATTGAAACCTTTTGATCTTTTAACCATCTTAAGTTTCAATTGTCTGCAAAATAATCGAAATAATGAAAAACCAAACCTGGATCAAACTAACCTTTGCCCTGGCCGTTCCGCTGGGATTGTCCTTAACCGCAACCGCCGATGACGCCACTCCGGGCACGCTGCCGCCGGCCGCTGCCAAACAAGGCGTTGTGTACGCGACGGACGTCAAACCCATTTTTGATAATTCCTGCATCAAGTGTCACAGCGGTGAGAAACCCAAAGGCCATTTGAAGCTCGACAGTCTCGAAGGCGCTCTCAAAGGCGGCAAGGATGGCAAGGTTATCGTCGTCGGTGACAGCGCCAAAAGTCCGCTGGTATTGAGAGTCGCACACGCGACCAAGGATGACGATGATTGGATGCCGCCGCTGCACAACCGGGCGAACATCGGCCCGCTCACACCGGACCAGATCGGCCTGCTCCGCGCGTGGATTGATCAGGGCGCGAAATAGTTTTCTGCTTTAGTTACATTTGGGAGGGACGCCGTGTCGGCGTCCCAATTTTTGCGTAAAAGTCAGGGACGGCGACACGCCGTCCCTCCCATCTTACAACGGTGACAATGGGGCGCGTTTTTGTTCGCGGAGCTTTTGCTGTTCGCGCAGCAACTCGACTTTTTCCGCGTCGGAAACACCCGGCTGGCTGGCTTTTTGCGTTAAAGCGGCAATCTGACGATCCAGAAATTGATTCCGCAATTTCATCGTCACGTCAGCCAGTTGCTGTTCGGGATTGGGAATCTTGCGGTCTTCGGCGACGACTTCGGTGACAAGACCCCGCATTTCCGGTGATTCACATTCATCCAGAAAGGCAGCGAGGTTCTTCCAGGTTTCGTTCGTCTGCGCAGCGAGCCGGTGGGCAACGATTTGCCGCGCGAGCGAATGGGAAATCCAGTTCACATCCAGATGCAGCGCGGCCCAGGCCACCAACTCATCGTGCAACAACAGCAGTTTGAGCAGATGAAATTCATGCGACGAGGAGCGGTTCAACAATTCAGGTTCAACGTCCAAGGTTGGATCGTCCGACTCCGGACTTTGAACCTTGAACTTTGAACTATGAATTTTGGCAAACCCGGCGCGGACAGACTCGGGCGAAACGCCAAGCCGCAGCGCGGTCTTTTGTGCGTAGGTATCAATCAGCACGGTATTGGCGGTTTTATGAACCGCTTCGGCCATGTCACGCAAAACGGTGTTCCGACCCTTGTCGCTGTTCACGTCATTCTGCGCGCACAGCCGTTTCAACAGGTAATCAAAAAAACCTTCGGCGTTTTTAATGAGATTGCGGAAAGCTTCGCCGCCGTTGGCTTTGATAAAACTGTCCGGGTCATGCGGCGCGGGCACCACGGCCACGCGCACGGCGAGACCGGATGCGAGTAAATGGTCAAGCGAGCGCACGGCGGCGTTCTGGCCGGCTTCGTCCGAATCAAAACAGAGCACCACCTCATCCACGTAACGCTTGAGAATGCGCGCGTGCTGGTCGGTAAAGGCGGTGCCCTGCGGCGCGACGGCGTTTTGCACGCCGCTCATGAAACAGGCAATCAAATCCAGCTGGCCCTCGCAGACCACGGCGAAACCAGCCTCCAGGATGGCGCGTTTCGACTTGTCGAGGCCGAAGAAAACCTTGCTCTTGGTGAAAATCGGCGTTTCAGGCGAGTTGACGTATTTCGCGGCTTTTTCATCTCCCGACAAAACCCGGCCGCTGAAGCCAATCACCCGGCCTTGTTCGTCGCAAATCGGGAACATCAACCGCCCGCGAAACCGATCATAAAAATGTTCGGTGTTTTCCTTCCGCAAAATCAAGCCGGCTTTCTCGACCAACGACAATTCGTGGCTCTTGCTTTTGGCCCAGTTGACGGTGTCATCCCACAAATCCGGCGCCGCGCCCAGACGGAACAATTTTACGGCTTCCGGTGACACACCACGTTTGGCCAGATAATCGCGGGCGGTTTGGCCGGCGGCTTCGTTGAGCAGGCAATTCTGCCAGCGTTGCGCAATCTGCTCATGAATCTGGAGCAACTGATCCTTGAGATGACGGGATTGCTGTTCGCCGGGGCTTTGGTCGAACTCAAGGGGAATTTTCGCGCGGTCGGCCAGGCGGCGGACGGCGTCCATAAAACCGACGTTTTCGTGTTCCTTGACGAAGGTGAACACGTCGCCGCCCTTGTGGCAGCCGAAACAATGGAAAATCTGGCGGTGCGGATTCACATTAAAGCTTGGGGTCTTTTCCTTGTGAAACGGACAGAGCGCGACAAAGTTCGCCCCGGCCTTCTTCAACGGCAGGTACGAGCCAATGACATCCACGATGTCACTGGCGGCACGAACGCGTTCGAGCGTTGCAGGAGAAAAACCAGCCACCCATCCGGTCTAGCATTCGGGCGCGATTACGGCAAACCCTTTCACCACGGTTCGGCCCTGCTGTTTCAGCGTCTGTCTCCGCGTGCCCGCAGTGGCGGGTTAATTGGCCGGCTCGTCGTTTTGCACGACGGTGCTGCCACCCGTGGTGGTGGGTTCAATCAGCAATACGTTCACGTATTTTCTTATGTAAGGTCCAGTACAGGACTTTTCAAAAACCTGATTCTGCACGGTGTACCAACCGGGGAAAAAGTGCGCCCCATACCAGCGTTCCTGGTACTTGTTGTCCGACTCGATTTGTGCCGGTGTGAAATGACGCGCGTTCAGAAAGGCCAGCGCGAAAATCAACACGCAGGCGTACCGCACCATGCCGGAAGGCGTGCCGAGGTAGTATTCGGCGCTGCCGAACAGGTTGCTGCCGAACAGTTTTAAACCCAAAGGACGATTGAGCATCGAAAAAATCAGAAAAACGACCAGCGCCAGAATCGCATACCCCAGAATATTGCTGGTCAGCAGATCCAGGTGCGCCAGACTGACGAGCCCCTGGGCCACCTGCGAATAGAACAATCCGCTGATGAAGACGATGGCCAGCCATTTAAACAGCGGCAAAATTTCCTTCGACATGCCGTTTTTGCGGCCGCGGAAGAGGCCAAACACCAGCACGATCAGCACCACCGCATCAAACCAGCTCAGGTGCAGGCTGTTTGACGCCAGCGATTGCATGGAAATGGCAAACATAGGCTAAATCGAGGTTTTAGCCGCATCTACCAGCAAAATTCGTTCCACACTCAGGGCGGGTTCGATGAAAGCCAGAATTGTATGTCAGCCGCCTGCGCATTACCCGGGTCCAGTTGCAGGACTCTCAAATATTGCGCTCGTGCCTGCGGCACATCATACAATTGCTGCGCGTAAAGGTTGCCAAGCGCCAGATGCGCGCGCACATCATCCGGTTTCGACACGAGGATTTTCTTCAATTCATTCACGGCGTCGGTCACATAACCGGCTTCCTTCAGCGCCAGGGCGAAATTATAACGCGCGCCCACTGAATCTGGCTGGATGGCCAGCGCCATCTCATAGGCAGGCAATGACTCGTTGAAATCGCCCAGACGATAGGCCATCACCCCGCAATTGTATTGCGCCTCAAACCAGCCCGGATCCAGCCGCGCCGCTTCACGATACGAGTCCAGTGCGTCCAGATACTGTTTGTCCTGCTCAAATTGTTGCGCTTGTGCGAAGGCGCGGCTGGCCGCCGGCCGGTTGCCCGGCCGAGGCGAGGACGGCGAAAGATATAAATAACGCGGGAACGCAGACGGCGCGGGCTGAATCAGACGCACCGGTTTGGTCTGGGGGTGCATGGGCGTGCCGAAAGCGGTCAGGTTGCTGGCGTTCGGCGTCGGTGCCGGCTTTACCTGATTATTGTTCGAATTCGAAGAAGCCAGTTGCGTTACTTTTGGCTCCGGCGACGCGTTGCGAAACCAATTCAAGGGATTGATCTGCTGCAAAACGCCGGGCCTCCCATTGGTCTGTTTCCGGGGCGTTCCTCCGGAGGCAAGTGGACCAAACGTCTCTTCGGGAGCGGGTGCCGACTGAGTCCGGACAGTTTCCGGTTCCGATTCATCTGAGGAATCAGGGCTGGAGCGGGCCAGGGTGGGAGTTCCGGTTGTTGACGAAGATCGCATTGGAACTGAAGCCACCTGGCGATTTGAGCCCGGAGGGTTGGCCGCGCCATTCATCGTCTGTTCCAGAGCATCGGCGATGACATTCACCTGCTCCCAATCCGCCCGATGCGGGGTCAACGCGAGATACGCGCGGTAATTTTGCAACGCCAGCGCGTTGTCGTGCAAATACTGTCGGGCGACCGTCGCCAGATTCAACAGCGCCGGTGCATAATCCGGTTGCGCCCGTTTGGCGGCGGCGAAATACTGTGACGCGTCACGCGGACGGCCCCGCTGCATCTGAGCAAGGCCAAGGCCGTTCAGAGCCCCGGCGGCGTTTGAGTCTATGGCCAGCGCCGTATTGAAGCTTTTTTCCGCTGCCGTGAGATCGCGCTGGCGCAACGAGGCCAAGCCCAATTGGGTCCAGCCCTCCGGATCCTTGCTCCGGCGGAGCACATACGCGGTAAACTCGGTCTTCGCGACGTCGGGCTTGTTTTGTTCCAGCCACAAACAGCCCAGATTGTAATGTGCCTCCACCAAATCGCGGTCCAGGGTCAGAGCGCGTTGATACGCCAACGCCGCGTTGGCGGGCTGGCCGGCGTGTTGATATGCGACCCCCAGGTAATTCCATGCCTGCGCGTTGGTGGACATCAGCGACGTCGCCGCTTTCAACGCCGCCACCGCATCGGAATAGTCGCCATTACTCAGAAGTTTTTCGCCTTTCAGCAGCGCGCGCGGCCCCGGCGGCCCGCAGCCAACCAGAAAAATGGCCAGCATCAGAAAAGTGATTACGCCGTACCGGCTTATGTTTTTTGTGGCCAGCATCGCCGCTGGTGGTAGCATCCACGCCTTGACGTGTCAAGAAACGCACTGGCCAATTTCATTCAAGGGCTTTACCGGCTGATGGTGATAGGCGCCCTCGGGTTTACCTGCTCGCAGGTTCAACCCGCCGATTTGTCGTCGCGACAATCCGGCGGCGCGCGCGCCCACGTCCTGATCGTCGAAAACCCAAACGCCACCTACCAGTACCAGCCAAACACCGAATGCGTTCAGGACATGGTCAATCAGGGCATCACCAATTTCACCGGCAAACCGACCCTCGCCGAAGCCTGGCGCAGTCTGGTTTCGGGGCAGGACGTCGTTGGCATCAAGGTTTTTTCCACCGCCGGGTCCATCAACGGCACCCGCCCCGCCGTCGTCGCGGCGGTGGTTCGCGGGTTGCTCGCCGCCGGGGTGCCGCCAAGCCATGTCATTATCTGGGACAAAAACGATGGCGACTTGCGCGCCGCGGGATTTTTCAAACTGGCAGCCCGGCTCGGTGTGGACGCCGCCGGCAGCGCGCAGGCAGGTTACGACCCGACCAACTTCTACCTGCCCGACACGCCCATCATTGGCCAGCTCGTCTGGGGCGACTTTGAATTTGGAAAAAAAGGGCCGGACGTTGGCAAAAGATCCTTCGTCTCCAGGCTGGTCAGTCGTCAAATCACCAAAATCATCAGCATCGCGCCGCTGCTGAACCAGGATGCCGCCGGCACTTGCGGCCATCTTTACGGCCTCGCCATGGGCAGCGTGGACAACACCATGCGTTTTCAGAACGACTCTGGACGGCTTGCTGTCGCTGTGCCGGAAATTTACGCCCTGCCCGCGCTCGGCGACCGCGTCGTGGTCAACATCACCGACGCGCTGATCGGCCAGTACGCCGGTGGTGCGAAGGGATTATTGCAATACTCAATGGTGTTGAATCAGCTTTGGTTCAGCCGGGACCCCGTTGCGCTCGATACGCTCGCCATCCGCGAACTTGACCACGAACGCCGCATTATTCAAGCACCGGAATTCAAGCCCAACCCGGAACTCTACGCCAATGCCGCCCTGCTCCAACTGGGTGTGAATGAACCCGACCGGATTCAAGTAGACCAGATCCACCTCCACTGAAACCGGCTTCAAACGGTCGGATCAACTGGTCACGGCTTCGGCATTCTGTGCGATCCTGGCCCGCGCCAGCGCCTCCTTTTTCTCGCGCAAACAATCCGGACAGATGCCATGCGTGGTGGGCGTATCGAAACCCTGCTCCATGAAATCCTCCAGCGGCATCCATTCTCCCTTGTAATCAATACGCCGGCACCAGGCGCACACGCGCAGAAAATCCTCCAACTGCCGGACCCGCTTCAGCAACCGGCGTGTTGATTTGTTCACCAACAGCCAGACCGCCAGAAAAAGCAACACTTCCAGCGTGGACCGGCGATAAACAAAGTCAAAAGGGTGGTCGGAGAAGATCAACGACGGCAACTTGAGCAATTCATCGAGGTAACAAATTACAATCACCGCCAGAAAACCGAGATTTTGACACAATACAATCCTTGTCAGGTGCGATTTTTTTTCCATAACGTCAACGTCAACTATACAACTCGCGGAAAGCCGGCAGCCATCTCCTAAAATGACTTTATGCTCCCTTTACTCTTCACCTCGGCACTTCATCGCTTCATTGTCGAACACGTCAGAGGGAACCGCATAAATTGTGCCGCCAATTTTTTTCCTTCGCAAAAAAAACAAAACCATTTCCTCCCTCGGCCACCAGCTCCACCAACGCCGTAGGTTCTGACAGTTCGCACTCAGGAAAGTTCAATCCGATTCGTTCACAACAAAAAAATTTCCTCCGCGTGAACGATTGAAACCGATTGCCAATGATTTACCGTTCACGTAAAAAAATCTTCCCGATGAAAATCCGGCGGTCTCCTCCACTGCCCTGGTTGATACCATCCTTGGTCGTCTTATTGGCAGGTCGCGCCGTGGACTGCCAACGCTATATCGCCGGCAAAACCAATTCCGCGTGAAAGGCCTCGATGCCATTCAGCAGGAACTGAATGGCCACTGCCGCCAGCAGCAAACCCATCACCCGGACGGCAATGCTCATCGCAATCGGGTTGAGCCAGCGTGCGCCGCGCACCGCCAGCCGGAAAATCAGATAGCTCGCCGCCGCCACCGCCACAATGCAGACGTACAGCGCGATGTGTTGCGGGACATCGCGTGCCTCATTCTGGAGCAGCACCGTGGTGGAAATGGCGCCCGGCCCGGCCAACATCGGGATGGCCAGCGGCGTGATGGCAATGTCGTCCTTTTCCGTGCCGGCCTGCTTTTCCTCGTGCGTTTCCTGCACCCGCGACCGTTGCACGCGCAACATGTCCAACGCGATAATGAGCAACACGATGCTGGCGGCAATTTGAAACGCCGGCATGGTAATACCGAAGATCTTGAAGACGACCGTTCCCGCGGCGGAAAACACCAGCAACACCACCGCCGCGGTGCAACAGGCCAGCCGGGCCGTGCGCAAACGCTGTTCCGGCGTGTTGTTGGGCGTCATCGCCAGAAACGCCGGCGCCGTCGCCAGCGGGTCCACAATCACAAACAGCGAACTGGCCGCCAGCAGAATGTATTCAGTCAGGCTCACGCGATCAAATCACCGTCAATCGTAGCAAAACCCGATTTGACGGAGCACTTTCCAAAACATAACGTTGCCCCGCCATGAAAACCAAGAATATTGAACACAAAGTCCGGTTCCGTGCGACGCCGCAGGCCATTTACAATGCGTTGATAAATCAGAAGCAACACGCGCAATTTACCGGCGAACGCGCGCGGATTCGGGCGAAAGCGGGCGCGCCGTTCGATTGCTACGATCGCTATATTGCCGGCATCACGCTCGACCTGAAACCTGGCAAACGAATCGTTCAAGCGTGGCGCTCGCAAAACTGGCCCGACGGACATTACTCCATTGTAACTTTCGCACTCGCAGCCAAATCCAGCGGCACGCAGTTGCACTTCACGCAAATCGGCGTGCCGGCGAACGATTACGCGCGTAAAAACAACGGCTGGCGGATGCATTACTGGCAACCGCTGAAAGATTTTTTGGAAAAGTGAAGAATGTGATATGACTGGTGCGAATTCATCATGGCAACGATTTCAGGTCCAATCATTCTCGGTTGCTGGATCCTCTTCCTTGCCTACTGGTTTATCAGCGCCTTCCGCCAGAAGCCGTTGGCAGAAGGGCAGAGCTGGGCCGCCACTCTCGCCCATCGAGTTCCTGTGGGTTTGGGCTGGCTTCTGCTGATTGACCCCAAACTGCCGACGCCCATGAACCGGGTGCTGATACCACACAAAGATTGGGTACTGGTTATCGGTGCGGTAATCTGCCTGTTCGGACTGTTCGTAACGCTATGGGCGCGTTGGACGCTGGCCGGGAATTGGAGCAGCGATGTCACGTTCAAGCAGGGTCATGAATTGATAAAGACCGGGCCTTACCGTTTCGTGCGGCATCCCATCTATACCGGCTTGTTGGTGATGGCCCTCGGAACGGCCATAAATGCGGGTCAGTTGCGATGCTGGCTGAGCATCGTCGTGGTGGGCATTGGCTTCTGGATCAAGCTCAAGCAGGAGGAACGGCTCATGTTGCGCCATTTCCCCAATGAATATCCAGCCTATCAGAAACAAGTGAAGGCGCTCGTGCCGTTTGTCATTTGATTTCCCCTCGAACTTTCAACCTTCAACTTCCAACTCCTTCATGAGCGCGTTCCCCGTCAGCCCGGAATAGGAAGCCCGGCTCGCCCGACGCATGACCGCGCTGGGTGTGCGTGAAGCCGATCTGGAGGAAACTTTTGTGCGCTCCGGCGGTCACGGGCGGCCAGAACGTCAACAAAACCTCCACCTGTGTGATGCTGCTCCATCGTCCGAGCGGATTGCAGGTCAAATGCCAGGCCACGCGTCAGCAGGGACTCAATCGCTTCCTCGCCCGGCGGTTGTTGCTCGACAAGCTTGAAGAGCGGCAAAGGGGATTCGTCGCGGCGCGCCGCAATGAGATTGAGCGCATCCGCCGGCAGAAACGCAAACGTTCCCGCCGCGCCGGGGAACGGATGCTTGCCGCCAAAGCGCGCCAGTCCGGGAAGAAGGCTTCGCGCTGTTCGGTAGCCATCGAGTAACCGCGGATGCTTTCAACCGTAAACTGCACGTCTGCGCCGGAGCGGGTGAATAGGGAAATCACGCGAACTGCCCCCAATCCACAGACGCAAAGGCCACCGTGTTACAACGCAGGACTATAGCATGCAAAGGAGTAGCGTCTCCACGATTGACATGGCAACCGCAAAGGTGACCAGGCGCTGGAAGAATTGATTGAAGGTCCGCAGCGTCAACTCGAGCTGCCAGGTCGCTGTCTCCACGATCTCGGCCAGGCTCCGGTCCAATTGCCCGCTGAGCGACCCCGTGTTAATCATCCCCTTGATATCGTCCTCCAGCAACGCTGACTTCCCGAAGGCCTCTCCAAAGGTGCCGTTCTCCGCCAGGATTTGGCGAACTTGCAGCAGGTCCTGACGGATGGCGCCATTGCGAACGGTCCGCCACGCCAGGTCGAATATGACGACCACTCCCAGGCCCCCGGCCTCGTAGGCCAGCCGGAACGTGGCAAAAAACAAGACGACCGCCAGCCGGATCTCGGTCTCGCGGAGGAGCGGGAGTTGCAGCAGAACGAAGTCAGCCGCTCTTTTCACCGACTGTATCTTGAACAACAGCCACCCCGACAGGGCAAGCAGCGCGCCGGTCCCAAAAGAGGCGCAAAAGAAGTGCCGGGCCGTGTCATACCTTCCGAAATACACGAAGATTCCAGTTCGAATGATCCAGCCGAAGATGATACAAATAAGAGGATAAAGCCAGGTGTTGCGCACCAGCCGTACAGAGGGTTCTGTCCGGCGACAGTGACGATCCAGCAATTGAAATGCTTCCACCAATCGGCCACCCGCTTCGCCCACACGAATCACCGGCAGGAAGTAGTGCGGGAAATATCTCGCGCCGGGTTCGAGCGTTTCGGAAATCGTCATTCCCTGATCACACCGTTTCACGGCTACGAGAACAACTTCCCGCAGGGCCTTGGATCGCGTTCCTGCTCCGCTCAACTCCAGTGCCCGCCTCGGCGGCAACCCGGATGCCAGGCAGGTCGCCATTGAGTTTGCAAACAGTTGCAGAGTTTGGAGGCCGATTTTCATGCCGACACCGCCATGCCCCGACGATCTGACTGCTGGTTATGACAGAACCCAGGCGGTGACGTCACGAAAAATGCGTTCGACTCCTGCAAAGTCACGCGGTTGGGTTTCGTCACCGGAATGACACACAATCGTTGCTGACGAACCCTCGACCCGGCATCCGGCTTGCATAACTTCTCGCGCATGAAATCGCCGACCCCACGCCGGTGGCTGTTCCTCCCGGCTTTGCTCATCAGTCTGGCCGCACAAGCCGGAAGCCATTCCGGCCAAACTATCCCCGGCTGGGGCCGGGTCATCGAGCCGGATGGCGATTGCACCATTAAGGCTGGGGACGGAACGCTTACAGTCACCATTCCCGGCACCACGCACGACCTGAGCAGTTATCGCAGCATTTACAAGAAGCGGAACGCGCCACGCATCCTGCAGGAAGTGGACGGCGACTTCACGGTGCAGGTCAAGGTTTCCGGGACCTTCGAGCCGGGCAAGGCCGGGACGCTCCCTGGCGCTCATCCGTTCAACGGTGCCGGCCTGTTGTTGTGGGACAATGACGAAAATTATCTGCGGCTCGAACGCAATGTCTGGACCGCGTCCCACGGCGAACGTGCCAGCTACCTGCCGTTGTTCGAGTATTGGAAGGACAACCAGGACCTGACGCAGGGCACGCCCTCCACCAAACCGTTTTTCAAGGGGCGATCCGCCTATTTACGGCTGACGCGCCAAGGCGATCAAGTCCGTGCAGCCGTCAGCAATAACGGCGTGGACTGGGTTGAAACCAATCCTGTCACCGTCCAATTCCCGGGAAAAATCAACGTGGGTGTTGACGCCATCAACACCTCGAAACAACCTTTCACGGTTGAATTCGCCGAATTCAAGCTGGTTTCGGGAAAATGAATATTAACCGCAAGGGCGTAGAGGTGCAGAGAATTGAACCACGGATGAACACAGATGAACACGGATTCATTTTACGGTAGGGACGGCGCGCTGCGCCGTCCGGTCATCGCAGCGCAATGGCCCTGCCATCAATAAACCAAAACCAGCACCGCCGCGTCCTGCGCCGACTTCACCACGTCCTCAAACTTCTCATCCTTCGTGTTCACCGCTTTGAGCTTGGCTGAAACAGACGGAACGGATTCCAGGAAGCTCAACAG
Organism: uncultured bacterium; assembly: GCA_963723125.1. Classification (GTDB taxonomy): domain Bacteria; phylum Verrucomicrobiota; class Verrucomicrobiia; order Limisphaerales; family UBA11358; genus UBA11358. The sequence goes on from CAVRPQ010000004.1 coordinate 440,370, forward strand.
CAGGCTGCTCTTGACCGCGTAATTCACATTCTCCGGCAACGCCCCGCTCGCCGCCAGCGCCGCCCCCGCATCCAGTTTGGCCGACACGATGCCGATCACGTTGCCCCGCTCATCCACCAGTGCCCCGCCCGAATTGCCCGGCTGCACCGGCGCGCTGATTTGAAAATACCGCGGGTCATCACTCGCGCCAGACAGCGACGCGATTTCTCCTTTGGCCAGCTTGGGCGAGAACCCCTGCAAACCGATGTCGGGAAAACCGACCGTGGCCACCGTACCACCAAGGTTCACCGTGCGGCTGGCGGAAATGGGCAGCGGCGCAAACCGCCCGTCCGCCTTCAACAACGCCAGATCATTGGCCGCATCCACCTGAACCACTTTGGCGTCAATCAAACCCGCACCTGTGAGCAAACGAACCTTCGTCGCATCCTTGACCACATGATAATTGGAAATCAAATATCCATCGTCCGTGATGAAAAAACCGCTGCCGCTGGCCGTGGGTGCGGTGTCAGCGCCATTACTTGTGAAATTCGGCATTTCGCGCTCGCCTTGCTTTCGCGGAACAAACTCACTGGACAATCTCTCCGCTTCGGCAATAGCTTCTGGAGACAAGTGGACGGCACTAGCATTTAGAAACATATTGGCATCGGTTTTTCCTTGTGCCGCAGCGAGATTAAACCACTTGTAAGCTTGGACATAATCCTGTGTCACGCCTTGGCCTAAGAAGTAGCAACGGCCCAGATTGTATTGAGCCTCGGCATAACCTTGATTTGCTGCTTTCAGATACCATTCCACCGCCTTAACAAAGGCCCGCAGCGGGAATAGGCCTTCAAAAGGCGGGCGGTCGTAACACAAGCCAAGCGCGTTTTGGGCCTCGGCATATCCTTGGTTCGCTGCTTCCCGATACAATTTGACCGCCTCCGCGTCATCCTTCGCCACGCCTCGGCCTTGGTCGTAACAGATGCCGAGATTGTATTGAGCGTCGGCGAGATTCTGCTCGGCGGCCTTGCGAAACCATTTCACCGCCTCCGCAAAATCCTGCGCCACACCTTCACCAGATTCGTAGCAGATACCTAGCAGTTTGCTGAAAAACCCGCCGAAAGTTTGAATAAAGGCGAGGTGGAGAGGTCAGAGAAGGATGCGTGGAAAACCTCAAGCCCAACCGGAATTTCTGACGACGATCAACCTGAACCAGCGGGTGCCGGCCGACCATCCCTTGCGCGGGATCAAGAGAGGTGTGGACCAGGTATTGACCAAGCTTTCGCCGCTGTTCGATGAGCTCTACGCCGGCGAGGGACGGCCGTCGATTCCGCCGGAGCAACTGTTCAAGAGCCGGATTTTGATGGCACTCTATTCGGTGCGCAGCGAGCGGCTGTTCTGCGAGCAACTGGCCTACAATCTCCTGTGGCTTTGGTTTCTGGACCGGGAACTGGACGAGGGAAGCTTCGACCCGACGGTGTTCACCCATAATTATGACCGGGTGTTGTCGGCGGACGCGGCGAAGCTGTTTTTCGCGGAGATCTATGATCTGTCGCGGGCCGAAGGCTGGACCAGCGACCAGCATTTTACGGCCGACGGCACGCTGATCGAAGCGTGGGCCAGCCTCAAGAGTTTTGTGCGCAAGGATGGGAAAGATCAGGCCAAAGTGGCGTCGGCCAAAGACGACGACCCCGGCAATCCGACGATCAATTTCCACGGGGAACCGCGGCGCAACGCCACGCACCGCAGCACGACTGATCCGGAGAGTGTGCTGTATCGGAAAGCCAACGGTCAGGCCAGCAAGTTGTGTTTTGGGACGCAAGTGTTGATGGAGAACCGACATGGGCTGTGCGCGGCCATCACGGTGCATAATCCCATTGCCCAAGACGAGCCAACGGTGGCAATGGCGCAGGTGGACGAACATCGCCAACTGCACACCGCCAGAATCACCACGCTTGGGGCGGACAAAGCGTATCACCAAAAGAAATTTGTGGCCGGGTGCCGCCAGCGGGAAATCTCGCCGCACACGGCGTGCAAGGCGGGGTTTGCGATCCCGGGATTGGACGGACGCACGACAGGGGGTATCGGCTATCGGACCAGTCAACGCCTACGCAAACGGGTCGAGGAAATCTTTGGCTGGATCAAAACGGTGGGCGGATTGCGGCGCACCCGCTATCGCGGAGTGGAGCGGACGCAGGCGTGGGCCTACTTCGTGGCCGGAACCTATAATTTGCTGCGGATAACCAATCTGGGATTGAGTTTGCAGGCCGGATGAAAGACGAGGCAGATCAACAGGCTGCGCCCATCGGACAAAAAGCTCGGTCGAAGCAGCCGAGCGGGAAAGCGGCGGGGTAAAAATCCGTGCTCCGCAGTGAGCCATAATCGATTTAACCATGACCCAAAAACAGTTCAGGCAAAAATTACCCCGTTTTGCAGCGTCCTGCTAGGTAAAGTTGAGCCTCGGCGCAATTCTCCTCAGCGGCCTTGCGATACCATTTCGTCCCCTCCGCAAAATCCTGCGCCACGCCCAGGCCCGCATTGTAGCAGGTAGCCAAACGGATTTGAGCGTCGGGGTTGTTCTGGTCGGCGGCCTTGCGATACCACTTTACCGCTTCCGCAAAATTCTGCGCATTAAAGTACCAGTCGGCCAAATTGTATTGGGCCTGAGCATTCCCCGCCTCGGCCTTCGCGTTGGTTGCCTCGAACTCATCACTTGAAGCGGATGTTTCTTTCCTTTGACCGTCCGTTTCTTTCCCTGGAGAAAATTCAGCCGAAAGCCGTTTCCCTTCAGTGATTTGGTCAGGTGTCATCAATTGTTCGACCTGCGATAAGGGCAGGTCCTCGCCTGTGTAGCCTTGGGCCGCTGCAAGGGGTGCATCTTGACATTGTCCTTAATTGGAGGTCCAAAGTTCGTCCCAGTGGTGATTTCGACGAGCTTCATCGAGGGCGCAAAGGTTGCGGAGACCTTTTGCGGTCCAGAACTGCCCGCAACGTTTGAACCGACATTGTTTCTGGCGACACGCTGATTCGACCGCCCCCGAACCGATCGGCCAGCCTCGGTTGGCGATCTGTTGGTAGTTCATTCGACTGGAGTGGGTCTGAAAATAGTTCTGCTCGCGGCGGATCACTTTGCCGGTTGGTCCACGCCGTTTCTGAAGACCAGCAATCTGCCGTAAGACCTGTTTTTCCTTACCGTGTCTCATCTGGTGTCGCAGGGGTTCTACCCACTGGGAGAGCGCGGGTTGGCTTTCGCCCTGCAACGCCTTGCCCAAATCCCAGAGGTGTTGGCTGCCGTGGTAAAAATCCAGAAGTTCCACGGCTTGATGCCACCGATCCTGCTTGAGGTTCCACACCCAGTCGGCTCCGTCTCCCAGAAACAGCATCTGCCGGGCACGGCCCAACCCTTCCCGCAGGGCTTCCCAGTTAAGTCGCCGCCCCAGTTCCAATGCCTGTTCCTGCCAACTGACCACGATCTTATCCGCCAACAGGCCGCGGCCGCCCTCGGTGTGGCCCAACTCTTCGTGCCGGTAGAACACCCCAAGCTTCAATTCATGCCATTCGACACGGTCTTTCTTGGTTTGTTGCTTGCCCCAACCACCACCCCGATAGCGGATTTGGCAGCCGTCGGCCATCAGCACGGCCAACGGACTGGCGGGCCGTTGGGGCAGGCGCTCCGGCGGTGGCAACTCATACCGGCTCTTGGCCTGCTCCTGGGCACGCTGCCCGATCCGTTGCACCAGCCTGTGCAAGGTCGAATCATCGATGCTTGGCGCCCATTGGCTGGCGACTTGGGCGGCCTCCTCATACGAACCGGTGGCCGTCACGGTGAAGCAGAGCTTTTCGGCGTAACCAGGGGTAATCTTCTGATGCGGCCCCAACTCCCAAGCCCCAAGCAGCGGACAACCCCATTGGCTGGTGAGCGGGTCCTGACCGTAGTCAACGATCAGTTTTACCTCGCCCAGTTCGCTGCGCAGGCTCAGAGGCCTTCGTCGGCGTTGCCGGAGGGGGAAAAACTTCGCCGCTTTCTTGGGCTAGTTTTTGCAGACGCTCCTGGAGTCGCTGGCGTCCCCATTCGCGGGCTTCCGCCACTACCTCTCGTTCAATGTCAGCCAGACGGGGAAACGGCTTGGATGTTGGTTTCATATAGTGACACGGCTTCCATAGGTTTAGGTTTCGCCGAGTCGAGGAACCGTTACGGCCTTTATCTTAAGGACAGTGTCAAGATGCACCCGCTGCAAGATTTACCCACTTGTATGCTTGGATGTAATCCAGTACGGTGCCTTGGCCACGGAAGTAACACTCTCCGAGATTGCCTTGAGCCTCCGCGTCCCCCTGTTCGGCGGCTTTACTGAGCCACTTCACTGCCTCAACTGCGTCTATTGGGACGACTTTGTTCCAAAGGGAAGTGTAACCGAGGTAAGCCATACCAAGCTCGCATTGGGCGTCTGCAACTCCGTTTTGGGCGGCCTCCCGAAGCCATTTGATTCCCTCAGTTGGGTCTCCATTCTCGCCAAGTCCCATAGCAAGGTCGAGTTGGGCCTGTAGGAATCCTTGTTCGGCGGCTCTGCGATACCACTTCATCGCCTCCGCCTCGTCCTTCGCCACGCCTTGGCCGTTGGCGTAGCAATTACCCAGATTATATTGGGCCTGAGCATTTCCCATCACAGCCTGAGCGCGTAGCACATCCGGATTGAATTTATCGGCGACGTGATTAGTTTCCTGTGCTTGCCCAAACAACGGAATGATTAGAAGCACCAACAGAAATAGAACCGTCCATCCCAGCAATTTCGTTTTCATGTTTTCACGGAGTTATTCATTTCTTGTCTTCGCTTCTTCGATAACTGCATCACGCCAAGCGAGCAAATCTTTCATAACCTCTGAAAGATGTTTGTATCCGCATTCATAAAGCGCGTTCGAGACACAATATCCCGATTCAAGGTTGACGCCTATCTGCTCAAGAGTACCTCGCGTATCTTGATGAATTGCGCCATTTCCCTCTTCTACATGCTTCCAATAATTTGCTGCTGCGTTCACGATAGACGCCACAGCAACGTCTTTCTTCTGTGGTCCCCATTTCATCGCATCGTTTTTCGAGACAGAAAGCCAATTGCAGATTGAGGCTAGATAGCGCTGCGCGGCAACCATTCCGACGCCTGCAAGATGCTCCATTGGATCGAATACATCGGAGCTACCTTCAGGGTCTTTTGGGTCAATATAACTCTGCAGCGCAACCAGCCGATCTCCAACCATTGCAAGTAGGTCCGCTAAAAAGCACTTCTCAAAATCCAAAGCATCGAGTTCGTCGTCCATTTTGCGCCTTATTCTTCAGAATTTCTTTTTGAGTGCAGTTTCCGAACGGTGCATTTCTGCTTTCGCACCGTCCGCGTGTGCTCCGCATTTAACCAATTATTCGTGCTAAATTAGCAATTCTTGTTCCATCTCTGTTCCGTCATTGGGACTGTTGCTAACTATTTGACTGTTGATGTGCGTCACCACAAACCAGACCCTGAAAAATGAATTCAGAAAAAGAGCCATGACAATTTCGAATTGCGAATTGCGGCGTGCGCGACAAGTCCGCCCGCATCCGCCTTCATCTGATTTCAGCGCGACAAGTCTGATTTCCGTCTTCGCTTGTCGTCTTGGACTGCGGTGGCAATCCCGAACGCTTTCGGGAGACACCGCTTTCGCACGCGCGGAAATCGTTCGCATCAGTTTATTTCCCGTCCGCCCAAAAGCGCCGTCGCCGCTGCCGCTCTGCCGGCGCACTCCAAAATCGTCCATCCCAAACTGAATACCGGAAAAGAGCCATGACAATTTCGAATTGCGAATTTCGAATTGCGGAGTGCGGCGTGCGCGACAAGTCCACCCGTTGCCACTTACAAGCCCAGCAATCGTTTTAACACCGATTCAATCTCCAACATTTTATCAGCGGGAAAAGCAGAAATGCGCCGTTCGATTTTCGCGTTGTCCACGCCGGCGATGCCCAGCACGTTCACGACAGATTCCTGCCGGAGCCAGGCGGGTTTGGGAAATCGGATTTCACATTCGCCGCCGCGAATTTCCGTCGTCATCGGCACGACCACGGACATATTGCGCTGGCGGTCGGGTTGGCCGACGGAAACCACCACGCACGGACGCACTTTGGCCGCCATGCCCAAATCCACCACGACGACGTCGCCGCGGCTAAAGCTGGTCATAGTCCACTTCCGGGGCCGGCCCAAGTTTTTCCCAGGTGTCCGCAACGAGGCTGTCCATTGGCGCTTCCGCCCCGCGCTGGCGTTCAAGAAATTTCAAGTAATGCAGGATTTCGCGCACCACCGGTTCGGGCTGGCGCTTGATTTCTTCAATTAACATTTCCTGCGCGCTCATGGTCTTAATTATCCGCCAAAATTTGTTTGTTGGCAAGCTGCATTGCCAGTCGTCCATCCCAAAATGAATACAGGAAAAGAGCCATGACAATTGCGAATTGCGGAGTGCGCGACAAGTCCGCCTGCATCCGCTTTCATCTGATTTCAGCGTGACCAGTCTGATTTCCGTCATCGCTTGTCGTCTTGGACTGCGGTGGCAATCCCGAACGCTTTCGGGAGACACCGCTTTCGCACGCGCGGAAATCGTTCGCATCAGTTTATTTCCCGTCCGCCCAAAAGCGCCGTCGCCGCTGCCGCTCTGCCGGCGCACTCCAAAATCGTCCATCCCAAAATGAATACCGGAAAAGAGCCGTGACAATTTCGAATTGCGAATTTCGTTTTGTAGGAGTCGAGATCACGAGACTCATTTCGATTTCCGGCTTTTGGATTTTTAATCAGAGACTCCTCACGTCGTCTCCTACAATCCGTCGGCATCCGCTTTCCTGTGATTTCAGCGCGACCAGTCTGATTTCCGTCATCGCCCAGCTTCGTGCGTGAGCCACGCGCCCCGTTGCCCCCGCGGAATTCGGAATACGGATGTAGCGTCGAGCCTGCGGCTCGAACAAAATCGGCGCACAGCGCCGACACTACACATCCCGTTTGCGGCTGCGCCCCGTCTGCCTTCATCAGATTTCGGCGCGACAAGAAATTCTTGTGCCTTTACTTCTTGGCGGTTCAAATCCGCCAGAACTTACATCGCGTGTAGGACACGAGCCCGTGCCGAAAGTACACCGGGGTTCAGGCCGCGTGCGAGCCGTCGCAGAAGGGTTTGTTGTTGGATGCGCCGCAGCGACACAGCGTCATCCGATTCCGAACCTCATAGGCTTTGCCATCGGCGGAAATCACCGGAATGCCTCCGCGCACCCATATCGGGCCGCTGACTTTCTTTTCCGTGTCCTCGATCAACCCGAGCGACGGTTCAAATTTCGGTTCGATGGCTTTGCCTGTCTTTTTATCCCATACCACCAACCGGCCGGCCGGACAATGAGCAGCCTCATACTCCGCCACTCGCCGGGCTTCGGGGTCGTTTGAGGCTGGAACCAGGTTCCAAATCCTCCCTTTCGGGTCGCAGAACCGGGCAAAGGCGCAAAGGTTGTCCGCGTCGGTGAGCCGCAGGGCCGGCCCGTCAATGGTTTCCGCCTGCTTCAGGTAAGGCTCACGGCTGGCGGTTTCGGTCCCATCGAACTCGACCTTCTGGTGGCTGCCATCGCAGAACGGTTTGTTGCTGGAATGACCGCAACGGCAAAGCGCATATTGCGGCGGCGATGGATGCTTTTTGCCCTCACGATAATCGAGGGAATCGCCCTCGGCATTGGTGACAATCCATAGCTCGCTGAGCGGCAGGCCGCCGTTGACGAGATAGGGACCATCCTTGGTGACTTCGATTTTCGCTCTTTCACTCTTTTTCATGCCAAATCTCTTTCTTTGTAGGAGACGAGGCCCGCCGGGTCGTAGCTTCTGAGCGAAGACCGGTGACGAGTCTCAAATCTCTTTGTTTCTGAAAAACAAGTTGGCGACTCCTTACGTCGTCTCCTGCTGCCTTAATAAGCCGTCAACACCGGAAACTCAGCCACGCCGGACCGCGCCTGTCAATACCGAAGCCCGGTAGTTGAGGGTTAAAAGTTGAGAGTTGAGAGTTCGCTACAGCGCATGTTCAATGTCACTGCATCTGTGTTCATCGGTGTTCATCCGTGGTTAAATTCTCTGCGCCTTTGCGTCTTGGCGGTTCAAGTCCACCCAACCAGCAGCATTACACAATCTTGCAGGGAATCACCGCATCTTCATCAAACGTGTAAACGGCGCATAGCCGGTGGTAGCCGTCGGCAATAACGACCTTGCCGTTGGCCGAATCCCTGACCAGCAGGAGCGGCGACACCCCACGTCCGGACTCGATTTTGACCATGTCCTTTTTGACATGCGAATTGCCCGCCCCCAGCAAGGGCAATCGAGAGGCCCGGAAAATATCCTTCGCTTTAAACTCCGACACTGCCGCCTTTTTCAATTTGTTCACCAGGCCAGTCGCTGTCTTTGGGTCGTAGATCAGGGTCAAATAAGACAGCGCCGCCGGGTAGTCGTGCTCCTCCGGCTGGCTCAACCATTTAATTTTGATTTGGGACATATTGTCATCACCTCGGCCTTTCTTGATTTCTCCGTCCGTTCTCTTCGAGCCGGATTCATCGTTGTCTAAATCAGACCGAGTTCGCGCAACGCGTTGCCGGCGCCCGACAGGTTTTCCGGCTTCATCTCGGTATAGTTGCGGGACAGGATGATGCCTTGCGCGCCGCCTTTAAAGGCAGCCTTCACCGCCTGCGCCACGCTTTCCGGCGTGCAATGCGCTTCGTTGGCGCTCACCGGCACGTCAATGTCCACGCCCGGCCAGATTTGCACGGGATGATTGGCCACGGACTCGACGGCACGGCGGGTTTCACGCTCAACATAATTCGCGGAAAAGCCGGTCGCGGCGAGCTGGTCAAACGGCGCTTCGTCGTAATTAAGCTGCCGGTAAAGCACGTCGAGCGTCAATTCGGGCGGCAGATCGCCGAAGACGGACTGGCGCGCGTCTTTGACGAAGGTTACAAACCGTCCGCCGGCAACGTTGTTGTAAACCGCAGGCCGGATGAAATCGGAGTAGCCGGCCAGGTCCGACAAATTTTCCTCGGCGCGCTGGAACGGGCTGAACGTCACGTTCTGCCAGACGTGCCAGCCGACTTGCAGCGCGGGATTGACGGATTTGGCCTTCCGATAAATCGCCGCCTGAAGTTCGTGGCGGCTGGTCACCCACAGATTTTCCCACGCGAGCACTTCCGGATATTTCAGCAGCAACCGCCAGAACGTGGTGAAATAACCGTCGCGCGGACGCTGGCCGTCGCGGCTCTCGCGCACACACGCTTCAATCGCATCAAAACCTTGCCGCGCCCGCTCGACATCAATGCCGTGGTCGCGCCCCTTCTTCCGGCAGAACTCGCAGAAGCAGGTCGTCTTGCCGGGGTCAATGCCGCTGCTTTGGGACACGCCCAGCGTGTCGAGCAAGCCGCTTTGACGTTCCGAGCCCCACATGATGCCGCCAATATCGTAGGAGCGCGCATAATCCTCGACGAGGCCCAGCGTAAAGTTCTGATAGCCGGGATTGTTAAAACACGGACCACCCGGATGTCCGGTCGTACGCCGCCCATGATGGTCCACTTCGTAAAGTTTTTCCCAATTCTGCCGCACCACAGCGGGAAGTTGATTGTCTTCGAGAATGAACGGAAACACCCGGATGCCGTGTTTCTTCGCCACCGGAATGACGCGCTCCAGCACGTCCACGCCGCCGAATTCGGGTGCAGTCATGTCCGCCAGGGTCAGCGGTGTGTCCTGGTAAAACTTCATGTGCGGCCGTGCATAATTGCCACCGTGAAAATTATCCGGGCGAGAACCTTCACGCACGATACCGGCGCGATGCGGTTCGTGGGTGTAGATGAAGGTGAACAGCGCATTCACCCCGGCCCGCGTCCGCATGTCGTCAAAGAGCGGATCCAGTTCCTGTTGCGCGAGCGGGGCGACGCCGATGGGAATGGCGACCACCGTGGATGATTTGGTTGAAGCTGGAACGACGGCCGGTTCACTCTGCGATGACTCAATTCCAACCAGCGTCGCGCCGGTGCCGACAACTCCGAGTTTGATAAAGTTTCGGCGGTTCATGCGCCGAGTATCCCGTGCCCCAAGCCGGATTCAAGACCAAAAGCCGCGTCGCATGAACGTGAGACCGCATTCATGTCCACCCTTTAGCGTCTCCGAGTCTATGTGTTAAAATTGGGGGTTGGACAGCTTTTGTCCCGCCGGCCGTAATAAGATTTCATCCAAAAATTCTATCCACTATCAACTCTCAACCATCAACTAACTATGAATCCTCCCTTGCTTGGTTACGTGCTTTTGTATGTGAACGATGTCGCCGCCAGCCTCGCCTTTTACGAAAAGGCGTTCGGCCTGGCCCGGCGCTTTTTCCACGACGACCACGGCAAGGCTTACGGAGAACTGGAAACCGGCACAACCCGGCTGGCCTTCGTCAGCCTGGCGCTGGCCCGGGAACATTTGAAACTGGAAATTGTGGCTGCCGCGCCGGACAAAGCGCCGCTGGGCGTGGAGATTGCCCTGACCACACCAGATGTTCCTGCATTATTCCAGCGCGCCGTGAAAGCCGGCGCCGCTGTCGTGAGCGAACCAGCAACCAAGCCGTGGGGCCAGACGGTGGCCTGCCTCCGCGACAATTCCGGCCACTTGGTCGAGCTTTGCACGCCGATGCCGTAATTGCCACCGACGCCAAAGAGTTTATGGCCAGGATGCCGAAGGGTTGACGCGGCGGGTCGCGCACCAAATAATTGGCGCGACCATGCCGGTTCCCGAGACAACTTCTGCCGAAGCCTTCGAACGCTATGTGGGCGGGAAATGCCTGGTGGCTTGCCGCGGCAAAGCCTGGCGGGACATCAAAGCCTGGATCATCGCCCCGCCGCGGGACGTCGAGATGGTGTCGCTTCCCTCCGTCAGCGAACCGTTCCTCGCCTGGACCGTGTCGGGTGAAGCAGAATTTCAGGAACGGGAAGGCAAACGGCCCTGGGTCACGCATCGGATCAAAAAAGGGTCTTTCTTTCTTACGTCGGGCGGCGCTCCCTATGATTGCCGCTGGAAAGCGGTAGGCCCCGAACCGTTTGAATCCATGGCGGTGTTCATCGCGCTCCCGCTCCTTCAGCGCGCTCTGGAAGAAGTTTTCGGGGACGATGCGCCTCACGCCCGGCTGCGGGACATTTCCGCGTTCAACGACGTTGCTATGAATTCATTGATGGAACGCGTGCACGAGGAACTACTGCGCCGGAAGGCGAGTCCGCTTTTCCTGCAAGGCATCGCGCAGGCCATCGCCATCCATCTGGCTCGAAACTATGCCGAAACGACCAAAGAGTCGCGCAGCGGCAGTCCGTCGCTGCCCGGCTACAAACTTCGACAAATAACGGACTGGATGGCGGAGCACGTCGCCGAAGAGTTCAACCTGGACCGGCTGGCGGCGCAGGCTGGTTTGAGCAAGTTCTACTTCAATCGCCTTTTCAAGCGCGCGCTGGGCATGTCCCCGTCCCGCTACCATATCAACTTGCGGATGGATGAAGCGAAACGCCTGCTACGCGAAACGAAGAAGAGCGTGGTGGAAGTTGCCCTTGATGTGGGCTACGCCAATCCCAGCCATTTCGCGCAACTCTTCCGCCGGGAAACCGGCCTTGCCCCTAGCGATTACCGCCGGCGGAGGTGAGATGAACCACGGATGAACACCGATGGACACGGAATCAGCCGCAGACACGAATTTCACGAATTAACACCAATGCAAAGCCCCGTTGGTGGCGAAAGATAATAGCCTAAGGCAGGGATGCCGGAATATCGGCATCCCTGCCGACTTTCTTTCGCCCTTTCAGGGCTTGAATTCATTTTACTCCTTGACCCAGGGCGACGCTCGTTTCACTTGGCTTGCCCTGGGCTATTTTCTTTCGGGCTTTCAGCCCTTTGATTCGCGTTAATTCGCGGAATTCGTGTGAAAACATTTTCGTGTGGTTCGCGTATTTCGCGGTCCAACTCTGCGTCTCGGCGGTTCACCCCATCGGCACTTTTGAGCAATCCCGCAACAGGTGGAGCAAGACTCCGCGCGACAGCCGTGCTCATGTAGAGTAAAGTCACTCCAACGTTTAACTGAAAGAAAGGATTCGATTATGCAAAAGCACAAACTTGGAAAGAGCAATTTGGAAGTCTCAGCCATCGGGTTGGGCTGCATGGGAATGAGTTTTTCCTACGGTCCGCCCAAGGATAAAAAGGAGATGACCGCACTGCTTCACGCCGCGGTCGAACGCGGTGTCACCTTTTTTGATACCGCCGAGGTTTACGGCCCGTTCACAAACGAGGAACTCGTCGGTGAAGCCCTCGCGCCGTTCCGCAAGCAGGTGGTCATTGCCACCAAGTTCGGCTTCGACCTAAGTGGCAGTGACCATCGTCCGGGAGCGGCGGGCTTGAACAGCCGACCCGAACACATCAAGCAGGCCGTCGAAGGCTCGCTTAAACGGCTCCGGCTCGAAACCATTGATTTGCTCTATCAGCATCGGGTTGACCCGAACGTGCCGATTGAAGACGTGGCGGGCGCGGTGAGGGAATTGATTCAAGCCGGCAAGGTGAAACACTTCGGGTTGTCTGAAGCCGGCGTGAAAACCATCCGGCGCGCGCACAAAGTCCAGCCGGTGACGGCACTTCAAAGCGAATACTCGCTGTGGTGGCGGGAGCCGGAAGCGGAAATAATGCCGACATTGGAAGAATTGGGAATCGGTTTCGTCCCGTTCAGTCCGTTGGGTAAGGGCTTCCTCACGGGCGCCATCAACGAGAACACCAAGTTCGACAGCACCGATTTCCGCAACACTGTGCCTCGCTTCAACGAGGAAAATCGAAAAGCGAATCAAGCTTTGGTTGATGTCATTGGAAAATTTGCGGCGCAGAAGAAGGCGACACCCGCGCAAGTCGCATTGGCGTGGTTGCTGGCGCAAAAGCCGTGGATCGTTCCCATTCCCGGCACGACGAAATTGAATCGTCTGGACGAAAACATCGGGGCGGTTTCGGTCCAACTCTCCCCGGCAGACCTGCGCGAACTCGAAAATGCTGCATCAAAGATCACCGTGCAGGGAGCGCGTTATCCGGAACATTTGCAGAAACTGGTTGGACGTTGAATGACAACAACACTTTAAAAATGTAGGAGACGACGTGAGGAGTCTCTAAAAAACGGAGCAAATTTGAGCCTCGTTACCTCGTTTCCTGCCAGGAATCAAAACATGAGCAATAATATCAAAGGAAAAGTCGTCGTCATCACGGGCGCAAGCAGCGGATTGGGTGAGGCGACCGCCCGGCTTCTCTCCGCAGAGGGCGCAATCGTCATGCTGGGCGCGCGTCGCGTCGAGCGTCTCAAATCATTGGCAGAGGAATTGACCGCCAACGGCGGCAAGGCGTTCGCTATCGCGACCGATGTCACCGATCGCGAGCAGGTAAAGAAATTGGTTGATACGGCCGTGCAAAAGTTCGGGCGGATTGACGTCATGATTAACAACGCCGGGCTGATGCCCCAATCACTGCTGGAACGTCTCAAAATTGACGAGTGGGACCGGATGATTGACGTGAACATCAAGGGCGTGTTGTACGGCATTGCCGCGGCGTTGCCGTACATGAAGCAGCAGAAAGCCGGTCACATCATCAATGTTTCTTCAGTAGCCGGCCACAAGGTCAGGCCCGGCGCCACGGTCTATGCGGCGACCAAATTCGCCGTTCGTGCTCTCTCCGAAGGGTTGCGGCAGGAAGTGAAGCCTTACAACATCCGCACCACGATCATCTCGCCGGGCGCGGTGGCAACGGAGTTGCCGGATACCGTGACCGATCCGGACACTGCCGCGCGCATCAACAAGTTCTATGAGGATGTCGCGATTCCGGCCGATTCCTTTGCACGGGCAGTCGTCTTCGCGATGAGCCAGCCGGATGATGTGGATATCAATGAGATTCTGTTCCGACCCACCCGCCAGGAGTTGTAAGCTGGAACAATACGGTTATACCACGGATAGACACGGATGAACACGGATTGTTGAATTTCGGAAATGAATGCAAAACCATTTCATTCGCCGAACAACGGAACGCCAACACGTTTTTTATCTGTGTCCATCTGTGTTCATCTGTGGTTAAGAAATAAAGAGAAAGGAATTGAAATATGGAAATCAAAAGAAGTGGCTCGCAGCCATCCAACAAAGGACCGGCCGATTGGTTTACCGGCACGGTGCGGATTGACTCACCATTCAAGGGAAACGATCCCGCGCGGGTTGCCGGCGCAATCGTCACGTTCGAACCCGGCGCACGAACCGCCTGGCACACGCACCCGCTGGGACAGACCTTGATTGTGACCGCCGGCTGCGGGCGCGCGCAGCGCTGGGGCGGACCGATTGAAGAAATCCGGCCGGGCGACATCGTCTGGTTCGCTCCGGGCGAGAAACATTGGCACGGCGCCGCGCCCACCACGGCCATGACGCACATCGCCATTCAGGAACAGCTCGACGGCAAAGCCGTTGACTGGATGGAAAAAGTCAGCGACGAACAATATCTGGGGTGAAGTGATACGAGTCCTACAGTCTCTTGAGCGATTGGGGAATTCCATCCTTGCCTTCTGTCCAACTTGAATCTGCTGACTGCTCCAAGTCGGCGGCAAGCATCTCAATCAACTCGGAAGGGCCATCTGGACCCGAAAACAAATCTGATTTCTGGCAATCCGCATCGGAGACGAAATGATGTACCGCTTTCTTAACAGGACGCTGCAAAACGGGGTAATTTTTGCCTGAACTGTTTTTGGGTCATGGTTAAATCGATTATGGCTCACTGCGGAGCACGGATTTTTACCCCGCCGCTTTCCCGCTCGGCTGCTTCGACCGAGCTTTTTGTCCGATGGGCGCAGCCTGTTGATCTGCCTCGTCTTTCATCCGGCCTGCAAACTCAATCCCAGATTGGTTATCCGCAGCAAATTATAGGTTCCGGCCACGAAGTAGGCCCACGCCTGCGTCCGCTCCACTCCGCGATAGCGGGTGCGCCGCAATCCGCCCACCGTTTTGATCCAGCCAAAGATTTCCTCGACCCGTTTGCGTAGGCGTTGACTGGTCCGATAGCCGATACCCCCTGTCGTGCGTCCGTCCAATCCCGGGATCGCAAACCCCGCCTTGCACGCCGTGTGCGGCGAGATTTCCCGCTGGCGGCACCCGGCCACAAATTTCTTTTGGTGATACGCTTTGTCCGCCCCAAGCGTGGTGATTCTGGCGGTGTGCAGTTGGCGATGTTCGTCCACCTGCGCCATTGCCACCGTTGGCTCGTCTTGGGCAATGGGATTATGCACCGTGATGGCCGCGCACAGCCCATGTCGGTTCTCCATCAACACTTGCGTCCCAAAACACAACTTGCTGGCCTGACCGTTGGCTTTCCGATACAGCACACTCTCCGGATCAGTCGTGCTGCGGTGCGTGGCGTTGCGCCGCGGTTCCCCGTGGAAATTGATCGTCGGATTGCCGGGGTCGTCGTCTTTGGCCGACGCCACTTTGGCCTGATCTTTCCCATCCTTGCGCACAAAACTCTTGAGGCTGGCCCACGCTTCGATCAGCGTGCCGTCGGCCGTAAAATGCTGGTCGCTGGTCCAGCCTTCGGCCCGCGACAGATCATAGATCTCCGCGAAAAACAGCTTCGCCGCGTCCGCCGACAACACCCGGTCATAATTATGGGTGAACACCGTCGGGTCGAAGCTTCCCTCGTCCAGTTCCCGGTCCAGAAACCAAAGCCACAGGAGATTGTAGGCCAGTTGCTCGCAGAACAGCCGCTCGCTGCGCACCGAATAGAGTGCCATCAAAATCCGGCTCTTGAACAGTTGCTCCGGCGGAATCGACGGCCGTCCCTCGCCGGCGTAGAGCTCATCGAACAGCGGCGAAAGCTTGGTCAATACCTGGTCCACACCTCTCTTGATCCCGCGCAAGGGATGGTCGGCCGGCACCCGCTGGTTCAGGTTGATCGTCGTCAGAAATTCCGGTTGGGCTTGAGGTTTTCCACGCATCCTTCTCTGACCTCTCCACCTCGCCTTTATTCAAACTTTCGGCGGGTTTTTCAGCA